>NZ_CP165626.1:0-3335000 GCF_041200095.1 Flavobacterium sp. WC2416 | reverse complement strand
GTTTCAAAAAAGCTTGTGAGGTTTAAAAGTAATATCTACTTTTGCACCCGCTTGGAGAAATACGTTAAGTGTTGCTACGAGTGAAAAACAAGATAAGACACGTTCCTAGACATATTGAATTGACAGCCGTTTTAAGAGAGATCTTAAGACAAAAGAATAAAGAGTAATAGAATCGAGAGATTTGAAAAAACCACTAGACCTTCAGTCAAAAATAAATAGAGAATCATTTATGGTTCTTGCATAATATACGATGAAGAGTTTGATCCTGGCTCAGGATGAACGCTAGCGGCAGGCTTAACACATGCAAGTCGAGGGGTATAGTTCTTCGGAATTAGAGACCGGCGCACGGGTGCGTAACGCGTATGCAATCTACCTTTCACAGAGGGATAGCCCAGAGAAATTTGGATTAATACCTCATAGTATAATTGAGTGGCATCATTTAATTATTAAAGATTTATCGGTGAAAGATGAGCATGCGTCCCATTAGCTAGTTGGTATGGTAACGGCATACCAAGGCTACGATGGGTAGGGGTCCTGAGAGGGAGATCCCCCACACTGGTACTGAGACACGGACCAGACTCCTACGGGAGGCAGCAGTGAGGAATATTGGACAATGGGCGCAAGCCTGATCCAGCCATGCCGCGTGCAGGATGACGGTCCTATGGATTGTAAACTGCTTTTATACGAGAAGAAACAACTCTACGTGTAGAGTCTTGACGGTATCGTAAGAATAAGGATCGGCTAACTCCGTGCCAGCAGCCGCGGTAATACGGAGGATCCAAGCGTTATCCGGAATCATTGGGTTTAAAGGGTCCGTAGGCGGTTTAGTAAGTCAGTGGTGAAAGCCCATCGCTCAACGGTGGAACGGCCATTGATACTGCTAGACTTGAATTATTAGGAAGTAACTAGAATATGTAGTGTAGCGGTGAAATGCTTAGAGATTACATGGAATACCAATTGCGAAGGCAGGTTACTACTAATATATTGACGCTGATGGACGAAAGCGTGGGTAGCGAACAGGATTAGATACCCTGGTAGTCCACGCCGTAAACGATGGATACTAGCTGTTGGGAGCAATCTCAGTGGCTAAGCGAAAGTGATAAGTATCCCACCTGGGGAGTACGAACGCAAGTTTGAAACTCAAAGGAATTGACGGGGGCCCGCACAAGCGGTGGAGCATGTGGTTTAATTCGATGATACGCGAGGAACCTTACCAAGGCTTAAATGTAGATTGACCGGTTTGGAAACAGACTTTTCGCAAGACAATTTACAAGGTGCTGCATGGTTGTCGTCAGCTCGTGCCGTGAGGTGTCAGGTTAAGTCCTATAACGAGCGCAACCCCTGTTGTTAGTTGCCAGCGAGTCATGTCGGGAACTCTAACGAGACTGCCAGTGCAAACTGTGAGGAAGGTGGGGATGACGTCAAATCATCACGGCCCTTACGCCTTGGGCTACACACGTGCTACAATGGCCGGTACAGAGAGCAGCCACTGGGCGACCAGGAGCGAATCTACAAAACCGGTCACAGTTCGGATCGGAGTCTGCAACTCGACTCCGTGAAGCTGGAATCGCTAGTAATCGGATATCAGCCATGATCCGGTGAATACGTTCCCGGGCCTTGTACACACCGCCCGTCAAGCCATGGAAGCTGGGGGTGCCTGAAGTCGGTGACCGCAAGGAGCTGCCTAGGGTAAAACTGGTAACTAGGGCTAAGTCGTAACAAGGTAGCCGTACCGGAAGGTGCGGCTGGAACACCTCCTTTCTAGAGCCTTAGTGTTAGTTGATTAATCAACACGGTAGGGAAAGAGACGAAAAGAGAAAGTGGAAACAAAGATTGAGAATTTATTACTCTTGCTGTTAGTTCAAATAATACCATTTAAGAATAAGAGTGTCTCGTAGCTCAGCTGGTTAGAGTACTACACTGATAATGTAGGGGTCGACAGTTCGAGTCTGTCCGAGACAACTATTTATACTTAAATAAAAAGAAGAAATCTGGAGTTGAGAAATCATGAATCATAGATTCATAATTGATAATTCACAATTCATAAATAGATTGGGGGATTAGCTCAGCTGGCTAGAGCGCCTGCCTTGCACGCAGGAGGTCAACGGTTCGACTCCGTTATTCTCCACAAATCAAAAGTTGATACGTTGATTTGTTAAATCGGTTAAACGATTAAACGAAAAAACGATTAAACTAGCGATAAAAGTTCATTGACATATTGAGATAAGAAAAATATAAAAAGTAGAAAGCGTTTTTTACTATTTATAGTAGAAAACAAACAAAAACGGTCTTAATTAAATTTAAGATTGGTACAATAAGCAAAATAAGGGCGTATGGGGGATGCCTTGGCTCTCAGAGGCGATGAAAGGCGTGATAAGCTGCGAAAAGCTACGGGGACGGGCACACACCGATTGATCCGTAGATACCTGAATGGGGCAACCCACTAGATTGAAGATCTAGTACACCGATAGGTGGGCAAACCCGCTGAACTGAAACATCTAAGTAGGCGGAGGAGAAGAAAACAAAAGTGATTCCGTAAGTAGTGGCGAGCGAACGCGGATTAGCCCAAACCAATGTTGTTACGGCAATGTTGGGGTTGTAGGACCACGATATTCAATGTAAAACGAACTAGAATCTACTGGAAAGTAGAACCAAAGAGGGTGATAGTCCTGTATAGGTAAGTGATATAATTGATAGTGGTATCCTGAGTAGGGCGGGACACGAGAAATCCTGTCTGAATTTGGCGGGACCATCCGCTAAGGCTAAATACTCCTGAGAGACCGATAGTGAACCAGTACCGTGAGGGAAAGGTGAAAAGAACCGTGAATAACGGAGTGAAATAGATCCTGAAACCATACGCTTACAAGCGGTCGGAGCCCCTTCGTGGGGTGACGGCGTGCCTTTTGCATAATGAGCCTACGAGTTAACGTTGCTGGCAAGGATAAGTGGTTAAGCCACGGATCCGTAGCGAAAGCGAGTCTGAATAGGGCGCTTTAGTCAGTAGTGTTAGACGCGAAACCGTGTGATCTACCCATGGACAGGTTGAAGCTGTGGTAACACATAGTGGAGGACCGAACCCGTTGACGTTGAAAAGTCTTGGGATGATCTGTGGGTAGGGGTGAAAGGCCAATCAAACTCGGAAATAGCTCGTACTCCCCGAAATGCATTTAGGTGCAGCGTTAGTTATAAAGTTATATAGAGGTAGAGCTACTGATTGGATGCGGGGGCTTCACCGCCTACCAATTCCTGACAAACTCCGAATGCTATATAATGTTCACTAACAGTGAGGGCTTGGGTGCTAAGGTCCAAGTCCGAGAGGGAAAGAACCCAGACCATCAGCTAAGGTCCCCAAATATATACTAAGTTGAAAGAACGAGGTTTGTCTGCATAGACAGCTAGGATGTTGGCTTGGAAGCAGCCATTCATTTAAAGAGTGCGTAACAGCTCACTAGTCGAGCGGACGAGCATGGATAATAATCGGGCATAAGTATATTACCGAAGCTATGGATTTACAATTTATTGTAAGTGGTAGGGGAGCATTCTCACAGGGTAGAAGGTGTATCGTAAGGTATGCTGGACCGGTGAGAAAAGAAAATGTAGGCATAAGTAACGATAATGCGGGCGAGAAACCCGCACACCGAAAGACTAAGGTTTCCACAGCTATGCTAATCAGCTGTGGGTTAGTCGGGACCTAAGGCGAACCCGAAAGGGACAGTCGATGGACAACGGGTTAATATTCCCGTACTACTGTTAACTGTGATGGGGTGACGGAGTGATGAAAGTGCCGCGAACTGACGGAATAGTTCGTTGAAGTACCTACCTATAAGACCCGCAGGCAAATCCACGGGTTTTGGGGAAATACGATAGTACTCGGCGTCTTCGGACAAAGAGATAGTGCACCTAAGGGCTTCCAAGAAAAACCTCTAAACTTCAGGTTAATAGTACCCGTACCGCAAACCGACACAGGTAGTCGAGATGAGAATTCTAAGGTGCTCGAGAGATTCATGGCTAAGGAATTAGGCAAAATAGACCCGTAACTTCGGGAGAAGGGTCGCCAGCAGCAATGCTGGCCGCAGTGAAGAGGTCCAGGCGACTGTTTATCAAAAACACAGGGCTCTGCAAAATCGTAAGATGAAGTATAGGGCCTGACACCTGCCCGGTGCTGGAAGGTTAAGTGGAGATGTTATGGGTAACCAGAAGCATTGAAATGAAGCCCCAGTAAACGGCGGCCGTAACTATAACGGTCCTAAGGTAGCGAAATTCCTTGTCGGGTAAGTTCCGACCTGCACGAATGGTGTAACGATCTGGACACTGTCTCAGCCATGAGCTCGGTGAAATTGTAGTAACGGTGAAGATGCCGTTTACCCGCAGTGGGACGAAAAGACCCTGTGCACCTTTACTATAGCTTAGTATTGACCTTGGATAAATGATGTGTAGGATAGGTTGGAGACTGTGAAGTGGCGTCGCTAGGCGTTGTGGAGTCATTGTTGAAATACAACCCTTTGTTTATCTGAGGCCTAACCCCGTTTTGCGGGGGACATTGCTTGGTGGGTAGTTTGACTGGGGTGGTCGCCTCCAAAAGAGTAACGGAGGCTTCTAAAGGTTCCCTCAGTACGCTTGGTAACCGTGCGTAGAGTGCAATGGCATAAGGGAGCTTGACTGAGAGACATACAGGTCGATCAGGTACGAAAGTAGAGCATAGTGATCCGGTGGTTCCGCATGGAAGGGCCATCGCTCAAAGGATAAAAGGTACGCCGGGGATAACAGGCTGATCTCCCCCAAGAGCTCATATCGACGGGGGGGTTTGGCACCTCGATGTCGGCTCGTCACATCCTGGGGCTGGAGAAGGTCCCAAGGGTTGGGCTGTTCGCCCATTAAAGTGGCACGCGAGCTGGGTTCAGAACGTCGTGAGACAGTTCGGTCTCTATCTACTGTGGGCGCAAGAAATTTGAGTGGATCTGATTCTAGTACGAGAGGACCGAATTGGACAAACCTCTAGTGTATCTGTTGTCACGCCAGTGGCATGGCAGAGTAGCTACGTTTGGAAGGGATAAGCGCTGAAAGCATATAAGCGCGAAACCCACCACAAGATGAGATTTCTTTTAAGGATCGTGGGAGATGACCACGTTGATAGGCTATAGATGTAAAGGCAGTAATGTCATAGTCGAGTAGTACTAATAATCCGTAAGCTTATGTACACCTTTCCAGCCTCGCAAGAGGCTGGGGAAACTTTCTAATTCCTAGATTCGTTCAGGAACTAATATTTTTTTCTTTATCTCAGTATGTTAAGATATTGTTCAATAGATTTTTATCATAAGATAAACAATCATTGAAAAATTGCCCAAAGCAATTATAACTTCTTAAGGTGGTTATTGCGGCGGGGCTCACCTCTTCCCATCCCGAACAGAGTAGTTAAGCCCGCCTGCGCAGATGGTACTGCAGTTATGTGGGAGAGTATGTCGTCGCCTTTCTTTAAAAACCCTATTCATTTATTTGGATAGGGTTTTTTTGTGCGCAAAAAAATCGATTTTTCTTCAAGGAATGGGTATTAGAGAAGAAATGGCAATCCTAATGATTTAATCGAAGGGGTTTTTATTCCGTTTTTAAAGTAACTGCATATTTTATTTATTTTTTAATTCTTACTTGCATCGCATAATCATAAGTATCAAGGGAATTGAATGATATTTTTTCGGTTTCAACAAAAGATAAATAGTTCCGTATTTTTTCTTCCGTAAAACGCTGAGACCAGAAACCTTCTTTTGTAGCGGTAAAACTATCTTTAGCATCTGTGATTATTGTCATTCCCATTTTTTTATAGGAATGTTCTTGTTTAAGTCTAGTTTTATCATTGTCAATGTAGCATGCACCTATTACTATTTCCCCTCCAGAGCGCAACAACTTGTATAAATTTGAAAATATAATTTCGAATTTTTCATTTTTTGTTAGATCCAGCCGCCTCTCTAAGGGGTTATACCTTTCAAAAGAAAAATTGCTAGGGTAAAAATTGCCAGCTGTGAACCATGTGATAATAATTAAATCATATTTTTTCTTCCATTTATCTAAGTTGATGGCGTCTTCAAGATAGATCGCTACTTTATCATCAATTTTTAATTCTTTTGCTGTCTGTCTTGACAGTATTACACAGGCTTCGGCATTATCTGTGCCGTCATATGAACCCACCATTTTCCACATTTCAGGAATTCCACTAAGATGCTTTGCTATTCTGCCATTTCCAATTCCGATATCAAGAATAGACAAAGGTGTTTTCTTTCTTTGATACAATTCTGTAATGACCTTTTTAAGTTCTACAAATTCTGCCCATTGTGCTTGAATTAATTCTTCTGACAAGTAATTTTTATCCCAAGATTTCTGAAAAATTTCTTTGTTATCATACATTTCCATTATTTGTGTTTTTAGAAGATAATTCACAATTTAAATTTAAACCATTTTGGATAGTGTGTAGAAATAATTGGATTGTTTTATAATTAAATATAATCATAAAAGTTATTATTATATTAATTCTTTCTCTTATTTGTTTCATATTTTCGGTTTCTGAAATCTATAATGTATTTTTGTTGTTATAAAATTTTATTATGAAGAAAATATTTTTGTTTTTGGCTGTTATTATCATGTCAAATTTACAAGCACAGGAGAGACCTAAATTGGTAGTAGGTATTGTTGTTGATCAAATGAAAATGGAATATTTATATCGTTTTTCGAATGATTTTTCAAATGATGGTTTCAAAAGATTAATGGGAAATGGATATACTTTTCAAAATATGCATTATAATTATATGCCCACTTATACTGCTCCTGGGCATGCCTCAATTTATACAGGTACAACTCCGGCAATTCATGGTATTGTAAGTAATGAGTGGTTTAGTAGAAAATTGGGTAAAGAGATGTATTGCACAGATGATGCAAGTGTGAACACTGTAGGGGATGGAACTAAAGAAGAAGGTGAGATGTCTCCTAAAAATCTTTTAACGACTACAATTACTGATGAGTTGAGAATGGGTACTAATTTTAAAGGTAAGGTAATCGGTTTGAGTCTTAAAGATCGTGGTGCTATATTACCTGCTGGTCATTTTGCAAATTGGGCTTTTTGGTACAGTAAAACAGGTTCTTTTATTTCTAGTTCTTTTTATGGTGAAAAATTACCTGATTGGGTTCAAAAATTCAATGATGAAAAGCATTATATGTCATATATCAATAAAGGATGGGATTTATTGAAACCAAAAGCTACTTATGATGAAAGTTTAGAGGATAATAATCCTTATGAAGGGAAGTTATATAATAGTGTGGCTCCCGTTTTTCCTTATAATTTAAAGGATATGTATGCTAAAAATGATGCTGGTGTATTGCGATCTACTCCCTTTGGAAATAATTTATTGGCAGAATTTGCAATGAAAGCTATTGAAAAAGAGGAATTAGGGAAAGATAATATTACTGATTTCCTTACAGTTAGTTTTTCTTCAACAGATTATGTAGGTCATTTATTAGGGCCAAGATCAATGGAACTACAAGATACTTATTTGCGATTAGATCAAACAATTGCTGAGTTTTTGAATTATTTAGATAAAACAGTTGGAAAAGATAATTACTTATTGTTTTTGACTGCTGATCATGCAGGTGCTGAAAATGTAAACTATCTTAAAGATCATAAATACAATGTAAGCAGTATAAGTCCTAAAGATATTAGAAATAATTTAAAGGATTTTTCTGTGAAAACTTTTGGAACGGACTTAGTTTTAAATTATTCAAATTTCAATTTATTTTTTAATGAAGAAATTATTAAAACTAAAAACCTTGATTTAAGTGTAGTAAAAGAGGCTTTTAAAGAATTTTTAATGACTCAGGATTATGTCAAAAGAGTGTATACTGAAGATGAAATTTTAAATTCAACAGGTAATGATTATTTCTTGAACTTTATCGCTAAGGGATATGATGTAACTCAAAATGGCGATTTAGTTATTTTAGATAAACCTGGTTATATCGAGTACCTTGGAACAGGAACTTCTCATGGAACTACTTATACTTATGATACTCACGTTCCCGCTATTTTTTACGGTTGGCATATTAAAAAGGGAGAATCATTTGATAAAAAAGTCATTACTCAAATTGCGCCCACAATCGCGCAGAAGATTAAGGTTTCTTTTCCGAATGGAACTGAAGCAAATGTTCTTGAGGAAGTTTTAAAGGACTAGGTTATGATAGAAACGAAAAAAGGTGTATTTGAAAATACACCTTTTTTTTGATTTTATTTTTAAACAGTAGCTTCTACTGGTAATGGAATTTGATTTTTTAATAAGTCTTCAAATGTTTCATGAGCACGTATTAAGTGACCTTGGCCATTCATCCATAATACTTCAGCTGGTTTGTATCGTGAATTATAATTGGATGCCATTGAATAACAATAAGCACCTGCATTTCTAAAACTTAATATGTCACCTTCTTTTATTTCAGGGATTCTTCTATTGCTTGCAAAAGTATCTGTTTCGCAAATATATCCTACAACGGAATAGAAACGTTCTTTTCCTTTTGGATTTGATATATTGTCAATATGATGTTGAGATCCGTATAACATTGGACGTATTAAATGGTTGAATCCACTATCAACTCCAGCAAATACGGTTGATGTTGTTTGTTTGATTACATTTACTTTTACTAAAAAAGACCCAGCTTCACTCACTAGAAATTTACCTGGTTCGAATATTAATGTCAATTCTTTTCCATACTCTGTACAGAAAGCATTGAATCTTTTAGTTAATTTCTTTCCTAATTCTTCAATATCTGTTTCGATATCGTCTTTTTTGTAAGGCACTTTGAATCCGCTTCCAAAATCTAAGAACTCTAAGTTTTTGAAGTTTTTTGCTGCATCAAATAAAATTTCGGCAGCGTATAAGAATACTTCAATATCTAAAATATCTGAACCAGTATGCATGTGAATACCAACAATGTTCATTTTAGTATTTTCAACAATACGAACTAAATGTGGTAATTGATGAACAGATATTCCGAATTTGCTATCAATATGACCTACTGAAATATTAGCATTTCCACCTGCCATTACGTGAGGATTGATTCGGATACAAACAGGAACATTTGGGTGTTTAGCACCGAATTGCTCCAATATAGATAAGTTATCAATATTGATTTGAACTCCTAAAGCATGTACTTCTTCAATTTCCTCAAGAGATACACCGTTTGGAGTATAAAATATTTTTTCTGGATCATATCCTGCATGAAGTCCTAATTGTACTTCTTGAATTGATACGGTATCAAGTCCCGATCCCATTTCTTTTAATAGTTGTAAAATAGCAACATTAGATAATGCTTTCATTGCATAATTGATGCGTAACTTCTCAACTTTAGAAAATGCTTTTGTTAATCTGTTGTATTGTGATTTTATTTTATCGGCATCATAAACGTATAATGGACTGCCAAATTGTTCTGCTAGCTGAAGTAAGTCTTTTGATTGCATTGTTATATTATTTTTAGCAAATTTATTATTCTTTATTTGTTCTCACAAGCGATTTTACAAATTCTAACAAATTGTAACAAAAAGTTACAAAATAAACAATATTGCTATTTATTTGTGTTATTTTAATTTTTCGGGTGAGGGATGGTAGCGTATAGCCCACAGTCGCTGTAGTTTTTACGAAAGCGACGAGGACTTGAAGCGTACAGCCCGACCATACAGTAACGATAGTGGATGTATGGACACCTCCTAAAACTAAAAAATGACTGCCCAAAAATAGATTTGGCAGTCATTTTATATTGTTTATTTGAAATTACAAACTTGGTAAATCTCCAGTACCTTTAGTAGGTAAGTTGGTAGACCCCATCAAGTAGAAGTCCACTTCACGTGCCGCTTCGCGACCTTCTGATATTGCCCAAACAATTAACGATTGTCCGCGACGCATATCTCCAGCAGTGAAAATATTAGGTACATTAGTTTGATAGTTAGTTGCTTTGTAATTACTTCTCATATCTGTTTCTAGCCCTAATTGCTCGCTTAAAGTTTTTTCAGGACCAGTAAATCCTAAAGCAAGTAATGCTAAATCACAAGGCCAAGTTTTTTCGGATCCTTCTTTTTCAATTAATTCTGGTCTTTGTCCTGGAGTTATTTTCCAAGCCACTTCAACAGTTTTTAATCCAACTAATTCACCTTTATCATTTGCGATAAATTCTTTAGTGTTTATTAACCAGTTTCTATCACATCCTTCTTCATGTGAAGATGAAGTTTTAAGTTGCAAAGGCCAAAATGGCCAAGGTGTAGTCTCGCTTCTTCCTACTGGAGGTTTTGGCATGATTTCAAAATTAGTAACCGATTTTGCACCGTGTCTGTTTGAAGTTCCAACACAGTCAGAACCAGTATCTCCACCACCAATCACGATAACATCTTTACCAGTAGCTTTGATTTGGTCAGCGATTTCCTCACCGTAAAGTACTTTAGTTTGTTGCGTTAAAAAATCCATTGCTTGAACGACTCCTTTTGTTTCAATTCCTTTTGTAGGCAAGCTTCTTCTTTCAGTAGCACCACCACATAAAACAATTGAATCAAATTCATTTAATTGATCAACGCTATAATTTACGCCAACATTTACGTTAGTTTTAAAAGTGATTCCTTCAAGTTCTAGAATTTTCACACGTCTGTCGATAATTCCTTTTTCTAATTTAAAATTTGGAATTCCATAACGTAATAAACCACCTATTGCATTGTCTCTTTCGAAAACAGTTACTGTGTGTCCAGCACGATTTAATTGTTGTGCTGCTGCTAATCCGGCTGGCCCAGACCCAATTACGGCTACTGTTTTTCCAGTTCTTGTTGCAGGAGTTTGTGGTTTTATCCATCCTTCAGCGAAACCTCTTTCGATAATGTTTTTCTCAATATTTTCAATAGCAACTGGCTCTTCAATAATTCCTAATACACATGATTTTTCACATGGAGCAGGGCATAAGCGACCTGTGAATTCTGGAAAGTTATTGGTAGATTGTAAAATCTCCAAGGCACTTTGCCATTCTTCTTGGTGCACCATGTCGTTAAAATCTGGAATTAAATTTCCTAATGGACATGAACTATGGCAAAATGGGATTCCGCAATCCATACATCTTGAACCTTGCTCTTTTATCTTTTCTTTTGATAACGGAATAGTAAATTCATTATAATTTACTACACGTTCTTGTACTGCTATATTACTTTCGTCTGTTCTATCGTATTCTTTAAATCCGCCTATCTTTCCCATAACTATGCTGTTGCTATTAGTTCTTCAATTTTCTTTTCTTCTGCTAATCGTTGTAATGCTATTTTATAATCTCTAGGCATTACTTTGATAAAGTGTTTTTGTTGGTTGTCCCAGTCTTCCAAAATTCTTTTTGCTAATGGACTATTGGTATACATGGAATGGTTTTTAATTAAACGTTTCAGTTTGCTTAAATCCTCATCTTCTAATGTTTCTAAGGCAACCATTTCCATATTGCATAAGCCATTTTCAAATTGTTTTTGCTCGTCAAAAACATAGGCAACACCACCACTCATTCCAGCAGCAAAATTTCTTCCTGTTCTTCCTAGCACAGCAACTGTACCTCCAGTCATGTATTCACAACCATGATCTCCAATTCCTTCAACAACTGCTGTTGCTCCAGAATTTCTAACGCAGAAACGTTCCCCTGCCATACCATTGATGTATGCTTCACCAGTTATAGCACCATAAAGGGCTACGTTACCGATGATGATGTTTTCCTCCGGTTTAAATGTAGCTGTAGGGGGTACTTTGATAATTAATTTACCTCCAGAAAGTCCTTTTCCTAAGTAGTCATTGCAGTTTCCATGAATTTTAAATGATAATCCATTGGTTGCAAATGCACCAAAACTTTGACCTGCAGAACCGGTGAAATCTACTAATATTGTGTCTTCAGGTAAACCTTGTGCACCATAAATTTTTGAAATTTCATTACTTAAAATTGCTCCAACAGAACGGTCCGTATTTTTGATATCAAAAGTAACTCTTGTTTTTTCTTTTCTATAAATAGAAGGAATAGCCGCTTTTATGATTTCAAAATCAAGTACATTATCAAGTCCGTGATCTTGAGTTGTTGTATTGTGATTAGGTACTGTCTTCGCTTTTTCTGGTTTGTATAAAATAGTAGATAGATCTAATCCGTTTGCTTTATAATGCTTAATTGCTTTATTAACATTCAGTTTTTGTGATTGTCCTACCATTTCTTTCAAGGTTCTGAAACCTAATTGAGCCATGATTTCTCTTAACTCTTCAGCAATGAAATACATGAAGTTAATGATATGCTCAGGTGTTCCCTTGAAATTTTTTCTTAATTCAGGATCTTGAGTAGCAATACCTACTGGGCAGGTATTTAAATGACAAGCTCTCATCATGATACAACCTGATGCAACTAGTGGTGCTGTAGCAAAACCAAATTCTTCTGCTCCAAGCAATGCTGCAATAGCGACATCACGTCCTGTTTTCAATTGTCCATCACATTCTAATACGACACGACTTCTTAAGTCATTTAAGATTAAAGTTTGTTGCGCTTCGGCTAAACCAAGTTCCCAAGGAATACCAGTATGTTGTAATGAAGTTAATGGAGCGGCTCCAGTTCCTCCATCGTATCCAGAAATTAAAATGACATCAGCTTTTGCTTTAGCAACTCCGGCTGCGATTGTTCCAACACCAACTTCAGATACTAATTTTACGTTTACACGTGCATCACGATTTGCATTTTTTAAATCGAATATTAATTGAGATAAATCTTCAATAGAGTAAATATCGTGATGTGGAGGAGGAGAAATTAATCCAACATAAGGAGTTGAATTTCTAACTTTAGCAATCCAAGGCACTACTTTTTCACCAGGTAATTGACCACCTTCGCCAGGTTTAGCACCTTGAGCCATTTTAATTTGAATCTCTTTGGCACTTGTCAAATAATTGATAGATACTCCAAAACGACCAGAAGCAACTTGCTTAATAGCACTGTTTTTAGAATCTCCATTTAATTCTTTTTGGAAACGTTTTGGATCTTCTCCACCTTCTCCAGAATTACTTTTTCCACCAATTCTATTCATGGCAATTGCCAAGTTTTCATGGGCTTCCTGGCTAATAGATCCATAAGACATCGCTCCAGTTTTGAATTTTTTTACAATTTCAGTCCAAGGTTCTACTTCATCAATAGAAATTGGATCTAAATTATTAAATTCAAATAAACCTCTAATAGTCATTAAATTTGAGCTTTGCTCGTTGACCATTGTAGAATATTCTTTATAACTTTCTGGACTGTTTAAACGTACTGCTTGCTGTAATTTAGCAATTGTAGTTGGATTGAACATGTGTTTTTCACCTGTTCTTCTCCATCTATATATTCCACCAATTTCTAAAGGTAATAAACTTGCAATTTTAGAATTTGGGAATGCTTTTTGGTGTCTTTTTTTAACTTCTTTTTCAATTTCATTTAACCCAATCCCTTCAATTCTAGAAGGAGTGTATGGGAAATATTTTGTAGAAAAGGTTTTATTAAGACCTAATATTTCAAAAATTTGGGCAGCTCTATACGAATGTAAAGTAGAGATACCAATTTTATTCATGATTTTCAAAATACCTTTAGCAATCGCTTTGTTGTAGTTTGAAATTGCGTAATCCGCTTTTACATTAGTAATAAAGCCTTTGTCAACTTGGTCACGTATAATTTCATTTACTAAATATGGATTGATAGCGCTTGCTCCATAACCAAATAATAAGGCGAAATGATGTGGTTCACGTGGTTCGGCAGATTCAATGATAATTCCAAATTTTGAACGAACTTGTAATTTATTCAATGAATGATGAATATAAGAACATGCTAATAGCATAGGTATTGGTGCCATTTTTTCAGTAACACCTCTATCAGAAAGTATGATTATATTATGTCCTTCGCTAACTGCTTTATAAGTTGCCTGAACACATTTTTCTAATGCACGCTCTAAACCATTAACTCCTTTTTCTATTTTGTATAGAGTAGAAATAGAAGCAGATTTAAAATCGGCATGGTCAATATTTTTTATTTTATCTAAATCCTCTTTAGAGATAACTGGATTTTGGATTTTTAATTTTTTACATTGTTTAGCTTCAATATCAAAAATATTATAATCACCGCCAATAGCTAAACTAATATCTGTAATTATTTCTTCACGAATACCATCCAAAGGTGGATTAGTAACTTGAGCAAATAATTGTTTAAAATAGTTGTATAATAGTTGTGGTTGTTCTGATAATACAGCCAATGGAGTATCATTACCCATTGAGCTAATTGCCTCAGCTCCATTAGCACCCATTGGGGTTATAATGGTTTTTACATCTTCTATTGAGTATCCAAATAAACGTAATCTCGTTTCAAAGTCAATATTCTCTGTCGGAGTTTCATTATTAGTATAAGGAACTTTAGCTAATGGAAGAAGATTTTCATTCAACCATTGTCTATAGGGACGTTTAGTAACAACTGCATTTTTTATCTCATCATCTTCAATGATACGACCTTCATTCATGTCCACAAGGAACATTTTTCCTGGCTCCAAACGACCGTGTTGAACAACATCTTCAGGATTTATATCAAGAACTCCAATTTCTGAAGCCATAATTACAAAACCAGTTTTTGTTAATGTATATCGAGAAGGACGAAGTCCATTTCTATCCAATAATGCACCAATCACATTTCCATCTGTAAATGGAATAGAAGCAGGACCATCCCATGGTTCCATGATACAAGAGTTGTATTCATAGAATGCTTTCTTTTCATCCGACATGGTTTGGTGTTTTTCCCAAGCTTCAGGAACTACCATCATCATTGCTTCTGGAAGTGTACGTCCAGTCATCAATAACAATTCTACAACCATATCCATAGAAGCTGAATCTGATTTTCCTTCTAATATAATAGGGAACATTTTTTTAATATCTTCTCCAAAAACCTCACTTTTCATCAATTCTTCACGAGCACGCATTCTACTTACGTTTCCACGAAGTGTATTGATTTCACCATTATGACACATGTATCTAAACGGTTGTGCTAATTCCCAAGAAGGGAATGTATTGGTAGAAAATCGCTGGTGTACTAATGCTAAACGTGTTACTAAATCAGTATCCGTTAAGTCCGTGTAATATCTACTGATATCTTCGGGCATTAATAATCCTTTATATATTATTGTTGTCGTTGATAAACTAGAGAAGTAAAACATGTGACTTTCTGAAGTTTTTGATTTCAGAATTAAATGTTCTCCTATTTTTCTGGCAGCAAATAATTTAGCATTGAATTGTTGTTCGGTCAATTCTAAACCATTTTTACCTATAAATACTTGTTTAACTGTAGGTTCTTTTTCGGCTGCGATTTGTCCTAGATTTGTAACATCAACAGGAACATCTCTCCAACCTAAAATTTTTAAATTTTGATCTTGTACCGTTTTTTCAAAAGTATCCATGCAAAATTTAGCTTGGTTTTTCTTTTTTGGTAAAAAAACCATTCCTACTGCATACTCTCTTGTTGCTGGGATTTCAAAGTCACATACTTTTTTAAAAAAATCATGAGGAATATCAAAAAGAATTCCTGCTCCATCTCCAGTTCTTCCGTCAGCACTTACAGCACCACGATGCTCTAATTTAATTAGAATATCAAGTGCCTTATGAATGATATCGTTAGATTTTATTCCGTTTAAATTACAAATAAATCCCGCGCCACAGTTGTCGTGTTCAAATTCAGGCAAATAAAGGCCTTGTTCTTTAACTTTCATGCTTTATAATTTTTTTCTACAAAAATAAAGATTTCATTGAATATAATGTATCCAAAACAAGCAATGCGTCTTATTTTTATAGTAATAATAGAAAAACGTTTAATTAATAATAATAATGGTGTTTAAGTACCTGTGTATTGTTAATTCGTCAATAGCGTTTGTTTTGAATTGTATTAGATAGGCAATTATTGTAGTTCTTATCAAATTTACAAATTATATTTCAAACGTTATAGCAATACCTTTCGCTTGTTTTTTATTTTTAATTTATGCGCTAATTATGTTTGTTTCTCTTGTTGTATTTTTTTGTGTAACATTTTTGAAATTTTAAATAGGAAAAAGATTTCTCTGTTTAGATGAATTTTGCTATTTTTGTGCCACTTATATTCTGAAATAACTTCAGGATCCAGACAAATTCTATATTATGAACATACACGAATATCAAGGAAAAGAGATTTTAGCTAGCTACGGAGTTCGCATTCAACGCGGAATCGTTGCTAATAGTCCAGTAGAAGCTGTTGCTGCTGCTAAACAATTAACTACTGAAACGGGAACGAGTTGGTATGTTGTAAAAGCACAAGTTCATGCAGGTGGACGTGGAAAAGGTGGTGGAGTTAAGCTTGCTAAAAATTTACAACAAGTTGAAGAAATTTCAGAACAAATTATTGGAATGCAATTAGTAACACCTCAAACATCTGCTGAAGGTAAAAAAGTGCATAAAGTTTTAATCGCTGAAGATGTTTATTATCCTGGTGAATCTGAAACTTCTGAGTTTTATGTTTCTGTTTTGTTGAATAGAGCGACTGGTCGTAACATGATTATGTATTCTACTGAAGGTGGAATGGATATTGAAGAAGTTGCTGAGCATACTCCACATTTAATTTTTACTGAAGAAGTTGATCCTTCTGTTGGATTACAAGGTTTTCAAGCAAGAAGAATTGCTTTTAATTTAGGTCTTTCTGGAAATGCTTTCAAAGAAATGGTGAAATTCATTGACTCTTTATATAATGCATATATTGGTTCTGATGCTTCAATGTTTGAAATCAATCCAGTTTTGAAAACATCTGATAATAAAATAATGGCTGTTGATGCTAAAGTAAATATCGATGATAATGCTTTATACAGACAAAAGAAATATGCTGACATGCGTGATATCCGTGAGGAGAATCCAATCGAAGTAGAAGCTAAAGAAGTAGGATTAAATTATGTTGATCTTGATGGTACAGTAGGATGTATGGTTAACGGAGCTGGATTAGCAATGGCAACTATGGATTTAATTAAGTATGCTGGTTTTGAACCTGCAAACTTTCTTGACGTAGGTGGAACTGCTGATGCAAAACGTGTTGAAACTGCTTTCCGTATTATCTTAAAAGATCCAAACGTAAAAGCAATTTTGATTAATATTTTTGGAGGTATTGTTCGTTGTGACCGTGTGGCACAAGGAGTTGTTGATGCTTACAAAAACATGGGTGATGCAATTAAAGTACCAATCATTGTTCGTTTACAAGGTACTAATGCAGCTATTGCAAAAGAATTAATTGATAATTCAGGAATGCCAATTTTATCTGCTGTTGAATTTCAAGAAGCAGCTGATCAAGTTAAAGCAGCACTTTCTTAAATAGAAAAAAGAGTATATATCAAAAAATCCTAAGTGAAAGCTTAGGATTTTTTTGTTATAATTATAAAGAGTGATTTGTCTTTATTTATGATTTTTTGTTCTTTCCGAAATTGTATTTTACTTTTTCTACGACCTGTACTTTTGCATTTCCTTTTGGATATTGTTTTTTGGAAGGTTTTTTAGCTGCGCTAGTTTTTGATGGCGCTTCATCACCTCTAGACTTTTCTTCGTCTCTTGGTTTAGCCTTGAATTCCTTTCTTTCTTTAGTTGCGTCCTTAACAGGAATTTGCGCTTTGTGTTTTGCTAAAACATCATTTGGATTTTTTGGATTTTCTTTTGTTCCGCGTAAATGTATAACTAATCCGTTTAGAAAATTACGCAATACTTGATCGCCACATTCCATATAGTTCTCGTGTTTTTCGTCACGGAAAAATGCACCTAATTCTGATTTAGTAATTCTAAAGTCTACCAATTCTAAAATTTCAACTATTTGGTCGTCACGTAGCATTAAGGCAACACGTAATTTTTTAAAGATATCGTTATTTGTCATCATATTCTATTTTTTTACAAAGGTACGTTTTAAAACGAATTGCGCATCAATTTTAATTTGAGAATTAGAATTGGTTTAAAACTTCAATTATTTTATCTAGATCTTCTTTTTTGTGGTTTGCAGTAATTACAATTCGATTCAAATCTTTAATTTCCGATGCATATTTGAAATTAGCAATTATTATTTTATTTTCTATTAAAATGGGATTAATTGCATCATTTTCGAGGTAAATTAAAGGGTAATCACCGTTAAAATTGAACGCTTCGTTTTTATTCAAGTTTTTTTTAAGGTACGATAAGTTGTCTTTTAGTTTTTGATGTTGTTTGATGTATATTTTTTCAGCATTAGCTATTGTTTGGACAAATGCTGGATTCATTCCTGCACTAGAAACAAAACTGTCGTTTTTTCTTATTTGTTGAATAAATTCAGCATCACTAGCAATTACGCCTCCTGTTAATCCAAAGGCTTTTCCTAAAGAGGATAACATAATTTTTCGCTTAACATTTGGATGGGCTATAGATGAAAAAATACCACAACCATTAGTTCCCAAAATACCAAGAGAATGGGATTCGTCTAGCACTAAAGTAATCTCTTTATTAGCGGGTATAAAATTTAGAAATGAAAAATCAATTGGTTCTGTATTAAAAGAAGGAACAGCATCAGTAAGAATTGTAATTCTTTCTTTTAAATTGTCTAATAGTCTTGGATTCATTTCGTTTTGAACGAAAAACGGAATACTATTTGCACTTTTTATTGCAGTATGTATGTTGGGATAATGAAAAAATTGATCTGTTTGAGATTGCAATACATCAATAGTAATTTTACCTGCTAACATGCCCGAAGAAACAGTAATTGTTGCTTCGGCTTTGATAAATCTAGCTAGAAATTTTTCGCCTTTTTCGTATGCAGTTAATTTTACATTTGCACTTCTTGAGCTGCCATATGCAGTTCCCCATTGTAAAATATTACTGATAAGTATTTTTTGAAATTTTTTATTTGTTGGTAACCCCAAGTAGGCAGTTCCTCCAAAATATAAATAATTTTCATTTTCAACTTTAAGGATTCTATTAGGAAACGAATTAACTTTCATTTTTTATTGTTTTAAAATAACTCCGGTACCATTAAGTTTAGAATAACTAATTTCACCCTCTTTTATAGTAACACCATCTGCAATGTCTTCTGCCAGGAGTAAGGCACCATCCATGTCTACATAATCTAATTGTGGTAATAAATGAGCAATGGCTGAAATTCCTACTGATGATTCAGTCATGCAACCCACCATTGTTTTTAACCCTAATTTTTTTGCTTGCTCGATCATCCTTTTTCCAGGAGTTAACCCACCGCATTTTACAAGTTTAATATTCACCCCATGAAAATGATTGTAACATTTAGCAACATCTTCTTCTATAATGCAGCTTTCATCTGCAATTATTGGTAAAACCGAATATTTGAAAACTTCTTTATGTGCGTCCCAATTGTCTGCTTTCATAGGTTGTTCTAGAAATTCTACACCTAATTTTTTTAATTCAACTGCGTTGTTGATGGTTTCTTCAATTCCCCAACCACAATTTGCATCTATTCTAAAAATGGCATCTGTATGTTTTCTAAGTTCTTTTACTATGGCAATATCTTCGTGTGTTCCTAATTTTATTTTATAAATAGGCCATGGAAGTTCTTTCATTTTTGAGACCATTTTGTCTATTGATGCAATTCCAATTGTATAGTCGGTTAATGGATTGTTTTCAATTGTGTAGTTCCAATATTCATATAGTTTTTTTCCTTTTTTACGAGCGTATAAATCAGTATATGCCATATCTAAAGCGCATAAAGCGAACATATTTTCTTTTAAATAGGGGTGCATCATTTGCCAAAATTCTTCTGGTGTTTGATTTTCAGATTCTTCGATAATGGGACGAATTTTATTTAAATCGGCAATCATCATTGGAACTGTAATGTTATAATATGGATTTGAAGTTGCTTCTCCGTAGCCAGAAAATCCTTCGCTTTCTAATTCAACAATTAAAGAGGGTTGTACATCAATGGATTCTCTTGATATTGTAAATGTATGTTTTAGTTTTAGGATGTATTCTTTTACTATTAATTTCATTTATTTTGGATTTAATACTTTAAAAGTAATGTAATTATATTAAAATTTCACACAAAAGCTTTAGTAACCAAGCCATAGTAATGCTTTTATAAAACCATCACGCCATAATTTTTCATTGTGTTGTCCCCCTTTAACTATTTTTTTTTCATTTAAATGGAGGCAATAACATCTATTTGTATTTAGTAAATATTCCATTCTGTTGAGATCAGAAACCATCTCTTCACTTTCATTATCACCACAAAGAAAGTAGATTTTGGAGTTTATTTTTTTTGAATTTTCGGTAAGACTATATATGTCTTTACTAAACCAAAATGAAGGGGAAAAAACACCCGCTTTTCCAAATACTTTTGGGTATTTTAAAACTGCATAATAGGAGGTAAGACCACCTAAAGAGCTTCCCATAATAATTGTATTTCTAAATTTCGTTTTGGTCCTATAAGTGCTGTCTACTTTTGGTTTCAAAGTTTCAACAATAAACTTTAGATAGGCATCCGCATTTCCTCCTCCATATTTTTCATTTTTATAGGGAGTCAATTCATCGATTCGTTTTTCATTACCATGTTCAATTCCAATAACAATTATTTGGGCATTAATACTATCTAATTTTTCGTCCACATTCCATTCTCCTGCATAAGATGTTTTGGAGTCAAATAGATTTTGAGCATCATGCATATATAAAACAGAAAATTTTTTATTAGTGTCGTAATAATCCTTTGGAAGATAGACCCATATTTTTTTTGTTGTATTTAATTGTGGTGCATTAATGGTAAAAGTAGACACTTGTTTTGTCGCTGTACTTTGTTGTGCAAATAAACCTATAGATGTTAAAAAAAATAGGAATAATAGATTAAATTGTTGAATCACTGTTTGGTCTTTGTTTTTCATTTTAAAAACGATATTTTAGCTAAAAAAAATTATATTAATGGATACTTACGAAGAAAAAAAGAGCTTACTTTTAGATATGATTACTTTTTCTACTGAGAATGGTGTTTTACCTAAAAAAGACTATGACTTTTTATTTGTTATTGCGAATGCTTTAGATTTAGAAAAAGGTGATTTTAATAATTTATTCCTTTTAGAATTACCTAAAATGGCTGCTAAAACAGGATTTAGACGTATGCAGCAGTTTTATCGTTTAGCATTTTTAATGCATAAAGGACGTATTTTAAATGCAAATGAGTCTAATACGATTCATCAAATTTCTATTAGCATGGGAATAAATCCGGATGCTACAAAACGAGTACTTAAAAAGATGGAAAAATCACCTAATACTGTTATCTCACCAGAAGCATTATTGAAAATTTATAAGGAATTTCATGATCAATGAAGTTGCTCTTGAAGCATTTTAATTTCATCACGTAATTTTGCTGCTTGCATAAAATCCAGTTCTTTAGCTGCTTTCTCCATAGATTTGCGTTTTTCTCGAATGCGTTTTTCTATTTGATCTTTTGATAAATATTCAGTTACTGTTTCTGCTGCGGTATTTAATGTATGTCCTAATTCATATTCTACCAAGGGATTTTTAGTAAAAGCACTATCGATTTTCTTGTTTAATGCTTGAGGTATTTGATTGTTTTCGGTATTAAAGTTTATTTGTTTCGTTCTGCGATAGTTTGTTTCGTCAATCGTTTTTTGCATGCTGGCAGTAATTTTATCCGCGTACATTATCGCTTTACCGTTTAGATTTCTGGCTGCTCTACCAATGGTTTGAGTCAATGATCGATGGCTTCTTAAGAAACCTTCTTTATCAGCATCTAAAATTGCAACGAGTGATACTTCGGGTAAATCTAGACCTTCACGTAGTAGGTTTACCCCAATTAATACATCAAAGATACCTTTTCGCAAATCTTGCATGATTTCAATTCGTTCTAAGGTATCAACATCCGAATGTATATAGCGACAACGAATATTAACCTTTGTTAAGTATTTGGCTAATTCTTCTGCCATTCTTTTGGTTAATGTTGTTACAAGAACGCGTTCGTCTAATTCGCATCTCACTTGAATTTCTTCTATTAAATCGTCAATTTGGTTTAAACTAGGTCGGATTTCTATAATAGGATCTAATAATCCAGTAGGTCGAATTACTTGTTCAACAACCACGCCATCCGTTTTTTGTAATTCATAATCGGCTGGAGTAGCTGAAACATAGATTACTTGGTTTTGCATGGCTTCAAATTCCTCAAATTTCAAAGGGCGATTATCCATTGCGGCAGGCAGTCTAAATCCATACTCGACTAAATTTTCTTTTCGAGAACGGTCACCTCCATACATGGCATGTACTTGTGATAAGGTTACGTGACTTTCGTCTACAACCATTAAAAAATCTTTTGGAAAATAATCTAATAAACAGAATGGTCTAGTTCCAGCTAGTCTACCATCGAGGTAGCGGGAGTAATTTTCTATTCCAGAGCAATATCCCAATTCTTTAATCATTTCTAAATCAAAATTGGTACGTTCTTCCAAACGTTTTGCTTCAAGGTGTTTTCCTATTTCTTTAAAATAATCGACTTGTTTGACTAAGTCTTGTTGGATTTCCCAAATTGCACCTTGTAGTACATCTGGTGAAGTCACAAACATATTTGCTGGGTAAATTGTTAGTTTTTCGAATTTTTCAATTACTGCAGCTGTTTTTATATCAAAAGATTCAATTTCTTCAATTTCATCACCAAAGAAATGGATTCGAAAAGCATCATCTGCATAACTTGGATAGACTTCTACAGTATCTCCTTTTATCCTAAAATTTCCGGGAGTAAAATCAGCTTCAGTTCTGGAATATAAGCTCTGAACTAAGCTGTGTAATAATTTGGTTCGTGAAATCGTTTGATCTCTTTCAATTTCAATTACATTTTTTTGAAATTCCACAGGATTTCCAATACCATATAAGCAAGAAACAGATGCAACTACCAATATATCTCTTCTGCCAGAAAGGAGTGAAGAGGTGGTGCTTAAACGCATTTTTTCTAGTTCTTCATTGATTGATAAATCTTTTTCAATAAAGACCCCAGAAACGGGCATAAATGCTTCTGGCTGATAGTAATCATAGTAAGAAACAAAATATTCTACAGCATTATTTGGGAAAAACTGCTTGAACTCTGAATATAATTGTGCGGCCAAAGTTTTATTGTGTGCTAAAACTAATGTGGGTCTTTGTACTTCCTGAATGACGTTAGCAACCGTAAAAGTTTTACCAGAACCGGTTACTCCTAATAATGTTTGGAATTTTTCACCATCAACAATTCCTTGAGTTAATTTTTCAATAGCTTGTGGCTGGTCGCCTTTGGGTAGGTAATCTGATACGACTTGAAAATTCATTGGTATTTTGGGGCAAAGTTTTTAGAATTACAAAGTTACGAAGTTTATAACTATTTTGGACGGAAGTTAATTCTAAAAAAAAAACCATCATGCGAACATGATGGTTTCTATGTAAAAAAAAGTTTATTTAGAAGCTTAAACTTAACCTAGCAAAAACGAATCTTCCGTTTTGTCCAAATTGAGATACATTTCTTGAATAAGTAAATTGATTAGAACTTTTTAATGATTCTAAATTTTCGTCTGGATACACATCAAAAATATTGTTTGCACCTACTACAACTTTAACATTATCAGTAAATTTATATCCTACAGATAGATCAGTTATTACTCTTGCTCCCCAAACCGGATGTTCAACAGCAACGGTTTGCCCATTTACTACAGCAGTGTCAATAGTTCCATCTCCATTTGCATCAGCAGTATTTGGATCTGTAACTTGACCGAAGTACACATTTCTCAAGAAGAAATCGAATTTTTTCACTGACAATGAGTTTGTTAAATTAGCTTTAACTCTTGGCACAGCTTCTTGAAGATATACTCTACTTGATTCAGAATAGTAACGGTTAATTTGCCCGTTATCTGTTAAAATTTGTGAAGCGTGAATATTACCAACTCTTTTTGTACTTGATAATGTTCCTGATAAATCAGTTTTTAATGTTAAACCATTTCCAACATTTGCTTTATGGCTTATAACAACATCGATTCCTCTTGACTCAGTATCAATTGCATTTGCAAAGAAAGTTGCAGCAGTAGCATTTGCATTATCAAACAAAGTGTTTAATTGTGCTGCAGGAGTTCCAGCTGCAGGAGTTCCTCCAGGTCTAGAAAATTGATCTGTAAGTACTACTCTGTCATTAATTTTAACAATATAGGCATCAGCAGTCAAAGTAAGTTTAGCTTCAGGTATTTTTGCAGTAAAACCAACACTTGCACTTTGAGATTCTTCTTGTTTTAATTGTGGAATTCCTAATAATTTAGCAGCTTGCGAATCATTACTGAATGTTCCTACTTCAAATGGTACACCACCTACGAATTGTGTAGCTGTTGAATTAAAATAAATTTGGTGTAATGAAGGAGCTCTAAATCCAGTAGAAACAGCACCACGTAAGTTAATGTTATCTGTTAATTTATAACGAGTCGCTAATTTATAATTTGTAGTGTTACCAAAATCAGAATAATTTTCGAAACGAAGTGCTCCGTTTACTAACCATTTTTCTGTAACATCATATTCTAAATCAGTATATAAAGCTACACTGTTACGACCTTTATCAACTGTATTTGATGGTTTGAAACCAGGAAAAACTTGTGATCCTCCAGGTCTTGCAGAACCATAAAAGTCAGTTACTTTTAATTCAGAAGCTGTAGTTCCTGTTACAATACCACCGTTGATGTCATATTGATTATAAGAATCTGGTACTCCAGCATTAATTTGAAAATTCTCATGTCTGTATTCAGCACCAAAAGCAACGTTTAATTTGTCAAATTTTCTAGACGTATCAAAGTTAGTTGTATTTTGAGAAAAAGCCAATCCACCAGCATCAAATTCAGTAGGAGAATTTTCTCTTAAAGTTGCATTTAATGTGTTTTCAATATTATAATCAAAAGAGTTTCTACCAAAAGTATTACTTAAATCAAAATTCCAAGTTTTGAAGATCATACCTCTAATTCCTGCAGCAGCCGAGATATCATTAATTGTAGAATGAATTTCAGGTAAAAAACCATTAGGAAACAAAGCAGTATAAGCTCTAGATTGATTTGGTCTTCTGTAAAAACCTTCTGCTTGACCTGTTCTATGACTAGTACCACCAAAAGCGTATACTTCAAGATTTTCATTGATTGGGTAAGCAGCATTCAAGAAAAACTGTGCACTTTCCAATGAAGATTGTCCTACTTTCATGTTGAAATCTTTTCTTTCCAGTTTTCTGTAAGCCAATTCACCATCTGTTGCATCAAAATTTAATACCGATTGTAATCCTGTTGCACCATATAATGAAGTTGCATTAGCAATAGAAGATTGTTGAGCTGTTGTAAAATATCCTACTTGAGGAGCATATGTTTTAATAGCAGAAACAATTCCAGCTTCATTAGCTGTTGGGGCAGCTTGAGTTCCAATATTTCCCCATAAAGTATTAATATTTGTTCCAGCTTCTGCAGCTCTTTGTTCAATCGCATTAAAAGCACTGAATAAGGTTCCAGTTGCATCTTTAGCTCTACTCGTTTGTCCTCTTAATTGAAAACTTCCTGTAGCATTGATGAAACTTTTTTCTTTACCTAGACTAGTACCGTAGTTTAAGTCAATTTGTAGATTGTTTCCATCACTACCACCTCTATGATCATTAGCTCCTCTAGATACATTGCTTCCACCTAAAATATTGATGTCTAATTTGTTTGTAGCTTTCTTAACATTGATGTTAATTACACCAGCGATAGCATCAGAACCATATTGAGCAGATGCACCATCTCTTAAAACTTCAATACGATCAATTGCAAAAGCAGGAATAGCATTTAAATCGGTTCCTACTGATCCTCTACCTGGAGATCCATTGATGTTTACTAATGATGAAGTATGTCTTCTTTTTCCATTAACCAAAACTAAAACTTGGTCCGGTCCTAGACCTCTTAATTGAGCTGGGTCAATGTGATCCGTTCCATCCGCTACTGTAGTAGTATTAGAAGTAAACGATGGAGCAACCATGTTTAAAATCTGATTTAAGTTGGCTTGTGGTCCTTGAGAAGATATATCTTTCATACTAATAACATCAATTGGAACAGCAGATTCAGTCACTGTTCTTGCACTGCTACGAGAACCTAATACAACAACATCTTGCAATGTTTCACCATTTCCTACTAATGTAACATTAACGGTTGTACCTGTTACTGTAATTTCTACAGTTTTTAAACCTACATAAGAGAATTGTAAAACAGCACCAATTTCAGCTGTTATACTGTAATTTCCATCTATATCAGTTGTAGTTCCTTTTTTTGTTCCTTTTACAAGGACTGTAACACCAGGTAATGCTTCTCCACTTTCGTCTACTACATGTCCCTTAATGATTTCAGCTACAGCATCAAATGTAGAAAATATCCCTGCATTAAAACCCACTTTAGCACCTTCCTTTTGTAAAACAATTTGGTTGCTTACTTCAGAATAATTAATTTTTAATGGTTTTAAAATGCGATTAAGTACACTTGATAATGCTTCGTTTTCAGCATATACATTTACTTTTTGGTTTAATTGTGACATTCTCGAATTGTACGAAAATTTCACATTTGACAATTTTTCAATTTTTGTTAAAACAACATCTAAGTTCAAATCAGTTACAGAGATTGAAATCTTTGTATCTAGTTTTTTTTGACCTCTGATTGTATTTGCAAATGTCACACTGGAGAAGACAAATGCTAAGACTAATTGTAATAAGGTTATTTTCATAATTCGAATAAATAGTCGTTGGTTGAGGACGTTTTTTTTCATAGTTTTGGTCTGTTTTTATTAATACTCGTTAGTTGGGTTATTTTTAGAACATAACAATTACTCTTTACAGAGAGCTAATTGTTTTAATTCAAGGCGTCGAGAATGTTACAGCATTTTCGGCGTTTTTTTTTTAGTCTATTTATTCATAGGCAATATTATGTTAGTTGCATCCATTTGATATAATAATAATTTGGTTTCCATTCATTTCGTAGCTAGTATTGTTTCCAAGACTTTTGCAAATAATTTTAAGTTTTTCAGGTAAAGGTTGGTCACTTAATGATGTAGTAAGATAACAGTCTTTTAACTTGGCTTTTGGAAAATCAATATTCACTAAATAAGCTTGTTCTATCGTTTTTAAAATTTGAGCAACAGGAATATCTGAGAATTCAAATCCTAATTGCTCAATATTACTTGTTGAATTAATTAATACTTTATCCTGTGTAATGTCAGTTATTTTATTAAAAGTGGCGCTTTTTCGAATAAATCGTAGGGCTTGATTGGGTAATAAAACAATCAAATTGTCTTTTTTATTTGTGATTTGTTGATTTGACAAAACTTTTACTTTTCCTGTTCTAACAACAACTTCAACATTAGGTTGGTCTGCGTATGCTTTTATTTTAAAACTAGTTCCTACAACTTTAGTAACAATTTCATTAGCATATACAAAAAAAGGTTTTTTCGGATTTTTGCTAATTTCAAAAAAACCTTCACCAGAAAGATACACTTTTCTCTCATTTCCCACAAATATTTTGGGATAACTTAGTTTACTTTTAGGTTGTAATAATACAGAACTGCCATCTGATAATGTAATGGTTTGCGGTTTGTTTGAGTTATTAGTTTGCTCCACTAAACCTTCATTATTATCATCTATAAGCTTATTGTAGACTAATGAGTTGTTGTTGTCTGAATTTGTATAGTTGTATAAAAAACCAGTTAATAAACTTATTAGTACTACTGCTGCAACGCGATTTAACCATTTTTGCCCCCAAAGTTTAATTATAGGCTTGTTAATTTTATTTTGATTTTTTTCTTTTATTTCAATTTTATTCCAAGTTGCTTCTAATGCATTCTGGATTTGATCTGAAGATAGATTAGAACTAGGAACTTTCAAAGCTAAAAGCCATAACCGTGCTTCTTCAACTAGTTTAGCCCGACTTGAGTTTTCTAATGTCCATTCTTCCCAATAGTATTGGTCGTCATTGGAGCACACCCATAATTGGAATGAATTGTCAGCTAAAAAGTGCTTTATATCTGTATATTTGTTGCGATCTTGCATTAAAAAAATAGTATTACAATTATATAGAGGACCCTTTTCTAAAAGGATACTCACTAAAAGCGATTTTTTTTTAATTTTATTTTTTTACTTGAAAAAAAATGAAAATAGAAGTGTAATTAGGGGAACGTTTGTTCTCCATTCTCTTCGAATGCTTAATAAAGCGCGATGTAAAAGGTTGTTGGCTGACTGATAATTGATGTCAAGTGTATCTGCAATTTGGTCTACAGATAATTCTTGAGTGTAACGCAAATATAAAGCCTCTTTTTGTCGAGAAGGTAAATCGTTAATTAATTGATTAAGATGTGAAACTTTTATGGTAGTAGTTTCATCAGCTATTAAATTATGTTCTATTGAAAAATCAAATAAAAACGGAAGTGTTTCTATAGGGCTACTAAGTGAAAAAATGCGATCTCGAACTTGCAATCTCCTAATTCGCTTGCGAACGCAAGATAATAAATACGCTTTTACGACAACATTATCAGATAATTTTTCTCTATAAATCCAAATATCAGTAAATACATCTTGAATACAGTCTTGTACTTTTTCAGGAAAGGGAATAAACGAATTTCCATAACGTACTAAATGCGGGTAATGCTTTTTAAAGAGTATTGAAAAAGCATTTTCGTCGCCTTCTTTTAGACTTTTCCAAATTTTGGAGTCATCTAGAGTTTCGGTATGTAGTTTTAACTTTTCCACAATTTGATCAAGATTAATTCATTTCTAAATAATAAATTAAAACAAACATTTTGGTGTTTGATACCAATAGATTCAAATAAAAAAGCAACAATAAATGGGGCGGATATTGTTCAATTTATAGTTAGTTTGTTTTTTTATTACAGCTCTCTAGGGAACGTAATTAGTAATTTTGGTAATTATTTATATGATTACTTTTTCAAACTTACATAAAATTAAGTTAAAACATGTTTTTATTATTAAAAAATAGGGAGAAATACAACAATCGATAATTAGTTGCGTGTTTTTTTGGGTAAAATAATTTTTTTACACTTTCATTATTAAATTAATAATGAAGGCTTTTTTTTAACTTCATTTTAGATTTATTATTGAAGTATTATTAATGCTATAAGTTATAATTCAGTTCTTTTGATCTTCAAAAAGTGAGTTTGTAATAACTTACATTCTTATGATTTTAGAACTTCCATTCTTTTTGCTGTTTTTCACTTAAAAATGTCCAAGCAACAATACGGCTAATTTTTTGGCCTTGAGCCATGTCAATTGTCTTTATTTCAACAACGTTTGCTTTATTCAGTGTTTTGTAAATACTGGTAAGATGAGATTGTTTTGATACTAATGTAGTAAACCAAAGGCATTGCATAGGATATTTAGCACTTTCATAAATCATTTGAGTGATAAAACCAAGTTCTCCACCTTCACACCACAATTCGGCATTTTGTCCACCAAAATTCAAAACCGCTTTTGTGGTTTTTCTGGTATTTTCTAGATTTTTTACTTTTCTTAAAGCACTTTTTGAAGCTTCTTCTGGAGAAGAATGAAATGGAGGGTTGCAAATAGTAAATGCAAACTTGTCTTCGGGTGTAATGATGTTTTTAAATATAAAACGAGATTCATTCTGTTGCTGTAGACTTATAGAATCTATCATCTTTGGGTTTCCTTCAATTATTTTCCTACAATTTTCAATTGCTTTCTCGTCAATGTCGGTACCTACAAAACTCCAACCGTAAACTGAATTTCCTATTATTGGATAGATACAATTAGCTCCAATTCCAACATCTAAACCTTCAACTGTATTGCCTTGGGGGATCACACCGTTATTGCTTGAAGCTAATAAATCAGCGAGATAGTGTATGTAATCCGCTCTACCGGGAATGGGTGGGCAAAGATAATTTTTCGGAATATCCCAGTATTTTATATTGTAGTATGTAATTAATAAGGCTTTGTTTAAAGTCTTAACAGCTTCAGGTTCGCTAAAATCTATTGTTTCAATACCGTGTTCATTGATAGAAACATGTTGTTGTAATTCAGGAAGTCTTTCTGTTAAAAGGCTAAAATCGTATCGGAATCGGTGTGGATTTCTTGGATGTAAATTTGTTTTCTCAGTAATCGTCTTAGACATGATTTTATTATTTCAGGACAAAGATAAAATTTATTATTTCATCAAAGTCGACAGCAAGTTATATAAAAAAGAATAGGTACAATGTTTTATTACAGATTAGTTTTTTATTTAAAAATCAATCGGAACATTCCATCATCAATAAATCCCCTTCAGCATGCTCAATTATTACAATTCCATCTTTAGTAACATGATTACTGCTTCCGGTTCTATAGCCAATTGTTAAGCTGTCATTTTGCAATGGATAAAATAAATTTTCTGAATGAATTCCTGTCACATGTCCTATCGGGATTAATGAAATCACAGTATTTGCTGTGTACCATTTTTCAAATTTTTTTGGTAAAAGAAATACTTTTGAGTGGTCGTCTAAAATTACAATTTTCAATTTTTCTCTATAACGAACTATGTTTGTCAAATTGGTTATAGTATGATCGGTGCGTCTTCCTGTTGCCCAGATTACATTTACAGCGGGTATTTTTCTTTCATAGAGGTAGTCAAAAGCTTTTTCTAAATCGGTTTTGTTTTGATCAGGAGTATGTACTATCTCAATTGGATATTGTTTTTCTTTATAGTAATTAGCATCAAAATCGCGATCAAAATCACCGAGTAATACATCCACTTTTATATCTAATTCCATTACTCTTTCCATGGCAGAGTCTAATACAATTACTAATGGAGACCATTCTAATAATTGACCTAATAATTCAGGATTGCATGACGCACCGTTTGCTATTATTAATGCTGGTTCTTGGTCATCGCGGACGATATGATGTGAGGACATTTTCTTGGGTAAAGATTAGGAAGTGGTCATTGTTAATTTAAAAAACAGGGTAAAGATAGAAAATAGTTTTTAATTCTATAATGTGCCTTTTTAAGACAATTATATTGGTTTTAAGTATATAATTTTTTTATTGTATTGTATACGTTTTGGTATCCACTTCACTTAATGAAAAATAACCAAGAGGGTAGTCTTCTTTATTTGTTGTATTGATTATGTTTCCTCTTACAGTTGCGGGGGGAGATTGGAAAGGCCCGCCACCATTGCCTCCTGCGATGCTAACTAGTACATTCATGTAGTTGTAATATTGTTTAGAGATGCCATAATGAGTGACTATGACTTCATCGCCTACTTTTAAATTATCAGATTGTGAAATACTAAAAAAAGGATTCCCTTGAAAAAAAGTATCTTCATCAGTATAAAAATTTTGAGTTACTTGATTGGAATAACTGTATTTGTATAAATAATAATTCGTTTCAATAGCAGGGTCTGTATAATATGTCTTTATTTCTATATTGTTTCCTGTAAAGCCGCCTTCATTATTTTGAATAATTTCGCTTATGGGTGCAATAGATTTCATGGTTTCGGTTGCATGGTAGGTTTGACCGCCGTTTAGGATTGTTAGCGTGTACGTTTCGTCTATTTTTGGTATAAAATTAGTGCAAATATATTCTCCTGTTTGTTGTGCTTCTGTAAAAATAAAAGTAGCATTTGTCGCATTTGTTATATAAACTGTGGCTCCAGAAACTACAGGTATCAAATTGTCATAATAATTTGTAGTTGTTGTTAACTTTATGCTTTGTCTATTTCCTATGGTGTTTTTGTACCAATTAATAGATGCTTCTATAACAAGTTTTGGTGAATCCGTTTTTAAATTAACTTGAACCACTTCCTCGCAACTGCATAATAAAAGAGTAGTTAGCACTGCTATTAAGAAATTTATATGTTTCATTAGATTAAAATTTAAAGTTATAACTTACTGCAGGAACAATTCCGAAAATAGATGTTTTTACAGCTTCATTGTTACCTGTTTCATTGTTTTGTCGAAAGTTGATTGAAGCAGCATTTTTGCGATTATAAATATTGTAAATACTAAAAACCCATTCTCCTTTCCAGTTGCGATTGTTGTTTTTGACAGGAGTTAATGTAGCTGAAAGATCTAAATGATGATAAGTAGGTAATCGATTTTCATTTCGTAATCCATAACTAGGAACGGTAATTCCTAAGTATTGGTATTGCCCTTTTGGGTAGCTAGCTGGTTGACCAGTTTGCAAGGCAAAATTGGCTCCAAAAGACCATTTTTGATTTAACGTATAGGTACTCGTAATAGCAAGATTGTGTGTTTTGTCATAAACGGAATTGTACCATTTGCCATTATTTATTCCTAATTCTCCTTCTGATCTTCCTTGAGTTTGTTGTTCTGATTTGGATAGGGTGTAGGAAATCCACCCATTCAATTTGCCTTCGTTTTTTCGAATCATTATCTCTAATCCATAGGATCTCAATTGTCCATTTAGAATAATTTGTTCGATGGACTTATTTGCAATCAAATCAGCTCCGTCAATATAGTCTAATCTGTTTTGTACTTCCTTATAATACGTTTCCAATTCTAGAGAATACTGCCCATCCTTGAAATTTTTAAAATATCCTAAAGCAACTTGATCAGCAATTTGTGGTTTGATAAAGTTGTCACTTGGCGTCCAGACGTCCAGTGGAGTAGGTGAGGATGTATTAGAAATCAATTGTAAATACTGCACCATTCTATTATAACTAGCTTTGATGGACTGTTCGTCATTAATTTTATAGGCTAACGAAAAACGAGGTTCTAAATTATTATAGCTTTTAATTGTTTTATTTTTATCGTAGAATTGGGTGCTTATTGGAGTCGCTTTTTCATAGATCTGTAAATCTGTATTGAAGACAACAGGGTTATTATTGGCATAAATATTTACGGTTGATTTTCCTAATCTATAAAACTGACTGTATCGTAAACCATAAGATAAAGATATTTTTTTAGAAATATTCTGGTCGGCGCTAATGTATAGAGAAGGTTCGAAGGCGTATTTTTTGTCTAGTTGATCAAAATTTATTCCTGAATTAGCATCAGATGGAGTTATAGTACCTGGATTGAACTCGTAATAGATGGCATTCATCCCGTAATTCAATTTGAAATTATCAGAAATGTAATTCTTGAAATCATATTTGATATTGTAATTCTTAATGCCAGAATCCCATTTGAATCCTACAAAATCAAGATCTAGCCCATAGTAATAATCACTGTATATAAGAGATAAATTCGAAAATAATTTATCTGTAAATAAATGATTCCACCTTAAATTTAAAATAGAGTTTCCATACGTATTGCTGAAACTTTTACTTAAAGAAAATACGTCTCTTCCAAAATATCCAGATAAATATAAATTGTTATTAGGGTTTAATTTATAACTTAATTTGGTGTTCAGGTCATAGAAGTAGGCGGTGTTTTTCTTTTGCTTTTCGGATAATTTCAAAAATAGATGGGCATACGAACTTCGGCCTCCAATAAGGAATGAACCTTTGTTTTTCACCAATGGTCCTTCGGCCAAAATGCGGCTTGAGATTAATCCTATTCCGCCATTCATATGAAACCCTTTGCTGCTACCATCTTTTTGATAAATATCTAAAACCGATGAGGCTCTTCCTCCAAAACGGGCTGGAATTCCTCCTTTGTATAATTTTAAATCTTTAATCGCATCTGGATTAAATACAGAAAAGAAGCCAAAGACATGTGAGGAATTAAATATGGTTGCTTCGTCTAGTAAAATTAAATTTTGGTCGGCTCCACCACCTCGTACATTGAAGCCAGATGCTCCTTCACCAGCATTTGTAACTCCAGGAAGTAATAATAGTGATTTAAGGACATCAACTTCACCCAGCACAACAGGCATTTTTTTAATCGTGGAAATGGAGAGTTTATTTACACTCATCTCGGGAGATTTTATATTGGCTTCTCCCTTATTATTAGTGATAATTACTTCTTTCAATTCTTCACCGCTTTCAGTCAAGCTACTATTTATTTTTTTATTTTCAGAAAGTGTTATGTTTTGTGAAAATGTATTAAAACCGATATGACTTATTAAAATGGTGTAGTTGCCTTTTGGAAGCGTAATGGAATAGAAACCGTACTCATTAGTAAAGGCTGTTGATTTTGTTTCGGGAATATACACATTAACACCAATAAGAGTTTCGTTGTTTTTTATATCTGTAATTATTCCACTAAGTGTAAATTTATCTTGAGAAAAGGAAGAAATAGTAATTAATAGAAAAATAAAAAGGAAGCTGTATTTTTTCGAAATCATTTCTTAGTTTTTGAATTACAAATTTGGTTAAAAGATAAGTAAATTGTAGCTAAACAAAGATTAAAATTTTATTAATAAAAAAAGGCAACTATTTCCAGTTGCCTTTTTTAGGTATAATTTACGGTAAAATAGATTTACGCGATTTTTGCTAATATTGCATTAAATGTTGCGCTAGGACGCATTGCTTTGCTTGTTAATTCTGGATTTGGTTGGTAATAGCCACCAATTTCTTGTGGTTTTCCTTGTGCTCCAATTAATTCAGTATTTATCTTAGCTTCGTTTTCTTCAAATTCTTTTGCGATTGGCGCAAAAATAGCACGCAATTCAGCATCTTTACCTTGGTTAGCAAGTGCTTCAGCCCAATACATTGCTAAATAAAAATGAGAACCACGATTATCAATTTGGCCTATTTTTCTTGAAGGAGATTTATCATTTTTCAGGAAAGCATCATTGGCTTCATCTAAAGTTTCTGATAAAATAATTGCTTTTGAGTTGTTTAGGGATTGTCCTAAATGTTCTAAAGAAGCTCCTAATGCTAAAAACTCACCTAATGAGTCCCAACGTAAGTATCCTTCTTTAGTGAATTGTTCTACGTGTTTTGGAGCTGATCCACCTGCACCAGTTTCAAACAATCCACCACCATTCATTAATGGAACGATAGATAACATTTTTGCTGAGGTTCCTACTTCTAAAATAGGGAATAAGTCAGTTAAGTAATCACGTAATACATTTCCTGTTACAGAGATTGTGTCTAATCCGTCTTTGATTCTTACTAATGTGAAATTAGTTGCTTCAATTGGGTTTAAAATACGAATATCAAGTCCAGTTGTGTCGTAATCTTTTAAGTATGTTTTTACTTTTTCAATTAATTGTCTGTCATGCGCTCTGTTTTCATCTAACCAGAAAACAGCAGGAGTGTTTGATAAACGTGCTCTATTTACAGCTAGTTTTACCCAGTCTTGTATTGGAGCATCTTTGGCTTGACACATTCTAAAAATGTCTTTAGCTTCAACTGCCTGTTCCATTAATACAGTTCCTTTTGTGTCAACAACACGTACAACACCATTTCCAGTCATTTGGAACGTTTTGTCATGAGAACCATATTCTTCTGCTTTTTGTGCCATCAAACCTACGTTTGGTACACTTCCCATTGTTGTAGGGTCAAAAGCACCATTCTTTTTACAGAAATCGATTGTTGCAGTATAGATACCTGAGTAACATCTATCAGGAATGATAGCTAAAGTATCTTGTTGTTTTCCATCTTTATTGAACATTTGTCCTGAAGTACGAATCATTGCTGGCATAGATGCATCAACAATAACGTCAGAAGGCACGTGAAGATTTGTAATTCCTTTGTCCGAATTAACCATCGCTAATGCAGGACCGTTTTCGATTGCTTTATTTATGGCAGCTTCCACTTCAGCTTGCTCTGGGCGTCCAGCGATTTTTGCATAAACATCACCTAAACCATTTCTAGTGTCAACGTTTAATTCATCAAATAATTTAGCATATTTTTCGAAAACAGCTGCGAAGTATACTTCTACAATTGCACCAAAAATAATAGGATCAGAAACTTTCATCATAGTTGCTTTCAAGTGAACTGAAAGTAATATGTTGTTTTTCTTAGCTTCGGCAATTGCTTTGGTAACAAATGCTTTTAAAGCTTTTAAATGCATTACAGAGCTGTCTATGATTTCACCCACTTTTAGAGGAGTACTTTCTTTAAGAACAGTTGTTTTTCCATCTTCGGAAACAAATTCAATTTTAACATCCGTGGCTTCTTTTAGTGTAATTGATTTTTCACTTCCGTAAAAATCACCAGTTTCCATTGAGGCTACTTCTGTTTTAGAATCTGCTGACCATGCTCCCATTGAATGTGGGTTTACTTTTGCGTAATTCTTAACTGCTTTTGGTGCTCTACGGTCTGAATTTCCTTCACGTAAAACAGGATTTACTGCAGAACCTAATATTTTAGAATACTTTTTCTTGATTTCATTTTCCTCTTTATTTTGAGGTTCTTCAGGAAAATTTGGAATTTTATACCCATGAGCTTGAAGTTCAGCAATTGCTTCTTTTAATTGAGGAACAGATGCAGAAATATTTGGTAATTTGATAATGTTTGCTTCTGGATCATTAGCTAGTTTTCCAAGTTCAGCTAAAGCATCTTTTACTTTTTGATCTTCATTTAAAAATTCTGGAAAGTTTGCTAGTATTCTTGCTGCTAACGAAATGTCTTCCGTTTCAATTTCAATTCCTGCAGTTGCAGTAAATGCTTTAACAATTGGTAAAAAAGAATAAGTTGCCAATAAAGGCGCCTCATCTGTCAAAGTGTAAACAATTTTTGATTTTTCAGTCATTATTTTTATTTTTATAATCGTATCCTTAAATATGCTAGGATGTGGAATGTATGTTTTGCTTAAAATTAAGCGAAGCAAATATATGAAAATCAGAGTATAATTGGATAGGATTTTGTATAGAAAAATACGAATTATAGTATAACTAACGAGTTAACCTCAAATTGTGATTTTTATTTTTAGTTTATACTCTGAATAATGCAAAAAAAAGCCCCGACAATGTCGAGGCTTTTATGATAAAGAGACAGTTGACTATCTTCTTTTGTCTTTAATTTTTGCTTTTTTACCAGTAAGTTCTCTGAAGTAGAAAATTCTAGCTCTACGAACTGCACCTTTTTTGTTGATTTCAACTTTTTGTAAAGCTGGCAAGTTTACAGGGAAGATACGCTCAACTCCTACTGCACCTGACATTTTACGAATAGTAAAAGTTTCTGTGTTACCAGAACCTCTTCTTTGGATAACAACTCCTTTAAAAAACTGTGTTCTAGTTTTTTCACCCTCTTTAATTTCGTAGTAAACTGTGATTGTGTCTCCAGCTCCGAATACAGGGAAATCTTTTCTTGCAACTAATTCGTCTTGAACGAATTTCATTAAATCTGCCATGATAATTTTAATTATGGTTTTTTATCAAATCAACATTCACGGATCTCGCCAGAGGTTAATCTAAAGTGGGTGCAAAAGTAAATAATTATTTTGAATTATAAATTATAAATTTTGAATTATTTAAACACTTATTTAGAGTCATTTATAATTTAAAATGCAACATTTAAAATTATTCTTCATCAAGTAAATCTGGGCGTCTTGTTTTAGTATGTTCATACGCCTTATCTTCTCGCCATTTATCTATTTTGGCAAAATTACCGCTTGTCAAAACATCAGGAACTTTCCAGCCTTTGTAATCAGCAGGTCTTGTATATATAGGTCCTGACAATAAACCATCCTGAAAACTATCGGTCAACGCTGAGGTTTCATCACTCAAAACACCTGGAATCAATCGAATCAACGCATCCGATAAAACCAATGCGCCCAATTCTCCACCACTCAATACATAATCGCCAATAGATATTTCTTTGGTAATAAAATGATCTCGAACTCTTTGATCTACTCCTTTATAATGTCCACATAGAATAATAATATTCTCATACATCGACATGGTATTGGCCATTTTTTGGTTCAATGTTTCTCCGTCAGGTGACATATAGATGATTTCATCGTAGGCTCTTTCACTTTTTAAATGAGTAATGCAGGCATCAATCGGCTGTACGGTCATCACCATACCAGCACCACCACCATAAGGATAGTCATCTACACTTTTCTGTCTGTTGGTAGTGTAGTCGCGCAAATTATGAAAATGTACTTCTACTAATCCTTTGTCAATAGCGCGTTTCATAATAGAAGCTTCAAACGGACTCCTTAATAGTTCTGGTAAAACGGTAACAATATCAATGCGCATAATTTCTTTTCTAAGTTATGAAGCCGCAAAGGTACAAAGTTTTTAAGATTCAAAAATTCACTTCTGCTATAAGTTATTTAGGAAGCAATTTCCAGCTGTCCACTTTATCTATTGTGCCAAACCCTGGCACAATAGGATGCCGTTTCCATCTGGGCTAGGGGTAAGTGGAATTTGGGGTCTTATAAAATATTAACTTTAAATAACTACTTCCTTTAAAAACGATATGAAAACAGTGAAGCTGACTATCCTTGAAATGATTAATAAAAGTATGATATATATCATGTTTAATAGGAGTATATATCTGTAAATTAGGTCCTTGTAACTTACACTTCAATATTATGAAAAATAAATATTTGTTTTTGATAGTACTAACATTGATTTTATTTCAATTCGATAAAATTAATGCCCAAAGTCAAACTTGGGTTGCTCCTAAATCTGCATATGATCTCATAAATCCGTTTAAAGGCAACGAAAAAGCAACTGCTGAAGGAAAGAAATTATACAATCAAATGTGTGTGATTTGTCATGGAATACAAGGCAAAGGAAATGGAAGTGCTGGTGTAGCTCTAAGTCCTAAGCCATCAAATTTTTTGACAATAAACGTTGTCAATGAAACAGATGGTGCGATTTTTTGGAAATTAACTGAAGGGAAATCACCAATGGCTTCATATAAGGACGCATTAAGTGAAAATCAACGATGGCAGTTGGTAAACTACATTAGATATTTAGAGAAAAATAAATAATATTAAATTAAAAAAAGATGAATAAGACAAAATGGTTATTTGTGTTTTTGTGCTTGAATGTTTTTCTTTTTAAAAGTGTTGCACAAGATACTAAATCTTTAAATAAATCGATTTTTGGCCAGACTAAACTCGTAATTGTAGGAAATGCACAGGCAGATTATATGTACAATAAGGAAGAGAATGGTTTTGGGAATGTGGATTTTAAACCCATTTTTCTGTGGAGCCTGTCAGATAAGTTATTTATTGAATCAGAGATAGAGATTGCTACTGGTGATGGTGCAGTTGAAGTTGTTTTAGAATATGTAAATATGGTTTATTTTTTAAACAATAATTTAGCAATACACTTTGGTCGTTTTTTACCGAAATTTGGTAGTTATAGAGGGAAGTACATGGAAGGTTATTTGAATCGGTTTCCTAATAATCCAGTGGGTTTTGGGGATGGTGGTATAGGTCCAATGGTTGAAACAGGGATTGGACTTCAAGGTGGTGCCGAAATTGGTAAAGCCACTATAAATTATGATTTTTATATTTCCAATGGACCTCAATTGCTCCCTGGTAATGCAGATGCTCCAGATGAAGCAGGACAGTTTGAATACGAAGCCTATAAAGAAAATAATAAGGATAAAGCAATCGGTGGAAGAGTAGGGATTCTTCCGTTATATGATTCTAGCTTAGAATTAGGGTTTTCATTTCAACATGCAGCTAAAACGGGTGATTCTGGAACTAGTTTAGAAAATGTAAAAGTAGATATGTATGCAGTAGATGTTAGTTATTTTAAAAGTATCGAAGTCATAAGTTCTAATTTGAAAATCCTTGGGGAATGGAAAAGTTTAAATGCTGGTGATGCTTACTATCAGGATTTTGAATCAGAAACTGGAAATTATACATTTAAAAATAAAAGTACAGCTTATTATGTGCAAGCTTCAATAAGACCTTCAGGAGCAACTTCTGATTTTGTCAACAATTTAGAATTTGCAGGAAGATATTCAGAATTTGATACACCTAAAGAAGCACTTTGGGGTGGAGGTTTAAAAAAACAGACTGCATTTTCGCTTAATTATTGGCTGGGTTGGAATCGAGTTTTTAAAGTGTCTTATCAAGTGCAGGACAATCAGCCCAATTCACTTATTGCTCAATTGGTTTATGGCTTTTAAAATTAAATCTAAAAATAGTTAAAAATGAAAAATATAAAAATAATCTATTTTATGCTGCTCTTTTTTTCTTTTATAGTTTTCGAAGGCTGTAAAACATCAGAATCAAATTTGTATACAAATATGCCTTCAAGCGAAGAAGTAAACAGGAGTACTACTAAAAGAGCAGAAGTGTTAGTAGAAAAAAGTGGTGCCCAGCTTTGGGGTGAAAATTGCGTTAGATGTCATAATGCACCTCCACCACAAGCTTATTCAAATGAGCAATGGGATGTAATTGGTCAGCATATGAGAGTACGTGCTAATATATCTAAAGATAAAACGGAAAAGATAATCGCTTTTATAAAATCCGCTAATTAGAAATCTTGTTTAAAGTTGTAACACATTTTATAAAAGTAGTATTAGATTCTTTAGAAGAAATATATAACAAGTATAGCGCTTTAAAGTTTCAAAAGAACAGTTTACTTTTTCTAAATATTGAAATTTTCAAATTGGCTATTAAATTCGTAAATTTGCAATTCTATAAAAAACAAATACAATGGAAAACGGAATATACGCTAAATTCAACACCGCAAAAGGAGCGATTTTAGTAAAACTAACACACGATTTAACACCAGGAACAGTAGGAAACTTTGTAGCTCTTGCTGAAGGAAATATGGAAAACAAAATAAAACCTCAAGGACAAAAATTCTATGATGGTTTAAACTTTCATAGAGTTATTCCTGATTTTATGGTTCAAGGGGGTTGTCCTCAAGGAACAGGAACTGGAGATCCTGGGTACAAATTTGACGATGAATTTCACAAAGATTTGCGTCACAATGCACCAGGAGTTTTAGCAATGGCAAATTCAGGCCCAGGTTCTAATGGTTCTCAATTTTATATTACACACGTTGCAACACCTTGGTTAGATGATAAACATACCGTTTTTGGAAATGTTGTCGAAGGACAAGATGTTGTTGATGCTATTGCTCAAGGAGATGCTTTAGAGTCAGTTGAAATTATCAGAGTAGGTGATGAGGCTAAAAACTGGAATGCTATCGAAGCATTTGTTGGTTTAAAAGGGGCTCGTTTGAAAAAACAAGCAGCTTTGAAAGCAGAATCAGAAGCCAAAATGGAACAATTAGCTGCAGGTTTTGAAAAAACAGAAAGCGGATTGCGTTACCAATTTATCCAAAGAGGTTCTGGTAAAAAAGCAGAAGCTGGTAAAACAGTTGCTGTACATTATGAAGGTTCATTAGAGAGCGGAAAAGTTTTTGATTCTTCTTATCCAAGAAAAAAACCAATCGAATTTAGATTAGGTCAAGGTCAAGTTATCGAAGGTTGGGACGAAGGTATTGCTTTGTTACAAGTAGGAGATAAAGCACGTTTCGTGATTCCTTCTGATTTAGGATACGGACCAAATGGTGCTGGAGGAGTAATTCCACCAAACGCTACTTTGATTTTTGACGTAGAATTAATGGACGTTAAATAATAATAATCAGTGATTATTGAAATAAATAGAAAACGCCTCAAAATATATTTTTGAGGCGTTTTTTTATCTAGGAAGTTTAAATCTTACGCTTCTTTTTTCCACTTAATATTACAACCAATGCTTGGTTTTTGTTCGGCATTTATGGTTCTGTTATAAATCACGCCATCAATTGCACCACGTAAATCGCTTCCGCTAAGGGGAATCCCGTTGCCAGGGCGGCTGTCATCTAGTTGTCCTCGGTAAACGAGTTTGTCTTGATTGTCAAACAAAAAGAAATCTGGCGTACACGCTGCATCATACGCTTTTGCAACTTCTTGGTTTTCGTCATATAAATAAGGAAATTCAAAATTATTTTCGAATGCAAATTCGGTCATTAACTTTGGAGCATCCTGCGGGTAATTTGTAACATCATTACTCGAAATAGCTACAATGCCAAGTCCTTGTACCCTATAATCATTTGCAATCATTATAATTTCCTCAATTACATGAAGTACAAACGGACAATGATTGCATATAAATACGACCAAAGTACCTTTCTCCCCTTTTACATCAGCGAAAGAAAACCATTCTGTTCCAGATTTCATGTCTTTCAAGTAAAATTCGGGAGCTTTTGTCCCAAGAGCAAGCATGTTTGATGGAGTTCTTGACATTGTTGTTTTAATTTTTAATTCAGGTTTAAAGTTATGAAAAAAGGATTGCTTTTAGCCTAAAATGATTATTTTTAGATTTTATAAGTCATTTGAACAAAATCAAAATTAAAGATGGAAAATAATTTAAGTTGGCAAGAATTCGAAAAAACAGAGATGCGAGTAGGAACAATACTTGCGGTCAATGATTTTCCTGAAGCTAGAAAACCAGCCTACCAACTAACTATTGATTTTGGTGAAATTATTGGAATCCGAAAAACTTCGGCACAAATTACTAAACGATATTCGAAAGACGATTTATTGCATCGTCAAATTGTAGCGGTAGTTAATTTTCCTAAAAAACAAATTGGAAAATTCATGAGCGAATGTTTGGTTTTAGGAGCAGTTGGAGCCGAAGGGGATGTTATTTTGTTAGCCCCTGATTTCAAAATTGATAATGGACTGCGAATTGGGTAGTTTTCTTAGTTTAAAAAATAATATAATTTTCTTATAAACCAGCTAATTTTAATGTAACTATCTGTTTTTTAGTTGTTTATTTAAAAAAATAAGATTAAATTTACTTCCCGATTTAAGTAAGTGTCACTAATGCACTTACTTTTATTGCTTCAAATAATTTTTGTTAATGAATGTATACAAACCCTTGCTTTCTAGGTGTTTTTTATACCATGATTGTATTATGCAAAATGCAATTGGCTAAACCCCAAAGTCAATTTTAATATCCAAATAAAAATAGTGCTATATATAATAGTTAAAATCAGGCAGGAAGTTTTACGCAACCTATGCAAATTTTAGAATACTATTGAATTAGAATAATTGAATTCAACTATTTGTGGTTCCTAGTGAATCGCTATTGTGAGTTTTGGATGAAAATAAGTATCAATTTAAAAGTTAATAAAATGGAAAATCAAAAAATGATTGAATTATTACAGTACTGTGCGGCGCAATGTACCCATTGTTATGATGCCTGTCAATTAGAAAAAGAAATGGATATGAGTATTTGTAAGATGAATGACTTAGACTGTGCCGATATTTGTCGGTTGACAGCACAAATACTAGAAAGGAAATCGGATAATTCAGCAGTATTTTTAAAAGCCAGTGAAGAGATGTGTGATTTATGTGCAACGGAATGTGAAAAGCATGCCCAAATGGAAAACTGTAAAAAATGTGCGGAAGCTTGCCGTAAATGCGCTAATCAAATTCAAGAGTTTAAAGTGGAGCATCACGTATGATTTTTTTAGTTACAGTATAGGAAGAAGCATATTTTATTGAGATCAAATAATTAATTAGAAACCTTAAATACTATTTATTATGTCAACAACTATAAACACAAGCTTGAGAATAAAAAGCAGTTCATTTAAAAACAACAGTGCTATTCCATCAAAATATTGTTGTGATGGATTAAATATTAACCCAGAACTTTCTATTGACGATCTTCCAGAAAATGCAAAAAGTCTGGCTATTATCGTTAAAGATCCTGATGCAAAAAATGGGGATTATTGCCATTGGATTGTTTGGGATGTTGATCCAAAAACTAGCATCAAAGAAAATAGCTCACCTGGAATTGAAGGCAGAAATAGTAAGGGAATGAATAAATATGCAGGGCCTTGTCCACCGATGGGTATTCACCATTATCACTTTCAAGTATATGCATTAGATACAAAACTAAGTTACTTGCCTCCTAGTAGTAATGAAAAGGAACTAAAAGCAGCAATGAAGAGCCATATAATTGCCAAGGGTGAATTAATTGGACTTTATAAAAAAATGGATGCTCATTAAACTATTTTTGCTTTCAATACCTTATGCGTTCTTATAATTTTGGAATTGGGATTAGTTTTTGGCAATTTGCCAGATACTTATTTTAGTTCGGGTTATAAATCCTAATTTTTCATATAATTTGATGGCTCCTACATTAGCCTCTGCTACATGCAGGAAGGGTATTTTGTTTTGATCAAAAATAGCATTTGCGGTATGTGCGACTAATTGTTTTGCATAACCTTTTCCTGTGTGTTCTGGATGCGTAATAACGGCGCTTACTTCTACAAAATCATCCATTTGCATGCGCTCGCCTGTTATGGCTACGAGTTGGTTGTCTTTAAGAATACCGTAATAATTGCCTAAGTCAGCTGTTTTTGATTTGAAATATTCCGGATAAACAATTTTTACTAATGCCAAAAGTGCTGCTCTATGACTTTCGTCTAGTTTTACGATTTCATTAGTATATGTTAAGTTGATTTTTTCGCGAACAATCATTTGTAAGCACAGCAATTCGTCTTTTAATTGTAAAGATTGAGGAAGGTTTGGTTTTGCACCAAAGATGAAAAAGGAAGGAACTAATTTGGCGTAAGCCACTAAATCTTCGCTATTATTTGGGATTTCATTAAATGCACCAAAAGAACAATAATCTGGATTGTAGAAGCGTGTTTTATTGTAAGTAAGCGCAAGTTTTTTATGGCTTTCTGCCAAGGAATACCAAACAGGATTGTCTAGTTTATATTCTTTGTTCATGATTGAAATTTATTATTAATCTAATCAGCAATTTCAAGAGCTGATTTTTTTGAGATTATTACTAATTTATAAATATGCTTGACTTAAATTTATTCTCATAAATGCAACTAAAAAAATCACTCAATAGGTAAGCTCTCTATCTGTCCCCATTCCGTCCAAGAACCATCGTAAACTGCTTTTATGTTACTATTTCCAATGAGTTCGTAAGCAATTAAATCAATACAAGCCGTAACGCCAGAACCACAACTAAAGGTTAAAGGGCGATCCAGTTTTGGAAGTATTTTAACTAATTCTTCTTTGGGAAGAAATTTCCCGTCCTGTAAAAGATTAGTATATGGAATATTAATCGAGCCAGGAATATGTCCGCTTCTAAGCCCAGCTCTTGGTTCTTTGGTTTCACCCAAGAATCGATCACTAGAACGCGCATCAATCAAAACCGCTTCTTTAGAGTCAATGTTTTCTAGAATTTGTTCTTTGGTTTTAACCAAATCAGGATTGAAATTAGATTCGAAATTACCCAAAGGATATTCTCTTTTGACAGACTTCTCTACGGGAAGATTTTCTTTTGCGTAAGCGGGAAGACCTCCATCCAAAACCCAAACTGCTTCATGTCCCATAATCGTAAACAACCACCACGCTCTTGGACTGGTATAAATTCCTATACTGTCATAAACCACAATTTTACTGTCTTTGTTTATACCCAGTTTTCTAGCTGCTTTAGTAAAAGCAGCTGGATCTGGGAGAGTATTTGGTAATGGATTGGTTGTGTCGCTAAAATCATTTTTAATATCAAAAATGCGAGCTCCTTTGATTTGCAGTTCCTCAAATTGTAATTCTTCTTTAGTTTGATTTACTTTTTGAGAGGCATCGAGTAAAATTAAGTCAGCATCTTCAAAATGTTCTTTGAGCCAACTTACAGAAACTATTGGGTTTTTCATTTATGTGGTTTTAAAAACTTTTTTATCGTAAAAGTAGGAAATAATAAGTAAAATTAGGGCAATTATAGAAGGCACATATCCACCATCTCCAGCATTAATATGCGCGCTGAAGGCCAGCAGGAAATCATAGAAAAAACCAGCATAAGCCAATTCTTTTAGGAAAGTGGATTTTTTAGTTAGGATTACCAGTATTCCTAAAAACTTGGCTGTAGCCAAAGGATAAATAATATAGATAGGATAGCCTAAACTTTGAAATAATTCCTCAACCATGGCATGGTTGAAAACAAACATTCCAGCAGACATAAGCATCATTACAGATAATAATCCAGTGGCAACCCAATACACAATTTTGTCTTTCTTTTTCATTTTATTACATTTAAATAATTGATAATAAGCAAATTGAATTAATGTAGTAAAGGTAATTATATTTTTTTAATGCGTTTAATCCACTTCCATATTTCAATCCAAAGAACTGAAACGCCACTTACTGTGATGCAAATTCCAATTTGACGAAGTTGAAGTGGGAGCACGTCAAAAAAGTCGGCAATGGGACTGATGTATAAAATCATTCCAAGCATCAATAGAGTGATGGAATTTACAAAAACCATCATGTTATTTTTGTTTTTTAAAGATAAAAAAACCGAATAATAAAAGGAACGATTAACGAGCGATAAAATGATATTGGAGAAAACTAAGGTGGTAAAAACCATCGTTCTGGTTAAATTTTCGTTTCCTCCATTTTGAACTGTTAATTGGTATACAAATAATATCCCAAGTGTGATTGCTATTCCTTGTATAATACTTATTCCCATTTCTTTTAGTGATAAAAAAGTGCTTCCCAATTGTCGAGGCATTTGTTTCATACTATTTTTTTCAGCAGGTTCGTTTTCATACACAATAGAACACATAGGGCCCATTACTAATTCTAAGAAAATAACGTGAACTGGGGTGAAAATATTGGGGTAAATCCAACCTAAAAATAAGGGTAATGAAACCGTTAGGATTATGGGGATATGTATGGAAACAATATACTGTACTGCTTTTTTGAGATTGGTATAAATGCGACGACCTGCCGCTACAGCCACAATCATTTTGGATAAATCATCATCTACTAGAATTAAATCGGCGGCAGTTTTTGCAATTTCAGTTCCTTTTTTTCCCATGGCAATACCTATGTGAGACGCTTTTAATGCAGGTCCATCATTGACACCATCGCCAATCATCGCAACCACTTGATTGTCGTTTTTTAGTGCATTGACAACGGCTAATTTTGCTTCGGGAAACATACGAGTCATAAGCGTACTGTTGTGAATACTTTGTAATCTTTTTACTTCGTCCAGCTTCATGATTTCTTCCCCTTCCATTACAATGTCAGGATTTTTTATCCCAGCCATTTCTGCAATGGCTTTAGTGGTCACACTATTGTCACCTGTAATTACTTTTACTTGAATACCTGCTTCATAGAATTGTTTAATTACCTGGTGAATATTGGTTTTAGGAGGATCATAAAAAATGACCAATCCAACAAAATGAAAGGGAAGCTCTTCTTGGTTTATTGGAAAGCTTTTTTCGGTATAATCAGAGTAGGCAACACCAAGAATACGATAGCCTTTGGAAGCCAAGAGTTCTATCGTTTTATAAATTGTATTTTTTTCCTCGGTATTGAGGTTGGATACTTTTAGTATAGTTTCGGGAGCACCTTTTGCGGCAATTATTCGCTTTCCTTCTTGATTTTGAAAAACGTGTGTCATCATGGGTGGTTTTCCATCAAGGGGATATTCATGAACCATCAAGAAATCTCGGCGGTTATCATTAGTGGTAGTAGCCTCATATTCTTGATGCACTGTTTTTTCCATTGGGTCAAAAGGAACGGGCTCACTGGCCCACATTGCTGTTTCAATAACTTTTTTGGCTTCAGGATTATTCCAATTTTCCTTTTCAAATAATTGATTGGTATCAAAAGTATAAACCGATTGTAAACTCATTTTATTCTTAGTAATAGTACCAGTTTTATCCGTACAAATTACTGTAGCACTCCCTAAGGTTTCTACCGTTCTTATTTTTTTAACAATGACTCCTTCTTTCATTAATCGCCAGGAGCCCAATGCCATAAAAGTCGTGAAAGCCACAGGAATTTCTTCTGGTAAAATCGACATAGCTAAGGTTAGTCCTTTTAATAAACTGTTCAATATGTCATGCGTTTTCCAGTAGTATACACCCCAAACCAATAAGAAAATAACAATGCCAATAATGGCCATTCCTTTTACAAATTTTTCTATTTGTACTTGTAGTGGCGTAGGTTGTTCTTTAATGTTTAAAATAGAATTTCCTAGTTTTCCAATTTCAGTTTCAGGGCCAATTTTAGTAGTTTTATATACCGCCAATCCCGAAGCAACTAATGTGCCACTAAAAACAGTTTTTTTATCCGTTTTCTCCGATTTAAAAACCGAATAGGCTTCACCGGTAAGTGTAGATTCATTAACAGAAAAATCATTGCTGTGCACAATTTCACCATCGGCATTGATCGTATTGCCTTCTTCAGCGATAACCAAATCATTTATGACAATTTCTCGGGTGGGAATTTTTATTGCAACACCATTTCGAAAAACGGTACTTAATGGTTCGTTTAATTTTTCTAAAGCTTCCAATGCTTTTCTACTGCGATTGTCTTGAAAGAATGATATTCCAGAAACAGCCACTATTGCAGCTAACATAAAACAAGCTTCACTGTTTTCGCCTAGTATGAAATATATAATCGATACCGCAATTAAAAGTAAAAGCATGGGCTCTTTTAAGATATCAAAAAGAGTCAACCACCATTTGTATTGTTGTTTTTGAATTTGTTCATTGTTGCCAAATTGATTTCTTGAAGTGAGAACTTCGGCATCAGTCAGACCAATGATATTTTTAGGAATGTTGATTTCTTTTGACATTGTAAAAAAGGAGTAGATGTAACTCAAATATAAGTTTTTTACTTTAATCTTAAACCACTAGTTATTATCCTTTTTCTTTGGTCACCAGAATGAAATAGAATAAAATAAAAATACTAGAAATTCCAGTTACTATAAATGTGGTTGCTGGGCCAAATTGATACCAAATTAATCCTGCCAAGGAACTGGCTAGCATAGTGAAAATACTTTGAAAGGCAGAATAAGTACCAATTGCTGTTGCAGTATCTTTCTTGTCAGTAATGTTACTAATCCATGCCTTTGAAACGCCTTCAGACGCAGCTGCATAGATTCCATAAATGGAAAATAAACCAATAAAAATAGTACTACTGTGATTAAATCCCATTCCGAAATAAACAACAGAAAAAAGGACTATACCAAAAAGTAACATTTTTTTTAGTCCAATTTTATCAGCTAGAATTCCTAAAGGAAAAGCACATAGGGCATAAACCAAATTGTAAAAAATATAAATACCAATTACCTTAGTGTCACTTAATCCAGATTGTTTTGCTTTAAGCAAAAGAAAAACATCGGAACTATTGAACAAAGTGAAAGCAAGTAGCCCAATAACTACTTTTCGATACATAACTGGACTAGTTTTCCAATAATTTAAAAAGGAAAAAAAAGGAGTTGGTTTGGGTTGTGCTGCATTCGTTTTTGTTTTCTCTTTTAGAAAAAAGGAGGCGCTTACAGCCAATAAACCTGGAATAAAAGCGATATAGAATAATGTTTTGTAATCTTGTGGATAATAATAGAGGTAGATTAATGCTAATGACGGTCCTAAAACAGCACCTAATGTGTCCATGGAACGATGAAAACCAAATACCTTTCCTTTGGTTTCTGGAGTAGCTTCATCAGAAAGAATCGCATCTCTGGCGCCTGTTCGAATTCCTTTTCCAATGCGATCGATGGTTCGGGCAAAGAAAATCCAAAGTGGATATATAAAAACTGCCATCATGGGTTTTGAAAGGGCACTAAAAGCATAGCCTAATTGTACAAATGGCACTCTTTTACCTACAGCATCAGAGCGTTTTCCAAAATACCCTTTGCTAAATCCCGCCGTCGCTTCGGCAACACCTTCGAGAATACCAATAAGCACAATTGAAAATCCAATTGACTTTAAATAAATAGGCATAATTGGGTACAGCATTTCACTGGCAGTATCTGTAAACAAACTAATCAAGGATAGAATCCAGACCGTGCGACTGATGTTTTTCAAGAGGATTTGAATTTAGTTTGATGTTATAAATATAAATAAAAAAGCCCGAAAATCAGATGGATTTTCAAGCTTTTAAAAGGTGTTGTAAGAAGTTTTATTTGCTTTCTTCTTCTTTGTCTTTGTCTTCAGTTTCTACAGCAGTTTCTCTGGTATGGTGTAAAACCATTTGAGGAAATGGAATTTCAATTCCTTCGTTGTCAAAGGCTACTTTTAGTCTTTTGCGAAGTTCACCAGTAATTTCCCATTGTTTACTTGGCTGTGTTTCACCTAAAATCTTGAGCATTATTGCAGAATCGGCAAAATCATTTACTCTCAAAAATTGTGGTGCAAGTATAATATTTTCTTTCCATAATGGATCATTGGCTAATTCCGTTCCTACTCTGTTGATCACACTAATTACATGTTCTAAATTAGAGTTGTAGCCTACACCCATGTCTAAATTGATACGAGAGAAATCTTTGGAAAGATTAGACACTTTTTTAATTTCTCCATGTGGAATATGGTGTACGGTTCCGTCTAAATCTCTTAAAGTTGTTTTTCTTAAGCTGATTTCTTGTACTGTACCACTGGCATTATCAAAACTCACTACATCACCTATGCGGTATTGATTTTCTAGAATAATAAAAAGTCCCGAAATAATATCTCTAATCAGGTATTGTCCACCAAAACCAAAAGCCAAGCCTACAATTCCTGCAGCAGCTAATATTGGTGCGATTTCAACTCCAAATTCTTGAAGAACCATTAAGGATGTAATGACTAATAATCCAATATTGGCTGTAGTTGTAAATATTTGAATCAGTGTATTTTCTCTTTTTTCTTCGGCTTCTTTAGATGAAATTCCGTCAGGTCGTACCGCAATTCGGACCATTTTTTCTATAAAGCGAACAATGATTTTATTTAATATAAAAGCACCAACAATTATAAAGATGATTTTTAAACCGCTTGTTAGGAGCCAGGGAATAACTAATTCGGCGTATTTTTCTAGGTATTTTTGAAAAATTTCTTGCATTTAATGTTTATTTTAAGTTTAAAATATTATTTTTATTAAAATAAAAAGTCCAAAAAATCATATGATTTTCGGACTTTTAGCTTTAATAGGTAGTATGAAAAGAATTTAATTTTTAATTAAATATCATCAAAATCAATGTCGGTGAAACTAGAAATATTCGGTAATGCTTCTTCATTAGTTACTTTTTCGGTTGCATATTCTTTTTTGAAATCTTTTTGATGTCTTTCTGAGATTACCTCTTCCCCTTTGTGGTTCAAAACATAAGAAGTCATATCGTTTAGGATTTCAGCGAAAGCGGTAAAGTCTTCTTTGTATAAGTATATTTTGTGTTTTTTGAAGTGAAATGATCCATCTTCTTCAGTAAACTTTTTGCTTTCGGTAATTGTAATATAATAATCATCCGCTTTTGTCGCTCTAACATCAAAGAAGTACGTTCTTCTTCCAGCGCGTAAAACTTTAGAAAAGATCTCTTCTTTTTCTAACATGTCATTTTCTCTCATAATCCGTTCTATCAATTAATGGTTGTTAACTAGTACTCAAAAATCTTAAAAAATTATGTATTACACAACAATTAAAGCAATTCTTTTTCTGAAAGTTGTTTTAAATACAAAGATGCATAATAGCCTTCTTGATTTACCAATTGATTATGAGTTCCTTGTTGAATAATTCGACCATCTTCAATAATAATAATTCGGCTTGCGTTTTTTGCTGAGGAAACACGATGGCTAACTATAATGGTTGTTTTGTCTTTACATATTTCAAAAAGGTTGTTTAAAATCGTTTCTTCTGTTTCAGTGTCTACTGCTGATAAACAATCATCAAACAATAAAATCGGAGGGTTTTTTATGATGGCTCTTGCAATAGAAACACGTTGTTTTTGACCTCCTGACAGCGTGATTCCTCTTTCTCCCAGAATGGTTTCGTATTGCTTATTGAATCCAATGATATTGTCATGAACCACGGCGCTTTTTGCTGCTGACTCCACTTCCTTATCAGTGGCATCTTCTTTACCAAATTTAATGTTGTTTTTAATAGAGTCGGAGAACAAAAAAGCATCTTGTGGCACGATACCAATACTGTTTCTTAAATCAAATAAATTTAAAGAACTGATTTCTTTAGCGTCTATTTTTATAGCACCATTTGTTGCGTCATATAGACGAGAAATCAAAGATAAAATAGTTGATTTACCAGATCCTGTTTTTCCAAGTATGGCCAGTGTTTCTCCTTTATTTACTTTGAATGAGATTCCTTTTAAGGCTTTGATCTTAGTGTCTTCGTAAGTAAAGCTCACATTATCAAAGACTATTTCCCCTTCTACGTTTGATTTTTCAGTGTTTGTATTTTGAATTTCAGGTTCTGTTTTTAGAAATTCATTCAATCGTTTTTGAGAGGCTTCGGCTTCTTGAACCATGGATGAAACCCAACCTAGTGATGCCACAGGCCAAGTAAGCATGTTGACATACAAGATGAATTCGGCTATAGTACCAATGCTTTTTATTGTTCCATCAATATACATAATCCCACCAAAATAGATTACAACTAAGTTGCTGATTCCTATTAAAGCCATCATTAAAGGTCCAAATAGTGATTGTACTTTGGCCAAATTCAAACTTTTGCTTTTGCTTTCATTTGCTAAAGCAACCATATTTTTTTGGTGTTGTTCTTCTAATGAATAGGCTTTTATTACTCGTACTCCAGAGAATATCTCTTGAGAAAAACTGGATACTTTTGATAAGTACTGTTGGAAAATGGTACTTCTCTTATTGATTTCTGAACTTAATTTGAAAATACCATAAGACAGTAAAGGCAGTGGTAGTAAGGTGTATAAGGTTAATCTTGGAGATACATTGTACATGTATACAATTACTATTGTAAAACGAATAATAGTATTGATGGAGTACATCACGGCTGGACCAACATACATTCTAACTTTTGAGACGTCTTCACTGATGCGATTCATTAAATCACCTGTACGATTTTGCTTATAGAAATTTTGAGATAAATTTTCATATTGTCTAAAAACTTCATTTTTTAAATCAAATTCAATGTGTCTTGACATTACGATTAAGGTTTGCCTCATTAAAAAGGTAAGAAAACCAGCAATTATGGTGGTGGCAATTATCAATAAAACATTAGAAATTAACTCTTGACGTATTACTTCGGAAGCAACGGTTTTGTCTTTTGAAAATTCTTCAATCGCCTTAAATGATTTGCTTATCAGTTTAGGTGTGAATAACATGAAGATTTGTGCGATTATTGTGAACAAAATTCCCAGTGAAAAACTGTATTTGTATTTTATAAAATATTTGTTTAAATAACTTAATTCTTTCATTTTTTTATGATATTCGGTATTATGATTCTCTTATTTTTTGATTAATTGTTGTTGTATTGTTAATTTTAGAAAAGTGATTAAAAGTAGTAAACATGTGAATTGCTTATTTTTTTTATAAAAAAATGAAATTTATTCATTTTTTATGTAAATTTGACTTGTCTTTTTGACAAATTCATAATTTTATCACTATAAAAATTAACGCTATGGATGCAACTTTCACAACAGGAAAGGAACTTCAAAAAATGGATCCCGTTTTTGGACAATTATCATTTGATGATCACGAACAAATTGTATTTTGCAATGACAAAGATACAGGTTTAAAAGCAATTATTGGTATTCATAATTCGGTAATGGGACCTGCTTTAGGTGGGACTCGAATGTTTGATTATGCAAACGAGTGGGAAGCCTTAAATGATGTATTGCGTTTGTCACGTGGTATGACGTATAAAGCGGCTATTACAGGATTGAATATTGGTGGAGGAAAAGCCGTTATTATGGGCGATGCTAAAACCAAGAAAACGCCTGAATTGATGCGTAAATTTGGAGAATTTGTACATTCATTAAGCGGAAGATATATTACTGCTGAGGATGTGGGAATGGAAACTAGAGATATGGACATTGTAAGAGACGTTACTCCTTATGTTACCGGAATATCTGAAGAAAGAGGAGGAGCCGGGAATCCTTCGCCAGTTACTGCTTTTGGAGTATATATGGGAATGAAAGCAGCTGCAAAACATAAATTTGGTTCTGATTCTCTTGCTGGAAAGAAAGTATTGGTTCAAGGGATCGGTCATGTTGGTGAAACATTAGTTGACTATTTAACTAAAGAAGGTGCTATTGTTACTATTGCTGACATCAATGAAGAAAAACTATACGAAGTAGGGACAAAATATAATGCAACTATTTATACAGGAGCTGATTTATATACAGCTGATGTTGATATCTACGCACCTTGTGCTATGGGAGCAACTATTAATGATACTACAGTTAATAAAATCAAAGCAAAAGTAATTGCTGGTGCTGCTAATAATCAATTGGCTAATGAAGATATTCATGGTGCTATTTTACAAGAAAGAGGCATTTTATATGCACCAGATTTCTTGATTAATGCAGGTGGAATTATCAATGTTTATGCTGAACTTGCTCATTATGGTAAAGCTGAAATTATGAGTAAAACAGAAAATATCTACAATACTACTTTGGAGATTTTTGATTATGCTGTTGCAAATAATATCACCACACACCATGCTGCACTTAGAATTGCTCAAAACCGCATTGATCAAAGAAAAATAGAAAACAGTAAAAAATAGGTTTTTAGTACTGTGAATTATTCCGTGTTGCGTTTTTTTTTGATAGTTAATTATCAATTATATAAAAACGGAACACGGAATACTTTTAAAATAAGCAATTATATATTTTATTATAAACAATGAAATACTTATTTTTGCACCCTAATTAATAAAAGTTCTTACAAGGTGGTAAACAGAAGACACATTCGCGTTAAAGTAATGCAATCCATTTATGCGATGCATCAAAACGGTTCTGATAATCTAGAGAAGGAAGAAAAATTTCTTTTTTATAGTATCGATAATATTCAAGATTTATACCTTACCATGATTTCTTCCTTAATGGAAATTGGTAAAAAAGAAGCTGAATTCTTGCATAAATCAAGTCTTAAACATCTTGCAACTCCCCAAGAGCGTAAACCAAACGAAAAATTTATTAAGAATAGTATTTTCCAAATTCTTGCCGAAAACAATTCTTTAAGCATTGCTTTAGAAAATCGCAAAATTGATGCTTGGACTCTTAATGATGATTATATTGTGTTATTACTAAATGCTATAAAAGCGAGTAATCATTATATAACTTATATGGATAATCCTGAAAGTTCTTTTGAAGAGGATCGAAAGCTTATTGTTGATCTGTTTATGGATGTAATTGTACCTAATGAAAAATTGTACGAATATTTAGAAGACGATAAATTGACTTGGATTGATGATATTCCATTAGTAAATACACATATTATTAAGCAATTGAAATCCATGAAGCCTATTATGGACGATAATTTTACTGTTCCTAAGGTATATAAGGATGCTGAAGATAAAGCTTTTGTTAAAGATTTATTTAGAAAAACAGTTTTAAACGAGGTTGAATTAGCTAAAGAATTTGTTGATAAAACACCCAACTGGGATAGTGATCGAATTGCTGAGGTAGATACAATTATTTTAAAAATGGCGATTTGCGAGTTTTTAAAATTCCCTTCCATTCCTGTTAAAGTAACTTTAAATGAATATTTAGAACTGGCGAAAGAGTATTCTACTCCAAAAAGTAGTATTTTTATCAACGGAATTTTGGACAATTTAGTTAAAGAACTAGAAGCCAATAAAAAAATGATTAAAGCCGGTCGCGGTTTAATGTAATAGTAATAAATAAAAAAAGAATTCAAAATTATGGAACAATTAACTCAATTTGCACCGTTTTTATTAATGTTTGTCGTAATCTATTTCTTTATGATTAGACCACAACAAAAAAGAGCTAAAAACGAAAAAGAATTTGAAAGCAGTCTTAAAGTTGGTGATAAAATCATTACAAAAAGTGGTCTTCACGGTAAAGTTTCTGAACTTGCTACAACTACGGTTATTGTAGAGACAATGTCTGGAAAATTAAAAATGGAGCGTTCTGCAATTTCTATGGAAATGAGTGCAGCTTTAGCAAAAAAATAATCTTTATTTTTAAGGTTATAAAAAAGTCCCAATCGAAATTTTCGTTTGGGACTTTTTTAGTTTTATGAAAAGTTTTATTTCTTTTTCTTTTTGTTTTTCTTTGCTTTTTTAGCTTTCGCCTTTGCTTTTTTATCCTTAATTTTCGCTTTGGCCCTAGCTTTTTTCGCTTTGTCTTTTTTCGCTTTCTTGGCCTTTGCTTTTTTCGCTTTCGCTTTTAATTTGGCGACTTCTTTGACAACTAGTTTTTTTATTAGTCCCTTTTCTTTCTGTTTTTCCTTCTTCAGTTTGTCTTTTTCTTTTTTCTTTTCATCCTTAGTTTCGTCAAGAGTAGTTCCTTTTGGCGTTTCACTTGTTTTCTTTTCTGTAATTGCTTTGGGAATAACTTCGGCAACAGGTTTGGCAACTTTGGGTTTTCTGGATTTAGCGGGTGCTTCTTTTTTATTTGTAACTGCTGTTTCTGGAGTGGTTACCTCTTCTTTCTTCTCATCCATAATACTATATTTAGGTTATTAATATTTTGCTTTTATTGGGTTGTAATGAATTTATTAGCAAGGTATTAGTAAATATACTAAATAAAAGAACAAGATAATGTTAAGCTTTTGCCTACAAGTTTAATTTATTCTGGGTAAGAAAAATAAAAGTGGGTATTAAAATAAGAAAAGCCCCATGATTGGGGCTTTTCTTATTTGTATTTATCATTCAAACTAATATTGGCTAGAATCATTGGTGTTATTTTTTCAATTCTCGAAAGTTTTGTGGGCTCTCGTTTTGCTTCTTCAATGTATTCGTGGAATTCCCGTTGTTTGGCTAATGAAAATTTTTGAAAGGCTTCCGCCAATATACTACTGGAATCTATTGCGAGTTGTAATTCTGTCGATACAAGTGTTTCTTTTGCTGTAGCTTTAATTACTTTTCCTTTTTTTTCATTTTCAATTGCTTCCAAGATATAAGTTAATACTTCTTTATCATTAACCTCTTCTTTTGAATTAAAACGCCATTGTCGTAAAGCTTTTGTTATGCCTTCTTGAGCATTTACTAATACTTTTTTTTCATCTTTAAGAAAAACACCATTAAAGAACCAAATTCCAAAATAACTCTTAAATCCACCAATACCAATCACATTTTTATTGTTCAAAACATAAACAGGACCACCCCATTTTGTAGTTTCAATCAATTCAGTTTGGGCAAGAATTTCTTTCAGTAGATGTAACTCTTCTGTCCAGTTATTATTCTTGTCCCAAGTATGTTTTTTTGGTGTGGATGTGTCCAATTATTTTCTCTTTTTAGATAGTTCTAATCCAAAGTTAGGCATTGAAGTTAGTTCAGCGATTTTTACAATTACGTCAACCGCTTTCTGCATGCTTTCAACAGGAACATATTCATATTTTCCATGAAAGTTGTGTCCTCCTGCAAAAATATTAGGACAAGGTAATCCCATATAGGATAATTGACAACCATCAGTTCCCCCACGAATAGGTTTAATCAATGGTTTGATTTCTAGTTCTTTCATTGCTTTTTCGGCAATGTCAACAATATGTTTTACGGGAACCACTTTTTCTTTCATATTGTAATACTGGTCTTTGATCTCAGCAATCACAATGTCTTCCCCAAATTGTTTCGCAAATTTCTTATTGATTTTGCGACTTATTTTTTCAATTTTTTCTTTTCGTTTTTCGAATTTTATCTTGTTATGATCTCTAATGATTAATTCCAAGACAGTTTCCTCAATGCTCCCTGTTAAATGGTGTACATGATAAAAACCCTCATATCCTTTTGTCTCTTGTGGCGTTTCATCAGAAGGCAAAGCATTGATAAAATCATTGGCAATCAACATGGAGTTGATCATTTTTCCTTTGGCATAACCTGGATGCACACTTTTTCCTTTAAAAGTAATTTTGGCTCCAGCCGCATTAAAATTCTCATATTCTAATTCACCTATTTGACTTCCATCCATTGTGTAAGCCCAGTCAGCACCAAATTTATCTACATCAAAATGATGTGCTCCGCGACCAATTTCTTCGTCAGGTGTAAACCCAACTCTAATTTTTCCGTGTTTGATGTCTGGATTTTTGATTAGGAATTCCATTGCAGTTACTATTTCAGTAATTCCCGCTTTATCATCTGCTCCTAAAAGGGTTGTTCCGTCAGTTGTAATTAATGTTTGTCCTTTGTATTGTAATAAATCCTTGAAATAGCTTGGAGATAAAATGATGTTTTGTTCTGCATTTAAAACAATGTCTTTACCGTCATAATTTTTTATGATTTGTGGGTTTACATTGGCTCCAGTAAAATCTGGTGTGGTGTCAAAATGAGAGATAAATCCAATAGTTGGTACCTCATGATCGACATTGCTTGGTAAAGTTGCCATGATATATGCTTTATCATCTATGGTTACTTCTTGCATACCAATTGCTTTTAATTCGGCTACTAATTTATTGGCTAAGTCCCATTGTTTTGCAGTACTTGGAGTTGTGTCTGAACTTGCGTCAGATTCGGTGTCAATCGTTACATAACTAATGAAACGGTCAATGATATGTTGCATAAAAGTATATTTATATATGAGGGACAAATATACAGTTTATTTACAAACTGAATTCGTAAGATGGCTTTGGTCTTTTGTTAATTAGGTATAATAAAGAAAGAGAAGCCTATTTACAATTGTTTTGTTTTTTAGCAGAAGGATAAAATTATACAGTAAAATTAGATTTTATTTAAAGTATGTTTCGTTAAACTTAAAAAGCGTTAAAAAAAACGGATTGACCACTTTTTTTTGTAAATTTAATAGTCGTTAGAATAAACGTATAATATTAAAAATCAAATCATTATGAAAAATTTATTATTATTTATCATCGCTGTGTTATTTTGTTCAGGAGTAGAAGCCCAAGATAATAAAATGCAAAAAGAAAAGATGCATGATGCTAAAATGGCACAAATGAAAGAGTATTTGAAAATGAAGGACGGTAAGGTAATGATGATGAAAGAGGGTAAGATGATGATGATGAATAAAGAGATGACATTGTCTAACGGTACTGTGGTTGCTCCAAATGGAATGATGAAAATGAAAAATGGCCAGTCTATGATGATGAAAAATGGCGAAATGATGAATATGCAAGGCATGATGATGAAAAATTATGTAAAAATGAAAGATGGTAAAATGATGATGATCAAAGAGGGCAATATGATGATGATGGATAAAGAAATGAAAATGTCTAACGGTGCAATGGTCTCTCCAAACGGAATGGTTAAAATGAAAAATGGGAAAACCATGATGATGAAAAATGGGGAGAAAATGGATATGGACGGTATGATGATGGAGAAAATGGAAATGAAAAAAGACAAAAAATAAAACGCTTTGAAGTTCAGTTTTTGATTTTAAAAAAAACTGTTAAAGTGGTAGTTTTTACAACCGAAGCCTATTATTAGGCTTCGGTTTTTTTATTTCATTTAAAACGCTAGCCTATAGAACCCTTTAATTTTAGTTGAATAATAAATTTTAGTTTACAAATATTTATTTATCGACTATATAATTCTATTTTTGCACAACACAACTAAATATACATGTACAAACTTCTTATTCGTCCGCTATTTTTCTTATTTGATCCTGAAAAAATACATTATTTCACTTTCTCGCTGGTTCGCATTACTTCTAAAATTCCTGGTTTTTCGGCAATTTATCGTTCGCTTTATCTGGTAGATGATAAGCGTTTAGAAACCGAAGTTTTTGGATTGAAATTTAAAAACCCAGTAGGTCTTGCCGCTGGTTTTGATAAGGATGCCAAGCTGTATAAAGAGTTGTCGAACTTTGGTTTTGGATTTATAGAAATTGGTACTTTAACACCAAAAGGACAAGATGGAAACCCTAAAAAGCGTTTATTTCGTTTGAAAGAAGATTCGGCAATTATTAACCGAATGGGTTTTAATAATGGAGGAGTTCTGGAAGCAGTAGAACGATTGAAAGCAAATAATGGCGTTTTAATTGGTGGAAACATAGGTAAAAATAAATTGACACCAAATGAAGAAGCGACATCTGATTACGAAATATGTTTTGATGCTTTGTATGATTATGTTGATTATTTTGTAGTGAATGTAAGTTCGCCAAACACACCAAATTTGCGTGCGCTGCAAGATAAAGAGCCATTGACTCAGTTGTTGCAAACACTTCAAAATAAAAATTTGGCTAAACCAAAACAAAAGCCTGTCCTTTTAAAAATTGCTCCTGATTTAACAGATGAACAGTTATTAGATATTATTGATATTGTGGCTGAAACTAAAATTGCGGGTGTAATTGCAACCAATACAACGATCTCACGTGAGGGATTACAATCAGTCAATAAATCCGAAATGGGGGGATTGTCTGGGAAACCATTAACAAAACGTTCGACAGAAGTAATCCGATTTTTATCTGAAAAAAGCAATAAAGCTTTCCCTATTATTGGAGTAGGAGGAATCCATTCTGCTGATGATGCTATAGAAAAACTAGAGGCTGGAGCAAGCTTGATACAGTTGTATACCGGTTTTATTTATGAAGGACCAGCATTAGTAAAAGCGATTAATAAAAAGATTTTGGAACGATTGAAATAATTCGTTTTTCAATATATATAAAAGTCCGTTAGAAAGTTTCTAGCGGACTTTTTTATTTTCTATTAGGAGAGAATTTGTACAATAAGTCCTGTAAGTAGAGCAATTCCGAAACTTAATAAAGTACCTATTAACACATATTCGGTTAATTTTCGGTCTTTGGCCTCTTTCAAATCTCCAAAACGAAAAATAGATTTTGCTGCCAATAAAATGGAATCGCTTAAAAAGGGTTGCGATAATAAAGCTAAAATAAATAAGTGACCTAATATTTAATATTACCAAATTATGTAATATTTATTTATATTACCAAAATACAGAATACGTTAAAGTTCTTAAAATTTAAAAGGCATCATTTAGAAATCCTAATTGTTTTTCTATCTTTGAAACTATATGAAGCAAGTGAAAATTATAGAATGTCCTCGTGATGCTATGCAAGGCATTAAACCTTTTATTCCTACAGATAGGAAGGTAGCTTACTTACAATCTTTATTGCGTGTTGGTTTTGATTCCATTGATTTTGGAAGTTTTGTTTCTCCAAAAGCGATTCCGCAAATGGTAGACACTGCCGAAGTTTTAGCACAACTAGATCTTTCGGAAACCACCAGTAAACTCTTAGCCATAATTGCAAATACAAGAGGTGCTGAAATGGCTTCTATGCATGCTGAAATACAATATTTAGGGTTTCCTTTCTCGATTTCCGAGAATTTTCAAATGAGGAATACACATAAAACTATAGCCGAATCTTTAGTTACACTTACCGAAATTTTAGAAATTGCGGATCAAACCAATAAAGAAGTGGTTGCTTATTTGTCAATGGGATTTGGTAATCCATACGGGGATCCATGGAACGTAGATATAGTGGGAGAGTGGACGGAAAAAATGTCTAACATGGGAGTTAAAATACTATCCCTTTCTGATACTGTGGGTAGTTCTACTCCTGATGTGATTAGCTACTTATTCTCCAATTTAATTCCAAAATATCCTGAGATTGAATTTGGTGCTCATTTGCATACCACTCCTGATAAATGGTTTGAAAAAATTGATGCGGCTTATAAAGCGGGATGTACTCGTTTTGATGGTGCTATTCAAGGTTTTGGTGGTTGCCCAATGGCCAAAGATGATTTAACAGGTAATATGCCAACTGAGAAATTATTATCTTATTTTACTGCTAATAAAGTAGAAACCAACTTGAATCCGTTGAGTTTTGAAAGCGCGTATAATGAAGCGTCCAAGCTATTTGGTAAATTCCATTAATTCATAAATAAAGACACAAAAGTTAATAATAAGTATACATAGAAAGCGTTAATACTATTCTAAATAGATTTACTTTTATATTTATGATTTTTAGAATAAAAAAATACTGCAATCTTACTGTTTTAGTTACAGTATTATTTACTTTTTTTTCGGTTTCTTGCTCCAGTGATTTAGATTTTAATCAAGCGAATAACCTTAAATTAGAACCTGTTATTGTTGCTAATTTAACTTATTTTGATATTTCTGAAAATGGATTTATTGATAATGGAATTGAGCAAAAAGTAGCTTTTGATGCCCAAGATTTTGATGTTTTTCGGGACTCTTTCTTTCGAGATAATTTAAAAAGGGCTGACTTTTTTTTTGAAATCAATAACACTGTAAATAGAATGTTTACAATAAACATTGTGCTTTTAGATGGAAATGACCAGCCACTTTATTTCATTCCTTTTACTGTACCAGCCTATAATGGTACTCCTAATACCATAACTAAAACGGAAGTTTTTGAAAATTTAAATTTGGAGTTACTTAAGAGCACTAAAAGAATGGGCTTTGTAATTGCTATGGCTCCTGGTGCACCATTGGATGGTAGTGGTCAAGGAAGTTTAAAACTACGCTCAAGTGCAACTGTTTATTTTGAAATAAAATGAGGAAAGTATATTTATTAGGCTTACTATTCCTTTCTATTAGTAGTTTTAGTCAAAACAAACAAATTCTATATAATTTTACTTCGGTGCCTCAATCTTTAATGAGTAACCCTGGCGCTGATGTTAAGTACAAATATTATTTTGGAGTTCCTCTGTTATCTGGAATTTCAGCTAATATAGGTTCGTCAGGATTTTCAGCTTATGATTTATTTGCAAATGACGGAGTCGATTTTAATACCAAGTTGCAAAATGTTGTATTGTCTACTTCAAGAAATGATAAAATTGCTTTAAATGAACAAATAGAATTGTTTACTGGAGGTTTTCAAGTGGGTAATTGGGAGAGTAAAGGATATGTTTCTTTTGGAATGTATCAAGAATTCGATTTCTGGTCTTACTTGCCACAAGATTTGGCTACACTTGCCCTGTACGGAAACAAAGATTATATAGGCAAAGTGTTTAATTTGGGAGATCTAAGTGTAAAATCTGAATTGCTTTCAGTATTGCATATTGGTTTCCATAAAAATATAAAGGAGAATCTTATTATTGGAGGAAGAGCCAAATTGTATTCGAGTGCTTTTAATGCAAGGTCTACAAATAACTCGGGATATATTTATACTATTCCTTCAACGACCACTGTTTATGAACAAGTCATTTATTCCGATTTGCAACTCAATACTTCTGGTATTTCTAAATATTTAGAAAAAGGATATCAAGGAGATATTGGTAGTGATATGCAAAAGAAAGCATTATTTGGTGGTGATATGGGATTGGGATTCGATTTAGGATTTACATACTATCCAGAAAAAAACATTCAAGTTACAGCAAGTGTAATTGATGTAGGATTTATAAAACATAGCAAAGATGTTGAAACATTTACATATAAAGGTTCTTATAAATATGAAGGGATAAATCCAAAGTTTGACGGGAATTCTAATCCTAAAAATGTGTTTGAAGAATTTCAAGCGGCCATTCCTCGAGATACACTTTATGCAGGATATACAACTTTGCGTCCAGTTAAATTCAACGCATCGTATCAATATTCATTTAATGATTCAAGAGGAGGAGACTGTAATTGTAGTGGTGAAGAATCGGAATATAAAAACGCAGTAGGTGGTCAAGTGTTTATGATGACTACACCAAGAGCGCCAATAGTTGCTTTGACAGGTTATTACAGACGAAATGTTTTACAAAATTTACAAATGAAGGCAACGTATACTGTAGATACTTTCTCGTATACTAATATTGGTTTAGGACTTTCTGGAAATTTAGGAAAGTTTAATATGTATTTTTTGGCTGATAATCTCTTGGAATATCGGGATCTGGCTAAAGCCAATAGTTTGTCTTTTCAATTCGGATTTAATTTTATTTTTAAAGAAAGTGATGACTAATTAGTATAGTAACAAGGAAGTATTTGATTTTATAATTGCAATACTCTTTCGAAAAAGATCTATGCTAATTTTTAATGATTAAAAATAACTTGAATATTATTCACTAGTTTTTCAAACATTTAATCAAATAATTTGCTATATTTGCACGCAATTCAACTAGAAATTGCAACATGATAGCACACAACTCCAAGATTATCGGCGAAGGTTTAACTTACGATGATGTATTATTAGTTCCTAATTACTCGAATGTGCTTCCTCGCGAAGTGAGTATCCAATCAAAATTTTCAAGAAATATAACGCTAAATGTTCCTATTGTATCCGCAGCTATGGATACCGTTACTGAAAGTGCTATGGCTATTGCTATGGCTCAAGAAGGAGGGATAGGTGTATTACATAAAAACATGACTATCGAGCAGCAAGCAGCTAAAGTTCGTAAAGTGAAACGTGCTGAATCAGGTATGATCATTGATCCAGTAACTTTACCGCTTACTTCTACTGTTGCTGATGCTAAAAATGCGATGAAAGAATACGGTATCGGTGGAATTCCTATTGTAGGGGTAAACCAAATACTTAAAGGAATTGTTACTAATAGAGATTTACGTTTTGAAAAAAACAATGCAAGACCTATCATTGAAGTAATGACAAGCGAAAATTTAATTACTGTTGCCGAAGGGACTTCCCTAGAACAAGCAGAAGTAGTTTTGCAAGGACATAAAATCGAAAAATTACCAGTTGTAAATGACGACTATAAATTAGTAGGTTTAATTACTTTTAGAGATATCACTAAATTAACTCAAAAACCAATTGCGAATAAAGATGTTTACGGGCGTTTGCGTGTAGCAGCTGCTATTGGTGTTACTGGTGATGCAGTAGAAAGAGCGGAAGCTTTAGTAAACGCAGGTGTAGATGCTATTATTATTGATACCGCTCACGGTCATACTCAAGGTGTGGTAAACACGTTGAAACAAGTAAAAACTAAATTTCCTCAAATCGATGTGATTGTAGGAAATATTGCGACTCCAGAAGCGGCTAAATTTTTAGTAGAAAATGGAGCAGATGGAGTAAAAGTAGGAATTGGGCCAGGTTCAATTTGTACTACTCGTATTGTAGCAGGTGTTGGTTTTCCTCAGTTTTCTGCAGTGTTAGAAGTAGCTGCTGCATTAAAAGGAACAGGTGTGCCCGTTATTGCTGATGGAGGGATTCGTTACACAGGAGATATTCCTAAAGCTATCGCTGCAGGTGCTGATTGTGTGATGTTAGGATCACTTCTTGCAGGAACGAAAGAGTCTCCTGGAGAAACTATCATTTTTGAAGGTAGAAAATTCAAATCATATAGAGGAATGGGTTCTGTTGAAGCAATGGAAACCGGTTCTAAAGACCGTTATTTCCAAGATGTAGAAGATGATGTAAAGAAACTAGTTCCAGAAGGAATTGTGGGACGTGTGCCTTACAAAGGGGAACTAAACGAAAGTATGTTACAATTCATTGGAGGTCTTCGTGCCGGAATGGGATACTGTGGTTCAAAAGACATTCCTACCCTGCAAGAAACAGGACGTTTTGTTCGTATTACTGCAAGTGGAATCAATGAAAGTCATCCGCATAATGTAACGATTACAAAAGAAGCTCCAAATTATTCAAGATAATTGGATCAAATAGAAATAATTAAAAAGGCAAAAGTGTTTTCACTTTTGCCTTTTTTTATGCTTACTCTTTAAATAAAGTATTCATCAGTTTGTTGTTTCCTACAATCCATAGAATATCATCTTTTTGTAAAACTATATTGGATTCTGGGTTTAGTATTCGTTGTCCGTTACGTTCAATTCCTACTAGCAAACCATTCGTTCGCTCTCTTAATTTTGATTGACCTACGCTTCGCCCAATAAATTCCTCATTGTTCAGTTCTATTTGTTTTAAAACAAGATTGTTGTCCTGTTTTGCAGGTTCTTTAATCTCATTTCCTTTTAGATAGCTTGAAAATTGTTCGACTTGTTCATCGGTACCAATCACGCAAATTTCATCTCCTGGAAACAAACGTTCTAATTTATTTGGAATTTGAATCGTTAATTCCCCACGCTTTATAAAAGCAATATTAATTCCTAAATCTTCTCTAATATGAAGTTCACGAAGGGTTTTTCCGGCTAAGTTAGATTCTGGAGCAATTTCAAATGTAGACATATGTCCGTCCCAAGGCGTTAAATTGGCATGGCGACGATCTACTTTTTTAGTTTCTCTGTTGTTGAGGTTTTTTAGAAAATGATTTTCAATTTTATGATATTGGGCATGCAGCTGTTTTGGGAAAAAGAAATAGATAGTTATAGAAACAACTAAGGCGAAAAAAGCAATCACAGGGGAGAAAAAGATATTCAATAGAAACCCGATATAAAACAACGCCAATCCCATTCTAAAAAAGATCATCATCAAAATCGGCCCTCTGTATTTGCGTTCTTTATACAATGCATCTACTTGTTCTACTGCCACACGGCGAAGCGATAAAGCCCATAAGAAAGGAGAAATAATAATAATAGTGATTAAGGCTGCTATAGCATTACCAAATTTCGAGTCTTCAACCAATGGCAATACGTAATTAGCCGACAACAGAATAATTGAGGTAATAATTATAGTGTTTAAGACAATCTGCATTAAATAAGCACGTATGGCTATTTGCCACGTACTTACGGAACGAATCGCTTGTGCATTTGTACTGTAACGAGCGATATTTTTCACCCATTTTCTAGGTAATTTTCGCTCTAATATTTCCGAAAATGGAACCGCCATTTTCACCATAAACGGTGTCGTAAAAGTAGTAATCGCTGAAACGGCTACTACAATAGGGTATAAAAAGGAACTGGTCACATTCATCGACATTCCTAAGGTGGCAATAATAAAGGAGAATTCACCTATTTGAGACAAACTCATCCCTGTTTGCACTGCTTGTTTCAACGGTTGACCAGATATCAAAGCACCAATAGTAGAACTAATCGATTGTCCAAAGATGGTAACAAAAGTAAGAATCACTACGGGTATTGCATGTTCATACAAGGTAACGGGATCAATTAACATCCCAACAGACACAAAAAAAATGGCGCCAAATAAATCCTTTACCGGTTTTACTAAATGTTCAATATGTTCCGCTTGCGTCGTTTCGGCAATGATGGATCCCATGATGAATGCTCCTAAGGCTGGAGAAAAACCAACATCTGATGCCAGAATAACCATCATTAAACAAAGGGCAAGGGAGATGATTAATAACATTTCATCCGTTAGTAAATGCTTTGCTTTTTTTAATAAAGAAGGAATAAAAAAGATACCCCCCATAAACCAAGCGGTCAAGAAAAAAACGAGTTTTAAAATGGACATTAACAATTCAGTTCCAGAGAATTTCTGGCTTACCGCAACTGTAGACAGTAAAACCATCATCAAAATGGCAACAATATCTTGAACAATCAAGGATCCAATTACGATTCCGGCAAACTTTTTAGCCTTAACGCCTAGTTCGTCGAAGGTTTTAAGAATAATGGTTGTAGATGAAATCGAGAGAATAACACCCAGGAAAATTGAATCCATTTGACCCCATCCCATCCATTTTCCAGCCAAAAAACCAATCAGCACCATAGTCACAATTTGGGTGACGGCAGTGATGGAGGCGGTACCTCCCACCTTCATTAATTTCTTAAAACTAAACTCCAGTCCAAGGCTAAAAAGTAGAATGATAACGCCAATCTCTGCCCAAACTTCGACACTCTTCACATCTTTCACCGATGGAAAAAAGTCAAAATGAGTTCCCGCCAGAAATCCTGCAATTAAATATCCTAAAACTAATGGTTGTTTGAGTTTCTTAAATATCAAAACGGCAATACCAGCAGTCATCAGGATCAATCCCAAGTCGCTAATAAGTGGTTCTAAATGTGTTGTCGTTTCTGCTATTGTTGCTGCGGCACTCATAATTTATGGTTGTAGCTAATCCAGCTTTCCATTTCAAGCTTTTGGTCAAAAAACTTTTTTATTAGGCAGTTGGCAGGAGTTTCCTTTGGTCACTCTGCCCATTGCCATAAAAATAGTTTTTATCCCGCAAGGCTTTCCATTACAATCTGGGCTAGTATGATTTTTATATTTGTTAATTCGTTTTTAAAAAAGCCACCTCTATAGATGGACTAAAAAAAAGCTATCGTTAAAGATAGCTTTTTTTAAAGTGTATATTTTTAAAATTTAAGCGCAACAAGCACTTTTATCATATTCAAAAAAATAGAAACTAAGAATTTACAATTTTTCTGTTTCCGTTCTAGATTCCTAAGAAATTACTAGGCGTGATTTGCATTAATTCTGCTTTTATTTCTTCCGAAACATCAAGTGTTGCTATAAACCCATGAATTGCTTTCTTGTCAATCGCTTCATTTGTTCTTGTCAATCCTTTCAATGCTTCATACGGATTTGGGTAGGCCTCACGACGCAAAATCGTTTGAATTGCCTCCGCAACTACAGCCCAGTTTTTCTCTAAATCTTCGTGGAATTTAGATTCGTTCAATAGTAATTTATTCAATCCTTTCAATGTGGCTTCAAAGGCAATGATAGTATGTCCTATTGGTACACCTACATTTCTTAAAACCGTACTATCCGTTAAATCACGTTGCAATCTTGACAATGGTAATTTTGCCGAAAGGTGTTCAAAGATGGCATTCGCTATTCCTAAATTTCCTTCTGAGTTTTCAAAATCAATTGGGTTTACTTTATGTGGCATTGCCGATGATCCAATTTCTCCTGCTTTGATTTTTTGCTTGAAATATTCCATAGAAACATAAGTCCAAATATCTCTATCTAAATCGATAATGATGGTGTTGATTCTTTTCAACGCATCAAAAAAGGCAGCAAAATGATCGTAATGTTCAATTTGTGTTGTTGGGAAAGAGTGGTGTAATCCTAAAATATCCTCCACAAATTTCCCTCCAAATTGTTTCCAGTCAATTTGTGGATACGCCACATGATGTGCATTGTAATTCCCAGTTGCACCACCAAATTTAGCTGCAAAAGGAATGTTGAATAACAAACGCATTTGCTCTTCTAGTCGCTCTACAAAAACACCAATTTCTTTACCCAAACGAGTAGGGGAAGCCGGTTGTCCGTGTGTACGTGCTAGCATAGGAATGTCTTTCCATTCTACACTTAAGTCTTTCAACTTTGAAGTTAAAGTAATTAAGGATGGCATGTATACTTTTTCAAACGCTTCCTTTGTAGAAAGTGGAATCGCAGTATTATTGATATCTTGAGAAGTCAACCCAAAGTGGATGAACTCTTTATATTGAGACAAACCTAATTTTTCAAAAGCATCTTTTATAAAGTACTCTACCGCTTTAACATCGTGGTTGGTTACTTTTTCCGTTTCTTTGATCCAAAGTGCATCTTCAGTAGAAAAGTTTTTATAGATGTTACGTAAGCTTTCAAATAAATCTGGGTTTACTCCTTTAAGTTGTGGCAAAGGAATTTCGCACAAAGCAATGAAATACTCGATTTCAACTAATACGCGGTATTTGATTAATGCTTCTTCTGAGAAAAAAGGAGCTAAAGAAAGAGTCTTGTTTCTATATCTTCCGTCGATTGGAGAAATAGCATTCAATTCGTTTAAAGTAGTCATTGTTTTGTTGTTTGTTCGAAAGGCACAAATATAAACCTTTCGTGACAAAATAGAAAACGAATGGTTTTTAAATAAGGTCGATTAGCTTCTTTTTTAATATTTTCATTCCTTCAGAAGCTACTTCTGGAATCACTTCCAGTGGATTTCTCAAATTCGGGATTTTAATGGGTTTTGGATCGATGTAAAAAAGAGGCGTTTCTGGATGTGTAAAATCGATTAATCCTGCGGCAGGATAAACTTGTAATGAGGTACCAATAACAGCAAAATAATCGGCGATTTCAGTAATACGTATCGCCTCTTCCAGTGCGGGAACATCTTCCCCAAACCAAACAATATGAGGTCGCAATTGATTTTGATTGCTATCTAAATCACCAAAATTTAAATCTTCGGTCCAATCCAAAATATAATTTACGTTTTTGGTGCTTCGCACTTTCAATAATTCGCCGTGTAAATGCAATACATTTGTGCTTCCAGCACGTTCGTGTAAATCATCTACGTTTTGAGTAATGATATATACTTCAAATTCATTTTCTAATTCAGCCAGAATTTGATGGCCTAAATTCGGTTGTACTTCTTTGAGTTGTTTTCGTCTTTGGTTATAAAAATCCAGTATTAAGGCAGGATTTTGATACCAGCCTTCGGGTGTGGCTACGTCCATCACATTATGACCTTCCCATAGTCCGTCACTGTCGCGAAATGTTTTAATGCCACTTTCAGCACTAATACCAGCTCCTGTTAAAACCACTAATTTCTTTTTCATAGATTTTTTCCTTCTTCGGATGAATTACTTGTACAAAAATAAATTATTGTGGCTCTGTTTAACCACTGATGTACTGATTTTTTTACCAACTGTAAATAATTGGGACACGGATTGTACGGATTAAGCGGATTTTGACGGATTTTTTAATCTGCGAATCTGTGGTTATTATTCTTCTACTAATAAAATTTTTCTATTTGAGGTTAGTTTTCTCGACACAGTTTTTAAAGAATTAGTTAAATATAAATCTGTGAATTCGTGGCTATTTTTTCTTTTTACTATTTTTGCAAAAAAAACTTCTTCATGATTGATATCGATTACCTTAATTTTCTTGAAAATATCTTGACAGATAACCGCAAAGAGAAATTCCTGAAAGTATTAGAAAACAGAACCAATCATTTTACTATTGCTGTTGAAGATATTTTTCAAATGCACAATACCAGTGCAGTAATGCGCAGTTGTGAAGTTTTTGGAATTCAAGAACTCAATGTTATTGAGCAACGGTACGGGAAAAGTATCGATAAGGAAATTGCGATGGGAGCTCAAAAATGGGTGGATATCAATACCTATGATAGTATAACAGATTGTGTGGATACGTTAAAAAACAAAGGCTACCAAATCATTGCCACGACTCCTCATGACAATGATTGCTTGATGGATGATTTTGATATAACAAAACCCAGTGCCTTATTTTTTGGAACTGAAAGAGACGGACTATCCGAAGAAATTTTAAAACGTGCCGATGGTTTTCTTAAAATTCCTATGGTAGGTTTTACGGAGAGTTTGAATATCTCGGTTTCGGCTTCAATAATCATTCAAAACTTAACCAATAGATTGCGTAATTCCAACATAGATTGGCATCTTTCCGAAGAGGAAATTTTGGTAAAAAGATTGGCTTGGGCCAAAAACTCCATTAAAGATATCAAAAGAATTGAAGCTAGGTATTTTGAGGAAAACCCAATCTAGTATATCAAACACTTAAAAGAGCTTTTAACCGTTAGCTGAGTCATTGCGAGGAACGAAGCAATCGCATCCCGTTTTTCGACAAAGTATGTAATGAGCTTAAGTAAGTAAATAAAGTTTCTTATCATAAACCGCGTTGCAAACGCTACGATTTATTTTCTAATTTAGGCAGGGTCATTACGAGGAACTAAGCAATCTCATCTAGTATATTCGTAGCAAAAGATTTTGATTGTAGATGAGTTTTAGTGGGATAGCTTCGTTGCTCGCTATGATTTTAATTGTGGTGAACTGTTTAGTTTTTGGAATTTTTATTATCGATATTCTTTGTATTTATGGATTGAAAATCCGCGCTATCGTGTTATTAACATTTTGAAATTCATTGTAATCAAATATATATTCTTAAATTGTACTATCCTTACGGGAAACCTCATTCACGTACTTAAATATACAAAACCTCTAGCCCCGATAGCAGTGGAAATCCTCTGGTATTGTGCTAACAAACACCAGAGATTGCAACGAATAGCGGGATTAGCTCCTAAAAAAAAGCCTCAACTACTTTCGTAATTGAGGAATTTAATTTTACAAAGAAATGAAGTTATTATCCGTTTACAATAACCCATTGACCTGAGGCGATTAAGCTTTCAGCTTTTTTGTATTTCATTTCTTGTGTTTGTCCGTTTGCCACGTTTTGAATGGTAACGTTGTCATTACGGTTGATTTTTGGCATATCTCTCACGATAGTCTCTGTAACTTGACGTTGCTGAGTTTGTCCCGCTTCTTGATTGGCCGCTTCACTATTTGGAATTTCGTCTTTACTTAATTTGTAATCTTCTTTTTGACGTACTTCTACTGCTTCTTGAATTTGCTGATTTTGTTGTGCAGGTAAGTCACCTTTGAACAAGAACGAAATTACTTCTTTATTGATACCATTCAACATAGCATTAAATAAGTTGAAGGCTTCAAATTTATAGATAAGCAATGGATCTTTTTGTTCGTGAACGGCTAGTTGAACCGATTGTTTCAATTCGTCCATTTTGCGTAAGTGCTTTTTCCAAGCTTCATCCACAATTGATAAGGTGATGTTTTTCTCGAAATCAGCGACTAATTGCTTTCCTTCTGTTTCATATGCTTTTTTCAAATCAGTTACTACGTTTAGTGATTTCACACCATCCGTAAATGGAACTACGATACGTTCAAACTGATTGTTTTTGTCTTCGTATACTTCCTTGATGATAGGGAAGGCTTCTCTTGCGCTACGGTCTGTTTTTTCGTTGTAATATTTTAAAGCTTCTTTGTATACTTTTCCTGTTAACTCAATATCAGTTAATTTTACGAAATCACTTTCGCTAACTGGAGAAGTTATAGAGAAATAACGAATTAAATCAAACTCGAAATTTTTGAAATCATTAGATGGTTTTGTACCCTGAATGATCAACTCACAAGTGTCATACAACATGTTAGCAATATCCAGTTTTAGACGTTCTCCAAACAAGGCATGACGACGACGCTTGTACACTACTTCACGTTGTGCATTCATTACATCATCATACTCCAATAAACGCTTACGAACACCAAAGTTGTTTTCTTCTACTTTTTTCTGTGCACGCTCGATTGATTTAGTCATCATCGAATGTTGGATTACTTCTCCTTCTTCTAATCCCATTCTGTCCATTACTTTAGCTACTCTTTCAGAACCAAATAAACGCATTAAGTTATCTTCAAGAGAAACATAAAATTGAGAACTTCCCACATCTCCTTGACGACCAGCACGACCTCTTAACTGACGGTCAACACGACGTGAGTCATGACGTTCCGTACCGATGATTGCCAATCCACCAGCGGCTTTCACTTCGGCAGATAATTTAATATCCGTTCCACGACCTGCCATATTGGTTGCAATGGTTACGATACCAGGTTTTCCAGCTTCTTCAACGATTTGTGCTTCTTGCTTGTGCATTTTGGCATTCAATACATTGTGCGCAACCCCTCTCATTTTTAGCATTCTACTCAATAATTCAGAAATATCAACTGAGGTTGTACCAATAAGAACTGGTCTTCCTGCTTGTGATAAGGCAGTTACATCTTCGATTACTGCATTGAATTTTTCACGAGTTGTTTTGTAGATAAAATCTTCTTTGTCAAGTCGAGCCATTGGTCTATTAGTAGGAATTTCTACTACATCCAATTTATATATTTCCCATAATTCTCCTGCTTCTGTAACCGCCGTTCCAGTCATACCCGCTAATTTGCTGTACATTCTGAAATAGTTTTGTAGTGTTACCGTTGCAAAAGTTTGAGTAGCCGCTTCGATTTTCACATTCTCTTTGGCTTCAATCGCTTGGTGTAGTCCGTCAGAGTAACGACGACCATCCATAATACGACCTGTTTGCTCATCTACAATCATGATTTTGTTGTCCATGATTACGTATTCTACATCTTTTTCAAATAAAGAGTACGCTTTTAATAGTTGAGTCAACGTATGAATACGCTCGCTTTTAATAGCAAAATCTTGAAATAATTTTTCTTTTTCTTCTGCTTCAGCGTCTTTGTCTAATTTTTTCTTCTCGATAATTGCAATCTCAGTTCCAATATCTGGAAGAACGAAAAAGTCAGTATCAGTATCTCCTGAAAGGTATTTGATACCATTATCAGTCAATTCAACTTGGTTATTTTTTTCTTCAATTACAAAGTACAATGCTTCATCAATCTTATGCATTTCACGGTTGTTGTCCTGCATGTATTGATTCTCCGTTTTTTGAAGTAGTTGTCTGATTCCTTCTTCACTTAAAAACTTAATCAAAGCTTTGTTTTTAGGTAAACTTCTATAGGCTCTTAAAAGTAAAACACCACCTTCTTTAGTATTTCCTTCTTTAATTAATTTTTTGGCTTCTGATAAAAAGTTGTTGGCCAATTGACGTTGTAAACTTACTAAGTTTTCAATTTTTGGTTTCAACTCATTGAATTCATGACGATCTCCTTGTGGTACTGGACCAGAAATAATCAATGGTGTTCTTGCATCATCAATTAATACAGAATCGACCTCATCGACAATAGCATAATTGTGCTTTCTTTGAACCAAATCATTTGGAGAATGGGTCATGTTATCTCTTAGGTAATCAAAACCAAATTCATTATTAGTTCCGTAAGTGATATCAGCATCATATGCTTTTTTTCTAGCTTCCGTACTTGGTTGGTGATTGTCAATACAATCTACAGTCATACCATGGAATTCAAATAAAGGGGCTTTCCAAGTACTATCACGTTTTGCCAAGTAATCATTCACCGTTACTAAATGCACACCGTTTCCAGTTAAAGCATTTAAGTAAAGAGGTAAGGTTGCTACTAATGTTTTTCCTTCTCCCGTTTGCATTTCGGCAATTTTACCTTCGTGCAATACCATTCCACCAATCAGCTGAACATCATAATGAATCATGTCCCAAGTAATTTCTTTACCTGCGGCATTCCATTTATTTTGCCATACTGCATTTTCTCCAACAATTGAAACGTAAGGCTTAGCTCCAGAGAATTCTCTGTCTTTGGCTGTAGCAGTAACTGTAATTTCTGAATTGTCTTTGAAACGTCTTGCTGTTTCTTTTACTACTGCAAAAGCTTCAGGAAGAATTTCAAGTAATGTTTTCTCCGATAAATCGTAAGCTTCTTTTTCTAAAGCGTCGATAGCTAAATAAAGGTCTTCTTTTTTATCAATGTCTTCAATGCCTTCAACTTCTTGTTTAAGTGTAGCAATTTTACCGTCAATACCTGCACGAGCTTGTTTTAGCTGGTCTTTGAAAAAGTAGGTACGTGCTCTTAATTCATCATGAGATAATGAAATTAAATTGCTTTCGAAAGTTTTTATTTTATTTAAATAAGGTTGTAAAGCTTTTACATCTTTATCAGATTTGTCTCCAACAAAGGCTTTAATAATGCTGTTTATGAAACTCATAATTATATCGTATTTCTAATTTTATTTTATCGTGTAAATTTAACCAAAAAAAAAGCCTCTTTTGAGACTTTTTCTTTTGTTTATTCTTTAATATTCATCCTCATTCCAAAGATAATCTTCGTCAGTAGGGTAATCAGGCCAAATTTCTTCCATTGACTCGTATATCTCGCCTTCATCTTCAATAGACTGTAGGTTTTCTACTACTTCTAAAGGAGCACCAGCACGTATAGCGTAATCAATAAGTTCATCCTTGTTAGCAGGCCACGGCGCATCACTAAGATAGGATGCTAATTCTAATGTCCAATACATCTTTTGTCGATTTAGTTTTGTGCAAAAATAATTTTTTTACTGAAAAAGACAAGTAAAAAATCATTTATTTTATAAAAAAGTTAAGAACGTGTTTTTTAGTTTAAAGTTTCAGTCTTAAAGTTTTAAGTTTTTGACCAGAAATTTACTTCCTTGGAATCCATTTAACTTCCTCGGCGTTCAAATCTAGAGACAACTTTCGTGCCAACACAAAAAGGTAGTCAGAAAGTCGGTTGAGGTACTTAATTGCGATATCAGCGACAGGCTCATTATGGCTTAAATGCACTGCCAAGCGTTCTGCGCGACGGCAAACACAGCGGGCTATATGACAATATGACACTGTAGTATGTCCTCCAGGCAATACAAAATGAGTCATTTGTGGAAGCGCTTCTTCCATGCTGTCAATTTCATTTTCTAATAATTCGATATCACTCTCCACGATTCCTAATTTTTGTAATCGCAGTTCTCCGTTTTTCATTATCTCTTTTTCTTGTGGTGTGGCGAGAATCGCACCCACAGTAAACAAACGATCTTGAATTTCGGCTAATATTTCTTTATAATGAATGTTCATTTCTTGGTCACGAACAAGTCCTATATGAGAGTTTAATTCGTCTACAGTTCCGTAACTTTCAATTCTAATATGATCTTTTGGGACTCTAGTTCCTCCAAAGAGGGCTGTAGTTCCTTTATCACCAGTTTTAGTATATACTTTCATTTTGAGGATATTTGTTTATTCGTGGATTCGTTTCGTTTTTTGTAAAAAACAAAATTACTGTATTAATTCGAGTACTGCATTAACATATCTGGTCAATGCACCTTGAGATAAATTGAAATACAAATCAGGTTCAATACATTCTACTTCCATAAGATGCAATTCGTTTTCAATGATAATTCCGTCTACGCGAGAATACAATAAATTATTAGGAAAAGTATTTACTATTTTTTGCGCTTTTTCGATTAGCTCTTGCGATGGTTCAATCAATTTGTATTTTCCACCAAACTGAACTTGAATTCTAAAATCACCATCTACAGGTTTTTTATTAACTGCATGCGAGAATTTTTTATTGAAAAAGATAAAGGAAGTTTCGCCCAAAGTTTGGATTTCAGGCATGAATTCTTGCAGTAGCAATTCTTTTTCGGAAGCAATGGCTTTGTATTGCGTATTGATTTTTTCAATATCCTTCAGTTCAAAAACTTCAGTTTGATAAGATCCAGCAGAAAAAGCAGGTTTCAATACCATTTTTTTCCAATGTGTAGGAATTATTTTGGAAAGATTTAAATCCTTTGTTTTTTCTAAGAAAACAGTGGGCAGGATTATAATCCCTTTCTTTTCCATTTCACGCAAATAGAACTTGTGCTTGTTGTTTTTTATGATATCAATTGAATTGAGGGTTTTGATTCCCAATTGTTCAATATGGTCTAACCAATTGTTGAATGCGGTTTCTTTCTCGAAATAATCCCAAGTATTACGGAAAATTAAATAATCAAAATCACTCCATTGAATGCTTTTATCATCCCAAATAGCAGCGGTAGCAGTAATGTTGTGTTTGGCTAATTCGGGTAATAATAATTGGTCTTCGGGGTTTAATTCAGGAAGTTTTTCACAAGTCAATATGCCAATTTTCATTTTGTTTTATGGGTTTTATATCATTCGAATGTGGTGCGCGACTGACTTAATAAATACTTTATTTTGTAGTGTCACTTTCTACCATTCCATCTCGCAACCTAATGATGCGATGAGCATATTCAGCAATTTCCTCTTCGTGAGTAACTAAGATGACAGTGTTACCATTAGCATGAATCTCATTAAAAAGCTTCATGATTTCTAATGATGTTTTACTGTCTAAGTTTCCTGTAGGTTCATCAGCAAGTATTATCGAAGGGCTATTTACCAATGCTCTAGCAACCGCTACACGCTGTCTTTGTCCACCAGAAAGTTGGTTGGGATGGTGATCCATTCTATCTGATAATCCAACTTGAGTCAATACTTCTTGTGCTCTAGCTCTTCTATCTGTTTTTGAAAACCCTGCATAAATCATGGGTAAAGCCACATTGTCTAGAGCTGTTGTTCTAGGCAAAAGGTTAAAAGTTTGAAAGACAAAGCCAATCTCTTTATTGCGAATTTCGGCTAATTCATCGTCTTTCATTTTACTAACATCTTTACCGTTAAGAATATAATTTCCAGACGTTGGTGTGTCTAAGCAGCCTAAAAGATTCATTAAGGTCGATTTTCCAGAACCCGAAGGTCCCATAAGTGCAACGTATTCTCCTTTATTAATTTGTAAATCTATGCCTTTTAAAACATTTACAATTTCTTCTCCAAGTACAAAATCTCTTTTGATATTGGTTATTTTTATTAATGGGTTTGCCATTGCTGTCTACTATTGATGAATTATGGTTTCTAGGTTTTAAAAGTACAAAAGACTTTCGAATTAAATATAAGTTGTCCAAAATACATTTTTGTTACAAAATAAGTTAGATATAATATGAGGAAGTTGCAATCAGTAGTTTTTTGTTTTTCGAAAGAAATACTATCATAAAACACTAAGGAAAAAGTGTTATATAATTTTGTGTCATTGTTATGTAATTCACACTTTTTTTAAAATTTATCACAATTTTATTAATTATTTACAACATTCACATATTTGTATTGAATATAATGCAAAGGTAGGTACATTTGTTGAGTAATAATTAATAAATCAGAAATTATGAAAAGTAGAAATTTAGTATTAGGAATGGCGGTTATCGCACTAGGGTTTACATCTTGTAAAGATGAGAAGAAAGAAGCAGCAGAAAAAACAGTTGATACCTATGTTGTTTATGTTGATTCATTAGGTAATGTTGCAAAAGAAGATGCTAAAGCAAACTGGCAAGCTATTGAAGCAACTTATGAATTAAAAAGTAGTCAAGCAGAAACTGCGTTGTCAGATCTTAAAGAAGATATGAAAGCGAAAGAAAAAATAGAAGCTAGTAAAGCTAAATATGAAGCATTGAAAGCAATGATGATGGCTGATATGGAAGCTTCAAAGCCAAATCCTAAACAACAAATGAGAAATGCTTTGTTTGGTGAAGGAAAAGTAGGAACAGATATGAATTTTGATTGGGTAAATGCAGGAAATATTCACAGTGTGTACCAACAATTTGTTCATACAGTTGAAGATAATAAAGATAGCTATTCTCGAGAAGATTGGGATGAAATCAAATTGATGTATGAAGCATTAGACAGTAGAAAAAATACAGTAGAAAAAGAAGGTCTTTCATCTGAAGATAATAGAAAAATTGCTGGTTTAAAATTGAAATTTGCACCAATGTATACTTTAAATAGGATGGGAGCAAAATCAGAAGAAATGGAAAAAGCTAAACAATAATAATTGGTTATTTTTGTTAAAAAAAGACAGTCAGAAATGGCTGTCTTTTTTGTTTCTTAATTTTTTCTCTAGTAAGGTCTCTAGTTTGTTATTTTATAGATTGCCATAATGTCTTTTAATATTTCATCAAAATTGATATTAAGATCTATTAATTTTCCAGTATGAATATCAAATATCCAACCATACACTTTTAGATTTCGTTCTCTGTTTGCTTTTTGCACTTCGGCCGTTTTGATGACGTTGATGCATTGTTCTTGTACATTTAACTCCACTAAACGTTTGTATTTTTCTTCTTCATTAGTGATAGCTTCTAATTCTTTTCTATGTATTCGATAGACATCACGAATATTTCGAAGCCAAGGGTTTAAAATTCCTAAGTCAGACTGTTGCATCGCAGCATGTACTCCTCCGCAACCGTAATGACCACAAACAACAATATGATTTACTTTGAGATGCATGACTGCATAATTAATTACTGACATCGAATTAAGATCAGTATTGGGAACCATATTCGCAATGTTGCGATGTACAAAGACATCTCCTGGTTGCAGTCCCATAAGTTCTTCTGCAGAAACACGACTATCTGAGCAGCCAATGTATAAGAATTCAGGAGATTGTCCTGCACCAAGTTTGTCAAAATAATTTTCGTCTGTTTGAAGTTGTTTAGCAATCCACTTGCTATTGTTTTCGAAAATTTGTTTTATATCCATAAATTGATTTTTTAGGATTAAAGATATTTATCTATGTTCTAATTGTAAAATGTTCTTTGGGCTGTTCTCTTCTAAAGAATATGAAGCCCCACTGAAAAGTATCTATCGTTACGGTCACTTTTGGATGTGTTTTTATGATTTTCCAAGCTTCATCCATACCGGCTGACCAATGAATATCGTCAAAAATCCAAACGGTTTCATTATTTACAGTGTGAAGTAGTTGCTCAAAATAAGCTAAGGTGGCTTTTTTCGAATGATTCCCGTCAAAAAAAATCAGTTTAAAGTTTAAAGTTTCTATTTTCAAGTCGTCCAAATAACGTTCAAATGGAGTCACAACAGAAGTTATATTGGTTAATTCAAATTCTTGAAATTGATTTTGAGCAATATTTGCTGTTTCGGGGCAACCCTCTAGCGTGGTTAATTTTGCATTTTTACTTCCCAATGCCATAGCAGCTGTAGCGAGACCTAATGAAGTTCCTATTTCTAGTATTGATTCAGGTTGAAAATAATTGGTAATTCTAAATAATAATTCAGCTCGTTTTGAAGTAATTCCTGCTGTTTTGACAATTTGGGCTATTGCCCTAGTATTCGATTTGAAAACTTTAGATCCCGCGCCAAAGTCGGTTACTTCTATGGTATTCGGATTTGCTAAAAGTGATTTTCTATAATTATTCAAAACCGTGTATTCTGGTTTTGGTTTTCGATCATAAAAACATTTGGTGATTAAATTAAATACAAAAGGCGAATGAACTGCATGCTCATTTTTAGAATGCCAAAGGAATTGTAAGTACGATTTTATTTGGAAAAACATATTTTTATAAGCTTCAAAGTAGCAAAGGTACAAAGATTATGAGTGATACTGAGTTGGGTTTTTAAGTTTAAATATACTTATCACTTCAAAAATTAAGTCATTTCAAAAAAAACTATATTTGCGCTCTTAAAATCAATAGCCATACAATTTCAGAAGATGATGAACGAAGAACAAATACATGGAGGAGTAATCACATCGGAAGAAATTAACCGTTGTATTGCGATTCTCGCTCAATTAAATATGGATACTGATCAAATATTTGATATCCCAAAAGAACAAAGAACTGCTTTAATAAAAGCGGCAGGTCAATTCTCGAGACCAGATCGAGACGAGCTTTCTCGTAGAAAAAAAGACGGAAAAGCAGTTGCAAAACGTAAAAAAGAAAAGCAAGATAGAACGGCACGTAAAGAAACTGGAATTAGATATGCGCGTGAAGCAAGTGTTTTTGTTGCGCCAAAATTACTGGCTTTTAATGATTTAGAAAGCAAAGAGCAGTTAGAGTTAGAAACGTCTAGGAATTGCTATGTATGTAAAACGTCGTTTACTAAAATGCATCACTTTTATGATACTATGTGTACTGATTGTGGCGATTTTAATTATGCCAAACGTTTTCAAAGTGCTGATGTAAAAGGACAAGTAGCTGTTATTACCGGTTCTCGATTAAAAATTGGGTATCATATTACATTGATGCTACTACGAGGAGGAGCAACGGTTATTGCAACGACACGTTTTCCAGTTGATTCAGCTTTGCGTTTTGGGAAAGAACCTGATTTTATGGATTGGGGACACCGTTTAAAAATCCATGGATTGGATTTAAGACATATTCCTAGTGTTGAGATTTTTTGCAATTTCATAGAGCAGAAATACGAGCGATTGGATATTTTGATTAATAATGCGGCGCAAACTGTTCGACGTCCTGCTGGGTTTTATACCCACATGATGGAGAATGAAGAGCGTCCAATTCATACTTTGCCTAAACAAGCACAAGAATTATTACTAGATCATATTAATTGTTTGGATGAATTAAAAGTACTGACTTCGGGAGCTTCTTCGACTGAAAATATGCCAGTAACTTGGCATGGTCCAGAACCGGGAATTGGTTTGCGGGCTTCCGCCAAATTATCTCAGATCCCTTATTCATTTGACAACGCACTTGTCGCTAACGAGGTCTTTCCTGAAGGAGAACTCGATGCCGACTTGCAACAAGTAGATTTAAGAAAGACGAATAGCTGGCGTTTAAAGTTGGGCCAAATAGAAACTACCGAAATGATTGAAGTACAATTGGTGAATTCAGTTGCACCGTTTGTATTATGTAATCGTCTTTCGGAAGTAATGAAAAAAGACAATACGGGACAAAAGCATATTATTAATGTCTCAGCTATGGAAGGGAAGTTCCATCGTTTTTTTAAAGAAGCCCGACATCCACATACTAATATGGCTAAAGCTGCTTTGAATATGCTTACGCATACCGCTGCAGGAGAATTGGCGAAAGCTGGAATATTTATGAATGCCGTAGATACGGGCTGGGTGACTGATGAAGATCCTGCCGAATTAGCCAAGAAGAAACAAGAACTCGAAGATTTTCAACCCCCTTTAGATATTGTGGATGGTGCGGCTAGGGTTATGGATCCGTTATTTGATGGTATTAATACTGGAAAACATTGGTGTGGGAAGTTCTTGAAAGACTACAACCCGATTCCTTGGTAAAAGCATGTCCCCCTTCAATAGGGAATTCTAATAATTTATAAAATAGAGCCACAACAGAATATAATTTTGTTGTGGTTTTTTGTTGCTACTTATTACGTGCATAGAATATATTCATAGTTTTTATCTATTGAAAAAATATTTTTGATAATAAATTTTATGTAAATTAGCATAGAAACTTTATAGAACAAAAATCATATATAATTATGGAAAACAACAATAATCCAAACGGTGAAAGTAAATGTCCGTTTTCAGGAAGTGCTACAAAGCAAAGTGCAGGTTCAGGGACAAGAAACAATGATTGGTGGCCAAATCAGTTAAAATTAAGCATCCTACGTCAGCATGCTGATCTGTCTAACCCAATGGGTGAGGCGTTCAACTATGCAGAAGAGTTTAAAAGTCTTGATTTAGCAGCCCTTAAGGAAGATATTTTTGAATTAATGACAAACTCTCAAGAATGGTGGCCTGCCGATTATGGTCATTATGGCCCATTTTTTATTCGAATGGCATGGCATAGCGCAGGAACGTATCGTATTGCTGATGGTCGTGGTGGAGCGGGTTTTGGGACACAACGATTTGCACCGCTGAACAGTTGGCCAGATAATGTGAATTTAGATAAAGCACGTTTGTTATTATGGCCAATTAAACAGAAATATGGTAAGAAAATTTCTTGGGCCGATTTGATGGTGCTTACTGGTAACTGTGCTTTAGAATCAATGGGGTTAAAGACTTTTGGTTTTGCCGGTGGACGTGCTGATGTATGGGAACCAGCTGAAGATATTTATTGGGGTTCTGAAGGGAAATGGTTGGATGACAAGCGTTATACAGGAGATCGTGAATTAGAAAATCCATTGGCTGCTGTTCAAATGGGACTTATTTACGTAAACCCAGAAGGACCTAATGGAAATCCTGACCCATTGGCTTCAGCTCGTGACATTAGAGAAACTTTTGCTCGTATGGCAATGAATGATGAAGAAACTGTGGCGCTTATTGCAGGTGGGCATACTTTTGGGAAAACGCACGGAGCTGCTGATCCAAACGAATATGTAGGTCCAGAACCCGCAGCTGCACCTATTGAACAACAGGGACTTGGGTGGAAAAACACTTTTGGTACTGGAAATGGAGAATATACAATAGGAAGCGGTCTAGAGGGTGCTTGGACAACAACACCAACAAAATGGAGTAACAACTATTTTGAAAACTTATTCGGATTTGAATGGGAGTTAGCAAAGAGTCCAGCCGGCGCTCATCAATGGAAGCCAAAAGCGGGAGCAGGTTCAGGTACAGTACCAGATGCTCATAATCCATCAAAAAGTCATGCGCCAACCATGCTTACTGCTGATCTTGCCTTGAGAGCTGATCCTATTTATGAACCTATTTCAAGACATTTCTTTGAAAACCCGGATGAATTTGCGGATGCATTTTCTCGAGCATGGTTTAAATTGACGCACCGCGATATGGGGCCAATAGAACGTTACCTTGGACCAGAAGTACCGCAAGAAGAATTGATCTGGCAAGATCCAGTTCCAGCGGTTAACCATGAGCTAATCGATGCAAATGATATCGTTGCTCTTAAAAGTAAAATATTGGATTCAGGACTTTCGGTATCTCAATTGGTGTCTACTGCTTGGGCTTCGGCATCAACATTTCGTGGTTCTGATAAAAGAGGTGGGGCTAACGGAGCGCGTATTCAACTCGCGCCACAAAAAGATTGGCAAGTAAATAACCCTGCTCAGTTAGAGAAAGTATTAGAAACACTTAAAGGAATTCAAGCAGCGTTTAATAATGCACAAGCAGGAGGAAAAAAAGTGTCTCTAGCGGATTTAATTGTTTTGGCTGGTTGTGCAGGTGTTGAAAAGGCAGCTGCAAATTCAGGTCATAATGTTACAGTTCCATTTACTCCAGGAAGAACAGATGCTTCGCAAGAACAAACAGATATTGAATCATTTGCAGTTCTAGAGCCAGAAGCAGATGGATTCCGAAATTATATGAAGGCAAAATACACCACATCAGCTGAAGAAATGTTAGTGGATAAAGCACAACTGTTGACTTTAACAGTACCAGAGATGACCGTATTAGTAGGTGGACTGCGTGTTCTTAATACTAATTTTGATCATTCAAAAAAAGGGGTATTCACTAGTCGTCCAGAGGTGTTAACTAATGATTACTTTTTAAATCTTTTGGATTTAGGTACAACATGGAAAGCAGCTTCTGATTCTCAAGACGTTTTTGAAGGTCGTGATCGCAAGACAGGAGAATTAAAATGGACTGGAACACGTGTCGATTTGATATTTGGATCTAACTCTGAGCTTAGAGCAATTGCTGAGGTTTATGGGTGTGAAGATTCTCACGAGAAGTTCTTAAATGACTTTGTTGCAGTTTGGAATAAAGTGATGAATTTAGGGCGTTATGACTTAGTTTAATCAGTCTAAAAAGACTAAAGAGATTGTGTTATTTTATAAAACCACAGCGGAATCTAGGATTCTGTTGTGGTTTTTTTTCTTTATATTTTATAATTAGTAATTTTGTCGAGTTAATTTAAAATATACTTTCAATTAATAGCAGTTTAATCTTGACTATTAATTATTGCTGTATTTATATTATTCCGTCTTTTTAAGTTATAATCAACAATGTTAACCCATTTGTTATGGTAAGTAGAATTAAGATCTTTTGTAAACCTGTTCAATTCTTCTGAAACGATTTCAATATATTCCGCATAAGTTTTTAGATCTAGTTCACTTAAGTTTTGTTCTTCTTTTATTAAAGCCGATAGACCCATTAAGTTGGCAACAGGTTTTCTAAGCACGTGCGAAATGTCAAATGAAATTTGTTCCATTGTTTTTTCGTAGGCAATGTGGCTGCTGATTTCATGATACATACCATACCAAACGACTTCATTATTAGGTAATCTTTCAGGCTCAGCTTTCACCATATACCATTTGGTTACATTATCTATTTCAATTTTATATTCAAAATACCAAGTAGTAAGTGTTTTGTATGATGTCTCTAAGGCTTTTTTGAATTTAGTTTGGTAATCTTTGTGAATTAAATTAAATCCATCAAATGGTTCTAAAACTTTTTTATCTTCATCAAGATTTTTAGGTAATTTAAAATCGCCTAAACTTAGAAAGTCGTATATAAATTCCCCATTAGATCTTCTTCTTAATTGAAAAATAGTAGAAGGAATGTTATCTGTAAGTTTTATTAGGTTCTCAGCACTTTTGGCAATGTAATTTCTTTGTTCAAGCATTAGCTTTCTAATATTCAAAAAATCCATTGTCTTTTTTGCCAATATTTGTAATGCTTTTTTTTGATTCTCGGTAATAAACCTTGGTTTACTATCAAGAACACATAAAGTACCTAATACATTTCCTTCTGGTGTCACTAATGGGGCTCCTGCATAAAACCGAATGTTAAGTGGACCAGTTACAGTAGGATTATTTGCAAATCGTTTATCTGTATAAGTATCTTCAATAACAAGTACTTCATTTGGTTTCGTTAAGGTATACTTACAAAAGGAATACTCTCTTTTAGTTTGTTGTTGATGGACTCCCTTCCTGGCTTTAAACCATTGCCTGTCTTTATCAACCATTGTTATTAAAGAAATTGGCATGTCAAACACCAGGGAAACTAATTCAGTTATTTCATTTAATTCCTCCTCAGGATCTGTGTCTAAAATGGCATAACTTAACAAATCTTCAACACGATTTTTGTATTTCTTCACGGTTCTTTAAATAGGTTAGTTAGTTTTAATAAAAATACTAATATTATTAAAAAAAAACAATTCCATTTAACGCCACTTTTTTACTATTCATCTATATAAAATGGCTTTTTTAGATATAATCAAAAAAATTAACAGCTTTAAATGAATATCTAATCGTTAAAATTTATTAATTCCACTTATTTAATTGTTTTATGTTTTTATTAATTATAGTAAGTTTTAATGCTACCAAATAGATTATTTCAATGAATTACTTTTGGAGCCATTAAAATGCGGTTTTATACTATTTATTATGAAAAATCAGGGTTGTTTTTTATAACATTAATTGTAGCTAAATAGAATCGTTTTATTGTAGGATAGTTGTGTATTTGAATATTAGGTAAAGTAAAAGTTTATTTAGTATTATTAAATTTGTAAATTATTCTTAATTTTTTACTTCTGTTTTATTTTTTTACTAATTTTACAACTCAATAAAGAGAATATAATAATAAGACTTTCAATTTTAGTTTAACTGCATTTTAAAAATTAAAAATATGGTAGTACAATATCAAGGACAACAAAAAGGAATACCGACAAAATTTACGGTAAGAATTAGCAAGAATAATATATTGAAAAACGGTTCTAAATACCAAATGGATTTATTGGTAGGAGAAAAGAAATTACCCACGTTTAAGACATTAAATCATAAGAGTCTATCTGATTGTTTAAAAGAAATGTACCTGTTCAGAAAATTCAACAATATAGAGTTAGAAGCTTCTTCAGAAAAAGTTGAACCTACTTTTATTCCTTCGGATTCGATTTTATACAACAACTATAAGCAGACTTTATTTATGGCATAATACCATTTATAAGTTATAAAATCAAAAAGCCACAATAGAATTAATTTCTATTATGGCTTTTTACTATTCAAATATGTGGACAAGAATAAAAATTTGGGAGGCTCTATTCTTTCTCTTTCTGATATAATTAATATTATCCTTCCATCTTGGCGCTTAATTCAAACCATCGTTCTTCTTTCGCTTCCATTTTATTGATTAGGTTTTGTAGTTCTTTTGCTTTTTTCTCAATATCGGTATCAGCTACTTTTCCTTCAGAAAATAAAAGCTCAATCTTGGCTTTTTGTTCTTCTAAATCTTTGATTTCGCGTTCTGTTTTTTGGAATTCTTTTTGCTCGTTGAAAGTTAAGTTTCCAGTTGGATTGTTTTGTTTCCAGTCTTTCTTCTCTGCTTTGTTTTCTTCTTTTTGTGCCACATCAGCACTGTCTTCATAGGCTCTAAAATCAGAATAGTTTCCAGGGAAATCTTCTACAATTCCATCACCTCTAAAAATGAATAAGTGATCTACAATTTTATCCATGAAATACCTATCGTGAGAAACTACTAATAAACATCCAGGATAATCTAATAAAAAGCTTTCTAAAACGTTCAATGTCACAATGTCTAAATCATTCGTTGGCTCATCCAGAATCAAGAAGTTTGGATTCTGAATCAATACCGTACACAAGTACAAACGTTTCAATTCTCCACCACTTAAACGATCTACAAAATCATATTGCTTTTTTGCATCAAACAAGAAACGCTCCAATAATTGAGAAGCCGAAATTAATTTCCCTTTCATTAACGGAATAAATTCTCCGTATTCTTTAATGACATCGATAACACGCTGTCCTGGTTTTGGGTTGATTCCACTTTGTGTATAATAGCCCACTTTTATGGTTTCACCTACAATAACTTTTCCACTATCAAGCGGTAAAGTTCCTGTCAATAAATTCAAAAACGTCGATTTTCCAGTTCCGTTTTTACCAATGATTCCAATGCGTTCTCCACGTTGAAAGTCAAAACTAAAATTATCCATGATGACATGGTCTTTGAATTTTTTGGAAATTTTGTGAAGCTCAATAATCTTGCTTCCCATGCGTTCCATATTGATTTCAAGCTCTACTTTATTCTCACGACGGCGACTTTGTGCTTTTTCTTTGATGTCGTAAAAATCATCCTGACGCGATTTAGACTTAGTTGTTCTCGCTTTTGGTTGGCGGCGCATCCATTCTAATTCTTTTACAAATAAATTCTGTGCTTTATCAACACTCGAATTTTCTGAAGCAATACGCTCTTCTTTTTTCTCTAAATAATAAGAGTAATTTCCTTTGTATTGGTATAATTTTCCGTTGTCAAGTTCAATGATTTCATTACAAACACGTTCTAAGAAGAAACGATCGTGCGTTACCATAAATAACGTTATATTTTCTTTGGCAAAATAACTTTCTAACCATTCAATCATCTCTAAATCCAAGTGATTCGTAGGTTCATCCAAGATTAATAAATCAGGACGGTTAATCAAGATAATAGCAAGTGATAATCTTTTTTTCTGTCCACCAGAAAGATTTTTTACTTTCAATTTGAAATTTTCTAACTTCAGTTTGAACAAAATTTGTTTGTACTGTGTTTCAAAATCCCAAGCATTGTGCTGATCCATTCCGTCAAAAGCTTTTTGATAGGCCTCTTCATCCTCTGGATTTTCTAATGCTTTTTCATAAGCTTCAATCACTTTCAAAGTCTCATTATCCGATGCGAAAATACTTTCCTCAATAGTCAATTCTTCTTGTAAATTATTGTTTTGCGACAAGAATGCCATTTTGATGCCTTTTCTTAAAACAACTTGACCAGTATCCGACTCTTCTAAGCCGTTAATGATACTCATTATAGTTGTTTTTCCAGAGCCATTTTTGGCAATAAAAGCGATTTTTTGGTCTTTATTTATCCCAAACGAAATGTTGTCAAATAAGGTTCTTTCACCAAATGATTTCGAGATATTTTCTACAGAAAGGTAATTCACAAGTCTAAATTTTTTGCAAAAGTAAACTTTTAAATGTCGATTTACGAATTGTTTAACTTATTCTAAGCTTTTAATAGGGAATTCTTTTACCAGATACAGAGACAAATAAGTACTTAAGTCAAATTGATGTAATTTTTGGGGAGAATTAATCCATGGTTTTCTAGAAAAATTTTCATTCGTTAAATAATAATGCAACCCATCTGGAGTGGCAATTCCTTCAATTTGATGAAAAGGAAGTTGGAGTTTTATTTTTCGCTTATTTCCATTAAAAAAACTGGTTTTAGTGTAATTATAAAGCAGGTAAACAAAAGGCTGTAAAGTTTTGCTGTAACCGCATAAAGCAATACCGTTTTGTGAAGGTAAATAGGTTGCTCCTGTGACCAATCCTTTTATTTTAAAGGTCTCTTTGTATTGTGCAATATAATTTCCGGGTGTTTTTGGTAAAGAGTAAACGCTGGTGTTTTGGTTATTCCATTCTTTGGTAAACAAATAAATACTGTCGTTTGTAATAATAAAAGCTTCACAATCAAAATTAGTAGTATTGGGTTGCAAGGGAGTGAAATTAGTTTGGTCAGAGTACGAAAAAGAAATGGTATCTATCTTTTGGTCGATTGAATCAATTGATTTTTTTTCGATTCTTAGAATATGCAAGTCTTTTCGGTTTCCAGACACATTATTCCCAAAATCACCAATGTAAAAATAGCTACTGTCCTGCGAAATTTCTTCCCAGTCTTTATTGGATACGTTTTTTAGTACCACTTTTTGTTTGATATTTCCTGAAGTATCTAGCGCATAAAGTGCAGTATCGGTATCGTCATTAATAGTCCATAACAGCGAATTACTTTGGGTTAAACCCGAACTTTCATTTAAATTTTTAGGAAGAGAAGCAGAATAAACTGGCTTAATTTTCGTAGAACGATAGCGACAACTGCCGTCATTTATTGTGGCTAATGAATTGTAATTTATAGAAAGTGGATCAGTACAACCCGAAATTTGGGCATATGTTGCCGTTATAAAAAGGAAAAAGAATAGGAGTACTGTTTTCATATTTTCAAAAGTAATCGTTTCTAAATGATTATTTTAATAATTTGGAGCGAATCATTAGGCATTATTTGCAGGCAAAGTTCCTGCTTTCACCTTTATCTTTGCTCGTTCCTCGCAAAGGATATCGGTTCTATCAGGGCTAAATTGGAAATAGTGTTTTTAATTTGAAACTTTGTGTCTTTGATTCATTAGATATATCTTTGATTCATGCAATTATCAGTAATCATCCTTAATTATAATGTCCGCTATTTTTTAGAACTCTGTGTTTTAAGTGTGCAAAGTGCGCTTACAAATATTGATAGCGAAATTATTGTAATTGACAATAACTCGGATGACGGTAGTTGTGAGATGATTAAAGCACTATTTCCCCATGTCAAACTCGTTCAAAATAAAGAGAATGTAGGTTTTTCTAAAGGAAATAATATTGGAGTAGCAGAAGCAAAAGGAGAATTTATATGTATTCTTAATCCAGATACAGTAGTTGCGGAAGATACTTTTGTTAAAATTTTAGCTTTCGCTAAAGGTCAAGACAACCTAGGAATTGTGGGGTGTCGATTTATTGATGGTTCAGGGAATTTCTTGCCAGAATGTAAACGAGGAGTTCCAACACCATGGGTTGCTTTTACCAAAATCGCAGGTTTGTATAAAATTTTTCCTAGATCAAGAATTTTCGGGAAATATTACGCCCAACAGCTATCGAAAAATGAAAATGGAAAAGTGGATATTTTAGTTGGTGCTTTTATGGTAATGAAAAGAGGATTCTATCAGGAGCTTGGTGGATTTGACGAAGATTGTTTTATGTATTCCGATGATATTGATTTATCTTATAGAGCTTTGAAAAAGGGTAGTTTTAATTATTATTTTCATGAAACTACCGTTATACACTATAAAGGAGAGAGTACTTTAAAAGATGAAATCTACATGAAACGGTTTCAAGAAGCCATGCAGTTTTTTTATAAAAAGCATTTCAAAGTTGCCCCGCTATTTACACTTTTTATGAACATAGGTAGTTATTTTTTTTCTTTCGCAAAAAGAATACAGGGGCATTCTATAATTAAAAAAGCTCCAAAATCGTATCTGCTTTATTCTTCAGATGAAGAATTGGCAAATAAGCTGACTTTAATTTTGCAAAAAAAAGTGGTGTTTCACAATTTGAAAACAGAAAAAATGGTAATTTCGTCTTCTTATAGAAGCGCTAAAGCGGTCGAAATTATTCTAGATAATGAATTTATTTCTTTTAAAGAATGTATAGCAATTATTGAATCTTCTAAAAGTAAGGAGCTTACCTTTAAAATGCGCCCTAAAAAAGCTAATTTTTTGATAGGAAGCAATAATAGTAATGAAAGAGGTGAGATTATAAAAATTGAATGAAAAATTACACTTAATGTAATTTATATATAAAATATTTAGTAATTTCGCAAACTGTAAAACAAAATCACCTTTTAGGTTAACAATATGGCAAGATTTGAATTAAAACTTCCTAAAATGGGAGAAAGTGTAGCAGAAGCAACCATTACAAATTGGTTGAAAGAAGTAGGTGATGCAATCGAAGCAGATGAGGCGGTGCTCGAAATTGCTACTGATAAGGTAGACAGCGAAGTGCCTAGTGAAGTTTCTGGGATTCTAGTTGAAAAATTGTTTGGAAAAGACGATTTAGTTCAAGTGGGACAAACAATCGCTATCATTGAAACGGAAGGTGGAGATGTAACTCCTGTTGTTAGTGAAGCTGAAGCTCCGGCTGAGGTGGCAGCAGTGGAAAAAACGGTGGACGCAGCTAAAGAAAGTGTTGCAACCTCTGATTATTCAGAATCTGATAAATTCTTTTCTCCATTGGTCAAGAATATTGCTAAAGAAGAAGGCGTTTCTGTAGCGGAATTAGAATTGATTGCAGGGACAGGCAAAGATGGAAGAGTTACAAAAAGTGATATTTTAGAATACGTTAAAAATAAAGGAAATCAATCAGTAGCTGCTCCAGTAAAAGCGATAGTAACTCCTGCTCCAGTTCAAACTTCTGCACCAGTTGCACAAAAAGCAGCACCAGTTTCTTTAAGTGGTGGTGATGAAATTGTCGAGATGGACAGGATGCGTAAGTTGATTGCGGGTTATATGGTTGCTTCAGTGCAAACGTCAGCCCATGTACAATCATTCATTGAAGTTGATGTGACAAACATCGTAAAATGGAGAGAGAAAAATAAATTGGCTTTCGAAAAGAGAGAAGGAGAGAAGTTGACTTATACTCCTATATTTATGGAAGCAGTTGCAAAAGCGATAAAAGATTACCCTGGAATGAATATTTCTGTGGATGGTGATTTTATAATCAAAAAGAAAAATATTAACCTTGGTATGGCTGCTTCATTGCCAAACGGGAATTTAATTGTTCCTGTTATTAAAAATGCAGATCAGCTGAATCTAGTAGGAATGGCAAAGGCAGTAAATGATTTAGGCGGACGTGCTAAAGCAGGAAAATTAAAACCAGACGATACACAAGGCGGAACGTATACGGTGACGAATGTGGGGACTTTTGGAAGTGTTTTTGGAACGCCAATTTTGAATCAACCACAAGTAGGGATTCTAGCACTTGGTGCTATCAGAAAAATGCCGGCAGTTATTGAAACTCCAGAAGGAGATTTTATAGGTATTCGTCAAAAGATGTTTTTGTCACACAGTTACGATCATCGTGTTGTAGATGGAGCTCTTGGAGGTAGTTTTGTAAAAAGAGTTGCTGAGTATCTTGAAGCATTTGATGTAAATAGAGATGTTTAATTCACACAATAATTAAGAAGGAACCCGATAAATTTTATATTTATCGGGTTTTCTTTTTTAATGTTATACCGAATTTTGAACCCAATTTTCTATATTTGTAGACACACAAAATTAAAAAATGGAACTTAAACTCAGTAAACCAATTTGCTTTTTCGATCTTGAAACTACAGGAATTGATATTGGAAAAGACAGAATTGTAGAAATATCAATATTCAAAGTTTTTCCAAACGGAAATAAAGAAAGTAAAACTTGGTTAGTGAATCCTACGATTCCTATTCCTCCACAAACTACTGCGGTTCATGGAATCACTGATGAGAAGGTGGCAAATGAACCCACATTTAACGAGTTGGCTGCGGCGGTTTATAATATGATCAAAGACAGTGATTTGGCAGGGTTTAATTCTGATCGATTCGATATTCCATTATTAGCGGAAGAAATGTTGCGAGCGGGAGTTGATTTTGACATGAAAAATCGTGTTTCAGTTGATGTTCAAACTATTTTCCACAAAAAAGAAGAACGTACTTTAAGTGCTGCTTTGAAGTTTTACTGTGGAACAGATTTAGAAAATGCGCATTCAGCAGAAGCAGATACTATGGCGACCTATGAAATTCTTAAAGCACAATTAGAACGTTATCCAGATTTAGATAATGATATGAAATTATTGTCTGAATTTTCTACTAGAAAAAAAATAGCTGATTTTGCTGGAATGATATCTTTTGATAAAGAAGGGAATGAAATATTTTCTTTTGGAAAACATAAAGGAGTAAAAGTAGATACTATTTTAGAGAAGGAACCAGGCTATTTTAGCTGGATTCAAAATGCTGATTTTCCTTTATATACTAAAAAAGTTTTAACGGCAATCAAACTTAGAAAATTGAATACTAAATAGGTATAAGGTTGTCGGTATTGGGTGTTAGGTATTCTCAAAACCCAGAACTGATAAGCTAATAATAAAAAACCAAGATATGAAAATCATCTGCATTGGTAGGAATTATGTCGACCATATAGAAGAATTGCAAAATGAGCGTCCTGCGGAACCCGTAGTTTTCATGAAGCCTGATTCAGCAATTTTATTAAAACAACATCCGTTTGTGATTCCTGAATTTTCGGAAGATATACATCACGAAATCGAAATTATTGTAAAAATAAATAAGGTTGGAAAGTATATTGAGTCAAAGTTTGCTCATAAGTATTATGATGAAATTAGTGTTGGAATCGATTTTACGGCTAGGGACTTACAACAGTCTTTAAAAGCAAAAGGATTGCCTTGGGAGAAAGCTAAAGCATTCGATGGGTCAGCAGTTATAGGAGATTTTTTACCAAAAGAGCAATTTAGTTCGTTAGAAAATATTACTTTTGAACTAACTAATAATGACAAATCAGTTCAAATAGGAGATTCTAGTTTAATGTTATGGAATATTGACGAGCTTATTTCTCATGTTTCTCAATATTTTACATTAAAAATAGGGGATATTATTTTTACGGGAACGCCAGCAGGAGTTGCTGCCGTAAAACCAGATGATGTATTAGAAGGATTTTTAGAAGGACATAAACTATTTAGAATACAGGTAAAATAATGGCTTTAAATTACAACCTTTCAAAAGTGTACGCACTTTCAGATAACGATTCAGAATTTGTAAATGAAATTCTGACCTTGTTCGTAACCGAAGTTCCAGATGATTTATTGCAAATCAAAGAAGGAATTAAAAAGAAAGACCATAAGCATGCGTATGCTTATGCGCATAAAATAAAACCAACTCTAGATCTTTTAGGGTTGAATGTCGCTTTTGAAGAAATTCTTCAATTGGAAGCTTGGACAAAAACGGAAGGAAAAAAGAAAGATATTGAAGATACTTTTAAAAGTATTAAAACACAAGTTAATGACGCTATAAAAGAAATAAAAAAAGACTTTGATCTTTAGTTTATTAGTCTTTTTTAAGTAATATAAATCAACATTCATTTTTAATGAATGTTGATTTTATTTATACAGCAAATCCTAAATTCATATCGATAATGAAAGCAACCATAGTTACTATAGGTGATGAAATTTTAATAGGGCAAATTGTAGATACTAATTCTGCTTTTATTGCTAAATCCTTAGATAGGATAGGAGTAGAAATTAATGAAATGGTTTCTATAAGAGATGATAAAAATCATATTTTGGATACGTTTTCAGCACTTCAAAATAAAGTTGATCTAGTTGTTATAACAGGTGGATTAGGGCCTACAAAAGATGATGTGACCAAAAAAACTTTTTGTGATTATTTTGAAGATGAATTGGTTGTAAATCAAGAGGTTTTAGCTCATGTTACTCAGTTAATTGAAGGCTTCTATAAACGAGAAATAACGCAAATTAATAAAGACCAAGCGCTTGTTCCTTCAAAATGTACTGTGCTTCATAATCAAGTAGGTACAGCTCCAGGAATGTGGATGAAAAAAGAAAATACTGTTTTTATTTCGCTACCTGGTGTGCCTTATGAAATGAAATACTTGGTTGAAAATGAAATTATTCCAAAAGTTGTAAAAGAATACAAACGACCTTATATAATCCATAAAACAATTCTTACCTATGGACAAGGAGAAAGTATGGTTTCGGAACGAATTGAAAACTGGGAAAACAGTCTTCCTGAATTTTTGAAGCTAGCTTATTTACCAAGTCCAGGAAGAGTAAGATTGCGTCTTTCGGCACGTGGTACAAATAAAGAATTGTTAGAGAATGTAATCGAAGAATATATCGTTTCACTAGATGCAATTATTCATGATATTATTGTAGGATTTGAAGAGGAGGAAACAATTGAGGTAATCATAGGGCAAATGCTCAAGAAACAGGGTAAAACGATAGCTACTGCCGAAAGTTGTACAGGTGGTTCGATTGCAGCGCTACTGACATCTGTTCCTGGAGCATCACATTATTTCAAAGGGAGTGTAGTTTCGTATGCGACAGAAGCTAAAATTGCTGTTTTAGGTATTCCAGAAGAGCTGATACAAGAGTATTCTGTAGTGAGTAGTGAAGTGGTTTCGGCAATGGCGTTGAGTGCAAAAAGGTTGATGAAAACAGATTATGCAATAGCGACAACTGGAAACGCTGGACCAACAAAAGGAGACGGAAATGCTGAAATTGGGTCGGTTTTTATTGCATTGGCAACTCCACGCGAAGTAATTGTTGAAGAACATAATTTTGGCCAACCACGTGAAAAAGTGATAGATAGAGCAGTGTTTAAGAGTTTAGAATTATTAAGGAAAGAAATTTTAAAAAATGTGCTGTAATTTTTTGCTTCATCCGTTTATTTTTCTTTTCTTTGCACCCTGATTTTGAATAACGATAAAAGATAAGTATAATGTCAAGAGTTTGTGACCTTACAGGTAAAAGAGCGATGGTAGGAAATAACGTTTCTCACGCTATGAATAAAACTAAGAGAAAATTTTCTGTTAACTTAGTGAAAAAGCGTTTTTATCTTCCAGAAGAAGATAGATGGATTACTCTTAGAGTAGCAGCATCTACGATAAAAACAATTAACAAAAATGGAATTGCAGCTGTTTTGAAAAAAGCACAGTCACAAGGATTTATTAAATAATCTTTAAATTCCAATATAAAAAAATAGCAAGATGGCAAAGAAAGGTAATAGAATCCAAGTAATTTTAGAATGTACTGAGCACAAAACAACTGGTGTTGCAGGAACTTCAAGATACATTACAACTAAGAACAAAAAAAACACTCCAGATAGATTAGAGATTAAAAAATTTAATCCAGTTTTGAAAAGAGTAACTGTTCACAAAGAAATTAAATAATAATAGCATTTTGAATACAATCTAAAATGATATCATTATAGATTTTTTAAAATACAAATAACATAGAATCATGGCAAAGAAAACCGTAGCATCGTTACAGACATCTTCTAAGAGATTATCAAAAGCCATCAAAATGGTGAAATCTCCTAAAACAGGTGCATATACATTCGTAGAATCTATTATGGCTCCTGAAGCTGTTGATGAATTCTTGAAAAAGAAATAATTAAGAAAAGCATTATATAGAAAAGCTACTTTCATTCGGAAGTAGCTTTTTTATTTTCTATCTTTACCGATTAGGAAATCGTATTAGTTCATTGAGCCTAATGATTTATATTTAATACTGTATAATACCATGAGTTTTTTTAAAAGAATCTTTTCATCTGAAAAAAAAGAGACCTTAGATAAAGGTCTTGAAAAATCAAAAACAACTTTTTTTAGTAAATTAAGTAAAGCTGTTGCAGGGAAATCTAAAGTAGATGATGCTGTTTTAGACAATTTGGAAGAAATACTCGTTTCTTCTGATGTGGGAGTTGATACTACCTTAAAAATAATTACACGTATTGAAAATCGTGTAGCTTCAGATAAATACCTTGGTATAGAAGAACTCAATCAAATTTTACAAGAAGAAATTGCTGCTTTATTATCAGAAACAAATACTGGTGAAGCAACTGAATTTGTTATTCCTATACAAACTAAACCATATGTTTTAATGGTAGTAGGTGTAAATGGAGTAGGAAAAACGACTACTATAGGTAAATTAGCTTACCAATTCAAAAAACAAGGTTACAATGTTGTTCTAGGTGCTGCAGATACTTTTCGTGCCGCAGCCATTGATCAGTTGCAAATTTGGGCAGATAGAGTAGGAGTTCCTATTGTAAGACAAAATATGGGAAGTGATCCCGCTTCAGTAGCTTTTGATACTTTACAATCGGCTGTTGCTCAAGGAGCAGATATTGTTATTATTGATACTGCTGGTCGTTTGCATAATAAAATAAACTTGATGAATGAATTAACAAAAGTAAAACGTGTAATGCAAAAAGTGGTAGCTGATGCTCCTCATGATGTTTTATTAGTTTTAGATGGTTCTACTGGTCAAAATGCTTTTGAACAAGCAAAACAGTTTACAGCAGCTACAGAGGTTACTTCACTTGCAATTACTAAACTTGACGGAACGGCCAAAGGTGGCGTTGTTATTGGTATCTCGGATCAATTTAAAATTCCTGTTAAATATATTGGAGTTGGTGAAGGAATTGAAGATTTGCAAGTCTTTAATAAATTTGAATTTGTAGATAGTTTTTTCAAATAAAAGAATCCCATGAATTTTTCTTCGATTAAAAATTTAAGCAGTATTTATCTTTATTTAATAAGTGTTGTTTGCTTTGTGATTGCCAATGTTGTTCGTAATTATAATATAATTTTCTATTATTTATTATTAGTATTGGGTATTGGTTTTTTTGTTATTGGTTTTACCAAGAGGTTAAAAAAGCAATAGGCCTATTTAAAGAAATAATTTGAAAAGCTATAGTTTGTTTTATTTTTCAATAATTAGCACATTATGAGTTATGGATTTTATATCTACCGAAGAAATTCTTAAAGAAAGGATTAAAGAATTATCTTGTTTATATGATGTTTCTTCAGTAATAATGCAACATGAAGATTCTGTTACAAATATTTTAGATAAAATTTGTTCCATCTTAAAATGCGCTTGGCGATTTTCTAATGATTCAATCGTAGAGTTAGAGTTGGATTCTTATTACCATACTACGGCTACAATTCCAGAACATACCGTTTTTCAAAAATCTTCCATTTCTATTTTTAATGAGAAAAAAGGGTATATTAAAGTGCATTATCCATCCGGACAATTTTCTAAAAAACATTTTTTGGGTGATGAAGAAAAGCTACTTAATAAAGTGTCTTCAGATATTAGTGTTTTTTATGAGAGACATTTAAATAAAGACAAAGAAGAGCTTTTAAAGAGAAGTGCCGAGCGTGTCGATCGACTTTCTATTCTTGGTGAAATAACTGCAGGAATAGCTCATGAATTGAATACTCCACTTGGTAATATTCTTGGTTTTGCGGAATTTATTAAAGAAAGAACTACAGAAAAACAATCACAAATGGATAGTGCAAAGATTATTAAAGCAGCTATTTATTCTAGGGAGGTTGTGAAAAAACTGATGTTTTTTTCTTGTGAGATGCCACAAAACATGAAATTTGTAAAAATTACGCCCATAGTTACAGATGCTTTGAGCTTATTAGGACCTAATTTTAAAAAAGCAGGTCTAAGTTATGAAGTCGATTTTAAGGATTTAGAATTAGAAGCGCAACTTGATCCCATTCAACTTACTCAAGTTTTATTTAATATCTTGATAAATTCGATCTATGTCTCCCCACTGAATACAGTAATTAAAGTTAGTGTATATACTGTCGAAGATCATTTTGTTATCGAAATAGGAGACCAAGGTCCTGGGATCAATAATGCTTATAAGTCTAAGATTTTTGAACCTTTCTTTACTACTAAGCCTATAGGCGAAGGTTCGGGATTAGGTTTGAGCGTGGTCCACGGGATTGTTAAAAGCCATAAAGGAGATATTTCTACCAGGGACAATCATCCTAATGGAACTATTTTTCAAGTTAGATTACCTTTAAAAATGTCTTAATGAAATTAAAGAAAGAAAATATTTTAATAGTAGATGATAACTATGATATGCTTGAGTTGCTTCATCGCAATTTAAAAGCTCAAAATTTTCATACTTATAAGGCATCTTCGGTAACAGAGGCAATTGAAATTTTAAAATTAAGTACTATTGATTTATTGATTACGGATTTACAGATGCCTGGTATAAATGGAATTGAGTTAATCAAATATGTTAGAGAGCATTTTCCCTTGATTCCAAAACTTGTAATTACAGGGTTTCCTTCTGTTGACAGTGCTGTTGAAGCAGTTAAGTCTGGAGCCATAGACTATTTAGCCAAACCATTTACTAATGAGGAACTCAAAAAAGCGGTGCAAAATTTGATTGATTCTAAAGAAAAAATCAATAATAGTATTGCAGTAGTTAAAAGCCTTAGTGTCGATACTAATATGGAATATGCTGGTATCGTCGGTCAGTCACAGCAAATTGTTGAGTTAATTGATTTAATTCAACGTGTAAAGGATAATCGAGCAACGATACTTATCCAAGGAGAAAGCGGTACTGGAAAGGAATTGGTAGCTAGAGCAATTCATTATAAAGGAATATTTTCTTCAAAACCTTTTATTGCTGTCAATTGTGGTGCAATACCTGAGAATTTAATGGAGTCGGAGCTTTTTGGTTATGTAAAAGGAGCTTTTACGGGTGCTAATGAAACTAGAGGAGGTTTTTTTCAAGCTGCAGATGGTGGCACTATTTTTTTAGATGAAATTGGTACAGCACCGTTGAATGTTCAAACTCGATTGTTGCGAGTTTTACAAGAAAAAGAAGTGTGTATGATAGGCTCTCAAAAAGCACAAAAAGTGGAATTGAGAATAATCACTGCTACAAATAATGATCTTTATGAAATGTCTAATAACGGGAGTTTTCGTGAAGACCTTTACTATAGATTAAATGTTGTTAATATTGAAACTCCACCTTTAAGACTAAGAAAAGATGATATAAAGCTGCTCTTGACCACTTTTCTTACAAAATATGGTAATGAATATAATAAACCAAATATTACAATTTCTGATAAAGTAATAAAGGTTTTATTGCGTCATTCTTGGCCGGGAAATGTCAGGGAGCTTGAAAATGTTGTTCAAAGAATGATCATCATGAGTAATGAGCAAATTGAGGTTAGTGATGTTCCAGAATATTTAAAATATCCGATGCCTTTTGAAAAAGAAGAGTTGAAGTCGCTAAAAGACATTGAGAAAGCACATATTCTTAAAGTGCTTTTGGCAGTTGATAATAATAAAACACGAGCGGCAGAGATTCTTCAAATTGATCGAAAAACGCTTCGTCAAAAATTAGATAACTAGCTTTTTTTTAGCGGGTAAATTCTCCTATATCGGGTAATTTCTCCTCAGTTATTTTTCACATAATATCATTTTATTTTTCTTAAACCCCTTAATTTTAAGGGGTTTGTTGTTTTTGGTATGCGCTAAATATTCGATTGGCATATCATTTGTCTATTGTTAGGGAAAACAACTGTTTTTATATAAACAAGAATTAAAATTATAAATGATGAACGCATTAAGTAAACAAGGAATTGATCATGTTCCTATAGTCATCGATTCAAAAATTAGAGAGGACAAAAGAATTATTGATGTTAATTTCTCTTTTATTACAGAAGGAAAATTGGTTTCAGCAAATGATGTGATTAGAGGGTTGTGCATTAATTGTGATAAAAAAGCGCATTGTGCGTGGCAAGGAAATAATAAAGTGTTTTGTGAACATTATAAATAAGAGAAAATGATAGATATAAAAGAGGTAGCTAAAAAAAGTATGTTAGATAATGTAATGTATCAGTTTAATAAAACGGCTGATGCCATTAAATTAAATCCAAATATTAGAAATATTTTATCAATAACAAACAATGAAATTATTCTTCATTTTCCTGTAAAAATGGACACAGGTGAAGTTAAGATTTTTACAGGATATCGTGTACAGCATAATAATGCATTAGGACCATATAAGGGAGGGTTGCGTTACCATCCAACTGTAGATGTTGAAGACGCGAAGGCGCTAGCTATGTGGATGACATGGAAAACTTCATTGGCAGGATTACCTTATGGTGGTGCCAAAGGTGGAATTCAAATTGATCCAAGAGACTATTCTATAGGGGAACTAGAGCGAATAACAAGACGTTTTACTTATGCCCTAGGTGAAAATATAGGTCCCGATCATGATATTCCAGCTCCAGATGTTAATACAAATGAGCAAACGATGGCATGGATGGCAGATACTTTTATGTCTACTAAATCAACTTCGGAACGCTCTCGTAATCAACATGTAGTTACAGGAAAGCCAGTGGGATCTGGTGGGTTAGAAGGAAGAAATCGTTCTACTGGTTATGGAGTGTATTTAACTATTAAATTATTGTATAAAAGTAAGGGGGAAAACTTGAAAGGAAAACGATTTATTGTTCAAGGTTTTGGTAATGTGGGATACTGGACTTCTCATTTTTTAACAAGTGAAGGAGCAATTTTACTTGCTGTACAAGATGCTCACGCCACTATTATTAATGAAAATGGAATTACGGTCGAAGATTTATTTGAACATTCAAAACCAAGAAAAGGATCAATCAAGGGATTCGCAGGAGCTGAGGAAATTAATCCTGAATTGTTTTTTGGGCTTCCATGTGATATCCTTATTCCCGCAGCATTAGGAAACCAAATTACGGAGGAAAATGCTTATTTAGTAAAAGCGGATGTTGTGGCTGAAGGGGCAAATGGACCAATCGATATGGAAGGTGAAAAAATATTATTGCAAAATGGGATTACCATTATACCAGATATTCTATGTAATTCAGGAGGAGTGATAGGAAGTTATTTTGAGTGGTTGCAAAATAAGAATGGAGAACTTTGGCAATTGGAAGAAGTGATGCAAAAGATTGATAAAAAACTCACAGAGGTATTCTACAAAGTTGATGGACTAGTAATAGAGGGAAAAATTGATTGGAGAACGGCGGCATATATTTTAGCGATTACTAGGATTGAAACTGCTTACATTCAAAGAGGTATATTTCCATAATCGATTTTTAATTTGTTAAATTTAAATAGGGCCTTTATAGTTGCTCTTCATTACTATAAAGGTTTATTGTTACTATAACATGAATAAATTATGAAATACGGTCAATTAATAATAGATGAAAAGGAGTACGGTTTATTGATGCAAAGTATAGCGAATTCACGGAGTCACGAAGATCAGATTTATAGAGATTCAATCAAAAAATTGAAAGCCGAAATGTTGACGGCTAAGTTAATGAATTATAACACCATTCCGGAAGACGTGATAAGGTATAATTCAATTGTTAAGATCAAGACTCCATTTAATGTGGAATGCTGTTATCAAATTGTAACTCCAGAAAAGAGTAATATTAAACAAAATAAAATTTCGATTTTATCCCCAATGGCATTAGCACTTTTTGGTTACGCCAATGGAGATACAATTATTTGGAAATTCCCTACAGGTATTAATACGATAGAAATTATTTCAGTTTCACAAGAAAATTGCCTATTAAATAAAGAAATCATATGGAAGATTTAATTTATAAACACGAGACGGTTGAGGAGATTCAGATGAAGTTTATGGATAAAGATATTGAACTTTGGAAAGAAGACATTTCTATTATTAGGGTAGAAATTCTTTTTTTTAAAAGAATGTTGACTTCATCTATTTTTAAAAATTTGAATCCCAATCAACAAGGAAAAGATGATTTAATTAATGACTTGACGTATGTTAAAGAAATAAATGAATCCTATTACAATTTATTATTGGATTTTGTAAATAAGTTGAGTAAAATAAAGGAATGTGATGATGTTCAATGCGAAACATTCTATTTGAATAATCATACAAAGTTTAGAAAAGATATTGAGAGTCATTTTTCGGCTTATCGATTTTATAAGATGAATATTATTTTGTTTTTTGACAATTGTCTCGACGATAAAATATAAAAAAAGTTTGTGGTTTACTTTTGGTTGAAAACACATTTGGAGTAAATTCAAATGTGTTTTTTTATTGGTATAAAGCACTTATTTTTTGCCAAAGTACATCGTCAAAATCAGATAAAGCGAGATTGACATTATCTGCAGCATCTCCCATTCTGATGACTACCATATTCTTGCTAGGGATGATGTATATTTTTTGATCATTTTTACCTAATGCCATAAACATATCGTTGGGTGCAGAAGGAATTATACTTCCAGAGAACTGTAATTGTGATTGCGGTAAATGGTAGCTACTTTTTCCGTTCAACCACCATAAATAGCCGTAACCTAAATTGATGTTTTGTGAAGTGTTTGTGGTAGCATTAAAATAGTTTTCGTTTAGGATTGTAGTATTATCCCATTTTCCTTTATTGGCCATTAAAAGTCCGAAACGAGCCATACTTCGTGTTGTACTGGCATAAACGGAATTATTACCTGATTGAAACCAAGTGCCATCCATTCCTATTTTATCTCTTAATCTTGTATTGAAATAAGTGTTCCAAGTTTGATTTGATGCTTTAGCAATTACATCTTGTAGTTTTACGTATACATTGTGATAAGCCCAGCGGGTTCCTGCATCTGCTTTGTAAGTAAGACTTGCTGGATCTACTGCGTCGCCGTTGTCAATATCTTCTATTCCAGAAGTCATGGTTAGTAAATGTTTATTAGTAATCAAGTTTTCTTTGGATATAGGCAAACTAGTCCATCCTATGCCAATATAATCAGATACTTTATTATTAATGTTTAAGTAGCCTTCTTGTTCTGCGATTCCAGTGAGTGTTGAAGTTAATGTTTTTCCAGCACTTGCCCAGTACCAATTAGTTGTTGCTGAATGTCCGTTGAAATAGTTTTCCATTACAATTCGTCCGTTGACAAGGATGATGAAAGATTTTGAGTTTTTTAGTGCTAAATAGTCTAGTAATGGTTTAACTGCTGTTTGTTTCCAGTTTAAGCTGGCTATTGATTTTGTTTCCCAAGTTGTTCCAGTAGTTGGGGGAAAATAAGTAGTTTCGGTTGGTGCAGGTGTAGGAGTCGTTGTAGGTTCTGAGCTACAACCGATACACAAAAAAAGGATAAACAAACTAGAAATGGCTTTTGATATCATAGCAGGATACGTTTTTTGTAAGACCAAAAATATGCAAAATAGTTTAATGTGTTTTGCAATTTTTCTTTTGTTTGAGTTTTTTAAAGTTAACTTTGTAGTATTAAAAAAAAATAGAATTTATTTCCATAAATCCATAGCCCTGATGGAAGCGGCATCCCTCGCTTTTTTGCGAGGATACAGCGGACAGCAGGAAAAAGCTCCTAAAAAATAATTATATGAAAAACACGTTTAGAATTCTGTTACTATCTCTTTTTTTTGTGGGTTGTCAACAAAAGATTCAGCCTACTGATATTGTAAAAATCAATGGATATTGGGAAATTGAAAAAGTGGTTTTTGACAAAGGGGAAGACAAGGACTATAAGATGAATGAAAGCTACGACTATTTTGAAATAGCGAATAATAAGGGGATTCGAAAGAAAGTAATGCCACAGTTGAACGGAACATTTTTAGTTAATGATACGGATGAAAAGGTAAATGTGCGTTTTGATAAAGACAAAGTATATTTGGATTATGGGACTGATTATGCAAAATGGAGTGAGGAACTAATTGCATTGTCAGATAAAGAATTAGTGTTGAAAAATACAGAGAATAAGGAATATCATTATAAAAAAACGGGACCGATAAACTTGACAGGAGATGGCGAAAAGACTAAATAATCAGAGTACAGTAGGGGATGTTTTGAAACAAATAATCCAAGTGAATAAACTGCAACCAGGAATGGACCAAATTGATGTTAAAGACGCTTGGAGTAACTTGATGGGAAATGGGGTCAATAGCTATACCCGAAATGTAGTTTTGAAAGGAAGCACTTTGTATGTGGAGTTAACGTCATCCGTATTGCGTGAAGAGTTGAGTCATGGAAAGGCTAAGATTGTGAAAATGATCAATGAAGAGCTTCGGAGAGAAGTGGTAACGACTGTTGTTTTAAGATAATGATTTGCGATTGTTGATTAACAATTTCAGATTTCAGATTTTTCTGATTGTAAATAAAAAAATCCCGTCTCGATTTATTGAGACGGGATTTTATATTTTTTTGATGATTTTTAGTATCCAATCAGCGATTGAGTTCTAAAAACCGTAAAACTGAGTACTAGAATTGCTCTCTTCCTGCAAAATGGAAAGCACCTTCGATAGCTGCATTCTCATCACTGTCAGAACCGTGAACTGCGTTTTCTCCAATTGAAGTGGCGTATGCTTTACGGATAGTTCCTTCAGCAGCTTCAGCTGGATTAGTAGCACCAATTAGAGTTCTGAAATCTTCAACAGCGTTATCTTTTTCTAAAATAGCAGCAACGATTGGTCCTCTTGACATAAATTCAACTAATTCACCATAAAAAGGTCTTGCAGCGTGAACAGCATAAAATGCTTGAGCATCAGCAACCGTAAGTTGAGTTAATTTTAAAGAAACGATTTTGAAACCTGCATTAGTAATCATTGCAAGTATGTTTCCGATGTGTCCGTTAGAAACAGCATCAGGCTTAATCATTGTAAATGTTCTATTAGTAGCCATTTTTTATTTTTTAAATTTTGTGCAAAAATAGTTTATTTTGTTTAATAATGTTGCAATTTTCGCATTATAGTGCGCTAATTATATCTATAATGTAACAATTTCAAATGTTTGATCTAACGGATGCAACTGTGAAATTAATTTTGGGATTAAATTGGGTCCATTCTCGAGGTAAAATTCAGAAAAATTAATCTGGCGTTCCTGTAAACTTTTGTTAGGAAATAATTCGTTTTGTAATTCGGTTGCTCGTTCTATAAGTTCGCTGTATTTCCTTTTTTGTGCTTTAAGGAGCCTTTTTTCAAGGTTTTCTAATCCTTTTATTTGTTTTACTTCTTGTGCTTTCACTGCTCCCACAAATGATTTATCGGTTTGTTTTGCTAGTTCAAATAAGTCGGCGAACTGTTTTTGCAATTGCTCTTTTTGAACTGTTAAATCGATTGGGAACGGAGATGCTGTCAGCGTTACCTTATCAATAAGATTATTTTGTTTTGAAAATAAATCGGACCAGGTTAACTCTAATTTGTCGGCTTTTTTTATTTGTTTTTCGGTTGCTAGAAGTACGGAGTTTCGAACTAATAACATAGGAAAAGTAATGTTTACCCCCTCGAAAAAAGATTTTAATTCTAACCAATAGGCTATTTCTCCGCCTCCGCCTATGTAGCAAAGATTAGGTAGAATTACTTCCTGAAATAAAGGTCTCATGATTACGTTTGGGCTAAACATTTCGGGGTTTGAATTTAATAATTTTAAAATTTCGTCTTCTGTAAATTCAATTTTGGTGTTGTTTACTTTATACTTATTATTTTCTATAATGATACGTTCACGTAAATTATCTTCAATATAAAATAAGTTAATCTCTCTTGGATTTACTTGGATATTGTACTCATTTAATTTTTCTGTAGTTTCTAAAACTGCTTTATGAGATGTTTGCTGAAGCAACTCTTCTTTTATATAAGGAATGAAGTTTCTTTTTAAGTCTTTGTCATCTGCATCAAGGATTACTAAACCGTAGGTGCCAAAAAGAGCATTAGCTAAATGTCTTGTTGCATTGGCTAAATTGTGATGTTGTAGATACGCATCTTCAAATAGTTTTTTTAATGCATTTGCATTAGTGCTTGTCCCTAATTCTTGTTCGTATATTTTAAAGAAAGCTTCAAGACCTTCGGTAGATAATCGCCCTACTGGACCAGTGCTTTCAGTATTCCATCTGAATTTTTTACCTTTGAAATTAAAATAATTGATTTCTTCAAAATCATGATCTTCTGTAGCCATCCAATAAATGGGAACAAAATTATAGGCTGGGTATTTTGTTTTTAATTCCTCAGTAAGATTTATAGTAGAAATAATTTTGTATAAAAAATACAAAGGACCACTGAATAAATTGAGTTGGTGTCCAGTGGTTACTGTAAATGTATTATTTACTTTTAATGCTTCAATATTTTGTTTTGTCAAATGTGATATAGCTATAGAAGCATATTGCTTTTCAATAACAGAAGCCAATGTAGCTCTTGAGTCATTATTAAAATTAGCTTGTTTCTCAATGATTTGCGATTCAAAGTTTTCCAACTTTGGGAATCGATTGTATAAGGGTTGTAAATTTGATTTTTCGTCTAAATAATCATTCATTAAGGGAGAAAAATATCCAGAACTTTGATAGCTGATACAGTCGGTAGGCATAAGAGAATTTATTTGATGTAAAAATACCGAAAATTTTTGAAACAAAATATATTTGTTACTTTCGAAAAATAGTATCAATTTTATCGAAATATTTTAACATACAAATGAAAGATAATTTAAGTTCTAAGAAAGAAAACTCATTAAAACATGTTCTTTTTAGCAGTTTAATTGGTACAACAATTGAGTTTTTTGATTTCTATATTTATGCCAATGCCGCGGTTTTGGTTTTTCCACAATTATTTTTTCCGTCTTCAAATAGTACCAATTCAGTCTTACTTTCGTTAGCCACTTTTTCAATAGCTTTTCTTTCTCGACCATTGGGTTCAGCGGTATTTGGCCATTATGGCGATAAGATAGGTCGCAAAACAACGTTGGTAATTGCTTTATTGACAATGGGAATTTCTACAGTGAGTATTGGTTTTTTACCTAGTTATGCCAGTATTGGGATTGCTGCTCCCTTGTTGTTAATGTTGTGTCGCTTTGGTCAAGGAGTTGGTTTAGGTGGCGAATGGGGTGGAGCAGTGTTATTAGCCATCGAAAATGCTCCACCCAATAAACGGGCTTGGTATGGTATGTTTCCGCAATTAGGAGCACCAATAGGTTTATTACTTTCTGGGGGAACCTTTTTGATTTTGACAGATATACTTAGTCCCGAATCTTTCCTTGATTATGGATGGAGAATTCCGTTTATAGCCAGTTCTTTATTGGTTGTAGTTGGTTTTTACATCCGATTAAAAATTACTGAAACCCCCGCTTTCGAAAATGCTAAAATAGAACAAGAGGAAGTGAAAATTCCGTTTTTTACTTTATTAAAATTTTATAAAAACCAATTGATTTTTGGGACATTTGCGGCTATTACTACCTTCTTGGTATTTTATTTAATGACGGTATTTACTTTGAGTTGGGCAACCTCAGATTTGGGTTATTCCAAAAGAGATTTTTTATTGATGCAGTTGTTTTCAGTATTGTTTTTTGCCCTTTTTATACCTATTTCGGCTTTAATTGCGGATCGAATTGGGCGTAGAAAAATGCTTATTTATTCCACAATCGCAATTGCAATTTTTGGTTTTATATTTTCTTTTTTCATGAATTCAGGAAATCCCGTTCTCGTGACTTTATTTTTATGTGTTGGAATGACTTTAATGGGATTTACGTATGGCCCTTTGGGAACTTTTTTATCGGAATTGTTTCCAACCAATGTACGTTATTCGGGGACATCTTTAGCATTTAATATGGCAGGAATTATCGGGGCCGCTTTTGCACCTATGATTGCGATTTGGCTGGCGACACATTATAGTTTGACTTATGTTGGTTTCTATTTAAGTGCAGCCGCTTGTATCTCTTTATTTTCGTTGTTAATGATTAGTAAAAAAGAGCATAAGTTTTAGTTGAATTAGCGTTTTAAGCTAAAATGCCCTCGGTATTCTATGCCATTTGCTCTAGTTACCACAAACCAATAATCGGTTGAGGGAAGTTCATGTCCGTTGAATGTTCCGTCCCAAGCGTTGCTGTGCGTTAATTCTTTGATGAGTTTACCATATCGGTCAAATATTTTTACGCTTAATCCTATCTCATCTGCTGAAAATTTAACTTTCCATGTATCGTTAAATCCATCTTCGTTTGGGGTGAAGAATTTAGGATACGTTATTGATGAATCAATGTCAGTTACTGGTTGACAATTTGCATCTGCTAAAATTCGGGTATTTATTACAATACGACTGCTTTCACAATTATTTATAGTTTGTGACGCATAATAATTTATTCCGTCTTTTAGTAAAGTTGTTTCAAGTAATTCAGTGCCTCCAGTTTGTGAATCATACCATTTTATATTGTCACCGCTAATAATTACATTACTTAAAGTTGCATTTTGTTGTGTACAAAATTCCTGTGGAGAATTTGCTGTTGGTACTGTTTCAATGTTTATCACAACAGTAGCTGACTTCTTATCATCGCATCCACCAGTTCCTGTTATACTACAAGTGTATTGACCACTTTGTGATGCATTTGCATTTAATATGGATGGATTTTGTTCTAATGAATTAAAACCATTTGGTCCAGTCCAAGCATAATTAGTCCCGCCAGATGCAGATAGCTGTATGGAATTGCCCTCACAAATTGGAGAATTACTGTTAGCAGAAAGGTTTTGAGAGCACAATTGGAGTTTAACCACCCAAAAATCCTGTAGCCCACTTTTATTTTCTGTTTTATCTCCAGATATATTAGACTGTGACCAGCCTAACGCAACATAACCTCCATCTTTGGCTTGTACTATAGATTGTGTTTGGTCAAGACTATCACCGCCTACAGTTTTATCCCATTCAAATTGACCAGCTGCATCGAGTTTTACAATCCAATAATCACGGTCTCCCCTTGAAGCTTCAGTTTTGTAGCCTGAAATTCCCGAGTAGGACATGATGCCTAGAATAAAACCATTATCCGAGGTCATTCGGATATCTGCAAATACTTCAGTATCATTTGCTCCAATATTTTTTTGCCATAAAATTTGCCCAAAATCATTTAATTTGAGAATCCAAACATCATTAGAATTATTCAATGTATTTTCTGTTTTATCTCCAGAAATGTTGGAGAAAGAATCACCTCCTAAAATGTAATTGCCATCTGAGGTCGCTATTATAGATTTTAAATAATCTCCATTATTTCCTCCAATAGTTTTTTGCCAGACAATAGTACCTAAACTATCGATTTTTAAAACCCAGTAATCTCCTCCTCCTCTTGAATTTTGGGTTTTATCACCAGAAATATTTGAGTTTGAAGAGCCAGCTAATAGATAACCTCCATCAGCTGTTTTTAGTAGAGATTGAACCCAATCAGAATTATCTCCTCCAAATGTTTTTTGCCACATTATATTCCCGGATGCATCAATTTTAATAATCCACATATCTAGATTCCCCTTTGAATTTTCAGTTTTATCTCCTGAAATGTTAGAGTCTGAAGAACCTCCCATAAGATAACCACCATCCACAGTTTGAATTATTGATGTCAATCGATCTACACCACTTCCACCATAGGTTTTGTCCCAAATAATATTCCGGTTTTCATCTAATTTTACAACCCAATAGTCATCTTGTCCCCTTGAATTTTGAGTTTTTTCTCCTGATATTCCTGAAGAACTGTAGCCGCCAAGGATGTAACCGCCATCCTTCGTTTCTTTTGCTGAAGTTAAATGATCAAAACTGTTTCCGCCAATAGTTTTTTGCCATAATAAATTACCAGAAGTGTCATCAATTTTAATTAACCAATAATCACCTTCTCCTCTTGAATTTTCAGTTTTATCATCAGATATATTAGAATAAGAATATCCACCCAAAAGATAATTTCCATCAGTAGACAGTTCTATAAAATCACTCCAATCATAATCATTACCTCCAATTGTATTTTCCCATTGTATGGTTTGGGAACTCATTCGGATAGAAAAAAAGATTGAAATGATTAGAGAGAGGGCAATGAGTTTTATATTTTTTATCATTAATTTTAAGGTTAGTGATTTGGAAAAGGATTGTTTTTGTTGACTAAAATGCTGTTTTCGGGATTATCGTTTTAAACTAAAATGACCGCGATATTCTGTGCCATTTGCTCTAGTTACCACAAACCAATAATCGGTTGCGGGAAGTTCTTGTCCATTGAATCTTCCGTCCCAATCGTTATTATGCGTTAATTCTTTGATGAGTTTACCATATCGGTCAAATATTTTTACGCTTAACCCAATCTCAACATTTGAAAATTTGATTTTCCATGTGTCGTTAAATCCGTCGCCATTTGGAGTAAAAAACTTTGGATACATCAATAAATACACTTCATCAGTTACGGTTCCACAACCGTTTTTGTCTCGTACATGAACCGTATATTGTCCACTGATGATGTTTGTAAACTGAGGCTCATCTTGAAAATGAATGCCGTCGATGGAATATTCAAAATCACCAGCACCAGTTGCATACACTGTTATTGTATTTTGATTGTCGTTCCAGTCTTGTGTGTCAATTGAAGTTATTGTGGCGATATTGGATTGTCGTACTTCAAAATTCTTTGTACTTGAACATGAAATAGTAGAGTAATTATTAGTGACGGTAACAGAATAATTACCCGGATTATCCACATTTATGCTCGATGATGTTTCACCAGTTGACCATAAGTAAGTATCGTAATCCAAGCCTGCGTCAATAGTAATGGTATTGTTTTCACAAATAGGAACTACATCTGGGATTGTTATTTTAGGTTTCGACAAAAGAGTTAGTTTTAATTCGGAAATAGCATAACAAGGTGTATTAGAATTAATACGAACGTAGATTTTATTATCTCCTAAAGATAAATTAAAATTAGAAAAATTAGTAATTTGACTACTTACCAATTGATTTTCGGCAGCTGAATAATTTGAATAATACGAAAAAGTATATCCAGCAGTATTGGATATTAACTTTGAATTATAATCAGACAAATCCACTTTTTCAGAACCATCATTTAAATCATCACAAAACAATTCTGCATAATCATTTGCCGGTAAAGTACTGATAAGCGAAATTATAATGGCTAATTTATTTGTGCTCTCACAACCGTTTTCTGTTTGCGAAGCATAATAGGTTATACCGTCTTGCAAAGCGGTTGAATTGGATAAAAGAGTTCCACCAATATCATACCATTGTATAGCAGTTCCAGAAGCTACAATAGTATCTAAAGTTGGATTTTGACTTTTACAAAATGTTTGATTTGCACTTCCTGTTGGAGTGGGAGTATTTTGAATATTTATTAAAACAGAAATTCTATCACTTTCACAACCATCAATCGTTTGTGAAGCGTAATAGGTAATTCCGTTTTGTAAAGGAGTCCTATTTGCTAATAAATTACCATTAGTCAAAGCATCATACCATTTGATGTTTTGACCTATGATTGTTATTTCGTTTATTGTGGCATTTTGTTGGATGCAAAAAGTTTGTGTAGATGGAGCAGTTGGTAATGGCTGAGCAGTTATTGTAATAGTTTGATTTTGTGTTGATGTGTTTCCGTTTCCATCATTATATTCCCAAATAACGGTATAGTTGCCAGGCAAGCTGTACGAAAGCGGACTGGTGGTAGTCGCTGTAATAGTGCCTGCACATACATCAGTAGCAGTTGGAATTGTATTTATGATAGTTTTGCAATCTCCAGTTATTGTTGGAAGAAATGCAAGATTAGGAATGGGAGCCTCAATATCTCCAATGATTACATCCACTTTTTTTGTGTCATCACAACCTCCACTTCCAGTAATACTACAAGTGTATTGCCCACCATTTGAAGCTGTTGCATTAGGTATAGTAGGGTTTTGTATGGTAGATGTAAATCCGTTTGGACCTGTCCATACATAATCTGTTCCTCCAGATGCTTTTAGTTCTAAAGTGTTGCCAATACATATTGGGGAGTTACTAGTTACTAAAGCGCTTGATTCACAATCTTTAAACTTTATTAGATAGGCATCATTACCAGAATTATAAAGATTTGTTTGATGAGTATTTGGTGTTGCAATGTAATCTGAGCTACTTGTTGTCCCAGCTAGATAAATATTGCCATTGTTGTCGGTTGCAGATACATTTCCCGTACTTCCACCATAGTTTCCACCATAAAATGTGCCCCATTTTCTTTTTCCATTGTTATCAAAATTTTCTAAGTAAGCTTGAGCCCGTCCGTTATTATCTTCTTGATAAGCATTTGGAGTGGATATTGAAGGAATATTTATACTAGTAGTGCCAGTAAAATAAAGGTCACCATTTTTTGAAACAGATCCTTTTAGAGTTTCCGAAAAAAAATAAGTTCCCCAAATTTTATCGCCGTCTGAATTAAACTTAAAGATACAACCATTATTATCCGTAGCCCAAAATGAATCATTATATACTTCTTGAAAAACACCTGGGGTTGAAATGTTTGATAAACTTTGAGTCCAACCAAAAGTGTAGAGATAATTATTAGAATCAATTCCTAAAGAGAATGCATAGTCGTGTTTTTCGCCTCCAAAATAAGTACCCCAAATTCTATTTCCATTGGGACTAAATTTTATTAAAAAACTATCTGCATTAGAGTGACTAGGAGTATTTGTTGTATTTATTGAAGCGATATTATTTGAACTTGAGGTAATTCCTGAAAAATATAGAAATCCGTTGGAATCGATTTGAGAATCAGAAATGTAGTCGTCATCTAGTCCTCCATAATAAGTTCCCCATTCTTTATCTCCATCTGAATTAAATTTAGCAATGAATCCATCACTAAAATAGCCGTAAATAGGATTTAAACTAGGGTTGTCAATATTAATTTGATGTGCATTTGGAGTAGATATTTTTTTATCAGCAAATGTTGCTCCTGATATGTATATTTTTTCGGAAGAATCAATAGATAAGTTACTAATGCTACCCCAATAATATGTACCCCATTTTCTTTCACCATTAGTATCAAATTTCACAAAAAAGCCTGCCAGTTTTTGCCTTCCATCCTGAATAATTGAGTCGAAATTAGGTTCGAAACTATTAGGTGTAGAAATGTTATTGTCACTTAGTGTTTCCCCTACAATATATACATTTTGATTGTTTGAGACTTTTACTTGAAATATAATGTCCGCTTTTCTGCCCCCATAATAAGTACTCCAAACTCTTGTTCCATTACTCTTGAATTTCACTAAGAAGCTGTCATAGTCGCTAATTGAGGCATAATAGAATGTGTTTGCTCCAGCACTAGCAATATTATTGGTGCTAGTGGTTGTACCGGTTAAATAGATATAATCGTCTTTGCAAAAAAGAGATGTAGGAGTTTCTCCATTTTCTCCCCCAAAATAAGTCCCCCACAGCCTCACTGGAACAGGATCAATAATTACCGTTTTATTCGAGATAGCATTTGCTGTTTTAAATCCATACACATCTTTTTTAATTTTTGAATAAGCAACATTTATTGACTTTTTACTCATTCCGTCTTCGGTCCAACTGGCGGGAAGGGTTTCTTCCATTTCACCAAAACGAACTTGCATTTTGATTTTATTGTCAACCAATTCTGTTTTAGCACCATTAAATTTCAATTGTATATCTGATATGTTCCCTTTTGGATGTACCACAAAATTATATTCTACAGTTTTAAGCGTGTCTTTAGGGATGGAGAATACAACATCAATATTAGGGTAAATATTCTTGTAAGTGATTTGTTGGTATTGATGTACATTGATAACACCTTCTGGTTTATTGGGTATATTATAATAATTATCATAATCAGTAGATGCTTTGTTACTTACTAATTCAACATTAGGATTTGAATTTACAAAATCAATATCTACTCTATGAAAAACGTATTCTAAAGTATAATCAGGTACTTTTTTATCATTATTTTTTAATGAAGGGAATGCTCTTTTTTCTTCTAAACGTTGTTTTATAGGACGTTTTTTTGTTTCATATATGTCATACGAAAATCCATCCTTTCTCAGTTGAACATTTAATCCTCTAGTGTTTAATAGGTATTTAACGGTATTATTTGGTTTGCCATTTTGGTCAATAATTTGCCCTTTGTTTTCTTTAAAACCAATTGTTTGACTACTCTTTTGGGCAAAAGAAGCTAGAGTTATTAATAAAAAAAGAAAGAGTAATTTTTGTTTCATTTTTACAATTTGGCAATTGTAAATGTAATTAAATATCTACAAATTTTGCAACTATTTAATTTAGATAGGGTTTCATTTTTTGAATTGAATTACCAATACAATTAGTAGTAGCATCTTTTCGTGGAAAGAACACAAATAACCCTTATTTTTGCACAAAACTTATTTCCTTTGAAAACCAAACTTTTCCTCATTACCCCGCCGTTTACCCAACTGAATACACCATATCCGGCAACGGCATATATAAAAGGGTTTCTGAATACTAAAAATATTGATTCAGTTCAGGCAGATTTAGGTATTGAGGTTATTTTAAAATTGTTTTCGAAAGAAGGATTGCAAAGTTTGTTTGAAGTTGCAAGTTTAAAGTTTGCTACGCCAGTTCGACTTTCAGTCTCGGGTGAAGTTGGAGAAATTTCAGATAATTCCAAACGTATTTGCGCATTAAAGGAGGAATATATTAAAACAATCGATTCGGTAATTGCTTTTCTACAAGGTAAAAATCCAACCTTAGCTTTGCAAATATGTCAAGAGGATTATTTGCCAGAAGCTTCTCGTTTTGCACAATTAGAAGAACTCGATTGGGCTTTTGGGACCATGGGAACACAAGATAAAGCGAAACATTTGGCTACTTTGTATCTCGAAGATATCTCCGATTTCATTGTCGAATGCGTGGATGCAAATTTTGGTTTCAGTCGTTATGCTGAGCGTTTAGGAAGAAGTGCTAATTCTTTTGATGAATTGTACGAGGCTTTACAACAAGAGCCTACTTATATTGACACTGTTTTACTTTCTATTCTAAAAGAAAGGATTGAAACCATACAGCCCACATTATTTTTAATTTCAGTTCCCTTTCCAGGGAATTTATATAGTGCCTTTAGATCTGCACAATGGGTAAAAAAACACCATCCCGAAATTAAGGTTTCGATGGGAGGCGGTTTCCCCAATACCGAATTACGTTCGTTATCTGATGCTCGAGTTTTTGAATTTATTGATTTTATTACTTTGGATGATGGCGAAGCTCCTGTTGAGGAATTGATTGCCAATATTGAAGAACCCAATTACAAGTCTTTTAAAAGAACGTTTCTTCTTGAAAACGGAAAAGTAGTTTATAAAAATAATTCTACCAAAAGTGATTACAAACAATCCCAAGTAGGAACGCCAGATTATTCCGATTTGCCTTTGGATAAATACATTTCGGTTATCGAAATCGTAAACCCAATGCACCGCATGTGGTCTGATGGTCGCTGGAATAAATTGACTATGGCACATGGTTGTTACTGGGGAAAATGTACATTTTGTGATATATCATTAGATTACATTAAAATTTACGAACCAGTAGCTGCTAGTTTACTTTGTGATCGAATGGAGGAAATGATTGCGCAAACAGGTGAAAATGGTTTTCATTATGTTGATGAAGCAGCACCACCTGCATTGATGCGTGCCTTGGCTCTTGAAATATTGAGAAGAAAATTATCTGTGACTTGGTGGACCAACATTCGTTTCGAAAAAAGCTTTACTAAAGATTTATGTTTGCTTTTAAAAGCTTCCGGTTGTATCGCTGTTTCTGGTGGACTCGAAGTAGCTTCGGATCGTTTGTTAAAATTAATAGATAAAGGCGTAACTGTTGAACAAGTGGCTAAAGTCACTCGAAACTTTACGGAAGCCGGCGTAATGGTTCATGCGTATTTGATGTACGGTTATCCTACACAAACAATTCAAGAAACAGTGGACAGTCTTGAAATGGTGCGCCAATTGTTTGAAGTAGGCGTATTGCAATCAGGGTTTTGGCACCAATTTGCCATGACAGCACACAGTCCAGTGGGATTGTATCCTGAGAAATTTGGAGTTGTAAAAGAAACCGAAGTTATTGGGACTTTTGCTAATAACGATATTAATTATATCGACTCAACAGGAATCGACCATGATAAATTTAGTTTTGGATTAAAGAAATCGTTGTTCAACTTCATGCACGGTATCTGTTTTGATTATGAGTTGCAAGATTGGTTTGAATTTAAAATTCCGAAAACTAAAATCTCTCCCGATTTTATTTTTGATGCACTTCAAGAAAACGATGGTTTTAATATCAAACCTACAGCCAAAATTGTTTGGTTAGGAGGAACCCCTTTTGTAGACTATTTTACTAAAACTAAAAAAGGGAATTCTTGGGAAATGATGAGTTTGACTTTTCATGATAAAAAAGAAAGTTTTACAATTCAAACCAACAAGGAAGAGGGCGAATGGCTTGCAGAAATACTTTTAAAAATAGCTGTTTCTAATGCTAAAATTTATTCTTTCCAAGAAATTAAATCTGATTTTGAAACTCATTTTGAAGACTTTGAATTATTTTGGTATTCAAAACCCATTAATTCATTAAGAGAATTTGGGTTATTGGTGTTGTAGATTAATTTTTGATAGCTATACTAATTTAGCATAAAACTTTTCTTTTTCTTTTACGAAAACGTTTTCTTTTACTTATTTTTACCACCATAAAAATAATACTAATGAGTGATAGTTATAAAGTAAAAGTAAATGATTCTTTTTCATTTGATATTAATAAAGAAGAAGTTTCAAAACTCGATGCTGTAAATTTGGATTCCAATTCTGTCCATATTTTACATAAAAACAGTCCGTATAAAGCAGAAATTGTAAGTTCTGACTTTCTTCAAAAAACGTATACTGTAAAGGTCAATAACAACTCTTATGTTGTGGCAATCTCTAATCCGTTGGATGTTTTGATTAAAGATATGGGATTTGAAGTTGGACTTACCAAACAAGTCAATTTCATCAAAGCACCTATGCCTGGACTAATTCTAGAAATCAGTGTAGTGGTTGGACAAGCGGTACTTGAAAATGATAATTTAATCATTTTGGGTGCTATGAAAATGGAAAATAGTTTCCTGTCTCCTCGTGATGGTGTTATAAAAACAATTTCGGTTGTGTTAGGAGATGCTGTTGATAAAGGGCAGTTGTTAATTGAATTTGAATAAAGTTGTAAGAAACAAGAAGAAAGAGGCAAGAAAATAGTTAGAGAGGATTTATATTGAATCTAGCAGCGTAGCGGTCTTTCGTCTTTTATCTAAAAAAAATATGAAAAAAATATTAGTTGCCAATAGAGGGGAAATTGCTATTAGAGTAATGAAAACCGCCCGTAAAATGGGGATTAAAACAGTTGCAGTATATTCAACTGTAGATAGAAATGCACCACATGTAAAATTTGCTGATGAAGCGGTTTGTATTGGAGGAGCTCCTTCTAGTGAATCCTATTTGTTAGGAAGTAAAATCATCGAAGTGGCCAAATCTTTAAACGTGGATGCGATTCACCCAGGGTATGGATTCTTGAGTGAAAATGCTGATTTTGCCGAAGAGGCCGAAAAAAACAATATCATCTTTATTGGTCCCAAGTCGAAAGCAATTCATATCATGGGAAGTAAGCTAGCAGCCAAAGAGGCTGTTAAAAAATACAATATTCCAATGGTTCCTGGTTATGATAAAGCCATTACCGATGTGGAAAAAGCCAAAGTTGTAGCTAAAGAAATAGGTTTTCCAATTCTAATAAAAGCGTCAGCTGGTGGTGGAGGTAAAGGAATGCGTGTAGTAGAAAACGAAGCCGAATTTGAATCTCAAATGGATCGTGCAATTAGCGAAGCTATTTCTGCTTTTGGAGATGGTGCTGTTTTTATTGAAAAATATGTGGGTTCGCCAAGGCATATCGAAATCCAAATAATGGCTGACAGTCATGGAAATATTTTGTATTTATTCGAAAGAGAATGTAGTATACAAAGACGTCACCAAAAAGTTATCGAAGAAGCACCTTCCTCTGTTTTAACACCAGAATTGCGAAAAGAGATGGGTGAAGCTGCCGTTTTAGTAGCTAAATCTTGTGATTATCTTGGAGCAGGAACGGTAGAGTTTTTATTAGACGAAAATAATAATTTTTACTTCTTAGAGATGAACACCCGCTTGCAAGTAGAGCACCCCGTTACTGAATTAATCACAGGAACTGATTTAGTCGAACTACAAATTAGAGTCGCTAGAGGAGAAGAATTATCAATTAAACAAGAAGACCTGAAAATAAAAGGACATGCGATGGAATTGCGTGTCTATGCCGAAGATCCTATGAATGATTTTCTACCTAGTGTAGGTCATTTGGATGTTTACCAATTACCTGTTGGCAAAGGAATTCGTGTAGATAATGGTTTTGAGCAAGGAATGGATATTCCTATTTATTATGATCCAATGCTAGCAAAGTTGATTACCTATGGGGAAACACGTGAGGAAGCTATTCAAATTATGCTGGAAGCAATAGATGGTTATCAAGTAGAAGGAGTAGAAACAACATTGCCTTTTGGTAAATTTGTATTTGATCATGAGGCATTTCGTTCTGGAAATTTTGACACCCATTTTGTAAAAAAATATTACAATGCGGATTTGTTGAAAAACCAATTGGCTCAGGAAGCTGAAATCGCTGCTATGGTAGCATTAAAACACTATTTTGAAGATCAAAAAATCGTAAGATTACCAAATTGATTTTTAAAGAGTTATAAATAAAATTTGCGAATTAGCGGTAAAAAAAACAGTATGCAAGACAAAATAAATACATTAAACGATAAAATTGCTCAAGCTCATTTGGGCGGAGGCACAAAGAGGATAGCAAAACAACATTCGAATAAAAAATTAACGGCAAGAGAGCGTGTTAATTATTTAATGGACGAAGGTTCATTTGAAGAAATTGGAATGTTGGTAACACACCGAACTACCGATTTTGGAATGGAAAAGGAAATGTATTACGGGGATGGTGTCATCACCGGGTACGGAACAATAAATGGACGATTGGTTTATATTTTTGCACAAGATTTCACCGTTTTTGGAGGTTCGTTATCCGAAACACATGCCGAGAAAATTTGTAAAGTTATGGACATGGCAGTCAAAATGGGTGCGCCTATGATTGGACTGAATGATTCCGGTGGAGCTCGTATTCAAGAAGGGGTTCGTTCTCTAGGAGGTTATGCTGATATTTTTTATAGAAATGTGCAAGCTTCGGGTGTTATTCCACAAATTTCGGCTATCATGGGACCCTGTGCTGGTGGAGCGGTATATTCGCCAGCAATGACGGATTTTACGATGATGGTCGAAGACACCAGTTATATGTTTGTAACAGGTCCTAATGTGGTAAAAACGGTAACTAATGAAACGGTAACTTCGGAAGAATTAGGAGGTGCGAGTTCGCATTCAACTAAATCGGGTGTGGCGCACATCACTTCTACAAATGATGTCGAATGCCTAGAAGATTTGAAACGTTTGTTGAGTTATTTGCCACAAAGCAATAAAGAAAAAGCACATAATTTACCTTATGAATTAAAGGATGAGGTTCGTACTAAATTAGCAACTATTATTCCCGAAAATCCCAATAAACCGTACGATATGCACGAGGTGATTGGTGGAATAATCGACGAAGATTCATTTTATGAAATTCATAAAAATTATGCCGAAAATATCTTGGTGGGTTTCGCTCGACTAGGAGGTAAAAGCATTGGAATTATAGCCAATCAACCGATGGTTTTAGCAGGTTGTCTGGATGTGAATAGTTCAAAAAAAGCGGCTCGATTTACCCGTTTTTGCGATGCATTTAATATTCCGTTATTAGTTTTGGTAGATGTACCAGGATTTTTACCAGGAACAGATCAAGAGTGGAATGGAATTATAGTTCATGGAGCCAAATTATTATATGCTTTAAGCGAAGCGACGGTGCCTAGAGTTACTGTGATTACGCGTAAAGCCTATGGTGGAGCTTATGATGTGATGAATTCCAAACACATTGGTGCCGACATGAATTTTGCTTGGCCTACTGCCGAAATCGCTGTGATGGGGGCAAAAGGAGCCTCGGAAATTATCTTCAAGAAAGAAATTCACGATGCCAAAGACCATGAAGCTAAATTGTTGGAAAAAGAAGCGGAGTATGCTGATTTGTTTGCCAATCCATATACAGCTGCACAACGTGGTTTTGTAGATGAGGTAATCCTACCGCAAGATACTAGACGAAAATTGATAAAAGCGTTTAGTATGCTCGAAAATAAAGTAAGCGTAACTCCCGATAGAAAACACGGGAATATTCCTTTGTAAAAGAATGATAAGAATAGAAAAAACCATTCGCCACGGCGAATGGTTTTTTGTTTAATGTAAACTAACCACTTTTGTTATAGTCCATACATTATTATCATTTTTCCAAAAAATGATAAATTTACTCGCATGTGATGGCGTTCCTTCTTTCTCCCTATTATTATGAAATTTATGCAGTCCCATTTCTATTGCTCCAAAATCTTTGATGGGATAAACCTCAATGCTTCCTTTTACTAATTCCCGCGTTACTTTACCGCAAATATTTTTTTTAGTACCATCAATTAGTTCTTGTTTAACAGTGCTTAATCCCCCTTTGTCATGGTAAAACTCAATATTGTCCGCGTATATTGCTGCCTGCTTATCTAAATTACAGGTATTGTACGCTTGGAAAAATGTACTATCCATGGCAACTATGGTATTGTAGAGTTCTAGATTGTCTGGAATGTATTGGTATGCTGGTTCTTTAGTAGTGTACTTTTGAGCAGAACATACAGCTGTTGTAATTGCAAATAAGAAAATTAAAAAACAGGGTAGGCTATAGTTTTTCATAATTTATTTTAAATATTTGTAAGTGAATAAATAAGGCTTTTTAAATACAACTTAAATAGGTTTTGGAAATTTTTTTCTAAAATCAAAAACAATTTCCGAAGCTCCATTTTCCTGCAAATAATCTAATTTTTCTTTTGCATTATATAGCGTTGGGAATTCCCCTTTTTTGATCCACCACATTGCAGTATATACTTTGCCAAAAGTTTGAAACCATTCTTTTCTTCTTTTCAAAAACTCAGTATGGAAAGTTTTATAAACGAAATTTTCCAATGATTCCACGTTTTCCCAAACGGAAACATTTACAATAATTTGTTCGTCATTATACGGGTTCAATGAAGTCGCATTATTTGTATCATCTTTTAGTCTCCAAACAAATCCGGCACTGCTTTCAGCCAGTTCATTAACGGAATCTAAATTATCGACAAACTCTTTCATTATTGGGTCATTAATTGCAACTCCCTTCATTTTTGCAATATTAATCTCTGCAATTTGGTATTCTGCCATAGAATTATTTTTTCGTTATTTTTTTTGTTGATAATGTGATTGATTGGAGACTAAATTATGCATTTATTTTTGAATTTTATCTAATGATTTAGATATATAACTATTTGTATTTTTATTATTTTAATAAGAAAATCGATAACTTTAAAATTAATTACGCGTTTTTTTTACCAAAAAGGAGTGACAAAGAAGGAGTCTTTGTGTAGAAACTACATAATGATATTTTTACATTGCTATTTGACATTTTAGTATCTTTAATAAATAGACAAAATAGATAAGTTTGTGACATATGTTTTTATTTAACCCATAAATTATGATTTTGAAAAAATATAGATTTTTAATTTTATTCTTATCAGTTTCTATTTTTTCTATGGCTCAGAATGTCAAAGAAAAATCTAGTTTTTATCACTATTCAGGGAGAGTCGAATTACAAGACAATAATAAAGTAATCTTGATTAGTGCAGCTTCATCTGTTTCCTTTGATTTTGTTGGAAAGACATGTAAAATATTTTTACAAAATGTAACAGACCAACATAGTTTTATTGCCTTAGAATTGGATGGGAATTATATAGGCCGAGTTCGAATCGAAAAAGGGATAGCTCAGACATTTCCTGTAAAAGTTACTACCAATAAAAAAACACACCACCTTGCCATTTATAAAGCAACCGAAGCTTCAACAGGTGGGGTTATGTTCATAGGAACTACTGCAAAATTGATAAAAAGCACCACGCCAAACCGAAATAAAATTGAATATATAGGTGATTCTATTACCTCTGGATTTGGAAATGACACGGCCGAAATTCCTTGTGGGACGGGAGGTTGGTTTGATCAGCATAATGGATATTGGGCCTATGGAGCTATAGTTGCTCGTAGTTTAAATGTAGATTATGTATTGAGTTCTGTTTCTGGGTATGGGATGTATCGCAACTGGAATGACGATCATAAAGAGGAGCCTAATATTCCTGATGTATATGAAAATTTGAATTTGGATACCAATACTTCAAAGCCTTATGATTTTGCTTTCCAGCCTGATTTAGTGAGTATTTGTTTGGGAACAAATGACCTCTCAGATGGTGATGGTAAAAAAGAAAGGTTACCATTTAGTGAAGATAAATACGTTTCAAATTATATCGCTTTTATCAAAACGGTATATCAACATACACCTAATACTAGAATTGTATTGTTGAACAGCCCTATGGTTTCTGGAGATAGAAATGTAGTATTAGTACGTTGTTTGAAAAAAGTAATTCAAGCTTTTGAAAATGATGCAGAACATAAAACCATTGCTTTATTTGAATTTCAATCGATGCAACCAAACGGTTGTGGTTCACATCCTGATATTGCCGATGACAAAATCATGGCAAGCCAATTGACTCCATTTTTAAAAAAAATACTAGATGAAAAATAATTTAATTGCTTTTATACTTTTTCTAACGCTTTCTTCTTCTGCTTTTGCAAATGTCACGCTACCCAATTTGTTTTCGGATAATATGGTGTTGCAACGCCATACCGAAGTTGCCATTTGGGGTTGGGCGAATCCACAGGAAGAAGTAGTTATCAGTCCAAGTTGGAATAATGAGGTGTATAAAGTTAAAGCTTCAAATCAAGCAAAATGGGAAATTAAAATACCTACTCCAAAAGAAGGTGGACCTTATACTATTTCCATAAAAGGATACAATGAGATTGTATTGAAGAATATTTTGATAGGCGAAGTTTGGATTTGCTCTGGACAATCCAATATGGAGATGTCAGCAGCTTGGGGAATTGAGAATGGTGATGAAGCAGTAAAAAAGGCAATGAATCCCAATATTCGATTTTTTTCGATACCTAAATTGACAGCTACTGCACCACAAAATAATGTGTCTGGTAATTGGACGGAATGTACGCCAGAGACCATGAAAAATTTTAGCGCTACAGGTTATTTCTTTGCCAAACGCTTACAAGAAGATTTAAAAAATGTGCCAATAGGTTTGATTTCGTCTAACTGGGGAGGTACGCCAGCGGAGATTTGGACACCGGAAGAAGTCATTCAAAAAGATGCCGTTTTACTTGAAAGTGCTAAAACTAGAAAAGAAGAAACCTATGGGCCAAACCAACCGGGACGCGCTTTTAATGCTATGATTTATCCTTTGGCTGGATTCAAAATTGCAGGTGTGATTTGGTATCAAGGCGAATCAAATGTGGGTTCGACGGTTTATGATAAAACCTTTTCGGCTTTGATTACTTCTTGGAGAAAGTTATGGAATTACGAGTTTCCTTTTTATTATGTTCAAATTGCACCTTATCAATACGGAGAAGATCATTTTGGCGGAGTTGAAATTAGAAATGCGCAACGCAAAGTGTTACAAGAAGTTCCTAATACAGGAATGGTATTAACAACAGATATTTCAACAATTGAAGACATACACCCAAAAGACAAGAAGTCGGTAGGAACTCGATTGGCGAATTTAGCCTTAGTGAAAACCTATAAAACCAATACGGATTTGGTAAACGGACCACTATATAAAGACATTAAAATAGAAAAGAATAAAGTTATTGTTGCTTTTGATTATGCTGAAGGATTGCATTTTACAAATAAAAAATCAAATCAATTTGAGATTGCAGGTGCGGATAATGTGTTTTATACTGCAGAGGCTAGCATAAAAAACAATACGGTTATTCTAAAATCAAATATAGTACCGCATCCTGTAAAAGTTCGTTTTGCATGGACAAATATTGCACAATCGAACTTATTTAATAAAGCCAATTTGCCTGCTTCGTCATTTTTGAGTGAATAATGGAAGTGATTATTGACAAAAAAACGCAGCTTAATTACGCAGATGCTGCGTGAGGGATAGTAGGTGATATCCTCGTAGCGCAGCGGAGAGATAAAGCCGAATAGCCCGACCCGAAGTTTTTACGAAGGGTCACGCCCAAAAAAGAAAACCAAAACAAACTATGAATACTAAAAGAATAATTACAACGGGGATTTTTGCCCTGATTACTATTGGAACTATGAATGCACAGAAAAAATCTTATTTAGATAATACAAAACCTACTGAGGAACGTATTAATTTGTTAATGAAACAAATGACACTGGAGGAAAAAGTAGGGCAAATGAATCAATACAACGGTTTTTGGGAAGTAACAGGACCGGCTCCAACAGGAGGGAATGCAGAACTAAAATACAAGCATTTGCGCGCTGGGTTAGTTGGATCTATGTTATCCGTTCGTGGAGTGAAGGAAGTAAAAGCAGTGCAAAAAATTGCTGTGGAAGAAACGCGTTTAGGGATTCCGTTAATCATAGGCTTTGATGTAATTCACGGGTATAAAACCTTGAGTCCAATTCCGCTTGCTGAAGCAGCGAGTTGGGATATGGAAGCGATAAAAAAATCGGCTCAGGTGGCTGCAGCCGAAGCATCGGCAGTGGGAATCAACTGGACTTTTGGACCAAATGTAGATGTATCTCATGATGCGCGTTGGGGGCGCGTAATGGAAGGAGCGGGTGAAGATGCCTATTTAGGAAGTAAAATAGCGATTGCTAGAGTTATCGGTTTTCAAGGCGATACTAGAGCTGATTTGTTAAGAGTAAACACAATTGCGGCTTGTGCCAAGCATTTTGCGGCTTATGGTTTTGCCGAAGCAGGGAAGGAATACAATACAGTAGATATTAGTAATTCAAGATTGTATAATGAAGTTTTGCCTCCGTTTCATGCGGCTACAGAAGCGGGAGTTCGTACGTTTATGAACTCCTTTAATATCCTGAATGGAATTCCTGCAACGGGAAACAGTTTTTTGCAAAGAGACATCCTGAAAGGGAAATGGAATTTTGATGGTTTTGTAGTTTCAGATTGGGCATCGGTAAAAGAAATGATAGTTCATGGTTTTGCCAAAGATGGTGCTGAAGCAACCGAGAAGGCGGTAAATGCGGGATCAGATATGGATATGGAATCGTATATGTATGTGGTTGAATTGGCTAATTTGGTAAGAGCTGGTAAGGTACAAGAAGTTTTAGTTGATGATGCGGTTCGAAGAATTCTCAGAGTGAAATTTGAGTTGGGATTGTTTGATGATCCGTATAAATATTGTGACGAAAAACGCGAGAAAGAAACTATAGGAAGCAAGGCTAATAATGATGGTGTTCTCGACATGGCAAAGAAATCCATTGTCTTGTTGAAGAATGAAAATAACCTACTTCCGTTACCAAAATCAGGACAAAAAATTGCTTTAATCGGTGCTTTGGCAAATGATAAAAACAGCCCATTGGGAAGTTGGAGAATTGCTTCAGATGATAATACCGCAGTTTCCGTTTTGGAAGGAATGCAACAATACAAAGGGAATCAATTGACTTTTGAAAAAGGAGCGGATTTGACGGTTGGGAAAACAGCTTTTGTAGATGAATTGGTTTTTAATACAACTGATAAAAGTGGATTTGATGCGGCCAAAAAAGCAGCAGCTACTGCCGATGTGGTAGTAATGGTGTTGGGAGAACATGGTTTTCAATCGGGGGAAGGACGTAGTAGAACGAATCTTGATTTGCCGGGTTTACAACAAGAATTATTAGAGGAAATATATAAAGTAAATCCCAATATTGTTTTGGTTTTAAATAATGGTAGACCTTTAGCTTTGCCTTGGGCAGCAGCACATATTCCAGCAATTGTAGAAGCTTGGCATCTGGGAACCCAAACCGGAAATGCCGTAGCGCAAGTTTTGTACGGAGATTATAACCCAAGTGGTAAATTACCGATGTCGTTTCCAAGAAACGTAGGGCAATGCCCTATTTATTATAACAATTACAGTACAGGAAGACCTACTAATGGAGAAGGAAATGTGTTTTGGTCTCATTATACTGATGTAGAGAAAACGCCACAGTTCCCTTTTGGTTTCGGATTAAGTTATACTACTTTTGAGTATAAAAACTTAAAATTAGATAAAACTGCTATTGCTTTAGGAGAAGAAGTAAAAGTATCTGTAGATGTTACTAATACAGGGGATTATGATGGTAAAGAAGTCGTGCAATTATACATTCATGATGATGTTGCTAGTTTAGCGAGACCGGTAAAAGAATTGAAAGGATTTGAATTAGTGGACTTGAAAAAAGGGGAAACTAAAACGGTAACCTTACCATTGACTGATAAAGAATTGGGTTTCTTTGATAATGATGGTAATTATCTGGTAGAACCAGGAACTTTTAAAATCATGGTAGGAGGAAGCTCAGACAAAGGGTTGGAAAGTGCTTTTGAAATAAAATAAAATTTTTAAAATACTATTAATAAACCCGACAGCTTAAAAAACAGGTCGGGTTTATTTGTATTATAAACATATGAATGCGAATTTTACGAATTATAAAATTGAAAATCAAATCTTTAAATTAATACAATGGAATACAATAGATGCGGAAAAAGTGGTTTATTACTGCCACAGATTTCTTTAGGATTATGGCATAACTTCGGTTCAGTAGATATTTTTGAAAACGGAGAAAATATTGTCAAAGAAGCTTTTGATAAAGGAATAACTCATTTTGATTTAGCCAACAATTACGGACCAATACCGGGTTCTGCAGAAACTAATTTTGGTAGAATTTTAAAGAATAATTTCCAAGGAAATTTACGTGACGAAATGGTGATTGCTACAAAGGCAGGATACAAAATGTGGGAAGGTCCTTATGGAGAATGGGGTTCAAGGAAATACTTAATATCAAGTTTGAATCAAAGTTTAAAGCGAATGAACCTCGATTATGTAGATATCTTTTATTCACATCGTTTTGATCCAAATACACCACTTGAAGAGACTATGATGGCATTAGATTATGCAGTACGAAGCGGAAAAGCTTTGTATGCAGGAATTTCTAATTATCCAGCGGAGCAAACGAAACAAGCAACTGAAATTCTGAAACAATTAGGAACACCTTGTTTAATTCACCAAGAAAAATATTCGATGTTTGTGCGCACCTGTGAGGAAGGGTTGCTGGACGTTCTAGAAGAAAAAGGAGTTGGTTGTATTGCTTTCTCACCATTGGCACAAGGATTACTTACCGATAAGTATCTAAAAGGGATTCCTGAAAATTCAAGGGCTTTTAATCCTAATGGACATTTGCAATCAGAAGAAGTATCTGAAGCTAAAGTTCAAAAGATAATAACGTTGAATGAAATAGCGAAAGAACGAAATCAATCTTTGGCACAAATGGCTTTGGCTTGGTTGTTAAAAGACAATAGAATCACTTCTGTTTTGATTGGCGCGAGTTCTGTGGGACAATTAAATAATAATATAGACAGTTTGCAGAATTTGGATTTCTCCGCAGCAGAATTAGCTGAGATTGAAAGTATTTTGGGATAATATATATAAAAAAGAGACGCACAATTGCGTCTCTTTATTTAATGTAATTTTAAAAGGTTAATTTTTTACGTTAATCTTTTTTGCAATAATTTTTTTATCTAAAACTAAGTCGGCATTTGTACCATTTTCAAGCAAAACAGGAACAGCCATTTTGTTTATTGGAGATGCGGATCCTTTAAAATTTGCAATACGTACATCGTTGAAATTATTAATTTCGATACCATTGGTAAAGTAAGGCATTCTGGTACCTGTCCAAGTTAATTTGAAGTCTTCAATAGTTAAGTTGTCAACATATTGTCCGTAAATTCCCGGAATGTCACGTTGAAAAAGCTGTTGTTTTTCATCCAGACATCCTCTTAAATCGATATTTCCGCCAGCTACATCGTTTAGTTTGCTGTCTACAAAATCAAAAGTTACATTTTTGAAATTGATGTTTTGAAGTCGGCTTTCTTCAGAACCATATACTAAAATTCCGTTTTCGGCTTTACAGTTTACGTTGCTAAAAGTCACGTTTTTGATTATGCCTAATTTTTCTGTTTCTGTACCAGCTACTTTTACTTTTCCGCGAACTGCCGAAATATGAATTGGTTCTCCATTTCCCCACCAATCGCCAGTTCTAAGCTTGGTTTCTATATTTACATTCGATACATTTATGTTTTCTAAGGAACCTTGATCTCTCAGAAATATCCCAATTCCTCTAGTTGAATTCGTAATATTACAATTGGAAATATTGATATTTCGAACCGAATTATGATCGAAATAACCTATTCTAATAGCACTTGAAGCAGATTGAAGATTACAATTTATGATATTAATATTTTCTGAAGAATGACGTAAATCTTTAAAACCGGGAACTTCAAAATGCGAAGCATACCCCACAACAATAATTGCATCGTCTCCTGTGCGAACATCACAATTACTAATCGTGATATTTTTTCCTGAAGTAATATCAATTCCATCTGCATTTGGCGCCAGCATATTGGTCCAAAGACGTATTCCGTCAATTAAAACACTGTCGCAATCGGCTATCAAAATAGTCCAGAAAGTAGATTGTGTTATGAAAACATCTTTTATAGTGACTCTTTTGCAATTACTGAAAATGATGGTTTGATAAGGTCTTTCTTTTGGTACAATTGGCCCGTCACCAATACTGCCATCCACCACTTTTCTGAAATTTTCTTTCTGGCGAGTGCCAGTAACGCCGCCCCATTCAATTTTTTTAGCTTTAGTTGCATCAAAAAATACACCGCCATTTGCATCAATATTTCCACTTCCAGAAATCGTAATATTTTCTGAATTCTCAGTAAAAAACATGCCGTAATGCACTCCGCTTACAGGAAGATAATCATTAATGTCAGCATTTCCTCTTAAAATTGCACCGCTTTCAAGATGCAGATTTACATTGCTTTTTAAGTTTACCGTTCCCATCATAAAAATACCTGCAGGCACATAAACGGTTCCTCCACCGTTTTTAAAACAAGTGTCGATTGTATTTTGGATAGCTTTGGTATTTATAGTTTTGGCATCGCCAATTGCTCCGTACTTTGTAATATCAAAAGTTTGTGCATTGGTTGAAAATGCAAAGCTGATGAATAGTAATATGATAATTTTTTTCATTTGATTTAATTTTAAAAAGTAACGGATTTAGTTGCAACTCAAAAGTTGTAATAGTACACTGCAGTACTTCTTTACATATAGAATTAAAAAGTTATTTCAATTTCAAATTGTACATTTTTACCAATTCCAATGTCAATTTATCCGAAGAAAAAACAGTATTCAAACCTTGTGGTTCTTGTGGAGGATCTGCAGTAAAAGTGTCTCCGATATTCCATTTTCCTGTAGCGTTAACGGCTTTTCCTTCGCCACCAAAGCCCCAGAAATTAATCCCTTGTAATGCCTCATTATTGTTGTGACTTTTCAGTAATCTTTCGAAGAAAGCTTTGTAAAATGTATTTCTATCCACTACGTAGGAATTTGGCAATAGACTTTCATTGGCTCTTGGTAATCCAAATTCTTCAATTACAATAGGTTTTCCTAATTTTTTTGCCACCGCAATATGGTCATTAATATATTGTGTGGCTTTTTCAATCGCAACTGGTAAAGTAGTTTTCGCATCATCAGCTTTGAACCAACCCCAGTTTTTCGGCCAAATATGCATCGTCAAATAGTCAATTTTTGGATTGTTATGGGTACGCTCAAAAGTAGCCAAATCATCATTCGAGCCTGCTTTTCCTTCAGAACCTGTCGAAATCAAATGGTTGGGGTCTAAACGGTCAATCAAATCAACAGTTTTATTCAGCCAAATTGTAAATTTTCCTTCATTTTCAATACTTTGTACACGAGGTTCATTACCTACTTGCCAAGCCATAATCGCATTGTCCTGGGTATATTTTTTATTATTATAGGCATTTGTTCGTCCCAAAATATACTTGATATGATTCTCAAAAGCCACCATACACGGTTCACAACTGTGGTATTGCTTTATATAATCCATAAATTGAGGCCAAGTGTTGGGTTTAATGTTCGGATTTGGAATTTTTCCGTAGCCATTCCATTCTAAATATTGTGACATACCGCCTGACCATTCCCAGTTGTTATTCAAATATAAAACCGCATACATGTTGCGTTTTCCCATTTCTGCAATCAAGAAATCCAAGCCATCCAATAAATCGGCATTGTATTTTCCTTGTTCGTATTGCAAAGCCGGACTAACGGTATAATCATACGTTCCGCCATCAGCTCCTACTAAAATTCGAAGATTGTCTATTCCGTTTTTTTTCATTAAATCCAGTTCGCGAAGCAATCGTTTACGATCACCCACTTTTTTGGAACCCAGTAAACTGCCATACCAATAATTGGTGCCAACATACGAATACGGTTTATCACCTTTGTAAAATTGCGTCCCTTTTACGGTTATTGGCGCTTGTTTTTGTGCCGAACAAACAGTTGCCGAAACACAAATAGCGAGCAGCATTATTTTTGAAACTAAATTCTTCATATTTTTTTATTTAGGAGCTATTTCCAGCTATACGTTGCAATCTTTTATTTTTTAAAGAAAAAAATAAAAGGATTTCCACTACTATCTGGGCTAGGGCTATTGTTATAACGGAACGATTATCTTGTCCATTTGTCTTTCTGATAAAGGAGTGATTAGACTCAAAATGGTTCTATCTATGTATTCTCGATTTTTTTAATTCGGTTAATGACTTCAATACAGGCCCGACCATTATGATAGGGACATTTCCAAAAACCGGCTTTGTCTTTTTCTATTAAAGAATAATCGGCATTTACACCCCAGTGCCATTCCCCGTTTTCTGTATCAAGAAGGTATTTCTTTATAAATTCCCAATTCTTTAAGACTACATCTAAATAGCTTTTATCTCCAGTTAATTCATAGGCATTAAAAAAACCAATCATCAATTCTGCTTGAGGCCACCAGTGTTTTTCGGCAATTAATTCATTTCTTTCGGGATCCAATTCATACCATAAACCACCATCTTCATCAATTCCTTCATTGGTGACATCCGTAAGTTGAATAGCGTGTTTTTTATAACGTGCTATTAATTTTTCATTTCCAGAAATTTCTGCACATTGTAATAAAAGCCATGCAGCTTCTATGTCGTGTCCATAGGATATTACATCTGGGTTTTCGATCCAGTTTTCATCAAAAAATAGTTTTAAATGACCTGTTTCTTCATTAATAAAATGAGCATCAATTACCTCGAGCAATTCAACAATGTCATTAAGTAAGGTTTCCTCTTTCCAAACGGTATACAAATTGGCATATGCTTCCACAATATGCAAATGCGTATTCATTGTTTTCTTTTCGTTAGCGTCTTTATCACTCAAGCGCAAATCGTCAATGTTTTGCCAATGGCGTGTAAAAGCTTCTAGATACCCTTTGTTTATTGGATCGTAACTGTGCTCTTGAATTTTTTGGTACAAATGAATAGCGAGTTCTAATGCTTTTTCTTCTTTGGAAATAGCATAATATTCCGTCAATCCATAGATTACAAATGCGATCGCATAAATTTGGTTTTTGGTATCTTTTGGTGTTCCATCAGCATGTAAACTCCAAAAAATACCGCCAAATTCCGTATCATAAAAATGATCAGCGATATAGTCAAAAGCACGTTTGGCAATTTTTTTGTGCTCTTCGTATTTTGTTTGTTTGTAAGCTGCTGAGAACGTCCAAAGAATGCGAGCATTCAATACCGAACCTTTTTCTGCTTCGGTATAAATTACCTCGTTGGCATCAATTTGGCCTACAAAACCATTATTAACTGTATCCAATGAAAACGCCGACCAATATCCTAAAATAGAATCGAGTTCTGCTGTTAGTTCAAATTTTAATTTTTTTAATTGTAAGGACACGTTTATGAAATTGCTTTATTTTTATTTACTAATTCAATAATTGTATGCACTGATCCTGCTGATGTAAAGGTGTCTTCAGGAGTATTGGTTACGTAATCTACTAGTTTTTCAACAGATGAAACCGCTACATGCATTCTCGTATCTGATGAAGCGTAATAGATAAAAACAGTTCCATCTTCATCCTCAATCCATCCATTAGAGAACAAGACATTAGATACATCACCCACTCTTTCAATTCCTTCTGGCCCCATAAAATGTCCAGCAGGTTTGTGGGTTACTTTTGAAATATCATCTAAAGCTGTCATAAACATGTACAAAGTATATCGCAATCCTGCAGCGGTATTTCTTACACCATGTGCTAAATGCAACCAACCTTTTGTAGTTTTAATTGGTGCTGGACCTAAACCGTTTTTAAGTTCGTAAACCGTATGATATTGCTTTCCGTAAATGATAGTCTCGTTTTGCACCACTGGATTTGTAATGTCATCGATATAACCTAATCCTACACCACCACCATTTCCTATGTCAATAAATCCGTCTTGTGGACGCGTATAAACTGCATATTTTCCGTTTACAAATTCAGGATGAAATACTACATTTCTTTGTTGACCTGTATTCGAAATTAAATCAGGCAAACGTTCCCAAGTTATTAAATCTTTGGTTCGTACGATTCCTGCATTTGCAATAGCAGAACTAGTATCTCCTTTTGGAGCATTTGGATCTTTTCTTTCGGTACAAAATATACCATAAATCCATCCGTCTTCGTGGTTTACTAAACGCATATCGTACACATTAGTGTCAGGATTCCCTTCGATTTGAGGCAATACACATGGTTTCTCCCAAAATTCGAAATTATCAACACCATTTGGACTTTCAGCAATAGCAATAAATGATTTACGATCAAAACCTTCTACACGAACAGCAAGAATATATTTATTATTCCATTTAATGGCACCAGAATTCAAAGTTGCATTTACCCCAATGCGTTCTAATAATAATGGATTAGTAGCTGGATTTAAATCAAATCTCCACTCAATAGGAGCGTGACTAGCTGTTATAATTGGATTTTTGTAACGTGTGAAGATACCGTTTCCAACAGTGTTTTTAGGTTCGTTTTTTTGTGCTATTAAAATTTGAAATTCGTTTTGAATATCAGTTTTTCTATTTTGGAAATCAGTGATCATATTTTTTGTATTCATAATTTAGAGTTCTAATTCAGGTATTATTTATTTAAATTTCGTTTGTTATCAAGTTCTTGTTCTATGATTTGTAGTTTTTCTTCATTCAATGGATAAAATAGAATAAAGAGTACTGAGATTGCTGCGGCAATAGCAGGAAGAATACTTAGCATGAGTTGGATTCCGTTTTGTGTCAAGGCTGTTTGTTCAATATTAGCTTGAAAACCATAAAATGCAAGTAACCATCCTGTTGCAGCCCCACCAATTGTCCAACCAAATTTTTGTGACATAGAAGAAGCAGAGAATACTAATCCTGTTGCTCTACGACCTTGTTTCCATTCAGAGTAATCAGCACTGTCAGCATACATCGACCAGATTAAAGGAAAGATGCAACCCGCACAAATACTTATTAATATTTGGAAAACCATAATTAGTAAAACATCTTCTTTTCCAAAAAAATAGAAAACAACGCTTAAAATTGCGGCTAAGGTCATCGCTCCAAAAAAGGTGTTTTTTTTACCAATTTTGTTTGCAATAGGAGTGGCGGCAATCACTCCTATAATATTAGCAGCTTGTCCTAAAACTAAGTATAAAGAAGTAGGAGTCATGGAAAATGTTTCTCCAAAGAGGTTAAAACTATAACTTACGGTATTGCTTACATAATATTTAAAATAATAAACTGCTGCACCGTCGCGAATTGAGTTGAATACTAAAGCTCCAATTCCTGCTCCTAGAAGAATCCACCATGGTTTGTTTTTCCAAAGATCTTTTAAGTCTTCTTTTAAATCTGTTTTTTCATCTGAAATGGGTTGCACTCTTTCTTTGGTTAGAAAAAAACAACCCCAGAAAAATAGGGTAGTGATAACACCAAAAACGATTATGGTATACAACCACCCTGTTTTTGAATTCATGTTTCCACCAAAATGATTCACTAATGGTTCAATCAACCAAAGAGCCAATAAACTTCCTCCAAAAGCAAAAACCATACGGTAAGATGAAAGAGTGGTACGCTCTTTTCTATCTGAAGACATTACTCCAAGAAGCGATGCATATGGAACATTGATTATAGAATACACCATCATCATTAGAGAATAAGTGAAATAGGCATAGATTATTTTTCCTTTTTCATCAAAATTAGGAGTGTAAAAAGTTAAGATTCCAATTATTGCAAATGGAATTGCGGTCCATAAAAGATAAGGTCTGAATTTTCCCCAACGTGTTTTTGTTCGATCGGCGATTATACCCACTAAAGGATCAAAACAAGAATCCCATATTCTAGTAATTAAAAACATAGTTCCTACAACTGCAGGAGCCAATCCGAAAACATCGGTGTAGAAAAACATAAGATACATACTGAATATTTTCCAAAACATGGAGGAGGCAGCATCTCCTAGGCCGTAACCCACTTTTTCTTTTATACTTATTTTATTGTGCATTTTATTGGTTTTGTATGTCTAAAGGTTAATTAATTGTTTTATCTAAGTTTTCTTTGGCCGCTTCTTTTTCGAATAAAATGTTGTCCAGCTTATAAAACTCTAGAAAATCTTTTGCACTTAGTTGTCCTTTATATGGAGCGTAATAATGCATTTTTTGTTCTTTTTCTTGCCATCCGTGGTTTCTCCAAACTAATACATAGGAAATTTTATAATCACCAATAGCTTTCACGAGGGTATTGGTCCACCATTTATCATAAGGAATAGCCTCATAACCAGTTTCAGCAAAGGCCATGATTTTATTTTGCTCTTTGGCTACTTCATTCATGATTTTAAATTGTTTTTGGCAATTTTCAACAAATGAATTGTCTTTAGTTGGATCGCTATATTGGTATTTGTCAAAGCTTAGAACATCAGCATAATCAGATCCTGGATAGTATTCGAGAAACTCTTCTTTGGTATTAAAATCGGCTGTGTTATATACATAGATTAAATTGTGAACTCCCTTTTTTTGTAAATAATCAATTGTGAATTTCCATAAGGTTTTAAATTCTTTAGGGCTTCCATTGTTTTTGCACCACCAAAACCAAGTTCCTGTCAACTCATGAAACGGACGATAAAGGATGGGAATCGGTTTTCCATTTTTATCTTTTAATGACAAAATGAATTTAGCTCCTTCATCTAACCAAGATTTATATTTATCGTGTTCTTTTCCACCAGGTAAGGCTGAGGCCAATGATTTAGGAGCGGTGTCCCAAGCATTTTTACCTGTCAATGGATTATAGAAATGCCAGCTAAGTGTTACAACTCCGCCTCTTGAATTGGCTTCTTTTATGTATTGTCTCATTTTATCAAATGGAACACCATCAATGTTCGTAGCAGATTTTTTCTCGAGTCCAGCAAGATCATATCCATAAACCGCGGGATAGTCACCAGTGAGTTCTTTTACATCACTTCTTCCCGCCTCATATTTCCAGTTTACTCCATAAGCTAAATCATCCTGATGGCCAAAAAGTATCCCTTTTGCTGTAAGTTTGGTTAATTTTTGGTACAAAATTAGTGTTTCAGGTGTCGATTTTTTATCAGAGATAGATGATTTAGTATCAATTAAAGAGATTTTAGAAGTACAGGAAGTTCCAATGTATAAAAGGGTTAAAAGTGCGACAAATGTCTTTTTCATATTTATTATGGTTAATTGAGGTAATATTAAAATGGTACTCTATGTTCAATATTTTTTTAAAAATATAAATGCAGTACTTTTTTAATGAAACCGTTTTAGGAATGTAATTATCAAAAATATAAAAATAGTGAGTATTAAAAATGATTCGTATTTAATATTGGATAAGTTTTTAAAATATTAATAATTGTACTTTTCAAAGGTAATTCGATGACTTGCTATTAATTAATATTATTTTATCAATTATATATCATATTATTGCAAATAAAAATGAAGATATGAGTAATCTTAAAAATTTTTATAGAGAAATACCGCCACTTTCATCAGGTGATAGTTTTTTAGTGTTTGATAGAGTAAAGGATAGTTTTGATTTTCCGGTACACTATCATCCTGAATTTGAGATCAATTTTATACAAAATGGAAAAGGAGTAAAGAGAGTGGTAGGGGACAATATTGAAGAAATTGATGATATTGAACTCGTATTAATAGGTCCTAATTTATATCATGGTTGGGAATTGAATAAGTGCAAAAATAAACAAATTCATGAAATTACTATTCAATTTCATAATGATTTATTTGATGAAGCTTTATTGTCAAGGCGGATTATGACACCTATAAAGGATATGTTTAATAGGTCTATTCATGGTATTTTATTTTCAAATAAAATTGCCGAAGAATTAGCATCACGTCTTGTTAAGATTCCAAAACTGGATGGGATGGATTATTTTTTAGAAATAATTTCTATATTATATGACCTTGCTAACTCTAGGAATCAGAGGTTGTTATCTACATTTACAGTGGATCATGATACATTTGAAGATTATGATAAAATGAAATTGGTATATGAATATGTCCAAAAGAATTTTGCTGATAAAATCACATTGGACGAAGTGTCTAATGTGGCAAGTATGTCAAGTATTTCTTTTAACCGTTTTATAAAAAAGAGAACTGGTAAAACATTTGTCAATTATATTAATGATATAAGAATAGGATATTCTGCTAGATGGTTAGTTGAAAAAGATCTTAGTATTTCGGAAATTGCTTTTAAATCAGGTTTTAATAATATTGCCAATTTTAATAGGAGTTTTAAAGCTATTAAAAAATGTACTCCAAGTCAGTACAGGGAAGATTTTTCTGGGTTAAAGCGTATTTTGTAGCACAGCTCAAGCAGTATTTTTTTTAATTATTTTGAAGGCTTTCTATTGGAAGCCTTTGTTTTTTTGTGCTTTATATTTTTTAGGTTACTCCTTTCGTAATGATTCTTCTGTTTTGTGTTGATAGTATTTTAATTCTTTTTATCGTATTTTTTTTATAATTAAATTATGTATTGTATAATTTAAAACCACTATTTTTTATAAATAGATATAGTTTTTACTTTTAAAGTAAAAATATTATCATCAAATGATATAATACTATTAATTATAAACTTTCTTCTGCTATAAATTTGTTGATTATTAATTGTCATATTATTAATAATGAAAACGATTTCTGAAAACCAGTATCAGAAATTTAAAATTTAACTAACTAAATATTTATTATGAAAAAATTATTATCAAATTTTATTCATTGGAAACTAAATTACCACAAGTTTCCATTGATGTTATTTTTACTATTAACGAGTAGTTTTATGTTTGCTCAAACCTCTATTTCGGGTATAGTTAAGGATGCTTCTGGACCAGTTCCGGGAGTTAATGTTGCTGTAAAAGGGGGTAATAACGGTACAACTACTGATTTTGACGGAAATTTTAAATTAAACGGCGTAAAGCCAAATGATGTATTGATATTCTCCTATCTTGGTTATGCTAGTCAAGAAGTAGGTGTTAATGGTAAATCTAAAATTAATGTTACACTACAAACTGATTCAAAGCAACTAGAAGAAGTTGTTGTAGTGGCATATGGGTCTAGTAAAAAGAAAGATTTAACTGGAGCGGTAGGAATTATAAATTCGGAAAGTTTAAATAGTACACCAGTAACCTCTGTAGATCAAGCTTTACAAGGTAAAGTGGCAGGTTTACAAATTACACAAGACTCTGGTGCACCAGGATCTGGAATGTCTGTGAATATTCGTGGTGTGGGTTCTTTTGGTAGTACTGCACCATTATATATTGTTGATGGGTATCCAACTGAAGATATCTCTTATTTAAATCCAAATGATATTCAATCTATTTCTATTTTGAAAGATGCTTCTGCATCTGCTCTATATGGTGTAAGAGCGAGTAATGGTGTTGTGATTGTACAAACAAAAAGCGGTAAAAAGGGAGCTACAGTTGTAGAAGTTAATAGCTGGATTAGTACAAGTGACTTACATAAAAAAGTAGATTTGTTAAATGTAAATCAGTTTGCTACACTAGCGAATAGTTTAGGTACAGCACAAGGAGTTGCAACATTGCCAGAATGGGCTAATGGTGGCTCTAGTTTAACCAATGTAGATTGGCAAGATTATGCTTTTAGATCAGCAGTGAGACAAGGTCATAATGTGTCTATTAGAGGTGGTGGAGAAAAAACTAAGATTGCTTTGACTGCAGGACTTACTGATGAAGAAGGAATTGTTATAGGGTCTTCAAGTAAAAAATGGAACTTAGGTTTGAAAGCTGATTTTGATATTACTGATAAATTGAGAGCGAAGGCAAATATTAAATACAATAAACAATCAACTTACACTCCGCTTGGAGGTGGATATGATAATTTAGCAAAAGTGTTTACAAATGTGCCTTATTTATCTAATGCTACAGGGACAAATTTGCCTTACAGTAATGGATTATATGGTTCTTTTACCGATGTAAGTCAATTTGCAACAAGTACTAATATCTTGGCACAAGGATTAAGTCAAGACAATGATAATGCAAAATATACAACTCAAGCTAATTTTGGTTTGGAGTACGATATCATTCCTGGGTTAACAGCTAAAGCTAATTATGGTTTTACTACAATTAGTGAGAATTATGCTCAGTTTTTACCGTCTTATTTCCGTAGTTCAGCTAATGCTGATAACAGAGCAAATGCAACCTATGCAGTTACTCATAATCTATATAATGACTGGGTTGCCGAAGGTTTATTAGATTATACAAAGTCTTTTGGTAAAAGTAAAATTAATTTATTAGGAGGAGTTTCTGCTCAAAGAGGAACTTCAGAGATTTTATCAACTAGAGGTTCAAGTTTTTTAAGTAATGACATTAGAGATTTATCTGCTGCAGGTAAAATTGATTACACAAATGCTTATACTCGTACAAGTACATTAGCGAGTCAGTTTGCTCGATTTAATTATAATTATGATAGTAAATATTACGTAACAATTACTGCTAGAAGAGATGGTGTTGGAGATCGATTTTTAGAGAAACCATACTCGCCATTTTATTCTGCTGGTGCAGGTTGGAATATTGATGAAGAGTCTTTCATGGATGGAAGTATCTTTAATGTGTTGAAATTGAGAGGTAGTTATGGAGAAACAGGAAATTACAAAGGGATTGGTTCTTTTCTTTACAAGACTACTTATGCTAATGGGATAAATGGTGATGATGCAGGATATACTTTTGGTGGTGTACTGTCACCAGGTTTAGCGCCTACAGGATTGGCTAATAGTAAATTAAAATGGGAAACTCAAATTCAAACAGATTTAGGTATTGACGGTGAATTGTTTGACGGTAAAATCTTTTTTACTGTTGATTATTTCAATAAAGAATCTAAAGATTTCTTATTGTATCAAACAATACCTGCACAAACTGGTTTTACAACAGGTCCTGTAAATGCTGGTAATATTGTAAATAGAGGTTTTGAATTTTTATTGGGTTATAGAAAAACTAAAGGAGATTTCACTTGGGATATTTCGGCAAACATAACTACAATTCACAATGAAATTACCAGTCTTGGTGGAGAAGATTTCGTGAAGTTTAGTTCTTCTTTTGCTCCTTCTTTTGTTGATAACTGGCAAGATATTACTAGATCTTATGTAGGTGGTAATGTAGGAGCTTTCTATGGTTATAAAACAGATGGAATTTTTCAAACTCAAGCAGAAATAGATGCCTTAAATACAAGTGCAGGTGGTGTTTACCAAAATTCAGCTACTGCTCCTGGAGATAGGAAATTTAAAGATGTAAATGGAGATGGTAAAATTACTGCCGAAGATAAAACAGTTATTGGAAGCCCAATTCCTAAGTTTTATGGTGGTTTAAACTTTAATGCCAAATATAAAAATTTCACTGTTGGAATTGATGTTAATGGTAGTTTTGGAAATAAAATTCTTAATTACACACGTGTTGAGCAGGAGTCTTTTGGTGGATTTGGTATTAATAATGGATACACTAATATTAGTGTTGATTACTTCAATAGCTATTGGAGAGGTGAAGGAACTTCAAACGAATATGCTAGAGCGACTTTAGTTGATTCTAATCAAAACAATAGAGCATCTGATCATTTTATAGAAGACGGATCATATGTAAGATTAAGAAATTTAAAATTTGGTTACTCTCTTCCTGATAGTATAATTAAGAATTTAGGTATGACTAACTTGAATGTTTATGTGAGTGGTCAAAACTTAATTACTTTAACAAAATACACTGGTTGGGATCCAGAAATTGGTCAAGTTTCTGATCAAAATGGGACTTCTGGTGGTGTTCAAACAAGAGGTATAGATTTTGGAACTTTCCCTGTAGCCAAATCATTTACATTAGGCTTAAACTTACAATTTTAAAAAAAAGTAGAAATGAAAAAAAATAATAAAATTTATATAGCAAAAATCTTTGTGAGTTTTGCAGTACTAATATCTTCTGGTTGCTCAGAGAGCTTCCTAAAGGATGAAAAGACTGATGGGATCGATGGAGATATTGTTTTCTCAAATGATAATACGGCTACTGCTGCAATTTCAGGAGTTTATGATACTTTTCAAGGAGAAAAAAGCGCTGAGTATGATACGAAGGCGTTGTTTTATCCAGCTAACTTTTTATCGCAAGATTTATTAAATGTAGGAGCTGATACCTTCTTTCAAAAATATGAAATACCATCTACTTTTGGTCCATTCAATGCACTTTGGGAAAGTCACTATATTGGTATTGGAAGAGCTAATAGTGCTTTAGAAAAATTACCTGCTGCAATTGAAGGAGGTAAAGTGAGTACTGATTTAGGGAATAGATTACAAGGAGAGTGTTTAGCAGTTAGAGGTATTTTGTATACTATTTTGGCTTCAAATTTTGGAGGTGTGCCTATCGTGATTAAACCAGCAACTGGTGGAGCAGATGATTATGCGCCTAGAAATACACAAGATGAGGTTTTTACTCAAATTGCTAAAGATATGGAAGAAGCAATTCCTAAATTGCCTTGGACTTATGATGCCATAAACAAAGGGAGAACTACAAAAGCGACTGCCTATGCTTACCTTGGAAATGCTTATATGTGGTTGAAACAATATGATAAAGCGGCTGCGGCTTATGAAGCTTTAGAAGGACATGTGGCACTAGAGGAAAATTTCCTAGATGTTCATGCTACTATTAATAGAAACGGTAAAGAATCTTTATTTGAGCTTCAATTTAATGATGCTGTTGGAGATTTATCATGGGGACGTGATGATAATGTTACTTATTTACAGTCATTTTGTATGCCTGCAGAGGTAGGAAATGGTGGTGGATATGCTGCTTCTACAAAAGGATTACATGACTCATTTGAGACTGGCGATACTAGAAAAGTAGCTACAGTTATTGGACCTGGAGAAACACATCCTGATCCATTAATTAAAATTTCTGAGTACGATAACATCATTAAAAATTATGGAGGAATGAATACTTGTGGAACTGTTGATGCGCCATGGTACGGTCCGGGTGAAACAGCTTCTAGTGGAAGAACGGGTTATTATAATGTTAAAACTTGGAGAGATCCAAAAGTAAAAGGATGGAGTTACCCTAATCTATTTGGTGGGCAAAATCTTATTATAATGAGATATGGTGAAGTTTTATTAAGTCAAGCTGAGTGTTACCATAAATTAGGTAATGATACTAAAGCAATGACGTATTTAATGAAAATTAGAAATAGAGCAGGTCTTACAACTCAGCCTACTGTAGATTTTGATAATGCTATTTTGAACGAATACCGTCATGAATTAGCAGGAGAGTTTTCATTATGGTATGTATTAAGAAGATCTGGAAATCATATTAAATACATTAAGGATAGATTTAATATCACAATTCCTTCAGGTCATGATTTAGTACCGATTCCACAAAATGCACTTGATGTGAATAAAAATCTTGAACAAAATCCAGGATATTAATTTGTTTTTGGTAGTTGATTAAATTCCTAAAAGAGGGTAATTTTTTACCCTCTTTTTACTTTTAAATTATTTTTGATATGCTCAATAGACTGGCCCCATTTTTATTTTTATTTTTTCTTCTTTCTAGTTGTTCAAAACAGAAAGAAGATTTTTTGTTTTCTAAACTGGATCCATCAACAACAGGGATAACCTTTGTTAATGAAGTGAAAAACGGAAAAACAATGAATGTATTTAATTATAGAAATTTTTATAATGGAGGTGGAGTCGCTATTGGTGATGTCAATAATGATGGTTTGCCTGACTTGTTTTTTACTTCAAATCAAAGTACCAATAAGCTTTATATCAATAAAGGGAACTTTAAATTTGAAGATGTTTCAAAAAAAGCAGGAGTCGAAGGAAATAATTCATGGTCTACGGGTGTGACTATGGTAGATATAAATGCAGATGGATTATTAGATATATATGTTTGTAACGCTGGAAATTCAAATTCAGAAAATCAAAAGAACCAGCTCTATATTAATAAGGGTGACGGAACTTTTGTAGAAAAAGCAGCCGAATATAATTTAGCAAATACTGGGATTACAACTCATGCTTCATTTTTTGATTATGATAAAGATGGAGATCTGGATGTTTATATTTTAAATAATAGTTTTATTCCAGTAAGTAGTCTTAATTATTCCAATAAAAGAGAATTACGGGATCAAGATTGGGATGTACCAGAAATGCTTAAAGGGGGAGGAGATAAATTATTGCGCAATGATAACGGTAAATTTACGGATGTAAGCAAGGAAGCTGGGGTTTATGGAAGTCTTATCGGATTTGGTTTAGGAGTTGCTGTAGGAGATTTAAATGGAGATTTATACCCAGATATTTATATTTCGAATGATTTTTTTGAAAGAGATTATATTTATATCAATAATAAAAACGGAACTTTTACGGAGCAATTGCAAGATAAAGTAAATCATACAAGCCAATCGTCAATGGGCTTGGATATGGCTGATATTAATAATGATGGATTAGCTGATTTGTTTGTTTCGGACATGTTGCCAGAGCCAGATGAGCGATTAAAAACGACGACAAGTTTTGATAATTACGATTTATTTACGCGTAAATTACATCTCGATTTTTACAACCAATACATGCAAAATACCTTGCAGCTGAATAATGGTAATGGACAATTTAGTGAAATCGCTAATTATGCGGGTGTGTCAAAAACAGATTGGACTTGGGGTGCTTTATTATTTGATATGGATAATGATGGGTATAAAGATATTTATGTGTGTAACGGAATTTATCATGATTTAACTAATCAAGATTTTATGGACTTTTTTGCCAATAGCTTCATTCAAAGGATGGCTGTAACTGGTAAGAAAGAGGAAATGGAAACCATAATAAATAAAATGCCAAGTACACCAATACCTAATTATGCCTACAAGAATAATAAAAATCTAACCTTTACAAATGAAGCTCAAAATTGGGGATTAGAAACTCCAAGTTTTTCTAATGGTGCTGCTTATGGTGATCTTGATAATGATGGTGATCTTGATTTAGTAGTCAATAATATCAATATGGAAGCATTTGTTTATCAAAATAATTCAGAGAAAAACAAAAGCAATCATTTTGTAAAAGTGAAACTGAAAGGGGATAATAATAACAAATTTGCGGTAGGAAGTACAGTTAAATTATTTGTTGGAAAAGAAATAATAAAACAAGAATTGACACCTTCAAGAGGTTTTCAATCTTCAATGGATTATGGTTTGGTTTTTGGGATAGGGAATAAAAAGATAGATTCTCTACAGGTAATTTGGCCCAATAATAAATACCAAACAATAAAAAAAGTAGCGGTAAATTCAACTTTGAAATTAGATATAAAAAATGCTAAAAGTGATTTTGTATTTAAGAAAGTGATTCCAAAACAATTTTTCACTGAGAAAGCGACTCCTTTTCTAGCTCATCAAGAGAATGATTATATCGATTTTGATTATGAAGGTTTAATTGCTGAAATGCTTTCGCAAGAAGGGCCATCATTAGCAGTAGCAGATATTAATGGTGATGGGAATGAAGATGTATTTATAGGTGGTGCGAAAGGGTTCCCCGGAAAAATATATTTGAACAAAGGAAACAACAGTTTTTCAATTTCAAAACAAGTTGACTTAGATGCCGACTTTAATTATGAGGATACGGCAGCTAGTTTTTTTGACGCGGATAATGATGGAGATTTAGATTTATTAGTAGGTTCTGGTGGTAATGAAAAAGCAGATCAGGTTAATTATGTAAATCGTTTGTATTTAAATAATGGGAAAGGTGTTTTTGGAAAAAGCAAATCAGTTATTCCAACCGCTAATAGTAATGTCTCAGTTATTGCAGTCAATGATTTTGATAATGATGGAGACAATGATGTTTTTATAGGTAGTAGAAGCATTCCTGGTGTTTATGGTATTAGTCCTAAACATGTCCTTTTAGAAAATGATGGGAAAGGAAATTTTAAAAATAGTATTGATAAAATAGCTTTCAAATTAAATCAAGTAGGAATGATTACTGATGCTGTTTGGGAAGATATTGATGGAGATAATAAAAAAGATTTGATTGTTGTAGGAGATTGGATGGCTCCAATTGTATTTAAAAACACAGGTAAGAAGTTGACAGAATATAAATCTAACTTGTCTGAGTATTCTGGTTTTTGGAATGCTGTTTCTTGTGTTGATCTAAATAAGGATGGTAAAAAAGACCTTGTTCTAGGAAATAAAGGGACTAATACTCCTTATAAAGCAACAGCTACTAATCCTTTGAAATTATTTATAAATGATTTTGATGGGAATGGTACAATAGAACAAATTGTTACGAGATGTAATAACGAACGCGATTTACCTATAAATCTCAAGAAAGAATTGGCAGGTCAGATTCCATCTATTAAAAAACACAATTTGAGCTATGCGGATTATGCAACAAAGACTTTTCAAGAGTTGTTTTCAGAAGAAGTAATCAAGAATTCAGAAATTAAAAAAGCAACAATTCAAGAAAGTATCATTGCTATAAATAAAGGCAATGGGAAATTTGAGATTCAGGTCTTGCCAAAAGAAGTGCAATTCTCTACTGTAAATACGATTTTCACGACAGATATTAATAAAGATGGGATTATGGATATTGTTTTAGGAGGAAATCAATATGAATTCAAACCACAGTATTCAAGGTTGGATTCTAATTTTGGAAGTGTTCTTTTGGGAAGCAAAAACGGAAAATATACTTGGGTTCCTTATGAAAAATCAGGTTTCTTCATGAGAGGTGAGGTAAAACACTTAAAAGAAATAAAAAATAAAAATAACTCGAAATCAATTATCGCAGTTATTAATGATGCTACTCCTAAAATATTTCAATTTAATAATTAGGTAGTTTTATTTCTTCGATTTAACAAAGCCTATTTTTGAAATGGAATTGTAGATTTTATTAGATCAATATTTTAGGTTTAAATTTTTCAATTTTGGTTAATTGGTTTTTTTTAAGAATTCCCTAGCATAAAAATTAGGGAATTCTTTATTTCTAATTGCCTTTTTAATAGTACATAAATAATGAAATTATTCAAATTAACAGCACTTGTATTTATTTGTAGTTTACAAGTTCTAACACCAATTTTGGCACAGACAGTCCCTTCAAGAGAACATATCTCACTGGATAAAGATTGGAAATTTGCATTTGGACATCCATCAGATACAAAGAAAGATTTTGATACTGGAACAGGATATTTTTCCTATCTAGCAAAAGCAGGCTTTGGCGATGGAGCCGCGAGTGCCACATTTGATGATCGGTCTTGGCGTGATTTAAGTTTGCCTCATGATTGGGCAGTAGAACAAGATTTTAGTAGTGAGGCTAGTTTTAGTCATGGATTTAAAGCAATTGGTAGAAACTTCCCAGACAAAACAATTGGTTGGTATCGCAAGAAAATATCAATACCAGCGAGTGATCTGGGACGAAGAATTCATATTGCTTTCGACGGAGTCTTTAGAAATTCTATTGTATGGGTGAATGGGCATTATTTGGGAAATCAAGACAGTGGTTATTTGGGTTTTGAGTATGATATTACAGATTACATCAATTATGGTGGAGATAATTCTATAGCAGTTCGGGTAGATGCAACAATGGAAGAAGGCTGGTTTTATGAAGGAGCTGGTATCTATCGTCATGTTTGGCTAAATAAAACAAATGAATTGTATGTTCCTGCCAATGGTACTTTTTTGCAAACGAAAACAGAAGATGCTAAATCTACAATAAACGCAATGGTTACTCTTACTAACGAGGGGAAAGTGGCTAAATCATTTCAAATTGTTCAAACTGTTATTGATGCATCTGGAAAAAAGATAGGGGACAAAACGATTAGTTCCTGTAGTTTAAATGCAAGGGAAACAAAAGATTTTACAACGGATTTAATCGTCCAAAATGCTACGCTTTGGTCCATCGAAAACCCGTATTTATATAAAATGGTTACCTCTATTTATGAAGGAGACAAATTAGTAGATACCTATGAAACTCCATTCGGAATTAGAACCATTCGGTTTGATGCAAATGAAGGATTCTTTCTAAATGGGAAACATATTAAGATAAAAGGGACCAATAATCATCAAGATCATGCAGGAGTTGGAGCTGCAATTCCTGATGAGTTACAAGAATTTAGAATTAGGACGCTAAAATCTTTTGGAAGTAATGCATATAGATGTTCTCATAATCCACCCACTCCTGAATTGTTAGACATTTGTGACCGATTAGGAATGTTAGTCATAGATGAAAATAGGTTGATGGGTAGTACACAAACCCAATTGGGTGATGTAAAAAAGTTGATTGAACGAGATAGAAACCATCCTTCAATTATAAGTTGGAGCATTGGAAATGAAGAATGGGGAATTGAAAATAATATCACAGGAGCAAGAATTGCAAGTTCGATGCAATCCTATGTAAAATCTATCGACTCTACAAGACCAGTAACGGCAGCATTTAGCGGGGGAATTGGTAGTGATGGAATTACGACTGTTATGGATTTATTGGGGATTAATTATATCGTCAATAAAAGTACGGATGAGCAACACAAATTATTTCCATATCAGTTTATTTGGGGAACAGAGGAAGGAAGTACTAATGCTTCTCGCGGGGAGTATTATAGAGATGATGAAAAACACATAATGCCGGCTTATGACAAAGCACCAAGTAGCAGTTTTATTAGTATTGAACAAGGATGGAAACATTATAATTCACGTCCGTACTTAGCGGGAATGTTTATCTGGACTGGTTTTGATTATCGTGGGGAACCTACACCATTTGTATATCCATCAGTGGGATCCTATTTTGGGATGGTAGATCAATGTGGTTTTTATAAAGATACCGCTTGGTACTTGAAAGCTTGGTGGCAAGAGGAGCCTGTTTTACATCTATTACCACATTGGAATTGGAGCGGAAAGGAAAATCAAAATATTGAAGTTTGGGCTTACAGTAATTGTGATGAAGTAGAACTCTTTTTAAACAAAAAAAGTTTGGGTAAAAAAGTAATGGAGAAAGATGGCCATTTAGAATGGAATGTAAAATATACTCCAGGAACTCTAGAAGCTATAGGTTATAAAAAAGGGAAGAAAATAATAACTGAGGTAGTAAAAACTACTGGTATAGCGGCTACTTTAAAATTGGAATCAAATAAAATGTTTCTTGATGGAAATAAGGATGACCTAGCATTGATAAAAGTAAGTACTTTAGATAATAATGGATTGCAAGTTCCAACTGCTGATAATGAAGTAACTTTTTCAATTTCTGGACCAGCCAAAATAATTGGTGTTGGAAACGGAAATCCAACATCGGTAGAAGCCGATAAGAATATTGAAGATATTGTAGTTTTGAATTTAGAAAATCTAAAAGAGAAAGAAGTTGAAAGTCTCAATTCAGTAGAAGATACCAAAGATATTTTAGATGCTTCAACTTGGCAAAAAGCATTTAAAGAAGATAGAGACAGCAGATTTGGAAACAAAGTTAAAGCAGTCATGTATAGAACGGAATTCGATTTACCTTCAAATTATGCAGAATCTAAGCTTACTTTCTTCTATAATAGTTTAGGCAAAAACCAGTCTCTTTTTGTAAATGGAAAGCAAATAGCACATGCAATTCCCGAAAATAAAAAGGGAGATACTTTTGTTTTGGATAAATCGATGCTTCGTTCCAGTAAAAACACGATAGCAATTGTCACTGAACCTTTATTAAAAGTAAAACCTTGGGATGTAGTAAATCAAAATCTAGGTACCATCCAAATTTTTACCTCGCCTGAACAATATAAGCGCAAATTATTCAATGGTTTAGCGCAGGTAATTATTCAAGCTACTGGCGAGGCAGGAGAAATAAAACTCACAGCAACTTCCAACGGAGTTAAACCAGCAATCATTTCTATTCAATCAAATAAATAACACCATTAAATATGAAAAAAATAACAATAAGTTTTTTAGCATTACTAACCTCTTTTGTAGGCTTTAGCCAAGGAAATAAAGTGAATCAAACTGGTGGAAAATTTGAAAGTCTTGCAATGACTCCACCAATGGGTTGGAATTCTTGGAATACATTTGAAACCAATATAAATGAAAAACTAGTAAAAGAAACTGCCGATATTATGGTAAGTACAGGAATGGCAGCCGCTGGTTATAACTATATTGTCCTAGATGATGGATGGATGACTAGAGAAAGAGATGCTAATGGAGATTTAGTTCCGGATCCTATTAAATTTCCAAGTGGAATGAAAGCCTTAATTGATTATGTTCATTCTAAAGGTTTGAAATTTGGACTGTACAATTGTGCAGGAACACAAACTTGTGCAGGGTATCCAGGTACACGAGGATATGAATACCAAGATGCACGATTTTACGCTAGCCTAGAAATAGATTATCTAAAGTACGATTGGTGTAATACAGCAGGAATTAATGCTCCCGAAGCGTATGCAACAATGAGTAATGCGCTAAAAAAAGCGGGAAGACCTATTGTTTTTAGTCTTTGTGAATGGGGAGATAATAAACCTTGGGAATGGGGGGAACCGATTGGGAATCTTTGGAGAATTTCGGGAGATATTTATCCTTGTTTTGATTGTGAATTTCACCATGAAGAAGGAAACTGGTCTTCTTGGGGATTTATGAAAATTGCCGAAATGCGTAAAGACATTCGTAAATATTCAGGACCTGATCATTGGAATGATTTTGATATGATGGAAGTGGGTGATGGAATGACAAATACTGAAGATAAAACCCATTTTACGATGTGGTCCATGTTAGCTTCACCATTAATAGCAGGTAATGATTTTAGAAAAATGTCTAAAGAAACCTTGGCGATTTTAACTAATAAGGCATTAATTGCAGTCAATCAGGATAAATTAGGGATTCAAGGGTTTAAACTTTCAGCAGTAGATGGATTAGAAGTATGGGTGAAGCCATTATCTGATGGAAACTGGGCAGTTACATTTTTAAACAGAACAGAAGTAGCTAAAAATATTAATTTTGATTGGAAAAAGAACCCAATTAAAGACCCTGACTTTGGCTTTGAAGCCGATTTCAATAAAACAATATTCAAGTTGAAAGACCTTTGGAATAACAAGGATATAGGTACTACCAACAAGAATTTAATGGTTACTATTGCTTCTCATGATGTAATTACTTTGAAACTAATTAAATAAAAATAAACTATGAGTATAATTTATAAGATTATTATAATGTTGCTTTTAATGTGTTCCAGTCTAATGAATGCTCAATTTGTAAAAAAGCACGGGCAGTTAAAAGTAGCAGGTACACAACTTGTGGATGTTAATAATGAACCTATAGTATTGCGAGGGATGAGCTTTGGTTGGCATAGTATGTGGCCACGGTTTTATAATGAAGATGCAGTAAGTTGGTTAAAGAAAGATTTTAAATGTACTGTTGTCCGAGCAGCTATGGGTGTTGAAGCTGGAGAAAGTCCTTACATTAAGAAGCCTGAATTCTCAAAAGAAAAAATTGAAGCAGTAGTAGAAGGAGCCATCAAATCGGATATTTATGTGATTATTGATTGGCATAGCCATAATATTAATTTGGAAGAGTCTAAAGTATTTTTTGATGAGATGTCAAAAAAATACGGAAAGTATCCTAATATTATATATGAAGTTTTTAATGAACCAGATTACGAAACTTGGCCCGAAGTAAAAGCTTATGCTGAAGAAGTAATAAAGGTAATACGAACTAACGATCCTAACAACGTAATTTTAGTAGGGAGTCCTCGCTGGGATCAAGATGTTAACCTTCCTGCAGAGGATCCTATAAAAGGATATAAGAATCTAATGTATACCATGCATTTTTATGCAGCGACTCATCAAAAAGTATTGCGAGACAGAACAGATAAAGCGATAAAATCTGGTTTACCCATTTTTGTTTCAGAGTCTGCTGGTATGGAAGCCACTGGAGATGGACCATTAGACTATAAGGCTTGGCAAGAATATATTGATTGGATGGAATCAAAAAAAATAAGTTGGATTACATGGTCGGTTTCTGATAAAGACGAAACCTGTTCAATTCTAAAAAAATCGGCAAAGTCTAATGGAAATTGGAAAAAGATAGATTTGAAAGAATCTGGAATTAAGGTGCGAGAATTATTACGGAAATATAATAAAGAATAGTGTGATAAAATAGACTGTAAAAATAACAGTGTAGTTTTTTAATAGTGAAATTTGTTTTTTTTTCTTTGTAGTTTATATGGGTGCCCCTATTTTTTAATAGGGGTATTTGTGTTTTTAGCATGTTTTTTATTGTTTTTAATCGTTTTTTATTTTGTTTTGACTATTTATTGTTTGAAAAACAAGGGGGTTTGACTGAGAAACGCGTTATGAATATTTTGTTTTTACATCGTCAAAAATGAGGAATACTTATTTTTTTAAAGTGTTTTTTTGTAATTAATAATTCTAACGGTTTTAAGTTAAAAATTCGGATTTTATTTATTTATCTTAAATAAAAGTTAATAAATTCGTCCCCAGAACAAGGAAAAATTCCTTCTTTAACATTTTTTATCATTAAAAAACGATTAAAAAAGTAACTAACTAAAACTAAATTAATATGAAAAAAGTAGTAATTATGTTGGCTTTTGTGCTAACGGGAACTATGACATTTGCTCAAGATGCACCAACATCAACACCATTAGAAATTTCAGGTTCGGGAGATCTTTATTATAAATATGACTTTTCTAAAACAGCAAACATCCCAACAAGCTTTGCTTCAGATCAAAACTCTGTTTCTTTAGGAATGATCGATATCGCATTGAAAAAAACAACTGGTAAAACCTCTTTTGTAGGTGAGATTTCTTTTGGTCCTAGAGGGCAATTTCAATCTATCTTAAATTCCGATGGTACTTACGATGAGTTAGGCGCTAACTCTTTCCATATTCAAAACTTGTATGCTACTTATGCAGCAACTGATAAATTAAGTTTTACCGCTGGTTTTATGGGAACATTTATAGGATATGAAGTGATTTCTCCTTTAGCTAATTTCCATTATTCAACTTCTTATTTGTTTACTAATGGACCATTCCAAAATGCAGGTGTTAAAGCTAACTACGCCATAACTGATAAAGTAGGTTTAATGGTAGGTGCATTTAATGATGCTTGGAATTCTTATCAAGCAGATGCATTTAAAGGATTAAACGCTTTTGGAGCTCAATTATCTTTAGCTCCAACTGAAGGGGTAAATGCTTACATCAACTTTATGGATGGTTCAGTAAGTGGTACAATCGTTGACTTAACTGCAACATTCAAACTTTCTGATAAATTTTTATTAGGTCTTAATGCTGCTGATTACTCTAACGATGGTGATGTTGGTTATACAGGTGTTGCTTTGTACCCATCTTATGCAATCTCTGATAATTTTGGCTTAGGTTTACGTGGGGAGTATTTTGATTATAAAAAAGGTTCTGGAGATACTTCAGTTACTGCATTAACATTTTCAGCCAATTTAAAATCAGGAGGATTAACATTTATTCCGGAGTTTAGAATAGATAATTCATCTGATGAAGTATTTGTTGACTCTAATATGGCTGCAACAAAATCTGCTGCACAGTTTGCTTTTGGAGTTGTATATGGTTTCTAACCATAAACCATAAAAGAATTTTAGATTATATATTTGTAATAATAACTTATAATTTTTTTTTTTGACTGTCAAAATAACTCTAGTATTTTGGCAGTTTTTTTATGATGTATTGTCTCGATAGTGCTTCATAAAATAAGACTATAAAAAAAGAGTTTTCCATATGGAAAACTCTTTTTTTATAGTCTATAAACTACTAGCTATTGTTTTTTGTATATGGAATAAATAGTGTTTATTGTATTTTCATCTAGTATATCACTTACATCTGTTTGAATAAAATGGCGTTTGAAAGCTATAATTGCAGCTGAAAGATTTTTTGTGTTATATCCTATAATTCGTAACCCTTGCTCTGGATTAAAATTTACTGGAGCTGTTTCTAAAAGATCATCTTTCCATATTCCAAATCCATTTTCGGCCAATGTTTTCCAAGGGAATAGGGTACTTGGATCATTTTTTCGAGTAGGAGCAATATCGGAATGGCCAATAATATTTTGAGCAGGAATGTTGTATTCTCTTTTTAATTTACTCAATAACGCCATTAAACTAGTTATCTGAGCTTCTGAAAAGGGCTCTGTGCCATTATTGTCTAATTCAATTCCTATTGAAGCCGAATTTACATCTGTATTTTTCCCCCATGATCCACTGCCAGCATGCCAGGCGCGTAAGTAGTCATTTAGCATTTGTACTACACTTCCATCATCTCCTATCACATAATGTGCACTTACTTGTGTTCTTGTAAGAGTAAATGTTTTGATAGTTTGTTGAATCGAGTCTTGTGCGGTATGGTGTATGATAATAAAATTTGGTTTACGTAAATTAAAATTTACAGTTCCAATCCATTCCGTTTTTATACCATTTCCTATTGGGGTAGACCCCATTTTAGATATTGTATCTTTAAAAGTATATAATTGTTTTGTGTACACATTATCTATACTAATTATAGTTTTTGTGACAATAGGTAATGCTTCTGGTTCTTTACTTGAAATTGTTTCTTTAAAAGATTTTAGTTTGCTATCATATTCCTTTTCACTTGCCTTATATGGATTTGTGGAGCAGGATGTAATAACAATTGTAAGAATGAAGTAATAAAAATATTTTTTCATAGTATTAACAAGGGGCTTATTGTTGATCAATAATTTTTATCTATTTCTTCTTGATCTTTTTTTGCTGTTGCTTTCTTCGTTTAGTGCTTTGTATTTTACTTTTTGGTCTTCATTCAAAAATTCGTTAATTTTTCTGTCAGTAGTTTCAGAAAGCGCTTTTATTTCCTCTATTTTTTGCTCTTGACTGGTCTCTCCCTTTATTAAAATTCCTTGAGAGCGAATGCTTTCAATTAAAACATTTGATATAGCAATCTCTTGTAAAGCGTCAAGATCAAGTTCAAGTTTTAGTTTTTCCATTATTTTACCTACGGTTACTTCTACAGGTATTTCCTTAGGTTTATCATGACTTGGGCCTTGATTCAATTGACTCATTTGCCCCATTCGTCCTCCACCATAACCACCTCCGCCATATCCATTACCATAACCACCATACCCATTATTTCCATATTGAGCCGAAACAGAATTAATTGATAATAACACAAGTGTCAAAACTAGTAAAGAGTGAATTGTTTTCATGTTTATTTTTTTAGTGATTTATAATGTGGAATAAGATAATATAAAATTAGGCTGGCTCTCCGTATAAGTCAAATTCAGTTGCTTCAATAATCTTAATCATAGCAAAATCACCAGTTTTCAAATAAAATTTAGAAGCATCAATAAGAACTTCGTTATCTACATCAGGACTGTCAAATTCAGTTCTTCCTACAAAATGACCGCCTTCTTTTCTGTCGATAATACATTTGAATGTTTTACCTAGTTTTAATTGGTTTAAATCCCATGAAATTTGTGATTGCAGTTCCATTATTTCGTTTGCACGGTCTTGTTTTACATCAGCTGGAACATCGTCTTCTAATAAGTAAGCGTGTGTGTTTTCTTCATGAGAATAAGCAAAACAACCCATTCTGTCAAATTTCATTTCTTGAACCCAGTCTTTTAAGATGTTAAAATCTTCTTGTGTTTCTCCTGGATATCCTACGATTAAAGTCGTACGAATCGCCATTTCTGGAACTGCTGTACGGAAATCTTTCAGTAATTTAGTTGTTTTCTCTTGTGTTGTTCCACGACGCATTGATTTCAATATAGAATCTGAAATATGTTGTAATGGAATATCAATATAATTACAAATTTTTGGTTCACGTTTCATGATTTCCAAAACATCCATTGGAAAACCAGTAGGGAAGGCGTAATGCAAACGAATCCATTCAATACCTTCTACTTTAACTAGTGCTTCTAATAATTCACCAAGATTACGTTTTTTGTAAATATCAAGACCATAATAAGTTAAATCTTGAGCAATTAAAATTAATTCTTTTACACCATCTCTTGCTAGACCTTCTGCTTCTTTTACTAGTTTTTCAATAGTTTGAGAAACGTGTTTTCCACGCATAATTGGAATAGCACAAAAACTACATGGTCTATCGCAACCTTCAGCAATTTTTAAGTAGGCATAATTTTTTGGAGTAGTAGTCAAACGTTCCCCAAGTAATTCATGTTTATAGTCCGCTCCTAAGGCTTTTAATAACGCAGGTAATTCAGTTGTTCCAAAGAATTGATCCACATTTGGAATTTCTTTCTCTAAATCAGGTCTGTAACGTTCAGATAAACAACCTGTAACGAAAACTTTGTCAACCAATCCTCTTTCTTTCTTATCGGCATATTCTAAAATCATATTTACTGATTCTGCTTTGGCATTATCAATAAATCCACACGTATTAATAACAATAATGTTACCTTCTGTTTCTGCTGGAGCCTCGTGTTCAACCTCTTTTCCGTTGGCACGAAGTTGCCCCATTAAAACTTCGCTATCGTATATGTTTTTTGAACACCCAAGGGTGATCACGTTGATTTTATTCTTTTTTAAAGACTTGGTTCTCATAGATTTGTAAATTGGAGTGCAAAATTACGCTTTTTTATTCAAACAGAACTTGTTTCCCTTCTTTTTAGCTATTTTTTATGGAGCTATTCCTGCTATCCGATACAAACGAAGTTCACTGAACTCCTTTCTAAATAAAGATTTAGTGAAGTAATCTCCTGAGAAAAATCGGGAGGATTTTCACTGCTATTAAGGCTAGAAAAAAACCGTCTTGTTAAAATTAGAACGAGACGGTTTGTAATTGTTTCTTCGTATTATTTACAATTCAAATAATAGGGTGAAAGTAATGTTGTTGTTAATGGAGTTGATTTTGGCTCCATCAGTTAACCCTTGACTAAAAAATCCTTGTTGTGAATCTCTTTTGGCGTAAGAATAAGCTAAATCCGCTTTAGTAGATCCAAAGTTGTAGCCTAAACCGCCTGAATATCCAGTTAAGTCTCCTATTGTTGTTCCGTTTTTGTAAGGACTTTGTTCATATCGATATCCTCCTCTTAAACTTATTTTTTCAATTTTATATTCGGCACCAATTCTTAGCTCGCCAGTATTGTTAAGAGTGTTACTCATAGTGTTATTTAATCCACTGAAATAGGCATCATTCTCTGGCTTGAATTTAGTTTTGCTATAATCTTTTATCGCATAATCAATGCTTATTAATCCTGATTTTCCAAAAATATAAGCAAAACTCCCTGTTAATTTACTTGGTGTTTGTAAATTGTACGGTGCATAAACATTAGTAATTCTTGGGTCAACTACATCCGATGGTAAAGAGCCGTCAACATTGCTACTTACAGCAACAAGTTTTTGAGAAAGTTCGTCACTTAAATGATACCATGTTGATGATTCATAGGCTAGTCCTAATCGCATTTCATTGGTCACTTTAGCGATGGCGCCTAATTGGAATGAAAATCCTGTTCCATAAGTGTATAATTCATTATTAAACTGTGCTTTAGTAACTTTGTAATTAGAGTCTAAAGCGTTGTTGTTGTCTTCATAAAAAACAGAAGACTGTCTGAAATCTGCAAAGTGTGAATTAAGATTTATTCCTAGGTATAATTTATCTTTATATGAAGTAGAAGCATTAAAAGAAAGTTTTCCATTATAACCAGTAGTGTAGACGCTATTTTCTTGGTAGTAATTTCCACCTGGAGCAACATTTGAATTGTATTGGGTGTTGTTAGCGTCAGTCGTTTCAGGATTTATGACGTACCCTTGGTATCCAAAATAAGCTTGTTGCGTTCCGTGGTCTAAACTACCGTAATTTGAATTTTCAAGTGTATTTAAAGGAACTCCATTTGCATAACTTAAAAAGTAATTGGCGATGGAATTCGTTGGGTTGGTTCCTGCAGAAAATACAGAATTATTATAATTATTGGTATTTTCATAATCGATACCTACAGCAATTTTGCTCCAATTACTACTTGGGTTTTGGTTTTTGAAAACAAAAACTCCTCCTGCTTGACTTAAGTCAAATGAATTCTTATTATCGGTTGTTGTAGTTCCAAAATAGGTTGAATTATTTTTAATATCATTATTGCTTAACGTAACTGCGATTTGATTGTTTATAAATACAGCTGAACCAGCTGGATTAACACTTAGAGAAGATAGGTCGCCTCCAAGAGCGCCAAAAGCACCGCTCATTGCTTTGAATCGTGCGGTACCGTTTAAGTTGTCTTGTGAAAAGCGTAATGCATCGGTTACCTCTTGTGATTGTACGACACCGAAAGTTAAGCCTGTCATTATTAAAAATATATATTTTTTCATTTTGATGATTTTTTATAAATATGAATTGTTATTATCTTCTTCCTCCACCAGATGATGATCTTCCTCCACCAGATGAAGATCCGCCTCCGCCAGATGAGGATCTTCCACTATTGCTATTGTTTCCACCGCTATTGTAAGAACTGTTAGATCTTGATGGAGAATAGCTGTCATTTCTTGAGCTATTTGAATTTGTTTGTCTACTAGTATTTGTATTGACTCTTCGAGTTGGAGTGTTGTAAGATTGGTTTTGTGATTCACTTCTTCTAGTAAAAGTTGGACTTGTTCTTGAGGTATTAAAATTTGTATTGTTTCTTCTATAGTCTACTGTATTGCTACTTCTATTAGTGCTTGTTCTGTTTGGAGAATAGTTTCTTGAGCTATAGTTTCGGTTTGTATTTGCTGTATTAGAATAGTAAGAAGAAGAACCTCTTCTACTTGGATTGTATGAATAATTGCGATTGTTGTAATAATTGTATCCATAATTAGAATAACCATAATATGGATAGCCATAGCCATAATAAGGATAACCCCATCCAAAGTTAGAATACCCATACCCGTAATAAGGGTAACCCCATCCGTAATTAGAATATGCCCAACTGTTATAAGGATAACCCCAACCGTAATTAGCGTAGCCTAATCCATATGATGAATAGCCCATTCCGTAACCAAAGCCGATTCCCCAATTGTTTGGTTGTATTGTAATATCTGTTCTTGAATAATTATTTCCCCAGTCAGCATAATTGGAGTTTGATTGTTGTAAACTATCATTTACAGCATCGTAATCACTGTATTCATCAATATTCGTAAAAATCTCAGTTGATTGATTCTCATCTTGGAGAGAACTGAAATAGTCTTTGTAGTGATTGTTTTCATTACTTTGTGGAGCTCTCTCAGTTCTGCTAGAAGTGCTTCCGCCGTAAATTCCATCACGTTCATAATAGGAGCTATTTTGATAGGATCCACATGAAGTGAATAAGAGACTCAAAAATACAATAATAGAATAAATTGGCGTATTTTGGGATGAAAAAATATTAGTTTTCATATCTGTATGGTTTTTTATTGTTGCACATTACAAAAATAGTTAGTTTTGTGGAACTATTTAGTTAAATAAAACAAAACAAAATTTGTGCCAAACTATTCAATATGAGTAAGAACCTTACTACAAGATCAGAAGATTATTCAAAATGGTATAACGAGCTGGTTGTAAAAGCGGATTTAGCCGAAAATTCAGGAGTTAGAGGCTGTATGGTTATCAAACCTTACGGTTATGCCATTTGGGAAAAAATGCAAGCAGAACTAGACAGAATGTTTAAAGAAACAGGGCATCAAAACGCCTATTTTCCTTTATTTGTTCCAAAGAGCATGTTTGAAGCCGAAGAAAAAAACGCAGAAGGATTTGCTAAAGAATGCGCTATTGTAACGCATTACAGACTGAAAAATGATCCAGATAAACCTGGGAAATTGATGGTTGACCCTAATGCTAAATTAGAAGAAGAACTTATTGTTCGACCAACAAGTGAAGCGATTATTTGGTCAACTTATAAAGGATGGGTTCAGTCTTATCGTGATTTGCCTTTATTGATTAATCAATGGGCTAATGTAGTTCGATGGGAAATGAGAACGCGTTTATTCTTGAGAACAGCTGAGTTTTTATGGCAAGAAGGGCACACAGCTCATGCAACAAGAAATGAAGCTATTGAAGAATCGGAAAAAATGATGAACGTTTATGCTGAATTTGCCGAAAATTTCATGGCTATTCCTGTTGTAAAAGGAATAAAAACAGAAACAGAACGGTTTGCTGGTGCTGAGGAAACGTATTGTATCGAAGCATTGATGCAAGACGGAAAAGCATTGCAAGCAGGAACGTCTCACTTTCTTGGTCAGAATTTTGCGAAAGCTTTTGATGTAAAATTTGCTAATGCCGAAGGAAAGCAAGAATTTGTGTGGGGAACTTCATGGGGAGTTTCAACTCGATTGATGGGTGCTTTAGTAATGACGCATTCAGATGATAAAGGATTGGTTTTACCTCCTAATTTGGCTCCTATTCAAGTGGTTATTGTGCCTATTTATAAAACGGACGAACAACTTGATGAAATTACAGTTGAAGTAAATGTATTGATAGATGCATTGAAAAAAAGGAATGTTTCAGTGAAATATGATAACAGAACTACTCAAAAACCAGGATTTAAATTTGCTGAATGGGAATTAAAAGGGGTTCCAGTGCGAATTGCTGTTGGTCCCAAAGATTTAGAAAACGGAACTTTTGAAGTAGCAAGAAGAGATACTTTAACAAAAGAAGTGCAACCTAAAGATGGAATTGCGACTTATATCAGTGATTTATTAGCTACAATTCAAGAAGATTTATTTAATAAGGCATTAAATTATCGTAACACTCATATCACTGAAGTAAATAGTTTTGATGAGTTTAAGGAAGTTTTGGATACTAAAGGAGGCTTTGTATCAGCTCATTGGGACGGAACGGCTGCTACTGAAGAGAAGATAAAAGATTTGACCAAAGCTACTATAAGATGTGTGCCTTTGGATGCGATAGAAGAGTCGGGAAACTGCGTGTTTACTGGGAATCCTTCTGGTAAAAGAGTTCTTTTTGCAAAGGCATATTAATTTTTTTAATTTTTTTCAAGTCTGCTATTGCACTTCTCAAAAATAGTTGTATTTTTGCATCCGCATTAGAGAAGCAGGGCCCGTTCGTCTATCGGTTAGGACGCATGGTTTTCATCCATGTAAGAGCGGTTCGATTCCGCTACGGGCTACTATTTTTTTTGCAGGTTAAAGTAATCCCAAACTTAGAGGGAAAAATGGCCCGTTCGTCTATCGGTTAGGACGCATGGTTTTCATCCATGTAAGAGCGGTTCGATTCCGCTACGGGCTACAATTTCAATTTAGATTGATAAAAACTTAGGAGGATAATGGTCCGTTCGTCTAGGGGTTAGGACGCCAAGATTTCGTCTTGGTAACAGGGGTTCGATTCCCTTACGGACTACAAAAAAGAATAGTAAAAGATAAAAACATAATAAAATGGCAAATCATAAGTCAGCTCTAAAGAGAATCAGAAGTAACGAAAAGAGAAGAGTATTAAATAGATACCAACACAAAACTACTCGTAATGCTATCAAAGCGTTAAGAATAGCTACTGATAAAGTAGATGCTACTTCTAAATTGTCAAATGTAATATCTATGATTGACAAATTAGCTAAAAAGAATATCATTCATGATAACAAAGCTTCTAATTTAAAATCTAAATTAACGAAATTTGTTGCTAAATTGTAATACATTCAATTTATCGATTATATAAAAAAAGCTCCTTTTTAAGGAGCTTTTTTTATATGCTTTATTTTTTAATAATGACTTATTTATGTTGTTGAATATTAGATTTTGTTTGAGAGGTAATCAAGCATTGATAAGGTGATGGGTTTAGATAGGAAGTCTATAACCATTGGATAAGTGCTTGCTTTTTGCAGGTCTTCTGGGTCTATTGTTGAGGAAAGAACGACTACTTTAATAGTGTTGAAATTAGAATAATCTGAACTACTAAAACAGTCTAGAAACTCCCATCCTCCCATTACAGGCATGTTTAAGTCTAGAAAAATTAATTGTGGGAGTGGTGTAGATTTGTTATTAACTTCAAAGTCGTTTTTTATTGCATCAAAATAGGAGAGTGCTTCTTCTCCATTTTGGGCTGTAATTATCTTATTTGAAAATGTTGTTTTTCCGATTACTTTTTTGCATAACATAAGTGTTATGGGGTCATCATCAACACATAAAATTAGATCTAGCATTGGTTATTTGTTTTTGAATATTAATGTAAAAGTAGTCCCTTTATTTACCGTACTTTCAATTTGAATCGTTCCTCCCATCGCTTCTACTTGTGATTTTACAAGATAGAGTCCAAGTCCTTTGCTGTCTGGGTAATTATGAAACCTTTGGTAAAGACCAAAGACTTTATCTCGATTTCTTTCTAAATCAATTCCAATTCCATTGTCTTTGAATAGTAATGTTATGGTATCGTTAACTTGGTTTGCAGTTATTGTGATTTTTAATTTTTGATTTTCAGACTTGTATTTTATAGAATTAGTCAAAAGATTGAGTAATATGCTTTCAATATAAGACTTGTTTATATTTAATACAGAAACTTTTTCGAAATCAATTTTTAAGATAGGCTTATGAGTGTCTATTTGAAAGGTAAGTTGGCTAAAAACATTTTCAAAAACTTCTTTTAATGAGACTTCTTCTTTTTGAATTGAAGGGTTGTCTTTTATTATCATGATTTTGGTCAAATCATTGACAGTCTCGTTAAGTAAGTGGGTAGATTTATTAAAGCCATATAAGATTTCTTTTAATTCAGGGTCTTTAATAGTTATATCTTCGATTAGGTTTAAAAGGCCTGTTAAATTAGATATTGGAGCTCTTAAATTATGAGAAGTAATATAAGAGAATTGCTTGAGATCTTTATTTGTTTGAGTTAATTCAAGTATAAGTTGTTCTTTTTCTTTTTCTTGTTTTTTCTCATCAGAAATATCTCGTTGCATGGAGACCCAGTGAGATAATTCATTATCTGAATTATAAATTGGAATAATAGAAAAGCGTAGCCAAAATTCTTGGTTGTTTTTTTTGTAGCATATCATTTCTATTACACATTCTTCTCTGTTTCTTATAGAAGAGATTATTTTTTTTATTTCTTTTTTATCAGAATTTGGCCCTTTTAATAAATCGGGTGATTCTCCTATAACCTCATTAGAAGAATATCCGGTCATAATTGAAAATGCAGGGTTCACATAAATAATCTTTGGTAGTTTTCTTTTATTAAAGTCAGCTTCAGTAATAATTATAGAGTCTTTAGTTTGCACGATTACTGTTTCTAATAATCTAAGTCTAAGTTCTTCTTCTTTTTGTTTCGTTATATCTTGAATAGCTCCAATCATTCTGACAGCTTTGCCACTTTCGTCTTTTAAAAGGAAGCCTCTGTCAAGTACATATTTATAAGAGTTGTCGGCGCATTTGAAACGATATTCATCTTGCCATTTTTCTGTTTTTTGCTCAATAAACGAGTATAGTTTAACAGACATTCTTATACTGTCTTCTGGGTGGATTTTGTCAAACCACCATGTTGAACTTTCGCCTACTTGGTCCTCATTATATCCAAAAATACCTTTTATTCCTTTGCTCCAAAGCAGTTTGTCATCTTGTATTTTCCAGTCCCAAATAGTGTCGCTTGTTGCTTTTGCTACAATGTCATATTTTTCATTTGACTCTTTAATTTCGTCATTTGTGTTCTTGAGTTTCTCAAAGACGGCTTTATTTCGATTGTCATTTTTGGATAAAATATACCTGTAAATTAGCCCTGTAAATAGTACTAAGAATAGGTCTTTTGTGAAGTTGAAAATTTCGTAATTTTCTACTTTTGAATAGATTAAGGATAGTTTATGAAAAACTATAGCCGTAAACATAGCGATGAGCAGATAAATTACGGTTATTTGATTCGTTTTGTTTTTCATTACTCAAATGTAATTAATTAAAATGAAATATAAAATTTCATTTTAAAGTTATTTATTTGAAAATTTTTGACGTTAATTTTAGACTGTAATGCGTTAACAATATGTAAAGTATTAGGTATTTATTTTTTTTATCAAAAAAAAGTGTACCTTTGCACCCATTAAAAATCACAGATGGAATCTATAAGAAACATTGCAATTATTGCCCACGTCGATCACGGTAAAACAACTTTGGTTGATAAAATTATGTATCACTGTCAGTTATTTCGTGACAACGAAAACACAGGTGATCTAATCCTTGATAACAACGACTTAGAGCGCGAAAGAGGTATTACCATTACTTCCAAGAATGTTTCTGTTCAGTATAAAGGAACAAAAATTAACATTATTGATACTCCTGGTCACGCCGATTTTGGTGGTGAGGTAGAACGAGTATTAAACATGGCTGATGGAGTTTGTCTACTAGTAGATGCTTTTGAAGGACCAATGCCACAAACGCGATTTGTATTGCAAAAAGCGCTTGATCTTGGTTTGAAACCATGTGTTGTTATAAATAAAGTTGATAAAGAAAACTGTACTCCTGAAGAAGTACATGAGAAAGTTTTTGACTTAATGTTTGAATTAGGAGCTACTGAAGAGCAGTTGGATTTTCCAACAGTTTATGGTTCTGCTAAGAATAACTGGATGTCTGACCATTGGGAAAACGTAACTGATAATGTTGAAGCATTATTAGATATGGTTATTGAAAATGTACCAGCACCTAAAGTTTCTGAAGGAACTCCACAGATGTTAATTACATCTTTAGACTTTTCTGCTTTTACGGGTCGTATCGCTATTGGACGTCTTGAAAGAGGTGTCTTAAAAGAAGGAATGCCAATTTCTTTAGTAAAAAGAGATGGTACTGTTTCTAAATCAAGAATTAAAGAATTACATACTTTTGAAGGACTTGGTCGTAAAAAAGTAACAGAAGTAATTGCTGGAGATATTTGCGCTATTATTGGTGTTGAAGGTTTTGAAATTGGGGATACTATTGCTGATTTTGAAAACCCTGAAGCATTAGCGTCTATTGCTATTGACGAGCCTACAATGAGTATGTTGTTTACAATTAATGACTCTCCTTTCTTTGGTAAAGAGGGTAAATTTGTAACTTCACGTCATATTAGAGACCGTTTGACAAAAGAATTAGAAAAAAACTTAGCAATGAAATTGGGTGAAACTGATTCAGCTGATAAGTTCATGGTTTTTGGTCGTGGTGTACTTCATTTATCTGTTCTTATTGAAACAATGAGAAGAGAAGGGTATGAGTTGCAAATTGGTCAGCCACAAGTTATCATCAAAGAAATTGATGGTAAAAAATGTGAGCCTATCGAGGAATTAACTATCGACTTACCAGAATCACTTTCAGGTAGAGCAGTTGAATTTGTTACTATGCGTAAAGGTGAGATGCTTTCTATGGAAACTAAAGGGGAGCGTATGATTGTAAAATTCAATATTCCATCACGTGGAATTATTGGATTACGTAATCAATTACTTACTGCTACAGCTGGTGAGGCTATTATGGCACACCGATTCATAGGGTATGAACCTTACAAAGGTGAAATTGCTGGACGTAATAAAGGTTCGTTAATTTCTATGGAAAAAGGAAAAGCTATTCCTTATTCTATCGATAAGTTACAAGATCGTGGTAAGTTTTTTGTTGAACCAAATGCTGAAATCTACGAAGGTCAAGTAATTGGAGAAAACTCTCGTGGTGATGATATGTGTGTAAACGTAACTAAAGAGAAAAAACAATCTAACGTACGTTCTTCTGGGAATGATGAAAAAGCGAGAATTATCCCGCCAATCATTTTCTCTCTTGAAGAAGCATTAGAATACATTCAAAAAGATGAATATGTAGAGTGTACTCCAAAATCTATTCGTTTAAGAAAAATTTATTTGACAGAAACTGATAGAAAAAGATTTAAAATCTAATTTTATTATTATATAAAATAAAAGCCATTCGTAAGAATGGCTTTTTTTATGTCTTTACTTTTATTTCAGTCTTTATATGGTTTGTGTTTAGTTACCTTTTTAAACTAAAATGGCCTTTCGCTTTTCTACCATCTTCGAGTTCAATACTAAACCAATAATCATCTGAAGGAAGTGGGCCTCCGTTGTAATTTCCATCCCAACCAGGACTTGAGGGATTTAATTGCTTTAACAGCTTTCCATATCTGTCAAATATAAATATTTTTGCATTTTTATAAACACTCCCATTTAGTCCTTTTAAATTCCAGTTGTCATTTGCCCCATCTCCATTAGGTGTAAAGAAAGGTGCAGCTTCTAATACGGCAAAATTTCTTTTTACAAGGCCACATCCATTTATGTTTTCAATTATCAATTCATGAAATCCACCAGGTATATTTTTAAAATTTGGATTATCCTGAAATACTGTAGATAATCCATTTTCAAAATGAATCATATATCTATAGTCTTCTGGATTTGTAAGTTCAATTGTAACTTGATTAATTGGAGCTAAATCTTGTACATCGATATTTTGTATTTTTGCCAAATATGACATTATTACACTGCAGGTCCTAGTTTCGCTGCAACCAGATTTATTCTTTACAATAACTTTATAGTCCCCTTCTTTAGTTACTGTAATCGAAGGAGTCGTTTCTCCAGTTGACCATAAAAAAGTATAATCACTTGATAAAGCTTGTGGACCTAAACCAGAATTGATTGTAATAGATGGGTTTTCGCTTTCACAAAGAAAGCTTTTTTCAAAAGTGTTTATTTTTGGTGTTGGCTCTACAATTAAATCAAATTGTCCCGTTCCATAACATCCTTCTTTGTTCTCAGCTCTAATAAATATAGTTTTTGAATTTGAAGAATATTCTTTTTCAAGTTCATTGGTGCTTAATGACGCATCTTGTTCAGTAGGGTAAAAAAACAAAAGAATATCTGGCGTTAACCCCAGCTCGTTCCTAATTGCGTCTTTTTTTTCTTCTAAATTAAATACGCCTATTCCATCTCCCTTGTCACATTCATGCAAAGGTTCTGGAAGTATAGAATTGTTTTTATTTGCATGTAAAATTACTGTGCCAATTCTGTAACAAGATGAATTAGGTTGTGTTACTTTAAGGTATATATATTCGTCAGGAATAGTGTTTCTGTAGATAGGGTTGATAGAATTTAGATTGTCGACATCATTTTCTGCATCATTGATAGTGTGATAATAAAATACATCATATTCTTTATTTCCGAAGGTGATTTTATCATTTGCAGCTTCCAAATTAAAAGTAGCAAGACCATCTAAAGGATTTGAATCTTGTGTATCACATTGAACAAGTGTATAGGGATCCGTTGAAATAATGGGACTTTCATATATTGTAATGGTCTTTTCAATAGGCTCTCTATTTTCGCCATTTATAGTTTTTATTAATGTTACTTTATAATCACCGGGGTTTTTGTAAATATGATAAGCATCAATAGCATTTGATGTTGTACCATCCCCAAAATCCCATTGCACGGAGTCAATTTTTTCAATAGTGTTTAAAAAGAAATGAGTTGAATCTCCTAAGCAGTTAAATTCATATTCAAAAGTATATAGAAATAAGGAAGTAATAAATGGGGGTAATCCTAACTGTGATATTCCTCCATTTAAGCTAATAGCATTTTGTAGAAAATTACAACTTGTTCCATTTAATTCTGGATTGTTTATTACGGACATTTTATCAATATATCCTCCGCCATTGGGGTAACCAACACGGTATATTTTTTCATCAATGGCTAATTGTAGCGCTCCCGCTACATAATTCGAATTATTAACAATTGTATTTGTAGATGGAATGTTTGGATTTTTTAAATCAAATTGAATTAAATTACTTCCCAAAGACATTCTTCCGGTTTGATCAAATAAGTTTACGGTAACATATAGTTTTTTTGATTTTGCCGAGAATTCAACTCCATAAGGATTGGCATTATTTAATAATGTAATACCATTACTAATTTTACCTGTTCCTGCATCAAAGTCGTATAATAAAACATTTCCTGTATTTCTCCTTACCTCTCCTTTTGGACCCAAGTCATTGGTAAGTCTTATCGCCGTATTTGCCATGGCAATTTTTTTTCCATTAGGAGAAAATTTTAAGTAACCAATAGCATTAGAGATATAGCCACTGGTGGGAACATCTAGAGGAGTAGTTGTTTGAATGGGTTTTTGATTTAGCCCTTGAGTACTAATTTTAAAGGAGTAGAAAGTGTTTTTAAAATGTGTGACTACCCATATTGAAATACCATCTAAATGTTGAACTGCAGTAATTTTTTCAGAACATTTAAATTTTACATCTTCTGCATCATTTGGATTGTAGGTAATAAGATGTATGTTTTTTTCAGTACTTATGATGTCACCCAGTCCATTATTTAATCTTAAATCTACTACTGAATAGTTTAAACCATCATTTGGAGGATCTTCATCATTTGTTAAATCATCATCCACATTATCGGGATTAGGTTGGTCTACTGTGAAAATATAATAGATATTAGGATTTTTTGGTTTGGGAACAATTATTGCCGATTGAGTACTGGATTTATGACCAAGAAGTCCATAACCATTTGGCATTACTTGATGTGTTTTGTCGTATACAATTGAGCCGTCAGTATAAAATAATATGTTTCCATTTTTATCTGATATACTAGCGCAGCCTTCATTTGTGACCAATTTTCCATTATTTAATGCAACTGGACTTCCTGAGTTAAAGTCTAATCCAGCATTACCTCCAAAGTACCATATTGCAGCTTCTTTTTGTGCAAATAAAGGAGTTATTAATAATGAAAAAACCAAAACAAAAAAAATATTTATTTTCATGACCTATCTGAATATATCAAATGTACTAATTTTCAGAATTATAACAGAATTATAACAAAACAATTAAAATTTAATATTTAAAATAATTGAGCTTCTTATCTTTTGATACTAAAATGTCCTTTTACCTCTCTACTGTCTTCTAGTTTTATTGTATACCAGTAATCATCGGCAGGTAATGGTAGTCCATTAAAAGTTCCATCCCAACCTATACTATTGGGATTTAATTGTTTGAGAAGTTTTCCATAACGATCAAAGATGTAAATTATTGATTTTGAATTGAGATTAGTATTTACGCCTTTTAAATTCCAATAGTCGTTAAATCCATCGCCATTAGGTGTGAAAAATTTGGGAACCCCTATAACAGCAATCGTTTTTTGGATGATGCCACATCCATTGGTGTCATTTATAAATACTTCGTGAATCCCTGCTGAAACATTGTCAAAGAAATTAGAGGACTGGAAGGGGCCAGAAATGGCATCTAAACTATATTCATAATTCCCTTGTCCAGTAGCGTTCACTGTAATAGTATTGTTTTCAACTAAGTCTAAAACTAATATTGTTTCAATATGTGCTACATCAGAAGCAGTTACATTAATGGTCCTAATTCTGCTACAACCTGAGGCATTAGTAACCGTAACTGAATAATTTCCTGTTGCATTCACATCTAATGTATATGCCGTATTTTCTGCTAGAACTTGATTGTCCTTCGACCAAACATAAGTGTAGTTTTCTGTTGGCGAACTATCATGAACTCCAGCATTTAATTTTACAAAAAAGGAAGCGAGATTCGAACACACTAATGCATCATCGGTATGATCCTCATTTGTATTTATATTAGGTTTTGCATTTACTTTAAGTTTTATATGTGGTCCAAGCCCATAACAAGAGTTGTCTAATGTACTTTCTACTCGGACCCAAATTTCTTGGAAGTAAGGTGAATTTGTATTTCTGTAAGTAGTTGTGTTCGTTATTTCATTTAATTCAGATAAAGCATCCAATTCATTGTTGTAATATTTTATAGCATATAATGTACTTGGGGAAGGTAGAATTGCTTTAATATCTAAAGTGGTGGAACTAAAATCAAATGTACTTACCCCATCCATATCATCATGAGTGGAATCTATATAGTCGTCACAAGTTTCATAGGTGCGACTAAAAGTTGTTGGAATTTGTGTTGATGACACAACTAAATTTAACTGAGATATACTAAAACATCCATTTGCATTTTCTACTCGGGTCCAAATAGTATTTGTTTTACTTTTGTAATTAATAGGATTAACAATTTGAACGAATTGATTTTTTGCTTTTGCTCCATCAAAAGTGGTATAATACGTGAAAATTTCTTTGGATGAATTAGTAGAAATGGAACTATTTTGTTCAGTAATATTAAAAGTTGAAAAACCATCTAAATCATCATCACATTGTATTAATTCAATAGGTGTTACCACTATTGGTAGGGGGTAAACAGTAAGAATTGCTGCGTTAGAAATAAGTCCACAGGAATTTCCAACTTTACTTAAAAGTACTCTATAGTGATAACCATTCATATTATTAGTTACGCTTTTTATTATTATTTGATCTGTAGTTACTCCTGCATAAGTTGGACCATTAACAATATCATTCCAAGCAGTTCCATCTATTGATACCTGCCATTGATAGGCAGTTACGGCATTAGTTTGGATAGTAAATGAAGTTGCTTGTAATTCGCATTCTGATTGACTTTTGGGTTGTTCAGTGATACTAATAGGTGCTGCTACGAGGTAATTACTGTTAGGGAGCATATAACCATTAATTCGGCTAGTAACGATTCCAAAAGCATTAATTGTAACTGGATTATTTCCTAAAACGCCGTCATTATTGTTATCTGTAAAACCTGCTTCAGTAACATCAAAACAAGAATCATTATCACTGTCTAAATCTATATAATTAAAGCTACCGTCATTATCCGTATCTTCAATAGGTTTTTTTAAAATGCCACTGTCGGGAGTTGTTTCAAGATTGTCATAAAGGCCATTATTTCCAAAAGAGGAAGGAGGTCCATCAATTATTCCATCATTATTCGTGTCCGGAGCGCTACTTCCAGATTCAACCAAATCATAAATTCCATCATTATCACTATCTAAGTCGATGATATCGTATTTTTTTATAATAGAATCAAAGAGATCATTATCAGTGTTGATTTTGTTTATTCCTGGTTCAAAGGCATTATCTAATCCATTATTGTTGTCATCAATTCCGGAATAAATTTTAAATCCTTTTCCTTGTGCTTCAATAGTATCAGGAATTCCATCATTGTCACTATCTAAATCTAATAAATCTGGAATTCCATCTGAATCCGTATCATAGGTTTCAGTATGAGTAATCATAAATATCGCTTTATTTATGTTGGTTTCGGATAAATTATTATGAATTAAAGTAATTGAATTTGTAAGGTAGGTCGAAAATGTAAAGCTGCCAGTTCCAGGAAGCAATGGAGTAGTGCTCTTTAATCTAAATCTTATTTCAAATGAGGAAAATGTAGTATTGCCACTTTCGTAAATGCCGTCGAAGTTAGTGTCTACTAATAATTGATTTTGAGGATCACTCAAAGTAATAGTCTTGTCCGAAGGCACGCGTAATATAAAATCACCCTCAGAATTTAAATACTCAGAAATAGCTGTCGCTTGCGACGGACTATCTTGTGTAATATAATTTATTGAAAGGCTTTGAGGCGTCGTTAAATTAATGGTATAAGATGTGTTATTTGCTTTTCCAGCAGGAACTTCTGATACAAAACCATAAATAGGTTTGCCTATTATTGTACCATTGCCACTGATTACAGCATTAAAATCGGTGCTAGTAGTTGGATTAGATTGGTTAATAAGAGAGACGTAAGCTTCATCACTATTCAATATCCCGTCGTTATCAAGATCAATATCAATGTTGTTATTTACCGTGTCATTATCAGTATCTAACGGACAGTCACTAACTGGAATTTTATCTGATTCTAAAGTTGTACCACAACTAGCAATTGTTGCTTTAACATGGTAATATCCAGGTTCTTTTGGAAATAATACGTTTGTAGTTGCACTAGGAATTGCTACATTGTTATAATACCATTGGAAAGTATCAAAACCTGTAATTTCGCTTACGAAAAGACGCGTATTTGAGACACAACCAGTCTGGGCAATATTTATTTTGTCAAAAGTTATTTGTGGTTTAAAAGTAAATCCAGAATAAAAACCGCCATAAGTCGCCGCTCCATCTGAACCGTAGGAAGCAAGATATAATTGTCCCGAAGAATAAGCAGATACGTTACCAGAAAGTCCCGTTATCGTATAGGTTTCATAATTTGAATTTCCTGTGACTAATTTTGGTCCATCCACTGTAGCAGGTAAATCAGATAGCGAGAACGGTGTTCCATTGATTGCAAATGTTAGTGTTGCATTTTTCTCGGTAACGATTGTTACACGACCCGTAAATGTTCTGGAACCTATCTGGTTTAGATTAGGAATATTGTCAATTAACTTTGGAGTTTCACAACTTAATGGAGGGACGAAAAATAATTCTTGATTGGCTTGGTCGCTTCTAGAATTATCGCCAACACTTTGATAGATAAAAGTGTTTTTTGAAGTTCTAATATACAAATTACCAGCTACACTATAATTTGATCCATTCAAAGCAATGTATTCGCCAGCATTTAAAACTTTCGATGGACTTAAATTATCATTTAAATATATTTCGGTATTGTCTTCATTTGCGACAATAAGAACTCTTTCGACTAAATTTTGTCCTGTACTCTTTATTAATATATAATCCTTACCAGTTCTTTCCGCAGAAACAATCTGATCAAAACCTAAGTCGACATTTTGAAGTATATCACCATTTGTTCCAGCGTAAGATCCACAATTTACTGCAATAGGTTTATCTGAACTCACTAGTGAACCTATTAAGCCATCTCTGTTGGCATTGTTAGGTCCTTTAACAGCCAAAACATAACTTTCGCCACTATTTAGTGTAATATTTGCGGGAGTTGCTCCACCACCATTATTTATTAAAGAAACGCCTGTTTTAATTCCGCTAAATTTTATTAGTGTATTGTTCTCTGTAGCTAAGATTGATATGAAAGTAAGATGATTTACACTTAGACTACTAATATCTGTGTTTGTAAACGCACCAATCCGAAACTGAGTTCCTAAAGCGGCTAATCCTTTGGAAACTAATGCTCCTGCCTGATTACCATTTCCGGCTATTACCCTAACGGTTACATATACAACGTCCTCGGCTTCTATAACATATCCTTTGTTGTTTAAAACAGTACTTATTAAACTTTCTTTTACGTGAAGTTGAGTGTCATTTCCATAACCAACATTAAAAATATAGGGGCTACTTTGTGATACAATTCCTGTTACTATTGTTCCTCCTAGTTGAATTATTTTGAAATTTATAGGTGTAGTACTTGGAGTTGAGATATAAATATATTGCTCTTCGGCAGCAACATTACTTGAACCACTTAAAGGTGGTATGTAGTGGGTTTTGCTAAATTGTGCAAAACAGTTTATGGATAAGAATAAAAAGAAAAGAGCAGTTATCTTTTTCATTTGCTAAAAATATAAAAAAGATATTATCTTTTTAACGAAAAATGCCCTTTAATCATTTTCCCATCGGCAAAGGTTAATTGAAACCAATAATCGTCTGCAGGTAATTCGTACCCATTGAAAGTACCATTCCATCCTGTACTTTTTGACCCCAACTCTTTTAATAATTTACCATAACGATCAAATATTGTCAAAGTAGATTTTGATAATAAATCAAGATTTTTAATGTTCCATAAATCATTAAATCCATCCCCATTAGGAGTGAAATAACGAGGATAATCTAAAACATATAGGAGAAATGGATTTGATAAACCACATCCGTTTTTGTCACGTGCATAGGCTAAATAATTACCAGAAGCTATTCCATTAAAAATGGGGTTATCTTGAAAATAAGACCCATCTAATGAAAACTCATAATTTCCTGTACCAGTATATTCCAGTTCAACTGAATTTTCATTCCCTGCAAAATCATTTATTGTTGCTCCAGTTATTGTTGCTATACCAGAGGCTGTGATGTGGAAGTTCTTTGTTGCCTCACAACCATTTGTATCTGTAACGACTACTGAATAATCTCCTGCCGTATTGACCAAAATAGAATTTGAAGTTGCGCCTGTATTCCATAAATAACTGGAATATATGTTGTTTACAGCTATAGTAAGAGCACTTCCTTCGCATAAAGGAATGTTTTCATCTTCAAAGTTTGGAGGATTAAATGTATTTATAAAAAGTGTAATTTGAGTAATCGCATAACAATCAGATCCGTTAAGTACTCTTACAAATAGAGTTTGTTGGTAGGGAATCGTATTTTTGAATAAGAAAGGTAATTCGTTTTTTTCAAGATATGCATCTGTTGGGTTTGAATAAAAAGTAACAAAAATATTATTTCCTATACCTGAAAATTGACCAGAAGTAGCTACAGCCATTAAATCAAATTGATGTATTCCATCACTGACTCCATCATCATCACAAACTGTTACTGGATCTAGTGGAGCTATAGTTTTATTCGAAATGGATAGTGTCAATTCTGCGGAGTTAGAACAGCCATAATTGTCCGAAACTTTGGCAATTACAATTTGATTATTTGCTTTGTTCGTATAATTAGTTGGATTTATAATTTGATTTTGATTGTTTTGAGCATCAAAACTATTTTCGTAAAAAAACATTTGTTTTAGATTACTATTATTGTTTTTTATGATTGCTTCAGCTTTTGTTAAATTAAAAATGGCTATTCCATCTCCATTTTCATCACATTGAAATAAAGAGGTATTTTTTAATACAATTTCGGGTGTGTATTCAACTTTTAGTTCACTTGTAGCTATACATATTGTAGGACTTAAAATGACTTCGACTTTGTAGGTTCCTGCATCTTTAACGGTATAAGAAGGGCTAATTTCTCCTATTAATAAGACATTGTTTTTATACCATTTATATATATAACTGGCAGGAAGTTTAGTGTCAATTACATAATTTTCACCAAAACAAATTCCATTATTAGTTGCTAATAACCGATCGGCTCCTAATTCTACTTTGGTTGTAAAACTTCCTGCTTGTAGAAAAACTGCCGAATCATAATACTCAAATTCATCATCAGCAAGTACTAATTTAATATGATATGAATTTCCCGCAACAACATTAGTTTGTGCATTTAATACAACCGTTTGTCCACTATAATTAATAGGGCTTGTATTTGCTGGGCTTGTATTTATTTGTCCAAAATAAGATTCGTTTTTTGCTGCACAGCCTGATGTACTTCCAGTAGTATTAGTAAAACTGATAGTAGGATGAACATTTTCAGAGGAAACAGGAGTAATGTTATCGGGTAAAACAGCTAAATTTTTATAAACACCTGTTGGTCCATTTTCTTTAATTAAAAAAGCAAAACCATCTGAAAACCGACAAGGGAAATCATCTTGATATTCATTTGAAGCAAAAATATAATTGAAATTAACAAAATTGGTTAAGGGCGTAAAATCAAATTCTAATACTGTTGCATTTATGGACTTAATTCCTAAGGCTTGATCTAAATCGGTATCTCCTTTCCAAGACGAACTTCCGCCACCTTGATTTCGTATAAAGGGACCAACTGAATTAGTGCTACTCCAAGTACTTAATAATACTCCTTCGGTAAAAGGAAAGTTACTTGTTACTGAATTAAAATAACTATAACTATTTTTTATTCCAGAAAAAGTATCCCCAGTTACACTAGGATTAGAGGTGTTAGCGCAAGGACTTTTATTTGTTAATAAATCAACCAAGTTTTGTGCTGTGTAGCTATCATTTACAGTAATATATTGAGCCTTTCCTATTGTAGTGCAAAAGGAAAAAAGGATACAAAGTGAAATTGTTTTTAAACATCTCATAGCCTTGTAAAGGTACTACAAATCTCTGTTTTTTAATAATCTATAAGATAATAACATAAAAAGTAATGACCAAGTTAGTACAATTAGTATAGCGCTAAAGTGTACACTATAATCTATTGTGCTATTAACTCCAATTTGCGTCCCAATATTTTTTATGACCGATAGCCTTCTAAAGGGCATAACAATTAAATTAGACATAGATTCTAAAGGGAAAAATTGTGTTATAGAATCGGCGGTATCACTATCTGGAAATATTTTAAAAGTTAAAATTCCTTTCGTAATCCATTCCCCTATTGTCCAAACTAAAAGAAAACCTAATGCAAAAGCGGAGCGTTTAACGAGTATCCCCAAAAACAAACAAAAGGAGAAAAACCCAACTAATTTCACGAAAAATGCCACTAGATATTCTAAATCACTAAATACGATACTTATTTCTGTATAAGATGAAAAGCTGTACCCTAATAATAAACTCATCAAGAAAACAAAAACAGTTGAAACCAATGCAAATAGAAGTACAGTCAAGAATTTAGAAATGATTAATTCTTTTTTACTCATTCCGTCAATCAAGTTTTGTTTTAACGTACCATAGCTGTATTCATTTGCCATCATTGAAACAATAACAATGGCTAAAAAGAATTTTAACCAAGCAGCTATATAGGTATTGAAATGCCATATAATTGGAAAGTTAAAAATCCCCATTTCGGCAAGATCTAACTTAAAAAATCCAATATCAAATTTTATTGATGCTATTAATGCAATAAAGGAAAGAAGAATGAAATAAGTAAGTGTAAGTATTCTACTGGCTTTATTCATCCAGATTTTTTGTAATTCTATAGATAGTAATCGTTTCATAGCGGCTAGTTTAATGTTGTTGGTGTAACTGTACTGGTCAATTCTAAAAACTGTTCTTCAAGGCTATTTTTACGTTTTACCAAATGACTTAAACTAATGTTTTTTTCAAAAAGGAATTTGTTTAATTCAGCCGCTTCTAATGCATTTTTTAAATAAACAAAAACTTTTCCCTCTTCTGTTTTTACACTTTCTACAGCTGGATGTGTTTTTAAAATAGCAATTAAATTGGCGTTGTCATCAGCTTGTAGCTCAAAGAATCCTTCATTTGCAGTCATGCCATCAACAGAACCAGAATATAAAACAGTTCCTTTTCTTAAGACCAATACATGGGTACATACTTTTTCGACTTCATCGAGTAAATGAGAAGCAAGTAATATAGTTGTTCCTTGAGCAGCGATTTGCTTGATAATATCTCTAATTTGGTGAATTCCTTGTGGATCTAATCCATTGGTAGGTTCATCAAGAATAAGGATTTCTGGATCATTCAGTAGGGCAGAAGCAATGGCTAGGCGCTGTTTCATTCCTAAAGAAAAAGTACTGAACTTACTATTTTTTCTTTCATCTAAACCTACTAATTCTAGTTTTTCCTGAATTTTAGTATAGTTGATATTCTTAATTTTACAAACTAGTTTTAGATTTTCTTCCGCCGTCATGTAAGGATAAAAGTTAGGTCTTTCAATAATAGCCCCTACTTTTTTCAAAGCTTCATGAGTTTCCATTTTACCATCAAACCAAAAGTATTCTCCGGATGTTTTATTTACAACATTCAAAACAATTCCCAATGTTGTGGATTTTCCACTTCCGTTAGGACCTAAAATACCGTAGACATGTCCTTTTTTAATTTCAAAAGAGACATCTTTCAAGGCTTGTAAACTGCCGTAGCGTTTATTGAGATTTTTAATCGAAAGAATAGTTTCCAAAATGTTCGTTTTTTAGTTTTTAATAGGACGAACAAAGTATGAAATTGTTACTATTATATTTCAAATTATGAATTAAATTAATTTTGAGGCTTCTTCTAATTTTTTTGCGTTGATAGGTTTCATAATATAGCTTTTTACCATATCATATTTTTTTGCCATTTCAATATCTGAAGGATCAATGGAAGAGGTAACAATAAAAATTGAAATATCTTTTTTTATTGGTAAAAGGATAAATTCGTCCAAAAATTGCCAACCATCTAGTATTGGCATATTTAAATCAAGTAAGATAACATCAGGCAAATTATCAGGATCTGTAGCGTTTTTTTTTAAGTTTTCTAATGCAACTTGGGGGTTAAAAAACGGAATAATCTCTTCACAAAAATGATTTTTTGTAATTAACATACTCATTAATTTTATAGATAATTTATCATCATCAATAATATAAGTAATTTTATTTTTCATTTAAGTGAATTTTAAAAGTTGACCCAACACCTTCTTCACTTTCTACTTCAATTTTACCTTTCATCGCTTCTAATTGGTTTTTGGTAATAAAGAGTCCAATACCTCTTGCGTCATCATTGCCATGAAAAGTTTTGTACATTCCAAATAATTTATGACCGTTTTTATTTAGATTTATTCCTAATCCATTGTCTTTAAAGCTTATTATGGTATAATGTTCATTAATTTCGTAACCTATTTCTAAAGTAGCTTTTCTTTTCGTGGATTTGTATTTGATAGCATTTGTAAATAAATTAAGTAGAATGCTGTCCAGATAGGCAGGAATTACACTTACAACAAGGTTGTCAGGAATAGAATGTGTTATTTCTATGCAACTTTCAACGATTGATTGACTTAATGCCATCTTTACTTTTTCTATTTCATCTTTTAAACAAATGTGTTTTTTATCAATATTTGTGTTTTTTTGAATGGTTATGATTTCGTTTAAATACTCAATCGTTTCGGATAATTTATCAGTTCCTTCTTTAAACATTTCTATATAAGACAATTTTTCATCAGTATCATCCGCACTTTCCATAACATCTAAAATCATAGATAAATTACTGGCATGCGAGCGGATATTGTGTGAAACGATATGAGCAAAATTAAAAAGTTTGTCATTTTGATCATTGGTAACATCTAATATTCTTCGGAGTTCTAGTTCTTTTTCTTTAGCTACGGTAACGTCTCTACCTACACAAATAAATTTGGTGCAATTTCCTAGATTGTCAAAAACAGGTGTTGTACTTGACTCATACCAAAATTTTTCTTTTTGTTTGTTATAATTAAGGATTGTGGTTTTTATATTTTTTTTAAAATGAAGGGCATCATTAATGTTACTAATAGTTTGTAAATCGGTTTCCGGACCATTTAAAAAGGCACGAGGTTTTTTACCAATGATTTCATTTAGAGAAAAACCAGTCAATTTTAGAAAAGCATTGTTTGCCCATACAGTCTCACCTTCTGGATTTGCAATTATAATTGCATCAGATGTTTCGGATGCTACTAGAGATAGCATGTTAAGGTTGTCTTCTACATTTTTACGTTCACTTATATCTCTAAAAAAACAAACTAAAAAAGTACGATTGCCGACGATGAATTTTTTTCCTGATGCGACTTCAACTGGGATTATAGCACCCAAGTTTGTCTTTATAAAAGTCTCATTTACAAAGTAGTTGTCTTTATCTTTATTATTGGCTAGAAACAATCGGATTTCAATTCTTTTCTCAATTGGGAACAACTTTGAGTTGTGTATACCTAGTAATTCAGATGATTTATATCCCGTAAGCTCATAAGCTCTCGAATTACAATCCGTAATTATTCCAGTAGAATAATCAATAATAATTATGGCATCATTAGCACTGGAAAAAATAGAAGAAAATTTCTTAACGTTTAATTCAAGTTCATTAATTAAATTTTGCTCTTTTGTAATATCTTGAAAAGTACCTAATAGTCTAATTACTTTATTGTTTTTCAATTCCGTCCGACAAATACATTCAACATATTTTATGTTATTTTTTGCTGTGGTAATTTGAAATTTATCATTAAATGAGATACCATCGCTAATTGCTTTTTCTATTAAAGCTACAATTCTTTCTCTGTTTTCACCGGGGCTATAAAATTTAATTCCGTCACCATTTATCGGTTGAAAGTCTTCAGGGACTTCAAGAATACATTTTGTAATGGAATCCCAATATACAGAATTGGTCTCTAAATTCGATTCCCAGATACCAATTTTTGCAGATTCGGCTGCCTTGATATAAATATCATGCTTATTCGTCATAGTAGGTTTTAAGATAATGGTATATTATGTCTTGGGGACTTTCAAATTTAAAATAAATTATTCTCTGAATCGTTTTTTTTGTATTTAATATTTTATTTTTTGAAGTTAAAAAATGTTTATTTTCTAATTGCTTGATAATCAGAAATATTTTTTAGCTGGTTAAAATATTTTTTTTAGTAGATTAAATATTGCATGAATTAACTGATACTGATGCATTCCGCTTTTTTAAAACTAAGAAGTTTATCTTTTATTGCCAATACGGATCAAATTAATGTAAATTTGCATTAAATTTTATCCAAATGAGCGAAGGCGAAATTCTATTTAAAAAACCAACTTATCCTGTAAATAAACCGTTATTTGACTATTTAGAGCGTTTTGACCGTATTTCAAAAGTTCAAATTTGTTATGATGATTTACTGCGTTTTTCTGGTTCAATAAATGTGTATGATAAGCAGGACCAGGACACTTTATGGGCACGTGTTTTTTATAATGAATTTGAAAGAAATGAAATAGACTTGAATTTGAAAAAAATCTATTCTCTTTTGCACTCAGATGGAAACAATGATATTATAAAATTTTTAAATGTAGATGCAATTGATTTTTGCACTTTTGGAAATTCTAAACCTTTTAGGATAAAAGTCAGAAATATTTTAAATGATAATTATGTACATTTTTACATTAAAAAAGCAGATGCTTCCCGTATATATGGACTGGAATTGGAACATATATTATCACCTGATAAAATAAATTTTTTAGTATACGATGATACTTTAATTGAAGAGCATATTATTGGGATTCCAGGTGATGTATTCATTGAAACACTATTAAATGACTGTACGGAGACTGAAAAATCTCAAATTGCAAAAGAATTTGTAAAATTTAATGAACGTTGTATGATTCGCCTTTTGGGTGACATGAGAGCGTATAATTATGTAATCATCCCAATTCATGATTTTGATCAAGTAGTGTATAGAATTCGTCCTATCGATTTTGATCAACAATGTTATGAGGGTAATTTTAAAATTTATCGTCCCCAATTCTTTAAGGAAAACTATCCGATGGTAAAATTGGTTAAAGAAAAACTGCAAGAAAGTTCAATTGAGCAATATAAAAATGAAGAACGTGCAGCCTTAGCCAAAAGAATTCTTTCGGCAGAAACACGTATCAAAAGAATATTGAAAATTATGGGGAACGATATGATTGCCCCAGACGAACATGTACAACAATTAAAATTGGACCTTTATAAATACACCAACGACTTGAATTTTAAAAATGCAAAACGAATGGGTAATGTATTGAGTGCTGCATTCAAATTTGTTACAAGGAACTTTAAAAATGCCAACTTATTTAAACCTGGTTTCTAGTTTGTTTTTTTGATTATCTTCTTTTTTATTTATGTGATATCGGTATAATTTATGAAAAATTATTTTTTGTTTTTTTCGGTCGGTTTCTTTTTATTTTCATGTCAACAAGATTCAGGTTTACTATCTCCCCTTTATAAATTACCGGACAATTTAAAGGAGGTTTCTGGTATTAGTTACGCACCAGAAAATCATTTAGTTTGGGTAATTGAAGATAGTGGCAATAAGAATAAAATCTATGCTTTAGATCAAAAAGGGAATGTTGCGAATAGTCTAACAATAAAGAAGACAAAAAATATTGATTGGGAAGAGATTACTAAAGATGGAGATGGGAACTTATATATAGGTGATTTTGGGAACAATGAGAATGTCAGAAAGGATTTATGCATTTATAAAATTGCAAAAGCAGCATTAGATAATAAGACAACTGCACCCATTTATAAAGTGTCTTTTTCTTATCCAGAACAAAATGAATTTCCTCCAAAAAAGAAAGAATTACTTTTTGATGTTGAAAGTTTTTTTGAACTAAAGGGTAATTTTTATTTGTTTACTAAAAACAGAAGTAAGGGATTTGATGGTACTACATTATTGTATCGAATCCCAAATAAAGAAGGATTCCATCAAGCGAAGTTATTAGGTAAATATAAAACAGGGAATGATTTTGATAACTATGCAATAACAAGTGCAGCTATTAGTCCAGATCAATCAAAAGTAGTCTTGTTGAGTCATAGCAGAATTTGGTTATTTGAGAATTTTAAAGAGGACGATTTTTTCTCGGGAAAAATGTGTGAATTTAATTTAAAGCATAATTCTCAAAAAGAAGGGATTTGTTTTAAAGATAATGATAAATTACTAATTGTCGACGAAAAAACAAAGGGTAATGGGGGAATGGTTTATGAAGTTTCCATAAATAACCTTAAACTAAAATCCAAACCCTAATCCAAAAGTGATTCGTCCTTCATCATCTGGGCTCTTAAAATAAGTAAGCCTAGCAGTGATTACATTTAAACCATTAAGCCATAAACCTCCACCAAAGGATTGATGCCACTTGTTTGATTTCTCTCCGTCTAACCAAACTCTTCCATAATCAAAACCTCCTAAAACACCATAAGTCATTGGAACAATACTTTCGCGTATTTTTCCAATATTCCATCTTAAATCACTACTTTGAAAAAAGGATTGCTTGCCTAAAAAGCGTTCATTTCTAAAACCTCTTAAATCATAATCACCGCCTAAAGTTGCACCTTGATGGAATTCAAAATTATTATTTAATACTGCTTTTCCTTTTAACAGTGTTGCTAAAACAAACTTACCATTAGAGTCAATTTTGTGATTAAAATTAAGTTTTGATTCAATTGTTGGAAAATTACGATTTAGATCACCTAGGTTTACTTTCCAGCTTCCTGAAATCGAGAAACCCATTCCAATGCTTGGTAATGAGAGGTTGTCGTAATTTTCATAACTATATTTTAATGAGGTTCCTGCAAATTGTTGATTTTCAAAAACGTTTGGGTTTACAGTATTTACAGTGGTTATAAAACGATTTACAGTCCTGTCAATTTCTATATTTTCAAAAATAGATTGAATAGTTATTGTACTACCATTAAGGCCTGCTTTTTTTAATTGTGGAGCCGCTTTAATAATTCGAATACGAACACGGTTGTAATCCATTCCTTCGATATCATCATTATTTAGTGTTTCGTTTCCATATCCAAAATAATTGATTGCAAAATTGGGACTTGTAAACTGTGTATCTAAATTAAAATCCCATGAACCAATAACTTTTGGCGCTGATAAATTATAAAGCAATTCAAAACCTTCAGTAGCAAAATAATAATTAGCTTTAAATATATGTTTTCTAGTGTATGGATTTTGCTTGAAACGATTAACGGTGTAGTTGACATTTATACCAAATTTTATTCCATCATCAGGGTTAAAGCCTATTATAGGATATCCTGAAAAGGCATTGTATTTTGGCTTTTTGTAATTATATAAGTTAGTTTCATAATTGTCGCTCAATTTTTTTTGAGTTTTAGAATCGATATTGAAAGTGTTGTTTTTAGAATCAAAATCTAAGATTTTAATTTTATCTCCGTTTTCTACGGTATAGGTATCGTTATTTTGACCACCAATTAGTCTAATTTTTGTTTTTGAATAATAATTCCCTTTTACTTCAAATTCATCATCATCATCTAACCCATAGATCCATATGTTTTTAGTTTTAGAACCATTATAACTAATGCTATGGATTAATTGTTCTCCTTCTTTTTTTAATCTATAAACAGAAACTTCAATATTGTTTTTTGAGATGTGATTGATGACAAATTTGTCTTTTTTATTGGTACCAACAATCAAAACTGTTTTTTGTAAAACGGTGGAATAATTAGAAGCATAATTAGCTAGTTTTGCTCTTCTAGATTTTAACTTTTCCTTAATTTCGGCAATTGTTTTATCCTGAACCTCTTTTGGTAAACTAGTAAAAGCATTATCAATCGCTTCATCTGTAAGGTTTTCTTGAATGTATCGTGCTTCTTTAATCCAATCTTTTTTTGTTGCCGTTTTTAAAAAAGCCAAGTCTAATTGATAGGCTTCACGATTAAACCACTTGACATTTTTTATATCATCTTTAAAACTTTGCATATGTCGCAATGCGGGAATATTCATTAAAATAGAAAGCAAAGCACCATCGTATTTTGAAAATGCTTGGTCTCTATCTCTAGGAATCGGTTTGTAAATTATTTTCCCATCCTCCTTATATTCGCCCCAACGCCATTGATCATAATGCCTGTCCCAATCTCCAATTAACATGTCAAATAAACGGGCTTTTATATATTCGTTTTCATCAATACTATATTTCTCGTCTTTTACTAGATTTTCTAATACTTCTTCGGTTCCTATTATATCCTTTGGAGTACCAAAACTTTTTAATTTTTTTTGACTTTCCGAAGGCCTTTCTTCAACTAAATACAATTCATCACCAAAATTGGTGTTAAATTCTTCCAAGCCATTTTGCTTTGGGATGTAAAATAATTTTGGATTAGTGTGAGATACCCCAATTTTATCTGCTAAAGCACCAACAGCTAAGGGAGTGTATGGATGTGCAGTGGTATAAAAATCATATAAAAAGTCTTCAGCAAATGTATTTTCAAATTCGTTTTCTACATATTGATCTTTAAATGCAACACTTTGCAAAAATCGGGAGACACTCTTTTTAACTGCACGCATTACATATTCCTTACCGTCTTTATCAACAAGTCGTAATGATTTTGATTGATGACCCCCACCTGCAATATCTGGTTTTAAACCTCCATACAAGGTATCTAGAATGGCAGTTTTGGCTTCTATAAGTACACCATAATAATTTCTATAATGTGTTCCTAAAAATAAATTATGTGCTTTACTTTTATGAATCATGTCTGGAGTATAAACAGCCGATTTTGTTGTTAGAGAAAATTTATTTGGATATTCTAAAACTACTTCGTTTTTGGGAAATAAGACAGTTTTCTCAAAAAGGAGCTTGTTTTTATTGTTTTCTTGACCAAAAAAGGAAACGATTGTTTTTCCATTACGATAGACTTTTAAAGTAGCAAAACCATTTTTACCGTAAGAGAAATCATTTTGATAGATCGCTCTGGCTGCTTCCGACTTTGATCCAGCACCGCTTATTATTTGTTTTATATTTTGATGATCAATGTATTGTAAATTATGATCGTGTCCAGAAACGACTATAACATTATCATGTCCTTGTAAAAGGGTTTTTATTCTTTTCGAAAAAGCGGTATATTGTTTGTTTTGAATGTCTTGAGGGCTTATTCCGGATGTTTTTCGAATAAAGTTAATTAAAGAGCCTATTACTGGAAGCGGGATTTTTTGTTCCAAGGGAAAAAGCTGTTTTTTTAATGAAAACTGACCGCCATGACTACCGTTGCTCATTAATGGATGGTGTAATGCGAGTATTACGGTTTTCTCTTTGTTCTTAGTTAATAAACTTTCCAGTTCCTCAAAAAAGGCTTCTCGAGATTTAATATCACAATCGTCATTTATTGTTGGAGTCTTGTCCCAGTCCTCCAAGAACCATTGACTATCAATTGTAATTAGTGTTGTGAAATCATTAATTTTTAAATCATCTATGGGACAACCTTTTCCTGGTAAAAATGATTTTTTATCATTTAAGTAATCAGTAACAATTTCTTCTTGACGCTTTAAACCATTTATTCCATTATACCAATCATGATTTCCAGGTATAAAAAGCGTTTTCCCTTTAAACTCTTTAGAAAGTGCTAACTGGTTTAATAGTTTGTTTTTTGCCAAATCATAACTGGATTTGTCTTCTTTATTTGGCATTCCTTTCGGGTAAATATTGTCTCCCAAAAAAAGTAACGTAGCATTTTTATCTGATTTTAGTAATGCTTCATTAAGTTGGTTTAGCGTTTTTTTTGAATTATCTTCGTCACTATTACCAGCGTCACCAATTAAAAAAAAAGTATGAGCAATTTTAGAAGTATCATCTGCGTTTGTTGTTAAACTAGCTGTAATTTTATTTCCATATTGTGCATGATGAGTTGCACAAGAATGCAATATGAATATTGATAAAAATAAGTATGCGGGTATTTTATATTTTATAAAATGATTATCTGAAAACAATTTCATAATTTAGTATTATAAAAATTTTTATGAATCTTATAGAACAAGCCGAAAATTTTGTAATTAAATTACTCAAAGATAGACTTTCTATTTCATTTACATATCATAATGTTAAGCACACAATGGATGTGGTTAAGGCGGTTGAAGTCCTTAGTGAGAAAGAGTCTTTAAGTCAATTAGATAGGGAAATAGTTTTAATAGCGGCTTGGTTTCATGATACAGGTTACATTCAAGGATGTGATCATCATGAGCTTTCTAGTGTAACGATAGCCACTGATTTCCTCAAAGAAAAAGACAAATCTACAGAATACATTGAAAAAGTGGCTAGTACAATTCAAGCTACTACATTCGATTATGCACCTAATACGGTTCTGGAAAAAATCATAAGAGATGCTGATTATTCTCATTTTGCGAGTCCTGATTATTTAAGTATTTGTGAATCGTTAAGAACGGAATGGGAAAATACACTGCAAAAATTCTATAATGATTTTGAATGGGATAGCGAGAATTATAGAATACTAACACAATGTCATCAATATTATACTGATTTTGCAATTGCTAATTGGACTCCGTTAAAGGAAAAAAACATACTCTTGGTTCAAGATAAAATAAAAAAAATAGAAGCCAAAATGGAAGAAATGCCTAAGAAAATAAAAAATAAAAAGAAAACGGAGAAAAACAAAAAAGCGGATCGTGGTGTTGACACTTTGTTTCGAATCACATTAAGTAATCACACGAGATTAAGTGGTATTGCTGACAGTAAAGCCAATATTCTACTTTCAGTAAATGCAATTATTATTTCTATTGCGCTTTCGTCAATTATTCCAAAATTAGATAGTGCAAATAACGCGCATTTGGTTATGCCAACATTTATTATGCTTATGTTTAGTGTGATTTCAATAATTTTTGCCATCCTATCTACACGCCCAAAAGTTACCAGTGGTATTTTTACGCGAAAAGACATTGAGGATAGAAAAGTAAATTTGTTGTTTTTTGGTAATTTTTATAAAATGCCTTTAGAAGAATATGAATGGGCTGTAAATGAAATGATGAAAGACAACGAATACTTATATAATTCTTTAATTAAAGATTTATATTATTTAGGCTTAGTACTTGAAAAAAAATATAGATTGTTAAGGATTACTTATAATATTTTTATGATCGGAATTATTATTTCGGTGATTGCATTTGTACTGGCTTTTTATTCTGTTAGAGCTTAATTTATTTCACTTAATAATTCCTGATAAGAATATTTATCATTAGAAGACTCTGTATTAACCACTTTTATTCGTAAAGCTTTTAAACCTGAAACGCCCTGTAGCTCTTCAATGTCAAATTGTTCTATAGTAGGTTCTAGAATTTTTTTGAATTGCAAAAATTTAATGTATTTCAAATATTCAGTTTCTTCATAGCTATGAGAATATACGATTGTTATTTTTTCTTTTTGAGTTATTCTTTCTTGCGTACCTTTAATATTTGCTTTGTCAATGCGTTTTTTTACTACTTCATAGCGGGCATTATATGTTCCATCTACGTCAAAACGTTTTTCGTCCATTCTAAATCGTATGGAAAGTGGGGAGCTAAATACTAAAATTAATGAAGTCACATCTAACTCATATGGTAAGGCTTTTTTTAATCGATGGTGTTCTAATTCCATTTTGCATAAAGTTTGTAATTGCCATAATCTCAGGTTGCTAAGATACATGATGTCAAAAGGTTGTGAAGGTGTGATAGAGGCTCCAATATATAAATTATGTTCTACTCCATCAGTTTTAAATCGTTCAAAATAATGAGGAAAAATGGTTTGAGCATCAAGTTGTTCCTTATCTAGAATGGAAGCCATTTTTTTATTGATAATGGACATTGCATCATCAAACTTTTTTCTAGAATGATAAAACAAAGCTGTTTTAGGATCTAATTCTTCAAAATATTCGTTAATTATTAATTGACACGTATTGTCAATCTTAGAGTTATTTAAAATAGGATGTATTTCTTTTTGAATATAGTTTTGAATTTGTTGCTCAGTATCTGCTTTTAATTCCTTTTCAAGTTCTTTAAAATAGGTTTGCATTTCAAATTTTCGTTGTTCCAATAATGTGAGTGAGCTATTAGATTTCAAGCTCTCAAAAATAGTTAACAATGTTTTTAATTGATTTTTAAGATCCTCTTTAACAGTGTCATTTCTATGCTGTGAAGAGCCTTTAATGTCTATTTGACCATATAAAGGATATACTTCTTTAAATACAATTTCTTTAAAGATATAGTCTTTATTTGGGCTATTCGTTTGGTAGTATTTTTCAGCTTCGTTCTTAAATTTCCAATATACACTGGAATGGATTGCAGTATATTCTCTTTGAATTACTGCCTCTATTTGGTTTTGTAAATCGACATTGTAGCGTTCCAAAGAATCAATTACATATGGCAGTAGAAGGTCTAAATTGTTAGCATTGATACTGTTAAGTTCTCTTGTTTTGGAAGATACTAGCTCTATAATACCAAGTAGTTTGCCGTTTTTTAAGACAGGAGCCAGAATACAACTTTTTATATTTTGTTTCAATAAATGGTTTCCTAAAGTCTCATTTCCTAAGATTGTAGAGAATTTTTCAACATTTGAAATTATAAATGGTTTTTTTTCATTTAAAAGAGTAATTTGAGAACATCCAAAAAAGGCTTTGTTACAATCGACCATTTCATCCTGTTCAAAAAGAATGTAACTTTTTATTTTGTTATTGAATGGCGGCTTTATGAATTTATCTTGTTTTTCATCATAAAAGATTAAACCTACTTTTAAATCGGGAATTTTAAAGATGGACCTAAATATAGTTTCAAAATTTTCTTGATTTCCGGCATCGGTTTCAGACTTTAATAAGTTACTTTTTAAATTAGAAATTGCACTTTCTGTGGTAGCATCAAAAAGAGTTACGATACCAAAACCCTTAAATATCCAACTTTCTATTGGAAATTTTTGTTTCCATAACGAGATGTCATCATAATTATCCATTAATTGATCAATATCTTCTGGGGTTAATGCAATTGATTTTTTAGTTGGAGTTATTTCTAAAAAATCAGCATTATAAAGAATACGATAATGTTTTAGTATGCCATTTGAATCAGGAATATCATAAAATAAAGGTTTATTGATTTCAAAGTGTTGTTGGTAAACCGTATTCAAGATGAGTATACAACTTACAATGTATAACTGATCCCCGTCAAGGTCTCTAATGGACATGTCAAAAGTACCGCCTGCCTCTTTTAGAATTTTACTAAATCTTTCCGAAAAATTAAAGGTCAAGTTTTGAAAGGGAATTGTAACCGCCTTGATTTCATTTTTTGTCAATGCAGTTGGAAATAAATCAGCCAGTAAGTATTTTATGAGTGTTTTATTATCCTCAATAATAGATATATCTTCAATACCAGTACTAAACTCAGGAATATGTTCAATTTCTTTTAATAGTGCTTTGGCATAATTGGAGCGATAATCAATTTCAGACAAAGCTATTTCCTCCAAAGATTCAATCAGTTTATGAAATGAAATTAAGGTTTTAAATGGACTTTCTTTGAAAAATTTAATGTTTCCCATAAAATATGATATAGGGTACAAATCTACAAAAAACTAAAATTAAAAGTACATTTTGATAACTTATTGTGTTCTTTTTGTCAATCTTTTCCTATTGGCCTTTTGTGTCTTATTTACACTAAAACAGGGAAAAGTAAGGATGTTTTTTTGAGCGTACTATAGGTTATGCTTTATGGAGTTTTTTTTTATAAAATTGGATTAAAGTTTCGTTGATTTCTTTTAATTCAGGAGTGAGGTTGGTTCTATTACCTTCATTATCATTTGTTAATTCTAAATCACAGATTGAACATTTATATTCATTGATGTGATTGGTAATTCTTCTTGATAGGATGGTTTTATGACCAATAATTTTGCAAATCATTTTTTTACTTAGGAAAATGTCTTTGATTTCTACTTTGGTCATAATTAGGTTGTTTAGGTAGATTTGGGGATAATAAACTTATTAAATTATCGTTAATATCCCTAAATTTATCGATTAAATGCGTGTTTATTTATTTTTAATAAGGTATTACGTATATTTTGTAACAATAACAAATTAAAATATAAAAAAAATCTCTAATTACTGAAAGTAATTAGAGATTAAAAATTTGGGGCAAAATTTTTTAAAATAAAAATTATAGGACTAACTCATAATTTAGATTTATTTTATAATTCAAGACTAATCAATAATAATTAGACATAAATTAATTCTTTTCTATTCGAATAACTTGAACCTCGTAAAACCTTTTTTTTATTGTTTGTAAACAATGTATGATTAATAGTATCAGCATCTCTTTAATTTAAGTTTTGAACAATTATTATATCTAAATCAAATGTAAGGAGTCATTTTTTTTAATAAATAACTCTCTTTTTATTTTATTGACAATTAAATGTCATTAAATAAAGGGGCTTATTCTATCTAATATTCATTAGATTTAAAAAATATTTGATTTCTTAATTTTGTAAAACAATAGGCTAATTAATTTGTCTCATAATAATAATTGTTTAGGTAGCTTTAGGGACTGTAAATATAGAATTAATCCGTTAAAACGATTAAAAAAATCGATTAAATACATAAATTTAGTTTATTTATAGTAAATACCTTATGATTATAGGTCAATACTATATTTGTTGCTTTCTGCTTACGGCATCAAAAAACCCTCAACTATATTATAATTGAGGGTTTTTTAGGTCTTAATTTATGATTTACGGTTTATGATTTCTCTTCTTTGTTGAAATAAACCAAGTAATAATACATTTGCTTTTCTTCGTCCCAACCTTTTTCAACAAATTTCTCTGCACTTTCAGGATTAATGAAATCCATTTTTATTTGAATGTGTGTATCTAGATTGATTACATTTTTGATTGACTTACGTGCATCAGTAACTGCTGCATTAGCAATAGGGAATGAGGTTACGTCTTCAATACTGTATTTTTCTCCTTTATCAACTTTGTAATTTTTGAATTCAGGGATTAAGTCTGGGTTGTCAAGAACTTCATTTAAAAAATTAGTCTCTTCAAACTGATCGTTTTTGGCGAAATAATTTACAGAACGATTCATGAACATGACTTCTTCTTTTTTGTCTTCTGCTGGAAAAACAACATCTTTGGCAAAACTTTGACAGAATTTCAAATATTTCTTAGTAATGAAATTCTCATCTTCAAATGCATCTACTGATAAGAAATGTTCTAACCAGTAACGAGCATCATAACGATTGCTGTCTACTGTAAGTATTTTATATCCTTCTTCTTTTTTATGATTAAAAATAATACATCCTTTATCTAATTTACTTAGGTTGATACCTTGTTGTAAAATCATTTCTAGATGCGTTCCTTTTTCTTCAAATTGCAAAAAGTCTGATTGCAGCTCGCTTTTAAAAATTCCAATGGCGTCCACTACATTATTATCAATATTTACATTGGTCAAATACGTAACATAAACCTCACCATTCTTAATGTGTGGATGGTTTGATTGCTCAAATAAATGTTGTGTGATTTTTTTAGAACCTTCGTGTAAACTGCTAGGATTGTCAAATATTTCCGATGCGTATTTATACATGTCGTTGTAATCCAAATCTACTTCATGGGCAAACTGGAAATAGTTCTCCTCTTTTTCTCTAAATGGTTTTAGAAAAAATTCTTTTATAAGAGGCACAATTTCGTCTTGAAGGCTAAATGGTTGCTCCGATAAGAAAATAGCTTCATTGCGACTTTTATTTCCTACTCTGTGAATAGAAAGTGTCTCAATATGTGTGTTAAATAAGTTGATCATTTTTTTTATGTTTATGTAGATGAAAGAGCCAAGATAAAGGACGCTACTGAGGAGGTCTTTGATCTTGGCTCTTGATTCTTAGTTTTTAGCTATACTAATTCCAATTCTCTTCAAATCCAAAATCTTCAAAGCTATCATCTCCTCCAAACATATCTAGATCATCTTCATCTAAATCATCTTCAAATTCGCTGGCAAAATCATCAGCATTGTCTGCTTCAAAGTTTTTTTCCATAGCTTCATCTGGCATTTCACCATGTGAAAATAAGGTCTCAGGATATAAATTTCCTGCTTCTTGCTCTTCAATTGCAGCTAGTTCTACAAGGAATGTCCACATATTGATGAAGTCATAAACATAGATAATCTTAGTGTTTTCGTCATCCAATAAATCGGATAAAACATAATCACTCATGATTTTTTGCTCCCCTGGAACATCTCCAGTATCAAAAAGTGAAATTTCATCCTCTTGATTCCAAGTTTCATCACAAGTATAGAAAGAGGCTACTTCCATGCCGTCAAAACCAAATGAATTGAAGATAGCGTTGTGTAAATCTTCTAAAGTATCATCAGCAAGTATTGCTATATCTCTAAATATATCTTCTTCAGCATCTAGAATTACTCTGAATTTGTAAACCATAATCTTTGTTTTTTATTGAAAGGTCAAAGGTAAAATTTAATTTCAGATATCTTTTTAAGAAACTTGATTTGTTAATAAGATTTCAATATTGTTATAAGTACTATGCCTACAGCTTTTTAATAATTCGTTTTTTAAAAGTATGGTACTTCTTGTGGTATCTGTTATTGCTTGGGTAACTTCGATTTTCAGTTATATTATTGACTACTAATGCAACTAATAGAAGTATAAGTACACCAATAAGGACTGGGCTCAAAACATACCAATAACCTAGCTCTTTTATTTTAGAAGAACCAATTACGGCAATCAATGCAGTGGCTCCTCCTGGTGGATGTGAAGTTTTTGTAATTTGCATGAGAACTATGGAAATTGACACCGCTAATGCTGCAGCTAACCAAATGATTTCTGGAAATAATAAGTGGATTGTGACGCCAATTATTGCAGAAATAAAATGTCCTCCAACCAAGTTTTTGGGTTGTGAAAACGGGCTTTGAATATTGCCATAAATTAAAACGCTTGACGCCCCAAAAGATCCAATGAGATAAACATTATCGGAATCAACAAAATGATGAGAATTAAAATAAGCAATAGCTCCAATGCCAATAAACGAACCAACAAAAGCCCAAAAGTGTTCCTTAAAATCAATTAATGTTTCTTTATAAAGGATATATCTAGTTTTGCGATATCCTTTTTTAATTTTTTGAATAGGCATGTTTTTTTATTTTGATAGACTAGCTGAATAGGAATATACGGAGTGTGGATAAATCATCTTTGCTGTATATTTTGAAATAAGACAAACGACTAAAATGGGAAAAAACAAAGTGTAATCATTTGTTAAACCACAAATTAGGAATATTGCTGTAAAAGGAGCGTGAATACTAGCACTCAAAACAGCTGCCATTCCTAATACCATAAAGTTAACAGGAATTATCTTAGCTTTAAAATAAGTATTTAAAATTAGCGCTATAAATAAACCTAAAAATGCACCGATGAATATACTTGGAGCAAAAACCCCTCCGTCTCCACCAGAAAATAACGTGGCTGATGTGACAATGGGTTTTAAAAGAATAACTCCTATAAGGGTATATAGTAAGTTAAAAGATATTTTCACTTCATTTGGATTTATAAAAATCATTTTGATGGCATGATAACCTTCTCCATAAAGTTGCGGGAAGAAAAATAGAGAAAAACTTAGTATTACAGATCCAATTATAATTTTGTAATAATGACTTTTTATTTGGGTTAAATTATTTTTGAAAAATAAAACACAACGGGTAAGGTAAACAGAATTAATTCCAGCCAAAATTCCCAAAAGAATAAAAAACGGAATTGCTCTTAAATTCCAAGTGGTAATGTCAACCGTAAATAATGGTTTTTCGTCAATTAAATAGACAAGTCCAAAAGAAACAGTAACAGCAATAATAGTACTAATTAAAAAAGTGCGTGTTACTTTTCTAGAAATGACTTCAAACACAAAAAAGATTCCCGCAAAAGGACTATTAAACAAAGCTGTAATTCCTGCCGCTACTCCAGCACAAATTAATTCGGTTTTGTACTCTTTAAAAATATTTTGTTTCCTTTGCGCAACTGATCCTATTGTAGCAGTAGCTACGACTGTTGAAACCTCAATTCCTGTCGATCCTCCAAAAACAACAGTCAATAAACCATTAATAAAATGAGATGCAATTTTAGATTTAGGTAAGTTTTTGGTTTTAGAGCCTGTACTTTCAAATATTTCGTTAATTCCTTTATTTTCTTTTTTATTAAATACGTACTGCCTTAAAAAGTAGATGATCGAAAGCCCAAAAACAGGAAAAACAAAAATAAAAATAGGATGTAAGGAAGCTTGGCTGAAGAATATTTCTTCATAGTACTCCGTTAGTTTTTTTAAGGTTATTCCTAAAAAAGAAGAAAGAAAACCAATCAAAATGGAAACAATAACTATTTTTTGGAATTTAATAAACCGAATATTTTTTTTAATATGTGCTATTTTATTCATCTAAATTGATATTGCAAACCTTAATTTTTTTAAGGTTTGCAAATGTAAATAAATAAAACTGGATAGGGGTTTGTTAAGAATCAGTTAGCAGTAATTTTAAGAAATCTTTATAATTAGCAAGCTTTTGGGATTAATAATTTTATTAAAACTCATAAAACTCTAACGGCAAACCATCAGGATCGGCAATAAAGAAAAATCGTTTTTGAGTATAGGCATCTACTCGAATTTCTTCAGAGGAAATGTTATTTGTAATTAAAAAAGCTCTTGTTTTTTCAATATCATTTACTTCAAAAGCCAAATGACGCAAACCGCAGGATTCTGGAGTCGAAGGTCTTTGTGGTGGATTTGGGAAAGAAAAAAGTTCGACAACAAAGTTTCCGTTTAAAGACAAATCTAATTTATAGGATTCTCTTTCTTTTCGATAAATTTCTTGAATGATTTTTAATCCTAAAATTTCAGTATAAAAATCCTTTGACTTTTGATAATCAGAACAGATAATGGCGATGTGGTGTATTTTGTTAAGTTCTAGCATTTTATTGTAAATAAATCATGGTGGGTAAATTAGCTTCGGGATTTTCCACTAAAGCTTGTGCGTGTAATTTGTTGATGAGTACTTTTGTTTTTTCGATAGAATCAATTTTAAACAAAAAGAAAACTTCAGTATCATTATCTGTATTTTGCCAAATGTTTTCTAAATACATTCCTTGGGAGGCATGAAATTCCTTGTCTTTTTCTAGGATTTCTTTAATAACTGCAATTGGAACATTGTTGAGTTTAGCTAAGACATGTGACATAGTTTATTGATTTAGTTTTCGTATGACTTTCGCTGGATTTCCAACTGCTAGTGAATTATCGGGAATGTCTTTAGTAACTACTGATCCAGCACCTATAACACAACCTTTACCAATAGTGATTCCTGGGCAAATAACGGAGTTTCCACCAATCCAGCAATCGTCTCCAATGGTTATCGGTAATGCACTTTCAAGAGTTTTTCTTAATTCAGCTTCCAGTGGATGCGTAGCAGTATACAATTGAACTCCGGGTGCAAAAAACACATTCGAACCTATTGTTACTTTTGCACAATCCAGCACCACACAGTTGACATTAAAATAAACGTTTTCTCCACATAATATATTGTATCCATAATCGCAATGAAAAGGAGGTTCAATATAAAGATTTGCTCCAGCATTCGGAATCAATTCTGCTATAATCTCACGTGCTTTTTTGGTCACTCGATATTGAGTAACATTCAAGCTATGTAGCAAGTTTTTTGCCTTTCTTCGCCCTTTAACTAAAACAGGATCTCCAGCAAAGTAATACTCACCATCAATCATTTTTTCTTGTTCCGTTTTCATTTACTATAAATCTTTGTTTCTAAATATTTCTTGGGCATGCCCTCCGCAAAAGCTTCGGTCGGGCTGTTCGTTGCAATCTCCCATGAAAAATGGGAGGATTTCCACTGCCATCCCTCATGCAAATCGCCATTGTAAATCCTTACGATTTGATGTAAATATAACAGAAAATCAAATCGACTACAACTCATCCCTGAAAATTGACAGTTCAGTTAGTTTAAGTTTTTAAAAAGAGACAATCAAAATACATTTGGAGAATCAAAATCAAACCAAATGAAATCAATCACTACATTAATTACTTTATTTTTTACCACTTTACTATTTGCACAAGCTACTATTTCAGGAAAAGTGATAGATGAAAAAGGAAAACCAATCGTTGGCGCTAATGTTTTTATCGAAGGAACTTACGACGGAGCAACATCTAATGAAATGGGGGATTTCTCATTTGTAACGGACGAAAAAGGAAATCAAACATTAGTAGTTAGTTTTTTAATTTACGAAACTTCAAAAACTCAAATTGATGTTGCTAATTTTCAGGGAAAAACCATCAAACTAAAAGAGAATTTAAATGCTTTGGACGCGGTTGTGATTACAGCTGGCACAATGGAATCAGGTGAGAAAGCACGGGTTTCAGTTTTAAAACCGTTAGATATTGTAACCACAGCAGGTTCGGCTGGGAATATTATTGCTGCTTTACAAACCTTGCCTGGGACACAAAGTGTGGGTGAAGACGGTCGTTTGTTTGTTCGCGGAGGAGAAGCTAATGAAACTCAAACTTTTGTCGACGGTATTCGTGTGGCACAACCGTATGGCGCAACAACTAATAATTTGCCTACTCGTGGTCGGTTTTCTCCATTTTTATTCAATGGTATTGCTTTCTCTACTGGAGGGTATTCTGCCGAATATGGGGAAGCGTTATCGAGCGTATTGCTTTTAAATACGGAGGACAATCCGGATCAAAACAAAACCGAAATTTCACTAATGACTGTTGGCTTAGGGCTTGGAAATACTCAAAAATGGGAAAAGAGCTCACTGAGTGTAAATGCTTCGTATATCAATTTAGCTCCTTACCAAGCAGCAATTCCACAAAATGTGGACTGGAATAGTCCTTTTCAATCTTTGTCGGGAGAAACGGTGTATCGCTATAATTTTAATAACGGAATTCTGAAATTGTATGCTGCTTTTGATTCTTCTAAATTTGATATTAATCAGGAAAATATAAACAGTCCAGAGAAAATAAGGGTGAATCTAAACAATGATAATTTTTATTTGAATACTTCATACAAAGGCGGTTTTGGAACTAATTGGCAAATTACTACTGGTATGAGTTATGGGTATAGTAAAAATAAAATAGGATTGGATTTAGATCAAGTTGATAATGATGAAAATGCGGCACATTTAAAATTGAAATTGAAGAAAAGCTTTTCTAATTATTTTAAATTGTCTTTTGGAGGGGATTATTTTAGTACCAAATTCAATGAAGATTTCAAACCTAATCTTGGAACAACGAATACAAATGGGTACAACTCGAATATTGCAGCATTCTTCACTGAAGCCGATGTTTTATTTTCGAAAAAGTTTGCCGCCAAAATTGGGTTAAGAGCTTCGTACAATGATTTACTTGATGAAACTGCCCTTGCTCCAAGACTTTCATTAGCATACAAAGTAGCTAAAAATAGTCAGTTCTCATTGGCTTACGGAGATTTCTCTCAAAGTCCATCTGTTGATTATATAAAATATTCTAAATACCATCAGTTTGAAAGTGAGAAAGCGGCTCATTATATTTTGAATTTTCAATATGCTAAAGACAGTAAAACCTTTAGAGCCGAAGCCTATTATAAAGACTACAATAATCTAGTAAAATACGATACTCAGGATATTGCTTATAATTCGGTTTTTAATAATACGGGTTCAGCATACGCTAAAGGGTTGGATTTATTCTGGAGGGATGGAAAAACAATTAAAAATCTAGAATATTGGATTTCCTATTCTTATATCGATACCAAAAGAGATTATAAAAATTTCCCAGTAGCCGCAACCCCCAGTTTTGTCGCTGATCATAGTTTGTCAATCGTAACTAAATATTGGATATCAGACTGGAGATCACAAATTGGATTTACGAATTCTTTTAGCTCAGGACGTCCCTATAATAATCCAAATGAAACCCAATTCATGAATGGAAAAACGAAATCGTATAATAGTTTAAGTTTTAACTGGGCGTATTTAATAAGTGCTCAAAAGATATTGTATTTCTCCGTTTCAAATGTATTAGGAACACAAAATGTTTTTGGATATGATTATGCTAAAGACCCAAATGCAGCGGGTTATTATAACCGAAAAACCATCACGCCCACAGCAGATCGGTTCTTCTTTGTTGGTTTCTTTTGGACCATTAGCAAAGACAAAAAAGACAATCAGTTGAAGAATCTGTAATTTGTCTTAAAGTTATAAAGTTGAAAGTTTAAAAGGAAGAATGATTTGGATTTTCAAAGACTTAAAGTATTTCCGCAAACAATGTGACTTTCGACTTTATGACTTTCAACTAATTTACCGATTCATCCTTAAAATTCAACAGTTCAGTAATTATAAATTTTTACAACCGTATTTCTGAAATACTTTTGAAATATAAATTAACAACGTTTCAATCATCAATAAAAAATTAATCAATCTTAAAAGCTAGAAATCATGACCAAATTAATTACCACTTTCGCACTATTTGTTATTACATTATTATCGGCTCAAGGACAACAAAGCACTATAGAGTCAACAGGAGGGAAGTTTGAACAAGGAATGGGAAAAGCCTTTGGACTTTGGGGAGAAGGGAAAACTACAGAAGCTTCTGATTTGTTCGAAAGAATTGCCGCTGCTGAACCTACGAACTGGTTGCCTAATTACTATGTGGCTTTAGTAAATACTACAACTGCTTTTGGAACTAAGGATAAAGAAAAAATAAATTTATTACTTTCGAAAGCACAAAACGCTTTAGATGTAGAAATGGGTAAAGATCAAAATAATGCCGAATTGTATGTGATGCAAGCTATGATTAATACCGCTTGGATTGTTTTCGACCCTATGACGAACGGACAAAAACTATCTGGACCTACTATGGGATTGTACGCAAAAGCTGAAGCAATTGCACCTAATAATCCGAGAGTAGTTTATTCAAAAGCAGAATTTGAAATAGGCGGAGCCAAGTTTTGGGGAAAAGATACCAAACCGATGTGTGCTCAAATTGATAAAGCCATTGAACTTTTTGCTACTTTTAAACCTGAAACACCTTTTTCTCCTAAATGGGGATTAGACAGAGCTTTAGAAGCACAGAAAAACTGTAAATAGGATAATTAATCAAATTCAATTTTCCTATTACTTAATTTAAAATAATATGTATAAAATTAATAAAGAAATACCTAAAGTATTTGTACTCTCATTTATTATCTTTTTTATAGCTCAATTTTTGAACTTGATTTTAGGGAATACAATACGATTTGATCTAAGTTTATTAATTAGTTTTGGATTTACCTTGTTGTACACGTTATCACTGTATGTGTCTAATATGTATCTTTTTAACTCCCTAGATTTGTATTTTAAAAAGGATAGGTTTTCTCTAAAAAGGATTGTAATTGGATTTTTTGGAGCATTTTTACTTTCTTTATTCGTTATTTTTTTACTGCGTATTTTTGAAGAAGTTTTAGTCAATGGGATGACATTTCAAGAGTTTTTATCAGCTGAAAAGCCATCCAATTATTTGTTTTCAATTAGTATTACTTTTTTTGTAACACTATCGTTATATACTTTTTATTTCTACAAATTATACAACGAAAACAAAGTAAAAGAACAGAAAATCATCGCTGGAACTGCCAATGCGAAATTCGAAAGTTTAAAGAATCAAATAGACCCACATTTTTTATTCAATAGTCTGAATGTATTGAGTTCTTTGATCGAAGAAAATCCAGATAATGCACAGCGATTCACGACTTCCTTGTCGAAGATTTACAGGTATGTATTAGAACAAAAAGACAAAGAATTAGTTTCTGTTGAAGAAGAATTGGCTTTCGCCAAAACGTATATGAACTTGCTTAAAATGCGTTTTGAGAATAGTTTGTTTTATGAATTACCAAATTCTATAATTGATCCAGAAGCTAAGGTCGTCCCGCTTTCCTTGCAGTTGTTGTTAGAAAACACAGTAAAACACAATGTGGTAAGTGAAAAAAGACCTTTGCATATTCGAATTAGCATTCAAGGAAGTTATTTAGTAGTTGAAAATGATTTTCAAAAGAAAGAAGTATTACAAGACCGTCAAGGAGTTGGTCTTCAAAATATAATTAATCGATACGGAATTATCACCGATAGGAAAGTATTGATAGCACAAAATGAAAAAGTATTTTCGGTCAAAATACCAATTTTGACCAAACAAATTACAGTTATGGAAACGACAAAAGAATACGATGAAAACAATGCCTACTACAGAGCAAAAAAGCGTGTAGAAGAATTGAAGGGTTTTTATGGAAATTTAATTTCTTATTGCTGTGTAATTCCTTTTTTAATTTTTATTAATCTAAGGTATTCGCCAGAATTTCAATGGTTTTGGTTTTCAGCAGGTGGTTGGGGATTTGGTTTAATCATGCATGCTTTGAAAGTTTTTGGGTATAGCTCGAATTGGGAAGAACGAAAAATCCAGGAAATATTGAGTAAAGAAGATGCAAAACAAACATGGAAATAGTCATGGAGAATAAATATCAAGAAGAAGATTGCTATTCTAAGGCAAAAAAAAGATTCAATAAAATCAAAGCATTTTAGTTGCATTTGTTCATCTATTTTAGTGTAACTCGTACTATATTTTTATTAACTAGAAATTCACTCCTGAATTACAATGGTGTTCATATTCAGTAGTTGTGGGCAATGCTAAAAACACTTAAAAAACAAATTTTTACATTAAACAAAAATGAACATTAACTCTTTTTCAAACTTATTTATTTGGTTAGTAGTAATAACTTTACCAGAAATTGTATTTTCTCAATCAACGGAATTTACAATTCAAGATGTAAAATTCGAAAGTCAGGGCGTCACTCTTTCAGGCTCAATTTTAACGCCAAAAAAAACATTTGCAGCTGTTGTAATTGTTCATGGGTCTGACCCTGTAAAAAGAGAATTGGAGTTTGCAAAACGTCTTGCCAAAGAAGGCATTGCTGTATTTACATATGATAAACGAGGAGTTGGGGAATCAGGCGGTGTATATGTGGGACCATCTGTTGGTACTAATAATATTGACACAACTAATCTTAGTTTATTATCTCACGATGCAAATACAGCAGTAAATACATTTAGAACCTATTTGAAGGATAAAAAGATACCTATTGGATTAGTTGGCTTTAGTCAAGCAGGGTGGATAATCCCAATTACTACAAGTAAAAATCCGAAAATAGAATTTATGGTTTTGTTTAGTTGCCCAACAATTACAACTCTGGAACAACTAAGGTTTCAGTTTTATACCAATGGAAACAACAATTTTTGGGAAACTCATTCAGAAGCGGATGCTCGTGAACATGTCAAAAATGATGCTGACCGCTATCAATTTACGGCTACTGATCCCAAAAACGCTCTAAATAAACTTTCAATTCCGGGACTTTGGCTTTTTGGTGAGAAAGATATACAGATCCCGGTAAAGATGTGTATCGAGCAATTAAACACATTGAAAGTTCTAGGTAGACCTTTCGAATATACTTTGTTTTCTAACTTAGGACACAATACTTCTTCTGACAATGATGCTGAACCTGTTGATATTTCAATTCAATGGATAAAACAGAAAGCTTTGAGTATTCAAAAGTCTAAAGTATCAAAATAAAGAAATGCCTACAATTGTATAGAAATATTAAGAATTTTCTTATAAATTTATGTTTGCGTTCCGTGGGAAATTTTATCTTAGCTGAAAGATCACTGCCAAGAATTTCGAAACCTTGCAAAGCCGCATTCCAAGAACGTTAGTAGAGGAATTCGTTTATTAATACATGCCTGTAAAATTTAATATATTTACCGATTAGTGAGAAGAAAGAAAAATTCAAGAGATTTTAATTAAAGAAGATAATAAACAAACATGGAAATAATCATGGAGAATAAATATCAAAACGAAGAACGTTATTTTAAGGCTAAAAAGCGAGTAGAGGAAATTAAAGGATTTTACGGAAACTTGATCTCTTATATTGTTGTAAACACGGGGCTTTTAGTACTTAATTTGGTTACCTCACCAGAATATTTATGGTTTTTTTGGCCGCTATTAGGTTGGGGAATGGGTGTGTTTTTTCACGGGATGAAGGTTTTTAATTACATGCCATTTCTAGGTAAAGATTGGGAAGAGCAAAAAATCAAAGAATTTATGGAGAAGGAAAAAATGCAGAAATGGAAATAATATTTTAAATCAATAAAATGGAAAATAATTATCAAGAGGAGAAACGCTATTATGAAGCGCAAAAAAAAGTAAAAGAAATTAAAAGTTTTTATGTGCATCTTACAGTATATCTTCTGACAAATCCAATTGTAATTGCAGTAAATCTGATTACTTCTCCAGAATATTTGTGGTGTTTGTGGTGCTTGTTGGGCTGGGCAATACCAATAGTTTTACATGGTTTAATCGCTTTTGATTACCCTCCTTTTTTTAATAAAGAATGGGAAAAAAGAAAAATAAAAGAGTTTATAGATAAAGAAGAACAATCCAGAAATAATTGGGAATAATTTAAATTTTTGTAAAAATGGGAAGATTTAGACGAAGAATGTATGAAAATTATACGTCAGGGAATGATAGTCCTGATGCGCGTTATGATATTGCTTATAGAAGAGTAAAAAGAATAAAAGGGTTTTATGTTCATTTATTAGTTTACGTTTTAGTTAATGCCTTTATAGTGCTTTCTACTTTTAATAGAAGCTTGCTCGGAAGTGAAGTCTTTTGGAAATGGGAGACATGGAGTACGGCTTTATTCTGGGGAATTGGTTTGCTATCACATGGATTATCAGTTTTTGGAAGAGAGTTGTTTTTTGGATCCGATTGGGAAGAGAAGAAAATTCAAGAATTAATGGATAAGGATAAAAATAATAAATGGGAGTAAAATGAATTTTTAGATTTGATTCTTTATTATTTAACCGTAAACTAGAAAGCTAGCTACCTTGAAAAAATATGTACCAGTTATTGCCGTTTTAGCCTTTATAAAACTTATAATTCATTTAATTGGAAATCAAAATTATGGTTTCCATCGTGATGAATTATTGCACCTATCAGTAAGTGAACACTTGGATTGGGGTTATTTTGAATTTCCACCTTTTATTGCTTTCGTAGGTAAAGTGGCTCATTTCGTTTTTGGATACTCTTTATCAGGAATTCGTTTTTTTTCTACTTTAGCTGGAATTGGAATACTTATAATCTGTTGTTTCATTGCCAAAGAATTGGGCGGAAAGAGAAATGCCGTTTTGTTAGCAGGAATTTCAGTTTTGGCATTCTTACCCTTTTACCGCAACCATTTATTATTTCAGCCAGTAGCTTTTGATCAGTTTTTCTGGACTTTAGGATTCTATTTTTTAATTAAATACTTCAATACCAAACAAATTAAATTTCTGGTGCTTCTAGGAATTACTTTTGGTATTGGCTTGATGAATAAATACACCATTCTAGTTTGGGGATTTGGAGTTTTTATTGGATTGATGTTTTACGATAAAGGGAAATTATTCAAAAATAAATGGTTGTATATTTCAGGAATTATTTCTTTTTTAATTTTTCTCCCCAATATTATTTGGCAAGTAAACCACCATTTTCCTCTCATTTTGCACTTAAAGAAATTAAAAGAAACTCAATTAGATGCTAATGGTACATTTGATTTTGTTATCGAACAAATCAAACACCCTTTCACATTTACGATTAGCCTCATTGGTCTAGTTGCTTATTTTTTGGATACCAATTTAAAAAAGTATAAAATTTTTGGAGTTGCCACGCTTGTCATCTTTGGAACCCTATGGATTATGGAATCCAAAGCCTATTATTTCTTTGCCATTTATCCAATACTGTTTGCAGCAGGTGCCGTGAAAATCGAAAAATTATTGGAGAATAAGCCTAAATGGATTTATGTTGTGGCTGCGGTACTATTACTTCCGGCTCTTCCTTTTTTGCCTTTAGCAATACCTATTTTGCCTATCACGGATTATGTGGAATATGCTGATGCAAAAAAGCTACAGGACGGTAGAGTCGAATTAACATCGGATTATGCGGATATGTTTGGTTGGGAAGAACAAGTGAAATTAGTAGATAGTTTATATCAATCCTTACCGTTAAAAGAGAAAGAGAATTGTATGATTTGGGCCGAGAATTATGGTGAAGCTGGTGCATTAGAAATTTTAGGAAAAAAGTATCATTTGCCTAATCCAGTTTGTTCACATGGGAGTTTTTGGACTTGGGGAACGGGAAGTACAGATGGCACTTTTTGTATCAGTGTTGGGAACGAAAAAGTAGCCGTTGATCGTGTTTTTCAGGAGGTGAAATTGGTTAAAGTAATCAAGCATAAATATGCCATTGATGAAGAAAATAATATTCCCGTTTATCTTTGTAGAAAACCCAAAATTAACCTGAAGAAAAAATGGCCTTTGTTAGAAAAATATGTTTTTGAATAACATGTTTTTTACACTCATTAATTTAGATTTTAAAAACAATATTTTATGACTATCATAATAATCGAAGATGAAAAACCGGCAGCAAGATTGTTGCAACGTAAATTAGAAAAGCTGAATCTGGAGGTAGGAGTAATGCTTCATTCTGTAGAAGAATCTATTGAATGGTTTTCGAATAATGAACATCCAGATTTGATATTTTTGGACATCCAATTGTCGGATGGATTGTCCTTTGAGATATTTGAAAAAATCGAAATTAAGAGCGCAATTATTTTTACAACTGCCTACGATGAATATGCTTTGAGAGCATTTAAATTGAACAGTATTGACTATCTTTTAAAGCCTATTGACGAAGATGATTTAGAAATTTCAATTGCAAAATTTAAGGACCGTTTACCTAAAAAGGAAAAGCTTCAAATTGATTTTGAAGAGATCAAAAAAATGCTTTCAAATCCGTTTGAAAAAAATTACAAAAAACGGTTTACAGTAAAAATAGGGCAGCATCTAAAAGTTATTTCTACTGATGAAATAGAGTGTTTTTATAGCGAAAATAAGGGGACTTATATTCATACTTTTGACAATAGAAATTATCTTGTCGAAACTACTTTAGAAGTATTGGAGCAAGAATTAGATCCTTCTGCTTTTTATCGAGTGAGCCGTAAATTCATTATTCCAATGAAGGCAATAAAGGAAATTATTGTCTATAGTAATTCTCGTTTAAAAGTAATTTTGCCGTCGTATACCACCGATGAGGTTGTTGTAAGTAGAGAAAAAGTTTCTGATTTTAAAAATTGGATTGCTTAATTAGTGGTTAAACTATGAGTTTATAATAAATAGCTTAACTATCTCGTATTTAATTTTTTAAATACCGACAATAGATTATCTCTATTGGGTATTAATGTCTAAAATATCGCTTTCTTATTCCTATTAGGATAAAAATAAAAATGGAATACACTATAAAAAATGGAGCAATGTATTCAATGTAATCTAAGGCCAACATCAGCGCTATTATTAATAGTTGGAAACCCAATCCATATATAGATACAAAAGTCATAAACCAATTTGGTAATGTTTTGACTCTATAAGCATCCCTGTCGAAGGTGTGAATTATTTTATCAAAACCACCATAAACAAGGGTATAAATTTCGAATAAAATTGCTACTGATTTTTGACTTTCTCCAGGTAAAGCTTTAGGCATTTTGTACTCAAAAACTTTGCTTGTGGAGTCACCTCCAATTGATTTGTTTCTTAAAATTACATAGTAATAATTGTATAATGTTCCCTGTAATTGGATGCAAAAGAAAGCCAATAATGCGACCCAAAAAGGCGTTGCTGAAACGTAGCAAATTGCCGATAAAAAGAAAAAATTTAGAAAAATATCAAAGACACTGTCAAGGTATCTTCCAGTGTAGGATGGTCTTTTTTTTAAGCGTGCCAGTTCCCCATCAGCGGCATCAATTATCGATTTTAAAATAATAAAAACACCTGCTAAATAGTATTGATTTTGCACTATAAAATAGACAGCAATAAGACCTGATAGGCCAAAAAGCAGCGTAACATGTATAGGGGTAAATCGAGTATTTTTTAATCGTTTTGCAAATAATTTTCCAGGTGATCTTCCGTAATCTGATAAATCGAAGAACTTATCCTGAGCAGCAAGTTTAGACATTTTTGTTTAAGATGAACAAAGAAATGTGACAATATAGTCAAATGTAAATATAGCTAAAAGTTGTTATTTAGACAATCGGTGCAAGGTAAATGTCATGGCTGATAAAAGGAAAAAAGCATTGATTTGGTGGATTAATCCTAGCCATAATGGGACACCATAAAGTAATGTAAAAACACCTAAAGCAAACTGTAAAAAAACAAGAATTACAAGCAAATTAACACCGTATTTTTGTCCATTGTCCAATGCGTATTTTTTGCTTTTAAAATAAAGTAAAAGCATCATAGCAACTACAAAATAAGCTAATGTTCTATGTATAAACTGCACGCCACTTTTTCCTTCGGTAAAGCTTAAAAACAGGTTTTTTTGCTCTAAAAATACCGAGTCATGAATGAATTGTCCATCACTCATTAATGGCCAATGATTGTGAATTAAACCTGCATTTAAACCTGCAACAAAGCCTCCGTAGATGATTTGCAATAATAAAAAAGCAAGTGCATATTTAGCGATAGTTTGTAACGATTTTTGAGCAGCTCTTTTGTCTGGATAAATTAGGTCTAACGCTACCCAAAAAGTGTAAGCAAAGGTAATAAAGGCTGTCGTAAGGTGTAAGGCAAGTCTAAAATGGCTTACATCAGGATTATCAATTAATCCGCTTCGAACCATAAACCAACCAAAAAAGCCTTGTAAACCACCAAGGCCTAATAGTATGATGCATTTTTTAATTGTGCTTTTGTCTAGTTGTTTTCGAATTAAAAAATAGATAAATGGAAGCATAAATACCATTCCAATGGCACGACCTATAAAACGGTGAAACCATTCCCAGAAATAAATAAATTTATAATCAGAAAGGGTAAAATCATTATGGATATTGATTTTTTGATATTCAGGAAATTGTTTGTATTGGTCAAATGCTTCTTGCCATTTTGCTTCTGTTAATGGGGGTAGAGTATCTGTTATCAAGTGCCAATCAGTCATCGATAGACCTGAATTTGTCAATCGGGTGATTCCACCCACGACTACCATTATAAAAATTAATAAACAACCGGATAACAACCAAATTATAACTGATTTATTCTGTTTTTTCATTTTGAAACTAATTTTGGCAAAGATATTTTATAAACAATTAATTCTTAATTCAACAAGCGTTAATCTTTAATCCGATTTTTTGAGCCCTTTTTAACATAAAGTCGTAAGCAGCTTGGTACTCGTTGGCGATTTCACCTTCTAATATAGCTTCTTTTATCGCTTCTTTCAGCATGCCTATTTCTTTGGAAGGCTTTATGTTAAAAAGCTCCATAATTTCCTCTCCTGTTATTGGAGGTTGAAAATTACGTACTTGATCGCGTTCTTCTACTTCCACAATTTTCTTTCGAACAATTTCAAAATTACTATGGTATTTCTTGAATTTATTTGGGTTTTTGGTGGTAATGTCAGCTTCACAAAGTGTCATTAAGTCTTCTACATCTTCACCAGCGTCAAAAACCAATCGGCGTACTGCTGAGTCCGTAACTGTGTCTTGCGAAAGTACAATAGGACGGGAGCTCATCATGACCATTTTTTGAACAAATTTCATTTTTTGATTCAAAGGCATATGCAAACGTTCAAATAATTTTTTGACCATTTTTCCTCCGAGAAATTCATGTCCGTGAAAGGTCCAGCCTTGTTTTTTATTAAATCGTTTGGTTGGTGCTTTCCCAATATCATGTAGTAAAGCAGACCAACGAAGCCATACATCATCTGTGTTTGGACAAATATTATCTACGACTTCAAGCGTATGGTAGAAATTGTTTTTGTGTGTTTGCCCTTCAATTTCTTCTACGTTGTTTAAAGCGGTCAATTCTGGTAAAAGAATGTCTAGAAGTCCCGTTTTGTAAAGCAGTAAAAAGCCAATTGATGGTTTATCAGTCGAAAGAATCTTATTTAATTCATCTACAATTCGTTCTCCTGAAATGATTTTGATTCGCTCAGCATTTTTAGTTATGGATTGCAGCGAATTTTCCTCTATTTCAAAATTCAACTGATTGGCAAAACGAATGGCACGCATCATGCGCAACGGGTCGTCAGAATAGGTGATATCTGGATCAAGAGGTGTTTTTAAAACCTTGTTTTCCATATCTTTTAAACCATTAAAAGGATCTAATAATTCCCCGTAATTTTTTGAGTTTAAAGAAATAGCCAATGCGTTGATGGTAAAATCACGACGGTCTTGGTCATCTTTTAACGTTCCGTTTTCTACAACGGGGTTGCGACTTTCAAAATGGTACGACTCTTTTCTAGCACCAACAAATTCGATTTCAGTATCTTCAAAACGCAACATGGCAGTACCATAAGTTTTGAAAACCTGAACTTTTGGTTTGTTAGGTAGTAATTTAGATACTTTTAAAGCCAATTCGATTCCGCTGCCAACAGCAACGATATCAATGTCTTTTTTAAAATCTCTTTTTAAAATCAAATCTCTCACAAAACCACCAATAACATAACTATCAACGTTAAGTTCTTGGGAAGCCTGAGAGATGACTTGGAATATTTTGTTATGTAATGCTTCTTTGTAATTCATAAGATTCTACCGCAGATTCGCAGATTTTTTTATTTTTTTGTGCGAACAATTCGTTTGTATTCTAAAGAAATAGAATTGAAATTCACCAATAATGCAAGTTCATTATCTGACACTTTTAGATAATTTAAGCATTGATTATAATGGCTATTATTAAAACAATCTACAGTTTTAATTTCTAAAATTATTGACTTATAAAGTACGAAATCTGCATAAAACTGATGCTTTAAAATTGTGTTTTTATAGTTTACTGAGTATTCTTTTTCACGTTCATAAGGGATGTTGTTTTCGTTAAACTCAAATTCTAAAGCGTCTTTATATACAATTTCTGAAAAACCTTTTCCTAAAGTTTTATGAACTTCAAATAGAATTCCAATTATTTTGTAGGTCTCATCTGCGGATAAATATTCCTCCATAAATTAAAATTTTAATCTGCGAATCTGCGGTTGTACTTTAATAATCTGCTATTAAAAACTATTTACGTATCACTTTTACCTGAGAGTCATTTGTCAACTTTATAATTGTCGATGGTTTCCCCCCAATTTTATCGCGGTGCAAATTTACAACATAGTCTACACCTTTAATAATCTCAGGACTAATTTCTTTGAAACTTTTTGGTGTGGGTAGCCCTGATATGTTGGCCGAAGTGGAAACTAATGGTTTTTTCATTCGCTCCAATAGTTTAAAGCAAAAAGGTTCTTTTACGATTCGGATTCCTAAAGTTTTGTCGGTGGCAATTAAGTTAGCAGCAATGTTTCTAGGATTATCAAGAATTAAAGTAGTGGGGTTTTCGGATAAATCCATGATTTGCCAAGCTACTTCTGGGATTTCTTTGAAAACATTGTACATCATTTTTTCGCCATTCATCAAAACGATCATGCTTTGCGTTTCGGCTCTTTGTTTGAGTTTGTATATTTTGGCTACAGCCTCAGCATTAGTTGCGTCACAACCTATTCCCCAAACGGTATCTGTAGGATAAAGGATAATTCCACCTTCTTTGATCACTTCAAGTGCTTTAATTACTTCTTCGTTAAGATCCATAGTTATATAAAAAAAAATAAATTTGACTGCAAAAATAACTATTCTAAATGTTATAACTCTTTATTTGAGTTTCTAATAACTTAAAATACTGTTTTTTTATACTTATTACCTGTGGTTTTTTGAAATACCGTTTAGTAAATCTCCCTTTAATTTAGTGTGATTTTAAGGATTCTTAATCGTTTGTAACGAATAAAAACACTGTACGCATTTAGATAGCAAATAGTGATTCCTTTTTTTCCGTCGAGAAACCCCAATCGTACAATATAATTAAAAAGGAAGTTATAGGCAGGGTGGAGGTATTGGAACAAAATGGAAGGAAAGTCATTTTGCATAAACTTTTCCTGTGCTTTCAATTCTCCGTAACGTATTATTTTTGCTTTATAAGAACCATAATTAGGATAGGAGTAATGAATGAGTTTGTTTTTGAATACCGCCGTTTTTCCATTCGTAATTAATTTTTCATGGACTAATTTTTCAGTTGCGTAAGTAGCAAATCCTTTATGGAAAAGGCGAAAAATTTTATCATTTTGACAGCCACTAAAATGAAGAACCTTATGTTTGAACATAAATTTTCTACGAAACTGAAAAGCAATAGAAGTTGTTTTTTGTTGTGTCGTTTCTAGAATTTCTGACTTTAATTCAGGAGTTAGCCTTTCATCAGCATCAAGGAAAAGAATCCAATCATTTTGGGCTAATGAAATCGCATAATTTCTTTGTGCTGGATAATTTTTAAAAGTGTTTTGAAAGAATTTTACTTTTGGAAATGATTTACAAATTGCTTCCGTTTTATCTGTACTAAATGAATCGACAACAATAATTTCGTCCGCAAAATCCAAATCAGCCAAAAGCGTCTGCATTTGATTTTCCTCGTTTAATGTAATTATTAAAACGGATATATTTGTATTAGACGATTCAATCATAAATTATGGGCAGTTTGAAAATAAGTTCTTTCTTTTGGGTTTAGCGAGAATGTGTATTTAAAAAAGTTTGCAACGAAGGGAATAATAGTTCAGGTTGAAACTCATTATAAAATAATTTAGTTTCTTTTTTTACAATTTTAGCTGACTTTCCTTCAAATAATTCGGGTTTAAATTCATTTAAATGTAAGGAAATATGATTGATTCCGTCTTCAAATGTGGCCCAGCCTTTTTTGTCAATCCAAGGAGAAAAAACAATGTAGGAAGGTTTGTGGAGTGCTTTAGCCATATTGATTGCTCCACCATCATTACCAATAATCATATCACATTGGTTCATTATGGCGATAAATTCTCGAATTGTTTTTCCTAAAACAGAGAAGTAGATTTTTTGTTTTGTACTCTCTTTGCATCCATTGAAGATCGTTTTAGCTTCTTCAATTTGCTTTGGAAAATAATTAAAAAGGATATTACAGTTATCATTGTCACCAATGAAATCAACTAATTCTGACATGTATTTCAATGGATAGGTTTTGTCGGGACTGCTTCCAATAATACTGAGCATAATCGTTTTTTTGGATCGATCTAGACCATGAGAATCCAATAGGGAAGAGGCGAAATCATTTTCCTCCTTTGTTACATAAATTTCTGGAAATGTAATCAAATCGATGTTGAGCTGCAATGGATCTAGCAATGCTAATCGTTGTTCAATTATTAAGCCTAAATTACTAGTAGGTGTTTGCTGTCTTATTATATTATCTGTATAAAGGAATGTTCTCCCTTTTTTTAGATAAGATATTTTTTTTGATGCTCCTGAAAATAATACTACGAGCCAACTTTCTAATTTGGAATAAGCATCTATAACAATATCGTATTTTTCTTTACGAATCGTTTTTAGGAATTTATAAAGTTCCCATTTACTCTTTTGATGTTTTTCCTTAAAAAGGATAAGATTATCAAAGCTAGTATTTCCCTGTAAAACAGCAATTGTCGATTCATAAACCATGTAATCAATTTGAGCGTTGGGGTATGCTTTGCGCAAATTATCACATAATAAAGAGCTTATTAAGACATCTCCAATCATTTTTTGTTGAATAACAAGTATTTTCATTTGATTTGGATTTGAAAAATTATGCTTTTATTTTCAAGTAATTCATGGCTCTAGGACTAATCCAGGTTTGCTTTTGTATGGCATTAAAATAATAAACGGATAGATTTTTAAGCATCAATCGATTCACTTTTAATTTTGGAATAAAAAATAAAAATAGACTAATTACAGATAATATTATTTTTTCTAATAGTACTCCAATAATCAACAAGCTATGTAAATAGATTTGTATTCCAAAAGTAAATTGATTGCTAATATAAGTGTGTTTTGAAATAATAACTTCTGTTTTTGTGAGTGCTTTTGTTTTGATATTCAATCGGGAAGCACCACCATGTTGATGAAAAATCGTTGCTTTTCTAGTAACGGCAACTTTTCCACCTATATCGGTTATTTTTTTACAAAGATCAACATCTTCAAAGTACAACCAGTAATCTTCGTTCCAGCCGTTAATTTTGGTGTACCAATCTCTGTTTATAAAAACAACTGCACCAGTGACCCAATCTGGGTAAAACAAATCGGTAGTAGTGTTAAAGCGTTTTTCTAGTTTGGCTTTGTTCCATTTTCTAAAAAGCGCTCGCGAAATTCCGAAAAAGCGTCCCAAAGCAGGAAATAAGTTGTTTTGCTTATAGAAAATAGCATTCTCATTGATTTGTAAACACGATAGAATTCCAATTTCAGGATGTGAAACGGCAGTTTGTAAAAGTATTTCTAATGCTTCAATAGTAAGTTTGGTATCTGGATTTAAAAAAAGGAAATGGTTTCCCGTTGCCATGCTTGCACCAACGTTGCAACCATTTGAGAAACCATTATTTCCAGAATTTTCTATTATTGTAAACTTGGAATATTTTTCTTTAAAAATAGAGAATTGTCCATCGTTAGAGAAATTATCAATTACGATAACCTCAAAGGAAATTGTTTTTGAAACAATTGTAGCAATAGATTCTAAACATTCGTCTAATGCTTTCCAGCCACGATAATTAACGATAATTATAGATATATCCAATAGGTCTTTTATAAAGTGGGTTAACGAATCGGATTATACCGCTACGTCATATTCGCGTAAAGCATCATTCAATGAAGTTTTCAAATCAGTTGAAGGTTTACGTGTCCCAATGATTAATGCACATGGTACTTGAAATTCACCAGCAGCGAATTTTTTAGTATAACTACCAGGAATCACTACAGAACGAGCAGGTACAAAACCTTTCATTTCAACCGGAGTTTCACCAGTAACATCAATGATTTTTGTAGAGGCAGTCAAACAAACATTAGCACCAAGAACTGCTTCTTTACCAACATGAACTCCTTCAACAACAATACAACGAGAACCTACAAAAGCGCCGTCTTCAATAATTACCGGAGCCGCTTGCAAAGGTTCAAGAACACCACCAATACCAACACCACCACTTAAATGTACATTTTTACCAATTTGAGCACAGCTTCCTACAGTTGCCCAAGTATCAACCATGGTTCCTTCATCTACATAAGCACCAATGTTTACATAACTTGGCATCATGATTACACCACTTGAAATATAAGCACCATAACGAGCTGATGCTCCAGGAACTACACGAACTCCTTTGGCAGCATAATCTCTTTTTAGCAACATTTTATCGTTGTATTCAAAAATACCGGCTTCCCAAGTTTCCATTTTTTGAATAGGGAAGTACATTACAACCGCTTTCTTTACCCATTCATTTACCTGCCATCCTTCACCTACTGGTTCAGCAACACGTAATTTTCCTGCGTCTAATAATTCAATAACTTCTCTGATAGCATCAGTTGTTGTAGTTTCTTGTAACAAAGCACGGTTTTCCCAAGCTTGTTCTATAATTGTCTGTAATGGATTCATTTTTGTTAGATTTTTGACAAAGATATACTTTTTAACCAAAAGCAAAAAGTGAAAATTTTTCCAAAATGTTAGTTTTTTCATATGATTTCTTTGGGCATGACCCTACGTAAAAACTTCGGGTCGGGCTTTTCGTTCTCGCTTTTTTATTACTGGTCAAAAAATCCAGCAATAAAAAGAGCTTCACTACAATCCCTCACGCAGCCCTCTTTAAAGACAAGATTTTGATTTTAAATTTGTTTTAAAAATCATATGAAAACAGACAAGATATTTGGTGTGATGGAGAAACGAATACAAAAAACAACTTATCATGAAATGTTTTATCTTTGTATTTTAAAATCAAGATTATGGAAACCATTAGATTAGAATTTCAACCCAATATCAAAGCCAAAATTTTAGAATTATTGAGTTCATTCTCTTCGGATGAGTTGAAAATAGTTCAAGAAGAAGCACAATTGGATAGTAATAAAAGAAAGGTAGATATTGCTTATGCTAAACTAAAAAGTGGTGCTGAAAAAATGCATACTGTTGAAGAAGCAGATGCTATTTTAGATCAAACCTTTTCAGAATATGACAGTTAGTGTCTCCAATGAATTTTTGGAATTACTTACAAATCAAGTTCGTTTTATTTACAAAGACAAACCCAAAGCGGCATTAAAATTCAGAAAAGAATTACTTAGAAACATTAAAAAAGACCTAAAACATCCCTTTCATTTCAAAGTATCTAGATATTTTGAAAATGAAAACATAAGAGATTATGTTTTTAAAGGATATATAGCTGTTTATGAAGTTGATGTTGAGAAAGAAATGGTTTCTGTTTTTGCTTTCATAAAATATAAAGACTCCCTATAAAATGCCAAGAATACTTTCCATAGACTACGGTCAAAAACGCACCGGAATTGCTGTTACAGACGAAATGCAAATCATCGCCTCGGGATTAACTACTATTCCCTCTGCTACAGCTATTGCTTTTTTGAAAGATTATTTTACCAAAGAAAAGGTGGAGGCAGTTTTAATTGGGGAACCTAAACAAATGAATGGTCAACCATCCGAAAGTGCCTCAATAATAAAAGGCTTTGTGACTCATTTTACCAACCATTTTCCAGACATGAAAGTCATACGAATGGATGAACGTTTTACCTCAAAAATGGCTTTTCAAACTATGATCGATAGTGGACTCAATAAGAAACAACGTCAAAATAAAGGCCTAATTGATGAAATTTCGGCTACAATTATGCTTCAAGATTACCTGATTCAAAAAAAGTTTTAAGTAGTCATTTTGAATCAACTATAAAGACTAGAACGTTTTCGTAATTTCTAACTTTTCCACCTTAATTTATTATAATTTTTTTAATTATATAAAGTATCTTTGCATTTTAAAATTTTGATATGCTTGATACAAAAACCATTCGTTCAAATACTGAAGTAGTACTTATAGGAGCTGGAATTATGAGCGCCACGCTTGGCTTAATTCTAAAAGAACTACAACCTGATATAAAAATTCAAATTTTTGAGAGATTAGACATTGCGGCTGCCGAAAGTTCTGATGCATGGAATAATGCTGGAACTGGACATTCTGCTTTTTGTGAGCTGAACTATACCCCAGAAGGAGCAGATGGTTCTATTGATCCTAAAAAAGCAATTAGTATAGCTGAATCATTTGAAGTATCAAGACAATTTTGGTCTTATTTAGTGGAACAAAATAAATTACCTTCTCCAGAAAATTTTATCAAAAGTATTCCGCACATGAGCTTTGTGTGGGGTGAAAAAAATGTTGCCTATTTAAAGAAACGTTTTGAGGTGTTACAAGCCAATCCGCTTTTTAAGGATATGGTTTTCAGTACTGATTTTTCTCAATTGAAAGAGTGGATGCCGTTAGTAATGGAAGGTAGAGATGAGTCTGAGAAAGTGGCTGCCACTTCTATGGCTATAGGAACGGACGTTAACTTTGGTGAATTAACTAGAAATATCTTTGGTTATTTATCAAATTTAGATGGAGTTACGATTCATTATAACCATGAAGTTTCTAAGATAAAAAGACGTGATGATGGTAAATGGAGATTAAAAATCACGGATTTGGTTACGGGTCAAAAAATGAAGGTGTATACTAAGTTTTTATTTATTGGTGCAGGTGGAGGTTCTTTACCATTATTAGAAAAAGCCGATGTTCCTGAAGGAGAAGGGTACGGTGGTTTTCCAGTAAGTGGGCAATGGCTTAAATGCACGAATCCAGAGGTAATTGCTAAACATAAAGTGAAAGTATACGGAAAAGCTAGTGTAGGTGCGCCTCCTATGTCTGTTCCTCATATCGATTCTAGAATGATTAATGGAGAAAAACAATTACTATTTGGACCTTTTGCTGGTTTTTCTACTCGTTTTTTGAAAAATGGTTCTTATTCTGATTTGCCATTATCGATCACTACAGATAATATTTTTCCAATGATTTCTGCAGGAATAAAAAACATTCCACTAACAAAATATTTAATAGAGCAAGTACGTCAATCGCCAGAAGATAGAATGAATGCCTTAAGAGAATATGTGCCTGGAGCAGAATCGAAAGACTGGGTTATAGAAAGAGCAGGGCAAAGAGTTCAGGTGATAAAAAGAGATAAAAAAGAAGGAGGAATACTTGAATTTGGTACTGAGGTGATTACTACTGCCGATGGGTCTTTATCAGTATTATTAGGCGCTTCACCAGGCGCTTCAACGGCGGTTTCCATTATGGTAGATCTAATAGGTAGATGTTTTAAAGACAAATTGGCAACATCAGAATGGCAAGAAAAATTGAAAATAATGATACCCTCTTTTGGCCAGCAATTAAATGAGAATCCTGCACTTTCAGCTGAAATAAGAAAACACACTGCTGAAGTTTTAAAACTGAATAATTAAGTTTTAAAAATAGAATTGCAATTATAAAAAAAAATGAATCCTATCTAATGGATTCATTTTTTGTTTGGATCAATATTTTTGTTGTTTTTACAATATTTTCAGATAAGTTTATTAACCAAATCAATTGTTCAATCACAAGTTGTGCCTCTTGCATTTTTTGTTGAAACACTGCGTCATTACTATTATTTACTTGTTTTAGTTCTTTTTCACGAATCTTTTTTAACTCCGTAAATCGTGTATTGAATTCTTCATTATTGTTTTCTTCTTTTTGTTCTAAAGCAGTATTTCCTAAAAGTACTATAGCGTAATCTAAATTTTTTATTACTTGATTTACAACCACATTAAAGGCTTCAGAAGCTTCGGTTGTTTTGTGTGATTGAATATAGGTTCCTAATGAGGCTTCGGATGACAGTAAGGCATGGTTCAGCACCGTTAATTTATACACTTGAGCTAGTTTGTTTTGCTTAGATTTAGGTTCTTGCAACATCCTTTGGAAAGAAGCCATAAGGTTTCCAATTTCAATAAATGCTTGTTTTCTGGCAAGGCGGTAAGAGGTAGAAACGATTCCTTTTTCATTGTAGAAAATCGATATTTGTTGTAAATAATTTCTGTTGGCTTTAATGGATTTTTCCAAATGGATTGGAATACTCAAAAATTCCCAAGAAGGCCATAAAAAATAATTAGCTAAAAAGGATAATGTAGCACCCACTAGGGTATCTAATATTCGAAATTGGATTACATCTTGAATATTAGGTGTTAAAATTCCATAAATAAAAACCACATATAAAGTGACAAATGTGGCTCCAATTTTATAATTAGTGGGAGTAAATGAAAATCCAAAAAGCATTGCAATAATAGCTAAACCCCCTATTATGTTTTTATCATGAACAATTGATAAAATCCCAAAGGCAATTAATCCACCTAAAAGAGTACCAAAAATTCTTTGATAAGTGCGTTGTTTTGTTAAGCCGTATTCTTGTCGCATGATAACTATAATGGTAAGTAATATCCAATATACATTCTGAAACGGAAGTAGTTGCCCAATTATAAAACCAATTAATATTGTAATTGTTAAACGCAGAGAATGTCTAAATACGGTCGATGAAAAACTCAAATTTTCTAGAAATGTACTTATTGGGTAATATAATGGCGTTATAAATTTTTCTAAATCTTTGTCTCTTTCTTTAAAGTCATGTAAGTCGACGGTTGAAGTATAAGCACGTTCTAGTGTTTTTATTTTTTCGACTTGCTTTTCAGCATAGTGCAACATAGTTGTAAGCATAAAAACGCCTTCAGTCGCACGTGTTTTTCCTATCTCAATTTCATAGTCAGAAATAGCTATTTCAAATTCGTGTAAATCGGTTATTAAATTATGTTTCGAATTGTATTTGCTTTTGTCTTCAATGCTTTTTGATATTTCTTTTAAGACCTTGGACAGGTTATATGCTAAGTTTTGATATGTCAATAAAACATTGGGATGGTTATCAAATTTTTGATGTAATTTATTATGATCAAATGAAGTTGATATGGCGAGTTCCATTATTTCTACAAGTGAAATAAAAAGAATAAGCATTTTACGATTTTGATTTGAAGAACCTGAATTGGTACGATTTCGTATTAAAATTTCTCGAATATTTTCATGAATAGCATTCAGTTTTACTTGTAATAGTAACTGTTTTTTTGTGATTGCTTTTCTATCCGAATTTATTTTCCAAAGATCACCTCTTAATTTTAAGTAACTGGAAGTTAATTGAATGCATTCGGCGATCTGTAGTTCTACATATCTATGAGGTCTAATGTAAAAAAAAAGCAATGAAATTAGTAAATAAAATAATCCTCCTATAAGTAGAAGTCCGGAATGCAATACCATTTCCCAGCCCGAATTAATATGAGCAAACGCCAAAGAAATAGACAGTAAAGCTGAAAATGAAACCATAATCGCACGTTGTCCGTAAACGGAGATCATGGATAATATAAAAATTAATATTGCTAATAATGGATAAAAAATCCATGGGTAGGGATGGATAAGATTTATTAATAAATTCACTCCAGAAACAATTAATGTAGCTACTAGAATTCCAATTACTTTGTGTTTTAAGTTACTGGGAATGTCACTTGGGTACGTGAAAAATGCACCAAGAGCTATTGTAAAGCCAATAGAATAATCACCTAAATAGGTAAATAACAAAACAGGAATTACTGCGGAAATAGTTACTTTTAATGCATTTGTAAAATTGGTACTGTCTGTAAATTTTTTTATTGTAGAAATCATAAATAATATCGCTTACTCACAAAGATAAGGATTGTATGATTTAAGCCTATCATAATGAATGACCATTTAATACAATAGTATAAAAAAATATTATTTATCAATTTGGAATTATTCATTGTCTAATTTTTTACTATTTTTGCAAACTGCAGTTAAGGAATGTTGATTCTGGATTTGTGGTTGATAATATTTAATACAAGAACAATGATTTTACCAATTGTAGGATATGGACATCCTGTTTTGAGAAAGGTAGGGGAGGATATTACGGAGGAGCACCCAGACTTGAAACAAACTATCGCGGATATGTATGAAACGATGTATAATGCTTATGGTGTTGGCCTTGCGGCTCCACAAATAGGGAAAGCGATTCGTTTGTTTATAATTGATACAACTCCCTTTAGCGAGGATGAGGATTTAGAAGCATCGGCACAAAAAGAATTAAAAGGCTTTAAAAGAACTTTTATTAATGCGAAAATTCTAGTGGAAGATGGAGAAGAATGGTGTTTTAACGAAGGTTGCCTAAGTATTCCTGACGTTCGTGAGGACGTTTATAGAAACGAAAGAATTACTATTGAATACTGTGAAGAGGATTTTGTAATGAAAACGGAAGTGTTTGACGGTTTAATTGCAAGAGTAATTCAACACGAATACGATCATATTGAAGGAATCTTGTTTACAGATAAAATTTCATCTCTAAAAAAACGATTGATACAAAAAAAATTAAAAAACATTACTGAAGGAAAAACGTTTCAAGATTATAGAATGCGTTTTATTGCGAAAAAAGGAAGATAATATTATTTTTCATTTCTTATTTTGGTATGGTCTTTGGTCGTGACAAAAAATATAATACAAATTGAATTCTTAATAATAATTAAAAAAGCATGAGTTTAGAAAAAATATTATCCATTTCAGGGAAGCCAGGTTTATACGTACTTAAAGTACAAACGCGTACTGGTTTTGTAGCTGAATCATTAGCAGATGGAAAAAAAATCACGGTAAATTTAAAAAGCAATGTAAGTTTATTATCTGAGATTTCAGTTTATACTTATGAAGGAGAACAACCGTTAGGCGAAATAATGAAACGTATTGGGGCTAAGGAAAGTAATGGTCCAGCAATCTCTCATAAAGAAGATAATGCCACATTAGCAGCTTATTTTAAAGAAATTTTGCCAGATTACGATGAAGAAAGAGTGTATCCATCTGACATCAAGAAAATTTTGAATTGGTACAATACGATTCAAGCAAAAGGGCTAATTGTAGATGAGGCTCCAGCTGAATCTACTGAAGTAGAAACTACTGTTGAAGCAGAAGCAGTTGTTGAAAAACCAAAAAAAGAAAAAAAAGTTAAGGAATAATTAATTCCTTATGTTTATAAATTAATCCTGTAATCTTCTTTATTAGATTACAGGATTTCTTATTTTTACACAAAACCGTACGCTATGAATGCAAGACAAATTCAACTTCAAGCTTTTGAAAGATTATTAAATATTATGGATGATCTAAGGGAAAAATGCCCTTGGGATAAAAAACAAACTCTTCAAACATTACGTCACCTTACTATTGAAGAAACCTATGAATTGGGGGATGCTATTTTGGATAATGATTTAAATGAAGTAAAGAAGGAATTAGGTGACTTACTATTACATATTGTTTTTTATGCCAAAATAGGCAGTGAAACTAATGATTTTGACATTGCGGATGTGTGTAATGAAATTTGTGAAAAATTGATTCACCGTCATCCTCATATTTATAGTGATACGGTAGTAAAAGATGAAGAAGAAGTCAAGCAAAATTGGGAAAAATTAAAGCTTAAAGAAGGTAAAAAATCGGTTCTTGAAGGAGTTCCTAAAAGTTTACCTGCTTTAGTAAAAGCAAGTAGAATTCAAGATAAAGTAAAAGGGGTAGGATTTGACTGGGAAGAATCACATCAAGTTTGGGACAAGGTTCAAGAAGAATTGGAGGAATTACAGGTTGAGGTTAAAGCAGGAGACCAAGATAAAATAGAAGCCGAGTTTGGCGATGTTTTATTTTCAATGATTAATTACGCTCGCTTTTTAAATGTAAATCCCGAAGATGCTTTAGAACGCACTAACAAAAAATTCATTAAACGTTTTCAATATTTAGAAAGTAAAGCAGGAGAATTAGGAAAACCACTAATGGACATGACTTTGGCTGAAATGGATGTTTTTTGGGAAGAAGCGAAGCGGTTACCCCAAAAATAGGAATTTAAAATCTCTGATTTTCACATACTTCAATTTTGGGAAGAAGCGAAGCGGTTACCCCAAAAACAGGAATTTAAAATCTCGGATTTTCACATACTTCAATTTTGGGAAGAAGCGAAGCGGTTACCCCAAAAACAGGAATTTAAAATCTCGGATTTTCACATACTTCAATTTTTGGAGGAAGCGAAGAAAGTATTATGACAAAATAATTATTCTGCTATTCTTTTCAATTTATTGATGTCAATAAGTGTGATTTTTTTACCAGTTAATTCAATTAATCCCAATTTTTTGAAATCAGAAAGTAATCGTATACAACTTTCGGTGGCAGTACCAATCATACTGGCTAACTCTTCTCTAGATAACTGAACTTTTAAGCTACTATCTTCATTTATGCCAAAAGTAGCTTGTAAGTACAATAGTGTTTCTGCAAGTCTTTCTTTTACTGTTTTTTGAGCCATATCAACCATATGTCCATCAGCTTCTTTAAGATCGCCACAAATTACTTTCATGACATTCATTGAAAACTGATTGTTTTTATCAAAAAAGCCCATTACTTCAGTTTTAGGAATAAAACAAACTTCCATGTCCTCTAGTGCTACCGCACTTAAGTTAACAGGTTCATCACTTATTAATGATCTCTGACCTAATAATTCTCCTTTTGAAACAAGTTTAACTATTTGATCTTTGCCATTTGGGCTTAACTTCGATAACTTACAAACACCATCTTTAATACAAAAGATTCCATTTACATTTTCTCCTTCTTCAAAAATGACTTCCCCTTTTTTTATGATGCGTGATGTTTTACAATCAGCAAGTTTTACTAATTCATCTTTGTTGAGGGCTTTTAGTGAGCTAAATTCCCTAACGATACATTGTTCGCATTTACTCATCTTGAAATAGTTTGTTTTTATGTAAAAATACGCTTTAATATGACATATATCATATTTTAATTAACATTCGTTTAAGAGCTTTGCATCAGGTAAAATGAGCAAATTTATGGACACACAAAACTGTTTCCATTGTGGGTTAGATATTATAAGAGCAGAAGAAATTATTTTTGACAATAAAGAGTTTTGTTGCAACGGTTGTAAAACGGTGTACGAAATCTTTAGTGTCAATGATTTGACTTGCTATTATGATTTTGAAAAATCCCCTGGAGCAACACCATTAGATATTAAAGGTAAATATGAATTTTTAGAAAATGAAAATATCATTTCAAAATTATTGGATTTTCAAGAAACTGCAACCGCTATTGTTTCACTTAGTATTCCTCATATTCATTGTAGCTCGTGTATTTGGATTTTGGAAAATTTACAGCGTCTTCAAAAAGGAATAAGTACTTCTCAGGTTAATTTTCCAGAAAAAAAAGTCCGAATTACCTATAATCCTGAAGAAGTTTCGCTTAGTGAAATTGCTTATTTATTGAGTTCTATTGGCTATGAGCCCTATATTAGTTTAGAAAACTATGAAACCGGAAGTAATAGTGTGGATCGAAGTTTAACTTATAAATTGGGAGTCGCTTTCTTTTGTTTTGGAAATATTATGTTGTTATCCTTTCCAGAGTATTTTGAAGTAAGGGAATATTGGTTGGACGCGTACCGTCCTTTTTTTAGATGGTTAATCTTCGCTCTTTCGTTACCCGCTTTCTTTTATTCAGCTAGTAGTTATTATGTTTCGGCTTATAAAAGCATCAAATCGAGAATGTTGAATATTGATATTCCTATTGCTTTAGGGATTATAGTAATGTTCGTTCGCAGTACCGTAGATATTGTTTTTGATTATGGGTCCGGTTTTTTTGACAGTTTGACTGGGTTGATTTTCTTTATGCTTTTAGGTAAAATGTTCCAAATTAAAACATACAGTTTTTTGAGTTTCGAAAGGGATTTTAAATCGTATTTTCCAATAGCGATTACTAGAATTAATCCTGATGCAACAGAGGAAAGTGTACCTGTCTATGATATTATAAAAGGCGACCGACTACTTATAAGAAATCAAGAGTTAATTCCCGTAGATGGAATTTTGATTAGTGATAGCGCTTCTATTGATTACAGTTTTGTAACTGGAGAAGCTGTACCTATTACTAAAAATTCTGGTGATAAAATATTTGCAGGAGGTAAACAAATAGGTAAAGTGATTGAAATGGATGTTTTACAGTCTACTTCACAAAGTTATTTAACTCAATTGTGGAGCAATGATGTTTTTCAAAAAAAGGTAGAGCAAAAACACAAAAATATCACGGATACGATTAGTCATTATTTTACTCCAATTTTACTCCTGATTGCTTTTGTTTCGTTTGGATATTGGATTTTCATCGATACCATTAAAGCTTTCAATGTTTTTACTTCCATATTAATTGTGGCTTGCCCTTGTGCTTTAGCCTTAACCGCACCGTTTACAATGGGGAATGTATTGCGAATTTTAGGTAAACAGAAATTTTACCTGAAAAATGCTTTGGTAATAGAACAATTAGCAAAAGTAGATACCATTGTTTTTGATAAAACGGGTACTATAACGACCAATAAAAAATCAAGTATTTCCTATCAGGGTAATCCTATTTCTGATAAAGATAGACTTGGGATCAAGAATTTACTTCGAGCTTCTAATCACCCTTTGAGTCGTATGTTATATGATTATTTACCTGAGATGCAAAAAGTATCTATTGCTGATTTTGAAGAAATTAATGGGAAAGGGATTCAGGGCACTATAGATGGGAGACAAATTAAAATTGGTTCTGCTTCATTTGTTGGAAAAATGGAAGACAATGCTTTGTTACGAACCGTTGTTCATATTAGAATTGATGGCGTTTATTATGGGAAATATATTTTCAATAATCAATATCGAGAAGGTTTAGATAGCCTTTTTAAAGGATTAAATGATGATTATCAAATCAAAGTCTTATCTGGAGATAATGATGGTGAAAGAAGAGCCTTAGAGACCATTTTACCTCAACGAACCGAATTAATTTTTAATCAAAATCCAGAACAAAAATTGGAGTTTATCAAAAAACTACAAGAACAAGGTCGCAATGTGATGATGGTAGGGGATGGATTGAATGATGCAGGAGCATTGGCACAAAGTAATATAGGTATTTCAATATCAGAAAATGTAAATGTTTTTTCACCTGCGTGTGATGCTATTTTAGAAGCCAATGAATTTCAAAAACTGCATTATTTTTTAAAACTTTCTAAAAAAGCGATGACCACAATTAAGTTGAGTTTTGCTTTATCACTGCTTTATAATGTAGTAGGGTTATCATTTGCCATTAGTGGGAATTTACGACCGCTTGTTGCGGCAATTATTATGCCTTTAAGTACCATTACAATTGTCAGTTTTGTTACCGTTATGAGTAATTATTATGCAAGAAAGTTAAAATATTTTAATAAGAATTTTAACAAATAAACGAAGTATGATAAATGTCATATTTTATAAAAAGAGAGCAGGCTAACTTTGTTAACACAAATTTAAGGTATGAGTGTCATTTATTTATTAATCTCCATTAGCATATTCGTTGCGGTTGGCTTTTTTATTGCTTTTATAGTAGCGGTAAAAAGTGGTCAATATGATGACGATTATACGCCATCTGTCAGAATGCTTTTTGACGATGAAATCAAAAAAACACCCCAAAAACAAATACAAACAACAGAAGAAAAACAAAATTAATTATGGAAATGCAGCAGTTTTACTATGACAACAAAATTGTAAAAAAGTTTATTTACGCTACCATTGTTTTTGGCGTAGTCGGAATGGCCGTCGGACTTTTATTAGCAACATTTTTTTTATTCCCAAACCTTACTGACGGGGTTTCGTGGTTAAGTTTTGGTCGATTAAGACCTTTACACACCAACGCCGTTATTTTTGCCTTTGTAGGTAATGCCATGTTTGCCGGAGTATATTATTCTTTGCAACGATTATTGAAAGCAAGGATGTATAGTGATTTTTTAAGTAACCTTAATTTCTGGGGTTGGCAATTGATTATTGTAGCGGCAGCTATTTCCTTACCAATGGGATATACTTCTTCTAAAGAATATGCTGAACTAGAATGGCCTATTGATATTGCAATTGCATTAATTTGGGTTGTTTTTGGGATCAATATGATTGGTACGATTTTAAAAAGAAGAGAACGTCATTTATATGTCGCCATTTGGTTTTACTTAGCGACTTTTGTGACAGTTGCAGTATTGCATATTTTTAATAGTTTGGCTATTCCTGTTTCTGCAATGAAAAGTTACTCTGTTTATGCAGGAGTACAAGATGCATTAGTACAATGGTGGTATGGTCATAATGCGGTTGCCTTTTTCTTGACAACACCATTTTTAGGATTAATGTATTATTTTGTTCCTAAAGCGGCAAATCGTCCGGTATATTCTTATAGATTATCAATTGTTCACTTTTGGTCATTAATATTTTTATACATCTGGGCTGGACCGCACCATTTATTATATTCTGCTTTGCCTAACTGGGCACAGAATCTAGGTGTTGTTTTCTCAATCATGTTAATTGCACCTTCTTGGGGAGGTATGATTAATGGATTGTTGACTTTGCGTGGAGCATGGGATAAAGTGCGTGTAGATCCTGTTTTGAAATTTTTCGTAGTAGCTATTACTGGATATGGTATGGCAACTTTTGAAGGACCGATGCTATCATTAAAAAATGTAAATGCAATAGCGCATTTTACAGATTGGATTATTGCACATGTTCACGTAGGAGCGTTAGCATGGAATGGATTTATGGCTTTTGGTATGATTTATTGGTTGGTTCCAAGAATGTCAAAAGGACCTTTATTCTCTGCTAAACTAGCCAATTTCCACTTTTGGATTGGAACATTAGGGATTATACTTTATACGCTTCCTATGTATGTAGCTGGATTTTTACAAGCTTCTATGTGGAAACAATTTAATCCTGATGGAACATTAACATATGGTAATTTCCTTGAAACGGTAACGCAAATTATGCCAATGTATTGGATGCGTGCTGCTGGAGGAACATTATATATTATTGGAATGTTTGTCTTGGTATACAATATTACTAAAACTATAAGAGCTAATGCTGCAATTGAAGATGAATTAGCCGAAGCACCAGAATTACAAAAAATAAGTAGTGGTAGAACTAAAGGTGAAAAATTTCACCCTTGGTTAGAAAGAAAACCAATTCAGTTAACTATTCTGGCTACTGTAGCGATTTTAATTGGAGGTGTTATTCAAATTGTACCTACAATTATGGTAAAATCTAATATCCCAACAATTGCCAGTGTAAAACCATATTCGCCATTGGAATTAGAAGGTCGCGATTTATATATCCGTGAGGGCTGTGTAGGGTGTCACTCTCAAATGGTACGTCCTTTCCGTTCTGAAGTAGAACGTTACGGACCTCAATCAAAAGCGGGAGAATTTGTATATGATCACCCATTCCTTTGGGGTTCAAAACGTACAGGACCGGATTTATTAAGAGTAGGTGGTAAGTACAACGACAATTGGCATTTCAATCACATGTGGAGTCCACAAAGTGTATCTTCTGGATCTATAATGCCTGGGTACAAATGGTTATTTGATAATAGCGCTTTAGATATTTCTGACATTGAAAAGAAAATGCAAGTGATGAAAACACTTGGGGTTCCTTATACAGATGCTGAAATTGCCAATGCTAAAAATGCAATCAAAGTACAATCTCAAAAAATTGAAGACAATTTGCATGCTGATCCTGACTTTGTGAAAAGTTATGAAAATAGCAAGAAAAAAGCCGAAGCAAAAGGAGAAAAATTTGTGCCAATGCATCAGAGAGAGATTGTAGCATTGATTGCTTACATCCAAAGATTAGGTACAGATATAAAAGTAAAAGATAAAAAGTAACAAAGTAGCAAAGTAGCATAGTTATAAAGTGTTGAAAAACAAATTTGTAACTGTGCTACTTTGAAACTCAAAACTATAAAAAAATGTTCGAACAAATAAAACACAACATGGAAACGATTGCAGGTGTTGCAATTTATCCGATACTATCGTTATTGATTTTCTTTTTCTTCTTTGTGGGGCTTGGTATATGGGTTGCATCCTATAAAAAAGAGAAGATCAATGAATTGAGCCAAATTCCATTAAACGACAATTAATCAGTATAATTTCAAATTAGATAAAATGAAAAAATTAATCCCAGCATACGTAAGAGTACCCGTAATTTTCTTTCTCGTGTTTGGCGCTATGGAATACTTTATAGATTCTGGCGATCGTGCAGCATTTATAAAATATCCAATGGTTTCGGTATTTCTATTTGTATTTCTCTTTCTTTTAATAGCGATTGAAATCACCGTAAGTGCTATTGATAATATTACGTATCAAATGCTTACAGAAGAACAAAAAGCAAAATTAGAAGAAGTTAGTGCTATAAGTTATAAAGAGAGCGAGTGGTTTAAAAAGTTAATGCAAAAACTGACTAAAACCGAGCCTATTGAAAATGAAGCTAATTTATTGTTGAGTCATGATTATGATGGAATCAGGGAATTAGATAATAATTTACCACCATGGTGGGTGTATTTATTTTACGGATGCATCGCTTTTGCAGCAATATATTTAGTTCGTTTTGAGATCATGGGTGGCGATAATCAGGAAATGGAATTGAAGAAAGAATTGGCTCAAGCCAAAATAGATGTGGCAGAATATATGAAAACGGCTCCAGATTTAATGGATGAAAAAACGGTAACCTTACTGACTGATCCAGCTGATTTAGCCATAGGAAAAACCATTTTTACAACCAATTGCGCCGCTTGTCATAGAGCGGATGCGGGTGGACAAATTGGTCCTAACCTAACAGATGATCATTGGATTCTGGGTGGTGGAATTAAAAATCTTTTCCATACTGTAACTAATGGGGGTCGTGATGGTAAAGGAATGATTTCATGGAAAGGAACTTTAAAACCAAAAGAAATTCAAAAAGTAACTAGTTATATATTGTCATTACAGGGAAGTAACCCAAAAGATCCAAAAGCACCAGATGGTGAAGTTTGGGTTGATGATGCTGTAGCACCTGCAGCAAAATAAAAACACTGATTTACTAAGTTTTTAAAAGTGTAAAATAGCTTAAAACTTAGAATTATAAATTAAAACAAAATGTCAAAATTACCAGACGAAGCTTTTAGAGATACAATTGGAACCATTGATATTGAAGGAAAAAGGAAATTTATTTTTCCAAAAAAACCTTCTGGAAAATTCTATGACTATAGAAAATGGGTGAGTTATATTTTGTTGATCATTTTAGTTGCAAACCCATTTATTAAGATTAATGGGAACCAATTTATGATGTTCAATGTGTTAGAACGTCGTTTTAATATTTTTGGATTCCCGTTTTGGCCACAAGATTTTTATCTTTTTGTGCTGTTTATGATAGTAGGAGTCGTATTTGTAATCTTATTTACGGTAATTTTTGGACGAATATTTTGTGGCTGGATTTGCCCTCAAACTATTTTCTTAGAAATGGTTTTTAGAAGAATTGAATATTGGATAGAAGGAGATCGTGGAGCCCAAATCCGATTAGAAAAACAAGAATGGAATAGCGAGAAAATAAGAAAGAAAGGAATTAAGTGGTTTATATTTTTACTCATTTCTTTTGCTATTGCAAATGTGTTTTTGGCGTACCTAATTGGTAGTGATGAATTGATTCAAATGATTGAAGACGGACCAGAGACCCATTTCAGTACACTAATTGCATTGTCTATTTTCACAGGGGTTTTCTACTTCATCTTTGTATGGTTTAGAGAACAAGTGTGCATCATAGCTTGTCCATATGGTAGACTTCAAGGGGTATTATTAGACAATAAATCAATTAATGTTGCCTACGATTTTGTTCGTGGTGAAAAAGAATTGGGTAGAGCCAAATTCAATAAGCAAGAAGATAGAACTGTTTCTGGAAAAGGAGACTGCATTGATTGTAAACAATGTGTAAATGTTTGTCCTACCGGTATTGATATTCGTAATGGAACGCAATTGGAATGTGTGAACTGTACCGCATGTATTGATGAGTGTGATATAATCATGGATAGCGTAGGTTTACCCAAAGGATTAATTCGATATGCATCTGAAGATGAAATAGAGAAAAAAGCGCCTTTTAAATTCACTGCTAGAATGAAAGGCTATTCCGCTATTTTGTTGATTTTAGTTGGTATTTTAATTGGATTATTATTTTTACGAACCGAAGTAGAAGCAACCATTTTGCGATTACCAGGACAACTGTTTCAACATAAAGGAGATAATATAAGTAATGTATTTACCTATAAAATTATCAATAAAACCAACAATGATTTTAATGATATTCATTTCAAATTGGTAGGAATAAAAGGAAATTTGAATGTAGTGGGGAAACAACATTTCAAAGTAAAAAAACAAGGAATGAATGAAGGAACTTTATTTGTTGAAATCAATCAGTATACATTAGAGAGTGATAAAACAAAATTAAAAATAGAAGTGTACGAGGGCAATAAAAAAATTGAAACCAGTACAACCAGTTTTTTAAGCCCACGAAGTTTCGATTAGCATAATAATGTATTGAAGGAGTTTACTTCAAAAAAATAATAGAAAAAATGAAAATAAATTGGGGAACCGGAATCGTCATAGCAATAGCTTTGTTCATGAGTTTTATATTATACTTCGTGATTAAAGTACAAACTAATTCTAAATATGATAATGAATTGGTTGTTGAAGAATATTACAAACACGATGCCCGTTTTGGGGAGGAAATGACTCGAGTACAGAATGCACAAGATTTAACTCAAAAGCCTATTATTACCAAAACTAGGGATGGAGTTACCATTGTTTTTCCAAATGAATTTATTCCTAATAAGATAAAAGGGAATGTGTCCCTATACAGACCGTCTAACAAAAAATTAGATTTTGAAATTCCAATTTCATTATCTAATCCAACTTTGCTCATACCTAAATCAAAATTGGTAGGCGGTCGATGGGACATTAATATGGAATGGCAATATGATGGAAAATCGTATTTAACCAAAGATGTGATTTATATTGATTAGAAACAACATGTTGAAGTTGTAAAACGCGAAGTGGTAATGATTTATTTCTTCGGGCTTTCGACCTTTGACTTTTAGACTAAATTTATGCTTTATACAGCCTTTATTTTTGGATTGATCAGCAGCTTTCATTGCATAGGAATGTGCGGTCCTATTGCTATGATGTTGCCTGTAGACAGAAATAATCCAGCGAAAAAAGTCACTCAAATAATGACATATCATATAGGTCGATTAACGGCTTATGGGACAATAGGATTACTTTTTGGATTGGTAGGAAAAGGTTTTTTTATGGCTGGAATGCAACAAAAATTATCTATCTTTATAGGAGTGCTAATGTTGCTTGTTGTCTTGATTCCTCAAAAAGTGGTGGCTCGTTATAATTTTTCAAAGCCTATTTTCAAAATAATTTCAAAAGTAAAACAACAGTTAGGGAGTCAATTTAAAAACAAGAGTTACAAATCATTATTTACAATAGGTTTACTAAATGGTTTTTTGCCTTGTGGCATGGTGTATGTCGCTTTATTTGGAGCAATGGCTATGCAATCTGCCAGTTTTGGAATTATATACATGCTCTTATTTGGATTAGGAACTGTTCCCATGATGAGTAGTATGATATATTTGAATTCCTTTATTACGATTTCTTTTCGAAATAAAATTCAGAAAGTGGTTCCTTATGTTGCCGTTCTTATTGCATTACTATTTATTTTAAGAGGTTTAGGGTTAGGCATACCTTATGTCTCACCATCTAATATGACTTTGTTTATTCAAGCTACCCCAAATTGCCATTAATTGATTTAACATCATTTAAATATTCTATAAAATTAAACACAATGGAAAGACACAATTTAATACACGAATTTCCTGAATACGAGGAAAAAATACATCAACTAAAAGTAGAAGATGATCATTTTAGAGAGCTCTTTGACGAGTACCATGAATTAGAACATGAAATTCATCGCGTAAATACGGATATTGAAGTAGTTACTGATGAACATGCCCATGAATTGAAAGCGAAGCTATTATTCATTAAAGATGAATTATACAGTATTTTAACTAAGGATGAATAAACTGCATTTCTAATAATTGAATTACGATATTTTTTAGAAAAAATCACTGCAAATTTGCAAATGATCAACACAATATAAGTGTTTCAACTTGCGAATTTGCGGTTTATATTTTAACTCAAAGGCGAGTTTTTTATACAGTCATTGAAAATAATTTTGTATCAGGTGTTTTTCGTTTTAATAGTAAGTCAAATGCCATACATATATTGCGAACATGTGCTTTACCCGATTCCGTAACTTTTATTCCACTAGCGCTTAGTAGTAGCAAACCATCTTTTTCCATTTCTTGCAATTGGGCTACTACTTCTGGAATTTCTTCAAAGTAATCACTTTTGTTTTTCCAAGAAGTTTCAAATTGGCACATTAAATTCAAGATGTGTTTTCGAATAATTAAATCTTCGGCTGTCAATAAATGACCTCGGTAAATGGGTAATTTATTCCATTCTAATATTTGATAATAGTCTTCCAAGTTTTTTTCGTTCTGAGCAAAACTGTACCAACTATCACTTATGGATGAAACACCGAGTCCAATCATTAATTTTGTTTTAGAAGAGCTGTACCCCATGAAATTACGATGTAATTTCTCATTTTGAAAAGCTTCGTATAAAGAGTCCGTTTTTAAAGCAAAATGATCCATTCCTATTTCATGATATCCATTTTCTAGTAATAATTCTTTACCTATTTGGTATAGCATTCTTTTCTCTTGATCTTTTGGGATGTCTTCGTCCTTGAAACCACGTTGCCCGTTTCCTTTTATCCAGGGAACATGGGCGTAACTGTAAAAAGCCAATCGATCTGGTTGTAAGGATTTTGTTTTTTCTATAGTATCAATCACATCTTCTATTTCTTGAAAAGGCAAACCAAAAATGATATCATGTCCAATTGAGGTATATCCAATTTCTCTAGCCCAAAAAGTGACTTTGGCTACATTGTGAAAAGGTTGTTCTCTATGAATGGCTTTTTGTACTTTTTCAGAATAATCCTGAACGCCAAAACTTACTCTTCTGAAACCTAAATCATATAGTTTTTGTAAATGTTGGTATGTTGTATTGTTAGGATGTCCTTCAAAACTGAATTCATAATCGGGAGCTTTCTTTGCATAACAAAAAATCCCATTGATTAAATCTTCTAAGTTTTTAGTCGAGAAAAAAGTTGGTGTTCCGCCACCCAGATGAATCTCTTTTACGATAGGTTGTTTCCCTAGAATTTCACAATATAATTTCCACTCCTTGAGCAATGCTTCAATGTAAGGGTGCTCTACTTCATGGTTTTTGGTTATGCGTTTATTACATCCACAAAAAGTGCACATACTTTCACAAAAGGGGAGATGTATATATAAACTAATTCCTTCTTTTGAATTACTTTCTATAAATGATTTTTGTAAAGTTGCAATCCAATCCTCATATAAAAAATCGGTTTCATTCCAATACGGAACGGTGGGATAGCTAGTATATCTAGGACCGGGAACATTATATTTTTGAATTAGTTTACTTTTCATTTCTAGGAAATTTATCTTAAATCAAAAGTACATGGAAACATTAAAATTTAAAATGATAATTATCATGCTTCATTTTTTATAATAAAAAAACCTCATGCTATTTCTAGGATGAGGTTTATTACGATAAAAATTAAAAGCTTTATTCTTGATTTATATTTCTTAGTTGTTTTAATTTTTCTTTCCAAACATCTAAGCTTTCTTTATGGATAGCAATGTTTTTTCGAACTTCTAGAACAATAGAATTTTCTTTTTTAGCATTTCTAGTATTCGTAAAAAACTGAATATTGTTTTCCAATTGGAAAATTTCATTTTGCACTTCATCAATTTTACGCATGATGAAAATCTTTTCGTTTTCTAGTTTACGAGTATCGTTATTCTCTGATAAATGATCCATTCTGTTAGCAAAACGCAACATATCAGTATCTTTTTTACTCAAACTTAATTTATCAAACAGCGCATCAAGGATTTTATTGAATTTTCCTTCAATATGTCTTCTTGGAAAAGGAACTTTACCCAAGTTTTTCCAATTTTCGATGTGTAATTTGATAGCATCCAAATCCGTTTTGTGATCTCCCGTTAATTGGAATTCTCTCAACGTTTCTAGATAAGCTTTTTTATTATCAAAAGAAGCCACCTCTTCACCATTTTCCTCATTCTTTTGCTCTTTTAATTTGTCAAAATAATGGTTACAGGCATCTTTAAATTCTTTCCATACTTTGTCCGAATATTTTCTTGGCACATGCCCAATTTGTTTCCACTCATCCTGAATACGCTTCATGATTGGAGTAGTCACAGCAAAGTCGGTGCTGTCTTGCAATTCAATTGCTTTAGCAACAAGTGCATTTTTTTTATTTAAATTTTCAGTTTGGTCTCTCTTAATATCTTTGTAGAAAGAATTTTTAAAAGAGTTGAAATTTCGAACTGCTGTTTTGAACGCAGCCCAAGTTTCTTCATTCACTTCCGAAGGCACTTTTCCAGCCGAGAAAAAAGCAGTTCTTAACGCTTCTACTTTTTCAATTTGGCCAAGCCATTGAGAATGAGCATTTACTTTCACAGATGCTAATTCTTCAATTTTAGAAATAATTTCTTTTTTCTTTTCTAAATTTTCAACTTCTGTACCTCTCAGTTTCTCAAATAAAACCTCACGTTTGTCGTGCATTTTTTTTGTCAAATCACTGAACAGATTCCAAATTTCATCACGATTTTCCTTAGAAACAGGACCTATGTCCTCTTTCCACATTCTATGTAAATCCTGCAGTTCTCTAAAAGCTTTATTCACATCTTCTTCATGCAATAATTCCTCAACACGCAAAATAATTTTTTGCTTTTGTTCCAGATTGTGCTTGAAGTCTAAGTCTCTGGCCTCTCTGTCAAGATGCAAATAATCATAGAAATTTTCTACATGAAAATGATAATTATTCCATACATGATTGTATTTGTCTTTTGGAATTGGTCCTGCATTTTTCCAGCGCTCTCTTAATTCATTAAAATGTTTTAAGGTGTCTTTGATGTTTTCCTGCGGATTAATTAGCTCTTTTAATTCTTCAACGATAGCTAATCTATTTTCTAAATTCGATTTCAAGTTCGTTTGTAAACTCTTGAAATGAACATTTTTATTGTTTTTATATTGCGTGTAAAATTGGTCAAATTTCACTTTCAACGGAAAATGGTATTGAAAATCTTCAGTACTATCAGGGTTTTCTGCTTGGAATTCTTCTTTTTTCTCTTCTATGAAGTGATTGAATTTTGCCAAAAAAGCTTTCTTGATTTCATCAACATGATCCTTTACTGACATTACTTTATCAGTACCAACAAGGTTTTCTAACTCATCAACAAGCTGCTCCATAGACAAAGTATCATAATCTTGCATCGGGATGTGATGACGCTCCTTCAAGGTCTCATCTTCACTTTCCTCAGCATTAGAATCGTCTATTGAATTTAGTGCTTTTTGATTTTCGTTTTCAATTACCGTATCTGTAACCAAAACTTTTTCGGTTGCAGGTTCAACAGTGTTTTCTTCTGCAGGTACAACTGTCTCCTCCGCTACAGTTTCTAGGTTCTCTGTAGTTTCTGGAGTTGATTCAATAGAATCAGTTGTTAACGTTCCATCTGCATTTTGCAGGTTATCATTCTTTTCTTCTAACATTTGTTCAATGTGTAAGGTTTCTATTTATTGAACACGAAAGATAGTAAAGCAGTATTGAAATACAAAACAATTATCTAATTTAGAGTCGTTTTAGGTTAAAATGTAGGGTTTTTTTGTAGCAATTTCCTGCTATTCGCTCTATCTTTTATAGCTTAAAAAAAGCTATAAAAGGATGCCGCTACTATCAGGGCTAGGCATTGTTTATAGGTTTAAATTTTAGTGATTTAAAGACAATTGGGGCGATTGTAAATAATTAAATGTAGTCCACAATAACAAATACTTATTGAAACATAAAAAAGTACAAATTATAAAATAAAAAAAGTCCCACCGAAGCAGGACTAAAGATTTTCATCTACGGCATATAGCCTTATTGTGATAAGATTAAAGATTAGAAATTTTAATCAGTTACAAACATAACTAAAAATTAGTTAGTTAGCAATGAGGAAAACCGTAAAGGGACTAATTATTTTTACCGTAGCTTTAAAAATTCTTACAAAACAAAGATTGATATGGCAAAAATATTAGGATTAGATTTAGGAACAAACTCGATTGGATGGGCTTTGATTGATGATAAATTGAATAAAATAATAGGTGTTGGAAGTAGAATTTTTCCAATGGGAGTTGAAAACTTGGGTGATGGAGATAATGAAATGTCTAAAAATGCAAGCCGGACAGGGGCAAGAGGAGTAAGGCGTCAGTTTTTTAGAAGAAGATTAAGAAAGAAAGTGCTGTTGAAAGCACTTTCGGAAAATAATATGTGTCCAATGAATAACAGTGATTTTGACGATTGGAAAAAAACGAAGCAATTTCCATCCGAAAAATTAGCTTCTTGGGTTGCTATAAATCCATATGAATTACGTCAGAGAGCTTTGAATGAAAAACTATCTTTAGAAGAAATTGGCAGAGTTTTTTATCATTTAATTCAAAGAAGAGGTTTTTTAAGTAACAGTAGAAAAGGCGGAAGCGATGACGGAGCTATTTTTAAAGGAAATGCTAAAGAAGGAAAAATCGGAATTGATGATACTTTGGAAAGTATTGAAGGTAAAACATTAGGCTCTTATCTATATGAAATTTATCCAAAAGAAAACCAACCTTTTCAAGATGGATTAGAAAGAATCAGAAATAGATATACTACTCGTAAAATGTATATTGATGAATTTGAGATGATTTGGGGGAAGCAATCCCAGTTTCATTCGGTACTAAATGATGATTTAAAAACAATTTTGGGAGGAAGAAAGCAAGACAATTACACAGCTGATGGAATTTTATTTCATCAAAGACCTTTACGTTCTCAAAAGCATTTAGTTGGTAATTGTTCTTTTGAACCTTCAAAAACCAAATGCCCAATTAGTGCTATTCCTGTTGAAATGTTCAGAATTTATCAATGGGTTAATACGGTTGAATACAATGGAAAAAAAATCTCTCAAGACGAAAAAGACAAACTAATTGAGCAATTACTTTTATCTGATAAAATTGAATTTAAAAAACTACGAAAAGCTATTGGCAAAGAAAGTGCTGAATTTAAGTTTAATTATAAAGACGATGATAGAATAGTTGGAACTCACACTATTTCTAATTTATCAAATAAAAAATTCTTTGGTAAAAAATGGTTTGATTTTTCAGAGAAAGAGCAAGAAGATATTTGGCACGTTTTGTATTTTTTTGATAGTAAATCAAATTTAAAAGGATATGCTATTCAGAATTGGAATTTCTCAGATGAACAAGCTATTGCTATTTCTAAATTTAATGTAAAAGACGGTTATGCTAGTTTGAGTCGAAAAGCAATTGGGAATATTTTATCTTTTCTCCACCAAGGATATACCTATGATGTTGCCGTAGTTATGGGGGGAATAAAAAATACATTTGGTGATAAATGGCAAAATGATACTACAGAAAACAATCAAAAACAATTAGACTTAGTTGATAATATTGAAGGAATTGTGAGGTCGAAAATATCAGGAGGTTTTATCGATACGATTAAGGATTTACTTCGTAAAGATTTCCAATTGGATGATAAACAATTAAAGAAACTCTACCATCATTCCGCAACCATTGATGTTGAAGTATTATTAGATAAATTACCAGCTGGTGCAGCTGCAGACAAGGAAATTCAAGCGATTCGGAATCCTATTGTCATTACTGCTTTATTTGAATTGCGAAAATTAGTCAATGAATTAATTGAAGAACACGGGCAACTTGATGAGATAAAAGTAGAAATGGCTCGTGATTTGAAAATATCTAAATCACAACGAAATAAAATTAGAAGAGACCAAAAAAGATTGGAGCGAGAAAATGATAGAGTAAAAAGTGAAGTAGAAAAATATACTAGAGTTTCTCACGATAACATATTAAAATTCAAATTATGGGAAGAGTGTAAACAAACTTGTCCTTATACAGGGGTAACAATTCCAATCAACAAACTTTTTACAGGTGAAGTTCAAATAGAGCATATTCATCCTTGGAGTCGTTCATTAAACGATAGTTTTAATAACAAAACATTGTGTTATGCAGATGAGAACAGACGAAAAGGAGACAAAACACCTTTTGAATTTTATGGAAACGATGAGTTAGATTGGATTTCTAGAAAAGAACGAGCGTTAAAATTATTTTCTGACACTAAGGAATATCCGAATGCTTACCAGAAATTTAAACGATTTGTTCAGGTTAAATTTGATGACGATTTTTCTTCAAGACAATTAAACGATACGCGATTTATAAGTAAAGAAGCAGCGACTTATTTAACTCAAGTTTGTAAAAAAGTAAATGTTTCGCCAGGTCAAATGACAGCCAACTTACGCCAAAAATGGGGTTTGAACACGGTTCTGAATGATGAAAATGCAAAAACTCGTGACGATCATCGTCATCATGCTATCGATGCTTTGGTTATGGCTTGTGGAAAAACAAGTTACTTACAAGAATTATCAAAATGGAATCGTTACAATAGAAATTATGATTTAAAAGATTTTCCAATGCCTTGGGAAACCTTCCGATTTGATGCTGAAAAAGCAGTAGATAAAATATTGATTTCGCATAAACGTATTTCTAATGATATTACTATTCGATATACTAAAGTTGAGAAAAATGGAAAAATGCATATCAACAAAGGGGTTTCTGCACGAGGACAATTGCACGATAAAACATATTATGGTCAAAATAAAAACTGTAACCCTGATGAATATGTTTATAGAGTTGATATTAATAATTTAAGTTTTTCTCAACTGACTAATATTGTTGACTTTAATTTGAAGGAAGTAATAGTTAATGAAATTTTTAAAAAATTAGAAATTGATGAAGTTGAGTTTTTCAAAAGAATGAATTCAAAAGAGAAAAATTTAGATAAGAATTTGCAAAAAAGGATAAAAGAAAAAGTTGATGGAATATTAAAAGGAAATTCTTTTTTTATGCCAAATGAAGGAAAAAGATATAAGCGATTAAATAAAAATGAACCTGAAAACATAGAAAGAAAACCTGTTCCAATTAAGAAAGTTAGAATTAAAAAAGTTTTAGGTAAAGCTGAAAGGTTGAATGAAAATATTAAACAGTTTGTAGATCCGCAAAGTAATCATCACGTACTTATTTATAAAGACGAAAAAGGAAATTTAAAGGAAGAAGTTGTGACTTTTTGGACTGTTGTTGAAAGAAAAAGCAAAGGATTTCCAACTTATCAATTGCCTGCTGAAGGAAAAGAAATAGTTACGGCTTTGCATATTAACGATATGTTTTTATTAGGTCTAAATGAAGATGAAATTAATTGGGAGAATCCTGATTATGAGAATTTAATAGATAATTTGTACAGAGTTCAAAAATTGACATCTGGAGATTATTTTTTTAGAAAGCATAAATCTTCAACGGTAACTGATGATGATTACAAACAAATAAGGGGGTTTGGAGAGGGAAAAACAGGATGGTTTACTTTTAATCCAATCAAAGTAAAAGTTTCAGTATCAGGAAAAATTTCAAAAATCTAATTTTATTTCGAAAGTTTGGTGTAAATTTACACCAACTAAAATTATTGTTATGACACGACAAAGTATCACTTTAGCCAATCAAAATGATGAATGGTTAAAAAAACAAGTTGCAGAAGAAGAATTTACTAGTAAAAGTGAAGCTGTTAATTATTTTATAAAGCAAGCACGGGAGCGTGAAGAATATCACAACTTTGTTCAAATGAAAATCGATAGAGGTTTGAAAAGTGGTTTTAGCACTAAAACTAAAGAAGAACTTTTGGCGGAAATTAAAAGTAGGCTAAATGTATGAGTATCATTTATCTTATGAAGCAGAAGAAGATATTATAAGGATTTTTGAGTACGGTTTAGGGAGATTTGGTTTGCAACAAGCCAATAAATATTACGATATGTTGTTTGAGTGTTTTTCTAAAATAGCATCAAATCCGTTTATGTTTCCAGTTGTTACAAAGTACAGGGATGTAGATCGTTTTTGTGTTTGTGGAGTTGATACCATTTATTTCAATATCAAAGGTGATGAAATTGAAATCATCACAATCATTGGAAGGCAAGACTACTAAAAGTTCTTTGACATAAGTTTTTCGACCTCTTAAACATCTCAAACCACAACTGAAAGATATAGCATCCGCCCAGTAGGGATGCAGTAGCTTTCAGTTGTGGTTTGATTAAAGATTAGAAAACACGATATTTGATACTGAACAAGGAAAGTATTATGCACAGTTGTGGTTTGATTAAAGATTAGAAAACACGATATTCAAACTAAACATGTAGTTACTAATGATGAGTTGTGGTTTGATTAAAGATTAGAAAACACGATATTTGTTATGAAGTGCTTAAATAGTTATGCTACGTTGTGGTTTGATTAAAGATTAGAAAACACGATATTTTATTTATGATAAGACTAAGGTAGGACTTGTTGTGGTTTGATTAAAGATTAGAAAACACGATATTAAAACCTTTAGACTATATACCTGAAGAAATAGTTGTGGTTTGATTAAAGATTAGAAAACACGATATTTTGATGATGTGTTGACATCAAGAACAAACTGTTGTGGTTTGATTAAAGATTAGAAAACACGATATTAAAGCGGTAAAATCAATAAAAGTAAGTTCGTTGTGGTTTGATTAAAGATTAGAAAACACGATATTTATTGTTTCTGGTATTGTCCTGCAGTGCAAGTTGTGGTTTGATTAAAGATTAGAAAACACGATATTATGCCTTACTGATTTGCAAGAACTAGAGCCGTTGTGGTTTGATTAAAGATTAGAAAACACGATATTCCTAATGAAATTAGAACAGCGTTTAAATAGTTGTGGTTTGATTAAAGATTAGAAAACACGATATTAACTATTGGAATTTCACGCATAATTGACACGTTGTGGTTTGATTAAAGATTAGAAAACACGATATTCCTTTAGAATTTTGGTATGAACCGCAGCGAGTTGTGGTTTGATTAAAGATTAGAAAACACGATATTGTTAAATATGAATTAGAGTGCAAAAAGCTAGTTGTGGTTTGATTAAAGATTAGAAAACACGATATTCAAGCGAATTATACAAGTCCAAGAGATTAGTTGTGGTTTGATTAAAGATTAGAAAACACGATATTAAGATGCGAAAGGACAAGCGTTGACAACAGGTTGTGGTTTGATTAAAGATTAGAAAACACGATATTTAATTTTATTTTTGAAATATTCTTAACTCAGTTGTGGTTTGATTAAAGATTAGAAAACACGATATTAATTAAACAGTGATTAATCCTTTTGCTACTGTTGTGGTTTGATTAAAGATTAGAAAACACGATATTAGTTTCATATATTAAAACAAGCCCTATACAGTTGTGGTTTGATTAAAGATTAGAAAACACGATATTACAAAAATAACAAATGGCAGTAGCATACACGTTGTGGTTTGATTAAAGATTAGAAAACACGATATTAGTTTCATATATTAAAACAAGCCCTATACAGTTGTGGTTTGATTAAAGATTAGAAAACACGATATTCAGTTGCAAGAATTATAGGGACGGCTAACGTTGTGGTTTGATTAAAGATTAGAAAACACGATATTTTAGCCACACAAGGCCCGAGCTACGATACAGTTGTGGTTTGATTAAAGATTAGAAAACACGATATTCCACTGCATACTTCGATTACGTCGGGCGCTGTTGTGGTTTGATTAAAGATTAGAAAACACGATATTCAAACACGTGTTGCGTGAGGTTTTGGGTTGGTTGTGGTTTGATTAAAGATTAGAAAACACGATATTGACTAACGATAGTTTTACATCAACTCCAGAGTTGTGGTTTGATTAAAGATTAGAAAACACGATATTATCCAATGGAAGATGTGTTAAGAATTACGCGTTGTGGTTTGATTAAAGATTAGAAAACACGATATTACTCAATTTCAAAATCTCTTCCATTGGATCGTTGTGGTTTGATTAAAGATTAGAAAACACGATATTGGTATCAAAGACATCGAGAATAGAACTTGGTTGTGGTTTGATTAAAGATTAGAAAACACGATATTCGCAATTGCTGATGAAACAGTGATACGCTCGTTGTGGTTTGATTAAAGATTAGAAAACACGATATTATAAACAAGCTTTTCATTCCTTCCTTGATGTTGTGGTTTGATTAAAGATTAGAAAACACGATATTTAGTTCCTGTAAATTCTGTAATATCAGTATGTTGTGGTTTGATTAAAGATTAGAAAACACGATATTCTGCCCGTGTGCAAAAAGGATGGACACAGCGTTGTGGTTTGATTAAAGATTAGAAAACACGATATTAGGATCAAATTGGTATTACCGGTTTGACTAGTTGTGGTTTGATTAAAGATTAGAAAACACGATATTGGGCGAAGTAGTCGGATGGGGTCGAGGTCGGTTGTGGTTTGATTAAAGATTAGAAAACACGATATTTTCAATAGGTGGAACTCCTTTAACACATCTGTTGTGGTTTGATTAAAGATTAGAAAACACGATATTTTGTTCTTCTAAAGCATCGTTAAAAGAACTGTTGTGGTTTGATTAAAGATTAGAAAACACGATATTAAAATCCAAATACTCTAGAGATCAATAGAGTTGTGGTTTGATTAAAGATTAGAAAACACGATATTTTAGCTAATCAAGGCGCTGGCTATGATACAGTTGTGGTTTGATTAAAGATTAGAAAACACGATATTAAAGATGGTAATAGATATTTTATGCCAGTAGTTGTGGTTTGATTAAAGATTAGAAAACACGATATTAGTTGGCTTGTTACCTTCTAATAATCAATAGAATAAAGAGATATGTCGTAAAATAAAATGCTCCTTTTTAGCACGTGATAGACTAGATTGGAGCATTTTTTTGTTTGTAATAGAAAATGACAGGGCACGACCTGTCTGGATGGTGACAGAATTAGTGTTTTATATTAATCCGTTGGGTGTACTTAAATTTAAGTATTAAAATTACAAATTGTATAGTTAGAATGTATTGATTTTGTCATTTCGAGTAACTAAAAATCGCGTTTTTTAAATATATCATGTGATTTGCTTCGCCTGTTCGAGCTTCGCTCTCGAGTCTCCTCTGTCGCAATGACAAAACAACTTTTTTTTGTTATTTTTAAATAATAAACTAAACGGGTTTTTATATTATAATATTTTGATGAAAAATAGAAAAAGAAATCGAATGAAAGGATTCGATTATTCCAGTAATAATATATATTTTGTGACGATATGTGTTCAAAATCGAGAATGTTGTTTTGGATACGTAGGGACAGGTCGCGACCTGTCCGTACATCATCGCGCCGAAAATGAGATTAATGATTCGATTGAAGTTGAAATGGATTTAAATAAATATGGTAAAATTGTAGAAGAAAAAATAATTTGGTTACAAGAACAATACAAATATGTAGAAATACATAATTATGTAGTTATGCCCAATCACGTACATATTATTATTGAAATTGATAGTTTGAAAGTTGTAGATTCTGCCGTGAAAATAAAATCCTTGTCAAGTTTGATAGGTGCTTTAAAAACTAAGTCATCTAAATTTATTCATATTGAAGGATTAGAAAAGTTTTCTTGGCAGCGTTCTTTCCATGACCATATAATAAAGAATGAGAATTCTTATGATAATATTAATAACTACATAGATTTAAATCCTCAAAAATGGCATCAAGATACTTTTTATGAGGTACATTAAAACAACTCTAATTGTGTTGGAGTATCAATATTCTCTTGCTTGGCTTTGCCTAAATAATTGATTATCATACCAAATTGTTTATCGGTTATTCGTAAAACACTTACTTTTCCTAAAGGAGGAACAAGTTTGTTAATTCTTTTCTCGTGTACATCGGCACTTTCACTACTTGCACAATGCCGTATGTAAACAGAAAATTGCATCATACTAAAGCCATCTTTCAGTAGGTTTCCACGAAATTGTGACGCATTCCTTCGGTCTTTTTTGGTTTCTGTGGGTAAATCAAAAAACACAAACAACCACATTATTCTATATCCATTGAGTTCCATAATTTTGGATATTTAATTTTTTTTCGGTGACCTGTAAAACATTGCTGTAAAGAACTAGCCGTTTTTTGTAAAGCCACCATTAGAGGACTTTTCTCGTCTTTAAAATAAACCGTTCTGGTGAGTATTTGTAGTAGTTCCGCTTTAATAGCTGTATTTAGTTCTTGTTCGTGATGGGTATTCATTATTTTATAAACAGCTTCATCTACAAGTGGTCGGAAAGGTTCCATAATATCATCTGCAAGTGCAAATGCATTGTATTTGCTTTTATGATGAATCCCTAACGTGTTCAATAATCCGCTTCCAGATAATGACCTTGCTGTTGCAGCTCTTAAAATGGCATAGCCATAGTTCAGGAAATTATTTGGATAATCTCCATAGCGCTCTCTTTTTAAACCCTCTTTTTCAAGGTTTGGTTGTGGGAAATGTTTCCAATAAAATTGTGCAGCAACTCCTTCCATGTTAGAAGTATCTCCGCTTAGTACTTTACTCGCCAAAAAATCAAACGTATTTTTATCGTTCGTGAGTTTTTCTAATAATTCACCTTGATTTTTAATTTTTTCAATAATTGTTTGCTGCCACAATTTCTTTTTTAGGGGTACGGAAGCTTCAATTTGGTTTTTAAAAATTTCTTGTTGTATATGATGGCTGTTGAGGTTTAAAAACATACCATTGGGAAGATGGTTTTTTCCGCAAATTATTATAGCTGTATTATTCTCAATAATTAAATTCATTGCAGGAATACTCAAGTAAATTTCGGGATTGTCAAGCAGTAAAAAGCCAATATCTTCAATTGGAATAGTTGTTTCTCGGGTTTCTGTTTTGAGTACTAATTGAAGATTTTTTGTAGTTATAGAAGATTTGTTTTCAACTAGAATAGTTCTTTTTATCATAATTTTGACCTTTAATTTGCTTAACAATCTGATTATTAAGTAAATTAAGGGATAATCTAACTAGAATCTTTACGGGAATCCTCATTGAGGTATTAAGTGATATTACTTTGGTAATAAAAAAACGTCTTGATATAAAATTGGATTGCCCACGCGAGTAGACAAATTTTATATCAAGACGATTCTATTTTTTATTGAATTTAGCTCTATTTATTCCAAATCTTCCAAGCTTTCTCTGCCTGAAAAACGAGCATATCTAATCCGTTTTTAATTTGTGCTCCTTGTGCTTTAGCTTTTTTAAGGAAAGTAGTTTCGGCAGGATTATAAATTAAATCAAAGGCGATATGTTGGGCACTAAAGAACTCGTATGGTAGTAATGGCGCTGCCTCAATATTAGGGCTAGTTCCTACCGGACTGGAGTTAATTATAATTTGATACTCATCAAATGTTTTGGAATCAATTTGATCATAGCCAATTGCATTTTCATTTGAGGTTCTAGATACAAAATCATATCTAATTCCCAATTCATCAAGAGCATAAGCCACGCCTTTTGAAGCGCCTCCTGTACCTAGTATTAAAGCTTTTTTATGATGGGGTTGCAATAAAGGTTTTAAGGATTTTTTGAATCCATAATAATCCGTATTGTACCCTTTTAATTTTCCTTTTTTGGTAAATTTAATGGTGTTTACAGCACCTATCAATGCTGCTTTTTTGGATAATTTATCCAAATAAGGCATCACAACTTCCTTGTAAGGAATGGTAACATTCATCCCATTTATTTCCTGATGATTTTCTTTTATGATGGTAGTAAAACCTTCTATTTCAGGAATATCAAAATTTTCATAAGTGTAGCCTACAAAGTGCTCTGTCTCAAATTTTTCTGTAAAATATCCTTTCGAAAAAGAATAACTAATATTTTTACCTAGTAAGCCAAAACGTTTTTTTTCAATATTAGTCATTATTCTTTTTATGTTTGTCAATGTAATTTCGAACTGTCTTTTTGGTCCAAACTACAGGAAATAGATCTTCAATTAAGATGTAATTATCAAATTTTAAACGCAAGCCATTACTTAAATGGAATTTTGCTTTTGTTGTATCTTGAATCATAAAATACAAACCAGCTAGGCGGTATTCTACTTCGTTTTCTTCAGGGTAGAACTCTGATGCTTGTAATAATGTTTGAATAGCACTTTCAAATTCACCTAAAAATTGTAAAATATCAACCCAGAACAGCCAAGTGTCTAATTCCGTATCTCCAAATTCTACTGCTTTTCGATATCCAAATTCTGCTTCTTCAAAGAAGTTCATCTGTTTGTTTATCGTAGCATATCGTTTCCAGTACAAACGGTTTTGGTTGTCAATTGCTAATGCTTTGTTTACATAAAACAACGCTTTTTGAAAGTTTTTTTGACGAACATAAAAATCAGTAATGGCAATCCATCCTTTGTCTAATAGCGGGTCTTCATGTACGGTTTCATTATAAAATTTAAGTGCAAGAATGGTGTTACCTAATTTTTCATGACATTTTCCTATTCGAAGTAAAGCATAGGAGGTAGCGTCATCTAATTCAATGGTTCTACTGTAACTTTCTATTGCTTCTTCGTATCGATTCAATCGTTCAAAGGCTTTTGCTTTTTCCATAAAAGCACCTAAGAATTCATCATCGATTAGGGTGGCATAATCAAAAGCACGAATAGCATTTTCATACTCTTTTATTCCATAATATAAACGCCCCATTTGATGCCAAGCAATTTCACTGTATGGATTTTTGTCAATGTATTTGTTTAAATAAGCAATAGCTTCCAAATTTTGGTCTAGAAATTCAAAACAATACACTACATTATACAATGCCGATTGATCCTCAAGATCTTCTTCGAGGCATTTGATGAAGCTTTCTTTGGCTAGTTCTAGATTATCCATAAATAGATATTCCATTCCGATTAAATTATAGACATCAGCATAATCATCGGTAAATTGTAAAGCAATTTTTAATAATTCAACCGCTTTTTCATGTTGATCCCTTTTGGAACAAATGTTAGCTTTTTGAATGTAAATTTCTTCATTATTAGGTTCAATAGCATATAGCTCATTGAGTAATTTCTCGGCTATATCTAGTTTGTCGTCATACACCAGCATCTCTACTTGAACCAACTTCAATCCTGTCGATTTAGGGTGTTGGTCTAATGCAAGTTTGAGTGCTTTTTTTGCCAAAGCGGCCTTACCCATATCAAGATAATGAAGGATAATTTCTTCAAACTCTTCGGAGTCAAAAAAGAGTACTTTGTTGGTTTTCAACATAGACTCAAATTTGGATAGTGATAAGTTATAGTCTTCTTCTTCGTTGCTTAATTGCATACTTTATTTTTTTGAATTTGGCCTAATTAAAGTTAGGCATCCATATTATTGTTGTGAAGAAAAACCTGAATTGTTGTGAACAATTTAATTAACAATAAGATATTATTAAATTAGAGTTGTATTTTAAGCTTATTTAGGGTCCATTTCAACCTGAATTTCATTTAGTACTTCTAGCATTATGGCACAACCTTCACGAATTTCCTCTTCAGAAATAGTTAACGGTGGCGTAATTCTAATCGCACATCCTTCAAATAGTAACCAGAATAATATTAATCCTCTGTCTTGGCATTTTAAAATCACTTCATTCGTTATTGCTGCACTACGTGTCATTGCGGCAAGCATTAACCCTTTTCCTCGGATTTCTTTTATCAAAGGGTGTACCAAAAGCGATTTAAATAAGTTTTCTTTTTCTAAAGCACTGGACATTAGATCAGTTTCAGTAATTTCCTGCAAAGTGGCCAAACAGGCTGCCGCTATGACAGGATGACCGCCAAAAGTAGTAATATGCCCTAGCTTTGGGTTATCACTTAATAAATCCATCATTGCTGCCGATGCCGTAAAAGCACCTACTGGCATTCCGCCTCCCATTCCTTTTCCCATAACTAAGATATCTGGAACTACATCATAATTTTCAAAACCAAAAAGAGTACCTGTTCGGCCAAAACCAGGTTGGATTTCATCCAAAATTAATAAGGCTCCAACTTCAACACATCTGGCTTTTACCTTTTTCAAAAAACCGTTTTCTGGTTGGATAAATCCTGCACCTCCCTGAATTGTTTCTAGTAGTACACCAGCAGTTTTGGTGGTTATTTTTTGTAAATCGGCCTCATTGTTGAAAGTGATAAAATCAACATCAGGAATCAAAGGACGAAAAACTTGTTTGCGCTCTTCAAAGCCCATAACACTCATAGATCCCATCGTATTTCCATGATACGCATTATGACAAGAAATCAACTGACTTCTTCCTGTAGTTCGTCTAGCTAATTTCAAGGCGCCTTCTATTGCTTCTGTACCTGAATTTACTAAATAGGTTTTGTCTAATGGAGCGGGAAGGAGTGAGGCTAATAGTTTGCAATATTCCACAGCCGGACTTTGTGAATATTCTCCATATACCATTACGTGTGAATATTTGTCTAACTGGTCTTTAATGGCTTGATTGACTCTTGGTGGTTGGTGTCCTAACGTACAAGCAGAAACTCCAGCGACAAAGTCTAAATATTTTTTATTATTTGTATCGAAAATGTAAGAGCCAATAGCATGTGAAACTTCCATTCCTAGTGGGTATGGAGAGGTTTGAGCTTGGTATTTTATGAAATCAGTATTCACGGAATTTTGTTTTATTTTTTAATTGGGCATCCATTAATTAAGGAAAAGTAGAATAAAATAACTGATACGGACCACTTATTTCTTTCCTTTCTTCTTGTCATAGTTCAATGTTTCCTTTCGGATTTTCATAGGGACGTCTTTCTTTGCTTCTTCTGCTTTGGTTGCATTACTTATTTTATCATTATCCTCATTTTCATCTGGAGGAAAAATATCGTCTTTAGACTTTATTCGTTCCTCACCACGCCATACTAAACCTCGAAGTTTCCGAGCATTTTCTGGTAAATCTTTTTCTGGATAAATATCACCATCCACTTGCTGGAAAAAAGTGATGGTCTCAATGGTTTTTTCATCAAAAATGATATTGATCTTACTACTTACGTTTTTATTGATTCCAATGAGTTCTTTGTCGTCATTTCGCATGTAATAAATCACCTCTGTATTTTTTATAATGTCCACATCATGTAGTTTTCCTTCTTCAAATTTCCCAAATAGATTTTGTCCCTTAACTTGATTATAGCCCGTTCCTAGCGTATCTTTCGAGACGAGGAAGGTATTATTAAGCACTTTGAGCGAGTCGAGTTCTTTAGTATTGTTGTTGCCAATTAGGTGCATTACATCTCCTGTAATTTGATTTTCACCATTCCAGAGTATTGGATTTCCCATTAGTTTTGTTAATGCAGTTTTGGAACTGGAATGAATGGAATCACATTTACCACTCATATCCGTTTTGAAAAAACGAACATTATTAAAAGCTCTTATGATGCGGTTTCCTTCTTTTCCTGTTACCATTAATTTTTTTCCATGAATGTAAACCGAGTCGTTTTCGACAAAATTCACTGCAACAGCTCTTTTAGTTACAAACATAGAGTCTTGTTTTTTGTAAATTTCAGCATAATTTCCTTTCACAATCCCACGGTTAATGGAATCCGTTATTTTCACATTTCGTGTGGCCGATGCAAATTCTCTATTTCGATCATAATACAAACTATCTCCTTTTATAACCCGATCATCGTACCTGATGTACGATTTATTGAGAAAATGAGCCAGATTTTTTTTAGTGTCATAAAATCCTTTTTCGGTATAAATATAATTGGCTTTACTGGTAATTGTTGAAGGACCTAAAAGGTACGAATGACCTGAATTAGTATAATAATCCAAATGATTTGTTTTGATAACATAAGTGGGATTTGTAATAGTTACCGCGGTTAGGAACTGAAATTTCTTTTCGGCAACGTAGTATTTTCCTGATTTACTTTTTAAAGTATTGTCTTTATTAACAATAGTTCCCAGTGAATTATAGTAGGCTTCTTGCGTGTTTCTATCAAAATTAATCGTGTCAGTAGCCAATGTTGCATCTGGAGAACTCATAATAGCATTTCCTGTTGCGTATGCCTTTTTTAAATTTCCATTGTATTCAGCATATTTACTGTTTAAAAATAAAGTATCTCCCTGAACCAATTGTACATTTCCAAAGGCTTTTAAATAGTTCTCTTTTTGAAAAAAATAAGCTTTATTGCAAGTCAAAACAGCTCCGTCATGGTTTACTCGAACATTTCCTGTAAGTAGAACGGCATCAGGAATTTCAACTTGATTGACATCGAAATAATCAGAATGCTCTACAACAATTTTTTTAGGGGCTTGCGCCAAAATGAAATTAGTACAAATCAATAACAAACAATAACGAAGGAAAAATTGTGATTTCTTCAATGGATTTATTTTTTGACAAATTTATGAAAAAGGAGACAATCCTAATCCATATTAGGAATTATTTATAATTCACAAAAAAGGCATTGAAAATGCTTTATTTTGTTTTGAAAGTTATCAACTAATTAAGCTACTGTTTCGTTGTAGTTTTTGTTTTTAAATTATAATTTATTTTATTTGAAACGATAGCTTTTTCATTAGTTTAAAATAGATTAATTTAGGAAATTGATAAAAAGAGCGTAAATCAGGATAAAAAATTTTGTATGATAAAAAAAATAACTATTGTTGCAAGCATAAGTACAATGCTATTGGCCACAGCTTGCAAGACAAAAGATTTAAAAATGGAAAACGGAAATAAAGAGATAGCCTCAAATAAAAAGGAAGTAGTATATCAAGTATTTACAAGATTGTTTGGAAATAAAACGACAACTAATAAACCTTGGGGTACACTTGAGGAAAATGGAGTAGGGAAATTTAATGATTTTACGGATACTGCTCTTAAAGAAATAAAAGATTTAGGAGTTACCTATATTTGGTACACCGGAGTTCCCCATCATGCTTTAATCCGAGATTATACTGCTATTGGAATTTCTAATGATGATCCTGAAGTGGTAAAAGGGCGAGCTGGTTCTCCATATGCAGTGAAAGACTATTATAATGTTAATCCAGATCTAGCTGTAAATCCTGCGCATCGTTTAGAAGAATTTGAAGCCTTAATTGCTAGAACTCATAAAGCGGGTTTAAAGGTTATTATTGATATTGTGCCCAATCATATCGCTCGTAAATACGAAGGAAAAAACAATCCAAAAGGAGTTCGGGATTTTGGTGCAGATGATGATGTATCCGTAGAATATAAAAGAGATAATAATTTCTACTATATACCCAATACGCAGTTTGAAATTCCAGATGCAGATGTGCCATTAAATGGAGAAAGTAACCCGTTAATTGATGGGAAATTCAATGAATTTCCCGCAAAATGGACAGGAAACGGTTCTCGTAAAGCTAAACCAGATCGCAATGACTGGTATGAAACGGTTAAGGTAAATTATGGTATTCGCCCAGATGGTTCTAAAGATTTTCCTGAACTTCCATATGGGTTTGATACTAAATCATACCAAGAACATTTTGATTTCTGGAAAGATAAAGACGTTCCTAATTCTTGGATCAAATTTAGAGACATTGCATTCTACTGGACGGCCAAAGGAGTGGATGGTTTTCGATATGATATGGCCGAAATGGTACCATTTGAGTTTTGGAGTTACATGAACTCCGCTATAAAAGTGAAGAATCCGAATGCCTTTTTATTAGCTGAAGTGTATAACCCAAATGAATATAGAAATTATATCCGTTTAGGGAAAATGGATTATTTGTACGATAAAGTAGAAACTTATGATAAATTAAAAGATGTTATTCGTGGTCATTCATGGCCTGATGGTTTATCAGATATCCAGCACGGTATGGCCGATATCGAACATCATATGCTTAAGTTTTTAGATAATCATGACGAACAACGATTAGCAAGTCCTGAATTTGCTGGTACACCTGAAAAAGGAAAACCTTTAATGGTTGTTTCAACCACTATAAGTACGGCGCCAACTATGATTTATTTTGGACAAGAAGTAGGAGAGGCTGCGAATGAAAATGCTGGCTTTGGAACCCATTCTAGAACTTCCATTTTCGATTATATTGGTGTTCCTAGTCATCAGCGTTGGATGAATTGTGGAAAATTTGACGGTGGGCAACTCACAGAAAAGGAAGCATTACTTCGCGACTTTTATAGGCGATTGCTTAATTTTTCTCTTAACAGTTCTGCTTTAATGGGTAAATTTCAAGAGATTCAATCAGTTAATCGTGATGCAACTTCGGGTTATGCAACTGGAATTTACTCATTTGTTAGGTGGTCTGAAAATGAAAAATTGATTGTTGTCGTTAATTTTTGGTCTGAAGAAGGGTATGAATTTGAATTAAAAATACCTTCAGATATTATTCAAAAATGGAACTTAAAAGAGGGCAATTATACTATAGAAGATCAATTGTATAAAAAGAGTAAATTGGAAATGCGAGTTGAAAATGGAGAAGGAAAAATACATGTCAAGATTGGGCCTTCGGAATCTTTTATTTATCAATTATAGGGTTCTGTTCAATTGCTGTAGACAAATAAAAAAGCTGATGTATACTTTTAGTAGACGTCAGCTTTTTTATTTTTAGGTAGCTATTTTAGTATCTTTTCCTTTGAGAAGCTTCGTAGTTTTCGTTTATTTTTTTCCAATTAATGACATTAAAAAACGAATCAATATAGTTTCTTCTTCGGTATTGATAGCCTAGATAATAGGCATGTTCCCATAAATCTAATGCTAATATAGGAGTTCCTGGAATTACTGCATTTCTCATTAATGGATTATCTTGATTTTGCGTACTGGTTACTTTTAATTTTCCATACTTGTCTACAATTAACCAAGTCCAAGCTGATCCAAATTGATTTGTTGCTTCAGCTTTAAAACTAGCAACAAAGTTTTCATACGAACCAAAATCTCTATTAATTAATGAAGCTATTGTGTCTGTTGGTTTTCCGCCAGTATCAGGAGCCATAGATTTCCAATATAGACTATGATTGTAATACCCTCCAGCATTATTTCTTAAATCGGCATTGTTTATGTCTAATTTAGATAAAATATTCTCAATGGATTGATTCTCATATTCAGTTCCAGCAATCAGTTTGTTTAGATTATTGGTATACGTCAAATAATGTTTAGAATAGTGCGTTTCTAATGTTAATGGGGAAACAGTTGGTGCTAATGCATCATATGGATAAGGTAATTTTTCTAGTTGGAATGAACCAGGTGCAGCTTTTACATCCTCAGGAAATCCAATAGTGACCTTTTCTTGTGCTGTGGGTAATGGTACTTCGACAACTTCAGTAAGCTTTTTATTTTTACATGAAATTAAAAGTGAAATTAGCAGCAGGTTTGTTATTATAAAATAATATTTTTTCATTAGTGCATTATTTTTTCAATAGGGAATTGATGATTTCGATATACTGTTCTTTTGCCTCAGTTGAAGAAAGATGACTTATTTGCATCCAAGCATTAGTCTTAAATGCATCCCTTAAATGATAGGTAGACGTTTGTCTTGGTTCTAATGTGCCAAAAGTAGCTTGTTTGTAAAAGGCATAAAGGCGTAGCTGCACATCTTGTGGTAAAGATGCTTGAGTCATTTCGGAAGCGGATTGAACTGCTTCCTGAAACCTAGTATCTAAATCTTTTTCAATCATTATCCTTTTGTTGCAATAACGGTTTTTCCTCCAATAGCTTTTTGATTAAGCTCTACGTTGATAGGTGTGCCTAAAGGTAAAAAAATGTCTACTCTTGATCCAAATTTAATGAATCCTGCGTCTGTTCCTTGAACGACTTGCATTCCTTCTTCAGCATAGTTTACAATTCGTCTTGCTAAAGCTCCTGCAATTTGACGGTATAAAATAGCGCCAAAAGTTTCGTTTTCTACAACTATAGTTGTTCTTTCATTTTCTTCACTTGCTTTAGGATGCCAAGCAACTAAAAACTTACCAGGATGGTATTTACTAAATTTCACAATTCCGCTTAATCCATAACGGGTAACATGTACATTAATTGGTGACATGAAAATAGAGATTTGTAAACGTTTATCTTTAAAATACTCCCCTTCATAAATTTCTTCAATAACAACTACTTTCCCATCTACAGGTGCCAGTATTTGATTTTCATTTATAATCACCGTTCTTTTTGGATTTCTAAAAAACTGTAATATAATAATCAAAATTAAAAATGCACTTAGCTGAATTACCATTTTAATCCAGTTGATGTCGATGAATTTATCAGATAGTAATAGCACAGTTGCTGTGAAAATAATTCCTAATAAAATGGTTTTGGTTCCTTCTTTATGAAACATAATTTAAAATTTGATAAAATAAAAATATAATTGGTGCTACAAATATAACACTATCTAGACGATCTAGTACACCTCCGTGGCCAGGCATTATTTTTCCGCTGTCTTTTACTCCAGCAATACGTTTAAATTTTGATTCGATTAAATCACCAATAGTTCCAAAAGTGCCAACTATCGTGGCTATGATTAGCCAAATGTAAATTTTACCTTCAGCTATTTGTATGTAATATTTAGCAATTAGATAGCTAGCAATAACAGCAAATACAACTCCTCCAAAAAAACCTTCAATAGTTTTCTTAGGCGATATTCTTTCAAATAATTTAGTTCTACCAATTGATTTCCCAACGATATAAGCAAAAGTATCATTTGTCCATATCAATATAAAGATACTAATAAGAATTTTAGGATTGTATCCATCTTTACCAAAAGGAATTTTTGTAATAATGACGAAAGGAAGTATGATGTATCCTATTAGATATACATATTTTGAAAAGGAATCAATTTTAAGTGTTTTATTATCAAATAGAAAATGAATACATTTCATAAATACAAAAAGAGTTGCAAATAAAACGGCCAGATCAAATGTTTTACTGAATCGTAAGGTATAGAATAGTCCATCAGTAGCAAAGGTTATTTTGTAAAATAACAAATACGAAAGGATAGCAAATAAAAATGGAAATATTTTTTGAATTTGAACTAAATTACAGAATTCCAATGTAGCGATGAGGAGAAATATCCCAAAGAGGATAAAAAAACTTTCGGTAGAATATAATATGCAGAATATTAATAAAATAATATAAACAGCACCAGATATTGCTCTCTTTAAGGTTTCATTCATCTTAAAGATCTTCTAATAGCAACAAATAAAGGTTTTTTGCCGAACTGCCATATTGAGTAAAGTCTTCTTCTTTGGCTTTTTCAAAATATTTAATTGCGGTAATATTTGTTGGATAATCTCTTTCGTACTTCTTCTTTATTGCGCTAAGTCCATCGCTTTTCACTCCAAGAATCTGACTTGTAGTTGCAAAAACTATAATGTTTGTTGGTAGTTCGTTTGGTTTATGCTGTTTTATTTGCTTTGAAGAGAATAATATTGATCCTTCTTCGGCAATTAAATTTTCGCAAGTAGAAAATAGGAATTTTGGATTAGCTGCCTTTTCATAAGTAAGTTTATTTTCTTGCAAAATGTTGAAAAGGGAAGAGTCGTAACACAATACTTCACTTTCATACCAGTCATTCTCTTCTAAAATATTCTCAAACTGTTCTTTTACTTCTTCAGAATTCTCACAGTATAAAAATTTACCTCCATTTTTTTTAAAATTGAATATAAACTGTTCGTCTATTGACATACTGCTGTCAGAAAAAGAGCTGTTATTTTCTTTCTCTTTTTCCTCTTCTGAAGCCGAAATACTAGAACCAAAAATTTTTCTAAAAAGACTCATATTTTGTTAAGGTACTTTATATGTTATTTGAAAACGTCCAAAGATAAAAAAATCTTAATTCAAAAGCGGGTTTTGAATTAAGATTTTAAAAATAATTAAATTTTTGGGTAATTTATGTTATGAAACTACTTCCTCAAGATTTTTGTCAAAAGTTCTTTTTCCGAAAATAGCTTCTAGATCATCTTTGAAGATTACTTCTTTTTCAATAAGTATATCTGCCAGTTGATTTAGTTTGTCTTTGTTCTCTTCTAGAATTTTTATTGCTCTTTGGTATTGGCTTTCAATTAATAATGAAATTTCAGTGTCAATTATTTTAGCTGTTTCTTCAGAGTATGGTTTAGAGAAATTATATTCACTTTGGCCAGTTGAATCATAATAGGTAACATTTCCTATTTTGTCGTTTAGTCCATAAATGGTAACCATCGCGCGAGCTTGTTTGGTTACTTTTTCTAAATCACTTAATGCTCCAGTTGAAATTCGATCAAAAGTAACTCTTTCAGCAGCTCTTCCTCCCATTGTTGCACACATTTCGTCTAACATTTGGTCTGGGCGAACAATTAAGCGCTCTTCTGGTAAATACCAAGCAGCACCTAAACTTTGTCCTCTAGGAACAATAGTTACTTTTATAAGCGGTGCCGCATGTTCCAGCATCCAACTTACCGTTGCATGTCCTGCTTCGTGAATAGCAATAGCTTTCTTTTCTTCAGGTGTAACAATTTTATTTTTCTTTTCTAATCCACCAACAATTCTATCTACTGCATCCAAGAAATCTTGTTTGTCAACTGCCGTTTTATTATAACGTGCAGCAATTAATGCAGCTTCGTTACATACATTGGCAATATCTGCTCCAGAAAATCCTGGAGTTTGTTTTGCTAAAAAGTCTAAATCTAGCCCTTCTACTTTTTTCAAAGGAGCAAGGTGTACTTTAAAAATTTCTGCACGTTCACGAATATCAGGTAAGTCAACAAATATTTGTCTATCAAAACGACCAGCACGCATTAAGGCTTTGTCTAGAACATCTGCTCTATTCGTAGCCGCTAAAACAATTACATTTGAATTGGTTCCAAAACCGTCCATTTCAGTTAGCAATTGATTCAGTGTGTTTTCTCTTTCGTCATTTCCACCTGACATATTACTTTTTCCTCTTGCTCTACCTACAGCATCTATTTCATCAATGAAAATGATTGCAGGAGATTTTTCTTTGGCTTGTTTAAACAAATCACGTACACGTGAAGCTCCAACACCAACAAACATTTCAACAAAATCAGATCCTGATAAAGAGAAAAAGGGAACTTGTGCTTCACCAGCTACGGCTTTTGCTAATAATGTTTTACCTGTTCCAGGAGGCCCTACAAGCAAAGCACCTTTGGGAATTTTACCACCTAGATTGGTGTATTTTTCGGGGTTCTTTAAGAATTCTACAATTTCTTGTATTTCTTCTTTGGCTCCTTCAAGTCCTGCAACATCTTTGAATGTTGTTTTTACATCTGTTTTTTCATCAAAAAGTTTTGCTTTTGATTTTCCAATGTTGAAAATTTGTCCACCTCCACCACCGGCTCCACCAGACATTTTTCTCATAATGAAAATCCAAACTCCAATAATGATAATAATTGGAAGCAAGCTGATAAGGATATCGGTCCAGTTGCTTTTTTGAGCAAATTTAAAATCTTTTAATTTTCCTTCAGCAATGGCTTTTTCTAATTTGGATTGGAATATTTGATCGTTACCTATCTCAAAAGTATATTGAGGACCTTTGCTGACATTACCCAGCATGTCTTTAGCTACTTTTTCATGTTCTTTCAATTTTAAAGCATCTGCAGTTAAATACACTTCTGCTTCTGTTTTATTTGAAACTATTACCTTTTGAACTTGGCCTTTTTCTAATATAACATCAAAATTAGGCGGAGTTAATGGTGCAGGTTCTTGAAAATTAGAACTACCAGTTATAAAACTGATAAATAAGAAAATAAGAAGTATGGCAGTGTAAACTAACCATGGACTTACTTTAAATTTATTAGGGTTTGGATTATTATCTTTTGCCATTTTAAGTGTCTTTCTTTAGTATTTGTTTGCTATTGTAGTAATTTTTGCATCTCCCCACAAACTTTCAATATTGTAATATTCTCTAATTTGTTTTTGAAAAACATGAACTACAATGTTAACATAATCCATAAGAACCCATTCAGCATTGTCTGAACCTTCAACATGCCAAGGTTTATCTTTTAATTCTTTTGAAACTGTTTTTTGAATAGAGTTAACGATAGCGTTAACTTGTGTGTTTGAATTTCCGTTGCAAACAACAAAATAATCACAAACTGCGGTATCAATTTCTCTTAAGTCGAGAATATCTATATCATTTCCTTTTACTTCTTCGATTCCTTTAATGATGTTTGCTAATAAATCATCATTGTTTATTGTCTTTTTTGCCATGAAAAATTTTTATATAAGTTTGTAAAGTTACCATTTTTTGTGATTATTTTTGAACCTTAACATAATATTAAATTCTCTCCCACAAATAATAACTAATGAAACTAATCAAACTCGATGCCATAGATTCAACTAATGAGTTTCTAAAAGGGTTGTCAAGTAAACAAAAACTGGAAAACTTTACAGTTGTAACGGCAGAAAATCAAACTAAAGGTAAAGGGCAAATGGGGTCAGTCTGGTCCTCTGAAGCGGGTAAGAATCTAATAATGAGTGTTTTTATTAAAGATTCTTTATCTGATGTTAATCAGATTTATAACCTTAATATAGCGATAGCATTAGCAATTATTCAAAGTTTGGAAACATTTAATATTCCTAATTTAAGCATTAAATGGCCAAACGACATTATGTCATATAATTTCAAAATTGGCGGTCTTTTAATTGAAAATAGCATTAAAAGTGACGGGAATTTGAGTTCAATTGTAGGTTTAGGGCTCAATATTAATCAAACAAATTTTGATAACTTGCCTAAAGCGTCTTCAATTGCTAAAATTTGCGAGGCTTCATTTGATAAAGAAAAAGTTCTTTATTCTATAATTGACAAAATAAAGCAAAATACCGACAAGCTAAAAAATGATTCTGATTCTATGTGGGAGGAATATGTCAATTTACTTTTCAAAAAAGGTGTTCCAATGCCTTTCAAAGACGGTTTAGGTAAAAATTTTATGGGTATTATCCAAGGGGTTTCTACCTCTGGTAATCTTCAAGTTCTTTTAGAGGATGATAGTATTGCCGAGTATAGCCTTAAGGAGATACAAATGCTTTATTGAGCTATAGGGAATTCTAGCAAGGCTAATTTTATATTTCTATGTTGAACGGGTAGATTATTGGTGTTTGGCGTGGTGAAATTATTTAAAAAATTAAAGCCAAAACTGCAGTAATACTTGATGATAATAGGATTGTCTGCCCAAGTATCCATACGTAAATAATCTATATTTTTTTGTAAACAATATTTTTTTGCCCATTCAAATATTTTTGCAAATTGTTGTTTTCCCTTGTGTTTCGGGTTCACCACAATACGATGCAAGTAGATGGCTGAATCCTTATCTTTTTCTTCCCAAATAATTGGGTCATTACTACATGTCGAAAAGATGCAGGCAATTTCGTTGTGAATTATAATTTTATATTGAATTTTTTCTTTGATATCATTTTTGATCACATCAACATCATAACCATTCCAAACAGGAAATTTATTTTTTTGTTGGTACAGTATGGCTTCGTCAAACATCCAGCAGATAAATGGAATATCATGTTCTGTGGTGTTTGTTATGGTAAATGGTTCCATTTTTATGATAGTGTGTAATTGATGTAAAAAGACACCCTTTTTGTTTTCACTAAAAGGGTGTCTTTTTTATATAAAATCTGAATTTATAACTTGCCCATATTCGAAGCAAGAGTTTCAATAAATTTACCAATAGGTCCTTTTATCATCATAGCCATCATCGGGTTAAAATCACCTTCGAAATCCAATTTTACAGCACTTGAACTGTCAGAAACAGTATCAATATTAGCTGTAAGTGTAAAAGGAAGTTTGTCACTTGCAGCACCTAAAACTACTTTGTTTGGTGCTACTTTTTCTTTCATTTTAAGTTTGATTTCAGGCATCCCTTTTAATCCAAAAATAAAAGCATCTTCTCCAATAACTTCAAATTTAGCAATGTTTTCAGGCATTAACTTTTCGAAACTTTTCACATCAGTCAATAAATCAAATAATTCTTGTGCCGATTTCCCTACAGTAACTTTTGGACTTTCTAAGTTCATTTTTTTTATTTTTTATTTTTTTTCCACATCCCAAGTAGATGGAATAGTGCTCCATTCTCTCAATGTTTTTTCTTCTTTTTCAGTGATATAACTTTTTGCAACAGCTAAATTAAGTAAGTTTTGGTAATTACTCAAGGTGTATAAATCCAGTTTGGCGTCTTTAAAGTTTTGTTCAGCAACATCAAAACCATAGGTAAAAATGGCAGCCATCCCTTTAATATTCGCACCAGCAGCACGCAAAGCTTCAACAGCATTCAAACTGCTGTTACCTGTACTGATCAAATCCTCGACCACAACTACATTTTGCCCTTTTTGTAAAAAACCTTCCACTTGGTTCTGGCGACCATGTTTCTTGGCTTCTGGACGCACATATACGAACGGGAGTCCCATGCTTTCAGCAACCAGCATACCAATTCCTATCGCTCCAGTGGCCACACCGGCAATAACATCTGGCTTGCCAAATTGTTTTTCAATATGTTTAGAAAATTCATCTCTAACATAATTTCTTATAGTTGGAAATGAGAGTATTAGCCTGTTATCACAATAAATAGGTGATTTCCATCCGGAAGCCCATGTAAAAGGATTTCCTGGATTCAATTTAATTGCATTTATTTGTAAAAGCAATTCGGCTGTTTTTTCGGCAGTATCTTTATTAAAAATCATAATACAAATGTATAAAGTTTTTGTTAACGACAAACCACTTTTTTTGACAAATAAAATCTCAAAAGAGACAGATTTTCAATTATTTCTTCTTGAAAGCATTGATATAAAACAACTTATAGTCAAAATTTTTCAAAATAAAATTCAAAAAGCCTATCTATATCATCCTGATGAAAAGGAGATTATGAAGACTTTGAAAACAAAAATCCCTGTAAATAAAGCAGGTGGAGGATTAGTTTACAATAAAAAAGGGGAGGTGCTCTTCATTTTTAGGAACGGAAAATGGGATTTACCCAAAGGCGGAACTGAAAAAGGAGAGGATATGGAACAAACTGCCATGCGTGAAGTCGAAGAAGAGACTGGTGTGAATTTATTGAGGGTTACACACAAACTTCAAAAGACCTATCACGTCTTTAAACGCAATGGTGTTTATAAGCTAAAAATCACTCATTGGTTCGAAATGCAGTCCGATTTTGAAGGTATTCCGCAGGGCCAATTGGAGGAAGGAATCGAAAAAGTGGCTTGGTTTAGCCCAGATGAGATACCTGACGCATTAAAAAATTCTTATGAGAACATTAAATTATTGTTTGAACAAGAAAAAAGTATTCACCCTAATTCATTGTGATTTGGGCATATCACCATTAAAAAAAAGAGGCCAATCAGCATTACGGTGATTGGCCTCTTTTTTTAATGCTGTCAGGCTATTCGCGCTACTTCGGTAGCCAGCTTCTATCCTTTATGCAAAAAAAGAGCTAAGTCAGTTCGTTATTCTTGTTCAATCAATTTTAACTACCTTTGCGCAAATTATAAAAATGAACAAGAAACACCATTCTAACAATATACTATTGAATTTAGGCATCGAGAGCCTAAATGAAATGCAGGAAGTAGCTCAAGACGCTATTTTAAACGATAATAATGTCTTACTATTATCACCAACAGGTTCTGGAAAAACATTAGCTTTTTTATTGCCTATTTTAGAAATGTTACAACCTGAGATTCTATCGGTTCAATGTTTAATTCTGGTTCCGTCACGTGAATTAGGATTGCAAATTGAACAAGTTTGGAAAAAAATGGGAACTGATTATAAAGTGAATGTATGTTACGGAGGACATTCCATAGATACCGAAATCAAGAACTTAAGTAATCCACCTGCAGTTTTAATAGGAACGCCAGGACGTATTGCGGATCATATTGATAGAGGAACTTTTCGTGTAGATAAAATTCAAACACTAATTCTTGATGAATTTGATAAATCATTGCAGTTGGGATTCCATGAGCAAATGTCATTTATCATTGGGAAATTGACCAAACTAAATAAAAGAGTTTTGGTTTCGGCGACTTCGGATATTGAAATTCCTAAATACACTAGAGTAGTTAATCCTACAATTCTTGATTTTATTCCGGAACATGAAGTAGAGACCAATCTTTCAATGAAATTGGTAGTTTCTAAAGAGAAAGACAAAATAGGAAGTTTATTCAACCTGATTTGTTCTTTGAAATCAGAGTCGGCTATTGTTTTTTGTAATCATCGTGATGCAGCAGAGCGCATTAGTGATACTTTAAACGAAAAAGGAATTTACGCTACGTATTATCACGGAGGAATGGATCAGGACGAACGGGAGCGTGCCTTAATTCAATTTCGTAATGGAAGTGTTAGTTATTTAATCACAACGGATCTAGCAGCACGTGGATTAGATATTCCTGAAATGAATCATGTTATTCATTATCACCTGCCATCTAAGGAAGATGAATTTACGCATAGAAACGGTCGTACAGCTCGTATGACAGCTTCAGGAACTGCGTATGTTGTGGCGCATGAAAGTGAGAAAAAAATGGATTATATCGATTATGGAATGAACGTTTTTCCAATTGATAATGCTACTACTTTGCCTAAACCGCCACAATTTCAAACTATTTATATCAGTGGAGGAAAGAAGAACAAACTAAACAAAATTGATATTGTTGGTTTCTTTTCTCAAAAAGGAAAACTGGAAAAAGGAGATTTAGGACTAATTGAAGTAAAAGATTTCATTTCTTTTGCAGCAGTGAAATTTAATAAAGTAAAAGATTTATTGCACAACATTAAGGATGAAAAAATGAAAGGTAAAAAGTTCAAAATTGAAGTCGCTAGAAAAGTAATTAAGAAAGAAGAGGAATAGATTTTTTTTAAATCCAACTATATTTTAAAACTACAACTTGAAGCGTTTAAAGGCGTTTAAAGTTGTAGTTTTCTTTTTTTGTAATTATTCCTCTAGGTAATAATCAGTAAAATCATCTTTCAAGGCGACTCCTGAAATTTGTCTGCTAATCATTTGTTCTAATAAATAGGCTAATTTTTGAGCCGCAAACTCATAAGATAGTCCATCAGGCTGAATGTTGGATACACAATTTCTTTTTTCATCAGTATTTCCTTTTTTGGGATTCCAAGTGATATAAGCACCCATACTTGTAGGCGAACTTAAACCAGGTCTTTCGCCAATTAATATCAAAGCAATTTTAGCATCTAATAATTCACCTATTTCATCCGAAATAGCCACTCGGCCATATTTTACAATAACTATGGGGGCAAGGTTTTTTATTTTTAATTTCGGAATTAACAATTCAATTAGCTTCATCGCATGAAGATTAACGGCTTCTGCCGAAAGGCCATCTGCGATAATGATGCATAAATCAGCTTTCTTTTTGGGATAATCGTCTAGTTGCGTACTGCTTTGATCATGGAGTAATCGTCCTTTATTTGGATTTCTAAGGTATTCGCTGGTATTTGCTATTTGACTTTGTGCAAAAATCGTTGTTAATCCTATGTTTTTTGCGTCAGCTTTTATATTTAGCACATCTAGTTCAGTACTTATCGCATCTTTTGCAAGGGCATGTGCCATTCTTAACTGTAACACTTCATTGGTAGGTAGCGCATTTCCAGCTCTACCAAGTGCAATTCTTGCATTGGTGAATTCTCTTAATTGGTGCCAGTTGTCTAATTCCATATTTTTAAATTAGGATTACCTTTTGATTAATTCTAATAATTTATTTTGATTTTGAGCTTTTAAGAGTTCTTTTTTGCTGTTCATAATTCCCATTTTGATGAGCCATTCTTCAAATTCGGGTGCAGGTTTTAAGCCCAGTAATTTTCGTATATACAAAGCATCATGAAACGACGTACTTTGATAATTGAGCATGATATCATCTGAGCCTGGGATTCCCATAATAAAATTGCAACCTGCGGTTCCCAATAGTGTTAGTAGAACATCCATATCGTCTTGATCTGCTTCGGCATGATTGGTATAGCAAATATCGCAACCCATAGGTAATCCCATTATTTTAGCACAAAAATGATCTTCTAGACCTGCTCTAATAATTTGTTTACCATCATATAAATATTCGGGTCCAATAAAACCTACCACTGAATTTACTAAAAAAGGATCAAAGGCACGCGCCACAGCATAAGAGCGCGCTTCGAGTGTTTGTTGGTCAATACCATAATTGGAATTCGAAGAAAGGGAACTGCCTTGTCCTGTTTCAAAATACATTACATTTTTACCAATAGTTCCACGGGATAATGATTGTGCGGCTTCATATCCTTCTTTTAATAACCCTAAATTGATTCCGAAACTGGCATTTGTTTTTTCGGTTCCACCTATAGATTGAAAAACTAAATCTACGGGAGCACCTTGTTCTATTGCCATTATGGTATTGGTAATATGACTTAAAATACACATTTGCGTCGGAATTTGATATTGCATTCGCATATCGTCGAGCATTTTTAACAAATTAATTTGTGTGGTGATATTATCAAATGCAGGATTAATTCCTATAAGTGCATCGCCATTTCCATAAAATAAGCCATCAATAACTGAGGCTAAGATTCCTTTGACATCATCTGTTGGGTGATTGGGTTGAAGGCGAGTAGATAGATGTCCTTTGAGTCCTACTGTACTTCTGAATTTTGTAATTACCTCACATTTTGAACTCACCAATATCAAATCTTGGAGGCTCATAATCTTTGAAACGGCAGCAGCTATTTCAGGAGTTATGGCTTTTTGTAAAGCAGTTAATTCTTGTTTTTGTATTTTATTATCGAGTAAATAATTGCGAAAATCACCTACTGTAAGATGTGATATGTTTTTAAAAGCTTCTTGATCGTGCGTGTCAATAATCAAGCGGGTCACTTCATCAATTTCGTACGGAATTAATGGCTTGTTCAAGAACTCACTTATGGGTAACTCAGCCAATGCTATTTGGGCTGCCACTCGTTCTTGGTAGGATTGTGCTGCGATTCCAGCCAGTTGATCACCAGAGCGCAGCGGAGTTGCTTTGGCCATTAATTCAGCTAAAGAATCGAAAACAAAAACAGTATTGTTGACAGTATGTTTATACATTTTTTATTCGTGCTTGTACTTATTGATGTTGGAATCAGTGCAAATTATTTTTCTCCTTTATAGAAAATTTTGAACAATGCAAAGCCCAAAACGATCGCTCCAAAATACCATAACGCCAAAATGGGATTGTAATAACTCATGGCTATCAACGAAAACAATCCAATTAATAGTGCTGTAATAGGGAGAGCTGGATATAAAGGTACAACAAATGGGCGTTCTAAATTGGGTTCTGATTTTCTTAATTGCAGTAGCGACATCATGGAAAGAATATATAATGTAAGCGCTCCAAAAACTGCTATAGTTATTATTTCACCCGTTTTATTGGTAAATAAGGTGGCAATTCCTAAACCTGTATTTACAATAAGTGCATTGGCGGGAGTTAAAAATTTAGGATGTACTTTACCTAGGAATTTTGGTGCAAAATCTATTTTTCCAAATTCCATTGTTGCTCTTCCTCCCGCAAGAATGAGTCCGTGGAAAGAGGCAATTAAACCAAAAAGACCCACGCCTATCAATAAATGATACATCATGCTATCAGTAGAAACTGCCATTCCCATTGCCATTGGCAAAGGAGAATCGGATAAACTACCGTCTGCTTTATACACCACTTTTTCCCAACCACCTACACCAATGGTTGCTACGAAAACCATGATACACAATATAACGAGTGTAAGTATGGCGCTTCCAAAACCTTTTGTAATGTCTTTTTGTGGATTTATGGTTTCTTCGGCAACATTCGCGACGCCTTCGATACCAAGGAAAAACCAAATTGCAAATGGGATGGCCGCAAAAATTCCTTCCCAACCATTTGTACTTGCATTAAGCGTTAGTTTTTCTGAAGAAAAATACGGAATAGTTACCCCAAAAAACAATAGCAACTCGGCAACAGCTAAGATGGTAATAAACAATTCGAATGTTGCGGCTATTTTTACCCCAAAAATATTGAGAGCTGTAAATAATAAATAAGCTCCAATTGCCGCTGGTAAAATAGGGATTTGAGGAAAGGAGAGATTCAAGTACGCGCCTATTGCGATTGCGATGGCTGGCGGAGCAAATACAAATTCTATAATTTGTGCAAGTCCTGTAATAAAACCAATGTCTTTACCAAAGGCTCTGTTCGCATAATCAAAACCGCCACCTGCTTTAGGAATCGCACAGGATAATTCACAATACGAAAAACTAAAACAAACATACATGATAATGATGATAAAAGTGGCAATGGCCATGCCAAGCGTGCCTCCTTTTTCTAATCCTAAATTCCACCCAAAATACATTCCTGAAATCACATAACCTACTCCAAGTCCCCAAAGCAAAAGAGGAGAAAGTGTTTTTTTTAGATGTGCACTCATAAATTTAGAATTTGAATTATTTGTAGTTAAAAAGTTAAAACTATAAATATTATTTCAAATAAATTTATTTTAAGGGATTATTGTTGTGGTATTTTCTTCTAATTGATAAATATTTTATTTTTTAACTTTTGAATAGAGATATAATAATTGATTTGAGTATAAAACAAAAAAAACGTCTTGAATAGTCAAGACGTTTTTAATATAAACCCATTTTGGTAAATTATGTTTTCTTTACATATTGTGTAATAATCACGATAGTTTGACCATCTACTTTTCCTTCAATATATTCAGCGTTTTCGTGGTCTAAACGAATGTTTCGAACCGCAGTTCCTTGCTTAGCGACCATACTAGAACCTTTCACTTTAAGGTCTTTTATCAAAACAACCGAGTCTCCATGTTCTAGGATTACGCCGTTGCTGTCGCGGTGTATTATTTTATTTTCATCATCTTCACCTTCCCCCGTTGCTTGAGCCCAAGCAAGGGTGTCCTCGTCAAAATACATTTGGTCGATTAATTCTTGGGGCCAACCTGCTGCGCGTAAACGGCTTAACATTCTCCAAGAAACGACTTGTACAGCGGTATGCTCGCTCCACATGCTATCATTCAGGCATCTCCAGTGATTAAGGTCTTCATGACCTGGGTTTTCAATTTGGTCGATACAGGTACTACACGCCATTATAGCTTCGTCTATTCCCCCTTTTTTAGTGGGTAAAACCTCGTATACCTTTAGGTTTTCTGTTGCGGCACATAATTCGCATTGTGATCCACTGCGTTTGATTAATTCTCTTTCGATACTCATTGTTGGCTTTTATTTTATTTTATGCAAAAATAGGGTTAAATAATGTTTTTTACAACAAACATATTTTTTAGATAAAATCTTATAAATAGTTTTAAATAGCTATTAATTAGTGTTTTAAGTAGGGATTAAATTGCTTGCTGAATTAAATTATTTAAATTTAAGTAAGTAACAATTAAATTATAAAGCTATGAAAACTAAATCATTACTATTTGCAGGTTTTATTTTTATTTTATTCGTATCCTGTGATTCGACTTCTATTGATGGATCAGAACAAATTGCCGCATCTTTAAGTGCAAGTGCAAAAAGTGTTAACGCGAAACCAGTTGAAAAGGATGTGTCCATTTCACTAGTGGGTATAGACAATTCTACTGGAACTGGATCTAATTTCGTAGGTACAATGACACATTTAGGAGAGGTACATGGAGCTACGTCCACCACTCTTTTCCAAGATAATGGTGATGGCACTTTTAATTATGGATCGAGTGATATCCTTTATGCCGCAAATGGAGATGAATTATATACGGAAACAAAAATTGTTTTGACTTTTAGTTCAGCAACAGCTGCAACGTATGTTGGAGGATTTATTGTAACAGGAGGGAATGGTAGATTCCTTGGAGCAACAGGGTCTTTCTCTATTGCCAATGGTGTTTATATCATTAATGAGTCTACAGGCTTAGGTACGTCAACCCATAATGCAATTGGAAAAATTACGTATTAATGAAATAATTTGGAGTTTTTAAATTTGATCAAGTATGTGCAATAAAAGTTTTACTATGGTATAATACTAAACTTTTATTGCAGATACTTTTTTAAGTATCATGTAAAGTGAACCTTTTAAATAATTAAAAGAATATTAAATTAAATAATATTTTTTTAGATTAATTAAAATATAAAATCATTTAGAACTTACTCTAACTGCCTCCGGCACTAGCATTTCGTACTCTCCTCCATTGCGGATGACATCTCTTACAATACTAGAACTAATGTAAGAAGTTCTTGCAGCAGTCAGCAAGAAAACCGTTTCTATTTTGGATAAATGTCTGTTAGTGTGTGCAATTGCTTTTTCAAACTCAAAATCGGCTGGATTTCGCAATCCACGTAAAATGAAGTCCGCATTTACTTTTTTACATAAGTCAATTGTAAGTCCTTCATAATTAATAACGCTAACTTTTGGTTCATCCTTAAACGTTTCTTCAATAAAGCGTTTCCTTTCTTCTAGGGTAAACATGTATTTTTTTTCGGCATTAACACCAATTGCTATGACAATTTCATCAAATAAAGGAATTGCCCTTTTAATAATATCTTCATGTCCTAGTGTAATGGGATCAAAAGATCCTGGAAATATAGCTTTTCTCATTTATGTTAGAGTTTCAAGTTTGAGGTTTCAAGTTTAAATCTGTAATAACTTTATAAAGATAACTCGATTGCATTAGTAAATAACTCAGTTAGTGAAATTCCGGCAGCTTCGGCTTGTTGTGGAATCAAACTTTCAGTAGTTAAACCAGGAATAGTATTCATTTCTAGCATATATGGTTCGTTGTTCACGATAATGAACTCAGAGCGAGAAAATCCTTTCATACGTAGTATTTCATAAGCACGTTTAGCAATGTTTCCCACTTTTTGGGTCATTTCATCAGAGATTCTAGCAGGAGTGATTTCTTGTGATTTTCCTAAATATTTGGCTTCGTAGTCGAAGAAGTCATTTTCGGATACGATTTCTGTGATGGGTAAAACGGTGGTTTTTCCTTGGTAATTGATTACCCCTACAGAAACTTCGGTTCCGTCTAGGAAACTTTCGATGATGATTTCGTTGTCTTCTTTGTAAGCGACTTCGATGGCAATTGGCAATTCGGCTTCCGTTTTTACTTTAGAAATTCCAAAGCTAGAACCTGCTTTGTTTGGTTTTACAAAACAAGGTAAACCTACTTTACTTACAATTGCTGCAGTGTCAATATGTTCTCCTTTATTTAAGTAATATGATATAGCACTTTTTATTCCGTATGGTTTTAACACCGATAAAAGATCTCTTTTATTGAATGTTAAAGCGGCTTGGTAATAATCGCATGAAGTATGTGGTATATCTAGCAATTCAAAATAAGCTTGCATGAGTCCGTCTTCACCTGGAGTACCATGAATGGCGTTGAAGACACAGTCAAATGTGATTTTGTTACCGTTAAGAGTTATAGAAAAATCATTTTTATCAATTGGGAATTCGGTGTCATTATCATCAACATAGACCCATTTTTCTTTAAAAATGTGAATTCGAAATCCATTGTATTTTGTTTTGTCCAAGAATTGGTATACTACGTTTCCGCTTATTAGTGAAATTTTGTATTCGCTGGAATAGCCGCCCATGATAATGGCAATATTTTTCATTTTATATTGTTTAATGTTGGAACACAAATTGTGTTTTGTAGTTCGAATCGTTTTATTTTCTAGCCCCGATAGCAGCGGTATCCTTTTCTTTTTTTCTTTAAAAAAGAAAAGATACAAGCGTATAGCGGGAAATAGCTCCAAATATACAAGGGTATTTTTTGCTTAAACAAAATTATCATTTTTTTTGAAACGAAATAGCTATATCTTTGCCCATATAAAAAATAATTTATGAGTTTACGTAAATACCTTACCAGCCGTGTGTTTTTTCTACAAGTATTTATCGCGGTTTTGATAATTGCCGTTTTGGGATATCTTTTTATGCATTGGTTGACTTTTACTACTAATCATGGAAATGAGATTGCTGTTCCTAATTTAAGTAAACTAACAGAAGAGCAAGTGGAGGAAAAACTAGATGATTTAGACTTAGATTACGTTTTACTTGATAGCGTGGATTATAGAAATGATTATCCTAAATACAGTGTGGTACAACAAGATCCCTTGCCTGGAGCCAAAGTGAAAGAGGGTAGAAAGGTGTATATTAAAATTAATTCATCGGGATTTTCATCAGTGAAAGTGCCTGATTTAATTGAAAAAACATACCGTGAAGCAGTACCTACGCTAAAAGCGTTAGGTCTTGAAGAAGGGACAATTACTTATATACCAAATCTTGGAAAAGACATGGTATTAGAAATGCGTTATAAAGGTAGAAATATCAAAGCGGGAGATAAAGTATTGAAATCGTCTAAAATTGATCTAGTTTTAGGAGATGGAAAAGCGAGTTATGAAGAAGATATAAGAACGGATAGCATTGCTAATCCAACACAAGAAATGCCTAATGAACAATAATGTAGAGTCGATTGACTTAGAAGAAGAATTATACGAACATTTTAAATTTGAAGTTCCAAAAGGAATAACACCTATACGAATTGATAAATATTTAATGGGATTGATTCAAAATGCAACCCGAAATAAATTACAAATAGCAGCTACTGAAGGGAATATTTTTGTGAATGATGCGACTGTGAAGTCAAATTATAAAGTAAAAGCTTTTGATGTAGTTCGTGTGATGTTGACGCATCCACCCTACGAAAACCATATTATCGCGGAGAATATTCCGTTAAACATTGTTTATGAGGATGATGCTTTGTTGTTAATCAATAAAGAACCAGGAATGGTGGTTCACCCTGGACATGGAAACTATACAGGAACATTAGTGCATGCCTTGGCCTATCATTTTGATAATTTGCCAATGAATAGCAGTGAGCGACCAGGATTAGTACATCGTATTGATAAAGATACTTCAGGCTTACTTGTAATTGCCAAAACGGAAGCGGCGATGACCCATTTAGCCAAACAATTTGAGGCTAAAACTTCTGAAAGAGAGTATATAGCGTTAGTTTGGGGGAATGTAGCTGAAGAAAGTGGAACAATTGAAGGAAACTTAGCTCGTCACTTGAAAGACCGCATGCAAATGGCTGTTTTTGCAGATCCAGAGATTGGGAAACCAGCGATTACTCATTATAAAGTTTTGGAACGTTTTGGTTATGTGACTTTGATTTCATGCCAATTAGAAACGGGGCGTACACACCAGATTCGTGCCCATTTAAAACATATAGGACATCCTTTATTTAATGACGAACGTTATGGTGGTCATTTGATTTTAAAAGGAACTACGTTTACAAAATATAAGCAGTTTATAGACAATTGCTTTAAAGCATTGCCAAGGCAAGCATTGCATGCTAAAACACTTGGTTTTGTGCATCCTACCACTAAAGAATTGATGCGTTTTGATACTGAATTACCACAAGATTTTCAAGATTGTATTGAAAAATGGAGAGGGTATTCTAAATCACATTTAACAGAGGAAGAGGAGTAGAGTTTCAAAGTTACAGAGTTTCAAAGTTTCGGAGGTTTAAAGTTGCTTAGCTTTGAGGATTTGAAAATCTAGATAAATAATAAAAATCCCTTTTGAAAAAGTCAAAAGGGATTTTTGGTTAAAAATGGTTTTTGGATTGTTCCACTACTTTTTTATATCTAAAACTATTTAATTTGTTTTAATGCTATTTTCTTGTTGTCTACAAATAAGCGGCAACGAACTTTAAAAAAGCCAGAAAGATTTGTTTTCACAGAAAATTTTTCTCCTTTTTTAGTAGTTAAAATTCCGGTCATTGTACTAGGAGTAATAAAATTTAATTGTTCATCCTGTAGTTCATTATTAATGAAAAGTTTTTCACCTGTAAACCAGTTATTAGTGATTTTTATTTCTTCATTTTCATAATTGGCAATCCATTCACTTTTCATTATTGTCTGTTTTGTTATTTTCGTAAAGGGCAACTACTAAAAGCGTAGTTGAATTATAAACCTTATGAGTCAATTAAATTATATGTAAAATTCTGACTTTTTAACTACAATCACAATACCCACTTTTAGTGATATTTGAAAGAATTGGGTTACAGGTTATTATTATTATTATTATTTATTTTCATGCCTTTTATTTGAGTTATTCCACTGCAAAACTCATCGATATAAACTTGATATTGTTTAATGGCTTCTTGTTGTGCTCCAAACTGGATTTGCATTGTTCCTGCTTTTCCATTATATAAAAAGCCTTGAAAAATGTAGGTGTAATTATTAAAATCTAAAGTACATGTAAAATATTTAACTTTCATATCATGAATCATCTTATCATATATTTTAAGGTTCTTTATTTTGCCAAATTCTGCATATTGTGATTTTAGTGTTTTTTTGATGTTTTTTTCAGGTACAAAATAATCATATTCAATAAAATAGGCGTTAAGTAAGTTATAAGTGTCGTGAAATTCTGCATCCCATTTTGAAGTCAAATCACTTTTTATCCAATGATTATTATTGTATTTTATTTCAAAAATTCCTTTCCGACTTTTATAAATAGTAGTATCTGTTGAGGGAATTACTTGGCCTATGGTAATTAATGGGTAAAAAAGAAACAGTAAAATGTGTTTTTTGAGCATTGATTTCATTTTATATTTTGATCGTTTTAATTAATATTTATGGTGTTTTCGTTTAAGTCATTATTTGGATTCGTTTGCTTTTAATACCCTTAATATATTACCACCAAGAATTTTAATTATATCTTTTTTACTATATCCTTTTTCAACCAGTGCTTTTGTAATTAATGGATATGTTGTTACATCGTCCAGCTGTTGTGGTGTTAAATTAATTCCATCAAAGTCGGAGCCCAATCCTACATAATCAACACCCACTAAATTAATGATGTACTCGATATGTTGAATTACATTAGATAGTGGTGGTCGCATTGCCTGAGCTTCCTCATGATATTTGTTATAAAGGTAATCTTGTGCATAAAAATCTATCATTCCTGTTTTCATGAGGGAGTCATTTTCAACGGCATGTTTTTGAAGGAAAGCAAGTTCTTTAGCATCAAAAGTGGGATCAATAAATCCGGGATTAAAATTTATTTGGATGACACCACCATTTTTTGCGATGGCTTTTATTTGGCCGTCTTTTAAATTGCGACGGTGTGGGACAAGACTATATACGGAACTATGAGAAGCAATAATAGGTTTAGTTGTGGTTTTCATTACATCCCAAAAAGTTTGGTCGCCGGAGTGGCTTACATCTACAATCATTCCTATTTGGTTCATGTGTTGCACTACTTGTATTCCAAAATCAGTGAGTCCTTTGTGAGTCAAGTTAGGATTGGTAACTTCCTCCATAGCGCTTGTAGCCCATGTGGGAGCTACGTTATGTGTTAAGGTAAGGTAGCGTGCCCCACGATTGTAAAGACTGTCTAATTTATTGAGGTCGTTTTCTATCATATGTCCCCCCTCGACACCAAATAGTGCCGCAATTTTATTTTGATGTACGGTTTTTAGGAGTTTTGCATAATTACTCACTTTTACAATTTTGTTTGGATTACGGGCTATTACAGCATCTAGACTGTCCATTTCTCTATTGGCATAAGCAAAGGGATTTTTTAAATCGCCCTCACAAAACACAGAAAAAAATTGAACATCTAGCCCTCCTTTTTTCCATCGGTCTAGGTCGCTGTGTGTTTTTCCTTTTAGATCTTGGTCAAAAACAATTCCTATATCGGCAGCTTTCATGAGGATGTCATTATGAGTATCGACCACAATGGCTTCCTGATGTATTTTTTTGTAGGATTGAGCGAAGGTTTGACTCGTTATTAGAATACTAAGTAATACTAATTTTATTTTCATAGTACAGCTTTGGTTTGATGTTGGGTCACTTAATTGAAATTGAGAATACCGAAATAAAAACGATTTCTAAAAAAGAGGTTGTTAGTGAACTAAAGTACTGTTTTATTTGGAATAATCGAGCGTAATTTGTTGGTTTTTAGTGCGTAAAAATAATATTTATGGCTTGTATCGGGGTTGTCCTAGTTTTAATTTACCGCTCTTTTATAAACTAGGCTGCGTAAAGGATAGCAGCGGAAATCCTCCCTTTTTGGGAGATTGTAGCGAATAGCCTGACGCTACTGTAACGGAGTGGAAGTAGGGGTACGCCATAAAAAAAAATCCGACTTGCTTACGCAAATCGGATTCTGGTGTTAGAGTTATTTATTTTTCTTGGTGTTATCAGTGGAACTGTCCATCATTTCCATGAGTTTCAGTCCTAATAATCCACTAATTCCTCCTTCGGAACCATTAGTTCCTGTGATTAAAACATCAGGAATTACTTTTATATTTCCTTTTCCAATCTCTTCGGTGATTTTATACTTAGTAAAGTTATCACCACCCATAGCAGAGACTTGAAGTTGGTAGGCCTCAGCAGTCGATTTACCAATAGCCATAATTTTTTCGGCTTCGGCAAGACCTGTTTTCGAGATCTTCTCGGCTTCGGCACTTGCATTTAATTTGGTTGCTTCAGCTTGTGCACCCGCTCTCGCTTTTGTTGCTTCGGCTTCTGCATTGGCACGCATTTTTGTAGCTTCTGATTCGGCATTTACGTTAAGTTTCAAACTCGTAGCATCTCCTTCGGCTTTTTTTACCGTTGCATCAGCAGTACGTTGCGCAATCTCGACACTTTGTGATGCTTTTACAATTTCTTTTTGCATATCAGCAATAGCGGTTTCTTTCTCTACACCTTGACGTTGTTCTTGCGCCATTCTTTGTGTTTGATAGGTTTTTTGCTCTTCTTCGGCAATTTTCCTGTCAGTTAATGTTTTCATCAATGAATCAGGTGGTACGATGTCACCAATCAATGTATCTACCGCATTTACATTGTACTCGTCCAAAACGGTTTTGATATGCGTCTTAGCCGATTCTTGACGCTCTTTTCGAGTGCTTAAAAATGAAATTACGTCACTGTCTTGAGCCGAGTTTCTAAAATAGTTACCAATGGTAGGTTCTAATACTTGTGAAACCAAGTTAGTCATACTACCAAAACGTGCAATTACCTTAGGTGCTTCATTGGCTGGAACGTGAATAATTTGTGCAACATCTAGATTGAACGGGAAACCATCTTTAGATCGTACCGTGATTGTTGATAGGTTTTTGTCTAAATCATGGGATTCGCTTCTAGCATTGGCCCAGTTCAAAACTAAGTTTGTTGTAGGAACAGGTTCTAGCTTTGTTGTGTATTTGTTTAAAGCATATTTCCCTGGTCCTAGGGGTTCCATCCAAACGCCACGTTGTCCTTTTGAAACAATATTTCCGTGTTTAAAAGTATCGCCTGTTACATCTTTTCCATCTTCTCCAATATAGGAGATCACTACTCCTACATAACCAATAGGTACATCAGTCATTGGGTTTTGTTCAATTTGAATTCCCCATGTATTGATATAATAAGATCCTGCAAGCATCACTTGAGGTTGTAAACCGCGATTTCCGCCATTATCAAGAAAGGCGTCAAAATCTTGAAAGTTATTGTGTCCGTCAATGTTTTTACCCGCAATTTGTCCTTGGGGTATAGGCTCTCCGTCAAGCGCTGTTACAATACCAATCATGTTTTCATAAATCTTGATTTGTTCTACAATCACAATTTCGAATAGAAAGGTATTAATACGATAGGATCCAGTGGTGATAAAGGCCGTTTGACGCCCTTTTTGACCACCATTGTTTAAGAATGCAGTTGCATCCTGAAAATTATCTGATGTTACCTTGCGGGCAAGAATTCGACCTGTTGGGATTTCTTGTCCATCTCTACTTAGAATCAAACCAATTTGACCTTCTGGAATGATTGTAAATCCAGTCATATCAACAGAGTATTGCCATATCCACATCATCCAATATAATCCTGGAGCCAGTGTTCGTGCTTGATACCCGGCTTCGCCTTTAGTAGCTATAATTCTACCATCAGGTAACGACTTATCAGCGCCGAAGAGTACAAACTTTTTTGTCACTAAACCAATTTTATTCTCGGGAACAATAACCATCCCAAAGAAAACACGCAAAACGAATTTGTAAAAAATGATGGAAAAAACTACCGGGAGTATCCACCAAAAAGAGGCCATTAAAGTTGTCATATTTGATTATTTAGACTACTAAATTACTGTTAATTTTTCCTGTTAAAATAAAAATCGTAAAAAATTAACATTTGCTAAATTTTGCACTTTTGCAGTAAAAAAATCGCTTTTCTAAGGTCGGAAATTGGCATTCTACGACACGATTTTTCGGTTTGTCAACTATGTTTGGTATTTTGGATTTTAACAATTTTAAAACGAATTTTATGAAAAAGGGCTAGTTCTTACTATTTTTATCTGAGTATAAAACAAAAAAAATCCGACTTGCTTTCGCAAATCGGATTGTGTATTTCTTATAATCGTATTTTAATATAGTCTCAACTTACAATTTACAAGTGAATTACTTCACCGTAAGCATCAGCAACTGCTTCCATAACTGCTTCACTCATTGTTGGGTGAGGATGGATCGATTTTAGGATTTCGTGCCCTGTAGTTTCTAGTTTACGCGCTACAACTGCTTCAGCAATCATATCCGTAACACCAGCACCAATCATGTGACAACCTAACCATTCACCGTATTTAGCATCAAAGATTACTTTTACAAATCCATCAGAATTTCCAGAAGCCTGTGCTTTTCCAGAAGCTGAAAATGGAAATTTACCAATTTTCAATTCGTATCCTTTTTCTTTAGCTTGTTTTTCTGTCAAACCAACAGAAGCGATTTCTGGAGTAGCATACGTACAACCTGGAACGTTTCCGTAGTCGATTGGATCTACATGTAATCCAGCTATTTTTTCAACACAGTTGATTCCTTCTGCAGAAGCAACATGTGCCAAAGCTTGTCCTGGAGTTACATCACCGATAGCGTAATATCCTGGGATATTCGTTTGGTTGTAAGCATCCACTATTATTTTGTCTCTATCAGTAGCAATTCCTACTTCTTCTAGACCAATGTTTTCAATATTTGTTTTGATTCCAACAGCCGAAAGTAAAATATCAGCTTCAAGAACTACTTCTCCTTTTGCTGTTTTTACAAATGCTTTCACTCCAGCTCCAGTAGTGTCAATGCGCTCTACAGATGAGTTTGTCATAACTGTAATTCCAGATTTTTTCAAAGATTTTTCCATTTGTTTAGAAATATCTTCGTCTTCTACAGGAACTACGTTTGGCATAAATTCTACAATAGTCACTTCCGTTCCCATTGAGTTATAGAAATGAGCAAATTCTACTCCAATTGCACCTGAACCAACGATAATCATTTTTTTAGGTTGGCTTGGTAAACTCATTGCTTGGCGGTAACCAATTACTTTTTCTCCATCTTGAGGTAAGTTAGGTAACTCACGTGAACGTGCACCCGTTGCAACAATAATATGGTCTGCACTATATTCAGTTGTTTTACCATCTTTATCGGTCACATCGACTTTTTTACCTGGTTTTATTTTTCCAAAACCATTAATAACGTCAATTTTATTTTTTTTCATTAAGAAAGTAACCCCTTTGCTCATTCCTTGTGCAACCCCACGGCTACGTTGAATAACAGCAGGAAAATCCTTATCGAATGAAGAAACAGTCAATCCATAATCGGAAGCATGTTTTAGATAATCAAAAACCTGAGCTGATTTTAGTAATGCTTTCGTTGGGATACATCCCCAATTCAAACATACACCACCTAAGCTTTCTTTTTCAATTACGGCAACTTTAAACCCTAATTGAGATGCTCTAATGGCAGTAACATATCCACCCGGACCACTTCCTAAAACTATGATATCGTATTTCATTTTTATAAGTTTTCTAAATTAATTGATTTGGCGAATTTAAGGATTTATTCTGTTTTGGAAAAATTTAAAGATTCAATTATTTAAAGATTTGTTAGGAATCATGAAAATAATAAGTGAATACTTAATTGGCATCAAAAGATCCTCTTAAATTATTTAAGTAGTTAGTAAATAAAATTTGTAGGTAAGTATTAAGATTGTCTAATTACAATTTAGTTTTTACTAGTTAGCTACAGAAAATTGAGAATCATATAAATTCTTATAATACCCACTTTCACGATTGATTAATTCTTGATGGGTTCCTTGTTCTACAATTAAGCCTTTGTCCATCACCACAATTTTATCGGCATTGACAATAGTAGCCAGTCTGTGCGCAATTACAATCGAAGTTCTACCTAAGGTAATTGTTTCTGTAGCACGTTGAATCAATTCTTCGGAATACGTATCAATAGATGATGTGGCTTCGTCTAGAATAAGTATACTTGGATTACTTACATAAGCTCTCAAAAAAGCTATCAATTGACGTTGACCAGAAGATAGCATTACCCCGCGTTCTTTCACATCAAAATCATAATTATCAGGTAAACTCATAATGAATTCATGAACGCCAATTTCTTGGGCTGCAGCCAAAACATCTTCTCTAGTGATGTCAGGGTTATTTAAGGTAATATTATTATAAATAGTATCAGCAAAAAGAAAAACATCTTGTAAAACGACTGCAATTTGTTTTCTTAAAGAACCAAGTGTATAATTCTCAATATTAGTATCATCAATAAAAATGGTTCCACTATTAATTTCATAAAAGCGATTCAATAAATTAATGATTGTCGATTTTCCCGCGCCGGTCGATCCTACAATCGCTATAGTTTCCCCTGCTTTTACTTCTAAATCGATTCCTTTTATGACTTCTTCATCGGCGATGTAACTAAAGTGCACCGCTTTGAATTCAATGTTTCCTAAAAATACTGGAGCTTCAATTAGTCCAGTATCCTGAATTTGATCTTGGGTATCAATAATTTCAAAAACACGATTCGCAGCAATCATTCCCAATTGCATCTCGTTGAATTTATCAGCAATCTGACGCAATGGATTAAATAACATTCCTATAAACATGGTGTAGGAAAACAAATCTCCAAAAGTCGTGAAATGATCCCCATTCAATATTTTAATACCACCGTAAAGTACTATAAATCCTAATGTTAGAGATGAAATGATATCAGCAATAGGGAAGAAGATGGAGTTGTATAAAATGGTTTTTATCCAAGCTTTTTTATGTTTATCATTGATTTCTTTGAATTTTTCTGCTTCAATTTCTTCTCGATTAAACAATTGAACAATTTTCATTCCTGTTACCCGTTCCTGAACAAATGAGTTCATATTGGCAATTTGAGCGCGCACTTCTTCGAAAGCGACCTGCATTTTACGTTGAAAGATTCGGGTTATAAAAACCAAAATCGGCATGGCAACAATTACAATCCATGTTAATTTCCAGTTCATATAGAACATGAAAATAAGGACCACAAACATTTTCATCAAGTCACTGATAATCATAAACAGTCCCTGACTAAAAATACGTGCAATAGATTCGATATCCGAAACGGAACGTGTAACTAGTTGTCCTACGGGCACCAAATCAAAATATTTCATTCTAAAACTCAAGATGTGTTTAAAGAGTTTAGTACGAATGTCTTTCACAATGTCTTGCCCTAGCCAGTTGGCCCAAAAAACAAAATAAAACTGTGAAAAAACCTCACATAAAAGAACGATTCCCATCAAAGTGATGTAAAACAAAAGCCCCTTAGCATCTTCAGTTTGAATGTAATCATCCACTGTTTGCTTCAATAAATAAGGACGCAAAGCCGCAAAAATAGATAAAGAAACCGCAAAGGCAATAACGCCATTAAAGCGCCATTGATACGGTTTAGTATATTGTAATATTCTTTTAAATAATCGAGTGTCGAATGCTTTTGCTTTCATTTTTTTTACCTGAATTTAGTTCAGTTATTTGGAGCTAATTCCTGCTTTTCGCTTCAATATTTTTATTTTTTAAAGAAAAAAATAAAAATGATTTCCACTTCAATCAGGGCTATTTAGTTATGTAATCGTAATCTATTTCGGTTAAATACAATCCGTGGGCCGGTACCGAAAACCCAGCTTTGTCTCTGTTCTTGCTTTCAATGATAGTATTAAAATCATCCAGCGTTATTTTATGTAACCCGATATTAACAAGCGTTCCTACAATAGAACGCACCATATTTCTTAAAAACCTATTGGCCGATATTGTAAAAATTAGTTTGTTGTTTTCCACTTTCCAATTTGCTTTGTAAATCGTACAATCAAACGTATTTACATCTGTATTGACCTTAGAGAAACATTGAAAATCAGTATGGTTGAATAGCAATTTTGCGGCTTCATTCATTAAATTAAGATCTAATTTTTGATGAAAGTACCAACTTTGTTCTTGCAAAAAGGCGTCTTTAAACGTGTTGATATGATATTCATAGGTTCTTTTTGTCGCATCAAATCGAACATGCGCTTCTTGGTGAACTGAAATAATATCATAAACAACAATGTCTTTGGGCAAGTAAGAGTTGAGTTTGTGAATCAATTTAGCGATATCAAACGAAGTCTCAAAATCAAAATGGGCATACATCACTTTAGCATGAACGCCTGTATCTGTTCGACCGGCGCCCATTAGATTGATGTCTGAATTAAGTAATACCGAAAATGCTTTGTTTAACGTTTCCTGAACAGAGGAGGCATTTGGTTGGTATTGCCAGCCATGATAAAGAGTTCCGTTATACGCTAATTTTATAAAATATCTCAATTTAATGTGGTCGCAAAGTTTCAAAGAAGCAAAGATACAAAGTTTTTATGTTGAGAAAAGGTTAAATGTGTAAGTTCTGATTGTAAGGATTTATTTTCTTCTTTTTAAAGAAACAAACTACCTTTGTAGCTACTAATTTATCGAAATAGTTCATTCTGAATGAAAAAAATACTCCTCCTATCTGATACACACAGCCATATAGACGATACAATCTTAAAATATGTTGCTCAAGCCGATGAAGTTTGGCATGCAGGAGATATTGGTGATTTGATGGTAACAGATACTTTAAAAAAACTCAAACCATTGCGAGCTGTTTACGGTAATATTGATGATGACAAAGCTCGTTTAGAATTTCAACTTCATAATCGTTTTATGTGTGAAGGAGTTGACGTGTGGATTACGCATATTGGTGGTTATCCAGGTAAATACAATCCCAATATTAAAGCGGAAATAGTAGCAAACCCTCCAAAATTATTTATTTGCGGGCATTCTCATATTTTAAAAGTAATCTTCGACAAGAAGAATAATCTTTTACATATGAATCCAGGAGCATGTGGAAAAAGCGGTTTTCATCAAGTGCGAACTATGCTGCGATTTGTAATTGATGGAGATAAAATAAAAGACTTAGAAATTATAGAAATAGAAAAAAGGGTGTAACTATACCTTGTAAGTAATAGGAACATTGATATAGATTGATGTTCCCGATTTTATTTTTGAATGGATTGTTACTTCTCCATCAATATTATTTACTCTAGCTTTAATTTGGTTAAGCCCAAACCCTTCAATTTCTTTATACTCACCAGCAGTGTTAAAACCTTTTCCATTATCTCTTACATGAATGAACAATGAATTATCTCTTTCATCAATGCTTACAAAAGCATTTTTAGCTTTACTATGTTTTATAATATTATTCAATAACTCCATAATTATAAAATACATTTTCATTTCAAAATCTCCATTGTAACGTGTTGTAGTCTCCATTGTACTAGCGTATTCAAAACTAATACTTGAATTTGAATTCTTTTCACATAAATCATTAAGTGCATAAAACAATCCAAAACGAGCCAATAAAGAGGGCAGCAGTTGATGCGAAAGGTCACGTACTTTATCATGAGCCTCATTCAATATTTTTTTTGTTTTAATAATTTCTTCCGACTCAATTTTATTTATGCTACTAAAAACACTCAAGTGTAATCCTGCTGAAGAAAGCAGGGCACTAATATTGTCATGTAAAAATGCAGCTATTTTTTTTCGCTCTATTTCTTGACCGCTAATGGAGGCATTGATAATGTTTTGCTGAATTTTACTTTGGATGTCTTTCAGCTTATTTTTTTCTTTTAATCTATTATTTTGGAAGAAAAAGTAAAAAAGAATAAGAATTAAAAGTAGTATTGAAATGATTATAATACTAATTCGTTTATTTTTAGATTGTTTCTCTAATAGGATTTGTTGCTTAGTCTTATATTTAGTTTCAATATTGTCAATTTCTCTTTTGTATTCATCTATTTGGAGATTTATTCCAGCTACATTTACTTTTTTTAACTTTTCTTGATTGTTGATTTCAACCGTAATTGTATTATAAAGATCTAAATTTTCATAAGCTTTTTTATAATCCCCATTTTTCAATAAAAACCTGGAATATTCTTGATAAGCGAAAGATAAATCTGATTTTTCATTTTCTAATGTTTCAAATTGGATTGCTTTTTTAAAAAAATAATCTGCTTTTTGAGGATCATTTATAGAATTGTAATACATACCATTAAGCATGTTTAGAACTCCTGATAAAGATTTATCACCATATTTAGGATGGTATTTATTAATGAAATTTAAATAGGGTAGGCCTTCGGAAAAATTCCCAATATCAAAATAAGCCCATGTTATGTTTAGTTTTGTAAAAACAATTTCAGCTGAATCTTTTATTCTGGTACTATACTCAAGAGATTTCTTATAATAAGAAATTCCTTTTTGATACTCTTTTTTATCAAAACAATAAATGTTACCAAGATTATTATTCAACCAATTCTTGAGCTGATTGTTATTGGTTCTATTAGCATATAAAATTCCTTTTTGATAATAAAAAAAGGCTTTTTCAAATTCAGCTAATTCATCAAAATTTGCTGCAATAGTATTGTAGCAAGTAGCAATTAGATTGTCATCTTTGATGGCAATTGCATATTTTAAAGCAATCCTTGATTTGATTAATGATTTTTCATATTTTTCATTTTTCATCAAAGAAGTTGCTTCTTTGGTCATTTTTGTAATTTCATTTTTGGAAGGAAATGTCTCTTGAGAAAATACAATTGTACTGAAAGAAGTTTGCAATAGTAAAAACAATAAAATAAATCTGTTTTGAAACATAAATAAGTTGTGTCGATTAATATAGCATAGTGTTTAAATAAAGATAGAGAAGCTGTTCTAATTAAATTTCACGATTTAATTAATTTGTTTTTAATGGCAAATTTAACTAGGCTAATGGTGTTTTTTGCTTTTAGTTTTTTCATGATATTTTTACGATGTGTTTCAACCGTATTTGAACTGATAAATAATTGTTCGCTTATCTCTTTTCCACTATATTCTAATGCAATTAAGGTTATAATTTCAATTTCTCTACCAGTTAATAGCAAGTCGATAGTAGGTTTGTATTTATTAAGTTTTGAGATATTTTTGGTAGCTGAATTGAATATTTTTTCTCTAACAGTAGTACAAAAATAATCCTCACCGTTTGAAACTGCCTGAATGGCTTCGACTATATTTTCGCCAGCACATTGCTTTGTTAGATACCCACTAACACCAAGCTTCATCACTTCTTGTATAATTTTTAAATCATCATAACTAGATAGAATAATTACTTTACAAGGAAACCCTTTTTCAGCAAATTCCTTGACAACCTCTATTCCGTCTTTTTTAGGCATACTGATGTCTAAGATTAGAATAGTTGTATTGTTGTTAGTGACGTCGTCATATAGTGTGCTTCCATCCAAAGAAAAACCTACAACCTCAAAATTTGAGATTGTATTTAATAAAGTTCTCATCCCATCAATGAGAACTTGATGGTCGTCAGCAAGGTGTATCCTTATTTTTTTTGTCATATTATAGTTAAACTGTATTCAAATTTAGGAAAAAAAAACTACTTATCATTTATAAGATTTTATTTATTAAATGCTTCTTTTTGAAGCACAAAAAAACCCGAACTGTTACATTCGGGTTTCCTTCGCACTAATAAACTAAGTTTATAGGTTTACCTCAATCTGTCCACAGATTTTACAAGATCTTCATCCTTTTTGATGGCCTTATTAGCCAAGACTAATAATACGATAGCAATAATAGGTAGAAACATCCCAATACCTTTCTCAGAAACAACAGCTGTTTCTCCAGATACATTTAATGAACGATATACAAATAATCCTAATAAAATTAAATTTAATATCATATTCAATCTGCCAACGACAAATTGATTCTGTCTTTTTTTATACGAAACAATACTTAATACAGTAAGTGTTGTACTTAATCCCAATAAAATTACATAAATCTGGTTTTGCATAAAGAAATATTCCTTTCCGTCATTCATTGTCCATAAAGGAAATAAAAAAGGTAAAATCCCAGTAACTACAAAAGCTAGAATTAAATAAATCGTCTGAATTCTCTGTATCATTGTTTCAATTTGTTTTACAAAAATATATTTTCTTTTTTTAAAATACTATTGTATCATTAAATTTTATTCGTATTATTGCATAACAATACCGTAAGCACTTCATACTGCGGTCAATTCAAAATAAAATATTTACTACCTATCTTTTATAGTATTACCAAATTAATTAAACTCATAGAACATTCATGTTTGATATTTCTGCATTAAAAGAAATGAAGCTTTCTGAGCTTCAAGAAATCGCTAAGTCAGCTAAAACCATAAAGTTTAATGGTGTTAAAAAAGAGACCTTGATTGGGTCGATTTTAGAACATCAAAACAATACTGTTGATTCAACATTAGATAAAAATTCGGATGCTCCAGTTGAGGATAATAAACCTAAAAGAGCCCGTATTCTGCCAGTTAAGAAGGTAGCTATTCAAAAAACTACAAATAAAACTATTTTTAAAGAAGTAGCTCCTGTTGAAGCTGATCTTCAGATTAAAGTAGAAATGCCTGCGGAGGTAATTGCACAAGTTGATGCAGTTAATTCGCAAACCGAAGATGAAAAAGATAATGTAATTCCAGAAAAGAAAGTAGGTAAGGTTATTAAGTTTAATAAATCAGCTTACGAAAAGAAAATAGCTTTAAAAAAGGATAAAGAAGAAACAAAAGAAGTAGTTGTTAAAGACGAAAATAAAGAAGTAGTTGAAGAAAATGTTTCAAAAACAGATGCTACTGAAGTTGCTCCTCCTGCTAAAAAAATAAATCCAAATCAATTAAATAAACAAAATCAAAACCCTAATTTTAAAAATAAAAAAAATAATTTTAGAGATTCAGATTTTGAATTTGACGGAATAATTGAAAGTGAGGGAGTATTAGAAATGATGCCTGATGGCTATGGTTTCTTACGTTCTTCCGATTATAATTACCTAGCTTCACCGGATGATATTTATTTATCAACTTCACAAATTAGATTGTTTGGTCTTAAAACTGGAGATACGGTTAAAGGGGTGGTACGTCCTCCAAAAGAAGGAGAAAAGTTTTTTCCTTTAGTTCGTGTGTTAAAAATTAATGGGCATGATCCACAAGTGGTTCGTGATCGAGTTTCATTCGAACATTTAACGCCTGTTTTTCCGTCAGAAAAATTCAATTTAGCCGAAAGACAAAGCACCATTTCTACTCGTATTATCGATTTATTTTCTCCTATAGGAAAAGGACAACGTGGTATGATTGTCGCACAGCCAAAAACGGGTAAAACCATGTTGTTGAAAGAAATTGCAAATGCAATTGCTGCCAATCATCCCGAAGTATATTTAATTGTTTTACTAATAGACGAACGTCCAGAAGAGGTTACGGATATGCAACGTAGTGTACGTGGTGAAGTAATTGCTTCTACATTTGATAGAGAGCCACAAGAACACGTTAAAATTGCTAATATTGTACTTGAAAAAGCAAAACGATTAGTAGAATGTGGACATGATGTCGTGATTCTATTAGATTCCATTACCCGTTTAGCAAGAGCATATAACACAGTACAACCTGCTTCAGGTAAAGTATTGAGTGGAGGAGTAGATGCTAATGCTTTACAGAAACCAAAACGTTTCTTTGGAGCCGCCCGTAATGTAGAAAATGGAGGTTCATTAAGTATCATTGCAACTGCTTTGACTGAAACTGGTTCAAAAATGGATGAAGTTATCTTCGAAGAATTTAAAGGTACTGGTAATATGGAATTGCAGTTGGATAGAAAAATTGCTAATAAACGTATCTTCCCAGCCATTGATTTAACTTCTTCAAGTACAAGACGTGATGATATGTTGTTAGATGAGAAAACGTTGCAAAGAATGTGGATCATGAGAAAATACCTTTCTGATATGAATCCTGTTGAAGCAATGAGTTTTATAAACGATCGTTTTAGACAAACGAAAAACAATGAAGAGTTTTTAATTTCGATGAATGATTAAATTCAGATTAAAGAGAATAGAATAAAAAAGATATAAAAAAAGTCCTCGAAATTTTCGAGGACTTTTTTGTTTTTGCTTCTTTTTACAATAAAAAATGCCTTCATTATGAAGGCATTTTTTGTTATTTAGAAGGAAATAATATTAGGCTTTTGCTTCTTTTGCTTCTTTTATTTCTTTTACTTTAACTTCTTTTGGTGTTACTTCTTCTTTTCTTTCTAAAAGTGCCATGTAAAAACCATCAAAACCAGATTCATGTGCTAGAATTTTTTGGTCTTTTATAAAGTTAAATTCTTTTCCTATATCCGTTGTTAAAAATTTAGCTACTTGCTCTTGATTTTCTGAGGGTAAAACAGAGCATGTTGCATATACCAGTTTTCCACCTGGTTTTACAATTTTAGAATAACTTTCTAAAACTTCTGCTTGTACCTTGCGGATATTGTCAATAAATTCAGGTTGTAATTTCCATTTCGCATCAGGATTTCTTTTAAGAACTCCTAATCCACTACAAGGGGCATCGATCAATACTCGATCTGCTCTTTGGTGTAATTTCTTGATCACTTTAGTAGTATCAATGATACGGTATTCAATATTGAAAGCACCATCGCGTTTTGCTCTAATTTTTAATTGCTTTAATTTACTTTCATATAAATCCATAGCAATCAATTGTCCTTTGTTTTCCATCAAAGCAGCAATATGCAATGTTTTTCCTCCTGCACCCGCACAAGTATCTACAACACGCATTCCTGGCTTAACATCAAGAAAAGCAGCAACAAGTTGTGAATTGGCATCTTGAACTTCAAAAAAGCCTTGTTTAAATGCATCAGTCATGAAAACATTAGCTCTTTCTTTTAATACTAAAGCATCTGGTTGGTCTTTAAGGACATCGGTATCAATGTCTAAATCCATTAAGATCGCTCTTAATTCTGTTTTAGTAGTTTTTAGAGTGTTTACTCTTAGAATAACTTTAGCAGGTTGATTTTGAGCTGTGATTTCTTTTGACCACACTTTTTCACCTAATTCTTTTACTCCCATTTCATCCATCCAGTCAGGAATAGATTCTTTAAGGGCTCTTACTTTTGATAATTCATCAAAACGACCTTTTATTTTTCTCTCAGGAGTTCCTTCCAGTTGACGCCAATCAGGAATTGGGTATCCTCTTAATACTGCCCATACTGAAAACATTCTCCAAATATTATCTCTGTCAAATGGCTCTTTTACTTCTGCAATTTCTGCATATAATCGTTTCCATCGAACTACTTCGTAGATCGTTTCAGCAACAAATTTTCTATCTGAGCTTCCCCAACGTTTGTCTTTTTTTAAGGCTCTGGCAACTACTTTATCCGCATATTCTCCTTCGTTAAATATTGCATTTAAGGAATCTATAGTAGTGTAAACTAAATTTCTGTGTAATCTCATTTTTATTAATTGAGGTGCAAAGGTAGTATTAATTGATCGAAAGTTAAATTTTAAATAATGAATGTTGATTTTATATTTTAAACAGCAAAAAAAACACTGTTTAAAGACAGTGTTTTTTAAAATTCAATATAAATTGATCTTATTTAACTCGAGTTAACCCGATGTTTTCTGGAGCATGAAGCACCATTGGGAATTTTTCTATTTTAACGGAGCTACTGTCTAGTCCAAAAGCACTTTCTTCAGATAGACTTAGTTTTTTGATTAAGAAATAAGAATTCATAATCAATTTTTCATGCCATAATAAATCACTGTCATTTGAAAGGAATTTTTCAGATAATACAAATTTGAAATCCCCGATAATGTTATTCTTATTTAAAGATTCATATCTACTAGTGATATCTACTTCTCCTTTTTTAACCATATCCTTAATTACTTCCTTGAACATAAGGCTGATTTTAGTAGGTTCTCTAAATCCTAAATTAAAATCTACACGGTATAAATCATCTTTAATAATTTCGCTTACTTTGTATTCTGTTTTATAAGGCTCTGTCAAGATGTTTACATGGACAAACCAATAGATATCAGCTCTTTTTGGTCTTTTTTGTAAAATAGAATACATCACTTTTTCTTCAATCTCATCCACACGATTAGCATTAGTCATATACACTAAGTGTGTTGCATATTTTGGAATGGATAAATCAGCGCTTAATTCCTTCAACACTTTTTTGTAATCATCTATTTTTACAATTTTAGTGTAGTTTTTATTAATTTTTTTAGCCAAGTACCAAATGGTCATAATTGAAATCAGTACCATAGCAATGATTAAAGTTACATAGCCACCTTCAGAAAACTTTGTTATGTTTGCTGCTAAAAAGCTTAATTCAATTAATAGATAGATGGTTATCAATGGTACTATAAAATATAATTTTACTCTTTTCATAATTAAATAGAAATTAAGTAAAATAGTAGTCATAATCATACATAAAATTATCGCTAATCCATAAGCATGCTCCATATTGCTGGACTCTTCAAAATGCAAAACTATTCCAACACAACCAAAAAACAACAACCAGTTTATAGAAGGGATATACAGTTGACCTTTTAATTCAGTAGGATACTTTATTTTTACTTTTGGCCAAAAATTCAATCTCATCGCTTCATTTATTAAAGTAAATGAACCGCTAATAAGGGCCTGAGAAGCAATAACAGCTGCTAATGTTGCAATTACAATTCCAATAGGTTGAAACCAATCGGCCATGATAAGATAAAATGGATTTCCATTAGATCCTCCTAGACTTTGTAATGTTTGTCCTTCATGGTGAATGAGATAAGCTGCTTGTCCAAAATAGTTAAGTACTAAAGTTGTTTTCACAAAAATCCAACTGATTCGGATATTTTTTCGTCCACAGTGGCCCATATCTGAATAAAGTGCTTCAGCTCCTGTGGTACATAGGAATACAAACCCCAAAACAAAAAATCCGTCTGGATGAATGGATAGTAAATGATATGCATAGTAGGGATTAAAAGCTTTGAATACTTCAGGGTGTTTCGTAATTTGGATTAATCCAAGAATTCCAAGCATGCTGAACCAAATAAGCATCATAGGGGCAAAAAACTTTCCTACTAATTTGGTACCGAATTGCTGAATAGTGAAAAGGACAAATAAAATTCCGATTACAATTGGTATGGTGTTTATTTCTGGATAGTACGTTCTAATACCTTCTACAGCAGAAGAAACAGAAATGGGCGGGGTAATTATTCCATCAGCCAGTAGTGCGCTTCCACCGATAATAGCGGGGACTATGAGCCATTGTATTTTGGTTTTTTTGACTAAAGCATATAAAGCAAAAATTCCTCCCTCACCATGATTGTCTGCGCTTAATGTAATAATTACATATTTTATCGTCGTTTGTAATGTCAGGGTCCAAAAAACACATGATATGCCTCCTAAAACTACATCTGCATTAATAATATGATCTCCAAGAATGGCTTTCATTACATATAACGGGGAGGTCCCAATATCGCCATATATAATACCTAATGTAATTAATAAACCTCCTAAAGTTAATTTTGAATGTAAATTTTTATGCGAAGTGCTCATGTATTATTTTTAAAAAACACGACAAATTTACTCTTTTTAAATAAATTAGGGCTTTTTTTTTCGAAAAAGACATAAAAAAACACGGTGTTAAAGCACCGTGTTTATAATTTTGAAGAAGTGTTCTTTTTAAGACCTTCTATTGTTTCCTCTCGAAGAATTGTCTCTTTGTGATTCTGTTCTTTGTGGAGCTGATTGTCTTGAAGAATTCCCTCTGTTTTGAGAAAAATCCCTTTGGGGTGTGGCTTCTCTTGAACTATTACCTCTCGAAGAATTGTCTCTTTGCGGTGCTGTTCTTTGCGGAGCAGATTCTCTTGAAGAATTGTCCCTTTGTGGCACTGTTCTTTGCGGAGCAGATTCTCTTGAAGAGTTGTCTCTTTGGGGTGCGGTTCTTTGTGGAGTTGCTTCACTAGAACTATTTCCTCTTGATGAATTATCTCTTTGTGGCGCTGTTCTTTGTGGAGTAGCTTCCCTTGAAGTGTTTCCTCTGTTTTGTGAATAATCTCTTTGTGGAGTAGTTTCTCTAGTGCTATTTCCTCTTGATGAATTATCTCTTTGAGTTTCTGTTCTTCTTTGTGGACTAGCATCTCTTGAAGTGTTTCCTCTGTTTTGAGAATAGTCTCTATCTGTATTTGTTCTTCTACCGGAGTTTTCTCTAGATGAAGTAGTACTATTTCTAGAACTGGTATTTCTAGTTCCTCTTCTTTGATCTAGTTCATAACGATTCGTCACATTTGAATTTCTTCTATTAAAAGCATAGTCAGGATGTTGTCTTTCATATCCGTTTGAACGTCTTGAGCTATATAATACAGCAGCTTGATTACTTCTTCTATAGTTTACGTAGTTATAGTTATTATTGAAGTTTAATGAAATTTGAATATTGTTTCTATATCTGTATACTGGATATGGATTCCATGCATAATAATATGAAGGATAAAAATTCCAATACCAATTTGACACATAAGGACGGTAGTTGTAGGACCAAAAAGAAGCATATATTGTTGGAGTGCTATAATATACTGGTTCGTAAATGTAATTTGGACCATACATGTATTCATTTCCTACAACTTGTAAATGCACATTGTTGTATCTGTCTTTTTCTACTTCAATTGTAGCTACATCTTGATAAACATCACGATCAAGTACTGATTGAATGATTACAACGTGAGTTCTACCTTCTACGGTTTCAATGACACGCAAGTAATCAACTTCGTTATCATTATTTAAATCTAAATTTGAAATTTGAAGCTCAGGATCATTTAACTGTCTCTCAAAATCTTGAAGATCTCTTGAGTCACCAAAAATATCGGCAACAGCTCTCAAATCTAAATTATCGCTAATTTCATTATTCATGGCATTAACTCGCGCTCTATTTTGAGCTTGCATTTGCATTGCAAATAGGGAAGTTAATAGGGTTACTATTAGTATTTTAGTTTTCATAACAAGTTTATTTAAGTATTATATTTTTTAATTATCCAATTACTGTGCCAATAAAATTTTAGAGCAATTGCTATTCCTATAATTAATTGTATTTTAGCTTTTATATAATTCGATTATAATGAGAAATGTGTTTTTTATTTTTACAATGTTTTTATTATTAAATTCTTGTAAAACAGTAGGTTATGATATAGAAAGTAAGGATAAGACTATTTATACTTCCATAAAGATTGATACTTTATTTCAAGACAATATCAGTATTCGATCCGTAATTATTGATGCAAATAAAATTTGGTATTCCGCTAATAATTCCAGATTTGGTTTCTATGATTTGAAGAAAAAAGCAAAGTTTGAAAAGAAGATTGCCAACGATTCTTTAATGTTAGAATTTAGGAGTGGAGCCCAAACTCAAAAAAACATATTTTTATTGACGGTTTCTAATCCCGCTTTGCTTTATAAAGTATCAAAAACGGAATTAAAAACAACATTAGTTTATCAGGAGAACCACAAAAAAGTATTTTACGATAGTATGCAGTTTTGGAATAACCAAGAAGGAATTGCTATAGGAGATCCTATTGATGACTGTCTTTCCATAATTATAACTAGAGATGGTGGTAATACTTGGATTAAGTTAAACTGTAATCAACTCCCTAATGTGGCGGAAGGAGAGGCTGCTTTTGCTGCTAGTAATACTAATATTGTTATTAAGGGAAATGCTACTTGGATAGTGACTGGTGGTAAAAAGGCAAGAGTTTTATTCTCTAATGAAAAAGGGTTAAGTTGGAAAATTTATGAAACACCTATTGTACAAGGGAAGGCAATGGCTGGAATTTTTACTGCAGATTTTTACGATAGTAAGAATGGTTTTATTTCAGGAGGGGATTATGAGTCTCTGAATCAAAATTATGGTAATAAAGCAAGAACTACCGATGGGGGGGAAACCTGGGATTTAATAGCAGAAAATCAAGGATTCGGATATGCTTCTTGCATTCAGTATGTACCAAATAGCAAAGGGAAATCACTGGTGAGTGTTGGTGCATCAGGAATTTATTACTCTTATGATAGTGGAAATTCTTGGAAACAACTAGCATCTGATCCATCGTTATTTACTATTCGATTTATCGATAGCCACACGGCAATTGCAGCAGGTAAAAATAAAATGATAAAAATAAAATTTATAAAAGAAAACCCTAAACAGTAATGTTTAGGGTTTTAAATAAAGTAGTAAATTATTAATTTCTATTACCTCTATCTCTATATTGGTGTAGTAGTTTTCTATTAAAATTCTCTTCTGATTTTCGAAGTTTTAGAATCTTAACAGCTGGAAGAATCTCTTTTAAATCTCTAACGAATTTTTTGCGTAATAGATATAGTTCTTCATCACTACTTTCCATTTTATTTAATAAATTTAAGGCTTCTTTTTCGCTGATCTTATCTAAAGCAACATCATTAATTTGATGCATATAGGATTTCATTTTTTGATGCCTCATTTCAAATTGGGCGTCATCATAGCTGTTGTAAACAGGCCAGAATTTTTGAGCTTCTTTGGTCGTTAAATCTAGTTCAGTAGTTAGAAAAGCTACTTTTAAGGCTTTTATTTGCTCTTTTTTTTCTTTCATATCTGCACTTTGAGCATAAAAGTGAAATGAAGTAAAGAGTAGGAGTATTGGGAGGATTTTTTTAAAGTTCATTTTTTTTTAATTTTATATTATAATTTGCATTTTATTGTAGTATTTCAAGCTACTCAATTATAAAATGTTCTAAGTTAGCATTATCAACAAGAATGTCTTCTATGGTTTTTTCTTCTAATGCGACTGGAGCATCTATTTTATCAATATCTTTTGCATCCAATATATTTATTAGATCATATTGATTAACATTTGTTTGGTAGCTTAAGTAATTTTCTAACGTTGTTTCATCTAGCTCTGTCATCGTATTTACTTGTGTTGTATTTAGTATCGGAATCATTAAAGCAATTACAAATAAAGCCGCAACCAACATAAAAATAGTATTTCGTCTTTTGAAAAAAGGAATTACTTTTGGTTCATTATGTGGTAATTTCAGTAATAATTCAGCTGAAAATTTTTCAAAGTAATGGTCTGGAGTTTTAAAACCCGTTTCAATCTTAGTACTATTTTCTAATTTAAATTCTTTCATGATATACGTTAGACTTAATTTAATTCAAAAGGTTTAATTGCTTTTTACAAAGGATTCAATTTTCTTAACTGCATGATGATATGATGCTTTTAATGCTCCCACTGAGGTGCCTATTATTTCTGATATTTCTTCGTATTTTAGTTCTTCAAAATATTTCATTTTAAATACTAATTGTTGCTTTTCGGGAAGGGTAGCTATCGCTTTTTGTAATTTTATCTGAATTTCATCGCCATCAAAATAGACATCTGCTTGTAAATTGTCAATGACTTTATTTTGTAACGCTTCGGATGTGATTCCGTTTTTTTTAGCCTTTTGATTTAGAAAAGTAAGAGCCTCATTAGTTGCAATTCGGTAGATCCATGAAAATAGTTTGCTATCTCCTTTAAAGTTTTTTAAATTTTTGAAAACTTTTATAAATGTATTTTGCAAAACATCATCCGTATCATCATGGTTTAAAACGATATTTCTGATATGGTTATAAAGTGGTTTTTGGTATGTTAACAAGAGTTTTTGAAATGCTTCATTTTGCATTTTTGGGTTTAATAACTGTTGTATAAATTCCTGTTCTTCGGGCAAAATAACTATTTATAGTATTAGAATAGAATTTAGCCAAAAGGTTTAATCCATTTCTTTAAAAAAATTAAAATTCAGATTTTTCTTCTTCTTTAGTTTTTAGAACAGGTACCTTTTTTGGTTCTGTATTTTTAACTGCAGGTTTATTGATTTTTACCGGTTCTACTGTATTATTAGATACAGCTGGTGTAGTTTCATCTGGAGTAGAATTTACTGGTGCTTGGTAATACGTTTTTTTAGGTTCTTCTTTAGGGATAAATGGAATGTAAATTTCTGTAATCCATTTTGAAGGATTTTTGATCTCCGTTTTATTGATAGTATAAATTTCGATATGCGAAATTGCTGGATTTGGGGTAAGTTGGTTTTTATTTAGAAATTCAACGGCTTTATCATATCCTTTTTTAACATGCGATATGTCACCAGTTAATGTCGTTTTTACTGCATCAAAAGGGTCCAGTTTTCCGGATACAATATCGCTTCCTTGACTTATAAATATTTCTTTTTTAATGGGAACACAAATCGATATTTTTGTTAACTGGCTTACTAAATCATAAGTATGGTAAATTATAAAAGGCTTGCCATTCACGGGGATATCATTTTGCTCGCAAAAAGCAATTATTTTAGGGATTACAATTTTAAAATTTTTATTCACTTTAGCGATTTCACTTGTGAAACTTTGACTCAAATAAAATAGTTCTGGTTTTTTTGTTAATCCATCGACTTTTATCGAAAAAGTATTTATTTCATAGTCAAGTGCTTTGTCTAAGTTTACTAGACTTTTTTCATACATGGTGCCTATAACTTTATCAATTCCTCCGTTTAAGGCGGTGTATATTTTGAAAAGGAAACTCATTTTTCCTTCACTTTTCCAAGTTACTTTAGTTCCACCTATAGTATCTTTAAAATTCCAATAAATAGAAGATTTGGTTCCGCTAAAGTCCATTTTTTGAGAAATACTGTCATTTTCTTTTGAATAAAGCGTTTGCATGGACCCATTTCCATCTTTTCCTTCCCATGTATACGAAGCACCATTACCAATTGTATTTTGAGGATACTGTAGTTTCATTTCTGGATCTTCGGCAATCCATGAACCAAAATCAGCCCAGTTTCTATAATCATTTACATAAGTAAACACAGCCGCTTTTGGAGCATTAATAATTTTACTCCTTTCAACAGAAAAATCACCTTTTTGGGTGGCAATAAAAATCGACAATGCTACAAAACTAAGTAATAGTAAAAGAAATATATATTTTAAAATCCTCATAATAAATTGATTGTTTTCTGATGTAAAGTTAGATATTTTATTAATATGCTATACTAATTATGAATATATTATACTATGTCCTATTTTATTTATTTAAATAGGAGGCAAAATTACGAATAATTGTAATTTGTTACTTAAATCTTACAAGTATTTATATTGCTATAAAAATACTTGGAAATTTTGCTTTCAATTTGAAAACAAAAAATGCCTGCAAATTAGCAAGCATTTTTTATATTTCTTAAAAAAGATATTATCGTTTGAAAAATACTTTTATAGCAAATAAAATTCCAATAAAAATTAGAAAACCAATTAAGATTTTATAATTTCCTTTGTAATATACTTTATGCAACTTTAAATCTTTTCTATAAGCATAGATCATTGCAATAACAAAAGCAACAAAAAATAGGCCTGCAAATACTAATTGTCCTTGACTAAACATAGTTTAAATTATTTTGGACAAAAATAGTTAATTGTTTAAGAATTGTTACTAATTTGCCTTTTCATTTGTAAAATAAAAATCATGCAGAAACAAATTGATTCAGTTAAGGAATTTCATACAGCATTTAAAATTGGACATAGTGAATTACCAATTGCCGATTTGGGTGAAGTGAAAAATACACTTCGCTATCATTTAATGAAAGAAGAGAATGAAGAATACTTAGAAGCAGTTCAAAATAATGATTTAGTAGAAATTGCTGATGCTTTGGGAGATATGATGTATATCCTTTGCGGAACTATTATTGAGCATGGATTACAACACAAGATTGAAGCCGTTTTTGATGAAATTCAACGTTCTAATATGAGTAAATTAGGAGAAGATGGAAACCCTATTTATCGTGAGGACGGAAAAGTGATGAAGGGACCAAATTATTTTAAACCAGATTTTTCAAAAATTCTGGGTAAGTAATAGTAAAGTTATTCCAGTTTAGAAGTTCAATTCTACTTATTAGAATTTAAAATAGAAAAAAAGCGCTTTTCAATTAATGAAAAGCGCTTTTTTAGTGCTATGGTTTTGGTTTTATACTTTAACGGTCCAACCAAATGTGTCTTCAGCTAATTTGTGCTGAATGTTAGTTAATTTATCCTTGAGTTGAGAAGCATATGAATTTTCTATTTTAGGCAATTCATAATATTCATCACGATATGAAAACCCGATGATTGGGTTTACAACTGCTGCAGTTCCAGCGCCAAATATTTCTTTTAAAGTACCATTTTTTGAAGCTTCAACAAGTTCCGAAACAAGAACAGGACGTACATCAACTGTAATACCTTCTTTTTGTGCTAAATCGATAAGACTTTTTCTAGTGATACCATCAAGAATTCTTTCACTTATAGGAGCAGTAAGTAAAGTGTCATTTATTCTAAAAAACACATTCATTGTTCCTGCTTCTTCCAGTTTAGTATGTGTTGCATCATCTGTCCAGATTACCTGTTGGAAACCCTCTTTATTAGCTAAACTTGTTGGGTAAAATTGGGCAGCATAATTACCAGCAGCTTTAGCAGCACCAATACCACCATTAGCAGCTCTACTGAAATGTTCAGCAATAAGCACTTTTACTTCTCCTGAATAATATGATTTAGCAGGAGATAAAATAATCATAAACTTATAATCATCAGATGGGTTTGCAATTACCCCTTCTCCTGTGGCAATCATAAATGGTCTGATGTATAATGTATTTCCTTTTCCGGATTTTATCCAAGCTTTATCTAATTTCAATAATTCGTTAAGACCATCCATGAAAACTTCTTCTGGAACTTCTGGCATTGCCATTCTTGAAGCAGAGTGATTGAAACGGTTGTAATTTTCATCAGGTCTAAAAAGCCAAATGGCATCATTATCATCTTTGTACGCTTTCATACCTTCAAAAATAGCCTGACCATAATGGAAGACTCTTGCAGAAGGATCTAGTAAAAAAGGAGCATAAGGCTTAATTACAGGTTTTTGCCATTCTCCATTTTTAAAATCACATTCTAGTAAATGATCCGTGAATACAGATCCAAAGCTTAAATTTTCAAAATCTACTTCGTTTATTTTTGAAGTTTGTGCTTTAATTATTTCAATTTTGTTAGTTTGAGTGGTACTCATAATTATGTTTTTATTTTATTATATTTTTGAATGCAAATTATTAATTGAGTTAAAAGAATCAATTAATCGTAGTTTCAACTTTATTTGATGCAAAATTAAATAAAAATCAATTAATTACTTGCTAAAATAACATTAATTGTCGCTTTTAATTGTGATTTATTTATTTATAAAAAAACCGAAATAAAAAGCTCCTATTTCTATTAATTATGTAACAAACAGTAGCGTTTATAAACTAACTTTCTTAGTTTTTGATTAATTTTGGCAAAAGTAAATCACATAAATTATTTAATAATATCAAAAACAATATTTTGAATAGAGAAATTATAAAAACTTTAGATGGTTCTACTACCATACACATAAAAGAATGGGATGAATGTTATCATTCAAAGCATGGAGCAATTCAAGAAGCGCAACATGTTTTTATAAAAAATGGTCTTTCGTTGTTTCAAAATAATAATGTATCAATTTTAGAAATTGGTTTTGGAACAGGTCTTAATGCTTTCATTACTTTTTTGGAAAGTAAAAAAATGAATCAAACAATTGACTATGTTGGAGTAGAAGGGTATCCAATATCTTCTGAGGAGTTACTTTCTATGAATTATGTAGAGGAGCTTAATGCCAGTTTAGATAAGTCTGTTTTTGAAAAAATGCATCAGAGTAAATGGGAAGAAAAAACGGTTTTAGATACCCATTTTTCGTTAGTTAAAAGGCAACAATTTTTTACGGATATAGAGGATCAAGACAAATATGATTTAATTTATTTTGATGCTTTTGGATATAGGGTGCAGCCCGAATTATGGAGTACAGCTGTTTTTAAAAAAATGTATGATGCTCTTAAAAATAATGGTGTTTTAGTTACTTATGCGGCTCGAGGAGTTGTAAAAAGGAGTATGATTGAAGTAGGTTTCACTGTTGAAAAACTGGAAGGACCCCCTGGAAAAAGAGAAATGTTTCGTGCTAGAAAGTCAGAATAAGAATATTTTAATAAATTAACATAAATTTTAAACATGAAATAATATTCAAAAATATACGTTAATATTAAAAGTTATATTTATAAAAAATGTACTTTTACAATAAGTTAAATAATAATCTAACCTAAAATTCTTAATTAATTATGTCGAAAATCATGTTTGATTACACAAAATCAATATTAGAAAGAGTAAGTTTTGATCCAATGCTTTTTTGCAAAGAATTAGAAAAAGCAATTAAAACATTGTTACCATACGAAATGGAGCAATTGCGAGAATGGTTATTTAATTTTATAATAGAAAAACCGGAACTAAAACAATGTTTACTAATCGTAAACCAATAAATAGTAAAAAGGAGCCTAATAGGCTCCTTTTTTTATGGTTTTAGTTTTTATTATTTTATTTAATTTGTTTGTTATTTTTTTCACATTGTAAGTTTTTTAATAAAAATAAATGACAATTATGTATTTAGACGATGTTTAATGTATTTTGTCGTTATTTTTGGTTTAATTCAATTTCGTATTCTTTATATTTACAGTATGTTTATTTGATAACTTTATAAATCTTATTTGTTATGTCTAGAATGATTTACGATTACACAAAAGAGGTACTTGAAAGAGTAAGTTTCAATACAGAGCTATTCATCAAAGAGCTTAAAAAAGCGGTTAGAAACTTATTGCCTTATGAAATAGAGCATTTAAAGAAATGGCTAGATTTTTTCACTTTTGAAAAACCAGAATTACAAAAATGTTTGTTTATAGTAAATGAATAAAAAAAAGGAATCCATTTTAATGGATTCCTTTTTTTAGTTTTTGAAATAAGTAAATGTTTTGAAGTAGCTATGATTTTATCCAAACATAGTGCACTTTGGCCTGTCTTTTGTATTAAAGGAAGTATAGATTTTTTTATCAAATGAAATCAGTCACTCTTTAAACAATTTACCATGTCTAGATTAATCTACTTTTATACTAAAGATTCTCTTGAAAAAGTCAGCCTAAACCCTGATTTGTTTACTAAAGAATTAAAAAAGGCGTTAAAAAATTTATTGCCTTATGAAATGGAACATTTAAGAAACTGGCTTAAGTTTTATACGAATATGAAGCCAGAATTGATAAAATGCGTTGCTATAGTTTGCGAATAAAAGGGGTTACTATTGTCTATTTCTTTTGAATTGGACTAATAATTTCAACATTTTGAAAAACAATTGCCCCTTTTATTACTCCTGCAATGGTGCTTCTTAATGCATCAATTATTTGAATTTTTAATTCGCTTTTTGGATATATTAAACTCACTTCGCGTGCCGGCTTTGGTTCTTTAAATTGGCGGAGTTTTATTTTATCTGAATCTTTTAGATCTAATGTATGCAAATAGGGAAGTAGTGTTGTTCCTAAACCTTCATCCGCTAATTTTATCAAGGTCTCAAAACTCCCACTTTCAATTTGGAAATGATTGAATTCATTTTTAGCGGTATGTTTACATAAATTTAATATTCCTTCTCTAAAACAATGCCCGTCTTGCAATAACAATATTTCGTCTAAATTTAAATCAGAAACTTCAATTTCTTCTTTTTGAAAATGGTGATGACTTTCAGGAATGTAAGCGACAAATGGTTCAAAGTATAAAACAATTTCTTTGATTTTTTCTTCCATTAATGGAGTCGCTGCAATAGCCGCATCTAGATGGCCATTATTTAGTTTGGTAATTATTTCCTCCGTATTAAGCTCTTCTATAATAAGTTTTACTTTTGGATATTTTTTTATAAAATTGTTTAAAAACATAGGTAGTAAAGTGGGCATTATCGTTGGGATGATTCCCAATCTAAATTCCCCACCAATGAACCCTTTTTGTTGTTCTACAATGTCCTGAATTCGATCGGCTTCATTAACTATGTTTTTAGCTTGATTGACAATTTTTTGTCCAATATCAGTAAGCTGAATCGGTTTTTTTGTTCTATCAAAGATCTGAATACTTAATTCTTCTTCTATTTTTTGGATTTGCATACTCAAAGTAGGTTGGGTAACAAAACATTTTTCAGCAGCCAAAGTAAAATTTTTATGTTCGGCTACTGCAAGGACGTATTTTAATTGTGTAATTGTCATCTATAGTATTTTATGATGCAAATATAAAAACAATCAATTTAAGTTATAGTATTTTTTTCTGTTTTATAAGGTAAATTTGGATAAAATTAAAAATTATGAAAATGAATATTTTAGGTTTACCCATTAAAGAGTCACAACTAATAGTAAAAGAATTAAATGTATTACTTTCTAATTTTCAAGTTTATTATCAAAATTTAAGAGGGATTCATTGGAACATTAAAGGAAAGCGTTTTTTTGATTTGCATATTAAATTTGAAGAATTGTATAATGACTCCCAATTAAAAATAGATATGATTGCAGAGCGTGTCCTTACACTAGGGGGAACACCTCTACATACATTTGAAGATTATATAAATAATAATCAACTTATTGTGGGGAAAAATATTTCCAATGATGAAAAAGCGATTCACTTAATAGTGGATTCTTTATCTCATTTACTAAAAATTGAAAGAGAAATTCTCAACAAAACGGGTGAAATTAATGATGAAGGAACGAATGCTATGATGAGTGATTTCATTTCTGAACAAGAAAAAACAATTTGGATGATGCAAGCTTGGCTAGAAGAATAGATTAGTATATATTGAATGATAAACGCCCAGTTTTAAACAAATTAATAACTGGGCGTTTTTTTATTATGTTAAAATTTTATAAATTTTTTTGCACATAGTTTTTATTTTATAAGTTATGCCTTATTTTTGCAACCATGAAGTTAATAGCTCGTTTATTATTATTCTTATTTATTGCTTTTCTATCCACTCCTACTATAGTTAGGATGATAGAGAAATCTTGTGATACCTCAGTAATTTTTAGTATGACCGAAGAGGAACATGCTAAAAAAGAATTTAAAGTGTTTGATTACTATAGTGAATTACAAGATGTATCTTTATTAAGTAATTATAATAAATCTAGTTTGATACTTTCTGAAAACTTGTCAAAGCATGATAAAATTAGTGCTAGTATCTTTTCCCCTCCGCCTGATTTGGCATAATATTTCCGATTAAATTTTAAAAAATTAACTGCTTTACATTTTACATGTATAGTCTGTTTATGTATCATTTATTGTACTATTATGACAAAAAAAATCAATCTTTTTGCTAACCTTAAATCAGATTTTGCTTCTGGTTTAGTGGTTTTTTTGGTGGCGCTTCCCTTGTGTTTAGGAATTGCAATGGCTTCAGGAGCCCCTTTATTTTCAGGAATTATTTCAGGTGTTATTGGCGGAATTGTAGTGGGGTATTTAAGTAAATCGCATTTAAGTGTATCTGGACCAGCAGCTGGTTTAACAGCTATTATATTAACAGCAATCACTGATTTTGGTGCTTTTGATATCTTTTTGACAGCAGTCTTGATTGCGGGATTTATTCAACTTGCTTTAGGCTTTATAAAAGCGGGTAGTATTTCAAATTATTTTCCAACTAACGTTATTGAAGGAATGCTTGCCGGTATTGGAATTATTATTATTCTAAAACAATTGCCACATGCCTTTGGATATGATGCCGATTTTGAAGGAGATCAATCGTTTGTACAAAGAAACGGAGACAACTCGTTCTCCTCCCTATTTGAAGTGTTTAATCACGTTCAATTAGGTGCAATTGTAATTACAGTTGTGTCATTAATTATCCTAATTTCTTGGGATAAAGTACCGTTCTTAAAGAAACTAAAATTAGTTCCGGGGGCCTTAATTGCAGTAGTTTCAGGAATTGTTTTAAATGAAATTTTTATAGCATCTGGAAGTTCATTAGCAATATCAAATCAGCATTTAGTTTCGTTACCCGTTCCTACTTCTTTTGAGGAGTTAAAAGGGATTATCGTTACCCCAAACTTTTCAGGTATTACAAATCCTAAAGTATGGGTAGTAGGTTTGACTATTGCTATAGTTGCTTCAATTGAGACATTGTTATGTATTGAAGCATCAGATAGAATGGACGAACAAAAAAGATATACAGATACTAATGTGGAGTTAAAAGCACAAGGTATTGGTAATATTGTAAGTGCATTACTTGGTGGTTTGCCTATGACTTCAGTTGTTGTGCGTACTTCAGCTAATAATGCAGCTGGTGCAAAATCTAAAATGTCAGCTATCATTCATGGTATTTTGCTATTAATTAGTGTATTGGTTATTCCTGTTATACTTAATAAAATTCCGTTAGCGACACTTGCTACTATATTAATTTTAGTGGGATATAAATTAGCTAAACCAGCAACATTCAAACACTTTTGGGAAAAAGGGAAGTACCAATTTATACCTTTTGTTGCCACCTTAGTTGCTGTGGTAACAACTGATTTACTTAAAGGAGTTGCTTTAGGAATTGTTATTAGTATCATTTTTATCTTAAAAGGAAATCTTAAAAGAGCCTATAGCTTTAAAAAAGAAGAGTATTTAGATGGTGATATTATTCACATTGATCTAGCACAAGAGGTTTCGTTTTTAAATAAAGCGGCAATAAAAAGCACTTTAAATGATATCCCTGAAAATTCTAAAGTAATTATAAATGCCAATGATACGGTGTATATTGCTCATGATATTTTAGATTTGATACGTGAATTTAAAAATACTCGTGCTATAGATGAAAATATAAAAGTGAAGTTAAAAGGGTTTAAAAAAGCGTATGATTTAGAAAATAGCCCTGATTTAGCCAATCATGTTACATTTGAACATTATTATGATGTTGCGAAAAGACAAATGGTAAAAAAAGAAGTAACCGAAGCGTCTTTTAAAAATTAACTACATAAAATAAATTATTTGTACTTTAACCGTGAATTTTGATGATTGGTTAATTTGGAATATTAAATATTAAAACTGAAAAAAATGAGTGATTTTTATAAAAAAATATTAGATAATAATAAGGAGTGGGTTGAAACAGCTTTAGCAAAAGACCCAAATTTTTTTGCTGATTTAGCCAAAGGACAAACGCCACCATTGTTATGGATTGGTTGTTCAGACAGTCGTGTTCCTGCGAACGAAATCATTGGTGCTAAACCAGGAGAAGTTTTTGTTCATAGAAATATCGCCAATATGGTGGTACATTCTGATATGAACATGTTAAGTGTGCTTGATTATGCAGTTAATGTATTAAAAGTTAAGCATGTAATCGTATGTGGTCACTATGGTTGTGGTGGTGTTAAAGCCGCAATGGGGAATCAGTCGATTGGAATTATTGACAACTGGATTCGTCATATTAAAGATGTATATCGTTTGCATAATACTTATTTAGATTCTATAGAAGACGAAACGGAACGTTTTAATGCTTTTGTTGAAATAAATATTAAAGAACAAGTTTTTGATTTATCTAAAACTTCTATCGTTCAAGCGGCTTGGAAAAACGGTCAAGATTTAAGTATTCACGGTTGGGTTTACGGATTAAATTCTGGTTTTGTAACCGACTTAAAAGTAAATATTAGTTCGAATAAAGATTTAGATGAAGTATTTCAACTTAAATTTTAATAAAAAAAAGTCGCTTTTTAAAGCGACTTTTTTTTTATTCTACATCTAAGTTTTCATTAAAAGCTGATGGTAGTAGCTTTGGGATAAACTTGATTAATATAGGTAACAATAAACTTCCTCCCGGCAATAAAAAAATAGTTAATGAAGGAACAGATTTACAGATATCCAACAACTGTTTTTTTACCTTTTTCTTTTCTTTTTCATCCAAATCTCTTCTTGTAGAAGTTGCTAATAGAATCATTAATTCTTTACTTTCAACAATTTCTTTAACCAGTCTGTTTTTATTTCGACTGATTAACGTGATAACACTTTGTGTCGTTTGATCATAAAAATGTTTAACGGGATTCGAATAATTAAAATAGGGGATGTCCTTTTTATTTTTGTTTATGAAGTCATCGGTACTTTTAATACTATCCGTAACAAAGGCATCGGGAACTTTTAATAACTCCCCCAATTTATGTAAAAAATAGACTTCTTCATTTTCAATTTGGCCATCACTCCACAACGCCATTCCGGCCATGTCAATCAAGTAATATTTTTCTAACTCACTGCTAAAGTAATCCAAATTCAATTCTTCTAGATTTTGGACATTTACTTTCGAGAATTTACTGTAACGTACAGATGCTTCAAAAAGTTTAATTAATAAATCATCATAATTAGATTTGTTTAACTTGGTTTTTAAAGCAAGTGAGACAAGGCTATTTATGGTTTCTTCAATTTTCTTTAAATACTTTTCGGGTATTTGTTCGTGAAGTAAATATTGGCGAAAAGCCAAAACATCTACAAATAATAATGCATTGGTCACAATATGAGAAAAGTTCTTATTGATAATGTCAATATTGGTTTGAACTCTTTCGTCTATTATTTTTTCTAAATTTAAAGAGGGACCACTGTTTGGTAACACTTTTTTAAATAAACTGAAACCTTTCGGGTTCATTTCATTATAAAAAGACAGCGCTTTAGTAATAAAATTTTCCGGATTGTTATCTTGGGTTGTTAACGAATAAATAGCATGTAAAGTGTTTAATAGAGCCACTTTTGGTACTTCGTTTTGTACCCATCCTTTAGTGTTAATTGGCACTGCAGTTTCAAAGGAGACAATGTGTCCGTATATAAAACCAGTTTTTCTGATTTTTTGATAGAATAAATCAGAACTCGTTGAAACGTTTTCTTCCTTGAGTTTTTGTTTACTAAAATATTTGTCTATCCAACCTGGAGCCGAAGGGTTAATCATGGTTTTATTTTAAAGCTGTAAAGCTAAAGTTTATTTATTAATTTATAAAAAAGCAATCTTCAATTAATAATTAAATTAGTATTAATTTCTAGATTTCATATTCTTCTCACAACAACTGATTATTTCGGTAATTCTGTTGTTTCTTGTTTCTTCCCGTTTTGCTTGATTGAGCCAATATAGGTAGCTTTTTCTATAGGAAGGACTAAAGTTGAGATAATTTTGATAGGCTTTACTATTTTTATTAAATGCGTTTTCTAAGTCAGTAGGCATTATCAAATCCTCCACTTTATCAAGACTAGTCCAAGATCCATTTTTTTTAGCAGTTTCAATTTTTGCCAAACCACTTTCGTGAATTAAATTAGCATGGAGCAATTTTTCAATATAGGATTTATTGAGTTTGCTCCATACACTTTTATCTTTTCTAGGGGAGAATGCTTGCCTTCTTCTTTCGGAATCTAATTTTTTGACAGTAGAATCAATCCATCCATAACAAATCGCAACTTGAACTGCTTCTTCCCACCGCATGCTTTCAACAGCACTGTCTACTTTATAAAAAATCAAATAAACACCATTGGAGTTGGTATGGTTTTCATGAAGCCAATTGCGCCATTCTACTGCATTCTTAAAATAATGATGTTCTTTTTCTTCCAAAATGGGGTATTTTCCTTAGCTGATTTATTTTATAATTGCTGAACAAGCGACTCTTGCACCTGCATTTCCTGAGGGCTGTGAGGTGAAATCATCAGTTCCTTGGTGTACAATTAAACCTTTACCTAGAATATCTTTTGTTTGATCTCCACATCCAATGCACCATTCGTCTGTAGTTAAAGTGATGGTTCCATTTCCATTTGCATCAGCTGTAAAGTTTCCAATATCCCCTTTGTGGTATTCTCCAACGCCCCATTTCCCATGTTTTTTAAATGTTGGATTCCAGTGTCCACCTGCTGAACTACCATCTGCTGCTGAGCAATCTGATTTTTCGTGGATATGGATGGCATGAACGCCAGGTTGTAAACCGGCTAACTTAGCTACAAAAGTTACTTTCCCGTTTTTTTCGGTAAAAGTGGCCGTACCTGAAACTTTGCTATTGCTTTTTGGTTCAAATGCAATGACTAATTTCTTAGCATCACTAGAACTACTGTTGGTTTTACATCCAATTATAACAGCAATAATAAGGGCAATTGATAATACTATTTTTTTCATTTTTTTAGATTTTAATTATTATATAAAGTTACTTAAATAAGTAGTATCTAAAATAAAAAAAAACCGCAATGTGTTTTTACTACAATTGCGGTTTTTTGACAAATAAATTCAACTAAAAACTATCTTCTTTGCTTAAAAGCAATATTCATTTTCTGCAACTAATTTGGTTGTAATTGTTTCTCTTAAACCTACAATATTTGGCATATTTGTATATTTAGTAAAACGTCTTAATCCCATAAGCATCATTCTTTGTTCGTCTCCTTCAACAAAAGAAATTACGCTTTCTTTTCCCTTTTGAGTAACTACATCTACTGCTTGGTACAAATATAATTTAGCCATGGCAATTTGCTCTTGTACTTTATCTTCTCCTTCTTTTTTGGCTAATTTTTCCGTTCTAAGAATCGTACTTTCCGCCATGTAGATTTCAATCAACATATCTGATGCTGCCATCAATAATTGTTGGTGTGCGTCTAAATCTGGACCAAATTTTTGAACGGCACTTCCAGCAACCATTAGGAATGCTTTTTTCAATTTAACGACCATTTCTTTTTCTTCTGCAAATAATTCAGAATAGTCAGGAGTTTCAAAAGAAGGAATACCAACTAATTCTTCCGCTACTTTCATAGCTGGTCCTAGTAAATCAACATGACCTTTCATTGCTTTTTTAATCAACATTCCTACTGATAGCATTCTGTTGATTTCATTCGTACCTTCATAGATACGAGCAATTCTAGCATCTCTCCAAGCACTTTCCATCGGAGTGTCTTCAGAGAATCCCATTCCACCAAAAATTTGAATTCCTTCATCAGCACAATTTTGAACGTCTTCAGAAACCGCCACTTTTAGAATCGAACACTCAATAGCATATTCTTCCACTCCTTTTAATTCGGCATCTTGATGCGTAGCACCTTCTGCTTCACGTGCAATAATTCTGTTTTCAATGTCTTTTGCTGCTCTGTATGAAGCACTTTCTCCTGCATAACAGCTTGTTGCCATTTCTGCTAATTTGGAACGAATAGCACCAAACTTCGAAATAGGAGTGTTGAACTGTATTCTTTCATTAGCATATTTTACGGAACCGGAGATTACTCTTCTTTGCGCGTCTAGACAAGCTGCTGCCAATTTGATACGCCCTACATTCAACGCATTCATGGCTATTTTAAAACCATTTCCTCTTTCCGAAAGCATGTTTTCTACGGGAACTTTAGTTTCACTAAAGAAAACTTGGCGAGTTGAAGAAGCACGAATTCCTAATTTATGTTCTTCTTCACCCATTGTGATTCCGTTGCTTGGATCATTTTCTACAATGAAACCAGTAATGTTTTTGTCATCTCCAATACGTGCAAAAACAATAAATAAACTACAGAAACCGGCATTAGAAATCCACATTTTTCCTCCAGTGATTTTATAATGTGTTCCGTCTTCAGATAAAACTGCTTTTGTTTTTCCTGAATTCGCATCTGATCCTGCGCCTGGCTCTGTCAAACAATACGCTCCAAACCACTCACCAGAAGCCAATTTAGGAACGTATTTTTGTTTTTGTTCCTCTGTTCCATAAAGTGTAATTGGCATCGTTCCAATTCCTGTATGTGCTCCAAAAGCTGTAGAGAAAGATCCCGTAGCTCCAGAGATGTAATCACAAACAAGCATTGTAGATACAAATCCCATTCCTAATCCGCCATACGCTTCTGGAACAGCAACACCTAGAAGCCCTAAGTCTCCCGCTTTTTTCATGCACTCTTGTGTATACGCGTAGTCTTTTTTCTCAAAGCGATCTTTGTGTGCCCATAATTCTTTGTCTACAAACTCTTTTACAGAGTCACGCATCATTAATTGCTCTTCCGAAAAATCTTCTGGGGTAAAGATATCTTCGCATTTTGTTTCTTTTACTAGGAATTGACCTCCTCTGGTTACGTCGCTCATGACTTTATTATTTTAAATTTTGAATTATAAATTTTTAAATTATTTTGTATTGTCTTCCTGAGAAGTTTTTATAATTTTTGTTATTATATTTATTATGTGTTCAATTTCAATTAAATAATTTTTCATTGAAATTGATGTAAGATTTGATTTGTCTAATAGGCGCAACCAATATTTGGTTTCTCTCGCTTCTTTTGAGGCGATAGCCATTTTATGAATAAAATCTTTTCTTGATTGGGCAGCTATTGCTTCTTCAACGTTTGCTCCAATACTAGTGGCGGATCTTAGAATTTGTTTTGAAATAATGAATTCATTTTCTTTTTTTAATTCGATAAAAAGTTGAACTATAGTTAATGCAAAATCAAAAGTTTTTGTAGCAATTATGTTCTCTTTCATCCCATTCAAAATTTAAAATTCATCATTTAAAATAAATTAAAGCAACTCATAAACCCCTGCAGTCCCTTGTCCAGTTCCCACACACATCGTTACGATTCCGTATTTGTCACCTCTGCGTTTCATTTCGTCAAATAATTGAACAGACAATTTTGCACCTGTACATCCTAGTGGGTGACCTAATGCAATTGCTCCTCCATTTACGTTTACGATATCTGGATTTAATCCTAATTCACGAATTACAGCGATCGACTGAGAAGCAAATGCTTCGTTTAATTCAATCAAACCGATATCATTCAATGATAATCCCGCTTGTTTCAATGCTTTTGGAATTGCTTTTACTGGTCCGATGCCCATTATTCTAGGTTCCACACCTGCGGAAGCAAAGTTTACTAATCTTGCGATAGGCTCTAAGTTCAATTCTTTTACCATTTCTTCGCTCATAACTAGTACAAAGGCAGCACCATCACTCATTTGTGAAGAGTTACCCGCTGTTACACTTCCACCAGCTTCAAAAACAGGTCTTAAACCCGCTAAAGCTTCCTTAGAAGTTCCTGCTCTAGGTCCTTCATCTTTATTTACAACGTATGACTTCGTTTCTTTTTTACCGTTTTCATTAAGGAACGTTTGTTCGATAGTGATAGGAACGATTTGTTTGTCAAATTTTCCTTCTGCTTGTGCTTTTAAGGCTTTCATATGAGAGTTGAATGCAAACTCATCTTGATCTTCTCTAGACACTTTAAACTGTTGTGCCACTGCTTCTGCAGTTAAACCCATTCCCCAGTAGTAGTCCTCGTTTCCTGCTTTTGCAACAGCATAATCCGGAGTAGGTTTGTATCCTCCCATCGGAATAAAACTCATGCTCTCTGCACCACCTGCAATAATACAGTGCGCCATTCCTGATTGGATTTTAGCAGTTGCCATTCCAATCGTTTCAATTCCAGAGGCACAGTAACGGTTTACAGTTACACCAGGAACATCCTCAATTTTTAATCCCATTAAGGAGATTAAACGAGCTACGTTTAGACCTTGTTCTGCTTCAGGCATGGCGTTTCCTACCATCACATCATCAATACGAGTTTTATCAAAATCAGGCAGTTCGTTCATCATAAATTCGATGGTTTCCGCGGCTAATTCATCAGGTCTTTTAAATCTAAAAACTCCTTTTGGTGCTTTACCAACTGCAGTTCTGTATGCTTTTACTATATAGGCTGTTTTCATTTTCTTTTTTTTAGAGATTTTTAGAAGAAAGAGACAAGAGAAAAGAACAAAAGATTAAAATCTTGCCTCTTTCATCTTGCTTCTATTTTCTTAATTACGTAGCGGTTTCCCTTTGGTTAGCATAAATTGAATTCTTTCTAGTGTTTTTCTTTCGGTACATAAGGACAAGAAAGCTTCACGTTCTAGATCTAATAAGTATTGTTCGCTTACCAATGTTGGTTCCGATAAATCACCACCAGCCATTACATATGCCAGTTTGTTTGCAATTTTCTTATCGTGTTCTGATATGTATTTCCCCGCTTCCATTTGGTCCGTTCCTACTAAGAACATTCCTAAAGCTTGTTTTCCTAATACTTTTACATCCGTTCTGCGTATTGGTTGCGTGTAACCAGCTTCAGCCATTAGTAAAGCATGTTTCTTCGCTTCAGCAATTTGACGGTCTTTGTTCACTACAATGATATCTTTACCCTGTTGTAAAAGTCCTGTGTCAAATGCTTCGTAACCAGAAGTAGATACTTTTGCCATCGCAATAGTCAAGAAATATTCTTGTAATACATTCAGCTCTACGTCATTTTTATGGAATAAATCAGATGCTCTTAAGGCTAGTTCTTTCGAACCTCCACCGCCAGGAATCACCCCAACACCAAATTCTACTAATCCCATATAGGTTTCTGCTGCGGCAACCACTTTATCCGCGTGTAAGCTCATTTCGCAACCCCCACCAAAAGTCATTCCGTGAGGTGCAACAACTACTGGAATTCCAGAGTAACGCACGCGCATCATCGTGTCTTGGAACATTTTGATCGCCATATTCAACTCATCATATTCTTGCTCCACGGCCATCATGAAAATCATACCAATGTTAGCTCCTACAGAGAAATTCGCTGCTTGATTCCCAATCACTAATCCTTGGTATTCTTTTTCTGATAAGTCGATTGCTTTATTGATGGCTTGTAAAACATCACCACCTATTGTATTCATTTTAGATTGGAACTCTAAGTTCAAGATTCCATCTCCTAAGTCTTGGATGATCGCACCGCTATTCGCCCATACTTTTTTGCTTTCGCGAATGTTGTTCAGAATGATAAACGCATCTTGTCCTGGAACTTTTACTTGCGCTTTTGTCGGGATATTGTAGAAAAACGTAGCCCCTTCTTTAATAGAGTAGAAGCTTTTGCTTCCTGAAGCTAGCATTTCATTAACCCAAGCAGCAGGTTCAAGACCTTCTGCTTTCATGATTTCGATTCCTTTTTCAACACCAATGGCATCCCAAATTTCGAATGGTCCATTTTCCCAGCCAAAACCGGCTTTCATGGCATCGTCAATTTTATATAATTCGTCTGAGATTTCAGGAATTCTGTTCGATACATAAGCAAACATACCTGCAAAACTCTTGCGGTAAAATTCACCTGCTTTGTCTTTTCCTTTTACTAGAACTTTAAAACGATTGATGGGTTTATCAATTGATTTAGTCAATTCTAAAGTAGCAAATGACGCTTTCTTAGCAGCGCGGTACTCCATTGTGTCCAAATCCAAAGTCAGAATGTCCTTTCCTTCTTTTTTATAGAAACCTTGTCCCGTTTTGCTACCTAGCCATTTGTTTTCCATCATTTTATTGACGAAATCCGGCAATTTAAACAACTCATGTTGTTCGTCAGTAGGGCAGTTGTCATAGATTCCGTTAGCCACATGTACTAAAGTGTCTAGTCCTACTACGTCTACGGTTCTAAAAGTAGCCGACTTTGGACGACCAATAACCGGTCCAGTCAATTTATCGACTTCTTCAATCGTCAATCCCATTTCTTTTACCAAATGAAACAAACTTTGGATTCCGTAAATACCAATACGGTTTCCTATAAATGCAGGAGTATCTTTAGCCACAACCGAAGTTTTACCTAGGAATTTTTCTCCGTATGTAGTAAGGAAGTCCAACACTTCTGTTGAAGTTTGTGGTCCAGGAATAATTTCAAATAATTTTAAGTAACGCGCAGGGTTAAAAAAGTGAGTTCCACAAAAGTGTTTTTGGAAATCATCACTTCGTCCTTCACTCATAAAGTGAATAGGAATTCCTGAGGTATTAGACGTAATCAAAGTTCCCGGCTTGCGGTATTTCTCCACTTGCTCAAAAACTAATTTTTTAATGTCCAGTCTTTCCACAACCACTTCAATAATCCAGTCTACATCAGCAATTTTAGCCATGTCATCCGTCGTATTTCCAGTGGTGATTCGGCTAGCAAATTTCTGACTGTAAATAGGAGAGGGCTTCGATTTCAAAGCATTCATTAAATGCTCATTCACCAATCGGTTTCTTACAATTTTGCTCTCTAAGGTTAATCCTTTTTTGGTTTCTAGTTCCGTAAGTTCTCTAGGAACAATATCGAGTAGTAACACTTCGACACCAATGTTGGCAAAATGACAAGCAATCCCCGAACCCATGATTCCGGATCCAATTACTGCGACTTTTTTAATTGTGCGTTTCATACTTTTTTTATTTTTTTTATAGGAAAAGAAGATCGTTCAGCGGTATTATTTTACGATAGTACCTCCTAACGATTTAATTTTCTGTGTTTTCCGATTGTTGCGTCATTTCACTGACACTTGAGTTATTAAATATATTTTTATCTTGAATTAATTCATTGATGGTTTCAGCCACTTCAATGAAATGTTGGAGTTTTTCTTCTGAGATGTTCAGTTTCACCGCCTCGTTGAATTTCAAAACCGTACTTTTAGACAAAGCTCTTTTCTCTTTTCCAAATTCAGTCAGGTAAATCAAAACACCACGGCCGTCATCAGGATTCTTCTTCCGAATAATCAATCCTTTTTCTTCCATAGACTTTAAGGTTCGGGTCAAGCTGGTGGCTTCCATACCCATTTTTGGTCCCAAAGCCGTCGATGGAGTACCGCCTTCTTTATCGATACTCAACAAGGCAAAACCAGTTGCCATACTCGCATCGTATTTAGAAGCTTCTTCGTTATACATTCTTGCTACAGCTTGCCAAGTAGCGCGAAGGATGTAATCTATTGTTTTGTCTTTCATAAGGAACTATATCGATTTCAAATATAATAAAAAAATACTATGCATGCATAATAAATTCAATTATTTTTTGTTAAAAAGTACTAAATATAAAAAAACACTACTGAATAAGAGCTAATTGATTGATTTTTTAACGTAATTTTTGGGCATGCCCCTCCGTAAAAACTACGGGTCGGGCTGTACGTTGTATCTTTTATGTAGACCCGGATCCCTCGGGACTACATAAAAGGATGCCACTGCCATCCCTCATGCTACTCGTGATTAAGGAAAATACGATTGTAGAACAGCAGTTGACCACAATTGAGACATCCGGATAACTGTAAAGATTTTACTATATTTATACAATAGTTACAAAGGAAAAATCCGGAATACTAATCCCCAACTGTTGGTAAGTTGGCTTCCGTTGGTAGTAATTGAAAAAAATCCCACAAAAGAAACGAAATGGAAAGAGATGAATTAATAAAGCAATGCAAAAGATTTTTTAATTGTGAAACAATTTTTGATTGTCAAGATTTATTAAACATATATATTGAATTCTTCTTTCAAGCAGTTTTAAAACATCATGATGAAAATGTTTACAGTCGTGAAAATGCAGATGCAAAAATTTTAATTCAAATGATGATGACAAAAGCTTTACATCTTAAAAATGTTCTAAATGGTGTAGATTATGTATCTCAAGATGGAAGGGTATTAAATAATATTATTGACCCAACTATTGTAGCTTCATTAATTCGTAACGTATATGAAACTACAGGAATGTTCAATTTAATTTATAGAAATACTAGTAATAAAGACGAAAAACATATTTTGTATTTACTATGGGTTCATGCTGGTCTTTCATATAGACAACTATTTGACGAAATAATTACAACTGAAGAAAATCGTAAAAAATCAGAAGATGAAAAAAAATATATGGAAAGTATTCAAGCTGAAATTGAAAAAAAACCATTATTTATGAAACTTGATGATAAAAATAAAGGTAAAATAAAAACTAAAATAAAAAAAAGAGATTATCTTTTGAGATTTGAAAACGAACAAGTTGTATTTTTAAATTGGAGAGAATTAACAAAAACAATGGAAATAAAAAACGGGAAATTAGACCATGCATATGCATATTTTTCTCTTTATTCACATCCTTCCAATGTTTCAGTTTTTCAATTTGCAAATATGTTTGAGAAAAACAAAGAATCATATCCTCATCTAGTTACATATAATTTACAAATTGCATTTTTTATGTTTAGTGTTTTTATTGCTGACTATATAAATCTATTTCCAACAGTTTTAAAAACTTATGAAGAAATGGGATTGGTTGAACAGATTGTAATTAATTATCACAATTCATTTGCTCGTGGAGATGAATATGATATAAACGATTCATGGAAAGCAACTCAATAAAACAACTACTGCCACCACACGCCAAACTGTCTAAAAACCTCATTTTTGAGTTTTTGTTCTCGGATTCCTATCTTTTATAAATATAAAACATGGAATTCTTAAGACTTTATTTAGGTTATTAGACGAACTGACGTTGTGAGTAATTCGTTACGAACGTTTTTCAAATTAAAATAAACACCTCCAACTTTTTTCAGGTAATTCAGAAATTATATGTGCAATCTGCATTGAATCGAAAAGTTTAACTTTATTTTTCTTTGCAAATTCAATTGCTGGTTGTGTAAAACCATTATGGCTAAAAACTATTAAATGAACAGCATTATGTTTAATGGTCAAATAATCTAATTCATCGAATCTTATAAATAAAGAATCACCAACTAATTTTCTTATAACTGGAGTATCAATTGAAGTTCCAAAATATTTAGTTTGCACCAATAAATATATTCTTTCATTAAAAACTAAATTTGCAATTTCATCTTTAAAATCAACCAAATAACTTCCAAGAACATCAATACCTTTATCACCAGAAGCTTTTGTTACCTCACAAACAATACCTAAATCTTCTAAAAAAGTTTTACAAAAATTTTCATAAGCAATACCTTTATTTGGTTCATGTTCAATTTTATTAATAAATTTCACTACTTCATTATATTTTTCATCAATAGCTAGATTACAGTGTTTTTTTTGCAAATAAAACCCATCAATCTCTTCAAATAATTGTACTTTGGTAAAGTTAATATTCTGAAATATTGTTGCTTCAATCGTTTTAATAAGTTTTAAATAAGACACAGTGTTTGGGTCACCAAGTTCATCTATTAAAATATCTTTATCAATTTTTAATTCAGAACTATTTATAACATATTCAACAATTAAATTATCAATTCGCTTTTTTCCTTCCCATGATACAGAAATTATTATATCTACAATAGATTTAATTACTTTGATAGTCATTATTGTTCAAGAGTTTTTATCTGCTTTTTAACTTTGTCTTTTATAGAGGTTAATTTATCAAGTAATTCAATTGCCCAATCAGTCATATTTGGAAAAGCAGAAATTTTCTTTAGAATTTCATCTAGTTCCTTACTCCATTGTTCTTTATCTGTAATTCCTATTTTTTTCATTTTTGAAATTAAAGTTATTTCACTTTTTTCGTTTAAAATTTCATTTTTAATTTCATTAAACTCTTCAGAACTTGATGTTTCTTTTATTATTTCAAATATGATATCTCTAAATTGTTTAGTATTTAAACCATGACCAAGTGCTTGTTTTATAAGACTGGGAATATCTTCTAGAATTTCTGTAAAATACTCTTCATCATTATCTAAAAAATCATTAGTATCAGCATCAAGTCCAATTATTGATCTTATTTTTGTGTTTTTGTCGAAAGCCTCCAAATAACCCCAATGTTCCTCAGGAATTGATTCTGAAATTTCTGCAATTTTACTAAAAATTAAATATCTTAATATAGATTCTCTTACTTCTTTAACACCAATACCTAGTTCATTAGAAATCTGCTTATAAATTTCTGCAGGTCTTTTACTTTGCTTAATATCATCATATAAAATAGCTAAATGTTTAGCTTTTGAAACTGGACTCCATTCTTTTACAACGGTAACGTTAGCGATTCCTTGTGTAATTCTAACTTGTTTTTTAAAATTTTCGATAGTTTCAGCATCTTCTTGTTCTGCCATTAGAACAGGAATTTCAGTTTCATCTTCATATCCTTCTACTGTGCCAGATTTTAAGCAAGCTAATCTAGTATTTCCTTCTATTACAACATAACTGTAGGATCCTTCTTTATTAAGTATATCAGGAAACTCATGAGTTTCAATTTTTTGAATAACAATTCTATTAACCCATTTTATATCTTCTTGTAAGCTACGTAATAATTCTTTCGAAGATTTTGATTCAAGCATTATTTTTATTAATTCGGGCTGTGTTACATTTCTTGCTTTAACGAATCTTGGATTGAATTGGTCAATCATTATATCTTTTAGGGCTATATTAACTGGTTTTAGTATCATTATTGTTTATTTAATTTATGTAAATTTATAAAAATGCTTTATAATATTATTATTTATGTACAAGTTATTATTAATGAACAAGAACTATTCATAACACACGTCTTGAGCCATTTGCGAATTTATTGGAATTACCGTTATTTATCGTATTTTCGTTTAGCCGAAAATACTCGTTTTCGTAAGTCCCCAACTGCGTTTAGCGCGGGGACGTTATACCATTTATAACAACACTATGCAAAGTAGAACTAATAAAATCATTGTGATTCTTTTTCTTTTTACTTTAATTTCGTGCAACAAAAAAAGAGAAGAAGTAAATACGATTAAATATTTCGAATTTAGTTACGATGATACTTTTGGTTCAAGTTTTACGTTAGTTTATAAACCAAAAGACAGTTTATACATCAGACAGCATTGGTCGGCAAGTGAAGTATTTGACAATTTAAAAATACCGAAAGGTAAAACAAGTTATTCCGCCAAAATCAAAGCAAGTGATGAACAAAACCTAATAAGGCTTATTTCGAAACTGAAACTTAAAAAACTCAAAAATGAATATTTTGAAGATTATAGTGACGGCCGAACTTACACAATATTAATAGATAAAGATTCTATAGCAAAGTTAATTAAAGTTCATAGCCATAATGCTCCTAAAGAACTTGATAGTTTAGCAGGTTGGGTTTATAAACTGAAAGTGAAATTAAAACTGACGAAAACCGAAAAGAAACTGAAATTGAAAAGTTCAAAATATGTACTTCCACCACCTCCACCACCACCAATTGTTGAGAAAAATAAAAACGGTATATAGTAGTCATTTTGAGCTAGCTGGAATTTAGTGGAATTACCGTTTCGCATCATGTTTTCGTTAAGCCGAAAATTGAAAGGTTAGATACCCAGCTGTACGAAGTATTTATGAAAAAAAGAAGCTGTGCGAATTCAACTGTTGTAAATCCCTATATAATTTAAGTTCTCTATTTTTACACAGTTTAATGAGATGCTTCCTTCGTCAGCATGCCAAGATGGGCGATAAGACACTCCCCGAAATGGTGTAAATAACTAAAATGTAGCATGGTGTCTCCATTTACTTTCGAACAAAACCATAAAAAAACCACGAACAGTAATTCGTGGTTTTTTGTTATAATAAATATTTCTTATCCCTTCTTAAACTCCCCGCTATCGACATCTTTCAAGAACTTGATTACACCTGGAAAATAGGTTTTAGGATCATCGTATTGTGAAAGGTGGCTTCCGTTAGGGCAAAATAGAAAGCGTCCGTTTTGTACTTCGTTAGCAATCCATTTCATGTGTTCAGGATCCATGGTGTCGTATTTAGAACCTATGGATAGGGTAGGGACAGTCAATGTTTTTAATCGATCCTTGACATCCCAATTTTTTAAAGATGCATTTCCTGTGATGCCAAATTCACTGTGCCCTTGCATAAACACATACACCTCTGGATTGATGTGCTTGAAACAACGGTTGATGCTTTCTGGCCAGTCTTCCAGTGGCATTCTTAAAATGTGTTGGGTGTAATAGTATTTAAAAAGCAGTTCACTGTATTTTGGATTGTCAAAATCATTGTTGCTTTCCATATCCTGCAATTGCTTTAGGATTTTTGGGTCCATTTGTGGTGCCAATACGTTTTTTGCGTACGCATTATATTCAGGAGCGCTGGCCATCATGTTCGAGATAATCAAGCCTTTTAAGTTTTTTTGGTATTTCAAAGCATATTCCATCGCAAGAATTCCACCCCAAGATTGTCCCATCAAGTAAAAATTAGAACTGTCTAATTTTAGTGCTTTACGGACTTGTTCTACTTCTTCGACAAAGCGCTCATTCGTCCATAAACTGGTGTCACTGGGTTGGTCACTGTAATAGGAGCCTAACTGGTCGTAGTAAATGTATTCAATGCTTTCGTTAGGGAAATAACCGTCAAAGGATTCATACAATTCATGGGTTAATCCAGGACCGCCGTGCAACAGCAATACTTTTATTTTAGGATTGTTACCCACCGTTTTTGTCCAAACCTTAAATGTTCCTTTTGGAGTTTGTATCGGAATCATTTTGATACCTCCCGTCAACTGATCGTCTCGTTTGGAGAAATCCAAATAATTTGCTTTTATCGCATCTTCCTTTGGTTTTTCTTGGCAACTAGAAAAAAAGAATATACTTATTATCGCGCAAATTAGGACTTTTAGTTTCATAACGAGATCGTTTTACAAAAGGTTAGTTGTAGATTTTGTCAAATAATGGTTTATACATTTGCATGACTATTTTTCTTTTCAATTTTAGCGTTGGAGTCAGTTGTCCGCCTTCCACTGACCAAACATCGGGTGTCAATTCAAAACGTTTTATTTTTTCCCAATTTCCAAACTTTTCATTCAAAGTGTCAATTTCCTCTTGTATGCGTGCAATGACATGCGCGTTAGAAATAATTTCTTCGTTTGTTGTTCCAACATTTATTTTATGAATAGCAGCCCATTCTTTTACAAAATCAAAATTAGGTTGAATGAAAGCGCCTGGCATTTTTTGCCCATCTCCAATCACCATTATTTGATCAATGAAACGGGATTGCTTCATCGTGTTTTCAATAATTTGTGGTGCAATATATTTTCCTCCAGAGGTTTTAAACATTTCTTTTTTACGATCAGTAATGCGTAAGAAACCGTCTTGGTCAAACTCACCAATATCACCTGTATGGAAATACCCATCAACGATAACCTCATTAGTCAGTTTTTCATCTTTGTAATAACCTATCATCACGTTTGGACCTTTGCAAAGGATTTCTCCATCTTCGGCAATTTTTACGTCTACATGGTCAATTACTTTACCTACAGTTCCTACTCTGAAACCATGATTTCTCATGTCATTTACGGAAATTACAGGAGAAGTTTCAGTCAATCCGTATCCTTCCATCACGGGGATTTCGGCAGCAGCAAAAATGCGGGCCAATCGGGTTTGTAAAGCAGCACTTCCTGAAACCATTAAATCTAGATTTCCACCCAAACCTTCTTTCCATTTGCTGAAAATTAATTTGCGCGCAATCTTCAGTTGGAACTCATACCAAGCTCCATTGGCACCATACGGTTCAAAACGCAATCCTAAATCAATTGCCCAGAAGAACAATTTCTTTTTGATTCCGGTAAGTTCTGATCCTTTGGCATATATTTTATCGTACACTTTTTCCAATAGTCTTGGAACTGCAGTGATTACTGTAGGTTGTACTTCTTTAAGGTTGTCACTAATTTTGTCAATCGCTTCACCAAAATAAACTGAAACACCATAATATTGATACAAATACAAAATCATGCGTTCAAAAATATGGCAAATAGGCAAGAAGCTTAACGCCCTACTTTTCCCAGCTTCAAACGGAATTCTTGAAGCGCTATCCAGCACATTTGAAACAATGTTTTGGTGCGAAAGCATCACCCCTTTAGGTCTTCCAGTTGTACCAGAAGTATAAATTATAGTAGCTAAATCAGTAGTCTTTACGTTGTTTTTGCAAATTTCAACTTCATTTTGATTGCCTTGGTCTTCGCCAATTTTCAGTAATTCATTCCAGTTTTTACAACCTTCAATTTCGTTAAAAGAATACACTTCTTTTAGATGGGTTACTTTGTCCTTGATTAAATTTACTTTATGAAGCACTTCTGCATCAGATACAAAACAATATGTGGCTTCAGAATGATTTAAGATGTATTCATAATCATCTTCGGAAATCGTTGGGTAAATAGGAACAGTTTGTGCACCCGTTTGTAAAACTCCTATATCAAGTATATTCCATTCGGTCCTATTATTCGAAGAAATAATAGCAATTTTATCGTCTTTTTTAACTCCTAATTTTAGTAATGCTCTTGATATACTATTGGCTTTGGCAATGTATTCTTGTGTAGACGTTTTTACCCAAACTCCATTTTGCTTTGTTACTAAAGCATCTGGAATTGAAGTGTATTTATCTTGCTGATAATAAGGAAAATCAAAGAGTCTGGTTATAGAAGTCATTAATAAAATTATTGAATTGATTCGCAAATTAAATAAAAAAACAGTATAATTTTTGTTTTTAAATAATTAATTAGGAAAAATAAATTAGAATTATCAAATTTAGCGAAATCGTTTTCTTAAAATGCGATTTAAGCTGTTGATTTAGAGTTGTAAAGTCGTTTTTGGAGGTTTTGTCCAATAAAGATTAATCTACATAATCTTTACTACGATCTCCTAAAATGAACATTTTCTTCTTTTGAAAATGGATAGAAAAGTGCGCGTATGTCCAATTTCCATCTGTTTCAGCTTTGTTTTTATACCATAGCGAATACACGGCATAATTAAATCCCTTCTGGTATTTGGGCGTTCCATTTTCAAAACATTCCATTCCCCAATCCATATTTATTTTAGATAAATCACTCAATTGAAAAACCCCAGTTCCATCCGGATTTAATTGCACCAAAGGCTCCGCATCTCCATTTAAAAGGTAAGTTCCTGTTATGGGATAATCAATATTTGTAGTGATGTAATGCACACCGCCTTTCGCCATTATTTTTTCGACTTTTTGAGCAAATGTAGGAGTTGCAAATAAGAGTATTGATAGGAGTATTGATAGGAGTAATAAGTTCGCTGATTTTGCCATTTTAGGAATTTGTTTAAAGTGGTATTATTATTATTTATTTTTTAGGCTTTGAACCCATGTAAAAAGTAAGCGTCCCTCCATCGGTAATTGATTTGTGTTTTAGCACAAAATCTGTTACTGTTTTTCCGTCTAAAAGTACTTTTTGAACATATACATTTTTTGGACTTTGATTGATCACATTTACCTTGAATTGGTTTCCGTTTTCCAAAGTTAGAATGGCATTGTTTACTAATGGAGAACCAATAGCATACTCATCAGAACCTGGAGCTACAGGATAAAACCCTAGTGAAGAGAAGATGTACCAAGCACTCATTTGTCCGCAATCGTCATTACCGCCTAAACCATCTGGACTAGGTTTGTATTGCATATCGAGAATTTTTCGAACTTGAGCTTGCGTTTTCCATGGTTGGTTTGCCCAATTGTAAAAGTAAGCAACATGATGTGCGGGTTCATTTCCATGGACATAACCACCTATGATTCCTTCACGTGTAATATCTTCGGTATGTTCGAAAAAAGAATCGGGTAAATGCATGCTGAATAAAGTGTCTAATCGAGCAGCAAATGTTTTTTTACCGCCCATTTTAGCAATTAAGGTAGCGGGATCTTGCGGAGCAAAAAAGCTATAATTCCAGCTGTTTCCTTCTATAAACCCTTGTCCTTCGGTACTCAAAGGATCAAATTCTTTTTTAAAGGTTCCATCGGCCATTTTGGGTTGCATGAATCCAGTAGTGGCATTGTAATTGTTTTTCCAGTTTTCAGAGCGTTTTATAAACTCATCGTAGACCGCTGTTTTATTCAGTTTTTTTGCAATTTGTGCAATACACCAATCGTCATAAGCATATTCTAAAGTGTTGGAAACCGATACCCCGCTTTTTTCGGCAGGAATATAACCCAAATCCATATAATAGCCAATTCCTTCATAATTGCGGTGTTTTGCTGTTGTAATACAGGCTTCAAGAGCTTTGTTTTCATCTCCATTATAAACGCCTTTTATAATAGCATCTGCAATTACAGATACACTGTGGTAGCCACTCATACACCAATTGTCATTGGAATAATGAGACCAAATAGGCAACATATGCAAAGCACTTTGGTCGTAATGTGCTACCATCGATTTAACCATATCGTTATTTCTTGATGGCTGAATAATATTGAAAAAAGGATGCAACGCTCTATAAGTATCCCATAAAGAGAATGTACTATAATTAGTAAAACCATTCGCTTGATGCACATCTTGATCGAGTCCTTTGTATTGTCCGTTTACATCCGTATAAACTGTTGGGTTGATGAACGTATGATACATGGCAGTGTAAAAATTTACCTTAGTGTCCTCGGATGCAGTGATGGTTATTTTGTTTAATTCTTTGTTCCAACTGGTCTGCGCTTGTGCTTTTACTTTTTCAAAATTCCAATCTTTGATTTCAGCTTGCATGTTTTGCAATGCATTTTCTTGACTCACTGAAGATAAGGCAAACTTGATTTTGATTTTTTCGGCTTCTTCGGTTTTGAAATCAAAATACATTCTTATTTTTTTTCCAGCTATTTCAGGGAAATTTTTTGATTGATCGAATTTTCTCCAAAAGCCTCTGTACGCTTGTTTGTCATCATAATTTTTTTGCCCGTATTCGGTAAACGGTTTAGAAAACGACATCGCAAAATAAACAGTACGCGTTCTTGCCCAACCATTGGTTTGGCGATATCCCGTAATCAAAGTATCGTTTACCACACGTACGTACGTCCAAACGTCTTTCTCGTCGTAATTGTAAATTCCTGCCATCAAATCCAGTATAATATGACTTTCATCCGATTTTGGAAACGTATATTGATGCATTCCCACTCGCGTAGTAGCGGTCATTTCGGCCAGAATGTTATCATCGTCTAATTTTACTTTATAATAACCTGCTTCTGCTATTTCATTAGCATGTGAATAGGAGGAACGATAGCCACTTTTAGGATTAGCAGCAGTTCCTGGATTCAATTGTAGTTTTCCTTGAGTTGGCATGATTAAAAAATCCCCTAAATCCGAATGTCCTGTTCCGCTCAAATGCGTATGGCTAAAACCAACAATAGTTTTGTCTTCGTATTTGTAACCCGCACAATATTTATACACATCACCATTGTATTTTCCGTTTATTTCGTAGGAGATAGTATCCGTTTCTGGACTTAATTGTACTGCTCCAAAAGGAACCGTAGCACCAGGGTAGGTGTGTCCCATTTTCTCGGTACCGATAATTGGTTTTACATATTGAATTAAATTTTGTTGGGCTTGGGAGACAAAAGAAAGGATTAATATGGAGAAAAGAAATGTCTTTTTCATAGTCTATTTTCTTGGTTGAATTGAGGTCGTTTTTTGTAAATATGGGATTCTTTTCAAATCTAGGGAATCCTATTTTTTTGAGCAACTATTAGCGTATAAAAAAAGACTTCAAAGCAGAACGACTTTTCCAATCTTCCGTCTATGGCCAACGAAATGGTGCACGAGTTTGATATCCATTGATTAGTATTAAGAATGGTGTTACTAAACAAATTTTATTTATAGTGTAAAAAAGCGCTATAAATGTATTGAAATTAAGGAATAGCATTGAGGTGACGGGCAAGATGTACACCCATGCTAAAACAAGATTGAAGGAGATAGCCTCCAGTAGGAGCATCCAAGTCTAGCATTTCTCCAATGCAATAATGATTTTTCATCATTTTCAATTGAAAATTTTCATCTAAGGCATTCAATTTAATGCCACCCGTGGTAGAAATGGCTTCGTCCAATAGGGCAGAACCAGTGATTTCTATAGGAAGTTTTTTGATGTTTTGTGCCAAAAGTTCTGGATTCAGGTAGGTTTCTTTTGACAAATAGATTTTCAACAGCCCAATTTGTGCAGGGTTCAATTTGAGCTCTTTTTGTAATTTTTGGCTCGTCTTTTTTAAGGTTGATTTTTTGATCTTCTGAAGCACTTCATCATAAGTTAATGTTGGTTTTAAATCCAGAAATACAGTAGCCTTTTGCTGATTATTAAGCTCATTGCGAATTTGCGGACTGATTGCATAAATGGCATTGCCCTCTAAACCGAAACGGGTAATTACCATTTCACCTTTTTGACGTTTATCGCCACAGCTAATAGCTATATTTTTAAGGGGATGCCCTTCAAAGGCAGTGATGAAATCGAAATTCCAGTTGACTTGGTACGCACAATTGGAGGCTTTAAAAGGGACAACTTCAACGTCTTTTTTATGGAATAAATCCAGCCAGATGCCATCAGATCCAGTTATTTTCCAGCTGCCACCACCCATTGCAAAAACGGAATGCTCAGACTGGACTGCTGTGTCAACATTGAAAACAAGATCGTGGTTGGTATTCCAGCCCGTCCAATTTTGTTGATACTGAATGGCAACGCCTCGTTTATTGAGGACATCCATAATGGCATTAAGTACGGCAATTGGTTTAATTCCGCTTTCAGGATATACGCGTTTGCTGCTCCCAATGTAGGTGGGAATTCCCATAAGATCGATCCATTTTTGAAAATCGGCATTGTCAAAATCGAGTAGGGCTTCCTCTATAAAATGGGATGGGGTGTAGCGTTCAACCAGTTGCGCAATGGGTTCCGAATGGGTAAGGTTAAATCCGCCTTTTCCAGCTACAAGAAATTTTCTTCCAAGGGTTTTGTTTTTCTCGTAAATGGTAACATTGAATTTCTGGGGATCGAGGAATGCGGCGAGTAAAAATGCGGCGGGTCCTCCTCCAATAATTGAGACTGATTTCTTCACCCTGCAAAAATACTCTTTGTGAAAGGATTAAAGGCGTTTTCCTTTTTTTATTAGTTACAGCCAAACAAAAACGGGAATTAAACTAGTGCGATTTCGTTTGTATGTAGTACAGTTAATTCAGAATTGTATGCTACACCTGCACTACTTTAGTTACTTTTTCTTTTCTTCATTGACAATCAATTTCAAAGAGTTAATATAATCAGTGTCAAATTCTATAACTCTTATTTTGTTTAGCTTAAAACTCATTTCACCGTCAAATTTCCCTTCAGTTCCCAAAAAATCGATGATCAGTTCTTTTTCGTCTATTTCAATAAGTTTACCTAGATAAACTGCTTTATTAGATTTTTTTGAAATTTGGAAAATCTCGTGCTTAATTGCTAGATAATTTATAATTGAAGGTAAGTCATTAAGTGGAATTATTTCCTCAGCACTTGTTTTTAAACCTTTAAGCTTAATTACCCTTTCTGTGAATTCATAATCCTCATCTTGAATAATGGACTTGACGTTTTTATTTTTCAAAATCGTGTACCCATCAATTATAAAATCAAAAGGATTGTTCTTGAGCAGTATCCAATCTTCAGTCCAGTCAATTAAAAAACCAGTAAAGATTTCTTTTTGATCTTCAAAAACTATTGAAATTAATTGACGCAAATATTTTTCCATAATGTTTATTAAGTTTCTAGAGTATGTAACTATCAACGATACCGAACCACTATCCGCTTTTGGCCTTACAAAGAGGAGTGTTTTTTGGTTAAACGAAAATACGATAAAAAACGGTAATTCCACAAAATTTCCAAATGGCTTAAGAGAAGCCGGATTCAATACAATACTTTTTTAACAAATCGGTTTACGAGCGCCACACCCTCTTTTCAAAAGGAAGCTGGTCCTCATTGCAAATGAGAACCAGAGGGATACTTTTTAAAATTCGGAAAAATTAATGTGAATATCAGGTACCAGGAGAAATATAGCTCACAGATATTTTTGTTGCTTTATCCACTTCTTCTGGAGTAATCAGAATTGTAGTGGAAGTAGATACCAATCCAGAAGAGTTTATATTTAATGAAACTGCAGTAGCAACCGTGGTATCAGGCATGTCTGCAATTACATAAACATCCGTGTCGCCAAAGGCAAAATAAAAGGCTTCCATTTTTCCTCCTAAGTCAGTAATCATTTTTTCAATGACTTGCTTTCTATTGGTACCACCTACCTTGAGTAATCCTTTGACTCCTGCTGAAGTATAAGATGCTTTAATTAAAATCTTTTTCATTTTATTGTATTTTAGTCTTCCTACTCATTTGGCTTTTCGGTTCCGCCCCGTTTTTTAGCGGTTTCTGGACTCCACTTTTTTTATTTTAACTAGCATAATAAAATGATTTGAGGTGTGTTTTTTAATCTTGTTTATAGCGGAACTGTGTCTTTTTGTGTTTTTAAGTTGTTGATAATCAATATCTTGCTATATACTAAAATACGATAAAAAAACGGTAACTTCTACGAAATTATAAATAGTTTAAGATGTGATTGTAGTTCGGTTAGTATATTGGTTTTCTTGATACTGAATATAAAATCCTAGTACTTGATTGTAGTATCTTTGTGGCTTTCTATCAAAAAATTTCGAACCATATGCTACTTTTATAAAAGGATTGACTTATGAAACAGGAAGGGACATATACAGGCGCCGAAGGTAAATTAGCGGGCTACGATATTCAATATACACCAAACCAAAAGCGACCTCTGATTGTGTTTTGCCATGGATTCAATGGATTTAAAGATTGGGGCGCATTCAACTTGATGGCGGATTACTTTTTGCAAAAGGAATTTCAATTTGTAAAATTGAATTTTTCTCATAATGGAACATCTCCTGCTCATCCTTTGGATTTTGTGGATTTAGAAGCTTTTGGGACTAATAACTTCGAAAAAGAACTCGAAGATATTGGGTCTTTGTTAGTCCATCTAAAAAAGGAAAGTTTTGCAGATAGCATCGATTTTGATAAACTGTTTTTGATTGGTCATTCTAAAGGTGGAGCAACGGCTTTGGCTTATACTTTATCCCATCCTGAAATTGTTTCTTGTGCCACCTTAGCAGCAGTGCTCGACCCAGTAGCGCGCTATGGAAAGAAGAATGATAAGCTGTGGAAAGAAAACGGTGTAAAATTTGTCGTTAACGGAAGAACAAAACAAAAAATGCCACTGTATTATCAATTGGTTGAAAACACACAGAAAATAAAAGAGAAACTGGATCTCCGAAATTTGCTGAAAGGGGATAAGCGAAAATTTTTATTTGTCCATGGTGTAAAAGACGAAGCGGTTCCTGTAACAGAAACTAATTTGGTAAAAAACCTGCCCAATTGTACCGTCTCCATTATTGAAGATACCAATCATGTTTTTGGTGCTTCGCATCCATATACAAGTATCAATTTACCTACTGATTTACAAAATGCCCTGAGTCAAATCGCAAAATTCTTTGAATCAGTGTGATGGTTTTGAATAAGAGGTTTTACAAGCAAACTTGTCATTCAAAAGAAGGAGGTATCACATCAAGTAGCTCCAAACACCTTAGATTTATGTAGTCAAGTAGATGAATTATACACAGTATATGAAACTGTGCTGTTGGTAAATTATCTGCGTTGCAACGCTCTGTTTTGTTGTTTAATTGAAGTAATTATTCGATTCAATCGAACGATAGATTAATTGAGTAAGCTAATAAACTGGCTTTTTTAAAACAGATTATCTTTTTAGTGAAAAATGGCCTTTAAAATTCCTGCCATTTCCCAATTCAACTGTAAACCAATAATCTGAAGCAATCAAATTTTCTCCATTGAAAGTGCCGTCCCATCCCATATCACTATATTGTAGCCTCTTTAGTAATTTTCCGTATCGATCAAAAATACTTGTAATTGAATTAGGGAATTTTTCAATTCCTAATATACTCCAATAATCATTATATCCATCATTGTTTGGAGTGAAAAATTTTGGATAATCTACTAGTATAGCTTCTCGTTCATCAACACCACAACCTTGTTTATCTCTAACTTTTACTACATATACTCCTCCTGATATGTTATGAAAAGTGTTGCTGTCTTGAAAATTATTTCCATCAATTGCATATTCAAAGTCACCATTTGTAGAAGTTATTATTTCGATAAAATTCTTATCTGAAAGATCTTGAATTTTAATTTCGGTAATTTTTGGTAAAATGGAACGAATTAGATTAAACGAAAATGAATTTTCACAAGATATTCCATTACTTATTTTAGAAACTCGTAAAGTATATTTTCCAGCTTCTACTAGATTAGCCTCAAAGGAATTAGAAATTATAGAGTTATCTTGAAAACTCCATTCCCAAGAATCGAAATTTAAATCAGTTGTTATCTTTAATGACGGTTCTAAATCACATAAAAAATATTCTTTTTCTAAATTTATTTGTGGTAACTCATTTACAACAAATTTAAAATTTGTTTCTGAAAAGCATAATGAATTTAATTGATTCTCAATTCTAGCAGTAATAGTTTGAGACCATGGAACAGTATTTTTATAATCTATAGGTAATGGGCTTGGTAATTTATTTCCATTTTCATCTAAATAGGATATAAGTAAATTAGGTTGATTTCCTATGAGTTCACTTTCAATTGTTGAAGTGTCAAAATGTGAAAAACCGTTACCTTCATCGCAAGCGTATAAAGTATTAGGTTGAATAATAGTTGGTTTAGTTGAAGTGATTAAATTTAAAAATGTCTCTGAATAACAATTTGTTTGAGGATTTGTGACTCTTACCGTTATAGTTTCTTGATTTGGTTTACTGTTAGTAAATGGATTTACTAATGGACTTGGAAGTTGATTTCCATTAGTATCAAAATAAGTTACTTTCATTCCAGTTTGATTTCCTAAAACAGTTGATTCTATATTTGAAGTATCAAAATATTCTGAAATGCCGTCATTATTATCATCACATCCAGTTATTTCTTTTAATGAATTTGCTATTGGTAATGGGTTTACAATTAAATTAAAGGTAGATTCATTATAGCAATTCGTATCGGTATTAATTGCTTTTACTTTTATGGATTCCTCATTAGCAATTAAATTACTAATTGCATTTAAAGGAGATTGTATTTGCTGACCATTTTCATGATAAAATTCAACTTTTATATTGGTAGCAGTTCCTATAATAGAATTCTTTAATTGTTGTAAATTAAATGTAGCAAGACCATCAGTGTCATTATCACACACAATTAAGTTTAAAGCTTCTGATAAATCTGGTAATGGATTTACAATTAAATCGAAAGTGGTTTCAGAGTAGCAACAAAAGTTGTCTTTATGAGATACTCTTACTGTTATTGTTTCTCTATTTTTAGTGGTGTTTGTAAATGGATTTGGTAGTGTATTGTATTTAGTACCTTTGCCATCTATGAAAGTAACAACTTTATCAATTTGTCCTCCTAAAACTTGCTGCGTAACTAGCGAAGTATCAAAAGAAGTTGAAAATCCAAGGTTATTGCTTTCCTCACAGGCATAGATATTATTAATTCCATATGCTTTTGGAGGTTCTTTAGCATCAATTATTTCCGTTAAAACTTCCACTGTTCCGTCTTTACCAATAACTGTCGCGGTAATAGTATATTTTCCATCAGTGGAAAAATCATGAAAAGGAGATAAGTCTATAGAGGTATTATTAATTCCTGAAGCAGGATCTCCAAAATCCCAACTAATTGACGCAATTTTAGACTGATCATCAACACTGAATTCCTTTAAAAATTCCGAGCAAATATTTGAGAAATTCATTTCAAAATTATTCGTAACATGATTTACATTTCCAGTGACGTTTATGTAAAAGTTAGCTTTTGGAAATCCGAAGTCAGCAGTAGAAACATATTTATCTCCAGCTCCAGATAAAGAAGAACAACCTCTTTGCCATGATACATCATTATCTTGTGCAGATCCTGCAATAAAAGCTACACCATCTCCATATTCAATTCCTTTTTTAACTTCAACCAAAATCCGTTCTACATCTTTTGGAATAACAATTGGTGTATCAAAATCTACTTGTATAATTTGAGAATTACGCGGTATGTAAGGATCAAGGGCTTGAGATTGACTACTTCCTATCAAATCTGCTTCAGAAAAAGAAGCAGGGAAAGAATCATCTATTTTATAAATATTAAATGAAACATTTGCTAGCCAGCCCGTTTTATTAATTCCAACTTGCCCTGATTTAATTACGAATTCTTCATTATTCGATATACCAAAATCTTTTAAAGTAAAAGCCCGTGCCCAATATATATAAGTTGAGTTACAAGAATAGATATCAGTTTCAACTAGATCATCACATACGTTATGAGAAAGCCTCGTGATTGAACCTGAACTTTTAACATTAAAAACTTCTCCTGTTACATTGATGTAAAAATTCGCATTTGGAACGGGAATGGTTAAATCAGTAGTTGGTGCTAAACCATGATTTGGATCACATCCAAAATACCAGGATTCGCCAGTGTCTTTTTCAGTACCAGCTATATAGACAGCTCCTGTAGCTGGATTATAAATGTCTTTATACTTTTCTACTGAGACCATAATTCTTTTAACTCCGGCAGGAACAATAATGGGTTCATCAAAATTTACTTCAACAATTTCAGGAGCACCAGTAATTAATGGCGATTGTGCAATACCACGTCTTCCAAGTATCGTGGTAGGATAAATAGAATAGGAATAATTGGGAAAATCTTCATCCAGACTGTAAACAATACATTGTAAAGTAGATCCAATATCAGATTTACTTAGTCCAACTTGTAATGATTTAATCATAAATTGCTCATTTGCCGCTATTCCAAAATCAGATAGTGTAAATACTCGTGACCAACTCTCATCTCTATCACAAGAATACATATCTGTCTTAACAAGTGTTGTTCCAATATTATTAGTTAATTTTATTTGGGCTTCAATAGATTGAAAAGACAAAAAAAGTAGAAGTAAAGCTACAGTATTAAATGTTTTTATGTGAATTATTGTCATTCCTATTTTTGTTGTTTTTTAGCTTGTCTATAATTAGTATATATTAATTATTTTATAGAGTGTTTACAACCATAATTGAGTAGATCTTCTTTGATAATTAGCGTATTTAAAGTAAATATATAAATAATATTTTTATTACAAATTATCAAAATAACTTTTAAATTTGTTCATAAAAAAAGCGCTCCTTTTCAGGAACGCTTTCTATATAATTAATCAAAAGATTATTTTTTCTCAATCCACAATCTTGCATTGACAAACGCTTCATGCCAAGGAGAAACTTCATCGTTTCTACCTGCTGGATAATTTGCCCAGTTCCATTGAAAGTTAGAACGCTCAATATGTGGCATCATCACAAGGTGACGACCAGTTGTGTCACATAGCATAGCGGTATTGTAATCAGATCCATTTGGATTCGATGGATATCCTTCGTATCCGTATTTACCCACGATTTGATATTGGTCTTCGGATAATGGTAAGTTGAATTTTCCTTCTCCATGTGAAACCCAAACTCCAAGTGTTGCTCCAGCAAGGGTAGACAACATCACTGATTTGTTTTCTTGAACCGTTACGGATGTAAAAATACTTTCGTGTTTATGACTGTCGTTATGAAGCATTTTTCCATGCACTTCATGCTCTGGATTAATTACTTCTAATTCCATAAACAACTGGCAACCATTACAAATTCCAACGGATAAAGTGTCTTCTCTTTTGAAGAAGTTTTTCAAGGCTGTATTTGCTTTCTCATTGTATAAAAATGCTCCTGCCCAACCTTTGGCTGAACCTAAAACATCCGAGTTTGAAAAACCACCCACGGCGCCTATAAATTGAATGTCTTCTAGCGTTTCACGTCCCGAAATCAAATCGGTCATGTGAACGTCTTTTACATCAAAACCGGCAAGGTACATTGCATTGGCTACCTCACGCTCTGAGTTACTTCCTTTTTCACGGATAATAGCCGCTTTTGGACGTGGTTTTGAATCATCGATTACTGGTTTCTTTCCGGTAAAATGAACAGGGAAGGTAAACTGTAACGCTTGGTTCTTATAGTTATCGAAACGCGCTTGAGCCGTTCCGTTCTTCGATTGTTTTTGGTCTAATAAAAACGAAGTTTTAAACCAAATGTCTCTGTATTTTGGAATGCTTAATCCACATGGACCAAAGTCCAACGTTTCCTCTGCAGTTACTGTTCCTAATTTATAGAAAGCAACTCCATTAGCATTTAATTTATTTTCTAAAGTAGCATCGTCTTTGGCTTGGAATACAAGACCAATATTCTCCGCAAAAAGGTACTTGATGATGTCTTTTTCTTCGAAAACAGAGAAGTCAATTTTAGCACCTAAATTCACATCGGCAAAACACATTTCTAGTAAAGTAGTAATCAAACCACCACTTCCGATGTCATGTCCAGCCAAAATTTGATTGTCAAGAATTAATTCTTGCATCGTATTGAAGGCATTTTTGAAAAAAGCAGCATCTTTAATCGTTGGTGCGTCTTTTCCAATAGTGTTCAATGTTTGTGCTAGCGATGAACCACCTAATTTAAATTCGTCTTGTGATAAATTGATATAATAAATAGAACCACCGTCTCTTTGTAAAACAGGCTCTACTACTTTTCTAATGTCAGTACAATTTCCACCTGCTGAAATAATTACCGTTCCCGGTGCAATCACTTCTTCGTTTGGATAACGTTGTTTCATAGAAAGTGAATCTTTTCCTGTTGGAATATTCACGCCTAATTCAATTGCAAAATCCGAACAACTTTTTACAGCCGCGTACAAACGAGCGTCTTCCCCTTCGTTTTTACAAGCCCACATCCAGTTAGCCGAAAGGGAAATTCCATCTAAACCATCTTTTATAGGAGCCCAAACAATGTTAGACAAAGCCTCCGCAATTGCTGTTCTACTTCCTGCAACAGGATCGATTAATGCCGCAACTGGTGAATGTCCTATTGAAGTCGCAACTCCTTCTTTTCCGTTATAATCTAATGCCATTACACCACAGTTATTCAATGGCAATTGCAAGGGTCCAGCAGTTTGTTGTTTGGCTACTTTTCCACCTACACAACGGTCTACTTTGTTAGTCAACCAGTCTTTACAAGCTACTGCTTCTAATTGCAATACTTGCTCTAAATAAGTGGAGATATTTTTAATGCTGTATTCTAAATCAGTATAGTTTCTGTCGATGTTTTTATCCGTCATCACTACTTTTGGAGAACTACCAAAGAAGTCTTCCAAAGCATAATCCATAGGTTTAGCACCCGTAGTTTTTGATTCGAAAGTAAAACGATGATCCCCCGTTACATCACCTACTTGGTACATTGGAGAACGCTCTCTGTCAGCAATGCGTTGTAAGATGTCAATGTTTTCTTTAGCAATAACTAATCCCATTCTTTCTTGAGACTCGTTACCAATGATTTCCTTTGCCGAAAGGGTAGGGTCACCTACAGGTAATTTATCTAAATCAATTAATCCTCCAGTTTCTTCCACTAATTCCGAAAGGCAGTTTAAGTGTCCACCTGCTCCGTGATCGTGAATAGAAACAATAGGGTTGATATCGCTTTCTACTAATCCACGAATGGCATTAGCAGCACGTTTTTGCATTTCTGGGTTCGAACGTTGGATGGCATTCAATTCAATTCCTGAACTAAAAGCACCGGTATCAGCAGAAGAAACTGCTGCTCCACCCATTCCGATTCTATAATTTTCACCTCCTAGGATAACAATTTTGTCTCCCGGTTGTGGCTTTTTCTTGATGGCTTGATCCAGTTTTCCGTAACCAATTCCACCGGCTTGCATGATCACTTTGTCGAAACCTAATTTACGAGCGTCTTCTTCGTGTTCGAAAGTAAGGATAGAACCAGTAATTAACGGTTGTCCGAATTTGTTTCCAAAATCAGATGCTCCGTTTGAGGCTTTTATTAAAATATCCATTGGCGTTTGGTACAACCATTTTCTTTCGGTCATGGCGTTTTCCCAAGGTCTGTTTTCTTCCAAACGTGAATATGAAGTCATGTAAACGGCAGTACCTGCTAATGGCAACGAACCTTGTCCACCTGCTAAACGGTCGCGAATTTCTCCACCTGCACCAGTCGCCGCTCCATTGAAAGGCTCTACTGTAGTTGGGAAATTATGCGTTTCTGCTTTTAAGGAGATAACCGAATCAAAGTCTTTTAGTTCGTAGAAATCAGGTTTGTCAGCGCTTTTTGGCGCAAACTGTTGTACACGTGGTCCTTTTACAAAAGCCACATTATCTTTATAAGCCGAAACGATATCGTTCGGGTTTTCTTGAGATGTTTTCTTGATTAATTTAAATAAAGAAGAAGGCATTTCTTCACCATCAATTACAAAAGTCCCGTTGAAAATTTTGTGACGGCAGTGCTCTGAATTGGCTTGTGAGAAAGCAAAAACTTCAGAATCGGTTAATTTTCTACCTATTTTAATAGCTAGATTGTCCAAATATTCTACTTCTTCTGGACTTAAAGCCAAACCTTCAGACTGGTTGTAAGCCGCAATATCGTCAATGTCTAAAATTGCTTCTGGCTCGATATTGATCGTAAAAATAGCTTGATTTAACTCGGCGTATTTTTGCGAAAGCATAGGATCAAAATCAGAAAAATCAGACGTAGCATGATGAAATTCTTCAATTCTAATGATTCCAGAAACACCCATATTTTGAGTAATTTCTACTGCATTAGTGCTCCAAGGCGTAATCATAGTGGCGCGTGGACCAACAAAAAAATCCGTCAATACGGATTTTTCTATTTTATTTGAATTGGCAAAAAGCCAGTTTAATTTTGAAATGTCTTGAGCCGAAATTTCGTTTTGAGTTTGTACTGCAAAAACAGTTTTGCTTTGGTTTTCAAAGAAATGGATCATTGTTGTGTAGTTTGTTGTATTACGGTGCAAATTTAGTTTAAAAAAGTAGTAAGAGCAAATGTGAAATACAAAGTATTTCATAAAATACCACAATTCATAAAATGCCTAAAATCTATTGTTTTAAATTTCTAAATAACCTTTTATTTAGGAAAAGACATAGATTGAAAAGCACCTAAATCTGGCGGAGTAGTTCTTGTATTTCCAATGATATCCAGCGGAATCAAATAGGCCGAATTCCCTTTTGCGAAAGCGCTAGAAGATTCGTCAATATTGAGTTTGTTAAGATTAACATTGAAAAACTTTGGACTTTGATTCAAAATAATTCCATTGTAATGCACAGGATCGGTTGCAAAGTGGTAAAGTGAATTGGTATTAGAACTGTCAAATTTTACTAAGCAATTATTGAATTGATACTCAAATGTTCCTGTACCGCTTTTATTTATAGCGATTTCATTAGTATAAGAACCATAGATGATACAGTTGTTAAAAGTGGCTTGGGTGAGGTCTTTCGTTTCTGGCGTTGCTCCCGAAATAGAATTGTCTATTGTGACTGCCAGCTGAGAGGAACTATTCCAATTGTTGTTAAATGTGGAATGTGTAAATTTATAATCTCCACCATAGGAGCAGGCCAAACTAGCTAAACCAGCTGAGTTGATCACTATATTTTCACCTACTATTTTCCCTGTTTGTGCCAAAATACCATAGGTAGAGGAGTCGTAAATTTGGGTATTTTTGATAGAAGTAGTTGTTCCATCATTGTTTTGTATCAGTAATCCAATCGTAGCATTTTTAATGGTTAAATGGTTTATCAGATTGTTTGTGCTTCCACTACTGAGCCAAATAGTACCCCATTGACCAGGTACATCATCATATTGGGGTTCCAATCGGTCGCCTTCAAATACCACTTCTTTTTCTAAGTTGGCCGTAGTCGATTTTCCTCCGTTAATATTAATCGAAGCATTGTTGGCGACTATTAAACCAGAATTAGCATGAAAATAAACCCTGCTTCCCGCATCAAAAACGGCGGTTTTACCAGTTGGAACGGCTGCATAACCATAAATAACGTAGGGCTTTTTATTGGTAAAAATGAGTTCATTTCCGTTTATAGGATTGTTTTCCTCGAGGTAAAACCCTTCTATTTGTTGATCTCCTATAGGCAGTGTTTCGGTAGTTCCATCAGCAAGACGTTTGGGATATAGAAAAACCGCATCTTGGATTAGCGTAACGAGTGCTACTTTTTGTGCATTTTCGCCACTGTCAAATTGAATTTGATCGGTGTATAAAAAATCAGTTGGATTCGCATCAGCAATTGCAGCTGTTGTTTCGATAAAAATATATAAACTGTCTTTGGCTAAAAGGGTCACATTAGAAAATAGTTTACCATCATTTCCTTGCATTCCATCGACGGTCAAGCGGTATTTTGAGTTTAGGCCTTTGCCTAGTTGTATGGTAGGAATATTAATATCGTTTTTGCTGTGGTTGTATACTTTAAGTCGGTAGGTACTAGAACCAATGTTTGTAAAAACGGTATCCAGATAAATGGTGTCCTTTGAAAATGCTAAATCTCCTGTACTTAGAACGGTCTCAAAATCGGATTGACAGGAACAGATGGAGATGAGTATTCCAATAAAAAACAAGAATTTGATGGGACGCATTGTGATTAATTTTTGTAAAAATAGGGAAAATCTTATTTGTATGTTGTGGCTTTTTCAAATTTGAATTTAGAATAACAACTGCATTTGTTATTTTATGAGTCATCTTTTATTTAATTTTACATTTTAAAGCTAAAAATATGACCTTCGATAAAGATAAAATCCTAAATTATTGCAATCAAATTTCCGAAAACACTTTGATGAGCACTTTAAATATCACTTATACAGATGCTGGTGAAGATTATCTAGTTGCCACAATGCCAGTAAATCCATCAGTACACCAACCAATGGGATTGTTACATGGTGGAGCATCAGTGGCATTGGCTGAAAGTGTGGGAAGTGCTGCTTCGATGTTATACGTAAATGCTGATGTAAGCGAAGTGCGCGGAATAGAAATTTCCGCCAATCATTTGAAAGCAAAACGAGACGGAATGGTGACGGCAACTGCAAAAATAGTTCATAAGGGACGTAGTATTCATCTTTGGGAAATACGCATTACAGACGAAAGTGATAACTTGATTTCGCTTTGTAAATTGACAAATATGATTTTGCCAAAAAGAAAAATGGAAGGTAAATAATGGAATTAATTTTAGATAAAGCCAAGCGTCAATTCACACAAAAACTACCTTTTGTACTCTATTGCAAACCCAATTCAGATACCGTAATTGGGCTTTTTCAGCAAAATGATGATTTGTATAACCTCAATGATTTTAACGAAAAGGGATTCGTTTTTGCTTCTTTTGAAGGCAATCAAAACTATTTGATTCCAGAAAATCAGTCCAAAAGAGAAAGTGTTATTTGGGAGAAAAAAAGAGCGATTGTTGCTGAAGTTATAGGTAATAATGTGGATGAAGAAGCTAAAAATAACTTTGAAAAGGTAGTATGCAAAGGAATCCAAGCTATAGAAAGGGATGAATTTAAAAAAGTGGTTTTGTCTCGAAAAGAGATTCTGGAGCTAGACGATTTTCAATTTGAAACTGTTTTCGAAAATTTAGTGCAGCTATATCCTTCTACTTTTGTGTATTGTTTTTACCATCCAAAAGTAGGCATGTGGCTTGGTGCTACCCCCGAACAATTATTGAAAGCCAATAAAAAAAGTTTTGAGACGATCGCTTTGGCAGGTACTCAAAAAGACATGGGTTTGGCTGAGATTGTATGGGAGAATAAAGAAAAGGAAGAACAACAAATTGTGACCGATTATATCGTTAATAAATTAGAAAATGTGGCTACAGAAGTTATAGTTTCGAAACCTTATAGTATAAAAGCGGGAAGCATCTGGCATATAAAAACAGATATTTCAGGCGTATTGAATGCTGATTTTAGTTTGCAGCAAGTGGTTTGTTTACTGCATCCTACACCGGCAGTTTGTGGTTTGCCCAAAGAAAAAGCAAAAGCCTTTATTTTGGAAAATGAAAACTATGATAGGGATTTTTATACAGGATATTTGGGAGAATTGAATTGTAGTTTTGCTACTGATTCGGGAAGCACCGATTTATTTGTTAATTTGCGATGTATGCAAGTAGAAGTGGATTCAAAGAAAAAAGAGACTAGGGCTTATTTGTATATGGGTTGCGGTATCACAAAAGATAGCGTGCCTGAGAAGGAATGGAATGAAAGTATCAATAAATCAATGACGATGAAGAAAGTGTTGATTAGAAATTAGAAGGGTTTATGGGAAACTTTAAACCTGAAACAAAAGAAACTTTAAACAAAAAAAAATGAAACTAGATATATTAGCTTTTGGAGCGCATCCAGATGATGTTGAATTGGGTTGTGCAGGAACGATATTAAAAGAAATTTCCTTAGGGAAAACAGTTGGGATAATTGATTTGACAAGAGGAGAATTAGGGACCAGAGGTTCTGCGGAAATTAGAGATAGTGAAGCGAATGCCGCCAGAAAAATTTTAGGAGTTTCAGTTCGTGAAAATCTTGAAATGCGTGATGGTTTTTTTGTCAATGATGAAAAGCATCAATTAGAAATCATAAAAATGATTCGCAAGTACAAACCAGAAATTGTATTGTGTAATGCGATTGATGATCGCCACATCGACCATGGAAAAGGAAGTAAGCTGGTTTCTGATGCTTGTTTTTTATCGGGACTTATGAAGATAGAAACAGTTATTGATAACGAAAAGCAAACAGCTTGGAGACCTAAGTTAGTCTATCATTATATTCAATGGAAAAATATCGAGCCTGACTTTGTAGTGGACATAACTGGATTTACCGATAAAAAAATCGAATCCATTTTAGCGTACCGTTCCCAATTTTATGATCCAGATTCTAATGAACCCGAATCTCCAATTACGTCCAAAAACTTCTTAGAAAGCTTGAATTACCGCTCTAGAGATTTAGGGAGACTTGCAGGGGTAGATCATGCTGAAGGTTTTACTGTAGAAAGATATTTGGCAGTCAATAGCTTAGGAGATTTGAAGTAAATTTGCTGTAAATTTTTAAAAAAAACTTTTGCAGAAGTAAACTTTAGTTGTATATTTGCCACCGCTAAGCAAATGGTGGTTGTAGCTCAGTTGGTTAGAGCATCGGTTTGTGGTACCGAGGGTCGCGGGTTCGAGCCCCGTCTCCCACCCAGAAAGCAAAAGCCTTGAAGAAATTCAAGGCTTTTTTTGTGGAATAAAGGCAACGAAAAAGAGCTTTGAATTTCTTCAAAGCTCTTTTCTATTTAGCACAAGTACTTAGCTCACTGTAACGCTAGTATAAGCGAGGATAGGTACTACTTATTTTTTATCTACAACAGGTCGGTTTTCACGATTTGCAAGATCCCAAGCGATAGTAAATGCCAGTTGGGCTCTTTTGGCTAAAGCATCGTATTCAATCTTGTCAGGAGTATCTGTTTTTTTATGGTAATCAGCATGAACACCATTGAAAATAAATACAGATGGAATGCCATGTTTAGCAAAGTTATAATGATCTGAGCGCTCGTAGAAATGATTTGGATCAGCAAGATCATTGTATTTGTAATCGATATCCATTTTAGTGTATTTAGCGTTTGCCAAAGTACAAATGGCATCCAAATCACTTGATAAACGATCTGCACCTATTAAATAGACATAGTTATTTGTGTTTGCATGTTCAACATCACGACGTCCAATCATATCAATATTAATATCGGTAATCGTGTTCTCAAAAGGGAATAAAGGATGTTCAGAATAATAACTGGAACCTAGTAATCCGTGCTCTTCACCAGTTGCATGAAAAAACAGAATAGATCGCTTAGGTCCGTGTCCTTCTTTTTTGGCTATTTCGAATGCTTGTGCGATTTCTAATAAGGCAACTGTTCCAGAGCCATCATCGTCGGCACCATTGTACACATCACCATTTTTAACCCCTACGTGGTCGTAATGTGCTGAGACTACAATCACCTCGTCTGGTTTCTCAGAACCTTCGATAAAAGCCCAGATATTTTCAGAACTGTTTAATTTGTCACCGTATCTTTTGTTTAAGGCTTCAGCAGGTACATTTTGAAAAAAGCTAGTTGCACCTTTGGGGAAAGAAATGTTATTTTTTTTGTATTGACTGATTAGGTATTGACCGGCTTTCTTTTGTCCTGTAGACCCCGTTTCTCGTCCTTCCATTGAATCGGCAGCTACGATGTAAAGATGTGTTTTTAATTCAGATGCCGTAATAGTATTCATGTATTTTGTAGGGTTGCTGTTGTCTTGTTCAACAGCTGTTTTTGCACTGGAGCATGAGAATGCTACAGCTAATGCAAAAAAAGAAATTACTTTTTTCATTTATGAAATATTGGTTGTTATTATTTTTTTAGGACTTCGTTTAGGAAAAGTTTCAAATGTTCGAAAGAACGTTTGGCCGCTTTTTCATTGTAAGCTGCTCCTTTAGAATTATCATTTCCATATTCAGGATTGGTAAAACCGTGCACAGCATTAGCATAATAAATCATTTGCCAGTCAGCTTTCGTATCACGCATTTCTTGTTGGAATGCAGTAATTTCTGCTGCAGATTCATAAGGATCATCTGCACCATGACAAACTAAAACTTTGGCAGTAATAGGCTCAGTAGGTCTAGCTGCGTCTTTAGCTAATCCGCCGTGGAAAGACACGACACCTTTTACATTGATATGTCCGCGAGCCGCTTCCAATGCACCTGTACCACCAAAACAATATCCTATAACTACTATATTATCTGGGTTTGCACCCGCTTTAATAAGTTGGTTTAAGGCCAATGAAATTCTTTTTTGGTATTCGGTGTAGTTGGTTTTGTAATAACCGGCACTTTTTCCCGCTTCAGCATTGTCTTTAGGATAATTTCCTTCTCCATAGATATCAGCAATAAAGGCATAGTACCCTAAGCTTCCTAAACTAGTGGCGATGTCTTTGGATGCTTTATCGATTCCTTTCCAAGCGGGAAGAATCAGAATTCCTGGTTTTTGAATGCTTTTTTTTGAAGGTGCGATTTCAAAACCATTTAAAATTTGTGCTCCATCTTTATAAGTCACTGCTTTTAACTGGGCAAAAGCACCATTAGAATAAATTAAGATTCCTAAAACTAAAAACTTTATATTTTTCATAGTTGTTATATTTTACACAAATATCTGAATTTATTTGTTATTTTTTTAAATTAGGAACTCATTTTCAACTTTTAGGGCAATCTATTTTTATTATGATTAAAGGCTTATGTTTCTTTTGAATGCACAACCCAGTTCTATCATGGAATCTGTTTTTGCAATTCCTTGAATGGTGTCGATTTTTTCATACAGTAATTTTCTCATGTGTTCATGATCAGTAGCAATCATTTTTATGTATAAAGTAAAAGAACCAGTAATGTAATAACATTCAGTTACTTCAGGTATTTTTTTTAACTCTTCAATAACTCTGCTGGAATCCTCGTCTTTATTTAGTGTGATTCCGGTGAATGCACCCCAATCGTAACCAATTTTTTTTTCGTTTATGATGGGTTTGATTCCGGTTATTATCCCTTGATCGAATAAACGGTTGATGCGCTGATGAACCATTGTATTTGAGATTTTTAAAGCTGTAGCAATTGCAGAATAGGCCATTCGCCCATCTTTTTCTAACTCTTTGATGATTTTTATGTCGAATTCATCTAATACATCCATGGAATTTATTTTTTTGATTATAAATGCGTATTTTTATGGGTCTAAATGTAGTTATTATTTTTTATAAATCAATAAATGTAGATTTGTTATAATGACTTTTTTAATATCATTATTAATTAAAATTAACTTTAATACCTATATATTAAGTCAAATTTACGTTTTTATTATTGTTTAATAAAAAAAATATTTGTAGATTTGTGCTTTAAGAACGCAAAAAAAAGACATCATGGAACAAACGAATCAAACACTTTCTTCAAAATCGGAAGCATTAATAGAAAAAGAAAATAAATACGGGGCTCATAATTATCACCCTTTACCAGTTGTTCTTGACAGAGGAGAAGGCGTTTTTGTTTGGGATGTAGATGGAAAAAAATATTTTGATTTTTTATCTGCTTATTCAGCAGTAAATCAAGGGCATTGTCATCCGAAAATTGTGGGAGCTATGGTGAAACAAGCGCAAACATTGACGTTGACTTCACGTGCTTTTCATAATGATCAATTGGGAGTTTATGAAGAATATATAACTAAATACTTTGGTTTTGACAAAGTGTTACCAATGAATACGGGAGCCGAAGCGGTAGAAACGGCTTTGAAATTATGTAGAAAATGGGCATATGAAGTAAAAGGAATTCCAGAAAATCAAGCACAAATTATTGTTTGTGAAAACAATTTCCACGGAAGAACTACTACCATTATTTCTTTCTCTAATGATGAAGGAGCACGTAAGAATTTTGGTCCTTTTACAGCAGGATTTATAAAAATACCATATGATGATACTGATGCATTAGAAAAAGCATTAAAATCAAGTACTAATATTGCTGGATTCTTAGTTGAGCCGATTCAAGGAGAAGCGGGTGTTTATGTACCAACAGATGGTTATTTGGCAAAAGCCAAAGCACTTTGTGAAGCGCATAATGTATTGTTTATTGCGGATGAGGTGCAAACAGGAATTGCACGTACTGGAAGGTTACTTGCTGTGAACCATGAAGACGTACAACCAGATATTCTTATTTTAGGAAAAGCAATTTCTGGAGGTGTTTATCCAGTATCTGCTGTTTTGGCTAATAATGAAATAATGAATGTAATTAAACCAGGTCAACATGGATCTACTTTTGGTGGTAATCCAGTTGCAGCTGCTGTTGCTATTGCTGCTCTTGAAGTGGTACGTGAAGAAAACTTGGCACAAAATGCTGCCTTTTTAGGAATTCTTTTAAGAACTGGTTTGAATGAAATTGCTGCTAGAAACCCATTGATTACATTGGTTCGTGGTAAGGGATTGCTAAATGCTATTGTGATTGATTGTGATGAAGAATCAGATTTAGCTTGGCAAATTTGCTTGAAATTTAGAGATTATGGTTTATTGGCTAAGCCAACACATGGTAACAAAATTAGATTGGCACCGCCATTAGTGATCACCGAATCACAAATTCATGAGTGTCTTGCTATTATCGAACAAGCATTAAACGATTTCAGATAATCTAACTATAATGGAAAGAGCTATAAAATTAATTAAAAATCGTTCTGATATTGGAGCTGGAACTCGTGGCTCTGACTTAGGAGTGGATGCCATTGAAATTGCTGCTATCAATAAAAATAGTGATTATTTTAATCGGTTTCCTTTTGAAGATGTTAAGACTCACAATGAGAGTATTTACGATAAGAATAAAAATGATTTTGCCAAAAGAATCGAGCATGTTGTAGAACAATGCACGAGGGTGAGTTATGCTGTAAAACATAATTTAGAAGCCAATTATTTCCCCATCGTTTTGTCTGGAGATCACTCCTCGGCACTAGGTACAATAAGTGGTATTAAAGCGGTTTATCCTAAAAAAACGATAGGTGTTATTTGGATTGATGCGCATGCCGACTTGCATTCTCCCTATACTTCTCCTTCAGGAAATATTCATGGAATGCCTTTGTCTGCTGCACTTTCAGATGATAATTTAGATTGTCAAATCAATGAGATTTCTTCGGAAACCAAAAAACATTGGGAGGACATGAAAAATATTGGTTGCCCTGGTGCTAAAATTGATGCAGGGAACCTTATCTATTTTGGTGTTCGCGATACCGAAGAAGCAGAGGAAAAACAAATAGAGAAGTTGAAAATTAGGAACTATATGGTTGCTGAAGTGCGTTACAGAGGTTTGCAAACTTGTGTAAAAGAAGCCTTGGCTAAATTAGCTAATTGTGACATGATTTACATTTCTTTTGATGTGGATTCCATGGACTGTGATATGATTTCTTATGGTACAGGAACTCCAGTATCTAAAGGTTTTGATCAATATGAAGTGATTGAAATCATCAATCAAATTGTGAAAAGTAAAAAAGTCGTTTGTTTAGAAGTCGTTGAGGTAAATCCTTTATTGGATACCAAAGGAAATAAAATGGCGGAGACTGCATTTGAAGTATTAGAACAAGTCACAGAAACAATTGATTTGTGGATTGCATAAATTTTTAATTATAAATATATAAATCCCCAAAGTCTAGTTGTAGATTTTGGGGATTTTTTATGCTCTTTAGCCACGGATTCGTAAATTAATTTATTGGTATTATGAGTTTTACTGCAAATTATTTGTTGGTCATTAATTTACCGCTTCTTTATATAGTTAAATGAAAAACTGTAAAAAAGGTGGCTTTTAACTTTTAGCCATGGATTCGCTAATTATTTGTTTCTAATAGTATTCATTTTTCTTTATTAAAGATTTGCCAGCATCAAGAGCACTATATTCCCTTTTTCGTAATTTAAACGATATAAATTGCTCTTAATTCATTTCGCTGTATTTAAAAGTTAATTCCTATTTTAGCTTAACAGATTTATATATATTTGTAGTAAGTATTTTTACGTAGTTTTTAAAATTTAGTTTTTATGATTCAAGTAGATCACGCCTTGTCGATTATAGCAGAGAACAGTAGTAAAATGCCTGTCAAGAAAATTAAAGTGGGTAAGTCACTAGGGTTTATTTTGGCGGAAGCCATTTATTCTCCTATAGATATGCCGCCCTTCCGACAATCGGCAATGGATGGATATGCGTTTGTACATAGTGAATTGTCGACATTTTCTGTGGTTAGTAGTTCGCAAGCAGGAGATTATTCTAATTTAAAACTAGGACTAAACGAAGCAATTAGAATATTTACGGGAGCTTATGTTCCGGATGATGCTAATACGGTGGTAATGCAAGAGCATACCACTGCAACTAAAGATTCAATCCATATTGACAAATTACCAGTTCCCTTCTCAAATGTTAGAAATAAGGGGGAACAAATAGAAAAGGGGAAATTAGTTTTAGATAAAAATACAATTATAACACCTGCTGCAATTGGTTTTTTTGCTTGCTTGGGCATTTCGGAAATCAAAGTGTATTCGAAACCAAAAATAGCGATTTTGGTCACAGGTAATGAACTGGTAAAAGTGGGTAAGAAATTACCTAAAGGAAAAATATACGAAAGTAATTCGGTGATGCTAGAAGCAGCATTAAAAGAAGTTGGAATAAAGAAAACAACCATTTTTAGAGTAAAAGACAATTTAAAGGCGACGTCAAAAATGGTCGAAAGTTGTTTGGCTCATTTTGATGTGATTCTTATTTCTGGTGGAATATCCGTTGGAGATTATGATTTTGTCAAAGAAGCTCTGTTGCAAAATGGAGTAGAGGAGTTGTTTTATAAAATAAATCAAAAACCGGGAAAACCTTTGTTTTTTGGTAAAAAAGAAGAAAAATTAGTTTTTGCCTTGCCGGGAAATCCTGCTTCTTCTTTAACTTGTTTTTATGTGTATGCGTTACCAGCGTTAAAAAAGCGTTTGGGATTCACGGATATTCATTTGCCAAAAATGAACCGAAAAATAACGACCAATTTTCAGAATAATACAGGCAAGACATTATTTTTAAAAGGATTTTATGATGATGATTGTGTGACTGTTTTAGAAAGTCAGAGTTCAGCGATGTTGAACACTTTTGCGGTTGCCAATTGTTTTATTTATGTGCCGCATACGGTGGTGGATATTCAAGAAAATCAAGAAGTACAAATTATTCCCTTTAATTAATTTAAGAAATGGATTTAATAGCAACAGATCATTTACTTTTATTTTGTATCGCTCTTGCGGTTATTGCCTTTCTATATTCTAGTGTGGGTCATGGTGGAGCATCGGGTTATTTGGCACTAATGGCTCTTTTTGCAGTACCTATTGTGGTGATGAAACCATCGGCTTTGCTGTTGAATTTATTTGTTTCTAGTATATCGTTTTTATTTTATTATAAAATGGATTTCTTTCGACCTAAACTCTTTTATCCTTTTGCGATAGCATCCGTTCCTGCCGCATTTTTGGGAGGTTATATAACATTAGACAGTGCCATTTATAAAGTGATATTGGGAGTTGTACTTGTTTTTGCTGCCTTTCGATTATTAGGGTTTTTCTCTTCGAAAGAAAAAGAACTAACTGCAATAAATATTCCATTGGCTTTGGCTTTTGGAGCCACAATCGGACTATTATCAGGAATGTTGGGGATAGGGGGCGGAATTATTTTAAGTCCGATTCTTTTATTACTAGGATGGGCAACGATAAAAGAAGCGGCAGCGATATCTAGTTTGTTCATTTTTGTAAATTCCTTGGCGGGGATTTCAGGATATGTTTTTGGAGGAAAATCGTTTCCTGTTGAAAGTTTTTACTTTGTTCCCGTAGCTATTCTTGGCGGAATCTTAGGGGCCTATTATGGAAGTGGGTATTTTTCGAATAAAACGTTGAAATATGTTTTAGGTACTGTGATTTTGTTAGCAAGTGTGAAGTTGATTTTTCCGTGAGATAATATGAAAGAAACAAGATGAAAGAAACAAGATGAAAGAGGCAAGAAACAAGAGGAAAGAGACAAGAAGAAAGAGACAAGATGAAAGAAACAAGATGAAAGAGACAAGATGAAAGAGGCAAGATGAAAGAGACAAGATGAAAGAGACAAGATGAAAGAGACAAGATGAAAGAGGCAAGATGAAAGAGACAAGAGAATAGAAGGTTTGAATATCTATAAACTATGGAATAAAGAATAAGAATAGAAATAAAAAATAGTTAAAGAGAATAAAGAATAAGAATAGAAATAAAAAAAGTTAAAGTGAATATTTAAAAAATGAAAACAATTGCGGTATCAATTCTTTGTGGTGGCAAAAGTAGCCGAATGCAGTCCGAAAAAGGATTGGCACTTTATCAAGGGATCCCTTTTATTGAGCACATTATAAAAGCGGTCTTGCCCATTGCAACCGAGATACAATTGATTACCAATACTGCTGATTATGATTATTTGGAGTATAAAAAAATAAAAGATATTGAATTGGACAAAGGGCCAATTGGCGGAATTTATTCGGCTTTGACACATTCTAGTTCCGAATTAAATTTGATAGTTAGCTGTGATGTTCCTTTAATTTCAACTGAGTTGTTACTAGAGTTGCTGGAAAAACACCAAGAGAATGCAACAGTTACAGTATTTGCCGACAGGGAGCGCATTCATCCTTTGATAGGGATTTATTGTAAAAAAGTACTACCAATTTTAAAAGACGCTATTGTCAATTCTAATTTAAGAATGATGGAAATGATACACAATGTAGACGCTCAAATTATTAAAGTGGGCGATGATAAAAGCAATCAATTTCGAAATATAAATACGATTGCCGAATTAAATGAACTGAATACCAATTTATCCTAGAGCAAAATGAAAAAAGTACATACACCAAAGTTAACCATCGTAGGGGCTGGGCCTGGAGATGTAGATTTGATTACAATAAAAGCCTTAAAAGCATTAGAAACTGCCGATGTAGTTTTGTATGATGCGCTGGTGAACGAAGAATTATTAAGTTATGCTCCGCAAGCTGAAGCTGTTTTTGTAGGCAAGCGTTTTGGTTGTCATGCGTACAGTCAAGATCAAATCAACGACCTGATTGTTGTCATGGCGAAAAAACACGGACATGTAGTGCGCTTGAAAGGGGGCGATCCATTCGTTTTTGGAAGAGGAAGTGAAGAAATAGAATACGCACAGCAATTTGGTTTAGCAACGGCTATTATACCTGGAATTTCATCCGCATTGGGTGTGCCTGCTTCTAATGGAATTAGTTTAACGCAACGTAAAGTATCCGAAAGTTTTTGGGTAATTACAGGAACAACATCCGATCATAAGTTGTCTAAGGATGTGAGCTTGGCTTCTCAATCGTCTGCTACAGTTGTTATCTTGATGGGGATGCATAAACTAAATGAAATTGTAACTTTATACCAAAAGAATAGAACCGATGATTTGCCTATTGCTATTATTCAAAACGGAACTACCGCTTCACAAAAAAAAGTAAGCGGAAAAATAAGCTCTATTTTGGAATTAGTTAAAGAACAAGAATTGGCTTCGCCAGCGATAATTATCATTGGAGAAGTGGTGGGACATACGTCAAAATTGACTTCCTTTGTTAAAGAAGAAGAGATGGAAGACGAGTTCATTTTGCAAAATTTAAATGAAATAGCATGATTACGATAAAATATTTTGGTGCCATTGCCGAGAAAGCAAAAACCGAAGGAGAAGCACTTTCTTTTTCGAATCAATCGTTGCAGGATGTAATAAACACATTAGATCAAAAACACGAATTGAGCACGCTTTCTTATAGCATTGCAGTGAACCAAAAAATAATTCAAGATACCCAATCGTATCTTTTAGAAAGCAATGATATTGTTGCTTTATTGCCTCCTTTTGCGGGTGGTTGATGAATTGATTTTAGATTTGAAAAAAAAGGAAATATCAGTACTTATTTTGATTACTGTTTTAGAGTTAGATTTATGGAAACAACACGATACAACCGACAACTCATTCTTCCTGAAGTAGGCGAAAGCGGACAGGAAAAATTACAGCAAGCCAAAGTTTTGATTATTGGACTTGGTGGTTTAGGCGCGGCAGTTTTACCGTATTTGGCCGCAGCAGGAATTGGCGAAATAGGATTGATTGATGAAGATGTAATTGAAGTAAGTAACTTGCAACGCCAAGTGATTTATAAAACCGCTTCGGTAGGAAATAGCAAAGTGGAGGAAGCAAAAAATAGGGCTTTGGAATTAAATCCAACCTTAAAAATAAATGCGATTGTAGAAAGAGTAAATGGTAAAAACGCACTTTCTTTATTCGAGCAGTATGATATTATTGTCGATGGAACGGATAATTTAAGTAGTAAATATTTAATCAATGATGCCTGTTGTGTTACTAATAAACCCTTTGTTTATGGTTCTGTTTATAAATTTGAAGGGCAGGTTTCCGTATTTAATTATCAAGATGGACCCACGTATCGTTGTGTATTTCCAGAGGAAAATGCCGCGGTGAGGAACTGTAATGAAGCCGGAGTGATGGGAATATCCGTTGGAATCATAGGAATGTTTCAAGCCAACGAGGTTTTAAAAATGGTTTTAGGAATAGGAGAGGTATTAACAGGTAAATTACTGGTTTACAATATACTTAATAGCGAGCAACAAAAATTTGAATTTTCAAAAAAACAAACTGTAAAGACTGACAAAACGACTTTCGATCATAAATACAACGTAGCAACTACTCGAAATTTTGAAATCCCTACTTCGGTAGCAATGGAGCAAATCAATCAGCCCGAAGTTGTTTTTCTAGATGTTCGTAATCTAGAAGAATCTCCAAAATTAGCACAATCCAATTGTATCCAAATTCCGTTAAGTGAACTGGAGCAGGAATTACATCAATTGAATCCCCAAAGTAAAATAATTGTTTTTTGCCAATCAGGAATTCGATCTAAAACGGCAGTAACGCTGCTAAGAAAAAATCAGTTCATTTCGGCCTTTAGTGTAATAGGCGGAATGAATGCAATGACCAAATTTGAACCTAACGAAACGCTTTTTGTTTCTTAAAATAATAGACCATGGGAAAGAAAACCGTATTTATAGAAGGCCCTATTTCGGCAGAATTTATAGGGCAATCCATAGCCAAACATCAAAGCAAGCACACGATTGGTGCACACAATATTTTTCTGGGACAAGTACGTGCAGATGTGCATGGCGATACAGCGGTAAAAGCAATCGAGTACACCGCTTATGAAGAAATGGCTAATGAAAAGCTAGACGCCATCCGCGAAAAAGCATTCGAAAAATATGATTTAATTTGTATGCATATATACCATAGTTTGGGTGTGGTGCAAGCAGGCGAAGTTTGCTTGTTTGTGTTTGTTTCGGCCACTCGCAGAAAACAAGTGTACGAAGCCACCGAATCGATTGTCAATTGGATAAAAGAAGACGTGCCCATCTTTGGCAAAGAAATATTCGAAAACGAAGCATTCACTTGGAAAACAAATACGAAGTAGTCGTTGATCGATGTTCGAAATTCGTTGACCGATGTTCGAAAAACGAATAAACCTGAAACTTTAAACAAAAAACAGTGGTAGACATTACGCATAAAATAAGTACATTACGTTCGGCAACTGCTACGGCAACGGTATTGGTGAGTCATCAAGACACCATTGATGCCATTGTAAATAACACCGTTCCCAAAGGCAATGTGCTCGAAATGGCCAAAACGGCGGGTTTATTTGCGGTAAAAAACACCCATTTATCCATACCAGATTGCCATCCGCTTCCTATTGAGTTCACTTCGGTAGAATATGAAATTAGCGGACTCACCATCGCCATTATTTTCAAAGTAAAAACCGTTTATAAAACTGGTGTTGAGGTCGAGGCCATGCATGGCGCGTCTATTGTGGCGTTGACCATGTACGATATGCTGAAACCGATCGATAAAAACATCGAAATTTCGACTATTAAACTAGTGGAGAAAAAAGGCGGAAAATCGTCTTTCAAAAATAAATTCCCCAATCCAATCAAAGCGGCGGTTTTTGTCTGTTCCGATTCTATTTTTGCAGGCCAAAAAGAAGATCGTTCTGGTAAAATTATTGTCGAAAAATTAGATTCGTATGGTATAGAAACGACTCATTACGAAATCATTCCGGATGAGATCGATTACATCCAAGAGCGCACCACACGATTTGCGCAGGACAAACACCAATTGATTATTTTCACAGGTGGAACCGGACTTTCGTCACGCGATGTCACTCCCGAGGCTTTGGAGCCCTTGCTAGAATCTCGCATTCCAGGTATCGAGGAAGCCATTCGTTCCTATGGGCAACAGCGCATGCCGTATGCTATGCTTTCGCGCTCCATGGTGGGCACGATAGGCAATACTTTGGTGCTGGCTTTACCGGGTTCTACTAATGGTGCAAGGGAATCTATGGATGCTGTTTTCCCGCATGCACTGCACGTTTTTCACGTATTAAAAGGCAACAATCATGACGCCAAATAAAAACCTCTTAACGGATGATTTTGAGCGCACCCACAACTATTTGCGTATTTCGTTGATCGAAAAATGCAACCTGCGTTGTACCTATTGCATGCCTGCCGATGGAATTGCATTGTCTCCAAAAGCGGATATAATGACCGCACAAGAGATTTATGCCATCGCCAAAACATTCGTCCATCATGGGGTGAATAAAATACGATTAACAGGTGGTGAGCCACTATTACGAAAAGATTTTCCCGAAATAATCACCCAACTCGCCACACTAGGCACCGAGATTTCGATTACCACAAATGGTATTTTGGTCGATAGACACCTAGAAGTTTTAAAGGCTAATAAAGTCACCAAAATCAATTTGAGTCTCGATACACTGGTAGCGACCAAGTTCAATGCCATCACACTGCGCAATCAGTTTCAAGGCGTGATAGACAATTTGCATCTTTTGCTCCACAACGGCTTTCAAGTCAAGGTCAATGTCGTCTTGATAAAAGGATTCAATGACAACGAAATCATCGATTTCATCCAGTTGACACAGCATTTACCGCTATCGATTCGCTTTATAGAATTCATGCCATTTGCCGGTAACGAGTGGGACAGGAGCAAGATGGTGTCACAACAAGAAATATTGGATGTGGTGCATACCGCTTTCCCGCCCGCCGATGTCGAGAAATTACAAGACGATAAAAACTTCACTTCCCGAGATTTCAAAATCAGGAATTACGCGGGCAGCTTTGGCATTATTAGTTCCATCACCAACCCTTTTTGTGATGGTTGCAACCGCATTCGATTGACCGCCAACGGTAAAATAAAAAACTGCCTGTTCTCTAACCACGAGACCGATTTACTTACCGCTTACCGCTCTGGCCAAGCCCTCGAAACCGTCATTGCCACTGCCATTCAAACCAAAATGAAAGTAAGAGCCGGCATGACCTCCATAGACGAAATAAACGATCCCACCCTGCACCAAGACAACCGTTCCATGATTAGCATAGGAGGTTAAAATTATTTATTATTATTTACAGCTCCTCCCGTCATTCGTTACAACCCATTTGGTCTCAAACCGGTTTACTAGGCGCTGGCAGGAGCTTCCTGCGGTCGCTCTGTCACCACCAGTAAAACTGGTTTTCAACCTGCATGGGGTTTTCACTGCTACCGGGGCTAGGGGATTTGTGGTTTAATTCGCGTGAATGTGGTTTCCCGTAAAGTTTATTGGTATGAAGGAATTATCTTTGAAAATGAGTGTTCTATTTATTCAGAATTTTCGGGTATTAAATGGTATATTTGAAAAAGTAGTTTATGTTGATATTTCGAAGAACTGCTTTGTTTATTGTGTTATAAGACAGTTATGGTAATTGCTTTATACTTTTTGTTAAAATGATATGTAAGATAAATTTTAAAAATAAAACATGAAATTAGAAAAGATATTAGACAAACTAGGTTCTATTGAAAAAAATTCATTTATCAAAATTATTGATAATATCATATCTAAGAAACCAAGTAATATAAAAGAAATTGAAATAATTTTAAGCTCAACAGATAAAGGTTTAAAATCGGTAGACAACCAAAACATTTCTAATATTTTTAACCTTACTTCAAATGATTTTTTAAGTCAAATTCATTGTGAATTTCAAGAAGCTACTTCTCAGCTTGATATATTAATAGATATAATAATTCGTGATGGGAATTGTATAATGAAACAAGATTGGTTTTCTAGACTTTATGAAACAGAAATAAAGAATTTAAAAAATCGAATTAAAGAACTAAATTGTGAATTAGAGAATGAAAAATCTGAATTAGGAGAAGAAAGAAAAAGAGATTACAAAATTTACAGATCTTGTTTATCCACCGCTTATAATAATGACGCAGATAATAATCGAGAAGCAAAAATCACGTCCGATGAACTATCTATAATATTAACTCTTTCCAAAGAACTAGAACTCTCACAGGAAGAAGTTAAACTAATAAATTATTCAATTTTACCAATTAAAAAAGTAGATATACATGATGTCATTAATAGTCTTAAGAACATTGGTGTAATTTTTTATTCAAAAAAAGATAATACAATTTACGTTGCGGATGAAATGGTTAGGCTTTTAAGAAAACTGCGAAATAAAGATGTCGCAGATAAATTTTACAGAAGAACTTTAAAATCATTAAAAGAACCTATTTTAAATCAAATAGCAAAAAAACATAATATTGATAGAAAATTAGATTATCCAAATAAAATAGAAGAAATAATTAATTCTGGAATATCATTTAAAAATTTACTTGCAAATGATATATACAAAGAAAATTCTACGTTAACAGAAAAGAAAAAATATCTCAATGAACTGTGCGAAAATAATTTAAATATAAACAATTTAAAAGGGAGTACATTAGAAGATAAAATCAACAGTTTAATAGAGTATTTTGAAAATGTTGAGAAAGATGAAAAGGTTGGTATTTCAATAGATGGTTTTGATAAAATGTTAACTGAACTCAATCAATCTTTACCAAAATTGAACAAACAATTAAAAGACCAATTTGAATTGCAAGATGAATTTGTGATGAAAGCTGATTTTCTTCTAGATTATAATATTAAACCAAGAGATATTCTAGATTTAATTCTAAAAGCGGATTTAACCAGCTTTATAAAAGATAATGGTATAAAACAAAGAGGAGATGATTTATTAAATATTATGGAGCATTATAAAGATGCTGAAAATTTGTATTTAGAAAATTATGAAAATGTCGCATATCGTGATTTAAACTTATTGAAAGAAAACGGAATCGCAATAAAAGAAAGTGAGTTAGGTTTGAAATTTGAAGAATTAACTAAAGTTATATTTACGGGTTTAGGTTTTAATGTAGATGAGAAATCTAAACAAAAATTGAATACTTCTAAGGATATGATTGATATTCTCTTAAATTTAGGGAACGACGAAGTTATAATTATAGAATGTAAAACAAGTAAAGAAAAGAGTTTTAATAAGTTTAGCGCAGTATCAAGACAATTAAAATCATATCAAAAATTAGCTCTTAATAATAATCTAAGAATTATAAAAATATTATTAATTGCTCCAGAATTTAGTGATGATTTTGTTATAGACTGTGAAATGGATACGGAGATGAATTTATCGCTTATTACTGCATCAACTTTGTTAAGAATATTTGAAGTATTTAAAACATCTAAGTACCCCATTTTTCCCCATGTGTTATTTAGAGATATATTAATAAATGAAGAACGCATTTTAAAAGCGTTAAATAAGTAACCCCACTGGAACTCTTTTGTCTGCGTTCTCTGGTGCTCGTCTGCGACGAGTACCTACTTAAATTGAAAGAGAAATCGTAGCGTTTGCAACGCGGCTAACTGCAGTAGAAGCTGAAATTGATTTTGATAAAAGAGTTTAACTGAATTTTAATTAAAACATTTATAAAGAAACAAATACTTTTTTTTTATAATGAAAATAATAAACTTCTAAAGACAATGATTAATGATTCGCGTTGCAAACGCTTTATATCCTCCGATTACTATGGTTTAAGCAAATAATAATTCATAAAATTTTCATTTATTTTTTGTGAATAATTCAATAACTTTGTGTTGAAAACAAACAATAAGTCTTGCGAAGGGGAAAAAGTTTTTACTACTTCTTCCCTATCAAAAGAAAAATTTATTTAATTGATCTTAAGCTATTTGTCTTTTTTCAAAGGTTCTGTTTTCCTTAATACATGCGCAAAGACGATGTATGAGTTTGTTTCTTACATTGTTAATTACGAGCATTTTGCTTTTTCCTTCTTGTACTTTTCGGCTATAATAAATTTTCAACTCTGGATCACTTGTGATTGCAGATAACGCACACATATGCAACTGTTTTTTTAATTTTTTATTTGCCATATAATGGACTTTTGGTTTTGAACGTACACTTTTTCCTGAAGTGTGTTCAAAAGGTACAACGCCTGCATAACAAGCCAATTGGCGAGGAGTGATATACATTGTAAATTCATTTGTAAAACAAATTAAGAATAAAGTTGTTACTTTTCCAACGCCTGTAACCGATGTCGATATTTTAAATATTCTAGAAAGATTTTCATCTTCGTTGATTATTTTGTCTAATTGTTTTTCTATTTTTTGCAAATCTGTTTCAATTCCTTTAATTGTACTTTTTTGGAGTTTTTCTGAGAGTTTAGCCACTTCTAAATCAAATGACTTAAGTTCTCTTACATTACGTAACAACGAAGCTTTTGTAATCACTAGCTTTTCTCTTAAAGACAATAAGTTTCTGATTTTATCAACTTCTTTTCTAGGAGCTTTGTACAGAACTGCTTCGTCAACATTCTTCATGGCATAATAAGCTATTCTTTCAGCATCAATTTTGTCGTTTTTACCTCTCTGAACACCAATACTTCGAATAATTTTCAACGACATTTCTACCCAAAGATCAAACTTAAATACCATCAAATACTTGATAAGTAACTTTCCATACATGCCAGTGTGTTCTAAACAAATCAATGTGTTTTCAAAAGTAGCATTTTGCTCTTTCAACCATTTGCGAAGTGCTTGGATTCCTTTGTAATCATTTACAAATTGATTATGGATGGTGTTTTGTTTATCTCCATTCAAAATCACAACAGCATCAAAATATTCTTTGGATACGTCAATGCCTAAAAAATGTTTAAATTTGTTCATAAGAAAATGTTTTAAAGATTAGCAACCAGTTTATTGAACACACTCATAACCTTGATAATAGGCCTAAAAACCTGAATTACTATTTGATGCTTGTTCAATACAAACTGACAAAGTCCTAATCGGGGGATAAGTCTAAAACTTTGCGGCGCGAATGGTTCACTTTGTCAGTTTGGTTGTTAATTTAAATTTAATGATTTTTCAAAGAACAAATCTAAAGGCTAGCGCGAGCGTCCCGCTCGTGCCTATAAGCTAAACGTCACTAACCCCCGCTACCGCATTCTATGATAAAAAACAACTAAAAATTTAAAAATTAACAGGCAAATATATATGTATTTATGTATGGAGTTCGTCTGTTAATTACTGCAAAAACTCTGCTAATAATTTTGCAGCGTATATTGTTTAAAACAAGCATTCCGTTTTTCCCCCGCTACCGCACGAATCCTTTCGTGTGGTACGTGAAGTTTAGCACTAACCTAAAAACTAAAACTAAACTTACTATATTTACTTAAACCTTAAAAGCAGTAACTATGAGTAGAAATTATAAATTCCATAATCCAGAGGGTTTGTATTTTATAAGTTTTGCAGTTGTAGGTTGGTTAGATGTATTTACTCGTAATGAATACAAAGATTTATTTCTTGAAAGTGTAGCATTTTGTCAAAAAAACAAAGGATTAGAAATTCATGCTTGGTGCATTATGAGTAATCATGTGCATTTAGTTTTTAGAAGTATAAACGATCAAAATCCTGAGTTATTAATTGGAGATTTAAAACGGTTTACTAGTCGTTCGATTGTAAAAAGTATACAAGAAAATCCGAGGGAGAGCAGGAAAGAATTCTTGTTGGACTTTTTTAAAAAAGAAGCAGAGAAAAGTTCCAATGTCAAACATCATCAATTCTGGCGACACGACAACAAACCAATAGAGTTGTGGAGCAATAAAGTAATTCAACAAAAGATAGATTATGTACATAATAATCCTGTAGAAGAAGGTTTAGTTTATAAGCCGGAAGACTATGTATATAGCAGTGCCATTGATTATGCAGGCGAAAAAGGACTAATTGACGATGTAGTTGTTTTTAGAATGTTTGGTATTTAATGACAACGAATCACACGAAAGGATTCGTGCGGTAGCAGAGGGAGTCATATTTGATACTTGTCATAGCACACATTTGAAGTAAAGACTTCATTTTTTTGTCCGCAAGATGATTAACTTTTGTTCGTTCCCCGCTACCGAATCCTTTCGTGTGGTACGTGAAGTTGAGCACTAAACACAATACATATTCTACATTGTGTAAATACTTTTAAAACGGAATAGCTGTATTTTAATAGTATCATCGATTTTAGAAATATAATAGGATTAGGATTGTAGTTAATCATAGTGTGATTGCTTCGTTCCTCGCAATGACAATAGTGGAATAAAGTTAGTATGAGGATTAATTGTTTAATGATATTGAACCACAGCAAGGGATTCGGTAGCGGAGACTAATTGACGATGTAGTTGTTTTTAGAATGTTTGGTATTTAAAGATAATGAACCACACGAAGGGATTTGTGCGGTAGCGGAGTAGATGTAGTTTTTTTTAGAATGTTTGTTATTTAATGATAATGAACCACACGAAAGGATTTGTGCGGTAGCGGTGATTAATTGAGTATGTAGTTGTTTTTTAGAATATTTGGTATTTAACGACAACGAACCACACGAAAGGATTGACTTCGTCGAATTTCATTTCGTGCGGTTGCGGAGGTTTTGTGGTTTATTTCAAGCGAATGTGGTTTCCCGTAAAGTTTTTATTTATCAAGTATTTATCTTTGAATATGAGTTGATTATCGAATGATTTATTCAGAATTTTAGTTGATTAAAATGGGAATATTTTCGTTAGATTAAAATAATGTAGGATGATTGGTAAATAATACTTAAACGACTTTTTATGATAAATAGCTTAGAAAGAAAGAACAGGCTATATGCCGCGGACCTCGCTAGAAAATATTTTAGTGGACAAATATCAATGCATCAGTTTTTGAACAACCTACTGGATTATCAAAATGACATTAAAATTAGATTTCTTATTGACAAGGTTGGAAAAAGACCCAAAAAAGGTTGGTTTTTTGATGTTTCTAGAGAAAGAAATACAGCTTACATTAAAGAGGTTTTTATAATTATTGAAGATTTGGAAAATAGCGATGTCTAATATTTAACGATAACAAGTCGTAAAAAGAATCACTATGAATTAATTAGATGGAAATTATACAACCTTTAGTTATTATTTTATAACAGTTTTTAAATCATTAGTAATCAACTTTGTAATGTTGTAAAAATTAAATTACAGCTTAACAATTTGATTATGAAAAAGATACTTTTAATTGCTACGTTTATTGTATTTGGAATTACAGTGAACTCTTGTAGCAGCGATTCTACTTCTGGCACTTATGCCTACAATGTTCGTATGACAGATGCTCCTGGACCTTATGAAAAGGTAAACATTGATTTAAAAGCGGTGGAAGTTACAGGAAACAATGGGCAAACGGTACTATTAAACACTACAGCTGGTATTTATAACCTTTTAGAGTTTTCGAATGGTTTGAGTACACTAATTGCTACGAGTGAATTGAGTGATGCTAATGTATCACAAATTAGGTTGATACTTGGGTCTAACAACACAGTGGTTGTGGGAGGTGTTACTTATCCTTTAGACACGCCAAGTGCGGAACAATCAGGTTTGAAATTACAAGTACACCAAACCTTGCTTGCGGATATTCAAAATGAGATCCTACTTGATTTTGATGCCAATGCTTCTATTGTAAAAACGGGAAATGGAACGTACAAACTAAAACCAGTGGTTAGAACTATAGTTACCGCTATTACTGGAAATATCAAAGGAATTATTACGCCTATTGGTACTTTGGCAGTGGCAACAGCTACCTCTGTTGATGCTGTAGAATACTCTAGTAGTGTGAATGCGTTAGGTCAGTTTCAAATATCAGGGCTTTTACCTGGAATCTACACTTTTACTATAACGCCTTTATTGCCATTACTGCCTGTAACCCAAACAAATGTGGTGGTAACAGCAGGTGTAAACACTAATGTGGGTGTGATAGCACTATAATTTATTGCTTTTTACCTTAAATTTTTATTTAAAAACCACGAGTTAGTTCTCGTGGTTTTTTTATGCCCTGAAGCGAACTATTAACTTAACCATAAGTTACAGTAGCCGCACCCAAATATAAAGTTAGAAAGTTGCCATAGTAATTTTTCGGTAGCGCAGGATTAATTGACGATGTAGTTGTTTTTAGAATATTTGGTATTTAATTTTAACGAACCACACAAAGGGATTGGTGCGGTAGCGGAAACTATGTGTTTGGTATTTAATGAAAACAAACTACACGAAACAATTCGTCCCTTTACTTTGTATTGAGTAAAATGGACTACATTTATTCAATGAAAAACAGAGGATAACTTATTCAATACTACAAAATGAAAAAACGCTTACAATTATTTGTTCTATTCTTAGTGTCAGTGTTTATAACTTCTTGTAAACAAAATCAAACAAACGTAGCTAAAGATAGTATCACGGCAGATGGCAAAGATTTTGTTACTATGTACGGGCCTACCACAATGGTTCGTAATGTAAAGCAAGATAGAAAAGGAAACATTTTGATTGCTGCATCATTAGCTGGTGTATTTCGATACGATGGAAAATCGTTTACTAATCTCACAACTAAGTTAGGTTTCCTCAGATTCTGGGATGTTCTAGAAGATCGACACGGAAACCTTTGGTTTGCTACTACTGATTCTGGTGTTTACTATTACAATGGGAAATCATTTCAACATTTTACTACCAAGGATGGACTTGTTAATAATCGGGTGATGTCTATTTATGAAGATAAAGCTGGTGTTATTTGGTTTGGGACAGGTGGTGGAGTAAGCCGTTATGATGGGAATTCTTTTCAAAATTTCACAACTAAAGAAGGGCTTTCTAGTAACGACATTACAACTATTATGGGAGATAAGACAGGGAAGTTATGGTTTGGAACCAGAGGCGAGGCCTGTTTTTATGATGGAAAAACATTTACGATTTTCAAAAACAAAGAGGGTAAAGCCTTTAACAACGTTTGGTCGATAATGGAAGATAAGCAAGGCACTATTTGGTTTGGTGGATCCATAATCGAAGATAAAAAAGGTGATACTGTGGTCGTTTCAGTTGGTCTTTGGCGCTATAACGGCAATACTTTTACTAAGGTAACAAACAGAGGTGCTTCTGCGATAATCGAAGATAGAAAAGGAAACATCTGGACTACTGGTGCAGTAAATCCAAATGGGACTGGAGGTTGGACACTTTCCCGTTATGATAAAAAGTCATTGTACAGTAAAAAGCCCACTGTAACCGAAATAATGTCAATAAGTGGAACAGGAATGCTTTGTGGCATATTGGAAGCTAATGATGGAAGTATTTGGTTTGGATCTTTTAGTGGAGTGTATAGTTATGATGGAAAGACAATTACGGACTTTAAAGAAAAGAAGAGTAAGAAATAAGGTGTATAGCTTACAATTTTAAAACGGAATAGTACTTACGGTGATGCAATTTTTGTCATAGAACGCAGTAGCGAAAACTATTTAGTTGTTTTTAGAATGTTTGGTATTTAACGACAATGAAGCACACGAAAGGATTTGTACTGTATCGCGGGTAAATACTTTTTAAACTAAATAGCTGTATTTTAATTGTATCATCGATTTTATAAATAAAATAGGATTAGGATTGTAGCTAATCATAGTGTGATTGCTTCGTTCCTCGCAATGACAATAGTGGAATAAAGTTATTATGGGGATTAATCGTTATTCCTCTTGAAGCACACGAAAGGATTTGTGCGGTAGCGGAGAATTAATATTGATTCCTTGATTTGATTGTTCTATAATAAACAACCATTTGTCACATGTATTCCAAATCTAAAATAGAAATTCACTACTGTTTTTTCAGTAATAATTGCACTCTATCTAATAGTGCGACAAGCTCTAATTGCTCTTCTTGCTTTAAATGATCGATATTTGCAATTACCATTTGGGAGGAAAGAATATCCAATTTTTGATATTCAGTTTTTCCTTTATCAGTGGGATTAATGACGTAAACTCTTTTATCAGTTAGCGATTGTTTTTTGGTAATCAACGATTTCGAAATCAACCGTTTTATAACTCTACTCAAATATCCTTCATCTAGCTTTAATTCCTTATTTATGCTTGTTGCGGTCGAATTAGGTTGAGAGGTGACTTCATTTAAAATATGCGCTTCGGTTAGGGAATAGCCAGTATTCAAAATCGTGTTTTCTAATAATCCTATCGTCCTCACGTAGTTTCTATTGAAGCTTCTAATTTGGTGTACTATTTTTTCATCCATAATTCAAATTTATAAAAAATATTTGCTTCTGGCAACTATTTTTATTTATATTTGCCTAAGGCAACTATTAAATAAGGATAATTATGACAACAGCAATTACTAATAAATTAGAAATTATAAAATTTCGAGAAGAGTTTAAAGATGCTTTTAAAGCCATCAATTACGAATGGATCGAGAAATACTTTGAAGTGACGGAACTGGACAAGCAGGCTTTTAATAACCCCACGGAAGCAATACTAGATAAAGAAGGTTTTATCTACTTGGCATTGTATGAAAACACCATAATTGGGTCGGTTGCTTTGGAGAGGATTACCCAGAAGCAATACGCACTTACTAGAATGGGGGTACAACCGGGTTTTCAAGGGATGAAAGTAGGACAATCACTAATGGATGCGGCAATTGACAAATGCAAAGAAATGGAATTGGAAAGTGTAGTTTTATATACCAATCATGTATTAATCAATGCTTTGAATTTGTATATAAAAAATGGTTTTAAATTTGTGACTTTAGATGATGTGCCTTACAAAAGAGCAAAGATAAAAATGGAATTAAAATTCTAGTGAGCGCTCAAAACAAATGTTCGTTAAAATTATAGTAAGTCTATTTTGGCTCCTTTCCCTTATTACCACACGGATTTTTTTGTGTGGTTTTTTTATATTTGATTTTGATTAATTGGAGGAAGTATTCTAGTGTGATTGCTTCGTTCCTCGCAATGACTTTTTTGGGTAGTTTTATTATGAAAATTACGCGTGTTTCCTAGCCCTGATGGTAGCGGCATCTCCCGATATAGAAAACAAGGCTTTTTAGCCGTAGTTTTTATTATTCGGGAATACAGCGAACAGCAGGAGGGGAGCTTCTTGAAAACGGCTAGCCATCTTGCTCCCAAAAGAAAAATTAGAGGGCTATGCCGTTACTTACTAGCTACTACTTATATTTTTTCTATTTTTACTGTAACAGATTATAATAATCGCACTCTTATTGTAGAATCGTTTATTATTTAAAATTAGAGATATGAAAAGAATTGTTTTAAGCGGACTGGTACTTTGTTCTGGTTTGATGGTGCAGGCGCAGTCTATCGATAAAATCATTTGCACAGATAAAGTGACTGAGATTGAAAAAGTACTTTCGGCAGATGATATGCAAGGGCGTAGAGCTTTTACACCTGGGATTGATAAGGCATCGGCCTATATTGAGTCTCAATTCAAGAAAATAGGGCTACAAACCTTTAATGGAGCCAAGGATTACAGACAGGAATTTACAATGACGGAGTCTAAAAGGAAAAGTCTGGAAGTAACGATTGATGATAAAGCGATTGATGCGGGGTCGATGATTTCATTTTCGTACCAACCTCAGGTTTCCTTGACAGAGGCGAGTCCTGTTACTGTGGTAAGCATTGGTTCTGGAGATAATTTTGGACCTAAGTTTTATGAGTATTACCGAAGCGATAAAAATTTATTGGTTTTAGTTGATGCGTCGTTTAAAGCCAAACTTCAAAATATGCAACATATTGGTCAAATGGCTGCTAAACCAGGGAAGAATACGGTAGTATTTGTTTTTGGACCTACAACTGCTACACGTTTCAAAATTGAAGCAACCAATACTATTACTACTAAAAAACTGAATAATGTAGTGGGGATGTTGAAAGGAAAAACGAAACCAAATGAATATGTAATATTTTCAGGTCATTACGATCATCTAGGTGTGGGCTCGCCAGAAGAAGGAGTGCCACATGATGCCACAGATTCTATCTACAATGGAGCCAATGATGATGCGGCAGGAACAACTGCGGTGATTGTGCTTGCTGAATATTTCAAGAAAATAAATAATAATGATCGTTCTATCATTTTTTCGACTTTTGTAGCAGAAGAATTGGGAGGTTATGGAGCTAAATATTTTTCGGAACAAATGAATCCAGAGCAAGTAATGGCCATGTTCAATATTGAAATGATTGGTACCGATTCTAAATGGGGGGAAAACTCGGCTTACATCACTGGATTTAATAAAACGAATATGGGTGAAATTTTGCAGAAAAACTTAGAAGGATCACAATTTAAATTCCATCCAGATCCCTACCCAGAACAACAATTATTCTATAGATCTGACAATGCTACGCTGGCAAGACAAGGAGTTCCGGCGCATACAATTTCGACATCAAAAATGGATAACGAACCTAATTATCATAAAGCGAGTGATGAGATAGGAACATTAGACATGGACAACATGACCGAAATTATTAAAGCAATCGCAATTAGTTCGTCATCTATTATCAGCGGGAAAGACACGCCAACGAGAGTGGATACTACGAAGTTGAAATAAGTGATTTTTTAAGTTATAGAAAAAGTTTTACTACTTTAAAATACTTTTTTTTGAACCATTTAGAGATTAAGAAAATTAAGGATAGACACTTAATGAGCCTTAATCTCTAAATGGTTTTTTTAGTTTTATTATTTAGAGGTTGGTTGTAAATAAATTTAACCATTAAGGTATTTAGGAGATTAAGGATAGCAACTTAATAAACGGTAATTTCTAAAGGGTGTATAATATTTCACAAAAATGGACTAATTGAATTCGACTTGTACTTTATATTTATTAGAACTTACAATAGATTCTATAGATCCAAATGAGGCAATACTTTGATGTTCTTCTCTTTCTTTTCTCATAGAAATTTGCTTTAACGCATTTTGAAACCGACTTACTTCTTTTAAAGTAGTCAGTATAAGTCCTGGAACAGCGGCATTTTTACCAGCACTGTCTTTAGAAACCATCGTGAAATAAGAGGAATTACAATGATTGACAGTTCCTGTTTGAATATTTTCCGACTCTACTCGGATGCCCACAATCATAGAACTGTTTCCCACATAGTTCACACTGGCTTTCATAGTAACTAATTCGCCTACTTCAATAGGTTTCAAGAAATTCACCGTATCCACAGAGGCCGTTACACAATAATTTCCGCAAAATTTAGACCCACATGCAAAGGCAATCTGGTCCATAAGTGACAAAATATAACCACCATGAATTTTTCCGCTAAAGTTGGTGTGGGAAGGCAGCATTAACTCGGATATAGTGATGTGCGACGAGCTTACCGTTTTGAAAGTAGTATTCATATTGTAATGATTTATAATAAAAAGAGATTTTGAACGGCCAAAAATAGATAATTTTTTTGAAGTAAAAGCAGGCAATTAAATTTCAAGTTTTTTAACCATTAAGAGATTAAGAATCTTTAGTATTGAGTCTTAATGAGTCTTACTTTCTTAATGGTTTTTATTGCAAAATTTAATCAAGAATGTTATTTAAATTGAATTAAATCGCATCCAGTTTTTCAAGATTTAACGTGATAAAATTGGATTTTGGTGCTTCACATAAAGAACAACAATAATTCACAGGTAAATCCTTAAATAAAGTTCCTTTTTCAATGCCTTGTTCTATATCTCCGTATTCGGCATTATAAACCGTTAAGCATTCTTTACATTGATGTACATCGAGTTCTTTTTTTTCTTTTTTGACTGCTGTTGCCGTATCAATTTCAGACACAGAGTTGCCTAACTCTTCAAAATATTTCCTACTTAATTCTATCAAAATCGTAGGCAATTCCAGTTTGTCTACATCTTGTGCATGAACAATATACGTGCGACTATTAGGATCAAAATTTTTGGCGTAAAGCACATTATACGTATCTCTGATTTTTATGGAAGCTAGATCTTTAGGCATCTCATTTTTTTCTACGACAATAGAAGTGAAGTAATGACCCTCTCGGTTGTAATCGGAGATTCCAAAAGTAAGTCCATACGTACTAATATCAAATTGATCTAAAGTACGAACTAAGAACGTTTTTAGATTCAACGCCCAATCCATCGCTACTGGTAAATGCCAGTTGAGTTCTAATAACGAATGACGGACATTGATTCCTTTCTTTCCTAAGAATTTTTCCCAGTCTAATTTGCGGTCTTTTGGGATTCCTTTTACCACAAATGATTTCCAAGGTGTAATACATATTTTTCCTATTTTACAGTCAAAACACAAATCACACATTTCTTTTAAGAACTCTAAATCGTATAAGTTGTTTCTCCAATACAAACCCAACCAATATTGATCTATACCCAATCGATTCATTCCTTCATAATAAGGAAACGGATAAAAGGGTATGTTTAAAGGTTTGTCAATGGTTCTATTATTGGTATCCAAAGCTTCACTCACCAAACTAAAAATCATGTCAATTCCGCAAGATTCTTCGCTTACAATGCGTTCTATTTCATAATAAAATTTTGAAATATCCCAGCTGTAAATTAATACTGGATACACTTCCATGCGCTCCCAATTGGGCAAGCGAATGTATAGAAACCAGTAATCTTCATGCTCTGAAGCTATAAAGTTAATATGTCCTGTAAACAAAGGAACCAACTGCTGTTTAGGGTCGGTAATGTTCACTTTTAATACAGGATGTTCTTTGAATTGTTCTAATATATAAAGGAATTTGTTTCCTGTAAGCCAATTTGTATTTCTAAAAATATCGGTAGAGACATAAGAAGAAACAATGTTATTCCCGCTTTTTTGATCTGGAAAAATAACTTGATGTCCTTCTTTTGTATCCGTATATAAATTATTAAATCCTTTTGGAAAAATAATATCTTGTCTGGATCCAAAAGAAAAATCTTTGAGCCCTTGTTCCAAGCCCATATTTACAATGTTTCGTAATTCACCAGGTGAAATAACGCCTCCTTTTACTATTAATCTCGTTAGTTCCATAATTTTATAGTTTCAAGTTTACCGTTTCAAGTTTATGTCTATATAATTGAAACAAAAAACTATTTTATTTTTGATAATATTTCCTTTACTTCTGTTTTACAACTTCCGCAGCCTAAACCAGCTCCGGTACTTCTACATAATTCTGTAAAATTAGTAGTTCCACTTTTTATGGCTTCTTCAATATTGCCACTTCCTACTTGACTGCAAGAACAAACGAGTTTTCCTAAAACAGGCTTTGCATTGGAGCTTCCTCGCAATAAGGAGTTTCTCTTGTCGGATAATTCGATTTTGCTTTCAATCATGCTTTTGAACTCGGCAAATTCATTTTTATCGCCCATCAAAATAGCGCCTACTAATAAATCATTTTTAACGATGCATTTTTTATAGTAGCGTTGTTTCAAGTCGGCAAAAACAATTTCTTCATAGGAATCATCATTTTCGGGGATTTCGATTTCACCAATACTACAAAGATTGATGTCTTCTAGTTTTAAGATATTCATTAAAACAGAACCTTTATAAAAACTGCTAATATCTCCAGCTAAATAATTGGCTAAAATATCAGCTTGTTCTTCTGCCGCTGAGGTAATTCCGAACAAACGATTGTTGAATTCGGCTATTTCACCAATGGCATAGATATCAGGATTAGACGATTGCAAGTACTGATTTACTTTTACACCGCGTCCGCAATTAATCCCAGATTCTTTGGCTATTTCAATATTTGGGATAGTTCCAATAGTATATACGATAGCATTTGCGGTAAGAATTCGTCCACTTTTTAAAGCGATTTCAATTTCATTTTCATTATCAGTTTCAAATACGGTACTCACTTCATTATCAAAATAGATTTGTATGTCTCTAATTTGCACTTCTTCGGCTAATAATTTACTGGAAATACGATCCAGTTGGCGTTCCATTAAACGGGATGCTCTTTGGATAATAGTAATCTTGACTTTTTTATGTTTCAGTGCAGCGGCTAATTCTAAACCTAATAAACCACCTCCTACAATCACTACGTGTTGCTCTTCGGGAGCTAATTTAGTATTGTCTAGATAGTTTTTCAGTCGGTCTGCATCTTCTTTTTTTCTTATGGTAAAGCGGCCAGGTAAATGCAATTGTGCGTTTTCTGGAATAAAAGGGCGACTTCCTGTGGCTAGTATTAAATTGTCAAAAGTATGTGTGATGCCTTGGCTATCCACCACTGTTTTATCAGAAGTATTAATAGCATCTATCCCAACGCCAGACTTCATCGTGATATTCAATTTGCCTAAAGCGTCATCTTTTATTTTTAATAATTTATCCCAAGACAACTCAGCAGTGACATATTCAGGTAATAAAACACGGTTGTAAAACGGGTTAATTTCATTAGAGAATATTATTATTTCATCAGTAGTGTTGATTTCTCTATAATTCTGTATGAATCGAAAGGCAGCTGCTCCAGCGCCAATAATAGCAATTTTTTGGAACGGTTTAATGTATTTAGCTACGGATACCGTGGTATATTTAAAATCAGGCTCTTTAGAAATGGGATCAACAAGAGTATTCGTTAAATTATTGGTACGATTCAAATCGTTTTCTAATTGTTTTCCCCAATGCATCGGTAAAAACACCACGGTTTCTTTAATGCTGTCCGTCACTTTTGCTTTTACGCGTACAGCACCATTTTTACTGGTAACCATAACGATATCTCCATTTTTAATGGACGCTTTAAAAGCATCAATAGGATTTATTTCTAGAAAAGGACTCGGAATATGCGTCATTAAGCGTGACACTTTTCCTGTCTTGGTCATTGTATGCCATTGATCTCTTACACGTCCTGTTGTAAGTATAAAGGGGAACTGGTCATTGGGTTGCTCTGACGTATTTTCAATAGCTGTTGGGAGATTGAAAATTGCTTTTTGCGAAGGCGTAAAGAATTTTTTATCAGTAAATAGGCGAGGGGTTCCAGGATGTCCATAATCAGGAACGGGCCATTGAAAAGTACCTTCGTTTTTTAATCGGTTGTAATTTAAATAAGAAATATCAATATTAGTGTTTTTTGTCATTTGACAATATTCCTTGTATACTTCTTCGGTATTATTGAAATTGAAGCCATTGAAATTCATTTTTTTAGCAAAACGAAGTAGGATGTCAATATCTGATAAAGCTTCACCAGGTGCATTAATTCCTTTTGGTAAGTAAGAAATTCGTCGCTCCGAGTTGGTCATAGTCCCTTCTTTTTCTAGCCAAGCTGCTGCTGGTAAAAGTAAGTCGGCATGTTTAGCCGTATCTGCATTGTGTGATATTTCTTGAACGACTACAAATTTGGCTTTCGCCAAAGCTTTCTCTACTCTTCGAGAATCAGGTAAACTCACCAAAGGATTGGTGCAAATTACCCAGATAGCTTTCATTTTTCCAGATTCAAGCGCTTCAAACATTTCGGTTGCCGTAAATCCTGGTTTTTCGGATATGGAGTCTACTCCCCAAAAATCAGCTACTTCTTGTCGGTGCACAGGATTTGCTAAATCTTTATGAACTGCTAATAAATTAGCCATTCCACCTACTTCACGACCTCCCATAGCATTGGGCTGGCCCGTTAATGAAAAGGGACCAGACCCAGGTTTTCCTACATGACCGGTTAACAGTGAAATATTCAATAAGGCAGTGTTTTTATCGACTCCAATCGCGCTTTGATTCAATCCCATGGCCCAAAGCGAAAGAAATCCTTCTGCTTTACCTATTAAATCAGCTGCTAGTTTAATATCACTAACAGAAATTCCACAAAGTTTAGATGCTTTTTCTAATGAGGTAGATAAAACAAGCGCTCTGTATGCTAGGTAATTTTCGGTATTGTTTTTTATAAAATCAGCATCCGTATAGCCTCTTTCTATAATGCATTTAGCTAAGGCATGGTATAAAATAATATCAGATCCTGGAATAATTTGAAGATGTAGATCGGCAGTTGCTGCAGTATCTGTTCTTCTTGGGTCTATAACAATTATTTTTACCTTAGGATTTTTCTCTTTATGTTGTTCAAGTCTTCTAAAAAGGATAGGGTGACACCAAGCTGGATTAGCACCTGTGATTAAAAAAGTATCCGCCAGTTCAATATCGTCATAGGCGATAGGAACGGAGTCTTCTCCAAATGTTTTTTTGTATCCCACAACTGCTGAGCTCATGCACAAGCGGGAGTTGGTATCTATATTATTGGTTTTTAGAAATCCTTTTACCAATTTATTTACTAAGTAATATTCTTCAGTAAGGCATTGCCCAGAGATGTAAAAACCAACACTATCTGGACCGTGTTTTTTTATTATGGAAGAAAAAACCGCTGCCGCACGATCCATCGCCGCATCCCAACTAACTCTTTCCATGGGATGGGATTTACTCCATCGCATTTCTGGGTACAGGATTCTATCCGAAGTATCATTGGCTACATAATGCAAGTTCATCCCCTTAGAACAAAGCATTCCTCTATTTACAGGATGATTTTCATCTCCACGAACGGTTACGCCATTTTTAGAATCATTGGTTACAATAATCCCACAGCCTACACCACAATACGAACAAGTTGTTTTAATTTCTGGATTTTGCATTTGTAATCTTCTGTATTAAATAGTAAAACTGTCGAAGAAATAGAATATTCGATTCTGAGATCTTTATAACAAAAGTAAGTATTAATACGTAATAATACGTAATTTTAAATTTGTTTTTTCTAAGTTTTATCAATTTAGAGAATCAGATGCTTCTGAAACTTGAATTTATTGCAAAAAGCGGGGTTTAATTATAACATTAATAAATTTTGTTTTGAAACAAAAAAAGATTGAAGCATTTTAGACTTCAATCTTTTAAGGTTTAATTTTATGAATTCTATTTTTTTTAGCCGCAGATTAAAATCATTTCACAGATTTTCTATTTGTGAAAATTTTGTCTGGGTTACTTATTGGAACTAGTTGTTTTAATGTTCTAAGAAATTAATTAGATGTTCACGGTTGTCATAATAGGTGGGATGTTCTAATATGGCTTTTCTATTTCGAGGTCTTTCATAGGTAATGTCTAGAATATCTCCTATTTGTGCTTTAGGTCCTGAGGTCATCATAATCACTCTGTCTGCCAAGAAAATGGACTCATCGACATCATGGGTAATCATTATTCCAGTTGTTTTTTCTTTGTTTAATACCTCTAACAATACATCTTGAAGTTCCCCTCTAGTTAAAGAATCAAGCATTCCAAAAGGTTCATCTAAAAGTAAAATTTGCGGTTTTAAAGCCAATGCTCTTGCAATTCCAACTCTTTGCTTCATTCCTTGCGATAGGTCTTTTGCTTTTTTGTCAAAGGAGCCATCGAGACCTACTTTACTTAGGTAATATTTACAAATGTCTAAGCGTTGTTTTTTGGTTGCATTTGCAAAAACTTTTTCTACACCTAGTAAAACATTTTCTAGGGCACTCATCCAGGGCAATAAACTAGGAGATTGAAAGATTACTCCTCTATCTGGTCCAGGACCTGTAATTGGGGAGCCATTTAATATAATTTGGCCTCCTGATATTGGATTTAAACCTGCAATCATAGAAAGCAATGTTGTTTTTCCGCAACCAGAGTGCCCAATTATAGAAACAAATTCACCTTCTTTAATTTTTAAATTTAGATTCTCCAATACTACAAAATCACCATTTGGAGTAGGATAAATTTTGGTTAAATTAGATAACTCCAACATGTATTTTTCAAATCCCAATGGATCACGATTTATTATATCTTTTTCTAATATGGACTCTTTCATGGTATCTATCTCTTTAAATTTTAATTATATAATGAATTCTAGTTGAATTTCATTGGTACTAAATCAGGCAATTCGTAGTGCGTAATTTCTAGTCCTGCCGTTCTTTCCTGTCCAATTTCCATCAGATATTCAATAATACCATTTCTTAATTTTTTAAAACTGTCTAAATGGTTCAAGGCAATTTTATTGCGAGGTCGCTCAATTTCAATTTCAAATTGGGGTCCTAGAGTGGCTTTTGGACCTGGACGTAAAGGTATCACGCGATCAGCCATGAAAACGCCTTCATCCACATCATTGGTTATTAGCAAAGCGGTACGTTTGTCCTCACTCCAGATAGAAAGTATTTCTTCTTGCAGGTTCCCTCTTGTCAACGCATCCAATGCTCCCAAAGGTTCATCCATTAAAATTAATTCTGGTTTCATAGCTAATGTTCGGGCTACCGCTACACGTTGACGCATACCGCCTGAAAGTTCTTTTGGTTTTTTGTGTGAAGCATGAGAAAGATGTACTTTTTCAATAAAATTATTGACATGATCCTCTATTTCTTTTTTAGTCCAGTCTTTAAAAACGGATTTTACCGCCATTTCAATATTATCATACACAGTAAGCCAAGGCAGTAAAGAATAATTTTGAAAGATAATTCCACGTTCGTGACTGGTTCCTTGGATTGGTTTGCCTTTGAATAATATTTCACCTGAATCCGGTTCTATTAATCCTGCGATTAGATTGACTAAAGTGGTTTTTCCACTTCCTGTAAATCCTACAATAGCCACAAATTCTCCTTCTTCTATTTTTAAGTTGATGTTTGATAATACTTCGGTTTTGTTTTTTCCTTCACCGTACGATTTACAAACATTTTTTAGTTCTAAATATGCCATGATTTTTTTGTTTAAAAGAGTTTAAAGTTTTAAAAGTCGATTATAGAAAGTCAATTTGGTTTATTTTAAATGTCATTATTCTCAAAAGTAGGACTTTATGACTTTCGACTTTATGACCTTAAAACTTCCTCAATCCGTAAACGTTAGTAATTTTTGAAAAATCATCATTACACGATCCAGCATGAATCCTATTATTCCTATTACAAACATGGCTACAATAATTTTAGAATTAGAATCACTAGAACCATTTTGGAATTCTTCCCAAACAAAAGATCCTAAACCTGGACTTTGGGCTAACAATTCGATTGCAATTAATACCATCCAAGCCACAGAAAGAGTAATTCTTAATCCAGTGAATATCATAGGAAAAGAGGAGGGAAGTATTATTTTGAAAACCTTGCTAAATGTTCCAAGTTGCAACACTTTAGCTACGTTAATATAATCTTTATCTACAGATGAAACTCCAACGCTGGTATTAACAAGAGTGGCCCACATAGAACACAGTCCTACACTTATAAAGGAAATCACAAATGATTTTTCGATATCAACATTGGTCAAAAGTGTTTTTATAATCATGGATACTAATAATAGCCAAACAACAGGAGATACTGGTTTGAATATTTGAACAATCCAGTTGAAAGAAGTTCTTAGTGTTGTACTTAGTCCTAATACAATACCTGTAGGAACGGCAATAATTATAGAGAGTAAGAAACCGGCAAAAACGGTTTTTAAACTCGTCATTATTTGATCTACAAATGAAGGACGGCCAGTGTACACAATTTCAATTTGGCCTTTGGCTTTACGATCGGCATTTATAGCTTCGTATTTGTCTATAAATTCTTGTTTTTTGGCGGTCATTATTTTATGATCATCCCATAATTTTCCTAAGGCAGTATAAACCATAGCAGGAGAAGGCAAGGAATTAGGTCTGCAGCTTATGTCTCCAGATGCGATACAAGCTTCTAGTTTTTTGGCGGCTTCTGGTCCTTGGTCTTTAAGTGCTTTTTCAATTTTTATTTCGGACTCAACATTATTTAAATAATTAGAAAAGGATTGCCATAAAAGGATAAATAATACTACTGATAAAATAGGGAAGAGGATTCTTTTGAATGCATCTTTTCCATTTTTTTTCAAATCTTCTCCAGTTAGTAATCTAATGAGAGGTTCTAAGTAACCCAGTCCAATAAATTGTACAGTTTTTATTATTTTAGTCTTCATGTTTCTTTTTTTATATATTTAAAATTGGTTGTAAGGATTATCATTAGTTTTGATTTTGAACTAATTATCTTCTAAGTAAGAAACCATTCTAAGGTAATGTTGTATTTTTTAGTTTTTAAATAAGTAGTTGAGGATGAAACTACAACACCCCCAACTACATCATTTTATGAATTAGTTTTTATTACCAATTTTTAAGCTTTTAATGTATTCCAATGGCATTTTACCATCGTATTTTACACCGTCAATAAAGTCAGTTGTTGCTGGTTTGTAACCATCAGTTGTTGGAATATCTTCGGCAACTAAATTTCCTTCTTTCAATAAAAGTTGTGCTGCTTTGGTCCAAATTTCAGGCTTGTAAACCTCTTTGATTTTTGATGCATACCATTCAGCTGGTTTTGATTCTGTAATTTGTCCCCAACGTCTCATTTGAGTCATGAACCAAATTCCATCAGAATAGTAAGGATACGTTGCATTGTCTTTAAAGAATACATTGAAATCAGCTGCATCGCGTTTGTCTCCTTTTTCGTATTCAAATGTTCCAGTCATTGAGTTTTTTAATACATTCTCATCGGCACCTACATAAGCAGGGCTAGATAAAATTTTAACTGCTTCCAATCTATTTTTTGGATCGTCTAACCATTTTCCTGCTCTAATCAAAGCTTTAGTGATCGCAATAGCAGTATTTGGGTTTTTGTCGATAAAAGCTTGAGTCATAACAAATACTTTTTCTGGGTGGTTTTTCCAAATGTCACGGCTTGTGATAACTGGTACTCCAATTCCTTTGCTTACCGCTTGTTGATTCCAAGGTTCCCCAACACAATATCCATTGATTGTTCCTGCTTCTAGTGTAGCTGGCATTTGCGGAGGAGGAGTAACTGATAATAATACATCAGCATTGATCATTCCTTGTGCATTGTCTTTTGTGTATTGTCCAGGGTTAATTCCTCCTGCAGCTAACCAGTAACGCAGTTGGTAGTTATGTGTTGATACCGGGAATACCATACCCATTTTAAATGGTTTATTAGCATTTTTGTATTCTTTAATAACTGGTAATAAGGCACTAGCACTAATAGGGTGAATGGGTTTTCCATCTTTCATAGGCAATCCTGGTTTCATTTTTGACCAAACATCGTTAGAAACAGTGATAGCATTACCATTTAAATCCATAGAGAAAGTAGTCACTAATTTCGCTTGTCTTCCAAAACCTACTGCAGCAGCTATAGGTTGTCCTGCTAGCATATGAGATCCGTCAATTTGTTCGTCAATTACACGGTCTAAAACATTTTTCCAGTTGGATTGTGCTTCTAAGGTTACAAATAAACCTTCGTCTTCAAAGAAGCCTTTTTCTTTGGCTATAGCCAAAGGAGCCATATCAGTTAGTTTTATAAATCCTAAAGTTACCTGTGGTTTCTCCAGCGTTAATTTTTCGGTTTTTGAAGTAGAGGCAACTTCAGTCGTAGCCTCTTTCTTTTCTTCTTTTTTACAGCTCAAAACGCTCAAAGAGGCAATGGCTAGTACTGATAATCTAAAAACTAATTTTTTCATGTTATACTTTTTTAAAATAGTTGATTATTATTTTTTTGTTGAAAATATTTGTGGGTTGATGTTGATCATTACCCAAGCCCAATTGTTTGTTTTGCTCGCGTCTCCAGTTTTTAAAGTCTCTAATGTTGAAGAACCGAACATTTGTGAATATCCTGCAACAGCCATGATGTCTTTGTGAATTTTATATCCTGCAGTTAGATCTACTTCAGTACCTAGGTAAGAGTCTTTTTCAACTCCTGCAGCGATTACTTTATTTGGAGCATAAAAAACGTGCGGTGTCAAGGAGAACTTTACTTTTTTGATTCCAAAATCCAGTTTTAAATAAGCATCTTGTAATCCAACACTGTTTTTGTGATTTCCTACGTAGAAATAATCCATAAATCCGTTGAAAGCATGGTTGGTACCAAATAGGGGAGTAAATGATTTTATTTTGGTATCAGTATCGTTTTGATCTTTTCCAGAAAGGAATTCATATCCTACTGTAGCTTTGAATTTTTCGCTTACAGTATACCCTAAATTTGCTCCTGCATCAAAAGCACTTAAATCAGTATCACTACTTTTACCAGATTGTCCGTAAAGGCTTAAGTCAGCGTCCCATTTCTTACCTTTATACGTCAAGTAAGTACCGTATGTTTGAATGTAATCCGTTTTTAAATCGGTAGGTGTTTTCAGGTATTGGTACCCCGCATTTAATAATAAGAAGCTCGCATTTATTTTTTTAATAGCAGTGTGGTACCAAGCATATTGCATTTCCTTGTAGTTCGTGCCATAGGCTGTTGTAGGTGCGATTAGGTTTTCGGCGGAGGCATTATGAGCAAAACCCAAATCCAATTGATTTTTGGCACTTTTATAAGTTAGTAATGCTGCATCATGACTTTGACCTTGTTGAATCCAATCGATTCCACCCATGATACGTTGATTGTCATAATTTAATACTTGACGACCTAGGCGTGCGCTCCATTTATCATCAAAGTTATATTCAGCATACGCTTCAAAAACGGCTACTCCATTTTTATCTGCAGTAGTTGTAGTAGCTGCATCTCCCCAAGTGCGGATATTTTGTAAAGACAGTTTTAATTTTAATTTATCTTGTTTAAAGTTTAGGTTTAAACGAGAACGTTGTGATATAAATGATGTTGGACTATCTCCTGCTTTTAATAAGCTTTTAAATCCATTTCTATATTCATAACGTGGTCTAAGTTGTATGTTGGCATCGAAGTCTTGTGCATACGAAGCGGTACTGATAACCCCTATAAATGACAAGCATATTGTTTTAAGTAATTTCATAGTTAATAGTTTTAGTTAATGTTTGGTTTTCGTTTTACTTATTTACTTAGCAAATATACGTACGTAGTTTTACTTATTTATTGAAGTTTTTACAATGAATTTTAGCTTTTTTAACCATAATTTAACGGCTATTCTGCTTATTAAAACAGGTGAAAACACATATTTTCAACATAATGAACTATTATGCAATATGTTACAAAAGTAAGTAGTGTGTTATATTGGATTTAAAACACGTATTAGAATACGTAAATCTGATTTTTCTGCATAAAAAAAGCCCAAAACTATTGGGCCTTTATATTGTTCTACTTAGAATAAAAATCTATCGGTGTTCTGCGATTTCCTGCTTCATTTTTTCCACTTGCAACAAGCTTATTTTCTTGCCTACAATTTTTATCAGTCCTTCTTTTTTTAGACTGGAGAAGATACGGGTAACTTGTTCGTCCGTTGTTCCAGCAAAATCGGCAATTTCTTTCCGAGATAAATTGATATCTATTAAATGATTAGTTTGACCAAACTTTTTAAGTAAATATAAAAGAGTGTCAATAACACGTTCTCTTACATTCATTTGGGCAATTTTCTTTACATTATTTTCACTTTTATTGAGTTCTTCGGCGTAAAACAGCATCATATCATAAGTGAATTCAGGTATAGTTTTAAGGATGTCTTGCATTACTTTGTTGCTGAAATTACATAAGACAGTATCTTCAATTGCAGATGCACCTATCAAATACCTATTACTGGTTCCAAATCCTCGAAAGCCAACTGTATCTCCCTCTTGTGTTAATCGAACAATATGTTCCTTACCGTAGATTCCTGTTTTTAACACTTTTACTTTTCCCTTATTAATAAAATACAAACCTTGCATTGGTGCACCTTCAAACATGAATTGCTGTCCTTTTTTGCAAGCAAAATTTGTTTTTTGCATTACAAAATCTTGCATTTTTTCTAGATCCAAATGTTTCTTTATAAAACAATTAGTATTGATACAAATAGAGCAATCGGCATTTATTTTTTTCATTTTGTATCTTTTTAAAGGTTAGTTTCAGATTCTATTTTGATTAATCAAAAAGAGCATTTAAGTTGTATGGAATAGGAAAAGTTTTTGATGTATAATTTTTTAAAATTAATTTAGCCTTCTTTTAACTTTTTCGATCCATCTCTTTGGACATAATAGGATGTTTTTCATTCATCATACTCGTTATTGTAACATGCATCCAGATGAGACAAATTGCAGAAAACAATAGTACAAAAATCCATGAACTGGACCAGAAACCTGTAAAGTTTAATAAATAACTAAAGATAATTGGTCCAAAGAATCCACCTAAACCTCCTAGTAATCCTACCATTCCACCCACAACTCCTATTTCGGTAGGGAAATATTCTGGAATGTGTTTGTAAACTGCTGCTTTACCAATTCCCCAGGAAATACCAATCATAATAACTAAAATGAGGTAGACCCACATGTTAGCATCAAATGTTATTCTTGTTACTCCTTTTGCTAATAATTCCTTTTTACTTACACTTTGATTTTGAGTAACTATTACTTTTTGCCAAGAAGATTTTGTTGGAAAAATATTTCCAGTTGTCGTGCTTTCTGGTTTAGAGTCAATAGGAAAATCTTTATTATCTATTCTTACATTTGTTGGGCTTACTTGGGTAACAATTCCAGTTTTTCCTGCCATTACTCCGGGACCTGCTGTTTTTATTTCCATTTTAGGAATCATTAATAATGCACTTAATATTACAGAAGAACTCAATACCCAGTACATTACTTTTCTAGCGCCAAATTTATCTGATAAATAACCACCAAAGGCTCGTATTACGCCAGACGGCAAACTAAACATAGTGGCAAACATACCACCCATTACTAAACTCGTTTGGTATACATTCATAAAATTAGGTAGCAACCATTGTGAATACGCTACGAAACACCCAAAAACTAAGAAATAGTACGCTCCAAAACGCCAAACTCTTGGGCTTTTTAAGGTAGATAACATTTGCGGAATTGTTTTGGTAGACTTTTCCATTTTTTTGTTTTTGGCAAAAACTAAAAATAGAATTCCAATAATTAGCAATGTTGCACCGTATATAATGGGTAATATTTTCCATCCATTTTGAGGATCTTCTACTGAAAAATGATTCAACAACGAAGGTGCCATAAAAGTAGTGATAGCAGCCCCTGCATTTCCCATTCCAAATATTCCTAAAGCTCGTCCTTGCCATTCTTTTGGATAGAAAATAGAAGTGTACCCAATACCAACGGCAAAACTAGTACCTACCATACCGAATAGAAAACTAAGTACGGCAAACATGAAAAAACTATTGGCTAATGGAAGTAAAAATAAAGGGATGGAACATAGTAAAAGCAAGATAGAAAACACTGATTTTCCGCCATATTTGTCGGTAAGGATACCTATAGGTAATCGCATGATAGAACCGGTTAGTATAGGGATTCCTAATAACCATCCAATTTGTACTACGCTCCAGTTAAAAATGCCTTTGTCGACTAAATAGGTAACTAATACACCATTTAGTGTCCAGCAAGCAAAACAAACAGTAAAGGCCAGCGTGTTTAAAAATAACATGCTGTGAGATTGGGCTAATGAAGTTGATTTTTCCATTGTACTTATATTTTTTATACAAATATAAGTACAATAACGTATTATAAATATTAAAATTAAGTATAAATACGTATTTATCTAAAGATTTTGGACATTTATTTTTAAAACTCTTTTTATTACTAATTTGCTAAAAAAGAGAAACCTTTTTTCATTTTTTGAATGATTTTAAACTTTAAGTACCATGATATAAAAGCATAATTCATTTCATTTGAAGTACATAATTAGGCTTCAGATGGAATTTAAATTCAATTAATATTTTGGTTTTTTCTTTTTAGTGAAGAAGATTATATTAAAGCATACTCATTTGCTTTATTGGACAGCTCCATAAGATTTTTTACTTTAAGTTTTTTCATCAGGTTAAAGCGGTGCACTTCAGCGGTGCGTTTACTAATTTCTAATGCCTCTGCAATTTCTTTATTGCCTTTTCCTGATAATAAAAGTTTTAAGATTTCTTTTTCCCTTTTGGTGATAACCAAATCATCAGCTAATGGTTGCTTAGAATCTAATGTATTTACATTATTTTTGAGTTGATCAATAAGAATAGAGGAGATGTCACCACTGAAATATTTTCCGCCATTAGAAACGGTATGTAATGCTTTTAAAAATTCTTCTTTACTAGATCCTTTCAATAAATACCCATCGGCACCAGCCTTAATAGACTTAAGTACATATTCTTCCGATTCGTGCATCGATAGCACAATTATTTTGACGGGATTATTTTGATTTCGCAATTTTTCAACAACTTCGATACCTGTAAAATGAGGCATACGTATATCCACAATCAATAAGTCCGGTTTGCTTGACTCTACTGTGTCCAATGCTTCTTGACCATCTGTAGCTTCCCCTACAACAATAATATTGTCTTCGGTTTCTAATAATGATTTTATTCCATCTCTTACAAAAACATGGTCATCAGCCAGTACAACTCGGATTGTATTATTCATATCTTACTTAATTTTGAATCATTTTTTTTAAGTATATTCAACTAATTGGAGGGCTAATATACGTAATCTATCTAAATAATTTAGAATCTTACTTTTAAATGGGGATATTGAAGGTGATTCTAGTTCCTTCACCAGGTATGGAGTTAATAAAAACACGTCCGTTAATGTATTGTATTCTTTCTTTCATGAAAAGCAATCCCATTCCTGATTCACTATTTCTTTTTTTCTCCACTTCGGTAGCGTCAAATCCCTTTCCGTTATCATCAATTATAATACTTAAAATGGAGTCACTATGGGATAATTGTACCACAATATCAGAAGATTCGGCATATTTTATGGCATTATTAATGGCTTCTTGAGTGAGGCGGTATATATTTATTTCAATTAAAGAATCCAATCTTTTATCAAAAGCTGTTTTGTTATAAAAATGAACATTTTTCCCAGTGAGTTTTGAAAGTTCCTGCGTTAGTTTTGAAAGGGAGGAAACAATTCCATGATCGCTCAATTCAGGAGGCATTAAATTAAAAGTAGCGGTACGCACTCCTTTAATAATGTCAAGGGATAATTTTTTTAGGTATTCTATTTTTTGGGCTGATTTTACTTTGTCATCTAAGTTGATGCTTTCTAAACTAAATTTCAATCCAGTAAGCATTTGTCCAATTCCGTCATGAATTTCTCTTGCAATTCTATTTTGTTCGTTTTCTTGATTTTCAACAATTTTGCTTGAAATTATTTTCTGCTGGTTTACTTTATCATTAATATTTTCAGTATTCAACCGATCTACTTCTTGTTCTGCTTTTTTTCGTTCGGTAATGTCAAAGCAAATAATCAACAATTCAGATTCCTCTTTTTTTATAGTTACAGGCACCATTGATAGGTCTAGCCAAATGGATTCTTTATTTCTATTGGTAATATTTATTTCTCCCTGCCATCCACTTCTTTGTTTTTCCGTAATGATTCTATCAATTACTAGTTGTTCTTTTTCAATTGGTGTCAGTGCCTCTGAGAACGTTTTGTCATTTATAAACGGATTGTATTGTAATAGTTTTGAAAATTTTTCTCCAATATGTATAATACTTCCGTCAGGTGCTATACGGCAATACAATAAAGTATTTTCCATAGCATAATTGAGCGATTTTAATTCTTTGACCGAGTTTTCTTTTATTTCGCTAATCACTTCGGTATCATGCGCTAGCTTTATCGCTTTTCTTTCAGAGACTAGAAGTTTTGAAATTAATAGCTCAATTCTTTTGTTAGTGGGCTTAAAAATAAAAAGAAATTCTAAAAATAAAACTAGTAGTGTAAATCCTAAAATAGCATATTCAGTATTTCGTTGAAGGGTTACTTTTTTTAGTGCTTCCACTTCATATTGACTCACTATTTTATTCATTTTAGAAAGGAATATCCCTTCGTTATCTAGAATAGTTTGTACTATTTTTTGATTTTTATTTGAGTTTATAAATCCAATATGATTTTTTAAAAGTAGGGTAGTTACATGGTCTATACTGTCAAAATTAGGTTTTATTTCTGCAAATAATTGGGTCAATATCTTACTTTTTGCTTTTGGAAAGTGAAGACTGTCATTTCCGTTTTCTAATGCATAATGAGTGAATTTCCAAAGGGATACGGTTTCATTAATTTTAGAAATTTCCTCTTGCCTTTTTAGAGTATCAGAGACTAAGTTTAAGATCAACACTTCTTTTACCAACTTCTGGCTCAACATCCGTTGTTTTCCTGAAATGTTTATTAATCGTGAATCATTCAATTGGCGATTCAAGTTGTATTGAATGAGTAATTGACTAAGCAGTACCGTTATAGCAATAGTGATCAAAGCAAAAAGATACATTTGCTTTAATTTTATGAAATTAAGATTTTCGGTAGATTGTTTGGTCTTATTTTTCATATCAAAATCAAATTACAATCCAATAGCTTCTTTAATTAATTGAAGATTTGTATCGCTATAGTTGATTTTTAAGGCTTCCTGATGTCCTTTTTCAGACATTTTATTCCACGTTTTCAGAATGATATTTTTCATTTTTTCCCTGTCATGCTTGTGAACAAAAGGGTCCAAATAAAATTCTAAAAACACCAAACAAATTACATCTTCAAGGAGTTGTGTTTCATCGTCTTTTTTAAGTAATTTCTTTTCAATTAAAAAAGAAACTCGAGCAATAAAATGAGAGTCATATCCCACCTTTTCTAAAATTTCTGCTGTCGTTTTAGCATGGAATTTTTTCAAGTCTTCTCTCCATTTTAAATAGCCTACACGATCCATTGGATAGGTTTCTCGTGCTATTTTCCATCTGCAAATGTGTTGCGCTTTAGATGCGATTTGAATTGCTTCTGAAGCATTAGGATGAAATTCCATTAGTTTTTTATACATTCTATTCGAATATAATAATTCTTTTGGATAACTTTTAGATTGATATATTTCGCTGTTTGGATCTTGTGCGTTTTCAGCATCAATTAACTCACTTGCGTTATAAAATGGTGTTTTTGTCATTTGAAAAGGGATATCATCAAAGATACATATTTATTCTAAAAAGCCAACAAATACCTCTTCATCAACGATTTTTATTGGATAAGTGGCTATTTTTAAATCATCACCACTAAGGTTGCTACCGTCTTTTAATGAAAATGTCTTTTTGTGAATGGGACAAGCAATTTTTGGAATCTCATCTGCTGACCCAATCATACCTCTTGAGAGGACCATTTCCATTTTATGAGGACATAAGTTTTGACAGGCATACCATTCGTTTCTTCGTTCAAAATTGATAATGGCAATTTGTTTGTTTTTGTATTTGATGCATCCACCACCATCAGCGGGGAAGTCTTTAGTTGAACCTGCTTTGAACCACACTTTTACCTCCTCAGGAGTTACTGTTGCGTATTGATTTAATATCTCTTCCATGATTTGTATTTTTTTTAGCTAATTTTGAATCTATAAAACTTTGAAACTTTGTGTCTTTGTTACTCTTAAAAACTTACCAAGCTTTAGGCATTTTTTGATCTCTAAGTGGCGTAAAAACAATGTTTTCATCCGTTTCATCAGAATTAGTAAAATGACTAAAACGTTTCATCATTTCAGGATCTTCAATAGCTTGTTTCCATTCGCATTCAAAGGTGTCTACAAGTCCTTGCATTTCGGTTTCTAATGCTTCAGCTATTCCTAGACTATCTTCAATTACTACTTCTTTTAAGTAATCTAAACCTCCGTCTAATTTCTCTAACCAAGTAGAAGTACGCACTAAAGGTCCTGCTGTACGGATGTAAAACATCAAGAATCGATCTAAGTATTTAATACAAGTGGGCCTGTCAATTTGTTCTGCTAATAGCACTGCATGTTTAGGATTAGCTCCACCATTTCCAGAAACGTATAAGTTCCAACCCCCTTCTACGGCAATCAATCCAAAATCTTTTCCTCTTGCTTCGGCACACTCTCTGATACAAGCGGATACGCCACCTTTTATTTTATGAGGAGATCGAAGTCCTTTGTATCTGTTTTCTAATTCAATGGCAAAACCAGCACTTTCATCCATTCCATAACGGCACCAAGCATTACCAACACAACTTTTTACTGTTCGCAGTGATTTTCCATAGGCATGTCCACTTTCAAAACCATTATCAATTAATTTTTTCCAAATAGCGGGTAAGTCATTCAGATGCGCACCAAATAAATCAATACGTTGTCCGCCTGTTATTTTAGTATATAAATCATATTCTTTGGCTACTTCACCAATAACGATAAGTTTGTCAGCGGTGATTTCTCCACCAGCAATTCGAGGCACTACAGAGTAGGTACCATTTCGTTGAATGTTAGCTAAGAAACGGTCATTAGAGTCTTGTGCAGGGATATGTTTATTAGCAGTATCATTGTAGATACTAGAGAAAATGGAAGATAACACTGGTTTACAAACTTCGCATCCATCTCCTTTTCCTACAACACCTAATACTTCATTATGTGAAGTAAATTTGTTGATTTTTATAATATCATATAATTCTTGTCTGTTGTATGCAAAGTGCTCGCAAATAACATCTTTAACTTCTTTTCCTAATGATTTTTGAGTCGCTTTTACTAAATCAACGACCATTGGTTTACAACCACCACAACCTGTTGTTGCTTTTGTTAATTTAACAACATCAGATAACGTAGCACAAGTTTCATCAACAATAGAACAGCAAATAGCTCCTTTAGTCACATTCTCACAGGAGCAAATTACAGCAGTATCAGGAAGATCCATAGCGCTTCCTAAAGTCGATGCTTCTCCACCTCTTGAACCTAGAATTAAATCTTCTGGGTTTTTTGGCAAAGCCATAGCATTGCTATAAATTTGGAATAAACCATTATAATCACTAGAATCACCAACTAAAATCCCACCTAATAAAGTTTTTCCATCTTTGGTTACGTTAATCCTTTTGTAAATTCCGCTAAATTTATTTTCATAAACGATAGCAGTAACATTTTCGTTTTCTATAAAGGGATCTCCAAAACTCGCCACTTCAACGCCAATTAATTTTAATTGGGTTGACATGTCAATGGTTTCTCTCATTGTTTTTTCACCTTGCATAATTTGCTCGGCAGCCACATCGGCCATTTCGTATCCTGGAGCGACTAATCCATAAATCAAATGGTTATAAAGTGCCACTTCACCGATCGCATAAATGAAAGGATCAGATGTTTGCATTTTATTATTTACGGTAATACCACCACGTACACCAACTTCAAGTCCTGAAACTCTTCCTAGCTCGTCACGTGGTTTGATACCTGCAGATATAACCAACATATCAACTTTTAACAATTCTTGTTCTGTAAACATCATCCCAGTGATGCAATGTTCACCTGCAATATATTCAGTGGATTTATTCAGATGTATACCAATGTTTAATTCTTCTATTTTTGATTGCAACATATCACTCGCACCCTTATCCAATTGTCTTGGCATTAAGCGAGGTGCAAACTCAACTACGTGTGGGTTTAAACCTAAATCGCGAACTGCTTTGGCTGCTTCCAGACCTAATAATCCGCCTCCAAGTACAGCGGCTTCAGTAGCACCATTTTGTTTTATTTTTTTGGCGTAAGCCATAATTGCATCAAGATCTTCGATGGTACGGTACACAAAAACCCCTTCTTTGTCTACTCCCTCTATAGGAGGCACAAAAGCAGATGAACCAGTAGCTAATACAATATAATCATAGGAATAGGTTTTTTCTAGATGTGTATGTATCGTTTTATGATCCCTATTAATATCGGTAATTAACTCGGATGTATTAAGGATAATATTGTTTTCAGCATACCAATCTAAAGTAGACATCGATAAATCATCAGCGCTTTTACCCGCAAAATATTCACTTAAATGAACACGGTCGTAAGCGCGCCTTGGTTCTTCACCAAATACAGTAATTTGATATTTCTCTTGTCCTGGTTTCGATATGAATTTTTCACAAAATTTGAAACCTACCATGCCGTTTCCGACTACTATTATATTAATCATACTAGCTTGAATTAAGTATTACGTAACAAATATACGTATAAGTACTTAATTTATATACTTAATTTCTGTTTTTGGAAATTAATTGGAATATCTTGAAAATGGAAGGGGTAAAATATATTATTAGTAAAAAATGATGAAAAATATAGGAAAAACGAAATCGTATTATTCTATTTTGGAGGTAGAAAAGTAGTGTTTGATTTTAATACGATTGTGGAATTAAATAAAAATACCGCAAATTCTCAAATTAAATATCGCATTGCTACTTTATAATTTGGGAATTTGAGGTCTTAATTTTTTAAACGACTTTAAAGTTATTTAATACAACCTATGTCGCTGATGTGTAGTATTTTTTTCTAAACCAAAAGGCAACATTAACCAAAGCTATTAAAGCTGGAACCTCTACTAATGGACCGATAACTCCAGCAAATGCTTGTCCGCTATTGATACCAAAAACACCAATGGCCACTGCAATAGCTAATTCGAAGTTATTACCTGTTGCTGTAAATGCAATAGCAGTACTTTTTGAATAATCAGCACCGAAATATTTCCCAATGAAAAAACTCACAACAAACATGATTGTAAAGTAAATCACTAGTGGAATTGCAATGCGAACCACATCCATCGGAATTTGAACTATCAATTCCCCTTTTAGACTAAACATAATTACAATAGTAAATAATAAAGAGATTAAAGTAATTGGTGAAATAAAAGGCACATATTTATTTTGGAACCAGTCTTCTCCTTTTATAGCTATTAATGCGTAACGACTTATAATGCCCAATGCAAAAGGAAGACCTAGGTAAATACCAACACTCTCGGCAATTTGACCAATGCTAATGTTGACTTCAAAACCAGTATAACCAAAATAGGGAGGAAGAATCGTTATAAAAATATAGGCATAAACACTATATAATAATACTTGAAAAATACTGTTTAAAGCAATCAATCCTGCCGCATATTCTCTATCTCCATCAGCAAGATCATTCCAAACGACCACCATGGCGATACATCGTGCCAGACCAATAAGGATAACGCCAATCATGTATTCAGGATAACCGTTTAGGAATATTAAAGCTAGGAAAAACATTAAGATAGGACCTACAATCCAATTTAGGAAAAGGGAAGCACCTAGTACTTTTGTGTTTTTAAACACTTGACCCATTTGCTCGTATTTTACTTTGGCCAATGGTGGATACATCATTAAAATTAAACCAATAGCCAACGGAATATTTGTAGTTCCACTTGAAAAAGAGTTGATAAAATTACTGCTCGAAGGAATAAAATAGCCAACAGCTACACCTATAGCCATAGCTAAGAATATCCAAAGGGTTAAATAACTATCAAGAAATCCTAATTTTTTTCGGTTTGCTACTGGAGCACAATTATTTGCCGACATATTTATTTTTTAATTTGTGAGAATACATAAAAAAGTTCAGTAGCAATTTGCATACTTCTTTCATGGTATTTTTCTGCTTGTTGTGGTGTGTTATCAAATGCTTTTGGATCTTCAAAAGTGATGGGAATTCTTTTTTCGGCACCCGCAATAAATGGGCAACCATTGTCAGCACTAGAGCAAGTTAAAATGGCAGCAAACTCCGCTTGCGGATTAAAATCATCATCATAGGTTTTTGAAAAACCAATAATTGGATGCTCATTGTCCGTGTATTTTATGCTGTAAACAGGGTTGTTTCCCTCAGAAAGTGTTTTTACTTTGAATCCAGATTTAGATAAAGTTGCTGCTGCCATAGGGAATAGAGCAGTAGCCTCAGTTCCTCCAGAATAACAAAACACATTGCTAAAATTAAAATAAGACGCTGCAGTTTGTGCCCAAACTTGGGATAAATGGCTTCTTCTGGAATTGTGTGTACATATAAAGTTGAGCCTTATTTCCTCTTGATTGCTCACTTTAATTTGAATAAAATCAATTAAAGGTTGTAAAATTGTTCTACGCTCTTGCGAAATATTTTCTGGATGAAAAGATAGAATTTCCTTTTCGATTGCGGGAAAAATTTGTGTTTTTGATGGCATCATTTTCAGTAGTATATTTGGATTAGCAACAACCTCCACCAGGAGTACAGCTGTTGTTTTGAACTGGAATTTCAGAGATTTTAATTTTTTGTTTTTCTTGAGGAATTCCACATTGATCTTCTGCTAAACAAGCAGTAAGCTTATTTAACAAAGTGAAATCATTTCCATTGAAACCTAAATCGTATTTACCAATAGTTTCCGATTGGTATTCAACTTCAATTTCATAATCTTCGATGCCTAATACTTTTTCAGATAGTTCAATAATATCTAATAATTTTTTTGGTTTCAAGCGGTGTTCAAAATCATTGGCATCCCATAATTGAAAGTTCACTACGGTTTCTTTTCTTACTTTTCCACCACAATCAATAAAGTTTTTAGTGATTAAACCCACTTCTGTTACATGGAAATGTTCAGGAACATAAGTTCCGTTTGGCAATACAAAAGTTACGTTTTCTAACGTACTTAGCTGTTTTTTAATTTCAGATAGTTTCATATGAATATAATATTTGTTTTTTAAAAGAATATGGTATCGCCATTACTAAAATTATATTGTTTTTGAGTCATGGCAATTTCATGATTGGTATTTTTAAAAATTAACAACATTGATTTTTTTTATTTTCTAAATAGGTATTGATGTTTTCGAAAAAGCCTTTTATTTTTTCAAAACCTTCTTCGTTAAGACAATAACAGATTGCATTTCCTTCGAAATTTCCCTTTATTAGACCAGCATTTTTTAACTCTTTTAAGTGTTGCGAAACAGTGGGCTGTGCAAGCGGAAGTTCATTTACAATTTCGCCACAAACACAGCTATTCACTTTTATGAGATGCTGTATTATAGCAATACGCGCCGGATGACCAATTGCTTTAGCTAAAATGGCCAATTCGTTTTGCTCTTCTGTAAAATGTTCTGATTTAGTAATTCCCATCGTTATATATTTATATTGCAATATTACGATAATAAAAAATAAGAATAAAATATTTTTTATTTTTTTATAAAAAGTATTGAAAGTGCCTTTTGGAATGAAATACTAATTAAATATTAAATAAAATTTTCTCTTTAGTAATATGCGTATTTTTATAGTAATTATCTTAAAAAAAATATAAGATGAAACACTATGATATTATTATTGTAGGCTCAGGTGCTGGCGGATCTACTTTAGCTTACAAATTGGCAGATTCTGGAAAAAATATTTTAATAATTGAACGAGGCGATTTTATACCAATAGAAAAAGAAAACTGGGATAGTGAAGCAGTTTTTGTAAAAAACAAATACACAACTACCGAGCGATGGCTTGATAAAGAGGACAAAGAATTTCAACCGGGACAACATTACAATGTAGGCGGGAATACTAAATTATATGGAGCGGCACTATTTAGAATGCGAGAAAATGACTTTAATGAAGTGAAGCATTATGGCGGAATTTCTCCAAAATGGCCCATATCCTATTATGATCTTAAAAAATATTATTTAGAAGCTGAAAGATTGTATGCTGTTCATGGCGAAAGAGGGGCAGACCCCACAGAACCCGAAGAAGAAAACCCTTATTTATACCCACCTTTAAAACACGAACCGCGAATCCAACAGGTTTTTGATGAATTGAAAAATGCTGGCTTACATCCGTTTCCATTACCTATAGGCTTGAATCCTGATGATAAGAATAAAGCAAGCGCTCCTTTTATTTTAGATCGTTTTGATGGATTTCCAGACCCTACAGAACATAAGGCAGATGCTCATATCAATGCACTTAGAAAAGCGCTACAGCAAGACAATGTAAGTTTAATGACTAATGCTCAAGTCACCAAACTTTATACTAATAATTCAGGCACAGCCATTTCTAAAATGGATGTTCTTTACAATGGTGAAGTTGTAACCCTCACCGCTGATTTAGTAATTTTATCCTGCGGTGCAATTAATTCGGCCGTATTACTTTTAAAAAGTGCTAATACTATCTATCCCGCTGGCTTGGCGAATTCTTCAGGAATTGTTGGTAGGAATTATATGTTTCATAATAATTCAGCTATGATTGCTTTATCAACTACGGCAAACGATTCCAAGTTTGGGAAAACCTTTGGAATTAATGACTATTATCATAAAAGTGATGAATTTGAATTTCCCCTTGGACACATTCAAATGCTAGGCAAATCAGATAAGACACAAATTAGTGCCGATAGCCCAATTCCTGCGCCAGGATTTACATTTGAAATGATGGCCAAACATTCCGTTGACTTTTGGTTGGCTTCTGAAGATTTGCCTGATCCAAATAACAGGATAACTTTGGAAAGCCAAAAAATAAAAATAAATTACACACCCAATAATTTGAAAGGACATCATCTTTTAATGGATAAACTGAAATACAGTTTAGAACATTCGGGGAGCTTTTCTCATTTTATTCCTAAGAATATTTATTTTGGAAAAGACATGGATATAGCAGCAGTGGCACATCAAAATGGAACCATTCGTTTTGGTACTGATCCCAAATTATCTGCTTTAGATACTTTTTGTAGATCTCATGATGTAAAAAATTTGTTTGTTGTAGACGGAAGTTTTTTTGTTTCCAGCTCTGCAGTAAATCCAGCTTTAACCATAATGGCTATGGCATTACGAGTGGGAGATTATATTAAAAATGAACTACTAAATTAAAAGAATATGCAAAAACCAAATGAACGACTAGCAGGTCAAACTTGCATAGTAACTGGAGCGAATTCAGGAATTGGAGAAGCGGTGGCTATCGCAATGGGTAGAGACGGTGCTAATGTAGTGGTCAATTACGTTTCGAATCCAGAAATTGCCGAAGAGATTGCACATAAAATTTCGATGGATAACCTTTGTGGAGATGCAATAGCTATAAAATGTGATGTCAGTAAGGAAGAGGAAGTAATCGCTATGTTTAAACAAATAGTAAACCATTTTGGAACGGTTGATATTTGTGTACCTAATGCAGGTTTACAGCGTGATGCCCCAATGCACCAAATGACACTAGCCCAATGGCAACTGGTTATTGATGTGAATCTTACAGGGCAGTTTCTTTGTGCTCGTGAATCGATTCGGGAATTTTTACGAAGAGGAATGCGTCCAGATGTTTCTAAGTCATTAGGTAAAATTATTCAAATGAGTTCAGTACATCAAATTATTCCTTGGGCTGGCCATGCTAATTATGCTGCTTCCAAAGGAGGAATTGTGATGTTAATGGAAACAATTTGTCAAGAATACGCTCCCCATAAAATACGATGCAACAGTATTGCTCCTGGTGCCATAAAAACACCTATAAATAAGGAAGCTTGGGATACACCAGAGGCTTTAAACGAATTGAATAAACTAATTCCGTATAAACGAATTGGTATTCCTGAGGATATAGGAAGTACAGCAGTTTGGTTGGCTTCTGATGAGTCGGAGTACATAAATGGAACAACCATTTTTGTGGATGGAGGGATGACTTGCTATCCAGGTTTTACTACAAATGGTTAAAAAAACAGTGAAATAAATGGTATCGAAAGAACAGCTGAGGATTAACGAAAATTATGCTAAAGAAAAAGATTGGCTTCATTGGGGACCATATCTTAGTGAGCGTCAATGGGGAACTGTAAGAGAAGATTATAGCGCGTCAGGTGATGCTTGGAACTATTTTACACACGACCATGCTCGAAGCAGAACCTATCGATGGGGAGAAGATGGAATTGCAGGTTTTTCGGATAAATATTGTAATATCTGTTTTGGTATAGGCCTTTGGAATGGGAAAGATGCTATTTTAAAAGAGCGACTTTTTGGTCTAACTGGTCCAGAAGGAAATCATGGAGAAGATGTTAAGGAACTGTATTATTATCTTGAAAATACGCCATCTCATTCCTACATGAAACATTTGTATAAATATCCTCAAAACGAATTTCCTTATGATCAATTGGTTGCTGAAAATAAGAAGCGAAATCAAAATGAGTTAGAGTACAAATTGTTGGATACAGGAATATTTGATAATAATGACTATTTTGACATAATTACGGAATATGCCAAAGCCGACGCCGAAGATATTTTAATTAAAATCACCATCAACAATAGAAGTGCCAGTGCTGCTTCGCTTACTCTATTACCCACTTTATGGATTCGTAATTTTTGGAGTTTCAAAAAGGATATTGTAAAACCAGTCATCAAAAAAGAAGTAGCAGGAAATAAAACATTTGTATCCATTGTTCATCCTTTTGTAGGGAATTATAATTTTTATTTTGATGATGCTTCCAAGCTTCTGTTTACTGAAAATGAAACTAATGAAGAAGTAATTTTTGATAGTCCAAATGATCATCAATTTAAAAAAGATTTATTTCATGATGCAGTGATAAAGGATGATTTTTCATTGGCAGAAAAAAATAGTGAAGGAACAAAATTCAGTCCTTTGTATCAGCTTCATTTAGAAGCAGGAGCATCGTATTCCGTGCGATTGCGTATTTCAAAACAAGAAATAGAAAATCCTTTTGATGAGAATTTCGAGCAAATTATTACTGAAAGACAAACGGAATGTTCTGAATTTTATGATGGAATAGCAGGAAACGACACCAAGGTTGAGCCTGCAATTCAGCGTCAGGCATTTGCAGGATTATTATGGTCAAAGCAGTATTATAATTATGAAGTAGAGACTTGGTTAGAGGGAGATGCCAAAGAACCTACACCTCCTGCAGCAAGATGGAATGGTCGAAATAGTGATTGGACCACGCTTCGGAATCACGATGTTATTTCGATGCCAGATGCCTGGGAATATCCTTGGTATGCCTCATGGGATTTGGCTTTTCATTGTGCCACTTTTGCATTAATAGATCCCGAATTTGCAAAGCAACAGTTGCTGCTCTTTACCAGAGAATGGTATATGGCACCCAATGGTCAAATTCCAGCTTATGAATGGTCTTTTAGTGATGTAAATCCTCCTGTGCAAGCTTGGGCCGCTTTACAAGTTTTTAAAACTGACAAAAAGAAAAATGGAGTAGGGGATATTAAATTTTTGAAACGCATATTTAACAAATTGGCACTTAATTTCACTTGGTGGGTAAACCGATTGGACACTAATGAAAATAACGTTTTTGAAGGCGGTTTTTTAGGATTAGATAATATTGGGGTTTTTGATAGAAGTCATGGAATTCCGGGTAACGGACATTTAGAACAAGTAGATGGAACTTCTTGGATGGCTTTATACTGCTTGAATATGCTCGAAATGAGTTTAGAAATAGCCATGGAAGACGATTCATATGAAGATATGGCTACCAAGTACTTTGGACATTTTGTCTTTATTGCTGAGGCTTTAAACAAAATGAGTATTGAATTTATAGGGACTTGGGATGAGGAACAAGGCTTTTTTTATGATAAATTGGTCTTCCCTAATGGCGAGTTTATGCCAATTAAAGTGCGTTCCATAGCAGGATTATTATCTATGACAGCCGTTTTTTGCATCAAGAAAGAAACACTGGAGCGTTTACCCATTTTTAGAAAAAGTGTTTTGTGGTTTGAAAAATTTCGAAATGATAGTTTAAAATATCCTGTGATAACAGAACATACAGATGGAGGTGATTTGTTATTGTCATTGGTACCCAAAGATCGTTTACAAATATTAATGAAAGCGCTATTGGATGAAAATGAATTTTTAAGTCCACACGGAATACGGTCTTTATCTAAAGTGCATGAAGCCCCATATTGTATCAATATCGAAGGAGTGAATTACAGCATTAATTATGAACCAGCTGAATCAACTACCACCCTTTTTGGAGGTAATTCAAATTGGCGTGGCCCAGTTTGGATGCCTTTAAATTATTTGTTTATTCAATCTTTAAAAGAATATTATTCCTATTGTGGAGATACTGTAAAGCTTGAATTTCCAACTGGTTCTAATAATGAAATGGATTTGCAGCAAATAACAAATGAGCTTAGTAAACGACTGATTTCAATTTTCGAAAAAGATGCAGAAGGAAATCGCCCTGTTCATGCCTTACATGCTATAAAGTACAAAGAGGCAGACTTTGAGAATTTAATTCTTTTTTACGAATATTTTCATGGAGATACTGGTAGGGGTGTGGGTGCTGCTCATCAAACGGGGTGGACTGCTTTAATAGCCAATTTAATTCATGAAACCCAATAATTAGTTTAAGGCACAAATCACTTTTGTAAGAAAGATGGATTCTAATTATTTAAAGATTATATTATAATGGAAAGCAAAGTACTTAAAACGGTTGTAGTTTATCTCGGAGGATTGTTAACCGGATTATCCTTGATTATTTATCCTGCTCTAGGGCCTATTTTTACTGACTCTGCTCATTTTGGATTCAGTAGCAATCAGTTCAGTAGTATTTTTATACCACAAACTATTTTGGCTATTTTTTCGGCTTTGTTGACTCCTTTTTTTGTTTCAAAATGGGGCGTGAAAAATGTTTTGCTCCTAGGGTGCATTTCACTGGCTTTTACCCTGTTTTTATTATTCATGAGCCATTTTTTTATACATGAAAAAACAAAAGCTTTATTTTTAATTTATTCTGGCACTTGTTTTTTGGGTCTTGGTTTCGGATTGGTAATAACGGTGCTCAATCCGCTAGCTTTTCAGCTTTTTCCAAATAACGAATTGGCATCTATTTCCGGACTCCATTTTTCATTAGGATTGGGTACTGCAGGCGCACCAATGCTCGTTAGTATGTTACATAACCCCAATTTGTGGTGGTATTTACCCCTAATAGTTTTTGCATTAGTACTAATCTTATTGGTGTTTGTGTTATTTTTAAATTTAAATAAGCAGGAGAATACTTTGCAGGCCAGTACTTTAAAAATCCCATTGCGTTTATGGGGATTTGTCCTTATTGTTATTCTTTATGGAATTTGTGAGGGTACTTTAGGTAGTTACGGTGCCGTTTTCCTCAAGAACCAAGGTTTTTCAATTAAAACAGCTGCAGTAGGGCTCGCTTTGTTTTGGGGTGGATTGGCTTTTGGGAGAATTGTTTTTGGACTCTTATCAGCTCGTTTTAAAATGAAAGGCATTACATTACTATCGGCTTTGTTAATCGTTTTTATGTTTTACTTGATTCCAATGAGCACAGTTGAAAATTGGAGTCTTTTAGGAATGGCATTAGCAGGAATTTTGATGTCTTCCTTATTTCCTTCTTCAGTAAATTGGGCTACACAAGAAAATACAAGCCAAGCTATAATGGTATCTGGTTTGATGGTAGCATCACTTCAGTTTGGAACTGGCATCAGTACTAATTTTCTTGGATTTTTAAGTGCAATTTATCCATTAGCATTATTGTTTAAATGGATGGGGCTCATCGCTTTTGGAATGGTTGGATTAATGTGGTACATGCAAAAAAAATCTAAAAGCAAAAGTTGATATCTACTTATTAATTTTTAAAGTATAAAGGTGTCTTTTGGTATGGCATGAAACCCTATTTGTTTTACTTTGTTTTCAATATCAGTAATATTCACTATCTTATTAGTGTGAACAGTAAATTCTCGCGGGAATATTTCTAAATTGACGATAACATTTTTTATACCTTCAAGTTCCAATAAATTTTTTTTGATTTCTAGTAAATCAGTCTCTTCCATGGCATTTGTTCCAAAAACTTTACCATGATTATCTGGGATGACATTGTTTGTTAGGAGGCTCATATTTTTTATATAAAATGGTTAATACTTATCTAAGAAGTTACTATAAATTTAAGCATTTATGTTCTATTATTTTTTATTTAATTGATTATTATGTTTAATAATAGGAAAGCTATTAAATATTAAATGATTAACTTAGTGTTTAGTAGTCAACTAGTTAAAACGAAAAAAAATGAAAAATTCAGATAAAAATTCAGATTCTTTAAAAAAAAGTAAAGAAGATAAAAACAAACTCCCAGATTCTCTTAATTATCCTCCAAGTGAAGATATTTACAATCAATTTCATAAAGAGAGTGATATTAACCCAGATGATATTACCAAAAAGAAAATCCCAGTAGAAATAAATAATCGTACTAAGTTGAATGAAAAAGACTTTGAAGAAGATATGTCTGGTGGTGATTTAGATATTCCTGGTTCCGAGTTGGATGATGCTCAGGAAAATGTTGGAAGTGAAGATGAAGAAAACAATCATTACAGTATAGGTGGTGACAACCACAATGATTTAGAGGAAAATAACGGCAATCAATAGACTCATTTTTATAAATATGCTATTGAAAATCGATTCTATTAATGTCTTTTATTCAAATTGTTTTGAATCTATTATATTCTTTAAGTTAGCAACACTAAGTCCCCATTTTATAAGATTATTGTTGTAGATCTCACGGTATTTATTAATTATGGTGTAATATTGGTTTTGAAAATCGGTAGTCATGTCATAATTCCACCTGTTGTCTCTAAATACGGTTTCAAAATTGAATACGTTTCCCACTAAATTTTTATAATCATTGATTAATTGTGCCTGATTATTTAATTTTAATAATGGTGCTATTTCTTCAGTATAGAATTCAACGGCCGTTGCATTGATCGCTAATCCTTTTTCTAGCCATTGATTTTGTAAAGAATCATCGGTGTATTTATAAAAATCATCTATCAACTTATCTGAAAATGTTTCGGGAAGAATAATGTTTTTTAATTTTGAATTTAGCATTCCATTTGCGTCATATTTCAATTGAGAATTAGGAATCATAGTGGAATTAAACAAATACCATTCAAAATCCAGCATTAATGAAATTAGCTTTTTTGTTTTAAGTTTATCTAACCATGTTTTATAATGAACTAGACCTTTTGGAAAAAGCTCTAAATCAATTACCATTTGGTGTGTTTCTATACCATCGTTTACATGTAATACTGTGGCAACATGATATCCCCAATCAATTGTTCCATTAGGAGAGAGCTCTTTTTTATCAATAAATGTGATTAATTGTGAATTTGAATTGGAATAAATACCAGGAGAAAAAGCCCAAATTTTAGATGTTATAATCCCTTTTGATTCTAATAGCAAGCTTATATAATGCGACAAATTATGACAATTTGCTTGCTGATACCCTACAGGCAATGATGCCTTCAATATATCCTTAAATACTTTTTTAGCAGTATCTTGATCTACAATTGAAGCTTTTGCAGGGGTTAATATTTGATGTTTTGATTTAATGATTTTTTTTTTAGTATTAAACTACTGGAATTACATCTACTTCCACTTTGACTTTATGTTCTCCTGAACTAAATATTATTCCTCTAAGTGGAGAAACATCAGCGAAATCTCTACCGTATGCAGTAACAATATGCCTTTGTTGTGGAATCATATTGTTAGTAGGATCAAATTCACACCACCCCATTTCAGGAATATAAACAGATATCCAAGCATGTGATGCATCAGAACCTTCTAGCTTTATTTTACCTTTTGGTGGTAAAGTTTCAATATAACCGCTTACATAGCGTGCTGGAATACCTGCACTTCTTAGGCAAGCGATAGCCAAATGAGAAAAATCTTGGCAAACCCCTTTTTTTTCTTTCAGTACTGTACTGATTGGTGTATTTACATTTGTTGATCCTGATCTAAAGTCAAAATCGGTAAATATTTTTTTTGTTAAATTCATAACACATTCAAAAAGCGGGGCTTCTGGAATAAGGCAACTTTGAGCAAAGGCAATTATATTGTCATCCCAATTGATAAATTGACTAGGTAATTGATAAATTAAAAGGTCCGCTTTAAGGACAGGATTGGCATTGATTTTTAATGTAGTTTCTTCACAGGAAATGGTGCTCCAGGGTTGAACTACATTTTTTAAAACTTCTATTTCACTAGACACAATAACATTCAATTTGGTGTGTGACTCGTGTAAAGAAAAATAATGTTGAATATTTCCAAAATAATCTTTTCTACTATAAATTTTAGAAGGTTTTGGCTCTATTTCTATTTTAAAATTGGTACAAATTTGTCTGGCTGAACTTTGCGGTTGTAAACACAATACGCTTTGGTAATTGTGAACAGCATTCACATAAGTGTAAAGGGTTTTGTGTTTTAGTTTATATTTCATCAGAATTCATATTGTCTAAGGTGTCTAAAATGGAGTGTTGGATAACAGAATGATTAAAGTATAAACTAGCCAAGTTAGTTGACACATTCGAAATTAGATCAAAAACATCTGAAAGTGTTTGGTCTAGTTCAGGTCGAAAAAGAGTATCGCTATCCGCTTGTATTAAACGATCCGCATCAATTAATTTTATAATTGTACTTGCTTCCAAAACTGATTTTTCAGCAAGACTTAATCGATTTGGTTCTATTGTTTTTGGCAATTTAGAAAGATAAGAAGAAAGCGTATCGAGTAAAAAAGTAAGGGTATACGGTAGGTTTTGCTCTAGAAAAACCATGTTAATAACTGCTTTCAAGCTTAAATGAGACTTGTAAATGTTTCTGTATTGGGCTAATAAATGATGGTTTTCTAAAATAGCTTCCATTAAAACACTTTCTTCTTCTTCAACTTTTTTATAATTGAAAGTATATTTGAAAACAGAAATCAATGATAAAATGCGCTCTACATTTTTCCCTATTTCCAATAGATAGAAGCCATTATCTCTAGGTAATGTTTCATAAACATTTCCATAAAAAGAAAAAAGACGAATATGTAGTTTATCAAGACCGTGATTTACTTGGTTGATATTACTCGTGTTTGAACTTTTTAGCGCAACAAGACTGTCTTCTACTAAATTAATAATTCGGCGGGTATCGTGATTCCATTTTTCACTTACTTGATTTAAGGTATTTAACAACGCCTGAATATTATAAGTAACAGATCCAGGTTTTTTTGAATCACTAATTAAAAGAAGTAATTCAGGAATTGGATTAGCAATGGTATCGTCAATGTTTACTTCTGGATCACTTTCCTTTTCTTTTCCTACAAATCCTGGATAGGTATGAGTAAGATGAGTAAGAGATTTGAGAAGTACTATTAAAAAAGCAGGTTGCTCATTTTCTTTATTAGTAACATTTTCATTAAGGCGACTCAAGATTATTTTTAAAAAACTTCTCAAAGCCATTGTTCTTTCACACAGGCGCCCTACCCAAAATAAATTTTCGGCATTTCTACTTGTTAATGAATTGTTTAGATGATTTGTTAGGTTTCTACGTTCTACATAACTTTCATTATATTCATTTGGGGTATCAGTTATAATCCAAGTATCTTTAGACAAACCTCCTAAACGGTTGGACACCTCAAACTTTCCTTTTATTGCAGAGCTGCGGGTTAATCCACCTTGCATAACTCTATACTCGTTTCCATCAGAAATTAAAAAAGCTCTCATTGCAGCAAATCTGGGTACAATTTCTCCATCAATAAATGATGGGGTAGTAGATAAACTAACCTCTTGTTGTGCTACAAAATCCTTTGGATTTTTACGAATCATGATTCTCAAGTCTTCCAATTGCTGTTTATCAAGAAGACGTCCATATATGGATCTAAAACCTTGTTTCCGATTTGTTTTTTTAATAATTAGTTTGGGTAAATTGTCAAGAACATAATTCAGTTCTTTTTTTTGACCGCACCACCATGTAGCTATAGAACTTAATATTAAAGGTTCTTTTAATAAATATTTACAGGCATTTTGCATAAAAGCCATCAAACCATGATTTTCTAAAACACTGGTTCCAGGCGGATTTATAACAGCGACATTACCTAAACGGATTACTTGCAGTAAACCAGGAATTCCTATTAATGAATTTCTTTTTAATTCTAATGGATCACACCATTCATCATCGACTCTTTTAATAATGACATCTACACGTTCTAGTTGGTCAATAGACTTCAACCATACATAGCCATCTCTAACTACTAAATCGCTTCCTTGCACAAGTGTATAACCTAAATGTGAGGATAAATATACGTGTTCAAAATAGGTTTCATTTCCAGGTCCAGGTGTTAAAAAAACTACATTTGGATTTTCGTTAGTGTTGTTTCCAAGTGCATCAACAGTTTGTTGCAGGTCATTAAAATAAGGGGAAAGTCTGCTTCTAAACATTTTTTTGTTCAGTTCAGGAAAAACTTTACTCATTACAATTCGGTTTTCAAGCGCATATCCTGAACCTGATGGTGACTGAGTTCTATTATCCAATAACCACATTTTTCCGTCCGGCCCTCTAGCTAAATCACAGGCATAATTAAGTAATTGTATGTCTAGTTTTTGTCTAATATCAAAACAAGGCAATAGAAAACCAGAATTATCAAAAATTAATTCAGCTGGAATAATTGAATTTTTTATTAATAATTGTGGTCCATAAATATCTTTTAGAATTAAATCGTAAAGATGTGCTCTTTGTCTTAACCCTTTTTCAATGGTTTCCCATTCTGATTTATGGATTAAAAACGGAATTGGATCTAGTTTCCACGCACGATTAGGTTCATTATTATTGTCATAAACATTATAAGTAACTCCGTTTTCTCTTAGTTTTTTTATAATTTCTTGATTACGTAATTCTAATTCTTCAAGACCTATAGATTCTAAAGTATCAAAAAGCTTTTGCCAATACGGTTTTACTTGACCGTTTTTGTCAAGTACTTCATCGTACGTATTTATTTTCTCTTTATAAGATTGGAGTAATCCCAATGAAATATCTTGAATCATTTGTTAATTGTAAATGAATTGCGTTTTTTATAATTGGCAAAATAAAGGTTTTTAAAGCGAACAACAATGCAATTATTCTATTCTTTTGCTTTCCAATAATGTCTTAAATCTAATGTGTAAGGGTATTCAGGGTTAATAAGTTCAATGGGAGTATCAAGTTTAAGTTCGGATTTAGACTCTACTAAAAAGCGAGAAGTTGCACTATTATTTATTATAATTTCTTTCTCGTTTTCCATGTCATTATGTACTGAAGATGGTGTATGACCAAAATCCCAAAAGCGACTTATCTTTCTTGATTCTGCTTCAAAACTATTCACAGGCATAGTTTCAAAACTTCTTCCGCCTGGATGTGTTACAAAATAGGTACAGCCACCGATTACTTTATTATTCCAAGTATCTACAATATCAAAAACCAATGGAACATCTACACCTATATTTGGGTGTAAAGCGGATGGTGGATTCCATGCTTTATATCGTATTCCTGCTACATATTCTCCTTTTGTACCAGTACTTCTTAAAGGAATTCGGCAGCCTTTACATAGTAAAATATGGCGTTCTGGTACAATTCCAGAAACTTTTACTTGTAAACGTTCTAATGAGGAATCTACAAAACGAGAGGTTCCAGAGCCTGAGAGTTCTTCACCAAGTACGTGCCATGGTTCAATACCTAATCGAATTTCTAATTGGATATTATCAATAGTCACATTACCATGGTGAGGATATCTAAATTCGAAAAAAGGATCAAACCATGAAATGTCAAAATTATATCCAGCATCTTTTAAATCATTAACTACATCAATCATGTCCAAATAGGCAAAATGAGGCAACAAAAACTTATCATGTAGTTCAGTTCCCCAACGGACTAATTTTTTCTCATATGGGTTTTTCCAAAATTTTGCAACCAAGGCACGAACTAATAAATTTTGAACTAAATTCATGTGTTTGTGAGGTGGCATATCAAAAGCTCTTAACTCTAATATTCCCAAACGTCCTGTTGATGAATCAGGAGAATATAATTTATCGATACAAAACTCTGAACGGTGCGTATTTCCAGTGATATCAGTTAATAGGTTTCTGAAAATTCTGTCCACCATCCAAAAAGGAACTTCTTTGTCTTTTGGGATTTGATCAAAAGCAATTTCCATTTCGTAGAGACGCTCATCACGACCTTCATCAATACGCGGTGCTTGACTTGTTGGTCCAATAAAGGGTCCAGCAAAAAGGTAACTTAAAACGGGATGGTGTTGCCAATAGGTGATTAAGCTTCGCAATAAATCAGGTCTTCTCAATAGGGGACTATCCTCAGGCTTTTCAGCTCCTAATGTTACATGGTTCCCTCCTCCAGTTCCAGTATGACGACCGTCTACCATAAACTTATCGGTGCCTAAACGAGATAGAAATGCCTCTTCATATAGCGCCGTTGTGTTGTCAACAATTTCTTGCCAAGATTTGGCTGGATGTACATTTACTTCAATTACACCTGGATCTGGGGTTACCATCATTTTTTCGACTCTGTAGTCCGACTTTGGTTGATATCCTTCAATTCTTACTGGCATTTGTAATTTTTCTGCAGTAATTTCTATCGAAGTAATTAAATCTACATAGTCTTCTAAATAATCAGTTGGAGGAAGAAAAATGTACAACATTCCATCGCGCTCTTGTATACACATGGCGGTAATAAAAGTGTCTACTTCAAATAATAAAGATTCTTCTTCTTTTTTTTCTTCTTTTTTAGATAATACTTTTTTGACAGACTGAATGAGTTTTGAAATGGTCCCATAACGTTTGTTTATTTTTTCTGAATAATCACCTAAAGCGGGTAAGTCTTCAAATAAACTTCTATCTACAACTGTTTCTCTCTTATTTTTAGAAATTTTTGGTAAGGAATCCAATGGTAAACGCAATCCAATTGGAGAATTTCCAGGAATTAAAAAGCAATTGCCTCTTCTAAATTCCCAAGCACAACTTTCCCAATTATCATTATTGTGATTTTTTTGTATTGGCAAAACAAATCCTGATGGATTATTCAAGCCTTTTTCTAATACCTTTGCCAAATTATGACGTTCCATAGAATCTTTTAAATTCACTTTCAATGGATCTAAATTCATTGGAAGTTTACCTTCTTCTAGAGCCCAATAGATTGGATCTTCGTAAGTTGGTAATATGTTTTTAGTGTCAATACCTAAAAATTTGGTCAATTCGACAGCAAATTTTTCAGCATCGTGAAAAGTAAATTGAGTTTCACCTTCTTTTGCTACTAGCGCATCATTTTTCCACAAAGGGAATCCGTCTTTTCTCCAGTATAGTCCATATTGCCAACGTGGGAATAACTCTCCAGGGTACCATTTTCCTTGTCCAAAATGCAGCAAGCCTCCATGAGCAAATCGTTTTTTTAAACGAAGGGCTAAATCATAAGCTAGTTTACGTTTCAATGGTCCATCGGCTGCAGTATTCCATTCGGCTCCCTCAAAATCATCAATAGAAATAAAGGTGGGTTCTCCACCCATTGTTAAACGCACATCACCTTCAATTAAATCCTTCTCCACTACATTTCCTACCGCCATGATGTCTTCCCATTGACTGTCAGAATAGGGTTTAGTTACCCTTGGGTCTTCATGAATGCGAGTTACTTTATTTTCAAATTCAAAACTTACTTCACATTTTTCTGTTGCACCTGTAACTGGCGCTGCACTTTCATAATGGGGAGTACAACATAATGGTATATGACCTTCACTTGCAAAAAGTCCAGACGTAGGATCCAGTCCAATCCATCCTGCTCCAGGAAGATAAACTTCGGCCCAAGCGTGTAAATCAGTAAAATCGTTTTCTGGTCCGGAAGGCCCATCTAGTGACTTTATGTCGGGTGCTAATTGTACAATATAGCCAGAAACAAATCGTGCAGCTAAACCAAAGTGACGTAAAACATGAATTAATAGCCATGCAAAATCTCTGCAGGAGCCACTTTTTATTCGTAATGTTTCTTCTGGTGTTTGTACTCCTGCTTCCATTCTTAGATTATAAGAAAGCGTTTTGTAAACTTCTTGGTTCAGGTAAACTAAAAAATCATTTATTTCTATGGAATCATTTAGTTTTATTTTTTCAATAAATTTTAAGAATATGGGACTTTCTTCACTCAATTTTAAATAAGGAATTAATTCTTGTTCCAGTATAGTATCATATTTAAAGGGATACTTTTGAGCATATTCTTCTACAAAATAATCAAAAGGGTTGATGACTTGAAGTTTTGCAATAACTTCGACTTCGACTTTTAATTCTTTAATTTTTTCAGGAAAAATAACTCTAGCTTGATAATTCCCAAAAGGGTCTTGTTGCCAATTGATAAAATGATCCTCAGGACTTATTTTAAAAGAGTATCCTTCTATAGCCGTTCTAGAATGTACAGCTGGACGAAGTCTAAAAACATGAGGGAATAATTTAACGCTTCGGTCAAATTTGTAAGTTGTTTTGTGTGAAATAGCGATTTTTATTGACATAATTTAGGCGTGTTATCTTTGAATAGTAGTAGTATAACAAATATTGCAAAAAAATCATAGTTTATGCTTTTTTTATGATAATAATCGACCTAATTTTTTGCTATGATTGCTTTTTTTACATTTTATAATTGCGAATTATGTAACAAGAATTAAATTATTCAAATTCTAAATCCTATCGTTTATATCAATTATGGGTAGATTTTTTTTAAACCTATTTTTAAAAAAAGAAAGGGGAACCTTTTGTAATTTGTTAAATAGTTCTTAGTGAATATTGATGTAGGTGTATAGTGCGAAAAGCACCATTAGAATAATTATAATGATAACATTTATCAGTAAAATTACACTACTTTTTAATAAAGAAATCATGATTTTTTCTCCATAAAATCTTCGGTGTGCAGGAAAAAAGTAATACAGCATCCAAAAAATGCCAATCGATTTGAGACCAAAATGAACCCAAGTCAAAATAGGATTTTCACCAAACAACAGAAAGAGTTTGTCTATAAAGAACAGGGTTAAAATCAATAAGAGTAGAAACGAAAAATAATGCAAAGTAAAAATACCATTATCAAAGTAGTACCATTTTTTTTTGTCATGAAAAACCCATAGTATAAAAGCAAAAACAGGCATATACATAAACAGTACCTTTGGGAGGTTATGCGTAAATGATTCACTGAATTTCTCAATGATTTCCTCATTTGTATTTTCTTCTTTTACAGCAAGCCATTTTTTTAGGAACCAATATTCGGTTTTGCTTACTTTTGCTTTTTCTGCCCCATTTTTTTGTATTGAGTCTAGTTCATTAATAGATTTATAACCAAAATCAGCCACTTCTTTTTTGTTTATTTTAGTAGTGTCAATTTTAGTAGTTTGTAGTAAAATCTTTTTAATAGTATCATTATTTTTTTGAGATAATATTCCAACTTTTGTTAATCCATCGACGCTTTTTTCTTCAATATGTAATGAATCAATTGAGGGGATATTTACTTGAGTTTTTTCTATAGTAATTGGAATTGTTACTTCTTTTGTGTCGCTAGTTGGGAATAAGGATAGTAATAAAAAGGTAACGAAACTAATAAAAATATAAAGACGTACAGGCGCTAGAAATGTTAATCTTTTTCCAGAAAGATAAGCTTTAGTTAATGCTGCAGGTTTGAAAAATAAATAAAAAATGGTTCTCCAAAATGCATTGTCGTAATGGGTTAAATCTTCAAAAAAATGAATAAAGATATGATGAAAAGACTTAGTGCTTATCGTGTTTTCTTGACCGCAATTGGGACAGTAACGTTGGTCAACAACATAATTACAATTAAGGCATGTTTTATCTATTCGTAACTTTTCTTTTGACATAAGCAGTGTTGTAAATGAAATCTATTTTGGTAAATCTATTATTTTTTTATTTGATTTATAATTGCTGTCCTATAGTTTTAATGTTTAATTAACTAGTATGTTTTTATTTGCGACTTACTTTTATAGTGGTTGCATTTAATCTAATTTAAAAAGGTTAAGTTAATTTTTTTTTTTAATGTAAATGTATATTCAATAAAAAAAGCCTACAACAAAATCATTTTGTTGTAGGCTTTATGTTTTAGGTATTTAAAATGATGCTTAAAAAATAATTTTTGATTGCCAACCGCAATTCTTTTAGAAAACACATGAGGGTGTGTTTATAAAAAGGAAGCATCACTGTAAATAAACTTTTATTATAATTTTAATTGTTTAGTCATTATAAACATTAGTTCCATGCTCATGAATATCTAAACCATCAATCTCTTCTTCTTTGGTAACTCTTAGTCCCATAGTTTTCTTTAATATAAATAATACGATAAAAGAAGCTCCCATTGCCCATGCTACAATTGCTGCAACACCTGTGATTTGTACAATTAATTTATCAAAACCCCCACCATAGAATAAACCCCCATCTGTAGCAAAAAATCCAACTAATATAGTTCCTAATGCACCACAAACTCCATGAACTGAAACCGCTCCAACTGGATCGTCAATTTTTAATTTTTTGTCGATAAATTCAATTGAAAATACAACTACAACCCCACAAATTAATCCAATAATTAGAGCTCCTAATGGGCTTACAGCTGCACAACCTGCTGTCACACCAACTAATCCAGCCAAAACTCCATTTAAAGTCATTGAAATATCTGGTTTTTTGTAAAATATCCAAGTTAAAAACATAGCTGCTAACGCACCTGCAGCACCTGCTAAATTTGTTGTAATAAATATAGCTGCTACTTTAAAAGCGTTATCACCAGATATTGCAAGTTGAGATCCTGGGTTGAACCCAAACCATCCTAACCAAAGTATAAATACCCCTAAAGCTCCTAGCATTAAACTATGACCTTGTATAGCATTTGATTTTCCATCTGTGTATTTTCCAATTCTAGGGCCTACCATAGCAGCAGCTACTAAAGAAGCAGCTCCACCAACAGCATGTACTACAGTTGATCCAGCGAAATCAGTAAATCCCATTTTAGCTAGCCATCCACCTGCATTCCATACCCAGCTACCAGAAATAGGGTAGATTATTAATGTCATTAATAAAGAGAAGATTAAATAAGTAGTAAATTTTGTTCTTTCAGCAATCGCTCCAGAAACTATAGTTGCTGCAGTTGCTGCAAATACAGTTTGAAAAAATAAACTATGCATGTCTGGAAGACTATCAAAAAAAGCATATTGCTTCATATCTCCAACCAATCCTCCAATAGAATCTCCGTACATTAACGAATATCCTACTGCCCAGAAAGCAAGACTTCCAATACAGAAATCCATTAAATTTTTCATTATAATATTTCCAGTATTTTTTGATCTAGTAAAACCAGTTTCTACAAGTGTAAAACCGGCTTGCATAAAAAACACTAAACTTCCGGCGATTAACACCCACATTAAGTCCATTGCAGCATTCGTATCCATAATATATATTTTTATTAGTTAGTTTTAAAAGTGATTTAGTTAACAGCGTCTGTTCCTTTTTCTTTGGTTCTTATTCTATACGTTTCTTGTACATCAGAAACAAATACTTTACCATCGCCCACCATTCCGGTAGCGGCTGCATTCAAAATAGCGTCAACTGTTTTTTCTAGAAAAGGATCCGAAACTACAATGGAAATGTATCTTCTTTGTATATCTGTTGTACTGTAAGTAATACCTCTATACACGTGTCCTTCTTTCTCGTTACCAACTCCAGTAACGTCCCAATACGTAAAAAAATTAACTTCTATTTTGTGTAAAGCTTCTTTAACTTCATCAAATTTTGATTTTCGAATAATGGCTTCGATTTTTTTCATAATTAAGTGGATTTTATAATTGATTTATTTTGTTTAAGTATTTTTCCTTGATTTTTTTTGTGATTTTCTAATCAGAAAATAAGCAAATAATTTTTGGGAATTAGAAATTTTGATAGTGTTTGTTTTTTTGTGATTAATTTAATATTTGATTTATATACAGTGAATTTGTATTTAATTAGTGTATTATTCAATAATAACAATGATTTATTGTTTATTATCTGTTAAAATCTATTTTTTTTCAGTGACGAATTTATTAACTTTTATTTAAGAATTATAAATAAGAACTGAGTTTTTGGATAAAAAGAGGTAGAATTATTAATTACAAAATATCCTTTCAAAATAATAAAGAATATTCATTATAGATTTAAATAATTGCACTATTCACAATTAAATTTTTTAACTATACCCCCATTTTTTTGAGTTATTTTTAAATATTATAGGATAAATATTCTTAATGTTTCATCTTTTTATAGGTGAATTTTTAATTTTAAGTAAAATAAGGGGGGGTGTAGTCTTAATTTTATTTTATAACAAAAGTTATTTATGATTATTGAACAGTTTTAATAGTAGTAAGAAATCTATAGTAATAACAAATGTTTAAAAATTGTTTTAGACACGATATAAAAGGCCTTTATCTAGATGAGCGATAATTATAAAATGGACATCAATCTTTTTTTGATTTATTAACCTCATTCTTGGTGACATAATTAAAAAATAAATAGGTATATTTCATTATATAAAAAAAAAGAGGACTATTTTTCTGATAAACTGTATATTAGAAAATTAAAACTGATATTTTTACAGTTGATAAAAAAAATAATTTCAAACGATACTTAAATACGAGATACAATGCAAATAGGACTGATAGGATTAGGAAAAATGGGCTTTAACCTAGCCTTAAACTTGCAAAGAAATGGGTATGATGTGGTAGCCAATGATGTTAATACCGACTTTGTAGCTAAAATAGAGAAAGAAGGAATAGATACGGCTAATTCAGTTGCTGTATTAACCGAAAAATTAACCGAGCGAAGAGTGATTTGGATTATGGTTCCCGCAGGAGAAATTGTAGACAAAGTGATTTTTTCTTTAATCCCTTTTTTAAATAAAAACGATATTGTCATCGATGGAGGAAATTCTAATTTCAAAGATTCAAAACGCAGGTATAAAATTTTAAAAGAAAATGGGTTTTGCTATTTGGACTGTGGTACATCTGGAGGAACTTCTGGTGCATTAAATGGCGCTTGTACGATGGTGGGAGGAGATAAAGAAGTATTTGATTATGTAGCAGAAGTTTTTGAGAATATTTCAGTTCCTAATGGATCTTTATATACAGGTGCTTCTGGGAGTGGCCATTATACTAAAATGGTTCATAATGGAATTGAATATGGAATGATGCAATCAATTGCAGAAGGATTCGAAGTGTTTGAACATTCTGAATTTGATATTGATTTCGAAAAAACAGCAAAACTGTTCAATCATGGTTCTGTAGTACGCAGTTGGTTAATGGAATTGACCGAAAATGCTTTCTCAAAAGATCCTAAACTCGAGGGTATAAAGGGAGTTATGCATTCCTCAGGAGAAGGAAAATGGACACTTGAAGAAGCATTGGATTTAGGCGTGCCAACACCTGTTATAGCGTTATCGATAATGATGCGTTATCGTTCTCAAATGCAAGATACATTCTCTGGTAAAGTAGTTGCGGCCCTCCGAAATGAATTTGGTGGTCATGCTGTAGAAAAAAACGAATAATTTTCCACAATTCGCTAGAAAACTAAAAGAGTGTAAAATTTAAATTCTAACTTATGTCCATACTGATTTTAATTGCAAGTATCCTTTTGTTGCTATTTTTAATAACCGTTCTAAAATTTAATGCATTTATCTCTTTACTATTGGCTTCTTTTTTTGTTGGTATAGTAAAGCTAATGCCTTTTGGAACAATTGTTAATTCCATCCAAAACGGAATAGGTAGTACTTTAGGATCTTTGGTCTTAATTTTGGCTTTTGGAGTCATGCTTGGAAGTTTACTATCCGAGAGTGGTGCAGCACAACGAATCAGTACTGTTTTAATCAATTCCTTTGGTGTGAATCAAGTAAAATGGGCCGTTTTAGTTACTGGTTTTGCTGTAGGAATTGCCATGTTTTATAATGCTGGTTTTGTTATTTTGATTCCAATGGTTTTTGCCATTGCGGCCAATACGAAACAACCCTTTATTTATCTAGGTATTACCATGGCATCGGCCTTATCAATTACACATGGTTTTTTACCTCCACATCCTGGACCAACTGCAATAGCAGTAATTTTCAAGGCAGATATTGGTAAAACATTATTATATGGAATTTTAGTTTCTATTCCTGCTTTGCTAGCTGCAGGAATTATTTTTCCTGAATTTATAAAAAAAATTGTAACGAATCCGCCTAAAGGATTATTCGAAAGTAAAACTTTTACTGAAGGAGAAATGCCTTCTTTCTTGACAAGTTTCATGATTGCACTCACTCCCGTTATTTTAATGGGGATAGGGACTTTGAGTGCTTTTATTTTACCAGAAGGATCGGATTTGCGGACCACATTAGAGTTTATAGGAAATCCAACTACTTCGATGTTGATTACAGTATTATTTGGTATTGTTTTTTTAGGGATAAAACGAGGGCAAAAGATGATGGACATTATGGATAAATTTAGTACTTCTATGAGTTCTGTCACTATGATAATTTTAATAATTGGTGCTGGTGGTGCTTTTAAACAATTATTAATTGATAGCGGTATTGGTTCAGATTTAGCTACTTTTTTTGATGGATCGACACTTTCACCCTTATTTTTGGGTTGGCTTATTGCTACTATTATACGCATTGCATTAGGATCGGCCACGGTTGCAGGATTAACTGCTGCAGGTATTGTTCAACCCTTAGTGATAAGTTCTGGGGTCAGTCCTGAATTGATGGTTTTATCAATAGGAGCAGGAAGTTTAATGTGCTCTCACGTAAATGATACCGGTTTCTGGATGTTTAAAGAGTATTTTGGAATCAGTATTAAGGATACTTTTCGTTCATGGACAGCAATGGAAACTATAGTTGGTGTTACAGGGTTAGTAGGGGTGTTAGTTCTTAATTTATTTGTAGGTTAATAAGAACGAAATCATGGATGATAAAAAAATATATGTTGGTATCGATATAGGAACGACAGCAACAAAAGCGGTATGTTTCAATAGATCAGGTAAAGTAATTTATGAGTATTCAAAAGAATATCCATTGTATCACCCAGAATTCGATCAAAGTATTCAAAAACCAAATGAAGTTCTTGTTGCAGTTTTAGCTTGCATTAATCAAATTACAAAGGAATATCAGCCTGAGTTTATCAGTTTTAGTTCGGCAATGCAAAGTGTTTTAATCATTGATGAATTAGGAAATCCATTAACAGATGCTATTATTTGGGCAGACAATCGTGCACATGAATTTGCAGAATCGCTTAAAGTAACAGATGTAGGAAAGAGGTTCTATCAAAAAACGGGAATCCCTATTCATACTTTTTCACCAATGACCAAAATCGCTTGGTTGAAAGAACATAAAAAAGGAGTCTTTTCTAAAGCATTTAAATTTATTAGTTTAAAAGAATATGTATGGCATCAGCTTACTGGAGAATATGCAATAGATTCTTCCATGGCATCGGGTACCGGAATAATGAATATTCATAATTTAGAATGGGATCTTGAGATTTTAAAATTTCTAGATATTCATTCGAATCAATTATCAAAAATTGTAAAACCCACCCATTTTTGTAAAGGATTAAATGATCACTTGTTATATGTTATAGGAGGGGGAGATGGAGCTTTGGCCAATTTAGGTACTGGAGCAATGGAACCTGGAAAAGTGGCGTTAACAATAGGAACAAGTGGAGCAGTACGCTTACCAATCGAGAAACCTTTTATAGATTCCCAAATGCGAACGCAATGTTATCATTTGATAGATAATCAATATTTAACACTAGGAGCGGTTAGTAATGGCGCCATTGTTTTACAGTGGTTAAAAGAATCTATTTTGAAAACTGAAGATTCATTTGAAACTCTTTTTAAGCAAGCAGCTAACGTTTCCTCAGGATCAGATGGATTACTTTTTGTACCCTATTTATTAGGAGAAAGAGCTCCTATTTGGGATGCTTCCGCAAAAGGTACTCTTCTAGGAATCAAAATTATTCATACCCAAGCCCATTTTATTCGGGCCACAATGGAGGGGATTTTATTTGGACTTTTGAATGTTTTAGAAATTCTATTGCCTAATGAAGAGACTAGAGAACAACATACTATTATGGCAAGTGGAGGATTTGCAAAAAGTGAATTTTGGTTGCAAATGACTGCCGATGTTTTTCAAATGAAAGTTAGAATTGCTGAAACAGTCGAAGCTTCGGCTTGGGGAGCAGTATTGATTGGCTTTAAATCAAAAGAAATAGAGGTGTTGCCCGAGACTTCAAATGGAAAAGTATTTTTACCCAATAAAAAGCATAAAATCATTTACGAGCAAAGTTTTACTAAATTCAAACGTGTTTATCCTTTACTAAAAGAATTAGAATAAATATTTTTTTCAAAATCTGTAATAAAGTAGTTACAAAACAATAAATATTTTTAACATAATATGTTGATTATCAGTATTTATGATTAAATTTAATGGTGTTTTTAACTAAAAATCTTATTTAATTATGAAAAAAAGTATTCTAATTGTATTGTTGATGATTACTTGCATCACATACGCACAAAAAAAATCAAATGGAACTATTTATGTAGAACATCCTGCAATCAATACAGTAGAGGATATGGTTCAGGCATTTGTTAAAGGAGATACTGACAAAGTTGCCAGTTATTTAGCAGAAGATTTTAAATCGTATAACGGTACGAGCATTGACAAAACAGATAAAGGAGAAGACAAAGCTTCTTTTTTAAAAGAAATGAAATTCTGGAAAGACAATATTGATTATTTTAGTATTAAACGATCTGCAGGTGCTTATCCAGATGCATTAGAATACAAAGATGCTAACAACAAAGATGTGGTTTGGGTTCAAACTTGGGAAGACCTAAAAGGAGTACATAATAAATCTGGAGTAAAGATTGATATGCCCATTCATCGATTATTTATTGTTGACAAAAATAATAAGATAAAAACCATCATCAATTACATGAATAGTAGCATTCCTGATGAAATTGGTGATAGTTCTACTGATAGACAAAATGGTATGATTTACAATCATCATGAATATATCAACACTATTCGAAAAATGATTTATGCATTTGAAAATAATGATCTTGATAAAGCGTATAGTTTTTATGATGATAAAGCGCGATTTTTAGATGAAAATAATTCAGAAAGAAAAAGTATTTCATTAGCTGAATTAAAGGCCAATGACAAAAAATTTCTAGATAAATTTGAAGTTAACAGTATAGACGTATCCGGATATCCAGATTATTTGCATTATGAAATGGGAAATACTAAAGTGGTTCAATCCTGGTGGAATTATAATTTGACTAGAAAATCAGATAAAAAGAAAATTATTTTACCCGTATTTTTTATAGATGATTTTAATGATGATGGAAAAATAGTTTTTGAACATGCTTATTACAGTGAAAAAATGTTAGAGCAATAAAATAACAAAATAGATACTAATTAAAGGCCGAAATAGATGTTTCGGCTTTTTTTGTGGAGAAATTGAGGTTCTTTATATCAATTGATAACCTTTATTCTTTTGGATGATAAAAGGGTTGTTTTATCATAAACATAGAATTCAAATAGAATTAATTTCTAAAATTGTACTGTATCTATTTAGTAAAAGCAGAGAAATTTGGTGTAAAGCTACATTCGAAAAATAATAGCACCTGAAGTTTTTTATATTGTTACTGTAGTATCAAGATAACAATGATTAAATTTAAGTAAATTTATATTTTATTGATTAGCCAAAATCAACACGAATCAAAATAAATAAGCATGAAAATTTTATTAATCGAAGATGAACCTGAATTGCAAAAAAGTATCAAACAATATTTTGAAGTAGAAGGGAATGTGGTTGAAATAGCTTCGGATTTTAGTAAGGCACAACAGAAAATTGCGATCTATGATTATGATTGTATTTTGGTTGATATTACGTTGCCAAATGGTTCTGGTTTGGATTTGATTACCGAAATTAAATTAAAAAAATCAAAAGCGGGAATCATTATTATTTCTGCAAAAAACTCACTGGATGATAAAATTTTTGGTTTGGATCTTGGTGCCGATGATTATTTACCAAAACCGTTTCATTTATCGGAACTTAATTCGAGAATAAAAGCGTTGATTAGACGAAAAAAATTTAATGGAAGTCTAGAAATTGTTGTCAATGAAATTAGAATCCTTCCAGCAGATCGAAGCGTTTATGTAAATAATGCAATTGTTACTTTAACCTCAAAAGAATATGATTTATTACTTTATTTCATCGCCAATAAAAACCGCGTAGTGAGTAAAAATGCCTTGGCCGAACATTTGTGGGGAGACGATGCAGATCGATTGGATAACTATGATTTTATATACAACCATGTAAAAAACTTGCGCAAAAAATTATTAGAAAAAAAATGCGAAGATTATTTACAAACTGTCTACGGTCTAGGTTATAATTTTAAATTACAAGAATGAAACTAATTACAAAGACCAGTTTATATTACTTATTGTTAAGTATCCCGATCTTGATTCTGTCGGGTTTTATTTGTTTTCATATATTAACACATAAAGTACGGCATGCTAATGATGAGGTTTTAGTGAATCGCATCAAATTGATTGAGCAATATTTAGTAGAAAATGATACCGTTTCGTTGCAGTTTTTAGTCAAAACTAAGGAAGCGGAAATCAACAAAACATTAAAAAATAATTTTAGTAACGGGAATAAAACAATTTTTTCGGACACATTAATTCTAGATGAGACTGAAAATGAAATGGACCCAAATAGGATGGTTTCGTCGATTGTAAGGGTTAAAAATACTAATTATCTAATAAAAATTTGGCGCAGTAGCATAGAAAATGAAGAGTTAATCAAAGGTATTTTGTTTTTACTTGTCTGGATTTTAGTGGCATTATTTTTAATTTCAATGATTCTTAATTTTTGGATTTCAAAAAAAATGTGGAAACCGTTTTATACTTCGGTCTCCAACTTGGAGAAATTTAGAGCTAGTGATAACGAAATACCACCATTTGAGGATTCATCCATTAAAGAATTTACAGCTTTAAATAAATCGCTTGCTAGCATGATGAGTAAAATGATTGCGGATTATAATGCCCAAAAGAAATTTACAGAGAATGCATCTCATGAAATTCAAACTCCGTTGGCAGTCATAAAATCAAAGGTTGATTTACTTATTCAATCTGAAAATTTAGATCCAAATGATGTTGAATTAATTGTTGCAATTGATGATGCATGTTCTAAACTGAATCGCTTAAATAAGTCATTATTATTGCTTACAAAAATTGAAAATAGACAGTTTAAAACCATTGAAAAAGTGTCTGTCGAAAAAGTATTGGATTCGTCTTTATTGCTTTTTGAAGATTATATAAAAGAGAAGGAAATAACTATTGTAAAAAATATTGAAACTGAATTTTGGATTAATATGAACCCTGATTTAGGGTTAGTATTCATTAATAATTTAATTCAAAATGCGATCAGACATAATGTTGATGAGGGGAGTATACATATTAGGATCAAGTTTAATAAAATTATCATTGAAAATACTGGAGCAATAGAACCGCTAAATTTGGACCATCTATTTAAACGTTTTCAAAAAAATTCAACGTCTCATTTATCAATTGGACTTGGTTTAGCAATAGCAAATGAAATTGCTGAAGTCAGTGGATTAGTTTTAAAATATAAATTTATAAACAACAAACATCGCTTTATTTTGAAAGAAAGGGATTAAAAAACAATTACTATGCTTGTTTTAAAAATTCAAAAAATAATAATTTTTATGATATTTTTTATCTGTTGTAGTTCTTGTAATGTATTTCGTTCCTTGAGGTACGGCGGGATTCCCAGCCAATCAGATTACAAGCATTTCGCACAACGCGTTATTGCTAATGAAGCGCCTGTTTATTATTTTCATAAACCTATCAAAGACTCTCATTTAGGAACTAAAATAGGACTTGTCAATCGGGATTTTAACGGTACAAATGTTAGTTTAGATAGCTTTACTACATTACATAAAACGATCTCTTTTTTAATTATTCGTAACGATACAATTGTTTACGAAAGATACAACAAAGGATATACTTCAAATTCATTTGTTTCTTCCTTCTCTATGGTGAAACCATTTGTTTCTACTTTAATTGGAATTGCAATTGATGAAGGAAAAATAAAAAGTGAAAATGACCTCATTATTGATTATTTACCTGAATTTAAAAATAAAATTGGTTGGGATAAAATTACCATAAAAAATTTATTACAACACACCTCAGGTATTCGATTTACTGATAACAAACTAAATCCAGTATCTGATAATGCTGAATTTTATTGGGGAGATAATTTAAGAGAAAAGATGCTCAATTTAAAACTAGAATACCCACCCAACACAAAATTTAAATACAGTAGTGAAAACACAATGCTTTTAGGATATATTATTGAAAAAGTAAGTGGCGGAACCATTTCTAACTATTTAGAAGATAAAATATGGAAACCATTAGGAATGGAGGCACCGGCAACATGGAGTTTGGATCGAGATGATGATAAAGCAATTGAAAAAACATTTTGTTGTTTACAAGCTAGAGCAATTGATTTTGCAAAGTTTGGCAGACTTTATCTTAATGGAGGGAATTGGAATGGTAAGCAAATTGTGTCAAAAAGATGGGTAGAGTTGTCTACACATTCGGATCCATCAGGAAATAACAAACATTTTTATAATAATAATTGGGGAATAGGGCCTCTGAAATACGGGAGTTATTTTGCTGTAGGGTTGTTTGGGCAATATCTCTATATCTATCCTGAAAAAAAAATGATTATAGTGCGTTTTGGAGATGCCGAAACGTCGTATCATCCTAATTATTGGCAGGAAGTTTTTTTGCAAATAATTGACCAAATGAAATAAATAATTTCTTTGTTTATAAAACGCAATAATAGAAATAGCAGCATAGATTTAAAATAGATTTGTAATCTAAGTTTGTGTTAGAATTAATTTTTAAATCTAAAAAAAATGAAAAAATTAGTAATGTTATTGTCAATTGTATTGGTATCCAGTTTTGCATTTGCAGGTACACCACCTGAAGCAGTAAAAAAAGCTTTCGCTAAAAAATTCCCTACTGCTACCAAAGTGAGTTGGGGAAAAGAAGCGCCAAAGGAGTGGGAAGCAGATTTTACTTTTGAAGGAAATTCCATTTCGGCTAATTTTTTGCAAGATGGAACTTGGCTTGAGACTGAAAAAGAGATTAAAGCGATGAACTTACCAAAAGCCGTTTTAGCCACTGTAAAATCAAATTATTTGGATTGGAAAATAGCAGAGGCTGATCTAACCGAAACTGCTAAGAATGGAACCATATACGAAGTAGAGCTAAAAAAAGGGTTAAAGCGAAAAAGTTTAGCTTTCAAAGCAAATGGAACTTTAGTAAAAGAATAATTTTCGAACTAAATATTCAATTAATATATGATGTTAGAAAATTTTAAATTCCAGTTTAGATATTTTGCGACTAAAATTATTAAAAATGGTTCTTGTTTTTTGATCCTACTATTTTTAAATACTGGAATAATGGCACAAGGGCTTAGTAGCCAAGACAGTATTAAGGGTGGCAGAAATGGTAATGTAACCTTCAATTACAAGCAATTGATTATACCAACGGTACTTGTTGGATACGGTATAATTGGTATGGAAAATAAAAATTTAAAAGACTTGAACTTAGAAATCAAAGAGGAAGTCACCGAAAATATTGATAGAAAAATTAGTGTAGACGATTTCTCCCAATACGTTCCAGCATTAGCGGTTTACGGTCTGAATTTAGGAGGTATTAAAGGAAAAAATAATTTACGAGATCGAAGTATAATTTTTGCAACTTCTTATCTTATTATGGGAAGTACGGTTTATGCTTTGAAAAAAACAACCCATGTTTTAAGACCAGACGGAAGTAGTAATAATTCTTTTCCATCGGGACATACTGCTACTGCATTTGCTGGTGCCGAATTTTTATGGCAAGAGTACAAGGATGTTTCTATTTGGTACGGGATTTCAGGTTATATAGTAGCTACAGGAACAGGTTTTTTTAGAATCTATAATAATCGACATTGGTTTACTGATGTAACTATGGGGGCAGGAATAGGAATTTTAAGCACAAAAGTGGCCTATTGGATGTTTCCTTATATCAATAATAAGATTTTTAAATCGAATAAGAATAATTCTTCAGTAATGGTTGCTCCCTTTTATAACGGAAGACAAATGGGACTCGGAATGGTCTTAAATCTACATTAAGCACAACTTAGATTTTAATAAATTAAATATATAACACAATGAAAAAAATAGTTGCATTAGTAATTCTTGGTTTTTCAATTGCAAATTGTAATAGCCAAACTTTCAAAGTTTCTGAGAAAATAAAATTACCTGGGAATGATGGCTGGGATTATCTTGCCGTTGATGATGTGAATCAACATTTATTTATTTCACACGGAAGTGAGGTAAATGTAATAGATTTAAAATCAAATGCCTTAATTACTACAATTCCTGATACAAAAGGGGTTCATGGTATTGCTATTGCAAATGATTTAAACAAAGCATTCATTTCTAATGGGAAAGACAATTCAGTATCAATTGTCAATTTAACCACTTTTGAATTGATCGAAAAAGTAGCTATTTCAGGTAAAAATCCAGATGCCATTTTATATGATGCATTTTCCAAAAAAGTATTTACTTACAATGGGAAATCTAATAATGCTACAGTTTTAGACGCGATCACAAATAAAGAGATAAAATCGATAGCTTTGGGTGGAAAACCAGAATTTTCAGTAACGAATACCAAAGGGTTGATTTTTGTAAATATCGAAGATAAAAACGAAATTAAAACCATCGATGCCACTAAACTGGCTGTAAAAGCTACTTGGAGCATTGCACCAGGAGACGAACCTTCAGGATTAGCAATTGATTTAGAATCGAATCGATTATTTGCAGTGTGTGGTAATAAGTTAATGGTGGTTGTAAATGCTATAAATGGTAAGGTTGTTAAAACTTTACCTATTGGTGATGGTTGCGATGGTGTTACTTTTAATCCTAAAAATAAACTTATTTTTAGTTCTAATGGAGAAGGAACAATTACAGTTGTTAAGGAAAAAAGCCCTGCAGTTTTTGCAGTACTACAAACAGTAAAAACCCCAAAAGGAGCACGAACAATTACTTTGAATAAAACTACAAATCAATTGTATTTATCTACTGCAAATTTTGGAGAAAAACCAAAACCTACCGCCGAAATTCCTAATCCAAGACCAAGTATTATTCCTAACTCTTTTACTATTTTAGTAGTTGATGATAAAAAATAAATAAACTACTTATTTTTGAATAAATTTATCCAATGAGATCATTCCTTATCATTCTTATTTTTTTAATTACGGCTTCGTCCTTTTCACAGGAAAAGGACTTGGTTTTTTATATAGAAAAAGCCCAAACTAATTCCCCTTTACTAAAAGACATATCGAATCAAATTCAATCCAATACAATTGATAGTTTGCTTATTAGAGCTACTTACAAGCCGCTGGTTGCCGCAAATATAAATGGGTATATTGCTCCTAATTATAACGGTTTTGGTTATGATACTGCTTTGAGCAACGGTCAATCCATAACAGGATTGGTAGGAATTAATAAAAAAATAATTGGTAAAAGTATAATTAATTCGCAAGCAGAAACCTTCAAAATCATTAAAGAGGGTTTAGTTTTAAATAAAAAAATTGCGGTTAAAGATTTGCATAAAGCTATTATAGCGCAATACATCACGACTTACGGTAGTGCAGAGCAAATGGTTTACAACCAAAATATGGCTGCATTACTGAAAAATGAAGCCGTGATTTTGAAAAAACTCACCCAAAATTCCATTTATAGGCAAACGGATTATTTGATTTTTATTACTACTTTAAAACAACAAGAGTTACAGGTGTTACAATTAAAACAACAATATCAAAATGATTTGGGGTTACTCAATTATTTATCAGGAGAAACGGATACTACTTTTGTCAATTTAAAAAAACCAACAATTGCTTTAAAAAGTATACAAAATGAAAAGACTACTGTTTTTGAAAAGCAATTCGAAACCGATAGCTTGAAAATTATCAATCAAAATAAATTAATAGATAACAGCTATAAACCTTCTCTTTCGTTACTTGGTGATGCGGGTTATATGTCTAGTTTTATCAGTCAAGGATATAAAAATTTCGGATTCAGTATTGGTTTAGGATTATCAATTCCTATCTATGATGGAAATCAGAAAACATTATTGCATCAAAAAAATGAAACTGCTTTAGCGACTAATTTAGCGTATAAAAACAATTTTAATAAACAATATCAGCAACAATTATTAATGCTAAATCAGCGATTAAAACAAACCTTTGAAATTCAAAATCAGTTGCAAACTCAACTTCAAATAAGTGATGCGCTTATCGATGCCAATAAAAAACTGTTACTTTCTGGAGATGCTCAAATTACTGATTTTATGATTGCTATAGGAAATGTTATCAATATCAATAATACGATTTCGCAAAACAAAATAAATACGCTTCAACTGATTAATGAAATCAATTATTGGAGTTCTAATGACTAATACTATGAATAAATTTATCTTTTTTTTGGTGCTAATTCCGGTCTGTTTTACCGCATGTAAGGACAATTCAGTAACCGAGAAACCTATTGATGCTAGTATTCCTGTAACGATTACTTCTATTGATACAACTGGTATTGAAAATTATATGGAATTGAATGCTACAGCAACTTATTTAGTTAAAAATAATATTAAAGCGAATGCTACTGGGTACTTGAGTTCCGTTAATGTAGCAATAAATGATTTTGTAAACAACGGTTCCACCTTGTTTTCGATTAAAACAAGAGAATCTAAAGTGCTGGGTAATACGATAAATAAAATTGACCCTAGTTTGAATTTTGGCGGAGCTATTCAAGTGCATTCTAACACGAGTGGAATAGTAACAATGGTAAATGTGCAACAAGGAGATTATGTGCAAGATGGTGATCCATTGGTAACAATAAATGACGCTAATAGTTTTGCATTGGTGTTAAGTTTGCCTTATGAATTAAAAAAATTCATTACAGCTGGAGAACATTTGAATGTTAGTTTGCCTGATGGGAGTGATAGAATTGCAACAGTTCAAAAGTTTTCACCTACAGTGGATGCCACTTCGCAAACCCAAAATGTAATTTTGAAAATAAATGGGAAACAAGATATTCCTGAAAATTTAATTGTAAAAGTTAGAATTAATAAAAGCTCAAATTCTAAAACTATTTCGTTACCCAAAGGGGCCGTATTAAGTGATGAAACCGAAACTGATTTTTGGATTATGAAAATGATAAATTCCAACACAGCTATTAAAATTCCAATAGATAAGGGAATTCAGACAGATGATAGAATCCAAATTTTAGCACCACAATTAACGGCTAAAGATAAAATTTTAGTTACGGGTAATTATGGAGTGAGCGATACGATTAAGGTTAAAGTAATCGGAAAATAAAAAGGTTTACCACAGATTTAAAAGATTAAAAGATTTTTATGAATCTGTGAAAATCGGTCTAATCAGTGGCTAAAAAAATAAATAATGAACAACTTCTTCGTAAAACATAAAAATGGTTTAAGCGCCATAATCTTCCTAATTATTTTAGGAGGTTTTTTTGCCTATTCAGAGATGCAAACAGGCTTGTTTCCTGAAATAACTTTTCCCAAAATAAAAATCATTGCCGATGCAGGACAACAACCTGTTGATAAAATGATGATTACGGTTACCAAACCGTTAGAAAATGCCATTAAAAAAGTTCAAGATTTAAAAACCATTAGAAGTACAACCAGTCGCGGAAGTTGTGAAATATCCGCTTTTATGGATTGGAAAGCGGATATTGATTTGAGTAAAACGCGTATTGAAGAACAAATCAACCAAATCAAAAATAATCTACCTCCTGATACTCAAATCACGGTAGAAAAGATGAATCCGTCCATTCTTCCTGTAATTGGGTATGCTATCGAAGGCAAAGGAATGTCGGCAATTGAGTTAAAAAAAATAGCCAATTTTACTATAAAACCATTTCTTTCTCAAATAGATGGTGTATCGGAAATTAGAATTATTGGCGGTAAAGAAAAAGAATATTGGTTGTCCTTAGATTTTAATAAAATGACTGCACTAGGTATTACACCAGATGCCATTTCCCAGGTTTTAAGTCAGACAAATTTTATAAAATCAAATGGTTATTTGTCTGATTATCGCTATTTGTATTTAACCATTACGGATGCCCAAGTTGACAAAAAAGAAGAGTTGGAAAATTTGGTTATCAGTAATAATGGGAAAGGAATTGTTACACTAAAAGACATTGCTGCTGTTGAAATTAAAGAAGCTAAAGAATACATAAAAGTAAATGCTAATGGGAAAGAAAGTATTTTGGTTGCTGTCATTAAGCAGCCCAATTCTAATTTAATTTCTCTTTCGGATGCCATGAGTCAAAAGCTGCAGGATTTAAAAACAATCCTTCCCAAAGGCATCACGATTAAACCATTTTATGAGCAAGCCCGTTTTGTAAATGATGCGGTAAAAAGTGTTACAGACAGTTTATTAATTGGATTATTATTGGCCATAATTGTCGCAGTTTTGTTTTTGAAATCTGCCAAAGCCAGTGCTACTATATTAATTATTATTCCTGTAACACTGGGATTAACATTGGTTGTTTTATACCTCACAGGGCAAACGTTCAATATTATGACTTTGGGGGCAATAGCGGCTGCTTTAGGGCTAATTATTGATGATGCCATCGTTGTGGTAGAACAAATTCACCGTACACATGAAGAACATCCTGACGAGCCTACGGTTTCGCTTTTGCAAAAAGCAATTCATTATTTATTTCCAGCCATGTTGGGATCATCCATCAGTACAATTGTAATTTTTATTCCTTTTGTTTTAATGAGCGGAGTTGCAGGTTCCTATTTCAAAGTACTTACGGATACGATGATTATCACTTTGGTTTGTTCCTTTTTTGTTACTTGGTTGTTGCTTCCGGTTGTCTATTTATTGCTTTCCAAGAAAGACAGAGGGATAGCTGAAACAGAAAAAGTCTCTGAAATTCATGAAGTGAAAACTCAAAATTGGGTGTCTTATTTTATTGGAAAACCTATTATAAGTATTACTTTTTGCCTTTTTTTAATACTTTCAATAGTTATTATTCTACCTAATTTAGAAACTGGTTTTTTACCCGAAATGGATGAAGGAAGTATTATTTTAGATTATGAAAGTCCGCCAGGAACTTCACTTGAAGAAACGGATAGAATGCTGAACGAAGTAGAGAAAATTATTATAAAAGTTCCAGAAGTTGAAGCCTACAGTCGCAGGACAGGTACCCAAATGGGATTTTTTATTACGGAACCAAATCGAGGGGATTATTTAATCCAATTGAAGAAAGACAGAAATAAAACCAGTAATGATGTAATTGATGAAATTCGTGCCAAAGTAGAGGCTACGCAGCCTGCTTTGCGTATCGATTTTGGGCAAGTAATTGGAGATATGTTGGGGGATTTAATGAGTTCCGTTTCACCAATTGAAGTCAAAGTATATGGAAATGATCAGGCACAATTACAAAAAACGGCAAAACAAGTTGCGGCTATTGTTGAAAATGTAAAAGGAACCGCCGATGTTTTTGATGGTATTGTTTTGGCTGGACCAGTAATTAATATTCATCCTAATTACATTCAATTGGCACAATACGGAATCACTCCATCGGACTTACAGTTTCAAATGCAAACCGCTTTAGAAGGAAATGTAGTAGGAAGCTTGTTAGAAAATGAAAAACAAACTCCCATAAGATTAATTTATGCCAATGGGAAAAAAAGAAGTTTGGAAGACATTAAACAACTAAAAATATATTTACCTAATGGACAAGCTATTCCGATTACCAGTTTAGTAACGATTTCAATCGAAAAAGGAGTAGCTGAAATCGAGCGCGAAAATCTACAAATGATGAGTGTAGTAACTGGACGATTAGATAATCGAGATTTAGGAAGTGTGATGAAGGAAATTCAAACTAAAGTCACCTCTCAAATTAAATTGCCAAGCGGTTATTATATTGAATATGCGGGAGCTTATAAAGACCAGCAACAATCGTTCAAAGAGTTATTGATGATTTTAATCGCTTCTTCTTTATTGGTTTTTGGTGTTATTCTATTCCTTTTTAGAGATTTTAGAGTAGCGTTTGTCATTTTATTAATCTCTGTTTTAGGAATTGCAGGAAGTTATCTTTTGCTTTTTATTACAGCCACTCCACTTAATGTAGGGAGTTACACTGGAATTATAATGATTGTGGGTATTATTGCCGAAAATGCCATTTTTACTTTTCTACAATTTAGAGAAACCTTTAAGTTAACAAGAAACGTCAATGAATCCATTGTATATTCGATTTCTACTCGATTACGACCAAAACTAATGACGGCGTTAGGAGCTATTATTGCGCTTTTACCTTTAGCGATTGGAATAGGTACGGGATCTGAGTTGCATCAACCCTTAGCTATTGCAGTTATTGGAGGATTCCTGATTGCGATGCCTTTATTACTGATTGTGTTACCAAGTTTGCTAGCGCGAGTCTATAAAAACGAAAAAGAATTTAAACATTTTCAATAGTTTTTGTAAAATGATTATGGTGTAAATGAAATGAAATTACAAGCCGAAACAACCCGTTTCGGCTTTTTATATTTGGATAATTAGCAATTTAGAATGTCTTTTGAAACAGAATAAAATAAAAAAATCTTAACTTTAGAAAAGAATAAATTTTAATCCAAAGTGATATAATAAATACCTCCTCAAATAAAAATGGTACCCATGCTACAAAACATACTTATCGAAAGAAAAATTTATGCCACAGAAGAACATAAAATGATGCAATCCATGATCCAAGAATTCATTGCAAATGAAATTATGGGACAGTTAGATCATTGGGAAAAACAAGGAATGGTTTCTCGTGAAATTTGGAAAAGAGCAGGAGAGTTAGGGCTACTATGTTTAGATATTCCAGAAATATATGGAGGTGGAGGATTGGATTTTACTTTTAATGCGCTACTTATTGAGGAGTTTGCTAAAAAAGGAATTACAGGTCCAGGATTTTCACTTCATTCAGATATTGTAGCGCCTTATTTGCTGCATTATGGAACCGAATTACAAAAACAAAAGTATTTGCCTCTAATGGCAAAAGGGGAGCTTATTACCGCTATAGGTATGACCGAACCCAATTGCGGGAGTGATTTAAAAGCATTGGGAACTACTGCAGATGACAAAGGAGATCATTATTTAGTAAATGGTCAAAAAACGTTTATAACCAATGGTTTTATGTGTGATATGGCTATAATAGCAGTAAAAACGAATGCGAAAACTGATGATGAAGGTGTTACTTTACTCATTTTAGAGTCGGAAATGGAGGGTTTTAATAAAGGAAATCCACTCAGAAAAATAGGGATGAAATCGCAGGATACAGCCGAGTTATTTTTTGATAATGTGAAAGTTCCAAAAGAAAACCGACTTGGGGACGAAAAAATGGGATTTAAAATTATGATGAAAGAATTAGCACGCGAGCGACTAACTGTGGGAATTATGGCGGTTGCCACCGCTGAGGGTGCTATTGAAGACACGATTAAATATACTACTGAACGCACTGCTTTTGGATCTCCAATTGCTGGGTTTCAAAACACACAGTTTAAAATTGCCGAATGCGCTACTCAAATGCAAATACATCAGGCCTTTTTAGATCGTTGTATTGAGTTAATGAGTACACATAAATTATCGAGTGAGAGTGCTTCCATGATCAAATATTCGGCCACGGATATGTGTGGTAAAGTAGTGGACGAATGTTTGCAATTGTTTGGAGGATACGGATACATGTGGGACTACCCAATTGCACGAATGTATGCTGACAATAGAGTTACCCGAATTTATGCTGGCACGAATGAAATCATGAAAATATTAATTGCCCGTGCCTTATTTAAAGATGTATTAAAATAAAGAAGTCTGTATAAATTCTTGTTTTGTATTCCCGTTAAACGGAAAATGGGCTATGATTTTAAATTGTTTTACTGCAGCATCAAAGCGTCTTAAAACGACATCTTCACAACGGTATTCTAATTCAATATTTGGAAACATACGGAAAGCCATTTCTAAATTTTCAGCAGATAGTTTTCGGGCTATAGATAAGTGAGGATCCGTGCTTTTATGTACAATTGGGAAACGGATTTCTTTATGAAAACGTTTCATAATAGGAATTAGTTCTTCTTTCGAATTTGGATTTGGTGCAATAAAAAAAGCGCCATTTGGATAACTACCAAAATGATCTAAAACTACTTTTAGGGGTTGGATGGAATCGCCTATTTTGGCGAGTTGTTTTTTGATATTTTCTAATTGTATGTCAGTTGCGGTAAATTCACCAATGGTAATATGCGCCAATGAATTTTTACTGTTAAACCAGCCTATTTTTTCTGACAGAGTTTCCTTCATCATTTTAATTTTAGAAATAATATCTTCTGATGGGTGTAAAACAATGGAGTAGGTATTGGGCATTTTTTAATTTTGATAAAAATTAGTACAGAATTTAAATGGATAAAATTCAGTTTTTTAATAGTACAATCTAAAATCGAGTAACTTACAAAGTGCATAATGTTTTTGATGCAATTCTTCTACTATTTCAACTACGTCATCGATTTCTTGACACAAGCTAAAGAAGGCTTTATCGATAGCAATACTAGGTAGTTTATACGACACTTCTCCATAGCCAGACACCGCACTTGCTCCAGTAATATCTAGAAAATATTGCGCTTCTTCGGCGCTTAAGTCTAAAACTTTTGCATTAGAAAAATGAATGATTTTGCCTTTCATTTTCCCTTCAAATAGTTCGGCTATTTCTTCAAAACTATAATAGTAATCATTGAGACAGATATTATTTCGTTCTCCAGGCATCACTAAATAGATAATCTCATAATCCTTAAAATTATGATCGTGATAAAGTAAAGCACTTAAACTTTCTTCTAATCCTTCAATTGTATCGCAGGTTTTATATATGCTAGAAATCCCTTCTTCAAGGGCCAATTGTTCTAAGTTTTTAACTACTTCAGTAGCAGTTGTAATTTCTACATCTCGAACTCCTTCGAGGCAGAAAATAAATTTATCCTGATCCATTGTTGTTTTTTAAGGAGGTAGTTTATCTAAAAGCAAAGATATGTTTTTATGGAGAAAAAAGAGACTAGAAGTGTGGCTTTAGGAGCCTTAATTTTTACTTGTTTTATTAAATAAAAATATCTTTTTTGATACAATTTTAAAAATAATAATCCCAAACACAATAAAAAAATAGTGTTTGGGATTATTAATAAAAATAGGATCGATATTATGCTTTCAAAGAAGCCATATCAATCACAAAACGATATTTTACATCACTTTTTAACATTCTTTCATACGCTTTGTTGATATCTTGCATTTTGATAATTTCAATTTCAGATACAATGTTGTGTTCTCCACAAAAATCTAACATTTCTTGTGTTTCGGCAATTCCACCAATTAAAGAACCCGCGATTGATTTTCTTCCCATGATCATTGGAACCGTATTTAAAAAAGGATCTAATGGTCCTAAATAACCAACTAAAACTATAGTTCCACTATAATTCAAAGTAGCAACATAAGGATTAATATCATGAATGTTAGGGACAGTATCAATAATTAAATCAAATTCGCCGGTTACAGCATTCATTTGGTCTTCATCGGTTGAGATGACAACATTATGTGCTCCTAAATCTTTTGCATCTTGAATTTTATCTGGAGTTCTTGAAAACAAGGTTACTTCGGCTCCTAAACCTTTAGCTAATTTTACAGCCATGTGTCCAAGTCCACCTAAACCTACAACGGCAACTTTACTTCCTTTACCTACTTTCCAATGTTTTAATGGTGACCAAGTGGTAATTCCGGCACAAAGTAATGGCGCAACGGCAGCCAAGTCTAGGTTAGCTGGTACTTTTAATACAAAGTGTTCATCTACAACCACTTTTTCAGAATAACCACCAAAAGTATGACCTCCCAAATGTTTGTCAGGACCGTTGTAAGTTCCAACCCAGCCATTAGAACAATATTGCTCTAAATCATTTTTACAACTATCACAAGTGCTGCAAGAACCTACAAGGCAACCAACACCTGCTAAATCGCCTACTTTTAATTTAGTCACTTCACTACCTACTTTGGTAATTCTTCCTACTATTTCGTGACCAGGTACTGCGGGATATAGTGTTCCTCCCCAGTCGTTTCGAGCGGTATGCAAATCGGAGTGGCAAACCCCACAATATAATATTTCTATTTCTATATCTTTTTCAGAAACTGCTCTTCGGTTAATGTTTAATTCTTTTAAGTCCGCATCTTTATCTGCAGCACCATAAGCTTTAACTTGAGTTGTGTTCATATCTTGTGTTTTAATTATTATTTATAGGTAAAATTTCATTCAAACAATTAATGGCATTTAATGTACGTGGATAGCCCACATAGGGCAATAATTGTGTCATTAGATTAATAAGGATATTCCTGTCATTCCCAACATTAATATTCCCAGTAATATGCCCCTTTATTTGGTTTTCACTGCCTCCTAATGCAATAAGAAAAGAAAGTGTTATCATTTCTCGAGTTTTAATATCCAAACCATCTCTAGTGATATAATCGCCAAAACAATTGGCAGATAAATAGTGTTGAATGTGTAATAAATCTTTGGGCGAGTTTTTATACATCTTATCTATTTGGTCGCCGAAAATTTCCTTTTGTTTGGCCAATCCTTTTTCCAGTCTATTTTCTGGAGTAGTGGTAGATTGACTTTCTAAAGGTAAAGAAATATTCCGTTCGATAAAAATTTCATTGGTAGCATTTATAAAATCAATCACCTTAGAAATACCTACATAGGGAACAGATTGATATAGAACTTCTTTTATTTCAATTGGATATATACCAACATTCAAGGCTGCATTTAGATGCAAACGGTACTCAGTCAAGGCATGGCTACCTATTGTAGAAGCCATAATCATCAGTACTCTTGTTTTGACATCGATCGTATCGTGGTTAATGACTTCGTCAAAAGCAAAATTGTCAAATATCTCAATCAAATCTGGATCCGTTTCTTTTACCTTCGAAATATGATTAGGCCATAATTCTTCATGATTCATTATAGCGGCTGGTGTTAATTTGTTTTCTACTTCATAAACAGGGGCTTTAAAAGTATTATACTCTTCATTACTTACGGCTTGTAGCCAGTCTGTTGTATCTTTATCAAATTCTGGAACTAGTGCAATATGACGCATCGCACTGTTATGAGAAGCTCCGTGCCAATGTGTTATATTTTTTGGAATTTTGACAACATCTCCTTTTTGGATTAGTTGAATGGGTTTGCCGAGCTCTTGATAGTATCCAATACCTTCAATAACAAACAATATTTGGCCGCTGGTATGGCTGTGCCAATTGGTTCTTGCTTTCTTTTCAAAAGATATTGTTCCCATATTAATGTTATATCCTTCATCGGGTATTACATTCATATTGACCCAAACGGTTCCAGTGAAATAGTCCTTTGGAGCAGCTACTCCTTTATCTATAAATGTTGTCATTTTATTTATTTGTTTTCTGTTTAGGGATGATTACAACAATAGTTTAATCTAATGTAAAAAGAAAATTATTCTGGTTTAGGAGCCAATTCACCATACCAATAGGCAGAAGTTACACCACCATCCATTAAGAAATCACTTCCTGTGATAAAAGCACCGTCTCTCCCCATCAATAAAGCGCCTACTACGCCCACTTCATCTGGTGTACCGGCTCTTCCGGCAGGCGAAATTGCTAGCATTTTTCGATAGCCCTCTCCGCGAGGTCCATTCAATTCGTCGTTTGCAAGTGGTGTAATAATTATTCCCGGACTGATTGTATTGATCCGGGCTCCTCGTTTTCCCCAACGTACGGCTTCGGCCTTTACTCGTAATGAATTTCCTCTTTTGGATAATTGGTAAGCAAATAAGGAACTATCTACAGCATCTGATTGTAAAAATGGAAGCGATAGCAATTCCTCTGTTGGGGTGGTTGCCAATGCTTTATCTTGTTCAGGGGTTAAAGAGGGCAATCGATGTCCTGATTGGGAAGCAATTACTACTCCTGAACCTCCATCTTCAATTACATGACCAAATTCTTCCAAGATTAATGCTGTTCCATATAAATCTACTTTGAATATAGTGACAGGTGAGGCTTGTGATGGAGAAACTCCTGCAGCATGTATCAGTCCTGTAACGCCACCAATTGCTGTTGCAGTATTAACTAACTCATGAACCGAATCTCTTGACGAAATATCCACTACAGTGGTGCTAACTTTAAAACCGGCATCACTTAGAACCTTTGCAGCAGCATCATTATTTTCTGGATGTAAGTCGGCTAATAAAATATGATTTCCAGCACCTACACGTCTAGCAATGGCTTGACCAATAGAGCCTGCTCCAATAACTACAATTACGTTAACTTTTTTCATTTTGCTATGTTTTTATTTTCCAACTCTTTTTTGTAAATGTGTAGGATAGCGATCTCCTTGCACATTTGTTTTTGCAAAAGCTTCATCAATTGCTATAATATCACTTGGAGTTAAATTAACGGATACACCGCCAATATTTTCAGTCAAGCGGTGTGATTTTCTAGTACCAGGAATGGGTACAATCCATGGTTTTTGTGTTAGTAACCACCCCAATGCAATTTGAGCAGGAGTTGCTTCTTTTTGTTTGGCAATGTCACTTAACAATTCAACCAATTTTTGATTTGCTTTTCGGTTTTCTTCAGAAAAACGAGGAACAATGTTGCGAAAATCAGTACTGTCAAATTGGGTGTTTTCATTGATAGCACCAGTCAAAAATCCTTTACCTAGCGGACTGAAAGGCACAAAACCTATTCCTAGTTCTTCCAATGTTGGTAAGATTTCTAGTTCAGGTTCTCTCCACCATATAGAGTATTCACTTTGTAATGCACTTACAGGTTGTACTGCATTTGCTTTTCGAATGGAAGCCACACCAGCCTCAGATAATCCAAAGAATTTTACTTTTCCTTCAGCAATAAGGTCTTTTACGGTACCTGCAACATCCTCCATAGGAACATTGGGATCCACACGATGTTGATAGAATAAATCAATATAATCCGTTTGCAATCTTTGTAAAGAATTATCTACTACTTTTCTAATTCGTTCAGGACTACTATCCAATCCTAAACTCGAATTTCCATCTTTAAAACCAAATTTAGTGGCAATTACGACTTCTTTCCTGAATGGTTTTAATGCTTCTCCTACCAATTCTTCATTTAATTGTCCGTAAGCTTCAGCAGTATCAAAGAAGGTTATGCCTTGTTCATAGGCTTCTCTAATCAGTTTTATGCCTTGTCCTTTTTCGGTTGCAGGACCATAACCAAAATTTAATCCCATACACCCCATACCAAGTGCTGAAACTTCTAATCCGTTTTTTCCTAATATTCTTTTTTGCATGACTTCTATTTTTATATTCGTTATTAAAACGTAGTAGCTACTGATTTTAGAATAATCCATTCACCATTACGTTTTTCAAGTTGCATTGTTTGTTGCAAGCGCCAGTTGTTTCTTGATCCCCAAATTCTAGCATCCAAAAGATTTTGACCAACAAATAGGGCTTGATTGCCATCTATTTTTATTGTTGTTTTTACCTCTTTGTAGGAGTAGTATTTCATTCGTTCCCTTTCTATTTCTGAGAACCACTCTGCTTTAGATTGTACATATCCAGTGATATGCGTGAGTGTAAAATTTGGATCTAAAATGCGGTTCAGTCCTACAAGGTTTTTGTCTATCATCAACTCGGTAAGTTGGCGAGTTATCTTCAAGATTTGCGACTCATTTTGACTTGCATTGTTGGTCTCCATTTTGCTATTTAAATTTAAATATCCAGTTTATTTCCATTCAATCACTTTACTATTTCTGCTTTATTATCATATTGAAGTAAAGTTTGATGGGTGTCAAATGTTTTAATTATTGAATTATACTTGCTTTCATTGCGAGTACTTTCCATGGTTTTTTAGCATTTTCTCTGGTGAATACTTCGATGTAAGAAAGGCGTAAGGCTACTTTATTCCCCGAAACAGTAACTGCAAATTTACCTTTACCAGTAACAATCGCTGTATTTCCAGTAACTGTAGCTGCATTCTCATCTACATCGATACTATCATGATTAAATGTACCACTTTTTAGTCGATCTAGATAACCAGTTTTAAATTGACTGCTACCGTCAGAACTTAGTACCACAAACTTTTCGTGGAAAACAGTGGATAAGGAATCAATTTTATTTTCTACTTCCCATTTGAATATTTGTCCTGACAATTTTAATATTTCTTTCTCAGATCTAGTTTGTGAGAAAGATAGAAAACCAGTTAAAAGGGTAATGATTAAAATATACTTTTTCATAGTATTTGTTTTTATATTAGTTAATAATTATTCGGACATAGAAAGTAAACCTTCATCTAATCTTGCACCTTGAATTTTTATAGCCTTCAACTGATCGTCTATATAGGTAAGGTCTGCATTCGATAATTCAAGATCAACGGATTTGATATTATCATCAATGTATTCAATTTTATCCATTCCGGGAATCGGCACTATCCAAGGTTTTTGAGCTAATAGCCAGGCTAAAGCTATTTGTACAGGTGTTGCTTTTTTTTCTTTTGCAATAGCACGTAGCATTTCTACCAATGGCATATTTGCTTTAATAGCATCTTGAGTAAATCTTGGGAAACTAGCTCTCAAGTCGGTTGCACTATCAAATTTAGTATTGGTATCGATTGTACCAGTTAAAAATCCTGTTCCTAGTGGTCCCCATGGCACAAAGCCAATTCCTAGTTCTTCACAAGTAGGTAACACTTCTAATTCTGGTTCTCTGGTCCAAATTGAATATTGATTTTGAACTGCAGCGACGGGATGAATGGCATGTGCTCTTCTAATAGTTGAGGCACCAGCTTCCGAAAGCCCGTAGTGAAGAATTTTACCTTCATTAATTAAGTCTTTCAATGTTCCTGCTACTTCTTCGATAGGTACATTTGGATCTACTCTATGTTGGTAGAACAAATCGATATAATCTGTTTTTAAGCTTTTTAATGAAGCTTCGGCAACTGCTCTAATATTTTCAGGACGACTGTCGGTTCCTGTTATGGCACCATTTTCAAGTTTAAAGCCAAATTTAGTAGCAACAACAACGTCTTTTCTAAAAGGGACTAATGCTTCTCCTAATAATTTTTCGTTCACATAAGGACCATATCCTTGTGCAGTGTCAAAAAAAGTAATGCCTTTTTCGACCGCAGCTCTTATCACTTTTATTCCTTCACTTTCTTCAACTGCGATTCCAGTTCCAAAACTCAAATTCATAACTCCCATACCAAGAGCTGATACTTCTAATCCGCTGTTTCCTAATTTTCTAGTTTTCATTATTTATGATTTTCTATAATAAATTGTTTTGTGAATTTTTGATAATACAAAGTTCCTTCAATAATAAGGTCAAATTAGTATACATATTACGGCTGTTATAACCATTATTACTGATATTGCTTTTGGCTATAACTTATTTAAAATGTGTGTACTATATTTGTATTGTAATTAAAGGAATAGCTATGGAGACCATTATTAAAATTGATAAAATTTCTCAGTACAATGCACTAAAGGATATTGAAACAAGACATCCGTTGATAAGTGTTTTTGATAACAGCAACACTAAGAACTTACCCAATCATTGTAAAATGTATTTTGGTTTATATGCTGTTTTTTTAAAGGCGGGAAATTGCGGGGAATTAAAATATGGTAGAAATACCTATGATTATGATGATGGAACTATGGTTTTTATTGGTCCAGGACAAGTTCTTGAAATCAATAATGAAGAGAATTACCAGCCTACAGGTTTAGCACTACTTTTTCACCCAGATTTAATAAAAGGAACCGCTCTTGGTAAAAAAATGAGTCAATATTCGTTTTTTTCGTATGATTCGAATGAGGCTTTACATTTATCTTTGAAAGAACAACAAATCATTAAAGATTTATTTAGTAAACTGGAGTATGAATTAGATCAATCCATTGATAAACATAGTAAAAGTATTATTACCAATAATGTCGAGTTGCTATTAAACTATTGCATTCGCTTTTATGATAGGCAATTCATCACCAGAGAAAATATAAACACTGATATTTTATCAAAATTCGAAAACCTATTGAACGATTATTTCCATTCAGAAACTACACAAGAATTAGGGTTGCCTTCTGTTGGGTATTTTGCAGATCGTTTGCATCTTTCTCCCAACTATTTTGGGGATTTAATTAAAAAAGAAACGGGAAAATCGGCGCAGGAACACATGCAACTAAAATTGATTGATGTGGCCAAGGAAAAGATTTTTGATACTGAAAAATCAATTAGTCAAATCGCTTTTGAACTTGGTTTTAAATACCCTCAGCATTTTAATCGTATGTTTAAAAAAAGTACTGGCTTTACGCCAAATGAATATAGAATGATGAATTAATGGTGTGCTCCTTACGTACTAATTTTTGTTAGTTTCATTTTATTGTTTGCCAATAACTATTTTACTTAAAATTATTTATTTGTAAGTTAGCACTGGCAATTGCCACATTATTAATTAAATCTTACTATTATGAAAAATTCGGGTCTGTTTTGTTTGTTGTTGACTTGTATTGCACTCGGAAGCTGTAAAAACAATCAAAGCGAAAATGGTTCAGAAGGCAGTCAAGTAAAGGCTGAAAAACCAATAAGTGTAACCACTTATAGAGCATTATATGAGCAAGATACAATTGACTTGAAAGTGAATACTTTGAAAAGTGGAAAAATAAAAGGGGATATGGTAATGAAAATTTTTAATATGCCGAAAAAAACAGGAAAAATAGCAGGAGAATTCCGTGGTGATACCTTATTTGCTAGCTATACTTTTTATCAAGGTGGATATGAAAAAAAAACTTACAAGAATCCTATGGCTTTTCTTAAAAATGGAGAGGAACTTATTTTAGGTAATGGAAAAATTGAAACTACGATGGGAGCTTCTTATTTTATTAAAGGGGAGCCTATAGATTTTGAACAGGTAAAATACAAATTTGCTAAGTTGGAAGATGTCAAAATTTAACCATTAAATAGAGGGGGAGTTCCCTATTTTTAATTTTGACTCTGTTACAAACTATTTAAATATTCAATATAGGATTGAGAAAATCAAAGAAAATCATTCAGGTTTTATTTGATGATCTTTTTCCAAATTAAAATAATGCCTGATCCGTTTGGAACAGGCATTTTTATTAATGTCTCACTTTGAGAAATAATTACAATTTACTTAAATTAATAATCAAAACGTTTAAATGCTTCAATGGCTTCGTATTCAGCTAAACCTAAATCATCATAAAGTTTCGCAGTATTTTTGTTGCGATCTTCGGCTCGTACCCAAAATTCTCTTGAGTCGTTTCCTTGAAACATTACTCTGTCTTTTTGGGATTGATGGTATAAAATCGCATGTCTTTTTAATAAAACTTCATCAGGACTTAGTGGAACAGCCATATCTATTTCGTGGATATCCCATTCATGCCAAGCACCTCGGTACAACCATAACCAACAGTCATTCATAAATGGTTTTGTTTTTAGAACTGCCATAGCGGCAAATATTGCATTCAAACAAACTTCATGAGTACCATGCGGATCCGCTAAATCTCCAGCAGCAAAAACTTGATGTGGTTTAATTTTTTCGATGATGCCCATAACAATAGTAATATCTTCAGCACCCAATGGATTTTTCTTTACTCGGCCAGTTTCATAAAAAGGAAGGTCTAAAAAGTGTGTGTTTTCATCTTTTAAACCAATGTATCTAGTTGCTGCATAGGATTCACGACGTCTGATAAGCCCTTTTAACTTTCTAACTTCAATAGAATCAATTTCATTTTCAGTTTTGTTATTAATGAAATTAATTACCGCTGGAAAGTCAATATTACAATCGCTTCCTCCAATGAAATCATTGCAAACTTCTGCAAATTTCAATGCTTCGTCATCAGTAACCGCTATATTTCCAGATGTTTGATATACAACATGAACATCATGACCTTGTTTTATCAGTTTAGAAAAAGTTCCACCCATTGAAATTACATCATCATCTGGATGTGGACTAAAGAGGATGATTCTTTTTTTGGCAGGATTAGCTCTTTCGGGTCTGTGAGAATCATCAGTATTTGGTTTTCCCCCTGGCCACCCAGTTATTGTATGTTGCAATACATTGAACATATTTATATTCAAATCATAAGCAGAACCTTCTTGTGCCAAAAGATCCGACATTCCATTGTTGTTGTAATCTCTGTCAGTCAGTTTTAATATAGATTGTTTTGTTTCTTGGCAAAGCCAAACAATTGCTTTATTTCTTAATTCTGTTGTCCAAATGCATTCTCCAACTAACCAAGGCGTTTTAAAACGAGTTAATTCAGAGGCAGCTGGTTGGTCTAAAACGAAAGTCGCATTAGCATGATTTTGCAAAAATGTAGCAGGAATTTCGGAACTAATATCTCCTTGAATAGTTCTCTTAATGATGGAGGCTTTGTTTTGACCCCAAGCCATTAATACAATTCTTTTGGATCTTAAAATTGTAGAAACTCCCATTGTAATCGCTCTTTTAGGAACGTTATCAATCCCATTAAAATCAGATGAAGCATCTATTCGTGTGATATGATCTAAAGTAATGATTCGAGTTCCTGAATTGATATGGGATCCTGGTTCATTGAAACCAACGTGTCCTGTACGACCAATTCCCAATAATTGAAAATCAAGCCCTCCGGCATTTTTAATTTTCATTTCATAATCAACACAATATTGATTCAACTCATCAATGGCTACCGTTCCGTCCGGAACATTTATATTCTCTGGTCTAATATCAACATGATTAAAAAGATGTTGATGCATGAAATAGTGGTAACTGTTGTTGTTTTCTTTTTTCATTGGATAATATTCATCCAAATTGAAAGTCACTACATTATTAAAGCTAAGTCCTTCTTCTTTATACATTCGAACCAATTCTTCATAGACTTTTATAGGAGAAGAACCAGTAGCTAGGCCAAGTACACAGGATTTATTTTCGGCTTGTTTGGATCTAATTAATGTTGCTATTTCTTGTGCAACAATTTTTGATGCTTCAACTGAATTTTTAAAAATCTCATTGTGGATTTTCTCGAATCTAGTTTCTTCAAATTTTCCAACACTTTTATAGCTGATGTCAGGTTTAATTTCTAAAATACTTTTCATTTTTTTTTATTTTGAGTTAGTTATGTAGTTACTTTTTTTATTAACATCTTTGATATTAAAGTGTTAAATCAGATTATAATTTAATGTTTCTATTATTGACAGATTATCATTAAATGTGACAAAACTTGCTGGAAATCCAGATTTGATTTTACCCACTTGATCCTCCATATTAATAGCGCTTGCTACACGGCACGTAGCCATTTTGATAGCCTCGTCAGCAGATACATGAAGATGATTAAATGCATTTTGCACGGCTTCTTCCATCGAAATGCTTGCGCCAGCCAAATTACCTTCTTCATTTCTATAAAAACCATTGTCGAGATGGGCATCAAAACTATCCCATTTAAAATTGGCAACTTTTCGCCCTAAAAAGGCAGCATCGCTAATTAGAAAGAATTTATCCTTCTTTAATTTGTAAGCCACACTTGCTGCGGCATAATCACAATGGGCACCATCTAAAATAATCGGGGCATAGACAGCTTCGTTTTCAAAAGTTGCACCAACCAAGCCCGGTTCCCGATGACCAAACTGGGTCATGGCATTGTATAAATGAGTTACCAGCTTAATCCCTTTTGAAAAATAATATTGTGCCTCTTTATAAGTCATAGTCGAGTGACCAGCCGAAATAACAATGCCACTTTCCAATAGCATATCCAGCTGCTCATCAGTAAAACATTCCGGGGCAATTGTGATTACTTTTATCACATCTTTACCACAACGAATGATTTCTTCCAATTCAGCATTAGTAGGTATGCGAACTTGATTAATGCTGTGTGCACCCCGTTTTAGAGGATTCAAAAAAGGACCTTCTAAGTGCATTCCCATTACTCCGTTATTGTATTTTGCTTTATAATTTCGGATGGCCTCAATTCCTTGGTGAATGGTCTCATTAGACGAAGACACTAAGCAAGGTAAGGTATGGGTGGTGCCGTATTTTAAACTAGAATTATAAATATCCTGTATAGTTTCTTCATTAGGAAATTGACTGAAATAAAATTGCTCTCCACCGTTTATTTGAATATCGATAAATCCGGCTGAGATATGACTTCCTTTCAAATCAATTCGTTCAATATCTGTCGGTATTTCTTTTTGAACCGACAGAATTTTTCCATTTTCTATAATAATGACATCATTATTAATTTCTTCGCCAGTATGTACAATTCCGTTAACAATGGCTTGTTTCATTTTTTATAATTTAATTGTGTTTACTATCCAGTTTACTATTCACAATATTCTTATTGTCTTCTAAATACTCATTAAGTATTTGCAAACAATACCATTCTTGTCTTGGTAAATGAAATGGTCCTTTGAACATATTTCCTTTAGCTGTTTGAGCAATGGTTCCGTCTTTATGTAAATATCCAAACCATTCTCCATTAGCTGCATCATGGAATTTGCTATACGAATAATCATGTACCATTTTGTGCCAAATTGCATATTTTTCATTACCAGTCATGGTGTAGGCTAGGAGTGTTGCAATGATCACCTCATTATGTGGCCACCAAAATTTCATATCCTGCCAGTATTCCTGAACGGGTTTGTCATAGACATCACGGAAGTATAAAATTCCTCCATGCTCCTTATCCCATCCGCGTTCCCACATATAATCCAGCATTTTGCAACCCAATTCAATTAAATGAGGGTCATTATTACGATATTTTGCTTCGTGTAAAATGAACCATGCTCCCTCAATTGCATGACCGGGATTCAAAGTACGACCATCGATATGATCGATTATTGATCCATCTGGAGCTACTTGTTCCATCACACATTTAATGTCATCTTTTACAAAATCGGTTTCAATTTCGGTTATCCATGTATCAATCCATTCATTACAACGCGGATCTCCAATATTTTCGCGTAACTGTTGTGCTGTGTTGATCATAATCATAGGAGTCCCAATTCCTTTGGCAGGGCGTTCAGCGGTATATTTTGAATCTAATAAACTTGGATTACTTGAATATTTGATACATTCTCCAAATAAATAACGGGCCTGTTCTGCAATTACTCCATCTCCGCTTGCTTTTGCGTAAGCTGACATTGCAATAACTGCAAAGGTTTCCGAAAAGTAATAACGACGCTTACGAATAGGTTTTCCATTACGAGTAACATGGAAAAACATTCGGCCATCGGTATCAAAACAATGTTTGTTTAAAAAATCGATACCTATTTTAGAATTTTCTAACCATTCTTGTTTTGGTTCAACAGTATTATAAAGTGTAGCCAATAACCAAGCAACACGCCCTTGTATCCAAACGGCTTTGTCATCATCAATCAAGCTTCCATCTTGATCACGCATTAATAAATAACCTCCAAACTCGGTATCAATTGAACGTGGAAACCAAAATGGTATAGTATCATTTAGTAATTGATTCTGATAAAAATCTTTTAAGCTGATAAGATCTGTTTTTGAATAGCTCATTTTTAATGTATTTTATGTAGCTAGTATTTTATACTAGATGTTGTTTTTTTATCTCGTTGAGTCAGTAAATAATGTATTTACTTTTTTTAGTTTTCAGTTGTAGGGTTCAATTCCAGTTTAAAAGTAGAACAGGGTAAGCCTGCTTCATTTACTAAATTGGCTGTAGTAAACGGTTTCCATGCATATAAAACGGTTCTTATTTTTTCCCCTTTTGGAATTTTAATTCGGACTTGATTATTAACGATAACTGCTTTAACTTGTATATGAATCCCCTTATCAGTTACCAATTCAAAACCAATTAATTCTTTTTTGTCTGCTGTCGTCAATTTTTTTGCAAATTGAAATGAAATCAAAATGGTATCGTCTTTTTGTATCGCTTTCAAAGCGGAAGGACCATTCGCAATTACAGCTTTTCCGTAGGTGTTGTGCAAGGCCAAAAGCGCTAAACGATCGGCTACCTCTTTTTTCCTAATTGGATGCACGTTACTAACATCACCATAATCCATGCTAATTGCCATACCACTGTTTGGAATCTTATTTTGCAATCTGTTTTGGACCTCTCTGAAAGCCGGCCAAGTTGGTCGCTCAATACTTGATAATTGTACATAATAGAAGGGGAGGTTAGCCCCCCAAGCTTTTCGCCAGCTTTCTACTAACGTTGGCATTAGATGTTCATATAATTCAACGTTGTGTGTATTGCTTTCCCCTTGATACCAAATCACTCCTTTTATTGGGAATTTTGTAAAGGATTCAACTCCAGCTTCAAAATTATAACTAGGATCATAAGGATGACGTTGTTTAGCATTTGTAGCGTTTTTTAAATTTAAATCAGCACGTTCTCTTACCCAAGGCATAATAAAATCTGATTTGCGCCAGTTGGTTAATACATCAACTACTTTATCATCGTGTTCCAATGTGTATCTGTCAATCCACGATTCAATTGGGGACCCGCCAACGGCAACTTGAATTAAACCCAAGGGTACATTTTCTTCATGTGCAATGTTTTTACCAAAGTAATAAGCAATGGCAGAGAAATCTCTAGCACTTATCGAATCAGATACTGCCCAACTTCCGGAAAAGAATTGTAGCTGATTGGTTTTAACCAAAGTGAGAGAATCCCAAGCCGTTTCATCAGTATCACGAATCGTTTTAGCATTGAATAATCGAATAGTAGTATTAGCTATAGCTTTTTTTACTTCTTCCAATCCATTTTCTGAGTTTTGAAGTTGAAATGCCATATTTGACTGTCCTGAACAAAACCAAACATCTCCAACCAGAATATTCTTCAAAACAATGTTTGTTCCTTTAGATTGGATTGTCATTTCGTATGGACCACCTTCAGTCATCGCAGGAAAAATAGCTTTCCATTTCCCGTAAAGATTGGCTATGACCGTCTTTTTTTGTTGTTTAAAAGTTACTTCTATGGTATCTCCACCGTTAGCCGTTCCGTAAACTGGAATGGGTTGATTGCGTTGCAAAACCATATTGTCTGTGAAAACTGTAGCTAGTTTTAATCCTCCATAATTTTGAGTGATATTTTCATATACCGTTTTAGCAAGAATTGTAGCTCCTTCTTTTGTTGGATGTAAAGCATCTGGAAAAAGATCAGGACGAGAATATAACTTTTCATGTAAATCAATTAAACCCACTTGATTTGCTTTTGCAATGTTGGGTATATGAGACTGAATTTGCCAAAACCAATCTCTAGTTCCCGATTTAAAACGACGATGGTCATTAAATATCGGAGTTAATCTACATATGTAAATTTTTACTGCAGGATTTTGTTTTTTTAATGTGTCTATAATCCAAGAATAATCTGCATCAAAATCTTCTTTATAGTTTGGCCAATTTCTAGGATCAGTATCATTTAAACCCAAATGGATAATAGCAATGTCAGGTCTGTATGAAATAGCATCCGCAAATTCCTTTGTATTAAAATAAGGTGTACTTCCTTTTTTCAAAAGTGTCGCTCCGCTATGCCCAAAATTCTTTACTTCATACTGTCCACCCATCAAAATTTGAAGTTGTGAGGGATAAGATTCATTTGCAGCATCAGATAAGAGATATCCTGCTGTTACCGAATCTCCAATACAGGCCACTTTAAGTATTGCTTTTTGGGCAAATGACTCAAAATGAAGTAGTATTGAAATTAAAAAGACTACTAGAAATAGATTCTTTTTCATTGTATTTATGTTTTTATTTTTTCAGAAATCATTACAAATAGGCATAAATTATCCCTAAGGCGGAACACAAGGCTCCGCCTTAAAAGATAAAAACCAAAACCAACTTAAACAATTATTGAACTTAGTAAATGATGCTAATCGATTTTAACCGTCAACAAAATCATTTACTTTTGGACGTAGAAAACTAATTTGGACTACTAAAGCAATTAAAACTACACCCGCCATTAAAGCAAAACCGAAACCTAAATTTCCGTTATCCGATGATTTGCCTAAAAGGGAAGTTACTAAAGCGCCACAACCAACTCCAGTCATATTAAGCAGGCCATAGGCCGTTGCCCTATGTTTTGAAGAAACAAACTGACATATGATAGGCATGTTGTTGGCATCGAACATTCCGTAACCGATACCGAAACAAAGTGCTGCACCTACCACATTGAATAAAGAATGTCCAAAACCGATTAATAATAAAGCAGGAATCGTTAAACTTAGACCAATAGCACTGGTGTAAACCCTTCCTTTTATATTTTTTTGCACCCATTTATCAGATAGAATTCCTCCAAAAATTACTCCCAATAAGGAGGAGAAAGAAATTGCAATTGTAGCTATGGGTCCAGCTTCTTCCATTGGTATACCTAAGTTTTCTGAAAACAGGGTAGGTAACCAGTTTTTTGTTGCCCATCCCGGTAAACTAATGATGGCAAAATAAAATAATATAACCCAAAAGGAGATGTTAGTGAATAGCAATGCAATGCCTTTGAAAAACGAACTTTTATTTTTTATTGGTGTTACATCAGAATGAATAATTTTAGTAGGGGTTGTTTTTTTCTCTTTTAAAAAGAAAACCAAAACAAATGCATAAAAAATACCAACAATTCCAAAGTAATGAAAAGTAGTATGCCAAGAAAAGGCAGCGGCAATAGTAGCGCCAAATCCTCCTAATGCTGAACCCACATAAAGTCCTGTCATGTGAATTCCGATAGCTAGAGACCTAGTTTTTTGTTGATGGTAATCGGCAATTAGTGATAATCCAGCTGGAATATATAAGGCTTCACTTACACCCATTAGGGCTCTTAACCAATATACCTGAGTGAAAGTGGTTGCATATCCCATAGCAAATGTTACTGCTGACCACACAAATAAACTCCCAACAATCAGCCATTTTCTATTTAATTTATCTGCTATAATTCCAGAAATGGGGCTCATTAGCGCATAAATCCAAAGGAAGATAGCCATCAAACGTCCAAAGTTCTCGCCAGATACTAATTCAGGAATATCAGTTTCCATCGAAGGACGCATCGTTGCCAGCATTTGCCTGTCCATATAGTTTAGTAAGGCTACAATCCACAATAAGCCTACTACTACCCAAGGATAATACTTTGTGTTTTTCATATTTTGATATGCTTTAAAATTTTATTTGTGGTGTTGGCTTCATTTTTTAATCTGAAAATGGGCTAAAACCATATTTTGAGTTTAATTATTTAACAGTTCCTAACATGACATCAGGAGTTCGAATACCAGGTTTAATTTCTCCATTTGATAGCACAATTTTATCATTCCACATAGTTGCCGTTGTGGTCACATGAGCAAGAAAAGGCAGTTCACCAATTTTTGACCAATTATTGGTATCGGTGTTGTACAGTAATATTCCTTTATAAAAACCATCATGATTTGTATTCAATACATTTTTATCTGCAACTAATTTGGCTTTTTCTTCAGGGGAATTGGTTTGTGCAATTTGGGATAAATAAGTTTCAATTTTATGAAAAACGGTACCGTTATCACCACCAACGATTAAGATGGAATGGTTCCACACTGCCACACCAGCACCCGCTGAAAAGTTGGTTGTATTTTCTCCATCGGAAATGTTAGCACGACTTTCCCAAATTTGTTTTTTTATATTAAAAGCAAAAGTAGTATTGTGTAAATCACTTATTCCAGAAGATGTTTTAGTTCTCCCACCAATCACATAAATATGGATTCCATCCTTGTCTTTCTGAGCTACCACAACTGAGTTTGCCAATTCAATGGGTAATTTTGGTAATGTTTTCCACTCTGGATTGTTGCTGGTTAAATCAAGACTTAAAAATAAATCAGAAGATTTAGTAGCTTCGTCACCACCAATGGCGTATACCACGTTACCAATATGAGTAAGACCAATATTGGTAATAGATACTGGGAAATTAGGTAGGGAAGTGGCTTCAACCTCGTTTTTAGTAGCATTCCATTTTAGAATAAAAGCTTTATTTGAAAGGCCATTTTCATTTTCACCCCCTACATATACTACTCCTAAATCAGTAGAAGTAGAACCACAATAAGCGATTGGTTCAGGTAAGGTACTCTGTGTATTTTTAATCCAACTATAGGTATCATTGCATTTCTGTAATACATGAATTTCTTTTGAATACTGTTTTTTTCCACCTTCCCAAGGCATTTTATCTTGAAAATTGGCTCCTCCAGTAACTATTAAAACATCGTTACTAACACCATTAATAGCACCTGCAAAACCTAGTGAGACAGAACCATCTGCATTTTGTAGTTGCGCTGCTTTTTTCCATTCCAGATGGTTTATAGCTTTTTTTTGAGAAAGGGCATCAGTTGTTGACATAATCAGTAAGGAAAAAATTAGAGTATAAAAATGTTTATTCATGGTATTTATTTTAAAACAAAACAAGCAAAATTATTTTGATTTGAAATCTTCAAAATTTAGACTTGCGACATCTTTTTTGAATAATTCAAATTGGTCAGCACTCATGTTTTTAACTGGCAATCTAAATTCACCTAAATCCAACCCTACTACTTTCATATAGGCTTTTCCTACAGAGATTCCACCGTATTTACCCAATAAACGAATCATGTTGATTGATTTTTGTTGTAAAGCACGCGCTGTAAATAAATCATTGGCATTAAAGGCTGCTATCAGATCATAATACAACGGAGCAGCATAATTGAAAGTACTTCCTACAGCACCTTTGGCTCCTAATACTAATGCCGATAACATATTCTCGTCACGCCCCCAAAGCATATCGAATTTTCCATTTTCATAACTCATGCAACTTTGGAAATCCATAAAATCTTCGTGTGTATATTTCACTCCTGCAAAATTAGGCAGCTTTCCGTCTAAGGCTTGTACCAAATCAAACATGGATAAGTTTACACCTGTTAATACAGGAATGTGATAGTAATAGAAAGGCATGTTAGGAACACTTTTCCCCACTTCGATACAAATTTGAGCTAACACATCAACATTTGCTGGTTTAAAATAAAAAGGTCCAGTCAAAGAAACTGCATACAATCCAATTTCATAGGCGTGTTTAGCTAACTCGATACAATCAGCAAGGCAAGTACCCGCTAAAAAAGCCATTACTTTGAAGTCGGCATCATGATTACTGCAATCAGCCCAAGCTTGAGCAACAGCTTTCTTTTCTGCTACTGTTGTAGAGACTCCTTCTCCTGTTGAACCATTGATAAAAGCTCCAGTTATACCATTTCTTTTTAAAAATGCATAATATCCTGGAATTTGACTAACATCTAATTTTCCATTGCTATCAAAAGGGGTAAACGGTGCAGAGATTAGGCCTTGTAAATGTTGAATTTTCATGAGGTATTTTTTTAAATTGTCTTTTATTTATTTTGTTTAAATAAACCGGGAATGTAAATATTCCCGGCTCACTATTTAAACGATATTCTTTAAATCCTTTTTAACTATGGATTTTGAGTGATTTTAGGATTGAAGTTAATCGTGTTTTGAGATATTGGAAACAAGATCTTTTTACCAGCCATAGAAGGAACAAGATTCGTTTTGTTGAAACGTACTAAGTCCCACCATGCTTTTCCTTCAAATGCTAATTCTTTCAAACGTTCATTCAAAATAGCATTGTCATTAGCCGCTTGAGTACCAATTGTAAATGAGGAAGAAGCATCAGCTCTTTGCATTACCAGATTCATTTCCGTTGATGGATCTTGGCCTAAAGCATTTTTAATTTCTGCTTTCATTAACAAGATGTCAGCCCAACGGTAAATAATGATATCACTTACAAATCTTCTGGTAGTACCATCAACAGTTCCACTGTATTTCATTAAACCTGTTACTACTGGAGTTGATCCATTGTATAAAGTTAAATACGTAGCTGTTTTTCTAGTATCAGTTCCTGAAAAGTTGAAATGTGTAATATCAGGTTGTACTCTTGAAATACCTGCATTTCCTGTACCAACTCCCAAGGTTCCAAAAGTTGCAGTTGCCTCAGCCGCTGTTAATGGTGCAAAGTCACTTGGTCCAACAAACATGAAAGAATTCCAATTATCAGATAATGCTGATGGTACATCTGCTAAAGAATATTTAACCGCAAATAATACTTCGGCATTTCCTTTATTAGTGTAACTAAATACATCTTTGAAATTAGGTAATAAAGCGGGCGCAGTAGGAATTGCGTTAATGGCATCCAAAGCTGTATTTAAATCCGTATTTCCTCCCCCTAATTGTTTGGCTGTCCATAAATTTACATCCGCTTTTAAAGCATAAGTAGATGATAAAGATAATTGCGTTTTATTGTTTACTGCATCCGGATAATTAGCAATTGCCGATTCAATATCAGACTTTATAAATGCAAAAGTTTCATCAATCGTATTGCGAGGAACGATATATTCTGATTGATTTGTATTCTCAGTTGGTGTAGTTACTATTGGTACACCACCCCAAGAACGAGCCATGATGAAATAAGCCATAGCACGCATAGAATACGCTTGCGCTAGATATCTCTTTTGTTCCTTAACAGTTGTTGGACTAAATTGAATAGTAGGAACATATTTCAAAACCAAATTTGCCTGATGAATTACAGTATACAAACCAGCCCAATCCACATCAATATTCTGTGCAGTAAGGTTGTTATTGTAATAATTAGCTAATGTAAGTGGAGATTGAACTCCATTTGTAAGTTCAGCACTTCTTGCACCACCCAATAAATAATAATTTTGTTGGGTTTGGGTTCTAAAATTGAAGTACATACCGTTTACACCTGCTTTTGCATCGTCTTCTGTTTTCCAAAAACTGGCAGAAGTAATTACGCTTTCAGATGTAAGGTTTAAATCATCTTGACACGAGTTCAATAATGACAAACCAGTAAAAAGTATAGAATATAATAGAATTTTATTTTTCATGATATTTAGTATTAAAATTTACAATCCAATGTTTAAACCAAGGATAAAGTTTTTTGGAACAGGATAGGTACCTGTTGATCCAGCTGAATTTAATCCTAAACTGGAACCACCGTCAATCCCTTGAACTTCTGGACTTAAACCACTGTATTTTGTGAAATAGTACAAGTTACTTCCTGTTACATATACACGTACTGATGCTAACTTAATCTTCTCCACTACTGATTTTGGAACAGTATAGCTGAATGTTATTTCTCTTAGACATAAGTAATCTCCACTTTCATAGTAACGACTATTTCCTTGGAACATATTGCTATTATAAGCTGCACCACTTGCTTCAGAACGGAATAAGTTGTTTTGATTCGTTTGATCAGCCCAACGGTAACGTGGTACATCAGTAACATCTCCTTCTTTTTGCCAAGACTGTAAACTTTCAGCTAATAATCCATAATTTCCTTGAAACTGCCCTACAAATCGCGCTCTGGCTTCATTGTAAATTGTAGCTCCTAAAGAGTAATCTGTTCTTACTGCCAATGAAAACCCTTTGTATTTGGCATCAAAATTAAAACCTCCAACAAATTTAGGAAACATATTACCCATGTAAGTTCTGTCACGGCTATCAATAACACCATTGTTATCAGCATCTAAAAACACGGCGTCTCCAGCAAATTTCTTACCGGTTGGATTTCCTCCCGCTCCACTTGTTTTACCTACATAAGTATCATGTGTAGTTAAGTTGTAAGCATCAGCTTCAGCTTGTGTAGAAAGGACATACAATTGTTTGTGAGCATAAAAATCACCAATTTTTTGACCTTCTTGTAAGCCACCTACAAATTTGTAAGAACCGCTAGCAGCATCCCAAATTTCAGTTCCACCAATTCTATTATTTGTATTTCCATTGAAAGGAAGTTTCTCAATTACATTAGTATTGTGAGAAACATTAGCGCCAACATTAATTTTCCAATCATTTTTATCGTATACATTTGCATTCAATTCTAATTCAAAACCAGTACTTCTTAATCCACCTAAATTAGTTAGAACAGTAGAGAAACCACTATTAGAAGGAAGTGTTAAATTCGTTAATAAATCAGAAGTTAGTTTATTATAAAAGTCTCCAATAACTCTAATTTTATCATGGTTTAGACCAAGATCAAAACCTCCATTTATAGTTTGTGATTGCTCCCATTTCAAACCTGGATTTGCAATTTGTGAGTTTACAATTGCAGATTGACCGTTGTAGCTATTAGCAAATCCGTTTGTTGTACCAGAATATAATCCTCCTGATTGAAAATCTCCTAAAGTACCTAAGTTACCATTGACCCCATAACTTCCACGAAGTTTGAATGAAGAAAGAACCTCTGGCATTACTTTCCAAAAATTTTCTTCATGTGCATTCCAACCTACTGATAACCCTGGAAAAAAACCATATTTATTATCAGGACCTAAACTAGAAGAACCATCATAACGGAAAGAGGCTGTTGCAAAATACCTGCTTTTGTAATCATAATTTACACGACCAAAAACACTATTCAATACTAATTTTGTATTGTTACTATATACTGAAACGGGTATTGGTGATGAATCTAGAGTTTGTGCTAGGTCAGAAGGACTTCCTTTTCCAGAAGCATTAAATGCTTTTATAGTTCTGTCGAATTTAGATACTCCCAATTTCGCTTGAAAATCACCTACATTTTCTAAGTTCTTATCATAACTTAATACTCCTTCGTATTGCAGTTGAGCTATTTGGTTGCTTAATCTTGTAGCGGTACGAGTATTGTCAATTAAGCCATTACTACCACTTAAAAATGCTTGTTGAAAAGTATTATCATTTTCATTTTCGTTATAAATCGATAATGAAGGCGTAAAAGTTAAGTCTTTAGTAAGTTTTAAATCACCATCAACGCTCATTTGCAATTTATTATTTTCATTAATTCCTTTCACTTTACCCATTTGGTACAATGGATTTCCATTTATATTATTTTGACCAGGTGCTAATGTACCGTCTTCCAAATATAATTTTGTAGTAGGGGAGTTTCCTAAATATCTGTTGAAAACAACGCTGTTAGCAACAACTTGATTGTTACTTGATTTTGAGTATAAAACTCTACCATTTAGAGTAAAATTATCCGCTACTTTCAAAGAGGCATTTAATTTACTTGTAAAGCGTTGGTAACCTGTAAATATGGTAATACCGTCTCCTTTTAAATAACCCAAACTTAAATCAAAAACACCAGTATCACTACCACCACTAATACCTAAAGTATGATTTTGTGTGATTGCATTTTGAAATAAAACATCATTCCAATTCGTGTTTTTATACATAATTGTATTACTAGCATTTAATGGATCTGCCATTTCTTGCCACCCTTTCGCTTGTAAACCTTGGATCGTGGTTGCATCCAAATTTGATTTTAATAATGTAGCAAAAGGAGTATTGTTTAATAAGTTATTTCCTGTACCTGCAGGTGTGGCTCCTGTTAACTGTCCTAATCTTGCGATACCAGTCGTAGTCGAAAGACCTGCGATTTCGGCAGCATTATACAATCCTAAACGTTGCAGTCTGATATAGTCACCTGCATTTAAGAAATCATATTTTTTACCTACTTGACTATTTTGGGTAGAAACATTATAGGTAATTTTAGTTTTACCTGCCTTACCAGTAGATGTTGTGATAATGATTACACCATTTGAAGCACGAGCTCCATAGATTGAGGTTGCAGCAGCATCTTTTAATACTTGTAATGATGCAATGTCAAAGGAGTTAATGTCATCAATTTGAGTACGAATTACTCCATCCACAATGTACATAGGTGTTGCACCTGCAGGATTATCAATAGAAGTTCCCCCACGTACTAAAATGTTAGATGCTTTACCAGGCTGACCTGATGCAGTACGAACTACTAAACCCGTAACATTTCCTTGTAATGATTGAGTAACATTTGAATAAGGAACATTCTCTAAAACTTTCTTATCTAATTTAGATACTGAGGTACTTAAAGTTCTCCTATTTTGTGAACCATATCCGACTACAATAACTTCATTCATTTGTTGTCCCACTTCTTTTAAAACGATGGTAAGTGTCGCATTACCAATCGGTACTTCTTGATCTTGAAGACCAATGTAGGATACTATTAAAGTAGTCACATTATCAGGAACTTCAAATGTAAAATTTCCGTCAAAATCAGTCTGTGTAGTAATACTAGTTCCTTTTGCAACAATATTAACTCCAGGTAGAGATTCTCCCTTCTCATTAATAACTTTTCCAGTAATTTTCTTTTGGATTTGTCCTAATTTGATTGTTTCCTTTGTAACTACAGTCTTTTTTTCTAGTAGAAAAACAGTTGGTTCAGTTACCGAAGCTGATACTTGTAAAGTAAAAGCTACTAAAAATAAGGATGTTAATTTCACAGCTTTCCCTAAGTTTGGGTTTAGCCAGTAATTTTTCGGCTTGCTTTTTGGTAATAAATACATACTTTTGTAAATGGTTAGGTTAATAATAATTCTTCCTTCTTGGTTTATTTATTTGTTTTCCAGCTTCCGTTCTTTTATGAAGAACTTGCCAGCAATGTGTACAGCATATGCTGGCTTTTTTTATGGATAACAAATGAATATTTTATAAAAAAGGGCATTCCCAATTTTGTTGCTTTTGTATGTTGAAAATCTTAAAACCTTATTTTGCTTTTAAGAATATGAATTTCTGCTTTCGTTTTAAGGAAACTTCTTTTACCTATAAAACAATCATCTTAGTTGAAAATAGTACAGCTCAATACTGAAATGATTATTAATCTTAAAAAGTTAAAATCCTTTTTTTGTAATAGTAAGTTTATGCAGCGTTTTGTTTTAACTAAAGTTTTTCGATCTCTTTTAAGAGAAAAAGTATAAAATAGATTAAAAAAAATGATTTTTAATAGAATTATTATCCGCGTTATTTATTATTACGTCGTAAATATATAAATAAATTTAATAAATACAACATACTTATTAAATTATTTTAATAATTAAAATTTTAGAAGTTATTTTAGTTATTTATTAAAGGGGATAGCATTTTCTCTTTTATAACACAACATGCCCCAATAACACCAGCGCGACGACCCAAAGTCGATTTTTTAAGTTTCATATCTCGGTTCACTAAACCTAAAGAGTATTTTTTTAATCCAGATTGAATAGGTAATAGAACGTAATCACCCAATTGAGAAAAATCACCACCAATTACAAGTAAATCGGGGTTAAAAATATTGAGAAGAATAGACAGGTAACGTCCCATTTTCTCGCTCTGTTTTGTTACCAAATCTACACACAACGGATCTTCTAAGTTAAAAGCTCCTGCAATAATGGCATGATGTTGTAACGCTGGCGAACTGTCATCAAGTATGATTTTTGATTGTTTTCCCTCTTTTAGAGCTGTCTTGAATTGGTTTACAAGAGACCAACCTGAAATCTCGGTCTCTAGGCAGCCAAGTTTACCGCACTGACACATAATTCCATTGTCAAAGATAGTACTGTGACCAAATTCTCCTGAATAGCCGGATTTTCCATAATAAAGTTTTCCATCAGTAATCATTCCAATAGCAACTCCCCAACTGTAATTAAGAAATATTATATTTTGCTCATCATCAACAACTCCTTCGGAATATTCACCAAAGGTCATCGCTCTAGTATCATTTTCTAGATGAACAGGCATGTCTAATTGTTCTGAAATAATTTCGGTTAATGGTCTGTTTTCGCTAAAGAAATAGTTGTAGCTAAATCCTTCCATAGAATTAATACGACCCGAAAAGTTAATACAAACGCCAACAATCATCTTTTTTTCAACAGAACAATCCTCTATAAATGACTTTATCAAATTACAAAATTGAAAAAGTGACTCTTGCGTATTTTCTAACACAAAGGAAGTTCCTAATTCAATACTGACAAATTCATTCTTAATATTTTGTAAGCCAATAGACATACTAGCGATATTGACTTCAACCCCTAAAAAGTAAGCGCAAGTTGGATTGATACTATATAAAGAAGGTCGTCTACCACCGCTATTTGTAATTTTTCCTAGGTCTATGATATAACCTTCAGGTAATAATTCATTAACAGCTTTAGTTACTGTTGGAACACTAGATTGTAGTTCAGCACTTAATTCAGCTATTGTAGCATTACCGACTGACAATAATCTTTTGATAATTGTTTGTCTTAGCATATGCCACTTTTGTCCTGAAAGACTTTTGTCTTTACTACTATCTAATAGATCTTTTAAACTCATTATTTTACTTTTAATATTTCAAAAAAGGGAATTATATACAAACATACTTTTTTATTCAGAATAATTATTTAAGATATTTTATTATTTGACTTAAGATAATAAATAAATTTAAAATTAATTTCCTGTAGGATAATAAATTCTTTTATTTTAATATCAAAAAGAGAATGTATATTATGTTTTTAGATAGTAAAGAAACGTTTATAGCTTCATTAATTGACAATAAGAATTTGAAAGCTATACTGGCTACTTTTGGAACTTCTACTGATGCCTTATTAGACTTTTTGACGGGGAAATAACCCAACCAGAAAAATGCCTTTTACTACTCCAAAATCGCGTCAGGCAGTATTGGATAATCAATCAGATGTTCCAGGTTATTTAAAACCATAAGGTTATGCGTTGTTTAAATTTAATGAAGGAATTGGATATTAATCTTCAATAGAAAACGAGGGAGATTTTTTGATATCTAAAATACGATCATTTTATAAAAAATAGTTAGAATTGTTAGATTACAAAAATATTTTGGTTTGGTTATTTAAAAGCGGTTTTTTGAACCGCTTTTATTTGTTTTAATTTTCAGAACTAATATTGAAACGACACTATCCTAAAAGTGTTAAGTTAAATAAAACATGAGAGTTTGACTTTTTTAATTAAAGTTAAACTCTTTTTTCAAATATAGAAATGAACAGGTTGGAAACTAATTTCCAGTTTTTCGGATTAATATCGACTTTTAATTTGCATTACTAATTTCGCTCTCTTATAATATAGTCCATTAGCGATGATAATTATTATTATGTCTAATCCTAAATAATCGATACATATTATTATAGGAAAACATTTAAATTAAATCGTGGTAAATATGATTTGGAGTCAATATAAAAGCGGATAATTATGAGATCCAAGGTCATTGTAAGATTAGTAGATTCCTTTATGATTTGATTTAATATTTTTATTCTTAACTTTTTATGCACATAAAGTTAGCAAGTCAACTTTTCCCTTTAACGCTTCTAAAACAACTTTTTCTTTAAACTCTTTTCTAAAGACTTTTTTTATTCTTGACATAATTTAGTAAATTTAAGATTTTTAATCTTATCTTAAATAGCTAAAAAAGGCCATACTGTTTTTGGGGAGCAGTATAGCTTAAGAAGGCTAACTTAATAATTCCTACCCCAAGGTTTTTTCACCAAATAATTATCACAACTTGAGCAGTCGCGACCAAATTGCCATGTCAATGAAAGTTCATGTACGCCTTGGGTATTCCCTAGTTTTGAAGTGTTAATATCATAGGAGTAACCTAATACAAAACGATCTAACTGAATAGAGCCAAATAGATTTACAGACGTTAAAAAGTGACTATTATTGCTTTTTCCTTCTGGATTTGTTGCCGCAAGCACTCCTAAAATTAGTGGTTTGAATTCGAGTGCTGTACCGAAATCTAATCTGTTGTATTGTGCTTGTCGCATATAACTGGCAGTTACTAATAAATTTGTTTGATCAGGAAAGAAATTTAAATGGGTATCATCCAAACTTATTGAATAACCGGAATGAACGCTTAAAAACATTTCCAACGGAACTGCGCCATCTGCTATAAAAGCAATGTTTGGTTTATTCAGATGTTTTAAGGAAGCACCAAACCAAGCTTGGTCACTGTATAGTAATAGACCTGAGGAGATGTCCAGAAAATCAATCTTCTCATTCGCGTTTAAAGCACCTGGATCAACACTACCACCGCTGGTAGTACCGTCATTGGTATTGATTTGATCTTCGAATAAAAGACTGCTAAAATTAAAGTTTTTGCGGCCATAACCTGCTTCCAATCCTAATCGAAGTCGCCAGTCATCATTTAGATTAACATTGTAGGAATACACCCCATTGACCTGAACATAATTATAATTAGTAAATACTTCGCGTTGATTTAAAATAGATAGACCTAAGCCCATATTTCTTTCAGGACCAATAGGACCGTTAACGAATGCATATTCGGTGTCGATTCGTCTGGTCTCATTTGGCCATTGAGATCGGTGAATAAGTCCAGCATATCCGGTTATTAAAGTTCCCGCAAATGCAGGGTTTAGTGTTTCAGGAACCAAAAAGTATTGGGTAAAAACGGGGTCCTGTGCCTTAACTTCTGCAATAGATATAGAAGTCAGTAGTATGTATATAAAAAATTTTAATTTCATTCTAATTTGGGGCTTATTTTATTAATACGAAAGGGTGGTTTACATTGACAATAGTCCCATAAAAAGTTTCTCCGCTGACTTTGCAGTAGTAATTACCGTTTTCCGCATTCTGTCCTTTTATTTTACCATCCCATCCTCGCAAAATTTCCCCTGTATCTGAATATATCAGCGAACCCCAGGTGTCATATATATCCAAGCGAACGTTTTTTAAAGCCTTTGTTACGGGTCTTAAAGTGTCATTGATGTTATCATTGTTTGGAGTAAAAGCGTTCGGAACTACCAATAAATATCCTTTTTCAACGATAAAAGTGATTTTGTGGATATAAATGCATCCGAAAGGATAGGTTACTGTTTGTGTAACAACATAATCTTTTGGATTGATGAAGGTATGTACTGGGTTGAATTCGGTTGAAGTAGTGCCGTCACCAAAGTCCCAAAGTATACTGACGTAATCCCCAGTTGCTGTATTGGTAAACTGAATCGGATCATTTATGGAATAATTGCCATAAGAGGAATAGAAATATGAACTTCCATTATAAGAAGGGGTTCCAAGGGATTGCAATTTAACATTGAAGGAGTAATTTGATTTACATCCAATAGCATCAGTTACGTAAAGTATCGCAGTTCCATTTTGGCTGGTATTCATCATTTCATTATTCGTACCACTAACGGTTCCGTTTGACCAAACTAATTGGTAGGGAGGAACCCCGCCAGAAATTTGGGCTACAAAAGTTTGTTTAACGAATTTGGTTTCACAGTCAAATTCAGTTTTGGTTACCACTGCAGGTACAATTGGTGCCGGCCTGTTGATACTATATTGAGCCTGTTTTGAACAGCCGTTAGCATCTTTTACCGTAACCAAGTAATTTCCTGCTGGAATATTGTTTAAATCTTCGGTTGAAGCTCCGTTTGACCAGATGTAAGTAAACGGTGCCGTACCACCGGCAACTAGGAGTTTTATAGCACCACTATTGGCATTATTACAATCAAAAGCATTAGTGACATTGGCAGATAGCACTAACGGTTGGGGTTCAAGAATAGTAAAAGTTCGTGTAATTGTACAAGGCTTACTGTCAACAATCGTTACCGTGTAATTACCTGGTCCCAAATTGTTCCTGACTGTGCCAGCTACCGAACTATCATTCCAAGTCAACTTTACTGGAGCGATACCACCTATGAAATTTAGGTTAATACTTCCGTTTTTATCACCGAAACAACTTATGTTTTTGATAACTGGATTTACGGTAAAAATAGGAGCTTCAGGGATGTTTACATTTAAGGAAGTTGTACAGTTTAACACATCAGTAACAGTTATCAGATAATCGCCAGAGGAAAGGTTATCTTGGAAGGTACCGCTTGCTAAGTTGCTCCATGAGATTGTATAGGGTGCAACACCTCCGGCAACTACTATTTTGATTGTTGCGTCATTATTACCGTAACAGATAATGGGTGTTGTGGTCGCAGTAATAATAATTTCAGATGGTTGGGTAAGGGTAACGCTTAATGTTTTTGAACATCCCGAACTATCGGTTACTGCCAAATTATAAGTTCCAGCTGCAATACCTGCTAAGTCTTTATTAGAACTTATAAAACCATTTGGTCCTGTCCATGCATAATTATACGGTGCTGTGCCTCCAACAACATTAATAGCGATTGCTCCAGATGGTTGTCCAGAACACAATAAATCGGTTTTGCTTATTAAACTAACATCCAAAATAGGAGGTTCTGTTATAGTAAAAGTCGCTGTTTTAGGACCGCAATTTTTAGCATCAGAAACCGAAATGATATATGTTCCAGGAGCTAAATTTGATATGTCTTCTGATGTTGAATAAGGGCTTCCGTCTTTCGTCCAAGCGTAAGAATAGTTCAAGGTACCGCCCGAGACCGTGATTGCAACTGAACCATCTGCTTTATTAAAACAAGTAATGTTTTTATGCAAATCAGTGCCAATAATAATATCATTAGGTTCTGTGATCGTATAGGTTTTAGTAATAGGACAGCCACCAGTATCTGTAATGGAAAGATCATAATTCCCAGGTGCCAAATTTGAAATGTTTGAAGAAGAGGATATAAAACCATTTGGACCAGTCCAAGAAATAAGATAGGGAGAACCAGAACTAAAAGGTATCCCTCCTGTAATATTGGTTTGTATAGCTCCATTATTAGTTCCAAAACAATTACTATTATTTAAAGTAATAATAGATGATATTGCAGGATTAACCGTTACTGTTACAGTAAATACATTTCCAGGACAACTACCCGTAATTGGAGTTACATTATAGGTAACAGTTGCAGGACTTGTTGTAGTATTTACCAGTATTTGACTAATGTCAATTTGCGGACTATTTTGTGAAGATGCACCTATTATTGAACCAAGAGGTGATATAATTGGACTAGACCAAGTATAAGTCGTATTTGGCGGTACTAAATCACCATTTAAATTGTTCGGAGTTATTGTAAATGAATTTCCACTACAAATCAAAGCGTTTTTATTTGAAATAACTGGACTTTGATTAATGGTAACACTAGCTATATTAGAAGTTAATTCGGTACAGCCTCCAGATGGTAAGCTAATTATACAATAATAATAAATGGTTCCCACTGTAGTTTTTGGAGGACTGTAAGGATTAGTTGTAGCGCCAGAAATAGGGCTGCTTCCAGTGATTGAACTAATACTATTCGAATACCATTGATAAGTGGGGGTTCCTGCACCGTTATTATAGTTTACATTTAGAATTGTAGGGTTTTGCCCTAAACATACTGTACTGGAAAGTGGTTGTGTCACAATTGTAGGTGCAAGACTTATGATTACCTCAGCAGTTGCACTTGTCACATTACAACCATTAGCTGTTTGTGTAATCACGCAATAGTAATACTTTTTTCCAACTGTATTTGAGAGCGGAGTGAATGTGTTGTTAGTTGCTCCAGTAATTAATATCCCAGCAGTATTAATATTAGTATTAGATGAATACCATTGATAGTTAAAAGTTCCAATTCCACCGGTTGCCGTAACAACTAAATCATTTGGTGTAGCACCTTGACATAAGGTTTGAGAAGCAATAGGTTGCGTATTAACGATGGGATCGCTAACAACCACAATCTCGGCCGGATTACTAGTTATTTGGCCACATCCATTACCAGAGAACGATAAGGTAGCATAATAGTAATAAGTGCCGCTTGCTGCATAAACAGCTGGCTTATAACTAGCAGTGGTTGCACTTGGAATTGGTGTTCCTCCTATTGTAGAATTTGTAGTATTCGAATACCATTGGTAATTGGCAGTTCCTGTTCCTCCAGTATAAGTTATAGTTAATGGAGTAGCAATTGTTGCCCCAACACATAAACTTTGTGTTGCCGTAGGTTGTATAGTGATGGTAGCTCCAGCATTGATGGTCACTGTGGCAGTATTAGAGGTAACACTCGAACATCCTCCAGAAGTCAATGTGATGATGCAATAATAATAAATTGTCCCCACAGTTGAAGCGGATGGAGTATAAGTAGAATTGGTTTCTCCTGAGATTGTAGTTCCAGTAGTTGTGTTATTAGTATTATTTGAATACCATTGATATTGGGGAGTTCCAGTAGCACCACTTACTGTAATAGACAAAGTAGTTGGAATACCTCCTTGACAAACTGTACTCGAAACAGGGTGAGTCGTAATTGTGGGTGCAGAAATTACAATAATTTGAGCAGTTGTGCTAGTTACTCTGCAACCAGAAGTACTGTTTTGGTTGACAATGCAATAATAATATTTTGTACCGACAGTATTTGTTGATGGAGTATAATTATTGCTTGTTGCTCCTACAATTAATGTACCTCCAGTATTGGTATTTGATGAATGGCTGTACCATTGATAACTAAATGCGCCATTCCCTCCAGTTGCAACAATTGTTAGAGCTGTTGGAGTTGCATTTTGACACAAAGTTTGTGAAGTAATTGGTTGGTTACTTATTGTAGGATCATTAAACACAATAACTTCAGCTATATTACTAGTGGCTGGCAAACAACCATTCCCGTTTAATGAAACTGTTGCATAGTAATAAAAATTGCCTGGGGTATTATAAGCTAGAGGTGTGTAGTTAGCAGAAGTTGCTCCTGTTATTAATGTGCTACCTAATGTAGAATTTGTGGTATTGGAAAACCATTGATAACTAGCCGTTCCGGTTCCACCTGAATAAGCAATAGTTAAGGGAGTGGGTATTGTTACACCAATACAAATATTTTGAGTAATAGTTGGTTGAGTGGTGATGGTAGCATTAGGTAGTATGGTTACTGTTGCCGTTTTGGTTTTAATACTGGTACATCCTCCAGACGACAAACTAATAATACAATAGTAGTATAACGTTCCTGCCGTTGTTGAAGGGGGAGTATAAGTAGAATTGGTTTCGCCTGAAATTGCAGTTCCTGTTGTTGTGTTATTAGTATTATTCGAATACCATTGATAGATTGGAGTACCAGTAGTCCCACTAACAGTAACCGACAGAACATTGGGAGTTCCTCCTAGACAAATGGTACTAGAAAGCGGTTGAGTTATAGTAGGTGCCGAATTTACCGTAAACAATTCTGTAGTTTTACAATTACTAGAATTGGTATAAGTAATGGTTGTGGTTCCTCCCGAAACTCCTGTTACTAAGCCAGTCGAACTGATTGTTGCTATTGATGGATTGGAAGATGTCCAAGGACTAGTTGTAGCCGCAGATGTCGAACCCGTTAATTGTGAAGTGAACCCAACACATGAAAATAGATTTCCTGTTATTGTAGGCGAAGGATTGATTGTAAAAATTTTATTAGTTGCTGTCGTTGTTCCACATTCATTTGTAACTGACAATGAAACAGTGAAAGTTCCTGTGGTAGCATAACTAATAGTTCCAGGAATTGCAGAAGTTGAAGTTGCTGGTGAACCTCCTGGAAAACTCCAAGCATAAGTTAGGGCTTGAGTACCGCAATTAGTGGTACTTGCCGCAGGAGTAATAGATGTCGTTGGTTGTGATTGACAAACAGAGGTAATTGGATTTATACTTACTGTAGGTGGCTTTTTTACTGTTACAACTTGTGTTGCTACTTGCGGAGGAGAACAGGCATTTGTTGCTGTGAGTTTAATGGTATATGTTCCCGGTTCCGTGAAATTGAAAGAAGCATTTGTTGTTGTTTGATTTGGAATAGGTGTAATGCTGGTACCACAATAGGCAGAAGCGTAAGTTACACTCCAGACATAGGTTGGAGGACTACAAGAATTTGTTACTATGGTGGTGTTCGTTGCTGTTGTTGTGAGAGCAGAGCAGCCAGAGTAGTTATTTAGAGTAAAAGAGGGGACAAGAGGTGCTTCTATGCAGGTTTGCTGCGTTTTGGTAGTTATTCCACAGCCATTTTGAGCAGTTAATGTTACAGTATATGTTCCTGAAGTGCTATACGTATGGCTAATGTTTTGAGGAGCAGATATTGAAGTTGGTACTACTGGTGAGCCATCTCCAAAGTCCCATGTGTAAATTGAGCCCGCAATGCAATTTTGCCCAAATCCAGAAATAGTTGTGTTTGTAAATAAAACGCTACTATTAATACAACTTTTAGAAGGAGCTGTGAAATTTGCTGTTGGTTTAGTTAGTATTGTTATATTACCAAGTGTAAATGGTGTCGTACCACATGCATTTGTTACATCTAATTTTACTTCAAAACTAGTAGCAGGACAATTACTGGATGTATAAATATGTGGAATTGGATAATTAGTGGAATTTGAAGGATTGGCTGAATTAAAGTAACTGGAACTATTTAATTGATTTTGAGTTAAAACTAGTATTGGTGAACCATCACCATAATTAACTTTATAAGTTGTATCGAGAGAATTGGTTCCCCAATTGGAGATTGAAAATTGTAAATTTGAGGTTGGAGCACATAAATTTTGTGTAGAACCGGGACTATTTAAGCCACCAAGTGGATTGGAAACATTTTTTATTACATAGGTTTTTGTATTAACACAGCCATTATTTCCAGTTGCAGTAATGGTCATTGAATAAGCTCCAGTAGCAGAATATGTGTGCGAAATAGGAAATGTTACATTAGCTTGTGTATTTCCATCACCCCAATTTATAGAAAAGGACGAAATACAAGTTGAAGCAGAAGTATTTCCTACAGTAATCGAATACGCAGAACTTGATGATGCATTGCTACAATTACTAAATGGGTCAAAGAGATTATTGACATCAGTAAAATTTATGTCTGGTTTTTGTTTTATACCTATTATTTTTGTTTTGCTAATTGTGCAACCACCACCTGCTACTGTTAATTTTATTGTTTTCGTTGCAGTTCCACAACCCAATTCTGTAAAAGAATGACTAGGGTTTTGCATGGTTGAGGTTGTTCCGTCTCCAAAATCCCAGGAATAAGTATATGAACCAGCTGATACATTAGACGAAAATTGAATTAAAGTTCCCGAACATGTGTTATCATTGGTAAATGTAAAGTCGACAACAGGAGCTGAACTTACTGTTACAATAGCGATCCCTGAACTTGCTTGTTCCGTGGTAGGATTTGCCATATCGCGAACACTAATCAAATTATAGTTGAAAATACCTGCTGTTGCAGTAGGGACTGGAATGGTTACACTATTTCCAGACGTTGTAGTTATTGATTGATTTCCAGTAATACCAGTTAAAGTATAGGTAAAAGTATAAGGAGCTGTTCCCCCTGAGCCTGTAAACGTTATTTGTGGTTGTGCTGCATTTTGACAGACAGTTGTTGTTCCTGAAATAGTTGCGGAAGGCACTGCTAAATTACTCAAAATACTTAAGGAAGCTCCGGCCTTTTTCGTTTTCTCAATGTTTGGGTCACTATTTCTAGCACTTAAAACACATCCGTTATTTACTAGGATGAAAAAAAATATAATCTTGTAAAGGATTTTCATAAAGGTATCTTGCTGCTAGGGTAATTATATTTCAATCTTAAATATTAGTGCTCAAACTTACGGTTTATATGAACCCATTTCTTACGGTTTCCCGTAAAGGAGGTCGTTTTTAATAAAAACAATTTGGTTATTCTATTGATAAATATTTTTATGTTCTCCTTTTTGCATTAATGCCCAGCTGATGTTTGTCAAACAATATTGAACCATTTTAAAATAATTGTACCAATGTCTTTATCTAGGTTTCTGTTTTCTGAATCCAAAATAGAAATTTTACCCAATCCGCATTCGTGATGTCCTATTTCTGTTATTTTATTAAAAGGAATAAAATCCTCTTTTGTAAATGTTGTACTATTTGAAGGATACAATAACATGGCTTTACTCGAATTCCAGTAGTCATTGTACACATACATTTGGCGTAAATCATTCGTTGAAGGTTTGCCGCCGTTAATGTTCTTCCATTTGGTATCGATAATATAAGTTTCATGACCTTTCTCAATTACGATATCTGGACGAATCGTTATCCCATTCCAAAATGTTTTTGACTTTTGACCATGAACCTCAATATTTAAATCGTTATTTTTTGCTGCTTTTTTCAAGCACACTAAAACATATTCTTCCCATAACGAATTCATATCAAAGAGTAAGGCTAACATGTTTTCTTTACCACTGGATACATTGGGGGCAAAATTTAAAATAATCAAACGAGCAATCTCTAAAGCGGTTTTATAAGGTGCTGTTTTTCTAGATTTTGGAATCTTAGCAAAAGTTGCTTCATTGGCCTGAATTGGTTTTACTTCAGGAAAATCAAGTTGGACGGACTTACATTTGCTGTACAAATGATTTCCTTTCGAAAATTGTTCAATTATACCTAACGCTTGTCCCAAAACCTGATGTACTACATGGTCTTTTTCATAGACTTGATGTGTGGTATAAAAACGTTCTTTATGAATTAGATTTTTTTGAATATGCCCTGCAAATTCTAGTTTCCCTTTTAACGCTTTAACATTATTCGTCTCTTTGTAGTATTGCTTAATTAAACCTTGATGAATAAGCAATTGTAATTCATTAAGATACCATTCAAAATAAATATCCAGCAGATGAATGTTTTGTTTATTGACATTTGCATGACCAACTTTATCAACCTTTAGTTTTTTAGTAGTGCGCAACATATCAATTAAAACGCCTTGCCAAACGTTCTTGTCATCAGATGAATGATCCGCCTTTGGAAGAATCTCTATACACAAACCATCAATTTGGACTACGCCCACATATTGTGCAAACTTAATTCCTTTATGAACTACAGTAAAATACTTATTATCGTGATACTCATTCAGTTTAGCCAAAGCATTAAAATGCTTTTCTTTAAACGAAATAGCGTTGTACTCTCTACCATAATAGAGGGTTTGATGTTCAAAAACTTGTATTTTATGTATGGGTTTAGACATTGCGGTTCAGTAACAAATGAACTGCTGCTTCTATATCTTCTATTTTGTCAATTAACTCAAATTGAGTTGCAATATCTGGAGTAGTAATATCATTGAATTTAGCAAACTTTACAGTCTGATTCTCTTTTATACGGACAAAACCTTCACCTAATATCAAAGCGATTTTCTCGTAATCGTGATAAAAATATTCCTGTAATAATGGAAAAATATTGTTTTTGAAAACCGAATTCAAGCTTTCAATATCTCCATCTTTAACTTTCAAAAAATAAGAATGACCAATGGTATGATCGCGGTCTAATAAAACTTCAATTCGTTCATTAATGGTTTTCAATACTTCGGATAAATTAAAACTATTGAATTGTATTTCTTCTAATAATTCTGGATTAGGCATGATTTCTGAAAACGAAAAACGTCTTCTTAAGGCAGTATCCAAAGCTTCTACACTTCGATCAGCCGTATTCATAGTACCAATGATATATAGATTCGAAGGAACACCCAATTCTCTTTTAGAATAAGGCAATTTTACTTTAAGTTCGTTAGCAGCACCAAGTCTTTTATCGTCTTCAATCAAAGTGATTAATTCTCCAAAAATAGCGGACACATTTCCTCGATTGATCTCATCAATAAAAATGGCATACTTGTTTTTTGGATCAGCTTCAGCTTTGATGCAGAGTTTCTTGAAAATTCCGTCTTTGATTTCAAAAGCGACTTCCGTTTCTCCTTCATCTAATCTCGGTTTTATTCCTTCCACAAAATCCTCATAACTGAATGACTGATGAAAAGTTACAAAATCGTAATTTTTAATTAAAGTATCATTACTAGGTTTGTAATTTTTACTAATTGCTAGAATATTTTTAGCTTCAGGGTAATAATCATCCAACAATTTTTCATCTATTGTCCATTTTGAATCTTCACTTTTTGAGAAGTATAATGGTTCCGATCGATTACTCACATTCACAAAAGGGCATTCCATAACAGTATGACTCTGCAATTGTCCCCAAATGGTTGGGCGCACTGTTTTTGAAGAAGATAATTTTTCTTTTATTTTTATTAATTCATGATTTACGATATCATTTACCTTTGCCTTACCAAGATCAAAAACAGCAATACTTATTACTTGCCACCACGTTAAATCAGCAACAACTGATTCTAAATACTGTTCTCTTGTTAAAGCAGTTTCTCTTATTGTAAAATTATCAAAATGAGTGTTTTGCAATTCGAATGTTTTACCTGTTCCAGGAGGTCCGTATAGAATTTGGTTTAAGGCTGTTGTTTTGTCAAATGATTCCATATTGCCAGTGTTTGAATTGATTTGGGGATTAGTGTTTTCAAAAATCCATTCTTTGATATTATTTAAAGCTTGATCTTGTTCTGGATTTAACTTTAAAGCTTCATCCAATATATTTAAAGCTGTATCTGTTTTTTTGAGATAACTGAACCCAACCTGACCTACACGTTCTTTATCCTCTAGAAATCCTTTTTCCTTAATGTTGCCTATTTTGTTTTTTAAAACAACGCTAAAGTTTTTATCACCAATAAGATTATAGGATTCCTTATCATTCAAATTAACCCATTGTTTTAAAACTTCTGCCTTACCGTAAAATCCAACTATTTTACCTTGAGAGTAAAATATAATAAGGTTTTGATTTCCTTCAACTTTTGGTGAATTGGTAAATTTGGCGAAGCCCAACACTTCTTCAGTAGTATTTCGAGGATTATTAAAATCAAAGTTCCAACTTTCGTGAGGGACGTTTTCGCCACCTACCCAGGCGTGACCGCTATTATCGTCACTTGCTTCTTTCCAATCTTTACTATTCCATGTAATGTTTGCAACAATAAATTTTATTTCATTTTTTGATTTTGAAAATACATCTGCTGCAAAATCTTGATTAATGAATTTTCTATGTGGACATTTGTTATTTCGTTCTAGTTCAATTAAGAAACCTTCATATATGTTTTTTTTGTATTCCTCTATATTTTCTAAAGTATTCAAATAGGCTTCAATTTTACCATTTGGATTTCTAAATTTCTCCGAAACTTCACTTAAAATTTCTTTATAAATAAAGGAAATTTCTGTTTTAGTATTCCTTTTTTCAATACAGAAGGCATATCTATTTCCTATAATAAATATTAATCTTTTTTTGCTTTTTCTTACATTGAAACTTAGGCGTTCATCGGAAACAATTATGTTTTCAGTTTTAATAAAATGACGAAGGGTTTTAAGAAATATATTTAATTTTTCTGGATCTAACACTTTTTTAACTGCTGCATAGTCACCAGTATTATTAGAATTAATAAGGTTTAATATGGCATCATATTGCGATTTAGTAGCACTAAAATTAGTTCCTCGATTTCCTGTTTTTAGCTCGTCTAATTGTGATAGTACTTTTATCTCTTCAGACAATATTGGATCTGTGGCTAAATTGAATTCAATTTCAATTGCTACTCGATCTTCGTTTTCGTCGTAATCTGTTTTGTAATATTTGATTTCCTCTTCAGTCGCTGAAATCCTGCCAACATCTGAGGTTACTTTTGCCAAGGCATAACAACCTGAATTTTCTCCCGTCAGCCATAAAATTACTTTATCCCCTTTTTTTATTTTGTCTTTGTGAGCGCCTATTTTCCATGTAGTTAGCAACTCATTTTGCAAAGAACTAACTACATCATAAAATTTAGGATTACCTTGAAATATCCAGTAATTGACAGTGTTTTTTTGACCCAATTTTTCTTGGAGAAACTTTAAATAATTATCCTTTCCTAATATTGCTCTTGGTCTATCTCTTGATCTGTTTTCACTGAATTTAGAAAATTCTGCTGTTTTATCATAAATATTTTCCTTAATTGAATTAATTAGAATTTGAGAGTTTTTTAATTCTATAACAAATAATTCGGAATCAAAATTTTCTTTATACTTCTGCTCATATAAGTCTAATTCTTCTAAAAGCCGCTCTTTCTTACTGCCAAACTGTTTAGAAAAATAATTACTCTTTCCTCCATCATTTGATATAAGCCAATTGGCAAATTCTTCTTTCATATTTATTTTATTACCAAAATCATTTTTAAAATTATTTCTCAAAATGGAATATTCAATAAAAGAGCCAACAAATTTTTGAAAATTTTCATCTTCAAATTGATATCCATTCTCTAAATAACCTAGATCAATTACTTCCTTGCTTCCATCAACTTTAACAAGATAAGGGGATGTTTGTTTTATATTCTCAATACATGCATCTTTTGTTTTGCCCGAACTTCCAGTAACCACACCATCATGTGTAAAATGAATTGTATCATCCGATAATTGAATAAATTTATCCAAAACATATTGAATAAAATTACTGTCAGTTTCCCCGTTTCTTATACCCAGAGTGTTCCCATTATCTCTTATGTAATTGAAAAGGCCTAATTCGTAGCTTTTATCCTTGTATTTAACAACTATTTTACGGCAGCTTTCTAAACCTTTGAATTTTACTATACCATAATCAACAACATCATCAAAGCCTTCTAATGCGTCGAATTTTTTTGTAGGATCAAACAAACAGTTATATAGATAAGTAATTACTGGTTTTAGTTTAGGAGTCGTTATATCTGAAATTTCATTCATGTTTATCAATTGTTATCGTATTGAGTTCTTAAAACTATTTGTTTGAAATTAAGTACCGACTATGCCCTCCATTCTGCAAATTGACCTTCGGCTTGTTCCATAATTTCCTGAAGAATTGTGTTTAATTCCAGAATATTCACTTTGCCTCGTAACTCTTTTTTAACAGCTAACCGTATGGCAGCTTTAGCATCTTCTTTATTCATCCAGTCTAATTGTAGATTATTCTTCACTGCTTTTACAACCCCATGAACAATATCCTGAACGGGTCCCGCTTCTTTTATAATTTCTTTTTTGGAAGCCAATATGTCATAGAAAGCCAATTCTTCGTCGCTTAGTCCCAGTTCCTTGTTTCGGTGATCTTCCTCTTGTAAGTGTTTGGCTCTTTCTACTAATTCAGCAATTGTTGCATAGGAATCAATGGCATTTTTATGGTAGTTTTCGATTACTTTTTCTAGTTCTTCTTTGAGCGAAGTGTATTTCTTTATGTTCTTATGCAATCGTAGTTTAACCTCGTCCATTAGGATGTTTTTCAATAACTCAATTTTTATAGCGATACTATCTTTTTCTTTTTTGGCACCCAAAAGAAAATCTTCATTTAATATAGAAATATCAGCACGTTCTAATCCTGCCATGGCAAAAACATCTACAATATCATCTGATTCGATACTTCGGCTTATCAATTCCTTGATTTGGTCTTTTTGATTGCTTCTGGTTCCTTTTACGGATTTGGCATTGCGAATCGCTTTTGATAAATGTTGGATAAACAACACATCAACTGAATGTTCCTGAATTTGAGGTTGTGATTTCACGATAGATAATAAGCCCGTTAATTTCTTCTCTTCTAGCATAAATTGGTTTGCTACTTCATCATATTTAATAATGCCGTTCAATGCCTTTCTTATCAAGAGTACCTTGTCGCTATCTCGTAATCCTTTCCAATTGGAATAGTCACTTTTTTCGGGTAATAAACTCTTACAAATCTCTACTTGGTTGTAGAACATTTCCAAGGCTTGATGCATATCTATAGTGGGTTGTCCTTTTCCGCCACCACCAGTATATTTAGAAGTGGCAATTTTCAATTGGTCCCCAATACCAATATAATCTACAATTACTCCTGAAGGTTTGTCTTTAAAAACGCGGTTTGTTCTTGTAATAGCTTGCATTAATGTATGTCCACGCATGATCTTGTCTATATACATGGTATGTACACATGGCGCATCAAATCCCGTCAACCACATATCTCGAACTATTACGATTTGAAGCGGATCTTCGGGTTTACGGAATCGTTTTTTTAACGCTTCGGTTGCATCTTGTGTTCTAATATGCTCATTCCAAGCAATTGGATCTTTGGATATATTCCCTGTCATTACAACAGCTATTTCAGGGCAACCTTCAATAGCTTTTAAAGCATCATACATTTTTACGCTATTGCGACGACTCATACAAACCACCATTGCCTTTCCGGGTAAGGTTTCTGTACGGTTTTTATAATGTTTCATAATGTCATTGGCAATTTTCTGAACTCGGTCTTCTGAACCTGCTGCATCTTCAATGGCTGCCCATTTCAGGTTGCCATCATCCTCAAGATCTTCGGTAATGGCATCCACTTCGGCATCAATGTTTTGATTTCCTAAATGCAGTTTTGCCAAGCGAGGTTCGTAATATATAGGAACAGTCGCCTTATCATTGACCGCCTGTTTGATGTCGTAAATATGTATCGTTTCTCCAAAAACTTCCTGGGTATCGGCATCCTTGCTGTCTATAGGTGTTCCTGTAAACCCTATAAACGATGCATTAGGTAATGCTTTGCGTAAGTTGGATGCAAAACCATCTAGTAAACCATACTGTGTTCTGTGAGCTTCATCTGCCATCACAATAATATTCTCTCTTTCTGAAAGTATCGGATGGGCAGTTTCTCCCAGTTCGTTTTCATTGCCTTGTTTTAATCTGAATTTCTCGATGGTTGTAAAGATTACACCGCCACTTCCTGTAGATAGTAATTGGCGCAATTCATCTGTTGATCCTGCATGTTGTACATCTCCAACTAAATCTTTGGCCAAGACAAAATTTTCATACAATTGAAAATCCAAATCGCTACGATCCACTTGAACTACAATCGTTGGATTTTTCAATTCAGGTAAGCTTCGTAATATTCCCGCATAGATTGCCATTGAAATACTTTTTCCGCTGCCTTGGGTATGCCAGATAACCCCAATACGACCATCACCATAAGGTTTTATCGCTTTTTTTGCTGCTTCTACAGCAAAGTTGACTCCAAAAAATTGATGGTATTTAGCCCCTTTTTTTATTAATGTTCCGTTGTGATCTTCAAAAAAGATGAAGTTTTTGATGTACGACAACAGACGGTCTTTTGGAAACAAACCGTTTATTAAAGTATGCATCTGGAAATCATCTTCGACAATTGCGACACCATCGATACTTTTCCAAGCGGCATACCATTCAGCAGATCCATTGAACATTCCGTGCTTTGCTTCGTTACCATCACTTACTATTGTTAAGGCATTGTATTCGAATAAGAGCGGAATATCCTTGCGGTAATGTTGTATTTGATTGAATGCCTCGTCAATGGTTGTATTTTCATCAAACCAGTTTTTGAGCTCAAACAATACGAGCGGTATTCCATTGATATAAATAATAATGTCAGGGCGGCGTTTATTTTTACCAACTATACTAAACTGATTGACACAGCAAAAACTATTATTTAATGGATTTTGAAAATCAATAGGGTAGATATGAACTGCTTTTTCATTCTCTTCTGCATCTTTGTATTCATAACTAATCCCTTTGGTGAGTTTCAGATGAAAATCACGGTTACGGTAATCAATGTCGGCACCTAGATTATTACAAAAGTCAGCTACAGCAAGATCTTGAATTTCAGAGGGTACTTGAGGGTATTTATTAACAATAAATTCCTTTAGTTGGTCTTTTAGGATTACAGCATTGGCATTTTGAGGTAATTCATTCCCTTTTACGTGCGTATAACCTAAGTCTTGTAACCATTCGATAGTTGCCTGTTCTATTAGTGCTTCTGTAGTCATATCAGTATGATGTCATTGCGAGCGCAACGCAGTAGAGCGTGGCAATCTCATTAATTATTCCCCAAATTCTTTTAACCCCGTTTCTATGCTCTAAATATTCTAACTTACTTTTTCACCACAATACGGACATGCAATCCATAATTTTTCCAGTTGACTAAAACAGTTGTCACATTTAATAATTTTTTCTACTACTGATTGCATCGACTGACTTGTTTTTACCGTAAACTTTTCTGGAATTTCTTTCAAAAAGCTAGATTCATTTCCCTTTTCTGTTATTAGAAATAGTTTGTCTTTTGCTCTGGTGATAGCGACATAAAACAAGCGTCTTTCTTCTTCCATTAGTAAATCGTGATTGGCTGTTTTTATTACTTGAAAAATTCTATCTTCTAGCCAAATATCTGGAAACCCGCCGCTGCCTTCCGTTAATCCGAGTATAAAAACGGCTTTCGCTTCCAGTCCTTTTGAGGCATGTATTGTTTTTCCTTGCACCCTGATATTCTCATTTTTAAATTTAAAGAAGTAGGGACTGTACATTTTATTTCTTCGGTATAAAAACAAAATATCATCCTGTAGAAAACCATCGTCTAATAATTCTCTTACTTTATCTGTGCAGAACTGAATATTGTCTTTTTCATCATTACCAGAATAGACCACAATTTTATGTTCAGATATTTTAGAGGAATGAATCTCTTTCTCCACTTTAAATTTATTGTGCTTTATAACTTCGTTGCTAGCCCCAACAATATTTTGAGTACTACGATAATTCTGATCTAATTTTACCACTTTTGAATTGGGAAAGTATTTTTCAAAATCTACAATGTAATCTACGTTTGATCCCCTGAAACCATAAATACTTTGCCAATCATCCCCTACACAAAACAGTTGTGTTTCATCAGTTAATAAATGTTTGATTAGTTCAACTTGTAAATTATTGACATCCTGAAATTCATCAACTAGAATGTATTGGTATTTACTTTTGTATTTATTAGCTATATCTTCATGATTTTCAAATAATGAGGCACTTCTTGAAATTAGATCGTTGAAATCGAGATAGGATTTATTGGTTGTGTATTCAATATATTCTTCAACGATGGGAATGGCTAATTCATAAAAATGTCTTACCCTTTCATGTTGATCATTTTTTGCGTTTTCTAATATTTGTTTAGGGCTTATGTTTTCGACTTTAATCATATCTGTAATTCGCATGATTTGCTTTACGAAGTCTTTTACACTTTCATGATAACCATTAAACTCTTCTCTAAAAGTTAGGGATACATTTTTATGATAATTAGAAGGCAAACGATTTTTGACTACTTTATCTAGAGTATGATTGAATAAAGCCGAATCCTGAGTGATGTAATCATAGGTTTTAAAATAGAGTAAGTTTCCCTTTTCAAACTGTTCTTCTTTGCCATTAAGAGGGTAACTTTTATCGCTTACATGCTCGATGTATAAGTTCGCTTCTGGGATATAAAAATCAGGGCGGAAATCAAAATCCTTCACTTTAAGAAGCGGTTCGTATTCGTATTTTATACTGTGTCTGTAAAACCAATCGGCTATAAACTGTTCTGATTTTGAACGGACTCTAGTACCATCCAGTGTGGTGAAGTACTTCCCGTCGTTGTTTGAATTATTAGGGTTGTTTTTTGCTAGATGTATTTTATCTACGTTATAATCTAGAATGTATCTCTTTAATTGAAGCAGAAATTCAGTGTTGTCACATTTTGATATCAAAAGTTTATGAACTACTTCAAACACAGTTTCTGGCGCCACATGTTTAGCGAGTTCATCCTCTTCATCTCGTTTTTCATCGCCTATAATTCGAAACTTATTATCAAATTCATTCACACCATAATTACGTAAAATACTATAACAGAAACTGTGAAATGTTCTCACGGTCAAGCCATCGATCCATTTATAATTTTTTTGTTGCAAATAGCGTTCTCGATCTTTTTCTGCTTTTGAAAAACGTTTGTCCAGCAACATATTTTCATATTTCGTGCTTGTATCTGCCGAAATGATCAAACGGTCAATCATTTCATTGGTTGCATTTTTGGTAAAAGTAATGGCAAGAATGCTCGATGGACTTACTCCTTTTTCTTCAATTAAGTAAATGATTTTTTGCAACAACGTTTTGGTTTTTCCAGAGCCAGCTCCAGCTAATACTAAAATTCGTTTGTCTTCACAAACAACCGCTTCATGTTGTTTGATATTTAAATTACTTAAATCCGTTTTGGTAGTTATCAATTCTTTTTAATTTTTAAGATTGTAATATACTATTTTTAGCTGTAATACTAGTACTACTTTCTGCCGAAATCAGCTGGGTTTTCTCCCCAAGCTTTCGTTTCCCATTTCAGCACCTTATTTTCATATTCGTTTTCATTGAGCCATTTAGTAGCACGTTCCATAAGGTCAAAAAGTTTTTTATTTTTATCACTTGGTTCATGGTTAGTGCTTTGTTTTTTATCACGAACCCATCCTATTGCGATCTTACTATCTGAATAAATAGGAAGTGTACTATTGTTTTTCTTACAATGTGCCAAAGCATGAACTATAGCTAGAAACTCAACTATATTGATGGTTCCATCTTCAAACGGTCCCATTGTGAAAATGCTTTTTTTATCTTTTACAAATACTCCTTGATATTCTACAATTCCTGTTGTGTTGTTCCATGCGCCATCTACTGCAATACTATCTGCTATGGGGTTTCCTATGAGTAACAACTCTTCTTCAGACAAAGCTGGTTTTTCAACGCTTTTACCGATAAAATCATAACTGGAGCCATTAAATGCTTGCTGTGCCAGTTCTAGTGTTTCAAAGGATTTGAAAACTGCTTGAGGAAAACCATTTGTTTGTGCTTGGCATTCTGCCCAAGTAGTAAAAACTCCTGTTTGACGTCCTTTCCAGACTACATAAAACTTAATTTTTGACATAAGAGAAGCTTATTCTTTTTTTTAATTTGTTGCAAATTGTTCCTGAAACTCTTTTAACCGCACTTCGCCACTGATTAATTTTGGTAATAGGGTATCGCGGAGTTTGGTGAGAGTTTGGTTTTCAATTTTATTAGAATTAATTTTTTCATAATAGGGGTTAACTATTTCGGTGAAATCATTTATTAACTTAATTTGAGGAATAAGAACTTTTGTACTTTTAAAATCGGGAACTGTTAATTGTTGTTGAGTTGTTCCATTTCCACTAATATTTTGATTTAGTAACCAAAAAAACAAATATTTGCAAGAAATAAGTTTTTTATTTGGTACAACAGCTATTAATCTTACGATAGGCACATAAGGTTGGGTTCTCAAACAAACATATCCAATAGTTCCTCTTGCTGAAACTGTTATGCTTTCTTCTTTTATTTTGGATATGTCAGTGAATCCAAAAAGCCCTTCATTAGTTATTCCATTTGAATAAATAGGAACGCTACAATTTTCAGTTTTCTGATTCGAATATTTTTTTGGTTTATCTCCTCCAGCAGTTAAACTTGAAACATCTTGTAAACGTAGAACTTCCCAATCTTTAGGAATCATTCCCAATTCACTTTCTACAAATTCGCCATCCTGAAACGGACCAAAATCTACAAACCAGTGTTTGTATAATGCCATTGCCATTTCCTCTAGGGTTTTATTGATGGCGAGGTTGTTTTCTATTTTGTCATCTATCGCGGATAGGATGGAAGCTATGGATTGTTGTTCTTGGAGGGGAGGTAATTCTAATTCTAAATTTTGAAATGCTTGTTTTGCTACTCTTTGTCTACCAGAAGTTCCAATCATATTGTTCTCTGCAAATTGTCTAAAAAAAGGTTCTCTCGATAAATAATAAACAAAGTCTGTATCAGAGACTCCTTTTTCACCTCTAAAAACTAAAAACTCAGTAGATCCAAAACCAACATTTTCTTTTAATCCTTTTACTCGACATATTTTTCCGTTTTGTAGGCAAGGCGTAATTCTAGCAAATAAAGTGTCATTATTTTGGAACCTTGCGCCTCCCTTTAAAGGCTTGAAATCTGATGGTGAAACAGTTCTATTGTTTGCATCTAAATCTTTCATTTCTACAAATGAATATGATTCATGAGACTTGAGTTTCACTAATGGATTTATATCAATGAAATCTGAGAGTTTATAGGTTTTCCAGTTGTTTGGCATTTATTGTAATGGTTTATCGTTAATCCCTTGTAAAAGCAGGCTTACAATAGGTTGCACTTCCTCAATGGTTGTATCCATGCTTTGTGCGAGTTTTATTTTGGGCATTTCGGCTTTTTGTTTTGTGGCAATGCTGTTTTCTAAAACGGTAATTTGTTCCCTTTTTTTAGTTGTTCATGTAACATGAACATTCTTTTTTGATGAACAAGGTATTTTATGAATTGTACAGTTATTGCAGTTTTATTTGTTTTATAAGGCAATTTGTTTAATTTGTTTTACTATAAAAAATAACGTAAACTATTGATAATAAAGGAAAAGTTGTGTTTTGTTTTTGTTTTTATTTTTCATTTATTTTTTTTTAGCCAATGCGTATTTTCTGTTTTTCAATCCTCCTGAGGCAATAAGAATTCCGTCTTTTGTCAAAGCATAAACACATTTTTGAATATCTTTTTCTTCTACTTCCTGAATGTTGTTTGAGATTTCAGCTTTAGATTTTTCTCCATTATATTTTAAAAATTCTAAAATAAGATGTTTCAACTGTTCTTTATCAATTGTTTTTAAAGATGGTGTGATATTTAATTTTGACTGAGAAAACAAAGAAGGGTTTAGTAAGTATTCTGTTCCTTTTTTAATACCTCTTGTTATTAATATTGACTTTTCTAATAAAGTACCAATCCAATTTCGCATTCGATCTTCGTTAGTCAATTGCAATTTTTGAGTTAGTTGAGTAGCAGATATTTTCTTTTCTGACGCAACGATTCCAAGAACAGTATATTCTTTTTGAGACAATCTAAAATGTTGGCTTATAAATTCTATAATCTCTAAAGCCTCTTTATTAACAATGCCAGAATAAATAGTTACACTAGTTTTGTTAAATGTACTTTCAATAATAGGAAGGGGTTTAATATCTCTAGCTAGTTTTTCATAAATTAAATCATAACCAGACCCTTCACCTTCCATTAAACCCAAGTCATGTAAAGTATGAATAAAATGAGGGTTCCTCCTGTGTCTTTCGTGCAAAATATTATCTTTAGTTATTCCTAATGGTAATCCGCCTGGATTAGAAATCACTAATCGATCAGGGTACACTTCTATAAAAATATCTCCAGAAATAGTAAAGCGTTTATGAGCTATGGCATTAATTAATAATTCTCGAATTACTTCTTTAGGATAATTACGTATTTGTTTTCTGAACAATCCATTTGAAATTTCGGAAGTGTAATTAAGCTCAATAGCTTCTTTTTCTATATCAAGTACTAATTCTTTAGGGTTATGAATATGAAAATGCCAATCTTTTTTTCTAATTTTCTCTTCTAAATCATTATAAACTATATATTGAACAGTTATAGGATAGCTTAACCTTGCTCTTTGTGCAGAGGTTCCAAACCAAATGATGCCTAAATTAGTTAAAAAACCTTCGGGTGTAATTAGTTGATAATATTCTAATATTTCGTCATTTGACTTGTCTTTAATAAAATCGGAAACAATTTTCGATTTTTGTATGTCCTCAATAAAGTTCGAAATATCAACTATATTTGCATTTATCCAATTAATTTTTCCGTTTGAAACAAGTTCCCATTGAAAAGCATTTTTTTCAGCTGCTAAATTAGTCAACTCTTCACCGGAAATTGGAACACTATTATCTGTTATTCTAATCAATACTTTGCCAGAAGATGTTGTGGCAATAGTTCTAGAAGAAGGTAAAATTTTAAATTTAAAATATTGTCCTCCATTCTCATCATCAATTATTATTGGGTTAACCAATGCAACAGCATCAGTTAAATCCCTTAATCTAGATATAACACTATTTACATCCTCAATTTTTATTTTTTGTTTTGAGTCAGGTTTTATGGCTTCATTTTCAATACCAACAATAATTTCACCTCCTTGCGCATTTGCAAATGAAACACAAGTTTCTGCAAGACTTTTTAAATCAGCGGTTCGTCCAATTACTTTTTTTAAACTTTTATATTCGATATTCCCGTCTTCTATTGGCATATTAAAATTTTATAGTTTCTCAAAATTCTCCAATATCTTTTGTTGCAATTCATTTCCTTTGGCAAATTGTGTTTGCAATTGTGCTTTTAATGCTGTCATTTTATCTTCAAACAAAATACCGTCGTCTTCTACTTCTTCGGTTCCCACATAAATACCAGGTGTCAGTTTGTAGTCTTGTTTTTGTACTTCGACCAAAGTTGCAGCATAGGAGTAACCATCCGTATTTTCATAATTACCATCTAGATTTCGCCAAGCGTGGTAGGTTTCGGCTACTTTATCTATGTCGGCATCAGTAAAGACGCGTAGTTTACGACTTTCCATAGTTCCCATTTTACTGGAATCAATAAATAGGATTTCGTTTGTACGCTCGCGGTGCACACCATCCTTACCATCACGATTTTTACTTAAAATAAAGATACAGGCAGGAATCCCTGTCGTTAGGAATAATTTATCAGGTAAACGCACAATACAATCAATCATATTGTTGTTGACCATATATTCCCGAACGTTTTTCTCTCCTTTATTATTAGAAGTCATGGCTCCATTTGCCATCACAATAGAAGCGGTTCCTGTATCACTTAAATGGCTCCAAAAAGTTTGCATCCACATATAGTTGGCACTACCATCTGTAGTAAATTCTTCTTTAGGGCCAAAAAGTCGAGGATCATTTTCGGGTAAATCTTCAGGATGCCATTGGCTCACGTTAAAGGGTGGGTTTACAATGATAAAGTCGGCTTTTAAGTCTGGGAATTTATCGTTTAGCAAAGAGTCTCCCAAACGGACATCAAAAGATAAATCACGTAAGGCCAAATTCATCTTACACAAACGTAAAGTACCATCATAGCGCTCTTGTCCGTAGATAGAAATGTTCTTTTTATCGCCACCATGAGATTCCAAGAATTTCAAAGACTGTACAAACATTCCACCGGAACCACAAGCAGCATCAAATATTTTACCTTGGTAAGGTTCGATCATTTCTACCATCAGTCGCACGATGCTTCCAGGTGTAAAGAATTGTCCCGCACCAGAACCTTCGGCAATGGCGAACTTACCTATGTAATATTCATACACACGCCCTAAAATATCACTTTCTGGATTTTCTTTTTGGGAAAGTTTAGGGTTGGATAACAAGTTGATTAATCCACCTACTTGTCTTGGAGACAATTGGCTTTTTACAAATAAACGTGGTAAGATCCCTTTTAAATCGGGACGGAAAAGTGCTAATGTACTATCCAATACATCAAAAGCATCATCAATAATTACTTTGATATTGTCTTGTTCTGCATTTTCTTTAAGATATTGCCAAGTAGCTTCTTTGGGAATAATATAGATGTTTTTAGATAGATACTCGTCGGCATCTTCTAAAACGTAATTTATTTCGTCTTGGTCTTGGGTATAATAACCTGAGGTTTTGTCTTGCACTAAATCCAGTAATTCTTCTTTTCGAATCTCATATCGTTCAGACATGTGTTTCAAGAAAATTAAGGGAAGTATGTAGTCTTTGTATTGATTTTCAGCTACTGCGCCACGGAGTTCGTTAGCAGCCTTCCATAATTCTTGTTCAAAATTGATATCGGCTTTTATAGGGGTCTTTGACATTCTGTATTTTAAAGATTATAACAATTGTATTTCGCTAAGGTATTAAAAAATATAGCTCAGAGATTGTGGGAAACCGTAAAGTGAATGCTTAGTTTGTATAAATTTCATACAGTTTGACTCATTTTAATTTCATTTGTGTAAATAAACGGCATTTTGTAGGATTGTAACATACCCACTTTTAGTGATATTGATAAAATATTTTTACCAGTTCATCTGTACTTTTTCAACTATAAACTATTGTAATTTAACAACTTGGTTTTGTTGAAGGTTAAAGTTGTCTAAGTATGCTTGTATTTCATACAAATGTATCAATACAGTTTGCTGTCTAGTGCTTTGAGGTAATTGCAGCAAATGGAAGGTTTCGAACAAAATTGGACTTACTGGAATTTTTTCTAAAATAATGAATATTGCCTGATGTAGTGTTTTGTTGCTGCAGTGGATAGTGTGGTTTTTGAGATGGATGTGAATGGTCTGTTTTTCGCCGTATTCTTCCAAAGTAATTGGAATGAATTTTACCTGATCCTGTTTGAGATTTATATCCTGAATGATAAAGGGGGTGTCCAGTTTATTTATCCTTTTTTCTATGGTTTCTTTTGAGTCAATAAAGGCTGTGAATTTCCATGTTTTTAATACTGGAGCATTGTCTATCAGGTCAATAACTTGTTTGAATAATTTGTGATTGCAAGTGGCGGTGATTATTAATTCGAATTGGTCCATTGACCTTTTAGGAAAGACAATGATATTGTGACCGTAGTTTATATGAAGTTCCTCTGCCGCTTCCCTCTTGTTCCATGATGCCTTTAACCATTAAATCTTGAATATCTCTAAGAGCGGTATCGGTAGAAACTTTGGTGATTTTGGCATACTTAGAAACCGTAAGCTTGCCAAAAAAATCATCGAAAAGCAGTTTCAGTATATTTTGCTGACGAAGGTTAAAGTCGGTATTACGATGAGTTTCCCAAAATTGGGCACGCTTTAAAGTTGCAGCGATAGTTTCATCAGTCTGTGCCATCGATTGCAATAAGCAATTCAGAAACCATTTCAGCCAGGCTGTAATATCTAAACCGCCTTTTTGGGTAGTTTCTAGTATATCGTAATACTTGTCGCGATTTGCCTGAATCTGGGCTGACATCGAATAAAATCGTTGTTTGCTTTTATCTGCACGAGCCAGTTGCATATCGGTTATAGCTCTTGTTAGACGTCCATTTCCGTCTTCAAAGGGGTGTATGGTAACAAACCATAAGTGGGCGAATGCGGCTTTTAGTACAGGATCAATATCTTGATTGCTGTTAAACCACTCTAAAAAAGTATTCATTTCTATAGCTACTTTAGCAGGACCTGGTGCTTCAAAATGAATCGTTTCTTTTCCCATTGGGCCAGAAGTTACCCGCATTGCATCTTCGCGCCAAGCTGCAGTTTTTATTTTATGCATTCCACTTCGTCCAGTTGGAAAAAGAGCCGCATGCCATCCAAACAAACGGTCGTCGCTTAAGGGTTCATCATATCGTTGGGTAGCATCCAATAGCATTTCTACAACACCTTCAACATTGCGTTCTGCAGGAACAGCACCAGCAATTTCAATTCCCAAACGTCTTGCAACCGAAGAACGTACCTGTTCTGGATTTAATTTTTCTCCTTCAATTTCGCTTGACTTTAGTACATCTAAAGTCAAGGTTTTAAGCACGGTTTCTTCTTGCAATCGAAAACCAAGGCCTTGCATCACTCCAAGTATTATGCCTTGCCGATGTCTAACTTCTCCTAACAAAGGAGTGATTACGTCAGCATCCCAAGTAAATTTTGGCCAATTTTTATTTTGATGAATATACATGATTACCGCATTTTTGCGGTAAATATATAGATTTTTTACCGCAAATAAAGTGCTATGCGGTGATTATTTTGATTTAACACCGCATTATTGCGGTGAATACAAGGCGTAATCACCGCATAATTATAAAAAAAATATCGTTGTTGATTTTTTATATAGGCTAACAGGAAGCTGTATTGAAGCTTTATATCGTTCACAATAAGTAAAGATTACTAATAACAGCTAAACAGTTGTAGCATATTAGTTTGTTTTTTGTTCTTTTTTTGCCGCTATTGTACTGAATTTTTCTCGCAGTATTTTCATGTCTTCACCCACTTTTTTGTCCAGCACTTTTGCGTAATGCTGTGTAGTTCTCAAATTTTTATGTCCCAGCATTTTGCTCACGCTTTCAATGGGAACACCATTTGTGAGTGTTACAGTCGTTGCAAAAGTATGTCGGGCAATGTGAAAGGTGAGTTCTTTTTCAATCTCGCAAACGCCCGCTATTTCTTTTAAATAGGCATTCATTTTTTGATTGCTCAAAATAGGAAGTAGTTTGTTTTGGTTGTTGCATTCCGGATGGTCGTCATATTTATCAATAATCATTTGTGTTATTGGAAGGATTGGAATTTTAGAGGCGGTTTCTGTTTTCTGTCTGTGAGTGAAGATCCATTTTTCACCATCAATACCTAGGTTTATATGTGATTTTGTCAAGTTTTTGACATCAATGTACGCTAATCCTGTAAAGCAGCTGAAAAGGAAGATATCGCGTACGAGGGATAGTCGTTCCGTTTTGAAATCTTTGTTAATGATGGTTTCTATTTCGCCTTCCGATAGATACACACGTTCCACTTCTTTGACTTTCGCTTTGTAGTTGTCAAATGGATTTCTGTCTATCCAATGATTAGCCAAGCAGATCTTGATTATTTTGCTGAAGTTCTTGATGTATTTAACCGCGGTATTGTTGGCACAATTACGCACGCTTCTCAAAAAGAATTCATACTCCATTATAAAGGCATGATCTATTTTCTTGATGTCGATATCTGAAACTTTGTATTTCCATTCTAGAAACTCTACTGTATGCTTTAAAGAAGTGTTGTAACGTTCCAATGTTCCCAGGGCGTATTCCTTTCCTACCAATTCCTTGATTTTGTTGTTGTGATCCTTGAAGATTGGAATTAGCATTCGTTTGTTTTCGTCAATGCCGAATATTTTGCATTTCAAAGACCCTATAGTAATGGGTAGGTTTTTATGGAGGAGTTCCATTTGGGCATCAATGATTTTAATCTTGAGCAAATCAAGATGTCTGTTTATTGAACGAGCTTCTTCTGAGTTGCCTTTCATTTTTCCTCCTTCAGAGGACCATTTGGCTCCTTCAACAGATCGGCTGGTGCTCATCTCAAACCTTTGTCCGTTAATGGTTATTCTAGAATAAATAGGTAGTAAACCTTTTGCTGTGGCTTTTGCTCTCCTTACGTAAAAGAGAATGGATACTTTTGTTTTCATCGTGGGTAACCTTTTAGTGATTATTAAATTTAATTTTTAATAAAATAACGCACAAGATGTTCAACTGTTGAACAGGCTCTAAAGTCTTGTGATTACTAGAAATTCGATGAAATTCGGTGACCCATTTTAAAATTAGGAATAGGTCACCGAATTTGCCTCATTCGATACACGATTTAATGAATAAAAGGGGGATTGGCTAAAAGCAAAAACCCTCTAAATCATACGATTTAAAGGGTTTTAATTCAATTTGTAATACTACTGGCGGAGAAAGAGGGAGTTGTTTGTTTTTCTAAAGCGCCGTAAAATAAGGCTTCGCAAAGCTTTTATTTTAAGTGACACCTCAACTGACACCTCTCAATATGTTAGCAAATTGTTCTAAATTCCAATTACCAAATATAAGTGTTTTTTTGCTGGAATTAATGATTAATTGTCATAATTTGAACTGGTTAACCATTTTTTTTAAACAGGCATTGGTTCAAAATTTAGTTACCTAAAATATAATTTCTACCCAATTATCAAAGGTTCAACTTGTTCAATTTTTAAGCTGGTATATTGGCAAAACTCCTCGACAGATACAAACTCATTTTGGAGCTTGTTGAGCTCCTTTCTTATTTTTTGAAGTAGTCTAATACTTTGGCGATAACTCTTTCCGGTTATGCGTTGTATATCCTTAGGGTATATACATAATCTATTGTTTTTGGCTCTCATACTCTATCTATGACTTTGATTGGGCTTTGCCTAGCTTGAAACCTATATGGTTCAAGTTCTGGCATTCCATAAAAATAGTAAATAATTCCTTTGGTTTAGAAGCGGAAATCTACTCCCGTCAATGTTGGTTGTAAAAGGGTATTTAGGTCATTTTATGCCATTTGTGTCACAAAGTGACATATGGGATAGGGGAGTCTTTTTTATGTGATTTAATTGGCTAAAATTTGTTTCATAATCAATCGAAAAGTGTTGCAACAGGATGATGATTGAAAGAGTTTTAATTGAATAATTAATCTAAATTTTAGGAATTATGGCAAGACAGAAAGGCATAATTAAATTGAAGGGTACTATCGGAGATATTACCTTTTACAAAACCAAAGATGGGCATTTGGCCCGTGAAAAAGGTGGTGTTGATGCGAGCAGAATTAAAAGTGATCCTGCATTTCAAAGAACCCGTGAAAACGGGGCCGAATTTGGAAGGGCAGGTAAAGCCGGTAAAACGCTCAGAACAGCTTTGAGAACTTTGCTTATTAATTCTGCTGATAGTAGAATGGTGAGCCGTTTAACCCAGTCTATGGTCAAAGTGATTCAAGCGGATTTAGTGAACGACAGAGGGTTGCGTAATGTAATTGATGGAGAAGCGGAATTGCTTGTGGGTTTTGATTTTAATATCACTGGAAAATTAGGGACTACTTTATTTGTTCCTTTTGTAGGTACAATTGATAGAGTGGCTGGTGAGATTTCGGTTGCGGTGGATCCTTTTGTACCTGCCAATATGATTGCTGCTCCAGGTGGAACAACTCACTATAAAATTATTTCAGCGGGAGCCGAAATTAATTTTGAGGCGGAAACTTTCGTTGTTTCTAGTTCTGAAACAGTCATCCAACCGTGGGATTCAACTCCAGTAGTAGCCATTAATCAATTGAATGCAGTGACTCCAAACAGTGTAAGTCCGTTGTTTTTAGCTTTAGGTCTGGAGTTTTATCAGGAGGTAAATGGAAAAATGTATCCATTGAAAAATGGGGCTTACAATCCGTTGTCATTGGTACAGGTAAGCGGTCTGTAAGATGGTTTTAGTGTTGAATAGAAGCTATTTTCCCGAGGGAACACAAGGATTTTTGGAATGGAACGGCACTTTAGTTTGTTATACCATCGAGTTGCCTTGGTTGCAAAACCAACAACGAGTTTCTTGTATTCCCGAAGGAGAATACGTTTTACAGAAGCGTTTTAGCCCAAAATTCAAATGGCATTTGCATTTAAAAAATGTTCCAGGTCGAGATTTTATATTAATCCATCCTGCTAATGATGCTAAAAAAGAACTGTTGGGCTGTATCGCTCCCGTAACGATACAAACCGGAATAGGGAAGGGCAGCGGCTCTCGAATAGCGTTGGAGAAGTTGAAAGCTCTTGTTTATAAAGCTTTGGCAAACAACGAAGAAGTGAAAATAAAGATCCAATCTAATCCTTCGACTCCGCTCAGGATGGCAAGGTAAAAAAGTAAAGTAATTATGAATATAGTTGAACGTGCGAAAGCACCAACCCCAAAGTTTTTTAAGGTTTTGAGAAGTATTGGAATGGCCCTATTGGCTATCAGCGGGATTATAATTGCGGCTCCGGTAGTTTTACCTGTAGCCGTTGTCAGTATTGCCGGATATGCAGCCCTTGCGGGAGGTGTTATTTCGGTAATCAGTCAAATTACGGTTGATGATGAGGCAAACCGAGAGCGGTCCATAGTGAACCGGTTGAAAAAAGACAATCAAAATTTACCCCGAGATGGAATCAAATAACAGCTTGCAAATCGGAACCGCATCCGGAACTTTATTAAGTGTGATGCCAAATATTGTTTCTGAAGATATTCTAAAAACGATTATCTTAGCGGTAATTGGAGCTATTATTAGTTTCATTATTTCGCTCCTTTTAAAAGGATTGACAAAATTTAAAAAGAAATAATTCGGGTTTGGATTGGTAACCTTTTCCCGAATTTACATGAGAGCCTGATCGAGAGATCAGGCTTTTTTTTGTTATTTACAATACCTCAATAATATCACTCTTTTCATTTCACTGATAAGGACAATATTCTTCTTTAATTGGTCCTCTTTTTGTTCCAATAACCTCAACGCCTGGATTTGTTTTTTATGCAGTTCGTGTTCTTGTAGCATTTCGTTAACTTTTGACATAAAATCCTTTTTAAAATCAGCAATTCTTAAAAATGGAATTACGGACCCCAATAATGATTGGTGCCAGAATTTTGCTTTCCATAAACTATAAGCTAACCAATACACTGTTTCGGCATCTTCATCGTTTTGAAATAGGATTACAAAGCTATTGGTAAATGGTTCTTTTTGAGGCTTGCCACTGTTCATTCCTTTGTTCAGAATAAAGATTTGGTTTGCTCTGTAAACAGCATTTTTTTGGTGTGTTTTGATGATGAAATTCGGCATAGCGCTTTGGTGTTAAAGATTCGACCTTAATTTTTCGGAAAAGAAAAAAGAGAAAAAAAGAAAGCCGTTATAACAGCAGAAATGACGAACGAAAATGGAGGGAAGAATGACCGACTGAAAGTGAGGAATGAATGCTATTCTTGCTGGATTTTTTTCTTTTTCTTTTCAGAAAAATGCACTATCGTACTGGTTGATGTTTCTCAGGGGAGTTCTTGAAGAAACGGCAATTAACACCCCCAAGCACCGCAAGGAGCAAAAAAAGTGGTGCCCCTTTTGAGGGCAAGGAATTTTTTTTTGCGGATGAGGAGCGCCGTGGCGGGGTTGCGGCAATCGAACAGCCACCATAGACGCGAGAGTTGAGCGGAGGTACGGAGCGAAACGTAGCGGCTATGAGCGTGAAACGGCGGGTAAAAAATAGAAGACAACCGCCTTTGTGGCGGTGTACCTTGATTAAGGGCAAAGCTACCGAGCCAACTGATAATTGATAGTGGATAATTGATAATTGAAAATGGAGGCTTCTAAGATAACGCAAGTGAGGTAAGCGGAGCCAAGCCCGATGGCTGTGCGAAGGAGCAACCGCTGAAAAAACGGAGGGCTGCAGACATAATATGGCTGGAATGCAGTGAAACGTACCCGCGGCGGCGGGGGAGTGTAACGAAATGAAGCGGTATTGTGGATGCATAAGCCCGACCGAACGTAGGAAGTGAACGTGTGAAGATGAGGAACAAGCAGTGCAAAAAAAAAACAGCTGCTTATTTTCAAGCTGCTGTTTTTATTGTGACTGCGCCGTGCCTGTGGAACGGAGGGAAACCTGAATATTAAATTGAAATAATAAATAGACTATTTACCAAAAGGGCTCTTATGAAAATGGCGGGTTGACCGACTGGAACAGCCGAACGGAACAAAGGGAACGACCGAAGAGAGACCTCTTGATTGCTCGTGATGTTGATTTCCTAAATTGTCTTATGAAATAGGATTCAATCATTCTTATAAATTCCAATGGTGGATTAATGATCCTAATTTGTTCTAGGTTTTCTACCCACCTTTTCTACCCACCTACGGTAATTTGAACTTGATCATCCATTCACCACCTTTTGCGCCACCTTCTCTTTCCAGTAAGCCTAATTCTTTTAGCGCTTCTATGTTGTTGTCAATAGCAGTGCCACTTAAGCCGATATTTGATTCGAGTTTCTTTTTTGAGATTTTACTGTTGTAATGAATAGCCTTTAATATTTCTATTCTGTTTTCGGATAGTTTTTCTACCCACTTATCTACCCACTTATCGAAATCAAATGGTCTTCGGAATGTTACTGTAAACATTCCATCAATATTAAATTCTGGTGGAGTTAATCCTTCTTCAAGCATCAAGTCTCTCATTCTGCTAATACCAGAACCTATTTGTTCCACCATTCGCATTCTTTCGAATAACCCAAAAATTAGAGGATTACGGCTTAAGCTTCTTTTACCAAATTCATTTCGGGGAATAGCACTAACTAATCCGCCAGGATTACTAATTTCTACACGATCATCAAACAATTCTATTGTAATTCTACCGCCTTTATCATAGTAATCACGATGTGCTAATGAGTTTATGATTGCTTCCTTGAAAACAGTTTCCGGAATTTCCCATAACTCTTTTCTTGGTTTGGAACCTTCTCCCTCAATTTCATAGCGGATATCAAGTTTAGAGTGAAGCCAATACATGCTTTTTAGAAATTGTTGATACAGTGCACCGGTCATTATTTTATCATCAATAATGTACCTTTTGTCTGTTCCGTCAAATGCGATACATCGTATAACTGCTTTTTCAAAAAAGTGTTCCGGTTCTTTGGCAAAGAATAACACCCCGCCATTTTTTAAATATCCTTCTTTTGTAGTTAATCTCAAATTGCGGAATATTTGTTCATCAGAAATAGTGTTGTTTAATCCTGCCTCTGTTCTAAATACGGCTATATTGTCTTTGTCAAGGTCAGTTACTATGTTTACTTCTGTGCATGGCGCTTCGTCAAAATAAATTCTGTCCGCTTGTTGAAAAAAGTCTCTCATTTCTTCGACAGTAGTTAGCTTTTGTGAATTTGGACCTTGTCGTACATAAATTGCACCCGACAAAACATAAGGTTTGTTTGCACCCGATGGCACTTCAATGGCCGTAATTTGTTTACCTTCTATTTCAATACTATAGGTTTCACATTGTAGCGATGGAGATATTTCGTTTATTGAGTTTTGAATTGCAGAACGTTTTGCATTGTCAATAGTTACTCCTTGTATTAAATTATTATCATCTACACCAATAAGAACTACACCACCGGAGGCATTTGCAAAAGCACATACCTCTTCTGTAATATCTTTTACCTTGCTAGGGAGACTTACTTTGAATTCTGCATTATATCCTTCTCCTGAGCTTATGATTGATTGTATCTCTTTGACTGACAGCATATTTTTTATTATTTTAAAGAATCAATTGCTTTGTTCGACGACAATCTTAAATGTTCGAGTTTAAGCATTTCGTCAAAAATAACTAATACTTGCTCAATCTGTTTCTTATTGTCTTTAAAATTATTATTTAAACTACTATAAATAGAAAGTACCAATTGAACCGGTTCGGTATCATAATGTCCTCTATTTTGAATGTTTGGAACCCTGTTAAATTTCATGCTTTTTACTAATTCTAAACATTCAATAGGGTAGTCTTTTGTATTCTTCAATAGATATTGTAAAAAATATCTGGGATCTTTCCGGAACAGATCAGATTTTGCATAAACTTTCATAAAAGAAAATAAAACGTTAAAGTTTGAAGAATTAAACTTTCGAAGTATTAAACCTGAATATGAACTAGCAAAATCATCTTCTTTTTCATCAAGAAATTGAAATAATATTTCGATACATTTATTGTCTAATATACCATCTTTAAATAAATTTTTTTCAGCAATATGTATTGACTTTAATCTGGCAGTTTTGCTTTTCGAAATTAATCTATTATAATATTCTTTCTTCTTATCATAGCCTAGGAGCCAGCTATGAACAATTAAAACACTACCATTATTATGTAATTCTTCATTATCAATAATTTTATTGAATAACGGTTTCATTTCCTGATAAAATTCATTCTTTAAATAACTGGCCGCCAGAAAAGAATTTTTTAAAAGCGTTAGGTCATCAGTATCTGTTAATTTGATGAAAATTTTAAAAGTTCTATCTAAATCTAAGTGATTCAAATAAGCCAATTCAAATAAAACTGCCACCCTTACTGAAAGCTGCGGGTCATTTATTACTTGTTCAGCTGTACTGAAAATGATTTCCTTAAACCCCGGATTGTAGGAACACTTTATTAGTTTATGGATGGCAGCACCTCTAACAGAATTTAAACTATCGTGTAAAGGATCATTCGGATTAAGAGGCTTTTCTGGATTTGGATGATTTAAAGCCAAATTAGCTAAATAATTTAATATTTCTAAATCGACAGCCTTATTCCCAATGAAATAATCCACATTCCAAACAGAATAAAGAGTGTTAGTTTGGTTAAGATTTCCATTTATGAGTTTTAAATAAAATTTCTTTACTTTTAAAACATCATATTTTGCCTTTATTAAACCAGATATACCTGAAAATAAATAATCTATTGATATATTTTCAGTTTCAAATAATTCGATAATTAATGGATAAAACCTATCGGCATCATTACTTACCTCTTCTTCAAAAGACCTAGAATGCTCTAATTTCCCCCCTTTTGAGTTGCCACTAAATCTATCTTTTTGATAATCATCCCCAAATACTAAAATACTATTTTTCCAATCTGCATTGTTCATTTTCTTGTAAGCTTTACTAGAAAGAGGAGGCCCAATACAACTCCAACTAACATTACTTCCATCTAACTGTTTTTCATTAACTTCGCCAAACTTCCTTTCTAATTCTTGATGTGCTTTTTTTAATATTGGAATATCATAAACTTCTTCTTTTGGCAAAGCATCAATAAATAAATATTTTTTTTTACCATAAAAACTAAGTGCAGGTTTTCTTTTATTGTTTGCATCGGTATAGAAATAAAAATCAGCGGGGTGTTTTATCGATAATAGAATTTGAGAAATTTTAATTTTATCTTCTGCAGAATAGATATAAAAACTTTTGCTAATAAGATTTCTTAGATATAACTGAAATTTATCATCAATTCCATTAAATCCATTTTTTACATATATAATATTAATAAGTTCAAGGATTTCATTTTTATATAATAATGGGATTTCGGATAATCCCAAAATCAAAATTTTAAGATGCGATACAGAATTTGATTTTGAATTTTCTTTAAAAAAAGCTTTTAAATATTTCTTATCCCTTGCTTTAGATTTGATATATTCAGTTAATAAATTCTCTATAAAATCATCGGCATTTTCCTTAATATCACTTTCAAATAATTCTGAAAATTTAGAACTTTCATATAAGGGGCTATTAATTTCATCGTGGCTACCGGTATACTTAGTATCCTCAATAATTTCATCAAATATCATAAAGAAGAAGATGAAAGTTTCATCAGGATTCAATTCATTCATCTTTTCAAACAAGCTTACTTGGTCATGACTGAAGTTAATTGTAAAAGAATTTTCGTCGAAGCATTTTAAAATAATTGGCTTAAGCTTTTCAAAAACATACTCTGGATGTTTTTTGAAAATCTTTTCTAAAATCTGATAATGCCAGAAATCATCTTTCTTTTTATCAGATTGACTAAAAGGAAAATAAGTGTCAAATAGCTTAAGTAATTTGCTGTTTTCCCATTCTTCAACATTCGTTAGAAATCTATTTATAAAATATTGTTTTTCAGAAAAATCAGGAACTTTATCAAAATAATCCATAATGATATCTAAGCCTTTATGTGTATTATTTATATAAAGTCGCAAAATTAAATTTAATCTGATGTCCTTTTGTTTTGCATAATTGTATTTTGGAGCATTTTCAGGGTTAATAATTTTTTTGGTTATTAAGTTTTCATGGAGATTGTTTTTCCATTTTTTCTCATAAGTGAAATATGTTAATGGTATATTTTTATTGAGTATAAACGCTAGCCATCCTTTTGAGAAAATTGAACTAATAAAAATTTCGGTATATTTAAAATTGGTTAAAATTAGTTTTGAAACAATCATTTTCTCCTCTTCAGAAGGATTGTTTACCTCTCCTAAACTTGTAATTACTAATGTCTTTATATGGAATCTATATCTTGAAGATTTTATTAATTTGCTTATTGTATTAGAATATTCTTTGGGATTAAATTCTCTGTAATATTCGACAACCATTTTTACAGTTGATCTTACATACAAGCTTTGATTATTTTCTTGAATGTATTTTTCTAAAGATTTTCTGTTTTCTACAAATTGTCTGGAAAACGTATAATCATAAAATGTTTGATGGAAGAATTGCAATTCATCATTATTTTCGACAAGTAAATGATTGCTCTTTAAATAATTAATTTCCTGGAAATTTTCATTGTCAAATATATTCTTAATTGTGATTTGCTGATCTTCATACATTTTATCAGCAATCTTATATAAAATTGATTTTAAATCTAATCCCTGTTTACTAGATATTAATTGTTTCCATAGCGAATCATATAAATCCTTCAAGGAAGTTAATGAATCAAGATTTAATTTTTGCTTATTAGGTAATTTGCAAAATATATCCAGATGATTAGGGACAGTCAATAACTCTAAAAGCTCTTCAGAAGTATTATTAATTCCATACTTTGATAAAACCTCTTTGACTTTTTCTTTCGAAATTGATGTTATTTTAACTTTTGAATATTTGTCTGATTTATATATGCTTAACTCTGCATCATAATTTAAATCATAACTTCTAGTAGATATAATTATTCTTATGTTTTTATGATATGATAGATCAGCAATTAATCTATTATAAGTTTGAATATATTCCCTGTTTGAAGAAAGAGATTGAGAAAGGGCATCTAGTTGGTCAACAATAATGACTAAATTTTTATTTTTATCATTATATAGTTTTGCTATAGCTTCTATTGAAATATTTTCTTTTTGAAATATCTTTTTTTCTAACTCAATTCTATCAGCAGCAAAGTATTTGTCTGCTTTTATTCCCAAAACATCTATTTCATCTTTTTTAAGTTTTAATAATAAGTCTTTTAGAACAACTGTTTTTCCATATCCTTTTTCGCCCTCTAGTATAAAAACATTTTTTTCATTAACTTTTAAAACATTTTTTATCCAATTATAAATTTTTGGGGTTTCTTCTCTTTCAATGTGCGTTTCAATATTTTCTCCAAAAAAATGCGGTGCGCTTTCAAGATAAAAATTTGCTTTTTCCAATTCAATTTTAGCATCTTCAAAGGAAATTATATTAAAAGCTTTATTGCTGATATCATCAATTTTTTTATCAATTGTATCTAATTTTAAAGAGTCTTCTAATTTAAATACTTGATTGAAAAGTTTATGTTCTTTAAATAAATCGATTAAATCATTACCGTCCTTTAAATTAATAAATTCATGATCTAAAGAATAAGTTAATTTTGTTTTATCTACCCAATTACTCCACCATATGCTTTGTTTTAAATCAAGAATTCTTGGAATACAAAGAATCCATTCTTTCATTTCATAATCACTCGATATAATTGCTGTTTTGAATGATTCTCTAATTTGCTGTTGTTGTGAATTGCCAAACTCCTCCAGAAAGAATTTACATTGAATTACTATAATAGGTTCGATGCCAATCTCACCAATAAAAACATCAATACCACCATCTCCTTGTGAAACTTTTACAGTTTTTACATTTTTGTTTGGATAAATAGTATTAAAAAGTGTAGCACAATCTTTCTCAAATGCAGCTCTAGCTCCTTCAATATTTGTATTTCTAACTTTGTAGTCTTGCCAATCCATGGTTTACTATACTTAATTACTTTCCACAATCTCTATCTCTTCCTCACTCAAACCATACAACTCATACACCATTTTATCAATAGCTTTTTCGGTTGTTTCTATTTGTGATTTGAGGTTTTGGGCTTTGGTTTTGTTTTCTTCAAATAGATCCAGCCATTCAAACTCGTCTTTTTTCGTGAGGGGAGTTTGTCCAGCTGTTTTAATCGCTTTGTTGAGTTCTGTGATGAAATCAGCAAATGATAATTCGCTCCAGTTTTCAAGTTTTTTTGAATTTAAATTTAAAATATTGAATTTTGAATTAAGAAAACTTAAAAACTTAACTCTAGATTGTTCTTCTTTTAAGTTTATTTCTAATAATTTATCAATATTTGTTGAAATCAAATTTTCATTAATTAATATTGGAATTGGAAGCCATTCAATATTTATTTTTTTAACTTGAGGATAAACTTTACCTCCTTCGTCTAACTTCCAAGAGTATAAATATTTAAATAATTTTGAATTTAAAATCCCAAGTAAAAATTTCAAAGTAGCAACTTTATCATTTGCTTCAATTTTTAAATTTAAAGTGTGTAAAGTGTCAAGTGAGTAATAATTATCATTATCAAAAACTCCTATTATATGACTTGCAGTTTGTCTAATTAATATTTTTGGCTCATTAAAGTCTCTTTCATCTCTTGCCCAATGTAGACAATACCAAGGCAAATTGCCTTGTGCAGTTTCTCTTTTTTCAGACAACTTATTTTTAAATTGTTCTAATAATACCGATATCTTATTTTGAGTGTCTAGGTCAGTCTTTTTTGTAGAGTATAAGATATAGTCGTCATCAAAAAGAATTTTATTTCTGTGTATTGATTTCCCTTTTAATACTTTTTTAAAAATAGTTTCTGGTATTCCATTTTCAATAAAATAGTTTTTCTTTCCAATAAAAAAATCATTTCCTCCAGTTGTTATTCCTTGAGTTATTTTTAAAATATCACTTAATTTATGAGGACAATTTTTTATAAGCTTTTTAATATCAAAATTCCCAGTTGATTTTAAAATGAATCCATTTGAACTTAAGTTTTCGGAACTTAATAAAGGTATAATTGAACTCTCTAAAGATGTTATTTTCTCTTTTATATTTATTCCTCTAAAGTTTTCATCTTGGGCTTTAAATTTTGTTAAAATAATGATTGCAGTATCTACAATTGCATCTTCAAAAACATTTGTAAGACTAATTAACTGTTCTATATTATTTCCTTTTAAGAGCAGCTTTCTTAAGCTTGAAAATTGAGCGTAATCTATAAACGTATTAGGTGTTATATAACATAGTTTTCCTTCTGACTTAATTAAGTTTAAAGCTACTTCAAAAAACATAATGTACATATCAAATGTCCCCGAAAATGAGGCTTCGAATTTTTTAAGTAAATATGTTTTTTCGGTTGAATTAAAGTAATCACCATAAGGCGGATTCCCAATAATCACATCAAAACCTCCTTTGGCAAATACTTCTGGGAATTGTTCCTTCCAGTTGAAAGCTTTTTCACCCGCAATGGCTTTGCTGTCAATAAGCGAGTTACCGCATTTAATGTTGTTGTTTAAGCTCGTGAGTTTTCGTTTGGGTTGGGCAGTACGCAACCACAAAGAGAGTTTTGCAATTTCTATGCTTTCTTCGTTGAGGTCGACCCCATAGATGTTGTGTTCCAGGATTTGGTTTTCGATATCGGGAAAGACAAAGAAACCTCCAAAGAGTTGTTTGTTGAGTTCGTCTAGGTAGGCGTGTTCCTTGATCAAGAAATCTAAGGCTTGGTTCAGGAAAGCTCCCGAGCCACAAGCTGGGTCACAGATAGTGAGTTCCAATAGCCATTCTCGGTAATCCTTGAGTTGGTTGTCCAGTTTTATGATGGTGGTGGTTTGACGGTTCTTGCGGCCTTTGGCGTATTCTTCGTCAATTATTCCTAGTTCTTGTTTTTTCTCAGTACAAAGTTTACCAATGGTGTTGTCGACTATGTATTTGGTAATGTATTTCGGGGTGTAGAAAACACCGTCTTTCTTGCGTTTGGTTTTTTGTTTGTCAAAATCGGTTCCTTCAATTTCGGCATTTACACTTTCGATTTCATTAAGTGAATGTTCGAAAATGTGCCCCAGAATGTTGACATCTACCTGACTTTCGAAATCATAAGTAGAAAGTTTTAAGGTATGGCGGTAGAGTAGTTCATTGTCTATGATCACGGCATCGAGAATCGCATCGGGTTGGAAGAGTCCACCGTTATAAGCAAAGATTTCTTCTTTCTTGTCGGTGCCTTTTCGACCTGTATCGAGATAGCCAAAGTATTGTTTGTAGCGATCGTAAAGTGGCATTTCGACATCCAAATCAGCCAAAGCTTTCCATTCTTTTAGCACGGTATTGATGGAGTTTGGAGCCAATAATCCTCGGTCTTCTGCAAAGAGGATAAACAGAAAACGGTCAATCAATTTTTGTGATTTTTGGAAAAGAATCAGTTTAGTAGTCTTTTCGGGTAAATCATTAAGTAAGATGTTAGATCGATTTTGTTTGACTAAATCCCGGTACAATTCGCGTTTGAATACGGAATAATCCCCATAGAATTTTTTAGTAATATTTTCTTCTTCTACTACTGAAGCTTCTTTTATGCTGAGTGGTCTGTTAGCCAAGATATTTTCTTTGGCCAGACAGAGGTAGAAGATTTCAAATGCGGCGTGGGTTAGGGTAAATAAGTTGAATTCTTCATAGTCTACGGCATTGTTGATGTAGAACCTCAACTTCTCGAAATTGGAGGTAATGACATAGATACAGCCTGTTTGGTTGGCTTTGTAATCAAAGGCTTGTTGGCGGATGCTTTCGAGGTCTTTGGTGTTGGTTCCCTTAAGTTCAATTACTGCTAGGGCATTTCCGTCTTTGAGGATGGCGCCGTCCACTTTTTTGGCTCCCTTTATGTTTTTAAGTTCCGTTGTCAGGTTGAAGCTTGGTGCTGGATTGAGTGTATAACCCAAAATATCCACAAACAATTCGCGTAAAAATCCTTCCTGGAATTGCTCTTCCTTACTGTTTCGAATGTTTTCTTGAATAACAGCGTTGTGAAAATACCTAGTGTATTTTTTATAGGCTTTCTGGACTAGAGCAGTATCTTGTTGACTCAAATATTTTTTGAGTACGGAGGGCTGAAATAATGACATTGGTAACGCTTTTGTTAGCTTACTAATGTAAGAATTTATTTTAGGATAAAGTAGGACGTCTGGAATGAGTTCTTAACAGAGTTATGCTATGCGTTTATTCAAAAAAAGGATGCTTGTATTTACAACAAACATCCTTTTTTGAATTAAATAACTAACTTAATTTAAAACTTCATTCGCTGTATTCTTACAGCGTTTAAAATAGCCAATAAAGCCACTCCAACATCAGCAAAAACGGCTTCCCACATAGTAGCTAAACCACTAGCACCAAGTACCAAAACAATTGCTTTTACGGCAAACGCTAAACCAATGTTTTGATACACGATTTGTTTGGTTTTTTTACCGATATTTATGGCTGTAAAAATCTTTGTAGGCTGGTCGTTTTGAATAACGATGTCAGCAGTTTCGATAGTGGCATCACTTCCTAAGCCACCCATTGCAATTCCGGCATCGGCAAGGGCAACGACAGGGGCATCATTAACACCATCGCCTACAAAGGCTATTTTTAGGTTTTGGGATATTAGTCCTTCAACTTTTTCAACTTTGTTTTCGGGCAACAAATCGCCATAGGCTTGATCAATATTTAATTCTTTGGCAACAGCATCAACAACGGCTTGTTTATCGCCTGAAAGCATTACAGTTTTGATATTTAACTTGTGTAAACTTTCGATAGCTTCTTTAGCATCTTCTTTAATTTCATCGGCAATTAAAAAGTATCCCGCATATTTTTGATTGATTGCTATAACGATTATTGTAAATGGCGTATTTTCGATTTCGGTATCATAACTAATGTTGAATTTCTTCATCAGTTTTATATTTCCTGCCAAGATTTCGTTTCCATCCACTTTTCCTTTAAGTCCGTGTCCTGCAATTTCTTCTACATCAGTAACGGTTGTATTTTTTTCTGACCCTTTGGCATATTCGATAATGGCAGTTCCGACCGGATGGGTAGATTTGGTTTCGAGTGCTGCTGTATATTTTACTAAATCATCTTCAGAAATACCTACTGCTACTACTTTTTGGACTTGAAATACGCCTTTGGTCAATGTTCCTGTTTTGTCCATAACGACCACTTGGATAGATGCCATTATATCAAGAAAATTAGATCCTTTGAACAAAATTCCGTTTTTGCTTGCTGCTCCAATACCACCAAAATAACCTAATGGAATGGAAATAACCAATGCACAAGGACAGGAGATAACTAAGAAAATTAATGCCCTGTACAACCAATCGTTGAAATTATAGTTTTCGACAAATAGCATTGGGAGTAAACAAATTCCGATTGCCAATACTACAACTATTGGCGTATATATTTTGGCAAATTTTCTAATGAATAATTCGGTTGGTGCTTTTTTAGCCGTAGCATCCTGAACCATTTGTAATATTTGGGACAATTTGCTGTCTGTATATGCTGTCGTAACTTCGACGAGAACAACTTTGTTCAGATTAATCATACCTGCAAGTACAATTTCTCCTTTTTGTTTGGTATCCGGTTTACTTTCTCCTGTTAAAGCTGCTGTATTTATAGAAGCATTGTCTGAAAGTAATTTTCCGTCTAGAGCTAGTTTTTCACCAGGTCTTAATTGGATAATTTCTCCAATAGTAATTTCTGATGCTTTTTTAGAAATTGTATTTTCCCCTTCCATTACCGTTGCTGTGTCGGGTCTTTGATCTAACAGCGATTTGATGTTCTTTTTAGCTCTTTGAACTGCCAATGTTTGAAAAATTTCGCCAATAGCATAAAATAACATTACTGCAACACCTTCTGCATATTCGCCAATGGCAAAAGCTCCAATGGTAGCAATTCCCATTAGAAAAAACTCTGAAAATATTTCTCCTTTCCGGATACTTTCATACGCTTCTTTCAGTACTGGGTAACCTACTAATAAGTAGGCTATTAAGTACCAGGATAAGCTTACGTAACCAACAAACCAGGTTGGTGTAAAATAGTTGTCTAAACCTATTGCAACAATTAAAAATATAAAACTTATGATTGCAGGCAAGAACATTTGAAATGTAGTGCGGTCGTCTCCTGAATGGTCGTGTCCATCATCATCAGCATGTTCAGATTTATAGTCCACGGTACAACATCCCGCTTGATTATCGGTTATTCTATTTATTTTTTCTTCAAGTGTGCAACAAAGCTGTTTGCCGTATGCATCGTATTTGTGTTGGTGTTTCATTTTGTTTTGATATTAATTAACAACAATTATCTCCTGCTTGTATTGGTGGACATTTTACCGAACCGTAGCTGCAATAAACACAACAATCTCCCTCTAATGGTTTGAGTATTGTTTTGCACTTTTCACATTCGTAAAAGAATTGACAAGCATCGGTTGGCATTATTTCTTCTTTTCTGTATCCACAGTTGGGGCAAGTTAAAGTTGATTTTAATTCAACTGTTTTCCCTTCATAGGTTGTACAACTCTCGCAATTTCCTTGTAATTTGTTTCGGTAATAATTTACCCCTGTAGCTATTAAAATTCCAAACATTCCCAGATAAATAAGTGAAGTATTGCTATTGGTAAAAAAAGCATAATTTATTACAATTGCGCTTGGTATAGCAATTAACAAAGGAAGCAAACTGCGATGTTTGTAATATGAAATAACTAAACCAATAATAGAAATCATTACCATTATTAGAAATATCCGCATTGTCCATCCGCCAAACAATTCAATACTTCCTAATCCAAGTGCAGATGCTCCGAAAGCAAATAATGGAAAACAACAAGGGGAAAATAGGGCGGTGATAAAAAGCCCAATTGTTCCAAATTTGTCTATGTTAGATTTTATTTTCATAATAGATAGTATGAAGGGTATTGATATTATTCTTCACCTTTGTTTGTCAATTTTGCATTTACAAAGAATGCGCCTTTTGTTACGATTTTTGCATTTGATGGAATATCCTTTACTAATGTGATTGCGGTATAACCCATATTAGAAACTCCTTTTACTACTTCTATTTTTTCGAAATTAGTGTTTTTTGGCTCTTGTTCTTTATCTTTTGTTTCGGTTTCTTTGGCTACTTCTCCTTCTTCTGGTTTTTCTTCTTCTGCTTTTTTATTGGTGACCACAAAAATATAGTCTTTGCCATCTGCGCTCACTATAGCATCATTTGGAACAGCGTTAGTAGTCACATCATTTAAACTGACAATTGCGGTGATATTCATTCCATCAATTAGTCCTGATTTATTGCCTTGAACGGTGGCGTGTACAGGAATACTTTTGCTGTCATTCTCAAATGCTGCACCTATTGAATATACCTTAGCGTTGTAGTCTTGTCCCGAATTATTGGTAATTCTAAAATGAATAATTTGGCCTACTTTTAGCATTGGTAAATCTTTTTCAAACACATTTAAATCCAAATGCAATTGTGAGTTATCTACAATTTCGGCAACTGGTGAAGAGACATCAACATAACTTCCAATTTTAGAAAACACATTGCTAATTGTGCCACTTATTGGACTTGTTACGGATAATGAAGAACGTAAATTACTATTATTTAAATTATTAGGATTGATTCCCATTAATTGGATTTGTTGTTGTAAAGAGGCTCTGCGAGTTCGCATTGATTTTAGTTCGGCATTAGCACTCTGGTAATTTTTTAATGCTCCTGCATTTCCTTCGTTAAGCTCTTTTTGTCGTACTACTTCTTGTTCGGCAAAGATTATTTTACTGGAAGTGCTTAAATATTCTTCTTGTAATTGTATAAATTGTGGATTAGCGATTGTAGCGATTAGTTGTCCTTTTTTTACATAATCACCTAATTGTACATTTATGGTTTTTATAACGCCACCATACAACGAAGTTGCATTGGCTTTGTTATTGTTAGGCACTCGCAATGCCCCATTGGCTTGGAGTGTAGCTGTTAATTGTTTTTGTTCAATTGTTCCGTATTGTATACCCACCGTTTTAATTTGCTCGGCAGTGAGCGAGGCAATTGAAGGGGCGGCTTCTTCCGTTGTTGCTTTTTGTTCTTCTTGAGGTTTAGTTTCAGTTTTGCCGCAAGAAATTAGAACGAGACAAGAGGCAATTAACAAAAGATAATTCTTATATGTTTTTAAAGATTTCATTTTTTTTTATTTTATTTATTTGTGAAATAATTGTAATCAATAATGGCTTGGTTGTACGCATTTAGATTGTCTAAATAATTTTTTCGTATTTCTATTGCTTGGCTTAAATATAATGAAAAATCAGCGTAACTTATTTCTCCTGCACGATAGGACTGATCAGCGGCTTTTATAATTTCATCAGCTTGTTGTAAACCCGAAGTTTCGTAAAATTGTAAACCCGAAATGCTTTTTTCTACTTCAGTCTGGTGTTGCATTAAAGAAGATTTTAGAATTTGCGTTTGATATTGCAACTTTTGTTCTTGTACTTCTTTTTCGGTTTTAGCCGCTCTTATTTTATTTTTATTGGCTCCAGTACCAAAAATCGGAAATGAAGTTCCAAAAGAAAAACCACTTAAAGGGTCATCTACGCCATAGAGTTTTTGTGAAAAAACCCGACCAGAAAACTCTGGCAAGCGATTGCTTTTTTGGATTGCAATTTCACTATTGGCAATCACTACATTTTGCTGTAATAAAAGAAGATTCGGATGGGTTTCGGATGTGTTTGGTAATCCATAGTCTAGTTTTTCCAACGAATTAGAAAGTGGCAAAATGGCTTCTGTACTATTGAGTAATTGCATTAAAAGCTGCTGCTGCACTACTATTTCTTTTTGAAGTTGCGTGATGTTGGTTTCAATTTCATTTAATTTTACATTGGCCGAAATTTTTTCGATACCGGCACTCTCTCCTGTCTTTACTTTTACAATAGTCGTTTTTAACAGTCCAATATAAATAGTGTCTAATCGCTGGTATAAAGCGGCTTTATCTTGTAAATACCACATTTGATAATATACAGAACGAATGTTTTTTTTCAATTCTGCATCGATTACTTCTTTGTTGAATTCATAATATTTGGTTTGTTCTCGATAAAAGTTTTTCTTGGCTTGATTTACTTGTGGCAAAAAGAAACTTTGTTGCAAACCAATTTTCCAAACGCCTATTTTATCCGAAGGACGCAAATCTTCATTTTCTACAAAAATGCCTGTTTTAGGAAATTCCTTGTTTCCTTTTATCAATAGCTGATTTTTTGAGATTTGCGACTGGTTGATACTGTATTGTAAATTATCTTTTAGACCTAGATTCAAAACTTCATCAATGGATTTTCGTGATTGTGCTTGACCATTAGTAAATGAAAGAAACAATCCAATAACTAAAATAGTTACAATTGATTTCACTTTTGGTTTTCTTTTTAAATTCATTTTTGTGTTGAATATAATGTAAAGCAAAGGCAATACAAATAAGGTTAAAAACGTAGCTGAAAGTAATCCTCCAATTACGACAGTTGCTAATGGTTTTTGTACTTCGGCACCTGCACTATGTGATAATGCCATTGGTAAAAACCCCAACGAAGCTACGGTAGCCGTCATCAAGACAGGTCGCAATCGTATTTTTGTTCCTTCGATAACTCGTTTTATAACATCATCCCACCCTTCTTTTTCGAGTTGGTTGAATGTGCCGACCAGTACAATTCCGTTTAATACGGCTACTCCAAACAAAGCAATAAAACCAATTCCGGCCGAAATACTAAAAGGCATTCCACGAAGAAGTAATGCAAATACGCCTCCTATAGCACTCATTGGAATTGCAGTAAAGATTAAACTGGCTTGTTTCATTGAATTGAAAGTAAAATACAAAAGCATAAAAATTAGCAGTAGCGATACTGGTACAGCGATCATCAAACGATTGGATGCTTTTTGTAAATTTTCAAATGTTCCTCCATAGGTAAAATAATAGCCCGAAGGCAATTTTACTTCTGTAGCTAATTTGCCTTGAATTTCATGTACGATACTTTTTACATCTCTATCCTGTACATTAAAACCAACAACAATTCTACGTTTCCCTTCTTCTCGGCTTATTTGTGCCGGACCCAATTTAAAATCCACTTTCGCCACTTGTGATAAAGGAATCTGGCTTCCATTAGCTATTGGTATCAATAGATTACTTACATCATCGATACTTCTTCTTGAGGCGCTATCTAATCGTACCACTAGATCAAATTTTCGTTCGTCTTCATAAACTACCCCTGCTGCTTTTCCCGCAAAGGCGGTACTCACGATACTGTTGATATCCTCAATATTTAAACCATAATTTGCAATACGTAAGCGGTCGTATTCAATATTGATTTGAGGTAATCCATCTACTTGTTCTACTTGAGGAGCAGAAACGCCTTGTACGTTTGTGATTACACTTTTTACTTTTTGTGCATATACGGAGAGACTATCCAAGTTTTCTCCAAATATCTTTATCGCAACATCTTGTTTAATTCCTGTCATTAATTCATTGAAACGCATTTGAATAGGTTGACTTTTTTCGATAAAAACCCCTGGAATCACGCTTAATTTTTCTTCAATAGCGTCACCCAATTCATCATAGGATCTGCCTGATTTCCATTCGTCTTGCGGTTTCAGAATTATCATCATATCAGTCGCTCCGGGTGGCATTGGATCTGTAGGTACTTCTCCAGCGCCAGTTTTACCAACTACAATTTTTACTTCATCGAATTGTTTTACAATTCTTGCGCCTTGCATCGAGGTTTCGATACTTTGGGATAAAGAGGTTTCAATCGGCATTTTAAATTCAAATGCATAATCTCCTTCGGCTAATGTGGGAATAAATTCACCTCCCATTTTGCTGAAAATAAAAAGTGTGACCAATAACAAAGCGACAGTAATACTAACGACTTTGTATTTTATAGCAATAAATTTCTCTAAAAGAGGTTGGTATTTACTGTACAAGAAATCCATCATTTTATCTGAAAATGTCTTTTTATGGCTGATCTGTTTCGGCAAAAACAAGGCACTCATCATAGGGATGTAGGTTAATGAAAGTATCATTGCACCAATAATTGCAAAGGAAACCGTTTTTGCCATCGGACCAAACATCTTTCCTTCAATACCTACTAAAGACAGGATAGGAAAGTACACTATCATAATGATGATTTGACCAAAGGCAGCGCTACTCATCATTTTTTTAGCACTGTTTTCAACCGCAACATCCATTTGGATTTGAGTGAGTTTCGTTTTGCTTTTATTGTGTTCCAGGAAATACAGAGAGGCTTCCACAATAATTACGGCTCCATCTACAATTAAGCCGAAATCAATTGCGCCCAAACTCATTAAGTTTGCACTTACTCCAAAAACTTTCATCAATCCCAATGCAAATAACATTGAAAGCGGTATAGCAGAAGCTACAATCAGTCCAGCTCGAAGGTTTCCGAGAAACAAAACCAATACAAAAATCACAATTAAGGCACCTTCAACTAGGTTCTTTTCTACTGTAGAAATGGCGCGGTTTACAAAAGTACTTCTATCTATAAACGGTTCAACGATGACATCATCAGGTAATGATTTTTGAATGATTGCCATTTTGTCTTTTACCCTTTGTACTACTTCATTACTATTAGCTCCTTTAAGCATCATCACAATACCACCTACGGCATCCACTTTTCCGTTATAGGTCATTGCTCCATAGCGAACAGCACTACCAAATTTCACTTCTGCAACATCTTTTATGAAAATAGGGACGCTGTTTGGATTACTTTTAACAACAATATTTTCTACGTCTTCCAAGGAAGTAACTAGACCTACGCCACGAATAAAATAGGCTGTTGGTTTTTTGTCAATATAAGCCCCACCTGTATTTTGATTATTTTTTTCTAAAGCCGTAAAAATTTCGGGAATCGTTACCCCCATTGCCCTTAAACGATTAGGGTTAACGGCAACTTCATATTGTTTTAGTTTGCCACCAAAACTATTTATTTCGGCAATTCCCGGAGTTCCTAGGAGTTGTCTCGCTACTATCCAGTCTTGCATGGTACGCAAATCCATAGCGGAGTATTTCTTTTCGCTACCTTTTTTTGGGTGTAGAATGTATTGATATATTTCGCCAAGCCCTGTGCTTACCGGACCTAATTCAGGTGTTCCGATGCCTTGAGGTATTTGGCTAACAGCTCCTTTTAGTCGTTCACTAATGAGTTGTCGTGCAAAATAAATATTGACATCATCATCAAAAACTACTGTGATTACCGATAAACCAAAACGGGAAATACTTCTGGTTTCTTCTAAATCAGGAAGATTTGCAATACTTTGTTCTATTGGAAACGTTACTAACTGTTCTACTTCTTGTCCTGCCAAAGTAGGGCAAAGCGTAATGATTTGTACCTGATTGTTTGTAATATCTGGTACTGCATCGATGGGCAATTTGGATGCACTCCAAACTCCCCAAATAATGAGGAATAAAGTCATCAAACCAATGATGAATTTATTATTTATACTAAAATGGATGATTTTGTCTAACACTATTGTAAAGGATTAATGTTTAATATTGATTTATAAATCACAGCATTTGAATTTATCAAATACGGTAAAGTAATTAATGAAAAAGACTAGTTCGATTAATGTACAAGTCATTAATCGCTATTCATTTAATCATTAATAAAAAAAAAATTAAACATTAATTTGTGGCGGTTGCCAAATACTTCCGAAGAAATTGGAAGTGAAAATTGATTTGTATTCTGGTACTTTTTTGTCAATTATTGTTTTGACAGAAAAGAGATTATATACATAAATTGAATTGTAATCGAAGCCTTGGCAACCACAGCAGCTACAAATACATAAAGGTGAGCAAGCATCTTTATCTTGATGTTGGCTTGACTGCATACTAATTGTTGCTTTATTATATGAAGTTACTGTTTCCATATCTGCGCAAGGCATACAGGAAAGAATCAGAATAATAATTGATAATATGGCGTTTGTAAGTTTCAAGATTGTAAAAGTAATAATAAAATTTATAAATTTTAGATTTATCTATTTTGATTTGCTTAAGATTTAATATAGTAAGGCCAAATCCTTGTGTCAATTTGTTCGTGGAAAGCGGTACAAAAATTATTAATCTTACGGTATTCATCAATTGCAAAAGTGAAAAATTAGAAATGAAAATTAGTTATTTTTTTGCTTTTTTCAACAAATTTAAATCATAACTATACAATTGAGAATCATACAAATATACTATTCCGTCTTCATTGTCATCCGTTTGTGCCAATTGAACAAAATTAACGTTTTTCTTCATTGAATAATGTTCTAATACATCTGTAATAATAAAAATTGCTTGTTCCAAAGTTTTATTGCTGCAATGTAAAGTGTAATTGTTTAGATATACAATGAGATCCAGTTTTGATTTTTCATCATCATAATCCAGAGCTAAAAATTTGAGGTCACTTGTTTTTAAAATAATATCCTGGAAAATATAAGGTTTATCAAGATCATTCATAATTTCCTCAATTCTTTCGGTTGGCTGGATGAAGGCGGTGAATTTCCAGTTTCTTAATTGTGGAGCATTATCGACTAAATTAATTACTGGGCTGAAATAATCAGGGTTACCATTGGCGGTTATAATGAGTTCGGATTTTGTATTACCCTTTTTTGGAAAAACAATCAGAAAGTCAATTTCCTTGCAATAGTAGCTGAGGTTTTTGCTTATCCAAAAACTGATGTGTTTTTGGTTTAAAGGGGTTTCGTTGATAAGGTTTTTGATGGTTTGATTGTTGTCTTGGAACCAGTTCCAGAAGGTGTTGATTTTTCTCATGATGAAAAAGTTTAAAGTTTAAGATTTGAAAAGTTTAAAGTTGGTTTTCGATACCAATTTTTACTCAAAGTGATGCCATTGCTTCGATCCTCGCAATGAATTTATCTTTTGTCTGTGGTGTTTTTATCGAATGTGATTAGGTTAAACATGGCTCTCATTCTGGAGCGGAGGCGGTTGCCGTAGTTGTTTTCGATTTCGGAGGCGGAAAGATTAGTGGTAATGTGCGTGACAGATTTGTTTTCGACAAACTGTTCGTAGCGGCTGATCAGTACCTCAGCCATGACGTTGCAGTCGTTACCGAAGTGCTTGATTTGCTGTTCAGCACCCAAATCGTCAAAGCAATAACCCGTTAGTCGCGATTGATTGACTTGCTTTAACGTGTAGCAATTGATGGCCTCAAAGCCATTTTTGGCAAATTCAAAGGAGACTTCCCTGCATGTTTTGATTTTATAGTCGGAGCTTTGATATGCAAAAGGTCGTATTAGATGCATTAGCGACGTTTTTCCGCAACCAATTGCTCCAGAGACCAGAATACCTTTTGACAGATCGATCTTTAGTTTTAAGGCTGTTTTCTCGTCTTGAATCATATAAATCAACAATTTGTAGATGGTAGGATAATCCGCTTCGCTAATTTGAAATGAATTTCCGTAGGTCGTTTTTCCTTCGTTTTCGAGGTATAGTAGACATTTTTGAAAATTATATACTTTGAAACCTTTATGTATGACGAAGGTTTCACGGACGGATGATTTACAATGGTTCGTCATAGTTTTTTTGTGTTGCCGTGTGCAGGTGCATCGGTTTTGGTTGGGAATTGTAATCGGATTGTGGAGCATTTACAGCAAACTTAGCAGTGTTGAGCATCCAGTTTCGTGCTGCTGCTTTCCAATCTTTCATTTTTGTTTTTCCGCCTACGAGCCAACCGATGCTAGAGTAGTAGTTGAAAAACTTGTTGGCTTCCGTTAAGGAACTTTCCTTGAAAGAGAAGTATTCCAGTATCATTTCGAGTGAAGGCTTCTCGACTTCGCTCGAAGTGACAATTTTGTGCAAACTGTTTTCGGTTTGATTTTCAGTGATAGTGTCAAAAATTAAATCGAGTTCAATCGGTTTTTCTTTTTTCACGCAACTTTTTTCTTTCTCCTTTTTTTCTTTAGGATTTATTAATGGATTCAAATTTTGAACAAGTTGATTTATTGAATTTTTTTTTATATCTATTTTTATATTGTTTAAAATGTTTTTAGATGTTTGTTTTTTATTATATATATATACCTGTTCATTTACCTGTTCAATGACTTGTTCATTTTTTGTTTTGGTCAAATTGTGAACGGGTTCATTTTTTGAATGGGTTGGTATAGCTAATTTTGAGTTTGTTTTTACTTCTTCAGAGAAATTTGTCATAATGATGTTGGAACAGGAATGGGGGTTAAATGTTGGGTTGTATACCATAAATCCTAAGAGCTCCAACTCTTTCATGCACTTGTGATAGGTCGCTTTTGAATTGATCTTGCTGGCTTTCATAATCTCTTCCCGCGATATGCCTGTTGGGTTCTTAAACCTATTCACGTTCCAACATTGGAAAAGTGCTAAATAGAGCGAAATGTGGGTTGGATTTAGGTTGGTTTCATAACTGATTTTATTGAAAAAACCAGTGAGGTGTTTGATGTAGTTCATTTTTTGAGAAGTACTAAGATTGAAGTATTAGGAATTAAGATCTCTGGGTCTGGATTATTGATTGATGAATTATTTAAATAAATTGGGAATTGAGTTTACTTTGTTGCTTTCCAGTACTTTGTCAATGTCTTGATTGGCGTAATAGATAGTGCCACCGATTTTGGTATAGGCAAGTGTTCCGTTGATGCGGAGGTTTTGGAGGGTTCCGGGAGAAATGTTTAGTAGTTTACGTACTTCTGTGGATTTTAGCCACTTTTTGGTTTGCGTAGTAGTTTGCGATTGAAATATTTTTTTGATTTCCTCTAATAAATCAATTTTGAAGTCTCTAAGATCTTCGACTGTGATAATTGTTGCTGCCATTTGAAAGTAATTTGATTTTGTATCTATTATGTTTTTTAGTGATACAAAATTGACTGCTTTTATTTGCTTTCTATCCCCATACGCTTCGTAGTACCGAAGAAATTTAACATTTCAATATTATTTAAAGCCTGTTTTGGGGGGTATTGGTATCTTCTAGCTGTTCTTTTTTTTAGCTGTTAAAGTTTATTATTTCCAGTTGCACTTTTTATAATGAAAAATGCCCCAATGTACTGGGGCATTAATATCTCGATTGCTCTCGATATGACATGGAAACGAATACTATTTATAAAGTTTAGAAATACTCGAAGTCCCATTACGTAAGGTGTAACAATCAATTCTAGGGCTGTATTTCTCTAGTGTATTTTTCGTACTACCGATTGGATACCGATTTTTAAAATTCGTCTTCTTTGTGGATTTTTTGTTGCAGGTTCATCATCAGTTCTTCCAGGAATTTTGTTTTGCTACTTTTACGGTCCTTAATCTCTGAATAGGTTTTATATATATTATCTATTTTAATATTGAAAAAATCTTCAAAAGAAGCCGCAATAGTATTTATATCGGCTCCCCCATGGTTCAACGCCCCATTAGAGTATAAAGCATAGATTAATTCTGTTAGTGCTGTTTTGGGTGCTGTCCAAAGCAGTACTTTGTGTTTTTTTTCGTCAAATAGCATTGAGTTTCCAGCATTGAGTTTTTGCATTGCTTCGCGGATGTAATGAATGAAACGGTACATTGCCTTTATTTTCGCCCAGAGCATGTCATGTGAAGAGGAAAATTCGGGGTATTGGTAATAATCCGTCATTGGAGTGAAAGGAAAACTATTACCTGGGTTTCTTGTGAAAAATTGATGATCAATATAGGTGTATCCTTGCTCCATATAATTAACAAAGTCCAGATTGCGAGAAAAGAACTTATTGATTTTTCGCATTTCCTTTTCGAAAAATTCTATTTGATAGGACGTGCCTGCTTTAGGTTTGCGGAGTTCGCAAGAACGCAGTTCTGTAAAATAGATAAGGTAACTCATTGGAAGGGGTTTGATATTTTTAAAAAAATCAATCTCGTCAGGTGTCGTTTCAAAATCGTTTTGCTCGACTTTCTCTTTCATGTCAGCTAGTGTTTTGTTACATAAATGAATACCATCAGTTGCTTTTTTAAGATGATTTTCGTCAGAATTAATTATCAATTTAAGTTTTTCATCAAACTCTTCTACAGTAATTTTTAGCATAGGTTTTTGGTTTATCCTTTCCCCAGCCCCTCCGAAGGAGGGGAGTGAGAAAAAGAGGAGGGGAAAATTGGATTGATTTTTGTTTTTTAGTTGTTTTGCAATAAGTTGAAAAACTCAAATTTTATTTAGTTTTTGAATGTGTTTTATCTTCGTTTTGAATTGTACCCATTAATTCCATGGAAAAATTATCTCGGGCTTGAATATAGGCTACTTTTGGAATTATCGTGGCTCCCAGTTTTCTTTTCTCGAAAGTGGCGGATACCCCAAAATCGATTTTACTTAAGTTTAAGTACCGAGCTCGTTTGATTGCCTGAAAAAGTAGTTGTCGGTAGAGTTGGAATTCTTTTGCATAGGAATAGTCCATTCCTATTAAAGCAGGAACATAGGTATGTTCTGTGTTTTTATAACAAAATAGAATTCCGATTAATGGGTTTGTGATTTCTTCTTTTTCTTTATTTTTGAGATATAACAATATAAATTCCCATTGCCGATTACTCTCCATTTTTTTAAATACGTCTATTGGATAGGTAAATGTATTTATAGCATGATTGTTATTTTTTACATTCTGATACAGATAATATGCTTGTTCTAATTCTTCATCTGATAATTGATCTTTTATTACAATATCGAAAGCTTGTTCAAAAGGTACTATCTCTTTAAAGAAATGCTTTCTGGAGCGGGAGGAAAGGGTCGCCGAAAATTCTTCGGTACTATTCCATTTACTATTTTGTATAATGCAGGTTTCCGGCATGCTTATTTTTAAGAAGCCTTGATTGTGAAAAATACGATTCAATTGTTGGTCTTCTTCGAAATCTCTTAAGACGAGCATGTCAGCATCTAATTTATGGTATACTAATTCCACTTGTTCCAGCAAAAGTACTATTGCTTCTTCTGCTAAGGGGTGTGTTTTATTGATGTAACAGTGATTGCCTTCTGTGAATAAGGAACCCATTCCCAAGACTTTTGAAGTCAGGTATAATGGATTTTGTTTTCTTTTTTCTTCTAGTTGAAGTGAAATCGATTCAGGTGCCAGCATATCGTCCTTCCAAAGTCCATAAGTAAAAAAAGTTGCTAGTATGGGAATTTCATTTTTGTCTTTTATTACATAATAATGAAATTCCCAATTATTTTCAGGGGACTTTGTATTTGAAAAAGCATTTTCCAAAAAAGATAATCCTTCCCAGTCGAATGTGCTTTGTTTTCCTAAAAGGTTATTCCAGTTTTGCTTGTCTATTTTTTTTATGGATGTTTCGTACTGTACTATTAAGTTAGATTTTGGCTCTTCATTTTCTATTTGAGGCATTGTTTCAGGGATGCCAAATGCCTTTTTTACTTTGTGAAGGCTATTACCTGATTCTTCCAAGGCTTTAGGAAAATGGAATTCCATTGCTTCTACTAGTGCTTTTATTTCTTCTTTTTGATTGTGGCGGGAAAGGGTAATACGAATACCCGTGTTTTTGATTGGTACTGCGGGGTATATTGCGGGATTTACATAAAAACCTTCATTAAAGAGTCTTTGTACCATTTTATAAGCGGTCAACGGCATAGCGGTACCTAAGAAAAATACTGGTGAGTTATTCAGATCAATCATTGGAAGGGTGGTTTTTTCCAATAATGATTTGAAATATTCTATCTTTTCTGATAAATCGCACTGTAAGCTCGTGATTTCGGTCGAAAGATGAATGTCAGCCGAAGCAATTGCGGCTGCTACAGAAGCGGGTTCCAGTTGTGCAGAAAAAGTAAGTGGTCCACCAAAGTTTTTAATTTTTTCACGCAGTCGATTATCTGTGCAAAGTAAAGTCGCTCCACTGGCACCAAATGTTTTGCTCAAAGTACCGAACAGTAAAACATTGTCTGGTAAATTTTTTAAAACATCCAATACGTACCCAGTGCCATTTTTTCCTCTCCAGCTCATGCCATGTACATCATCAAAGTACAGGTGTAGCTGCGGGTATTTTTTACACAGTTCCATCAAATTAGGTATTGGAGCGAAATCGCCAAACATGGAATATACCCCATCAGCCATATACCATATTTTATTGCATCGTGTAGCGAGGTATTTAATTTTATCTTCAAGCATATTCAAATTATTATGTCTAATCATTTCTACCGGGATGCCTCTTATTTTTAATAGTTGACAGGCATTTTGAACACTCCAATGTACCTGGTGGTCTAAAATTACTCCGTCTTCATCTCTTACCACTGTTGGAATTACTGCCAAATGACCTAGTGTACTGTTTTTAGTTATTATAGGTGGGATTCCATACATCGTTTCAATTTTTGATTCCAGCTCATTGTATAATGGATTGGAAATGTAAGTTTTGGATAGGGGGAATTGTGTACCATAATTTTGAATAGCTGCTATTGCTGCGTCTTTGAGCCGGATGTCTTGTTCTAGCCCCAAATACCCTGTCGTGCCAAAATGAAACATTTTTTGCCCTTTTATCTGTAGGGTACGTCCATTCAAAATTTGATCTTCAGCATAAAGGTGAAGTACGCCTTCTTTTTTTGCTCCAGCGATCACCTCATCGACGGTGTCAATGAAGCTGTTGTGTTTGATTTTTGCCATATTATTTTGGTTTTAGTTGTTTAAAAATATAACCACCTGAATATCTCTTACAAGTTTGATATTTGTGGCGTAAAACTCTGAATAAAAAGCTAATGAGATTCAATGAATTATAAAAAAATCCTTTTATGACAACAGATACTCCCGATTTGATAACATTTGTGATTATTTGTATCAAATTGTGTGTGTTTAATTTAAATTGTATTATTTTTAATATTTTTTTTGCTAAATTGTGGCGTTTTATTTAATTTTTTTAAAAAATGATGCATACTTTTCAGGATAATGAATTTGCTCAATTTTGGATTCATAACGAGATTCTTTTCTTTAAATACAAGCCTAATGTTGTCATTAATTTAACAGCAGCCCAACGCATCGTTGGTGATCGAATTCAGTTACAAAATGAAATGGCTTATCCTATTTTTTGTGATATTAGAGGGATTGTAGATTCTGACAAAGCTGCAAGGGACTATTTGGCGCAATCGGGTTCTATTCTTACCAAGGCAGTAAGTCTGGTAGGGCACCAAAGTGTTTCCTTAAGTATGATCTCATTTTATCTCAAAATATGTAAGCCAAGTGTTCCGACTAAGATTTTTACTGATGAAGCAGCTGCTTTAGTTTTTTTGGAAAAGTATGTCTAGTGGGCGGATATTTATTTATGACTAATATTTACACATTATGAATCAAGAAATTAATCTGCAGCGTATGCGCAGTATGTCTCAAATGCTTCTTGAAATGGCAGGAGGTAATTTTAGTAATCGAATTCAAAGAACAGAAGAGGATGATGAACTAGAAGGATTAGTTGTGCTTATGAATATGGTTGCCGAGGAAATGAAGGAGTCTGTTTTTCACGCGGGTTTTATAAATCCTCATCATTCCTACAGGAATCTAGTTCAAAGTACTTTTATCTTAGATGAGTGTTTTGTCATTAAAAGTTATAATTCCGAAGCCTCTGTTTTATTAAACTTAACTCCTGATTTGTTATATGATACGTTATTTAAGAATTTGTTATCCGAAGATTCATTGTGTTTTTGGAATCGTTTAGAAGAAGAAATATTGTTAGACCCTGACTATCATGCTACAGTGCAATTAATTTATATTGCGCAAAATAAATTATTAGTTCCTGTGTATTGTACTATTTCAAGGCTAATGAACTGCTCAAAAATTTTAATTAGTTTCGTAACTACCGTAGTAGAAGAAACTATTTCGAAATCTGCTATGATTACTCCAGAAAGTAAAGATCTACCGATTTTCTTAAGTAGACCTTCGGATATATTAATAATTCAAAATGTTTATGATTATATTTTAGAACATTTGGATAGTCCGTTACCTTCTGTTAAGGAACTCTCTTATATTTTTGGTACGAATGAAAATAAATTAAAATACGGATTTAAGCAACTCTTTCGGACGAGCATCTACCAATTTTATATCATTGAGCGGTTGAAAAAAGCGCATCTTTTAATTCAGCAGACCAAAATTCCTTTAAAAAGTATTGCTACTATGACAGGCTTTAACACTTATCCTAATTTTTCGAAAGGTTTTAAAAAGCATTTTGGGTATACTCCGATGGATATTAAAAGAAAATTTTGACAGCAGGAGGAAAGAGGAAAGAATAAAGAAAATAGAGAAAAGAATAAAGAGGAAAAAAGTATAATGTAGAAAAACTCCTTTTTTGACAAGTTATACTCCCGATTTGCTTCACTTTATTTATTTGTTTTTTGGAATTTTATATCGGATTAAATTTAAAGTTTAGCGATATGAAATTATCTTCCTCCACAGAAAGTATTATTGTCAAAGGTGTTAGCTTGCTGTATGCTGTATTGTTTGTTTACGCAGCAGTTAGTAAACTACTTGATTTTGAGAATTTTCAGGTTCAGCTAGGGCAATCACCCTTACTAAGTGCTTTTGCGAGTTGGGTTTCATGGGCTGTCCCAATTATTGAATTGCTTATTTCCTTACTTCTGATTTTTCCAAAATATCGACTTATTGGATTCTTTTCCGCTTTTAGTTTGATGATTCTATTTACTACTTATATCATCATTATTTTAAATTTCAGTTCTTTTGTTCCCTGTTCCTGTGGGGGTATTCTTGAAAAGATGAATTGGACTCAACATCTTATTTTTAATATTGTTTTTGTTTTGTTAGCTTTAGTTGGGATTCTAATACTAGGGCAAAATGAAATAACGGCACAAGTCAAAAAATGGAAACCTATTTTTATAGCTCTTCCAATCGTATTTGTTTGCAGCATTTCCGTTGTGATTTTACTTTTTATAGTATCAGAAGATATTATTCATCATCGCAACAATTTTATTCGTCGTTTTCCTCACCACCCAATATTAAAAACACATGAAAAGGATATTCATTTTAATTCTTATTATATAGCGGGAATAGCTGATGGGAAAATATATTTAGGTAATATTACTGCCCCGTTAAATATACTTGTTTTAGATACAAGCTTGCAACATCAAGAGCGATTCGTGATACAGCTTAAAAATGAAAATATTGCTTTTCGAAGAATTGCTCTAAAGGTTAAACCTCCTTATTTCTATGTTTTTGATGGAACAGTCCCAACTATTTTGAGTGGAAGTATCAAAGATTGGAAAGCATCACAATTAATGAAAGGCAAAGCTTATTTTTCTTTATCTGAGCCCATTAATTCGAAAACTTTTGTTTTTCGAGCTGTAAGCAGTACAATGCATAATTCTATTTTAGGACTTTTAAGGATTAGTGATACCATTCAAGTAAGATTAGCTCCTCATTTATTGCAAAAACAAATTGATGGACTTTTCGATACAGACGGGATGCTTTTGTATAACGAACAACTTCAGAAAGTTATTTATACCTACTATTATCGCAATCAATATCTTGTCATAGATACTAATTTAAAGCTGAATTATATAGGACATACAATTGATACGACTAGTCGTGCTCGTATTAAAGTAGCTTACATTCATTCTAGAAATCAAAGCAAACTTTCAGCCCCTCCGTTATTAGTTAACAAAGGCACTTCAACTTATGGGAATTACCTTTTTGTGAATGCTGGTTTAATGGGATTGTATGAGCCGGAAGAAATGTGGCGAACTGCTTCTATTATTGATGTTTATGATTTTAGGCATAAACGTTATGATTTCAGCTTTTATATTAATAATGAAGAGCAACATAAGATGGAACATTTTCAGGTTGTGGATAATTTAGTAGTTGCATTAATCGGTCATAAAATTGTTACGTATCGTTTGTATAATAAAGGGTTTCATCCGGCAAATTTTAAATCAAAAATGGGAAATACAATAGGCCTATAAAAACATACTGCGCGGTGTCAGGAAATCGATCGAAAACCTGTAAAAAAGAGTAGATCAAAAACTTTTAATTTAAATATTATGAAAACACGTATTGTACAAAAGGCGTTGCCTTTTGCAGCTATTGTTTTAGCAGTAGCAGGGGCTTTTGCAGCCAACATTTCCAGAACCAATGTCAGCACTTACGCTGATGTTAACGGACGAATTCCTTCCACTTGTGCCGAAACAAGTGTTGTTTGTTCGGATAATTTTAATCCACAAATGTGTACTAATGGTGCTCAACAGTTGTACAAACTAAATGCAGCAGGTACAGCTTGTCCTCAGGCTCTTTACAAAAAGATTCAGTAGGACTTCAACAACCCTATATTAATTAGGGGAAATGGCAATGCCGAACTTGAAAATTTCAGGTTCGGCATTGTTTTTTACCCTCTCACAGACCATTCAATAGTAGGGAGTGAACAAGTGTACGTATCATTTTCGTTTTACCCTGTCCCTAAAGGGAGTTGAAAATATTGCGCTTTATCTTTTTAAACTCCCTTTTTAGTTTTGACAAAGTGCATTGATTATTTTCGTTTTGCCCCGTCCCTAAAGGGAATCGAAAATTTGGAGTTTTTCATAATAAAAGAGGAATTTAGTAAGTAGCAATCCGTTGTTTAGATTCTTTTTGTGGAAAAAGGGATTCCTTTAAGATACAAATCGAACCATTCTTTTACTCTTGTATCGAGGTCTATTTGTGATTCGGGTTTACCAATGGCATGGCCTTGGCCGGGATATACCAGAAACGTATGTGGTTTTTGCAGTCTTTGTAACGCTAAATGTAGTTCGATGCTTTGCGTCCAATTCACGTTAGGGTCTTGCTGGCCCGTCCAAATCAACACTGGTGTATTTATGGAGGAAGCGTGTGCTATAGGTGAGTTTTCAATATATCCTTTGTAATTGTCAAACAAAGAGGCACCCATTCGCAATTGTGCGGATTCATAGCGCCACATATGGGAGCGCTCGCCACTGGATTCCATACTTAAATAATTACTGACTAGATCTGTACAGGCGGCACCCACGACTGCTGTTGCAAACCTATTAGTTTGTGAAATAATATAAGCAGTCTCATATCCTCCAAAGGAACCGCCTATCAAACCAATGTGATTGGATTCTACGATGCCCTTCGCTAGAACAGTATCAATAGCTTCTTGTACGCATGAAACGGCAGATTGTCCTGGTGTTCCTACTTCATAGGCAATGTCTGGATAGAATACTAAATAGTCATCGAATGTATAATTAGTTGGATTAAACCCATCCGAATTGTATTGTGTAGGATTAATATAGTGATGCATCATTCCCGATTGTCTTTCGTATAGGTGAACAATCATAGGATATTTTTTACTAGATTGAAAACCTGCAGGATAAAATAGTACTCCTTTCAAGGGTTGTCCTTTTTGGTTTGTATAAGAAATCAGTTCAGCATGTCCCCAGGAGAATTTATCCTGCTGCGGATTTGTTTTCAATACCAGCTGCTCTTTTTTCATGATTTTGCTCCAAAGCTGTAATTTTGGTGAACTCTCAAACGACTCTTCTTTATACAGATATTTTTCACTTTGCTTTGCCTTTTTCAGCATGCTGATTCTTGCCTTTTTATATACCATCACATTGCACTGACCATTGCTTTCCAAGTAATAATATCCTGAGGCTTTATTATCGCCCAAGGCTTCAAGTATCGTTCCTTTAGTAAAGTTAAAAGTACGGGTTGGTAAATTAGATGAGGTATTTATGATGTCATTTTCATTTTGGTAGATTCTGAAACGAATTTTTTGCTCCCGACCTTGGGTTAGTCTTTTGGCGTTTTCCCCATCTGGAGTTACTGTCCAAATATCATACTGGTCGTACACAATAAGCTTACCGTCCTGTGTCCAACCCGGACTACCATAAGGTGGCGTTGCTCCTGGCTGATCGAATTCCAAGTTATAAACGGCTGAGGGAATTAGTGTTGTAACATTGGTCTGTTTTTTCAATATAGGATCGTATATCCACCATTTTTTATCTTTAAAGTAATTGATATACCTGCCCTGTGGTGGTGCTCCTATATTTCCAATGGAATGGAGCTGTTTCTTTACTACTAAACTGCTTTTTCCTGTATTTAAATCGGTCAGGTAGAAGTCGGGTATTGCCTCAAATTCATATTGAGGTTCATATGCTTGATTATTAAATGTCAATGCATAGTTTTGATTCCCAGTTAACAATACGTTTGGCAAATCATCTGTTCCTATTTGGACTATTTTATTTTCCTCTGGCCACCATACTGCCAATTTAGGAATATGGGAAGGGTCTAGCTGTTGACCATGATGTACGCCTGTTACAACACTACTCCATATTTGCACTATTTCGTTTTCTTCCTTTTGAGGAACTGCAGCAGCTAGGTAAAAGAAGATTCGTTTGCCATCTTCTGAAATTTCAAGCGGCACGCGAGCAAAGGGAATTACAATATGTTTGTCTTTAAAGAAATCTGTCGACAATAATGGGTCTAAAACTACTATTTTAGGTTTTTGTTCTAATTGGGTTATGTAGTATAGCTTGTGGTTTTTTAGTTTAGCGGTCACGATATTAGATTCCTGTAAAAAGGAGAGTACATCGCCTTTACTATTCCACGTAAGGTATTTAAAATCCCCTTCTTTTTCTTGAACTAATGTCGCACTATTAAAATTGGAATTCATTCGAATCAGCTTCACTGTATTTTCTTTTGGTGTTACGTAGGCTAAAAGAGTACCATCCCCATTAAAACGATATTCTGAAACTCCATTGATCGTCTGTTCTTTACCCGTTTGTAAATGGAGTATGTGGAGAGACTCTTCCTTCTGTGATTCCTGTTTCGTTAGAACTACATATTTTCCTCCAGCTACAAACTCATATTTGGAAATGTTTTGAATCCATTGCAGTACACCCGATTTTAAGTTTAGTAATGCCATTCCTTTCTTTGAATCTTGCGCAATCCACCATTTACTGTCTGGACTAAAAAGTCCATTTTCTGCTGTTGGAAAATACTTTTTCTTCGCAGTTTGTGTGTTTTGTACAAATAATGTGTCCTGTGCTGAATGATAATTCAGTTTGTAGCTTATCCAATTTCCATCTTCTGAAATTTTTTCATCTGAGAGGGTACTCCATAATGGATAGTCTGCGGGTTTAAGTTGCCTTTTTGAAAAGGATTGGCTCCAAGAAGAGCCAATCCCAAGTATCAAAAGGAGAAAAATCCAGTTCGTATTCCCTTTTAAATTCATCCTCTTATTCATTTTAATATCCTGGATTTTGATGTAGGTTTTTGTTCAGTAGTAATTCTGTTTGAGGAATGGGTAACCATTTATCGGTACTTTTCCATCCGGGCTTTAAAGGACTTAAAATCCCATCTGCTTGTTCTGTTCTTTTTAAGTCAAACCAGCGTTGCCCTAATTCAGTAAATAATTCGACCCTGCGTTCTTGTTGAATAGCCAGCAACACGTTTTGGGGAGTGTTGGCCGCCGTATCTGCTAATCCTGCTCGGTTTCGAATTAGGTTTAAATCAGCTAAAGCACCAATCCAATTATTTTGATGAGCCCTAGCTTCTGCACGGATGAGGTATTGTTCTTCTAATCGCAATATAATTGCAAATTCCTGAGAGCTTCCTGTATTGGCGATTTGTTTGTATTTGTATGAGTAGTACCATGTTTGTGTACCGTCCGTCACATTCCCCAACCAATGTTGCTTTCTTTGATCTCCAGTTTCGAATGCGTTTAGTAAATGGGTACTTATAACAGTAATTGGAGGAGGGCCGCTGCTAAAAATAAAAGTATGCGCATCATGCGTGTTCAGCCCCGAAATACCTGGGTGCAATTGCCAAATTGTTGAGGGATTTTCCTTTAGAAATACCTTATCTAGATCCGCTTCCAACTGGTATGTATTCGTATTAATTACTTGGGACGCTTCCTCTTCGGCTAGTTGCCACGCTCCTCTGTAAAGGTACACTCGTGCTAGTACTGCTGTAGCTGTGCCTTTATTTGGCCGAATACGTTCTGCAGTACCATAACTGTCGTTTAATATGCTTTTAGATAGCATTAAGTCGGTTGTAATTTTATCATATACTTCGTCTTCGGACATTCTCGAAACGGTGCTGTTCTTTTTATAATCCGTTGTATCGATGTAAGGAATATCTCCAAATAGATTTAATAAATAAAAGTGAATAAATGCTCTAAGAAACAAGCCTTCTCCTTTTAAGATATTACGCTCCTCTGTGGGAATTGTGGTTGATTTTTCAAGACCTTCTAAAAGTGCGTTTATTGCATAAATTTGACTGTAACTGCTATTCCATAAAGAACTAACCATAGGATTTGAGGAGAGTACGGTATGATTGTAAAAGTCTTCTAAAGGCGCACTGGGACTTCCATAATAGGTTAATTCATCCGAATAGTTTCCCAGTCCATTCGAAAGGCCATCTTGGTTTCCAGAAAGTATGCCGTTTTCTCTTAGTTGTGAATAGCAATTTGAAAGTGCTGCATTTGCTGTTGTAACATCTTCGAACACTGCAGTACCAGTAAGCTGTGATTGTGGCAAATCTACCTCCGTAAAACTTTCGCAGCCATTCAGCCACAAGCAAAGGAGTACTATTAATGCTATTATTAGCATTGACTGTATTAATTTATAGTATTTCATATCGCAATATTTATTGATTTTTAAAAGCTAAGGTTTAGTCCAAAAGTAAATTGACGTAAAGGAGGGGAGTAGAAAGCGGATTGATTTTCAGGATCGGCACCTTTGTACTTGGTCCATGTGAGGAGGTTTTGTCCTTGTAAATAGATTTTTGCTGTCCCCCCTTTTGTAACTTCTTTTGGAATCGTATATGAAATACTGATGCTTTTCAATCGGATGTAGGAAGCATCACTTATGGTTGCGTTACTGTTGCTGTATAAAAAATAGGCATCCAATGCTGCTGCATTAGCTCCTGTTGTATATTGCTGAATTTCGGCATCGGTACCATTTTGTGGCCAGTGATTCAAAACCGCTTGTGGCTGATTGGAGAAATCTCCTATCCAAGAAGCCGTGTATAAGTAATTACGCCCTTTTTGTTTTACGCCCTGAAATAGAAAATCCAGTACCCAATTTTTATAGCTGAGTTGGTTGCCAAATCCTCCAAATAATTGAGGTGCTGTATCTTCAATCCATTGGCGGTCTTCTGGTCCCGTAATTTTTCCGTCACCATTGTAGTCCTCAAATTGATAAACACCTGTAACTGGATCAATTCCTGTGTAGTGGTATGTTTTTTGGATACTCAATGATTTACCTATTACCAGCGAATTGGCGTAAGTAGACCCCTCTAAATCAGGGAATTCCAAGAGTTTGTTTTTAGGTAGGGTCAGGTTTAATGTAGTCGTCCAATTGAACGCTGTCTTTCTAAAATTAACCGTTCGCAATTCCAGTTCTAAACCTGTATTTTGAACTGTTGCATTTAAATTAGCTTGTAAAGAAGAAAAACCTGTAGTTCCTGGTTGTGGCACACCCACAAGTTGATTAGAAGAACGGTTGCAAAAATAGGCTGTAGTTAAGAAAATACGATCGTTGAGAAAACCAAGGTCGATTGCGGCTTCCTTTTTTTTATTGGTTTCCCAACCAAAGGAAGGATTGAAAAGACGAGTAGGTTTTATCCCAATAGTACCATTGTAATTGTTGCCAGTAATCTCATAAGTGTCTAAGAATTGGTAATCACCAATCTGGTCATTTCCACTGGTACCATAACTGATGCGTAATTTTCCGAAACTTAAGAAACTATTATTATTTATGAACGCCTCCTTTGAGAATATCCAGGCTGCACCTATAGCTCCGAAATTAGCAAAGCGATTGCCAGGGCCAAAACGACTGGAACCATCTCTTCTTCCTGTTAAGTTAATGATGTATTTACTTTTCCAATTGTAATTAATTCTACCAAAGAACGCTTGGTATTTGTAAATGGTCAACTGATCGTCAGTAATGGTCAAATAGGAAGCTGCAGCTATATTGTGCAGTAAACTGTTACTTGCAAAACCTGATCCGATTTGCGCCAATTGTTGCCCGGTTTGCTTCTGGAAAGTTGTGCCTGCCAATAGCATTAATTCTGAATTGCCTACTGTTTTCTTCCAATTGATCTGAGGTTCAATAATCCAAGAGCTACGTTTGGCATTGTTTATAATAAGTGTGGAAACTTCACTGCCCAGTCCATACGCTGGATTGTACATGGTAGAAGGAAATGTCCGATTTTCGGAGATGTGATAGTCTGTGTACCCTAGATTTGTTTTTATTTCCAAGTTTTCCAGTATGTTGTACGAAAGAACAGTATTAGCAATTAGGTTGGTTGTGTTGGCTGCATATTTGCCTTCCAAATAGCTTAACGGATTGTTCCAAGTGCCATTTTTCCAATTTAAGTTTCCTTGGGCATCGTATAGAGCTGGGGCATTTGGCGCCAAAATTGTAGCTTGGTACATCAAGTCGTTTGCGGGTAGTGTATTCTTATCAGTAGCATAGTCTGCTGTAAAGCTCATTTTAAAACGATTGTCAATAGAGCGATGCGTTAGACTGTTGTGAAACGCCAATTTTTCATATTTTGCATCCCCAGGGAAAACGGTTGTTTCGTTACGGTAGGTGCCACTTAACAAAAATTGAGTTTCGGCATTTCCACCAGAGACCGTAGTTTGAATATTGTTCGTATTTGCAGTACCTCCCAGTAATTCTTTTTGCCAATTGGTGTAGCGGTTTTGATCCCAAGTACCATTTACATCATAGGCGTACCCGGGATAGTCTGTAATTCCGTCATTAGCAAAAGCTTCCTTACGCATGGATAAATATTGTGCTGTATTTAGTAAATCCATGGTACGAGTTAGTTTTCCAAAACTGGAATACGTATTCATATCGAATTTGGTTTTTCCTTGTTTTCCTTTTTTGGTCGTTATGAGCACAACGCCGTTGGATCCTCTTGAACCGTATATTGCAGTAGCATCAGCATCTTTTAGTACTTCCATACTCTCAATATCTGATGGGTTTATATTGTTGAGAGGACTTGCTGATCCTGCCAAAATATTGCCCGATGTCATTACCGAGCCTAATGATTGCGAACTGTAAGGTACTCCATCCACAATATATAGTGGCGCATTACCATCAGTGCGAATGCTGTTTATCCCTCTGATCTGTATATCAAAACCACCACCTGGTGTTCCAGTGGCTTGTGTAATATTCACACCAGACATTCTTCCTTGCATTGCTGCTAACGGATTATTTATGGGTTGTTTTTCTATATCCTTTGCAGTGATTTTCGCAATACTTCCTGTGCGTTCACTTTCTTTAACGGAGTAGTAGCCTGCGTTGACACGGACTTCTTGTAAGGAGGTGATGTCCTCCAGTAATTGTATGTTGATCGTTTTACGACCGTTTATGAAAATTGTTGCCGTTTTGAATCCTATGAAAGTGACCACTAGCGTATCAATTGGGGTCGCTTCTATGGTGTATTTTCCATCAAAGTCAGAAATAACGGTTGATTTTGCTTTTCCTTTTATGGAAATAGTAACACCAGTTAAGGGGTTGATGCCATCCGTAATGGTACCGTTTATTTGTATTTGTTGCGGTAAGGAGTGATTTTGCCTCAGTAGCTTGTTTGCTAGAGCAGGGGTATAGGATAATGAGAACCCGATAATAATCAGGTACCAAAATGCCGATCCACCCTTGTAAAATGAATTTTTTTTCATAATATTGGGTTAGTTAATTGAAACGTTAGTTTTGTTAGCGATGGTCCTCTATTCGTCCGCCAAGAAGAGTTAGAGGGCCTTTTTTTTTTGATTTAAAGTTTAAATCTGGGTGTCGAAAAGTGACTATTTCCGACATGAGATTGTGTTTTTTATAGCATAGGCAATTGGTTTTAAAGGTTATTTAAGAAAAGCGTACTACCGTTGTTTGTTGCAGCCAAACGCAGGTAGTGCCTTTCCCAACTAATTCAATAATTATTGGTATTGCGAGACTAATAAGAAGAGGCAGTGCTAAGAATAGAAGTTGAGTTTTGCCTAAATAATTGGCATAAAAAATGGCATGGAACTCAGCTTATCGTATCAGAGGTACTGGTATACCGGGGAACAATAAGTGAGCCCACGCCATGGGACGTGAGCATCTTACTTATCTTCTCGTTCCTATAAATTACCAGTTTTCTGATACGAGATTCTAAGCGAATGCTTCAAATATTTTAAATGAAGAAACGCAAATATATAAATTCAAAAACAAATATAAAACAAATATCCGAATTGCACACTATCGTGTGCAAAATAATCATAGATATTATATTCTTTTGCTCTAATGACTAATGATAACTCACAAAGTAACAAATCTAAAGATAAGAAGCCTGTAAAGGTTTTTCTTATAGACAGGTATGTTTGTAATTTTATATGCGAGAAGTGGATGAGTGATGATGTATCTAATAGGTCTTTTGGAAAATCTCATGGTATACATGAAGGAATTGTTAGAAAAATAAAAGAAGTAGACGGCTATAAGATACCGGTATCTACACTTACTACTATATGTTTCTATAAAGGGATGAAATTGTCAGAGTTTTTTAAATTAATAGAAGAAACATATGGCGAGTTAAATGATAACTTTGAAACCGTCTTTAAGTAATTAACGGCAAACAAGATTGGTGAAGAATATTGAAATGTAGATGCTGAGAAGCATCTTTTTCTGTTTTATAACTAAATGGAGCACTTGTCAATTCGGGATTATTAGTTGTCAAAAAAGGAGTAATTGACTTCAACATAAAAAAGGAAATCTTATACCTTTTATATTTGAGGTATGGAATGGTATGAAATAATAGGGCTTGTTGTGGTATTACCTATAGGACATTATCTGCGAATGAAGATGGATAAATTCAGGAAGGATTATCATAAAAATGATAGTTGGAAGAGTAGGGGGAATGGATAGAAGATGCTGATGAGGAGTCTTTTTTTTTTACTGATAATGTGGGAAACCGTAAAGAATTACAGAAATGGTTTTGTATGTTTGGTACAGTGCAGTAAATAGCCATTTTATCGAATAAAGCAAACCTAATTTAGGCGGATTGTAGCCACTTTGTAGATACTATATAATACATTTTACCAAAAAAAAGCGAAAAAATGAAATTATCAGAAATAAAGTTAAAGAATTTCAGAAATTACAGAACAGAAACATCATTCAAAATGAATGATTTAGCGTGTATAATTGGGAAGAATGATATTGGAAAATCAACAATTTTAGAATCTTTGAGTTGTTTTTTTAATGACGAAATTGATAAAAATGATTTATCCGTAGATTCAAATACTGACACGATTGAGATAACCTGTGTTTTTGATGACTTACCAGAAATATTGATTTTAGATGCAACAGTAGAAACTTCTCTTGAAGAAGAGTCTTTGTTAAATACAAATAACAAATTAGAAATAAAAAAGTGCTTTAAAATTGGAAATACTACATCAAAATCAACTTATATAATTGCAAATCATCATATTGATGATAGGTTGAAAAACATTTTGTGCTTAAAAAATTCCCCTCTTAAAGCATTAGCAATTGAAGTTAATGCAAATTTAGAAGGCATAAATAAAACTAAAAATACATTATTAAGAAAAGCTATAAGAGAAGTTATTGATAGTGATAAAACTTTGATGGAAATAAAAGTTGATGGTAGTTTAGATACCGAAAATAATTTAAAAACCTTATGGCCAAAATTAAATGGCTATTTGCCAATATTTTCATTATTCAAAGTAGATAAATCTATTGACGATAAAGATAAAGATGTTCAAGATCCAATGAAGCAAGCAATAAAGGAAACTTTAGCAATTCCTGAAATAAAAGCTTTATTAGAACAAATTGAAATTCAGATTAAAGAAAAATCAACAGAAGTTGCAGATAGAACAATTGAAAAATTAAAAGAAATCGATTTAAGTTTAGCGGAAACTATGAAGTCAGATTTTAATAAACTACCAAGTTGGGATAAAATTTTTGATTTAACTCTATTAAACGAACAAAATATACCATTAAATAAACGTGGAAGTGGTGTTAAAAGATTAGTTTTATTAAGCTTTTTTCAAGCGCAAGCCGAAAAAAAGAAAATTGATAAAAACTCACCATCTATAATTTATGGAATTGAGGAGCCTGAAACAGCACAACATCCAAATCATCAAAAAATATTAATCAAATCACTTTGTGAATTAAGTGAACGAAATAATGTGCAAGTTCTTTTTACTACACATAGCTCAAATTTAGTTAAAGAAATTCCAATGGAATCATTAATTTACATTTCAAAAGACGAAAATAATGATAACATAATCGAATACGGAATAGACTTCGAAACTGAACAAGTGAATGAAAACACAATCGACAAAATTATTGAGGCTTTAGGAGTTTTACCTAATCCAAGTGATAAAATAAATAAGCTTTTGTTTGTAGAAGGGAATCACGATATTAATGCTTTGATTAGATATAGCAAAATATTAAATATTCACGATAACCAAATTAAAAATTTAGAAGAAAGAAACGATGTCGGTATAATAATTTCTGGCGGTTCGTGTTTAAAGTTTTATGTTGATAATAAATATTTAGATGGCTTGAACAAAGCCGAAGTTCATATTTATGATAATGATATTCCGGACTATAAAAATTATGTTGAAAAAATAAACTTAGAGCCAAATAAGACAGCATTTAATACTACCAAATTAGAGCTTGAAAGCTATTTAACCAAAGAAGCTATTGAAGAAGCTTATGCAAGTAATGGAACAATAATTAATTTACCACAAATTACAGATTTAATGGATGTTCCAAATGTTGTTGCAAGAACATTATATGAAACTACACCAGAAAAAGTTTGGGAAAATCTAGAGGAAATACAACAAAAGAAAAGGGAATCAAAAGTAAAAAAACTATTAAATACTCAAGCAGTTGAAAAGATGACAATTGAGAGATTGATTGAAAGAAATGCACTTGAAGAATTTAAAAGTTGGTTCAATAGCTTAAACTAAAAAGAAAAAACGATCTGCCAACAGCTGACGCAAGTGATTTGGGTAATTGGCTTAATGGAAAGTTAGTTTTGAAAGATAAAAAGAAATAATTAGCTAAATGATTTGCAATCCATACCAAAAAACTGCTTGAATGTATAATTGATTTAGAAAAAGAATAAACACAAGGACATTTAATCAAAGACCATTTAAAAAAGCCAAATTTATAGTGCTCAATTTTGGAATTGCTGTTAAATACAGAAATATTATTTTGTGCTAACTAATGTTTGAAAATTTATTTTTATTTAATGTAATTGTATTTTATTATAGATTTATCTTAGCTACGTTTTGAAATATCCTAACAAAGATTTTTAGTTTTTATTACTAAGGGTAATTCACGTATAATTTTATTTCTTCATATACATTTTTATGGCAAGTTCCCTAGATAACGACTTAAGATTTAATAACTCAATCGAATTGGCGCGCACGAGCAAACGCTTAATTCCAGAAATACAACATTGGTGTTCGCATTTAAAAATACAGTCTGAATATGGTGGCTTAATCGGTAAAATGGGTCTGCCAACAATGAATTATGTTTCTTGTCCACAAGCCAATGGTGGAGGCGGAATGAATTTGGAATGGGTTGCCAATGATTTTATAATTCAAAACTGTCAGAATTGTCAGTCCCACGCTGAAGTTTTTCACAAGAACTTTGGACGGATAGCAATTGAAAGGCATCGGGACTACAAAGAAAAACAGGATTGTGAGCAGGTAGAAGAAGAAAAAATAATTAACGAAGTAAGGTCAAAAATAAAAGGAAAAATCCTTGATCGTTTTAAGTCTTCAAAGACAACCGAAGTTTCAATCTTAAAGTTAGTTGATAAACTTAATGATGCCGTTGATAGATTGGCTGTGGCACAAAGTGTTTTGGAGTCGAGTAAACTGAAGCCTGCTTTTTTCAATTCATTGGCACTAGACTACTTGGTTCTATTTCTTGATGACGAAAATATTTCTCCAGAAATTTCACAAGCGTTGGTAAATGTAGTACTTCTTGCCCCAGACAAGTTATCCGATTTTTCACGGGAGCGCGTCAAAGATTCAATTGCAAGAGGGGAAAATCACAATGATCTTGTACAATTAGCTGCTTGTTTACAACTGCAGGAAAATGAGGAATTGCTTTTAATTGATATGTTATTAAAAAAGTATACAATTGAGGACATAAGGGGGCATAGCGATCCTTTTGAAAATCCCCAACCTTTTATAATAAAACACTTTAAAGAATTTTATGATTGTGCACCGGAAAATTTTATATCAGTTATAGAAAGTGCCTTAAAACATCCTGTTTCTTTAATTCGCAAAAATGTCTGCTTTATATTGTACCAATCGTATCTGGTCGATAGAAATATGGTTACCTCTTTTTTCGACAAAATGATACTGGCATTCAATGTAGATGAGGATGAGGATGGCGGAGCTGATTGGGCTATTTGTCGTACTTTAATAAAGTTTTGCTACACCGACTGTAATTTGGTTCAAAATAGCATAGATAATTGTTTCTCAAAATTATCCAAGGCTGGTAAAGTTCAGATTTTAAAATTCTATGATAATTTTTTGAAATCTGATGATCTAAGGGAATCTTTTCCCGAAGTAAGCGATATTCTTATTGATAAGATCATAGGATTCGCTGGTAAAAATGAATTAGAAGATGATTTGGAAACACCTTATTCAGTACTTAGAAATTTGACAAGGTCATATCCAGCAAAGTTTAATACTAAGTTTGAAACATTTGTCGGCTTCTTGATAACTACCCTGAAGGAGAAAAATACATTCAATTGGTACAAAGAAAATCTGGATACAAATACGGCAACGTTTAATCCGCTTACGAATTTAAATGTTTATGAAATCATGGAGAAGGAAACTAAAATTTCTTCAAAGCTTTCCAATGTTAGAGAGATGATTTCGTATGTACTAGAAGAAAATCAATACACAAACTTTGAAAACGTTATAAAAATTATCCGGAACCTAGATTCAAAAAAGGATGAAGAATCTGAATTAAAAATTTATCTGATAGATGCTGTTCGTTCTGCAAAATGTTCCAATATAAACCTGGTTCAGATTCTTCCAGATCTTTACAATTGGATCCTCGATATGAATGCATTGGCAGTAAGAATGGAAGCGCTTAAACTTTTAGCAGTTTTAGTCGAGAAGCATTTTGAAATTCTACCGCAAACACTGATTGACTTATTACAGATATTGATAAATGACACTGAAGTTGTGATAAAAAAATTGGCAATTGATGCATATGGAGAAATCCTCGTTAAAAAACCTGCTATAATTAGAGAAGATACAATCAACTTTTTAATTGACCAATATGACAGTCGATATATTGGCATCCATCAAGCTATGTCGGGCCTGACATATAAACTCTTTGAAATTTTGCCGACCGAAAAGCATGGAAAACTTTACAGTAAAATTATTTTACTGCTACACGCACACTCACAGGAAAAAGATAAAAAACAAGATCTGTACGAAAATTTGTTTCGTCAGGCTCTATTTCTTAACCGAAAGATTAACGGTGAAAAGTTTGCAACTTTTGAACGAAATATAGTTGAAAACTATTTAATACCTGATTGTTATACACATGATTTCTATAAAGGGGAGAAGGCCATTAAGACGCTAACTGATTTGCGGAGAAAAAATGATGCGTTAAATGACCTTTGGCTTCGCGCAGCATTAAATTTTATATATAAGTATCAGCCTCATAGACACGAGGGATCTATTTCTAATTCATTTAGAAAAGATTACTACAAAGAAATGTATAAACTTAAACGATCAGAAATTCTCAAAGAATTTGTGACCATAAATGACTACATAGGTAAGTATGTCGTTGACGCAGATCTTTATGACTATGATACTATAAACATGCTGAATGTTCTGGGTTATTTTAGTTTGCATACTGAGATCAGACAATTATGCGACAATATTATTTCTAAAGTTATTGAAGTTCCATCACTTACATATTTTTTCCGTGTTGTAAATGGCCACAAATTTCTATCGGAATTAGCTGCATCTAGTGAGAGTGATACTTTACCCCAGTTTTTACAAAATACAAAATAATGGCTACACTTTACGAACCGGACCTCGTTGAACTTCAAAGACAATTACGTCTTGACGTTGCGAAATTATTTTCTGCTTTTAGTCTTGATCGCGTTTCAGCCATGCTGAAGGGAAGAGAAAAAATTGAACAATTACAGATGGCGCTGCTAACTGCCACTGAGGGTAATAGGGAGAATTTAATTTTTAGAAACGAAAAGCTTTTATTGGATAGTATTTTCATACTTTTTGAATGGTGTGAAAAAACATTAATGGGAAGCAAAGATGCAGAGGCAAAACTAAATGCTGCCTTAGCAAACAGTAATTTATTCGACTTAAACACTTTTTCATATTTAGAAGTGTTTTACGATAAAATCGTGAAGATTAAGCTCCTTATTAATGAGATTGATGCCAGTCATTTGGACAATGTGAAAATTGTAGTGAAATTATTTCTTCAATTACAACATCCAACGATCGCATACTTAAACTCTGATAATTCATATAAAATTAATTTTCAGAGCAACGAGGAAATAATAGAGTCTAAACCTGAATTAATTGTGATTTCACTTGAATTTTATCTTCAAGAAACTCCGTGGGCAAATCCACAGGTGTTAAAAGCAAAGGAAATTTACACAATTACAGGGACGTTAAAATTTAATAAATTCCCTGAAAACTTTAAAGTACTGAAAATCTTGTCAGCAACAACTTCTTCCGAAATTTTTGAATTAAAGTTAGCTGATGTGGAGATCACTAATGAATTAGAGTATAACATTGAAGGAACATTATTATTTAAATATGCGCAAAGCAATTTCGAAGATAATTTATCAATCAAACTTGTTCCTTATTTAATCGGAAATGCGAAGGAGGAATTACAGCCGGTGATAATAGGTTATGATGAATTAAATGCTAAGATTCTGGATCAGAATAATATCTTGTTTCAGACAGGATTCGAAACCATTAACAAGAAAGTATTTGAGATATATACCAATCCACTTTTGGCAAAAATTGACTTACAGGATAGAAATGAATTTATAACACTCCTCAACAGTATTGCCAATTTTCAGGGATATTGTCTTCAGAGTGGCTTATATAAAAACGTTTCTTCTCTAAAAGAAGACCAATTTAGGGACAAACTTATCCAACACCTTACTGCCAATCCTCAAATTGGTGGAAAAGTTGTAAAAGAATCTCAAGTTGCCGGAGGAAGAGTAGAGATTGCATACAAAGGTCATATTGCTGAATTAAAAGTTGAAACAGCAACATCAGACCGTGCAAAACTAATGAAAAAATTTTCCTCTCAGGCGGTGGCATATGCCTCTGGCAACGGAAAGTCAGCATCTATAGTTTGCGTTTTAGATTTGACAGAAAAAATACTGCCACCGGGTTCTCCCGCAAATAATATTATTCTAAAGTCGCCTTCAATTCATGGCTTTGAAGATGTTCAATCTAATGCCCATGTTCAGGTATTTGTATTCATTGATGGCAATACTAAAAATCCTAGTGAGTATAGTAGATAATTTATTACAATTTTACACAGAGGGGGTTGTAGGGCTTTACTTCAGAGGTAAGTATTATGACAATAAGAGGAGATGGTGTCTTAATGATAGTTGGAGGAGTAGGGGGAAGGAGTGAAAAGATGCTGAGAGGTGTCTTTTTTTGCATAAAATTATTATCTTTAAGGTAATGAAAAAGATCATGAAGAATAATAGAAATGCTTTTGTAGGCTTGGTATATAAAACTCAGCCAGAGTTGAGTATATACAACAAAAAAATAAACAGATATACTTAGTTCTCATTCAAATAACTGTGTATATAAATAAGTTGTACGCAACATTGAAACCGCCCCGCCACTTATTTATTAACAGAAATTTTTAATAAATTACAAAGCCATGAAAAATTTAAAACTTGTATATCTAATCTTTATCATTACGTTTACTGCTTATGGTCAAAATGATTGCGACAAAGCGCTTGAATTTCAAGACGAAATAAATATTAATAATTCCGGTAAAACAGTAAAGGAAATACATACTTGGCTTAAATCTTCTTCTTTTAGAGAATATGCTTCCTCATTTGCTGCTGGAGGAGGTGTAGAGTTCCCAATTGATGGTATTCCTGTAGGATTTGATGCAAGTACTACTGATACAGATTATCAAAAGCTCTACGATGCGATTGATAAAGGAGATTCTTATTTTTATAGTAATGAATTCAAACAAAATCTGTATAAAAAAACACTCAAAGAAAAGGCATATGATGTATGGTTAGAATGTATAAAATTGAAAACAGCAAATCAAATTCCAACAATTAAAGAACAGAACAATATAATTGGTGAAATTACCAATGTAGGTGATGATTTTTTTATTCTTAAACTTAAATGGAAACCTACAGCTGGTATAAATACTGTTAAACTAAAAAAACCTATTATAATAGGAGCAGAATGCGTAGATAATACTTTGTTTAACAATGAGATTAGTTCTGAATTTATTAGCATCCCGTTTTATAGAGACAAACAAAAAGAGGTTCAAATAATTTTAAATACTAATGATAACAGAGGTTCCTTTAGTTTAAAACTTCCTAAAGCTAATCAAATAATTTCTGTTAACACAGAGATAAATAAATTACCGAAAGAAACATTTGAAGTAAATGGGGTTAGAGTTATCGGGCAATTTACAATTGAACCTATAAGTATATCATTTGAGATTGATGCAATAAGAAAAATAATTCTTAGTTCTGAATTAGTTGGAACAATAAAATTTAATGTTTTAGATACTAAAACAGAATTAGAGAGAGATAAAATACCTGAATCTAGACAACTAAATCTTAAAAGAGTTACCGACAGTTTTGACGAACAAAACAATTGGCGAAGAAGAGAATTTTCTGTTGATAACATTAATGGACTTGAATTTTCCAAAAAATTTTACGGAAAAAAAATAAAAAAGTCCATTATAAATAATGATTATAATTATTCTTCCTCATTAGGTCAATCTAAACGAAAAGTACCTGCTTTTAATGAAGAAACTAAATGGTCAGGAGAACGTAATTATAAAATTTACATTACAAATATAATATTCACTGAGAATTCAATGAATGGCGTTTTAGTAATTGAAACTGGGTTTCCATATTCCTCAGAAGGCGTAAAAGGACAGTCCTCATATATACCTTTTAGAGATACTGGGAAAACGACGTTTAAACAAAGTATAAATATTAACTATTAGTATTAAATCTAAAATGCAGCGTACAATACAGGTTTTGCGCTATTGCAGGTTTTGCGCTTAGTTTTAAGTTTGTTTCTTATAACTTGAAAGCGGAATTTAATATTACTGCTAACCGAATGCCAGCTTTTTGGATTTGTGATTGAATTGTGATTGCACTAGAGTTACATAATAATCTTTTATTTTTGCTCCTCCAGTGTTATAAATAGTATCGAGTAGGCTTCGGGATTCTTTTGACCAAGCTATAACATCAATTGTTTGCAATTTGTTCATTTCTTTCTTAGAAAACTGGGCTCCTAAACAGTCTTTTAGAGCTATGTTTCTGTAATAAATAATACCGGAATCCCAGAAGGAATGAAGGTTTGTACCTTGACCCTTATAATTAATCTGCATTGTATTGCCTCCTTTATCTGAACCATATCCCACATGCAATGGCTGATGTAGGTCGCCTACTAGATGGAAAATAATAAGTATTTTGGTTTTGATTTCTTCTTTAGTGAGGTTTTTATTGTTTTGCAGTTCTTTAATGGCTTGGTTTAAAATGAAAATAATATTACTTCCGGATCTTTCAAACACCTCAGCGCCTTTGTCAAAGTTTACATAATGATATGGCTTCATATAATCGTAAATATGGTCATCTTTGATATTATCCATCCAATTGGCAGCGTCTTCAATAGTCATTCCATCTAAGTATCCTAAAACTATTTTTTTAGTGTTTTTATCCAAATAATTAAAAGCCACTTCAGCAACTAGAGCGTGACCATTTTTACCCCATGCTAAAGCTTTGGTTGGTAACAAGGAAAGAGTGAATAGAATGGTAACTAGGATGTGCTTTTTCATTAGTAATGGATTTATTGAGGGGTTTTCTATTGAACAAATGTATGAATTTTTTTATTTTTGATAATATGGAAAAGCATCAAGAAAAATAGAAATGGTTTTGTATGTTTGGAGAATGATTCTCAAGTTTTTTGATTAAAAAGTGAGAGTATAAGCAAGTTAGAGGTCATACTGAAAGATAGAAGAAGTATTGATAAAAATGAAAACCTAACGCATTAAGAACAACTGTGAAGACAAAAAATAATTTAAAATGTATATATCAAAGCTATCAATAAGGAATTTTAGAAACTTTCGGAATGTATCATTAAACTTCAATAAAGGTGTTAATACCATTATTGGGGAGAATGGTTGTGGAAAGACGAACTTATTTCACGCAATTAGGATACTTGTTGATGAAAGTATGCCTAGAATAACAAAACTATATGAAAGCGATTTTAATCGATCTATAGGTGAATGGGCAGGAAATTGGATTATTATCCAAATTGAATTTAAAGAACTAGATTCCAGTGAAGAGGCACAGTCAATTGCAATGCATAAAGTTGGCACTGTAGATGACTTCGATAATTCTAAAGGTACATATTCGATGTTCTTTAGGCCGAGGATTGATATTCGACGTATTCTTTTTGAGCTTTCTGAGGATTTGAATGCATCAAAAGAAGATCTTGAAAAAGTATTAGCAGGAATTTCATTAAATGACTATGAAACAGTTTTTGCTGGCAGAGGAAATGTTGATTTTTCAGATGATACTAGTTATTCTAAATATGTAGGTGATTTTGATTCAATTATTTTTCCAGATCCCGATAATGAACAAACTGATGTTTACGGAGTAAAGATGTATGGTATTTCAATTCCAAATGAATTCGCTTGCACATTTGCAAAAGCTCTTAGAGATGTTGAATCCGATTTGCGTTCATATAGAGACAATCCTTTATTAAATCTCTTAAGAGATAAAGAAAAAAATATATCAATCGATAAAAAGGTTGAGATAGAGGAGCAAGTTACAGTATTAAATAATAATATTTCTAACCTTGATGAAGTAAAGGCAGTCTCCACAGGGATTTCGCAGAGTATTAAAGAAACTGTTGGTGAAACATATGCACCAAATGTTAATATTAAATCTGAATTACCTGCTGAAATGGAGAAATTGCTTCAGTCTTTGAAATTATGGGTTGGAGATTCTGATGAAGAAGATCATGAAGGAAGGCTATGGGAGTTAAGCTTAGGTGGCGCAAATCTTATATATCTTTCACTTAAATTGTTGGAATTTGAAAAAATAAAAAAGGAAAATAAGATAGCAAATTTTATATTAATTGAAGAACCAGAGGCACACATACATACACATATTCAGAAAACCCTATTTCAAAAATTAGACAATCAAAAAACACAAATTTTTATATCTACACACTCTACTCATATTTCATCAGTAAGTGCTATCGGTTCAATGAATATTTTGGGGAAAGGAAGAAAAAGAACTGAAGTTTATGATCCCGCAAACAATCTTGACGATAAAAATGTCATTAAATTGGAAAGATATTTAGATGCAAATAGAACTAATTTATTATTTGCAAAAGGTGTTATATTGGTTGAGGGAGATGCTGAACATATTTTAATACCTACATTAATCAAAAAAGTATTAGGAGTTACTTTAGATGAACTTGGGATTTCTTTGATAAATATAGGAAGTACAGGTTTTGAAAATCTTGCTCAATTATTCCATGAAGATAGAGTAAAAAGAAATTGTAGTATTTTGACAGATAATGACATTTCAATTGTCGAGTTACCTGACCCCTTAATAGGTGATTCAGAATACGAAAAATCCTGTAGGCAATCTGAAATATCAGGAAAGTTAAGAAAAGAAAAACTGGACGAGTATTGCAAAGAAAATATTTTTGTAAAACCATTTTATGCAAAACATACTTTTGAAGTTGACTTTTTAATGGCAGATAATACTGTGGAAATAATTAGTACAGTTGAAAAGGAATATAAAAAAGATGTTGATAAAAAACGAATAGAAAAACTTTTAAAAGATAAGGATATTGCTATATCAGGAAAGGAAGTTTTGCGCCTAGCAGAAAAGTTTGGGAAAGGTTGGTTCGCAATTATGGTTTCTGAGAATATTGATAATATTACAATAATTCCAGATTATATTTTGGATGCGATTGTATTTTCTTGCCATAATTTTAACAATGGGACATTGCTATCAATAGCTAGGTATAGGGCTAAATCACTGATTGATAGACATTTTTCAGATGATAATACCGATTACGAAAATTTATTAAAAGAGCTTAATTCTTGTGGAACCCAGTCAGAAGCAATACAATATTTTAAATCTAAGTTACCAGATGATGTTTTGACTAAATTAATAGATAGGATTAATGCTTAAAGGTTTAAATGAGCAACAAAGAGATGCAGTAACAGAGCAAGGAAGTGTTTTGTTGACAGCATGCCCAGGAAGTGGCAAGACTCGTGCACTTACTTATAAGATTGCATATGAATTAGAACGACTGACTAGTCCTAAAAAAATTATAGTAGCAGTTACATTTACAAATAGAGCCGCAGATGAAATTAAAAAGAGAATTAGAGATCTGAATGCTGATGATACTAATTTATGGGCGGGTACTATTCATTCATTCTGCCTAGAATGGATATTAAGACCATATATGTGTTATCTGAGGGAACTTAAAAACGGATTTTCAATCTCTGATGAATACAATTCAGAAAGTCTAATTAGTGAATTAAAGATAAAATATAATATAAGCTTTTGGGATTCCGTTTCAACGAGATATTTAGCTTCTGGTGAGAAAGAAGAAATAATAAATAGAGCACTTATTGATGATTATCATGAATTACTTATGATTGATAAATTAATTGATTTTGATCAGATATTACATTATTCGTATAAACTTCTTTCTTCATTTCCTAAAATATCAGAGACGCTTAAAAATATGTTTCAATTGATTTGTGTGGATGAATATCAAGATACTCAAGAATTACAATACGCTATATTAGCTAAGATAATGCATGGTAAAACAGGTAAATGTAAAATGTTTATAGTTGGTGATGCAGATCAGGCAATATATGGTTCTTTAGGAGGAGTGGCTAAAACACATAAAGAAATACAACTAGAATTTAGTACAGCATTTATTAAAAGGGAGTTATCCGGAAATTACAGGAGTAATCAACAATTAATCGATTATTATCGAAATTTTCAAACTTCGGATATAGATATTAAGGCACTAGGTGTAAATGCAAATGATTCAGCTATTATTACATACAATAAGGCTATTCACAAAGATGAATTAGTGAAGTATATTGTAAAAATAATTGGAGATAAAATTTCAGAAGGTATTCCAGAACATGAAATTTGTGTTCTTGCCCCCACTTGGTATTTGGTGATTCCAATGGGAAGAAAGTTAAAGTCGCTAATGCCAAGTGTTAATTTTGATGCGGTTGGTCTTTCTCCTCTGTTAAAAAATAAAGAAAATGTTTGGTTTAAAATTGCTAGATTATTTCTTGTGTCGCCTTCGCCAAAATCTTATTTAACTAGAAAAAGGTGGGCCACTGAACTTATAAATGAGCTAAATGATTTCGGTGTTTTATTGTTTGAAGATACTCCACATAAATCTAAAGCATTATTAAAACTTACTAATACCATCAGTTCAAATGAAAATGATGGTTTGGCTTACTTAAAAGAATGTTTTATTAATTTATTTAAACAATTAGAAGTAGATATAGATTATAATGACCATCTAAAAATACATTGGGAAACGTTCTTTCAAGGAGCTGAAAAAAGATTAGAAAATCCTGATTTTGATTTAGCAAAAGATATAGAAAGTTTCAAGAAAATGTTTAAACATGAAGAAGGTGTTGTTGTGAATACTTGTCATGGGATAAAAGGAGAAGAATTTGATACAGTTATTTCTTTCGGCTTATTACATGGAAAATTGCCAAATTGGAATGAAACAACTCCGAAAGCTGCTGAAAAATTGTTATATGTAATTTGTTCAAGAGCAAAACGCGAATTGCACTTAATTTCAGAAACAGGAAGAGTGACAGGTTCAAGAAGACCTTACAATCCGACAGCTCAATTAAATGCGGTTACATATGATTATGATTAAAGAAAACTTAAATTTATTAGAACGAAATAAACAAATTAATGATTAGATATACTCAAAAAGTAAAAGTTAAATTCTAAATTTGAAACAAATGTTTTTTTATGCTACAAACGCAGTCTTCTACAAATTTGAGAAATAGGGTAAATAAATTACACTTACCTAAGACAAAACCATTGCTTCCATTATTTGAGATTGTAAGTAATTCTATACATGCAATTGATGAAAAAAAGCTCATAGATTATACATTGACGGGCTTGATATCTATTAAGGCTATTAGAAATGGCGAAGAAGCAGCATTAATGCAGGTTTCGGATATAGAACAATATCCAATAAATTCTTTTATCATTGTTGACAATGGAATAGGACTAAATGATGACAATTTTGTTTCATTTCAAGAATTTGATAGTGAAAAAAAGTTAGACATTGGTGGAAAAGGTATAGGAAGATTAGTGTGTTTAAAAGCATTTAAAAAATTAATTATTGATAGTATTTATATAGAAAAGGATGAATTTCGATATAGGAAATTTGAGTATAAAAAATCAAAGGACGGTTTTGATAATTATGCAGATGTAAAAAGTGATAAAAGTGTATCAGGCACAAAAATTACTTTGTGTGAATATGAAAATGAATTCCAAAAACAAACTCCTAATTCTTCGCGCGAGATTGCTAGGCAGATTATCACGCATTTTCAACTTTATTATATTCAAGGAAAGCAGCCTGAAATAATAATAAAAAATCAAGACAATGCTGAAATTAACTTGACAAAGTTATTTAATCAAGAATTTGAAAAGGAAATTTTGCAGAAGGATTTTTATATAGAAGGAAATAAGTTTTCAGTATATATTTCGAAATCATTTACGGCCAAAAGTCATAAGTTACATTTTTGTGCGCACGAAAGGACAGTAAGAGAAGAAGGTTTGTCAAAATATATTTCTGATTTTAAAAATGTAATTAAAAATGCTTTAGAGGAAGGCTTCTATTTTCAAGTATTCGTCGTTGGTGAATTTCTTAATAAAAATGTAAATGAGGAACGGACTAGCTTTAACTTTTTAATTGAAGATGATAGTGAAGAATTTGATACTCAAGAAGTTTCATTGGCAAAAATCAGAAAAGGAGCATTGCAAGTGATTGAAGAATTATTAAGTGTTTTACTTAGTAAAGTAAGAAAAGAGAAGTTAGATGTTTACTTACCAATTATAGCAAAGGAATTTCCTAACTACAACACCGTTGTCAATCATAATAGAGAAAAAGTAGAAAAACTTCCTGCTGGATTGAACAAGAATGAATTAGATATCAAATTATATGAAATAGAATCAGAATGGAGAAAAAAAGTTAAAGAAGATGGCTTAGACATTATAGAAAAAAAGAAAGATGTTACCTCGCTTGAACAATATAAGGCCTTGTATGAAAAATTTTTACTTGAGTTTAATGAAATTGGTCAATCTGACTTAGCTAGATATGTTATTCATAGAAGGTCTGTAATCGATTTACTGGATAATTTGTTAGGTTGGGACGATGATAAAAAGTTCATTGATGAAGATACAATTCATAGTTTGTTTTTTCCAATTAGAGAAACCGGACAAACAGTTGTTTCGGAAAAACAAAACTTGTGGCTTCTTGATGAAAGATTGACTTTTAATTCGCTTCTTGCATCAGATAAATTATTTAAACAAGTAAGTTCATTAAATTCTGATTCTAGAGAGAGAGTAGATCTAATTATTAAAAAAGAAGAAGTTTTCGATAAAGCCACATTGTTTTCAGAGAGTAAAACGCCATTTGAGTCATTTACGATTGTTGAATTTAAAAAGCCTGGAAGAAATGATTATGTTTATGGTGATCCCGCAAAAGATCCAACATTTCAAGTAAGGAGATACATAAGAGAAACTATCGATGGGAATACTAAGATTAAAGGTAGACCAATAGAAGCCAAAAATAATACCCCTTTTTACTGCTATATCGTTGCTGATATAACTGAAACTTTACTATATATTTTATCAGAAGAAAGCTATACTCCAACCGCAGATGGAATGGGTTATTTTAAGTTTTACGATACGGCCCATTATAAAGCTTACATAGAAGTATTACCATTTACTAAAGTTATAAATGATGCAAAACAAAGGAATCGCATTCTTTTCGATAAATTAAACTTAACATTGTAATTTTACTTTTTATGTTTTTTCTTATGTGTTCAAGTAGCTTTTGAAACTTAGAACAGATAGATTGCTTTATTTGATTGTTATTTCAGACAAAATTGACTTACTTGTTTGAAATAACAAACATGTAGACTAATGATTCTCAAAGGCCACTTCGTGAATTAGTTCCATTCGAGACATTCTGTTTAAAATTACCCAATTTAGATTTTAATAACTCCATATCCTCACTCACTTTTTTATCTAATATTTTAGCATAGTGCTGCGTAGTTCTTATGTTTTTATGTCCTAGCATTTTACTCACACTTTCTATGGGTACACCATTCGTAAGTGTTACAGTCGTCGCAAAAGTATGTCGGGCAATGTGAAATGTTAGTTCTTTTTCGATTTCACAAACACCTGCAATTTCTTTTAAATAGGCATTCATTTTTTGATTGCTCAAAATAGGAAGCAGTTTGTTTTGATTGCAACTTTCTGGATGGTCCTCATATTTATCAATGATCATTTGTGTAATTGGAAGGATTGGAATTTTTGAAGCTGCTTCTGTTTTCTGACGGTGGGTGAATATCCATTTCTCCCCATCGATTCCAAGGCTTATATGCGATTTTGTTAAGTTTTTGACATCAATGTATGCTAAACCTGTAAAGCAGCTAAAAAGGAAGATATCCCGCACTAGTGATAATCGTTCTGTTTTGAAATCTTTGTTGATTATATTTTGGATTTCGTCTTCGGATAAATAGACTCTTTCTACTTCTTTGACTTTCGATTTGTAGTTGGCAAACGGATTTCTTTCTATCCAATGGTTAGCTATGCAAATCTTGATTATTTTATTGAAGTTCTTGATGTATTTTACGGCAGTGTTATTGGCGCAATTACGAACGCTTCTTAGATAGAATTCATAATCTGTAATGAAAGCATGATCTATTTTGTTAATGTCTATATCTGAAGCCTTGTATTTCCATTGCAGGAAGTCGATAGTATGCTTTAGAGAGGTGGTATAGCGCTCTAATGTTCCTGGTGCATATTCTTTACCAACCAATTCTTTGATTTTGTTGTTGTGATCCTTGAAAATGGGGATAAGCATTCGTTGGTTGTCGTTGAGATCAAAAATTTCATTCTTTAGATTTTCAGAAGTTATAATAATATCCTTTTTGTATAATTTTTTCTCAGCTTCTAAAATTTTAGATTTTAAATATTCAAGGTGACTGTTTATTGAACGAGTCTCTTCATTGTTTCCCTTCACTTTAGATCCTTCATTTGACCATTTCTCAGGATTAACAAATTTGTTGCTACTAAATTCAAATCGTTTAGATTGTACTGTGACACGTACATAAATAGGGCAGATGCCATCATTATTGACTTTTGATCTCTTTATATAAAAGAGAACGGATACGGCTGTGTTCATGGTTGGTGACCTTTTAGTTATTATTAAATTTAAACTTTGTAATACTTTCAAACAAGATGTTCAAATAGTGAAAAGGTATTTGAACAAATGTTGAACTGGTAACTTTTGAGATAGGTGTCACTTAAAAAATATAATTTCAGTGACACCTCAAAAGACACCTAAGTTTTGAGATTTAATGAATAATTTGATTTGCCGTAAATGAAAAAACCCTCCTAAATCATAAGATTTAGAAGGGTTTGCTTCGTTTAGTATTTCTACTGGCGGAGAAAGAGGGATTCGAACCCCCGGACCTGTTACAGTCAACAGTTTTCAAGACTGCCGCATTCGACCGCTCTGCCATTTCTCCAGTCTGTGCTATCATTTACTGATTGCGAGTGCAAATATAAGCACTCTATTCGGTTTACAAAAACAATTTTGATAAAAATTTTAGTTGTTTTTGAAAGTATTTTTTAATTGTTTCATTTCCTTTGATTTAGAGAAAAATTATTTTTCAGAAATAAAACAAATAAACACTAATAGCTGACGTATTCTGTTATTTCAAGACCGTAACCAATCATTCCAACACGTTTTCCTTGCTCGGTATTAGAGACCAAACGAATCTTAGAAATGTCTATATCGTGAAGAATTTGTGCTCCAATACCAAAATCTTTGCTGTCAATCTTAATTTTTGGTGCTTTTATTTCTCCTGTTGCTTGTAATGTTTTTAACTCAGCCAAACGATTTAATAAATTTACCGATTGCATATCCTGATTAATAAAGATTACAGCGCCTTTTCCTTGCTCGTTAATGACTTTAAACATATCATCCAATTGTTGGTCTGCATTATTAGTCAAAGTGCCTAATAAGTCATTATTTACTTGAGACGAATTGATTCTTGTTAAAACAGCCTCGCCTAAATTCCAATTCCCTTTTGTCAAAGCAATATGAATTTGTTTGTTGGTAGTTTGTTCGTAAGCGCGTAGACGGAAAGTTCCAAAACGGGTTTGGATATCAAAATCATCTTTTTTCACAATCAAACTGTCATGTTGCATTCTGTATGCAACAAGTGCCTCAATAGAAACTAATTTCAAATCAAATTTTTTCGCCACTTTTACTAATTGTGGTAATCTTGCCATTGTACCATCTTCATTCATGATCTCTACGATAACTCCAGCCGATTTAAATCCGGCTAGTCTAGCAAAATCAATTGCAGCTTCAGTATGACCAGTTCGTCTTAGTACACCACCTTGTTTTGCAATTAAAGGGAATATATGACCGGGTCTTGCTAAATCATGTGGTTTTGTATTAGAATCGATAAGTGATAAAACGGTTTTGGCTCTATCTGCAGCAGATATTCCTGTAGTTACGCCGTTTCCTCTTAAATCTACTGAAACAGTAAAGGCAGTTTCCATTGGATCCGTATTATTGGTAACCATTACATGCAATCCTAATTCTTTACAACGACTTTCGGTTAATGGAGCGCATATTAATCCACGTCCATGTGTAGCCATAAAGTTGATCATTTCTGGAGTTACCTTTTCGGCAGCAGCCAAGAAATCACCTTCATTTTCTCTGTCTTCATCATCAACAACAATGATTATTTTTCCTTGACGGATATCTTCAATTGCTTCTTCAATTGTATTGAGGTGTATTTTATTTTTGACCATGATTGGTTTTTATTTTTTAGAGGGAAATAATTTTTTAAATATTTTTTGAATGGGGGATAATATCACATCCATGTTTATTAATCCAATATCATTTGTGGCCCTATAGGTTAATAATATGGCTAATGGGGTAAGAATAAAGGACGACATCCAGGCTCCCATAAAAGGAGACATTCCGTTTTCTTGGGCTATTCTTTTTCCAAAAGTATTTATAAAGTGAAAGGATATGAATATTAATACAGCAAAGATGATTGGAAGTCCAAGTCCCCCTTTTCTGATGATGGCACCTAGTGGAGCACCTATAAAAAACATCATCAAACAGGCGTATGCAATTACAAACTTATCATAGAATGCCAGCACGTGATTGTTGATGTTTTTTTGTTTGTTTTCCAAATTTACTTTGGTAGCATCAATTGAATAATTGGTGCTAACGACATTGCTGCTTGCAATTTTTAAAATTTCTGATTTTTGTTCATTGGTATACAAGGACAAAATGTTATCAGGTATTTTTTTGCTTTTTGGCTCCGCTTTATCATTATAAATGTTATTACTTGATATTCCAGTTCTTAGATTTATATTTTCAGAATAAGAAATAATCTCCGTTTTATAATTTTTTTTCAAAGAATCCAAAGTATAGTTTAACTCACTTAAAGTCAACATCGTATTTGTGTTGGCGATATTGTTTTCGTCAACGTTAACCTTGTTCAATTGTGATAAATCAATATTGATGGTGTATTTTTTAAAAGAGCTTTTCGCAAATGGTAATTTGTTTCGATCTTCATATTTTTTAGGAATCAGATCTTCATAATAATTTCCGTTGTTGAGTACCAGTTGTAGAATACTGGATTTTTCGCTACTAATCAGTTCACCATCTCTTGCCTTGATTACGGTTTTGCTACCATCACCAATATTTGATTTTTTATGAATAGTAATTCCCGTTAAAGTATTTCCGTCTTTCCCTGATTTTTTATTTACCTTAATGTTGTAAAAACCAACATCGCTAAACTGGCCTTCAGTAATTGCCATTGCAGGTTTTACTTGTGCAATGTTTTTTCTAAAGTTTATAAATTTATATTCGGCATACGGAATCACATTATTAGCAAAAAAGAAGGCAACCACACTGAGTAACAAAATAAAAATAGTCAAGCCTCTCATGGCTCTTTGTAGTGAAATCCCCGAAGATTTCATTGCAGCAAACTCGTAGTTTTCGGCTAGGTTTCCAAAACTCATTATGGAAGCCAATAAAATAGATAGGGGTAATACCAACGGTATGATTCGAGGCATCGAGAATAAAAGAAATTTTATAACTAATGCAAAATCCAAATCCTTACCAGCTAGTTCCGCTATGAATAGCCAAACTGTTTGCAGTATGAATATAAAAAACAAGATTACAAATACCGTAGCAAATGTAATCAAGAATGTTTTTAATAAGTATTTGTCAAGAATTTTCACCTAATAATTTAATCTAATTTATTGATGTAGTAATTTGGATATTTACTTTCGGCAAAGATAAATTGATTTTTTGACAAAGGTTGGTTGGTTTTAAAAGAATTAACGGTTAAAGTAGTTTTTGTTCCTTTTTTACCCATTTCAATCAAATTATAGATGTGTTTTGTTTGCACATCAATTCCCAATAGGATTTCTTTTCTTTGATCTCTTGAATTGGTAGGAATCAATTTGATATATTGAATTTTTCGTCCTCTTACATCTTGCAATGCATCCATTGAATACCTGTAGCCACTATTGAAAAAAGTAAGCATTTTTGAAGGAGTAATGGCACTATCGTCTTTTTCATTTACATTTGAAATAGTAATTTCTTCATCTTCAGGAACAATAGTATACGTTTTTCTTCCATCAAAAATCTTGGTAATTCCCATGAAATTCAACACATATTGGTTGTTTTTCATCGTTACATTTCCTTTACTGTCTTGATTGATATTTTCTTTTGCGTTATTTAAAGAATATTTAAAATCAATTACAATATTATCATAACTTTTTACTTTTGCAGTCACTTGATCTAAAAGGTCTTTTGCCTTTTTGTCTTGTGCTTGTATCGAAAAGCTAAAAAGAAATATAAATGCAATTTGAATAAATGTTTTCATAATTTTAATTGTTTTGTTCATTGTTAAAAAATTGATCAAGAGAACTCATGTCTAGAATGTTAACACTACGTGCTTTACTTCCTTCAAAGGGTCCTACAATTCCAGCTGCCTCAAGTTGATCAATTAATCGGCCGGCTCTGTTGTAACCCAATTTTAGTTTTCTTTGTAACAATGATGCTGAGCCTTGTTGTGCATTCACAATGATTTCGGCCGCTTCTCTAAACAAAGTATCTCTATCGGATATATCCATATCAAGATTAATGCCACTTTCCTCTCCCACAAACTCAGGAAGTAAATAAGCGGTAGCATATGCCTTTTGTGAACCTATAAAATCAGTTATTTTTTCTACTTCGGGTGTATCAATAAAAGCACACTGTACACGGACCACATCATTCCCATTGGTGTAAAGCATGTCTCCACGTCCAATCAATTGATCTGCTCCTTGTGTGTCCAAAATTGTTCTTGAATCTATCTTCGATGTTACTCGAAAAGCGATTCTAGCAGGAAAGTTGGCTTTTATCAAACCTGTAATTACATTTACTGACGGTCTTTGAGTGGCAATAATTAAATGGATTCCAATAGCACGTGCCAATTGAGCCAAACGAGCAATAGGTACTTCAACCTCTTTTCCTGCTGTCATAATCAAATCGGCAAATTCATCCACCACCAAAACGATGTAAGGTAAAAAACGGTGTCCATTTTCAGGATTTAATTTTCTAGCTTTGAATTTATCATTGTATTCTTTGATGTTACGGACCATAGCATCTTTTAATAAAGAATAGCGATTGTCCATTTCCACACAAAGAGAATTCAAAGTGTTTACTACTTTAGCATTATCTGTAATAATTGCATCATCAGTATCAGGAAGTTTAGCGAGGTAATGTCTTTCAATTTTATTAAATAAAGTTAGCTCTACTTTTTTAGGGTCAACCAAAACAAATTTAACTTCTGCTGGATGTTTTTTGTATAATAATGAAGTAAGAACTGCATTTAAACCAACAGATTTTCCTTGTCCAGTAGCACCTGCCATCAATAAATGGGGCATTTTGGCTAGATCGACAACAAATGTTTCGTTAGAAATTGTTTTTCCTAAAGCAATTGGCAACTCCATTTCGGCTTCTTGAAATTTAGCGGAACCAATAACACTTTTCATAGAAACCATAGTTGGATTCTTATTTGGAACTTCGATACCTATTGTTCCTTTTCCAGGAATAGGAGCAATGATACGAATCCCTAATGCCGATAGTGATAAAGCAATATCGTCTTCTAGGTTTTTAATTTTCGAAATTCTAATTCCAGCCTCTGGAACTATTTCATATAAAGTTACCGATGGTCCAACAGTTGCTTTAATTTGTGCAATCTCAATTTTGTAATTGCGTAATGTATCAACAATTCGATTTTTATTTTCTTCTAATTCTTCCTGATTGATTGTAATTCCTCCAGTTGAATATTCTTTTAATAAATCGATTGTTGGGTATTTGTAATTGGATAAATCCAAAGTAGGATCAAATAGTCCAAAGTCAGAAACCAATCTTGAAGCTAGATTTTCTTCGATAAGATCTTCCTCTGGTGCTGTTTCAACAACAAAGGTATCTAAAGGTATTTCTTCAATAGGTTTGGATTGAACTGGATTTGGTTTCAAAACAGGGTCCAAATTGATTTCGGAAGAATGTGAAATGGTTGGTTTCAATGCTTCTTTATTAATTTCGAATTGGGACGCTTTTGGTTTTAATTCGATATTTTCTAATCCATTTTCTTCAGCAACGGCAAACTCTTCTAGGTTGTAAGCACTTTCACCTTTAGTTGTTGGAGCTGTGTTTAAATCCGTTTTTATTTCTTTTTTGGTATTTTCAAAAAAGGACATGATTTTTTCAGGCGATAATTTAATTTTAAAAATCACATAAATAATCAGCCCAAAAAGTAAAGTAAGTAGGGTTCCTGTTTTTCCAATATAATCTTGTAAAAATAAATTCAATTCGTACCCTACTGTTCCTCCCAGTTCAGGTAATGATGTGGCAAAAAAACCAAATAATATAGAAACAATGATAAGGGCAAATAAATCCCAAAACCAAATTCCTTTCAATTTTCTAGCTGAGATACCTACAATTAAATAAATACCTGTTAAGAAAAACAAACGGACAAATAGGAAGGAAGCCAAACCAAAACCTCTGTAAACAATAAAATCAGCTAAATAAGCACCAAATTTTCCTAACCAATTTTGGACAACTTCAGAGCGATCTGTCAGTTGAGAAACTGCACTTTGATCTTCTTGTCCATGGAGGTAAAAGGAAATAAAAGCAACTAGTAAAGCTATAGAAAATAATATAAGTAAACTCCCCAAAACAATTTTGTGTTGTTTCGTTAATTCCCATGATTTTCCAACTTTAGTTTTTGGATTACTCTTCTTGTCTACAGGTTCTTTTTTTGTTGTTTTTGCCATTCTGGGTTGTCTTATGCCTATAGAAATCGAGGCATGTATATGATTAAACCGATTATTATTGCTGTAATAGCTGCAAAAAATACAGCACCAGCAGCAATGTCTTTTATGAAACCAATTCTTTCATGATAATTAGGATGAATAAAATCTGCTATTTTTTCTACAGCAGTATTTAATCCTTCAATGCTCATTACTAAACCGATGGCCATAGTTTGAAAAAGCCATTCTGTTGATGAAATACCAAAGTAAAAACCAGCAACAGTCAACAAGATTCCAATGGAAAATTGAACCATTATACTGTGTTCCGTACTAATTAATTTTACTGCTCCTTTGAAAGCATAAGTAACGCTTTTTAATCTTCCCGTAAAGAAAGTATTGTCTTTTTGAAACTCCATTAATTTCTTATTATAGTACTGCTAATGCAGCTTCGTAATTTGGTTCATCAGCAATTTCGCCAACTTGTTCTGTATGAAGGATAGTTCCATCAGCATCCGTTACTATAAGTGCTCTAGAGTGTAAACCAGCCAATGGACCGTCAACAATTTCTAAACCATTTGCTTTACCAAAATCTCCTGCTTGAAAGTCAGATAAGTTAACAACATTTTCAATTCCTTCAGCTCCACAAAAACGTTTTTGAGCAAATGGTAAATCTCTTGAAATACATAAAACAGCTGTGTTGTCTAATTTTGCTGCACTTTCGTTAAATTTTCTAACAGATGTTGCACAAGTTCCTGTATCTATACTAGGGAAAATATTAAAGACTAATTTTTTTCCAGCAAAACTACCTAATGAAGCTACTGAAAGGTCGTTTTGTATTAATTTGAAATCAGCTAATTTAGTTCCTACTTTTGGTAATTCACCTGATGTATGTATTGGATTTCCTCCTAATGTAATTGAAGCCATTTTTTTTGTTTTTTGTTAAGGTTCAAAAGTATGAAAATTATTTAAGAATTAGGTTTTAAGCGCTAAGATTTTAGAACAATTGCAAACTGTTGTACCCGAATGTCTTTTAGGGACAATATCTTTTAAACGAAAAAAACGCACTTATTTCTAAGTGCGTTTTTTTGATTATTTTGTAAAGAATTGATTTTATTTATCTATAGAACCTAGTACTCTTTTCATAAAAGTGTTTAGTGCTTCTTTTTTATCAGTCCCATTTTTAATCATTTTGTGTACTTCAATAGCGCCGTACATATTCGAAATTAGTTCTCCTATAACATCTAATTCTTCGTCTTTCAATGAAGGAATCTCTGTCATTGCTTCTAGAACATCAATCGTTTCTATGATATAATCTTGATCGTTATCTTCTATAAATTGGGTTAGATGCTTTATTACAGGTAATTTCATTTTTTTCTTTTAGTTTAAGGTTTAAAGTTTTAAAAGTTTAAAGTTTTAGCTTGTTTGGAAATTGTTATTGCGCTTAATAGTAAACAGGTTGACAAAATCTGGAAGCGATAAAATTTAAACAAAAAAATTAAACAATTTCATTCACTAATTCAATTAGTGCTTCTTGTTTATTTGTTTGCGTTTCATTTACCAGTTTACCGTCAACAAAAGTTGCAAAAGTTGGTAAGTTACTCACGTTAGCTAGTTTTCTTGATTCTGGTGAATTTTCGGCATCTACTAGTACAAAAGTGATTGCTTCATTTTCAGTCGCTAATTTTTTAAATTTTGGTTTCATGATTCGGCAATTACCACACCATGAAGCCGAAAATTGAACAACAACTTTATTGTTTTGGTTTACTAAATCAGCTAAAGTATCTTCGGTTAAATCGATTAACATATGTTTTTTTTTAGGTTCAAAGTTGCAGAGATGCAAAGTTGCAAAGGTTTTTATTGAGTCTGAAAGTTGAATAGTTACAAAGTCTCAAAGTTTTAGAAACTTTGTAACTCAGCTACTCAAGAGCTTTGCAACTTTGAGACTTTGTAACTCCTAAGAAATTAGTTTAAGCTTAAGTATTCAGCAGTACTTTTTCTGTCAGCACTCATTGCTTCTTTACCAGCTTCCCAGTTTGCAGGGCAAACTTCACCTTTTTCTTGAATATGAGTATATGCATCAACCATACGTAAGTATTCGTTTACGTTACGACCTAATGGCATATCGTTAACACTTTCGTGGAAAATTTTCCCAGTTTCGTCAATTAAGTACGTCGCTCTAAAAGTAACATTAGATCCTTCGATCATAACTGAATCAGTTTCTTCACTATATTCAGTTGAATCAATATCAAGGATACCTAAGATGTTAGATAAGTTTCTGTTCGTATCTGCAAGAATTGGGTAAGTAACACCTTCAATTCCACCGTTGTTTTTTGGAGTATTTAACCAAGCAAAGTGTACTTCGTTTGTATCACATGAAGCACCAATTACAATTGTATTTCTTTTTTCAAATTCAGGCAAAGCCGCTTGAAAAGCGTGTAATTCTGTTGGGCAAACAAAAGTAAAGTCTTTTGGGTACCAAAATAATAATACTTTTTTGTTGTTTTTTGTAGCTTCTTCGAAAATGTTGATTTTCATGTTGTCTCCCATTTCTGAGATAGCATCAACTGCAATACTTGGGAATTTTTTTCCTACTAATGACATAATTCTATTTTTATTATTAATTTTTTGATGGTGCAAAAGTAGGGAATAACAGAGGTTATGAGTAATCAATTTCAATTATAAATTTTTATATAGTAATAGTTTTTGATTATTAATATAAACCAAAAAACCATAACTAATAGTTAGTCATGGTTTTAGTGTTTTTTATATTAAAATACTTAAAGTGTTTTTTTTACTAATTTTTCTTATCAGTTGCTAATTGTCTAATTTTAATATTGAAAGCGGCAAAAATTAAGGTCATAAAAGGGCTTAGAATATTAAAGAAAGCATACGGTAAATAATCAAACGTTGAAACACCTAATGTTCCAGATTGATAGGCACCGCAAGTATTCCACGGGATTAATACGGATGTAACAGTACCAGAATCTTCTAGTGTTCTACTTAAATTTTCGGGTGCTAAACCTTTATTTTTATACGCTTTCGCAAACATTTTTCCAGGAACTACAATAGCTAAATATTGATCGGAAGCAGTGATGTTCAGTGCCAAACAACTTCCTACAGTGGAGGCAAAAAGTCCAAATGTTGTATGTGCTAATTTCAATAAGGTCTGACTAATTCTGGCCAAAGCGCCAATTGCATCCATGATTCCGCCAAAAACCATAGCACAAAGAATCAACCAGATGGTTCCTAACATTTTTTGCATGCCACCTGAGGTGAACAGATCAGCCAAAGTTTTATTCTCCGTAGGGATAATTATTTTGCCAGTAATGGCATCCATCACAGCTTTGTATGCTGATTTAAATGTCATAGCTTCCACACCCGCAATTTGATTTAAAATGTGTGGTTGAAATATAATTGCAAAGACTGCGGCCAATAATGTTCCTGCCAAAAGCGCAATTAACGGCTCCGTTTTTTTAATGATTAGTCCAATAACAATAGCAGGAACTAAAAATAACCATGCCGATACGGTAAAAGTACCTTCAATATCATTTAATAGGCTAGCAATATTTACATCTCCTTTAATATCAACAGTTAGTCCTAAAATAATGAATAGAATTAAGGTGATAATGTAAGTTGGAATAGTAGTTAATGTCATGTATCGAATGTGAGTAAACAAATCGGTTCCAGCCATTGCAGGGGCAAGGTTAGTTGTATCTGACATGGGGGAAAGCTTGTCTCCAAAATAAGCTCCTGAAATTACTGCACCAGCGACCATTCCTAAATCAAAACCTAATGCACCACCCACACCTATTAAAGCAATACCCACAGTGGCACTGGTGGTCCAAGAACTTCCTGTGGCAATAGATATAATGGAACAAATAATTAAAGTAGCAGGTAAAAAGATAGCAGGACTTAATATTTGTAAACCATAATAAATCATAGAGGGGATAATACCACTCACGAGCCATGTTCCTGCCAATGCACCAACCATAAGTAATATGAGGATAGCACCTACCGTAGATTTAATATTCTCGGCAACTTCCTCCATCATTTTTTGGTAGGTCACTTTATTGAAAAAACCAACAATAGCAGCAACTGCAGCACCTAATAATAAAACAAATTGATTGCTTCCGCTTAAGGCTTCGTCACCATAAACCGATACATTATAACCCAAAAGTAAGATAAGAGCAAGAACTGGAATTAAGGCTTCTGTTATTGATAATTCTTTGTTTCTAATGATTTTTGTATCCATTCTATAGTGTTTGAGTTTGCAATATAGATAAAAAAAGAGGCATTAACCTAACTTCACTTTTTGTGGATAACATGGTTTTGAGGATATCAATGTTGTTTTTTAGTAATCAAAAAATAACATTGATTTTGTTTTAATATGGATGGTTTTAATTGAATTTTATTCTAATAATTCGTTGTAAAAAAGCAGATTTTATTTGATTCTAAAAATCAAACTAAATTCCTTCAATATGCACTGGCAGAGTTCCTTTACAGTCTAGATTCTCTATTAATTGTATTGCTGCGCTTTCTTGAAATTCCTTAAAATCTTGGTAGACTTGCACAAGTCCAATCGCTGAAGATATATTTTGAATTACTTGCATTGAATACGGGTTTCCAAAGACATATAATATGCATTTTTTGGACATGAATATTTTTTCTAAAAATTCCAAAACGGCCTTATCAATATCAAAATTATTCATCGGTTTTGCTTTTGGAACAAATAATGCAATAAGTAAAGTATCGTAATCACTTAGTTTTTTTTCTAATGCTAATAGTGCTTCTTCTGTGCCTATTTCTATCGCAAATTCTGATGAAGGAATAGAAGTATTTAAAGTCTTAAAAAAGACATTGTCGATAGGTTTATAAAGACTGATTTTAGCTAATTTTCCTTTTTTGGATGCATCCAAAACAATTTCGGTATTGTTGCTGTCTTTGATTTTTGTAATGCTATATTGTGCTATTTTTCGATTTAAAATTGTCGTAGTTTCAAAATCTAAAGTGGTATTAATTTCAGAATTTGAATTTAATATTCCCACTTTTTCTTTGCATTGCATCAGTCGTTTATAACTGGCTTCAATGCGTTCTGGACTAGCATTTTTTAGGATTTCTTGAATTCCTTCGGGAACATTTTCGGCAAAACACAATACATCATTTCCAGCATTAAAGGCTTCCCATTCCAGTTGACCTTTAGTATTATACAATTTTGATACACTGTGCATGTTCAACGCATCCGAAATCACCAAACCGTCATATCCTAAACGCTTTCGCAAAAGGTCTTCGATTATGTTTTTCGATAACGTGGCCGAAGTATCTTTTCCATCATTCAAAGCAGGCACCGCCAAATGACCAATCATGATTGAGTCTACTTGGTTTTCAATTCCTTTAATGAAAGGATATAGTTCATTTTCCAATAATTCATCTAAACTTTCCTTTAAAACGGGTAATCCCAAGTGCGAATCTACATTAGTATTTCCATGACCGGGGAAATGTTTAAGGCAACCTAGTACACCTACATCATTCATTCCACGCAGGTATTCAAGAGCAAAATGAGCTACTTTTTTTTTGTTTTCACCAAAAGAACGGTAACCAATTACGGGATTATTTGGGTTGTTATTGATGTCCGCTAAAGGTGCTAGATTATAATGAATTCCTACTGATTTTAAATCCAATCCAATTTGTTTTCCTACTTCATAAACCAAGTGTGATTCACTTTCCGGTAAAGCTCCTAAAGTTATAGCATAAGGATATTGTGGAGTTTTCTCTACACGCATGGCCAATCCCCATTCGGCATCAATACTCATCAAAAGTGGCGTAGGAGCACATTTTTGGTAACGAACAATTAAGTCTTTTAAACGTTGGTAACTATCGTCATTAAAAACAATTTTTTTCTTCGTTTCATAGTTGGTTGCTGCACTGGCTCTACTATGAAAAAAAGTCAATCCGCCAATGTTGTACTTTGTAATGAGTTGTTCCATTGCCTGAATGTTTTCTTCGGTGTCATTGATGAAAACGGCAGGAAAAAAAAATTGTCCTATTTTTTGTTCTAAAGTCATTTATGAAAATATTTGCTGTTATTTCTTGCCACAGATTCACAGATTTTTTAAAACTAATTAATATTAAAATCAGTGAATTAGTGGCTATTTTTTAAAATCGGCATTTTACCGCGTCTTTACGAAGTAAATCCGTTTCATCCGCGTTCCATAAACTTATGCTGATTTCTTTCCGTATTCTTTTGGGAATATCAAGAAACGAGATAAAATTAATCCTGGAATTGTAGCTAAGAAAACCCAAATAAAGAAGTTTCCATATCCTAAATATTCTTGTATGTATCCACTAATCATTCCAGGTAACATCATTCCTAACGCCATGAACCCAGTTGCAATAGAGTAGTGGGAGGTTTTTGATTCGCCATCGGCAACATAGATTAAGTACATCATAAAAGCCGCAAATCCAAAACCGTAACCAAACTGTTCTGCAATAACGGTGGCATAAATATAATACACTGATGCAGGATGAAAATGAGCAAGGAGTATAAAACCAATGATTGGTAAGTGCATGGCTAGAAACATAGGTAACATCCATTTACCAAGACCGTCTCTCGAAATTACAATTCCGCCAATAATTCCGCCAATCGTTAATGATAGCACACCAAAAGTCCCGTAAATAATCCCTACATTTTGGGTAGTTAAACCGAGTCCGCCTGCATTGATATCATCAATTAAAAAAGGAGTTAGCATTTTTAATAATTGAGATTCGCCTAATCTAAATAATAAGATAAAAGCTAATACAATACCGATTTGTTTCTTTTGAAAAAAGCTAGAAAATACGCTAGAAAAACTTGCTTTTTTAGCTTCTACTGAATTTTTTACAATCGCTTTTTCAGTTCTTGGTGTAGCAAAATAATTGTAGATAGTAATTAAAGTCATTAGTAATCCAACGATAATCATCGTATAGGACCACGCTTTTTGTTTGTCTCCATATTCTTGTTCTAGATAGCCACCAATAATTACAATTAAGCCATTTCCAGTAAGCATAGAAAGGCGATAAAAAGTACTGCGTATTCCTAGAAAAAAAGATTGTTGGTCTTTCTCCAGAGCCAATAAATAAAAACCATCACTAGCCACATCATTGGATGCTGATGCAAAAGCAGCGACCCAAAAAACAGCCAAACTAATTAAGAAAAAATGATTCATGGGAATGGATAATCCTACGATTAAAAAGGCAATTGAGATGAGCAATTGCATAGCCAAAAACCATTTTCTTTTGGTAGAATACAAATCGATAAAGGGGCTCCATAATGGTTTTATAACCCAAGGAAGATATAAAAGACTGGTGTAAATTCCAATATCTTCATTACTGATTCCCAGATTCTTGTACATGATTACCGAAACCGAAATAATAATAGCGTATGGTAGTCCCGAGGCAAAGTTTAAAATAGGTATCCAATACCAAGGTCTATTATTTACTTCCATTATTCATTGCGCTTTGGTTTGATTTTTTATCCGTTTTGGTGCTTACTTGTGTAGCCTTACTTTCATTACCAAAAAAATCAATAAAGGATACAGCATAAGTAGTATTTTTATCCTCAGTAGTCTTTGGAATAACTATAGAAATAGTATCTTTTTTTTCTTTGAAAGCAATTTTATCAATAATTTGACTAGGGTCATTAAGATCTAATTTGGCACCATTTTTAGCTTCATAAACCATAACGTAACGAATCTTGCTATTCAATGGATAATTGAGTGTATAGGTAGAACAACTACTATTACTAGTTGCATTACATACAGTGGGGATGTCAATTACTATTTTTTTAGAATTAGGGACTACATACGGAAGCGCTGGATATTTGTATTGATTTTCCAATAATAAATCGGTAACAGCTTTATTTCTGTTCACAAATGATTTCGCACTAAAAAAAGCGTTTCCATTGATGTTTTTATACGATCTAGTTACATCAATCTGGTTTGGAATTTCTGTTGGATTAAACCATCTTCGGTCTGAATCGGTATTGATTTTATAACTACCATTTCCGATGTAGACTGCGGTATTTTTTGAGTTCTCAGACCACCATTTTAATAGTTTGGTATACGAAGCGGTTTTATGATCCATACTCCAATATAATTGAGGCAAGATATAATCAACCCAGCTGTTTTCCATCCAAGCCATTGGATCAGCAAATAAATCATCATAGTTGGTTTGTCCCGATTGTGTGTCAGATCCTTTTGGATCTACTGATTTATTACGCCAAACTCCAAATGGACTGATACCAAATTGTACCCATGGTTTTCTCGTTTTTATAGCATAAGACGTATATTTTACAAAATTGTTGACATTCAATCGTCGCCAATCTTCTAAGCTTAATCCATTTCCGTATTTTTTATATGAGGCTGTGTCATTGAAATTTTCTCCTGCTATTTTGTAGGGATAAAAATAATCATCAAAATGAATGGCATCAATATCATAGTTTTTTACTACTTCATCGACAATTGCTACTAAATGGGTTTGTACTTCGGGTAGCGCCGGATTGTAATAGTATTTTCCGCCGTATTTAATCATCCATTCTGGATGTTTATAATAATCATGGGTTGGACTTAAAATAGCCGTGTTCAAGTCCATTGTTGCACGGTATGGGTTTAGCCATGCATGAAATTCGAAACCTCTATTGTGTGCTTCGGTAACCATCCATTCCAAAGGATCAAAATTATTAGCAGGTGCTTTTCCTTCTTTTCCAGTTAAGTATTTTGACCATGGAGCTAAATTTGTAGGATAGAAAGCGTCACCAACACTTCGTATTTGGACAATTACTGCATTATAGTTTAGTTTTTTATAAGTGTCTAATATTTCAATAAAATCAGCTTTTTGCTTTTCAATTGGATCTGTGCTCGTTTTAGGCCAGTCGATATTTGCTACGGTAGCAATCCAAACTGCTCTAAACTCATTTTTTGGGTTTACAGTCGTTTCCTGTGCATTTCCAACTGAAAACGCTAGGAGAAAGCTAGATAGGAGAAGTAAGAAAGATTTTTTAAGGTTCATTGGGAGGACTTTTTTATAAGTATCAAAAATAGTTTTTTTGGCGAATTATAGCTGCTAAATTACTATAAAATTATATGTAAAATAGTGCTGCAATTTCTTTGCCAAAGAATTATGATATCATTTTATTTGTGTAAGATGCCCTAGCCCCAACAGAAGTGAAACCCCTTTGCAGGTCGAAAATCACTTTTTTCTGGGGTGGGCAGAGCGACCAAAGGAAGCTCCTGAACACGCCTAGAAAAAGGATTTGAGACCCAAAAGGGTGTAGCGGATGGTGGGAATTGCTCCTGAAAATAAAAAACGAAAGGAGTGTTAGAATTTGTGATTAGGTAAAGGACTATTATTTATATTTGTACATTATCTAAAATACTGCCATTTCATGTCAATTTTCCAACAGTTCGAATCATTATCCCAATCGCTGGACGGTACACTTTTATACGACACACTTCATAAAATTTTATACGCAACAGATGCATCGGCCTACCGAATCATGCCTGAAGCTGTGGCTTTGCCCAAAACAACTGAGGATATTGTGAAATTGATGCATTTTGCTAGAAAACATAAAATTTCCTTAACACCTAGAACAGCTGGAACTTCACTAGCTGGGCAAACGGTTGGTAGCGGAATAGTAGTGGATGTTTCAAAGCATTTTACGGACATTGTTTCCTTTGATGCAGCCAAAAAAACAATCACGGTTCAGCCTGGTGTCATTCGGGATGAGCTGAATTTATATTTAAAACCGCACGGATTATTTTTTGGCCCTAATACGTCCACTTCCAGTAGATGTATGATTGGTGGAATGGTGGGAAATAACTCATCAGGGACCACATCGATTCGATACGGAGTGACACGCGATAAAATTGTCGAGATTAAAGCTGTTTTGAGTGATGGATCTCAAGTGGTTTTTGGCGAATTGAGTTCGGAGGCTTTTATCGAAAAAACCAAAGGGGATTCTTTGGAAAATGCTATTTACCGAAAGTTATACGAAGAATTATCAGTAGCAGCGACCCAAGAAGAAATTAAAAAGGAATTCCCTAAACCAGAAATTCACCGTAGAAATACCGGTTATGCGGTAGATATATTATTGAAATCAGATTTATTTGGAGGAAATGAACCTACAATTAATGTGGGTAAATTACTTTGTGGTAGCGAAGGAACACTAGCTTTTACAACTGAGGTTACGTTGAAAGTGGATGATTTGCCACCAACGAATAATGTGATGGTGGTAGCTCATTTTCATACCATTCAGGAAAGTTTAGAAGCTGTTGTGACCGCGATGAAACATCATTTATATACTTGTGAAATGATGGATGATACGATATTAAATTGTACCAAAACCAACAGAGAACAAGCTAAGAACCGATTTTTTATTCAAGGAGACCCAAAGGCGGTGATTATGATGGAAGTGGGGTCTTATGTAAGTATGGAAGATGCCGAGGCACAAGCTAATGCTTTAATAGCTGATTTGGAGTTGTATCAATTTGGATATGCTTTGCCTAAAATTTATGGTAGTGATATTGATAAAATAAACGAATTGCGTAAGGCTGGTTTGGGACTTTTAGGCAGTATTGTAGGCGATAATAAAGCAGCCGATTCTATTGAAGATACTGCAGTAGAATTGAGTGATTTGCCTAATTACATTGCTGATTTTTCGGCGATGATGGCACGCCATGGTCAAGAAGCGATTTATTATGCTCATGCTGGAGCAGGAGAAATTCACTTGCGTCCCGTTTTGAATTTAAAAACAAAGGAAGGCGTTTATCAATTTAGAAACATTGCTACCGAAGTAGCCGTTTTAGTCAAAAAATACAGAGGTTCCTTGAGTGGAGAACATGGTGATGGAATAGTGCGAGGAGAATTTCTTCCATTTATGATTGGGGAGAAAAACTATGATTTACTAAAGCACATTAAATTGGCATTCGACCCGTATTCGGTTTTAAATATAGGAAAAATTGTTAATGCCTTGAAAATGGATGAAAACCTTCGTTTTGAACCCGGAAGAGACGAACCTGAAATTAAAACGATTCAGGATTTCTCCGATAGTATGGGGATTTTAAGACTGGCAGAAAAGTGCAATGGATCTGGTGATTGTAGAAAACCAGCATCTGCAGGAGGAACATTATGTCCGAGTTATCGCGCTACCAAAAATGAAAAAGACACCACGCGTGCTAGAGCCAATGCTTTGCGAGAATATTTAACGCAATCAGAAAAAGACAATAAATTCAATCATAAAGAACTGTACGAAGTATTTGAATTGTGTGTAAGCTGTAAAGCCTGTGCCAGCGAATGCCCGTCTAATGTAGATGTAGCTTCGCTAAAAGCAGAGTTTTTATACCAATATCAAAAAGCAAATGGTTTTACGCTTCGAAATAAAATTTTTGCCAATAATGCCAAACTCAATAAGTTGGGAAGTGTATTTCCAGCGTTGACTAATTTTATGGTCAATCAGCCCTTAGTGAAAAAAGGGATGGGAGTAGCTCCAAAAAGAGAAGTGCCTTTACTAGCACCAAAATCATTTAGAAAATGGTTAGAAAGTAATAAGTCAAACAAAAAAACGGATTCGTTTGTAAACGGGCAAGTGTATTTGTTTTGCGATGAGTTTACCAATTATTATGATGTTCAAGTAGGAATTGATGCTTTTGAGTTATTAACAGAATTGGGTTACGAAGTACTAGTTGTTGATCATGAAGAAAGTGCTAGAGCGTATATCTCTAAAGGTTTTCTAGAAGAGGCAAAATCCATTGCCAATAAAAATGTTTCAATTTTCGCACCGATTGTAACAGCTGAAATCCCATTGATAGGAATTGAACCTTCAGCAATATTAACTTTTAGAGATGAATATCTCAGACTTGCAGATGATAAAGTTGCTTCCGAAAAATTGTCTAAAAACTGTTTGACTGTTGAAGAATTTTTCAAAAGAGAAATCGATGCTGCTAAGATTCATGCAGACCAGTTTTCGAATGATGGCAAACAAATTAAAATTCACGGACATTGCCACCAAAAATCATTGAGTACTATTGAAGCTACATTTGCAATGTTGAACTTGCCTAAAAACAATAAAGTGACTATTTATAACTCAGGTTGCTGTGGTATGGCGGGTTCTTTTGGTTATGAAAAAGAGCATTATGATATTAGTATGCAAATGGGGGAAGATACTTTATTTCCTAAAATTAGAGCTACTGAATCGAAAGTTGCTATTGCCGCTGCAGGAACAAGTTGTCGTCATCAAATTTATGATGGAACAAACAGAAAAGCACAGCATCCTGTTACTATATTGAGAAGTTGTTTGAAATAATTTGGATAGAAGCAGGGCCTTTTAAAAAGATAAAAAATAAGATGTTTCTTTTATTAAATTTTTATTGTCTTTTAAATAATAGTTATTGACTTTTTAATTCTGTTAAAAATGAATTTTTGACTTATTTTAACTATATAATAAAAAATATACTCTAAAATAACCGATAATTAAAATTGTTTTATACATTTGGATTTTGAATAAAACTTGCATTATTGTTAGAATAATGGCAAACAATTTACAAGATATTAATTTTTAATAAGAAATTACAACCTATGGCACTATCCAGTTTATTTAGAAAAAAAACAGTGCAAGATATCTTGGCACAGGTAGAAAAAAATAATGCTGACGGGCACAATGCATTAGGAAAACATCTTAAAGCACGAGATTTGGCTGCTTTTGGTATCGCTGCTATAATTGGTGCGGGGATTTTTAGTACCATTGGTAAAGCTAGTTTTGATGGTGGTCCAGCAGTAATATTTTTATTTTTATTTACTGCAATAGCGTGTAGTTTTGCTGCTTTTGCCTATGCTGAATTTGCATCTATGGTTCCAGTTTCTGGTAGTGCCTATACGTATTCGTATGTTGCATTTGGAGAATTAATAGCTTGGATTATTGGTTGGGCATTAATCATGGAATATGCCATTGGAAATATAACGGTCGCCATTTCGTGGAGTGATTACTTTACGAGTTTGATGGAGAACATCATAAATAATCTCAATCATCATTACCATCTTAATTTACAGGTTCTAGCCGATTGGGCTCAAATGGATTATTTAACGGCTTCTAACGGTTTCAAAGATGCGACTGCTTTAATGCAGGGAGGAAAGTCTTTTGAGAATTTAAATACGGGACTACAATCTGCTTATATGGCTTGGACCACTTCGCCAACAATAGGTTCTTTCCATTTTGTTGCTGATTTACCTGCTCTATTTATTATTGTTTTGATTACAGCCTTAGTGTACCGGGGGATGAAAGAATCTCGTAATGCCAGTAATATGATGGTATTAGTGAAACTGTGTATTATTCTATTGGTAATTGCAGTAGGTGTTTTCTATATCGATATTGATAATTGGACTCCTTTTGCTCCAAATGGAGTAAGTGGTGTATTGAAAGGAGTTTCGGCCGTGTTCTTTGCTTATATTGGGTTTGATGCCATATCTACTACAGCTGAAGAATGTGAAAATCCACAGCGTGATTTACCCAAAGGAATGATGTGGGCTATTATTATTTGTACTGTTTTGTACATTATAATTGCTTTGGTCTTAACAGGAATGGTGAGCTATGCGGATTTGAATGTGGGGGATCCTTTACTGTTTGTTTTCAAAAAATTAGATTTAAAAATCATGTCGGCTATTATTGGAGTAAGTGCCGTAATTGCGATGGCGAGTGTATTGTTAGTTTTCCAAATGGGACAACCACGTATCTGGATGAGTATGAGTCGTGATGGGCTGTTGCCAAAACGATTTTCAAGGGTACACCCAAAATACAAAACTCCTTCGTATGCTACTGTAGTAACTGGGTTTGTAGTGGCTATTCCTGCTTTGTTTTTGAACTTAACTATGGTAACTGACTTATGTAGTATAGGTACTTTATTTGCCTTCGTATTGGTTTGTGCTGGAGTTTTAGTTTTGCAAAATAAGAAAGATATTCCTAGAGGGAAATTTAAAACGCCGTATGTGAATTCTAAGTATGTAATCCCATTTATGCTGGCTGCAGGAATATTCTATGCATTGCAATTTAACCATAAAGGAACAATGGATTTTATTACTAATGAAACCCAAATTAATAAAGCGGAAGATATTATTACTTCATTGAATAAAGAAGAATCTCAAAAAGTGTATGCCTATCTCGTAAGTATAGACACAGACAAGAATAGTGTAGGTAAACCAGATTTAGAAAATTTATTGAGTAAATACCAAGACGATGATGCAAAATACGCTACCGTTGTTGCTGGTTTACCAATTGATACTAACTTAAAATACGAAAGTGGTTTTAGCTTGTTCAAACATAAAATTCCAATGTGGATTTTCCTATTCGCCTTAATTGGATTGACAATTTGGTCTTTCAAAGATAATTTATCATTGATTCCGTTATTAGGATTAGTAAGTTGTTTGTATATGATGGCCGAATTAAGCGTTTGGAACTGGATCTACTTTACTATTTGGTTGCTAATCGGTTTGGTGATTTACTTTGGCTTCAGCCGAAAAAATAGTAAACTCAGTCATTTGTAGTTTTCTAAAACTAATATCTTTTATAGAAACCGTTTTGATTGATTTCAGAACGGTTTTTTATTAATGTAGCCAAATTAATACAAAATTAAACATGATTAATTCAACCCAAATAAGAAAAGCCACAAAAAATGATTTTGATTCAGTATGGGAAATTTTCAAAGAAGTGATAAAAACAGCCGATACTTATGTTTTTGATCCCAATACTCCCAAAGAGGATTTAAATAAAAATTGGTTTGCTCCTTATATGGATACTTTTGTTGCTATTGATGAAAATCAAGCAGTTTTAGGAACTTATATTATCAAACCCAACCAAATTGATTTAGGGAATCACATTGCCAATTGTAGCTATATGGTCAACCCTAAATACCATGGTAAGGGAACTGGAAAACTATTGTGTGAGCATTCCATAAAATTTGCAAAAGAAAAAGGTTATTTGGCAATTTAGTTTAATATTGTTGTCAGTACTAATCTAGCAGCAGTTGCATTGTGGCAAAAGTTTGGTTTCGAAATCATAGGTACAACTCCTAAGGGTTTTAGACATAAAACGTTGGGACTAGTAGATACTTATATCATGTATAAAGAAGTGTAAAAATAATAATATAGAATTATATAATAAGCAATAAAAGAATGTCAGTATATAAAAAATTAGCCAACTTAGGAGGCAGGTTCATAGGGAAAAGCAAACTCTTTAAATATGGTTTCAATTATTCACCTATGTATCGTAGGAGCACGGCGAGGATTGTAAATATATCAGAGGATTTGTTGAATGTAACCATTAAACTTCCTATTAGTTATAAAAACAAGAATTATGTAAACTCCATATTTGGCGGGAGCATGTTTTCAGCAGTAGATCCTATTCCTATGATTCAATTGATGCATCTTTTGGGTGATGATTTTGTGGTTTGGGACAAATCGGCCGAAATATATTTTAAGAAACCAGCTAAAGAAAATTTGTATGCTGATTTTAATTACACCGTTAAAGAAGTAGAGGAGATATTAAGTAGAGTGGCAACCGAGAATGAAATTGAAGTTACTAAAGTGACTCAACTTACTAATCTTGATCGTACTACTGTTTATTGCGAAGTTAAAAAAACGATTTACATTGCCGAAAAATCTTTCTTTAGAGAAAAAAAGAGATTGAGAAACCGAGAATAACACTTGAATTAAAATTTGAAATCCGCTCAAGATTGCTCTCAAACGGATTTAACCAAAGTAAACAACTAAAAAAAAATTATAAGATAGAAAGTTCCTGCATGCAGGTTTTCATCATTTGATACGTTCTTTCAATGTCATTGTCTAGACCAATTGAGAACCGAATTAAACCATCTGTCAATCCCATTTCGGCTTGCTCATCAAGAGGAATTTCACTTGATGTGGAAGTTCCAGGAGCGCTAAACAACGTTTTGTAAAATCCTAAGCTTACCGCTAAGTATCCTAAATTGCGCGCTTGCATTAACTCCATTAATTCATTGGCTTTCGCCAAAGTGCCTACGTCTAGTGTCATCATTCCTCCAAAACCATATTCTGGATTTATCATCGATGCATATAGTTTATGACTTGGATGGCTAGCTAAACCAGGGTAAACCGTCTTTAAACCGTCTTTTTCAAAACGTGCAGCTAAGTAAGCCGCATTGTGGCTGTGTTGTTTTATTCTCAAATGCAACGTGCGCATATTTTTCATGACACTCGCGGAGCGCATGCTGTCCATTGTAGGCCCAAGAAGCATACTTGCACCACTATTTACATCCTTCAAACTATTTATAAATTCTTGCGAAGCACAAGTCACACCACCCACTGTATCGCTACTTCCGTTGATGTATTTGGTTAATGAATGAATTACAATATCAGCACCAAGTTTTATTGGAGTTACAGATAAAGGTGAAAAGGTATTGTCCACCACTAATGTCAAATTGTGTTTTTTCGCAATTTTAGACAAACCAGCAATATCAGCTACTTCTAGTAAAGGATTACTTACTGTTTCACAGTACAGCACTTTTGTATCTGGCGTGATAGCCGCTTCTACTACATCCAGTTTTGTAATGTCTACAAAAGTAGTTTTGATCCCTAGTCGCGGAGCAAAATTTTTCAAGAAAGCATACGTTCCGCCATAAATTGTTCTACTTGAAACGATATGATCACCAGCTCCACATAGTTGTAACAAGGTAGGCGTGATGGCTCCCATTCCTGATGCAGATACATTAGCGGTTTCTGTCCCCTCCATCGCTGCTAGCGCTTTGTCCAAATATAAATTACTAGGCGAGGAGTGACGCGAGTACAAGTAGCAACCTTCCATGTTTCCTTCAAAAGTATCAAACATGGTTTTTGCTGATAAAAAGGTATAAGTTGAAGAGTCAGAAATCGATGGGTTTACACCACCAAATTCGCCAAAATACTGTAAGTCTTGAATGTTGTCTGCAGGGTTGAATTTCATGTTGGTTTATTTTTTTGATTATTATTTTATGATGTCGAGTATAATTGGCTTTAAGCCACTAAAAAAGAATTCTACAGCAATCACCATTACTATAAGTCCCATTAATCGCATCATGACATTGATTCCCGTTTGCCCGATGAGTTGAATGATTTTTGTTGAACTTAATAAAATGAGATAGGTTGTGAAAACAACTATTGCGATTGTAGTTAAAAGGATTATTATTTTGGCATAAGTATTGGCATCCTCCATTAAAACAATAGCATTGGTAATGGCGCCTGGTCCACAAATCATAGGAATAGCCAATGGGGTAATTGAAATATCATTGACATATGTTTTTACTTCGTTTTTTTTAATTTTTACAGCACTTAATCTCGCCTGTAACATATCCATTCCCATCATAAAGAAAATAACGCCACCCACTACTTTAAAACTATTAACAGAGATTCCGAAAAATTTAAAGAGGAGTTGCCCTGATAATGCAAAAGCTATAATGATAATAAAAGAAACTAAAGATGCTTTTTTGGCAGTGTGATTTCTTTCCTGATCCGATAAGTCGTTGGTCATGGTTAAAAAAATCGGCATGGTACCCAATGGATTAATCAAGGTAAAGAAAGAGGTCAAACATAAAAGTCCAAAAGTGATTAATTCATCCATTATTTATGGGTTTATTTATTAATGTAAAGTACGTTTATATAGTTTTTATTATCAATATTTACTGTTTAACTTAGTTTTTTAAATTACTATATCTATTTTTAATAGATTTTTTTTCTATTTTTGATGTGATTTAATGGCTTTCGCCAAAAAAACTACAAAATGACATTAGACCCAACCGACAAAAAACTCCTCTTTTTACTACAAACCGATAGTAAAAGAACCAATAAAGAATTGTCATTAAAGCTCAATCTTTCCGTTACTGCGGTTTATGAACGTATAAAAAAATTAGAGCGCGAAGGGATTATTGATAAGTATGTAGTTGTTCTTAATAAATCAAAAGTAGAGAAGGGCTTTGTTGTTTTTTGCCATTTAAAACTCATTCAACATTCGCATGAATTTCTAACGCATTTTGAAAGTGAAGTGGTAAAGCTCCATGAAGTGTTAGAATGCCACCATGTAAGTGGTGATTATGATTATATATTAAAAATTGTTGTAAAAGACATGGAAGCCTACAGAGAATTTTTGGTGACTAAATTGACTACACTGCAACACATAGGTAGTACACAAAGTACTTTTATGATAAGCGAAGTAAAAAACACAACTGTGGTAACGATTTGATATTTTTTTTTCATAATAACACCAATTTTAAAGATAAATAATCAGTGTTAGCCCAAAATCTTAACAAAAAAGCTCGAACTTTAAACTTTAAACAAAACTTAATTCCTTAATTTTGTAGCTCGAAAAATTAATATACATATAAAAAATATACTATGAGTTCATTTGACGTAGTCATTATAGGTTCTGGTCCAGGAGGATATGTGTCAGCAATTCGTTGTGCACAACTAGGTTTCAATACAGCAATTATCGAGAAATATTCCACATTAGGCGGAACTTGTCTTAATGTAGGATGTATTCCTTCTAAAGCTTTATTGTCATCTTCACATCATTATGCTGAAATAGCACATTTTGCTGATCATGGAATCGAACTTTCAGGGGAAGTAAAAGTAAATTTGGAGAAAATGATTGCTCGTAAACAAGCAGTTGTGGACCAAACTTCAGGAGGTGTAAAATACCTAATGGATAAAAACAAAATTACAGTATTGGAAGGAATGGGATCTTTTGTAGATGCGACTCATGTTGCCGTTGCAAAAGCGGATGGAACAACTGAAACAATTGAAGCTAAAAACATCATTATTGCTACTGGTTCTAAACCATCTTCTTTACCTTTTATCAAAATTGATAAAGAAAGAATCATCACTTCTACGGAAGCATTAAAATTACCAGAAGTTCCTAAACATTTAGTGATTATTGGTGGTGGAGTTATTGGTATTGAATTAGGTCAAGTATATTTACGCTTAGGAGCGCAAGTTTCAGTAGTGGAATACATGGATCGTATTATTCCAGGAATGGATAGTTCATTATCTAAAGAATTGACTAAAGTATTAAAGAAACAAGGAATGAAATTCTACGTTTCTCATAAAGTAAAATCTGTTGAAAGAAATGGTGATGCTGTAACTGTTCAAGCTGAAAATGCTAAAGGAGAAACCATTACTCTTGAAGGTGATTACGCATTAGTTTCTGTAGGGCGTCGTCCTTACACAGACGGATTAAATGCAGATAAAGCAGGAGTAAAAATTTCTGATAGAGGACAAGTAGAAGTAAATGATCATTTACAAACTAATGTTTCTAATATCTATGCTATTGGTGATGTAGTTCGTGGAGCAATGTTAGCACACAAAGCAGAGGAAGAAGGAGCAATGGTTGCTGAAATCTTAGCAGGGCAAAAACCACATATTGATTACAACTTGATTCCAGGTGTGGTGTATACTTGGCCAGAAGTGGCTGCAGTAGGTCAAACAGAAGAGCAATTAAAAGCTTCTGGAGTTGAATATAAAGTAGGAAGTTTTCCTTTCAAAGCATTAGGTCGTGCTAGAGCAAGTGGAGATTTAGATGGATTTGTAAAAATTCTTGCCGATGCAAAAACAGATGAAGTTCTAGGAGTTCATATGATTGGAGCTAGAACAGCTGATTTAATCGCTGAAGCAGTGGTTGCAATGGAATTCAAAGCATCAGCCGAAGATATTTCAAGAATGTCACATGCACATCCTACTTTTGCGGAAGCAATAAAAGAAGCGGCATTAGCAGCTACTGATAACAGAGCATTACACGTATAAATTTACGTTTTGGATATATAAAAAAAACCGCTTTAAGCGGTTTTTTTTGTGCCAAAATTAAATTATTCAGCTCTAAATAAACCTTTATAGTTTTCCCAATGAGAGAAGATTAAAAATACATTACCTAGAAATACAAAGATGGCCAGAGGTAAGTTCTCTGGTGTTAGGAAGTAATTAATTAATAGAATATTGATTGTTACAGGTAGTATTACAAGGTTGGCTAAGGTCATGTATTTCCCTGTGACAAAGGATAATCCACTTAATAATTCTACTATTTTTGCTAATGGTAATAAATAAGTTGAAGCGACTAGGCCAAGTTGGAATGCCTTGAACTCTCCTGTTGAAGCTACTTCGGGAGTTAGGTGAAAAAAATAACTAATTGAAGTGTAAAGAAACAAAAGTCCAAGCATAATCCGAATAATAATGGTAGCAATTTTCATAATATTTAGGTTTAATTGGTTAAATAACTAAAATGCATTATTGTGGAATCTCACTTTCATTCATATAAAACAGGTCCCATTGATGCCCGTCTAAATCTGCAAAACTATGTCCGTACATCCATCCATAATCTTGCGGTTCCATATATTGCTTTCCACCAGCTTCAATTGCTTTTTTTACCAGTTCATCTACTTTTTCTCTGCTTTCAACATCTATGGAAAGTAAGACTTCGGTATATTTTTGTGCATTACAAAGTTCTTTTTTGGTAAAGTCTTTAAAACGTTCTTCTTGTACAAGCATTGTAAATATATTTTCTCCAACAATCATACAAGCTGATTTATCGTCAGTAAACTGAGGATTAAAAGTAAAACCTAGCTTAGAAAAAAATATCTTTGATGCCTCTAGGTTTTTAACAGCTATATTTATGAATATTTTACTAGCCATAATTCAATCCTTTTAAAGTGATTAAATTCAGTATCTTACTGTAAATTTACAAAAAAAATGGACTGATTTTTCTTATAATGATATATTAAAGCTTTTTTTTTATCGTAATTTTGAGTTTTAAAGAAAATATTTTTGAGAACATCAGTTTATAAGTCCATTTCAAATCCAAAATTGTTAAAAAAACAACTTTTAATTTGGTCCCAACAATTCCGTGAAATTACTTTTATGGATAGTAATGATTATCCCCAGGAATATTCAAATTACGACTGTATTTTGGCCATAGACGCACTTACATCCATAAAAACGGATACTCATAATGCCTTTGAAGATTTAAAACAATACCAACAAATCACTAAAGATTGGATTTTTGGATACTTATCCTATGATTTAAAAAATGATGTAGAAGAATTGTGTTCTAATAAATATGACGGATTAGATTTTCCTGATTTATTTTTCTACCAACCCAAAAAAATATTTTTGTTAAAAGGAGATCAGCTTGAAATGCAGTATCTCAATATGTGTGATGATGAATTGGAAGAAGACTTCGCTGAAATATTTGAAAGTGTAATAGTAGAAGAGCAAAAAGAAAATACGCTATATATTCAACAACGCGTTTCTAAAGAAGCTTATCTAGAAAAAGTCTCCAAAATGCTAGATTATATTCATCACGGAGATTTGTATGAGGCCAATTTTTGTATGGAGTTTTATGCTGAATATACTAGTATAAATCCGTTAGAAAAATTTTTAAAACTCAATAAAATTTCGCAACCACCTTTTGCCGTTTTTTTTAAAAATAACACTCAATTTTTATTGTCTGCTTCACCTGAACGGTATTTGAAAAAAGAAAATGAGAATCTTATTTCCCAACCTATAAAAGGAACAGCTAAGCGTTTTTTAGATCCTGTTGAAGATGAACTTTCTAAAAATAATCTCGCTTTAGACCCAAAAGAAAGGGCCGAAAACATTATGATCACGGACCTCGTTAGAAACGATTTATCGCATACAGCTCAAAAAGGTTCCGTTGTAGTAAAAGAGTTATGTGGCATGTATTCTTTTATGCAAGTACACCAAATGATCTCTACTGTTACTTCCAAATTGGATTTTCAATATTCTGCAATTGATGCCATTAAATCGACTTTCCCAATGGGAAGTATGACCGGTGCTCCCAAAATTGCTGCGATGAAAATTATTGAAGAACTCGAGGAAACAAAACGTGGGATGTATAGTGGAGCAGTTGGGTATTTCACTCCAAATGGCGACTTTGATTTTAATGTAGTTATTCGTAGTATTTTATACAATCAAGAAAAAAAATACGTTTCTTTTTCTGTGGGAAGTGCTATTACATCGTTATCAATTCCAGAATCAGAGTACGAAGAATGTTTACTCAAAGCAAAAGCCATGCGCGAAGTTTTGGAATAAGTGAAATTCATAAATCGATTTCAGATTTTAATCTTTATTTTTGAAGCATGTTAGATAAACTTAAAAATCATATTGCGCATCACTTTCCCTTTTTGGAAAATAAAAAACTTTTTCTGGCTACAAGTGGTGGTTTGGATAGTATGGTGATGGCTCATTTATTTCAGCAATTGGACTATAAAATAGCTTTGGCACACTGTAATTTTCAGTTGAGGGGAGTAGAGAGTTTTGGAGATCAAAAATTTGTTCAAGATTTCGCTGAAGCAAATGATATTCCCGTTTTTATAACGCAATTTGATACTCAGGCTTTCGCCAAAGATTACAAACTGTCTACTCAGGTTGCAGCAAGAGATTTGCGATACAATTGGTTCTATGAACTTTTAGAAACCGAAAACTATGATTATATCCTCACAGCACATCATGCGGATGATAATATTGAAACCTTCCTGATTAATTTGAGTAGAGGAACAGGACTAGAAGGTTTAACTGGTATTCCAGCTGAAAACGGAAATATTATTCGGCCGCTTTTGTTATTTTCTAGAGAAGAAATTGCTCATTATGCTGAAGAAAATAAGATTGAATGGCGTGAAGACAGCAGCAATGCCTCAGATAAGTATTTACGAAATAAGATTCGTCATGATTTAGTTCCTTTATTAAAAGAACTGAATCCACATTTTATTGAATCATTTCAAAAAACACAATCGTATTTGCAAGAATCAGTAGCGATGGTAGAAGACGCTTCTATCATGGTATATCAACAAGTAGTGCGACAAGAGGAAGATGAAATGCATTTTAATTTGAACCAGCTAAAGCGATTGCCTAATTATAAATCGTATTTGTACCAATGGTTGCATGAATTTGGTTTTTCGGCTTGGGATGATGTATATGATTTGGTGGATAGTCAATCTGGAAAAAAAATTTTTTCATCAGAATTTAGATTATTGAAAGATAGAGATTCTTTAATTCTAAGTCCGATAAATTTTGAAACTGAAAACGAAGAATATTGTATCGAAAAAGGAGTCCAAGACGTTAAGATTCCCTTAAATCTTTCGTTTTGTAAAGTAGATGACATTTCCATTAGCTCAAATACGGCTATATTTGTTGATGAAGATAAATTAGAATACCCCTTAGTTTTGCGTAGGTGGAAAGAAGGGGATAATTTTCAGCCATTTGGCATGGAAGGCAAGACTAAAAAACTAAGTAAGTTTTTTAAAGATGAAAAGTTTTCCTTATTAGAAAAAGAAAATTGCTGGATTTTATGGTCTGGTGATTCTATTGTTTGGGTTATTGGTTACAGACAAGATGAACGTTTTAGAATAAATAGTACGACACAAAATATATTAAAAATAGATTTAGAATAATGAAGAAAATTATTTTTTTACTACTTACTTTTTTGGCTTTTGCCAATGTAAATGCACAAATTTTGGATCCCGTTAAATGGACTACTAAAATTGAAAAAAAATCAGAGAATACCTATCTACTAACTTTTAATGGAGTTATAGAAAAAGAGTGGCATATGTATTCTCAATTTACACCTGATGGGGGACCACTGCCATTGGAAGTGATTTTTAAAAATGCAAATGGAAATTTTAGTCTTGTAGGCAAAGCCAAAGAAAGTAAAACAAGAACAGCTTACAATGATATTTTTGAAGTAAATGAAACCTTCTTTGAAAGAAAAGCGCAAATTCAACAAGAAATTAAGATCACAAATTCAAAAGTTTCTAAAGTTGAAGCAGAATTGAATTATCAAGTTTGTAAAGAGGTTTGCATCAATTTAGAAAAGAAATTTACTTTTGTATTACCTGCGGCGTCTGTTGCGGTAGTATCAGAAACTCCAAAAACCGAAACAGTTGCAGCTCCTGCTTTATTAGATACTATAAAAGAAGACACATTGGCTCCAAGTCTTGGTGCCAGTAATATTATGGAAGCAACTCCTGAAAAAACGGTGGAAGCAACTCCAAAACCAGATTCTAAAAGAGGACTTTGGTCTATCTTTTTTATTGCTTTTCTTTCAGGGTTCGCCGCTTTGTTGACGCCTTGTGTATTCCCAATGATTCCTATGACGGTAAGTTTCTTTACTAAACAAAGTAAAACAAAGGCTAAGGGAATCAGAAATGCTATTATTTACGGAATTGCTATTATTGTTATTTACGTGATGCTGGGATTTGTAGTAACCTGGGTTTTTGGCGCCGATGCGCTGAATGCTTTATCAACAAATGTGTGGTTTAATATTATATTTTTTGTTTTATTGGTTGTTTTTGCAGCGTCATTTTTAGGGGCTTTCGAAATTATGTTACCTAATTCTTGGGCCAATAAAGTAGATGATCAAGCTGATAGAGGCGGAATGATAGGGATTTTATTTATGGCATTGGCATTAGCTATTGTTTCTTTTTCTTGTACGGGACCTATTGTAGGGACTTTATTGGTTGAAGCAGCTTCAAAAGGAGGTATTGCACCAATTGTTGGGATGTTTGGTTTTTCATTGGCATTGGCATTGCCTTTTATGCTTTTTGCAATGTTCCCAGGCTGGTTGCATTCTTTACCAAAATCAGGAGGCTGGTTGAATACCGTAAAAGTAGTTTTAGGATTTTTGGAACTGGCTTTGGCTTTTAAATTTTTGTCGAATGCTGATTTAGTTTTACAATTACATTTATTAGAAAGAGAAGTATTCTTGGCGATTTGGATTGCTATTTTTGGAACGTTAGCATTCTATTTATTCGGTAAAATTACCTTACCACATGATAGTCCATTAACACACCTTTCGGTAGGAAGACTATTAATGGGATTGGTTGTTTTAAGTTTTACTATTTATTTAATTCCAGGACTTTGGGGAGCTCCATTAAAAATTATTAATGCTTTCCCACCTTCTATTGAATATAGTGAAAGCCCTTTTGGTGTAGGTGGTTCTAGCACTATTTCTGCAGCAACTGTTTTGCCTGATGGTGCTAAAAGGGGACCTCATGGAATCGTAGTTTTTGATGATTATGAAAAAGGATTGGCTTATGCTAAATCAGTTAATAAACCTATTATGCTTGATTTTACAGGTTATGCTTGTGTGAATTGCCGTAAAATGGAAAATAATGTTTGGTCTGATTCGACTATTTTACCTATTCTAAATAATGATATTGTGTTAATTTCTTTATATGTAGATGACAAAAGGGATTTGCCAAAAGACCAACAATTTGTATCGAAAACAACGGGTTCAACAATTGAAACAGTAGGAGATAAATGGACTGATTTTATGATATCTAAGTATGAAACGAATACACAACCTTTATATGTTTTAACTGATTTAGAAGGGAATAGTTTAAATAAAACAAAACCAACTATAAGTTATGTAAGTATAGGAGAGTATGAGACTTGGTTAAAATCAGGAATTTCAAATTTTAAAAAATAAGTAATTGATTTATAAATGAATAGTTTGTTTTAATTAGTAAAAACAAAAAAACGTCTCTAAATGAGGCGTTTTTTATATCAACTTATAAAATTAATTACAAATCAAGCTAAGGCCTATTGTATTTTATCATGAATAGCAATCATAAAATTTTCGTCCCGTTTATTTTAAATAAAATTTAGATGTAAAATAAATTGAAATAACAGCAACCAATACAAGCAGTTTGGAAAGTCACAGTAAATAAAAAGAGGCCTCAAAATATATTTTGAGACCTCTTTTTATTTATTAAGTTTAAAAATTATTAGATACGAAAACCTGATCTAACACCACCAGAAACAAATATGGCATCCATTCTTGATTTTTGTCCATTGGTAAACATATACATTCCGGGATCATCAGTATAATCCATGTAATTCATCGTCATTTCAACTGGAGTTCCGGGACAAGTACTATAATGAGGGTAAACTGGTACACCATAATTTGCAGTGTTATGCGTAGGAGTATCAGATACTAAATCATCTCCACAAGTTGCATCACCCCAAATATGACGTAGGTTCATCCAGTGACCTACTTCGTGAGTTGCAGTTCTTCCTAAGTTGTAAGGTGCATTTGCTGTACCTGACAAACCAAAGTAGTTTGGATCAATTACTACTCCATCAGTAGCGCTTTTACCACCAGGGAATTGTGCGTAACCTAAAATTCCACCACCAATTGTACAAACCCACATATTAAGCTTGTTTGAAGGTGACGTAGGGTCTAATCCTCCTTTTTTCGTACTTTTCATAGCATCTCTAGTACCCCAAGAAGTTTTTTTAGTCGATTTTCTATTGATTGTTTCTAAGACAAATGAAATCCCTACATTCGCTTTGTCTCCAGAAAATAAAGCAGGAACATCATTATAATCTGAATTTCCAGCATTAAAATCTGCATTCAAAACATCTATTTGGGATTGAATTTGTGCATCAGAAATATTTTCTTCTGCAGTTTTATACAAAACATTAACTACTACTGGTATTTCAATTTTTCCGTTTACTAAACGACCTGTCAGCATAGTTTTTTGTATGGACTGTTCAATTTGATTCATCCTTAAAGCTAATGTTGGGTCAGCTGCTAATTGTGCTTCAAGTACATCTTGTGATGCACATTTACGCTGCGTAATTGCGTTTGTAGAAAGAGAACTTGCATCTGATGATTCATTTTGGCAAGAAAATAGCATCATACATGCCACGGCTGATAAAATAATTTTTTTCATAATGGTTTGTTATAAATTAATGATTTTGGTTAATATAATAACAATTTTATAACATTTTTATCTAAAATAAAAATTATAGCTAATAAAAAAGTATTTTATTATTCATGCCGATTGTATTATTAAAAGTTTTTTTTAATTTTTAGATCTTTATTTCATTATTATAATGCAAATGTATATAGGTATTATAAAGATACAGCTTTTTTTAAACTTTAATGAACTTCTGATTTTCTCTAAAGTTACTTTCTTATACATTTTTAATTTAGTAATAGTATTCTTAAATCTTTTATTTTAAATTTTCCCAAAAAAAACTCGCTAACAAGTAGCGAGTTTAATTTGGGAATGGTTAAAATCTAGATTCCAAAACCAGCTCTTGCTCCTCCAGAAACAAATAAAGCTGTCATTCTTGATTTTTGACCGTTTGTAAACATGTACATACCTCTATCATCAGTGTAATCCATGTAATTCATTGTCATTTCATTGTGAGCAGGTAAACAAGTACTTACGTAAGGGTATGTTGGTACGCCAAAGTTTGAAGTTTTGTGAACAGGTGTATCAGCAACTAAGTCATTACCACAAGATGCATCACCCCAAATATGTCTTAAGTTCATCCAGTGACCAACTTCATGACTAGCTGTTCTTCCTAAGTTATAAGGATAACTAGCAGCGCTTGATAATCCAAAATAATTAGAATCAATAACAACTCCATCAGTAGCACTTGATCCACCTGGGAATTGTGCATATCCTAGAATGCCTCCACCAATAGTACAAGCCCACATATTAAGTGTATTTGCTGGTGATGTAGGGTCTAATCCTCCTTTTTTTGTGCTTTTCATTGCATCTCTTGTACCCCAAGAGGTTTTCGTAGTTGATTTTCTTTTGATTTGAACTAATTCAAATGTAATACCAACATTTGCCGCAACTCCTGCAAACTCAGCTGGAGTACTACTGAAGTCAGCATTAGTTGCTGTATAATCTTCATTTAAGACATCAATTTGTGATTGTATTTGTGCATCTGAAATATTCTCAGCAGCTGTTCTGTATAATACATTTACAACAACTGGAATTACAATTTTGCCATTAACTAGACGGTTGGTTAACATCGTTTTTTGAGTAAAAGCCTCAATTTGATTCATTCTTAAAACTAATGTAGGGTCAGCTTTTAATTGTTCAGCAAGTACATCTTGAGAAGCACATGCTCTTTTTGTCATTGCATTTGTTGCCGCAACAGTTGATTCTGTTTGGTCATTTTGGCAAGAAAATAGCATTAAGAATGCCATTGCGGATAAAATTACTTTTTTCATAATAATAATAGGTTTTGTTATAAAAAATTGATTTAGGTTAATAATACCGCAATTCTATAACAAAATTATTAAATAAAAAAATTTTTTTTTAAAAAAAATTAACAAGAAATTAAGAGTGCTTATTTGACGGGCTTTTTTGAATAAAATACTATAAATATAAAATATATTTATAAGTTTAATCTTACTAATTACAAAGTAAAAATGCCCTTAGTCGGTTTTATTGAACACTTTGTCTGTTATGAATCTTTATTTTAAGGTAAGTACTCAAACATATTAATCAACAATTCCTTTTATTTTTATGAAAAGCATCTATTTATTTTCGTTTTAATAATGTAACTTTTTAAGGAATTCAGTTAATTTTTATCTAAAAAAGAAACTTTAATAATGAGTACTTATTTTTAAATATCAAAAGAATTGTTTCATTAGATATTTAAAATAATTTTAGAAAAAAATATTTTCTATTGTAAAAGTGTTCTAGTTTTAAATGTAATTCTCTTTTTTAGAGATTTATGCAGTATGTAATTATCAATTATTGAAAATATAATTGATAATGTTGGCCCCCATTTTTAATGCTTTTTCTCGTACAGAAATCGGATCATTGTGGACTTCTGGATCTTCCCATCCATCTCCTAAATCACATTCATAAGTATAAAGTAAAACAAGTTTATTATCTATGAAAATGCCAAAAGCTTGAGGGCGTTTGCCATCATGTTCATGAATTTTAGGTAATCCAGTGGTAAACAAAAATGGTTTTTGAAAAATGGCATGAGTAGAGGGAATTTCAATTAATTCGTTATTTGGAAATATTTTTTTTATTTCTTTTCTGATATATCGATCCATTCCATAATTATCATCAATATGGAGAAACCCTCCTGCGCTTAAATATTTTTTAAGATTACTAACTTCAGCATCATTAAAAACGACATTTCCATGGCCAGTCATATGAAGGAAAGGATAGGAGAAAATAGTAGGACTTCCAGGCTCAACTGTTGCAGGTTTTGGATTTATTTTTGTGTTGATATTAGCATTACAATATTTAATTAAATTAGGTAGAGATGTGGGATTTGCATACCAATCACCACCGCCATTGTATTTAACTAATGCGATTTCTTGAGAAAATGACGAAATAGAGATTAACAGTAAAACTGAATATATTTTTTTCATAGATTCTTTGAAAATTTAATCTTCATTAAAGAATGCAACACTATGACAAGCCACAATAGCAGCTGTTTCGGTTCTTAATCGAGTAGTTCCTAAGGTAACGGGAATAAACTCACTGGCTATTGCTAATGCAATTTCTTTTTCGGAAAAATCACCTTCAGGTCCTATTAGTATAGTAAGGTTTTCATTTGGCTTTAATACCGATTTCAATGATTTTTTATCTGTTTCTTCACAGTGCGCTATCAATTGTAATCCTTTATTTTTTTGTTTAACAAATTCTTTAAAAGTGATGGCGTTATTTAATTTTGGGAGATGTAGTTCATTTGATTGTTTCATCGCTGCCAAAATAATTTTCTCAAATCGTTCTTGATTAATTACTTTTCGTTCCGAGTGATCACAAATAATTGGAGTTATTTCTTGAACACCAATTTCAGTTGCTTTTTCTAGAAACCATTCATAACGATCGTTCATTTTTGTAGGAGCTACAGCTAAATGTAAATACACTTTTGAAGGTGCTTTTTTTGTAGCTGATATTATTTTAACAGTACATTTGTTATCAGAAGCTAATGTGATTTCTGTTTCAAATAAATCCCCTAAACCATTTGTAACATACAAAATATCAGTGTCTTTTTTTCGTAAAACTTTTATGATATGTTTGCTTTCTTCCTTATCAAAAGAGAAGTTTTCAGTAGTTGCGTCAATATTTGGATTGTAAAATAATTGCATAATTTAAAATTGTATTCGTGCTTTTGAAACTACAGATGAAGTTTCGAATTTTTGTGATAAAAACTTTTGATAACCTACAATTCCAATCATTGCAGCATTATCGGTTGTGTATTCAAATTTAGGAATAAAGGTTTTCCAACCGTATTTTTGTTCGGCTTCTTTCAAAGTATTTCTAATTCCAGAATTGGCCGAAACGCCACCACCAATTGCAATTTGTTTTATTCCGGTTTCTTTTACGGCTAATTTTAGTTTATCCATCAAAATTTCAATGATGGTATATTGTATGGAGGCACAAATATCATTCAGATTTTCGGATATAAAATCAGGGTTTTCTAATTTTCTCTTTTGAATAAAATATAAAATTGCTGTTTTCAATCCAGAAAAGCTAAAATCGAGTCCTGGGACTTTTGGTTTTGTAAAAGCAAATGCTTTAGGATTTCCTAATTGAGCATATTTATCAACTAATGGACCTCCTGGATATGGAAGGCCTAGTATTTTTGCACTCTTATCAAAAGCTTCTCCAACAGCATCGTCAGTTGTTTCACCAATAATTTCCATATCAAAGAAATCATTGACTTTTACGATTTGTGTATGTCCGCCACTAATTGTTAAGGCTAAAAAAGGGAAACTTGGTTTATCGTAGTTTTCTTCTGCTATAAAATGTGCCAAAATATGAGCATGCATATGGTTTACTGCAACTAAAGGAATGTTTAATGCCAATGCCATAGATTTGGCAAATGAGCTACCCACAAGCAGCGATCCCATTAACCCAGGACCCTGAGTGAATGCAATTGCTGAAAGTTGTTCTTTTTTAATATTTGCTTTTTGCAGTGCGGCATCAATTACAGGCACTATATTTTGTTGATGAGCACGTGAAGCCAATTCAGGAACTACACCACCATATTGGGTATGAATCAACTGATTTGCTACAACATTTGACAGTACTTTGTCGTTATGTAATACGGCAGCTGCTGTGTCGTCACAGGAGCTTTCGATAGCAAGAATAAAAACCTCGGAATTTTGCATAAAAAGGCACAAATTTTGGATTATATTTGACAAACCGATTTTATTTTTTTTATTTTTACGGCGCAGCCAAAATTAAAGAATTTTTATTAAAGGTGCCGCTCTTTCCTAGGGCAAAATAATTATTTAGAAAAAATATAATAACAAAAGGTATCAAAAAATTCATTAAAATAATTTTCCGCATAATTTTGGGACTAATCCTATTGCTATTAGTGCTTGGTATTGCTCTTTCTTTACCTTTTGTCCAAACTAAAATAGCACAACATTTTACCAATTCGATAAATAAGGATTATGGAACCCATATTGCTATTGATGAAGTTAGAATTTCTGTATTTGGAGGTGTAAAATTCAAAAACGTTATTATTCTTGACCATCATAAAGATACTTTGATTTTTTCGAAAATTGTTAACACAAATATTCTTGAAGGTAAAAAAATATTAGATGGAGATTTAATTTTTGATGATATCCGTTTGGATGGATTGTTATTTAATCTAAAAACGTATAAAAACGAAAAAGAAAGTAATATTGATAAATTCATCAATGCTTTTAATACAGGAAAACCTTCCGGTAAACATTTTTTGCTAAAAGCAAATAGTGCCTATATTACAGATGGGCACTTTATCTTAACAGATGAAAATAAAAATACGCCCAAACAACTTAATTTTACTAGACTAAACACAACTTTAAGTGATTTTTTATTATATGGTCCAGCTGTTAAAACAATAATTAATAAAATGTCATTTTTAGATCATCGAGGTCTATATGTCGCCAACTTAAGTTCTAAGTTTAGTTATACCAAAAAAAATATAAAATTAGAACAGCTAAAAATTGAAACAAAAGAGTCAAAAATTGATGCTGATGTTTATCTAAATTATAAAATTGAAGATTTTGCAAGTTTTACAGATAAAGTTCAGTTTGATGTAAAAATTAATTCATCTAAGTTAGGAACCAATGATCTTAGAATTTTTTATGATGAGCTGGGTAAAAACCAATTTTTTAATATTAAAGCCAATATAAAAGGTCCTTTAAATAATTTAAAGATTACTAGTTTGAATCTTATTGATTCTAACAAAACAAAAATGCTTGGATCAATTAACTTTAAAAATATTTTTGGAGCAGAAGATCAGAAGTTTTTAATGGATGCAAATTTTACTTCTTTTTCAAGTAGTTATGATAACTTAGTCACTATACTTCCTAATTTTTTAGGAAAGAAACTTCCAGTTGAAGTTAAGAAATTAGGTAGATTTTCTCTTGTTGGAACGACTCAATTAACTAGTACAGAGATTGATGCCGATTTTTCATTGGATTCTGATTTAGGGAAATTGGAATCTGTCTTGAGTATGACTCGAATTGATTTTATTGATAAAGCTTCCTATGCTGGTAAAGTGATCTTAGACGATTTTAATGTTGGGGAGTTACTCGAACGTAAAGATCTTGGTAAAATAAGCATGAATATTGATGTTGATGGAGTAGGTTTTACTGAAAAATATTTAAATACTTCCCTCAAAGGTGATATAACAAAAATTGATTTTAATAATTATACCTATACGAATGTTGTAGTAAATGGTAATTTTAAAGCTCCAAATTACAAAGGCCAAATTTCTGTAAATGACCCCAATTTAAGCATGAATTTTGATGGTTTATTGGATTTAAGTAAAAAAGACAATAAGTATGATTTTCATATAAATGTTGAAAATGCGGACTTACATAAATTAAAACTGGTAAAGGATTCAGTTTCTGTTTTTAAAGGGGATGTCATTGTTCAAGTAACAGGAAATACAATTGAAAACCTTCAAGGGAATGTATATATAAAAAAAACATCGTATCAGAATGTCAAAGACACTTATGTTTTTAATGACTTTAATATTTATTCTAGTTTTGATAATGAAAGAATTCGTACCATAACGGTTAATTCACCAGATATTGTAGAAGGACAAATTATTGGTAAATTTCAATTTAGTCAATTAGGGAATTTAGTTAAGAATTCTTTAGGAAGTTTGTATACAAATTTTAAACCCAATAAGGTAAATAAAGGACAATTTCTAAAGTTCAATTTTACTATATATAATAAAATCATAGAAATATTTTATCCTGAAATTGCAATCGCTGCGAATACAATTGTAAAAGGGAATATTAAGTCGGATATTCAAGAGTTCAAGCTCAACTTTAACTCACCACAAATTGTAGCATCTAATAATATTTTTGATAACATCAGAGTTGCAATAGATAATAAAAACCCATTATATAATGCTTATATAGAATTAGATAGTATTAAAACGAAATATTATAAAATTCGTGATTTTAGTTTGATCAATGTTACTATGAAGGACACGTTGTACTTTCGTTCTGAATTCAAAGGAGGTAGTAAAGGAGAGGATTATTTCAATCTGAATTTATATCATACAATTAATGAGAATAATGATAATGTTGTTGGTATTAGTAAATCAGAGATGAAATTTAAAGATTATCTATGGTATTTAAATGAAAAAGATGCTCCTAACAATCAGATCGTTTTTGACAAATCCTTTAAGAATTTTAATATTGATGATATTATATTATCTCATGAAAATCAGGCCATTTCCCTCAAAGGTAAAATTAAGGACAATACAAATAAGGATTTAAAACTTAGTTTTAAGGATGTTGATTTGTTTAAAATTACACCTGAAAATGATAAATTTATTTTTAACGGAAATATAAATGGAGAAGTTGATTTTAAGCAAAATAATGCTATTTATAAACCTACTGCTTCATTGGTAATTGATCATTTAAATATAAATAAAACGGATTTAGGTGTTTTTAATTTTGACATTGAGGGAGATCAGAATTTAGAAAAATTTTCTATCAATTCCTTTTTAGAAAATGAAAATTTAGAGTCTTTTAATGCTTATGGAAATTTTGAAATAATAAATAAGGAAACAGTTCTTGATTTAAAATTAAAATTTGACCAATTCAATTTGGGCGTTTTAAGTTCGATAGGTGGGGAGGTAATGACAAATATTAGAGGGTTAATATCAGGAAATGTTTCTATTGGAGGAAACTTGACTAAGCCTAAGATAAACGGTCGTCTTTATGCCGATAATACAGGAATGACAATTCCTTATTTGAATGTGGATTATGTATTGGATGATAGGTCAATAATTGATTTGGTAGATGAGAAATTCTTGTTTAGAAATAATACTATTACGGATTCCAAATTTGATACAAAAGGGACTTTGAATGGTAGTATTGAACACAATAATTTTGCTGATTGGAAACTGGATTTGGCAGTTAATACAAAGAGATTACTAGTTTTAGATACAAAAGATAGGGAAGACGCAGCTTATTATGGTACTGCATTTATTGACGGTGATGCTACTATAAAAGGGCCAACGAATGGATTATTTATAAAAGTAAATGCAAAATCGGAAAAAGGGACTGCGGTTAAAATACCCATTAATGATGCAGAAAGCGTAAGTGATAATAATTTTGTTCATTTTTTGACTGCCAAAGAGAAATATAATATTGAAAGAGGTATTGTCGATTATGGTAGAAAATACAAAGGGTTAGAGTTAGAGTTTGATTTGGATATTACGCCCGATGCGGAAGTTGAAGTGATATTAGATAGGAATTCTGGTCATGGAATGAAAGGGAAAGGATATGGATCGTTATTGTTTAAGATAAATACTTTGGGGAAATTTAATATGTGGGGAGATTTCCAGCCCTATGAAGGAAGTTATAATTTTAAATACGGAGGATTAATTGATAAGAAATTTGATGTCAAAAAAGGAGGCTCTATTTCGTGGGAAGGAAATCCAATGAAAGCACAATTAAATTTAGAAGCTGTCTATAAAACAATTGCAAATCCTGCTGTGTTATTAGAAAATTCCTCTTTTAACAGGAAAGTACCTGTAGAGGTTATCATTGGTATTAGAGGAGATTTAGCTAGTCCTGAACCTGATTTTAATATCGAATTCCCTACGGTTAGTAATGTATTAAAATCCGAGATACAATATAAATTGAATGATAAAGATGTGAGGCAAACGCAGGCATTATACCTATTATCTTCTGGTGGATTTTTAAGTCCTGAAGGAGTTAATCAATCTGATTTTTCAGGAAGTTTATTTGAAACAGCATCCAGTTTGTTAGGTGGAATTATAAAATCTGAGAATGAAAAATTTAAAGTTGGACTTAATTACATTTCTGCTGACAAAAGAATTGGTAGAGAGACTGACGGTCGTTTTGTAGCGACAATTTCCTCAAAAATTAATGAAAGAATTACTATAAACGGAAAAGTAGGGGTACCATTTGGAGGAATTAACGAATCTGCTATTGTTGGGGATTTAGAAGTTCAATATAGAGTAAATGAAGATGGAACGCTTAATTTACGCCTCTTTAATAGAGAGAATGATATTAATTACATAGGACAGGGGATTGGCTATACTCAAGGTTTAGGGGTTTCTTATGAAGTAGATTTTGATACTTTTAAAGAGTTAGTGAACAAGATATTTAAGAATCATAAATTAGGAACTACAAATTCTTCAAATGATGTTTATCAAGACTCAAACTTGGCGCCAGAATATATTAATTTTTCTAAGCCGAAGGAATCTAAAAAAGAAGAGCTAAATAAAAATCAAGACGCAATCATTCCAGAGGAAGATTAATTTTTTTAGTTTGTAAACAGTAGTTGATTTTTATAAAAGTCTCTTTGTGATGTCTTTTTCCTTTTTATTAATTTTGAAAATTAATAACACTTCCTTTTAAATATTTTTAAGATTGTATAGCCACAATTGAATTTTATAAAAATTTGGTAAAATTCTAACTAATTTTAATAATTCAGATGTTTGCTTTTATATTCTTTAAAATAGCGAGAAGTGCTTTTTTATGGTTAATTATCAAATAATAATTGAAAAATTTAACTTTTGTTGAAAAAAAACGGTTTTTTTTTGTTTTTTTGAAAACTTATTAACGAAAACGTTTGAATTTAGAGCACTTAACTAATTTAATATAAACATAACGCTTTAAGTGCTTTATGTTTGCTAATTTTACACTTTAATACTTAAATAATGCCAAAAACAATAAAAAAAATAGGGGTTTTAACTTCGGGTGGTGATTCACCTGGAATGAATGCTGCTATTCGATCAGTAGTTCGAACTTGCGCTTATCATAACATTGAATGTATAGGGATTTATAGAGGATATCAAGGAATGATTGAAGGAGACTTCAAAGAAATGGGTCCTCGTTCTGTAAATAATATCGTAAATAAAGGAGGGACGGTATTGAAATCAGCTCGTTCTCTTGAATTTAGAACACCAGAAGGAAGAAAAAAAGCACACGATCATCTTGTAAAAGCAGGGATTGATGCTTTAGTAGTAATTGGGGGAGATGGAACTTTTACAGGTGGCTTACTATTCAACACTGAATTTGATTTTCCAGTAATGGGAATTCCAGGAACCATTGATAATGACATATTTGGAACAAGTCATACCTTAGGTTACGATACTGCCTTAAACACTGTTGTAGATGTAATTGATAAAATTAGAGATACAGCTAGCTCACATAACAGATTATTTTTCGTAGAAGTTATGGGTAGAGATGCAGGTCATATTGCATTGAATGCTGGAATTGGTGCTGGTGCCGAAGAAATTCTTATTCCTGAAGAAGATTTAGGTTTGGATCGATTATTAGATTCTCTACAAAAAAGTAAAGCTTCTGGAAAATCATCGAGTATCGTTGTGATTGCCGAAGGGGATAAAATTGGTAAAAACGTTTTTGAATTAAAGGACTACGTTGAAGCAAATTTACCTGAGTATGATGTTAGAGTTTCTGTTTTAGGACATATGCAACGTGGTGGTTCACCATCTTGTTTTGACAGAGTTTTAGCAAGTAGATTAGGAGTGAAAGCTGTAGAATCATTGTTAGAAGGAAAATCGAATTATATGGTAGGGTTGCAAAATGACAAAGTAAATCTTACTCCATTAGAGCAAGCTATAAAAGGAAAATCAGAAATTGATAGAGAGTTATTAAGAGTTTCTGATATCATGTCAACTTAGAGTTATAAAATGGAACTGTGTAACTACAGCATCTGTTTTTTTTAAATGAATAATAAACAATAAATAATAAAGAAATGTCAAAAGTAAAATTAGGAATAAACGGTTTTGGTAGAATTGGAAGAATTGTTTTTAGAGAATCTTTCAATAGAGACAATGTAGAAGTAGTAGCAATAAATGATTTATTAGATGTAGATCACTTAGCTTACTTATTAAAATACGATTCAGTTCACGGACGTTTTAATGGAACAGTTGAAGTAAAAGAAGGAAAACTTTTTGTAAACGGAAAAAACATTCGTATTACTGCTGAAAGAAATCCTGCTGACTTGAAATGGAATGAAGTTGATGTTGATGTAGTTGCTGAATGTACTGGTTTCTTTACTACTGTTGAAACTGCAAATGAGCACATTAAAGGTGGAGCAAAAAAAGTAATTATTTCAGCTCCTTCGGCTGATGCACCTATGTTTGTAATGGGAGTTAATCATACTGAAGCTAAAGCTTCTGATTTGATTGTTTCTAATGCATCTTGTACTACTAACTGTTTAGCTCCATTAGCTAAAGTTATTAATGATAATTTTGGAATTGTTGAAGCTTTAATGACTACAGTTCATGCTACAACTTCAACTCAAATGACAACTGATGGTCCTTCTAGAAAAGACTGGAGAGGTGGACGTGCTGCATCATGTAACATCATTCCTTCTTCTACAGGAGCTGCTAAAGCAGTAGGTAAAGTTATTCCTGAATTGAATGGAAAATTAACTGGTATGGCTTTCCGTGTTCCTACTACAGATGTTTCTGCAGTAGATTTAACAGTAAAAGTGGCTAAAGAGACTTCTTACGAAGAAATCATGGCTGTGTTGAAAAATGCTTCTGAAACTACTATGAAAGGTGTTTTAGGATTTACTGAAGACTTAGTTGTTTCACAAGATTTCGTTGGTGATTCTAGAACTTCTATCATTGATGCTAATGCTGGAATTGGATTAAACTCTACTTTCTTCAAAATCATTTCTTGGTATGATAACGAATATGGTTATTCAAGTAAATTGATTGATTTATCTGTACATATTTCTGGATTGAAATAATCTTTTACATATTTATAAATCCCGTTATTGTATTTTAACGGGATTTTTATTTTTTATTCTTATATTGTATCGGTTTATAGTAAATCAATTTTATATTAAACCAAGAGCAAAACCAAAACCCAAAAACTAAAAAAATGAGATTAATTGTTGATAGTGGATCTACGAAAGCCGATTGGATTGCGATAGATGATGATGGAAAAATATTATTTACTACACAAACTTTAGGATTAAATCCTGAAATACTTGAAAATGATGAAATTATTGAGCGATTAAACGATCGTTTTGATATTTTGCAAAACAAAAAAAACGCAACTCATTTATTCTTTTATGGAGCTGGTTGTGGAACTGATAGAATGAAATTGACTTTGTCTCAAGCTTTTCAAAGTTATTTTCCAAATGCTATTATTACAGTTGAAGAAGATACTTATGCCGCTGTATATGCCACTACTCCAAAAAATCAAAAAGCAATTGTTGCTATTCTAGGTACTGGATCAAACTGTAGTTATTTTGATGGTAAAGAATTGCATCAAAAGGTACAGTCATTGGGTTATATTGTCATGGATGATTGTAGTGGAAATGTTTTTGGTAAAGAATTAATCAGAAAATATTACTTTAATAAAATGCCAAAGGAATTAGCAGAAGCATTTGAAAAAGAATACAATGTAGATCCTGACTTTATCAAAAGTAAATTATATAAAGAAGCAAATCCAAATGCCTATTTAGCCACTTTTGCTAAGTTTTTAATTCAGCATAAAGACAACGAATTATGTAAAAAAATTATCATGAAAGGGATGAAATCTTTTGTGAAAAATTACATAAAACAATATGAAAATTGTAAAGAGGTTCCTGTTCATTTTGTTGGGTCAATTGCTTTTTATTTAAAAGAAGAATTGCAACAAACATTTGAGAAATATGAATTACAACTAGGTAATGTACTTAGAAGACCAATCGATGGACTGATTGCTTATCATATTGCAAATAAATAAAGAAGGCTATCAATGGAAATTGCAGTTATTGCCCATGATGGAAAAAAAGTGGATATGGTTCAGTTTTTGAATAAAAATATCAACATTTTAAAAAATGAAAAAATTAAGCTTATAGCGACTGGAACAACTGGTGGCAAAGCGGAGAATGCAGGATTTAAAGTAAAAAAGATGCTTTCAGGACCTATGGGAGGTGATGCTCAAATTGCAGCAAGAGTTGCTGAAGGTAAAACTAAATTAGTTTTATTTTTTAAAGATCCATTAGCAAGCCATGCTCATGAAGTTGATATCAATATGTTGCTTCGTGTTTGTGATGTGCACAATGTACCAATTGCAACAAATGAAGCATCTGCACAGTTGTTGTTAAATGCAATTACAATGAAATTATAGAATTGTTCTTAATAAAATAGATATGCTTATTAAACCGTTTCTTCTGAAATGGTTTTTTTATTTATAAGAATTTATGTTTTGAATAGAAATAAAAATGTCCCGACTTAAAATAGGCGGGACATTTTTATAGTTATCACTAATATTTTCTAAACTATAGAATAGCTATCATTGAAATTTCAACATTTACATTTTTAGGTAAACAAGCCACTTGAACCGTTTCACGAGCTGGCGCAGTTTTTTCATTAAAATAAGTTCCATAGACTGAATTTATTTTAGCAAAATCATTCATATCCATAATAAATATAGTCGTTTTTACTACATTTTCAAATGTCATTCCTGCTTCGTCAAGAACCGCTTTCATATTTTCCATGACTTGCTGTGTTTCTATTTGGATATTCTCTGTATTTAACTCACCCGTTTTTGAATCAATAGCTATTTGTCCAGAAGTATATAGTGTGTTTCCTTTTAATACGGCTTGATTGTATGGTCCAATTGGAGCCGGAGCTTTATCTGTAAAAATTATTTTTTTCATAATATATTGTTCTTAATGATTATTTTTTTGAATTAAAGCTTCGGTTGGAAGATAATTATTATTCGTATTTAATAGGAATATTAATTCTCAAGCGTTCATTTGCCTTCTTTCTTAATCTAACGGTTGATAGTGCTTCGTTTATTCCATTTAATATCACTTAAAACACCAGATTTTATACCTATAAAAAATCCCCAGTTCGCATTAGTCCCAAAAGGAGTCCAGTTGAAATCCATTCTCCAGCTTAGTAAATCTCGTTCAAATCTTAGTTGTGTAAAGGTAACTCCATTTTGAACAAAATCATATCCAGTTGATATTCCCGCTTTCCATTTTGGTGTCAAGTCGGCATTTGCTGAAATCATAATAGAGTTTCCAATGATTTGCTTTTCTCTATTGTTATTTCCATAGGTTAAGGAGTAGGCAAAAGTCATGTCCCAAGGTAATTTGGATCTAAAAAATTCAGATATTTTATCATCGCCTTCTTCTTCACTGCCGTCAAATTGACTTTTAGTATTGTCATTTACAATGGTGTTTTTTCCAAAAAGATCATCTTCTCGGCCACCATTTCTTTCGCTTTGGGTATTTTTATCTTTCTTAGTTTTGTCTTTTTCTTTACTTGAAATCGAATAATTTAATGTCATATTGGCACTAGTCATTCTAAATAAACTTCCTCCATTGTTAATGTTAAAAGTGTTTATTCTTGTTCCTGAATTATTAATGGCATAGGGGTCTAAAGTGGTACCAAAATTAACATTCATTTTATTATTTAAAAGCTGGGTTCCACCACTTAATCTAAAAGGAGCTAATGCTAGTGTATTGACTCCGTCAGCATCAAGATTGTAACTTGTTGAGATGTTTAAATTGTTAAGTAGCATCACTTTCTTTGCTTCTACCTTGGTACTGTCTTTATCGGTCACTTTTGCTTCAAAAGTATTGCTCAAATCAAAACCTAGTATATTTGAATTACTTAAACCTGGAGACCCAAAAATACCTCCTTCAAATCGAGTGTACTGTTTTGTAATTGTTCCAGTAGCATCAGAGGCATAGGTATCATAATATTTTTCAAAACTAGGGGTATATGCATAAGAAACTGAGGGTCTCATGACATGTCTAATCGATTGTATCTTTTTATCTTTACCAAAGTTAAAAGTTCCATAAATTGTAGTTCCTACGCTGGATGAAAAAGAATAGGTTCTATACGCATCAAAGCCATTCACAATTTTATCAACCACTTTACTTTGGTCTGAATCATAGCTGCGGCTAATTGTTTTTGCATACCATACTTCTTCGTAGTTTAATGAAGTGGAAGCGCTAAAATATTTAAACAGTTTAAAATTGGTGCTTAAAGGAATGCTGTGTTGTACTCCCATTTTTGCATCTTTAAACATTTGAGGTTTAAAAAACAGTGAATCTGTTGTTGTAATACTATTTCGACCATTCAAGTTATATTGCAAATTGATGTTCTTAAAAAAACCTTTTTTTACTCCATCTTTCCCCACAAAAGGATAAATACGATCTACACTAAGTTGAAGTGTAGGTAGTGTCATGTTTATAACTTCAGTCTGTGTATTTTGAGAATGAGTTGCTGATAGTGACATTCTTACCTGTGGGACAGAATTAAATGTTTTAGAATACGAAACAGATGAACTTAAAGTGTTGTTAAGATTAGATCCAATATTAGCTTGATTAATAGATTGTTGAAAATATTTGCTGCTTCCAAGATTGACAGAAGCTGAAAAACTGGAGTTAGGATTTGCTTTTGAATCTCTTGAATGTGACCATTGTATATTATAGATCTTTTGTTTAGCATAATCTGGATAGCCTCTTTCGCTAGAGATTAAGTTTTCATACCTAAAATTTAGATTTCCTCGGTAACTATATCGTTTTGCATAGGAGGACTCAAATCGCAAACCGTAACTTCCATTGGTGTAATAATCACCCAATACTGTTAAATCATAATTATCACTTAGTGCAAAATAATAGCCTCCATTTTGTAATGAAAAACCTCTAGTATTGGAGTCATTGTAACTGGGTAATATCAATCCAGAAATATTCGTTTCTTTGCTCATTGGAAAATAAGCAAATGGTAATGCGATGGGAGTAGGTACATTAGCGATTACCATATTAGTTAAACCAGTTATTACTTTTTTTCCAGGGATAAATTTTACTTTATTTGTTTGAAAATAATATTCAGGATTATCTACATCTTTTGAAGTGGTAAACCGAGCGCCTTTTAAAAAATAGACAGAATCATTTTCTTTTTTAGTTATCGAGGCTTTTATTTTAAACTCACCTTGGTCGGATCTGGAGTTCCATATTAAGGCTTTTTTAGTTTTGAAATTAAAACGAATAGAATCAGGCTCTACCTCATTAGCCCCTTGTTTAAAATGAGGGTATTGCGTGTACTTTCCCGTTGAATCTTTAATTCTTCCGGCATAGACTTCATTTTTTTCATAATCCATAATAATTATACCCGAGGTTAATTCGACATCTTGATAGTATAATTCGGCTTTATCATATAAAGTTATTAGTTTTTTCTTTTGGTCAATTTTGGCATATTTTTCAGCCTTATATTTTACTTTTCCGTCAAGAAATGCTTTTTTTGGTTTTAAAGTGTCAATTCTAATTAAAGTGTCAGTCTCTTTTTTTTGTTCTAAAAGAGTTTGATTCGATTTTGTACTAACAGAAGAGGACGTATCTACTTGCTTCTTAGCAGGTATAGCGCTCGTTTTTTTTGAAATATCTTGCGAATACAGATGATTGCATCCGATTGTAAGGAAAAATGATAATAAAACGATATTAAATAAGTTTGTCTGCAAAGGTTTTAATGCTATTTTTGTAAAATTATGGCCTGTTTTTTGAAGTGTCAAACTTACAGATTATTTTTTGTCAAAAATAATCAAATAAAAAAAATTATAACCGTAGTCTTTCATATAAATTAACTTTAGATTTATGCATATATTTTATAAGATGAAAATCATTATTCCTTTTTTACTATTTATAGTCACTTTTACAGGCTATGGCCAATCAAACATTTTTAAAGTAACCCTAGATGCCGGACATGGAGATCATGATTTTGGTGCCGTTTATAATGGGCATGTTGAAAAAAATATTGCTTTAGCGGTAGTACTGAAAGTTGGGAAGTTATTAGAAGCTAATTCAAAGGTGGATGTAACGTACACTAGAAAGACTGATGTTTTTATAGATTTGGTTGAAAGAGCCAATATCGCTAATAGAGCTGATGCTAATATTTTTGTTTCTATTCATTGTAATGCCAATAGAAATACTGCAGCAGATGGTACAGAGACCTATGTAATGGGTATGAATAAAATCGCATCTAATTTAGAGGCGGCTAAGAAGGAAAACTCGGTTATTACTTTAGAGAAGGATTATAAACGAAAATATGAAGGATTTGATCCAAATTCTCCCGAAACAATGATTGGAATGACCTTAATGCAAGAAGAGTATTTAGATAATAGTATTACTCTTGCAAGTAAAATTGAAGAAGCATTTGGTGGTTTAGGAAAAAGAATTAGAGGTGGTGGTGTAAAGCAAGCTCCTTTTATGGTTCTTCATAAAGCGTATATGCCAAGAGTGTTAATAGAGATGGGATTTATCTCTAATTTTACTGAAGGAAATTTATTAGATTCAGAGGATGGTCAAAATGAAATTGCCAAAGCTATTGCAAGTGCAATTATGAGTTATAAAAATGAGTATTATGGCAATGGTTCAACTGAAACCTATGAAGCAAGACCATCACAAAGGAGCATCGATAAGCCAGCTAAGGACACTGCTACTCCCGTTAAAACTAAAGTTGTTTTAGAATCTGTGGAGTTAAAAAAAACTGCCTCCAGCCGAAATAATGAAATTCTTTTTAAAGTTCAAATTTCAGCAAGTAGTAGAAAATTAGATTTGGAACCTAGAAATTTTAGAGGATTAAAAAATATATCTTTAGACTATGAAAATAGAGTTTATAAATACATGTACGGTGAAACGTCTGATTATAATGAATCTAAAAGTTTATTAGAAGAAGCTAAAGCAAAGGGTTATGAATCGGCTTTTTTAATAGCATTTAAAAATGGTGAAAAAATCAGCATTCAAGAAGCTATTAAATAACTATAAGTTCGAATTTTTTATATTAAATTTGTACAAAATACTTACATTTTGAAATTAACAAGAGAAATCAAGACAGCAATTTTAGTAATTGCTTCAATATTATTATTTATTTGGGGTTATAGTTTCTTAAAAGGGAGAGATCTTTTTACGAGTTATAAAACATTATATGTCGAATACCAATCAGTAGAAGGGTTAGCTAAATCAGCTCCAGTCACCTTAAATGGTTTAGTAATTGGTAAAGTGAACAGCATTACGATAAATGAAAATACAGGAAACTTATTAGTAGAATTACAAATCAAATCGGATTTTCCTATTTCTAAATCCAGTGTTGCTTCTATCTATGAACCAGGGTTAATTGCGGGCAAACAAATAGCAATTGAACCTAATTTTAAGGATAAGACCATTGCTCTTTCTGGTGAAAAGTTAACAGGGAATATTAAACTTGGACTTACTGATAAAGTAAGTGACCAGCTGGTCCCTCTCCAGGATAAATTAGAAAAAATAATGGATAATGCTGATAAGCTAATCAGTGGTGTCAATAACGTTTTAGATAAAAAAGCCCAAGATGATTTAAAGATTAGTTTAGCTGAATTAAGCAAAACAATGGAGCAATTTCATAAAGCATCTATCAGCATGAATGCCATCTTAGATGATAATAAAACTCAAATAAAAGGAGTTGTTACCAATTTCAATAAAATTTCGGGAGATTTTTCTAAAATATCAGATTCATTGAATAAAGCTGATTTAGGAAAAACGGTTAAAAACCTTAATGCGACATTAGCAAAAGTGGATGGTATTATGGACGGAATAAAATCTGGAAAAGGGACAATGGGTAAATTAGTAACCGATGATGCTTTGTATTCTAATTTAGCAAAAACATCTAAAGAGTTAGAGCTATTGCTACAAGATGTTAGACTTTATCCTACTAGGTATGTAAATGTTTCTCTTTTTGGGAAGAAGAACAAGCCTTATAAGGCTCCAGTTGCAGATACAATTTCAAAAAAATAAAACAACTATTTATGAGTTATTTAGACAATATATTATTTGCTATTGTTTTGATTATCGGTTTTGGTTATTTTTTTAATAATATTAAAAAAATAATTAGGAACATTAATCTTGGTATTGATGTAGATAGAAAAGATAATCCTAGCTCTCGTTGGAAAAACATGGCAATGATAGCTCTTGGTCAATCTAAAATGGTCAAAAGACCCATTGCTGGTGCGCTTCATATTGTTGTTTATTTGGGATTCATAATAATCAATATTGAGCTTGTAGAAATAATTATTGACGGTTTATTTGGTACTCATAGAATATTTGCCTTTTTAGGAACTGCTTATAATGTTTTAATTGGTTCTTTTGAAATATTGGCATTTTTGGTTTTGGTTGCAGTTACTGTTTTTTGGATCAGAAGAAACATTGTGAGATTAAAACGATTCATGAATCCTGAAATGAAAGGATTTCCAAAAAGTGATGCAAATTACATCCTCTATTTCGAAATGGTATTGATGACCTTATTCCTTTTGATGAATGCTTCTGATCTGCATTTGCAAAATGTACCAGGAGGTTTCTCTCATTTTATTCAAGCGGGTTCGTTTCCAATAAGTCAATTCATTGAGCCTTTGTTTAATGGTGTGTCAAATGAATTTGTGATGTTGTTGACTGAAATATTCTGGTGGCTACATATAGTAGGTATTTTAGTATTTATGAACTATTTGTATTTTTCAAAACACTTACACATACTATTAGCTTTCCCAAACACCTATTTTGCAAATTTAAAACCATTGGGACAATTTGATAATTTAGAAGCAGTTACTACAGAAGTAAAAATGATGATGGATCCTAATGCTGATCCATTTGCAGCAGCGCCAGCTCCAGTAGAAGGAGAATTGCCAGCTAAATTTGGAGCAAGCGATATTCAGGATTTAAACTGGGTACAATTGTTAAACGCCTATACCTGTACAGAATGTGGCCGTTGTACATCATCTTGTCCAGCAAATCAAACAGGGAAGAAATTATCTCCTCGTAAGATCATGATGGATACTAGAGATAGAATGGAAGAAGTAGGTAAAAATATTGATGCAAACAAAGGTGTTTTTATTCCGGATAATAAAACATTATTAAACGATTATATTACACCTGAGGAATTGTGGGCTTGTACATCTTGTAATGCATGTGTTGAAGAATGTCCAGTTAATATAAGTCCTCTTTCGATTATTATGGATATGCGTCGTTATTTAGTTATGGAGCAAAGTGCAGCACCAATGCCACTAAATGCAATGATGACAAATATTGAAAATAATGGGGCACCATGGCAGTTTAATCAACAAGATAGATTGAATTGGAAAAATGAAGATTAATATTTTAAGGTACTTTGTTAATAGCTTTTACTACTTTAAAATTATAAGATAACCGGTTAGTTTGAAAACTGAATAAAATAACACAAAATGTCAGAAAATTTAATAGTGCCAACTATGGCAGAGATGCTTGCTCAAGGAAAACAGCCAGAAGTGTTGTTTTGGGTAGGTTGCGCAGGAAGTTTTGATGATAGAGCAAAAAAAATTACTAAAGCATTTGTTCGAATTTTAAATCGTGCTAATGTACCTTTTGCTGTACTTGGTACAGAAGAAAGTTGCACAGGAGATCCTGCAAAAAGAGCAGGAAATGAATTTTTGTTTCAAATGCAGGCCATGATGAACATTGAAGTTTTGAATGGATATGAGGCAAAGAAAATAGTGACCGCCTGTCCGCATTGTTTTAATACTTTGAAAAATGAATACCCTGAATTAGGAGGTAAATACGAAGTAATTCACCATACTGAGTTTTTAAAATCATTATTAGATACTGGTAGACTGACTATTGAAGGAGGACAGTTTAAAGGAAAGAAAATTACTTTTCATGACCCGTGTTATTTAGGAAGAGCAAATAATGTGTATGAAGCTCCAAGAGATTTAATTTCAAAATTGGATGCTGAATTAGTTGAAATGAAACGTTCAAAAGTAAATGGACTTTGTTGTGGTGCTGGTGGTGCTCAAATGTTTAAAGATGCTGAACCTGGTAATAAGGAAGTAAATGTTTTAAGAACTGAAGATGCATTGGAAGTGCAACCAAACATTATTGCTACTGGATGTCCTTTTTGTAATACAATGATGACTGATGGTATTAAAAACAAAGAAAAAGAAGCTGATGTTAAAGTAATGGACATAGCGGAATTAATTGCAAATGCGCAAGATCTATAAGAGAGCGTCATCATTATTAGTTTGTAGTTTTATTTTATTCTAGTTTAATACTATGAATTCCAAACTAGATTAGCTGTTTGCAAAAATGCTTTTTAATAATATTAATTATACTATAAAACGAGATTAGTTTTCATTCAGAAATCTAAAATCGTTTTTCTAAAATCATAAATCATATGTACGTACCATTTGAAAATTTACCCGAAGAATCCAGAATTTGGATTTACCAATCGAATAGAAAATTTTCGGATGCCGAGTTTTCCGAAATCGAAGTTGCTTTAAATACTTTTCTTGAAGGTTGGGCAGCTCATGGAACTAGTTTAGAATCTTCGTACCAATTAAAATACAATAGATTTATTATTATTGCTGTGAATCAGGATGTTCAGGCGGCAACAGGATGTTCAATCGATTCATCAGTTGAATTTATTCAAAGTTTGGAGCAAAAATATTCAGTAGATTTATTGGATAAAATGAATGTTACTTTTAAACTAGGAGAACATATTGCTCATAAGCCATTAATAGATTTCAAAAAAATGGTTAAAGATAAAGCTGTTACTGAAAACACTATTGTTTTTAATAATTTAGTGAACAATATCGAGGAATATAATGAATCATGGGAGGTTCCAGCTTTAGACAGTTGGCACAGTCGATTTTTCTAAAATAAAAATACTTTAATGAAAAATATAGGCATCAGAAATTCTTTTCTTTATGTCTTATTTTTTTTTGTAGCCAGTTGTATTGGTACAAAAAATAATAAGCCGAAAGTCGTTTTTTCTCATATTCCAACAGAGGTTAGTGATTTTAAAATTGATAAATCCAAAGAAGAGACTTCCCTTTTTAAGTTGTCTCGTGATGGGAATAAATGGGTTGACAGTATATATAGCGGACTCTCATTTGATGAAAAATTAGGGCAGTTATTTATGGTAGCGGCATATTCAAATAAAGATGCTGCTCATGAAAATGCGATTGATAAACTAATTACAGAAAACAAAATTGGAGGATTAATATTCTTTCAAGGCGGTCCTGTTCGTCAAGCAAAATTGACCAATCGGTATCAGTCTAAATCCAAAACACCTTTATTTATAGGAAATGATGCGGAGTGGGGTTTAAGTATGCGACTGGATTCTACCTATAGTTATCCTTATAATATGACTTTGGGTGCTGTTCAGGATATTAAGTTGATTGAAAAAATGGGTGAACAAATTGGGGATCAAAGTAAAAGATTGGGACTTCAGTTCAACTTTGCTCCAGTACTTGACATCAATACCAATCCCAATAATCCTATTATTGGATTTCGTTCTTTTGGAGAAGATAAATACAATGTCACCGAAAGAGCTATTGCACTCATGAAAGGGTTTCAAAGTAAAGGAATATTTGCAACAGGAAAACATTTTCCAGGTCATGGTGATACGGAAACAGATTCTCATAAAGGGTTACCTACTGTGAATTTTTCAAAAGAAAGACTCGAAATCATGGAGTTTTGGCCTTATAAAAAAGCTTTTGAAGAAGGATTGTCTTCTGTTATGGTGGCACATCTAAATGTTCCAAGTTTAGAATCAAGACCCAATTATCCATCTTCGATTTCCTATAATGTTGTAACTAATGTTCTTCAAAAAGAATTAGGATTTAAAGGTCTAATTTTTACTGATGCACTGAATATGAAAGCAGTGAGCAATTATAAAAAGCCAGGTGAAGTGGATTTAGATGCTTTTTTGGCTGGAAATGATATTTTATTATTTCCTGAAGATGGTCCAGTGGCTTTAGAAACATTAAAAAAAGCGTATCAGGATTCTTTGTTTACCGCAGAAAGATTGGATTTCTCGGTTAAGAAAATTTTAAAATTTAAATATTTGGCAGGCTTGAATTCATATAAGCCTATTGAGATTTCAAATTTGTACCAAGATCTTAATTCGTCAAAAAATGATGCATTGCAATATGAATTGTATGAAAATGCAATTACAGTTTTAAAAAATGAAACATCTATTTTGCCTATTAAGAATTTAGAAAATCAAAAGATTGCGTATGTAAAAATGGGTGATGCTACAAACAGTACTTTTGTTTCAACATTAAAAAAATATACAGAGGTTACTGAGATTACGGATACCAACATAGATAGTTTGCAATCTAAATTAAAACAGTTTAATACCGTAATTATAGGATATCATAAATCGGATGCTGCTTTTAAGAACCATGATTTTAAACCATCGGAATTAGTAAAATTGGCTTCATTGGCCAAAAATAATAATGTAATTCTGGATGTTTTTGCATCTCCATATTCATTAATTCCTGTGACCGATTTTAATGATTTTAAAGGGATTATAGTTTCCTATCAAAACAGTGCAATTGCACAAGAAGTTTCGGCTGAATTGATTTTTGGTGCCATAAGCGCTAAAGGAAAATTGCCAGTTTCAATTTCTAATAGTTTTAATGCCAATTTTGGTTTAACTACTGAAAAATTAAATGTATTAGGTTTCACTGCTCCTGAAAACGTGGGAATGAACCCTTTAGTTTTAGCAAAAATTGACAACCTAGCACGCAAAGCAATAAATGGTAAAATGACGCCTGGATTACAGATTTTGGTGGCTAGAAAAGGGAAAGTAATTTATCAAAAATCATTTGGAAGTCCAACCTATGATTCTGCTGTAAAAGTTACTAATTCAGATGTTTACGATGTGGCTTCATTGACCAAAATACTATCTACATTGCCCAATGTGATGGTACAATACGATCAGCAGAAGATAAACATGGAAACTAGATTGGATTCGATGTTGCCTATTTTTAAAAACTCAAATAAAGCTGATATTCATTTTAAAGAGTTATTATCCCATTATGCTAGATTGCAACCTTGGATTCCTTTTTATAAGGCTACAATTGATAAAAATGGAAATCCATTGGATAAATATTACAAGAAAGTTCAGGAACCTAATTTTGCTGTAAAAATTGCTGACAGCCTGTTTTTAAGATCGGATTATAATGATACGATTATGAAATTGATTGTTGACAGTAAATTATTACCCCAAAAAAAATACAAATACAGTGATTTTACGTTTATGATTTTGAAGGAATATTTGGAAAAAGCAACAGGAAAAAAATTAGATGTTCTAAGTACGGAGAATTTTTATAAACCACTGGGTACTAATAATACGATGTACAATCCGCTTGGAAAAATCAATAAAAATAGAATAATACCAACAGAAATTGATACGTATTTCCGTCATCAAATAATCCAAGGTTATGTTCATGATATGGGAGCAGCTATGGAAGGTGGCGTTGGAGGCCATGCTGGTATTTTTTCAAATAGTATGGATGTTGCCAAAATAATGCAGTTGTACCTTCAAAAAGGGAATTATGGCAATCATCAATATTTTTCTGAAAAGACATTTAATGACTTTAACACCTGCTATTTTTGTTCTGAAGGGAATAGGAGGGGAGTAGGGTTTGATAAACCACAACTAGGAACTAGCGGTCCAACTTGTGGTTGTGCTTCGATGACTAGTTTTGGACATACAGGATTTACGGGAACAATGGCTTGGGCTGATCCCGAAACTGATATTGTTTATATCTTTTTATCGAATAGGACATTTCCAGCTGAATCAGCCAATAAATTATCAAAAGAAAATATACGCGAAGACATTCAAGAATTAATATATCAGGCTATTGAAAATTGATTATTATAATTAAATTATTTTTTATTAATTAGGAATCATTAGTAGCATTTTTTGATTAAAAACAGAATGGCATCGCAATTTTCCTTAAATTCGTTTTATTAAAATATACCCATGAAAATTGCAATAGTTTGTTATCCTACATTTGGAGGAAGTGGCGTTGTAGCTACAGAGTTAGGCCTTGAATTAGCTAGACTAGGACATGAAATCCATTTTATTACTTATAGTCAACCAGTACGTTTGGCATTATTGAATCCCAATGTTCATTATCACGAAGTGAATGTACCGGAATATCCTTTATTTCATTATCAACCCTATGAATTGGCTTTATCTAGTAAGCTAGTTGACATGGTGAAACTACATAAAATTGAAATATTGCACGTGCATTATGCCATTCCACATGCTTATGCAGGATATATGGCTAAACAAATGCTTAAGGACGAAGGTATTGAGATCCCTATGGTGACTACGCTTCATGGAACTGATATTACTTTAGTAGGGAATCACCCATTTTATAAACCAGCAGTTAGTTTTAGCATCAATAAATCGGATGTGGTAACTTCTGTCTCCCAAAGTTTAAAGGATGATACTTATAAATTATTCAATATTAAAAGAGACATACATGTTATACCCAATTTTATTGAATTAGATAAAAATAATACTGATCCTAGTATTGCTTGTCACCGTTCCGTAATGGCAAAACCAACGGAGCGTATTATTACACACATCAGTAATTTTAGAAAAGTAAAAAGGATTCCAGATGTAATTAAAATATTTTATAAAATTCAAAAAGAAATTCCTGCTAAATTAATGATGGTGGGAGATGGTCCTGAAAAGGAAAAGGCAGAATATTTATGCCAAGAATTAGGGATTTTGGATAAAGTAATCTTTTTTGGTAATAGTAATGAGATCGATAAAATATTAAGCTATACCGATTTGTTCTTATTACCCTCTGAAACAGAGAGTTTTGGACTTGCAGCACTTGAAGCCATGGCTTGGAGTGTTCCTGTAATTTCAAGTAATTCGGGTGGTTTATCTGAAGTTAATTTTGACGGAATTTCAGGGTATCTAAGTGATGTAGGAAATACTGATGAAATGGCTGAGAATGCATTGAAAATTTTAAGTGATGAAGAAATACTTTTAAAATTTAAAGAAAATGCGTTATCAGTTGCAAAAAAATTCGATATCAAAAACATTTTGCCACTCTATGTTGAATTGTACCAAAAGGCAATAAAGAAATATTCGAAAAAAAATAAATTTCTGAGAGAAGCCAAAAAAGAATAATTCTTTAGAATTAAGATAAAAAAATGAAAAAAACAGCAATAGCATTATTTACTTTGACTTTGTTTTCCTGTGGGACTACTGTAACAAAGAGTACAGGAAAAAAAGCTTTATATGAGGTCTTAACTCAGCAGTCAGATGGTGGTGGAAACATTCATTTCTTTGAAATTCTTACGGAACCAAATGAAATTAGGATGTTGCAGAATGATAAAATGCTGAAAAATAAAATTAGCCCAACTGATGTTCAAAAATCAAATTTTGTCATTTTAAATATGGGAGAGAAAACTACAGGTGGATTTAAAATAACAGTTGAAAATGTAGTTGAAACGGATAAAAATGTAATTGTTACTGTAAAAGAAACTGAACCTGAAGCTGGGACAATAGTCACTCAAGGTTTTACTTATCCTTTTTGTGTAGTAAAAATAAATTCTAAAAAAGAAATTATAATTAAATAAAAAAATGCCACTATTTCTAGTGGCATTTTTTATATAATAAAACTAAGTTTTTAGAATTGGTATCTAACACTTAATGCGATGTCTGAACCATAATTGTTTTTGTAATATCCGTTTCCACCAAATTCTGGTCTAAAATCCAAAGATACTAACAAAGGAATGTCAAAGTTGTATTCTAATCCTACATCCCCTGCAGCAAAAGCAAAAGTATCATTGTAGTGATTTCCACCGTTGTCATAACTATAACTACCTAATCCACCACCTACACCAGCATACCAGTTGAAACCACCATCAATGTTCCAAACCCATTGGTACAAACCAGCTAATTTTATAGCATTGTCATCATAACCATTGTGATTAAAATCACTTCTGTTTCTCCAACCTAAATCTAATTCTAATCTATTGTTGCTTGATAAAGCTCTTTGGTAAGAAAGTTCTCCTCCAAATCCACCATTGTCACCAAAACGAAGTCCTAATGCATTTTTAGAGATATCTTGTGCCTGTGCGCTAAATGCTAAACCGATTAGCATAAAAGCAGATAAAATAATTTTTTTCATAAGTCAATTTTTGTTTTTACAAATGTACATAGCAATACAAACGATTCTTTTATACTATAATTCTTAATTGTTATATAATTTACATGTTTGTGAAAAGATTAGCACTGACCAAGTTCATTATACTAATAATTATCGCTATCAATTATGAGCTTAGTGCATTTTAATAAATGAAATACTAAACTGGAAGTTATTTCGATAAAAGGATTGAATTGACCAGTTCATTACTCAAAAGATCTTCCATTTCAAATAAATTTTCTTCTTCTGTATAATTAGTATCCTTATAATAATGTAGCTTCCATCGTTTTTTATTGTATTCCAAAGCGGTTAAGTTCTCCACCCAATCACCAGAATTTAAGTATAATGTCTTACCATTTTTATTTTCTTTTTTTATTATTTTTGGCTCATGTATATGTCCGCAAATTACATAATCGTATTTTTTTTCTATTGCAATATCAGTAGCCGTTTCTTCAAAATCCGATATGTGCTTTACTGCTTTCTTGACGCTTGCTTTGATTTTTTTAGAAAAAGAATAGGGTTCTTTTCCAAATCGTTTTAAACACCAATTAACAAAACGGTTTATTAGAATCAGATAGTCATAACCTAATCCACCTAGTTTTGCAATCCATTTAGCATGATGTACAGAAGCATCAAATACATCGCCATGAAATATCCACGCTTTTTTGTCGTCTAGTTCCAATACTAATTTATCAACCAAGGCAAAATTACCCATGTTCATGTCACTGAATTTCCGTAGCATTTCATCGTGATTTCCAGTGATATAATACACTTTTGTTCCTTTTGAAGCAAAGCTTATTATTTTTTGAATGACTTTTAGATGTGTTTTTGGAAAATACGATTTTCTAAATTGCCAGATATCAATAATATCTCCATTTAAAACTAGAATTTTAGGCTTTATGGAAGATAAATATTTGTTGAGTTCAATGGCATGGCTTCCAAAAGTTCCAAGATGAACATCAGATATAACAACCAATTCCACTTTTCTTTTTTTCAATTGTATTTAATTTGAAGTTTAACAAATGAATTCAATTAATCGCAATTGTATTTAACGATAAGGTTAATAATTTAGCTTTAATATTAATTAAAAGTCAATAAATGCTATTTGATTCTTAAAAGTTTAAACTTTTAATTTTTAAACTTTAAACTAAAATGCTACTTTTGTTCAAAACATATAATAATGGCAGGAAATAGCTACGGAACACTATTTAGAATAACCACTTTTGGTGAATCACATGGAGAAGCATTAGGTGGAATTATAGATGGTTGCCCATCAGGAATACAATTAGATTTAGAGGCAATTCAACTTGAAATGTCTAGAAGAAAACCAGGCCAATCGGCAATTGTTACGCAACGAAAAGAACCAGATGATGTTCAATTTTTATCAGGAATCTTTGAAGGTAAAACAACTGGAACACCAATAGGTTTTATTATTCCAAATACAAACCAAAAATCGGATGATTACTCCCATATAAAAGATAATTATAGACCTAGTCATGCTGATTATGTTTATGATCAAAAATATGGTTTTAGAGACTATAGAGGTGGAGGTAGAAGTTCTGCTCGTGAAACAGCAAGCAGAGTTGTTGCAGGTGCAATTGCAAAACAAATGTTGCCCGAAATAAAAATCAATGCTTATGTTTCTTCAGTAGGCCCCATATTTTTAGAAAAACCGTATCAAGATTTAGATTTTTCAAAAATAGAAAGTAATCCAGTACGTTGCCCAGATGAAGAGATGGCAGTTGTAATGGAAGATTATATTCGTGAAATTCGTAAAGAAGGGAATACTGTAGGTGGTACTGTAACTTGTGTGATACAAAATGTTCCCGTAGGATTAGGGGAACCTGTTTTTGATAAACTTCATGCTGAACTAGGTAAAGCAATGCTTTCCATAAATGCGGTAAAAGGATTTGAATATGGAAGTGGTTTCTGTGGTGCAAAGATGAAAGGAAGTGAACACAATGATTTATACAATACGGACGGAACTACCAAAACAAATCTTTCTGGAGGAATTCAAGGAGGAATTAGTAATGGAATGGATATTTATTTCAGAGTAGCATTTAAACCAGTTGCTACTATTATGCAAAAACAAGAATCATTAGATAATAAAGGTAATATTACCGAAATGACTGGTAAAGGTCGCCATGATCCTTGTGTTGTTCCACGTGCTGTTCCTATTGTTGAAGCAATGGCTGCCATTGTATTAGCTGATTTTTACTTGATCAATAAGACGTATTAATATGCACTATTTTTTTTCCGTTTAAAAAGAATTTAAAATATTTCTTATAATAGATTAAACCTGGGTTCAAATCCCAAACTAACCATTAAATAAAAAACCACTAGATGAATTCTACAGAAACAAAAAAGCCGTCAATCTTATCAAATTTGACTACACAAATACTTATTGCAATGATTTTAGGAATTGCTTTAGGTATCGTAATTCATAATACAATTTCAGAAGAAGGCGCTTTGGAGTTTAGTGATAAAATAAAAATTCTTGCTACCGTTTTTATTAGATTGGTACAAATGATTATTTCTCCACTAGTATTTACAACACTGGTAGTTGGTATTGCAAAATTAGGTAATGTGAGTGCAGTTGGAAGAATTGGAGGAAAAGCTTTGGCTTGGTTTTTTACGGCTTCATTTATTTCATTACTATTGGGAATGTTTTTTGTAAACACACTTAAACCTGGAGAGGGGCTTAACTTGTCAAATATTGATTTAGGTTCAGCATCAGAAGTGGCGGAAAATTCTAAAAGTATATCTTTTGATAATTTTATTGCCCATATAGTTCCCAAGAGTATTTTTGAAGCAATGGCAACAAATGAGATCCTTCAAATTGTGGTTTTTTCTATTTTCTTTGGTTTGGCAGCTGCCGCAATAGGAGATTATGTAAAACCGGTTGTTAATGGTTTAGACAAAATGTCACATATTATTCTAAAAATGGTGAATTATGTTATGAACTTTGCACCAATTGGAGTTTTTGGAGCTATCGCAGGAGTTTTTGCTGTTAGAGATTTTCAAGAACTAGCTATCACTTATTTTAAATTTTTCGGATCTTTTTTAATAGGAATTTCATCCCTTTGGGTTGTATTAATAGCGGTTGGTTATATTTTTCTAAAAAGCAGAATGACCGTTTTGCTTAAAAGAATTGTTAGCCCATTGATTATAGCTTTTGGAACAACAAGTAGTGAAGCCGTTTTTCCTAAATTGACTGAAGAGCTAGAACGTTTTGGAGTAAAAGACAAAATTGTTTCCTTCATGTTACCTTTAGGATATTCATTTAATCTTGATGGAAGTATGATGTATATGACTTTTGCTAGTATTTTTATTGCTCAAGCTTATGGAGTTCATTTAGATTTAGGGACTCAAATGACGATGCTTTTAGTTTTAATGCTTACAAGCAAAGGAATTGCAGGTGTGCCTAGAGCAAGTTTAGTAGTTGTTGCTGCTACTTGTGGTATGTTTGATATTCCAATTGAAGGTATTGCATTAATATTACCAATTGATCATTTTTGTGATATGTTTAGAAGTGCTACTAATGTATTAGGAAATGCATTGGCAACATCAGTAGTAGGAAGCTGGGAAAACGATGATGATTTAGAAGCGGTTCCAGTTGATGTCAATTAATTAGTTATCATTTTATTTAAAATAAAAAAGCAGTTACAAGGTATTCTTGTAACTGCTTTTTTTATAGTTTTATTTTTTAAGAATATTCTTTCAGTAAAATTTATTTTTTTTTAAAATATTTTTACTTATCAAGTCTATTCTCTTTTTAAATTATTGATACTTAATGTTTAAATAAAAATGTATATTTGATAAAATTAAAATTTCTATGCTCCAATCAAGAATTATTTTTTTTATTTTCTTTTCATTAAATCTTTTTAGCAGCAATTCTGTTACCGATAAAATAAAACCATCAAGAAAGGAAATTGTTAATCTTACTAATAAGGCCTCACAATACTTGCAAGAGTTTAATTATGAAAAATCATTTGCTACTGCAAGAAAAGCATTAAAACACTCTATAGATGCTAAGGATGATATCTTAATTGCAAAATCCTATAATACAATTGCAGGTAATTATGATGAATTATCAGAGTATGATAAAGCTATATTTTTCTATAAAAAAGGGCTGTTTTATGCCAATAAAACAAGTAATGATACTGTTAAGAATAGTATAAATAATAATCTAGGGAACATTTATTGTTTTGAAGTTAATCAACTTGCAAAAGGGTTAAATTATTATAAAAAATCACTAGACTATAGTTTAAAAATAGCCGACTCAAGTCAAATTTACATAACTAAAATGAATATTGCTTGGGCCTATTTTTATATTGGTAATTTTAAAAATGGAAAGCCGTATTTAGATTTTATTACTAAATACAAAAATAGGTTGGGTGATAATACTACAATTGTTGCTTTAAACATGTTAAATGGAATGTATTATACGAGTACATCAGACTATGATAAAGCAAATTCCTTTTTTATTGATGCTATTAAGCTTGGTAATAGTGGAATTGAAAAATCGGATTTGTCTTATTCGCATGAAGAATATGCCAAATTATTATTAAAAACAGGTAAATATAAAGAAGCATACGAAAACTTGGCCTTGTTTAATAAAATAAGAAAAGAACTTGAGCAATCAGATAAATTGAAGAGGGCAGAAGTTATAGGAGTGAACTTAGAGCTAGATGAATATAAGAGAAAAGTTGATAAAATTGAAAATGAAAAAGATTTACAATATCAAAGTTTGAAAAAATCTAGAATTATAGTTTTTCTATTCATAATTGCTTTTAGTGTTGTATTGCTACTACTTTATACCGTTTATAAAAATTATAATTTTAAGAAAAAAAAGAATGCCGAACTTGTTATAGCCAATGAAGAGTTAAGTATTGCAAAAGAAAAAGCGGAAGTTGCTTCTCAACTTAAATCACAATTTGTTTCAACAATAAGTCATGAATTACGAACTCCATTATACGGTGTAGTTGGAATTACAAATATGTTATTGGATGAACACAAAGAACTAGCGGATAGTCCTCATTTAAGTTCTCTTAAATTTTCTGCTCGTTATCTATTATCACTCGTTAATGATGTATTGCAAATTAATAAAATTGAAGAAAATCGAATTGTTCTTGAAAGTTTAACTTTTAATATTACTGATGAGATAAATATGATTAAAAATTCTTTGTCTTTTATTGCGAAGAATCATAATAATGAAATTAATGTTACTATTGACCCTGCGATTCCGGAGTATTTAATTGGAGATAAACTTCGTTTTTCTCAAATAATAATAAATTTAGTCAGTAATGCATTGAAATTTACTGATAATGGAAAGGTTGACATTTCGGCTAACTTGATTAAAGTAGAAAATAAATTTAATTATATTGAATTTAAAATTCAAGATAATGGTGTTGGAATAGCTATCGAAGATCAGGAAAAAATATTTGAAAAATTTGTACAAGTTGGAAGGAAAGAGATTGATTATCAAGGTACAGGTTTAGGGCTATCTATCGTAAAACGATTGTTAGAACTGTTTAATAGCGCTATATCACTTCAAAGTGAAATAGGAAAAGGAACTACTTTTATCTTTGAAATTGCATTTGAATGTGATCCGGCGAAGACTGTTGAAATTATTAATAAAATTCATGTTGACTTGACATCAAGTGAAATTTTTTCAGTTCTTGTAGTAGATGATAACACAATTAATCAACTGATTACAAAAAAAATAATTGAAAAAAACAACTATAAATGCAGCGTTGTAAGCTCTGGTTTTTTGGCTTTAGAGATTCTCGAAAAAGAAACTTTTGATGTCATTTTAATGGATATTAATATGCCTTTAATGAATGGGTTTGAAACCACAAGGCACGTTCGTAATATGGGAATAAAAACACCTATTGTTGCATTGACAGCATTTGATAAAGATGAAATTATTGAAGAGTCATTATCAGCTGGATTTAATGATATAATTGTGAAACCCTTCGAGTCAGTTATATTATTTAAAACAATAAATAATCTTATTTACAAAGAAAAAGAATCTTGTTTAATATGATTTAACTAAAAAAAAACACCTAAAGTATAATTTTAGATGTTTTTTGAAAGAGATGAAATTTCCTTTTATCTTATTTTATAGCTATGTTTTTAGCCATTTTTTTCGTACTTCCTTCTTTTTTTGCAATTTCGACATGAAGTATGCCGTCTTTATAATTAGCATTAATGTTGTTTTCATCGGCATAATCAGGAAGGCTAAAGGTTCTACAGAAAGATTGATAGTTAAACTCTTTTCTGTAATAATTTCCTTTTTTTCTAGTTTCTTCTTTTTCTTCCTCTTTTTCTGAAGAAATGGAAAGAATGTTATTATCGATTTCAACTTTAAAGTCTTCTTTTTTTAAACCTGGAGCAGCTAGTTCAACTTCAATTTTTTTATCTGTTTCTTTTAAATTGACAGAGGGCAAACTACTACCTACAGTCGAAAAATTCTTATCGGTCCAATCCATAATATCTCTTGATAAAATATCATCAAAAAAGGGATTTAGAGTTGGTAACAAACTAGAAGTTACTAACGGCGAATAACTGTTTCTTTTTACAAGTGCTTCCATAATTTATTTAGTTTTAAATGATTATTAATTAATTCTAAAATTAAATAAAAATCAAATCTAAAACAAAACTATAACAGTTAATTAACTGTTTATCAAGTATTTACTCATAAAAAAACCATTTACAATTGTTGTAAATGGTTTTTTTATTATGCCTAAATATAGTATGGTTTTTAATACCATCGTTTTTTATTCTGTTTTGAAGCATCAGATTTCCTTGATTTGTGAGCACCGCCACTTCGATTTGAATTTTTTGGTTTGTTAGATGTTCCTGGAGCAGTTTCAGGACTACCTGAGTGCCATGGATAGGGATGATCACTAACCGTTTTTACATCTACTTTAATTAATTTTTGAATATCCTTCCAATACCCATGTTCGTCTTTACTGCAAAAAGAAATTGATATCCCACCATTTCCTGCGCGTCCTGTTCTACCAATACGGTGAACATAAGTTTCTGGTATATTGGGCAAGTCAAAATTAATAACATAGGGCAATTGATCAATATCAATACCGCGAGCAGCAATGTCAGTAGCTACAAGCACTCCAACTTCTTTATTTTTGAATGCTTCTAAAACGCGTTGTCTCGCATTTTGAGATTTATCACCATGTATGGCTTCAGCTGCAATATTATTTTTTCGTAATGCTTTTACAACATTATCTGCACCGTGTTTTGTCCTTGAAAAAACTAAAACATCTGACAAGTCTTGATTTTTAATCAAGTGATATAACAAGTTTCTTTTTTCCGTTTTTTCAACAAAGTAAACATGTTGTTCTACATTTTCAGCTGTTGATGACACTGGGGAAACTGTTACTGTTTCAGGATTTGTTAAAAACATTTCGGCCAATTCTCGAATAGCCATTGGCATAGTGGCAGAGAAAAATAAGGTTTGTCTATTTTTAGGTGTTAGTTTGACGATTTTTTTCACATCATTTACAAATCCCATGTCAAGCATTTGGTCTGCTTCATCAAGAACTAATGTATGTAAATGGTCTAAGTCAATAAAACCTTGTTTATGTAAATCAAGTAACCTTCCAGGTGTAGCAATTAAAATGTCAATACCATTTTTTAATGTATCGACTTGTGGGTTTTGCGAAACTCCTCCAAAAATGGTAAGCTGAGTTAAATTGGTATATTTAGCATAAGTATCAAAACTTTGCCCTATTTGAACTGCTAGCTCTCTTGTAGGTGTGACCACTAGCGCACGAATTTGTTTAGCTTTTTTAGAAGAGCCAACAATACGATGTAATTGATGTATAATGGGGATTGCAAATGCTGCTGTTTTTCCAGTTCCTGTTTGTGCACAGCCGATCATATCTTTTCCAGCCAAAACTAGCGGAATAGATTGCTCTTGAATAGGAGTGGGATTGATATAGCCTTGTTCAAATACGGCTTTTTGTATACTTTTTGAAAGTGATAAATCTTCGAATAACATATTTTTGAAATTAAATATCTTGTATTATGTACATAGATAGATTTGCAAAGATAGTGTTATTTATCGATTCGCTTAATTTGTTGTCTATTTTACAGATTGAAAACTCTTATAAAAGAGTTATTTATTGACTTGACTTGATAAAATCAGTAATTAAATAACCTATTAATTTACCAATTAAATGATTGTTTTTCTCTTCGCCTAAATCGGGAGCACCTTCACAAATATGTAAATAGGCAGCATTCTTGTGTTTTCCAAAAAAAGAAATGAATTGTCTTAATTCTTCAACGGAGAAACCACTTAAAGTCATTGCACTACTTGCTATATTTGGTATGGCATCTAAATCTATTTCAATTCCAAAAGTATCAGTCTTAATAAATTCTAATGCTATATTCATTTCTTCATTAAAATTTTTTTCTTGTCTAATTTTTAGGCTGTCATAAGTATTATACCGTACACGATCCTCCGTTTTTTTTATAATGTCCAAAACGCTTTTGGAGGTGTAATTTTCATGTAAGCCAAAAACAAAATATTTTTTCAAAAAACCTTCTTCGTATGCATATGAAAAACCATTCCCACTATGACGACCTTCAAGAATTCTAAAATCGGAATGTGCATCAAAATTGATGGCATTTATAGGTTTCCCTTTTGCTAAAGCAGTTCCTTTAATATTGCCGTATGAATTATTATGACCTCCACCAATAATTATAGGTGTTTTTCCAGCTTTTATAATATTAAAGATAATATGAGAAACGTCTTTGTCTATTTTTTCAACTAATTGACTCAATTTGGAACGATCATCAATATCATTAAAATCTAAATGTTCGACCTCCTTCATTTCTTCACAAACATTCATTTGACCAAGGATAATTATTTGATTTCCTTTGCAAAAGCGATTGTGTTGAATGTTAGCAATATTTTTTATAGCAATCTCCCATGCCGATGCAGCGCCTGGTCTTCCAAAATTGGCTCTAATACCAATATCTTCTGGGATTCCCAATAAAACATATTTAGCTTCTGATGTTTTTAAAAATGAAAGTGGGTCAGTTCCTTTTGGTACAGTAATCATCTTTTCTCCAAATTTTATTTCACCACTTCTATGGTTAGTAATTTTTGCAAGATCATTCGTAGTAAAAGGTAGAATTTTTTCCATAAAAAAATATTTTTTTCCAAAAATACTATAATTGTGTTAACTTACGTTATAACTTAAATATATATTATTAAATTTGGAAAAAAATATTTAAACATGGAAAATCAAAAAAGCAGTTCAAGTCTTAAGGCAGTTATTGCTGTATTAGCAGTTTTATTAGTAGGTAGTTTAGTGTATATTTTTAAAATGAGTTCTGATGTTGAAACAGTTCAAACAGAATTGAAAACTACTATGACTGAAAAAGAATCGGTTATGAAAGATTTGCAAGAATTAAAAGCTACTTATGACGCAGCTATTTCTGAAAATACCTCTATGTCGGATGAGTTAATTCAAGAAAGAGATAAAGTAGTTAATTTAATGGCTGATTTAAATAAGTCAAAAGGGGATGTAGCTTCATTAGCAAAATATAGAACTCAATTTATTGCTTTGCAAAACAATATGAAAGTTTTAATGACAGAAAATGAAGGATTGAAAAAAGCAAATACTACATTAACTACACAACGTGATAGTACAGTAGTAGTATTAGGTGAATCTAAAAAATATAATGAAGTTTTAGTTGGACAAAATGAAGAATTGTCTAAAGCTGTTGAGAAAGGTTCAAAATTAACAGTTTTGAACATGAAAACATCTGCTTACAAACTAAGAAGTTCAGGAAAACAAGTTGAAACGGATAAAGCAAGTAGAGCTGATGTTCTTAAAATTAGTTTTACAATTGCTGAAAACCAAATTGCTAAATCTGGAGATAAAACATATTATGTACAAGTAATTGATAGTAAAAACAATGTTTTAGGTGATAAAAAGACTGAAAATTTTGGAGATGCTTCGTTAGTATATAGTTTTATAACTAATGTAAAATATGAAAACAAAACTGTTCAAGTAACAGAAGATTTACCTGGTAAAGACTTTGCAAAAGGGACGTACTTCGTAAATGTTTTTGATAAAAATGAATTGGTTTCAAAAACGAGTTTTACTTTAAAATAAAATAAGATATTTCATAAAGAATAGCCGTCTCAAATTATTTTGAGACGGCTATTTTTTTGTATATAGTTTGGTGATTTTAAGTTGATTTTATTCCTATACAAGTTTGCATTGTTTGTGTGAAACTTAGCTTATCAATGGACAAAAGATGCTTTGATGTATAAAAAGAATACCAGAAATAGTTTTGATCTTTCTATAAATAGATTGCGAATAAAATGAAATTCAGTGTGTTTTATAGCCATAAAAAAAACTCCCTGAAAACTTAATTTCAGGGAGTTTTATTTTATTTATTAAAGCGTTTACTACAAAAACTCTCCGTGTTGAGAGATATCTAAACCTAACTCTTCTTTGTCTTCAGTTACTCTTAAAGGAGTGATTTTATTTACAATAAAGAAAAGGAAATAAGAAACAGAAAAAGCAAATACAGATACAATTACTAAAGCCGTTAATTGGTGTATAAATAAAGTTGTTTCACCAAAAATTAGTCCTTGGTCTGTAACTGCTGGATTTATTGCTTTTGATGCAAAAACACCAGTTAATAACATTCCAGTCATACCACCAACACCATGACAAGCAAATACATCTAATGCATCATCAATTTTACCTTTAGGAAATTTACTTACTACAATATTACTTACTAAACTACTAAATACACCTATGAAAATTGCATTGGGAATACTAACGAATCCTGCTGCAGGAGTAATAGCTACAAGTCCTACTACTGCACCAATACAAGCACCCATTGCAGATACTTTATGTCCAAGAATTTTATCAAAGAAAACCCAAGCCATACCAGCAGCAGCTGCAGCAACTGTTGTAGTTCCTAAAGCTTGCACTGCTAATCCGTTTGCAGCAAGAGCAGAACCAGCATTAAATCCGAACCAACCAAACCATAACAATCCTGTTCCTAATAATACATAAGTAATACGAGCAGGATTTGATTTTTGACCTTTTCTTTTTCCTAAAAACATTGCTCCAGCTAAAGCAGCCCATCCAGCACTCATGTGTACTACAGTTCCTCCAGCGAAATCCAATACTCCCATTTTATAGAAAAAACCATCTGCATGCCAAGTCATATGACATAATGGAGCATATACAAAAATGATAAATAAAACCATGAACAACATATAAGCCCAAAAACGAATTCTCTCAGCAAATGCACCAGTTATTAAGGCTGGAGTGATAATTGCAAATTTTGCTTGAAATAAAGCAAAAAGCATAAATGGAATGGTTCCCCAAGCTGTTGTAATCCCAACATTTTTAAACATGAAATAATCTGTAGGGTTACCTATGAAGCCTCCTATTGAAGTTCCAAAAGATAAACTGAATCCAACGATTACCCAAAGTACAGTAACAATTATCATTGCCATGAAGCTTTGTAACATGGTGCTAATGACATTCTTTTTTCCTACCATTCCTCCGTAGAAGAAACCTAGTCCAGGAGTCATTATTAATACAAGTGCTGTTGCAACAATCATCCAAGCTGTATCTCCAGTGTCAAATTTTACTGCATCTAATGGAATTGGATTTTCGGACAACATGAAATTGGTACAGAGTGATAAGACCAATAGAGCGATAAGAATTACGCTTAAAATAATTTTTCTCATTGTTTTTAGGTTTAGTTTTTACGGTAAAAATATAAAATGAATCAATATCCCTATTGAAATAGGGTGATATTATGCTATTTTTATTAAATTTCTAATTTAACCCCTATTATTTTAAGGGTTATCTGAGAATACACCTCTGTAATTTACAATTTGTTAATATGAGTATTTAAATTGGATAATAATTATTGCCTGAAATGTAATAGTAATTTACAAAAAAAAATCAGATAATAGTTTATCTGATTTTTTTTAGGAAAGTGGAATTTATTATTTTAAATGAATTTTATTAGTAATTAGTTTTTTAAGGCTAATTTATCCGATTCTCTTTTCAATATAATCTGAATTTAAAAGATAGAGTGCTCCCATATATTGTATTTTAAAGGAAACTAAATCTCCAATTTTATATTTCTTTTTTGAATTTGAAATATCTATTACAAGCATATCTGAACTTGCGTCGATAATTTTAATATCACTATCCTCGGCTTCAATATATTGTGGTTGCATGTCAAGTAAACCAATGTCTAAAATGGCTCTTAAAGAAGTTTCTCCTAAATCATCAGTATCACTTGGTACATAACTAGTTCCAACACCACTTTCGCCTAGTTCTCCAATGGGGGCATCAGGTTTCTCCGTAATTTCAATTATTTCTGAGTACAGCTTAAACACATCATTGTGCATCCCTGCGATGGTATCGCCTGTAAAAAGATCTTTTCCAAAAAACAATGCTTCTCCAACTCTAAAATGGTTTACCGCCATAGGACGTGCATTTTTTAGCATTAATGGAATAGCTACCGATGTTCCACCAGAAACCCATGGAATAGTGATGTTAAATTTGGCTTCAATGAGTTGTTTGTATAGACTTAACTGAATTAATTTATCTTGTGTTGGCATGATTCCACTTAAACAATTAAGATTGGTACCTATACCACGAATTTCAATATTGGGTAATTTTAAAATAGTACCATAAAATTCAACCAGTTCTTCACCCATTACACCTTCACGTAAATCACCCATTTCAATCATGATTATGATTTTATGAGTTTTGTTCTGTTTTTGTGCTTCTTTAGAAAGCAGTTGTATGGTATAAATTTCTGTGTTAAAACTTACATCAGCATAGCGAACGATATTTTCTATACTTTGTTTTGCAGGAGGTTTTATATAAACCGTTTGAATAGTAGGGTCTAAAGATTTTATTTTCTTTAGATTACTTACTCGGGAATCATGAATTTCTCGTACTCCAAGTGCAATTAATTCTTTAAGGTAAATTTTGTTGCCGCATAAAAGTTTAGATACAACACCCCATTGTATGTTTCTAGATTTGAAGATAGTATCAAGAAAGGTATAATTTTCTTCTAATTTCTTTCTATATAATTTTATAAAAGCCATTATTCTATTATTTTGCGTGGAATCGTTTTTGAAATTCGGGTTAGTAATTCATAATTTAGTTGATTACTGAAATCACTGAAAGAAGCTACAGATACGGTAAGATCTTCTTGTGTACCAATTAAAACGACCTCATCTTCTTTTTTTACAGTTTCGATGTCAGTTACATCAACTGTCATCATATTCATATTGACTGAGCCTACAACGATACAGCGTTGTCCATTAATTAAAACTCTTCCTTGATTACTCAAAGACCGGCTGTATCCATGAGAATAACCTATAGGAACAACAGCAATTTTCATTTTTCTTTCTGCCAGAAAACTAGTGCCATAACCTATAAAATCACCAATATTCACTTTTTTTACACTCATGATACTGCTTTTCCAAGTAATGACACGATGCAATGGATCAATTTTACTCTTTTTGCTATTTAAATAATTTACAAAAACTTCAGGGCTGGGCCACAAGCCATATTGCATGATACCAATTCGAACCATATCCATTCGTGTTTTTGGAAACATTATTGACGCTGCAGAACAAGCAGAATGTTTAATTTCTGGTTTTAGGTCATTATCCCAAAGGTATTGATAAATTTCGTCAAATCGTTTGATTTGTTTCTCCACTCTATAATAGTTTGCAATGCTTTCGGCTCCGGCATAATGAGTGCATAGCCCTTTAAATATAAGGTATTCCTTTTCTTTTTTTTCAAAACCAGTTCGGTTCATTCCTGTTTCTACCTCAATATGTAATATTGCCTTTTTATGCAGTTTTTTTGCAACTCTGGTGGCTTTTGTAAGTCGGCTTTTATCGAATACAAAAAACTCAACATGATTAGCAACAACCCATTCCATGTCTTCATCTTGAACCAATCCCATCACCATAATGATGGCTTTATCAGCAAGTGTGGCTTTTACAATTTTAGCTTCTTCAACATCAAATACAGAGAAATGTGTAACACCACATTCATAAGCCATTAAAACAAATTCTTTTATTCCATGACCGTAGGCATTTCCTTTTACAACAGAAGAAAGTAGTACTTTTTTTCCAAAAGTATTTTTTAGAAAGCTAATATTTTTTTGGTACGCTTTTTTGTTTAGTTCTATAATCGAATTAGTATGCATCCGTAATTTGTTTGCTTATTTGTAAAAAAGTGGCTACTCCAGTTGTTATGATTTCATCTGGGAAATCATAATCTGGATTGTGTAGGGCGGGAGTATTCATTCCTGATCCTAATCCAAACATTGCTCCTGGAAATTGCTGGGTAAGTAGACCAAAATCTTCTCCCCATGTAAATGGCATTTCTTTTTCTAACAGATCAAAATCATTGATTTTCACTGCATTTTTTATGTGATTTACTGCTTCTACATTGTTTTCATTGGCTTGAAAACTCTGCGTCCAAGATATCTTGCATTTCAATTGGAATTCTTCGGCTATTGATTTTGCTAGTTTTTCCAATTTACTTTCAATGGCTTGCATTTCCGAATTACTATCGCTTCTTACTGTAAAATGAATTTCTGCCGCACCCGCTGAAACACCATACGCCTTCTTACCCATTTTCGAATAAATAGGTGTAATCAAACAATATTTTGCTGCAGCAATATTGGCTTGTATGAGCTGGTTAAATTGGGTAGTTATTTTAGCTAATGCCAATGCTGGATTGATTCCTTTATGAGGTTCTCCTGCATGAGATGTGATTCCTTTTAGTTTGATAATTAAGCTGTTTACGGCACAACTAAAAGTATCGTTTTTAACAACAATTTGATTTTTTTTATACCCTGGAATATTGTGCAGTGCGAATACAAAGTCAGGTTTATAAATAAATTTAGGGTCATTAAAAACTTTTTCAGCACCAGTGCCATCTTCTTCCGCAGGCTGGAAGAGTAAAATAACAGTTCCTGTTTTAGGTCTTTTATAGTGCAATTCAATGGCTAGACCACACATAATTGCCATGTGTCCATCGTGTCCGCATTTATGGGAAACTCCGTTGGTTAAAGAACGATGTTCAAAAGTATTAATTTCGTCAATGGGTAATGCATCTAGTTCACAACGAAATAAAACCGTTTTTCCAACGGTTTTTCCTTTATAAATAGCTAGAATTCCAGTTGTCCCAACCTCGGTAACAATTTCATCAGGAGGATAATTTTCAAGAAATGAAAGAATCATTTTTGCAGTATGTACTTCTTTTCCTGAAACCTCTGGATTTTTATGTAATTCCTTTCGCAATAGCGTAAGAGTTGCTATACGTTGGTTTAAGTTTTGCATTTTGGATTATTTGATGAGACGCATTTCTAGGTATTTATTTGTAAATCCTAGTTTTTCGTATAATTTTTTGGCAGGATTATCAGGTTCCACATGAAGTGCAATATTTCCTTCGGCAATTGAGATGGCTTTTTGCATCAATTGTTTTCCATATCCCTTACCACGTTGGCTATTGTCTACTGCAATATAAACCAAAATATTTTCAGGGATAAAGTCTTTCATACCTGTGTTGTTTAAAATAACAACACCTACAATTTTATTTTCATCTAAACCTACAACTATATTTCCTCCTTTATCTGGATTCATTACGTAAGCGATGCATTTTAGAATATCGTCTACTTTATCGCCATATTCCTCTAAATGAGTGAAAAGAAATTGAGCAATTATTTGATTAGTATATGTGATGTCTTCTCCTGAAGTTGAATTAATTATTTTGAATTCCATTTTGTTTTTCTTTTTTATAATGATAAATTGATATTGTATAAAATAAAATAAGCGAAATACTGATACCATAAATGTTGGCATCAAGATGCTCGGGTAGTTTTATTCCTAAAGGTAATTTATTTTTAGTGATTATGAGTAAAATTGTTGCTCCTCCTCCAAAAAGCATGCTCCAAAAAGCGGCAATGGGATGGCTTTTCTTCCAAAATAAAGCGCCTAGTACTGGTATAAATAGTCCTGAAACCATAAAGGCATAGGAGTAGAGCATGAGTTCTAATACATTTTGCATTTGGGAAGCCAATAGAATGGCAAAAACACCAATTGCTAAGGTTACTATTTGTGAAAGTTGTAATTCTTGTTTGTGGGTTAATTCTTTTTTAGAAAATTTAGCGAGAATATCGGTTACTATATTACCAGAGGCCGCCATCAAGCAGCTATCTGCAGTGGAAAGGATAGCCGAAAAATAGGAGGAAAGCATCAATCCCATTAATCCAACAGGAAGAATGGTTGCTAATAAAATAGGTAATCCCATTTCACTATCCATCGATGCAGCATCAGTAATTCCTTTAAACATCCCATTAGTAGCAGCAACTTTAGCAAGCATTCCCAGAATTACTCCCATAAATGCCATGATAGGCCATTCAAAAACTCCAGCAATTAGCCATGCTTTTTTTGCTTCTTTTTCTCCTTTACTGGCATAAATTCTTTGGTACAATGTCATTCCTACAAACCAAATAGGAATAATAGTAATGGACCAGTTTAAAATTTGGTACCACTTCACATTAGTTAATGACAAATATTCAGGGGCTAATGTTGCTTTAATAACATCATATCCTCCAACAGCAGTATAGGCAATAGGAATTCCAATAAAAACCAATCCACCAATTAAGATTAGCCATTGAATCGTATCGGTATAAATTACCGCCTTTAGACCTCCAATTGCGGTATAAATAACAGCAATTGCACCCATAACAATAAGTGCGGTTTGAATGTTTAATCCTTCTATGGTTGCCGAAGCTAATTTGGCTCCAGCCAAAACTTGAGAACTTGTAAACCCAATGTATCCAATAGCTGAAATAATACCGGCTAATAAAGCTACTTTACTGTTATAAAAATGCTCAAATATTTGTGGGAAAGTAAAAAACTTATGTTTATGGCCCAAATGACTCACTTTTGGAATGAGATAAACAGCACTAAGCCACGCACCGAGTAAACCTGTAAATAACATCCAAGAACCTGATATTCCCATCGTAAAACCAAGCCCTCCTAAACCGATGGAGAATCCTCCACCCACATCAGTAGCCACTACAGATAAACCGATGTGCCAACTACTCATGTTTCGACCACTTACGTAAAAGTCTTCAGCTGTTTTGTTTTTATTAAAAAAATACACGCCAACACCAAGCATAGCGAGCATATAAACGACAAAGATTAGATAATCTATCCAGTGCATTTTTGATTAATTTTTGATTATTTATTAGCCTGTAAATGGAATTTTTCCAAAAGGCAAAAGATGTAGCGAACTACAAAAAAGAATGATTTTTAGATTGATTTCATGAAATAGAAATCATAGAATGGTTGTTGTTAAAAATGTATAAAAAAACGTTTTTCAACCCTAAAAATCAAATAAATCTCGGCAAATATAGGAAATTATATCCAAAAATGGAACAAATTGGGCGTAAGGTCTAATGCTTAAGTTTTGAAACTTCATTTTTTTGTAAGCAAATAATAAGTGACATAATAAATCAAATTTAGATTTCATGATTCTATAATCCATCTCTTTTTTAAAAATTAGAGTAGTAAAATAGTATTGCTAATGTGTTATTATTTAGTAAGATAAATCTATAGTTTGGTATGTTAAAATTCGTTATTTTTAAAAAAAATATACGCCATGTTAGTTAAAGTTTTTGGAAGTGCCGTTTTTGGTGTTGAAGCCACAACAATTACTGTTGAAGTAAATATTGATAAAGGAATTGGATATCATTTAGTAGGGTTGCCTGATAACGCAATTAAAGAAAGTAGTTATAGAATTGCTGCTGCTCTCAAAAACACAGGCTACCACATGCCGGGTAAAAAGATCACAATCAATATGGCACCTGCTGATTTGCGAAAAGAAGGTTCAGCCTATGATTTAACTTTAACCATAGGAATCTTGGTTGCTTCTCAGCAAATTGAAGCCAAAGAATTGGAGAAATATATAATTATGGGAGAACTTTCTCTCGATGGAAGTTTGCAACCTATTCGTGGTGCTTTGCCAATTGCTATAAAAGCAAAAGAAGAAGGATTTAAAGGTTTTTTTCTGCCAAAACAAAATGTAAAAGAAGCTGCAATAGTAGCTGGATTGGATGTTTATGGAGTTGAAAATGTACAGGAAGTCATTGATTTTCTAGAAGGGAAAGGCAATCTAGAACCCACAACAATTGATACGAGAGCCGAATTTTATAAAGATTTAGATTTTCCTGAATTTGATTTTAGCGATGTGAAAGGGCAGGAGTCTATAAAAAGATGTATGGAAATAGCGGCTGCTGGAGGACATAATATTATTTTGATTGGGCCGCCAGGTGCTGGAAAAACAATGCTTGCCAAACGTTTACCAAGTATTTTACCACCAATGACGTTACGAGAAGCCTTAGAAACAACTAAAATCCATAGCGTAGCAGGAAAGTTGAAAGAAGTAGGTTTGATGAATCAGCGGCCTTTCAGGAGCCCACACCATACTATATCTAACGTAGCACTCGTTGGTGGGGGGAGTTATCCCCAACCAGGAGAGATTTCGATGGCACACAATGGGGTTTTATTTCTGGATGAGTTACCCGAATTTAAACGTGATGTTCTCGAAGTGATGCGTCAACCACTAGAAGATAGGGAAGTAACCATTTCCAGAGCCAAGTTTACCGTTACTTATCCCTCTTCATTTATGCTGGTAGCAAGCATGAATCCGAGTCCAAGTGGTTTTTTTAACGATCCCGATTCACCACAAACGTCTTCACCACACGAAATGCAACGGTATTTAAGTAAAATATCAGGGCCTTTATTGGATCGAATTGACATCCATATCGAAGTAACTCCCGTTCCGTTTGAAAAATTATCGGAAGATCAAAAAGCAGAAAGTAGTGTTGATATTCGAAAAAGAGTTACTGCAGCCCGAGAATTACAATCAGCACGTTTTGAGCAAATGGAAAACATCCATTACAATGCGCAAATGAATACCAAACACATTAGGGAATATTGTGCTCTTGATGATATATCCAAATTACTTTTGAAAACAGCCATGGAGCGACTGAATCTTTCTGCTAGGGCCTACGATCGTATTTTGAAGGTAGCTAGAACTATCGCTGATCTTGATGCTGCTCCTACCGTAGTTTCGTCTCATATTGCCGAAGCAATTCAGTATAGAAGTTTGGATCGAGATGGTTGGTTGGGATAAATTAGATTTCAGATTTTTGATTGCAGATATTTAAACTATGCTAGGCAAACTCTTCAACTTTGAGGAAGTGACTTTATAAAAGAGCATTGGGATACAATTTAAATAACAGTTTTAGCAATTGTAATCTTCTATTTTGTTTTTCGAGCTAAAATGAAAAAAGAAAAGTATAGAAATAAATAAGTCAAAAAAGAGAGTTCTATCAAAATCTCTTTTATTTTTGCCAAATGTTAGAAATTCTTTACCAAGACGAATATATTATAGCAATTAATAAACCAAGTGGATTGTTAGTCCACAAATCATTTTACGCGCGCGATGCAAAAGTTTTTGCTATTCAAGAATTGAGAAATCAAATAGGAGGGCGACACGTTTATCCTATTCATCGGTTAGATCGCAAAACATCTGGTGTCTTGTTATTTGCATTGGATAAAGATGCTTTAAAAATTATGAATGATCGTTTTGCTACACGCGAAGTCGAAAAAAAATATTTAGCAATTTTACGTGGCTGGTCACCCGAAGAACTAACGATTGATTATGATTTAACCAATGATGATGGCATTGTACAAAATGCAATAACATACTTTCATCGATTGCAAAGTACCGAAATTGAGTTAGAATTTAACAATAAACCAACGTCACGATATTGTTTAGTAGAAGCGATTCCTGAAACTGGACGTATGCATCAATTACGAAAACATTTCAAACATATTTTTCATCCCATTTTAGGAAGTCGCCCTCATGGTTGTAACAAACAAAATAAATTATGGTTGGAGAATTTTGAACTGAAAGGAATGATGCTTCATGCACATCAGTTAATTTTTAATCATCCAATAACAAATGAACAACTTATCTTGAATGCAAAGATTAATGAAGAGTTTAGCAGAGTAGGTTCTATTCTTAATCTAGATTTGAAGACCTATGAATAGCATGCTAATTTGTAAATTTACGCTTTAAATTAGTGTAGTATTTGGAAATAATAGTTTTCAGTATAAAGAGGAACAGATTTTAGGACAAAACATTAAGGATAAATACACACTTTTTGTCATTCCGAAGAATGAGGAATCACATTATTTCCTCACGTAATGGGATTTATTATTGGAATGGGCACGCATTGAAAATCCGCGATATCGTCGTCGGCAAGAAATTATGGTAATGATGACCAGGCCGTTTTATAGATAGATATAAATTGATTTAGATTGTGTTCACGAGCGGGACGCTCGCGCCAGCCTTTAGATTTGTTCTTTGAAAAATCATTAAATTTAAATTAACAACCAAACTGACAAAGTGAACCATTCGCGCCGCAAAGTTTTAGACTTATCCCCCGATTAGGACTTTGTCAGTTTGTATTGAACAAGCATCAAATAGTAATTCAGGTTTTTAGGCCTATTATCAAGGTTATGAGTGTGTTCAATAAACTGGTTGCTAATCTTTAAAACATTTTCTTATGAACAAATTTAAACATTTTTTAGGCATTGACGTATCCAAAGAATATTTTGATGCTGTTGTGATTTTGAATGGAGATAAACAAAACACCATCCATAATCAATTTGTAAATGATTACAAAGGAATCCAAGCACTTCGCAAATGGCTGAAAGAGCAAAATGCTACTTTTGAAAACACATTGATTTGTTTAGAACACACTGGCATGTATGGAAAGTTACTTATCAAGTATTTGATGGTATTTAAGTTTGATCTTTGGGTAGAAATGTCGTTGAAAATTATTCGAAGTATTGGTGTTCAGAGAGGTAAAAACGACAAAATTGATGCTGAAAGAATAGCTTATTATGCCATGAAGAATGTTGACGAAGCAGTTCTGTACAAAGCTCCTAGAAAAGAAGTTGATAAAATCAGAAACTTATTGTCTTTAAGAGAAAAGCTAGTGATTACAAAAGCTTCGTTGTTACGTAATGTAAGAGAACTTAAGTCATTTGATTTAGAAGTGGCTAAACTCTCAGAAAAACTCCAAAAAAGTACAATTAAAGGAATTGAAACAGATTTGCAAAAAATAGAAAAACAATTAGACAAAATAATCAACGAAGATGAAAATCTTTCTAGAATATTTAAAATATCGACATCGGTTACAGGCGTTGGAAAAGTAACAACTTTATTCTTAATTTGTTTTACAAATGAATTTACAATGTATATCACTCCTCGCCAATTGGCTTGTTATGCAGGCGTTGTACCTTTTGAACACACTTCAGGAAAAAGTGTACGTTCAAAACCAAAAGTCCATTATATGGCAAATAAAAAATTAAAAAAACAGTTGCATATGTGTGCGTTATCTGCAATCACAAGTGATCCAGAGTTGAAAATTTATTATAGCCGAAAAGTACAAGAAGGAAAAAGCAAAATGCTCGTAATTAACAATGTAAGAAACAAACTCATACATCGTCTTTGCGCATGTATTAAGGAAAACAGAACCTTTGAAAAAAGACAAATAGCTTAAGATCAATTAAATAAATTTTTCTTTTGATAGGGAAGAAGTAGTAAAAACTTTTTCCCCTTCGCAAGACTTATTGTTTGTTTTCAACACAAAGTTATTGAATTATTCACAAAAAATAAATGAAAATTTTATGAATTATTATTTGCTTAAACCATAGTAATCGGTGGGATGAATTTGCAAAACAGTATTATGAAAATAAAAATGCCCTAAATAGCCCCGATAGAAACGAAAATCCCTGTGTGGGCTAGCGTTTAGCCCTCACAAGGATTGTAGTGTATAGCGGGAGATAACGTTTATAAAAACGAAATCGTTCTGCTCCTAAAAATTTAAAAATGTATTATCTATTTGGGCGTCTTTCATTATTTTGACTAGGACGTCTAGGACCAAAACTGTAATTACTACTACGGTTTGTAGTATCTGTTTTTGGTTTCCTTGGAGTTGAATTGCGTTGTTGTCGCCCTTGCCCTTGTTTGATAGGTTCGGTTGAAGCATTTGGATCTGGCTCAAACCCTTTAATATTTTCTTTAGGTAATTTCATACCAATCAATTTCTCGATATCACGTAAAAAAACGGTTTCATCTGGGCTAAATAAAGAAATCGCTTCTCCATTGGCACCAGCTCTCCCTGTTCTTCCGATGCGGTGAACGTAATCTTCGGGAATATTAGGTAATTCAAAATTGACAACATGAGGTAATAATGGGATGTCTAATCCTCTAGCCGCAATATCAGTAGCTACTAATGCCGTTAAGCTTCCGTTTTTAAAGCCCGCCAAAGCTTTGGTTCTGGCTCCTTGTCCTTTATTACCGTGAATGGCTGCTGCTTGAATTCCAGCACTAATCATACTTTCGGTTAATTTATTGGCACCTTGTTTGGTACGGGTAAATACCAAAATCTGTTTCCAATTTCCTTCGGTAATCAGTTTGATCACTAATTCGGTTTTTTTCTCTTTTGCAACTGGATATACTTTTTGAGTAATAGCATCGACAGTCGTATTTTCAGGTGTTGCCTCCACTTGAACGGGATGGTTTAAGATACCCATTGCTAATTTTTTAATGTCTTTTGAGAATGTAGCTGAAAACATTAGGTTTTGCCTTTTTGTTGGCAATACTTTCATGATGCGCTCAATATCTCTTAAAAACCCCATGTCTAACATGCGATCCGCTTCATCCAAAACTAAAATTTCTACTTTGTTTAGTGTGATTAATCCTTGATTTTGTAGGTCAATCAATCTACCTGGAGTTGCAACTAAAATATCTATACCTTGACGCAATTGTGCTACTTGTGGTTTTTGATTAACACCTCCAAAGATCACCGTACTGCGTAAATCTAAAAATTCACCGTATTCTTTTATATTGGCTAATATTTGTGCCGCTAATTCACGTGTTGGTGTTAAGATCAAAGCACGAATGGGTCTGTGACTTAAATGTTTTCCTTGTGATAAGATTTGTAATATAGGTAGTGTAAAACCAGCTGTTTTTCCTGTTCCTGTTTGTGCAGATGCCAATACATCTTTGCCTTCTAAGATTGGTGGAATTGATTTTTGTTGTATTGGAGAAGGAGTTGTATATCCTTTTTTGCTGATGGCTTTTAATAAAGCATCAGATAAGCCTAATGAGTTGAATGACATAAATTGTGTTTATGAAGTAAACACTATTATTTTGAGTACTTCTTTAATTTGGCGCGAAGGTACTGCTAAATTGTCCGATCTGCTTTTTAATGATTGATTTTGTTTGAATTTATCATTTCGTTGTACTTCAACTTATTAGAGTACAATGATTTAGTACTTTTGGTTATGCGAAGTCAAAAAGGGGATTTAATGGGTAGGACTATAAAATTTATTACTACGGAACGAAATATTCATTGATAAAAGCATGTTGTTGATTAACATTCATTGTATCTGTTTCTTTTATTTCTATTTTCATTTTTACAAAGCGTTCATCTTCGCTTAGGATGTCAAAAAAGTCAACCTTTGTATTTGAGGGACCAAAAAGGATTATTTTATCATAATTAATTATTGCTTCGGCAATTCTATTGTAATACCTATAAACGTTTTTAATAGATGTATTCTTTTCAAGTTTAGATGTCGCTTTATCTTCCAAGTGAAATTCATGTATAATCGTTTGAATTTCAAAAGGTTTTGTAGTAAATTCCATTAAATAGGCAAGAGAATGATCCATCCATATACCTAGTTGCTTCGTTTTTTTCATTTTGTTTACCCATTTATTTCGAGTAAAATTATCGATATAAAGGAGTGTAATTATTTATTTTAGTTAAGAGGTATTTGATATAAGATGAGTTGCAATAAAGTGTCGATGAATTGAATTTAGAATAAAAAAATAATGGCTTAATAAATGTTAGGGACAAAAAAAATCGGGCAATTAGCCCGATTTTAAATACTGTTTTTAATTTTTTTATTTTAATTCAGCAAAAGTATTTCCTTGCTTGATATCTCCCGTTTTATATCCTTTCATGAACCAGTATTTCCTTTGTTCGGATGTACCGTGAGTAAATGATTCAGGAACAATATGTCCTTGCATTTTTGATTGTATAGCATCATCACCAACTGCATGTGCAGCACTTAATGCTTCATCAAGATCTCCTTCTTCAAGAATGTTATTCATTTTTTGGTTGTAATGTGTCCATACACCAGCATAAAAATCAGCTTGTAACTCTAAGGCTACGGATAATTTATTAGCTTCTGCTTTACTTTTACCTTGTTGCATTTCGCGCATTTTTTCTGATGTGCCTAATAAGGTTTGAACATGATGCCCAATTTCGTGGGCAATAACATAAGCAGTGGCAAAATCACCTCCTTGCGCACCAAAACGGGTTTTTAGTTCTTCAAAGAACGTTAAGTCCATATAGACTTTTTGATCTCCAGGGCAATAAAATGGGCCGGAATCAGAAGTTGCATTTCCACACGCAGTTTCTACAGCTCCGCTAAACAAAACAATATTTGGCTTTTTATAATTGAGATTATTTTCATTGAATATTTTTGTCCAAACATCTTCATTATCTGCTAATAGTGTTTTTACAAAATCTTGTTCTTCAAGCTCTTTTGCTGTTAGATCTCTTTGTTCGGTGGGAGTACTTTGACCTTGATTCATTTGTTCTAGTATTGGCGTAAGCATTTGAGCATTTTCACCACCAAAAACATTTAAAAGTAAAATAATAATTCCTATTATTCCGCCACCTACAATTGTTTTACCACCGGAGGACATGCCTCTTCTGTCTTCGACATTGTCACTTTTTCGTCTACCTTGCCATTTCATATATTATTATTATTAGTTATTTCAAATACAAATTTAATTACTATTACAAGATCCACTTAACAATTGTTTCTTCTATAATTCGTTTAATTATTGGTTTCGATATATAATCATTCATTCCTGCTGAAAGACACTTTTCTTTTATTTCAATTTCTGTGCCAGCTGTAATTGCAATAATAGGAATTGTTTTGCCTAATTCTGACTTTCTAATTGCTTTTGTAGCCTCATAGCCATTCATTATAGGCATTTGGATATCCATGAATATAATATCTGGATTTATATTTTCAAATTGTATTAAAGCTTCGGCCCCATTAACAATTTCAAAAAATTCTGGTTCAAAAAGAACATTTTTAATAATTGTTTTAAGTAGTAGCATATTGATTTTATTATCTTCAACAAGCATGACTTTAAGGTTTCTTAATTTATCATTTGTTTTAAAAATATGCTCCATATTTGTAAAATCCTCTTCAACTGTTTTTGAAAATAGGTCTTCAATATAATCATTACTAGTTTTTAAATCCAGATCAAAATAAAAAACACTACCAAGCCCGATCTCGCTTTCAAGATTTAAACGACTTTTCATTAGTCCAAGTAGTTTATTTGAAATAGTAAGACCTAAACCTGTTCCTCCAAATTTTTTGGTTGTAGAACCATCCTCTTGAGAAAAAGCTTTGAATATTTTTTTCTTATTTTTTTCCAAAATTCCAATTCCAGAATCGACAACTGAAAAGCGTATTTTGGTTTTTGAGTCACTAATTTTTTTAATTATCGAAATATCTAGTTTTATAGTTCCTTTTTCAGTGAATTTTACAGCATTAGCCAAAAGGTTAATCAAAATTTGTTTTAATCGAACAATATCAATCCAGAAATAATTAGGAATATCTGGTGCTATGTTAAGTTCTAGATTTAATTTTTTTTGATTTGATTCATATAGAATTAAATCAATAATTTGACTCATAATTTCCTTAATATCATGTTTTTCTATGTGCAAGTCTAATTTTCCAGCTTCAATTTTTGAAAAGTCAAGAATATCATTTACGATACCCAATAAGGAATGTGCAGATTGGTTTACCGTGATCATATGTTTTTTTTGCACTTCGCCTAGCTCGGTTTTCATTAATAGATCCGTAAAACCAATGATACCATTTAAAGGGGTTCTAATTTCATGACTCATATTAGCTAAAAATTCCGATTTGGCTCTGTTTGCTGCTTCTGCGTATTCACGACCTTTTATCGCTTCCTCAGCCTCTTTTCTTTTTGTAATATCAAGCATGATGCCTTCGATATAAGTTATTTTTCCATTTTTTATAACGGCATCACCAAATTCTTCTACCCAAACAATTTCATTATTTTTTTTAATAATTCGATAGGTAAAATGAAACGGTTCAGATTTAGATAATTTATACGAAGATTCATCTAACACTTTTTTTACATCTTCAGGATGTATCAAATCAGTATAAAAAATTTTCTTATCTAAGAAATCAGATTTTTTAAAGCCAGTAAGTTTTTCTATTTCATCATTAAGATAAATTTTGGTAAACTTATTATCATTCTCTGATAAGTACACTGTTCCAGGTATATTGTTAGCTAAAAGTCTAAATTTTTCTTCGCTTTCATAAATTGCCGTTTCGGTTTCGATTCGGTCAATTGATGATGCTATATTTCTAGCCAAAGTTTGAAGGATATTTACTTCATCTTCGGACCAACTTCTTTCTTCGTTTGTATCATCAAAACCTAAAAAACCATGAAATCTATTCTTTATAAAAATGGGGAATAGTATTAATGAAATTACATCAACATTTAATAATTTATTTTTTAAAGATTCATTTTTAATTTGTGAAACAACAGCTTCATAGATTTTGTTATTTAATAATGGATCTATTAATTCTTCAAAATAGTCATAGGGAATATTTTGAAGTTTTGGATTGTTTTGTGTTAATGTATTGTTGCCCTTTATCCATCTGTATTTTTGGCTAATTAAATTAGTGTCATTATTTTTTTCATAATAATAGGCGCGATGTGATTTTGTCGCTTTCCCCATTATAATAAGGACATCAGCAAAAATATCATTTATGTTTTTACTGTTTAAAAACTTCTCAGTACACAACGTCATTGCTGCTAAAAGTTCACTTTTATATGTTAGTTTTTTTTCAATTTCGAATCTCATTTTTGATTCATAGGCTATAGCTATAATATCCGAAACTGATCTTGCAAAGTTAATATCTTCATTATCCCAATGTTTTATTTCTTCACTCGCTTCAAAACTAATGATTCCTTTTAAATCACCATCGATAAAAACGGGAGTATCGAGTATGGAGTAAATATTATTAGTATTGGTATAATCATTTTCTAATTCATATGTAGTATTGTTTTTAGAAACATCGGAAATAACTACTTGTAATTCATTTTCAATTATTGTAAAATAGTTTGGATATTGTTTTTTTGTTATTTCTTTTCCTGATGTAAATTCATTTTTATTTAACTGATATAATACAAGGCAATCTATTTTATCTGGATAATAATTCCAGTAACTAGCTCTGTTAACCCCAATTTTTTCTGCTGTTATTTTTAAAATCGTTTTTAATTTTGATTCTAAACTTTCATTGCTGGAGTAACTTTTTTCAGTAAATGCTTTTAAAGCGTTGCTGTATTTTTGAATTTTTAATTGTCTTTCTGTTTTTTCTTTTTCAATGTTTTTATAATATGTTACATCTCTTGCAATTACAGAATATCCTTTAATATTATTGTATTGGTCTCTAATAATTGATACTTTTTGTGAAACCCAGATTTCTTCGCCATTTTTCCTGACAATAGGAAATTCTAATATGGGAAAATTAGTCATTTCGGGTGTCGCAGCCGAATAGAAATCTAATACTTTTTGGATATAATCTTCTCTGATTAAAGAATTAAATTTTGAGTTAAACAGTTCTTTCAAACTAAAACCAGTAATCTTTTCTGTACTTTTATTTATAAAAAGGTAATCTCCTTTCCTGTTTAATTCATAAATAATATCATAAGCAGACTCTACAAGATTTTCATATCTTTTTTGAGTTTTAATTTCATTAGTTACATCTTGACCTATTCCAATAATTAAATCATCCGAAAATCGTTTGTCATTCCATTGAATGTATTTATAGTTTCCATTTTTACATTTTAATTTCCTTGTAAACGTTCTTTCAATGATTTCGTTATTATGAAATTCTTCCCCAATAAACTCGGGGTCTTCCGTTACTTTCCAAAATCCTAAGCCCATAACTTCCTCTGAAGTATAACCTAAAATTGACTTTATCGTTTCACTACAAAATTGCACTTCCCCTTTCTTATTAGTAGCCATAATAAGCGAGTTTCCGTTGTTTACAATCTCATTTGAAAACCGAAACTTATCTTTGATATTTAATGATGTTATAAAACTTATATAATTTATTATAAACACTAAAATGGAAAAATTTAATAATATTATAGCAGTTTTATCTGGGATAAGATTAAAAGCACTTGTAGCTGCAATATAAAAAAAGGCAAAAGACATAAAATACCAAAAAATCTTGATAGGCTTGAGTATTGTAAATGAAAAGAAAAAACTAATAATAAAAGTGATTATAGGAACTAATTCTAAGGGGAATAGAATAATACTTCTACAAATTAAAATAAAATAGACAATATAAATTGTAATAAAAATGTGTTTTATATATTGAAAAACTATTGCCTTTTTAGTGCTGATAAAGTAGATTAATAATAGGAAAACACCAATCATTAAGTTTTGATATAACAAGCTTTTTGGTCTTTCTGAAAAGAAATAAAGGTTGATTTCGGTTATAGGGCTTATGATCCCAAAAAATAACAAATAGGTTTGATATTCCTTATTTCTTATATATTCTTCATTATTTACTTTTATGAATGTATTAGTTAATCTAGATTTAATTTTAAAAAAATTAAAAAACAACATGCAATAACAAATAATTAAAATAGGTAGTAAAACCCATTTTAAATTTGGCGTGTTGTTAATATAATGATAGGGGGGGATTATTTCCATTGCAAATAGATTAATCTCATTTGAGCTAATTATATTTACGATAGTTGAAAATAAAAAGTTTAGGAACAAGATCATTTATTTTTTTAATTCTTAACGTGTTAAATATTCAACAATTTAATGAATATTTTGCAATATAAAGGATATCATTTTAAAAAATCTAAAAGTTGTTTTTATTATTATATTGAATTTAAAATGGATTGGATTCTGTTTTTTCTTCTGTTTCAAAACCTATGATTTCACTATATATGGCATAGTACATAGAATATAAGAAAGGAAGAGTAAAAAAGATTCCAATGTAAAATACTAAAAAGCCAATTACTGATACTATATAGCCAACTAAAATTAATCCTAAAAGGAGAAAAGGTTTTTTGAAAAAAATAATGACACTTGTTTTTATTGCATCTATGGCTTTTAAATCGCTAAAAATAATAAGTGGAATTGTAAGAAATGTCAAAAATAGTATGGCATATGAAACTAAATTCATGGCTATCTCAAGTTCAGGTTGATCTAACAACACGGGTAATCCAGTATTGACAATCGAAATTAACAAAGTTGCAATAACGAGTTCTTTAAAATAAGAACTATTGTAGTATTCAAAAATAGTTGAAACATGGAATTCTTTATCTCTTTCTGCACAATAAGCCATTTTAATAAAACCTGCCATAAATGGGCTCAATATTGTAGAAAAGATGATACTACCTACTATGAACGCTATTCTTGAATTTCCAGTTAGATGATCTGGGTTTAAATTTTCAGGTTTTAAAATTTCAGTAAGTTGATTAGCACCAAATTTATAAATTAGTATTGCAGAAACAAATACTGCCATTAAAACCGCAAACACAAAAAATAGAAGTCCTGCATATATGACGATTTTCTTATAGTTTTTGAAAGCCAAATTAAATACGCTTTCAAAACTTAATGTATACCCGTTTTTTTTTATTTCTTCAATTCTATTTTTTTTTGAAAACATGCTGATTTTTGTTTTTGGTAATTTTTAAAATTTGGATTTATAGTTTAAAATAAACCTCTTCAAACGGTATTCTGAATCGATCTCCATATACACCGGTTTCTTCGCGAATTCCACAACCAATAATCATATTAATTTCAGATGATGGTGAAAGGTTTATTATTTTTTTTACGCGCAAGGAATCAAAGCCTTCCATAGGACAAGTATCATAATTGATGGCAGCCATACTAATCATGAAGTTTTGTGCCGCTAATGCAGCACTTTTTTGAGCTACAATTCGCATATCACTTTTTCGCGTTTGTCTATAGGTAGGTTTGAATAAGCCTATGAGTTGGAAGATCAAAAATTTGAATGCACCTGCTATTCCAATAAAATCAAAATAAAGTGTGGGCACTATTTTTTGATAATAGTTTAGGGCGAATTTTTCTCTTTTTGTGTATTGCGATTCTGGTTTCTCTCCGTATTGTGACTTTAGATTGTCAACATTAGACTGGATTCTTTTTTTCCATAAGTCTTTTCGAGCAACTACAACAACCATCTGCTGGGCAGTTTTTGCAGCATTCTGTCCTAAACAGGCTTCAGTAAGTTGTTCTAAAATTTTAGGAGAAGTGATATGGTAGAATTCCCACAGTTGCATGTTACTACTTGTAGGAGCAAGAGAGGCTAAACGAATGCATTCTTTTACTTTGTCGTCTTCAATGTTTTCATTTTTAAAAACCCGAACGGAGCGCCTATATTGTATTGCTTCACTAACCGTTTTTTCCGTTATTAGACCCATTTTAGCAATTTCTTGATTGTAGTTAATTTATCTTTATAAGGGGCGTAACGCATTGGTAAATCTAACCAATAGGCTTTTTTGACAATTGCTTTTTTATGAGAAAAAGTATCAAAACTTAGTTTCCCATGATACGCTCCAATACCGCTATGACCTACGCCTCCAAAAGGCAGTCTTTTATTAGAAAAATGGATGACCGTATCGTTTATACATCCGCCACCAAAGGAATAATCCTGTATTATTTTTTCAGCAAATGCGTTGTTTTTGGTAAATACATATAGCGATAATGGCTTTTCATATCTAGAAATGATGGTATGCAAGTCGGCATCACTTTTATAAGAAAGAATAGGTAATAACGGACCAAAAATCTCCTCTTTCATAATAGGAGTATCGAGCTCTGTTTCCTCGATTAAGGTAGGAGCGATGTACTGTGTAGGTTCATTCGTTTGCCCTCCGAAAATCACTTTCTCTGGTTCAATCATCTGTACTAATCGAGCCCAATTTTTTGAATTAATAATTCGAGCAAAATCGGGAGAGGTTTCTGGTTTTGCACTATATGCTAAAGTAATTTCTTTTTTTAAAAATTCGACAAACTCCGTTTTTATATCATTATGGACTAATAAATAATCGGGTGCAATACAAGTTTGTCCAGCATTTATAAATTTTCCCCAAACGATTCTTTTAGCTGCCAGTTTTAAATTGGCAGTTTCATGAATTATACAAGGATTTTTCCCACCAAGTTCAAGTGTTACAGGAGTTAGGTTTGCGGCGGCTGCTTTGGCTACTATTTTTCCAACTGGAACACTACCCGTAAAAAATATATAATCCCAGCGTTTTGCTAATAAACGTTGAGAAACTTCAATACCACCTTCTATGACTTCTACATGATTCACTGCAAAAGTTTTAGTTATAATTTTGGTTATCACTGCCGATGTGTGAGGCGTTAACTCAGAGGGTTTAAGTACTACTTGATTTCCAGCAGCGATTGCCGAGACTAAAGGACAGAGAGCCAATTGAAAGGGATAGTTCCAAGGAGCTATTATCAACACTTTGCCATAAGGCTCTTTATAGACATAGTCTAAGGAGGGGAAATTCACGATTGATGGAAGCACCATTTTGGGTTTTCCCCATTTTTTTATATTCTTTATGGTGTCTTTTAATTCTGTAATTACATAATTTGTTTCTGTCAGAACCGCTTCAAAAGCAGGTTTTTTAAAATCATCATATAAAGCTTGAATTATTTCATTTTCATGAATTATAATAATATTGAGCAGTTTTTTTAAAACTTCTTTTCGGTATTTTATATTTGTTTTATAATTCATCTTAAAATTAAATATTTTAATGGCTATGCAAGATAATTTAAATTTTTAATTCTAATTTTTATCAAATTAAAATTATAGCGCATTCCAAATAACTTCATTTGGAACTGGTGCTATTATCTTGATTTCTTCTTTAGAGACTGGGTGAATAAAAACTAATTTTCGAGCATGTAAATGAATACCACCATCTGGATTAGAACGATCAAATCCATATTTCAAATCTCCTTTTATTGGTGAACCAATGGATGCCAATTGTGCTCGAATTTGATGATGTCTTCCAGTATGTAAATTAATTTCTAAAGCAAAATAATTGGTTAATTCTTTGAAAACAGTGTAATCTAAACTGGCTATTTTACTATCAGGAACCTCTTTTATATGTGCTTTCGAAGTATTGTTTTTTTCATTTCTTTTGATAAAATGAATTAATTTATCTTCTTTTTTTAGAGGTTTATTTTTTACAATCGCCCAATATGTTTTTTGAGTTTCTCTATTTTTAAATAATTCATTCAATCGTGTCAGTGCTTTGCTTGTTCTTGCAAATACAACTATTCCGGTTGTGGGCCTGTCAAGACGATGTACAACACCCAGAAATACTTCACCAGGTTTATTGTATTTGTTTTTAATGTATTCTTTTACCACCTCACTAAGTGGCTTGTCTCCCGTTTTATCACCTTGCACGATATCTCCTACACGTTTGTTTACCACTATGATATGGTTGTCTTCATGAAGTACTTGAAGGTTATTTTTATTGGATAGCTCTTTCATTACCAAATTTTAGTCTCTTATTTTGTTACAAAAATAGCTGTTTTATAATTGCTTTCGGTTAAAACCATTTGTTTCCTATATTTTTCTGGAATTTCATTTTCAGTTTTCTTAAGAGTTACTAAAAATATTTTTTTATGTAATTTAAAAACAGAATCAAATTGGGTAGCATTTTTTATTAATTGTGCTTTTCCATTGGTATAAAATTGACCAGAATAATTTTTCTCTTTCCAATAATATAGTGGTATATCTTTGTTCTCGTTTTTCTCCATAAGATGTTCCAAGATGTACTTATCAGTATTCATTTTGTCATCAAAAATTCCAGTTGCAAGAACGGTATACGCTATAACTGCAATTATTGGAAAAATTAAAGCAACTCGGATGAGTTTCTTTTTACTTTCAAAGTCATCCCACCAATACACCATCAAAAACATGATAGGAAGTGTTACAGGAAGCATATACGTATGGAGTATATTCTTAGATAAAGTAAAGAAAATAGGGGTCCAGAATAACCATAAAACCAAGAAGGAAATCCAGTCGTTTTTCCATATTGATTTTCTATTTTTCCATAATTTATAAAAAACAATTTGCACCCATGGAAGTCCAAAACCAAGCATAAAAAGCCAAATCATTCCTTTTGGTTGTGAGTGACCACTACCATATAAATCTCCTTGCCAGCCGGGTTCAATAAAACGCTTGAAGTGTTCTCCAATTATAAAGTAATCCAGAAAACCAGGTGATTGTTGTTCAGCAAAATAATACCAAGGTAGTCCAATTAGGGCTGTAATTAGAATCCCAATTATAACTGAAAACTTAGAAAACAATTCGCGAAATCTTCTTGTATCCAAGCAACACCATATAAATAATGGGGGAAAAGTAAGCACCATAATAAGTGGTCCTTTGGCCAATAGTCCCAATCCTAAAGCAACAAAAAACAGATAATTCCAATAGGTTTTTTTATCACTTTTCATGGTTTTCCAAAAAGAAATCATCATGATAGCTACACAAAATTCTAAAGCAGTATCAGTTGAAACTACGCCTGTATGTATTAAAAACTCAGGCATCGTTAATAAAATAAAACCGGGTAAATAGAACGAAGCTCCGCTTTTTTTAACCATTTTACCTGCTATAATTACTAATAATATGCTAAGTAAAAAAGATGGAAATCTTGAAGCAAACTCATTTACGCCAAAAATAACATAACTAAAAGCAGACAACCAAGTTGATAATGGGGGTTTTGCCCAAAAAGGAATACCGTAATCAATTTGAGGGACAACCCATTGATTGGTTTCTTGCATAATTCTTGCAATTTCAGCATATCTGGCTTCCGTTTTATCTAGTAAAGGAATTGCTGCAGTCAACAATAATCTAAATAAAGCGATAAGAATTACGGAGATAGATAGAACATAAGAGTTACTTTTAAATTTCTCTGCAATCATTTTTTTAGAGTTTAGGTTAGATTAATTTGGTAGAGTTGTTTTTGTATTTTTTTCTAATTTGGAATAAATCGATCCAAAGTTTAAAAAAGTAGCTTGGTTTAACTTTAGAATTTCCTTTTTCAATCCAAGATTTAAGCGGAACTTCATACATTTTTTGAATGGCTCTTTCTTTTCCAAAAAGGATAATCATTCTAAAGAAGAGCTCAACATCAAACAGCCATTTTGAAATAAATTCTTTTTTAAACAATCGAATCGAAATTTCTCTTGTAAAAACTTTGCAACCACATTGTGTATCGTAAACTTTAATGCCCAATACATGTGAAATAAAAGTCGCAATAACACGACCAATCAAAAAGCGACTATTTTGACGCTCAATTGTGGAACCTATTTTTCTAATTCGGGAACCAAAACAAAATACAATTTCATCCTTTATGTATTTTTGGATTTCCATGAATTCCTCTAGTGTTGTAGCAAGATCAGCATCTAAATACCCAATAAACTGGTGGTCAAAATTTTGATTACAATAGATGATTCCTTCTCTAACTGCTGCTGCTTTACCCGCATTTTTTAATAAAGAAACAATATACACTTGATTCGTATATTGTTTCTTTAAAATATTTAGTAAAGCAAGGGTACTATCAGTTGATCCATCATTTACAAAACAAATCTTTGCGTGATGATAATTATCTAGAAACCTTGAATATTCTTTAATTGTAATTCCTTTTTCCTCATTATAACAAGGAATTACAATAAATGTATTAGGTGGTTCAAGCATAGTAATATTTATTTAGGGTAAATATACAACCATGAATGTTAAAACACCTTTAATAAAAGATTAATACTGTTCTTTTTCATTTGGGAAGTCGCTAGATTTTACATCAGCAACATATTGACTAATGGCTTTAGTCATTCCGTCGTATAAATCCATATAACGACGTAAAAAGCGAGGACTAAATTCATTATTCATTCCTAACATGTCATGAATAACTAGTACTTGACCGTCAACACCACCTCCAGCACCAATTCCGATAACAGGAATAGAAATACTTTTAGCGACTTTTTCAGCTAGATGAGCAGGTATTTTTTCCAAAACTAAAGCGAAACATCCAAGCCTTTCTAATAATTTAGCATCTTCAACTAATTTATCAGCTTCATCTTCTTCTTTTGCCCTTACGGTATAAGTTCCAAATTTATAAATGGATTGTGGGGTCAAGCCCAAATGTCCCATAACTGGAATTCCAGCATTCAATATTTTTTTAATTGATTCTTTAATTTCTTTTCCTCCTTCTAATTTTACCGCATGTCCACCGCTTTCTTTCATGATTCTGATAGAAGAACGCAAGGCTTCTTTGGGATCCGATTGGTAACTTCCAAAAGGTAAATCAACAACAACTAGTGCTCTTTCGATAGCTCGTACCACAGAGGAGGCATGATAAATCATTTGGTCTAATGTAATAGGCAACGTAGTTTCATGTCCCGCCATTACGTTTGAAGCCGAATCTCCAACTAGAATAACATCAATACCGGCTGTATCAACAATCTTTGCCATAGAATAATCATAGGCAGTAAGCATGGAGATTTTTTCTCCATTGGCTTTCATTTCAATTAATGATTTTGTAGTTATTCTTTTATAATCTTTTTTTGCTACAGACATGGAATTGTTACTTTTTGTCCCGTTTTAAGGTGACAGGTTATAGGTTGTAAAAGTAGTAAAACAAATTCTTTAGAAACAAAAAAATGGGTTCGAAAAATCGAACCCATTTTAAAGAATTATTATAAATTAGTATACTAATGTTTTAAATCAGTAAATTTTAAGTCAGAAGCAAAGGAAGAATTTGTTTTTTCAACAATTGTTTCTTTTGCTAATGTGAATGTAGCCGTATGTTTTGTGTCCAATGAGGAAGTTGCAATTGCTACTTTATAAGTACCTGCTTCAGCAATCCATGCATTTTTGCTTGTAATAAATGAAGCTAAATCTTTAGGATTTAATGTTAGCGTTATTGTTTGACTTTCTCCAGGTTGTAATAAATTGGTTTTACCAAAAGCTTTTAACTCTGAAATTGGTTTGTCAATGCTTTTTGATGGAGCAGAAAGGTATAATTGTACTACTTCTTTACCTGCTACTTTACCTGTATTTTTTACAGTTACTGTAAAATCCATTTTGTTTGTAAATGCTTTTGAGCTCATTTTTAAATTTGAAATATCAAATGTAGTATATGATAATCCGTAACCAAACTCGTAAGATGGTTTTACATGAAAAGTGTTGAAATAACGATATCCAACATAGACTCCCTCTTCATAAGTTACATCAGTAGGGTTTTCTGGAGGTGTTCCAATCCAGTTTTTAGCCGATGGTGTATCTTCGTATTTTACAGGGAAAGTCATTGTTAATTTTCCAGAAGGAGTTACTTTTCCAGAGAAAACATCTGCAACAGAATTTCCTCCTTCTTGACCCGGTTGCCAAGGTAAAAGAATAGCATCCACTTTGTCTTTCCAGCTAGCCGTTTCGATTACACCACCGATGTTTAAAACAACCACTACCTTTTTGCCTTGAGCATGAAAAGCTGCCGAAACGGTATTGATTAAATTGATTTCATCTTGTGCTAAGTTAAAATCTTCTTCAACTTTACGATCATCCCCTTCACCTGCATTTCTACCAATTGTGATTAATGCCAGTTCAGAAGTTTTAGCTTTATTTTGAACGATTTCTGCATTTAATTCTAATTCTGGAAGTCTTTTTGGTGTTGCCAATAAACCTTCTTTTTCACGTCTTTTAGCTTCAATTTCTTTTTGAGCAACCATAAATGGTTTGTATAGTCCTTCTAATTCGGTATCAATTGAAAAACCAGTATTTGTTAAACCTTCAATTAAGGAAATAGAATAGGCTTCATTTACATCACCACTTCCAGTTCCACCAGAAATAAAATCATAAGAAGTAACACCAAAAACAGCTAGTGGAGCTGATTTTGAAGTAAATGGCAATACATTACCTTCGTTTTTCAATAAAACTACCCCTTCTGCAGCAGCATCTCTAGTTACTTGTGCATTTTCTTTTAAGTTTGGTTTATTTGAATAATGGTAATTGTTCATTGCAGGCGATCTCATTACTAGTTCTAAGACTCTTCTTAAATTAATGTTGATGTCTTCTTGAGATAATTTACCATTTTTTATATTTTCAATAATTGCATTTTTTTGAGCAGGTAGACCTGGCATCAATAAATCATTTCCAGCAGTTAGTTGTTTGGTAACATCACTAACAACATCTTTATTCATTATAGCCCCAAATCCGTTGTAACCACCAAACCAGTCAGTCATTACTAACCCTTTAAAACCCCATTCATTACGAAGTACAGTGGTTAATAAATCTTTACGTGCCGATGTATAGGTACCATTCAAAAAGTTATATGAAGACATTACAGTCCACGGTTGTGCCTCTTTTACTGCAATTTCAAAACCTCTTAGGTATATTTCACGTAAAGCTCTTTCGCTAACATGTGCATTAACACCCATTCGGTTTCTTTCCTGGTTATTTGCAGCAAAGTGTTTTATCGAAGTTCCTACACCATTAGATTGTATACCATTTACCATTGCTGCTGCAATTTTTCCAGCGATTAATGGATCCTCTGAATAGTATTCAAAGTTTCTTCCACACAATGGATTTCTGTGAATATTCATTCCAGGACCTAATAGTACATCTATACCATATTCTTTTACTTCATTTCCCATTGCTTTACCAACTGAATTGATAAGTGCTTCATTCCAAGTAGAGGCTAATGCTGTTCCTACTGGAAAAGCTGTAGCATAATAAGTGTTCGCATCGTCTTCTCTAATTGGTTTAATACGCACACCTGCAGGACCATCAGATACAATTACCGATGGAATTCCTAATCTGGAAATTTCAGTTGTACCACCTGCTGAACCAGGAACTTTTGCTGTTTCTTTCCCTGTTGTGAATTGCATTTTTTCCCAATCAAAACCAGGCATTCCGATTCCAATAAGCATACTTGCTTTTTCTTCGTCGGTCATTTGATTAATTAGATCTTGAATTCGGTCTTGGGTAGAAAGACGGTAGTCTTCGTATTTATCTAATTTTCCGTTTTTATTTAAATCTGAAAAAGTAAAACCATTTATAGTAATGATTGGACTATTTTTCGGGTCATTTATTTCTGGTTTTTTTGTCCAAGAAATCCCAGAAACAACTAACGCTGATAGCAGCGAAGTTTTTACGATTTGTGAAATTGTGTTGTTTTTCATGTGGTTTATTTAATAAATAGTTTTTATTGCTTCAATATGAAGCAATATTAATTATTTTTTTTTAATATTTGTAAAAAAAAAGAGTTTATTTTTTGATTATCAGTTTTTAAAGTAAAAATTATAATCTATTTCGTATTTTCGCAACCAACTTGAAAAAATGGAATTTAATAAAATAATAGAAGAGAAGTCAAATGAAGCTTGGGATATTTATATTCCAAATTTATCTGTTGATTGTGTCGTTTTTGGATTTCATGATGGCATCTTAAAAGTATTGCTTACAAGATTGAAAGAAAAAGATCTTTGGGCGCTTCCTGGGGGATATGTTTTAAAAACAGAAAATTTGAAACAAGCAGCCAATAGAATCCTGTTTAGTAGAACAGGTGCTGAAAATATTTACTTACAGGAATTTAAAGTTTTTAGTGATCTAAATCGGTCAGCTGGTATTTTTGACGAATTTCCAGATACACTATGGAATAAACAGCGATTTCTTTCGGTAGGATTTTATGCTTTAGTCGATTTTCACCAAGTCAATTTGGTTATGGACGATATTTCCGATGCTTGTGAATGGAAAGCAATTGAGGAATTACCCCCTTTTATGATGGATCACAGGAGTATTTTTGATAAAGCATTGGAAACACTTCGCCGACAATTAAATCATAAACCTATTGGTCATAGTTTACTGCCTGAAAAATTTACCATGCCTGAACTTCAAAAGTTGTATGAGATTATTTTGGGTAAAAAATTAAATCGCGGTAATTTTTATCGAAAAATGCTGCGTTATGATATCCTTGAAAAACTAGACGAAAGTAGAAAAGGAGGGGCCCACAAAGCACCCGATTTGTATAAATTTGATTTAGATAAATACCAGTTGGCACTAAAAAATGGATTTAATGAAGGCTGGTAACTTAAACCGCATCTATCTTAACTTGTATTCAATTTCAGTGTGATTTAAATAGGTAATTCCACTAAATTCCAGCTCGCTCAAATGGCGGTTATAGACAGTGGTTATTTTTCCGTATATCTTTGTAAAACATTCCGTTTCGAATTGACTTCTTTCCACATTTCAATTTTATAGTAATCGCTTGGATTTTCATCAAAAGCTGTTTCCAAATTTAACGAATAAACACGTATTCTGTATGCGCCATTTTCAATTTCTACTTCAATTTCAATTTCGGAATTTGGGCAGTCCAATACTTGTAAAATTCCAGAATGAATATTTATACTAGCTTCTACTACGTGGTCAAATTCGGCAAAATCTTTAATTAAACTTTCAGAATCTAAAATTTCAAATTCACAATTTACTATTCCTTCATCATTCGCAATTCCAACGCCAATTATTCCATCTTCTATTGCAAGTCTGTCGGTGAATGCTTCGTCAGTCCAAAACTTTTCGGAACCAGTATTTCCTTTCGCATTTTTGTCAGCAATATAGAACTGTCCGTAATCAGTTATAAATTTTAGTTCAAATTTCATTTCAATCTATTTCAGGATTCTGCATTTTTTTCGCATTGGCTATAACGTCAGTTCGTCTAAGAACCTAAATAAACGCTCTAAGAATTCCATATTTTATATTTTTCAAAGATAGGAATCCGAGAACAAAAACTCAAAACTGAGGTTTTTAGACAGTTTGAAGTTATGCCACTTCTCGTCAGTTGCGAGAAACAGCTGTTAGCCGACGTGCTTTATTTCAATATGTTTGAATTAGCACATCTGTTGGAATATTCAATCTCTCATGAAGTTGACGAATCATTTCTAATGAAAGTTTTCTTTTTCGGTTTAAGATTTCGCTTGCTCGACTTTTCAATCCAACAATCTTTGCCAAATCATTTTGATTATAACCCATTTGTTCCATTCTGAATTTTATCGCTTCGATTGGATCTGGTAAACCAATTGGAAAACGTTCATTTTCATATTGATTGATAAGAATTCCCAATACTTCAAGTTCATCGCCTTCTGCTGAACCGAATTTTGCATCAAAGATTGTTTCCAATCTTTCCAAAGCTTGATTATAATCTTTTTCTGTTTTTATAGGTTTAATTTCCATAGCTTTTAAATTTCGTTAGCGTTAATCTTATCATACTCTGCATGCGTTCCAATAAATCGAATCCAAATCATTTGGTAATTATAATTTATCCTTACAATCAATCTGTAATTATTTCCTTTGATATTGAAAACAAAGCGATTATCATTTAAAATACTCGCGCTTGGATATTCTTTTTTTACTTCGTTTGGATTTTTCCATTCAGCGTTGCTGGTTTCCTGAAACCAGGATTTGAGTTGCTGTTCTGAATCTGCATGAACTTCCCAAAAATCTCGCAATATCTTTTTCGAAATTATTCTCAATGTTTAATTTTTTTTCAAAGATAAACAAAAGTTCCCAATACGGGAAATGCTTATAAGATTTTTGTTATGCACAAAATGCTTCACTTTAATTAAACCAAAGTATTTTCCGCTTTGCTATTTCGCTATATTCTTTTTCGACGCAAACGATTGCAAAATCATTTACTGCAACGTTTTGCCTTTAGTTTGCGAACTTCGTAAACGCTCAATTTTCGGCTTAACGAAAATATGATTGCGGAACGATAATTCCACTAAATTCCAGCTATATCAAAACAGCTGTTATAGCCAGGTTTTATTTTTCTTCAATTATAGTTCTAATTCTTTTGTAAAGGTCATTTGATAAATTCCGGTAACCTTCATCATTCGGCAAATATTTCAATGCTCTGTGATGTCCTAAGTCTGAAGGAATATCATTGAATGATTGTGTTATTGGAATTACTATTTTTCCAAGTGTATGAGCAATTCCAGTTTCATACATAACGTTTGGATTTCTTTCGCTAAAATCTACGATAACTATTCTAGAGCAAAATATTAAGTCAAAAATATCTTGTATAATAGTTGAGTTTTCCCAAATGTCGTCAGCTCTTAAACACTCTAATTCCATATGGTCGGCAACTCGTTTAATTGCTTCATATGTCCCGCGATAAGCAGGGCTAAAAGGCATCATTACTGAAATTAATTTCGAATTTGTTGGTTTCTTAGGTATTTTGAATACAGATGGCGTAAAAGTAATTTGTTGTATTGCTTCAATTTCGCTAATACCCGTAGAAATAAATTGTCCAGTTAATGTTGTTAGCAAATATTGTCCGTCAGCTTTCTCTTTGAGTATTATTTTAGATGATTTTAAGGACTTATTTACATCTTCAACAGCTTTTTTATGGTCTAGTTTATCATCAAAAAGAAAATAATCTGGATTTACTAATGATATTATAACTTTAATTAAATCCCTATTTGGCAAATTATCTTCTTCAATTGATTGTTCATTAAGTTTATTTAAAACGTCTTGAACCCATAAATGTCTAGTAGAGCCATCGTGTACAAAGTCTAGGTCGTTATCTATGAAAAATTTTGTCAACTGAGATGAAGAACGATAAGGAAAATGATTGAATGCTTCGTTTCCACATATCATTTCGGATAATTTCATTATTGCAGGTCTGCTAATTTTCATTCAAGTGTTCTTTATTGTTGATGTTGTTCTAAACTTGGCTATAACGTTCCCACGCTTGTACTTGCTGTGGAGTTCGTAACCTTTCAATTTTCTGCTTTGCAGATTTATGATTGCGAAACGGTAATTCCAATAAACCCACAGTAAGTACAAACGTGTGTTAGCCCTTCGGTTTTTTATTTATTCCAATATTAATTTTTCGGTTTCGTTTTTCCACCGATATAAAGAGAAAAGCAAAAAATAAAATACAAGATTATGTTTTCAAAAACAACAAGGTTTCAGAATCAAGGAGAGACAAATCAGTTTCAAAAATCAGTAACTATTTACCGATTTCTTTGGCTTCCAATTTTTAAGTCAACCAAAGAAATGGTAGATAAGATTTAACTATTTAGTTAACTGATAAATAATACTAAAAGCCAAAGAAATTGGATTAGTAACAATATCGTATTTTTCAATATACCATCCTTCTGATAGGTGTTTATTTAATTCGGTTAATTCGAATTCAAAATTACGTTTTTCATTGTCGTTTACAATTGAAGAAACATTTGCTACTAATACTTTTGTCATTTTATTTATTATTAAGGTTAAAATTAAATTTTATGCCCTCAGTTTTGGTTTCTATGGTAAACTGAGGGCTAACGTTATGCCGCTTTGAGATGGCTGGAACTTCGTAAACGCTCAGTTTTCGGCTTAACGAAAACTTGATGCGAAACGTTAATTCCACTAAATTCCAGCTATATCAAAACGGCTGTTAGGCACTGGCTTTTTTTGTCGGTTTTATTAAAATTAGGTAGAAGTCGGTTAAGTTTCGCATTGTTAAAAGCATAATATGTAAAATTAAAAACACTAAAATTGAGAATCCCGCATATTTAATATTTGCATCTATTTTAATGTTGTCAATAATTAAAGGATAGATTAAACAGACAATTATAAGTGCTACTTCAATTATTACAGAATAAGTGAAATTTATAAGTAAAAGTCTAAATAATGTTATTGTATCATTGCTGATTTTTATTTTAGTTTTTGTCTTTTTAATTTCATCTAAATTTTGGCCTTGACCTGTTGTAAGTATAGTAATAACTGTTATTGAAAAACCAACCAAAATCCCTAAAAGATTTATTGCGTTATCTTTAAAAATTACAGTTGCGGAAGTTGATGAGCCAAACAATAAAAGAAAAAAAATTCCAATCCCGATAATTAACGGAAATAACCATTCAAAGTAGAAAATTCTTCTTGAAACGGTTCTGAAATAATCAGCGATTAATAATAAAAATTCTAAATACATTTTTAGTTAAAGTTGCTTAAAACTGTTTCCATTTCTTCAAAAAGGTCGTCTGTACTAATTTCGCCTGTCACTTCATTTCTTCTCGGTTTTACATATTCTTGTCTTTCAATAAAATCAGTATTTATTTTAACCACGTTGTTGTCAGTATTTCGCCCTACAACTCTTAATCTTTGTATTTCATTATGTCCACCATTCAATTTAGCATATACATCTCGTGTAAAATCAAAGATATTATCTTTGTTTTTAGCTTTTACTGAAATTATTACTTCGTGCTTTACTGTATTTGTTCTTTCTGAAAAATCAAGTACTTCACTACCCAATAATTGTTTATCAACGTATACGTCAGCACTTATAATTCTTGACATACTTTCTATTTCTTCTAAAAAATTATCTTTGGCAATAGCTTCAAAATCAAATCTGACTGGAACATCAGAATCTACAGAAAAAGCAAAACTATTTAAATAATGTTTTACCTGTTGAATAGTTAAGCCTGCTTGGTGTTTTTCTAAAATTACTATAACATCTCCATTAATAGCTTTTGTAATCAAATGGGTTTTTTGAGTTTCTCCTTCTTCCATACTTTTTGGACTTTCACGTTCTATGATTGTATTTCGATGAATTAATGGAGGTCTAAAACTATGAGAAGCACTTTTAATAATAATTTTATGTATAGTACTTTGAGTGTTTGAATTTATGCTTTCTAAAAAACCAAATTTTGGATTTTTGATTGTTATATTCCTTTCAAGTTTAGGAAGACTATTAATATGATTTAATGTTTCGTTGAAGGCATTTTCTACATTGTTATCTCCTGACACTAATGTTAAGTAGTAAAATCCTATTCTTCGTGGTTTTGATGTCATTATATTTTGTTTTTCGTGCTGTTTTTTTTTTAAGCTTGTGCCTAACGGTCACGGCTTTGCTAGGTTGCGAACTTCGTAACCGATTATTTTCCGCTAATATAAATGTTCTTGCGAAAAATAGACGTGAATTTCCCACATATTTCGCAATCTTGCAAAACCGGTGTTGCAATATGTATTTATAACCACAAAGTTTTTTCGTTATTCTCTTTTTCGCCGCAATACATTTCGCCGCAAACTGCATCGCTTTCATTGAAGCAAATTACTTTCTGCTTAACAATTTCGTTCTAATCCATTTCGCTACAAACTGCATCGCTTTAATAGAAGCAAAATACTTTCTTCTTAACGATTTCGTTCTAATCCATTTCGCTGCAAACTGCATCGCTTTCATGGAAGTAAATTACTTTCTGCTTAACGATTTTATAGTAAATTTTTCAGCGCAAAATTCGGCAACAATATGTATTGCAACGGCATCGCATAACATTAGTTACGGACTGATGATCCTAAATTATCGCTTAAATCACAAATAAAACCAGAATAAAAACAATTTATAAATCAAGCCTTATACCGTAATTACTGTTATGCAGTGTTATATTCTCGGCTTTTTAAACGCAAACATTATGCAAACAAAAGAAAAATATTGCGAAAGATATGAATTATGTAGAGAGGATAATCCTTGTGAAAAACAATGTAATTTATGTAAAAATTGGGATAATAGGAGAATAGAAGGAGGCACTGAAGTATGAACAGAATCAAAAATCTTAAAGAAAATTACCGAAACATTTTAATAAATTGGATTGATGAAGATTATAACAGGGAATATGTAGCTTACGAAATAGTTTCTGAATCAGATAAGTTCGCTATTGATTTTGCGGAGTGGTATTTGGATTTATGGAATAGAAATGATTTATCTTTTGATAAAAATTCTCCAAAAGAACTTTTAGAAATATATAAAAAAGAAAAATAATTTTTAAAACAGAAACGCCTTATAATGCTAATCAAGGAGAGTGAACTCCCGAATAAACACAAGTGTTGAAATTGAGCTAATCAACAAGTTTCTGTTTTATTTTTAACCGTTCCAACCAAGCTGGAATATAACGTCCCGCTACTACAGCGGGTTTGGGACTAAATTAAGCCCTATTTTCGGATTTGCCAAATCATCCCAAATACAAAACCAACTTTCCATTAAGCCAATTGCCCAAATCCGTTGTAGTAGCTGTTACAGGCTGGCTTTCTCGTCCTTGTTTAGTTCAAGATTTATTTCTGATAGGTTAAAAAGCGTCTGCATAATGTCCCACATTGCAATAGTTGTCGTTATGAAAAGTGTCAAATTAGCAGTGTCTGGAAGTTTTAATTGTTCTACTTGCCAACCGAACGGATTTGGAATTTCTTTTGCAATTGCAAATCCAATGACAATCAATATTGAGTAAAATATTAGCCAAATATCTCCTTTGATTTCGCTAAAACCACTAACTAAATTTACATACATTGCTTTTTTTTGCTCTTCTGATAACTTCTTGTGTGTGTCGATTTTTGATTTTATGTCAGAAACCATTGAAAGTCCAAAAGTGTAAATTGTCAAAGCAAATCCAATTAAAACACCAAAATAAGTAAATAAATTTGATGTGTCAAAAATTGAAAATGACGAAATAGGAGTAGTCATTACTATGTAATTGGAAACGAAGCCAATTGCTGAAACTATCAGCAATGTCAATAGAATTCTTTTATTCGTTTTCGTTTTCATCTTCTTCTCTACTTTCAAGTGTATGAATTGTATTCAACTTCTCGCTAATAATTTGAATTTCTTCGTCGGAATATTTTTCTGTTTTTTTTCTTTCAATATAAATTTTAGCAGTATCTGTTTCACTGGATTTGGTTTCTCGAATTCCGTTTCTTTTGAATTTAAGTAGATATTTTCCGCCAACTTCTCTAACATAGTCAATGTAGCCACCAAGTGCTTCCCGTAATACTTTAAGTTGCCCTTCTTTATTTTTAAAGGATATATCAAATACTTCGTTGTTTGTTGTTTCTTTAATTTGTTGCAATACATTTCTTGTGTCTGAATTGCCAAATAGTGCCATATTTGGAGCATTCATTTCCAATGAAAGTTCGTAAATTTCTTCTGCCGAATCAACGTAATTCCAAAATTTCTTTTTTGAAACTAACGGATAAATATTAACTACATAGTCAAAATTCCTCATTTGGCTTCTAAAATAATCCGCAAGTGTATTTACAGAACTTTCTATATGTTGGAATACTGAAACATTTTTTTCTATAAGAACAATTTGATGTTTGGTGTCGACTATCAAATAAACATATTTAGCTTCTTTAATTCCTCTAATTTCAATATCATCATCTCCTTCAATATAAATATTCTCATTAGTCTCTCTTGCGAATTTTATAATATAAATATCATCTTTGTGCTGAAAACCATAAAAAAGAAACCGTTTATTACCTTTTGTCCATTCAGATTTAGTATTTAGAGCAAGGTCACTAATGATATCAGTCATTAGTTCTTCTTTGCTTTTATTCAACTCTTGAAAAATAGAAACCTGTTCACTTGTCGGAGTTACTAAATATCTATAAGCGAAAAATGGTGACCTTTTGTCTATCATTGTCTGTTTCGTTTGTTAAGCTTGCCTGTAACGTTATGCCACTTAGCTATGTTGCGAGCTTCGTGACCGATTATTTTCCGTTAAAGATAAATAATCTTGCGAAACGTAAACGTGAATTTACCACAAAATTCGCAATATTGCTAAATGGCTGTTATAGGGCGTTTTTTTATTTATTCCTAAAATCGATATTTATTCGGTCATTAGTTTTTCCCCAATAACTGAAAACTATTCGTCCTTTAATTTCGTCTTTTTTAATTATTCCAATATATCTGGAATCCATTGCATTATCTCTATTGTCACCGAGTAAATAATAACAATTTTCAGGAATTCTTCTTTCTGAAACCATACTTGTATTTTCTTCAAATGGTTTTTTAAAAGCAAAAATTTTGTGTTTATGTCCATTTGGAAGTTGTTCTTCATATTCATTAACATTAAATCCTTCACTTTTAGTTTTTCTAATAAATGATGTCTGGCACTTTTTTCCATTTATTATTAAAAAGTTATTTCGGATTTCAATTCTGTCGTATGGTAATGCAACAATTCTGTACATACCAGGATATAAACTGTCTTTTTGCTGAAAAACAACTAAATCACCATAATTTGGTTCTTTATGGTCGTAAGCATTTAAATCGGCTATTAATTTGTCTCCAAGTTTAATATTAGGTTCGCCTGAAGTAGTTGGAATACTATAGCTTTTTGTTCCTACAATTAAAGTGGAATCGGAAAACCAAAGTATAGTACTGATACCAATTATAATTGCAAGATGATAATACCAAGTATTGTAGGGTTTAAGTTTATAATTTTTTAAATTTTTAGCAGTTTTTGTTGCGTCAAAAATCACATACATTCTAAAAATAAATCCGATAATTAAAATTGAAATAAATCCAAAAAATGTAACCGCTAATCTTGTAAAACCAAAGATTAAAAGGAAGATAAATTCAATAAGAAAAAAAATAATCCCTTTTTTAATTTGTCCATTATATACTTGTCCAAATCCAAAAAAAAAGAAAGCAAGCAAAAAGGCAATTATTGGATTTCGGCTTTTAATTTTTTCATTTATTATTTGAGAATTCATTTTTTAATTGTCTGTTTTTCAGTTTTGTGAGGTAAAATGCCCTATAACGTTATGCCACTTAGCGATGTTGCGAACTTCGTGACCTATTATTTTCCGTTAAAGATATAATTTCTTACGAAACGTAAACGTGAATTTACCACAAAACTCGCAATATTGCTAAATGGCTGTTATGCAACGTTTTTATTTTAGTAAATTATGCAATCAGTAGTTTTAAAATAAAACCCATTGCTTTTTGTGTTTTCGATATTTCCATTGTTATTGATAGATAAAGTAAAACTCTCTTTTGATTCTGGACAATTGTTGTATTTCATCATTTTAAGTTTGTAACCATCTTTTTGCTTTACAAATCCATTTCCTTCTTCTGAATTTTGGTCAATGTCGTATTCATTTATTTTTCCGATCAAATAGGCTTCATACACATTATCAATTTTATCAATGAAAGTTTTCAATTCTTTTTCTGACTGTATGATTTTCCACTGGTCTTTTTCCAAATAAGTAATTCTGTAAGCACAAAGTGATGGATGACAACCTGAAAAAAATCCATTTAAATTAAATTCGTTTTTCGGAATGGATATATTTTCCGTATTCCCTTTTGAAAATAAAATTTCAAAATCCAACTCCTCAGTTTTATAATTTGGAAAGTGTTCAACTTGCCAATATTTAACGTTTTTATTTGGTATAATTTTTTTCAACAGAACTCCGTTTTCTGTATTTTTTGCTGATAACATTTCGAATTTTTGATTACATGAGCAAAAGAATAAAATATAAAAAATGGTTGTAATTATCTTAAATTTCATTTGTCAAGGCATGTTTTAAATGTTGCATAACGTTATGCCACTTTGAGATGGCCGGAAGTTCGTAACCGCTCAATTTTCGGCTTAACGAAAACTTGATGCGAAACGATAATTCCACTAAATTCCAGCTAGCTCAAAATGGCTGTTGTAAGCTGGTTTTATTCTTCTTTTTTGATAAACTTTCCAGTTCCACATTGAACATGTAAATCTATTCTGCAAACAAAGTAATAAACGCTTCCTTCAACTTTTATAATTTCAAAATAAGGTTTTTGTTTGGAGATTATCTTTTGAAATTCTGTGAGTTTAGATTCATCAACCTTTTCATTATTTTTTAATCTGAAACTACAATTACTCAGCGTTATAATTTCGTAGTCTTTTTTTCCGTCATCGTGGTCAGTATAATAGTGATTTCCGTTTATTTCAATTAAACTAGAATTTCTTTCTTTTGCGTCATATTGGATTTCGTATTTTCCGTTTTTCAGCATAGAGCAATTCTGCCCAAAAGAAGAGAAACTTAAACTTATAATAAATAGAATCAGATACTTTTCCATTTGCGGTTAATTTTTTGCAGTTTTGGTGCAAACTTGCTTACAACGTTTTGCCGCTTGGCGAGGTTGGGGAATAAAGATGCGTAATTTTTCGGTTAAACCCAAATTTTCCAAATACAAAACCATTTTTAAATTCAGCCTAAAACCCCAATCTCGCCAAACGGCTGTTAGGCGGGGGTTGTTTTGTCGGAATTACTATTAAACCTCTAATTTTTAACGCTTCTATTTTTCAAGTTTTTGCTTTTCAGATTCCAACTTTCACGCTTCCGCTTTTCAAGTTTCTACTTTTTAGACTCCAACTTTTACGCTTCCGCTTTTCAAGTTTTTGCTTTTCAGATTCCAACTTTCACGCTTCCGCTTTTCAAGTTTTTGCTTTTCAGATTCCAACTTTCACGCTTCCGCTTTTCAAGTTTCTATTTTTCAGATTCCAACTTTCACGTTTCCACTTTTCAAGTTTCTGTTTTTTAGATTCCAACTTTCAACTTTTAGCTTTTCAGATTTGCGCTTCTAAATTCCAACTTTCACACTTCTGCATTTTAAACTTCTTGAGGAAACCAATTCATTTTCTAATTGTTTTCATCTGCGTAATTTCGGCGCAACTCACGCCTAACGTTCCCGCGCTACAAGCAGTTTGGGACTAAATTAAGCCCATTATTCGGATTTTCCAAATCATCCCAAATACAAAACCAACTTTCAATTAAGCCTAAACCCCAAATTGCTTGTAGCGTGTGTTGGTGGCAGTAATTTTATTTATCAAGTTAGTTCGTTTAATAATTTTAGAAAATTATCTGGTGGAAATAATTGCAATTTTCCATCTTCCATTTTATATGGAATTTCAGTAAAAACTCTGTCATTATACCAAAAAACTTTATTGCTAAGTGAACCTGGACCTTCTACATTCATATTATAAATTGCAGGAAAAATTCCATTTATTGCTTTTACAACTTCTAAATTTTCAATTGGATATATTATTGCTGAATGTCTGTGCGGAATTCCAATTAACAAACCTTTACTTCCGGTTAGTTCTTTTCGATTTTCTAAATCATAAACTATATTTGGCGTAAAGAAATGGTCGGAATTTGCAAACCAAATGTCAAAAACATTAAAATTTTCTTTTGTTATTGTTAGTGGATATTTGTCTTTAATATTCTGCAATCCAATTTCAAAAAGTTCATCAATAGATTTCTCCCATTTTTTTATTTGTTCTGGTTTTATATTTGCTATGCTGTGCGGAAAATCAAATACAAGCATAGAATAAATATCTCCTTCAAACTCTTTTCCAATTGCGAACTCTTTTCCAACATAATCAATATATTCATCGTTGTATAATCTTACTCCGATATATTTTTTAACTTCCTCAAAGTTATCCACAATTTTTTCAAATTCTATTTCAAATTTGTTTGCTTCTATCAATAAATTGAAGTGATCCTTAATTATATCCTTATAATTTTTTGGTTTGTCTTGTTTACAATTTTGCGCAACATTGCTTAATCCTAAATTACTAAATCCTAATTCGTTTTCAGTTACAAGTATAATTCCATCGGAAATTTCAATTTCAATATTTAGCTTTCTAAAATAATTTTCAATTTCATATATGAATGTAGAATATTCAGAATTTTTAAAAAACGAAGCCCAATTTGGTATTTCTGTCTTGATGTTTTTCTTATTAAAAAATGAAAACATATTTTTTCTTTTTAGTTACGATTTTCGGGATTATTGCCACCAACGTCCCGTGGCTTCGCGACAGTTGCGAACTTCGGAACGATTTACTTTCCGCTAAGATAAAAATTATTGCGAAAAACTAACTTGAATTTACTACAAAACTCGCAATTGCGCGAAACCGCTGTTAGCGGCTGGATTTTTATGAGTTATTTGTATTCATTCAAAAATTCAGTATTTATTTCACCAACACAATTATCAGACGTTGTTTTATAATTTTTAAAATGAACCCAATATTTTGTTTTCTTAGTAAAATCTCTAAGCAACATTAAGTTGATTATTTCATTTCCGTTTTTCATTTTTACATTAATTTCTAATGAGCCAGTATTTCTTCCGCTTGATGTTTTTTTTATGTTTTTTAGCGCAACAATTAAACTATCATTCTTTTTAATTGAGTCATTTATTATTAAAATATAATTTTTGTCTGTTAGTTTTTCTATTTTCTCTTTTATTTCTGTTCGGCTTAATTTGCTTACATAAGAGTTTAAACTAAAAATAGAAATAAAAGATATTATTGTCAAAATTGCTGAAACTCTAAAATATATGTTTTCTTCCAAAAAGTTTAATAGGTTAGATTCCCCTAAATTATTTAGTTTATATCCAGCACCAAGTATGAAAAACACAATGAAAGATACAATTGCAATAATAAATAAGATAGGGAGTATGTTGTCAATTATTTCAATCATAGATTTAAGATAAATGTTCTTTTGAAGTTTTGGCGTAATCTTGCCGCTAACGGTTCTCGGCTTTGCTTTGTTGCGGAAAAGTAAGCCAAAATTATCGATTAAAAAACAATAATAACAAATACAAACCGAACATCGAGTTAAGCCCGATACCGCAATAGAGCAAAACCGATGTTAGCAGATAGTGCATTTAATCTTAAATATTAACAATTAAATTTTATAAAAATGGCAAAAGAAACCAGCAAACAAAAACTTGCAAACTTAATTCAAAGCTACCAACAAGTAGTGAAATGCGCACAATCTCTTTATGACGATACCGATTTTAAAGATTGGGCTGTTAATTTATCTCTTAAAGCTCAAGACGACATTAAAGAAGTTAAGAAAAAATTAAAAGATAAATTTTCTATTGATTATGATACTGATACTGCAAAATCAAAGGTAATTAAAGAAGGTAGTTCAGTTGAAGTTTTAGTTGACCATATGGACGGAATGAAAGGTTCAACTGCAATCATTAAAAGTTATTCGTTACCTGCAAATCTTTCAGATATTACAATGAAAGACGGAATGAAAATGAACAATCACAAGTGGTTAACAAATGACGAAGTTAAATTGAAATAGGAGAATCAAAACGCCTTTAAATTTTTGAATAACAATTAAATTAGTAAAGTTATGGGAAAACCAATGACAATGCCAATGAAACCAAAACCGAAGCCAAAACCTAAAAAGTAACTTCTGTTTTAAAATGTAACCAGTTCTATTCGGTTCTGGTTGCATTTCTGCTAACTTGTATATAACATCAAATATATACATCTTTTTGGATGTTTTTGATTAATCTTTCAGTTTTTTCTTGTTATTTTCATCTACCAAGCGATCTAATGGACTGAGTATCTTATCAGCAGCCATTTTTGAAACATGCGTGTATATTGTAGTCGTTTTAATACTAGCATGACCTAGGAATTTTTGAATGTATCTAATATCAGTTCCATTTTCTAGTAAATGGGTAGCAAAACTATGGCGTAAGGTATGTACAGTAGCACTTTTGGATAATCCGGATTTTTTTAGTGCTTGTCGCATTACTGATTGCGCACTACCAATGCTGTAGGGTTCCCCTGCATATTGCCCTTCAAAAACATATTTATTGGGTTCGTATAATGTCTTATAAAGCTCCAGTGAACTTACAATAGAGTAGGGCAACATCACCAGGCGGTCTTTCTTGCCCTTGGCATTTTTAATATGAATTTTATGCTCGGCAAATAATATATCGCGCCACTCTAGAGTTACAATCTCACTTACACGTAGGCCTGCACCATAGCCTATTAACAATAATAATTTGTGTTTTGGGTTGTCTACAGCTCTAAAAATTTGTAGACATTCTTCCATGGTTAATACTGCCGGTAATTTTTTTTCACTTTTTGGTCGAGGAATTTTTAGTTCAAAGCCTTTTTGATGTTCAATTTGCTGATAATAAAATAATAAAGCATTTACCATATTGTGTCCGGAGGAGGCTGATAAACCGCGCTCCATAATGGAAGCCAAGTATTTTATGATTTCTTTTTGTGTAATGGTGTGAGGATCTCTAAACTGGTGATCCCGCAGGAATTTTAAAAAGGAACTGGTATACGTTCGCATCGTGGAACTACTGTAATTAAGCGCCAATATAGTGTCTACCATTAACGTAATATAGTCATGTGCTGCATCAGGAACTTGGTTGAATAGTTGAGCTTTGGTTTTACTTAAATCGAGTTGTTTCCTGTTAGGTAAGTTTTGTTTCAATAAATACCCTTTAGGAAGCCGGTTGTTAATTAGTACTTTATGAGGCTCAAATTGCATTCCCATGGCCTCATATACACTAGGTGCTGCAGGAAGTAAATAACAGTCTTTGATGGTACTAAAACGAGCCATAGAGAACCGTTTTATTTTTTCTCGTAATACAAGAAATGGTGGTACATACACTTCCATCCATTTCGGGTCTTCTGGATGTGGTTTTACTATAATCGATTCAGATGTAAAGACCGTTTCGCTTTTGTAAGAATCATTTTCAGGAAAAAAAGAGGATGCGCCAAGTATTTTTTCAACTTGCAATTTTACATTAGTGTTCCTTAGCACCATGTAAACCTTATAATTGGCATTCCAATAGACTCCTTTTGTGGCCAATAATTGCCTGCTTATTGCCTGATAATACTGCATCTTGAAAACCCAATACTTACCTAAATTAGGCAATAATTCTAAACGCATGTTGGGTGCTAACGAATTTGTTTTCGCTATATGTTCAGGGTTATTCAGCATTAGTGCCGAATCTAACTGAAGGTTGCCTGTGGCTATGGCTGGAAGGTCACGGCCTATGGTAAGGCCGGCCAGCGGTTGCGTTTTAGTCTTTTTTGGGTTGTCAATAACCAAATCATCAAAGGTTTGACTTATGAGCTTGTAATTTACAGCATTGTAATCAAAATACCAACAACGGAGCGACTGGCTATAGATTCCTCCCAATTTTTTTAATTGAGAAATAGTCCCACTATCATAGGTAAAAAAAAGTCCGATTCGATCTGCATCGCGATGCCATATCTTTTTTACAATTATTTGCATAAGGCGTATATGAAGTAACTAAAATACTACTTTATTTTAAATAATATCATATAATTTATTGATTTTGAATGGTCTATGATGAATTTTATTTCGAATAGTTAAAAATGCCTGTTTTCGCTGTCGCAAAAGGGGATCTTGCGTGAAGGATCAAAGTGGAAATCCTCCCGATTTTTTTCGGGAGATTGTAGCGTAGAGCCTGACGCTGCTGCAACGGAGTGGAAGCTGGGGCACGCCCAAAAATAGGAGATTGTGAAAATCATTTACCGTCTATCGTTTACCGTCTATCGTTTTCCGTTGATCGTTTTCTGTTTAACGAATAACGAAAATCGGTCAACGAAAACCGTCCACCGTTTACCGTCCATCGCAGGACAAATTACGATTATTGATTAGCTAAAATGAATATAGGTCAACGGGCATCGAACAACGAAAACCGTCCACCGTTTACCGTCCATCGCAAGATAGATCATCTACTAACGAACAACGAACAACGAACAACGTGCATCGAACAACGAATAACGGTCAACGAACATCGGTCAACGAACAACGATTAACAATCAGCCATATTAACGGCAATCGCTAGTCCGCCCTCCGAAGTTTCTTTGTACTTATTGTTCATATCCTTAGCGGTTTGCCACATAGTATCGACTACTTTGTCCAATGGTACTTTGGCGTTTTTTGGGTCGGTTTCAAGGGCGAGTTCGGCGGCATTGATGGCTTTTATAGCACCCATCGTATTGCGTTCGATACATGGAATTTGGACTAAACCACCTATAGGGTCACAGGTCAATCCTAAATGGTGCTCCATGGCAATTTCGGCGGCCATCAATACTTGTTCGGGTGTTCCACCCATCAGTTCACAAAGTGCCGCTGCAGCCATAGCCGATGATACGCCTATTTCGGCTTGGCAACCACCCATAGCGGCTGATATAGTGGAGCCTTTTTTGAAAATACTGCCTATTTCTCCAGCCACCAGTAAAAATTGTTTGATTTCTTTTGGGCCCGCATTGTGGTTTTCAATTACCAAATAATACATTAAAACGGATGGAATTACTCCAGCACTACCATTTGTAGGTGCGGTTACAATGCGGCCTAGTGCTGCATTGACTTCGTTTACGGCCAAGGCAAAACAGCTTACCCATTTTAGGATTTGGCGAAACTTCACTTCGGTCAAGCGTATTTGTTCTAACCAAGTTTGTGGATTACTATAATTAGACAATCCTATTAAATTTTGATGCATATCAAACGCTCTTCGGCGTACATTTAATCCACCCGGAAGGATTCCTGAAGTATGACATCCTATGTACATACATTCGAGCATGGTGTTCCAAATGCGCATCAATTCATGATCGATTACTTCCTCCGTGCGCATGGATTTTTCGTTTTCATAAACAATCTCCGAAATGCTTTTATTTTCGCTTTTGCAAAAGGCTAATAGCTCAGCCGCATTATTGATCATGTAAGGGAAAGCACATTTAATTTTGATTTTTTCCTTGGCGTTAATGCGTTCTTCTTTTACTACAAATCCACCACCGATGGAGTAGTAGGTAGCCTCATATGCAATCTCGTTTCCAATAAAAGCAGTAAATGTCATCCCATTAGAATGAAAAGGAAGAAACTCTTTATTGAACGTAATATCATCAGCGAACTGATAGGGTATTGGATATTGATTTCCTAAATTGATTAGGTGGGTATCTTTAATGATTTTTATAATTCCATCGATGTTTTCCACCGGAATATATTCTGGGTCTTGACCGCTAAGTCCTAGCATCACTGCCAAGTCAGTCGCATGCCCTTTGCCTGTTAACGACAAGGAGCCATATAAGTCAGTTTTAATTCGCGTAACAGTAGGTAAAAGGTTTTCCTCTTTCAATTCTTGCAAGAAGCGTTCAGCGGCACGCCATGGGCCTAAAGTATGAGAACTTGATGGTCCAATACCAATTTTAAGCATGTCAAAAACTGAAATACACTCTTCCATATGTTGCGAATTTTTTTAAACAAATATAATTGAAATTAGCAATGAATTGCCTTTAACAGCAACAAAGATGTAATAATTATTGTGTTTTAAGGTTTTATTATGATTATTCTTTAATAGATCAAATAAAAAAAAGGCATTGTAGATTTTGAAGCTATTGGTAATTAAAGTAATAGGTCTAAAATGGATATCCAATAGCCAGATTAAATACTAAATTGTCATTTCGCCAAGATCCACTTCCAAAATTTACTTTGTCCAATACCCAGCGTTGACCATCGGGCAAGTACGGTTTACGTATAGGAAAAGCAAGATCCGTTCTCAGGACCAGAAACGAGAAATCAAATCGCAATCCAGCACCTACACCCACAGCGAGTTCGTTTAAAAAGTCTTTAGAGAATTTGGCACCCGGTTTGTCTATGTTGTCTTTTAAAAGCCATATATTTCCGGCATCCATGAACAAAGCTCCTTTAACCAATCCGTAAATTTTTGCTCTATACTCTGTATTGAATTCAAGTTTTAAATCTCCTGATTGATCCGGTAAAAAGGTATTGGCATTCGTTGATCCATCAAAGGTTCCAGGGCCAATAGAGCGTGCTCTAAAGGCTCTAATACTATTCGTACCACCATTAAAAAATTGTTTGATGAATGGCATTTCATTTGAGTTGCCATAAGCAAAACCTGCTCCCACGATAATTCTACTAGCGAGTTGTGATTCGGCACCTAATTTTAGGTAATGCCTGAATTCATTTTCTACTTTTATAAATTGACTAAATGGTACCTTAAATACTTTAACGGTATCTCCTGATTTTATATTAGCACCGGATAGTAATCCTGTTATATTCCCAGCGAGGTCAATACTTCCCTTGTAATAAAAGGTATTCTTTTTTCTTTTCTCCATGGTATTTGTATACGTATAGGAGTAAGTAGGACCAAAAATCAATTGTTTTTCGATTACTTTTCCAAGTGATGCATTGGCAGCAATTTGTTCGCGATACAAAGCCGTAACATTTTGTGGACTGGCAAAGGTGATCTCAGTGACATTCAACAAGTGTTCTTTGCGTTCATTCTCTTTCCATAAATATCCAAAAGAACCTTTGAGGGTTTGCAAGGAATATAATTTGGTTCTGTTTTGAAACTCATATCCTAGTGTTGCTTTTGTTTTTGGAACAAAACCACTGGAAGATTGAAATTTAAAAGGAGCAATAAGGCGCGGCCAAATTAAATTAGCCTCTGTTCCAAAACGGTATACATTAAACCCATTATTTTGTCCAGATACCTGTACTTCAACTCCACCAAAAGCTGAAATTGTAAGCTGTTCCGCTCCTTTCCATAAATTACGATTGCTCCAGTTTACATTGAGTTCTGTTCCAGTATAATTAGCTGAATTGGTTTTGGCCAACACTTCTACACGAATGGATTTCTTAGGCAAAGGAGTCAAATAATAATAGGCATCGAGATAATTACTTATCGTATCTGCTACTTTAAACTGGTTTTTTACAAACTTGAAAGTGCCTAAATTGACTAATCGATTTAAAGATAAATTGTGGTTGGTGCGGTTGTAATAATCCCCTTTTTTAAAATAAAGCGTTCGGTCAAAAATGCTGGGATTAAATAAATGTTCGTTATCTATAATCGTAAAATCCTTGTAATGAACAATTGAATCACTGTTGCTGGAGGCATTATCTGTATTAATGGAATAATTAGGATACACGACCACTTTATTGATCTTGTATTGCTCTTTGGACAGTTGGGGCGCATCTGTTTTTATCTTCACGATCAAATCTACTTGATGATCGGCTACTGTACTGTCTACCTGTACGAGCAAATAATCAGGATTGAAATAATAGAATCCTTTTTCTTTGAGTCGGGTATCAATTCGTTCTCTTTCGGTTTTAATAACTTCTAAACTGTATCCTTCTCCTTTTTTTAATAAAGAGCGTCTTTGTGTTTTACGCACTGCTGCAGCCACAGCCGATGATCCTTCGGGAAATTTTACGTCTCTAATAAAGTAACGTTTGTTTGGTGTAACAGTATACGTCGCTTTTGCTTTTTTTCCCGTTCTCGTGGAATCAGCAGTGGATTTTACATTGAAATACCCTTTGTTTTCACTATAGTTTTGTAAAACACTTTTGTTGTATTCTAGATCTACTTTACTGTATAAAACGGGTGCTTCGCCCAGTTTTGTTTTGATCCAATAGCGAATTCCTTTTTCTTTTTTTGGCTGTCCCGCCAAATTATAAAAGAACAGTTTGGGCCTCATCCCTAGAAAGGAAGAATTGGGTTTTGGCCTTACCAAAAGCTCTAATTCTGATTTTAGTGCTTTGCGTTCCTTTTTAGCAGGTTCATTTCCTTCTATTTTAATTTTTGCACCTGTATAAAGCAGTTCTCCTTCGGGTAAATATTTAGTACCACTGCATCCAGATAGGAACAAGATGACAAAAAGGAAATAGAGTAGTGGCGCTTTGTTTTTCATAATGCTATAGGTAGGATTCATTATTTCTTTTTGTTTTTCTCTTTTTGAGTTTTACTTTTTTGAAATAATTCTTTAAAATGATTGTAATCTAAAGTGATAATAAAAGCAATTCCTGTTTCTATTACTTGTCCTTGCAGTGCCACTTGGTATTTGTTTAAACGGTAGGCTTTTAACTTGTATCGTCCATCTTTAGACAATTGATATTCAACAGATACGTCACCCGCAATGTTATTGTTAGTTTCATTGGTTTGTTGTGGCCCTTCCAGCCCAAAACTGCTCCCAACGGTTACTTTCAATCGATCGTTCAGTAATTTTTTAGAAATCCCTACATTCAAATCGGTTTTATTTTCAAGTTGTCCCGTGGTATAATCTTCGGTTGAATTTAAATCAAAATTCAATTCGACACCGCTAATTAAGTTTCCGGCCAAATTGTTCAGTTGTTGCGATAGGATTTTACTGGCACTTTGTCGCGCTATGGATGTCAAAGAACTACCACCAGCTTCACTAGCAAAAGGATTTTCACCTATAAAACGATTCAATAGCAGTAACGCAAATACTTGCTTGTTGAGTTCGTCTGGTTGCTGACGCAATTGCGTTAATTTAGCTTGAGTTGTATTGATAATTTCGGTGGATACACTATTGTTTCCATCGGGCAAAATAATATCAAAACTGATGACGGGTTTCATTAACTCCCCAGTCATTTTTAATTCGGTTTCAAAAGGGATTTTTTGTTTGTAGGTATTTCTTACTTCTGCCGAAACATTAGCTAATTGGTCATCAATAAGATCAATAGGAGCAGCCTGATTTTTGTAAACAGCAGTTATATTAATATCTGCCGATGTTGGTTCGCCTGTCCATAGAATATAACTACCGCTCTTAATATCGAATTTTCGTTTGATAAAATTAAAATTCATTTCATAAGCTCCTTCTTTTAGCTCATATCTTCCTGTTAAGGTCGTTTTTCCTGAAGGATCAATTCCACCATTTAACTGCGCTTCTCCTTTTAATTTTAAAAAGTCACCATTAGATTTGTCAATTACAATAGATAATTCGGCCTCTTTATCGACTTCTATATTGACCGATGCATTGATTCCTTTTATTTCTGTTTTACTTAAATTTTCATCTACAGCAATGGTTTCAATCATCGAAGGATTGTCTTGGTCAATAAATTCCACAATTCCTTCTCGATCCGCGATGGATGGATCCGATTGTGGCATTACAATAGTCAGTTTGGTGTCTTTATTTACTTTTATATCTCCATCTACAATAGGATTATTGAAATCTCCTTTTATTCTTAAATGGTTGTCTAAATATACTTCTCCATAATACAAAGGATTGTCTTTCTCTTTGGAATTTAAGGCTTTGAAATTTGTGGCATCTAATGTTAGATCAAAACCGAAATTATTGAAATTTGCACTGTTGATTTTTCCGTTAATAACTAAATCATTGTCTTTCTCATCTTTAATGGTAAAATGATCAAATAGAATGGCATCATTGGTAAACGAAACGGCATCATTCATGGACTTAAATGTGGCGTTGAGTGGCGTTACTTTGAATCCGATATCATTCAATTTTAAGTCACCAATCATTTTAGGTTGATCTGTAGTTCCTGTTATTTTAAATTTACCATTAAAAAAACCAGTACTTTCTTTTAGGTTATCCAATGTAAATCCTTGAATGCTTTTCAGATTTAGTTTTACAATATCCAGGTTGAAGTCCATTGCACCATTTCCTGTTTTGTAAGTTCCATCTAAATTCACTTGATTGTCCTGACCTGTTATAGCTACTTTTGCATTATAGCTGTTGGCAACGATATTATCCACTTGAATATTGATTGTCCCAACGGTGTCTTTTTTAAATGCAAAATCAGAAATGGTAAGATTAGAAGTAAAAACAGGCGTTTGACTTAAATTTTTTAGTAGAACCGCACCATTTGTAGTTCCACTAATGGTTAAGTCACTTTTTTCGGCAATGCTAGTCAGCGTCTCTAGTTTAAAATCTTTGAAATTAATAGCCAGTGGCGCATTTGTTTTTTGAGATTCAGATTGCAATTCAATGCTACTCCCGTCTTTGCTTAGTTTAAGCTGGTTAGCATACAATCCTTTAGGACCAAAACGGATTACATTAGCAGGATCTATATTCCAGGATTCGTAATTAAGCAATAGGTTTTTTGGATCAAAATGAAGGTCATTATTTCCATTTTTAGCCTCAACTGTACCAGCAATCAAATACCTTTCTTTGTCTTTTAAGTCTTTTAATTGTAAAACATAATTGGCAGTATTGTTTTGTATTTTACCAGTTAGGGAAGTGTACGGCAGTTGAAATTGAGTGTTTTGTAAATCATCAACCATTAAGTTGTATACCAAAGAATTGTCTTTAGTATCTATTTTAAAAACGGCATTTGTCACGGTGTTTCCTCCATAAATAACTTTTGGAATGGCGGCATTCAAAACAATAGAATCATTTATGGTATTGTATCTTCCAGAAATAGCTATAGGTTCCAGGCTCTTTAAATCAGGAATTAATTTCACTAAAAGCGGACTGTCAGCAATTCCAATTTTGAATTCCAATTGCTGTTTTTCAACTGCTTTAGTTTTCGAATATGAATCTGTTGAATAATATTTTGAAATAGACTGAGACAAGGCAGCACCAATTTTAGATAGTTTGTATTTTCCGTTTACGCTAGCAGTCATAAATGGAGATTTTAAATCCAAAGTATTTTTATCAGCAGTAGAAGTGGCAATTAAAGTAATGGAATCGGTGACATATTGCGTTGCCTCATCAGCAACGGTTAAGTTTAAAACAGTAAATTTACCATTGAGGTAATCCAGATCAGCTGATTGAATATCAGCTTGTACAGTTCCTCTTATTTTTAGTGGACCAGCGTGCAGGTTTAACTTTTCAAGGTCAGCAATATCAATATTAAGGTTAATGGTACCAGCGGGATATTTATCTTTAAAACTACCGCTGCTCACTAAGTCAAAAGTAAGATTGGGATCAGGGCTGCTTGCATTTATTTTAAATAAACCATTATGAATGGCGCCTTTTAAATCCAAGTTTTGATAGGTATATTTATTGTAATATAGTTTTTGAATGGTCCCGCTTATGGATGTATTTGCTGTTTTGGGATCAAAACCTGTTCCTTTAATAGTAGCATTTAAACTGATTTTACCAATATCACTATTTTTTATCAATTTGCCTAAATCAAAATTAGTCAGTTCTGTATCTAGATTGTACTTTTCTTTGTTTTTAATTTGTTGGTTGTACTGCCCCTTAATGGTAGCATTTCCATAACTACTCCCTAAAACGAGATCGGTATAGAAATCATTTAGCGTTCCTTTAAATTTTCCTGCGGCATTAAATACGGCCGGAAGTGCAATGGTATTAGGAATCGTTCCTTTTGGAATAAATTCGTTTATATCTTTAGAAGTGGTTTTGAATTCATTGATGACCAAATCAAAATGCGCTTTATTGACATCAGGTAAACCCGTTATTGTACCACTGGCATTTACTTTAGTCGTTCCCAAGCCACTTACTTCTAGTTTTGGTATTTTGATGTTATTGAGCTTCCCACTGACTTTACTGTCAATAAGAAGGATGGCGTTAGGATTACTATCAAACGGTTTTGTAGTGGATAATGTAGGAACAAAAATTAAAATGTCTTTAAAACCAATACTGCTTTTTTTCAAATTGGCAATCAGACTTAGATCACCTAAATTTTTTGAAATATTTGCTATGGATTCATACCCAATTTGGATTTCGTTTTGTAATTGGGTTTGGGGAGTTTTGAGATATAAATTTTTAAAGAAAGCATTCTTTCTTCCGTAGAAAACATCCGATTTTAAAGCGAGTATATTTAACCCACTTTTTTCCTTCCCTTTGAATGAGTCAATATTTGCAGAAATACTGATGGGGCTATAACGGAAGTTTTTGGCTTCGGTACTTAAGGATGAAAATTTCAGATGGTTGTAATCAATCCTTTTTTCTAGGACAGTAGCATTATAATTGTCATAAATAAAACCCACTCTTTTTAAACTAAGTTCCCTTATTTTTACTTCCCAATTATTAGAATCAGTAGCTGTTGTACTAGTAGCAACTATTTCTTTTAGCTTTCCAAATGCTAAATTTCCTTCGGCATCGGCTAGCGAAACTTTATCAATTAATAAAAATTGGTTGTTGATATCTGTTTTATCAAATTTTACCAATAGTTTTTTTAAGGAAAGGGTAGTGGTTAATTTACTTTTTTCATCTTGGTAGTCAATGGCAATTTTAGACAAATCTACTTCTCCTAGTCCAATGTTGAAATTCGATTTAGATGCTGTACTATTTGCTACACTGGTAATTTCTTTTGGAATTCCTTGTTTTAGCTTTAGCTTCAATCCTTTGATTTTGATTTTTGGAACTTCAAAATTCATTTGCTCCAAATCAAAAGTTTTGATTCTCGTTTCTAAATGCCTTAGTTTTAGTGTTAAATCATTTTTAGAAAATGCATCAGTATATTTTAGGTTTATGGTGTCTAGATTGACTTCATCCAATGAAAAAATCATTGGTGTACTGTCTTTGGGTTGTTTATCTGGGGACGCAAAAGCTTTGATTATATAATCGAAATTAAAATCTCCTGTTGCATTTCGGTTTATATTTGCCGTGATTCCATTTAAATCAATAGAATTAATAGCAACCGTATTATTTATTAGTTGCCACATACTAATATCAACTGCTATTTTTTTACCAGCCAAAAGCGTATCTTTTTTTTGACCTTCAAAATAAATGCCTTCCAGGATGATTTTTTTGGGAAACTCAATTTTTAAATGGTTTATGGAAACTTTAGTTTGAATTTTTTCTTGGATATAGGATACCACTTTTTGTTTCGCAACGTTTTGTACCGAAGGAATTTGTATGAGGATTAGAAGTATTAAAAACAAGCTAACGATTGTTCCTACTATCCAAATAAATAACCTTAAACTCTTTTGTAAGTATTTTTTCAACTGTTGTTGTTTTAGATTTAAAATTGTCAGAATAAACTGAAAACCTCTTTTTAAATTTAAAATTGAATTTTACACAAAGATGAAAATTAATATTCATATTGGCTTATAAAATTTAGAGTAAATCTTATAAAATTTTTTGAATTTAATTTTCTATATACTAGTAGTTTTAAGTTTTATACACGGGAATTTCATTAAAGTCTTCAGCTAGTTTTTCTTTCAGTAGAAAATCTTTTATAGCCATAAACATAGCTTTATTTGAAGTGAAAAGTTCTCTGTTGAAATTGATAACTGTGGTAATATCTATATCTTCAATTGGCGCATTTTGTACCTCTGAATAAAAAGTGTTTAGTGCCGATGTATAATTGATTTGTATGGAATTAAATAAGCTTTGTAATTTTTCAAATGTAATTTGATTTTTTTCCGTTAAATAGGAGTTCAACTCCATATAAAGGATTTTAGTTTCTTCTTTATGATGGATAAAAAATTGGTACTTGATATCTTTAGAAGAATGACTTAGATTCGAAATATTAGTTCCAATATCCTTAACGCTTTTTACAGCATGCATTGCAGATCGCACTGCTGATATTAATTGGTTGATTTCGGAATATTCTTCTGTCTGTAATTTGGGTCTTAATTTCAAATAAAAAATTTGTAGTTCCCCTTGCAATTGTTTTAAGAAATTATATTGATCTTCTTTAGTTTTAGAGAAAAATTTATGTTTATCATTGATGCTTTTAAATACAGCATTTTCCCGAAAATCGTGAGTGTCAATTTTGAACAATTCCATATTGAATAGCATGGAATTATGTATAAAATAGTTGGTTTCTCTTCTAAATAAATCCAATGCTGTTATGGGCTCAACGATCGAGGCATGAGTAATAAAAGCAGCCGTATTTCCATTAAGATCTTTGAAAAACCGTTCTAAAAATTGCGCAAAATTATCAAGGAAAGGAAGGAAAAAAAGGATAGAAAATAAGTTGATTAGACTTGAAAAAGTGACTAAACCAATCAGTGGATTTTTAATGTTGAAAACATCCGTAATAAGACTCAAAATAGGTTTTAACAAGATAAAAGCAAACACAGTAACAAAAACATTGAATAGAAAATTACCCAAAACAACTCGCTTTTTAGAAGCATTACCGCCAATAGCTCCTAACACAATTTTTATGGTTGTCCCTGTTTCTGATCCCAATACAATAGCGGCAGCAATTGGAAAACTGACTGCTCCAACATGAAGTGCACTAAGAGTCAATGCCATAGTGACAGAGCTAGATTGAACTAGCATGGTTATAATAAATCCAATAACTAAGAAAATGATTAATGGCATTTCGGCATATTTTGAGAAATCAAAAATCTTAACTTGCGCTTCCATTGCCGTTTTCATGAAGGAAAGACCAATGAATAATAATCCAAAACCAAAAAGGAAAAAAGAAATGTATTTAATGGTTTTACGACTTCCAAAAAGAATTAATAGTAAACCACCCACACAAACGGCGGGATAAGCTACTACTTCAATATCAGTTTTAAAACCTAATGTAGCTACTAACCAGCTATCGAGCGTCGTTCCAAGATTAGCACCCAAAATTATAGCCATCGCATTTTTCATCGTAAATACACCTGCACCTACGAAGGCCAAAACCATAAAGGAAACCATAGAACTACTTTGAAGAATGGCTGTTACTATTGCTCCACCAGTTACAGCTCCAATCTTATTTTTTGTAATGCTTTGTAGAAATAGTTTAAAACTACGACCCGACAAATTTTTGAGAGATTCTTCTAGCAAGTACATGGCAAAAAGGAATAATCCTACACCAGCAGCAAGTTTAAAGAAATGGTTGAGCGTATCCATAAGACATAAATAGACTTAAAGATAAGAATAAAATTATTGAAAACTGTTCTTAAGGTTGGATTTAAGCGGACTTGAAATGCTTTATTATGCAAGCGGGAATTACTATTTAGAAATAATCATTCCCTTTAATGACCAAAGAATTGCTAACACCTCTTTTTTTGAATCTTCATCAATATTATGTTTATCTAAAACACGAAAGATATCCTCCATGACATGCATGTACTCTCCTCGATTTACATTCATGCCAGTGTGGGCTGTACTCATATCTTTGCCACTATAAGTTGCGGGACCTCCGCTACCTGCGCTAAAAAATTCAATAGTGTGCTTTTTAATGTTTGCCAATTCTTCTGGTTGGTCCCTAAAGGGTATAAATCGAGCATTTATTGCAGGATTATTCATGTGTTCTTCAACCACATCATTGACAATTTGTGTAATTCCAGAATTTCCTCCTAAGCGATCGTAAAGTAAAGTCGTCATAATAGTATTTTTTATGATTAAACAATAGAACAATAGTAGTTTTGATATTTGAAATAAGATAGTAGTATTCTTGGGGAGAAGTTAAAGCGCTATTTTAGCTTTAGTAAGTTACTCATTTTTTTAAGTAATAGAGTATTTTAAATAAAAATATAATTATAGAATTCTGATAATTAATTATTTAACTGTTGTAGTGCTATTTTTATTTCTGTTGTAGGCCTATGGCATACTTTATCTTTACAAATATAAATAGTGGTCTGTTTTGGGGTTAATTTCTCCTCTAATAATGCTAATTGAAATAGAACTAATGCAATTGTCTTTCACTCTTGCGTTTGTTTAATTGTACAGTTAAATCTTTTATGGTTTCTGCTACTGCAGCTTCTAAAGTTTCCTCGTTAGAAGAGGCAAAAATTGGAGGTCCAGGACAGCTAATAGTAACATCGCACAATTTCCCTTTTCCATTTGTGTCTTTTTCCTCTTTAAAAAACACTTTTGCTCGAATAATCCAGTCAAAGTGTTTGTATAATTGGTCCAGTTTTTCGAATACAAGATTTTCTGCAATTTTGTTTTTTTCTGTATTAACAAATTGAATCGTAGTTTCCATACTATTTATTTTTAGGATTAAACAATAAAATTAATAGGTATTGAGGCAAAACAAACGGAATAATTACAGATGTGTTTTTAGTTGTATTTGAAAAAAGGTTTTGCCTTTAAATGTAGTATTCAAATTTACGATTTTAATTTGCAGAAATAAAGGATATAACACTTTAATACGCTAATAATAAGTGGATTTTCATGTTTTTGGTAATGATCAAAAAAAGAACCACAACATTTATAGTTGTGGTTTCTTACTATTGATTTATCTATAGGCTTATCCTTAATAATCAGAATAGTCTGTTGGGTACAAAAAAGTAATATCCATATGGGATATATTATTTTTGTACTTTTCCATAGCTATCAATTCTTTCCATTCTGGTGATGCTGAAAAAGCTTTCCAGTGGGCATCACGACTTTCTTGATCTGCAAAAGTGGTCATGTACATCAAGTTGGGCATCTTGGCTCCTGAAAGTACTTGGCCATAAAAAACAGCATTAAATTGAAGGCGGTTAAAAAGTTTAACTTCACCACCAGCATTAAACATGTCCACTTTATTGGCATGAATAGCTTCAGTAGGAGATTCGTAACTTCTTAATTCATACACTCGTTTGTCTCTAGGACTGTCAAGTGCTGGAGTAATTAAAAAAGGGTGATCTGTAAAAGCTTTTAATAAAACTGATTCAATGCGTAGGTAAGGGGTCTGCTTATAATTGGCATTTAAATAGGCTGCTCCCGCCGATAAATAGATTTTGTCTTTGGATAATTTCTCATCAAGATTTAGAAATTGATCCATTGATTTAAAAGGAATTACGACAATTATTTTTTTTAGGGTATCTGTATCAGTAGCATTTGCTTTCGGTTTAAAAACGCCAATATTCTTAATTCCCAGTCTTTTTAAACCAGGCAAATAGGCTTCTTTCAAGAATTTATCGGTAGCTTGAACTTGCTCATCTGAATGTAAGATATACGTTTTGAGCTGGTAGAATTCTCGTGATTGGTTTGTTTTGTTAATTGATTTAAAACTTGTTATTGCAAAAGCAAGAACCACAAGAAATAGTATTTTGGTTGTTTTCATAATAAATTTGATTAATTTTTAAACGGTATTATTTTTTAGTAATACAATAGTATGAGGATTCTTTTTAGCTTAAAGCAAATTTTACAGCAGCAGCCGAATGTATTATTGCGGTGTCAAAAACAGGAACAGTGACATCTTCTTGTTGAATTAACAATGGAATTTCAGTACACCCTAGAATAATTCCTTCAGCACCATTTTCTATTAATTTATTGATAATAGCAATGTAGCGCTTTTTAGAATTGGGGTTAATGATACCTTTTCCCAATTCATTGTAAATGATATCCTGAATAAAATCTCGATCTTCCGCATCTGGGATAATAGCTTCAATATTTTGGTCGTTGAGTTTTGAACTAAAAAAATTAAGTTCCATGGTGAACTTAGTACCTAGAAGTCCCACTTTGGATAAATGGTGTTTTTTTATTTTTTTTGCCGTTTCAGTAGCAATATGGATAACGGGAATGTTTATTTTTTGCTCAATTCGGTCCGCAAGGAGGTGCATTGTATTTGCACATAAAAGAATCGCTTCCGCACCGCTTTGTTGTAAGTTTTCACATGCTTCGGATAGCATTATAAAAGTTGATTCCCAATCGTTATTATTGTTGTTTCTTACAATATCGGCATAGTTAAAGGAATGGATGATGCATTTGGCAAAATTGATACCACCCAGTTCTTTGTTAATGCCTTCATTTATAAGTTTATAATAATCAGCAGTTGAAACCCAGCTAATTCCACCGATAAGACCTAATGTTTTCATCTCTTTTAGTTATATTTTATTATCCCTTTTCATAAATCAGGACTTGAGTTGTTTTTTTATAAAAGTATAAAAAAAACTATAACTTTTTGGGTTATAGTTTTTGGGTAATTTTTTATGGTTTTATTCTAAAATTTTTCTAACAGTTAGGTGGTTTTCTTCCCCCATTTTCCATAATTCCCCAAATAAATTAACCGTTTCTCCAATTTTAAATAAGCGATATTTTTCGGGACTTCCTAGATTTGGAATACTGATTGTAGCAAAATAAAGCAGTCCATTTGTTGTTTTTATTTTGGCTGTATAGCCATCTTTTCCTCTTTCGATACTTTGAATTATACCAGTGATTTTTGCTTCGGCGCTATCTTTCTTTTTTAGTTCAAGTATTTCTTCAACTTTAATGTGTTTTTCTGTTCCCATTTTCCAAACTTCCCCTTTTACAACTATAGTATCCCCAACGGATGCTTGTTTGAATAAATGTGGATTACTCAAATTGGGAATGCTAATTGTTCCCAGATACATTTTGTTTCTTTCGTTTTTAATTGTCGCTGTGTATCCGTCTTTTCCAGATTGAATAGCTGTAATTTTACCACTAACAGTCGCTGTTTTTACTGTTGAGCATGACCCCAAACTTACTAGGATAATAAGGCTTAAAATTCGTTTTTTTATTGAGAATATTTTCATGTTTCTATTTTTAATAACTATGTAATAAACGATAAAGATATGATTTGTTATTAGAAATAGGATCTACTAATAGAAATGTATTTAATTGAATGAACTTCGATACTCCAAAGGGGAAACATTGGTTCTGTTTTTGAATAATTTACTAAAAGACTGTGGATATTCATAACCCAATAGGTATGCAATTTCACTAACGGATAAAGAGGTTGTAGTCAAGATTTCTTTGGCTTTTTCAATTAACTTATCTTGGATGTGTTGTTGCGTACTTTGTCCTGTAAGAGAACGAAGCATATCACTTAAATAATTGGGAGAAACATGCAATTGCTCTGAGATGTATTGAACAGTTGGAAGGCCTAATTCGGCTACTTTATTAGTGTTAAAATAATCGGTAAGTAGTTTTTCCATTGCAGTCAATAGGTCATTACTAGCATTTTTACGGGTGATAAACTGACGGTTATAAAATCTGTTGGAATAATTAAGCAATAATTCAATTTGTGAGATTATCACATCCTGACTAAAACCATCAATTACAGAACAATATTCAATATAAATACTTTGCATAATATCAGTAATCATTATTTCTTCTTCATCCGAAAGATGTAACGCTTCATGTGTGGCATAAGAGAAAAAACCAAAGTCTTTAATGTTTTTTGCCAAAGAATAATTTTGAATAAAATCGGGATGTATAACTAACCATCTGCCGGATAAAACAATATCTTCTTTAACAGCGGTAGATATTACCTGACCTGGAGAAAAAAAAGTCATTATACCTTCGTCAAAATCGTAATAATTTTGTCCGTATTTCAATTTACCTTTAAAATCATTTTTGGTACAAACTGAATAAAAATTGTAAATAAAATTATTTATTTTATCATCAAAATCACATTTAATTTCATTCAAATTAATAACGGATACTAAAGGGTGCTTTGGTTTAGGTAATTCTAATAAACGATGCAACTCAGAAATGGAATTGATCACATGCGGAGCATTAGTTTCTTTTTTCATGGTACGAATTATAAATACAATAGGAAAAACCAATGGTCAAGATAGTTTTTCCTACTGTATAATTTGTTTTATTGATCGATGGCTTGCATGTTTGCAGCGTCATAACGAGCGCCGGTTATGGTTCCTAAAGGGATGGTAGTTTCTAAACGGTTTATTTCTTCAGTGCTTAATTTAATTTCTGCTGCGGCATTATTTTCTTCAATATATTTCACTCGTTTTGTTCCTGGTATGGGTATTATCCCTTTTGAAACAATCCAAGCAATAGCTAATTGTGAAGGTGTAATTTCTTTTTCATTGGCCAATGTTTTTATTTCATTTACCAACGTAATGTTTTTGTAAAATTGTTCGCCTTGAAAACGAGGTAAACTTTTTCTAAAATCATTTTCAGGAAAATCATCAATGCTTTTAATATCCCCAGATAAAAAACCCCTACCTAACGGAGAGTAAGCTACAAACCCAATTCCAAGGTCTCGAATTGTTTTTAGAATCCCAGCTTCTTCAATGCCACGCTCAAACAAAGAATATTCAGTTTGTACTGCGGTTAAAGGATGAACATTATGTGCTTTTTTGATGGTTTCTGATGAAACTTCTGAAAGACCAATATGACCAATATGACCAATTTTCCCTTCTTTTACTAACTCAGCCATTGCCTGAACCGTTTCTTCAATTGGCGTATTCGGATCTAAACGGTGCAAGTAATACAAATCAATATAATCAGTTCCTAAGTTTTTAAGGGAACGTTCTACTGCTTTTTTTACATAATCCTTTTTACCATTGAATTGCCAAGTCAGTTGCTCATTGTCGTCGATTTCATAGCCAAATTTAGTAGCAATAGTATATTGGTTTCTATTTCCTTTGATCGCTTTGGCGACAAGCCTTTCATTTAATAAGGGACCATATAAATCAGCAGTATCTAAAAAGTTATATCCTAGTTCTAGTGAGCGGTGAATGGTAGCTATAGATTCAGCTTCATCCGCTTTTCCATAGATATCCATTCCTGCAATTTGGGTCATTCCCATACAACCTAATCCTACTTTTGAAACATAAAGTCCTTGACTTCCCAGTTCGATTTTTTTATTGGTATTCATACTTTTTATTTAATTGTTTAATTAACAATACAAATGTCAGTCGAATACTAAATTTATAATTAGCCCAATCTCTAATAATTGTATCCAAAATGAGAATCAAGGATAATTATTTGTTTCAAATCTCTTTTAAAGGCTTACAAAATCATCACTTTTAGGAAAACTACTTAACGCTTTCACAGCCATTTCTGGAGTTGGGTTGGCAATTTTTCTAAGTTTAGTATCCATCCATGCTCCATCAACTGTAATTGTAGCACATATTTGGCTTTCTTCATTCATGAATTCATGAACAATGGACCAGCGAGAAGCATCTGTTTTCATTTTGGATACTTTAGTTTGCATAAAGATGATATCAGAAAGTTTGATTTCTTTTCTAAAAACGCATTCTTCTCTAAAAAGAATTGGTCCAAAATGATTGGTTTGTAATACTTTCATGGTCAAGCCAAGGTTTTCCAAAATCTCAATACGATGTTGTGCTCCAAAATCATAATATGCACTATGACGAACATGAAAATTAGGATCTAAATCAGACCAACGAAAGGATAATTGTTTTCTAAAAGATGTCATAAATTATTTTACTATTATTATTATTATTATTATTATTTGGTTTAAAAAGAGGATACTCCAAAACAATTAAAGCATTTTATAGTCTTATTTATTTTTCAGCTTTAAATGCGCCAAAATGCCATAGTATACCCGATGGATCATGTAGGTAACATTCACTTCCCCATAGCTGCTCACGTATTGGGATTAATTTTACACCAATGTATTTAGCAGGAAGATCAAGTGCTAATAGGTTATTGTAAAATTGCGGAACATCTTCTACCTCCATAAAAATCATGGTGTTGTCAACCCAATCTTTGACATAAGCATCCTGTAAATAGAACCCTAAATTATCCAATTTGAAATAGGACATATTTGTAGCTAAAATAATCTCTTGAAATCCGAGGTCTTGATAGAATTGACGCGATATGGCATAGTTTTTTGCTCCTATGAATGGACGAATAGATTTGCCTTTGTGTTCCATATTGATGGTATTATTACTTTGCACTTTCTTATTTTGTGATTTCTTCCAGCACTTTTTTTCCATTTTGATTATTAGGATCCAATTCTACTGATTTTTTATAATTTAAAATGGCACCTTTTTTATCACCGTCTTTTAAATAGGCTTCTCCTAAACTATCATATGTATTTCCTGATTTTGGAAATGATTCAACATTGAGTTTAAAAATAGCGATGGCTTCTTTTACTTTTCCCGTTTGTAAAAATTGGTATCCTTCATTATTCATTTCACTTTCATTTAGGGCATAGGTATCTGATTTTTTATTTTCGTTAAAAAAAGTAAGTCCAGATGCAATTCCCCTTTCTAAAATAATAGCTACGAGCTCGCTCGCCAATGATTTTTTAGGTAAACTATATGGCGTATTGTAAAGTATGTTTCTAATGGCTGTACTCATTTCGTTTAACTTTGCACCGCCCGTATTGTTTAGTAAAACAACTAAATTTTTATCAGATGGAATTCGAGAAACTATAGTGTTAAATCCATTTATTCCACCGCTATGCTCCACCACCGTTAAGCTGTCTTTACTTTCGCCATTAGGCACCTTATTGATAAACCAACCATAACCATAAAATCCTGGTCCTGCGGGGATATAAGAATTAAATAATAGCTCTCGGTTTTTTGTTGAAAGTAACTGTTCTGTATATAATGCTTGATCCCATAAATAGAGATCCTCAACTGTTGAATATAAGGAACCCGCAGCGTAAGGGATAGACATATCTAGATAATTGGCATTACTATAGTCTTTCCCTTTTTTCTCATAACCAGATGCTCTGTTTTTTAGAATAGTTTCTAGGTGATCATATCCTGTATTATTGATTTTAAGTGGTGTGAGAATATTATCTTGTAAACACTGTTCATAGCTTTTTCCAGAAACTTTTTCAATGATATAACCTAATAAAAAATAACCCGAATTACTGTATGCAAATTTTTCACCTGGAGTAAATTCCAATGGCAAATTAGCGAATGTTTTTACAAATGCTTCTGGACTGTACAGGTTGATGCTTACTTCTTTTACGAAATTTGGGAACGACGTATAATTTGGAATTCCAGAGGTGTGGGTGAGTAATTGATGAATAGTGATTTGATCTCCTGATTTTTTAGGATAATCAGGTAGGTACGTAGTAATAGGAGAGTCCAACTTTATCTTTCCTTGTTCCACTAATTGCAGAATTAGCATGGAAGTAAATTGTTTAGTAACGGAACCTAATCTATGCTTTGTGTCCGTTTGATTGGGAATATTCCATTCCATATTTGCCATTCCAAATCCTTTTTTATAAATCACTTTGCCTCCATCGGCCACTAGCACGGAACCATTAAACTGCCCGTAACCCGAATATAAACTCATTAATTGATCGATTTTTTCGGCTTTAGTTTGTCCATTGGAAACTGTTACGGTTGCCAGTTGAACGAAGAGAACAATAAGGAGTGTCTTGCATACAAAGTACTTGGAATGTTGATTCATGAATGGATAGTTTAAATGATTAATTCTTTGATTGATAATTTAATTTGATGATTTAGATTGTATTAAGTAGGAATTTTTTCGATGATAAGTGCATCCCCTGCAGTTGTTAAATAGGTACATGTCATTTCAATAATATCAATACGCCACTTAGCAATTCCGCATTGAGCAGCCTGTTGGCAAAAGGTAAAATAATCTGTTTGACCACTTTCATGCTTCACAAGACATTCAATAAAACGCTCTTTATTACCAGTGGGTGTGATGTATAATGGTTCGTATTTTTTATCGGTACTTACTTCGTAATCGGTATCGCTGTAATAAACAACTCTACTATCGCTTACGATAGTATCATATCCTTTAATCCCTAAATGAATTAATTCTTGAATGTAAATTGCAAAATCAGATTCTGTTTGGACTTTATCGTACGCTTGTTTGATTTGTTCTAGAGTAAACATATATTTATTATTATTATTATTATTATTATTATTATTATTTAAGTTTTTCTTATTGATGAGATCCTTTTTTATTTTTTTTCTCCTCGCTTTACAATTGATTTATTTCCATGGATAAAGTTAGTCAACTATTTTTAGTACGCAAACAGAAAATGTAAGGCAAAAAAAAAGAGAGTTTCATATTGAAACTCTCTTTTGCATTTAAATAAATGTAATGAATTAACGTCTGTTATTGTTTTCGTATTTATCACGCCCGTTTTGGTTGCGATCATTTGAAGCATATCTATTGTCTTTCCAGTCTTTAGACTTGTTTTTATTATACTCTTTACGATTGTCTTTACGATTCTCTACAAATCTATGATTCTCTCCTCTGTATCCTTCATAATATCTAGTTCTGTCATTATTGAAGTTGTTGTACGGTTGGTTTCCATGATAGTCATTCAATGCTACTTTATAACCATTTCTGGTATCATAGTTTCTATATTGATTAGGTAAGTATCTTGAACGTTCCCAGTTCCCTCTTTCCAAATAAATATATTGATTAGCGCGAACATCGTAATAGGATTGAATGTCTGGCAAATAATAATATCCTACAGCTACATTTGCTGAATTTTGATATACAGGGGCAGTCCCTATGTTTAGACTAATTGAAATTTGTGCATTTGATGTGCTTGATACAAGTAGAATTATTCCAACGGCAATTAATTTTAAGGTTTTCATATTTTCTATATTTTAGAATTATATTTAATTTTTTTTTATTCGTTTCGTATATACATTTTCTGTAAATTCAACAACTGTGCCACAGTATTTTTTTAACATTATATTGGGCTGAAGCAGCTGAGTTGTATTACGAATTTTAGTATAATAAAATGCTGAATATAAATAAGTTGCGACTTATTTATATTCAGCATTTTAATTTATAGAAAATATTTTTTTTAATGCCTAACGGGTCATTAAACTTGAGTAAGTAATTTATTTTTATGATTTTTTTTCCGAATGTAGCTAATCTTAGGAGACGCTACACCTCTAATTTGTAATTGATGTTGTTCCGTTTGGTATTTATTAAAGTTGTCCCATTTTGGAGGGAAATCTGTTTTTTGTCCGCACATCGCGTCGACACATACATTGTTGTCTTTGTACTTCGTGTGTAGCACTGCTACAATTTTAAAGAAAAATTCATCAAGCAGTACGATGGTATCAAATTCTGCCTTAAGCGTATTACAATTTGCATCTGAAGGATTGATTAGCTGTAATAAATCCAATACTTCTTCCTTTTCTTCGGGGTTAATTTCTGTTAAATAACCATATTTTAAGGTTTTAAAAACCAAATTATTCCAAGCTTCACTATCGTGTCCCCATTTAACATCGGGAAGGTTTAAAGCATGTTCACAGATTAAGATAATAGAAAAAAGAACATCATTTAAGTAGGTTGCTGGGAATTCGTCAAGGCTTCTAAATTCAAAACCACTTTGGTACATTTTTTCCTGATTAAAATCAAGACCTACTTCAGGAAGTAATTCATATTCCATTTCCTTTTCGATTTGATCTCTCCACCAAATGTTGTCTTCTTTTTTAAATTGTAAAAGGGCTCTAAAATCATCAACTTTGTAGGTTAAGATTTTTCCTTTTGGCATTGATTTATTATAAGTACCAACTCCAATATAACGAGACATGGCATTTCGCATAGAACCTAAAGTGTAGTTTTTGTCTAAATCATGAGTATTACTAATCACTCCCATAATATCTGGGCTTCCTAGTGTGGCAATAAAAAAAGGCTCAAACCATTGCAGTAAGTAAATTGCGTTAGCATGTGTTTTATCAAAAGCAGGGTAATCAACAATTCTACTGTTTTCTGTTAGAGTAGGTAATGTGATATGGAAATGGTAGGTTCCATTATTAAACAAAACAAGATTTTCTTGATTAGTCATAAACATATTAAGACCAGTATTATAATCTGGAAAACTCAACTTTTCTTTTAGTACCGATGATTCGTTGATTTTGTCAAGGAATAACTTTTTGGTTGCTTTCAATTCATTGCAAGAATCAACGATAGTTCTATTTTCAAAATATTTAGTTACAAATTCGATAGAATCACCATCAAAATGTACAGATCCCATCGTTTTTTCTCTTTGAGTAATCATACTTTGAATATTGTACGGTTGCTTCTCTAGAAAACGTTCCATAATAGACTGCCCAATATATTCGGGATTGTCTATGGATTGCGGTTTTCCATCAGCAGCTTGATCACTATTCGTTACTGCATTTATTGCTGGTATTGTTTTGTGTTGGAAATTGATGTCAAGCTTTTCTAAGGAATGACTATTCATCATTCGGCTCACTTTATAATTTTTGTCTGAGCTAAAAGCAGTTACTAATAAAGGCGCTATGCTTTCTGGTTTATAACATTTTCTATAATCAATACTGTATTTCTCAAAACCAATTTTTTCTTGTATAAAATCACCAGATACTATTAAGGGGTCTTCAAATTGCATGTAGGTTTCGTTTTCTAATCCAATTCCCCAATAATATTTTGTTGTCTGATTTTCTTTCATTTATACGAGTTCTTTTTTTTATGGTTAATGATTATATAATTTTTTTATAGGTGTACAAAATCGTATTAGTTGTCAATCATTTTAATGCCGTTTTGCTGCATTAGAAATAAGTATTTACAACCATTTAATCGCTTTTTACTTTTAAATTACAGGAATTTAATTTCAGTCTCAGAAAGTTTGTGTTTGTATCGACTGAATGATTGATAAGAATCCAAATTTTATAATGTTATTGTAAAATTTGAACTGCTTTTAATTTATTTTATATCAATGATTTATGTAGATAAATAGCTAAATTTTAATTTTGCCATTTTTGTGATTTTCCAAGTTGCAAAAGTACTTTATTATTATGTCATTTCCAACTAGATATTGGAATGAAAATTATGAAAAAAGAAGGAAGTTTAATTTTAAAAAAGGAAGAGTAATTTATTTAAAAAAGAAAGGCTTTAATGTGTTGATTGTGAATATTTTAATATTAAATTAAATAAAATTTTAATTATGCCAATTAGTATAGTTGAAAACTCTTTTTTTTAATTGAAAGTATTGGTCTATTTTAAGATGCCTATAAGTGTTCCTTTAATGGTATTATGTAGAACTTAAATTTAGTCATGATAGTAAAATACAAAGGAAGAATATAACGGATCATTCCACCAATCTTTTTTAACTTCAGAGAAGTAATTGTAGTTCAGTTTTCCAGCTTGTGATTGCAATGGATATAGAACTACGCCATTTTCTCGGTATGCTTTATTTGTGTCTGTTTCGGGTACAACGGGAACGATGTGTCCTGAGAGTCCTTTTTGTTTTCTTTTGGCACAAATAATGGCAACACCTCCATTGGTATTTACTTTATTTTGCATTTCTTCGACGCTAAATATTCTTTTCCAGCCAAAACTGCTTCCCCATTTCAAAAACCAATCATGGATCGCACTAGAATAAATTGTTTTTACAGTTTCATTATAAATAGCTTCTACTTCTTGTCCATCCAATATTTTTTGGATTGCTTCATCTGTCCACCAAACAGTAGGGATATAAACATTAGAAAAATAACAATAATCATAAGAATAAACATTGCAATAGGTGTCTTCTACTGTCCTTTTATAGCGAATGTTTTTAGTAACATCTAGTTTTTCGATCAGGCGAGCAATGCTCTCTCGTTTTGTTGTGGGGTTTGTTAAGTCTCTAAACGGGATGCTGGAGTCACAAATGGGTTTGTACTTCATCACTGTGGAATCTAAACGGGATTGAGGATCGGGTAAAAAACCAGCAATTTTTATTCTGGGATCCGGAATTGCATCTTCAACTATTGATTTATTTGGATTGGTAGTGGTATCATTCTTCATTTTGACTAATTTGATGTACTCTAAACTTGATTTTTAGGAGTTACAGTTAAACCTAGTTTTCTATTAAAGTAACTTTTCTAAGTTTAGAATTCTTATAGTTTTCAAAAACTCCTTAGCATATATTTCTCTAAAATTTAAATGTAATAAAAAAAACTAAAAAAGGAAATGAAATTAAGTTATAAATATAAAACGGAGTTGAAAAAGAATAGGGGTCATTTGATTTTACTATCATTAGAAAAAAAAACAAACAATATAATCTACCGTTTAGAATGTTTTTTTTATTCTATTGGAATACACAAATCAACAATGCTTAATTTTTCAGGGTGTTCATTAAAATTATTATAATAGATTTCATAAGGATTTCGGTCTGCTTTTTTATATCCATTTTCATTCATCCAAATAAATAAACTACTCCATGATTTTTCGAATTCGTGTAATGCAATTTCAAAATGTCCAACGATACATTTTCCTTTTTCAATTGTTGTTAGTCCAATTTCGCCACTAACTTCAACTTTTTGGTTCAATGAAATGCAAGCACTCATTCTTACTTTCTCAGGCTCTGTTATTTTAAAGCTATCGTGATAAATCGTAACTATTTTTAAATTTTCATTTTGTAATAGTCCTTTTGGTGTCGCCCATTTAATTAATTTGTCGTAGGTCTTTTCCATTCCAATGTGGCCAATTTGTGTAATAAAGGCTAGATGCAGTTGAGGCATTTCTTTAATTTCAGTTTTTGCTTTCATTTTAATCCAATTTTGATGATTATTAATGTTGCAAATATATTGTTCAAATGTTTCCTTTTCTTGTCCATTCTTGCTTTCAATTGTACTAATCTTGCTATATTTATTAGGATTTGACTTTCTGAATGCGGTAGGACTTAATCCGTAAAATTTTTTAAAAGTTCTGGTAAATGAAGAATTGCTATTGAACCCATACTGTAAAGAAAGCGTAGTAACTGTAGTTTCTGGTTTATGTAAAAGAATTGAGGCCGTTTTTTCAATTCTTTTACGAGTAATATATTCGTTTAAAGTCTCATTGGTTATTGCTTTGAAAATTCGGTGCAGATGAAATGGAGAATAAAACCCAACTTTTGCTAAAGTTTCCAAATTTAATTCTCGGTCTAAATTTTCGTCGATAAACAAGAATATGTTATTGATTCTTTTTACATAATCGTCTTTCATATTTTAATTTCTCCATTTAAATCAGTCGTAAGAACTAAACTCAGATGATCAAAAAACGGGCGTACGGTTTTGAAGATGTCGTTTACTTTGTTAGCAAATGCGGAGTCAAGTATTTCTTCATCTGTAAAATTATGTCGCAGTATAAATTGTTTGTGTCTGATTAAATCTATGGCTTCATGGTCTTTAGGGAATCCTTTTGGGAAAGTAGGAACTTTATTTCCGGCCAATGCAACAAAATTATCTTTGATTGGTTTTGCATTTAAAATTTTATACCAAACTGCTGGGTTCAACTCAATATCTTTTCGGATTCTTTTTAAGTCCTCTGGGTTAGGAGAGAAAAAACCACAGGCTAAGAAATTATTACCGGGTTGAATATTCATATAATAACCGCCTCTTTTTAGTTTAGTAGCTCGTTGTAAGCTAAAAGCAAATCGAGGTTTATAAGGTGCTTTGTCTTTACTAAAACGGACATCGTTATAAATGCGATATAAACTTTTTTTAGCTGAAGTATTTTCAATAGCGTCGTGGCTATTCATAAGCACGATGAGCTCATCTACAAAAGCGATCATATTACTTTGCGCTTCAATGTAGGTTTCCTTGTTATCGTTAAACCAATCTCTATTGTTGTTTATTGCTAAGTTATTCAAAAAAGAAATGCTGCTTGGGAGGATAGATGAATCTTTCATTTTTAATTTACTTTTGTTCGGAATTCTTTTTAATATGAGTTAATACTCTATCGTGAATTTTATGAATTATAAAATCGCTCCATACTTGCCAATAAAACATAGGTTTTATATTGTGATAATACCAAGTAGTTCCTTCAAGCAAAGTTTTACCATTTTCTAATTTAGTTAATTTAAATTGCCCTTTTTTTGATACAAAATAATCGTGTAAATGTGGCGCATCAATATTCCAAAAACTCAATTCTTTCATTGGTGCTGGCTGTTCAAGTACGTCAAATTTTAATAGTTTTCCCTCATTCCAAACCGTTACAGGCTCAACGAAGCTTCCAGTTGTAAAATTACAATGTCTAATTGCGCCAACTCCCTTTCCTATAATCTTTGCGTTAATTGGGTAAGCAATTCCTGTTTTAAATATAAATTCAGTAGGTTCGTTTAATTGAGGAAATTCAATTACATTTTTCCAAACCTCCATGGGTTTTGCATTTATAATAATTGAAGTTGTTACCGAAGTCAATTCGGGTTTAATTTTATTTTCAATAAATGAAGTTAGCGGAATTATTGCAATAAGGATTAATAAAATTGATGGAGTAGAAGTTGTTAATTTTTTTGATAAAGAGTATCCGATAAGGCTTCCTATCCAAGTTAATATTATTCCTATTGGTGCTGCCATTGCAATGCATATTAAGCCTTCAATTGCAAACACAATTAGAGCTAATGTACAAATTGCGAGAGTTATATGCCCAATCCAAATTGCTTCACTTTTAGTTATTATATTTTTGTAACCATAAAGTATTGTTGAGCAAAATCCAATTAGAAAAGGTGTTAGGATAAAAAGTGCAATTCCGTATTCTCCAATTCCATAGATACCGAAAAGTGATAAAAGTCCTGCAATTATTACAGTGATTGTTATTGAAAACCATTTTCGTTTGGTCTCATTTAAAAGAATTAAATTATCCAATAATTTCATATGTTATTAGTCTTTTATTCGTTTATAAAACTTTAAGCTATAACGTTCCCTTGCTACAAGAGGTTTGGGATTAAATTAAGCCTTATTTTCGGATTTGCCAAATCATCCCAAATACAAAACCATTTTCCCATTAAGCCCAATTGCCCAAATCTCTTGTAGCAAGTGTTAGTGGCTGGCTTTTTATTCGGTTAGTCGTTTTAGTTTTAAAATATAATCCATTTTCCCTTTTTCATATTCAGATTCTTTTTTTTCAAGTGATAAGATTTTAAACTTATCAATTAACTTATTTTGGTTAAAAAGTTCAATTATCAAATAGTTTTCTTCTTTTTCAACATTTAATTTAATCCAATCATTTTCGGTTGTAACTTTTTGGCTGGGTGGTTCGTTGCAATAATCAGCATTTCCAATACAAAAAGCATCTTTTTTGTAGAAGTTCCAATTTATTATTTTACAATAATCTCGCTTATAACTTTTAGCATTTTTTAAAGTTATAGTGTCTTTTTTAAAATAGTTTTCGTTTGTATTGTCGGTAAACCAAGGATTTGAATTAGTATTAATAATTCCTTTTTCTTTCTGAACAATTGTTTCATTAAATGCTTTAAGTAATTCAGCTTTCGAAATTTTAGTTTCTTGAGAGTAAGAAAATTGGATTAGTAATATTAAAACCAAAAGTGCTGTTTTCTTCATTTTCTTAGGATTTTCTGTAAGCTTGCCACTAACTTGTATATATCATCAAATGTATGCAATTTTTGTAATCTATAAATTTAATTATCTAAACTGTTTCTTGTTGTATTCAGTTTGTAATGTTACTCCATTAAACTACATTCAAAACCTAAATGCCCTAGCCCCGATAGGAGCGGCATCCTTTATGTTCTTTCTTTAAGAACATAAAGATACAGCGGATAGCGGGAAGTTGCTCCTTATCATTATTAAAACTGTCACCCTGATTATAGCGTTTTCTCAATGACAGTCTGCTTAAAATGTCATCTTGTCAGATTTATTTCCGCCAATTTTAACAAAAACTGACAATTTCCTATGACCATAAGCATTGGCACAAAGATTGACTTATGCACCTTGAGTTAATAAAATTAGTATACATTATAATTAAATATAAATAAAAATGGGTAAAATAATCGGAATTGATTTAGGTACGACAAACTCTTGTGTTTCTGTAATGGAAGGTAACGAGGCAGTTGTTATTCCTAACGCAGAAGGAAAAAGAACAACGCCATCTATCATCGCTTTTGTAGAAGGTGGAGAAATTAAAGTGGGAGATCCTGCAAAAAGACAAGCAGTAACAAATCCTACCAAAACAATTGCTTCTATTAAACGTTTTATGGGACATTCTTTTGCTGAAATTACAAACGAAGCAAAAAGAGTTTCTTACAAAGTAGTAAAAGGGGACAACAATACACCACGTGTGGATATTGATGGTCGTTTATACTCTGCTCAAGAATTGTCAGCAATGACTCTTCAAAAAATGAAAAAAACAGCTGAAGACTATTTAGGTCAAACAGTTACTGAAGCGGTTATTACTGTTCCTGCTTACTTTAATGATGCACAACGTCAAGCGACTAAAGAAGCTGGTGAAATTGCAGGTCTTAAAGTAATGCGTATCATCAATGAGCCAACTGCTGCGGCACTTGCTTACGGATTAGATAAAAAAGGAACAGATCAAAAAATTGCAGTTTACGATTTAGGTGGAGGTACTTTTGATATCTCTGTTCTTGAATTAGGAGACGGAGTTTTTGAAGTATTGTCTACAAATGGTGATACTCACTTAGGTGGAGATGATTTTGACCACGAAATTATTGACTGGTTAGCTGACGAATTTAAAACTGAAGAAGGTATTGACTTACGTCTTGACCCAATGTCATTGCAACGTTTAAAAGAAGCTGCTGAAAAAGCAAAAATTGAATTGTCATCTTCTGCTGAAACTGAAATCAACTTACCTTATGTAACTGCTACAGCTTCAGGACCAAAACACTTAGTTAAAAAATTAACTAGAGCTCAATTTGAAAAATTGACTGACTCTTTGGTAAAACGTTCTATGGCACCAGTTGCTAAAGCACTTAAAGATGCAGGTTTATCTGTTTCTGATATTGACGAAGTTATTCTTGTAGGAGGTTCTACTCGTATGCCAAGAATTGCTGACGAAGTGGAGAAATTCTTTGGTAAAAAAGCGTCTAAAGGAGTTAACCCTGATGAGGTTGTTGCAATTGGAGCAGCTATTCAAGGTGGAGTTCTTTCTGGAGATGTAAAAGATGTATTGTTACTTGACGTTACACCTTTATCTTTAGGTATCGAAACTATGGGTGGAGTTATGACTACATTAATTGAGTCTAACACAACTATCCCAACTAAAAAATCTCAAGTTTTCTCTACAGCTGCAGATTCTCAACCAACAGTTGAAATCCACGTTTTACAAGGAGCTAGAGCAATGGCTGCTGATAACAAAACTATCGGTCGTTTCCATTTAGATGGTATTCCACCAGCACCAAGAGGTGTTCCACAAATTGAAGTAACTTTTGATATTGATGCTAATGGTATCATCAAAGTTTCGGCAACTGATAAAGGAACTGGAAAATCTCATGATATTCGTATCGAAGCTTCTTCTGGATTAACAGCTGAAGAAATCGAAAGAATGAAAAAAGATGCTGAAGCAAATGCTGATGCTGACAAAATTGCAAGAGAAAGAGCTGAAAAATTGAATGAAGCAGATGGAATGATCTTCCAAACTGAAACTCAATTGAAAGACCTTGGAGCAAAATTATCTGATGAAAACAAAGTTGCTGTAGAATATGCATTGACTGAATTGAGAATGGCGCACCAATCTCAAGACATTCCAGCTATTCAAACTGCACTTGATAACATCAATGCTGCTTGGAAAACTGCTACTGAAGCAATGTACGCTCAAGGAGAACAAGGTCAAGCAGATGCACAGCCACAAGCTGAAGCTGAAGGAGACAATGTTCAAGATGTAGATTACGAAGAAGTAAAATAATTATTTCCTGTAGAGATGCACTGCTGTGCATCTCTTACATCATATAGAAACCGTTCACTACTAGTGAACGGTTTTTTTTGTTTTAAAACGAAACATGATTTTTCTCATAGAAAAAGATTAGGGTTGTCATTACTTTTGTTTGGTATTAAAATAAATACATAAAATAGTATTTCAAATATGTTAAGGGATAATAGATTCCTAAAAGTTTTTTGTAATATTACTGTATATACCATTTTTGCATGAGAAAAATTAAATTTAAAAAAATCCGTAAATCACAAACTAATCCTTTAGTGTATACTGGTAAGCATAAAAAGTTTGAGTCTGAAATGCAATTATTTGTATATGATGATTTAGAGGTTACGGAATATGATGATTTTGAAATTGAAGATTTAAAAAAATGTGTTTTTAAAGACAAAATTAATTGGCTCAATTTGCATGGTTTAAATGAAATTGTAATTATTGAAGCGATTGGTTCCTTTTTTAAAATTGATAATTTCCTTATTTCGGATATTTTAAATACAACTAGAAGAACAAAATTAGAAGAGTCTTCAGATAATCTTTTTTTTAATATAAAGTCTTTATTACCAACAGAAAACTCAGATAATATAAGTGCTGAACAGATTAGTTTTTTAATTCAAGACGGGGTGTTAATTTCTTTTCAGGAAAAGCGTTCTGATTTTTTTACTCATATAAGAGAGCGAATAAGAGACCATGCAGGTTTGGTACGATTAAAAAAAGCAGATTTTTTACTATATATGCTTCTGGATGCAATTATGGAAAATTTCTATGTAACCATAGAGAATGAGGAAGATAAAGTAGAAGAGTTAATCAATATATCAAAAAGCAGTGCAGATCCAGAAATATTAGTCCGAATCGAAAAACACCGTGATAATTTTAATTTTTTGAAGCGATCTATTATTCCACTTAGGGATTCATTATTTGCAATAAAAAGTTTAAAAGAGGATGAGGATTTTAAGATAATAGAGCAGGAAACCTTTCGTTATTTTTCTAGATTACATCAAAAAACGTTGGAGTTATTGGAACAAATAGATTCTGATATGGGAATGCTGGAAAGTGCTTCTAATTTCTTTTTTTCATCACAATCGCATAAGATGAATGAGATTATGAAAACGCTTACGATTGTATCGGCAATTTTTATTCCTTTGACCTTTATTGTTGGTGTTTATGGAATGAATTTTGAACATATGCCAGAATTAAAATACGAAAACGGATATTATGCTGTAATAGGAGTGATGGTCTTGATTGGGCTTATTATGATTTTCTATTTTAAAAGAAGGCGTTGGTTTTGAGTTTAGCGCATAGGGTCTAGAGGAGAAAGAAGAAAGAAGAAAGAAGAAAGAAGAAAGAAGAAAGAAGAAAGAAGAAAGACTAAAAGGGAAGAGAATTAGTAGTTTAGGAATGAGTTGGGATTTTTATAATTGGAATTCAAAATAATAATATAAAATAAATAGAATGAACAAGGCTGTATATATTGCAACTAGTGAACACAATAGCGGGAAGTCTATCGTAACTCTTGGTTTAATGAGTATGTTGATAGGTAAAACGGCCAAAGTGGGTTATTTTAGGCCTATAATTGAAGATTTTGAAGATGGAAAATTAGATAATCACATCGAGACTGTGATTTCGCATTTTGGATTGGATATCGATTTTGAGGATGCTTTTGCTATTACCAAAAGCAAATTAATCAAAAAAAAGAACAAAGGCAAGATAGGCGAGGTACTGGATTTGATTATTGAAAAATATAAAAAACTGGAAGAACAGTTTGATTTTGTTCTCGTAGAAGGAACTAGTTTTAGTGGTGAAGGAACCGTTATTGAACTCGATATGAACGTTCTTATTGCTAAAAACCTTGGAATACCCACAATTATTGTGGGTTCGGGTGTTGGTAAAACCTTAGAAGAATTAATTGATAGTTTGTATTTGGCTTACGATTCTTTCAAAGTAAAAGAGGTAGAAGTTTTGGCTGTTATCGCCAATAAAGTGCAACCAGAGAATGTCAAACTAGTTACTGATGGTTTGAAATCAAATTTACCAAAAGAAGTATTAGTAAATGCAATTCCGATTATTTCCAGTTTAAATAACCCAACTATTAAAGAGATTGTAGATGTTCTAGAAGCAAAAGTCCTTTTTGGAAAAGAGTTTTTAAATAATGAAATAGGAAACTTTAGTGTGGGTGCTATGCAATTGCATAATTATTTATTGCACTTGAAAGAAAATGCATTGGTTATTACTCCGGGAGATAGAGCAGATATTATTTTGGGTGCTTTGCAAGCTAATGAATCGGCTAATTATCCAGCTATTTCAGGAATAGTATTAACAGGAAACATTATCCCAGAAGATAGTATTTTAAAATTGATTGAAGGATTAACGAGTATAGTCCCTATAATATCTGTAGTAGGAGGAACGTATAGTATTACGAATAGGATAGGTAATATAAAATCTCAAATCTATGCTGATAATACACATAAGATAGAAACATCGATAAATACCTTTGAGAAATTTGTTGATGTGGATGATTTATCTGCTAAATTAAGTGCTTTTCATGCAGATGGAATGACTCCAAAAATGTTTCAATACAATCTAGTAAAGAGAGCTCAAAAACATAGAAAACACATTGTTTTACCAGAAGGGAATGATGAACGTATCATTATTGCGGCCTCTCGTTTATTGGCAATGGATGTAGTCGATATTTCCATTATTGGTAATAAAAAGCAAATTGAGCACAAAGTAGCAGAGTTGGGTATTGCTTTTGATTTTTCAAAAGTGGATATTATCAATCCAATTGAGTCTGAGAAATATGAAGATTATGTAAACACCTACTATGAGTTGCGTAAGAACAAAAATGTAACTATAACTATGGCCAAAGATTTAATGGAAGATGTATCCTATTTTGGTACCATGATGGTGTATAAAGGAGATGCTGACGGAATGGTTTCTGGTGCAGCACATACTACACAACATACCATTTTACCCGCTTTACAATTCATCAAGACAAAACCAAATACTTGTATTGTTTCCTCTATATTTTTTATGTGTTTAGAGGATCGAGTTTCGGTTTTTGGAGATTGTGCCATTAACCCAAATCCTACTGCAGAACAATTGGCTGAAATTGCGATTTCTTCAGCCGATTCAAGTGCGGCATTTGGTATCGAACCTAAAATCGCCATGTTATCTTATTCTTCAGGAGCTTCTGGAAAAGGAGATGAAGTAGATAAAGTAAGAAAAGCAACAGAAATTGTAAGAGAAAAACGCCCCGACTTAAAAATCGAAGGGCCTATACAATATGATGCTGCCGTAGATATGGAAATTGGTCAAAGTAAAATGCCAAATTCAGAAGTAGCAGGACAAGCCAGTGTGCTTATTTTTCCTGATTTGAACACAGGAAACAATACTTATAAAGCGGTTCAAAGAGAAACAGGAGCTTTGGCTATAGGACCAATGTTACAAGGTTTAAACAAGCCTGTAAATGATTTAAGCCGTGGTTGTACGGTAGATGATATTATAAATACAGTCGTGATTACAGCGATTCAAGCACAAGGTTTGTAAAATATTATTTAAAGATTGAAAATTTAATGATTTAAATAATAGTTGTTTCATCTTTCAATCTTTCAATTTTTAAATTTAAGTTTAATGAAAATAGTCATAATAAATTCAGGCAGTTCATCTATAAAATACCAACTAATTAACATGCCATCAAAGGAGGTAATTTGTAATGGTATGATTGATCGAATAGGATTGGAAACTTCTAATTTTACTTATAAAACAGATAAAGACAGTTTAGAAGAAATTTTGCCAATTGCCAATCATAAAATTGGATTAGAGAAAATTGCTCAGTTGTTGATGGATGACAAAGTAGGAGTGATAAGGAGTACAAAAGAAATTGATGCTGTTGGACATCGGGTAGTGCATGGAGGAGCTAGTTTTTCGGATACTGTAATTATCGATACTGATGTAAAAGAAAAAATAAAACAACTTTTTGATTTAGCACCGTTGCATAATCCAGCGAATTTAGAAGGGATTATAGTTGCTGAGGAGATTTTTGGAACGGCAAAACAAGTAGCTGTTTTTGATACTGCTTTTCATCAAACGATTCCTGTTTTGGCACATAAATTTGCGTTGCCAAATTATCTTTTGACAGAAAATAAGATTAGGGTCTATGGATTTCATGGAACCAGTCATAAATATGTTTCGGAAAAAGCGATTGATTATTTAGAGAAAAGCTCAAAAATAATTACAATTCATTTAGGTAATGGCTGCAGTATGACTGCCATTAAAGACGGAAAAAGTATCGATCATACGCTTGGTTTTGGACCTATGAACGGGCTAATTATGGGAACACGTTCTGGTGATGTTGATCAATCAGTAATTTTTTATCTGGTTAATTCATTAGGCTATTCATTGGATTCAGTGAATACAATGTTGCAAAAACAAAGTGGGATGTTAGGTCTTACTGGATATAGTGATTTACGGGATATTGAAGATAATGCTGAAAAAGGGAATTTAGATTGCCAGTTAGCATTAGCAATGAATGCCTATCGAATTAAAAAATACATTGGTTCTTATGCTGCTGTTTTGAACGGTCTGGATGCGATAATTTTTACCGCAGGAATTGGAGAAAATTCTTCTTATATCAGGAAATTAGTATGTACCGATATGGATTATTATGGTATTGAATTGGATCATGCTAAAAATGAAACCCGTTCCAAAGAAATTCGGGAAATCAACACTTTAGATTCAAAAACTAAAATTATGGTGATTCCAACTAACGAAGAAATAGAAATTGCAAATCAAGTTTATCATTTACTTTTGAGTTAAAACTAATCCTGTTTTGTAAAAAGCTTCTCGGTTGAGGAGCTTTTTTTATGCCTAAAAATCGAATAAATCTGATTATATTTGAAAATAAAAACTTCCCAAAATTGAAAGCTAAGACAATACCATTATTCTTTTTCTTTTTTCTATCTATTCAACTATGCGCTCAGGATTTACTGCCTTTTGTAGAAAATTACAGCAAATCCAATTACCAAGGCGACAACCAAATTTGGAATGTAGCTCAAGGAACTGATGATGCCATGTATTTTGCTAATAATTATAACTTGTTGCGTTATGATGGTGTAAAATGGGAAAAATATTCTTTGCCAAACAAAACAATTATTCGATCTATAATGGTAGACGGAGACCGAATATATTCAGGTTCTTATAAAGAATTTGGGTATTGGTTTCGTAAAGGCGGTAAGATGCAATATGTTTCGCTATCGAAAGGGAACAAAGTATTTGATGACAAGAATAATGAAGAAATTTGGAAGATAATTAAATTTAAAGGACAAATTTATTTTCAGTCATTTAATAGTCTTTTCCTTTTTGACGGAAAAGCAATCAAGCAAATAAAATTTCCTTTTTTAGCTTCTTATTGCTTTGTTGTAGACAATCAACTATTGATAGCATCAGTAGAGAAAGGGATTTATAAAATGAATCAAGGGATTATTCAAAAAGTGAATGAATGGTCCATTTTAGAAAATAATGTAATCCATGCCATTCAAAAACACGACGGCAAGATCTATTTTTTTACTAAAAAAAATGGAGTTTATGTATTAGAAAATAATACTCTTATTCCATGGAAAAATGCATTAAACACGATGCTGAAATCAGCAAATATAAATGTGGCTGAATTCATTAAAAATAATAAATTAGTAATTGGTACCGCAAGTAAAGGAGTTTTTATTTTTGATTTAAATGATGGTTCTTATACAAACATCAATAGAAATAATGTATTGATGAATAATTCTATTTTGAGTATTGGCCACGATAAAGAAGATGATCTTTGGTTAGGCTTGGATAATGGAATTGCACATATCGAAGTCAACTCACCTGTATCTATTTTTTATGACAGCTCCGGTATTCTAGGATCGGTTTATTCTGTTGCCAGTATTCCAAAAGGGTATTTAATGGCTTCTAATCACGGGGTATACAAATATGTTGACAAACAGTTATCGCTAATTCCCAATTCAGAAGGTCAAGCATGGAATATTAGTAAAATCAATAATAAATTCCTTATTGGTCATAATGAGGGGACTTTTATTTATGAAAATGATTCCTTTTATAAATTGAGTTCTATAAATGGAGGTTGGAATATGACCAATAGTAGCATCAATAATTCTTTTATTCAAGCTACTTATAGCGGTGTGGTAATTTACAATGATGTTAACGATTTAAGCAAACATATTGTAGTGAAGGGAGTATTGAAACCAATTAAATATGTTGCGCAGAATAGAAAAAATGAAATATGGGCCGCTGATAATAACAGAGGTCTTTATCGAATAGTCTATAATGATGCATATGAAACACTAAGTGTAGATAATGTAACACAACTGAGTAAGATAACGAATGATTTTGGGGTTAAAATAGTGGAATTCCGTAATGAAATTCTTTTTTTAATACATCATACTTGGTATACGTACAATTCAATTACTAATCAATTAGAAGAAAACGAATTATTTAATGTGAATTTTAAAAACGTTTCTGATATAGTGACTATTGATGAAAATCATTTTATGGTGCTTAAAGATGGCCTTTTGTATCACATTTTTGCTAATAAAAATAAGTTTATTTGGAATATAGTTCAAGAAAAATATTACAAAGGTAAAATCATTAATGACAATTTGAATGTGTTTAAGAGTAATGATAATTATCTATTAAATTTAGATGATGGTTTTATAAAATTGCAACTAAAATACAATAATAAACCGATCCCAAAAATCAAGGTAGAAGCATTTAATGTAGATCAATTAGTAGTCAATAAATCAAAGATTGATTATAACTCAGAATTAAAACTGCATGTAATTTCAGGTATATATGGAGCAAATAAGCCTAGTCTATTTTATAAAATTAATGATTCAAAAGAATTTTTAGGTGTAAAAGAAGGAACGATCGTTCTTAATAATTTGGATAGTGGTGATTATGAAGTTTCTGTTTATAATCATGACGGTTTAAATTATAATAAAGTGGCTGAGTTTAATTATGAAGTAGCTAAGCCATGGTATTATTCTTTTTGGATGATTCTATTGTACCTTATTGTAATTAGTGTCATTTTATATGTGTATTATAGATGGAATAAAATTAGATACATTCAAAAATTGGCTTTAAGAGAAGAAGAGTTAAAGCATCAAAAGAAAATTCTTGAAATGGAATTGAAAGCGGAGAATGAGCTAAACAGTCAAGAGTATGAAAAACACATTCTAGAATTAGAATTGCAATCTAAATCATCAGAAGTTGCTGGAAAATCACTTTCGATAGCTAAGCAAAGTGAGATGATTGAAAAAATTCAAGGGATTTTAAATACGGAAACCGATATTAATAAATTAACGAGTGAAATTAAAAAGGCGATAAAAATTAACGCAGTTAATAAACATGAATGGGAAACTTTTGAAACTAATCTCAATCAGATTCATAATGAGTTTATAATAAATCTTTCTAAAAAGTTTCCAATTCTGACACCTAAAGATATCAAGCTTTGCATTTACTTAAAAATGAACCTTTCTTCAAAAGAGATCGCTCCCATGATGAATATTTCATATAGAGGGGTTGAATTACACCGTTACCGTCTTAGAAAGAAATTGAACCTTGTTCAGGATGAAAATCTATCCAAATTTTTATTAATGATATAAAAACAACTCTATTTTTATAGATAGTTTATTATTTACATTATTTTTTTACGGAATTACAACTCATCATTACTACATCATAACGATGTAGTCGAGTACTCATTTTCCTTGACAGCCTCTTTATAGCGTTGATTTGTTAGTTGTTTCTTTTCATTTGATGTGGCTATGTAGTAATTCCTTTATAGTTACTATAACGTTGTAATTATCTAATTTGGCTCCACTAACTTTAACAAATTATTAATACATGAGAAATTTTATTTTGAGCTTTATAGCACTCATCCTACTTCCAGCTTATATGTCTGGTCAAGTAATTAAGGGAAAAGTATTAGATAAAAATGGAATGGGAATACCAGGAGCAATTGTGGTATCTTCAAGTTCAAATACTGATACTGATTTTGACGGAAATTTTAATATCAATGCCAAAGTAGGCGAGACATTAAAAGTGACCATGTTGGGTTTTGAAGCTGTTTCTATAACTGCTACAGCTGCCCCAATGACTATAACACTGTTGGATTCCAAAGACACTGCACTAAAAGAGGTAGTAGTAATTGGGTATGGAACTAGAAAAAGATCCGATAATACTTCGGCAACTACTTCAATAAAGGCAGAAGAAATTTCGAAAACTAAAGTATTGAATGCATCACAAGCTATTCAAGGTAAAGCAGCAGGGGTGCAAGTTATTGCTTCTGATTTGCCTGGTTCAACTCCAACGGTTGTGATTAGAGGTTTAGGAACTGCTTTAGGAGGAAGATCTCCTTTGTATGTTGTTGACGGAATGCCAGTAGAAAACATAAATAATATTAATACAAATGATATTACTTCTTACGATATTTTGAAAGATGCATCTGCATTAGCAATTTATGGTAATAGAGCAGCAAATGGGGTAATTTTAATTACAACAAAAAAAGGGAGTGGAGAGAAAGCAACTGTTGAATTTGAATCTTATGCCGGTTTTAGAAATGCATTAAAGAATGTAAAAATGGCGGGTAGCAACAAGTATTCTTATTATTCTAATGTAGCTTTGGGAAATACTACTTTCTCACAAGACCAACCAACTAATACGGATTGGTACAAAGCAATTACTAGAACAGGATCATACACACAAAATAATGTTTCAGTTTCAGGTTCATCTGAAAATGTAAAATACTTTTTTAGCTTGGGTCACTATGATGAAAAAGGAATTTTGGATGGATTGGATTATAATAGGTTGACTTTAAGAAGTAACAATGATTTCAAAATTTCTAAAAGAATCAATTTATCTCAAAATTTCAGTGTAGGATTTACGCATTCAACTCCAAAACCGTTATCAGCATTTACAAATGCGTATAAGCAATCACCAATCGTTCCCGTGTATTTTCCTTCTGGACAATATGGTGTACCATTTGTTGGTTCAAACGGCTTTGCTTCTACAAGCGGATCTGCGTTTAATAATGTAGGTAATCCAGTTGCTCAATTAAACTTTTTTGATGAACAACAAAAAAGTATCACCATGCAAGGTGGTTTAAAACTGGATGTCGAGTTACTTAAAGGATTGAAATTTACTTCTCAGTTTAATGCGGAATATTATACTTGGAAAAATTACAATTATGAAGACACTCAAAAAATTTGGTTGGCTGCTGATCCAACACGAGTATCAAGTACATATTCTTCTACGGCAAATATTAATTTATTGACTAAAGAAAATGAAGATTATTTCAATTGGAATTTATCAAATTATTTAGTGTATAATAAAGTAATTGGAGAACATGATATCGAATTAATGGCTGGTGTGGAGCAATCATCAAAAGGCGCAAGAGAACACATAAAAATCTCAAGAAAAAATGTGAATGCAAATGAAAACTATTGGTCTTTATCCGGAGTTGATTATGCAGCTAACGTAACTAGTTTGACTGATGTTGTCAATAATGAAAGAAGTTTGTCTTCTTATTTTGGTCGTTTCCAATATAAATTGATGGATAAATATTTAATAACAGGTACAATAAGAAGAGATGGTTCTTCACAATTTGCCAAAGATTATCGTTGGGGAACTTTCCCATCCGTAGGATTAGGTTGGATTATATCTAAAGAAAGTTTTTTAGCTGATGTTAAAGGAATTGACATGTTAAAATTACGTGGAGGTTGGGGTAAATTAGGAAACCAAAATGTTCCATTGAATAATCAATCTTTTGCTTCTGGTTTAGACAGTTATTTAGGAGGTTCTATTTTATATCCAGGTGTAAGTGTTGATTCTCAAGTTGACCCTAGTTTATCTTGGGAAATTACGGAGGAAAAAACAATAGGTTTAGATTTTGAGTTTATGGACCGCAGATTAAAAGGAGCCATTGATTTATATGATAAAAAAACTAACAATGTAATTTTAGATACTAAACCTTATTTAACAGCAGGTGTAGGTTCTACCTCTCCAGCACATGTAGGTGCGGTTTCAAACAAAGGGTATGAATTATCATTACGTTGGGATGACAAAATAAATGATAATGTATCGTATTGGATTGGTGGTAACTTCTCAAATAATAAAAATGAGTTGACTAGTTTAAGTAACCCTAATTTACCTGATAAAATTGGTGGAGGTTTAGGAAATGGACAATGGACAAAATTATTGAATAATTCTTCAATAGGACAACCATTAGGTAGTTTCTTCTTGTATGAATATGCTGGTTATGATGCTAATGGACAAATGCAATATTTAAAAGCCGATGGTTCAATTGTTAGCCAAGGATTATTAAGTATTGAAGACAGAAAATACGTTGGTTCAATATTACCAAAATCGACCTACGGAATTTCATTGGGTGTAAATTATAGAAACTTTGATTTCTCAGTTGATGGATACGGAACTAATGGAAGTAAAGTATACAATGGTAAAAAAGCACAACGTTTTTCTGGTGAAAACATTGAAAATGTTTTGGCAACAGATTTCTTTACTGTTAATAATACTGCAGCTGTAAATCCAGCTCCTTTCAATCAAGTACCAGTAGCTTCTACTTACTATATGGAATCAGGTGATTTCTTCAGAGTAAATAATATTACTTTAGGATACAAACTACCTATAAAAAGTGAGTTTATTAATTCAGCCAGAATTTACTGCAATGCAATAAATCCTTTTATCACTCAAAAATTCTCAGGATTTTCACCTGAATTGAATGGTGATGGAGATCCTTACGGTTCGCAAGGCGTTGAACTAGATGCTTATCCTGTTTTGAGATCTTTTGTAATAGGTGCTAATTTAAAATTTTAATAAAATGAAAAAGATATATATATCAGCATTTGTCCTTTCGGCATTAATTTTCTCTGGATGTACTAATGATTTTTTAGATACAAAGCAAACAGAAACCATATCAACTACAGATTTAGCCTTGTTTAATAATGATGCTGGAGCTCAAGGTTTTGTCACGGCTATTTACAGTAAATTCACAGATTGGAACATGAGTTCTTTCTCATGGATAGGGCTATCAAGTATCACATCTGATGATGCGGACAAAGGTTCTTCTCCAGGAGATACAGGATCAGATAAAGATTTAATGGATGCATTAACTTACAACTCATCAAGTGGTTCAGTTGAAGAAGTGTTTACAGCTAATTATCAAGGTATTAATAAATGCAACCAGGCTTTATCCTTTCTTCCTCAATTAGACCAAGCCGATGCTAATTTGAGAGCTCGATTAATGGGTGAAGCCAAGTTTTTAAGAGCATTTATGTACTTTACTTTAGTAAAAACATACGGAGGTGTTCCAATTGTGGATCATTTACCAAATCCTTCTTCAGAGGAAGATAGAGTAATGCAGTTAACTCGTCGTAGTACAACAGAAGTTTATGCTTTTATTGTGAGTGATTTAACGGATGCTATTGCTGTTTTGCCTGCAAAAGGGACCTATAGTGCTTCTGAAAAAGGAAGAGCTTCTATAGGGGCTGCTTATGCTTTGTTATCTAAAGTGTATTTGTACCAAAAAGAATGGCAAAAAGCTTTGGAAAATGCAAATTTAGTTGTGGGATATAGCTTGGCAACAGATTATGCTTCACAATATAAAATCACAGGAGAAAATGATTCGGAATCTATTTTTGAAATTCAAGGAACTGGTTCGACTCCAGCCAAAGGAATTCAAGGATATTCTGCTACCCAAGGCGCTCGTGGTGCTGGTGGATGGGGTTGGGGATTCAACACGCCTTCAATGAGTTTAGTGAATGCTTATGAAGTAGGTGATGTTAGAAAAAATGCAACAATCATTTTTGCAGGAACCACTTTGTATGATGGTAGAGTAGTGCCACTAACCGTTGAAAATCCAAGATACAATTACAAAGCGTATTCTTCGGCTTATACTGATGCTTGGGATTCTGATGTAAATATTAAATACTTAAGATATGCCGAAGTTTTATTAATAAAGGCAGAGGCTATGAATGAATTGGGGCAAACGGCGACTGCAATTCCAATTTTAAACCAAATTAGAAATAGAGCAGGTTTAGCTAATACTACTGCCGTTTCTCAAGCAGATGTTAGAACTGCTATTTGGAAAGAAAGAAGAGTTGAGTTGGCTTTTGAACATGATAGATTCTATGATCTTGTAAGAACAGGTCAAGCAGCAGCTGCATTTGCTATTGATGGGAAAACATTTACTGTAGGTAAAAATGAACTTTTCCCAATGCCTCAAAAATTTATTAGTGAAGCAAATGGTTTATCGACTCAAAATCCTGGGTACTAATTTTTTAAAATTGTAATTATGAAAAAAAATAAATTTATATATTTTCTTGCCTCAATTGTTGCAGCTCCATTTTTTGTAAGCTGTGCTGGAGATAGCTTAGATACAGTTAATAGCCCAATTGCCTATGAAGCAATTGGTGGCTATGATAACTCAGATGATATTGCTGCAAGTAACTTACTTGTCAAATTAAGTTTTGATGATAATTTAACTGATAGTAAAAACAATATTACTGGATTAGTTGGTAAAAACGTTGGGTACACTCAAGGAATAAAAGGGAATGCCTATAATGGTTCAAGCTCTGAAGAGCGTTATGCAATTGGAAATGCTACAACTGCAATTACATCTTTAAACAATTATACAATTTCATTTTGGATGAATACGGCTAATACTGTTGATCCTGGAACTCCAGGTCAAGGTAAAGGGGCACAAGGTATTTTTTCTATTGTAAGACCACTTGAATTTTGGGGTGGAATTAATGTTTTTATGGAAAATCCTGATGGCGCTTTCCCAAACAGAATCAGATTAAAATTAGGTGTTGAGAATGGAAGAGCTGGAGTTGCTTGGAGAGGGCAAGGCGCTATCATGAATTTAGACAATAGTTTGAACCAATGGGTCCATGTTGTATTTAGTTATAATGCTACAAATAGTACAATTTCGGCCTATGTAAACGGTGAATTAGCTACTAATTTATCTGGTTTTGCTTATGCGCCTTCGGCTGGTGTTGCAGGTGTTGCTACATGGTATGCTGATAATCCAGGAAGTTTGGACAATATGAATAATGCTCCTAAATACGGAAATTTTGAAATGGCAGGCACCAATGGTAAAGTTGTTTTTGGAACACACCAATTTGAAACTACGCCTGCACTTAATAATGGTTCACAACAAGATTGGGCTACTAGTTATGCAGGATTAATGGATGAATTCAGAATTTATAATGTTTCCCTTTCTAATAATGATGTGAAAGCATTGTACTTGTTAGAAAAAGACAATAGATAAAAAATCAGATAAACCTCTAGTTTTTTAAACTAGAGGTTTAATTATTAATCCTATTATTTTATTACGATGAAGATTTCATTATGTTTAGTAGCCCTGATTAGTCTTTTTAATTCTTGCTCGTCTTCTAGCCCAGATACAAAAGGTGGTACGGGAACTCCATTACCTACTACTCCTACAGCACCTATAACTGCTTTAACAGATACGGAAGTTTTAGACCAAGTTCAAAAAGATGCCATAAAGTATTTTTGGGATTATGCTGAACCCAACTCAAAATTAGGAAGAGAACGATATCATACAGACAATCCTAGTTTCGAAGCAAACAAAGTCACAACTGGAGGTTCTGGTTTTGGGTTAATGTCATTGATTGTTGGAATTGATAGAGGTTTTATTCCAAGAGTTGAAGCCGTAACTAGAATGACTACTGCAATGGATTTTCTTGATAAAGCGGATCGTTTTCATGGAGCTTGGGCACATTGGATGGATGGAGCAACTGGTCACGCAATTTCATTTGGTAATAAAGATGATGGTGGTGATATCGTTGAAACAGCTTTCCTGTGTCAAGGATTGATTGCTGTAAGAGAATATTTTAAAAACGGAAATACCCAAGAAATGGCATTATCGGCCAAAGCTGATAATTTATGGAAAGGGGTAGAATGGAGTTGGTATACTAATGGAGAAAACGCCATGTATTGGCATTGGTCTCCTACCTATCAATGGGAAATGAAATTCAAATTAGAAGGGTATAACGAATGTTTGATTGCTTATATTCTCGGAGCAGCTTCACCTACTCATCCAATTCCTGCCGCGGCATATCATGAAGGATGGGCAAGAAGCGGAACTATTGTAACTGGAAAAACACAATATGGAATTCCTTTAATCTTTAAATACAATACGGTTTCTGGAAATGCAGGTCCTTTGTTTTGGGCACAATATTCTTACTTAGGATTAGATCCTTCTCAATTATCGGATCAATATGCAAACTATTGGGATTTGACTCAAAATCAAGCTAAAATTATTTATACTCATTGTGTTACTAATCCAAAAGGATGGAAAGGGTATTCAGATAAATGCTGGGGGCTTACCGCTAGTTATTCTCGAAATGCTGATGGAACAACCGGCTATTCAGCTCATGACACCGATAATGATTTAGGAGTGATAACACCAACAGCAGCGCTTTCATCATTTCCTTATACTCCAACAGAATCCATGAAGTTTCTACATTATTTATATGATGAGAAAAAATCAGATTACGTAGGAATTGCAGGACCTTATGATGCATTTTCACCGAATTACAACTGGGTTACACCGCGTTATTTAGCGATTGATCAAGGAACGATTGCTCCCATGATTGAAAATTACCGTTCGGGTTTAATTTGGAAATTATTTATGAATGCTCCAGAAGTAAAACCCGGCTTAGAAAAATTAGGATTTCATTCGACTAAATATAATTTTTAAAGAATTATGAAATATAAAATTGTATTAATTGCCCTTTTATTTTCTTTTATAACGTATGCCCAAAAAGATATAAATGGAATACTAAAAACCGAAATCGTGCAAAAACACGAAATGGGTTACGCCTTACATATTCCAGTGAATACAAAAGAGAAAAAACCATTAATCATTTTTCTTCATGGTTCAGGTGAAAAAGGAACGGACATTGAAAAAGTAAAAATTCATGGGCCTTTTAAATATTTAAAAACACATGATTTAGACGCCTATGTTTTAGCTCCGCAATGTCCTGAAAATGAAGAATGGGACAATGAAGTATTGTATCGATTGATTTTAAAAATTGAAAAAGAAAACAATATTGATCCAAACCGAATATACCTTACGGGATTAAGTTTAGGTGGTTGGGGATCTTATAATCTCGCGTTTGCACATCCTAATCTATTTGCTGCTCTAGTTCCAATTTCGGGTTTTGTCGATTTAATTCAATTAGAACAGGCTTGCACGATTGCAACTATTCCCACTCATATTTTTCACGGTTTAATGGATGATGTTGTAAATCTAGATTATGCAATTGCAATTTATAAAGAACTAAAAAAATGCAATGGAAATGTAGAGCTAACCATTTTTGATGATTCAGGACATGATAGTTGGTCTCGAGTATATGACAACAAAGAAATTTATGATTGGATGTTCCAACAAATAAAAAAACAATAAGAAATGAATAACAAATTTATCATAGTGTTTTTGTGTTTTTCAGTCTTTGGCTTCAGCCAAAAAAAGGGAAATAAAAAAGCAGAAATTATTAAACCAAAAGCAGAGTTTGTTGCCGAATTAATGGCAAAGATGACTTTGGATGAAAAAATAGGGCAATTAAACTTACCCACTTCAGGCGATATTACTACTGGTGCGGCCAATAGTTCCAATGTTGCTAAAAATATTGAAGAAGGTAAAGTAGGCGGTTTATTTAATATAAAATCGGTTCAAAAAATCAAAGAAGTTCAAAAGATTGCTGTTGAAAAAAGCCGACTAAAAATTCCATTGCTTTTTGGAATGGACGTTATTCACGGGTACGAAACCACTTTTCCTATTCCACTTGGATTGTCTTGTACTTGGGACATGAAGTTGATTGAAAGAAGTGCTCAAATTGCAGCACAAGAAGCAAGTGCCGATGGGATTAACTGGACTTTTTCACCAATGGTTGATATTTCACGTGATCCACGTTGGGGAAGAGTTTCTGAAGGTTCTGGTGAAGACCCATTTTTAGGAAGTGCTATTGCAAAAGCAATGGTCCAGGGATACCAAGGAAATAATTTAGCAAACAACAATACTATTTTATCTTGTGTAAAACATTTTGCTTTATACGGAGCTCCTGAAGCGGGTCGTGATTACAATACGGTCGATATGAGCCGAATCAAAATGTACAATGATTATTTTCCTCCTTACAAAGCGGCGATTGATGCTGGTGTAGGTTCTGTAATGGCTTCTTTCAACGAGATTGATGGAATTCCAGCTACAGGGAATAAATGGTTGATGACGGATGTATTGAGAAAACAATGGGGCTTTAAAGGTTTTGTAGTTACTGATTTTACAGGAATTCCAGAAATGATTCAGCATGGTATGGGTGATTTACAAACCGTATCAGCACTAGCACTAAATGCTGGAATTGAAATGGATATGGTAGGAGAAGGTTTTTTAACTACTTTGAAAAAATCATTAGACGAAAAGAAAGTAAGTTTAGCACAAATTGACAACGCCGTTAAATTGATTCTTGATGCAAAATATGATTTAGGTTTGTTCCAAGATCCATATAAATATTGTGATGTAAATAGAGCAAAAACAGAAATTTTTACCAAAGATCACAGAGCCGAAGCTAGAAATACAGCGGCACAATCCTTGGTTTTACTTAAAAATCAAAATCAATTACTTCCATTAAAAAAGACTGGAACCATTGCTGTTATTGGCCCTTTGGCTGATGCCAAAGAAAATATGGCAGGAACTTGGAGTGTAGCTACCAATATGGAAAAATCTATTTCTCTTGTTGCAGGAATTAAGGAAGTAACAGGAAATGCGAATGTGCTTTATGCTAAAGGAAGTAATCTTGATTATGATGCAACATTTGAAGAAAATGCAACCATGTTTGGTAAAACCTTGCACCGTGACAATAGAACAAGTGCGGAGTTATTAGCAGAAGCTTTAAAAATAGCTAGTCAATCGGATGTGATTGTTGCGGCTCTAGGAGAATCTGCTGAAATGAGTGGAGAAAGCAGTAGCCGTACTAAACTGGAAATTCCGCAAGCTCAAAAAGACTTATTGCAAGAATTACTTAAAACTGGAAAACCAGTTGTTCTGGTATTGTTTACAGGACGTCCCTTGGTTTTAGTACAAGAAAACGAAACTGTTCCAGCTATTTTAAATACTTGGTTTGCGGGTAGCGAAGCTGGTTCAGCAATTGCCGATGTTTTATTTGGTGATGTAAATCCTTCAGGGAAATTATCAGCAACATTTCCTAGAAGTGTAGGACAAGTGCCTATTTATTACAATCAAAAAAATACAGGAAGACCTCTTGGTAATAAAGAAGGAAAGTTTGAAAAATTCAGATCAAATTATATTGATGAAAGAAACGAACCTTTATATCCTTTTGGTTTTGGATTGAGTTATACCACATTTAAATATTCAAATTTAAAAATCTCATCGGAGAAAATGAACGTCAATGATACGGTAAAAGTAAGTGTTGACGTTACTAATGACGGAAATTACGATGGAAAAGAAGTAGTTCAATTGTACATTAGAGATTTAGTGGGTTCAGTTACCAGACCCATAAAAGAGTTAAAAGGATTTCAAAAAATATTCCTTAAAAAAGGAGAAACACAAACAGTGACTTTTGAAATATCAGAAGAAACATTAAAATTTTATAATTCCGAATTGCAATTTGCTGCTGAGCCGGGTGCTTTTGAGGCTTTTGTAGGTACAAATTCTGATACGGATATGAAAGTTGTTTTTGAGTTGAATAAATAGTTTGGTTTTTATTTTACTTGGTTTACCCTTCAGTTTAAGTACTGGAGGGTTTTTTTATGTAAAATTGTATGCTACTATCTGTTACTTATAAGGTAAGAATTTGCTATTTTAGCAATTCTAAAAACGTTACTAAATGAAATACTATTTCTCTTTTTTCCTTCTGTTTGCGATGAGTTTACTTCACGCACAAAGTATTCAATCTCCTTCCAATAAAATAACTTTAAATTTTAAACTTGCTGGAAATGGACAACCTGCTTACTCCGTTAATTATAAAAATAAGACAGTTATTCTTGAAAGTATTCTTGGAATAAAATTAAAAGAAAAACCAGCTTTAGACGCTAATTTTGAAATTACAACATCTACAAAAGCAACATTCAATGAGACTTGGCAACCCGTTTTAGGAGAACAAGCCAATATCGTTAATCATTACAACGAACTTACAATAGCACTAACTCAAAAAGGAACCAATGTAAAAATGAATATCATTTTTCGAGTTTTTGATGAAGGAGTCGCTTTTAGATATGATTTTCCAAGACAAAAAGAATTGAATTATTTCATCATTTCTGATGAAGAAACACAGTTTAATTTAACTGACGACAATAAAGTTTTTTGGATTCCTGGCGATTTTGACAGTAATGAATACGAATATAATGAAACCAAATTATCTGAAATTGATAATACCAAAATTAATATGAACAATGGAATTGGTGTAAAATCTATTCCAGGGAAATATATGGTTCAAACGCCATTGATGATGAAATCTCCGGCAGGATTATATCTCAATATTTTTGAAGCAGCAGTAGTGAATTATCCTGTGATGCATTTAAATGTGGATGTAAACAATTATAAATTAACATCTCAATTAGTTCCTAATGCGATTGGAGATAAAGCCTATTTACAAACGCCATGTGTATCGCCTTGGAGAACGATTATGGTGAGTGACGATGCAAGAGATATTGTGAGTTCCAAAATGATTTTAAACTTAAATGAGCCTTCAAAAATTGAAGATACTTCATGGATCAAACCAATGAAATATGTTGGAATTTGGTGGGAAATGCATGTAGGTAAATCAACTTGGGATTATGCAGGTTCTCAAAATGCTACCAATTTTGCCGATGCTCCCAAAGCGTCAGGAAAACATGGAGCGACTACTGAAAATACAAAAAGATATATTGATTTTGCTGCTAAAAATGGTTTTGATGGTGTTCTGGTAGAAGGATGGAATGTAGGTTGGGAAGATTGGAATGGAAACTGGAAAGAGGAAGTTTTTGATTTCACTACGCCTTATCCTGATTTTGATATAGCTGCTATTTCGGCTTACGCCAAATCTAAAAACGTGAAAATGATTATGCATAATGAGACTTCAGGTTCAGTTGCTAATTTTGAACGTCATTTAGATCGTAATTTTGAGAACATGGTGAAATACGGTTATCCAGCGACCAAAACGGGTTATGTGGGTAAAATTATTCCTCGCGGAGAATTTCACGACGGACAAACCATGGTGAATCATTTTAATTATGTTGCACGACGTGCCGCCGATTATAAATTAATGGTCAATTCACATGAATCATCACATCCTACAGGTTATGGTAGAACCTATCCTAATTATGTGGCTGCCGAAGCCGCTCGTGGAACGGAGTTCAATGCGTGGAGTATCGGAAATCCTCCAATGCATGAAACAATTTTACCATTTACAAGACTTCTAGGAGGTCCAATGGATTATACTCCAGGAATTTTTGAAATAAAAATGAGTTATTATGACAAAAATAAAACGGAACAAGTGCATACAACATTAGCAAAACAATTGGCTTTGTATGTGACTATGTATTCTCCAATTCAAATGGCAGCCGATTTGCCAGAGAATTATGAAAAATATCCCGATGCATTTCAGTTCATCAAAGATGTCGCTGTAGATTGGGATGAAAGCAAATACCTTGAAGCAGAACCGGGTGATTATTTAACGGTAGTCAGAAAAGCAAAAGGGAAAGAATCATGGTTTCTAGGTGCAATTACTGATGAAAACGCTAGAAAATCAACAATTAAACTTGATTTCTTGACTCCAGGACAAAAATACAAAGCAACAATCTACGAAGACGCAAAAGATGCCGATTGGAAAAAAAATCCAATTGCTTACAAAATAAAAACAATGGAAGTTATGAGTAAATCTAATATCAATTTGAACTTGGCTCCAGGTGGAGGAACTGCTATTAGTTTTGAACCAATAAAATAAAAAAAAACCTGCAATATTTAAAGTAATCAGGATTTTAAAATTCGGAACCTATTTTGAAATTAACTTAACTATTTATGAAAAAAACAACTTTATTAGCGCTATTATTAATTGGAAGTTCGGCTCTATATGCTCAAAAAACGGATGAACAAGTTCTAAAAGAAATTTACAAATCAGCATTAACAAATTCTAAATGTTATTCTTGGTTGGATCATTTGTCTAACTCAATTGGTTCCCGTTTATCAGGATCTGCAAATGCAGAGAAAGCAGTTTTGTATACTAAAGGGGAAATGGAAAAAATGGGTTTTGACAAAGTCTATTTGCAAGAAGTAATGGTTCCTAAATGGGTAAGAGGCGAAAAAGAAACCGCTTATATTTTAGATAATAAAACAAAAACTACGGTGCCTATTTGTGCTTTGGGTGGTTCTATAGCTACTGCTTCAAATGGACTAACTGCAGAAGTGATTGAAGTACATTCTTTGGAAGAATTAAAAACATTGGGAACAGAAAAAATAAAGGGCAAAATTGTATTTTTCAACAGACCCATGGATAATGAACAAATAGAATCGTTTCATGCGTATTCTGGTGCTGTAGATCAAAGGTACGCGGGTGCTAAAGAGGCTTCAAATTTTGGTGCTGTTGGGACCATCGTACGCTCCATGAATTTGAGATTAGATGATTTTCCACATACAGGAGCTCAGAGTTATGGTGATATTCCAAAAGCGCAATACATTCCAACCGCTGCAATAAGTACAAATGGAGCTGAATTATTAAGTAAAACACTGAAGAATAACCCAAAACTACAATTTCACTTTAAACAATCTTGTAAGCAGTATGATGATGTTTTGTCGTATAATGTAGTAGGAGAAATTACTGGTATGGAGCATCCAGAAAACATTATGGTTGTTGGAGGTCATTTAGATTCTTGGGATTTAGCTGACGGTTCTCATGATGATGGAGCAGGAGTAGTGCAAAGTATGGAAGTGATGAATATTTTTAAAAATCTAGGATATAAACCAAAAAACACGATGCGTGTTGTTCTTTTCATGAATGAAGAAAATGGTTTACGAGGAGGAAATAAATATGAAGAATTAGCTCAAAAAAACAAAGAAAACCACATATTTGCTTTAGAAAGTGATTCAGGTGGGTTTAGTCCAAGAGGTTTTTCATTAGAATGTGATGCCGTAAATTTTAAAAAAATCGCCAGTTTCACTACTTTATTCGAACCATACTTAATTCATAGTTTTGTAGAAGGACATAGTGGATCTGACATTGGTCCATTAACTTCTAAAAAAATAGTAAAAGCAGGTTTAAAACCAGACTCACAACGTTATTTTGATTACCATCATGCAGCAAATGATAAATTTGATGCAGTTGATAAAAGAGAATTAGAACTGGGAGCAGCAACAATGGCTTCTTTGATTTATTTAGTAGATCAAAATGGAATTGTAGAATAGTTTTAAGTTATAATACTAAATGCCACAAGTTGATTCTTGTGGTTTTTTTATGTTTTAAAATAAATTAAGGTTTTTCTTTTTTGTGAATGCCATCACCTAATAAAAGAGAGAGAGTTTTTAGGCTCTCAGTACGTTCAGCAATTAGTTTTATGATACTGATGAACGGAATAAACAAAATCATTCCCGCAGCGCCCCATAAAATGCCACCAGCTGTAATCATTAAAATGATAACAAGTGTATTTATTTTTAAACGGCTGCCTACGGCAAAAGGGAATATTACATAGGCTTCCAAAATTTGAACTATCGAAAAAACAAGAATAACACCTAATGGATACCAAATAGAGTTAAAGGTAATCCATGAAATCGCTATTGGTAATAGTGACGAAATCATTATGCCGATATAGGGGATAAAAGTAAGAATAGAGGCTATGAAACCAAACACGAAAGGGTGAGGGATTCCAATAATTGCAAGCCCAATACTGTTTAAAAGCCCAACGATTAGATACACTAAAGCCATTCCTTTTATAAAATTATAGTAAGCACTGATGGTTTCAACTAGGACTTCATGAACGGTTTCTTTTTTGTCAGATGGAAAAATTTGGTATAATACTTCAGCTAACATGCTACGATGATATAGAATAAGGGCTGAAAAAACGGGTATTATTAAAATAAAAAAAGCATACCCTGATAAGGAATATAAAATAGTTTTGAATGCTGAAAAAGTTTCTGATCCAGAATTATTTATTGCGTTTTTAAAAAAAATAGTCTGTTCTTCTGTAGTGATGCCGAAATGTTCAGAGGTGTAAACACTAACTTGAGCTAATGCTTCTAGTAACTTTATTTTAAACGGCTCCCATTCGGTTAAAAATTCATTTATTTGTAAAAAAAGCAGGTATAAAATGCCACTGCTTATAAAGAGCACCATAAAGATTGCGATTAGGATAGCAATCGTTTGACTCATTCCCTTATGTTCCATCCATTTACAAACGGGATAAAGAATGAAACTAATCAATAATGAAAAACTAAGGGGAATGAATAGTGTTTTACCAAAATAAAGAATAACACAAACGAGTACAACGGATTGTAATATCTTGGTTGTAGAAAATTTCCAACTGGTAGATCCTGTATTTGGTATTTTAGAAATTGGTATCATAAAAACACTTGAATTTTAAAGTTAGAGTTTCTTTTTTTACACAATTCCGTTTTTATAATTACTAAGAATAGTACAATATACTGCTATTAATCAGGAAAAGTTATAATAAATTTGGCTCCTTCATCTATTTTACTTTCTAAAGCGATATGACCACCTAGACTTGTTATATGGTTGTAAACTAAATATAATCCAATACCATTACTGTCAAGATTTGTGTGAAATTTTTGGTGCAAGCCAAAAATCTTATCTTTTACTTTATCCATGTCAAAACCTATTCCATTATCTGTAATAATCAATTGTTTTACTCCATTATCTAAATTAGAAGAGATAGTAATAACTGGTGATTTATCTCTTTTACCATATTTTATAGAGTTGGTAATTAAGTTTAAAAAAATGCTTTTTAAATAGGCCTTATTAAAATTAACTGTTTCAAAATTTGAAAAATCAATATTTATTAATGTCAATGAATTTTGAATTAATGAATTAATGGAAAGCAGTACTTCTTGTAAAGAGTCGTTTAAATTTATTTTTTCAATTTTGGCAATGAGATCATTTTTTTTGTCCAAAATTTTAACATAATCATTTAGGGTATTTTTTAACCCATCGGATGTTGTTTTTAGTATTGAAATTAATTCAAGTGTTTCGGAATTTGTTATTTGTGAAGTATCCAAAAGTTCAAAAACGGAAAGTAAATTATTTACAGGTGATCTTAAATCATGTGCAGAGGTATAAGTAAGCTGTTTGTAATCTTCATTGATTTTTGTTAGTTCTGCAATATGGATGTTTCGTTCATGTTCAATTTCTTTTTTGTAAGTTATGTTTTTTGCTATTGCATAAACTAATTGATCATGGTCTATAGGTAAAGACGTCCATAACAACCAAACGATTGTCCCATTTTTAGTTAAATACCTGTTTTCGAAATTGAATAATGGAATTTTCTTTTTTAGCTCATTTCGAGCCGATTCAGTACTGTTTTTGTCATCAGTGTATACAAAATCATTGATAGGTCTTGACAGTAATTCTTCTTCAGTATATCCTAGTAATTTAGAAACGGCAGGGTTTATCCTCTTAAAAAAACCATCATAACCAGCGACACATAATAAATCAGGAGACGTATCGAAAAAAATCTCAAAATTTTTGAATGTTTCTGGGTCATGATTTACCGCTTTTCCTTCAGCTCGTATCATTTTGTTTAATTTTTTATTTTACAGAATTTTTTATAAATTAAAACTAAAACCATCTTTTAATATTACTAAAGTAACAATTATAAATTAAATAGCACCCAATTTATGAGCCAAAACTATTATAAAATAAGGGTTTTTGCTTATTTTAGAGTATAAATACCTATAGATTTAAAATAAAAAAGGAGATTGTTAGAATTAACAATCTCCTTTTTTTAAGCTAAACAACTTTAATTATATTTTAAAAATCCCTCCAAAAGCAATTAGTCTTTGAAAAAAGAAAAAGTCTTGTGAAGCACGATCTTCGGCACTTTGTGTTGTACGAATATCTTGCATATTTATATAACCACCTTTTAATTCTCCCTGAACATAAAAATGTTTGAAAAAAGTGACATTTAAACCTGCTTTCAATGAAGTTCCATATCCTGAAACATGAAAATCATCGTGGCGTTCTTTACCTAATAGTGTTGTATTCGTTTTGGGATATAATAAACCTACACCAACACCTTCAGTTAAATTTACTTGGATTTTATCAGTATTCCCTATTTTAAATAATGATGAAATATCATCATGTCTTGAAAATTCAGTGTTCACATAATTCAAACCATCTGTATGTTCATACATCAAGAATTTTTCAGTCATTACTGTTGGAGTATTGTTGTACGTCCCATCAAACTCTGATCCAGTTGCGATTGTTCCAGTCACATTTACGGTTTGATCTTGTGTCATAACATACTTCATATGGTCCACACCAAGAGCAATGCTATAATGGTCATTAATGAAATACCCCATTCTGAAATTCGTTTGAGGAATAGTCATTCTTGTAGGATTAATATAGTCCACATGCCATCCTTTTGGTTTGTCATGTGCAGTCATGTTATCCAAAGTAAAATTGTAATCTTTACCTCTAAAATTCACATCCGATTTGGTGTAGCTCTCTCTATTTCCTCCCCATGACACAAAGAATTTTCCTTTGTTGTGAGCAGTATATTTATCTTGTATTTTAATTTCTTCTTGAGCGTTTGCTATATTACAAAGGCATAAAGCTAAGAATGCTGTATATAAAAATATCTTTTTCAATGCGTGTATTATAAAAATTAAAATTTATTAACCGTTTGTCTAATAGCGACTAACTTGGTCATTAAAGCTTCAAAATAATCTAAATGTAACATGTTAGCACCATCACTTTTTGCATTTGCTGGATCAAAATGAGTTTCAATAAAAATACCATCTACACCTACAGCAATTCCTGCTTTGGCAATCGTTTCAATCATGTCTGGTCTTCCACCAGTTACACCAGCAGTTTGATTGGGTTGTTGTAAAGAATGTGTTACATCTAGTACTGTCGAAGCATAATGTTGCATAGTAGGAATTCCTCTAAAATCAACAATCATGTCTTGGTAGCCAAACATAGTTCCACGATCTGTAACCATTACGTTCTCATTATTGCAATCCAATACTTTTTGTACTGCATGTTTCATGCTTTCTGGACTCATGAATTGTCCTTTTTTCAAGTTGACTACTTTACCAGTATTGGCAGCAGCCACAACTAAATCCGTTTGACGTACTAAAAAAGCTGGGATTTGTAAAATATCTACATACTGAGCTGCCATTGCCGCATCCTCATTTGTATGAATATCAGTCACAGTTGGAACTCCAAAAGTCTCCGAAACTTTTCTTAATATTTTCAATGCTTTTTCATCACCAATTCCTGAAAAACTATCAATTCTAGAGCGATTCGCTTTCTTAAAAGATCCTTTAAAAACATAAGGAATTTGTAATTTATCAGTGATACCAATCAGTTTTTCAGCAATTCTCATAGCCATTTCTTCGCCTTCAATGGCACAAGGACCAGCTAATAAAAAGAAGTTTCCGCTATCAGTATGCTTAATTTGTGGGATATGTTGTATGTTCATTTGAGTATGATTTTTTAAAGTGCAAAGGTAGTTATGATTTACGATTTAGTCTTTACTTATTAACATTTTTTATAGAGAATAATAGTATGTTTTGGAGCTATTTCCTGCTATACGCTTGTATCTTCTTGTTTTTAAAGAAAAAACAAGAAGGATACCGCTTCTATCAGGGCTAGGGGAGTTGTTTATTGATTATTTTTCTTCAATCCAAAGCCAACTGGAACTTTCAAAATTCCTTTTTCATAAATGTTCATATACAATAGAATAGGTTTTTTTAAACCATCCCATTTTACTTCATATACATCAAGAAATCCTGCACCCATTTCGCTTCTTTTTGTTGGGAATGGACAACAACTTTCTAATTTACTAAAGCTTATTTTTTCCCCTTTTGGTCCAGTTAAGGCATTCAAAAAACGTTCTTGATTGATGGTTTCATTTCGCGTGCTATAATAAAATACATTGATCGGATAATCTTTATCATATCCGTATTTTTTGTCTTTACTATACTCGGTAATTACAAAAGTATTATCAGAGGTTAATTTTGGAATTGGGGCATTATCATCAACGTTTTTCAAAGTTGACTTGGTACTTACACATGAAATGGCAAATGATACTAATGCAAAATAAAGCAGGACTTTTTTCATGATTGTGATGAAATTAGATTCTTTTAAATTTATTGTAGTACAAATATACTGAGAACTATATAGGGGATTACTACTACAATAAATATTTGTGATGAAATTCTTAGAATTGTAAATAGTAGAATCCTTACTTTTGCATCAAAATAGAATTAATTATGGGTATCTTTTTTCAAACTTGGCCTTGGTACATATCTGGTTTTTTAATTGGATTGATCATGCTATGTTTAACTTATTTTGGTAAATCGTTCGGAATGTCATCTAATCTTCGGTCAATGTGTACGATATTAGGGGCAGGGAAGCGCACTGCTTTTTTTGACTTTGACTGGAAATCACAGCGATGGAATTTAGTTGTAGTTTTAGGTGCTATGTTAGGTGGCTTTGTAGCAGTACATTTCATGAGTGATCCATCAAATGTTTCAATTAACCCAAAGACTATTGAGCAATTAGCTCAACTAGGAATTGATGCTCCAAATGGGAAGTTAGTTCCTGATTCACTCTTTGGCCCTCAAGTTTTTCAATCACCCAAAAGTATCCTGATTCTTCTTATTGGTGGTCTACTTATTGGTTTTGGTACTAGATATGCCGGTGGATGTACTTCTGGGCATGCTATTTCGGGATTGAGTAATTTACAAATTCCTTCTTTAAAAGCAGTTATTGGTTTTTTTGTTGGTGGTTTAATTATGGCTTATTTTATATTCCCATTAATTTTTTAGAAAATGAAAGTATTAAAATATTTATTAGTTGGTTTTGTATTCGGAATTGTATTAACAAAGTCGGAAGCCGTTTCTTGGTACCGAATTTATGAAATGTTTCAGTTTCAATCTTTCCATATGTACGGAATCATTATGGTCGCAATTGGTACGGGTGTTATTGGTATCCAAATTATAAAAAGAAAAAACATTAAAGACATAAAAGGGAGGCCAATTGAAATTGTAGATAAAGAACCGGGATCAATCCGCTACTGGGTTGGTGGTATTTTATTTGGATTGGGTTGGGCATTAGTTGGTGCTTGTCCAGGACCTATTTATATATTATTAGGAGCTGGTTTTTGGAGTATTCTTATTGTGCTTTTTGGCGCTTTATTTGGAACGTATTTGTATGGCGTTTTTAAAGATAAATTACCTCATTAACATTTATTATAATTGCATTATTGATAGCATTTTCTATAAAAAGGGAATGCTATTTTTTTTATTTAATTTTAAAATTCCCACTACAATCAAATATTGAGCAATTAGATAGGTTATCATAATGAAAAATGAACTCATTACTATAGGGGTATAAAACTTATTGAACGCCAAAATACTATCTGAAGTTACAAAAGCGATTGCACCAATCAAAATGTACCAGTTGCCTGGTTCTTCCCAGTTCAAAAAACCTTTAAAGGCAAATAAAAGCATGGTAGAAATAACTAGAGCATACACAAATACAGGTATTGTTAAATCACCTAGATTGGGTAGTAGAATAGAAATCATAATGATTAAGTACATTATAATTGTAGTAACTCCAATCCAGAATACCGCTTTATTTTTTCTGTTTTTATATCTTAATTGTTTATTAAATAGTAATATATAGATAATATGTGAGATTAAAAAAGCAATTAATCCTACTATGAAAAATAGTTCGTCACGATCTGCAAAAAGGAGAATGATATCTCCAAACCATGAAAAAGTTAATGCTGCTAAAAGGTATTTTTTAGAAGAAAACGCTCCACTAAAATAAACTCCTAAAATAAGAAACGGAAGCAAAAGGGGTTTCATAAACCAAGCAATTGATTCTTGATCAACAAGGAGAAGGAGTAAATAAACAATACTTAAACCCAAATATCCAATTAATAATTTATTATTTTTCATGTTATGAGTTTATAAGTTAACAGATACAGCACTTTTTATTTTGAAATCAAATAGCGTAAAATAAATTGCTATTCCCAATGAAAATAGGAGGTAAGTAATTATTATATAATTACCCATAGGTAAAATAGAATTTAGTCCAAACCAATCTCCAAAGTAAATTAAAATCCCAAGACCAAATAACAATCGGAAGGTTTCCCAATAGATTGAAAATCTATTTTTATCCATTAATTCCGTATAGCTGAAAATAGTTATAAAAATAAAAAATCCATAAATAAAGATATTGGGCAAACCTATTTGGGCTATATTGTTAAATAAATAGCTAACAAATAGTAAAGTAATCAGTGCTTGAATAATAGACCAACTAATTAATTTAGTTGAGTTCTCGGCACCATATTTTTTAAAATTATAAACATCTGATATTTTTTTTACTGGATATTTTTCTTCAAAATGCTCTGGTCGCCAGCCAGTGGGTTTAAACCAAATTGTCAATTTGTCTTTCCAGCTTTCGGTACGCCAAGCATCCATAATTAATAGTCCTAAATGTTGATAATTTATTCGAATAGGGTTCCAAGTTCCGGCTGGTCTAGTTATTCCAAAAACGGGTGGTACTTCGTCTAATTCTTCTTGAAAAGTACCAAACCATTTGTCCCAAATAATAAAAATTTGTGAATGATTTTTATCAAGATATTCTGGATTTATAGCGTGATGAACTCGATGATGTGATGGAGTTACAAGGACATGCTCTAAAAACCCCATTTTTTTAATATGTTTTGTGTGGTACCAAAATTGTAAAAATAGTTGAATAGGTAGTGTTATTGCAATTACTTTAGCAGGAACGCCCAGAAGTGCTGCTGGAATAAGTATAAAAGTAAATAGATTAATAAAACTGGAAACCGTTTGACGTAAAGCACAAGCTAGGTTAAACTCCTCACTACTATGATGTATAGCATGTTTATTCCAGAAAAAATTTACTTGATGTGACAATCGATGTGTCCAGTATCCATAAAAATCGATGACAATAAAAGCTACTAAATAGGTTGCAATAGTATTTTCAATATGATAAATAGCTATTTTTGAAACGATCCATTCATAAGAAATAAAAGTAATACTAAGTCCTAATACATCTTTAACTGCGTTTGTAATTCCGGAACTAATACTGGAAACGCTGTCCATTAATGGAACATGATTCTCCCCTTTGTATAAATCATACATTTTTTCAATAATAATTAGTACCAAAAAAAGAGGCATCGCAATGATTAATATTTTACCATATTCTTCCATAAAAAAAAACGTTCTATTTTATTCAAATATAGAATAAAATAGAACGTTTAATGAATTATCGTTAAATAAAAAGCTATTTAATTGCCTTATTGTTTGAAATCAAACAATTTCAGCACTTAATCCTGCTTCTAGTAATTGTGTACATTGTGGTTTCAATTTATCAATAGGTCCTGTTTTCACAGTACATTTCCCATTATAATGTACAATTAAAGAACATTGTTCCGCTTGTTCAGGTGTATGTTCACAAACACGCATTAGAGTGTCGATTACATGGTCAAAAGTATTTACATCATCATTATACACGATAATTTCGTTGTTTAATGTAGGTGCTTCTTTTCGACTTACTTTTTCTCTTATTTTTTCTTTAGTACTCATTTTGTAGGTTTTTTGTACTTTCGTTATTAATAAAACTAATACTAATTTACGTATTTTAATGAAACCCAGTTATTTCTTTCAAATTTTTTAACATAAGTTAACCCTTTTTCTGTACATGAAGCATCTATAAAAGGGATGTCTTCCGTGTAAAAACCACTTAAAAGAAGGGTTCCTTTTGGATTTAGACAATCTACGTACGCTTGCATATCGTTCAACAAAATATTTCGATTGATATTGGCAATGATTAAATCATATTTTTTTCCTTCTAATAATGAAGCTTCACCTTCATAAACTGTAATGTGTTTGCAGTGGTTGCGCTCTGCATTTTCAATAGAATTCAAGTAACACCAGTTATCGATATCTATTGCATCGATAGGTTGCGCCCCTTTCATTTCAGCAAGAATTGCTAAAATAGCAGTTCCACATCCCATATCTAGGGTTTTCATACCAGTTACGTCAATTTCTAATAAATGTTGAATCATCATATGTGTAGTTTCATGATGACCTGTACCAAAACTCATTTTTGGTTCAATTAAGATATCAAATTCAGCATCCGTTTTTGGGTGAAAAGGTGCACGTACATGACAGTTTCCTTCTACATCGATAGGTTCAAAATTCTTTTCCCATTCCTCATTCCAGTTAACTTGATCTATTTCTTCAAAGGTATAGTCAATTTCAAATTCTTCCGATTTTAAAATATTGATGTTCTCCAGAATCATTTCATCCCATAAATCTTTTTGTACAAAAGCGGATATACCAGATTCAGTTTCAGTAAAACTTTCAAAAGCAGTTTCACCTAACTCTGCAATTAATATTTCTGAACCCAATTCTTTTGGTTCAATTGTAAAATGGTATCCTATATAAATATTTGACATGTTTAATTTTTTTGCAAAGGTAGTATTTCTCTTTTTATGGAATTATATAAAAATAAAAAAAGCGGTAAAATACATTTTACCGCTTTTTTAATATGTTAATTTTATTTTAGATTGCATTTACAATTGCAACAAAATCATCAGCTTTTAATGCAGCACCACCAATAAGACCACCGTCTACATCTGGTTTAGAGAAAATTTCTTTTGCATTTTCTGGTTTAACGCTACCTCCATAAAGGATTGAAACATCTTCAGCAATATCACTTCCGAAAGCTTTGCGAACCGTTTCTCTAATGAATTCATGCATTTCTTGTGCTTGTTCTGGTGAAGCAGTTTCTCCAGTTCCTATTGCCCATACTGGCTCATAAGCCAAAACAACATGTTCCCAATCTTTTGCTTCGATTTGGAACAATCCATCTCTTAGTTGGTTTTCAACAATGTTGAAATGGTTTTGAGATTGACGATCTTTCAATTCTTCTCCAAAACAGAAAATAACCATCATGTCATGCTCCAAAGCAGTATTTACTTTACTTGCAATTAAAGCATCCGTTTCATTGAAAATAGCTCTACGCTCAGAGTGTCCAAGTATAACGATATCTACACCAACACTTTTTAACATATCTGCTGAAATTTCACCTGTAAAAGCGCCACTTTCTGCTTGATGTACATTTTGTGCAGCAACGTCGATATTAGTAAACTGTAAATGATCAACTGCTGAAGCTAGGTTTACGAATGTAGGAGCTACAATAACTTTAGCATCTGTATCAGTAGGTATTTTAGCAATTAATTCATTCAATAAATCTTCTGTTTGCTCTGCATTTTTATGCATTTTCCAGTTTCCTGCAACTATCTTTTTTCTCATTTTAGTTTGTATTATATTTCAATATTTGTTTTTAGTTCTTTATTGTGTAACGTTTATTTTAATTTAGCTAATGTGGCATTGATTTTATCAAAATCAGTTTCAATTGCTCGGTATAAAACTATTTTTCCTGTTTTGTCAAGGATAATATATCTTGGAATCCAATCTAAATCAATAGCATTTCCAAAAACACCTTTCATTTGATCATTAGCCATATAATGATCCCCTTTAAGTTCGTGTTTTTCAATTCCTGCGATCCATTTATCAGCTGTTTTGTCCATTGAAATGAATATGTAGGCTACATCAGGATTTTTGGCTTGTAATTCTTTTATTTTTGGCATTGCTTTTACACAGTCACCACACCAGGAAGCCCAAATTTCAATAACTACCGTTTTTCCTTCCGCTTTTTTGATTATATCTTGAAAAGCTACTTGGTTTCCTTCTGGAGTTAATAATGTTTCAGATAATGCTTCTTTTGTAAATTCCGTTTTTTGTGCATTTGAACATGAAAATGTAGCGAATGCAACGAATAGAGCCAGTATTTTTTTCATTAAATAAAAATTTTAGTAAAGTTAAACAAACAATTGGAAAGTAATATATAGAATATCATTTTTTGAAAATAGAATTTGAAATTACAAAAACAATATCGATATAGTTAGTAAAAATAACAAAATAGACACAAAACGATTGAAAAAAGCCACGATGATTTGAGTTCATACGTGGCTTATTCGTTTTTTTTTCAGAATTAGTTACGGAACAAAAATTTTATAAATTCCTGTATTTTGATTGAATTCAAAATCAGAATTCTTTATGGCAACTTCATTAAATTCGGTGTAACTACAACCATCACTTATTCTGGATGCATCTACATATAAACTAAAAAGTGCTTTTTCTTGTATTGTAATAGAATAATTTATTTTTTCTGTTTTCCAACCAATAGTATGGATACTGATGATGTTTTGTCCGTTTTCCGCAATAAATGTAAAAGGCACTTTGCTATTGTTTGATAAGTCAATTATTGTAATTTGATTGGATTGATACGTTCCATTTGTGAATAGATTTTCTCCTGAAGTTTTATTTACAATTTCAAAATTAAAACCACTTGGTGGAGTGAAACATAATTTTCGATTTGATTCTAATTGATTGGTACATCCTACAAATACAACCATTAAGACTAGCAATAAAATTTTAAATAAATTTTGCATAAATTATTTTTTTTAAAGAATCAAATTAATAGCAATTTGTAAAACCTATATTATTACAACTTTAAATCTTTAATATCATTATAATGCACTTTTTGTTTGATAGTTCCTTTTTCAAGAATTACAATACTAGGATTTGCTCTTTCAATTGTTTTTAAGGCTATTGCGTCACATGTATAAAAGTCAAATTGAAGTCCGTATTTTTTCTTTGCTTTAGCAATTTCTTCTAAAGAGGAGTTCGTCATCCCTATTACTTTATATCCTTTAGCAGTAGCTTCTTGATTTAACTTTTCTAGTTTTACCATACCACCTTCTTCAGCTGTAATTAAATCATAAGTAACAATCATCAATAATTTAGGTTCTTGTAACAATTCTTCTTTATAGTCTGAATCGTCTTTCATCATCGTAAAATCATGAATAGGAGGAACGTAACCTTCAGTGATAACTTTGTCTTTTCTATCAACAAATTCAGCTCCTTCAGGCAGATTCATCAAATCATTTTCTGAGAATTCTTTGTCAACACCATTCACTTTGTATATAAAAGTCATTTCCACAACGGATTTTGGAGCGCCTTCTGGAATTTCCATTCCTTTTTCAATATTGTTTCCTACTTTATAAGGTCGGAAATCAATAATAGGCAAGTGATTTAGTACCCAAACCGCCATCAGCATGCATAAAAGAATACTTGCATAGGCAATAATATTTTGTATGCTATTTTGAAATAAAGGTTTTACTAGTCGTTTGTTGATGAATAAAATTAATATAAAAAACAATAAAACAATATCCTTAGCAAATGATTGCCATGGAGTTAAGTGTAGTGCGTCACCAAAACAACCACAATCCTTCACCACATCATAATAAGCAGAATAGAATGTTAAAAAAGTAAAAAACACAATCATAAGAAGCAAACTCCAAATAGTAAACTTTGATTTATATCCAATGAGTAACATGACACCCAAAACCACTTCTACAATTACTAGAAACAAGGCCAAACCTAAAGCAAATGGCACTAAAAAAGGCATGTTAAATACAGGTTCACTAAAATATTCGGCTAATTTATAAGAGAAACCTACAGGGTCATTTAGTTTTATTAATCCTGAAATAATAAATAGTAATCCTACGAAAATCCTAGAGAATTGAGTAATTAAGTTTTTCATTATTTTCCTTTAAAATTCATTAATATAAGTGCAAAAATCGAATAGTTAATCATATCTTGATAATTGGCATCAATTCCTTCAGATACGATGGTTTTCCCTTTATTATCTTCTATTTGTTTTACTCGAAGTAATTTTTGTAAAATTAAATCGGTCAAAGAACTCACACGCATTTCACGCCAAGCTTCACCGTAGTCATGATTTTTGGCTTCCATTAATTCTTTGGTTAATTTAATTTGGGCATCATATAATTCGGTAGCTTTTTCAACATTCAAATCAGGTTGGTCGACTACGCCCAATTCTAATTGAATTAATGCCATTATCGAATAGTTGATAATTCCTATGAATTCACCGGTTTCATCTTCGTCGACTTTACGGATTTCATTTTCTTGTAAACTTCTAATTCTTTGTGCTTTGATGAAAATTTGATCGGTTAATGATGGCAGTCTTAATATGCGCCAAGCACTTCCATAATCTTTCATTTTATTGATAAATAGTGATCGACAAATTGCGACTATGTTATCATATTCTTGAGAAGTATTCTTCATTATTGATGTATATTTGTCTAAAATTTTCTCAAAAATAGGGATAAAATTTAAAAAAAATTAGCGTTTAAAGTTTAAAGTTGCAGGAATGCATCCGTTTTATTGGTCAAGATCATTAAACTTTAAACTAGAAACTTTAAATAAAGAAGTAATGACAATAAATTGTAAAGGGCAACTGATTGATTTAGCGCATCCAAAAGTGATGGGAATTTTAAATGTAACGCCTAACTCTTTTTTTGACGGAGGAAAGTACAATGATGAAAATGAAATACTTTCTCAGGTTAAGAAAATGCTAAATGAGGGGGCTACTTTTATAGATATTGGTGCCTATTCTAGTAAGCCTAATGCGGAGTTTGTTACTGAAGAAGAGGAAATTGCCCGAATTGTTCCTGTCATTCAATTAATTTTAAAACAGTATCCAGAAACGTTACTTTCTATTGATACTTTTAGAGCTGGAGTTGCAAAGGCTTCTCTAGAAAATGGTGCTGCACTTATTAATGATATTGCCGCAGGCAACCTAGATGAAAAAATGTTTGAAGTTGTAGCAGAGTATAATGTTCCTTACATCATGATGCAAATGAGAGGTACACCTAAAACGATGCAAACCATGACAAGTTATAATGATATTGTCAAAGAAATGCTTTTTTATTTTTCTGAAAAAATTGCCAAAGCTAGAAGTTTTGGAATTAATGATTTAATTATTGATCCAGGTTTTGGTTTTGCTAAAACATTGGAGCAAAATTATGAGGTGATGAAAAAAATGGAATTATTTCAAATGTTAGATTTGCCATTATTGGTAGGAATTTCTAGAAAATCTATGATTTATAAAGTATTAGAAACAACTGCTAATGAAGCTCTAAATGGAACCACTTTTCTAAATACAATTGGACTGACAAAAGGTGCAAATATATTGAGAGTTCATGACGTAAAAGAAGCGGTTGAGTGTGTGAAATTATATGAAAAATTGAATTTTTAAATATGAAATATTTAAGCCTGATTGTTGTGTTTTTATTTCTTTCGTGCGGAAACAAAGAGGATATCTTATTGCCAAAATCGAATGTTACGATCGTAAAGGATGTGCAAGATCATTCACCTATTTATATTTTTTTTAGAACTAAAGATAAAGACACTCTAGCCGAGGTCAATAGAAAAAACAGTATTATCACTACCAATTGGATTCTGAATATAGACAAGCGTTTGCCTTTACGAATCGTGATTCCGGAGGTTATGAAACTACAAGACAAAAAACGCAAAGAAAAAGCACATAAAAATGAAAAAGCCGAAAACTACTATTCCTATGCAGATAGTATAGGTAAAAATATGGCTTTTATTCCTTTTACAAATGTGTATTATAAAATAACGAAGCCTTTGAATGGAGGTTTAATATTGAATTTTAAAAAGCAATCAGATTCTATCTTAATTGATAATCTTATAATGAAAACAAATGAAGTTGTAGATTATATACATAGTATTAATTACGCAGTAAATCCAAAAATTATTTTAGTTTTCGATAAAAACATGAGTTTTGAAGAATATTTACAAATTAAGATTTTGATAAAAGAATTAGACACTTTTAATAAAGAAGTGCCCCAAGAATTCATCTACTAAACTTCAAACTTTAAACAAAGAAAACTTGAAACTAAAAACTACTGATGATGATACGGTTCATTTCTTAAAATCGTAAACCCACGGTACAATTGTTCGATAAAAAACAAACGAACCATTTGATGAGAAAAAGTCATTTGCGAAAGCGAGATTTTACCTTTTGCAGAAGCATAAACGGTATCCGAAAAACCATAAGGTCCTCCAATAACAAAAACTAATGTTTTTACACCAGAATTCATTTTCTTTTGCAATTCCTCTGAAAAACCCACACTAGAGAAGTTTTTTCCATTTTCATCCAATAAAATAAGTTGGTCTGTTGGTGCAATTTTGGACAAAATTAATTCCCCTTCTTTTTCTTTCTGTTGGCTTTCCGATAAATTTTTTACATTCTTGATATCCGGAATAATATCTAAATCAAACTTGATGTAAAAAGACAAACGTTTCGTGTAATCGTCAATTAAAGATTGTAATGCTTTGTTATCGGTTTTGCCAATGGCGATGAGTTTGATATTCATTTTTGATTTTTTACAGGATTACAAAAGTAATCAATCAAGATTTTTGAGTTAAGCTAGTTTTATTTTTTCTAAAATGATTTCATAATGTTCCACTATAGGGAAAGGATCATAATAATGATGTAGTAGCTTTTTCCATTCTAAATATTGTTCAGATTGTCTAAAAGCAATAGTATGGTCTTCTAGTTTCTCCCAATCTACCAGTAGTAAATATTTATTTTCTTGTTCGATACATTTTCTTAAACTGTGTCCAAGATAGCCATCTATTGCGCTAATGTATTGACCTGCAATTTTGAAATCATGTTCAAATTGTTTTTCTTCTCCTTTTTTTACATAAAGAATTGCCGTTTCTAAAATCATATTTTATTTAATTAGAAGGAAAATTAGCTTCAAAGGTTTTAAATCGTAAATCTAAATCTGATATTAATTGTTTTTTTAATTGCTCGTCTTTTATAAAACTATAATAGATACTGTTATATACATATTGTTTGATATTGACATACGAAACTTGCTTGTAACGTTTGGCAAGTAACACATATTGTTCCGTCATGTTTGTTCGAAGAATACCAGCATCGTCAGTACTGATTACAATTGGAACTCCAAATTCTTTATACAATGTTATAGGATGGCGACTGTCTTTTACTTTTAAAATAAATTCATTGCTCACTAAGTTAATTTCGATCGCAATGTTATTTTTAGCCATATATCGTAAAAGTTCATATGATTTTTCTTCATAGGCCATATCTACACCATGACCTATGCGGTAGGCTCCCGCTGTATATACAGCATCTCGAATATGCCAAGTTAAATCTTCAGGTTGAACTAATCCTAAGGTAAGTTCACCTGCATGCATGGAGTATTTTACTGTTGGGAATTGAGAATGACAATACTTAAACATCACCATGTGCAACCAATAATCTTTCATTGCTGTTTCGCCATCTTCAGGTGAAACGATATTTACACCTGCCATTAGCGAACTCGTATCAGCTGAAATGAAAGCAACTACTAAATTTTTAAAAAGGTCAACGGGTTCCATAAAGCGCAATACAAAGTTTTGGTAACGCATGGTGAAACGATCATCGTCAATTTTAAGATCATTATGCAATTTAGCGACAAAATTGGTGTTGAAATCTTCGGCATAAACGGCAGCGTCCCTTTGTAATAAAGTTCCATAAATGGAATCGAGTAGTTGGGTAACTCCAGCTTCATCTCTATTTATAGCCAGTGCTCTTAATTTAGCATTAAAATCAGTTAGATCGTCCGTGTTTATATTGGAAGGAATAGTTGAAAGTTGGGTTTCAATATAACTTACATTTTCAGTAATAGCTCTATTTTTTAGTTCTAATAATCCTTGTCCAAAATTACCTACTATTGCGGGACTAAATTTACCGAAAGATTCAAAAAATAATTTATCAGAAGGGTAGTCAACATGATTGTAGTCCTTCACGGACCATTTTTCCATTATTTTTTGTTTGTAGCTATTCAATTCTCCGCGACTTTTTAGTGTAGAAAAAAGTTCCCAGTTTCCAGTTGTAGGCTTTTCTTTTAGAACTTGCATAGTTGCTGTATTTAAGTAAAAATCAGCTGATATGGCATCTTCTAATAAGGGTTCGGCATAAATTGAGCCACTATAATGGTGATGTAAATCCCCACCTTTTGGCATCTGAGAAAAGAAAGCGGTCAATGCGGCTTCATTGTTTCTAATTTTTTCGAAGTATTGATTTACTGAAGATTGTGAATATCCAATATTAAGTATAACTGAAAAAATTAATGTATATAATAACTTCATAGCGTTTTTTTAAGATATAACCTTGATTTATATATTAACAAACTAGAAACTCATTGTTTTTAGTTTACTTTTTTTGTTCAAAATTGAGACAAATATAAGTTATAAATAGAATAAAAAAAACCGCTGATAAATACATGTTAGCAGTACATTTTGTTTTATTAAAAGAATAAAACAAAATGTTTCTAGCTATTTTAAAGTTTAAAAATTTAAAATGAAACGTTAAATAGTGTTGTCATTTTTAAAATTCACATTAAAAGGGGGTGTTTTATAATTTTTATCCAAATAGTTTTCTGGAATTGTGGTTTTATTCCCGTCTCTTGCTGCACGATAATGTGGAGACATAATTTCAATGTTTCTTTCATTGCAAACATCTTGAATGTTTTGGTGCAAATTAGAATAGATAACTGCTTGTTTATTAGGTTCTTTTATGTATGCATTGATTTCATACGAGACATAAAAATCATCTAAACTAGTTTGTAATACAAAAGGTTTTGGTTCTTGTAATACAAACTCTGTTTTAGAGGCAGCATCTATTAAAGCTTGATGCATCTCTTTCCAGAGTACATCATAACCGATGGTAACAGTCGAGTGGATAATCAATCCTTTTTCAGGAGCATCACTACTGTAATTTATAGTATGACTACTCATTACAGTTGAGTTTGGAATAGAAATAATTTCATTTTTTATGGTTCTAATTCGGGTTACCAACAATGATTTTTCGATAATATCCCCCACGACTTCGCCAATTTTAACTCGGTCTCCAATTTTAAATAATCGCATATAAGTAAGGATTAAACCAGCAATGATATTCGAAAGCGATCCTGCTGAACCAAAAGTAAATAAGAAACCTAGAAAAACGGAAACCCCTTGAAAAACGGGAGAATCACTACCAGGCAAGTACGGGAAAATTACCACTACCATAAAAGCAAAAACGATTACTCGTACAATTTGATACGTAGGGTTTGCCCAATCGGCATAAAAACCAGGTAGTTCTAAATTTCCTTTTTCGATTTCATTTTTTAGAAAATGAATTCCTTTTAAAACATATCTAAATACAAAAATGATAACTAGTATAGTAATTAAATTAGGAAGATAATTCCAAAAACCTAAAGCTATTTTTTTAAGAGGATTTAGTATATAACCAAAAAGAGTAGCTGCGAAATCTTTTGTCCAAGGAAAAATTCCAAAAAGTATAGGTAAAGCAATATAAACTAATAATAAGATGAGAACCCATTTTAAAGTGGTGTTAACGTTCAATAAAGCATTTACTTGCTGTTTAGCATCAAATAGAGTGAAGTTTCGGATCTTAATTCCTTGAATGCGTTTGTTTTCTTCGTGTTCTATTTTTTGTGCAGTCCAGCGAAAAAACCTTCTTAAATTTGATATTAAAAAAAACATTATTACTAAAACTAAAAGTGCCAATCCAATTTCTTTTGCTAAAGTCGACACACTAGTTTCACTTTTATACAGAGCTAAAGCTTTCTTGATAATGTCTTGATATTTTTTTGCCAATTCTAATTTGGTACTGTTATTCCAAATCGCATCATTTTCAGAAACGCTAATAATAATACCTTCTTTATATACTAGATCTATAGTGGTTTCGGCATCAACAATTTTTATTGAGTCACCCTTAAATCTAAATTGATCAGAGAGATTTTTAATTCGAACACTTATGGCATCTGCTCTGTCTTTTGCCGAAAAGCTTCCCAATTTACTATAAATAGTGAATAAGGTATCGTTGAAAAATCCAGTTACTGGGTATCCTTTTGCGGTTAAGCGCAAAGAATCAATTTGAGCTTTTTTTTCGGCAAGCCTTTTATATTCTTTCGTATTTAATACTTCTAATTCTTTTTGTAGCGCTTCTTTTTTTAAATTATCGGTTGTTTTTAATGATAAAAGCTGTGTCTCTAATTCTGATTTTTTAATGGAATCACTGACACGCTGTCCTTCAATTATTGCCAATTTTTCATTGAAATTTTTAATTATGGAAGTGTTTAACGAATCATTCTTTTTATTGATACTATCTTGTTGTGCTACTGTTTTTTGAGCAAAAAGAACCACAAAAAAACTTAGAATAAGAGTTTTTACGGTGATGGATAGTGCTATTTTTTTTTAGATCGAAACATAAAATAATTTGATTGGAAAGTTATGACTTTTATACAAATAAACAGTTTTCTTTTAAAAGTAGTATATCTGCTTCAAGTTTCATTTCCATTTTTGCTCTTTCAAATGCTTGTTTAGAATTATAAAAACTAGATTTTTGAATCGCTGTATTGCTATTTTTAGAAAGAATTTGAAAACATTTTTGGAGTCTGATCATTACTTCAATGTTTGATGCACCATCGCGGGCTATAGGTCTAAACGCATCTTCAAATAAATCGGATAGTTCTAATTGAGGAACAGCAATACGATCAAAAAGGTCTTCTTTAACTGGAATTGTTTCTTTAACGGAATTCCATAAGGAGAACAGTCTAATGTGGCTACTTATGATTTGAATTGCCGTTCCTGGATCATTGACAGCAGGTGAAAGAGCTCGACTAGCAATCTCAGTTAAGGTGATTAAACCAAAACGGGGGTCTTGGTCAAAATAACGCATATTACCAACCGTAAATGCATTTTTTATAGTATTGTAGTCTATTTTTTCCTCTTTGTTTTTTAAAGCAATAAATAACAAGGGCTGATTTATGGAAACGAGTTTTCCAGGGATCGCATTTATAGTAAAAACGGCGTCCATCTTTTTGGCTATTTTTTGCAATTCAGACATGTTAATTTGTTGAACGTAGCCTGTTAGGTCGCTATACAAGGCTTCCCCTTTGCTTTTTGAAGGATGGACTGCAATTCCGTTTAGAGTAGGTGATTCTAAGCGATTTTGAATGGCATTTGTAGTTGCGTCTTCAACTAATTGAATTGTATGTCCCATTCTGCCCAATTTAGATATTCGCTCTACCCATCGTAAGAAAGTTAGAATTACTAAACTAAAAAATAAGAGTGTAAAAATAAATAGTGTGAAATAACCTGCTCTGCCGTAATAACCATTTTTAAGCGCTACTAGAGCAACAATGCTAAATATAAAAGAGCCAATAAAAACAGATAATGCATTCTGAGAAACATCATCTGCGATAATTAATTTAAAAGAGCGGGGTGTAGCAGTATTGCTTGCTGCAGCAAATGCGGATATCATGATCCTACAGTAAAAATGGCAATCACAAGCATGCTTGCTGAAATTATATTGAGTAACTCAGATAGTGATTCGGTTTTAATATCCGGAACAATTTCATGTAGTCTTGTACTATCGGCAATTTGAGCAATTAAAGCAGCTAAAATCGAAACAAAACAAAAAATTGAGGGTCTGAACCATAATTTTTCTTTTATACGTTGCATGACAAAGAGTAAGTTTTCTTTCATAAATATAGCTTTGGGACTAAATTAACACCTTTTTATTTAAATAGCTAAAAATTGTTACGCGTTGTATTTACTTAAAACGCCTAATCCTTTTGTAGTTTTGAGTATTAGTGTGACTTTCAAGCTTTACTGACACCAATTTTTTAATTAACAAGTTTACTGTAATCGTACCTAGCGTTTATGAGATCTATTTCATCTTTGATAGAAATTAGAAGAGTACTAACTTATTAAAAAGAAATGGAGCGCGTAGGTTATTCTAGTTTCATTTTCAAGAGTCTAAAGTTTCATTTTAAAGAAAAATAGTCTAATATAAATTCAAACATTATTTTTAGGTTTAATGAATTTAAATCCTACTGCCACCACGTTGCTCTATTAAAGTACTTATTTTTAATGATTTATTAAAATGATAGTACAGAAGTTGTAATTTATTAGAAAAGGGTTTTATAACAAGTTTTTCAATCCACAAAAAAACTACTACATTAGCAGTAAATATAATTTTTTGAAAAATGATTAGTGAAGCACAATTTCAAGACGAGTTACAAATACTAATATCTAATGCTATCCGCGAAGATGTAGGGGATGGTGACCATAGTTCATTGGCTTGTATTCCAGTAGAAGCACAAGGTAATGCAAAACTTTTAGTTAAAGACAATGGAATCATAGCAGGAGTTGCATTTGCGAAAATGATTTTTAATTATGTTGATCCAAACATGAAAGTTGAAACTTTTATTGAAGATGGTACTCCAGTTAAATATGGAGATGTTGTTTTTCATGTTTCGGGAAGTTCACAATCTATTTTAAAGGCAGAACGAATGGTATTAAATTCGATGCAAAGAATGTCTGCGATAGCTACTAAGACAAATAGTTACGTAAAATTGTTAGATGGAACAAATACAAAAATATTAGATACTCGTAAAACGACACCTGGTTTTCGGGTAGCCGAAAAATGGGCTGTAAAAATAGGAGGTGGAGAGAATCATCGTTTTGCTCTGTATGATATGATTATGCTTAAGGACAATCATATTGATTTTGCAGGTGGAATTACTTTAGCAATAGCTAAAACAAAAGAGTATCTTAAGAAAGAGAACCGTGATTTGAAAATTATAGTGGAGGCCAGAAATATAGAGGAAGTAAAAGAAATATTGGACTGTAAAGGGGTGTATAGAATTCTACTAGATAACTTTGATTATGAAACAACTAGAAAAGCGGTAACTTTGATAGGAGATTCCTGTCTAACAGAATCCTCGGGAAATATTAATGAAGATACGATTCGTAGTTATGCACAATGTGGTGTTGATTATATTTCATCAGGAGCATTAACTCATTCTATTTATAACATGGATTTAAGTTTAAAAGCGATTTAAATAGAATTGCAACTAATAAAAGAACTTAATTTTAAAGTGATTTATATTTAATGTCAGCAGAAATAGAAGAAAGTATTCAAAGAATACCAGTACTTAGGGATTTAGCCAGCTATCTAAAAAAGGTAAAATTGCCTTGGTTAGAAGGATTGACGCTTTATGACTTATTAGAGCTATATGGAATTGGTATTGCTGAAGGAGCTTTATCTAATCGTGCAGGTTCTATTGCATTTAGTTTTTTTATGGCATTATTCCCTTTTACATTATTTATTTTAAATCTTATTCCTTATATTCCTATCGAAGGTTTTCAAGAAGATTTTTTGAAATTTGTTTCTGAAGGAGTTCCTCCAAATACTTATTATGCAATTGCAAATATTATTGATGATATTCTACACAACAGTCATTCAGGATTGTTGTCTTGGGGATTTTTATTGTCTATTTTATTGATGGCAAATGGATTGAATGCTATTTTAGGAGGTTTTGAAACTTCTCGTCATGTATTAGTGAAAAGAGGTTTTTTTCAGCAATATTTTGTAGCAGTTGGTATGTCAGTATTGTTATCAATTTTATTGATACTTACGGTTGCGATAATCGTTGTTTTTGAGGTTTTTATTCAAAAATTAAACGCGCATCAAGTTCTAAATGATCAAATTCCTTTGATCGTTATGGGGAGATATGGTTTTTTAATTCTAATGATTTTAATTACAACTTCTATCCTTTTTAAGTTTGGAACCAAACATGATAAATCGAGGGCATTTATATCAATAGGCTCCGTTTTCACAACAATATTGACGATAATTATCTTCTTATTTTTTCGGAATTTGGGTAATACGGTTTTCACAATACAACCAGCTTTATGGCTCAATAGGTACTTTGTTAATCGTAATGTTTTATATTTGGATTAATTGCATGATATTATTATTAGGTTTTGAATTGAATGCAGCGATAAATAAATTAAAAAAGAAAAATAATAGTTCTAAAATTGCAGAAATAATTTAGCTAACTTTATAGTTGTGGTCACTAAAATTAAGAACTATTTTGATTTTAACCTTTAGAGATACAAGCAATTTTACAATCTTAGTTTAATCAAAATTAAAAATTAAAGTCATGAAAAATACAATTACAATTATAGCACTCTTTATTAGTACGTTTTTTTTTGCTCAAAATCATAGTGTTACGGGAAAATGGAAAACAATAGATGATGAAACCGGTGAAGCCAAATCAATTATAGAAATTTATGAGAAATCAGGAAAAGTTTATGGGAAAGTAATTGATATTTTGGATAAAGAACATAAAAAAGATCTTTGTCATGAATGTGGTGGAGAAGATTATAACAAACCTATTATTGGCATGACTATCTTAAAAGGACTTTCGAAAGATGGTAACGAATATAATTCGGGGAAAATTATGGATCCTAAAACTGGAAAAGTGTATAAATGTTATATTGTTTTAGAGAGTAATGAAAAACTTAAAATTCGTGGTTATATTGGATTTGCATTATTAGGAAGAACACAATACTGGTATAGAGTGAAGTAGCTTTTTCTTCTTGTCTTTTTTAATTATAACATTTTATTGAATGCTTTTTTTTGTCGAAGTTATTTTACCGCTTTCCCTTGCTAAAACCTTTACTTATTGCGTTTCGGAATCAGAGTATCTTTATGTTAAAAAAGGAATGCGAGTTGCAGTTCCTTTTGGTAAAAATAAAATCTATACCGCTCTGGTTATAGATAAACATCAAGAGAAACCAACCCTGTACGAAGCAAAAGAAATACATCAAATTCTTGACGAAAATCCTATTGTTACTGAAATTCAAATTGCGCATTGGCAATGGATTGCCAGTTATTATATGTGTGCCATTGGGGATGTATATCGTGGGGCAATGCCAAGCGCTTTATTATTAGAAAGTGAAACTATAATATCTCAAAAAGCAACTGATTTTGTTGATGAAAGTTTACTTTCAGATGAAGAGTATTTAATTTATCAGGCGCTACAGTTGCAATCTTCACTTAAAATAAATGATATCGCATCAATTTTAAATAAGAAAAATATTTTTCCTGTTATTCAGAAACTGATTGATAAAGGAATTATAGTGCTGCAAGAAGAAATGTTGGAAAACTATAAACCTAAATTGGTGCGGTATGTTCGGCTACATTCAAAATACGAATCTAATAACGGTTTAGGGGAATTGCTGGAAACCCTTAAGAATGCGAATAAACAAAAAGAGATTGTTCTTACTTATTTTCAATTACTTGCTACAGAAAAGAAGCCATTAACAGTAAAAAAATTAATAGATACTGCTAATTCTACTTCTGCAATTATAAAAGCATTGATTGACAAAGAAATATTTGAAGATTATTATTTGCAAGAAGACAGAGTGAGTTTTTTAGGGAATGGTAAGGAGGATCAGTTGCAATTGAGCGAAATTCAACAAAAAGGTTTTGATGAAATTACAGCATCTTTTAATAAAAAAGAGGTGTGTCTTTTGCATGGTGTAACTTCAAGTGGTAAAACAGAAATTTATATAAAATTGATTGAAGAGTATCTTCTTTCAGGAAAACAAGTTTTGTATTTGTTACCAGAGATCGCGCTTACCACACAATTAGTAAGTAGACTGAGTGCTCATTTTGGAAATAAAGTGGCTGTTTTTCATTCGAAATATAATAATAACGAACGTATTGAGGTTTGGAATCAAGTATTGCAAAATTCAGAAAAAGCACAGATAGTGATAGGAGCGAGATCGGCATTATTCTTGCCTTTTCTTAATTTAGGGTTCATCATTGTAGATGAAGAACATGAGCAAACTTTTAAGCAAATGGATCCTGCTCCTAGGTATCATGCGCGGGACGCTGCAATAGTTTTAGCCAATTTTCATAAAGCTAAAGTTTTGTTGGGTTCAGCAACACCAAGTATCGAAACCTATTTTAATGCGAAGTCAGAAAAGTATGGATTAGTTGAAATCACAAAACGATATGGGAATGTCATGATGCCTGATATTGAACTGGTTGATTTAAAAGATAAATATTTTAGAAAACGAATGAATGGACATTTTAGCGATGTCTTAATTGAAAGTATAACTAATGCCGTATCGATTGGGGAGCAGGTAATATTGTTTCAAAACAGAAGAGGATATTCCCCTTTATTAGAATGTTTGACTTGCGGCCATGTGCCACAATGCCAGCAATGTGATGTGAGTTTAACGTATCACAAGCATAAAAATCAATTGCGTTGTCACTATTGTGGGTATTCTATCGCAAAACCTACACATTGTCATAGTTGTTCTAGTGTTCATTTGACCACTAAAGGTTTTGGAACAGAGCAAATTCAGCAAGAATTGACAATTTTATTCCCAGATTATAAAATTGGTAGAATGGATCAAGACACAACCAGAGGAAAATTTGGTTTTGAAAAAATTATTGATAGTTTTAAAAACAGAGAAGTTAATATTTTGGTAGGAACCCAAATGCTGGCCAAAGGATTGGACTTTGATAATGTAAGTTTGGTAGGAATCATGAACGCAGATAATATGTTGTATCATCCCGATTTTAGAGCCTTTGAAAGAAGTTTTCAAATGATGATGCAGGTTTCAGGGAGATCAGGACGATCTGGTAAGCAAGGAAAAGTAATTATTCAAACTTATAATCCGGATCATAATACCATACAGCAAGTTACTAAGAATGATTATATAGGGATGTATAATGAGCAATTGTATGATAGGCAAATTTATAAATATCCACCTTATTTTAGAATTATAAAAGTCACCTTAAAACATCGTGATTTTGATAAATTAAAAGAAGGTGCAATGTGGTTGTATCAAGTTATAAGTCAAAATTTGAATGTACCTGTACTTGGACCAGAAGAGCCAGCAATAAACAGAATTAGGAATGAGTATATCAGAACTATAATTATTAAAATTCCACAAAACTCGTCTATAGTAAACACAAAAAAAACTATTCAAAAGATGTTGAATAGTTTTGATGCAGTTGCTCAATACAGAGCTATAAAAGTTATGATAAATGTAGATTTTTATTAAAAGTAGTTTTTATGCAAATGATAAGGCTTTTACTAGATCTTCTTTTTTGTTTCTACTCAAAGGTATTTTAGTAACGCCAATTTCAGCAAACTTACTATTGAAACGTTCTACCTTATCAATATTAATAATATATGACTTATGAACTCTTACAAATTTCTTTTTAGAAAGATCATTCTCAAAAGATTTCATTGTAGAAAGAACTAAATTACTATCATCTTCAGTAACGACTCTTACATAATCACCAAAAGCTTCAATCCATTTTATTTTAGCAGTGAAAACTTTTAGTTTTTTTAAATTACTTTTAATGAATATGTGTTCTCCTTCTTCTTCTTTAATATCCTTTTTATATAGATGTACATCTACAGCTCTTTTAACAGAAGCGTTGAAACGATCTATTGCAATAGGTTTTTGAAGATAGTCGGTAGCATCATAATCAAAAGCTTTCATAGCGTATTCCGCTTTGGAAGTAATGAAAATGATTTGTGGTTTAATTTTTAATCCATCCAAAAAATCAAAACCACTTATAACAGGCATTTCAATATCAAGAAATATTAGGTCTACATTATGTATAGACATACAACTTCTTGCCTCAATAGCATTAGAAAAGTCTCCTATTAAGTGTAAGTTTGGATGATTATTGACTAACTTTGCGATGATCATTCTTTGTATAGAACTATCATCGACAACGACACAGTTTAGTTTCATAATTTCATAATTTAAGATTTGGAATAGTAAATATAATTTAAAATTTTAAAATATTTATACTTTATCTTGTTTTTTTTACCTTTTAACGATTAAATAGAAAAAACATTAGGTTATTCAGAAATAAAGACTACTTTTGCACCCAAAATAACAAATAAATATATATTTATGAATCATTATGAAACTGTTTTCATTTTAAATCCCGTTTTATCTGATGTTCAGGTAAAGGAAACAGTAAGCAAATTTGAAGATTTTCTTACTAGTAGAGGAGCAGAAATGGTATCTAAAGAAGACTGGGGTCTTAAAAAGATGGCTTACGAAATCCAAAACAAGAAAAGTGGTTTTTACCATTTGTTCGAATTTAAAGTATCAGGTGAAGTTCTTATTGCTTTTGAAACTGAATTTAGACGTGACGAAAGAGTTATGCGTTTCTTAACTGTAAGTCTTGACAAACATGCTATCTCTTGGGCTGAAAGAAGAAGAGCAAAACTTAAATCTCAAAAAGCTTAATTATCATGGCAACATTACAACAATCTGCTTCAGGAAAAAAAGACGGGGATATCAGATATCTTACACCTTTAAACATAGAAACTAACAAACAAAAGAAATACTGTCGTTTCAAAAAATCAGGTATTAAATATATCGATTATAAAGATGCTGATTTCTTATTGAAATTCGTAAATGAACAAGGAAAAATTCTTCCTCGTCGTTTAACAGGAACTTCATTAAAATACCAAAGAAAAGTGTCAGTTGCTGTTAAAAGAGCACGTCACTTAGCTTTAATGCCATACGTGGCTGATTTACTTAAATAATATTAAAAATAAAGTTTGTTGTCCCGATAACTATCGGGACTAACTTCTATAATAAAGGACAACAACATGGAATTGATTTTAAAACAAGACGTTCAAAATTTAGGTTTTAAAGATGATGTGGTAACGGTAAAAAATGGTTACGGTCGTAACTTTTTAATTCCTCAAGGTCACGCACAATTAGCAACTGCTTCTGCAAAGAAAGTATTGGCTGAAAACCTAAAACAAAGAGCACATAAAGAAGCTAAAGTAGTAGCAGATGCAAATGCATTAGCTGAAACTATTAAAGCTATCGAAATTAAAATTACTGCTAAAGCAGGTGGAGAAAAATTATTTGGTTCAATCACGAATATTGACATCGCTGAAGCTTTATCAAAAGGTGGTCAAGTAATTGACAGAAAATTCATCACTAGCGGTATCGTTAAACGTACTGGTAAATACACTGCAAGTGTTCGTTTACATAGAGATGTAATTGTTGAATTACCTTATGAAATTATCGCAGAATAATAACAGTTTGTTAACTGTTTGTTAATAAAATGTAAAAATCACTCTTCGGAGTGATTTTTTTTTGTCTAATTTTGCGCTAAATAACGCAAAATATAACAAATGAAAAAAATTATTACTTTTTTGGTTCTGGTTTTTGGTCTGCATTCCATGATAGCCCAAACTACTACGTCGAGTATAAAGGGAACTGTAAAAAGTTCTGAAACAGAGTCACTTCCAGGAGCAACTGTGCTTGCAATTCATATTCCAACAGGATCTAAGTATTCTTCATTATCAAATGAAGACGGAAGATATAATATGTTGAATATGAGAGTGGGAGGCCCTTACAAAGTTATTGTGACTTTTATTGGTTTTCAAACTCAGGAATTTAATGATATTTTCTTAGAATTAGGAAAACCATTTAATTTAAATGTTCTTCTGAAAGATGAAAGTCAGCAACTAAATGAAGTTAAAATTACAGGATCTAAGAACAAAGTTTTTCAAAGTGGAAAAACCGGTGCTGAAACTACAATTGGTAGAAGAGAATTGTCGGCTTTGCCTACGATTTCTAGATCAGCTGATGATTTTACTCGTTTAGAGCCTTCTGCAAGTGGTGGTTCTTTTGGTGGGAGAAATAACAAATACAACAATTACTCTTTGAACGGTGCCGTGTTTAATAATCCTTTTGGGTTAGACGCTGCTACTCCAGGAGGGCAAACAGGTTCTCAACCAATATCTCTTGATGCAATTGATCAAATTCAAGTGGCTACGGCACCATATGATGTAACATTATCTGGATTTACAGGTGCTTCTGTAAATGCCGTTACCAAGTCAGGAACGAATGAATTTCATGGAACAGCTTATGCTTTCTATAGAAATCAAGATTTAACGGGTAATAAAATAAAAGGAGAAAAAATATTTGTTCCTTCATTGGAGCAAACTCAAGCTGGTTTTAGCATTGGTGGACCAATTGTTAAAAACAAATTATTTTTCTTTGCAAATTATGAAATAGATCAAAGAAGTGATTTAGGTTCTAATTTTGTTGCTAACGATGGAAATGGAACTACAGATGTAAATGAGTCTAGAGTGCTAGCAACTGATTTAATGCATGTTTCTACAGAGTTGGGTAAATTAGGTTATGATACTGGTGCTTATCAAGGTTTTACTCATAATTCTAATTCAAATAAAGGAATTATCAAGTTTGATTGGAATATTAATGACAATCATAAGTTAGCATTTATCTATAATTTTTTAGATGCATCTAAAGACAAGCCAGCACACCCTACTGCAATTTTACGTAGAGGACCTGATGCTAATACATTGCAATTTCAAAATTCAGGATATCAAATAAATAATCAAATTAGTTCTTTTTTGGTTGAATTGAATTCAAAATTCAGTGAAACAGTTTCTAATAAACTACAAGCGGGTTATACGCATTTCAATGACTTTAGAGACCCGTTTTCTGCTCCAGCTCCAGTAATTAATATAACAAAAGATGGTTCTCCATATATTATTGCTGGACATGAACCATTTTCTATCAACAATAAATTGGATCAAAAAGTAATTCAAATTACAAACAATTTAAATATTGTAAAGGGTAATCATATTTTTACAGCTGGTTTCTCTTTTGAAAAATTCAGTTTTAAAAACTCTTTTAACCTTAAAGGATATGGTTTTGATGTGTTTGGTAGTACTGATATGGCTGGTTTTGATGCTAACATTGCAAGTGGATATTACGCGTCTGCAATTGCTGATGCGCAAGCAACCTACGATACAAAAAACAAACTTCCTGATGGTTCAAATGGTGGTTGGAATTTAGCTGAACTGAATGTAGGTCAATTGGCTTTTTATGCTCAAGATGAATGGAATATTAATGACAACTTCAAATTGATTTACGGTTTAAGAGCTGATAAGCCTTTATACTTTAATACTTCAAAATTAATTCAAAAATTTATTGACACAGATAATTCAGAAGGATATGTTCCAAATATTGAATATTACAATCCAAATGACGGTAGTGTTAAGAAATTTGATTCAACAAAATTACCTGGAAATGCTTTATTGTGGTCTCCTAGATTAGGTTTTAATTGGGATGTGAATGGAGATAAAACGACACAGTTAAGAGGAGGTACTGGTATTTTTACTGGTAAACTACCATTTGTGTGGATAGGTAATCAAGTAGGTGGTACTGATCCATTTTTCTATGAAGTGGTTGATGAAAACTTTAAATTCCCTCAAGTTTGGAGAACAAGCATAGGAGTTGATCATAAATTTGACAATAACTTTATTGTTACAGTTGATATGTCATACAATAAAGATATAAATGGAGTACACATTCAAAACTGGGGATTGAAAAAACCAACTAGTACTTTAGCAGGTGCTGATAACAGAGCTATATACGGCGATTCTGATTATGGTGTTTGGACTGATTATGGTTTTCCAGCAAGAACTAATGGATATGTATTAACAAATACAAATAAAGGAAGTGCTTTTAATACGTCAGTAAAAGTTCAAAAAACATTTGACAATGGTTTATTTGCTAGTTTGGCATATAACTATTTAAAATCAAAAGATGTGAACTCGATTGAAGCAGAAATTACAGGTGATGCTTTTTCATTTAATCCAGCTTTAGGAAATGTGAATGATGCTGTTTTAGCAAATTCTAAATATGGAGATACACACCGTTTTATTGGAGTGGCTTCTAAAGTATGGAAATACGGTAATGACAAATGGGCAACTACAGTTTCTACATTTTTTGAATATGCTCAAGGTGGACGTTTTAACTATACTTACGGAGGAGATATCAATAATGATGGAGCATCTGGAAATGATTTAATTTATATTCCAACTACTGCTCAAATTAGTACAATGATTTTCTCTGGGGCTGGACAAGGTGTGGCTTTTGATAAATTCATCAGTCAAGATAATTATTTAAGCGGAAGAAGAGGTCAGTATGCAGAACGCTATGGTGCTTTGTCTCCATGGAGAGGAAAATGGGATCTTAAATTAATGCAAGATTACAACTTTAAACCTTCTTCTAGTTCTAACAAAACGAATACAATTCAACTTAGTTTAGACGTGTTGAACTTAGGGAATTTAATTAATTCTGACTGGGGATTAGTTCAAGTTCCAACAAGTGTGCAGCCAATAGGTGTTTCTGTTGATCCAACAACAAAAATTCCAACATATACATTTAGTGGTAGTCAAACTAAAACATTCAATTATGACGCTAGTTTGTTGTCTAGATGGCAAGCTCAATTTGGAATTAGATATATTTTCTAAATTTAAATAAATAATAAAATAAAAAAGCGTTCCTGCAAAGGAGCGCTTTTTTATTTTATACGATTAAATGAGATTTTATTCTTAGATAAATTTGTTTTCATAGTATTGATTAGATGGTGTTTAAAAAAAAATATTTTTTTTTAAAACCATATCCGTTTTCTTAGCGTAAATGCTTTTATATAACTTAATAAATAGATTTATGAAAACTAGAAAATTTTTATCAGTAGCATTATTTGCATTAGTATTTGGAGCAACATCTTTCGCTCAAAAAACAGTTATGGTTGGTGGAGCAGCTATGTATCCTTCGAAAAATATTATCGAAAATGCAGTTAATTCTAAAGACCATACTACATTAGTTGCCGCAGTAAAAGCAGCAGATCTTGTTGAAACGCTACAAGGAAAAGGACCGTTTACTGTTTTTGCACCAACAAACGAAGCATTTGCTAAATTGCCAATGGGTACTGTAGAAACGCTATTGAAACCAGAGAATAAAAAAATGTTGCAAACGATACTTACGTATCATGTAGTTGCAGGAAAAATGAATTCTTCAGATATTGCTATGGCGATTAAGAAAGGTCATGGTAAAGCCATGTTGAAAACCGTTAGTGGTGGTACATTGACTGCTTGGATGAAAGGTAAAAAATTATACATCACTGATGAAAAAGGAGGTATGTCTCAAGTTACAATTGCTGATGTTAATCAATCAAATGGTGTAATTCACGTTGTAGATGCGGTTTTATTGCCTAAAAACTAATTGATCTTAAAAGGTTGGTTTTTTAATTGAAAAGTCTTGATTTAGTCAAGACTTTTTCAATTAAAAAAAATCCCAATTCTATTTTTAGAATTGGGATTTTTATTTTACAAATAGTTTAACTTATCTTAAGATTGCTCCAAGTTCAGATTCAAAATTATGTTGCAGTTTGCCCATGATTTTATCAATTTGTGCATCAGTCAATGTTTTTGTACTATCTTGAATGATAAAGCTTAAAGCATAGGATTTTTTACCTTCTGGAAGATTTTGCCCTTCGTAAACATCAAATAAATTAATGTCTTTTAAAAGTGTTTTTTCTGTTTTTCTAGCAATAGCATAAATGTTATCATAAGTAACACTTTGATCAATTAGTAAAGCTAAGTCTCTTCGAACTTCAGGATATTTTGGAATTTCAACAAATTTGATTTTACTTGAAATCATTTTTATAATTACATCCCAATTAAAATCAGCATAAAACACTTCCTGTTTAATGCCAAAATGTTTTAGTATTGATTTTTTAACTACTCCAAATTCAACCAAAGCATTGTGTCCAGTTCCTATTGCTATTCCTTCTGAGAATACATCTGATGTTACTGGGCTGTTTTGTGTCTTTTGTATTCCAAATCGGGCAAGAATTGCATCTACGTATCCTTTAAATAAAAAGAAATCAGATGGTTTTTGAGCACTTGTCCAGCTTTCTTGATTTCTATTTCCTGTAAGAAATAAAGTTAAATGCTTGTGTTCTTCAAATCCAGAAAGGAATTTATGGTATGTTTTTCCAAATTCAAAAAGTTTTAAATCACTATTTTTACGATTGATATTGTATGATAAAGCTTCTAATCCAGAAAACAATAATGATTGTCTTAAAGTAGCTAAATCATTACTCAATGGATTCAACATAGTCACATTGTATTCTTCTTTCAACATATCCGAAAGTTGAACATAATACGCAGTTGTCAATGAGTTGGCCATCATTTCATTAAATCCTTGAGAATTTAATTGTGTAGCAATTATATTTTGTAATTTATAATCTTCATTTCTTGGTGAATTAGAAACAGTGGCATTGAATTTTTTAGAAAAGCTAATGTTATTGTATCCATACACTCTAAGAATTTCTTCAATAACGTCAATTTCTCTTTGTACATCTACACGGTAAGAAGGAATTGTTAATCCTAATCCTGCCTCTGAAACGCTATTTACTTTTATTTCTAGAGAAACTAAAATTTGTTTAATTGTATCTTTTGGAATTTCTTGACCAATAATTTTTGCCACATTAGCAAAATTTAGAAACACTGAAAAATCTTCAATTTTCTTTTGATATACATCACTTACATCCGATGTGATTTCTCCACCTGCCATTTCTTGAATTAAAATAGCAGCGCGTTTTAAGGCATATGCCGTAATGGTTGGGTCGATTCCTCTTTCAAATCTAAAAGAAGCATCGGTATTCAATTGATGTCTTTTGGCTGTTTTTCGAATACTAACAGGATTGAAATAAGCACTTTCTAAGAAAATAGAAGTAGTATGTTCAGATACTCCTGAATTTTTCCCTCCAAAAACTCCTGCAATACACAAAGGTCCTTTTTCGTCACAAATCATTAAATCTTCCTCATGTAACGTTCTTTCTACATCATCAAGAGTTGTAAACTTGGTTCCTGCAGGTACTGTTTTTACAATAATTTTCCCGTTTATTTTTGATGCATCAAAAGCGTGAAGCGGTTGTCCCAATTCATGTAAAACATAATTAGTAACATCGACAATATTATTTTTTGGATTGATTCCAATCGCTTTTAAACGATCTTGCAACCAACTAGGTGATGGTTTTACTGTAATTCCAGAAATAGTCACACCACAATATCTAGGAGCTAATGTTGTCTCTTCAATAATAGTATCTATTTTTAAGGTTCTCATGTCCACTCTAAAATTACTAACAGAAGGCGTAATCAATTCAACGTTTACACCACTTTGTAATAATCCAGCTCTTAAATCTCTGGCCGTACCTAAATGACTCATCGCATCCGCACGATTGGGCGTTAATCCAATTTCGAATACTTCATCATTTTCTATTTTAAAAACTTCAGATGCTTTTGTTCCAGGAACTAAAGACGCATCAAGAATCATGATTCCATCATGGCTTGTTCCAAGGCCTAATTCATCTTCGGCACATATCATTCCATGACTTTCTTGTCCGCGTATCTTCCCTTTTTTAATAGTAAAAGCAGCTCCTTCTTTGTCATATAAAACGGTTCCTATAGTTGCAACGGGTACTTTTTGCCCAGCATCTACATTAGCAGCTCCACATACTATTTGTATAGGTGTGCCAGTTCCAAGATCAACTGTTGTTAATTTTAGTCTGTCAGCATCTGGATGGGGAACACAAGTAAGTACATGCCCTACTACAATACCTTCTAAACCTCCTTTTACGGATTGGTATTTTTCAACTACTTCTACTTCTAAACCTAGATCAGTAAGTAAAGCTGCTGTTTCTTCGGAATTCCAATCTGTTTTAAGGAACTGTTTTAACCAGTTGTAAGATATTTTCATCTGTCATTTTTAATAAGGTTGCAAATATAAGGATTGCAGTTTGTAGTAAGAAACAATTTTTTTGGTTTTTTGGTACATTATTTTAATGTCTATAATGACTTTAAAATAGAAATAGTGTAATTTTAATCTAAATTATTTACGAATAAATTATTAATATTATGTTAAATAAACGAATATGTAAATTTTATGCTATTAACTGAATGAATAATGCTACATAAATAGAAATGGTAAAGGTAAATTTGATAAAATTAAAATCGATATAGTATGAGCAACATAGCAAAAAGACCTGAATTTAAGGCAACTTATGATAATTACATTGGAGGAAAATTTGTAGCACCAATCGGAGGTCAATATTTTGATGTAGTTTCTCCTATTGATGGAAAAGTATTTACTAGAGCAGCACATTCAACCAAAGCAGATTTGGATGTAGCTGTGGATGCAGCACATGAAGCGTTTCAAACTTGGGGTAAAACCTCTGTGACGGAACGTAGTAATTTATTAAATAAAATTGCTCAAGTAATAGAAGATAACTTAGAATATATTGCTACAGTAGAAACGGTTGACAACGGTAAAGCGATTCGCGAAACATTAGCTGCCGATATTCCTTTGGCAATTGACCATTTCAGGTATTTTGCAGGAGTAATTAGAGCTGAGGAAAGTTCGATAGCCGAACTGGATTCACAAACAGTTTCAATTGCATTAAGTGAACCATTAGGAGTAATAGCACAAATTATACCTTGGAATTTTCCAATTTTAATGGCCGTTTGGAAATTAGCTCCAGCATTGGCTGCTGGAAATACAGTAGTTTTAAAACCTGCTGAAAGTACACCAATTTCAATACTTGTATTAATGGAATTGATAGGGGATATATTACCTCCAGGAGTGATTAATATAGTAAATGGTTTTGGTGCTGAGCTAGGTAGAGCCTTGGTAACTAATAAAAAAGTATCTAAAGCTGCTTTTACAGGATCTACAACGACAGGACGTTTAGTAATGCAATACGCTACTGAAAATATAATTCCAGTAACGCTGGAACTAGGAGGGAAGTCTCCTAATATTTTTATGAAATCAGTAGGTGATGCTGATGATGATTTCTTTGACAAAGCGGTTGAAGGTGCAGTAATGTTTGCTTTAAATCAAGGAGAAATTTGTACTTGTCCTTCTCGATTATTAGTGCATGAAGATATTTATGAAAAATTCATAGCTAGAGTAATTGAAAGAACGGCAGCAATCAAAGTAGGTAATCCACTAGATAGAACGACTATGATGGGAGCACAAGCTTCATTGGTTCAAAAAGAAAAAATCATGTCTTATATAAAACTAGGTAAAGAAGAAGGTGCCGAGTTATTAATAGGTGGGGATGCCAATCATTTTGGAGGTGACCTAGAAGGTGGATATTACATTCAGCCAACACTTTTTAAAGGAAATAATAAAATGAGGATTTTTCAAGAAGAAATTTTCGGACCAGTATTAGCCGTTACTACTTTCAAAACAACTGAGGAAGCTATCGCTATTGCAAATGATACTATGTATGGATTAGGTGCAGGAGTTTGGACACGTGATGCACATGAAATTTATCAAGTACCAAGAGCCATTCAAGCGGGTCGTGTTTGGATCAATCAATACCATTCTTATCCAGCAGGCGCTCCTTTTGGAGGATACAAACAATCAGGCATTGGACGTGAAAACCATAAAATGATGTTAGGTCATTACCGTCAAACAAAAAATATGCTGATTTCTTACGATAAAAAGAAATTAGGTTTCTTTTAGTAGATTGAGATTATTGTTAATGATAAACCTGACAGATTGTATGATTTGTCAGGTTTTATTTTAAATATAGAAAAATGATAAAAAGAATTGATGCCACAGAAAACGCGATAGAATTAATCAAAATACTCAAAGAAAAACATGGTGATTTAATGTTTTATCAAGCAGGTGGCTGTTGTGAAGGAACGCAACCACAGTGTTTTGAAAAAGGAGGTTTTTATCAAAGAATGGGCGACGTATGTATTGGAACCATTGAAGAAACCGAATTCTGGGTAGATAAAGATTTATTTGAATACTGGAAACATGCGCATTTTACTTTAAAAGTAATTGATGCATTTGGAGTAGGTGGATTTTCACTAGAAACACCTTTGAAGAAAACCTTTCAAATTGAATATCGGATTTTTACTCCTGAAGAAGAACTCACTTTAGAACCCGTAAAATATATTGAATAAATTAATTTACATACAATAACTGGTATTGTTTAGGGGTAATTCCTTCGTGTTTTTTAAACAATCTAATGAAGTAATTGCTGTCTTCAAAACCCGATAAATGGCAAACTTCATTAATTTGTATGCTTGGATTTTTTAGTAATTTCTTAGCACAACGAATTTTTTCATTGATAACAAATTCAATCGGACTCATTCCTAACTCTTTTTTAAAGAAACGATAGAATGAAGTGGTGCTCATGCAGGCTTTTTCGCTTAAATTTTTAAGACTGATGTTCTCTCTTAAATTCAATCGGATGTAGTCGATTACGGGAGTTATCGGAGAGTTTGGATCAGCATATAAACCATCATCAATGGATTTTGCCGTTTGGGTTTGAATAATTCGAATCAACAATTCTTGTAAAGTCAAGTCGGCCAAAACATCTTTCGTTACTGATGTACTCATGCATTCCTTGATTAATTTATTGATGGTTGTCGCCAGTTCTATGTTATTATAGAAATAGTAATTTTGATAATTTAAATGCCAAAACTGCTTGTTTCCCTCCTTAGGATAACGCTCGTTCAAGAAATCCAAAGTATCTGTAATTTTTTGTTGATCAATTGCCAGTGCTAAACATTGTGTAGGATTATGTATTGAAGCCTCAGGAAAATCAATTTTCATTTCTACATTCGAAGGAATCATTACCGTTTCTCCAGGTAAATATTCAAAACCTGGATCGTCAAAAAGATGCATTACTTTTTTACCTCTCAACATACTCGTCACCACTAAATCATTAAATTTCAAAGGAACCAATTCGGATGCTTTATACGTCTCAAAAAGATTCAATTCACAATGATTTAAATTGTAAACCGTTCTGTTCTCTACTAAGGTTTTTAGTGATTTTTCATTCGATAAATGAGGAGGAGTAATGTAGGTACGATTCATTGTTAGCGTTTGTAATCAGGATTTATAAACTTACTGAAAATAAATGTATTAACGAAATGCTTTTTTGTTAAAAAGAATATAATTATGATTTAATGAATACAATAATAATAATAACCTTTAATCCTAGTGTTTTTTGGAGCAAAACGAATCAACATTTAAGAGCGTCAATTCCTGCTGTACGCTATATTCCCGATTACAAAAACTACGGCTAAAAAGCCTTATTTTTCTATATCGGGAGATGCCGCTACCATCAGGGCTAGGGGAGAACGCATCTTTTTCAATAGAACTATAAAAAAGACGTCACTAATTATTTTAAGTAATTGTGTTTTCTACAATCTCGTCTTCCCACAGAGAGCGAAATGGTATAAATAATTAATTTAATAACTATATATGCTTTATTTACAAGTTGTTAAGTGACTTTACTTAACTAATTTGTAAATGTATTAATTGATAAAAAAAGGAGGCTATTAAGCCTCCCAAAATATTTAAATTGTTTTAACAAAATCCAAAAATACTTTTTTGTGCAATTCCAAATCCATATTTGGAGAAAGGGAGGCACGAACAATATAATCTTTGTCTCCTTCTTTAGTCGTTCCTTGAGTAGAAGTTGCAGGTATCGTCCAGTAACAGCCTTTTAACTGTCCATAACTCACGCAAAACTTACTTTCATTAGGAATTTTAGTAATCATTAAGTTAATAAGTTTAAGATTCAAGGCTCTTTTATTCGCTTCTCTTTCCTCATCCGTATTCCCTTTAGTAGGAAGGTCTAACGAAAAAACAGAAGGTGTAAATCCTTGTTGTGCTAATTCTTCTGAAACAAAATTGATTTTCGCAGCTGGTAATACTTCATGGATAAAGTTTACAAATTCACGGGTATTGATATAAGCATCAGTAATCCTTTGATTCATCGATGGTAATTGTTTTGCTAATATTTCATATTGTAGTGCTGTAGCTTCGTTATCGCAAAGGAGTAAGTGCTTTTCTATTTTCTCCATCAAAGCTTCTGTTTTTTTATTTCCTACACAGTAGCCAGCAGTACATTGCCCGCCACTTGGAAATTTTGATCCACTTGCAAATGAAATAGTTCTAACCGCTGATAGTACTTCGCCTTCACCCAAAAAGTGAACGTTAGGGCAAAAAGTTTGATCTAAAATAAAAACAGGATCGATCGCCATTGCACCATTAGCAGTGGTACGTGCTTTACTTAAAACAGCTTTTAACTGCATTAAATCTGGTACTTCTACTCTTGGGTTTGTTGGAATTTCAGCAATGATATATGGTACAGCATCCTCGTTAGCCATTTTTGCTAAAACAGAATCAATGCTTTGAACCATATCGTTACCACCATCAACAGCTAAATCCACAATTTCTACATTAGCAACACTTGCAGCAACCCGTCTAGCTTGGTCATTGGTTCCACCATAACAATTGGGAGGAACGATAATTTTAATCGCTTTTCCTTTGTGTTTTTCTAGCGCATCGTCAATAAGCCCCATCAAAATCGCATATTGAATTGATAGTCCACTAGAAGCAACTAATGGTTTAGTAGATGTACCAGTAATTTCTCTAATTGAATGTAAGACTAATGGTTTATTTGTCTCGACATTACTTTTTGTAGTATCTAAAGCGGATTTATCTACTAGCAATTGTAAAGCAGTAAGACAATTGGCAGGTGTCATGGAGATGGTCTCTCTTCGTCTTACATGCTGAATGTCTGAGATATAAGGTTCATTTCCCTTGTTCACTACTAATATACTTCCAAGGTCAGCATAAAGATTGATATAAAAATCAATATTTGGATTGAGATCAATAGCATTCATTTCATCCTGTTCTGAAACGAAAATAGTACTTCCTTCAAAGACTGGAATCGTCTCGGAGTTTTCAACATGTTTTAAATCAAATTGATATCCATAAACGTGTTTTAGAACTTCCGCATCAAAAAAAGCGGGTAATTTCCCAGTATAAAGAATTTGAGTGTTTTTATGGTCTAATGCATTTTTTCTTAGAATGGCCAAAACAGGAACTGTCTTTGATGAAAAACTAATTGTATTTTCTGGCTTTAGCTGTTTCAACTTAGCCATTGCCCATTCTAGAACACAAGATAAGGGGTGACCTAACCGAATATAGTCGTAAGCAGTAGGTAATTCACTTAGTGCTGCTGATGTTGCATTATTGTTATTAAATAAGGTTTCAAATTGGTCTAAAAATTGAGTTTTAGCCAATTTTTCATCATAAATATCTAGTCGATGGGTTGTGATATTCAACCAGCCAGCAGGTTTGTTTTTTAAAACTTCTTTTATATAATTAAGCATTTTATTGACTTCCATAATTTCATTTTTGAATAGAGTAGCAAGGTACATGAATTCCATTTATTCTAAAAATGTAACAAGATGTTTTTATAGCAGTTTGTCTAAAGTCTCCTTAACTTTAGATGTGGTTAAAATGCGTTTATTTGTTCAAATCAATTAAAGTGGAGCTGTGGACTATTTTTTGTGTAAAGGAAGTATAATATTGAAAAGCAATACATCTTATAAAATCGAAATTAAATCTAAGGGATGATCTAAAACTTTTTTAGCACCATTAGATAGCAATTCTTCTTTTGGTCTATAGCCCCAAGATACACCTACGGCATACATATTAGCATTAGTAGCTGTTTGCATATCTATTCCTGAATCGCCTACAAAAATAATTTCTTCGGGTTTCAGTTCTAAATTTTGGCTTATTGCTGTAGCTTTAAATGGATTGGGTTTTTTAAGAGGCTCCGTTGTTAAACCTATAACTGGATTAAAATAATTAGGAAATAGGGCGGTAGTGATTTCTTGAGTCAAATCCTCAGCTTTATTTGAAAAAATACTCAGTTTAATTCTACGCTCAATCAGTTGATCCAGTAATTCAAAAACACCATCATACTGTTTTGTTTTACGCGTACAAATAGTACGATATTCCTTTACCATCAGTTGGTAACAACAATCAATTTGGTTCTCATCCTTATGGTTCTCGGGCATGGCTTTACTAACCAAATTGCGGAGACCACTACCTATAAAATATTGATAATCGTCATAACTATGAGTAGCGAAGTCTAGGCTTTGTAGCACATTATTCATCGCATCAGCAATGTCTTCAAGTGAATTAACTAATGTTCCATCTAAATCAAAAATTACTCCTTTAAATCTCATTTGTTATTGTTTTATTTAATCGAAAGGACATGCATTTCAATTATATTTGGAAATGTCCCAAAGATAGGAATATTGTTATTTTTAGTCCTGCCTTTTTTAATATTATTGTTGCTTTTAAGTACCGTGGCATTGGAATAATTTATACAAACTACCACCAAACAATAAAAAAAGACAAATAGTCTTCCTTATATTTTTGCCAGCACAATACCGATTGTTTTTCCTTTAGGCATGTATTCATTTGATTTTCGATGCCTTTATAATCATTCCAAATTTCATTTTCAGAAGGATTTATTCCCCATTCCTTTTTTGATGGTAAATAATATTGTTTTTCTGGATTGTCAATGCTATTGAAAGTCTCTAAATTGAAGTAATATCCTTTTACTGCTTTCTGATAGGCAGGGGGTAGTTTTGTGTTAAATTCATAAGGAATAAACAAACTCACTAGCAAGCATAAAGCTTGCGAAATAGTGTTTATGTCAATGGTGCTAAATTTTGATTTTGCACAGCTATGGTATAATAGAGGGAATTGTTTACTTTTTAATTTATCTAATTTTTGGTGTAAAGAATCGTTTCTGTTGGGACCAATCCAGTTGTTTATGAATTCCGAAGAAATGCTTGGATCAAGCAAATAAAATTTATAAGCTAATTCCATGTGAATTAACTTCTTATCTATGCTGTTCTCTACTATAAAATCAATTTCGCCTATGGTTTTTTGGTCTTCAATTATTTGAGAATTTTCATATAATACCTTATAGTTTGTAGACAATTTTATTAATTCAGAAACAATTTTTTCGGCTAAATGGCCCAATCTCACATTGGTTGGTAATTGGAAATCTTGGTCGTTTTGAAGGATTAATTCTGACAAATAAAAAGTAGGCATACCAGTAACCGTACTGTCTAAACAATCTGCTTTTAGAATTGAAGCTATCCTAGATTTAGTTTTCATTAAAATGCATTCAAGTTTTTTATACTACAATGAGTCTCCCGCTAAAATATTGAGCAGCTTAATTGTTAACTATCTTTTTTCTTTAAAATTCTGCCTCTAGGCTCATCACCTTCATGGAGGACTATTTCAGAATGCAGGAACTCTGCAGCCGAGGCTGAATCTTTGACTTTGATGGAAGAACGTTCCAGCATTTCGAACTCGAATTCTTTTAATACACTTTCTCTCAATCCTACTTTTCTCCATTGAGAAAAAGGTTGACATCCACTATAGATTCTCTTAGCTAAAGAAAGCGCATCCAGTAGTGCTTGATTTGCTCCTTGTCCTTTGAATGGACTCATTGGGTGTGCTGCATCGCCTATCACGGTTACATTTCCTGCCTTTTCTAATAATACTGTTTCTAGTAATTTTCGGTCGTACACGGGATAGCCAGAAACATAACTTTCTGGAGTCGCCGCTAAAATCTGTGGAATAGGATCGTGCCATTGCGTCCTGCGACAGGCTTCTTCCTTCAGTGCTCGTGGTCCTTGAGAACTTAATTCCTTCGCCTCTTTTTCTGACATGGGGAAACTCAATTGCCACATTACCGAGTCTGTTTTATAAGGCATCATGTAAATTCGTTCATGGCCATTGGCAGTTTGAAATACGGTGGCCGAGTCCAGCAAAGAACTATTTAGTCCTTCAAGATCCGCCAAAGGACAAATACCCAAAATCACAATACAATCTAGATAACGCAAGGGAGTACTGTTTTCACCAATCAGCAACTTCCTAACGGAACTACGAATACCATCGGCACCAACCACAAGATCTGCTGTTACATTTTTCTTCTCTCCATTTACCTCAAAGGTGAGATGAACACCACTCTCTTTTGATTCTTTAATATGGACCAACTGATGTCCCCATTGTACCGAATCATTTCCGCCAAGTTGCTCCAAGAGCGCTAAGCGCAAAGATTGTCTTGCGATGTGTACGTTGGTCCGTTTCGAAGATGTTTTCTCATCATTCTGCATCCGTTTTCTAATTCCCCACTCTCCAATTACTTTTCCTTCTGGAGTATGAACGAGATGTCGTGTTGAAAGTACCCCTTCTTTTAATGAGAAAATCCCCAATCCTTCGATCGCTTTGCTAGCTTGCTGCAATGTAAGTCCATAACCCTGAGATCGAGCATCAAAGTTAGTATCGCGTTCATAAAGGATAAAAGGGATTCCGCGGTGCAAGCAAGCCACAGCTAGAGCAACTCCACCTATACCACCACCAATAATAGCAACGTGTGGAAAGTTTTCTTTATCAGCAATAGGAGGGCTGTCAGAAGCAATCAAGCCAGACCCATTGCAGTTCATGCAGGTATATAAGTGCCCTTTTGGAGGGATAGGCGCTACTCCTTTACCATTTGTTTTTTCAAATAGATCAATTGCTATCTGGTAACGGTCTCGCAATTTCTTAGATAGTCCCCGACTTTTTTTGCCCCGACCTCTACAATCGGGACACAAAGTCCAGCTTGTTGCTGTATTTTCTACCTTTTTCAATTTCTCTTTATTTCACTTGATTTTAACCCAAATGGGTATTTATTTTCAACTACTTACTCCAGCCTCTAGCCAATTTAGAACTTATGAAAACGAGTGTTTTCAGTGGTACGAAAATACGATTAAAAACGATATTTCCAATAAGTATGTTACTGGATAGGGACTGCTGTTGCCTTTTTATAAATCTATATGACGATAATCTAGTTGCACGGTTTTAGTACTTAGGCAGGAGAATTTTATACACTTTGTCACTGCGAGGAACGAAGCAATCTCATCTAGTATTTCCGTTGTAATAGTTTTTTAGTTTTATTGTCGATGTTTGAGTGAGATAGCTTCGTTCCTCGCTATGAATTTGATTAAGGGAAACCGTAAACGTCATTATTTAGCACAGGTTTATTAGCCCCGGTAGTAGTGAAAGGCTTTGCAGGGAGAAAACCACTTTTTTCTGGTTGAGGCAGAGCGACCAAAGGAAGCTCCTGCAACAGCCTAGAAAAAGGGTTTTATTACAAAAAGACTGCAACGAATGACGGGATAAGCTCCTAAAAAAAACTAAAATGTATTTAATTTACAGCAATTCCTCGACGTGGCGCTTGATGTTTTCGGCAATTTTTTTGGTAGGTAAATCATTGTCGTCATGGCCAAAAGGATCTTCGATTTCTTCGGCAATTAACTCTAAGCTTGCCAAAACGTAGAATATGAAAACTACTACAGGAATCACATAATACCCCAAATTAAATACGTACCCAAATGGTAAGGTCATCACGTAAAAGAAAATGAATTTCTTGATAAAAGCACTGTAAGAATAGGGGATGGGCGTATTCTTGATTCTTTCGCAAGCGCCACAAATATCAGTCAAAGACTGGATCTCGTGGTTCAAAATAATGAGTTGGTCACCCGTTATTTTCTTAGAATTATAAAGGTCATTGATCTTGTGAAATAAAATTTTGGCGACTTGATTGGGTCTGTGTTTGTGGTGCTCGATGATGATATCTTCAAAAAGTTGCTTGCTGGTTTCTTCGTCTTTTAAATGTTTGTTCAAGATAGAAGCATAGCTAGGAATTAATTTCCTGAAAAAAGCACGGTCCGATTCTTCCTGTAAAATAACGGACAGTTTTATAGCTAGATTTCGAGAGTTATTTACTAAACTTCCCCATATTTTACGTCCTTCCCACCAGCGATCGTAAGCGGTATTGGTCCTGAAAACGAGCAATAATGAAATCACAAATCCCAGCATGCCATGCATGATAGAAATGTTCTTGACATGACTGTTTTCTGGCAATTCCCAATATTCGATTTCAAGATAGGCAATCCCAGCTGAATAGGTACCTATGAAAATCATCATGGGAATCAGCTGCCGAAAAGTGTCGGCTTTGTGAAAACGAAAAATAAACGTAATCCAGTCTTTTGGGTTGTATGAAATCATTTTAGTAAGTCGAAAGTTAAAAAGTCCTAAAGTCGTAAAGTCTGAGGATTGCACTTAGAAGTTATTTACCGAAAACCAGATGATTACTTTATCTAATTTCAAGAATTCTTTTTATAATGTCTATGTTCTATTCCTCAGATTTGCTACAAATCTAATTTAAAATTGGATAGCTCCCGCTAATTCTTTCAACGCAATTTCGGATAATTTTGCCTGAAACTGGGCATCGCTATAACGGACTTTAGCATTGACATAATTCAATTGCGCCGTTCTAAATTCGAGTGTGGTAATAGTACCAATATGGAATTTATCTAAGGTTATATCTAAATTTTGTTTGGCAATCGCTTCATTTGTCTCTTCCAAATCAATCAATTCTAAATTGGTTAAATAGGTTTGGTAGGAAGTAGCCAATTGCGTGTTTAAGGCTTGATTTTGTTGCTCTATTTGCAGGGTTGAATTTTCAATTTCAATGTTGGCAATGGTCTCATTTCTTTTTTGCGCAAAGCCATCAAACAAGTTCAAAGAAGCACTAAAACCATAATTTAATCCACGTGCCGATGATTGCGTAGTAAAACCAAGACTGGAATGACTTTCGGCAAAATTATAACCAGTATTCACTTTTACAGTAGGGTAGCGCCCTGATTTTACTTGTTTTAATTCGAGTTCAGCTACTTTTTTACTGATGACTAAAGCTTCTATTTGTGGGTTTTGCTTTTCGGCTAATGCCTTTAATTCGGCAAATTCCAGTTTGCTTTCCATCGTAAAATCTGAAACGACTTTAAAATCAATTTGGGTATCTCTAGCCAAAAGCTGATTGAGTGCGATCTTAGAATTTTTATATAATTCTTGTTGTCTTAGCAAAGTCACTTTATCCGTATTAATGTCTACCTGCGCATTTAAAACCTCCAGTTTAGATGCTTTACCAATAGTAAACCGATTTTTGGCCAGATTCACTCTTTGATTCGAAATAACAATAGTAGTGTCTAAAGCTGCCAATTGTTGCTGTTGCTGTACCAAATTGTAATAAGCGGTTTGCACATCGCTTATTTTTGTAATAATGGTGAGTTTCAACTGGGTTTCACCTAGTTTTTGTAATTCTTGCAATTGATCTTTTCTAGCAAACATTTTAAAGCCATCAAAAATAGTCCAATCCAGACCCACGCCATAATTTAAACTGTTGCTTTTGGCATTATTCAAACTGGTTGAAGTACCATCAGTACGGGTTTGTGACAAATTTTGCAGGTTGTTGTTTTGCGTTATAGAGGCAGTGGCTTTGGGTAACATTCCCGCATTTCCTGCTGTCACATTCGTTTGATCTATTTTTAAATCGTTTTTGGCAATCTTAATTTCGTAATTGTTTTCTAAGGCTATTTTTACAGCATCTTCTAATGATAATACTTCCTGTGCATTTCCTTTAATGAAACAGAAGAACAGCAATAGTACACTTTTGAATATTATTTTCATGTTCGTCTTTTTATTTACTTTCGTTTTCATATTCCTCAATGTGTTCAAATTCTGGGTAATGCTTGCGGGCTTTAGACCACATAAAATAAAGTGCTGGAATTACAAATAAGGTTAATACCAATGAGAAAATAGTTCCTCCTACAATTACAACTCCCATTCCAATTCTACTTGTCGAAGCGGCACCAAGCGACATAGCGATTGGTAAAGCTCCCAAGGAAATCGCTAAACTTGTCATTAAAATAGGTCTCAATCGTGCCTCCGAAGCTTCTAGAATGGCTTGTAGTTTTGGTTTGCCTTGTTCCCGAAGCTGATTCGCAAATTCGACAATTAAGATTCCGTTTTTGGTTACTAAACCTATTAGCATTACAGTTCCAATTTGGCTAAAAATATTCCAAGTTTGGTCAAATAACCATAAGGAAAATAAGGCTCCTGCCACGGCCATAGGAACGGTAAGTATAATGATAAACGGATCAATAAAACTTTCAAATTGTGCCGCCAAGATTAAAAATATTAATAGTAAAGCCAATCCAAAAGCAAAAGAAGTATTCGAACTACTCTCTACAAAATCCCTAGATTCTCCACCTAAATCGGTAGTAAAAGTATCGTCAAGTACTTTGGCTCTAATTTGTTCCATAGCTTCAATTCCATCATTGATACTTTTGCCTGGAGCGAGCGCCGCAGAAACAGTAGCCGACATGAATCGATTGTTATGATACAACTGTGGCGGTTTACTTTGTTCCTCGATACTCACAATATTATCCATTTGGATTAAATCCCCTTTGTTGTTTTTAACATACATTGAGGTTAAATCCAATGGTTTCGAACGGTCTTTTTGGTCAAATTGTCCAATAACTTGGTATTGTTTTCCTTTTTTCATGAAATAGCCAAAACGCTGTCCGCTTAAGGATAATTGCAAAGTTTGTGCAATATCAATTACTGAAATACCTAAACTCTCCGCTTTTTCACGGTCAATAGTTACGTTGATTTCGGGTTTGTTGAATTTCAAATTCACATCGGTCATGGCAAAAGTAGGATTGTTGGCCGCTTCCTCCATAAATAATGGAATTTTCTCTTCTAACTTAGCAAAACTTTGGGTTTGAATGATGTATTGAATAGGCAAACCACCACGTCTATTTACGGCGATGGTAGGCTGTTGTGTCACTGATGTTTTGGCATCCGGATATTGTTTGGTCCATTTGGTTAATTTTTCGGCAATTTCATCTTGGGATAGTTTTCTTTCACTTGGTTCTTTTAACGAAAGACGCATAAAACCACTATTCACTGAGGAAGATCCAAAACCAGGGGAAGTCACGACCAAACTTACTTTTTTCTCTGGAATAGAGTCATCTACCAATTGGGCGATTTCTTGCATGAATCGGTCCGTATATTCATAACTCGCGCCTTCAGGAGCAGTCATTCTTAGAATTAAAGAACTACGGTCATCATAAGGTGCAGTTTCTTTTTGGATCAAATTATAAAAAACAAAAATCAAAGCAAAGCAAGCAAATAAGATGGGGAAACTCCACCATTTTTTAGCCATAAAACGACTTAGCGCATCGGCATAATTAGTGTTTAATTTTTGGAAATACGGTTCGGTTAAAACGTAGAATTTTGATTTTTTTTGTTCGCCACCTTTCATTAAATAGGCATTCAACATGGGTGTAAGAGTTAACGATACAAAGGCCGAAATTAAAACCGCCGCACCAATAACGACACCAAACTCTCGAAAGAGTCGGCCCACAAATCCTTCCAAAAAGATTACTGGTAAGAATACTGCAGCTAAGGTGATAGAAATAGAGATTACTGCAAAAAAGATTTCGTTAGACCCTTTAATAGCTGCCTCGATAGGCGTCATACCTTCTTCTACTTTTTTGAAAATATTTTCGGTGACAACAATTCCGTCATCGACTACTAATCCTGTTGCTAAAACAATGGCCAATAAAGTCAAAACATTGATTGAAAAACCAAACAACCACATGATGAAAAAGGTTGCAATCAAAGAAACTGGGATGTCAATTAAAGGTCTAAAAGCAATAGCCCAATCTCTAAAAAATAAGTAGATAATTAAAATCACCAAAAGAATAGAAATCCCTAAGGTTTCGGCCACTTCCAGTACTGATTTTTTTACAAAAATGGTATTGTCAAGCGCAATGTTTAATTTGATATCCTTTGGCAAATCCTTCTTTAACGCTTCGAATTGCTCATAAAAAGATTTCGAAATATCTAGATAATTTGCGCCTGGACGAGGAACAATCGCAAGACCAATCAATGGTAAACCCGACTGACTTAATTTGGTTTCGATATTTTCAGGACCTAATTCAGCTCTTCCCACATCACTTAAACGGACAATTTTATCACCATTCGTTCGGATGATGATGTTATTGAATTCTTCGGCTGTTGCTAAGTTTCCAACCGTTTTTACGGTCAACTCCGTATTATCACCCGTTAATTTTCCTGAAGGCAATTCGACATTTTGTGCATTCAATGCGGTGCGCACTTCGGCTACTGTCAATCCGTAGGAAGCTAGTTTTACAGGATCAATCCAAAGTCGCATGGCGTAGCGCTTTTGACCCCAAATTTGAACACCACTTACCCCAGGAATGGTTTCTAAACGTTGTGAAATTACATTCTCCGCATAATCACTTAATTCTAGTGGACTACGAGTGTCACTTTGTACGGTCATCGAAATAATTGCATCACTATTGGCATCAGCCTTAGAAACTACAGGTGGCGCATCAATATCTTGTGGTAAGCTTCGAATGGCTTGAGATACTTTGTCACGAACATCATTGGCGGCTTCTTCTAAGTCTTTATCCAAGTTAAATTCTACCGTGATATTGCTACTTCCTTGTGCACTGGAAGAAGTGATATTTCTAATTCCGTCAATCGAGTTGATTGCTTTTTCAAGTGGTTCCGTAATTTGTGACTCTATAATATCACTATTAGCACCAGTATAATTGGTACGAATAGAAACTTGAGCGGGATCTATAGAAGGAAATTCTCGAACGCCAAGGTAGGTATATCCTATAATCCCAAATAATACTATTGTTAAATTCATAACAATAGTCATCACGGGTCTTTTAATACTTAGTGTAGATAAACTCATTTAGATTTTTTATTTTTTTATTGCTGATTTGAAGGCTAAGATTTCGACTTTGAATCGGATACCCTAAATCTATTTAACGGTTACTTTAACAGGAGCATCATTTTTTAATGCCATTACACCAGTTGTAATTACAGTATCACCCGCTTTTAATCCCGATAAAATTAATAGAGAAGCATCCGTTCTAGTGGCAGTTTCAACCATGATTTCTTTGGCTTTTCCCATATCAGAAATGAACACTTTTTTACCGTTTTGCACTGGAATCACCGCTTGGCTAGGAACAACAATAGCATCTTTAATGACATCTAGTGGTAATTCGACATTAGCAAAAGTTCCAGGTAACAATTTCCCATCTTTATTATCTGTTATCGCACGAACTTGTAATGTTCTGGTATCAATTTCTACAGCCGGCTCTATAGCATATACTTTGGCTGAATACGTATCAGAAGATCCCGCCACTGTAAAATTCAGATTGGTGTTATTTTTTATTTGATTGGCATATTTTTCAGGAATCGAAAAGGTGATTTTTAATTGACCAATGTTCACGAGTTTGGCTACTAAAACTGTAGGAGTAATATAGGTTCCTTTGGAAATCGAACGCAAACCAATTCTACCTGAAAACGGAGCTCTTACTGCTGTTTTAGCAATTTGGGCTTTAATCAATTGGCTTTGCGCGCGAGTGGATGCATATTCAGCTCTTGCTACATCATACTCTTCCTGGCTGATGGCTTCTTTTTGTAATAAAAGTTTAGCTCTTCGCTCGTTTTCTGAGGCTAAACTTTCTTTGGTATTGGCTTGACTTAGTTGCGCTCTTAATTCGGTATCATTAACTTTAAAAAGCAATTGTCCTTTACTGACATTGGTTCCTTCTTGAAAATTTATACTTTCTACAATTCCAGACACTTCAGATCGAATCTCTACTTGCTCATTGGCTTCAATTGAACCCGAAAGGGATAAATTGTTATCAAAAGTTTGCGGTTGAACCACAATTCCTGACAAACGCATGGCTTTTGGTTTTCCTGATTTATCATTTCCTGCTTCCGATTTTTCTTTATTTTCCATAATTCGATACGTGATAAAAGCACCGAAACCAACAATTAACAAAGTGTATATAAAGTATTTTATTTTCATAGTTATTGAGTAAAGTAAGGATTAGGGTTTTATAATATTATGTTAAAAAATCAAATTTAGGTTTTCATTTCCGAATCAGCAATTTGTTAATTTTTATTTAACGTTTGTCTATACAAATATTTTTAATAAATGGAAAAAAATGAATGAATCCTCAGAAATAGTAATGGAGAGGCTCATTTTTAAAATTCAGAAAAACAATTGATATCATTCTTAAATGGTAGTAGGACGTTAAAATGGTTAAAAGGTTTAAAGGAAAAGGGAAAAATATTTTAAAAAAAATACTAACTGATATAGTTCCAAATATTTTTCTTTTTGGTCAATTCAATATAAACTGCTCTTAGGGAAGCATGTTCTGGTTTTTGCAACGGAGCATCTTCTTTTAATATTTTCATAGCATGGTTTCTGGCTAACGCCAAAATGTCTCTGTCTTTTACAATATCAGCAATTTGAAGATTAAGTACACCACTTTGCTGCGTTCCCATTAAGTTTCCAGGACCACGAAGTTTAAGGTCGACTTCGGCAATTTCAAAACCATCGTTAGTACTCACCATGGTTTCCATTCGGGTTTTACTATCCGAACTCAATTTATGACTCGTCATCAAGATGCAATAACTTTGGTCGGCACCACGCCCTACGCGACCTCGTAACTGGTGTAGTTGTGAAAGGCCAAAACGTTCCGCACTTTCTATAATCATTACTGAAGCATTGGGTACATTAACACCCACCTCTATTACAGTAGTTGCGACCATTATATTGGTTTTACCTTCGGAGAAGCGTTTCATTTCAGCATCTTTATCGGCAGGTTTCATTTTTCCGTGTAAAATTGAAATGGCATATTGGGGTAGCGGAAAATCACGAGAAATACTCTCATAACCGTCCATTAAATCTTTGAAATCCATTTTCTCCGATTCTTGAATCAGCGGATAAACAATGTAAATTTGGCGTCCTATCGCAATTTCATCGCGTATGAATTTCCAAACTTTTAAGCGGTTGCTATCAAAACGATGTACCGTTTGAATGGGTTTTCTTCCCGGAGGCAATTCATCAATCACAGAGATATCTAGATCGCCATACAAACTCATCGCCAGTGTTCTTGGAATAGGAGTTGCGGTCATCACTAAAACATGTGGTGGAATCACGTTTTTCTTCCACAATTTAGAGCGCTGCTCCACACCAAAACGGTGTTGCTCATCAATTACTGCTAATCCTAAATTTTTGAATTTCACCTTGTCTTCTAGCAATGCATGTGTGCCAATCAGGATTTGCAAAGTCCCATTTTCTAGTTCTTCGTGAATGATTCTTCGTGCTGCAGTCTTACTTGAACCAGTGAGTAGTTTAATGTTAATATTCAGTTCCTTAGCTAATTCTGATAATCCTATAAAATGCTGATTTGCCAAGATTTCGGTAGGTGCCATCAAGCAGGCTTGAAAACCATTATCAAGCGCCAATAACATCGTCATAAATGCCACAATCGTTTTTCCAGAACCTACGTCACCTTGTAATAATCGGTTCATTTGGGCATTGCTACCCATGTCCGTTCTTATTTCTTTAATCACTCTTTTTTGTGCTCCCGTGAGTTCAAAAGGCAGGTGATTTTGATAAAATTCATTGAAAAATTCACCTACAACAGTAAAAGGATGCCCTTTGATTTTATGTTTCTGAATCAGGTTTTTAGTAATTAACTGCAACTGAATAAAAAACAATTCTTCAAATTTTAATCGGAATTGGGCTTTCGCCAAAGCTTCGGTGCTTTTAGGAAAATGGATATTGATTAAAGCGTCTTTTTTAGAAATCAGCTTTAGTTCAGCAATGAGATAATCCGGAAGCGTTTCGGTAAACAAAGTATGCGTTTCAAGAAACAACTGTTGCATGATTTTGTTAATCGTACGGTTTGAAATACCTCGATTTGTGAGTGTTTCTGTCGAAGGATAAACGGGTTGCATGGCGGAGCGTAAACTTTTTTCATGTTCGCTCAATAATTCAATTTCAGGATGTGACATATTGTACATACCATTGAACGACGTGCATTTTCCAAAAATAACGCAAACCTCATTGATTTTGAGTGATTCACGAACCCATTTATGTCCTTGAAACCATACTAGTTCCATTTGTCCAGTATCGTCGACAAACGTTGCTACTAATCGTTTCCTGCCTTTACCAAACTCCACCGTTTTGACATTGATAATTTTACCAATGATTTGAACTTCGGCTACATTATTTTGCAATTCATTGATTTTGTAATAACGGGTGCGATCAATGTAACGGTTGGGGTAAAAATTGATTAAATCGGCATACTTATGAATCCCCAATTCCTTACGTAGCAATTCGCCCCGACTGGGACCAACGCCTTTCAAATATTCAATGGGAGTAAGTAGGAGGTTATTCATTTGACTGTATTGGACGCGGGTAACACGGATTTGCAAATGCAAAACACAGATTAATGCGGATTTTTATTTTGATGAAGCGAAGATAGTTTTTTGTTTGGAAATTTGGAAATGGGACGGATGGAATGTGATGTAGGAAAAAAGTGTATATTTGATTAATTGTTAAAAATGTAAAAAAGATATGAAACAGGTTTTTACCATTCTATTGTTAGTTCTTTCCTTCAGTTTTAAACTGAATGCTCAAACTAAAAAAGAAATATATAAATTTTCAGAGGATATAAGTACTAAGTTGAAAAAGGATACAGTTCCTTGGCGATTTCAATCGGCAGCCGTGGATTACTCCATAAGTGGAAATTATAAAAAAGCATTGCAAGCTTATGATATGCAGGGAGCTGAAAGACAATCGATTTCTACAAAGGATAGCTTGTATTTTGATAATTTTAAACCAACAAATGCAAAAGATTATATTATAAATCGTTCCAAAAAAGAAAGAGTAATAATTATTAATGAGGCGCATAACAATTCGATGCATAGAGTTTTTACGACATCTTTATTGAAAGGTCTTTATAAGAATGGGTATCGTTATTTTGGGCTTGAAGTTTTATATGATACACTTATTAACAAAAGTAAATTTGTAAATCTTGAAAGTGGAAATATTTATTTACACGAATCACAAAATTCTAATTTAATTAAAGAAGCCTTGAATATTGGTTTTGTTTTATTTGATTATGAATATGATTATGTGAAAGGGATGACTGCAAAGGACAGAGAAATTATACAAGCTGAAAAAATTGCTAAAATGATGGAGCAACATCCTAAAGATAAGTTTTTAATTCATTGTGGATACGATCATCTTAATGAGGGAATTCCCGAAATTAAAAGTTGGGAGAAAGCGATGGCAGGACGATTAAGTGATAGGACAGGGGTAAATCCTTTTACTATCAATCAAATTCCCTGTTCTGAGAAAGGTTCTCCAGAGTTTAGTAATCCATACATAAGAATTGCCAATCAAAAGAAACCTGTGATTATGGTTAATGGAAATGCAGAAACATTTAATGGTCCGGAGGGAAATGGTGTTGCTGATTGTAGAATTATTCATCCTGTAACAGTTTATAAAAAGGGCCGACCAGATTGGCTTTATTTAGATGGTAGAAGAAAAGCATACCGAATTAAAACAGATTCTATAATTAATTTTCCAGTATTGGTTTTGGCATATCGAAGCAATGAATTTGAAAAAGAAGGAGTTCCTGCAGATGTTATTGAAATAAACGATAAGAATCAAGAAGCCAATTTAATTTTGGATAAAGGAACGTATCGAATACTTATAAAAAACAGGGACTATAAAACAATATTTGATTATCAAACAAAAATTTAAAGTAGCCCTAAAATATTAATTTAGTAGACTCTGTGTTTAAGTCTACTTCAAATGTTTTATTATATAGTCCTTTATTAAACTAGTATAAATATCTTTTTATAGTATGATAAAAATTGTTACTTCTTTTATTTTGTTGATCTCAATTTCCGTTTACAGTCAGGATTTTGAAGGTAAAATTGAATATAAATTATCGTATTATCAAACGGATAGTAAAGCGATTATTGATTCTCCTGAAATTATAAAATTTCTGGGAGGTACATCTACATTTATAACCAAGAAAGGATTTTATAAACAAATTACGAACTCGCAATATATGGCTTTTCAACTGTATGATCCCAAGGAAAATAGGTTGTACATGAAGAGTAAAATAGATTCGGATACGTTATTTTATATCGTTGCTTCAAAAATTAAAAACACCAAGTTCGAGTATGAAATTATTAAAAATGCCGATACTATCTTGGGACATGTTTGTGATAAATTAAGTGTTCGAGACAGTGTAGGAAAACAAGACTATTATTTTGCAAATGATTTGAAAGTAAGTCCAGAATATTTTCAAAATTTCACCGCTTTTAATAAAAATAAAATTACTGATATTATGAAATCAGTATTTCTTAGAGTTGATTATTATTTTATCGATTTTATTGCAAGAATGGAAGCTACAGCTATTATCGAAACTAAAGAAAATAATGAAGAGTTTCTTTTACCTCCATATAAAATTTTACTTGAAAAATAAATACTTTTTATTTAAAGAAACTTATAAATTTACTACTTGAAAAAACTTTTCAACCTTCAAATTATTAAAATATAAATTCAGACAAGTCCCAAAATGAAGAAAACAACAACCCCATTTTTATTCAAATTAGTATTTCTAATTTTCACTATTCTATTGATTAGTTTACCACATGCTGTAGCGCAAAATAAAACGGCACAACTAGATAAATTAATGAATCAAGCTCATGCAAATGGTGTATTTAATGGAACTGTTTTAGTTGCTGAAAATGGAAAAGTGATTTATCGCAAAGCTTTTGGCTATGCCAATAAAGAAACAAAACAGTTATTAAAACCAGAATTTTGTTTTGATTTGGCATCTGTTTCTAAGCAATTCACTGCTATGGGAATAATGATTTTAAAAGAAAGAAATAAGCTTTCGTACGATGATAAAATCACCAAGTATTTCCCTGAATTCCCTGTTTATGGGAAGGATATTACAATACGGAATTTACTAAATCAAACATCGGGTATGCCATTATATCAGCCATTCGCTAAGAAATATAACCTGACGAATGCTGAAATTTTAAAAATAATAGAAGAAAGAGAAGCGTTGGACGCTGGCATTGGAGAGCGCTATGTGTATAATAATGCTGGTTACGTTATGTTGGGTTTAATTGTAGAAAAAGTTTCGAATAAGTCCTTAGCAGCATTTTTGAAAGAAAATATTTTTAAGCCATTAAAAATGAAAAATACTTTGGTTGGGGATACACCAAAAAATGATTTAAAAAATAGAGCTATTGGTTATACTGTTATTGGTGAACTTGACGATTATGTAGTTTCACACACGGGTTCTACAAGTATGTTTTCAAATGTTGATGATTTGTTTTTATGGGATCAAGCTTTATATACTGAAAAGTTAGTTTCTAAAAAAACTATGCAAGAAGCGTTTACTCCTGTTGTTTTAAATGATGGTTCAGTATCTAATTACGGATTTGGATGGTTTGTTACTCCAGAAAAAAAATCAGTTAACCACTCAGGAAGTGATTTTGGTTACCGTGCGTTTATCATGAGGGATTTAGAGAAAAAAAGCACTTATATCTGGCTTACGAATGCTGGAAATGCTATTAATAAAGATGAGATGAATGTGGCGATAGAAAACATATTAGCGTCTAAACCTTATGAAATTCCTAAGATTACCGTTTTTTCAGAATTACAAAAAGCATTAGAAGTAAACTCGGTAGATGATGCTATTGCAAAAACGACTAAATCTATACAATCGAAGCCAAATGAGTATGCAATGGACGATGCTGCTATTAATGAATTGGGTTACAAATTCCTTAACGAAAAGAAATTATCGGAAGCCTTTTCGATATTTAAATTTAATGTTCTAATAAATCCAAACTCTTCAAATGTTTATGATAGTTTAGGAGAGGCTTATCTATTGCAAAAAGACACCGTCAATGCTATCGAAAATTATAAAAAATCAGTGGCACTAAATCCAGATAATGCAAATGCAAAAAACGTTTTAAAAAAATTAGGGATTGCGACAACTGATTTAATTACTGATGTTACAGTTGCTCCAGAAGTTCTTAAAAGCTATTTGGGTAAATATCAGTTAAATGAAAATTATTCTTTTACAGTAACCGAGGATAAAGGGCAATTATATATTCAAGGAACTAACGAAAAAATTACAACTGTATATCCAATGGCGCAAAATAGATTTTATAGTAAAATAATTACAGCTCAGTTTACTTTTAATAGCGATAAAAATGGACATGTTGATAGCTTGACATTAAATATGGGAAAAGATATGAATGCTAAAAAAGTGGAATAAGTCCCTATTAAAATATTTGTCTTAGAACTTTTAATAAATCATCGATAGCAATACTAATGAAAAAACACATTCTTCTAACAACCTTATTTTTAATAGTCAGTTCTACTTTTTCTTTTGGGCAAACCGTAAAAAACGAATTAAAAATTAGCCCAATTACGACTAATTTTTATGTTTACACTACCTATAAAATGTTTGGCGCTAAAAAACAAGATGCCAATGCTATGTATGTGGTTACTCCAGCTGGTGTTATTCTTTTTGATTCCCCTTGGGATGATTTTCCATATCAATTGTTATTGGATAGTATTGAAGCAAAACATCATAAAAAAGTAGTTTTGGCACTATCCACACATTCTCATGAAGATAGAACTTCAGGAATTGATTTCTACAAACAACATGGAATAAAAACCTATACCACTAAGAAAACAGATAAAATTTCGAAAGAAAATAAAAGACCAAGGGCTAAATTCCTAATGACTAAAGATTCTGTTTTCAATATTGGTGGATTTAAGTTTGAAACCTTTTATGGCGGTGAAGGGCATACAAAAGATAATATTTTAGTTTGGTTTAATCAACAGAAAGTGCTTTATGGGGGATGCTTAGTAAAGAGCATAGATGCTACAGACTTAGAATATGTTGGAGAAGCTAATATAAAGCAATGGCCAAATACAATTAAACGGGTGCAAGCTAGATTCAAAAACCCAAAATACATTATTACAGGACATCATGATTGGACAAGTACAAATGCTTTAAGTCATACTTTAGATTTATTGGAAGAAAATAAAAAAACAAAGTGATCCATGATTGATCTTAATTATTTCGACAATTTCTAACCCTATTTTAGAAAAGCAATAAAATAAAAAAAAGTTGATTTTTGAATTAGAATATTATATTTCCTCAAATTTGCAAAAGCATTACTACAACGTAAAATATAAAATATAAAAAATGATAATTGATAAAATTGAAAATTATGGCCTTTACGCTAACCTTACCGAAAGATTAGCCAGAGGATTTAAATTTATTAAAAACACTGATTTGGATCAAATAGAGCCTGGGACTTATGAAATTGAGGATAAAGTCGTATTTGCTATTGTTCAGGAATACGATACAAAAGAAATCAAAGATTGTGTACTCGAAGGTCATACAAAATATATCGATATTCAATATGTGATTGAAGGGTCTGAATTAATTGGGGTAAGTACCAAAAATGATCAAAAAGTAGTGACTAGTGATTTAGATAAAGATTACACTTTTTATGAAGGGGAAACAACATATTTAAAACTGGAGGCAGGAATGTTTACGGTGTTTTTTCCAGATGATTTGCACAGACCAAGTGTAAAAGATGGAGAAAGCGCCAGAGTTAAAAAAGTAGTTGTTAAGGTTTTGATTTAAAAAGTAAAAATTAAAAGTTATTTATCCGAAAGTGCTATCACTTTCGGATTTTTTTTGTGCTTAAAACTAAACAGTATTTTCTAATTTAATAAAATTGTGAATTCTACTTTAAACACAATATCTTTGGAACAATAACAAAAACTGTAAAAAATGACAACGCATCTCGCACTCCTTCGTGGTATCAATGTTTCTGGACATAATATGATGAAAATGGATTTATTAAAAACGACTTTGGAGAAAATAGGCTTTACCAATGTGGCTACCTATATTCAATCAGGTAATGTTTTTGTAGATTCTGAAGAAGAAAGTGCTGCCAAAGTTGGTTTTATCATCAAACAAGAAATTTTTAAAGCATTTGGACATGATGTACCAACGATTGTAATAGGAATAGAAGATTTAAAAAAATGTTTTACCAACAATCCTTTTTTGAAAGAGAAAGAATTGGACATCAAAAAAATATATGTGGCTTTTGTTTCTAAAGAATTGCGTTCTGAAAACATCAATGATTTAAAAATTAGTCAGTTTAAACCTGATGAAGCCCAAATTGACGGCAACAGAATCTTTATTAAATATGCCGTAGGTGCAGGAAAAACTCGATTAGACCAAAAATACATTGAGAAAAAATTAAGTCTTACTGCAACGATTAGAAATTGGAATACAGTAACGCAGTTGTTGAAAATGTATGAAGAACGATAAAAGAATTTAAAAATGATTAAATTGAAGCAACCTTTACTATCAAATAGCATCTTGTAAGAAATTTAAACGTTGATAAAAATGAAAAAATCAATTATTTTTTGTGCTTTGCTAGCCCTTTTTTGTTCTTGTTCCAATGACAATATAAAAGCGATCACAACCGCGTATCATGGAAAATGGGAATTATACAAAATGTCTGGAAACTTGCCAAATTCTGAAACTACTGGTACAGGAATGGAGTGGCAAGAGAGTTACACTTTCAAAACTGATGGTAGCTTTACTAAATCCAGAACTAGAAATGGAGAAAAAACGGAACTGTCTGGAACCTATGTTTTTTTAAAAGTGCAAGAGGAGTCTTTTCTGGAATTAACCTATAAAATCGATAGTGATATAATAGGGAGTTGTTATGGAAATAATAAGGAAGAGCTTTATATCCTGCCCAATTCAATTTTGTCAAGTACTTGGAGAAATTGTGATGGTCCAGGATTAGAATATAAAAAAGTAAACTAGGAAGTTGTTTTAATACGAAGCTACTATTGTTTAAAGATAAAAAGAACTTCTCTTTTAATCTTTAAACAATATTTTTTTTGCAAAAATAAATCGGTTATATTTACTACTTAATACTAATTTTCATACCGTTTCTTTAAGCTCATTTTATATTATAAAAATTATGTCTTTAAAACTATCCGTTATTATCAGTTTGTTTTTTGCCTCATTTGCATTTGCACAAACAGGAACTCCCACAGATTATCTATCATCACAATTTCATAAAGAACGAAGAGTAGCACTACGTGCTAAAATGCCCAATAATAGTGTGGCGGTTTTTTTTGGAAATCCAGTTCGCAACCGCGCTAATGATGTTGATTATGTGTACCATCAAGATCCTGATTTTTATTACTTAACGGGATATAAAGAACCCAATTCAGTTTTAGTAATTTTTTCGAATGATCAGACCAATAAAGAGGGTAAAACCTACAACGAAATGTTATATGTGCAGGAAAAAAATCCAAAAGCAGAGCAGTGGACAGGTATTCGTTTGGGCACCGATGGAGCCAAAAAAGAACTGGGGTTTGATGTAGCTTTTAATGGAAAAGATTTTTTGAATTCAGGGATTGACTATGCTAGTTTTTCGACAGTGCAATTCAAGGAATTTAATGATGACTATAGAAATTCAAAAAAAGAAGAGGCCGATTTATACAAGTTGGTTGCGGCATTTAAAAGTCAGGTTGGATATGATGTGAAGACTGTACCACAAACAGATTCTAAATTACAAACAGAATTGGGCTTAAAGAAAAATATAACCACTAAAAAGGCTGTTTTAGATACAGAATCTATTAAAACGTATATGGCTAGTTTGCGAGAGAAAAAAACCAAGGAAGAAATGGTTTTACTTACGAAGGCAGTGCGTATTTCAGCTATGGGACAGCGTGAAGTTATGAAAGCCATGCATCCTGGAATGTCAGAAACTGAGATTCAGGGACTTCATGAGTTTGTCTATAAAAAATACGGAAGTGAGTTTGAAGGATATCCTTCTATCGTGGGTGCTGGAAACAATGGATGTGTGTTGCATTATATTGAAAACAGCAAAACAAAAGTGGAAAACGAGTTAATTTTAATGGATTTAGGAGCGGAGTATCACGGCTACAGTGCCGATGTAACGCGAACTATTCCAGCAAATGGTAAATTCTCTCCTGAGCAAAGAGTGATATACGACTTGGTTTATGATGCACAAGAAGCGGGTATTGCTACAGCTGTGATTGGAAATAGTATTAGTGCTCCAGATGGTGCAGCTCGTAAAATTATAAGTCAAGGTTTAGTAAAATTAGGAATTATAAAAACAGAAGGAGATTCCAGAAAATATTTTCCACATGGTACTTCGCATCATATTGGTTTAGATGTTCATGATCCAGGATTGTATAATAATTTTGAGGAAGATATGGTTCTTACAGTTGAGCCAGGAATTTATATCCCTGTTGGTAGTAACTGTGATAAAAAATGGTGGGGAATTGCAGTTCGTATTGAAGATGATATTTTAATTACAACAAATGGTCCTGTAATATTATCGGCTGAAGCGCCTAGAAAATCTTCAGAAATTGAAGCATTAATGAAAGAGAAAAGTGTTTTTGATACCTTATCACTGCCTAATCTAGATTGATATTTTATTTTTAGAATATAAAAAGCTCCGAAATGATAATTTCGGAGCTTTTTGTTTTATTATTTGCTGAGTAAATCACAGTACCAAAAACCAAAATCAAATGCATCTGGTGCACTTGTATCGCAGGCTGTGTCAGAGGACTCTTCTTTTTCGGGTCTTTCATATTTACGGTACACAATTTCACCAATTTCAAAATCAATAGGTTTACTAAATAAGGGACCATCAAAAGTAAAAGTATGAAATTCTCCATTTTCACCACATACATCCACATTTTCAGGCAAATCATTGATGAAATCTTGGTCAATTACCCGACCTACAAAGCTTTTATCTAAATAGCGTTCGTTCACGCAAACTACAATCGTTTTAAAACCTAAATGGATGAATTCTTGAATCAAATCTTGTGTTGGGACTTTCCATAGCGGAAAAGCACCTTTAAAGCCTATTTCGGCTAATTTATCTTCCCGGTATTTACGCAAATCTTCTAGAAATATGTCTCCAAAAACAGAATGGGTTACTCCTTGACTTTTCAATTTCTCCAATGTTTCCTGCATTACCTTTTCGTACACTTCCATAGTTGGCATTTCGGGAATTTGCATTATTTCTAATGGTAATCCCATGCTACTTGCTTGTTGTTGTAGTAATTCCACTCGAACACCATGCATCGAGATACGTTGGAATTGTTGATTAACACTAGTGAGCAAGCAACTAATTTCAAAATTAGGATCTTGCAGTATTTTGTATAAGGCCAAAGCAGAATCTTTACCGCTGCTCCAGTTAAATAGGGCTTTCTTTTTCAATGAGATTGTATTGTTTTTTCAGGTAGTAAACTTACAAAATTAGTTCTATTAGTTCGAGAAACCTTCGTAACTTTGAAAGATAGATGCATTAATTTTTTAAAATGAAATACCTTTTATTATTTATATCCACATTTGCTTTTGCACAACAAACTAAATCCGTTGACTTTAAAATAGTTCAAGGTCAAATTACGGTTAATCCTATTGAAAAATCAGTTTCAGGTGCAGTCAGTTACTGGTTTGAGGTTTTAAAACCTATTGATACCATTAAAATTGATGCACAAAATATGGAATTTTATGAAGTAGAATTAAATCAAAAAGGAATCCAATTTATTAATACCAAAAAACAAATTGTATTGATTTCCGATTTCAAAAAAGGAAAAAATAACATTAGTTTTAATTATACAGCTAAGCCAAAGCAGGCGTTGTATTTTATAGGTTCAGAAGAAAAAGATAATGTGCAAATTTGGACACAAGGGCAAGGAAGATACACCAGTAATTGGTTTCCAAGTTTTGATGATGTAAGCGAGAAAGTTATTTTTAATCTGGAAGTGGTTGTGGATTCTAAATATCAAGTAGTCGCTAACGGAGTTTTGACCAGTAAAATCAATAACGATTCAATGACCTATTGGAGATTCAACATGCAAAAACCAATGAGTTCCTATTTGCTAATGATGGCTATAGGTAAATTTGAAAAGCAAACCCTATATTCCAATTCAGGAATCCCTTTAGATTTGTATTTTGAGTCCAAAGACAAATCTAAGTGGGAACCAACTTATCCTTATTCGAAGGAACTATTTGATTTTTTAGAAAATGAAATAGGAGTGAAGTACCCTTGGAGAATATACAGGCAAATTCCTGTTCGAGATTTCTTGTATGCAGGTATGGAGAATACATCGGCTACTTTGTTTTCCAGCAGGTATGTAGTAGATTCTATCGGTTTTTCAGATCGTTCCTATACCAATGTCAATGCACATGAACTAGCACATCAATGGTTCGGAGATTTGATAACTGCCGAAAGTGGAAAGCATCATTGGTTACAGGAAGGATTTGCGACTTATTATGCGTTATTAGCGGAACGAAAAATATATGGCGACGATTATTTCTATTCCAAATTATATGAATCAGCCCAACAAATAAAATATGCGTCCAGAACAGATACGATTCCGGTTTTGAATGCCAAAGCAAGTTCTTTGAGTTTTTATCAAAAAGGAGCTTGGGCACTTTTTGTTTTGCATGAATCTGTTGGGGATAAAGCCTTCAAAAAAGCAGTTTGCAGTTATTTAAATACCTATAGATATAAGACGGTAACAACCGAAAATTTCTTTGATCAAATTCATAAATTTTCACATTTCGACACAACTAAATTTAGTAAAGTATGGCTAGAATCAACTGTTTTTAACACTAAAGAAGCTAATGAGTTACTGTTAAAAAACAAAACAGTTCAGTTGTTGTTTGAAGTCGAAAAAGTAAAGAAAAATGTATTGGCAGATAAAATAGAATTCTTTGCTAAAACACTTCAATCAGATGCCTATTATACGGTAAAAGCAGCAATTGTCAACCAATTGAAAAATGAAATTTTTGAAAATAAAAAAGGATTATTGGAAATGGCTTTAGCTACAAATAATGTTCAAGTTCGACAAGAAGTTGCTGTTTCATTGCCTAAAATTCCTGAAGAATTTAGAGAAGAATATGAAACACTATTAAATGATAAATCCTATCAGACTCAAGAAATTGCATTGTATTATTTATGGAATTCCTTCCCTGAATATCGTATTAAATATTTAGATTTATCAAAGGATTGGATTGGTTTTAATGACTATAATTTAAGAACATTATGGTTGTCATTGGCTTTGTCAACTCCAGATTATTCAGTCGATAAAAAGGCTTTAATTGAGGAATTAATCAATTATTCTTCTACCAATTATGAAGCCATTACAAGGCAAAATGCATTGGAAAAACTGATTGCTTTTCAATTATTAAATGATGATGATGTATTAAAAAATTTAATCAATTCAACAACACATCATATGTGGCAATTTTCTAAATTTGGAAGAGATAATATTCGATTACTACTTAAAAACCCAAAAATGAGAGCTTCATTTGAAAAGGTTTTACCAAGTTTAAATGAAAGCGAGTATTTTCAGTTGAACAGGTTGTTAATAGAGTAAAATATAAAACAGTTTCCTATGAGAGCATTAGTAATTTCAGGAGGAGGAAGTAAAGGCGCATTCGCAGGTGGTGTTGCTGAGTATTTATTGGATAAAGAAAAAAATAAATATGACATTTTTATTGGAACATCTACCGGAAGTTTGCTGGTTACTCATTTGGCTTTAGATAAAATTGATGCAATAAAAAAGGTATATACATCAGTTACGGAGGAGAATATATTTAACAGATGCCCATTTAAAATAAAAAATAAAAATGGCGTTGATATTATAAAAATAAACCATTTTAATGTTTTAATTAATTTTCTAAGAGGTTCAAATACATTTGGAGAAAGTTTTAACTTAAAAAAATTGATAAAAAAAACGATTACAAAAGAGGATTTTTATCAATTAAAAAGCGGAAATAAAATTGTTGTTGTTACCGTTACGAATTTAAGTAGTAATAAAGTAGAGTATAAAGCGCTTTCTGATTTTGATTATGATGATTTTTGTGATTGGATTTGGATTTCTTGTAATTATATTCCTTTTATGAGTCTTGTTATTAAAAACAATAGCGAATATGGTGATGGAGGTTTTACTAGTTTGGTACCTATTCGAGAAGCTATTAATCGTGGAGCAACTGAAATAGATGCCATTATTCTGGAGACAGAAGTTCATATTTCACCCAAATTCACTGGGAAAAACCCATTTTCATTATTAGTAAATCTTTTCGGAACATTACTCGAACAAGTTCAAAAAAACGATATTACTATCGGGAAATTAACTGCAATTAATGAAAATGTAAAACTCAATTTATATTATACACCCACACAGTTAACAAGTAATGCACTGGTATTCAATAAAATTCAAATGGAAAAATGGTGGAAACAAGGATACGAAACCGCTAAGGAACGGAATGGAACCAACAAAGAAAATTAACTTTTTACCATAACTGACTCACTTCATTTCTAAGATAAGCTAATGCAGTACTACTTGGAGAAGCTTTTTGTAATAAATCTGAGATTACTAATTCACGTAAACTATCGGCATTTGTTACTTTTTCATGTTGTGCTGCCAAGCGAATCATTTGGATAGTCGCATTTTTGGCGGTTACTATGACAGACCAACCTTCATTAGAAATATAAATTTGTTGTGCTAAATTGTGTTCAAACTCTTGTTCAATTTGGGCAATTACAAAATTTCTGTATTCATTTTTATCTTCAGAAATTGGATTGATACGAACCATTAACTGTGATGGATTGATGCGTTCCATAAACAAAGTCATACGTTCATAAGCTTGCAAACGAATTGGTAATGATGCTGATTGATTGTCTTTTTGCAATAACCATCGTCTGGTGTTTTGTTGGTCTTTGAAGTGCGCATCAAACAAATAGTAAGCCACCGCTCCAGTAATAAGTGAAGGAAGTGTAAAAGCAATTATTTCAGTGATTGTAGTCGAATCCATTATTAGTATTTTATGATACGCAAAAATATACTTTTTGATTATAATTACCCTTCAATTATGGTGTAATAAATCCAAGGTAGTAGTATTTTTACAAAAAATATTAAAAACGAAAGTACGATTGTCTTACCTATAACTACTGCTACTAAATGGAAACATACATTATTATTTTACTTTGTGTAGCTGCATTTGCTGCTGGGTTTATTGATGCAATTGTGGGTGGCGGTGGCTTGATTCAAACGCCAGCAGGATTAATATTATTGCCAAATTTACCGGTTTCAACTGTTATTGGAACCTTAAAAATACCTGCTTTTAGTGGAACCTCTTTTGCGGCTTATCAATATTTAAAAAAGGTAACTATGAACTGGAAGTTATTGCTGATAATGATGGGATTGGCTTTACCTTCGGCTTTTTTGGGTTCCACATTATTGACATATATGAGTAATGATTTTATGAAACCATTATTGCTTTTTATATTGTCATTATTAGCAATTTATACGTATGCTAAGAAAAATTTCGGGCAATTAGTCGAAAAAAATATTTCTGAAAGAACTCAAATTCTTAATGCAATGCTGATTAGTTTTATCGTTGGTTTCTATGATGGTTTTATAGGTCCTGGAACGGGTAGTTTTCTTGTAGTCGCTTTTATTGCATTAATGGGTTTTGATTTTCTTCATGCTTCCGCAAATGCTAAAATGGTCAATTTAGCAACTAATTTTGGTTCGATTTGTCTGTTTGCTTTAAAAGGAAAAATCATTTGGGCAATCGCTTTGCCAATGGCTGCCTGCAATGCCTTTGGAGGCTGGTTAGGTGCAAAACTAGCAATCAATAAAGGAAATGGCTTCATTCGTATTTTCTTTTTAGTGGTTGTGGTTGGTACTTTAATTCGTTTTGCCTATGATGTTTTTTGGAAAAAATAAATGGAGTTCTTTTCTCAAATGTCATTTTTCAAGTACTTTACTTTAGTCCTTTAAAATTGTAGTACTTGCAACAGTATTAAATCTTAAATTCTTATTTTTGCATAAATAGAAAATTTTCATGCAAAAATACATTTCCCAACTTAACGAAGCACAACGCGAACCTGTTTTACAAAAAGAAGGCCCAATGATTATTATTGCTGGTGCTGGTTCTGGTAAAACACGTGTTTTGACGATAAGAATTGCCTATTTAATGAGTCAAGGTGTTGATTCATTTAATATTTTGTCGCTGACATTTACCAATAAAGCGGCACGTGAAATGAAAAAACGGATCTCGGATATTGTAGGTTCTGGTGAAGCTAAAAATCTTTGGATGGGAACATTTCACTCGGTTTTTGCTCGAATTCTGCGCTCTGAAGCTGATAAATTAGGTTATCCTTCAAATTTTACTATTTATGATTCTCAAGATTCATTGCGATGTATATCAGGTATTATAAAAGAAATGCAGCTAGATAGAGATATCTATAAACCAAAACAGGTTTTAGGCCGAATTTCGAACTTTAAAAATAGTTTAATAACTGTCAAAGCCTACTTCAACGATCCTGATTTGATGGAGGCTGATGCTATGGCCAAGAAACCAAGGATGGGGGAGTTGTACCAAAAGTATGTAGAAAAATGTTTCAAGTCGGGAGCGATGGATTTTGATGATTTGTTGTTGAAAACCAATGAATTATTAACCCGTTTTCCTGAAGTATTGGCCAAATATCAAAACCGTTTTCGTTATATCATGGTGGATGAGTACCAAGATACGAATCATTCTCAGTATTTGATTGTAAGAGCATTATCGGATAAATTCCAAAATATATGTGTAGTTGGTGATGATGCACAAAGTATTTATGCTTTTCGTGGGGCAAATATCAATAACATCTTGAATTTTCAGAAAGATTATGAAGGAGTAAAAACATTCAAATTAGAACAAAATTATCGTTCGACAAAAAATATTGTTGAAGCGGCAAACACGATTATAGACAATAATAAAACCAAACTGGATAAAATAGTTTGGACAGCCAATGATTTTGGTCCAAAGATCAAAGTACATCGTTCTATGACCGATGCCGAAGAAGGGCGTTTTGTAGCGAGTACCATTTTTGAACAAAAGATGCAAAACCAGATGAATAATGGTCAATTTGCTATTTTATATCGTACCAATGCACAATCACGTGCTATGGAAGATGCGTTGAGAAAAAGAGATATTCCATACCGAATTTATGGCGGCTTGTCTTTTTATCAAAGGAAAGAAATTAAAGATGTTTTGTGTTATTTACGTTTGGTGATTAATCCAAAAGACGAAGAAGCATTGATGCGAGTAATCAATTATCCAGCAAGAGGGATTGGTGATACTACTGTCGAAAAATTGACTGTTGCGGCCAATCATTACAAGCGTTCGATTTTTGAAGTCATGCAAAATATTGATAAAATTGATTTGAAATTAAATTCAGGTACAAAACAACGACTGAGTGATTTTGTCACTATGATTCAAAGTTTTCAAGTGATTAATGAAAATCAAGATGCTTTTTATATTACCGATCATGTCTCTAAGAAAACCGGATTAGTACAAGAATTAAAAAAAGATGCTACGCCGGAAGGAATGGCTAAAATCCAGAATATAGAAGAATTATTAAACGGTATTAAAGATTTTACCGAGGGTCAAAAAGAGATTGATGGTGCACGTGGCGCTTTATCAGAGTTTATGGAAGATGTGGCCTTGGCTACGGATTTAGATAAAGATACGAGTGATGAAGATCGGGTAGCGTTGATGACGATTCACCTAGCCAAAGGTTTGGAGTTCCCGCATGTATTTGTGGTAGGAATGGAAGAAGATTTATTTCCAAGTGCGATGAGTATGAGTACTAGAAGTGAGCTGGAGGAAGAACGACGTTTATTTTACGTAGCCTTAACAAGGGCGGAGCATCAAGCGTATCTTACGTATGCGCAGTCTCGTTACCGCTGGGGAAAATTAACGGATAGTGAGCCTTCACGATTTATTGAGGAAATAAATTCACAATATTTAGAGTATCTTACACCTGCAGAAAGTAATTATCGTTACAAATCTATGATTGATAAGGATATTTTTGGAGATGTAGATAAATCAAAAATGCGTTTGGCTAAGCCGTCGAATGGAACTCCACCAGCTAATTATACTAATAGTAGTGTATCCAAACCAGAGATAAATGTTCGTAAATTAAAACCTGTTTCTGGAAATGTTCCCACAGGTGGTGCTAATTTATTTGATAATAAATTAGTTCAAGGAAATTTGGTCATGCACGAGCGTTTTGGTAGAGGGCAAGTTGTGAACATTGAAGGAGTGGGAGCTGATAAAAAAGCCGAAATTAAGTTTGAGGTAGGTGGAATTAAGAAATTATTATTGCGTTTTGCAAAGTTGGATATTATTGGATAAAAAAAGTTTAAAGTTTCAGGTTTAAAGTTGTTTAAACCTGAAACTTTAAACCAGAAACTTTAAACTAAAAAAATGGCTCAATTTATAAAAATATACCCTGATAACCCTAACGAATCTGCTATTGCCAAAGTAGTGAAGGTTTTAAAGGATGGCGGATTGGTAATTTATCCTACAGATACTGTGTATGGGTTGGGATGTGATATTACCAATACAAAAGCACTAGAACGCATTGCGAAGATTAAAGGAATTAAATTAGACAAAGCTAATTTTTCATTTATTTGTCATGACTTAAGCAATATTTCTGATTATGTAAGGCAAATTGAGACTTCGACTTTTAAGCTTTTAAAAAGAGCTTTGCCAGGTCCCTATACTTTTATTTTACCAGGTAATAATAACTTACCTAAAGAATTCAAGAAGAAAACAACAGTGGGTATTCGTGTTCCTGATAATTCGATTGCACTTGAGATTGTTCGTCAATTAGGAAATCCTATTGTTTCTACATCCATTCATGATGATGATGATGTAATTGAATATACTACTGACCCGGAGCTAATTTTTGAGAAATGGCAAAACCTAGTAGATATGGTAATTGATGGTGGTTATGGAGATAACGTAGGGTCAACAATTATTGACTTGTCTGGTGATGAGCCTGTTATAATTAGAGAAGGAAAAGGGAGTTTGGATATTTTATAAAAAAAATAGTACAAAATAATTGAAATTGTTAAGAATAATGGTCTAAATTAGATTGTAATAATTAGTTTTTAATCAATTCAATTTATGAAAAATGTAATGGTTTTGTTTTTTTTGACAGTCGCTTTAAATTGTTTTTCTCAAAATAGTATTAGAGGAAAAGTACTCAATAAAGCAAAAGTACCATTGTCGGGTGTGAATATTTATATCGATGGCACTACAATAGCTACTATATCAGATGAGAACGGAAATTTTGATTTGCATTATGAACCTAAAACAAATAGTATTTTAGTAATAAGCTTTATGGGGTATCAAACTGAATATCTTTAAGGACTTGATGTTACAAAAGAGCTAACTATTACTTTGACTCCTTCGTTAAATTCTCTAAAAGGAGTAGTTGTAAAAAGGAAAGATCAATTTACTAGAAAGCAAAAATTACAAATATTTAGAGACTGTTTTTTAGGGCAAACACATAATAGTAAACTATTAAAAATACAAAATGAAGATGATATTTATTTCAGATATGACAAAGTAAATTTTGTTTTAAAGGCATTCTCAGATAAGCCATTACTAATTTCAAACCCTTCCTTAGGATATAAAATAGATTACGAATTAACCAATTTTGAAGCCACTTTTAGTAAATTAAGTGTAACCAAAGAGGATTTAGTTGAAAGCTATTATAGTGGATTAAGCCGGTTTGAAGAAATTGATAATTCGAATGAAATTCTAGCACTTCGAAAAAAAGCGTACGAAGGTTCTCAAGTTCATTTTTTTTTAAATTTGGCTAATAATATTTGGGATAAAGAGCAATTTTTAATTATTCACAATAAGAATGTTCTTGACCCTAAGAACTGCTTTAAAATTGAAAGGGAAAAAGATTTTGTAAAAGTAGAAGTGCTGGCAAAGGAATATAAAAAGGAGAACATAAATGAGGTCGCATCTTATGATCTAATATTTAATAAAAATGAGCATTCAGGAATTATTTTTGAAACGGATGTTTTTTATGTTTATCCAGATGGTAATAATTCTAAAATAGAAAACATTGTTTTTTCGGGGAAACTTTCAGAAGAAAAAGTGGGAGATATGCTACCTTTAAATTATGTTTATGTTCCCGAAAATGAAATATACAATACAGGTATTTTAAAATAAATTTTTGACTGTGTTTAAATGGAGAAATCTGATTTATCTGGTGATGAGCCCGTTATAATTAGAGAAGGAAAAGGGAGTTTGTAAATTTTATAAAAAAATTAAATAAAACTGCAAAAAAACGAATTGTGTTGAATTAATATTTACATTTGTATAAGAATGATGAAGATTTACTAAGTATAAGCATGTTATTCTTAATTATATTTAATTGGTTATTAAAAAAGGTTAAGGATACATTAAGGCAGGTCTAACGACCTGCTTTTTCTATTTTTCATACTTTTTCTATTTTAAACATACAAAAATAAATTCCATAAAAAAGCGCCTTGATATTTCAAGGCGCTTTGTCTATGTTTTAAAAGAATTTTTTATAAAACTATTGTTGTTTTTTCATTTCTTTTTCAATCATTTCGTAGAACTGATCAATTTTAGGTAAAACTACAATACGAGTTCTTCTGTTACGAGCTCTGTTTTCTGCAGTATCATTAGCAACTAATGGTACGTAAGAACTTCTACCTGCTGCAATTAATTGTTCTGGTTTAACACCCAATTGGTTTGTCAATACACGGATTATTGAAGTAGAACGTTTCACACTTAAATCCCAGTTGTCAAGTAAAATACCGTTTCCAATGTAAGGAACGCTATCAGTATGTCCTTCAACCATACATTCGAAATCTGGTTTGTCATTTACTACTTTAGCTACTTTAGCTAAAACTCCTTTTGCTTTATCAGTAACTTCGTAGCTTCCTGATTTAAATAATAATTTATCAGCAATTGAAATGAATACAACCCCTTTTTCAACATTTATTTCGATGTCTGGATCAGAAATTCCAACGGCACTTTTTAAACTAGTAACAACAGCTAGTGTAACACTGTCTTTTTTAGTTAATGCATCTTGCATTCTACTAATTTTTAAATCTTTTTCTTTAATTGACTCTAAAGCTTTTTCAATATTTTCAGCTCCTTTAGTAGTCAAAATCGTCATGTCCTTAGACGTATTGATCAAAGTTTGATTGTGATCTTTTAAACCAGCAACCGTAGCTGTTAAACCTGCTTTTTCTTCTAGGCAAGAGTTTAATTTAACGGTACAAGAATTTAATAGATCTTGAGTCTCTTTGTTACGAGCTTCTAAATCGGCATATTTCTTCTTAGACACACAAGATGTTAAAAGAGCTAGAACGGATAATGCAATTACGATTTTTTTCATAAAATTTTTAATTAGGGTTCAATTACAAAGTTAGTTTTTAATGATTAGATATTATATATAAAATAGTGTTAAAATTAGCTTACAAATACCTTGCCACCATTTACATAATAGTTGTAAACGATACTTTGTGTTGTATAGTATTTTTTTAACTGGAAATCGCTTCTTTTTTTGTAAGTATTTGAAAATAAACGATAAAAGGAAAAATGAGCTTTTAAAATAGCGGTAAAATGTGAAAACTGACCTTTAAAAATAAATTGTATCCCTGCTAATCCATCTAATAGCATACGGTAAAAGAGTATAGAATATAACTTTTCTTTGGGCAAATTTTTTGTTAACATTAACAATGAATTTCTGAAATTCAAGAAAGTTTTCCTCGGATTTCCTTGTTGCAAGGTAGCTCCTCCCACGTGATAAACCACCGATTTGTAGTTGTAGACCATTTTATATCCCTTATTAAACGCACGCCAACACAAGTCAATTTCTTCTTGATGTGCAAAAAAATCAGCGTCAAATCCATTTAATTCATGGTAAACGGAACTACGAATAAAAAAACAAGCACCTGAAGCCCAGAATATTTCACATTCGTCATCGTATTGACCGTAGTCTTTTTCAATCGTCTCAAAGATGCGTCCCCGACAATAAGGATAGCCATATTGATCAATAAAACCGCCAGCAGCGCCTGCATATTCAAAATTCTCTTTATTCTTGTAGTCTAAAATTTTAGGTTGAATTATGGCTGTTTGTAGTTCTTTTTCGAAAGTCTCTATGATGGGTTGTAACCAATTTTCAGTCACTTCAATATCTGAGTTTACTAATGCATAAATTTCGGCATCAATATGCTTTAATGCTTCATTGTAACCGCCTGCAAAACCCAAATTACTATCATTTTTTATGATTTTTACAGAAGGGAAATTGGCTAATACAAATGAAATAGAATCATCCGTTGAGGCATTATCTGCTAGGTATACGGTTGCTTCGGGTGAATTTTTCACTACAGAAGGTAAAAATTGTTCTAATAATTGTACTCCGTTCCAATTGAGTATGACAACAGCTATTTTCATCTAAATGATTTAATTATTGGACTTTATACATGGGTAATTCAGCTAAAAACTGATATTTTTCATTTTCAAAATCCATTTGACAAAAGTAATGATTCAATCCATTAGTTACCATCAAATATTCCGCTTTCATTGTCATATTATATCGGGCTATTTGGTCAAAAGTAGCTTGTGCTATTTTTATTTCAGGGGCTTTGCATTCAATTAAAATGAAAATAGAACCATCAGTATTAAAAACAACCACATCGTATCTTTTTCGTAAGCCATTGACCATTAATACTTTTTCAACGTTTATTAATGATTTTGGGTATTTTTTTTCTTCTAGTAAAAACTGTACCACATGTTGTCGAACCCATTCTTCTGGAGTAAGAATGATAAATTTTTTCCTGACTTCATCAAAAATGGAGACTTTATTTTCGCTATTTTTGAACCGAAAGTTATAAAGTTGAAAATTTAGTTTTTGCATAAAGCAAAAATAGTTATTTAGTTTAAAGTTTAAGGTTTAAAGTTGTACACGATACGACAAACTTTAAACCTTAAACTTTAAACCCAAAAAAAGCATGGACGAGGTTGTAAAAATTGTAAATGATATAAAAGCAGGAAACATCAAGCCAATTTATTTTTTGATGGGGGAAGAACCGTATTATATAGACAAACTCTCCGATTATATAGAAAAGAATATCCTCACGGAAGAAGAAAAAGGATTTAATCAAACGGTTTTATATGGTAGAGATGTTTCTATAGAAGATATTATATCTACTGCAAAACGGTATCCTATGATGGCCGAACGTCAAGTTGTAATTGTCAAAGAAGCGCAAGATTTAAGTCGTACTATTGATAAATTAGAAAGTTATGCCGAAAACCCCATGCCTTCCACAGTATTGGTTATCTGTTATAAATATAAAACACTGGATAAACGAAAGAAAGCCACCAAATTATTAGCGAAAGCAGGAATTGTTTATGAGAGTAAAAAATTATATGAGAACCAAGTTGGTGACTGGATTAAGCGCGTTTTAGCAGGAAAAAAATATAATATTGAGCCTAAAGCTTCGGCTATGCTAGTCGAGTTTTTAGGAACAGATTTAAGTAAAATCAATAACGAACTTGAAAAGCTGCAGATTATTTTACCAAAAGGCAGTTCTATAACGCCAAAAGACATTGAGGAAAACATTGGTTTTAGTAAAGATTTCAATGTTTTTGAATTGCGAAAAGCAATAGGGGAACGCAATCAATTAAAAGCGTATACAATTGCTGAAAATTTTGCAAACAACCCAAAGGAAAATCCAATGGTTGTAATTACAAGTTTAGTTTTTGGTTTTTTTATTCAATTATTAAAATACCATGGTTTAAAGGATCGAAATCCCAAAAATGTCGCTACAGTTTTGGGTGTTAATCCCTTTTTCTTAAAAGAGTATGATTTAGCCATAAAGAACTATCCGATGCGAAAAGTAAGTCAAATAGTAGCCTCGTTGCGAGATATTGACGTAAAAAGTAAAGGAGTTGGTGCAAATGCGATGTCAAATTCTGATTTATTAAAAGAAATGCTTTATAATATATTTAATTAGCCGCTAAAATTCACGATATTTGTTTTTTAAATATACCACAATTATGGGAATGAATAAGAATACCATCCTAGGATGGGCAACTTTAATTATGATAGTAATGGGATTACTTTTAATAGGTCTTGGCGCCTTTAGATACCGCGATGTTTCGGGCTGGGGTTTTGCCGCTGTTGGAGTTGGGTTTTTAGCAAACGCTTGGGTTTTTAGTTCATTAAAAGGGAGGTTGTAATTAGGGATACTATATAAAGACAAAAAAAACACTATGTAAATAGTGTTTTTTTATTTATAATAATATATTTATAAAATAAAATTAGAAGTAGCTATGTGGAATAAATTATCAATTAAATCTCAGTTAATATTAATTCTATTAATTCCTTTTTCAGGGTTAATTTATACTACTGTTTCAAATATAAACTTCTCTTTAGAACACTATAAAAACATAGATGAAAGTTTAGATAACATCAAAAACATCGCTACACTTTCGGAAGGAATTGAGCTGATTGGTACCGAAAGGGGGTTGCATAATTATTCCCTTTTTGATGCATCTATTAAAAAAAAATATTTAGAAAGTAAGCAAAAAACAAATGAGTGGTTTTTTAAAAATAATTTTAAAGACACTTTAATATCAAATGATTTTAAAAAATTATATACAACAATAATAAATCTTCATGAGAGTATTGAAAACAAAAAGGAAACTGCTATAACATCCTTTGTGAAATATACTATTATCAATGAAAATCTAATAAATTTAATTGATAGAGAAGTGGTGTATTGTAAATATCCTAAGATTACTACTTTGGCCAATAATTATACTAATTATGTGCTATTAAAAAGGGCAGCTTTATTAAAAAGAGGGGTCGTTATACAGAGTTTAATTGATAAAAAAAATGATGACACCTTATTAGATTTGTACTTTCAATCAAAAGTATATGTACGAAGTGTTGAGTTTAAATTATCAAACTATAGATTGGATTCAATTAATAAAGATCTTTTAAAATTTCAAAAATCCAATTCCTATACTACTTTCAGTGGTAATGCACAAAATGTAATAGATAATAAATTAAAACTTTCACCTAGGGAATGGTGGATTAATTCTACTTTAATAGTAAAAAACATAGCGAAATTAGAAAAACAAAATTTAAATTATATTGTAAAATTTGCTAGTAAAGAAAAAGCGGACGCATTAAAAAGTGTACTAATTTTAGTTTCAATTCTTTTACTGTTTTTGACAATCACTTTTATTTTATTATATAAATTAGTTAATCAATTATCTGGTTCTCTAAATGTTATGTCTAATACGATTAAGAAAATATCGCAAGGTAAAATTATACGTAACCCTGCTTTTTTTGGAAATTCAGAATTTGTAGATATTAGTAATTCTTTCAATCAGTTATTGGAAGGGATGAAAGAACAGTTTCATTTGGCCTCTAAAATAAGTTCTGGAGAATATGGGACAAAAATTAACTTAAGAAGCCCAAATGACACTCTTAATAAGTCAATGAATGCAATGTCTCTTGAATTGAAGCGGATGGAGGATGAAACATCGGAGATTAATAAAATGAAAGAAAGGATTAGTGCAATAAATTATTCTATTTTAGATTCAAAAGATTTAAATGAGTTTGGAAGGAATATTTGCCTTACACTTGTGGAACAGACCAAAGGATGTCAAGCTAATTTTTATATTATTAATTCAGCTGAGGATAACAAACAATTGAATAAAATAGGAGGATATGCAGACAACAAGAATACTCCTGAAATTATTATGTTTGGAGAAGGTTTAGTTGGCGAAGTGGCTCAAATAAACAAACAGAGATGCTTGAATAACTTGCCTAATAATTATTCTTATTTGGCCTCTTCTTTAGGGGAATCGCCATTTTTTAATGTTTTAATCACACCTATTTCTTATAGAAACGAAGTGATTGGAGTAATAGAAATAGGATCTCTTACAAATTTTAGTGAAGATCATGAAACTTTTCTGAACACTGTTTCAGAATCTATGGGAAGTGCCATTGAAGTTTATATTCGTAACGAAGAATTGAAAGTTTCTGTTAATGAAATTAAACTTAAAAATAATATTTTACAAGTTCAAGAAGAAGAACTTCGACAAAGTAATGAGGAGTTGAACAAACAGTCTATGTTGTTACAGCAATCTGAGGAAGAACTTAGAAATCAAGCTTCTGAATTAGAACAAACGAATGCGTATCTTGAAGAGAAAGGGCGTGAACTTGAAAATAAAAACCATGAAGTTCTAATTAAAAATGAAGAATTGGTTATTGCTCAAGAAGAATTAAGTATTAAAGCGGATGAAATTGAACAGGCAAGTAAATACAAGTCGGAGTTTTTGGCTAATATGTCGCATGAATTACGAACTCCTTTGAATAGTATTTTAATACTTTCGGATCTTTTAAAAGAAAATAATTTAGGCAATTTAACAGATCCACAAATTGATAACCTTTCAGTAATCAACTCTTCAGGTAAAGATTTATTGAACCTGATCACTGATATTTTAGATATTTCTAAAATTGAAGCTGGTAAAGTCGAGATTTATTCTGAGGACTCTATCGTTGAACGAGTTTATTCGGATATGGATGGCTTGTTTAGAGCTCAAATGGAAAAGAAAAAAATAGAATTTATAACAACCATTACTGAAGATTGCCCCAGAAAATTGCATACAGATATTGGAAAGCTAGAACAAATTCTTAAAAACTTTTTGTCCAATGCATTAAAGTTTACACCTGACAGCGGGACCGTTTCTTTGCGCTTTTCATCAGGTTCAAATAAGACTGATTTTACTTCTGAAATATTGGCTAAATTGAAACAAGATGAAATTTTGTCAATCTATATTGAAGATAATGGAATTGGAATTTCAGAAGAAAACAAAAAGAAATTATTTCAAACATTTCAACAAGCGGATAGTTCTACTAGTAGAAAATATGGTGGTACAGGTTTAGGATTGTTTATATCTAAAGAATTAGCATTATTACTAGGAGGGGAAGTAGCATTTGAAAGTGAGCTAAACAACGGAAGTGTTTTTAGTGTTCATATTCCAGTTACTTTTCAAGATAATAAAGTGGAACGTATAGAACCAGTACCTATTACTGATCCTAAAACAGAATCGAAAAGAGTAGAAACTTCTCGACCTTTGGAAGCAGTTTTAGATTTATCAGAAAATCTTAATGATGATCGAAATTTTGTTTCGGTAGATGACAAGACTATATTGATTATTGAGGACGACGCTTCATTTGCGGATGTATTGTTACAAGTAGCTCATGACAATGGTTTTAAAGCAATTGTTGCCTATCAAGGAGAAACAGGTTATCAATATGCCAAAAAATACAAGCCCAAAGCGATTATTCTAGATATGAAATTACCTGGAATTGATGGCTGGACTGTTTTAAAATGGCTAAAAGAAGATAAAGAATTACAACACATTCCTGTTCATGTGATGTCCGGAATGAATAGAGAGAAATTAGCCAAAGAAATGGGAGCTTTTGATTTCTTAATTAAACCTATAACTACGGATAAATTAAAAAGTGCTTTTGAGTCAATCGATATTCAAATAAATAAAGTATTTAAAAAAGTATTGATTTTAGAAGATGACGTGAGCCTTAATTATTCCATTAAAGAATTAATTCATAATTGCGACAGAAACGTAATTTGTGTTCAGGCACATACTTTTAAAGAAGCGGAGCATATCTTAATGAATGATGATATTGATTGTGCGATTATGGATATCGGTTTGCCTGATTCTAAGAACATAGCAAATATAGCTGCGCTTAGAAAAATATCTAAAAATGATCAGATTAATATAATCGTAAATACAGGACAATCTTTAACAGATGAAGAGCAATTAGAACTGCAAAATAGCGCAGATGGAGTCGTAATAAAAACCAGCAATGTTACAGAGAGATTAAAAGATGAATTACTGTTATTTCTTGATACTGTGGAGACTTCTAATAAAAAGGTAAATAAAACAGTCCAAAATTTATTAGGAGGTGAAGTGCTTAAGGATAAAACAATTTTGATTGTTGATGATGATATTCGAAATATTTATGCCCTTTCGAGTGCATTAACTACTAAGGGAGCTTCTATTTTAACTGCTTTTAATGGTATTGAAGCGCTTGAGGTTTTAAAGAACAACGCAACTATAGATATTGTCCTAATGGATATTATGATGCCTGAGATGGATGGTTTTGAAGCAACTAAAAAAATACGAGAAAATCCTAAATGGAAAAACCTTCCTATTATTGCACTAACAGCAAAGGCAATGAAAGGAGATCGTGAAGAGATATTAAATGCAGGAGCATCTGATTATCAATCGAAACCAATTGATATACAACAGCTTATTTCTTTAATTAGTATATGGGTATATAAATAAATGATAGAATTTAGCGACATAGATGAAATAGTTTTTTTAATAAAAAAACAATATGGTTACGACTTTGAAGGGTATTCTAGAGCTTCCCTTTTGAGACGTATCAATCGATTTATGGAACTATCTGGCTTGGTTACAATCGTTCATTTAAAGAATGAATTAGTGAACAATCCTGAAAATTTTAATACTTTCATAAATGAAATTGTTGTGAATGTAAGTGAGTTTTTTAGAGATCCAGACTTTTTCAAATCCTTAATAAATAATGTGTTTCCTTATTTAGAGAGTTACCCTAAAATCAATATATGGAGTGCAGGTTGTTCTTTTGGTGAAGAAACGTACTCTTTGGCTATTCTGTTGAAAGAAATGAATTTACTGTGTAAATCAAGATTATACGCCACTGATATCAGTACAAATGCTTTAGACAAATCAAAAAAAGGAATTTATTCTAATAAGGATTTCAAAGAATACTCAAAGAATTATTTTTCATGTGGAGGTAAAGAATCTTTGAATCAATATTTTGTTTCTGATGGACAGAAATCGATAATAAATACCGAACTAAAAAAAGACATTTTGTTTTCTCGACACAATTTAGTGACCGATGGTGTTTTCAAAGAATGTCAGCTTATTTTATGCCGTAATGTTTTAATTTATTTCAATGACGAATTACAAAATAAAGTTTTAAAACTGTTTTATGATAGTTTACCTGTTCATGGGTTTTTGGCACTTGGAAATAAAGAAACACTACGATTCAGCACGATTCAAGATAAATTTAGAATTATTGATGGCAAGGAAAAAATTTATCAAAAAATAAAATGATATGAAAACGATAATTATTGGGGGATCAGCAGGTTCTTTTAATCTTATATTATCCATTCTAAAAGGATTGGATAAGGAGATGAATATACCTATCGTCATTATTTTACATAGACTGAAAAACACAAAAACTATTTTAGAAGATTACTTACAATTAGAATCACATTATATAGTAAAAGAGGGAGAGGATAAAGAATTTATAAAAGCTGGATATATTTATACGGCACCATCCGATTATCATTTGTTATTAAATGAAAACTTAAGTTTCTCATTGGATGCTTCAGAAGAAATTAATTATAGCAGGCCATCAATAGATGTCAGTTTTGAGTCTTTTTCTTGTGTTTTAAAAGAAAATTGTTGTGGAATACTTTTATCAGGAGCAAATCAAGATGGAGCAAAGGGATTGAAAATAATTGCAGAGAATAGGGGAGAGACAATTGTTCAAGATTGTAATGAAGCCGAATTTGAATCCATGCCCCGAGCGGCAATTGAAATATATAAAAATCATACAGTGTGCACACTTAACACTATTATTAAAAAAATGAATAGCTATGCCAAATAAAAAACATACTCTTTTATTAATTGATGACAAACCAGAAAATTTGATGGCATTAAGTAGTATTCTTGACCTTCCGGATAGAGAAATTATATGCTGTTTATCTGGAAATGAAGCCTTGCAAGTTTTACTTAAGAAAAAAGTTTCATTAATTCTAGTAGATGTTCAAATGCCTGATATGGATGGGTATGAGTTTGTAGAAATAATAAAGAGCCACCCCGATACAACCTTTATTCCTACTATTTTTGTCACTGCAATTAGCAATGAACAAAAATATTTGTCTAAAGCCTATGACTTGGGTGCAATCGATTTTTTATCAAAACCTTTAAATACAGAAATTACTCGAAAAAAAGTCGAATCTTTTTTGAAAATTTGGGATTACGATCAAGAATTGAAAAAATTAAATGGAACTTTAGCACAAAAAAACGAGGAATTAGAACAGTTTGCTCATATCATTGCGCATGATTTAAAAACCCCATTAGGAAACATACAAACGTTAATAAATTTAATTGAAGAGGATCATATTCTTGACCTTCATGGGGATGTAGCCGATTTGTTTGACATGGTAAAAACTTCTTCAAAGAGTATGTCTAAACTAATTGAAGATCTATTGTATTACAGTAAAAATGTTCAAAATAACGAGGGAAAAGAGGAAGTAAATATTGCGTTTGCTCTTGATCAAGTTTTAAAATTGATAAATCCACCCGCAAATGTTCAAATAGAAAAAGTAAATTTGAATCACACTATTCTATTTCAACCTTTGGCTTTTCATCAAATTGTATCTAATATATTATCGAATGCTATTAAATATAACGATAAGGAACTGACGCTAATTAAAATTTATTTTGATCAAGAAAATGCTACTTTTTCAATTAAAGACAATGGTCCAGGAATAGATGAAAAGTATCACACTAAAATCTTCGAAATGTTTCAAACATTAGGAGATAGCTTTAATGGAGAAAGCAGCACAGGTATTGGTTTAAATTTAGTAAAAAAACTAGTGGATAGAAATAATGTAACTATCGATGTTAAAAATAATACGGATGTAGGATGTGAGTTTGTAATTTCAAATATTGAAATTACAAGTAAGAATGTATAATGCATATTAATTTTCGAGTAATTAATATTTTAATGATGCAGTTATTCATTCTAGTTTAAAGGGATTTAGTTAACAAAAATATAATACCTTTGCACTTTAAAATTTTACTAATTTTGTGTGTTGTAATAGTGATTGAATAGTCTTTAAAAGACTATTCCAATTGTATTATAACTTTAAAAACAATTAAATAATAATTTATGTCAGACGATAAAAAAGTAATTTTCTCAATGTCAAAATTGAGTAAAACTTATACAGGAGCAGATAAACCCGTTCTTAAAAATATCTATTTAAGTTTTTTCTACGGTGCCAAAATTGGTATTTTAGGTCTTAACGGATCAGGAAAATCTTCTTTGTTGAAAATTATTGCAGGAGTAGATAAAAACTACCAAGGAGATGTAGTTTTTGCTCCAGGATATACAGTAGGTTATTTAGAACAAGAGCCTATTTTGGACGACAGTAAAACCGTAATCGAAATTGTTCGTGAAGGGGTTGCTGAAACGATGCAAGTGCTTGAAGAATACAATAAAATCAACGACTTATTTGGTCTTCCTGAAAATTATGAAGATGCAGACAAGATGGACAAATTGATGGATCGTCAAGCAGCGCTTCAAGATAAAATTGACGCATTGGGTGCTTGGGAAATTGATACTAAATTAGAGATTGCCATGGATGCTTTGCGTACTCCAGATGGTGATACTCCAATCAAAAATCTTTCCGGTGGAGAGCGTCGTCGTGTCGCTTTATGTCGTTTGTTATTACAACAACCTGATGTATTGCTTTTAGATGAGCCTACGAATCACTTGGATGCCGAAAGTGTCCTTTGGTTAGAACAACATTTAGCACAATATGCAGGAACAGTAATCGCTGTAACGCACGATAGATACTTCTTAGATAATGTTGCAGGTTGGATTCTTGAGTTGGATAGAGGTGAAGGTATTCCATGGAAAGGGAATTATTCTTCTTGGTTAGACCAAAAGTCAAGCCGAATGGCATTAGAAGAAAAAGTAGCTTCTAAGCGTAGAAAAAACTTAGAACGTGAGTTGGACTGGGTTCGTCAAGGAGCTAAAGGACGTCAAACAAAACAAAAAGCACGTTTACAGAACTACGATAAGTTATTGAACGAAGACCAAAAAGCATTAGATGAAAAGTTGGAAATCTATATCCCGAATGGTCCCCGCTTAGGTACCAATGTAATTGAAGCCAAAGGTGTTGCTAAGGCATATGGAGATAAATTATTGTATGATAATTTGAATTTTACTTTGCCGCAAGCAGGAATTGTTGGAATCATCGGGCCCAATGGTGCTGGTAAATCTACTATTTTCAGAATGATAATGGGTGAGGAGAAACCAGATGCTGGAGAGTTTGCTATTGGAGACACAGTTAAGATTGCATATGTCGATCAGGCACACTCTAATATTGATCCTAATAAATCAATTTGGGAAAACTTCTGCGATGGGCAAGAATTAATTATGATGGGTGGACGCCAAGTGAATTCACGTGCTTATTTAAGCCGTTTCAATTTTGGTGGAAGCGATCAAAACAAAAAAGTGTCTACACTTTCGGGAGGTGAACGTAACCGTTTGCACCTTGCTATGACTTTGAAAGAAGAAGGAAATGTATTGTTATTGGATGAGCCTACTAATGATTTGGACATTAATACACTACGTGCGTTAGAGGAAGGATTGGATAGTTTTGCAGGTTGTGCAGTAGTAATTTCTCACGACAGGTGGTTCTTAGATAGAATTTGTACGCACATTCTAGCTTTTGAAGGAGATTCTGATGTGTATTATTTTGAAGGTGGTTTCTCTGAATACGAAGAGAACAAGAAAAAACGTTTAGGTGGTGATTTAACTCCAAAACGTTTGAAATACAGAAAATTAATTAGAGGATAATTAGTCTAATAATCTATATTAAAAAGGATATCTAAATTTAGATATCCTTTTTTTATTTCTTTTTCTTATCGTTTTTCATTAGTAAAAGTACTGTGGCCACCAAAGCAATGCAAACAAACCCAAAGACAAAAACGATAATAATGGAACCACTATCCCAAGTAATAAGTGCTATATTTTTCATGTTTCTTTATTTTAAATCAAAAATAGAAATTGAGACTTTAATTTAATATGATAAAAGTCATAAACCAACAATAGTTATAAAAATTTTGATTTCAATTCGGGGGTAGGGATCATGCAGCTGTCTTTTTTGCCAAACCATTGGTATCTATTTTTAGCAATGTAATCGTATATATTGTTCGTTAGAGAAGTAGGAAGAGCCTTAAAAATGGATAGTATTGCCATTCCACCACTTAGGTGTTTTGCTATTTCTAAAGCCGCTTCCCCTTTGATGTAATAGGCGATTCCAGGTTCGTAAAGAACAATACTATCTGTTTTTTGGATGTCAACACCAATATGTTTCATAATTTCTTGTCCAATTTCCGATTGCAAAGCCACAAAACGGAAACGGTCTTTTTTGTCATGCCTTATAATAAACTGCACCGCTGTATTACACAGATTGCATGCCCCATCAAAGATGATAATTTTTCTATTTTGTGGGAGTTCAATCATAAGCTATTTTTACAATTTGTCTTGTTGAGTAATTTTATTTATAGTTTTTATCTTAATGGGACTCGATTACTTGAGTCATTGCGAGGAACGAAGCAATCTCATCAAGTATTTCCGTTCCAATAAGTTTTAATTTGTACGTCGACGTATTTTAGTGTGATTGCTTCGTTCCTCACAAAGACTCTGTTTGTATTTTCTGTTTGTCGACGTATTTTAGTGTGATTGCTTCGTTCCTCGCAATGACCCTATTTATCGATTACTTCTTCTTCATTGCTTCAACTAGTTCTAGTTCGTCCATACTTACTTTGGAAGTAAACATACCGTAATTCACCGTTGCTTTATTTTTCTCAATACTGTCAATTGTTCCAACTGCTTTACCGTCGAGCATGCGCACTCGGTCGCCTAAGCGTATAATAGCTTTGGGTTTTTCTATTATGGGTTTTAGTTTCTTTTCCTTTTTTTCTTTGCGAATTTCCTCTACATGAACTGTAACCTCCTCAATGACTTCTTTTTTCTTGGCTACAATAGCTTTGGCTTCTTTTGGCGTTGCTTTCTTGCGCTTCGAATTTTCTATTTCTATAATTTTCAAAAATTCCCCTATCAGGTCTTTTTTGTTTTTGTTATTGAAATACTTCTCGGCAATATCTTCTATTTTCTGGCCAATGTAAATGGTCTTTTGATTGCTATCATACAATTCTTGATAGCTCTCTAATTTTTGTTTTATTTTGACATTGATCGTCTCCATTTTCTTGCCTTCTTCACGCGCTTTAGTCTCTTCTTCCTTTAGCGTTTGAGACGTTTTTTCCATCTTAGAACGTTCTTTTTGAAGAGTAGCAATCGTTTTGTCAAAACGTACTTTGCCCACTTCAATTTTCTTTTTGGCTCTATTGATTAAACTAAACGGAATTCCGTTTTTCAAAGCGACTTCAAAAGTGAACGAACTTCCTGCTTGACCTAAAGCCAATTTATACATGGGTTCCAATGACTTTTCGTCAAACATCATGTTGGCATTAGTAGCATAAGGCAACTCGTTGGCAAGGATTTTCAAGTTGGAATAATGCGTTGTAATAATTCCAAAGGCTTCTCTATGGTAAAACTCTTCCAAGAAAATTTCAGCCAATGCACCTCCTAATTCAGGATCAGAACCGGTACCAAATTCGTCAATCAAGAACATCGTTTTGCGATTGCACTTCTTGAGAAAGTAGTTCATGTTCTTTAGTCGGTAACTGTAGGTACTAAGATGATTTTCAATAGATTGATTGTCACCAATATCTGTAAGTATTCTATCGAATAAAAAGGTTTCTGAACGCTCGTGAACCGGAATCAACATCCCTGATTGTAGCATTAATTGTAATAAACCAACCGTTTTTAAAGAGATGGTTTTCCCACCTGCATTAGGTCCAGAAATGACAATAATTCTATTTTCCTGTTGCAGCTCGATAGTTTGCGGATGCGTTATTTCCCTTTTCTGTTTGTTATTCAAATACAAAATAGGATGATACGCATCTCTAAAAAAGAGTCGGCGATTGTCCGTGATTTGAGGCATGATTCCGTTGATTCTATCGGCGTATTTTGCTTTGGCAGCAATCACATCGATATCACTAAGGAAATCTTGGTATTGTTTCAATAAGGGCAAATACGGACGAATATCATTTGATAATTGTTTTAGAATCCGAGTGATTTCTTCCTTTTCTTCATATTCCAGATTACTTAGTTCCCGTGAATATTGTAAGGTAGCCTCGGGCTCAATATAAGCAATGCTTCCTGTTTTAGAACTTCCAAGTATTGATCCTTTTACTTTACGGCGGTACATGGCTAAAACAGCCAAAACGCGGCGGTTTTGTACAAAACTCTCTTTGATGTCGTCTAGGTAGCCTAAACTATTGTATTGCGTTAATGCTGATCCAAAACTTTGATTTACTTTTCCGCGTACGGAATTCATACTTCTACGAACATCTAGTAATACGGGGGAAGCATTGTCTTTTATCTCTCCATATTTATCAACGATTTGATCAATTTGAGTGATAATATCTTTAGTCAATTCTACTTGATTGGCTCTGGTGTTTAAATGCGGGTAATAATCATCAAACTTTTTAAAAAAATTCAATAAAAAATTCACTGTAGAAGAAAGCGTTGCTATCTTTCTAAAACTTCCTACTTCTAGAAAACTATCCTCAATGGCTAGAAATTTAATTTCGTGTGTGATGGCATCAAAACCATGATTGGGAATTGCATTATTATTTTGAAAAGACGAAACATACTCTGAAGTTTGCATTAAAGCCTGCATCAAAGTTTCTTTATCTTTAAAGGGAGTTATTTCTAAAGCTTTTTGTTTTCCAATGTCAGTATTGCAGATCGTTGAAATCGTTTCTAGAACAGTTGGAAATTGTAAATCTTGTAATGTTTTTTCGGTAATGGATATCATTTTTTGAGATAAGTTGCAAAGTCACAAAGTTACAAAGTAATTTGAATGTATTATTTTTTATCTTTGTTTAATGAAAAAAGATGAAATTATTAACGTCCTTCAAAAAGACAAGCAGTACCTAAAAGAAAATTATGGTGTTGTGACGATTGCTTTGTTTGGTTCTTATGCTAAAGGATTAGAAAATCCGGAGAGTGACGTTGATTTTTTTGTTGAATTTAATAAACCCTCTTACAGTATTTTAATGGGGTTGTATTCTTACTTAGAGGATAAATTAAATTCTAAAATTGAAATTGTTAGAAAGGGGCCACATATTTCGGACCGTTTTTTTAATAGTATTGAAAAAGATTTAATTTATGTATGATGACGTTTATAAATATTCGTTAGAAACTATTTTAGAACACATCACTATTTGTAATAAAAGATTTACTGAAATCAATGTGGCATCCGATTTTGTAGCTACTGAATACGGTAAAATTTTATTAGACGCAATTGTAACCCGACTTCAAGCAATAGGAGAGAACGTTAAAAACAGTTCGAGAAAACATAATTTATTACAGGATAATTATCCAGAAATAGAATGGAATAAAATTATTCGATTTCGTGATTTTATCTCCCATCATTATGAAATGCTGGATTTTGAGGTGATTTATGAAATAGGTGAAAATTATTTACCACAATTAGAAGTAGCAATTAAAACCGAATTAGGGAAATTCAAATAATATGCAAATTAATCTTAATCCGGAGTGGGAGAGCATTGTATCGGAAGAAACGCAGCAACCGTATTTTAAAGAATTACTTTTGAATGTGGAGCAAGAATATCAAAATAGCGTTTGTTATCCACCACAAGAGTTGATTTTTGCCGCTTTTGACTATTGTAGTTTTGCTGATTTAAAAGTGGTTATCATTGGTCAAGATCCCTATCATGGAGAAGGGGAAGCGAATGGGTTGTGTTTTTCGGTTAATGATGGTGTGCGTATTCCGCCTTCTTTACGCAATATCTACCGTGAAATTAATGATGATTTGGATACGATTTTCATGCCTAATTCAGGGAATTTAGAGTCCTGGGCTAGGCAAGGAGTATTGCTTTTAAATGCTTCGCTAACCGTGAGAAAAGATACGCCCAATAGTCACAAACATTTAAAATGGAATCTTTTTACGGATGCAGTAATCCAAAAGATTTCAGAGGAGAAAGAAGGTGTTGTGTTTTTACTTTGGGGTGCATTTGCCCATAAAAAAGGATTGAAAATCGATCGTACAAAACATTTGGTTTTAGAATCGGGGCATCCATCACCTATGAGTGCCAATCAGGGGAAGTGGTTTGGGAACAAACATTTTAGCCAAGTAAATGCGTATTTAGAAAAAGCGGGAAAGACTGTAATTTCTTGGTTTTAGAATAGATGCTAGTCGATTGCAGTTTGCGTGAGGGATAATAGCTAGCTACCAAGTAGCGCGGATAGCCCGACAGCACTAAAAAAAGAGGCTCATTACCGTACTGATAATGAGCCTCTTTTTTTAGTGGTGGCACGCCCAAATAAGGGACGTACTAGTTTTTTATAATTTCCTCTAAGGTAGCTTTGTCCTCGCGGTTGCTGATTTTAAGTGTTATAGGAATATTTTTCATTGTCTTTCCTTCAATAACGTATAGTTTGGCTTTATGAAATTCGGTGTTGCTTTTATCAAAGTCAACATCTCCATATTGCAAAGTGTTTTTGATATCAATGGTGTCAATCCAGCCTTCGGCTAAAACTTTGGACGCTTTTTCGGAATAATCGAAAGGTTTGTTTCTTAAGTCGTTTAAAACTCTAGAATTTGGAAAATAATTACAACGGGTGTCTTTACCGCTAAAAACTAAGGCTACGAAAAACAGACCCATAACTAATCCCACTAAATAGTAGGCAAAACGTTGTGCAAACTTCATGAATTATTTTTTTGGCAAAGGTAAAGGAAAGATTTCTTAAAACACAATTAAATTAATATCGTTATTGGGTAAATCGAACCAGTCGCCAATGGCTTTATTGGTCAGAATTCCATGGTACAAATAAACGCCATGTTTCAAGCCCATATCACAACGAATGGCGCTTTCAATTCCGCCATCTTCGGCGATTTTCATTAAAAAAGGAGTGATAATATTACTGATGGCTAGGGAAGCGGTTTTAGAATAGCGCGAAGGAATATTGGGAACACAATAGTGTAATACGTTGCTTTTTATAAAGGTAGGCCTTTCATGCGAAGTTACTTCTGATGTTTCAAAACAACCGCCTGTATCAATGCTCACATCCACAATAACAGCTCCTTTTTTCATGTGCTCGACCATGGTTTCAGTAACAATAACGGGACAGCGATCGATACCGCGCATGGCGCCAATAGCGACATCACAACGTCTAAGGGCTTTTAACAACCCTTTGGATTGTATGGTGGAAGTAAATATTCGTTGGTTTAAACTGTTTTGCAAACGACGCAATTTTGTAATTGAATTATCAAATACTTTTACCGTTGCCCCAAGACCAATAGCTGTTTTTGCAGCAAATTCACCTACTGTTCCCGCACCTATAATCACTACTTCAGTGGGTGGAACTCCGGTAATATTTCCAAATAATAGCCCTTTTCCAAATTCATTAGTAATCATCAATTCGGCAGCGATTAATATGGAAGCAGTACCTGCAATTTCACTCGAGGAACGTACTGCAGGGTAAGAACCGTCTTGGTCTTTTATGTATTCAAAGGCTAAAGCTGTAATTTTTTTCTTGGTTAACGCTTCAAAATAGGCCTTGCTTTTTGTTTTTAATTGGATAGACGAAATCAAGATGGTTTGTGGATTCATCATTTCAATTTCTGCTAGTGTAGGCGTTCCTACTTTTAGAATCATAGGGCAACCAAATACTTTTCGGGTATCATTGGTTATTTCTGCTCCAGCGTCACTGTATTCTTTATCCGAGTAACTGGAATTTTCTCCAGCTCCTGCTTCAATCATTACACGATGTCCCTGAAAAGTCAAAGAGTTTACCGCATCAGGAGTAAGGCAAATGCGACGCTCTTGGTAACTGGTTTCGTTAGGAATACCAATAAAAAGATCGCTCTTGCGTCTTGCTACCTCCAGTTTTTCTTCCTGTGGTAAAAGTTCTGCTTTCGTGAATGGATAAAAAGATATTGACATTGTTGTTGTGATGATTAAAGAGTAAAATTACATAAAAAAGTTTAAAAAAAAACTGATTTTTATCAATTAGCAATCAATAAAAAAGGTTAGTAGTAATTAATTAATAATTCGTTCCATTTTTATATCAGCTCTTTCGTACACGCCATCTTCTAGGGCGACTTCAACAAATCCATACTTTTCATATAAGTGGATTGCTGGAGTCAGTTTTCTGTTAGAATATAAAATTAGCTTTTTCATTTGTTGATTGTTGGCTACTTGAATGCAGTGATCTAATAGCTTTTTTCCTATTCCTAAACCTTGAACACCATCCGTAACTGCCATTTTGCTTAATTCAAAGTCGGTTTCATTGATTTTTATAAGCGAGACTGTACCCACAATTTTATTGTTGTACTGCGCATAAAAAATCATTCCACCTGGTTCGATGATGTATTTTTGTGGATTGGAGAGTACTTGCTCGTCTTTGGGCTCTATTTTAAAATAACGCTTCAGCCATTCCTCATTCAAGGTTTTTATGGCTTCCTTTAATTCATCCGAAAAAGGAATAATAACAACAGTATTTTCTGAACTCATTGTAGTGGTATTAACTTAAATGCAATAGACGTTTGCCGTCAGGAAGGACTTCAATTTTAATAACAGAATGTTCCTCCGGAATCAAATTCGGAATCTGTTCGGCCCATTCGATAAAACACCAATTCCCTGAATAAAAATAATCATCGGCTCCCATGTCTAGCGCTTCATTTTCGTTCTTCAATCTATAAAAATCAAAATGGTAAACAATTTGATTATCAATAGTATGGTATTCGTTAACTAAAGAAAAGGTTGGACTGCTTGTCGCTTCTGTAACACCCAGTGTTTTGCACAGTTGTTTGATAAAAGTCGTTTTTCCAGCTCCCATTTCCCCATGAAAAAGAATTATTTTTTTGGGTTTTTCGGCCACTACTATTTCCGCTACGGAGGCGATGTCTTCTAATGAAAAAATAAATTCCATTTTTTATTATTATTTTAAATTCTGAATTATAAATTTTGAATTCAATTCTCTCTTCTATTACAATAGTATAAACCTGAAACCTTTTTTATATTAACAATCAAGGCAACCTTAAACTTGAAACAAAAGAAACCTTAAACTATATTTTCAAACTACGTCAAACCTGAAACCTTTTTTATATCCACAATCAAGGCAACCATAAACTTGAAACAAAAGAAACCTTAAACTATATTTTCAAACTACGTCAAACTTTAAACCTTACACAAAAAAACTTTAAACAAAGTTTTTTCTACTTCGGATTAAACACCAAACAAGGTATAATCATTTCTTCTAGCGAAATTCCCCCATGTTGGTACGTATTCTTATAGTAACTCACATAATGATTGTAATTGTTGACATACGCCAAGAACAAATCATTTTTTGCAAAAATATAAGAACTACTCATATTTATGGCAGGTAAACCTATTTTTTTTGGTTCTTTTACTGCATATACATCTTTGTACTCGTAGGTTAAGCTGCGACCGGTTTTATAACGCAGGTTCAAACTCGTGTTTTTATCCCCCACCACTTTCGATGGATTTTTCACATTGATTGTTCCGTGATCCGTAGTTAGAATCAGTTTAAAACCTAGTTTTTGTGCTTGCTGAATAATTTCTAACAAAGGAGAATTCTTAAACCAACTCAACGTCAAGGAGCGATACGCCTTATCATCGGAGGCTAATTCTTTTACCACATCCATTTCGGTTTTCGCGTGAGAAAGCATATCTACAAAGTTGTACACTACCGTAACTAGGTCGTTGTCTTTTAATCCTTTGAAATTCTCTACCAGTTTTTTACCCGAAGCCAAATTCGTAATTTTAAAATAATCCTCTTTGATTTTCAAGCCCAAACGCTTCAATTGCGCCGACAAGAATTCAGCCTCATACAAGTTTTTTCCGCCTTCCTCAGGATCATTTTTCCAGTATTGCGGAAACTGTTTTTCCATTTCTAGTGGCAATAAACCAGAGAAAATTGCATTACGAGCATACTGCGTCGCCGTAGGTAAAATAGAGTAGTAGGGTACCTCTTTTTCTAGTTTATAATGTTCAGCGACAACACTTTCGAATGTTTTCCATTGGTCGTAACGCAAATTATCAATTACGACAAACAGCACCGGTTTGTCTTTTTTAACCAACTCCGGAACCACTAATTCTCTAAATAAGGTATGTGATTGCACCGGTTTATCGGCTTTTGGTAAAAACCAATCTTCATAATTACGTTCTATAAATTTCCCAAACTGCGAGTTGGCTTCCGCTTTTTGAGATTCCAGTATTTCCACCATGCTTTGGTCGTTGATGGTTTCCAACTGCAGTTCCCAAAATATCAATTTTTTGTACAACTCAATCCAGTCTTCATAGGAGTTCACCATCGCCATTTCCATCGTAATTTTTCTAAACTCTTTCTGATAATCCAGCGTTGTTTTTTGCGAAATCAAGCGCGAGTGATCCAAGTTCTTTTTCAAACTCAGCAAAATCTGGTTGGGGTTCACTGGTTTTATTAGGTAATCGGCAATTTTAGACCCTATGGCTTCCTCCATAATATACTCTTCCTCACTTTTGGTAATCATAATCATGGGAACCGTATTCTTTTTCTCCTTCATTTCCGACAGCGTTTCCAGCCCGCTCATACCCGGCATATTCTCATCCAGAAAAACGATATCAAAATTCTCATTTTCAAAAATATCAATCGCATCCCGACCGTTATTACAAGTCGTCACACTATAATTTTTTTGTTCCAAGAAAAGGATGTGTGGTTTCAAGTAATCAATCTCATCATCCACCCAAAGTATTTTTATCTTATCCATATCGTAATTTATCAAGAATTAAATGCGCTAGCAAGATGCCAAATTACATTTTTTTAAAAGGTCTAGATATTAATATTATTATAAAATTTACTGTTAAAACGCTATTGGGTGCGGATTAGTACTTTTTTCTGGGCGTGCCCTCCGCCAAAGCTCCGGTCGGGCAGTCCACTGCAAGTCCTCGCCCCGCCAAAAAAGCGGGACTGTGGGCTTTCCGTTTCCGTCCCTCACGCGAGATTATGGTAGTTAGGAACATTTTTTTCATAATTACGGGCAAAATGAGGAAAACCGTAAAAAGATTGATTTTCTACAACTTACATTTGGAATATTGGTATTTTAATAAAAAAAATCATACATTTGAAAACCACGTAAAAACAAAATTAATCCACAATAAGATGAAAGTATACTTTCCTTTTGTTGTGGATTTTTGTTTCGAGTAAAGAGAGAGAATTTAATTAAAAGAGGTATAAACTTTATGTTATATACAAGTTATGCGAGATTATAACACAACATTAGTAGTTAAAGACAAAATTTGAAATAAAAACAATATCGAAATTAATATCAAATGACAGAATACGACAAATCATTTCAAAATTTATTAGAATTCGAAAAAATATATACTGAATTTAGGCAACAGGATTTGTCTGAATCAGATACAAGAAGCAAAATTTTAGATAAAATTCTAATTGATGTTCTTGGTTGGACAGAATTTGATATTGAAAGAGAGGGTTGGGTTAGATCTGGTTTTTTTGATTATGAAATGAAAACAGCATCTTTTCAATTTGTAATTGAAGCAAAAAAAAGTTTCGTAGATTTTAAACTTCCTTCAAAAGGCAATGAGGTAAATATCAAAACTATTTATACAGGAAATAAAGATGTAATCGATCAAGTTAGAATGTACCTATTTGAAAGAGGATTAGGTTTTAGTGTTATCACTAATGGAACTCAATTTATCATTGGTCAATTTGCAAACACTCAAGGTAAGGATTGGAAAGACCAAAAATGCTTAATTTTTAAAAGCATCGAAGATATCAAGAAAAATTTTGACAAATTTTACGATTTACTTTCGAGAGAATCAGTTTGTAAATACGGGAAAATTAAAATAACTAAGACTTCAAATATTGGAAAAACTATCGTTAAAGACTTTCCACTAAAACGAAAAAAAAACGAATTAGTCAGAAATCAAATTAGTCAGCAATTAATTCCAATAATAAATCAAGTATTTGAAGAAATATATAATATTGATTCTTTAGAAGGGAGAAAAATACTTTCGAAATGCTATGTTCAAAATAAAGATGTAAAAAAATATAATTCAGAATTAGGTTTTATTTTTTCTGATGAACCTCCAACATTTGACGGACGGATTGTGCCTGTTCAAAATACTCAAAACACTCAAAATCAAATAAAAGAACAGATTTTTAGTGAAGTAGGAATTTTACCAGACCCAATCATTTTAATTGGAACAACTGGTGCTGGTAAAACAACATTTATTAAATATTTCACAGAAGTCTTACTAAACACTAAAAGTAAACTTAACAGACCATTAGTTTATATAGATTTTAGATTATATACAAGTCAAACCATTAGAGATACAAAATTCATTTATAAAAGTATAATAGAACAACTTGAGAATAATTATCCTGAATTAAACTTGTCAAAATATAATATTTTAAAAACTATTTATAAAAGTGAAATTGACAAGAAAAAAGAAGGTACCTGGTCATATTTTGTAGATGACGAAAATAAATTAAATGACGTAATCTCAAAACTTATTGAAGAAAATCAAAATGATTCCATAAATCATTTAAAAAGAATTTCAGATTATCTTTTGCATAAATGTAGAAAGAGAATTTGCGTACTTTTTGATAATGCTGACCAATTAGATGAAGTAGATCAGAAAGAAGTATTTCTATTAGGTAATGCGATTAATCGGAATTTAAAATCAATTGTAATTATATCATTAAGAGAAGGTTATTTTTACAAATGGAAAAACAAACCTCCATTTAATGCTTATCAATCAATTGTTTATCATATTACTGCTCCACCATATAAAGATGTAATTGAGAAAAGAATCAATTATGTAATGACCCAATTTAATTTTCAAGAATTAAGTTTAAGAGCGGAAAACAAGCTTATAACATTTCAAAATGGGAGCTTAGAACATCTATTTAAAAATTTATATGACACACTATTCAATTCTAAAAACTCTGATGTAATGGAGTTTTTAGAAGAGACTTCATACCCTAACACAAGACAAGGTTTAGAAAATTTTAAAAGCTTTTTGCTTTCGGGGCATTCGAAAATAACTGAATATATGGCTTTTGAATATGGTTTTGGGGATGGTATTCCAATTTGGGAGTTTTTTAAATCTGTTGCGTTAGATTCAGACTATTATTATGAAACAAGTAAAAGCAAAGTAATTAATTTATTTTACCCAAGTATTTCAAATAAAAATCACTTTACAAAAGTGAGATTATTAAATTATTTACTTTCAAAATTAAAAAATTCTTCAAAAAAGAAAGATTATTTTTTAATTTCAGAGATTACAAATGAATTCATTAAAGCGGGGTATTCAATTGATATTATAGAAGAAGAATTACAAGCATTATTTGAATACAAATTAATTTCTACTTCAGAATATTCTGAAGATGTTGAAGAAGAAATAAAAATTGATTCAAATTCTATGATTTCGATTACATCAGTAGGTGTTTATTACATTAAATCTCTTGTAGGACGTTTTCATTATATTGATTTAGTATTACAAGATACACCAATCTATGACGAACATTTTTATGATGAACTAACTAGAAAGTTCCCTGATTCAGACGAACAAGGAAACCGTAATCTTAAGGACAGAAAAACAACATCCGAAAAATTTCTTGAATATTTGAAATCTCAAGAATTAAATGATAAAAAATTTATCGAAAATTTTGAAGATAAAGACATAATGTTAGATGTTTCAGCGTTAATAGCTCATAATATATCCAAAGATTTCGAAAGAATCGATAAAGTACTAAAAAGAGAGAATAACCTCGCATAACCGCCATTTAGCGAGATTGTGGGTTTAGTGGAATTGCCGTTTTTAATGACGTTTACGTTCAACCGAAAGTACCCGTTTTCAAAAGGCCACAACCTCGCTAAGTGGCATAACGTTGTACGTTATTATACCTCAGAGTCAGGAATCTAACGCAATTTTAAGACAAAAAATAAACAAACACAAAATGAAAAAAATAACATTCTCACTTCTTACATTATTCATTACAAGTTTTAACTATGCCCAAAATATAGTACTTGACAGTTTAGTTCAAAAGAATAGTTTTCCTTTCCAAATTGATAAAAACATTTCATTTCAGGGAAAAGGATGGAATGTTTTGCTAGACGAAATAAAACAATCAAATTCTGTTTTGTTGGGAGAAACTCATTTTACAAACGAAGTTCCGTATTTTACAAACGCTATTATCAATGAGGTTCAGTTTGATAACTATTTTCTTGAGGTTGATCCTTATTCGGTAGATTTAATCGAAACAAAAATTAAATCGTTATCTGACGAACAGCTTACTGCTTTTGTTAAACAATACAGTACCAACTTTTCTTTTTTGGAGCTTGAACCCGAATTTACTTTGTTTAAAAATTTAGTAAAACGCAATACCAAAATATATGGTGTCGAACAAATGAGCGTTTCTGCAGATCAAATGATCATTTCGAGTTTAAAAGAAACTTCGAAAAATAAAAAAGTGATTGAGATATACAACCAAATGCTTCATAATTCTAAACTAGCTGTATCTAAAGAGGGTTTAGAAAAATACTATATGCTTTCTGAAGATTGTCTTCAAAAAATAGATTTGTTGTTGAAGTTGAAACTTTCTGACAAAGAGCGAAAACAAATTGAAGCATTAAAGTTAAGTAGAGAGATTTATACTAAAAGAGGTCATCTCTTAAGGATTCAATTGATGAAAAACATCTTGCTAACCCAAATGCCGGATTGGAATAACAAAAAAAATCTTTTCAAATTTGGTGCGAATCATTTACCAAAAGGTGAAACCATATTAACAAAAACCGATATTTATGATATCGGCAACTTAATTTCTAATATTGAAGAGGCAAATTTCAGGAAATCGCTGCATATAATGATTGTAGGAAAAGGAGAAGACGAAGATGATAACAGTAGTTTTAAATCTTTTCTAAATGTGGCAAAAGACGAACAATGGTACTGTTTTGATTTAAGACCTATAAAGAAATCAATTTTACAAAACAAAGTAAAAGTTGATGATGTATACCTATCGAGAGTTATAAAGGGTTATGATTATCTTATTTATATTCCTAAACTAACTAAAAGTAAAGAAATCTCGATAGAATAACAACGTACAATCGCCAGCTAGCGCGAGCGTCTCGCTCGTGCCCACAAACTAAATATAACCAAAGTTGTATGAAAAAATATACATTTTTCTATTATAGCAGTTTATTTTTTTAATTTATTTATAAAATAGTTCATTAATAAATTATCAAAATAATGGTTTACTTTATTTTAAATTGCTTTTGATAATGGGCACGAGCGAGACGCTCGCGCTAGCGGTCTTTAGCTACGATGAGCTTAACCATAAAGCAAATACTGTAATAAATATGAGTACAAAATATAAATTTGGTGAAAGTACAGGTGCTTATTTTGTAAGTTTTGCAACCATTAATTGGATTGATGTATTTACACGAGATACTTATTTTGGGAATATCATTGAATCCTTAGATTTTTGTAGAAAAAATAAAGGAATGGAAATTTATGGTTATTGCATTATGCCAAGTCATGTTCATTTAATTTTTCGTTCAAGTAATGGAGATCCTTCTGGTTTGATGAGAGATTTTAAAGGTTTTACATCTAAAAAAATGCTCAAAACAATTGAAGAAAATGTTCAAGAAAGTAGAAGAGAATGGATGCTTTGGATGATGGAACGTGCAGGGAAAAAGAATAGCAATGTAAAACACAGACAGTTTTGGCAACAAGACAATCATCCAATTGAAATTTGGTCTTTAAAAGTTTTTGAACAAAAACTTAAATATATTCATCAAAACCCTGTAGAATCTGGTTTTGTAACTGATTCAATTGATTGGAAATACAGTTCAGCTAGAAACTATGGAAATAATGATCATACAATTTTAGAAATAGATATGAATTGATTTTTATTGTGGGCACGAGTGAGATGCTTATGCTAGCAGTGGGCTCGTGAAAAACAAAACCTATTACCTACATTTATAATCCCAGAATGTTTGTCGTAATTTTAGAAAAAAAGTATGTATAAAAGAAATTTAAAAGAAAATCTAACAATAATTTTTTTGATTTTAATTGCAAATTCCACTTTTGCACAGAAAAAAGAATTCCGAGAAGCGGTTGTTGATAGTTTGGCTTTGGTAAATAACAGAAAAATAGTAAACGGCCTAAATACTGATGTTTATCTAAAAAAAACATTTACTAAAGAAAATATACAAATTCCGTATCGGCTTCTAAAGCCAAAAAATAATAGTAATAAACATAAATATCCTTTAGTAATTACCTTTCACAACTCTACCCGAATTGGAAATGATAATGAAAATCAACTCGAACCATTTGCGAAAATTTGGTTAAGACCTGAAATTTATAATAAATATCAATGTTATGTAATTGCACCCCAATTCAGTAAGCGTTCTTCAAATTATGAAAAGAATATTGATGGTATTCAAATTTCAAAATCTTCAAAAGATGTTTTTGCGGTATTGGAATTAATTAAAAATGTTGAAAAAGAATATCCAAACATTGATAAAAATAGGATTTACTTAATTGGTTATTCTATGGGGGCATCAACTGCACAAAACGTACTGAATATTGCGCCAAACATATTTGCGGCTACCGTTTCTGTTGCAGCCGTTCCTGATTTTTCAAATCTTAAAAAATTAAGCAAGAAAAATTTATGGCTTATACATGGGGAAAAAGATGACGAGAATCCCTATATCGGAAGTGTTGAATTGTTTAATAAATTACTTTCAAACAAAAATTTGATTTTTACGACTTTTAATAACCTCAATCATAATACTATTGTCATTCCTTTTTTAATAACCGAGGAAATTCCTAAATGGTTATTTGATAAGCATAAATAAAAAACATCTCTTACCTACATTTATAATCCATAGTCACCATAAAATTGGAAAACTAAAAAACTATAATTATCGAAATCTAAATCACAAATCAATATGAAAAAAAGGTCAAAATCATTTTTAGCAGTACTATTTATTTGTTTGACATCAACCGCAAGTTTTGCTCAATTGTCATCGACCAAAATTGACTCTTTGATGCAAGATGCATTACAAAAGTTTAAGGTAGCAGGTGCTGCCATCGCTATTGTTAAAGACGGCAAAATTATCCATCAAAAAGGATATGGAGTTAATTCTATTGTAACCAAGCAAGCGGTCAATGAAAATTCTAATTTCCAAATTGCCTCCAATACTAAAGCATTTACAACGGCTGCTTTGGCGATTTTAGAAGACGAAGGCAAATTAAAATGGACCGATAAAGTGATTGACCATATTCCCGAATTTAAAATGTATAACGATTATGTTACGGCCAATTTTACCATCCTAGACTTGTTGACACACCGCAGTGGCCTTGGTTTGGGTGTTGGGGATTTAATGTTTTTTCCTGATGGTTCTAACTTTACGGTTAACGATGTGGTGACTAGCTTTCAACATTTTAAAGCGGTTTCGCCCTTTAGAACACAATTTGATTATGATAATTTACTGTATATCGTTGCCGGAGAGGTTATCGCTAGAGAGAGTGGCATGAGTTATGAGCAATTTGTGCAACAACGCATCATCACTCCATTAGAAATGAACCGTACTTATGTGGGGAGCTTACTAAAAGACAAAAGTAATCTAGCGGTTTCGCACTCATCAGAATCAGGGACTATAAAAACCATTGAATCGTATGCTATTAGTACAGCAAGTGCAGCGGGAGGTGTATACTCAAATGTAGCCGACTTGTCAAAATGGATGATCACACAGTTGAATAAAGGAAAATATGGTGTTGATATGCAATCTACTTTGTTTTCTGAAAAAAATCATAACGAAATGTGGCGCATACATACCGTAGAGGAGGCCAATCCAGACCCAAGATATAATTCTCATTTTGCAGGTTACGGTTTAGGATTTGAATTAGGGGATAGCAAAGGGAATTTTAAAGTTTCTCATACAGGCGGTCTGCCAGGCATGTTATCTATAATTACGATGTATCCTGACATGAACTTAGGAATTGTTATTTTGACCAATACGGAGAATGGTGGAGCTGGTTTATTTAGTGCAGTTACCCAAACGATAAGCGACAGTTATTTAGGTTTAGACGATTTTGGATGGACCGATAAAATGGTGGGATGGATGAATGAAGGTAGAAATCAAGGTGATGATGTAACCAAGGAAGTTTGGAAAAAAGTAGAAGCAGTAAAAAACACCAAAATCAAAAACCAAGATTTTATAGGTGTTTATGAGGACAACTGGTTTGGAAAAGTGGAAGTATTTTTAAAAGACAAGAAATTGTGGATGAAATGTTTGCGTTCGCCAAAATTAAATGGTCCTTTGGCTTTTTATGATGCCAATACATTTGCCATAAAATGGGAATATCAAGCGATGAATTGTGATGCGATGGCCACTTTTACCGCAGACGAAACCGGAAAAGCACAATCAATAAAGATGAAAGGTATTTCGCCAAATATTGATTTTAGTTTTGACTTTCAAGATTTAGACCTAAAAAGAGTAAACTAGTAAACCAATAAGAATAAATCCAACTTAATTAGTGCAAGTCTGTTGATCATTTCCAAAAAGAATTCTCGACAGACTAGTTGCGCTAACAATTCTCTAAAAATAGTAGTTTTTTTTACCAATAATTCTATCGAAAATCCTTCCCATACCAATAGAACATAAGTCTAAAGAGATTTGGAATGCTATTTTTCTATACAACAAGTTGAAGAAATTAAGAATCCACATTTTAACTAACTAACAATTATATAATATTTGTCTTTATTTATATAAGTCTTACCATTACTTTCTTCCTACATTTATCATCAGAAAAACGGAAAAGTAGTTGTGGCGATTCCCGACACATAAATAACTACCAAAACGAATAAATTAAAAAATAATTGATATGAATTTTAATGTAAACTGTTCGCTTTCGTATGTTGTAAATGGTCCTACCACTTTCATTTTTAACATTCAAGCCTTAAATACCTATAGTCAAAAAGTCTTGCAAGAAAATTTGCAGGTAGATCCACCAATGTATTTAGAACAATATACGGCCCACGACGGTAGTTCTAGGTTTGTTCGTCTTAAGGTTCAGCAACCCACTACTTTTACCTTAACATATTCAGCAGTTGTAGATATGAACTATAAAATCATAGATGAAAGTGCCTCTGCCAATGTCGTCGATGTAGTGGAATTAGACAGTTATATTGCTTCATTTCTGTATCCAAGTAGGTACTGTCAATCCGATCTAGTTATGGAATTCGCATACAATCAATTCGGGCAATACAATTCGGTTTACGAAACTGTTGTGGCTATAACTGAATGGATTTATAACAATATTAGTTATACCAGCGGAAGCACAAATTCACAAACTTCGGCTATCGATACTTTAAATGATAGAGTAGGGGTATGTCGTGATTTTGCACACTTGGGAATAGCGCTGTGTAGAGCATTAACAATTCCTGCGAGATACTTCACAGGATATGCGTATCAATTAAATCCACCCGATTTTCATGCTTGTATGGAAGTATATATAGATGGAAACTGGATTGTATTTGATTCAACCAAATTAGCACCACTCAACGGATTGGTAAAAATTGCTAACGGAAGGGATGCTGCAGATGCTGCTGTTGCCAGTATTTTTGGTGACGCTTATGGTACAAACGTAATTGTTGACTGCCAAGTAGTCGATCCATCCTTTCAACCTTATAAATATGACGGAAATTATAAAGGTTTGTCTTTTCAATAAAAAGGAATACCTAATTGTCATTTTGAATAAGTAAATAACAATCTTTGCCCTTTCTATGTGATTTCTCTCTAGGGTGGAAATGATAAATAATTGAATTCTAGCATGCAACTGTAATCTAAAATCAAAAATAAGTTGTTAATTTATATGTTATTTTCAAAAAGCGAAATGCTAATTAGAATCAAATAATGAAACAATCACAAAGAGGAGAATTTTATGGGCAAACGAATAAAACGATTCATTTAGATGGAATTACGTTGACCGATACCGTTTATACACACGATAAAGTAGAATGGCATTATCATGAAAACGCCTATTTTACTTTTATTTTGGAAGGAAATGTGATTGAAGGAAATAAAAAGGAGATATACAATTGCTCCGCAGGGAGTTTGCTATTTCATAATTGGCAAGAGCCACACTACAATATCAAACCCGAAGGATTTACAAGAGGTTTTCATATTGAAATAGAAAAAAATTGGTTTGATGATTTAGAATTTGATGCGAATAATTTAGAAGGGAGTATCAATATTGCCAACTCTGATTTGAAATTTTTAATGTATAAAATTTTTAGAGAAGCCAAAATGGACGATACCACAAGTCCGCTTTCTATTCAAACTTTATTATTAGAATCCTTAGCCAAAATGTTAATTGATAAGCAAACTAAGGCGAATATTAAGCCTACTTGGGTTTCGGAAATCAATATGATATTGAATGATCAATTTACAGATGCACTTACCTTAGACTATTTGTCAAAAACGGTAAACATTCATCCTGTGCATTTATCAAGAGACTTTTCTAAATACTTTCATTCTAGTTTTGGAGAATACATTCGAAAATTAAAAGTCGAAAAATCATTGCGACTCATCTCTCAGAAAAAATTAAGTTTGACCACCATAGCCTTAGATTGTGGCTTTGCAGATCAAAGTCATTTTACCCGTTGCTTTAAAGAAATCAATGGAATTAATCCTTCTGAATATAGAAAAATTCTTTTCAGTTAATTTTACCAATGTTAATTCTGTTCTATTTTTTAACTCATTTGGGTTATAGTTTTGTGCCTAAATAAGTAACCAATTATGAAAAAGTTTTTCGCCACCATTTTAGTTAACTTGGTTTTTCTAACCAGTTTTGGACAAATAAAAAATGTAGTAGCCACCGAAGGCATTACAACCGATTTGCACAAAGCGAATGTTGGAAAAATTACTTTCATGAATGGGAATATTCCTTTAGATCAATATAAAGAATCGGATTTCTTAACTTCCTTCAATTTAACTCGAAAATCAGACTTGAATATCCGGGTTTTCATGAATAATTCGGTTACCAATTATCTGCATCAATTGGCTCCCGATTTACCAATTGAAGAATTACTAAATGTAGGAAATCTTCAATTTTCATTTTACATTGATGGCAAATTTATTTACAAAGAAAACATTCATCATGGTTGCAGTTTTGGATCTGGCGGTACTAAAAATGCGTCTACCACTTTCAGAGTGCCATTGACGAGTTCTAAAGGCGAAGATTGGTGGGCGATGTATCTTTGGGATCGATTTAAAACTAAGGGTGGAGAAAAAGCATTGACTGAAGGCAAACACCAACTCAAAATGGAGATTAGACCCTATGTGAAAAGAGAAGAGGGTAGCGACGCAATAGTTGGTGATTTAATTGCTGCAGGTCAAGTACAACTTGTAATTAAAACACCTAAAATAACGGCCGAACAAATGGCGATTCAAGCCATTCAACCCAATAGCGGTTGGGAGATTTCCAAATTGCCTTTTGACAAAACCAAAATTGAAATGCTCAATTCGGAAATTGCCAAGTACAATTTGAAAGAAATCACCAGTATTGTAGTCATTAGAGAGGGAAAACTAATGCTGGAAGAATACTTTAATGATGCCGATAGAAATACATTGCACGACACGAGATCCGCAGGAAAGTCATTTACATCCACTTTAATGGGTATGGCGATTCGTGATGGATACATTAAAAATGAAAATGAAACATTGAATTCTTTCTATGATTTAAAGCAATTTGATAATTATGAACCAATGAAAGACAGTATCAAGATAAAGGATTTATTGACCATGAGTTCCGCACTTAATGGCTCAGATGCAGACGGTAATTCGCCAGGAAATGAGGAGAATATGTATCCTACAGCTAATTGGGTAAAATTTACCTTAGACTTGCCTATGGATCATTCGAAAATAAATGGAGGGAAATGGGATTATTTTACAGCCGGAGTTGTCGTATTAGGTGACATTTTAGACAAAAAAATTATCGGAGGATTAGAAAAATATGCCAGTGAAAAACTGTTTGGACCTTTGAATATTACAAATTACCAATGGCAATATACGCCACAAAAAGTAGTGAATACGGCAGGAAGTTTGCAAATGAGGTCTTTGGATTATGCTAAATATGCTCAATTATATAAAAACAAAGGCGTATGGAATGGAAAACAAATACTACCAAAAGAATGGGTAGAAAAAACGTTCACACACCAAATTCAAATTCCCGAAAGAGACAATCAGTTTTACAGTTATTTGTTCTGGAACAAATCGGTTTTCTATAAAGGTAAAAATTATGAAACCTATTATTGTGCAGGAAATGGAGGCAATGAATTTATTATATTTAAAGACCTTCCCATTACTATTATTATCACTTCCAAAGCATATAATAAACCCTATGCACATGCGCAAGCAGATACAATCGTAACGGATTATATTTTGCCTGCGATAATTAAATAAAAGAAATAATGAAATTGTAAAAAAGAATATACCTAGAATGAAAACCATTTTTGTTCTAGGTTTTTTGTTTATCATAAAGTCGTTTAAGTTTGAAATATATGGAGTAGGAGTACTTCAATATGTTGTATTAAGTATTGTTGTCTAATAAAAGCCAACAATAAATGAAATGGATAATAGATTTTCATATTGTAACAGTTGTTAAAATAATAATAATCTTTCACAATTAAATTGTACACAATTTAATTGTGAACTATATTTGTACCATCAAAAAGTAAAGATGAAAGACCAATTAAATATTAGCGAGCAAGTTTGTTTTCCTGTGTACGTATTTGCAAAGGAAATTATAAACCAATATCGTCCTTTGTTAGAAGAACTACAACTTACTTATCCGCAATATTTGGTGATGCTTGTACTTTGGGAATACAAAGAACAGACTGTTAATCAACTTGGTGAAAAATTAAAACTAGATAGTGGTACGTTAACCCCTTTGCTAAAAAGAATGGAGCAAAAAGAATTTGTTTCAAGAATTAGAAGCACGGTTGATGAACGATTGGTTAATATTTCACTAACCGAAAAAGGACTAGCATTAAAAGAAAAAGCATCCTGTATTCCGGGTCAATTAATGGAATCTATGAATGTTTCAGCAGAAGATTTGTTAAGCTTAAAAAATATAATAACTAAGATATTAAAGAAATAAAAATGAAAGCAATTTATACAATTAATGCTACCGCAACTGGTGGGAGAAATGGACAAGTTAAAAGTGAAAATGGAATTATCGATTTAGAAGTGAGATATCCCAAATCTTTAGGTGGAGCAAATGATGAATATGCAAATCCGGAAATGCTTTTTGCAGCGGGTTATTCAGCTTGTTTTGATAGTGCACTCAACTTGATCATAAAAAAAGAAAAAATACAAACAGGTGAAACCTCGGTAACTGCCCAAGTAAGTATTGGACAAATTGAAAATGGTGGTTTTGGATTAGAAGCGGAGCTACATGCTAATATTCCTGGTGTATCCATGGATGAAGCACAATCTTTAATTGAAAAAGCACATCAAGTTTGTCCCTATTCTAATGCAACTAGAGGTAATATGCAAGTGAAGTTAACTGTTTCAAACAATTAAATTGACAATAAGTTTCGTACTAATTCATTACATATTACCTATAAATACAATAAAAAAAAATGACACTATTAGAAAATTTAAACTGGAGACATGCCGTAAAAGCATATGATCCAACCAAAAAAGTAAGTGCAGCAGACATTGATAAAATTGTAGAAGCGGCACGTTTAGCGCCAACTTCGTCAGGATTGCAAGCATTCCAAGTGATTGTTGTTGAAAATCAAGAATTAAAAGAAAAATTAGTAAAAGGAGCTTTGAATCCAGAATGTATGAGAGATTGTTCTCATGTGGTCGTTTTTGCTGGATGGGATCGTTATACTGCTGAACGAATTGATAAAGTTTATAATCATACAACTGATGTTCGTGGATTACCAAGAGGGCGTTTTGATAGCTATACTGATATGTTGAAGAAAATCTACCTAGCACAATCTGCCGAAGAGAATTTTGCTCATATCGCCAGACAAACTTATATTGCACTTGGTCTTTCTTTGGCGCAAGCCGCTGAACTAAAAGTAGATAGTACACCAGTCGAAGGTTTTAACAACACTGTAGTTGATGAAATCTTAGAATTAGACAAAAGAGGATTAAAAAGTGTTTCTTTGATGTATGTAGGTTATGCTGACACACCAAACGACTGGATTGCTCCCATGAAAAAAGTAAGAACCCCTAAAGAAGAATTTGTAATAGAGTTGAAATAAATAGTTCAATTAGAATATTCCAGCTTAGATTCTAGATTTATAAAAGTAAATTATTCAATTAAAACCTAGTCCAAAACCCAGTTTTGTTCTAGGTTTTTTGCGTTTTTAGTAAGAGCTTTAAAATCAATTTGTATTCCTCTTTTTTTTGTAATCTATAAAAAACACAAACAATGGTTTATTATTTCGCTACAAAAAAAAAGTATTTAAATCTATGATAATTAAGTACTTGTGATAATTCCATAAATATTTTTATTAACTTTAAGATGCAAATGAATAATGGAAGCAGATACCATTTTAAAAAACGGCTTGGTACTGAATTTAATTTAGTGTCACAAAAATAAAGACGATGCCAAAATATGTAATTGAAAGAGAAATTTCTGGAGCTGGTAAACTTACCCCACAACAACTAAAAGATATCTCGCAAACCTCTTGTAATGTGTTGGATAAAATGGGTTCCGAAATAAAATGGCACAATAGCTTTGTAGCCAAAGATAAAATTTATTGTGTATACACTGCGCCTAATGAAGATATGGTGCGTGAACATGCTAAACTAGGTGGTTTTCCAGCTAATGCAGTTAGTGAAGTATTTGCCGAAATAAATCCAAATACCGCACAATAAAATATCCTATTTATTTCAAAAAAATGGAAGCTACACTTTTAGGTAAGGTGTAGTTTTTTTGTGCTTGGAGTAGGCAAATAACTGCTTCAAATCCTTTGTTTCTAAAAATGGATTGTCATTTATAAAAAAGAAAAAGGAAATTCAATGAAAGGCATTTAACGTTATCTAGTTTATTTTTTTAAATTCGTAAGTGAAAATTAGTACAGATAATAAAAATAAAACATCCATATATGAAAGTTAAAAATATTTTCACCGTCTTTATAGCCATTCTAACCATAAATTGCATTGCACAACAAAAAGTACTTAAAGTAGGAATTATTGGTCTTACACACACTCATGTTCATGGAATTTTAGGGATTAAAGACCGGGGAGATATTGATATTGTGGGTATTGTGGAAACGAATCGAGAGTTAGCGCAACGTTATGCTGATCAATATCATTTCTCCATGGATTTAGTTTATAATACGATGGATGAAATGATTGCTAAAAAACATCCAGAGGCAGTTACCGCTTTTGGAAGTATTTATGAGCATTTAGGCGTTGTAGCCACTTGTGCACCAAAAGGCATTCATGTAATGGTAGAAAAACCATTGGCAGTAAGTTTGGAGGATGCCAAAAAAATGGAGGTTCTTGCAAAGAAATACAAGATTAAATTATTGACGAATTATGAGACCACTTGGTATCCGTCAAATAAGGAATCCTATGATTTAGTGAAGGCAGGAAAAATTGGAGACTTACGTAAAGTGGTGGTGCATGATGGACACAGAGGACCTAAAAAAATTGGAGTGAATTCGGAGTTTTTAGATTGGTTAACGGATCCTGTACTGAATGGAGGAGGGGCTATAACTGATTTTGGTTGTTATGGAGTTAATTTAATGACTTGGTTAATGGAAGGTAAGAAACCCAAAACGGTTACAGCCATTACGCAACAATTACAAAAAGAAAACAATCCAAAAGTAGATGATGAATCTACTATATTATTGACTTATGATACTGCAAATGCTACGATTCAAGGTTCGTGGAACTGGCCAATAGGAAGAAAGGATATGGAAATTTACGGCTTAACTGGAGCTATTTATGCCGATAATAAAAATGACATACGAGTAAGAATGGCAGAAGGGTATGACGGTTTTACTGAAGATGGGCATAAAGCTACCGCACTTCAAGCTCCTTATAATGATCCATTTGCTTTTTTTGCAGCGGTGATACGAGATGAAATTACTTTAAAGCCTTACGACCTTTCATCTTTGGAAAATAATATGATTGTTATGGAAATCCTTGATGCTGCTATAAAAAGCAGCAAAACAAACCGTACGATTGAAATAAAATAAAATAATGAAAGAATTACAAATTGCTACTTACGAACCCAAATACCATAAAGAATATAAAAGACTTTCTATAGAATGGTTAGAGAAATATGGTTTATTAGAACCCGCAGATATGCCGATGCTTGACTTTCCAAAAGAAGAAATTCTAGATAAAGGTGGTTCAATTTTTCTGGCTCATTATGACAATACTATTGTGGGAACTATTTCGATAGTAAAAGAAGGGAAAAATAATTTTGAGATACTAAAATTAGGAGTTAATTCAGACTATCAAGGATTAGGGATTGGACGAAAACTGATGGTACATTGTCTTGATATTTGCAAAAAGAGTAATGCTGAAGCCATTATTTTGGAAACCAATACTAAATTGTTGAGCGCCATTGCACTTTATAAAAGCTTAGGTTTTAAAGAAATTCCTTTAACGGATTTAATGTATCAAACCGCCGATTATAAAATGGAGTTGATCCTTGCAGATTGGATTTTGACAAATTAAAAAGAATCAAATAACAGGATTAAATAGATTGCTAGAATTCGGTTATTTTTAACAACATAATAATTAAAGCTTATTTTTTTTTAGTTATGATGCAAAAAGATAGCTATTTTATTATAAATTTATACTTTGTCCAATAAAATTAATTTAGTCAGTTATGAAATTTAAAAAAGTTAGCAGTTATTTATTATTAGTTGTTTTATTTTCAACTACAATTGCAATGGCACAACATACGGTGATTAATACGCCACCAGAAGTATCTCCTATGCCAATGAAACCAGAAATGACCGAAATTTGGGAGCCGCAAGTTAGTGTAATTACACCTGCAAAAAAGTTAGGAGATGCGCCTTCTGACGCGATTATATTATTTGACGGTAAAAATATGGATCAATGGGTAAGTCAAAAAGACGTTACCAAACCTGCGGCCTGGAAAATCGTGAACAACGATTATATGGAAGTAGTTCCTGATGCTGGAGGAATTCAAACTAAAATGCAGTTTGGCGATTGTCAATTGCATATTGAATGGAGTGCCCCTGATGTTGTGATCGATGGAGGACAATGGAGAGGAAATAGCGGTGTGTTTTTCCAAAATAGATATGAACTACAAGTATTAGATTCGTATAACAACAGAACCTATAGTAATGGACAAGCGGGAAGTATTTATAAAGATCACCCACCATTAGTAAATGCAATGAAAACACCTTTGGAATGGAATACCTATGATGTAGTTTATACAGCACCTCGCTTTAAAGCGAATGGTCTCATTGATGCACCAGCAAGAATTACTGTTTTTCACAATGGCGTTTTGGTACAAAACAATACAACCATAAATGGTTTAACATTGTATTCTGGTTTGCATAATTATCCTTCTTCTCATGGAGATGATGTGATTTCGTTACAAGAACACGGTTGTAAAACACAGTTTAGAAATATCTGGCTTAGAAAATTGTAAAAACTCAATTTTATAAAAGCATATAAAAAAGCCACTAAGTACAGTACTTAGTGGCTTTTTCGGAATTAGTAAACATTGTATTTTAGAAATTCTATTATTGCCATCCGCCTCCAAGGGCTTTGTACAATTGAATTACAGCTTTATATTGTTGGAACTTATTATCTACTAAACTTAATTTAGCATTTAAAGCATCATTTTTAGAGGTTAATACTTCTAAATAATTGGCCAAACCATAGGTCAATAATTCATCAGAGAAAGTGGCCGCTTTTGTTAATGCATCCGCTTGTTTCTCACGAACCGTAATTTTATAAGTTTCATTGTTGTACTGTGCCAGTGCATCCGAAACTTCTTTACCAGCCGTAAGTAGGGATTGTTCAAATTGCAAATAGGCTTTTTCCTGATTGGCTTTAGCTATTTCAAACTTAGTTCTAACTTGTCTTTGATTGAAAATAGGTTGGGTTAGCCCCGTTACAATATTGGCAAAGATAGAATTGGCACTGAACCATTCTTTTAAATCAATACTTTGAAGTCCGCCTATAGCAGTAATTTTTAAGGTAGGATAAAAACCGCTTTTGGCCACATTGGTCAACTCAAAATTACTAATCAAGTTGTACTCAGCAGCAATAACATCAGGTCTATTTCTCAATAAATTAGCAGGAACACCAGTAGTAATGCTAGGTTGCATTTTTTGAGATTCAAAAGTAGATCGTTCAATTTTACCCGAAGCTTCTCCTAAAAGTGCGCTCATTGTATTTTCTAAAATAATGATGCTATTTTTTAAATCAGCAATAATAATTTCGGTCGTATATTTTTGAGCTTCTGTTTGTTTTACCCCCACTTCTGTTACATTCCCCGATTTTTTCAATGCTAAAATGGTTTCGATACTTTTGTTTCTATTGATTAAAGTTTCTTCAGCCACTTTTATCTGTGCATCAACTGAAAGCAGTTGGTAATAAGTAGAAGCTATATCAGCAATTAATTGCGTTTTTATGGCTTGATTGGCTGCCGTTGTTTGTAAGTAGACAGCATTAGTTGCTCTTTTATTACTTCTTATTTTTCCCCAAATATCAGCTTCCCAGGATAGATTTCCAGTCAATTGGTATTGATCGGTATTTAAATCTGTTAAGAAAGATCCATTCTGACTGTTTTTAGAAATTTTGTTGTGTGTCCAATCTGTCCCAGCAGATACAGCAGGGAAGTAACCTGCTTGTCCTTGCTTCATTGTAGCTTGTGCGGCAGCAAGATTTTGCAAGGCAATCCGAATGTTTAAATTGTTTTCTAACCCTTTTTTAATATAACCCTGCAAAAGAGGATCAGTAAAAATTTTATCCCAAGAAACATTCGCTAGTGAAGCAGTGTCCGTAGACACCACTTCATTTCTATACAAGTTTTCTGTTTTCAATTCTGGACGTTTGTAATCTTTAGCAACAAAACACGATTGCATTAGTGCTGCCGTCACTCCTAAGAGTGCGATTCTATATATATTATTTTTCATTTTTTTCATCTAAAAGTGCAACATCTGTTCCCTGATTCTCTATAGGAAGCGGTTTTGTAGAAATTTTTTCCTGTAATGTTTGGAAAACGATAAACAATACTGGTATCACAAATACTCCAAAAATAGTTCCTATTAACATTCCTCCAATTGCTCCAGTTCCAATAGCATTATTTCCTACGGCTCCAGCTCCTTTAGCTAACATAAGTGGCATTAGTCCAAAGATAAATGCAAATGATGTCATTAAAATAGGTCGTAAACGAGCAACAGCGCCATGAATTGCTGCTTGAGCAATAGTCATTCCTTTTCTTCTTGAATCAACCGAAAACTCTACTATCAAAATGGCGTTCTTAGCGAGCAATCCAATAAGCATAATGAGCGTAATTTGCAAGTAGATGTTATTACTTACATTGAATAAATAAGCAAATAAGTAAGCACCTGCTAAACCAATCGGTAGTGATATTAATACTGCAAATGGCAACATATAACTCTCATATTGAGCGGCAAGTAAGAAGTAAACAAAGATTAGACACAGCATGAAAATATACAAGGTTTGTCCACCTGCACTAATTTCTTCACGCGTCATTCCTGAAAATTCATAACCATATCCAACAGGTAGGTTTTGACTAGCTACTTCTTCAACTGCTTTAATAGCATCACCAGTACTGAAACCATCATTTGGCGCTCCAGTTACTTTAACAGAAGTAAATAAATTGAAACGGTCTATAGCTTGAGGTCCAAACACTTTTACTAAAGTCACAAATTGTGAAATAGGAGCCATTTGTCCACTACTATTTCTAACTAAAACTTTGTTTAGCGATTCAGGATTGTTTCTGAATTCGGGATCTGATTGGTATACTACTCGGTATTGTTTTCCAAACTTGTTGAAATTAGAAGCATATACACCACCATAATACCCTTGCATTGTTCCTAAAACATCAGTGACTGTAAGCCCCGATTTTTTTATAAGCGGAACATTTAAATCAATTCGGTATTGCGGGTAATTTGGAGAAAATGAGGTAGCTGCATATTTAATTTCTGGTCGACTGTTTAATGCTGCCAAAAATTTATTGTTTACTTCGCTTAACTCTTGTATAGATCCTCCTTTTTGATCTTGTAGTTGAAATTCAAATCCATTGGTAAAACCAAAACCAACAAGTGTCGGACGAGCAAAATAGAGTACTTTCGCATCTTTTACGGCAGCTGTTCGCTTAAATAATTCCGCAACAACTGCAGTTATTTCTTGATTAGCATCTTTACGTTCCGCCCATGGTTTCAATTTTACAATTACCATTCCGTAGTTGCTACCCGTACCACTGATTAAACTTCGACCAGAGATTCTAAGTACCTCTTTTATTTCAGGAATATCTTTTACTTTATTTTCAATTTGTAATAACACTTCTTCTGTTCTTTGTAAAGAAGTACCCGGTGGAAGAGAAACATCAGAAAGAATAGCTCCTGTATCCTCACCAGGGACAAAAGCCTTTGGTGTGATATTTAATAATAAGATTAAAATTCCGGCAAAAACAGCAATTCCTAAAAAAGCCAACCATTTGCGTTTTATAAAAAACTCTACAGATCTTTTGTATTTAGCTGTCGTCGTTTCAAATCCGGCGTTAAATGCGGTATAAAAACGTTCCATGAAACCTTTTTTCTTTGCACTTTTATCGTGTTCTTTTAAGAAAATAGCACATAATGCAGGAGACAGTGTTAGTGCATTAATAGCTGACAATACAATTGAAACAGCTAGTGTTAATCCAAACTGTTTGTAGAAAACTCCAGCAGAACCACTAATAAAAGAAACAGGAATAAATACAGCCGACATTACCAGTGTAATGGATATAATTGCACTACTAATATCTTGCATGGCGCTGTGAGCTGCTTTTTTAGGATTATGCTCACCCGCTTCCATTTTGGCATGCACGGCTTCCACCACTACAATAGCATCATCCACTACAATTCCGACCGCAAGTACTAAGGCAAATAACGTTAATAAGTTAATGGTAAAGCCAAATAAATTAAGGAAAAAGAACGTTCCTAAAATAGCTACTGGTACGGAAATCGCAGGAATAAGAGTCGATCTCCAATCTTGTAAAAAGATAAAAACGACAATAAATACTAGTAAAAATGCCTCAATTAGTGTATGAATCACTTTTGTGATTGACTCATCTAGGAAATCATTGGCATTAATTAATGTAGCATATTTTACTCCTTTTGGAAAATTCAGTTCGGCTTGATTCAGTACTTTTAATGACCCTTCAATTACTTCTTGAGCATTAGACCCTGCGGTTTGTGCAATGGCAATAGCTATTGATTTATTGCCGTTTGTATAGGCATCACTCGCATAATTAACAGCACCCAATTCAATTCTTGCTACATCACCTAATTTAAGGATTTCTCCATTTTCAGTTGAACGAACAATAATTTCTTCAAATTCTTTTATATTTTGTAAACGTCCTTTGTATTTTAAGGTATATTGAAAAGATTGGTCGCTATTTTCACCCAATTGTCCTGGAGCGGCTTCAATATTTTGTTCCGCTAATAGCGCCGTAATATCCGATGGTACTAGACCGTAAGCCCCCATAACGTCAGGTTTTAACCAAATACGCATAGAGTAGTCTTTTTGACCAAAAATCATAGCTTCTCCAACTCCCGCTACACGTTTAATTTTAGGTAAAATATTAATGTTGGCGTAATTTTGAAGAAATGTATCATCATAATCAGGATTTTCACTATAAAGTGAGAAAATCAAAATATTATCACTTTGTCTTTTTGATGTTGTAACACCCGCTCGAGTAACTTCTTGGGGCAATAGTGACGTTGCACGTGATACACGATTTTGCACATTCACCGCTGCCAAATCAGGATTAGTACCTAATTTAAAATAGATACTAATAGATGCTGAACCATCATTATTTGATGTTGAAGTCATGTAAGTCATGTCTTCAACACCATTAATTTGTTCTTCTAAAGGAATTACTACCGAGTTCATTACAACTTCGGCATTTGCTCCTTGATAATTTGCCGCTACAGTTACAGTAGGTGGTGCTATTTCTGGATATTGTGAAACTGGAAGCGAGATTAACCCTAAAACCCCCAAAATTACGATGATAATAGATATCACTGTTGACAATACCGGTCTGTCAATGAATTTTGAAAACATATTTTGTTATTTATTCAATAGTTAGTTTGTCAATTATTTTTTTGTTGGATTGATTATAGTATTAAAATCTACTACCTCAGGTTTGATAAGCGTTCCTTCAGTAACTATTCCAACTCCCTCAACAAGGACTTTATCATTTACATTTAATCCACTGTCTACTACAAAAAATTTACCTCCAGGAATGGCACGAACTTCAATAGGCACTGCTTTCACTTTGTTGTCTTTATCTACAATAAGAGCAATGCGTTTGTCTTGTAATTCTAATGAAGCATTTTGTGGGATTATAATAACATCCTTTAAATTTGTTGGGATTTGGACAATTCCACTGCCACCTGACCGCAATAATTTGTTTCCATTTGGAAAACTTGCTCTTACATTAAAGGAACCTGTTTGCATATTGGCTTGTCCACTAAAAGTTTCAATTTTACCCTTTTGCTCATATGGCATACCATTACTCAAAATCAAATTTACCTTTTCCATTTTGTTGATTTTTTCTTGAAATGTTTTACCTTCAGCATTCATCATGATGTCTAATTGTTGTTTTTCATTTACTGAAAAATAAGCATAAATAGTACTAATATCTGAAATGCGAGTTAATGGCTCTGCTGTTTGGCTACTTACATAACTTCCTAAACGTAAAGGTAAAGTGCCTACAATTCCGTTAACGGGGCTTTTTATAGTTGCATAATTAATTCTGGCAATTATACTTTGGTAGGTACTTTTTTCACTTGCTAAATTTGCTTTGGCAGTTTCTAGTTGTACATCACTAATTATATTACGATCAACTAATGGTTTTAAACGGCTTACTTCAACTTGTGCAGCAGCAACTTTAGCCTTTGCAGCACCCGCTTCTTGGGTAGCAGTTTGTGTTTCTAGTTTAAAAAGTAATTGCCCTTTTTTAACTTCTTGTCCTTCTTGTACATATATTTTTTCAATATATCCATCTACTTTTGCACGAATATCTATATCTGTAATCCCTTCTAGACTTGCGGGGTATTCTGCTAATAAAGAAGTGTCAGATTTACCAATTTCAACTACCTTATAAGGCATAACTGGTGGAGCTGTTTGAGTGGTTTCTTTTTTACAGGAGAGCAAACTTATGGATAACAAAACGGCACTTATAAAATATTTTTTTTTCATCTGTGAATATTTACTGATTTGGATTAATTATTATTGATTGATTATATTTTTGGTTTCTTTTGTTTTAAATTCTTCAATTGTTTTTTTAAGCGATATTTCAACTTCATTTAAATGAATTTTATAGGCTTTTGTATTTTCCAGATTGCATCTCTCAGCTGGACAAGATGCGGTATGTTCTCTATAAATAATCATTCGGTTTACAATGGTCATTTCAGAATCAATTAATCTCAGATAGTTTTCTAAGCGCTTACTTAAATTAGCAGCCTTAAAGTACTTTTTACGATCTCCCGTTATGGTGAAATAGGTGATCTTTTCCATTTTTAAGAGTAAATTTAAATTAGTTGAAATCGAACTTTTACTAGCGCACATTGTTTCAACAAGAGTCTCAAATGTAAGTCCAGATTTACAGCCATCAATTATGAGTGTACCAAGAATGCGTGATGCCAAAGGTGGAATGTTATAAAGTTTTTCAAAATGAACACCAAACATTTCTTTTAGTTCATTTTTTTCTTTCTGAATATCCATGTTAATTTTTTTGCAAATGTAACATTGGTTCATAAAATACCGAACTAATCGAACTTAAAATTATGTTAATTTTAATACACTATTTTTATGTTGTTAATTTAGATGGAAATAAATACGAAATTGATAATTTATAGGGTTATAAAGTATGTATCTATAGGCTGTAAATTATAAAATCTAATTTACTTATATTTGTTCCTTAAAAATTAATTTCTAGTGAGTCAAATCAATAAACTAAAGATATTCAATGATCCCATTTATGGTTTCATTAGCATACCCAACGCATTAATTTACGATTTAATACAGCACCCTTATTTTCAAAGACTTCGACGCATCTCTCAAATGGGATTATCCTATTTAGTCTATCCAGGAGCCAATCATACCCGTTTTCATCATGCTTTAGGTTGTATGCATTTGATGCAAAAAGCAGTTGATGTATTGCGTTTTAAAGGAGTTTCTATATCTCAAGAAGAAGAAAATGCATTATATATTGCAATCTTATTACATGATATTGGGCATGGTCCTTTTTCACATGCTATGGAAAGAAGCATTGTTGAAGATGTGCATCATGAAGAAATTTCATTGTTATTTATGCACCAATTAAATAGTGAGTTTAAAGGTCAGTTGAGTTTAGCTATTCAAGTTTTTGAAGGGGATTATCATAGAAAATTCATGTTGCAGCTTATTTCAAGCCAATTAGACATGGATCGAATGGATTATTTAAAACGCGATAGTTTTTATTCCGGAGTTGCCGAAGGGAATGTAAATTCGGAGCGATTGATCCAAATGATGAATGTTGTGGATGATGTTTTGGTAATCGAAGAAAAAGGAATTTACTCAGTGGAGAAATTCTTAATGTCCCGACGTTTAATGTATTGGCAAGCCTATTTGCATAAAACCAGTTTGGTAGCTGAGTTAATTTTAACTAAAATTTTAAAGAGAGCCAAAGAATTAACTTTAAAAGGAACTATATTGCCTTGTAGTAAACCCTTGCAGTTTTTTCTTCAAAATAAAATTACATTAGATGCATTTGATACTGAAATTTTGAATTTATTTTCACAGCTCGATGATTTTGATATAATAAGTGCACTAAAGGCATGGCAACATGAGGATGATTTTATTTTGTCTTCATTGAGTAAAATGATTATCAATAGGGATTTATTGAAAATAAAATTAACAAGTGAAAAAGTGCCTACTGAAGATTTACACCCTTTAAAAGAGCGCTTTGCATTGGAAAACAACATTAGTTTGTTAGAAACTAATTATTTTATTTTTAAAGGTAAAATAAAAAATCAAGCATATAGCAAAGAAGCAGAACCCATACGAATTTTGAAAAAAGATCGAACAGTTGAAGATGTAATTGAATCATCTGACCAGTTGAATTTAAAATCATTATCGAAATCAGTTACTAAATATTACATCTGTTTCCCAAAACAACTGATGTAAATGAACATTTAAAATCTATTTTTTTATATTTTTGTCGCAATGAAATTTACAGCAGAACAAATAGCGGGAATTTTGGAAGGTGAAGTTATTGGCAATCTCAATGCTCAAGTATCTGAGTTATCTAAGATAGAAGAAGGTAAAGAAGGTTCTTTAACTTTTTTGGCAAATCCAAAATATAATAATTATATTTATACCACAGAGGCAACCATTACCATAGTAAACAAATCCTTTATTCCAGAATCGGAATTAAAAACTACCTTAATAAAAGTAGACGATGCCTACTTATCTTTTTCAAAATTATTAGAATTTTATGCTGAAGCAAAAGGCAATAAAATAGGAGTGGAGCAACCTTCAGTACTGCCAGAAAACACTAAATATGGTGAAAACTTATATTTGGGAAGTTTTAGTTATATAGGAGCTAATGTTACTCTAGGGACTAATGTGAAAATTTATCCTAATTGTTTTATCGGAGATAATGTTGTCATTAAAGATAATGTCACTATTTTTGCTGGTGCAAAAATATATTCGGAAACTGAAATTGGTAATAATTGCACCATTCATTCAGGAGTAATTATTGGAGCAGATGGATTTGGATTTGCTCCAAATACAGATGGAACTTTTAAGAAGATACCTCAAATAGGCAACGTAATTATTGAGGATGATGTTGATATAGGTTCTTGTACAACAATTGATAGAGCGACAATGGGTTCTACAATTATAAGAAAAGGAGTTAAACTAGACAATCAAATTCAAGTTGCCCATAATGTAGAAATAGGAGAGAATACCGTAATTGCCGCTCAAACGGGAATTGCAGGTTCTACCAAAATCGGAAAAAACGGAATGATTGGTGGGCAAGTAGGGATTGTAGGGCATTTAACCATTGGTGATAATGTTCGCATTCAAGCTCAAGCAGGTGTAGGAAGAAATATAAAAGACAATGAGGTTTTGCAGGGAAGTCCAGCATTTGGATACAATGATTTTAGTAAATCATATGTACATTTCAGAAATTTACCGAAAATTGTTGCAGAAATAGAAGAGTTAAAAAAACAAATATTAAACCAAAAAAATGGAAACAATGGTTAAACAAAAAACCATCAAAACAGAAATCTCGCTAACTGGAGTTGGATTACACACAGGGAAAGAAGTCAAAATGACCTTTAAACCTGCTCCAGTTAATAATGGTTTTACTTTTGTTAGAGTAGATCTAGAAGGACAGCCAGTTGTTGAAGCAGATGCTAATTATGTAGTTAATACACAAAGAGGTACTAATTTAGAGAAACTTGGAGTTAAAGTTCAAACACCTGAGCATGTATTGGCGGCATTAGTTGGTTGTGATTTGGATAATGTAATAATTGAACTAAACGCTTCAGAACTTCCTATTATGGATGGGTCGTCTAAGTATTTTGTTGAAGCTCTCGAAAAAGCGGGAATTGAAGAACAAAATTCTAAGCGAAACATTTATGTGGTAAAAGAAGTTATTTCTTTCACTGACGAAGAATCGGGTAGTGAGATTTTGATTATGCCAAGTGATCACTATAGTGTTACAACAATGGTAGATTTTGGGACTAAAATTTTAGGAACCCAAAATGCCAACATGAAAAATATTTCTGATTTTAAAACAGAAATATCGGAATCAAGAACTTTTAGTTTTTTACATGAACTAGAGGCTTTGTTGGATAATGGACTAATTAAAGGTGGTGATTTGAATAATGCTATTGTGTACGTTGATAAAGAAATATCTGCGGCTACGATGGAAAATTTAAAAATAGCATTTGGAAAAGACGTTATAAATGTTAAACCAAATGGTATACTAGATAATCTTACCTTGCATTATCCAAATGAAGCAGCAAGACATAAACTACTTGACGTTGTTGGTGATTTAGCTTTAATTGGAACAAAAATTCAAGGTAAAGTAATTGCAAATAAGCCAGGACATTTTGTAAACACTCAGTTTGCTAAAAAAATGGCTAAAATTATAAAAATAGAACAAAGAAATTATGTTCCTGTATATGATTTAAATTTGGAGCCTTTGATGGATATCCATAAAATCATGGCAGTACTTCCTCACAGACCTCCCTTTTTATTGATTGATAGAATTATAGAAATGTCTGAGAGTCATGTGGTAGGTATGAAAAATGTTACAATGAACGAGAATTTTTTCGTTGGGCATTTTCCAGAAGCTCCTGTAATGCCAGGGGTTTTAATAGTGGAAGCTATGGCACAAACAGGAGGAATATTAGTTTTAAGTACTGTTCCTGATCCTGAAAATTATTTGACTTATTTTATGAAAATAGATAATGTTAAATTCAAACATAAGGTATTACCAGGTGACACTTTGATTTTCAAATGTGATTTAATCACACCGATTAGAAGAGGGATTTGTCATATGCAAGCCAATGCTTATGCAAATGGAAAATTAGTTGCAGAAGCAGAATTAATGGCTCAGATTGCCAAAAAGCAATAAAAATTAAATTAGAATAAACACTCTAAGTCAATTATCTGGAGTTTATTATTCTGAAAATACTAATATAAAAAAAAGCAGATGAATCAACCCTTAGCATATGTTCATCCTGGCGCTAAAATCGCCAAAAATGTTGTAATAGAGCCTTTTACAACCATTCACAATAATGTTGTTATTGGTGATGGAACTTGGATAGGTTCTAATGTTACCATTATGGAAGGCGCAAGAATAGGAAAAAATTGCAATATATTTCCTGGTGCAGTAATATCTGCAGTACCGCAGGATTTAAAATTTGGTGGAGAAGAATCTTTAGCAATAATAGGTGATAATTGTACTATAAGAGAATGTGTCACCATTAATAGAGGAACAATTGCTTCAGGTCAAACAACCCTTGGGAACAATTGTTTAGTTATGGCTACAGCACATATTGCGCATGATTGTCACATTGGCGATAATGCAATTATCGTTAACGGTGTTGCATTAGCTGGACATGTTACGGTTGGGAAATTTGCCGTTATAGGTGGTTTAGCTGCTATTCATCAGTTTATTCATATTGGAGATCATGCGATGATTTCGGGTGGTTCATTAGTGAGGAAAGATGTTCCTCCTTTTACAAAAGCTGCTAAAGAACCTTTATCTTATGTTGGAATAAACTCAGTTGGGTTAAGAAGAAGAGGTTTTACAACGGAGAAAATTAAAGAGATTCAAGATATTTATAGAATTTTATATCAAAAAAACTATAATACAACCCAAGCAATTGGAATTATTGAAGCGGAAATGGAAGCAACTCCTGAGCGTGATGAAATATTAGATTTTATCAGAAATTCGTCTCGTGGTGTTATGAAAGGATATACCGGGAATTATTAAGGCCTAGTCCTCCCACTAGTTTGTGGAGGTATAGATAAAAATATAACAATAAGTAACACACTTCCATCCAGCTTCCCTTCACTTAAGAAAGGGCTGAAATGGAGAAAAAACAAAAATAAAATGGCATCTACATCAGACATCAAAAACGGATTATGTATTAAGTACAATAATGATATTTACAAAATCATTGAATTTCTTCATGTTAAACCAGGTAAAGGACCTGCATTTGTAAGAACCAAATTGAGAAGTTTGAGTAATGGAAAAGTATTGGATAATACATTTTCTGCAGGACATAAAATTGAAGAAGTACGTGTTGAAAATCATAAATTTCAATATTTATATCCAGAAGGAGATGACTTTCACTTTATGAATACAGAGACATTCGAACAAATATCTTTGAATAAAAACATCTTGGATTCACCAGACTTATTGAAAGAAGGTGAAAGCGTAATGGTTAGTATTAATACTGAAACTGACTTGCCTCTTTCAGTAGATATGCCTGCATCTGTAGTACTTGAAGTAACATATGCTGAACCAGGAATTAAAGGAAATACAGCTACAAATGCTACAAAATCGGCTACGGTAGAAACTGGAGCGACAGTAAATGTACCTTTATTCATTAACGAAGGAGATAAAATTAAAATAGATACAGCTTCAGGTTCATACATGGAGCGTGTTAAGGAATAATTTTTATACGTTTTTAGTTTTCAATCACTAGTAATTCTATTTTATTAGTGATTGAAAGCAAAGACTAAAAATAAATAAATGAAATTTACACAAGCACAATCTTTACTTGAAATTGCAAATTTGCTACAATGCGAATATGTTGGCAATGACAATTTTGAAGTTTTAGGAATGAATGAAATTCATGTTGTTGAACGCGGTGATATTGTTTTTGTTGATCATCCTAAGTATTATGATAAAGCATTAAATTCAGCAGCAACTATCATTTTAATAAATAAAAAAGTAGATTGTCCTCCTGGAAAAGCATTGTTAATTTCTGATGACCCGTTTAGAGATTTTAATACTTTAACAAAACATTTCAAACCTTTTCAATTTTCAAACGCTTCAATTTCTACTTCAGCTACAATTGGACAAGGTACTGTCGTACAGCCAAATAGTTTTGTAGGTAATCACGTTAAAATTGGAAAAAACTGCTTGATTCATTCTAATGTTTCGATTTACGATCATACAGTTATTGGCGACAATGTAATTATTCACGCAGGTACAATTTTGGGAGCTGACGCTTTTTACTATAAGAAACGTGAAGATGGTTTTGATCAATTACTTTCGGGTGGTAGAGTTGTAATTAAAGACAATGTTGGTATAGGTGCACTTTGTACAATTGACAAGGGGGTTACAGGTGATACAATCATTGGAGAAGGAACAAAAATTGACAATCAGGTACATGTTGGCCATGATACCGTGATTGGAAAAAAATGTCTTATCGCTTCACAAACTGGAATTGCAGGATGTGTAATTATTAAAGATGAAGTTACGATTTGGGGACAAGTAGGAACCACTAGCGGCATCACAATTGGAGAAAAAGCAGTAATTTTAGGGCAAACTGGAGTGACTAAATCGGTAGAAGGGGGTAAAACTTATTTCGGTACACCAATTGAAGAATCTAGAGAGAAGTTGAAACAACTGGCCAATATTAAAAGAATACCTGAGATACTCAATAAATTGAAATAATTATGTCGGCAAAAGAAATTATTCAAAAGTTTTACAAATCAGATGCGCTAATTGATAGTGACATTTTGAAAGATTATTTGCATTCTGATATCATTGTAGATTGGAATAGTAGTAAAGGATTTATTCAATTGGATTATGATTCTTTAGTGAGTCTCTCTAATGATTTGAGTAAAGCGTATGTTCGTTCGAAAGTAAGAATAAGTCATATCGTTTCAGAAAATGATATGGTTACGGTTCGTTATTCGCATTTTGTAAAAACAATAGAGAACCCTAGAGAAGAAATGTTATTGGCCCATTTTATTGCAATTTGGCAAATAAAAGACAATAAATTATATAGAGGTTATCAAATGAGTCAATTATCCTAATTTATTTGATAATAAAGGGCTAAAAATAATTTTCAAAACCTTACTTTTGCATCACAATTTTAAAAATCACATAAAATATATATCATGAGTGTTTTAGTTAATAAAGATTCCAAAATAATTGTTCAAGGATTTACAGGAAGCGAAGGAACTTTCCATGCTTCTCAAATGATTGAGTACGGTACAAACGTAGTTGGTGGTGTTACTCCAGGTAAAGGAGGATCAACTCATCTAGACAGACCTGTTTTCAATACTGTAAAAGACGCAGTTGAACAAGCTGGTGCTGACACAACAATCATTTTTGTACCACCTGCTTTTGCTGCGGACGCAATTATGGAAGCTGCTGATGCTGGAATAAAAGTAATTATCGCTATTACAGAAGGAATTCCTGTAGCTGATATGATCAAAGCAAATGCTTACGTAAAAGAAAGAAATGCTAGGTTAATAGGTCCTAACTGTCCTGGTATCATTACTCCAGGTGAAGCTAAAGTTGGTATTATGCCAGGTTTTGTATTTAAAAAAGGAACTGTAGGTATTGTTTCTAAATCAGGAACATTAACATATGAAGCGGCTGACCAAGTTGTAAAACAAGGATTAGGAATCACTACTGCAATTGGTATTGGTGGAGACCCAATCATTGGAACTACTACTAAAGAGGCAGTTGAATTATTGATGAATGACCCAGAAACAGAATGTATCGTTATGATAGGTGAGATAGGTGGTCAATTAGAAGCTGATGCTGCACATTGGATTAAAGCTGATGGTAACCGTAAGCCAGTTGTTGGTTTCATTGCAGGAGTTACTGCTCCAGCGGGTCGTACAATGGGTCACGCAGGTGCTATTGTTGGTGGATCAGATGATACTGCTGAAGCTAAAAAACAAATCATGAGAGAATGTGGAATTCACGTTGTAGATTCTCCAGCAGAAATTGGTAAAAAAGTTAAAGAAGTTATCGGATAATTGAAAAATTAGTGGTGATTTCAAGTCATTATAAAAATGCCTCACTTTTTTTGTGAGGCATTTTATTTAATATTAATACAAAAGAAAGATGTACAAAGAATTAAAAAAGTTTAAGGTAAGCGATAGCTTCACTTTTACAGCAGATGATAGCTTAGAGCAAGTATGCAACGCTTCTGAAGGAAGTGGTGTATTTTTAGTTTATGCAGTTGCAGATGAAAAAGAGTTAATCATGGTGGGTTCTACAGGAACTGTTCAAAACGATGGGTCTTTGAAAATCAAAAATGGTGGTTTGAAAGAAAAGATTGTTGAAGGACACCAGTTTGCAAAAACAGGAAGAAAATATTCTTGGCCAACACAAATGGTAAAAGAAGATATTAGCACTTTAGAAGTGGTTTGGTACGAAACTTTCAACGAGAATTCTAAGGGGATTCCAACATTCGTAGAAGGACAAGTGTTACAAAACTTCTTAGATGAAAATGGAAGATTACCAAAATGGAATGTGGCTTTCTAGTCAGTTTCAAAAATTATAATTTATTTATAAAAAGCTTTACTTCGGTAAGGCTTTTTTTTGGTTTTAAATTATAAAATCTACTTTACTATTGCTTTTTATATAAAATAATATTTACTTTTGCAGCCGTTATCACGAATCTCATAATGAGATAGCAACCTGCAACAACGAGCAAGGTGCTAAAACGATAAGCCAAATCCTTTGGAAAAAATGTTGTTTTACATTCCCATTTTTTTTTGCTTTAGTTTTCGTCATAATACTATCATTTTTAAAACTGATTTATGACTCATTTATTGAAAAAAAAGGGAAGTGCTTATGCTTTAATTCCTTTATTGATTTTTATTTTTACTTTTTTAGGAGCCGGAATTTGGCTTGATGACTTTTATGCTTTACCTGCTCCAATAGCGGTTTTAATTGGAATTATTGCTGCTTTTTTACTGTTCAAAGGTACAGCTGATGAAAAAGTAACCACCTTGATTGCAGGTTGCGGAGAGAGTAAAATTATGACCATGTGTTTGATTTATCTATTAGCAGGTGCTTTTGCAGTGGTTAGTAAAGCAATGGGAGGTGTTGATGCCGTGGTAAGTCTTGGAATTAATACTGTAGATGTGGCTTACTTTCCGTTGGGGATCTTTTTGATAGCCGCTTTTTTATCAACTGCTACAGGAACTTCTGTAGGTGCAATTGTGGCAATTGGGCCAATTGCGGTTGATTTGGCTAATTCTAGTGGCGCTTCATTGCCTTTGATTGCAGGTGCTTTGCTAGGTGGTTCGATGCTTGGAGATAATCTATCTATGATTTCGGATACTACAATTGCTGCGACACAATCCTTAGGTTGTGAATTGAAAGATAAATTTAAAATCAATTTATTCATTGCTTTTCCTGCTGCTATTATAACGATCGCAGTATTCTTTTATTTGGGATTGAATTCTGATATTACTGCAGTAGCTATTCCTAAAACAAGTTTTGAATGGATTGCAATTGTGCCTTATATTTTAGTAATTGTACTTGCATTGATTGGTGTTGATGTATTTTCTACCTTGATTATTGGAACTATATTGGCTGGATTAATTGGGTATTTTGGAAATCATTTTACGTTAATGGAATTTGCGCGAAAAATTCATGAAGGATTCACCAGTATGACCGAAATCTTTTTACTATCGATGCTGACTGGAGGTTTAGCCGCTATGGTGGATAAGGCTGGAGGTATTGATTTTTTATTGTACCAAATAAAAAAAAGCATTAAGAGTAAAAAATCAGCCCAAGCGGGGATAGGTGCTTTGGTGGGTTTTACTAATGTAGCTATTGCTAATAATACCGTTTCTATTGTTATTACTGGAGGAATTGCCAAGGAAATTAACGACGAATACAATTTAAGTTCCAAAAAAACAGCCGCCATTCTTGATATTTTTTCCTGTGTTATTCAAGGAATTTTGCCTTATGGTGCGCAAGTACTTTTGATTTTAAGTTTTGCTAATGGGAAACTTGATTTTATGGATTTGCTTGGGAATGCATGGTATCATCTATTTTTATTTATTTTTACTTTGGTAGCGATTTATAGTTCATTTTGGGATAAATTAGTAAAACGGTTTTTAGATATTTAAAATCGGGTCGATTTATAATGTTATTGAATTTGAAATTTTTTTTAAAAAAGGAATTATTCTATATTTGACGACTCTAAGATAGCCCTGATAGTAGTGGAAATCCTTTTATGTTTTTCTTTAAAACATAAAAGATTGAAGCGAATAGCGGGAATAGCTTCAAATAAAAATTAAACTAATTTTCGAATATGAAATTACTAGAAGGAAAAGTGGCCATTATAACAGGCGCAAGTCGCGGAATTGGGAAAGGAATCGCAGAAGTTTTTGCAAAACATGGAGCAAATGTGGCGTTTACTTACAGTTCATCTGTAGAATCGGCATTAGCATTAGAAAATGAATTGAATGCTTTGGGAATAAAAGCGAAAGGATACCAATCAAATGCCGCTGATTTTAATGAAGCGCAAACTATGGTTGAAGCTGTAATTGCTGAATTTGGTACTGTTGATATTTTAATCAATAATGCTGGAATTACAAAGGATAATTTGCTAATGCGTATGTCTGAAGAGGATTTTGACAAAGTAATTGATGTGAATTTGAAGTCGGTTTTCAATATGACTAAGGCAGTTCAAAAAACATTCTTGAAAAAACGTGCAGGTTCTATCATCAATATGAGTAGTGTAGTAGGGGTAAAAGGAAATGCAGGACAAACGAATTATGCGGCTTCTAAGGCTGGAGTTATTGGTTTTACTAAATCAGTAGCATTAGAATTGGGTTCTCGTAACATTCGTTGTAATGCGATTGCTCCAGGATTTATAGAAACAGAAATGACTGCAAAATTGAACGACGATGTGGTTCAAGGATGGAGAGATGGAATTCCGTTAAAACGTGGTGGTACTACTGAAGATGTTGCTAATGCATGTCTATTCTTAGCTTCAGATATGAGTTCTTATATCTCTGGGCAAGTATTGAATGTATGTGGAGGAATGCTTACGTAAAGAAATTATAAATTTTAAATGATGAATTTTAAATTATTGAAATCTTTCCATTTAAAATTCATCATTTAAAATAAAAAGAATGACTACAAACACGATCTTACTAATTCTACTTTCAATAGTAATTGCAGGCGGTTTGTCATTTTTTCAATATTTTTATAAAGCCAAAAACAAATCAAAGCTGAATTTGTTTTTGGCTTTATTGCGTTTTGCTTCCATTTTCGGGATATTATTGTTGCTGATAAATCCAGTTATAAAAACTAATACCTTAGAGATAGTAAAAACACCTTTACCTATTGTAGTAGATAATTCGAGTTCAATTGTGGCGCTTAAAGCGAATAATAAAGCGCAAGAATTATATACAGCTTTAGTTTCGAATACCGATTTACAAGATAAATTTGATATTCAGTCCTATCGATTTGATGCTAATTTTGAACCATCGGAAAAATTTGATTTTAAAGGATATCAAACGAATTTAGATGCAATAGCTAAAGATTTAAGAAGCATCAATAAAAATGCAGTTTTTCCAACCGTTATTATCACAGACGGAAACCAAACCAATGGTAATGAATATGTGTACAGTTTTGATTCAAATAATAAAGTTTTCCCATTAGTTGTAGGAGATACTGCAAAAGTGATGGATTTAAAAATCACGCAGCTGAATGTCAATAAATATGCATTTTATAAAAATAAATTTCCTGTAGAAGTATTTTTTCAATATTCAGGGGATAAAAATACTATAGCTGATTTCAGCATTTCGCAAGGAAACACGATTTTAAGTAAACAAAATATTTCCTTTTCGGCTACTAAAAAAACAGCAGTTGCTACTGTATTATTGCCTGCCAATAGAATAGGTTCTCAAGTGTTTAAAGCGACACTTTCGTCAAAAGAAAAAGAGGTGAATACCTATAACAATACGAAGAAATTTGCAGTAGAAGTAATTGATCAAAAGACCAATATCGCTATAATTACAGCAATCAATCATCCTGATGTTGCAGCATTTAAAAGAGCAATTGAATCTAATTCACAACGTAAAGTAACGGTGGTTAATCCTAAAGAAATCAATTCGTTACGTGATTTTACTATTTTAATGTTATACCAGCCAACAGCTGCATTTAAAAAAGTATTTGATGAAAATAAATTAGCTGGAATCAATACTTTTATTATCACAGGAACGCATACTGATTTTGCTTTTTTAAATCAACAGCAAAGCAATTTTGATTTTAAAATGAGTAGCCAAAAAGAAGATTATTTGGCTAGCTTTAATTCCCAATTCAATCTCTTTGCGACAGATGATATTGGATTTGAAAATTTCCCTCCCTTGGAAAATGCCTATGGAAAAGTTACTGTGAACGGACTGGTTTCGGTATTACTTTCTTCAAAAATAAGAAACATTGAAACAAACGCTCCTTTATTGGCGTTCTCTGAAAATCAAGGAAAACGCTCGGCCTACTTATTGGGTGAAAATAGTTGGAAATGGAGATTACAAAGTCACGTAGATAGCGACTCATTTGACAAATACGATCTTTTTATTGATAAGGTAATTCAGTTTTTGGCATCTAATAATTCTAAGAAATCATTGGTTGTTAATCATGAAACTTTTTATAATTCAGGAGAATCCATTGAAATTACTGCTCAGTACTTTAATAAGAATTATGAATTTGACGATAAAGCACGTTTAACAATTGCATTGGAGAACACAAAAACGAAGCAAACTAAAAACTATGATTTATTGAAAAGCAATAATGCCTATAAAGTAAATCTAGACGGACTGGCAGCAGGCAACTATAATTTTAGAGTAACTGAACTGAATTCTAAAACAAGTTATTCCAGTCATTTTGAAATATTAGATTTTGATATTGAAAAACAATTTGTCAATCCTGATGTAGATAAGTTGCAGCAATTAGCTGCGAACACAAAGGGACAAGCCTATTTTTCGGATCAAGTGAATCAATTAATAAAGTCACTTCTTGCAGATGAAAGTTATAAATCCATTCAAAAAAATAATGTGACGCGTTCTCCTTTAATTGATTGGTATTGGATGTTGGTTTTGATTGTAATTTTTCTATCTACCGAATGGTTTGTTAGGAAATACAATGGTTTATTGTAAATTAATAATAAAAAACGAGTATGGATTTTAGACTCAAAGTATTTTATACTGTTGCAAACCGTTTGAGTTTTACTAAAGCTGCACTAGAGTTGTTTATCACTCAACCTGCTGTTTCAAAGCACATACAGGAATTAGAAGAACAATATCAAATTAAACTTTTTGATAGAAATGGAAATAAAGTTTCCCTGACACTTGCTGGTCAAACGTTGTTGAGTCATACTAATAAAATTCTTGAAATTTATAGAGATGTTGATTTTGATATGAGTTCGTTAATCAATCAACAACGAGGATTGTTGCGAATAGGAGCGAGCACCACTATTTCTCAATATATCATTCCGCCTTTGTTAGCGCGTTTTCATCAAAAATTGAAGGATGTTAAAGTGAATTTGAGAAATGGAAACACAGAGCAAATTGAAAATGCATTACTAAATAAAGAAATTGAGATTGGTATTGTAGAGGGACAATCGAAGAACAAATTAATTAAATACACTCCTTATTTAAAAGATGAACTGGTTTTGGTTTGTAATTTAAATAATCCTTTAGTTTCTAAAACTGAAATAACAAAAGATGATCTTTTGAATATGCGTTTTTTAATGCGGGAACAAGGTTCTGGAACACTAGAAGTAATTGAATATGCTTTAAAACCATTAGATATTAATTTATCTCAATTGCTAATTGAGATGGAATTGGGCAGTACTGAAAGTATTAAATCTTATTTAATGAATTCAGATTGTGTTGCTTTTATTTCGATACATGCGATAGAAAAAGAGCTGAAAAATCAAGAATTAGTAATTCTAGATATAAAAAATTTAACAATAGAAAGGTTTTTCTATATTATCAGTTTACAAGGAAAAACCGACGCACTTTCGGAATTATTTATAAAAAATATCGCAGGTTATTATAACTTGAAGTTATGGTAGATTATTAAATACGATTGGCAATTACTGTTTAATCGTTAGATCTTTGTAAAGTAATAATACAATTACTTTACGATGGAAAATCAATCTTATCTAGTTTCAAATAAATCTACTTTTCTTTTTGAAATTAAGAAGTGGCAACAGCAAATGTTTTTTATTTTTCTGATACTAATTTGCCTGTCGGGTTTTATTTCTCCTCCAATTGCCCTTTTATTAGGTTTAGTTGTAGCTAATTTGGCAGGGCATCCGTTTTTACATTTAAATCATAAAGCAACTACTATTTTACTGCAAGTTTCTGTTGTAGGATTGGGGTTTGGCATGAATGTAAACAGTGCTTTATCTGCTGGGAAAGAAGGTTTTTTATTTACTATAGCCTCAATTTTTAGTACATTAACTTTAGGCTTTTTCATTGGTAAATGGTTTAGTATTGAAAAGAAAACGTCCCATTTAATTTCATGTGGAACTGCCATTTGTGGCGGAAGTGCCATTGCAGCAATTGCTCCTGTCATTAAATCTGATGAGAAACAAACTTCGGTGGCTTTAGGAGTCATTTTTATTTTGAATTCAGTTGCTTTGTTTCTTTTTCCTGCCGTTGGACATTGGTTGCATTTAACACAACATGAATTTGGTTTGTGGTGTGCCATTGCGATTCATGATACCAGCTCAGTAGTTGGAGCAGCTAATAAATATGGTTCAGAGGCATTACAAATCGCTACAACAGTAAAATTAGCGAGAGCATTATGGATTATTCCAGTGGCATTAATTACATCTTACTTATTTAAAAATCAAAAAAGTAAAATCAAAATCCCTTATTTTATTGGGTTATTTATCTTAGCGATGCTCTGTAACACATTTGTTCCACAAACAGCTCTTGTAGCGCCTTATTTAGTTTCAATTGCCAAAACGGGTCTTACAGTTACTTTATTTCTAATAGGGGCGGGTTTAAATTGGAAAATTTTAAAAACAGTAGGTGTTAAACCATTATTGCAAGGGGTTTTACTTTGGGGTTTTATTGCTATTGCAGCTTTAGTATCTATTATCTATTTAAGTTAGTGCTTTGAGTAAGCTTTTTTCTTTTGACAGCTAAAAAACGCAAGCGAATAGAATCATACATTAGCGCAATTAAAAGAAAAAAGACACCAACTAATAGTGTTTTTATTTTGAGAAAAGTATAGATGTAACCTCCAGAAATACAACCGATAAAGAAAAAAGTTATGATAGATAATCGCAAAGAGATGCTAGCATTTAATCTCTTTTTTTCATTTTGTTTTTTATAAAAAAACAATTGAGACAGTTCAATACCTAAATCAGTGAAAAGACCAGTAAGATGAGTAGTTCTTACCGTCGATTGAGATATTTTTGTTACCAAAGAATTTTGTATTCCCATAGCAAAAAGCATTGCAAAAGCAATCATTTTTCCTTCTAAAGTATATAAATCGGCTTGAATACCGAAAAACCCCACTAAAGTTAAAATAGCTATCTCCATTGAAATAGGTATGATATGTAATAAATGGGGATGTTTTATTGAAACCCATTCTGCCATAAAATTAGAAGTAAAAGCCCCCATTAGGAAGAAAATAGTAAATACAAAAAAAGTAATTGCAGCAGTATAATTGTGTTTTATCACTTCTTCGGCAAAAAAAGCAAAATGACCAGTCACATTAGTAGTCAGTGTCTTTACTGCCAAAACTCCAGTTATATTTACTATTCCAGCAACAAATGAAAGTAAAGTAGCCAAACGCAAATTGTGAATAAATGTTCTGTTTTTTCCTTGATGCCGAAACATAATTAATACTGTTTTGTTAATTGTTGTAATCTTAAACTGATATTTTTTTTAATTGTATAAAAATAAAATACATTTGTAACTCATATAAATAAATGTAATGAAAAATATCAAGTTTAAGCCTACGGTAGTGACGTTAACTGCAGTAGTTATTTGTTTCTTAACTGTTTCTTGGGGAATTGTAGGACATGAAAGAATTAATAAAGCAGCAGTGATGGCTTTACCAAAGTCACTTCAGGTTTTCTTTTATAACCACATCGATTTTATTACGCAAGAATCGACTGTTCCTGATTTAAGGAAATATATTTTACAAGATAAGGCCGAAGGACCTAGACATTATTTTGACATGGAGAATTTTGGTTCGGTAGATAGTTTTCCAAAAACTATGGCAGAAGCCAAGAAGAAATACGATGATAAATTTTTGTCTAAAAACGGAACTTTGCCTTGGCACATTCAGGAAATGATGGAGAAGTTGACTCAAGCTTTTAAAGACAAAAGAAAATCAGAAATCTTATTTATTGCAGCTGATTTAGGTCATTATATAGCAGATGCTCACATGCCGTTGCATACTTCAGATAACCACGACGGTCAATTTACGGATCAAAAAGGAATTCATGCTTTGTGGGAAAGTAGATTGCCAGAATTATTTGTTAAAAACTATAAATTTACGGTTGCTCCTGCCCATTATTATGAAGATGTAAACAAAGCGACTTGGGACTTGATTAAGGACACCCATAGCTTAGTACCAGCATTATTAGCTGCAGATAAAGGATTGAGAACTTCATTACCAACAAATCAAATTTTTGTTACAGATACAGAGGGAAATATTGTAAAAAATAAATACAACGGAGTAAAATATACCGATGAATATGCAGGGAAATTCAATACTGCTTTAAACGGTATGGTGGAAAGCCAAATGAAGAAAGCAGTTACCGCTACAGCTAGTTTTTGGTATACGGCTTGGGTAAATGCAGGAAAACCAGATTTAAGTAATTTAGATGCTTCCTCACTGACAAAACGTAATGCTAAGTGTTTGAAAAAAGACAATCAACTTTTCAAAAAAGGAGATTTATTTGGAATAGAAAGTGATAAAGACGCTGAATAAATAATTTTAATAATAACAAAAAAGCCTGTGATTTTCACAGGCTTTTTTGTTAAATTAATTCTTCTGATATTTCTTTTTCTTTAGCATATCTGATGCGGTTTGATAGAATGAAATAGTTTCATTTACTAAATCCATTCGGCTTTTATCTAGTGGTTTCTCATCATAATAAATTTGAAAATCGGCACCAACTCCAGGCTTTGGCAATAGTGTCAATTGGTATTGCTTATAGGCTTGTTTAGGTGAAATAATGGTCAAAACATTATCTTTTATCAATCCTAAATCTTGATAAGTAGCAATTAATGCTCTAGGTTTATAATCTGGTTTTAAAACATCCTGACCATAAAACTTAGATTGATAATTAAAATTCAAAAGACCAAAAACGGTAGGCATAATGTCTATTTGTGACATTAGTTTATTATACTGTTGTGGCTGTATAAATCCTGGGCTATAAATCATAGCTGGAATTCTATATTTGTCCAAAGGCATTTCGGTTTTTCCAGCACTTGAAGCACAATGATCGGCAAGAATTACAAAAACCGTATTGGCGAACCAAGGCTGTTTTTTTGCTTTTTCAAAGAAATTTTTCATAGCAAAATCAGTGTATTTTACACCTCCATCACGTGATTTAGCATCTCCAGGAATGTCAATTTTGTTGTTTGGATAAGTAAAGGGTCTGTGATTACTTACCGTCATAATATGATTAAAGAAAGGTTTGTTTTCATTTGCTTCAGCGTTCATGACCTTTATGGCTTTGTTGTACATGTCTTCATCACAAACTCCCCACACGTTCGAAAAAGTGATTTCTTCAGGTTTAAACGTCTTTTTGTCTACGATATCATATCCATTTCCTGAAAAGAAATCTTCCATATTATCAAAAAAGGAATCTCCTCCATACAAGTATTTTACATTATATCCTTTTTGCTTAAATAAACTTCCTGTTGTAAATTTGTCTTTATTGTCTTTTCTTTTCACTACACTTTCACCTGCAGTAGGAGGTAAGCATAGTGTTACGGCTTCCAATCCACGAACAGTTCTGTTTCCAGAAGCATAAAAATTGGTAAACAGCAAACTTTGTTTTGCTAAACTATCTAGAAAAGGAGTGATTTTTTTATCGCTTCCATAAGCTTCCATAAAGTCAGCACTATAGCTTTCAATTGTAATTAACACTACATTTTTATGCATTTCAGCAGCAGCACTTTTGATATCTCTTAAAGTAGATTCATTTGAAATACCTGGAATTTGTTGAGAAAGTAAGGTATATGCTTCTTTTTCTGGTAGTGTTTTATAGAATTTAAAATAATCCAATTCACTATTCATGAAAGCCAAATAAAACTTATAAATCCCGTTTGCTTGCAATTCATTAGCAAATATATTTTGAGAATTTTCTTGATTTGCCAATGAAGGAATAACAAATAAGGAACTTACAAATAAAACTAAATATAATCCTGATATTTTAATTTTCTCTACAAATGTTGGAATGTTGTCAATATAGTTTTTTGATTTACCAACAATAAAATAGGTAACGATTCCAGCAATAAGGAATAATCCTGAAAATAATGGAATGACAGGATAGGATTCCATGATATTTCCAATTACTTCATTAGTATAAACTAAATAATTTACAGCAATAAAATTATATTTCACTCCAAATTCATTCCAGAAAAAATATTCACTTATGGCATTTTGTAAAATCAAAACAACAAATAGAAACATAACAAAACTAAAAAGCCAAAATCGAATCTTATCTCTGTGTTTTGGCAAAAAAAGCAATAAACCAAACAAGCCTGTTTTGATTCCTACAAATGCCAAACCTATTTCGGGTAAAGCACCACCATACTCATTAAGTATTGATTTTCCTGAAAGAATGTATAAAAACAAAGCAATTAATAGCCCAAAAAAAATATAGCCATATGGTTTTAAATATTTTGCATTGGATATAAAAATAAGATACAGCCATAAAAAACCACTTGCCAATATAAAAACAAAAATATCCGAGACAAAACCTAATGTAAATATTTTGATTGCGTCTATTCCTTTGAAAGAGGCTTGTGTAATAGGATGAAAAAGTAAAACGATTCTTAATATAAAACTTACTAAAACGTAAAACAGGGTAAGGTTATAAAAAGGGGATAATTTTTTAAAAAAAGACATAGCTAGTTAGTTTTATGCAAAAATATGCAATTTGGTACATATTAGTACTAAATTTTTTATGGTATTGTATTCTTAATTTTGGCTTAAGAACTCTTTAGGATAACAATAATCACTTTGTTTTTGAGTTAAGTTTGTAAAATATTATATTCCATAAGTTTATAAGAATATTTTCAATCAATAATGCTCACAAAATAAAAATATAAAATGAAAAAAAACATGCTATTACTATTGTTTTTTATTGGAACAATAGGATATTCACAAGATTGGAAAACGGATATTAATCTTGCAAAACAAGAAGCAGTTGCACAAAACAAACCCATTTTACTTGTTTTCTCTGGTTCTGATTGGTGTGCACCTTGCATAAAGTTAGATAAAACGATTTGGCAATCTGCAGAATTCAAGAAATATGCAACTGAACATTTGGTTTTAGAACGTGCCGATTTTCCAAAGAAAAAGCAAAATCAATTAGAAGCACAAATCAAGAAACAAAATCAAGATCTTGCTGAAATATATAATAAGGATGGAATTTTTCCTTTGGTTGTTGTATTAGATGCTACTGGAAAAGTATTGGGCACTACAAGTTATAAAAATATTTCTCCAACGGAATATATTGGGTTGCTTAATTCATTTTTAAAATAATGACAATGCGACAATTATCTTCCTGTATTTTCTTTTTTGTAGTATTTGCAACTTCGGCTCAGGTTACCCAAAAAAGAACTTTATCGATGTTAGGAAGCCCGTTTGAAATGATTGTTGTAGCTAAAGATATTCCAGAAGCCGATGGATATATTGATATGGCTGTAGCGGAAGTCTCTCGAATTGAACATTTAATTTCCGACTGGATTCCAACAACACCAATATCCGAAGTCAATAGAAATGCAGGAATTAAACCAGTAAAAGTACCTCAAGAGGTATTTGATTTGGTTGGGAGAGCGATGAAAATATCAGAGTTAACTTCAGGAGCATTTGATATTAGTTATGCTTCAATGGATAAAATTTGGAAATTTGACGGAAGCATGACAAGGATGCCAACAACTGAAGAGATTAAAAATTCGGTTAGTAAAGTAGGATATAAAAATATCATATTAGATCCAAAAAACACAACTATTTTTCTTAAAAATGAAGGAATGAAATTGGGTTTAGGAGGTATTGGTCAGGGCTTTATTGCTGATAAAATTAAAACTATGCTCATCGGCAAAGGGGTAGTTGCTGGAATAGTGAATATCTCTGGAGATATCAATACTTGGGGTAAACAACTCGATGGAGAGAAATGGAAAGTGGGAATTAAAAACCCAATGAATAAGGATAAAATTTTCGCTACTTTTCCACTCGAAGATAGTTCTGTTGAAACATCAGGGAGTTATGAAAAGTATGTTACATTCAATGGTAAACGCTATTCTCATATCATTGACACCAGAACGGGTTATCCAGCATCAGGTGTGATTAGTGTCTCTGTTTTTGCTAAATCAACCGAATTAGCAGATGCACTAGCCACAGGTATTTTTGTACTTGGAGTTGATGTTGGTTTAGATTTGGTGAATCAACTGCCCGGAATTGGCTGTATTTATGTTGACGATAAAGGAAAAATATCCACCTCAAAAAATATTGATTTAAAAAATTATAAAAATGAATAAATGGCCCTTTTTTTTAGTTTTAGTCCTAGCAATGCAATCTTGTGTCGCTGTGAAAGAATATGATAAATTATATATCAATGATCCCGACATGAAGTTAGCTGCAAAGCCAGCTGAAAAATACGAGACTACTTTTCAAGTATACCGTGAAGCTGCCGCAGGTGCAAACGGAGGAAAAACAGGTGGTGGTTGCGGATGCAATTAATTTATTAAAGATGAAAAAAATATTAATTGCAATTGTTGTATTGATTAATTTCACTGCTTTTGCACAAGAAAAAGAAACTGCTACTACTTTTAAAAAGAGGGTTTTAGAAAATACAGAAGTGGATTTTTTATTGAGTTATTACAATCAAGATGGGACACATTCACCAGTTAACGGAGGTATCGGTTCCGAAAAATTAACAGATGTTGCCTCCAATATTGTTATAGCAGTGCCGATTAATGATGATGATGTATTAACATTCGATGTTGGAATCTCTACTTATACATCAGCGTCTTCCAGTAATATTAATCCTTTTAATTCCAATAAAAGTTCTACATCAACATCTTCTGGCGCTTCGGGGAAAACGACTTCTACAACAGTAAGTTCTGCACCTTACGGAACACCTTGGCAAGCTTCTTCCGGAGCTTCGAAGAGTGATCAATTGGCTTCAGTTTCGGCAAATTACAGTCATAGTTCAGACAATAGAAATAATTTGTGGAATGCTGATATTGCTGTATCAAATGAATTTGATTATACTTCGTTTGGGTTTGGTGGTGGGTACACTAAATTATTCAATGAAAAAAACACGGAGATTAGTTTGAAAGCGAATGCTTATCTGGATCAATGGAGACCCATTTATCCAACTGAATTGCATGAATATGCCACTTACGGTGCTAACTTTCAAAATCAAGGATATTTAACTGGTGTTACAATTATGGATCGATATGGTAATAAATCAACGAATTATTTGCCGTCTGCTTTTACACCTTATACTAATTCAAATAGAAATTCGTATTCTGCTTCGATTTCCTTTTCACAAATCATGACTAAAAAGATTCAATTATCAATATTTATGGATCTTTTGAAGCAAGAAGGATTATTAGCTACACCGTATCAAAGGGTTTATTTTGCTGATAAAGCCAACTATTATATTGGACAATCACAATATATTCCAGTGTATGGATCTTATGATAACAAAGGAGTATATCAATTAGCAGATGATAAAGAAAGGTTACCTAGTACTCGATTTAAAATTCCTATTGGTGCTCGTCTAAATTTTTACATCAATGAATATGTAGTTGCAAGAGCATATTATAGATATTATCAGGACAATTGGGGGATTCAAGCACATACGGCATCAATAGAGTTGCCTATAAAAATAAATTCAAAATTTACGGCGTATCCAATGTATCGCTACTATACGCAAACAGCATCTGATTATTTTGCACCTTATGAACAGCACCTTTCAACCGAAAAATATTATACCTCCGATTATGATTTATCTAAATTTGTAAGCAATCAATATGGGCTTGGTTTTACGTATACGGATATATTTGCTAGAGCAAGAATCTTTGTTTTAGGATTAAAATCAATAGATTTGCGATTGAATCATTATCAAAGGAGTGATGGTTTAGCTGCAAATATTGCTTCTTTTGGGTTTAAATTTGAAGTACAATAAAACAATTTAATAAATGCATATATTAATAGTTGAAGATGAATTAGGTATTATTCAATTTTTGCAACAAGGTTTGGAAGAAGAAGGGTATAACATCACTTGTGCATCCGATGGTTTACAAGGGTTTGAATTAATTCAAAAGAACAACTTTGATTTAATTTTATTAGATTGGATGTTGCCTAAAATGAGTGGTTTGGATTTGTGTAAAGCCATCAGAATCAAAGATACCAAAGTGCCTATTCTTTTTTTAACAGCTAAAGATACGATTCAGGAAACGATAGAAGGGTTGAAAGCGGGAGCCAATGATTATATAAAAAAACCTTTTAGTTTTGAAGAATTGGTAGAGCGAATCAAGATTCACTTTCGAAACCTAAATAAAGAAGAAATTCTGAATTTAGGGACTATTGAAATCAATAGAACAAAGCACATCGTATCAGTTAAACAAGAAGAAGTTTCATTGACACAGCGTGAATTTGAGTTGTTGTATTATCTCATTAAAAACAAAGGTAAAGTATGTACAAGAAATCAAATAATTGAAGATGTTTGGGACATCCATTTTGAATATGATACCGGTGTAATTGATGTTTTTATCAATGCTATTCGTAAAAAATTAAATTTAAAAATTGAAGAAGATTACATTAAAACAGTTCGTGGTGTAGGTTACATAGCTAATGACTAATAAATATGCAACAACTTTCTTTTAAAAATAGAATTGCTTCTAATTATATAATCACAACTGCACTTTTAATTTTTGTGGTGTTTTTTGCTATACATTCTATCGTAAAATTTAGTGTTTATAATCACGTAAATACTGATATTTCAAAAGAGGTCAACAACCATTTGAATGAAATAGAAATTAAAAACAACTCTTTTTTCCTAATCCATATGGAAGAATGGAAAGAAAGAGAGCACAATACGGTTGATGTAAATCCTGTATTTATTGAATTTTTGGATGCAAATGGGGATGTTCTTGAAAAATCACCTAATTTAAAGAATCAAATTTTATATTTTAATAAATCTGTTCCAGACAATGAATTGTTTGACTCAAAAATTTTAAAAAATAAAATTCGTCAAATTCAAGTTCCTATCTATCAAAATGAAAAAGTAATTGGTTATTTAATAATTGCTATGTCGCTTGAAGATGCTTCCATGGTACTTCAAAATTTATCCGAAATATTAATTATTGCTTATCCTTTAATTCTATTAATACTTTTTCTTATCGCTCGATTTATTGCAGGTAGAAGTATAAAACCAATCAGTTCTATTATAGAAACCTCAAATATTATTACAAAGGATAATTTAAAATCCAGAATTCCATTGCCACAAAAAAAAGACGAACTTTATGTTTTATCAAAAACGATAAATAATCTTTTAGATCGAATTGAAACAGCAGTTGAAAGAGAAAGACAATTTACCTCAGATGCTTCTCATGAATTACGAACACCTTTAACAGTCATTAAAGGAACATTAGAAGTTTTAATACGAAAACCGCGCAATCAAGAAGAGTATCATGATAAAGTTAATTATTGTATTACTGAAGTAAATCGCTTAAATAATATTGTTGACCAACTACTTTTACTGGCAAGATATGAGAATCAAAATCAATCTATTAAAATAGAAAATGTTTGTTTGAATGCCATATTATTAGATACTATTTCTAGATTTTCTACTTTAATTCAGTCTAATAATATTCAGGTTAACACACAATTTACAAATGAAATATATGTAAAAAGTGACCGCTACTTAGTGTCCATTATTATTAATAATATTGTCTCGAACGCAATTAAATATTCAAATTATGATGGTCAGTTGGCAATTGTATTAACTGAATTAGAAGGAAAAGTGACATGTCACATATCTGATTCAGGGATTGGAATTCCAAAAGAAGATTTACAAAAAATATTTAACCCTTTTTTTCGTTCTCAATCTACAGATCATCCAGATATTAAAGGGACTGGTTTAGGACTTTCGATTGTTAGTAGATTATGTAAATTACTGAACATTAAAGTTACTATTTCTAGTCAAGAAAATGAGGGAACACAAGTGGAACTTAACTTTCATTAAGTATTCTTTAAGTATCCCTTAAGACTATCTTAAGTTAATCCCTATCTTTATATTTTACTTTTGAAGGATCAAAATAAAATATTTATGTTAGAAAAAATTATAGCTTTTAGTCTAAAAAACAAACTCATTGTTTTATTATTCACTCTTTGTATTTTAGGATTTGGCGTTTTTTCTATATTCCAAATTTCTATTGGTGCTGTTCCAGACGTAACCAATAATCAAGTTCAAGTAATCACTACTTCACGTAATCTTTCAACCCAAGACATTGAGCAATATATTACATATCCTGTTGAAATTGAAATGGCCAATTTGCCAGGAGTAAAGGAAATTCGTTCCATTTCAAAATTTGGCTTATCTGTTGTAACTATCGTTTTTGAGGATGATTTAGGTACTTATTTACCAAGACAATTAATTGCTGAAAAAATTAAATCGGCTTCTGAGAAAATACCAGCCGGTTTTGGTACTCCTGAAATGGGGCCAATAACCACTGGACTTGGTGAAATTTACCAATATACACTTGAAGTACAACCCGAATTTAAAAATAACTATTCCGTTACTGATTTAAGAACGATCCAAGATTGGGTAGTAAAAAGGCAATTGTCAGGAATTAAAGGTGTTGTTGAAATTAATACTTGGGGAGGGTTTTTAAAACAATATGAAATTGCTATTAATCCATCCCAATTGAAAGCAATGAATATTGCTACAACGGATGTTTTTACAGCTCTTGAAAAAAATAACAGTATTGCAGGTGGTGCTTATATTGAGAAGATAAATCAAAGTTATTTTATTCGTGCCGAAGGAAAAGTTAAAAACTTGGAAGACATTGAAAACATTGTTGTTAAAAACAGTAATGGTTTCCCTGTTTATATAAAGAATGTGGCTGATGTTCGTTTTGGTCATGCCAATCGTTTTGGAGCAATTACTGGTAATGGTGAAGGAGAGAAGGTACTTGGACAAGTGATGATGCTTAAAGGCGCCAATTCAAAACAAGTCATCAATGATGTGAAAGATAGAATTGCAATCATTCAAAAATCACTGCCCGAAGGCGTTTATATCAATGGATTCTTAGAACGTAGCGAATTAGTTGGTAAAACCACTTTTACAGTGGCCGAAAATCTTACTCTAGGCTGTTTAATCGTGATTTTTGTTGTAGTATTATTATTAGGAAATTGGCGTTCAGGATTAGTTGTAGCTTCAGTCATACCATTGTGTTTGTTATTTGCAATTTCACTGATGAATATTTTTGGAATAGACGCTAATTTAATGAGTTTAGGCGCCATCGATTTTGGAATAATAATTGACGGTGCGGTTATTATTGTTGAATTCATTGCATTCCAAATAGCCAGTAAATCAGCACAGTTAGGGCCACTTTCCAAAGAAGACCGACAATTAGAAATTGATCAAATTACGTATAAGAGCGCTTCTAAAATGATGAATTCGGCTATTTTTGGCCAACTTATTATTTTGATTGTTTTTATTCCAATTCTTTCTCTTTCAGGAATCGAAGGTAAAATGTTCAAACCCATGGCGATGACTTTTAGTTTTGCTTTGGTGGGGGCTATGATCTTCTGCTTTACCTATGTTCCAGTGGTTTCTTCGTTGTTTTTAAAACCAACCGTAGAAAATCCAAAATCGTTATCTAGTAAATTAATTCGAAAGCTAAATTCTTGGTATTTACCTCTTATAACTTGGGCTTTGGTTAATACTAAAAAAGTATTGTATGGTGCTTTTGGATTATTAGTTATGGTGATCGTTTTATTTACCACTATGGGAGGGGAGTTCATTCCAACACTTGACGAAGGGGATTTTGTCATTCAACCTGTTCTTAAAACGGGAACTACATTAACAAAAACGATAGCTACTACTACCAAAATCGAAAAAATAATACTCAAGAATTTCCCCGAAGTGGAGCAAGTGGTTAGTAGAATAGGTGCTGCCGAAGTTCCTACAGACCCAATGAGTATGGAAGAAAGTGATGTAATTGTAAAATTGAAACCAAAATCAGAATGGGTATCGGCATCCAGTAAAGATGAATTGGCAGATAAAATTAAAACGGCTATCGAAAAACAAATTCCCAATATGGAAATCGAGTTTACACAGCCTATTGAAATGCGTTTTAATGAATTAATTTCAGGTACACGTTCAGATGTGGCGGTGAAGATTTTTGGTGAAGATTTAAATGTTTTGGCTCGAAAAGCCCATGAAATTAAAAAAGCTATTGCAAAAGTAGAAGGAGCTTCGGATATAATAATTGAAAAAACCGAAGGATTACCGCAAATGACAGTAAAATATGATCGTTCAAAAATTGCTCGATATGGTTTGAATATCTCTGATTTAAATGAAATGATAGCGCTTGGTTTTGCAGGAAAAACGGTTGGAAATGTGTTTGAAGGCGAGAAACGATTTGACATGGTTATCCGTTTAGATCAGTCCAATAGAACGGGTATAAATGACTTAAAAAACCTTTATATAACCACTTCGTCTGGAGAGCAAATTCCGTTGCAGGAGTTAGCAAGCATAGATTATACGGAAGGTCCTGCTAAAATTTCAAGAGACAATACGAATAGAAGAATTGTTGTAGGAATCAATGTGCGAAATAGAGATTTACAAAGTGTAGTAACTGATATTCAGAAAATTGTAGATACTCAAATAAAGTTACCTACGGGCTACTATGTGCAATACGGGGGGCAATTTGAAAACCTCCAAAGTGCCAAAGCCAGACTGATGATTGCAGTTCCAATTGCGCTATTTTTAATATTTATATTATTGTATTTTGCTTTTGGTTCAGTAAAAGAGGCCTTGATGGTATATTCGGCCATACCACTTTCGGCAGTTGGAGGGGTATTGTTTTTATGGATTCGAGGATTGCCTTTTAGTATTTCTGCAGGAGTTGGATTTATTGCGCTGTTTGGAATTGCTGTGCTAAACGGAATCGTATTAATTGAGCATTTTAAAGAATTAAAACACCAGGGAATGAAAAATATTGATGAACTTATTTTAAAAGGAACTACTGATCGATTGCGTCCCGTGCTATTAACTGCTGCCGCTGCCGCTCTAGGTTTCTTACCAATGGCAATTTCATCATCAGCAGGAGCAGAGGTGCAACGCCCTTTAGCAACCGTAGTGATTGGAGGTTTGTTTACAGCAACCATCTTAACGATGATTGTATTGCCTATTTTATATAAACTTTTTGAAGGGAAAGAATTTAGAAAACCAAGATTTAAAAAACATCATAGTGCTACTTATATCATATTTTTAATATTAAGCAGTTCTTTTAGTTTTGCACAAAATACTACTACTGAATTAGATAGTTTGATTTCAAAAGGGATAAGTAACAACAAGGGATTAAAAGCGCATCAATTGCAAGTAGATAAATTCCAGGCAAATATAAATAGCGCTTTTGCATTCGATAAAACGAATATCTACTACAATTATGACCAAAATAATGTTGCCTATAATAATGAACCTTTAAAAATATTCGGGATTCAACAACGCTTTTCTTTTCCTACCGTTTATGGTGCTCAGAAAAAAGTAAATACAACAGAATTTGAAAAAGAAAAGGCTAGTTTTGAGATTCAAAAAAACAAAACTTCCTTAATGATTTCTAAGGTTTATTATCAAATCGTGTACTTACAACATGAAGAAAAACTGTATCAATATTTAGATAGTTTGTATCAAAATTTTTCTAAAGCAAGTGATAGACGATTTGAATTAGGGGAGACGAATTATCTCGAAAAAATCACTGCAGAAGCCAAATTTAGACAGATAAAAACAAAACTTTCTCAAATAAAAAATGAAAAGCAAGCGGAGTATGAAACATTACAAGCATTAGTACAATCAGAGGATAAAATAGTAATTAAAAGCATAAAAATAATACCGTTAAATGTCTTAACAAATGAATTAAGTAAATTTACCTATAATTATTATTTAGAAAGTGTTAGTAAAAATTATGAAAGTCAAATATACCTTCAAAAACAAAATTGGTTTCCAGATTTGCACTTAGACTATTTTAGAGGTTCTAACAAAGGAATTTCGCAATCTTTGAATGGTTTTCAAATTGGAATTGCAGTTCCTATTTTATATACTGCGAATATTTCAAAATCAAAAGTGGCACAACTTGAACTACAAAGTTGGGAGCAACAAAAGCAAAATGAAACCCAAAAAATGGATAGTTATTTAAATCAAAAAAAGAATGAATTAGCAAAATACCAAGATGCTTTAAATTATTACAATCAATACGGTAAAAAACTTTCGAACGAAATTATTAAAGTAGGAAATTTGAGTTTCAAACATGGAGAGATAGATTTTTTTCAATACATCCAAAGTTTAGAAAACGCGACCATTATTCAAGTAGATTATTTAGATAATGTACTTCAATTCAATAAAACACAACTTGACATTCAATTCCTTAATTACTAAAATATTTAAAATGAAAAAAACACTATATATATTTACTCTTTCCATTCTATTTGTTTCTTGTAAAGAGACAAAATCAGAAGAAGTCATTGATAAAAATGACAATCTAATATCAGTTACAACAGCGCAATTTAAGTCGGGTGCAATGGAAATTGCAGCTCCTGTTGAGGAAGATTTTGACGTAACGGTAAAAACATCGGGAAAAATTGATGTACCGCCACAAAATAGAGCTCAGATCACTTCGTTTATAGGTGGATATGTGAAATCTACAACACTTCTAGTAGGTGATAAAGTGAGTAAAGGACAAGCTTTATTGACATTAGAAAACACAGAATTTTTAGATATTCAAAAAGAATATTTAGATGTTGCAGAGCAAATTAAGTATCTAAAGTCGGAGTATGAACGTCAGAAAACATTATTCGATGAAAAAATCACTTCTCAAAAAAATTATTTAAAAGCAGAGAGTGACTATCGCAGAGCAAAAGGGATGTACCAAAGCTTAAAAGCAAAATTATTGATGCTTAATATTAGCCCTGCAAATGTTGAAAAAGGAAATTTAACTTCTGTAATAACCATTTATGCCCCGATATCTGGTGATATTGTTGTAATGAATGCCAATGTTGGTATGCATGTTTCTCCATCGGATGTAATATTAGATATTATTCAAACTTCTCATTTACATTTGGAATTAAATGTTTTTGAAAAAGATATATTGAATGTAAAAGAAGGACAAAAAATTAAATTTACTGTTCCAGAGGCTTCAAAAGATGTTTTTAACGCCGAAGTTCATTTAGTAGGAAAATCGATAGAAGGAAGTGATAGAACAATCAATGTTCATGGCCATTTAGACGAAACCATGAAACAAAAATTAATAACAGGAATGTTTGTAGAAGCTGCTATTATAGTGGATTCAAAGAAAGGTTTAGCAATTCCTACCGAAGCATTAATAACAGAAAATAATAAATACTTTGTACTTTTATTGAAAGAAGATAAAAACAACAGTTATTTCTTTAAAAAAGTGGCAGTTAAAGTTGGCGAACGTTCTGAAAAATTTATTGAAATTCTTCCGGATACTCATATTAATTCATCTTCAAAAATTTTGGTAAAAGGTGTTTTTGATGTTACTAATTAATCGATAATTATGGATTTAAAAAAATTAAAAGAGCAATTACAAGTAGAAGTAGATACTGCATTTTTGTACGAAAGTATTGCTGCTATTCAAACGGATGATAATTTAGTTCGTGTTTTACAAAGTTTAGGTGAAATTGAAAAGGGGCATGCTAAACATATGTTTGACAAAGTCATTTCATTTGAGTCTAATTATAAAATGCCACTGCCTTCTTCTAGAGCAAAATTTCAATTAAAACTGGGTAAGTTTTTTGGCTACGGATCGATAATCAGTAGTTTATCCAATATTGAAAAGCAATTTGCGGTTAACGCTATTAAAAATAAATTACAAAGTGGTGAAAAACCAACAGGTTTTGAGCACAATCATCTTAAAATAATTGAAGCAGTAAATGATAATGCTGCGTTGAATGTTTCGGGAGGTTTTCTATCTAAATTTGAAAGCCGACATAAATCAGTGGGAGGTAATGCCTTGCGCGCTGCTGTATTAGGTTCGAATGATGGCTTGGTTTCCAATATGAGTTTAGTAATGGGAGTTGCAGGTGCCGCCGTTTCTAATAATACTATTTTACTAACTGGAATTGCAGGGTTAATGGCAGGAGCAATTTCAATGGCATTGGGAGAATGGTTGTCCGTACAAAGTTCGAGAGAATTGAACCAACGCCAAATTGATTTAGAAACAGAAGAACTAGAAGCTTCGCCAGAAGAAGAGAAAAAAGAGCTTGTTTTATTATATCAAGCTAAAGGAATGAATATGGAAGAGGCTAAAAAATTAGCCGATAAAGCATTTGAAACTCCTGAAACTGCAATTGATGCAATAATTAAAGAAGAACTAGGAATAGATAAAGAAGAATTAGGTGGTTCCGCTTGGGAAGCTGCAATTGCCTCTTTTGTCCTTTTTTCAATAGGAGCCATAATACCATTATATCCTTTTATGATTTTAGACGGGATGAATGCCATTTATTTAAGTATTGGCAGCAGTGTAATAGGGCTTTTTGGAATTGGTGCTGCAATAACGTTACTAACAGGAAAAAGTATATTATTTTCAGGTTTTAGACAAGTATTTTTTGGCTTAGCGGCAGCGGCCGTCACCTATGGAATTGGATCATTGATAGGCGTATCCTTAGCAGCTTAGAATTCAAAAGGAATTTTCTTATTAAATCAAAAAATAAAGTAAATTACAATCAAATTAAAATGTTATTTTTAATTTTTAAAATGAAACCATAAAATTTAAAATATGAATGATGCTCATTTACACTTAGTAGTTAACCATTTTCCAATTATTGGATCTATATTGGGCCTTGGGGTTTTAATTGCTGGACTATTTTTAAAAAATAATTCGGTTAAGAATACAGGTTTTTTTCTACTTATTATTGCAGCTGTTTTCGCGTTGGCAAGCATGGCAACAGGTGATGGCGCTGAAGAAATGGTAAAAGATATGCCTATAATTGGAGAAAAAATTATTCATGAACATGAGCAAATAGCCGAGAAATTTGCTTTGGTGTTATATGCAACTGGTATTTTCAGTATTGTATCACTTTATGCAACTCAAAAAAGAAATAAATTTGCAAAAATAGTAACATACATCACTTTGATTCTGGCGTTAATTGCTGCTGGACTATCAACGTTCGTAGGAACATCTGGTGGAGAAATTCGTCATACTGAAATTAGAGATAACAATGACACTTTGGTTTCTAAAAATATAAATAGTGTCCGTCCCGGTTTTAATGATACGCTAAAAAGGAAAGTCGACGAATAAGATATTTAACAATAAAATAGCAATTAGTTAAATTTAAAATAGCGTTTTAATTAAAATATGATTTATATTTGCATCAGAAATTAAAGTTCTAAAACAATAACACAATTATGTTTACAAAACAATTACATCATCATCATTTTCATTATTGCTCTCAAGCGATGTGTTAATGAAATGGGTGTAAGTCATCATATTTTAAAACCCGTTTGAGTACATCAAACGGGTTTTTTATTGCCTAACTTTTGTACTCTGACACAATACTAACAAAATTAAATTCAAAAAAATGAGTACATTAAAAATTGCAATTCAAAAATCAGGACGTTTAAACGAAGACAGTATCCAAATTCTAAAAGATTGCGGAATCTCTATTAACAATGGAATTGATCAATTAAAAGCAGAAGCTTCAAATTTCCCTTTAGAAGTTTTATACTTAAGAAACTCTGATATTCCTCAATACTTAATTGATGGTGTGGTAGATATTGCCATTGTAGGAGACAATTTATTGGTTGAAAAAGGGAAAGGGATTCAAGTGATTCAAAAGCTTGGTTTTTCTAAATGTAAAGTTTCAGTTGCTGTACCCAAAACATTCGAATACAATTCTATTCAAGATTTAGATGGATTGCGTATTGCGACTTCTTACCCAAATACGGTAATCGAATATTTCAATTCTTTTGGAGTAAATGTAGATATTCACCAAATTTCTGGTTCGGTTGAGATCGCTCCAAATATTGGTCTAGCCGATGCCATTGTTGATATTGTTTCAAGCGGAAGTACGTTGTTTAAAAACAATTTAAAGGAAGTTGAAATTATTTATAAAAGTGAAGCGGTATTGGCAGTTTCTCCAAAAGTAACTCCAGATGTTCAAAAATTAATTGACACCTTAAAATTTAGAATTGAATCCGTTTTAAGAGCGCGAAAATCAAAATATATTTTGATGAACGTGCCTAATGATAAAATTGAAGAAGTAGGTAAAATTCTTCCAGTATTGCGTAGTTTAACAGTTTTGCCATTGGCGCAAGAAGGATGGAGCAGTGTACACTCTGTAATTGATAAAGATACTTTCTGGCAAGTAATCGATCAATTGAAAGACGCTGGTGCCGAAGGAATTTTGATATGCCCAATTGAAAAAATGGTGCTGTAAATAATTATAAATTATTAAGTATGAATTATAAAGTTGAGTAAAACTTAAATAGTTGATACTTTGCAAACTTTGCGAAAAACCTTTGCGAACTTTGCGGTTAAAACACAATACGATGAATAAAATATACGACCCAAAACCCAATACCTGGTCAGCAATTCTAGAACGACCTACTAAGACTATCGACGACATCGAACTTACTGTAAAAGAAATTTTTAAGGAAGTTCAGAAAAAAGGAGATACCGCTGTGGCCAAATATACTTCGATTTTTGACGGAGTAAATTTTGAAAATCTAGAAGTATCTATACAAGAAATCGAAACTGCTGTTGCTACCGTTCCTAACGAATTGAAAGATGCGATTCAATTGGCTAAAAGCAATATTGAAAAATTCCATACAGCTCAAAAAACGGCAAAAGTAGAAGTAGAAACAGTAGAAGGAGTGCAATGTTGGCAAGAGAAAAGACCGATTCAAAAGATTGGTTTGTATATACCAGGAGGAACTGCTCCCTTATTTTCAACTGTTTTGATGCTTGCCGTTCCTGCTCGAATTGCAGGTTGTAATGAAATTGTTTTATGTTCTCCTCCTGATAAAAAAGGAGTTATAAATCCAGCCATTTTATACGCAGCACAATTATGTGGTGTTACTAAAATTTTAAAAGTAGGTGGTATTCAGGCAATTGCAGGAATGACTTTTGGTACCCAAACGATCCCTAAAGTGTATAAAATTTTTGGACCTGGAAACCAATTCGTTACTGTTGCCAAGCAATTAGCAACTCAATTTGGTGTAGCAATTGACATGCCTGCTGGACCTTCTGAATTACTTGTTGTTGCCGATGATACTGCTATTCCATCTTTTGTAGCTTCTGATTTATTGTCTCAAGCAGAGCACGGTACAGACAGTCAGGTTATTTTGGTGTCAACTTCAAAAAAACTGATTGATGCCGTTGAAGCCGAAATTCAAATTCAACTAGAGCAATTACCTAGAAAAGCGATTGCAGAAAAAGCGATTGCCAACTCTAAATTGATTTTTGTCGAAAACAACGAGGTTGCCTTAGATTTAATCAACGAATACGGACCAGAACATTTCATAGTTTGTACCGCAAACGATGATTTTTTTATCGACGGAATCGAAAATGCAGGTTCGGTTTTTATTGGGAATTATACCCCTGAAAGTGCAGGAGATTATGCTTCGGGTACTAATCATACCTTACCAACAAATGGTTATGCTAAAAATTATAGCGGTGTAAACTTAGATAGCTTTACAAAATCAATGACTTTCCAAAAAATCTCTGAAAAGGGAATTCAAAATATTGGTAACGCCATTGAAATTATGGCAGAAGCCGAAGGGCTGCAAGCGCATAAGAATGCGGTGACACTAAGATTGAAGAGTTTAGAATAAGAGACAAGAAGCAAGAAACAAGATATTAGAGAAGGAGGCACAGTATAAAAGTCCTTTCTCTTGACTCTTGATTCTAATTTCTTTCCTCTAAAAACAAAAGAAAATGGAAAATTTCGATTTAAATAATTTAGTTCGTGAGAACGTCAAAACCATGAAGCCGTATTCATCGGCTCGTGATGAGTTTAAAGATTTTGATGTGGCTCAAATGATATTTTTGGATGCCAATGAAAATCCGTATCAAAATGGTGTAAACAGGTATCCCGATCCACAACAAAGCAGCGTGAAAGCAGTTTTAGCCAAACAAAGAAACCTAAAAATCGATCAAGTTTTATTAGGAAACGGAAGTGATGAAGTATTGGATTTGCTATTTAGAGCTTTTTGTGAGCCTAAAGAAGATAATGTAATTACTTTACCGCCTACATATGGAATGTATGGGGTTTTAGCCAATATTAATGCGGTAACCAATAAAGAAGTATTACTTTCTACTGATTTCCAACCAGAGATAGATTCCATTCTAGATACTGTAGATGCTAATACTAAAATAATCTTTTTATGTTCGCCAAACAACCCAACAGGAAACTCTTTTTCTGATGAAAGTATAGTGACATTACTTCAAAATTTTAATGGATTAGTAGTTATCGATGAAGCGTATATCGACTTTTCAAAAAAACAAAGTTGGTTGAATGAATTAGATGAATATCCAAATTTAATCATTACACAAACACTTTCAAAAGCTTATGGTTTGGCAGGAATTCGTTTAGGTATTTGTTATGCTTCAGCTGGAATAATTTCGGTTTTAAACAAAATAAAACCTCCGTATAATGTGAATGAATTAACGCAACAAAGAGCATTAGAAAGATTAGCTGATAAAGAAAAAATTCAACTTGAGATAGACTCTATTATAATACAAAGAGATGATTTACTTAAAGTATTAAAAGAAGTGAAATTTGTTTCTAAAATATACCCAACCGAAGCTAATTTTGTGTTGATTAAAGTGGATGATGCGACTAAACGCTATAATGAATTAATCGCAAAAGGGATTGTTATTCGAAACAGAACTACCCAACCACTGTGTGAAAACACGTTGCGTTTGACCATTGGAACAGCAGAAGAAAATAAAAAATTAATGGAAGCACTATTAGCGATAAGCTAATTTTAAATAATCAAACTAAAAATAACAACATGTGTAAAAAACTAATCATTGTACTTTTAATGTCATTAAGTTTTAATATTGCGATGCAAGCTCAAGAAAGTAAGACCACTGAAACGGGTAAAATTTATTTTCTACGCTCTACTGGTTTTCAAGGGTCAGCAGTTGCTTTTAAAACTTTTATTGATGGAGAATTTGTTTGTAAACTAAATAATAAAAAATATTCTATACACGAAGTTCCTGTTGGTAAACATGAATGCTCCGTACAATTTGGAGGAAAAAAATCTAAAGAGAAAGCGGAGAAGTTTGAAGTCCAAGTTGAAGCAGGCAAAATTACCTATGTACAATTGGTATTTGAAACGGGATTATTTATTAATAACATTTATTGTGAAGAAGTAACCGAAAATACGGCAACGCAAAAAATGAAAATAATGGAAGAAGATACTAAGTGTCTTTAATTCCAAGGTTTTAAAAATAAAATAAATTGGATTGAAAGTGCGTGAGGGATAGTAGTGAAGCTCTTTTTTATCTTGTTTTTTCAAGATAAAAAAAGCGGGAATGAATAGCCCGACCCGCAGGGACACGCCAAAAACAATAAAACAAACACAACTAGCTAAAAGCTAACAGTTAAAAGCTTATATAAAAATGAAAAAAGTACTTTTTATCGATCGTGATGGAACGATTGTTTTAGAACCAGAAGGATACCAATTAGATAGTTTAGATAAATTAGAATTTTATCCAAAATCATTTCAATATTTGGCTAAAATTGCGAAAGAATTGGATTATGAGTTAGTGATGGTAACTAACCAAGATGGGTTAGGGACGGACAGTTTTCCGGAAGATACTTTTTGGCCTACACAAAATTTCATTTTGAGAGCTTTTGAAAACGAAGGTGTTTTATTTGACGATATTTTTGTAGATCGGTCTTTTCCAGAAGACAATGCACCAACACGCAAGCCAAGGACAGGAATGCTAACAAAGTATATTGATAATCCAGCCTATGATTTAGCAAATTCCTTCGTATTAGGAGATCGATTGACTGATGTAGAACTGGCTAAAAATCTAGGTGCAAAAGCGATTTTTATGAACACCAGCGAAGGGGCAGGAAGTGGTGAGATTGCTTCGAAACGTGAGGAGTTGGATGACATTATTACATTACAATCCACTGATTGGAAAGTAATTTATGAGTTTTTGAAACTCGAAGCGCGCTCCGCTACAATATCAAGAAAAACAAATGAAACGGATATTTACATTAATTTGAATCTGGATGGTACGGGGAAAAGCAAAATCGAAACTGGAATTGCCTTTTTTGATCATATGTTAGACCAAATTGCGCGTCACGGCCAAATGGACTTGGAAATTCTTGTAAAAGGAGATTTGGAAGTAGATGAGCACCATACCATAGAAGACACGGCAATTGCGCTAGGCGAAGTTTTTGCGAAAGCATTAGGAAACAAGCTGGGTATTGAGCGTTACGGTTTTTGTTTACCAATGGACGACTGCTTAGCACAAGTTGCTATTGACTTTGGAGGTAGAAACTGGTTGGTTTGGGAAACGGAATTTAAACGTGAAATGGTTGGGAAAATGCCAACAGAGATGTTCTTGCATTTCTTTAAATCTTTTTCAGATGGAGCTAAAGCAAATATCAACATCAAAGCCGAAGGACAAAACGAGCACCATAAAATTGAGGCTATTTTTAAGGCTTTCGCCAAAGCGATAAAAGTTGCCGTAAAACGCGACACCGAAAAAATGATTTTGCCATCGACAAAGGGGATGTTGTAAAAATTTGTTTAAAGTTTAAAGTTTCAGGTTCTATGTAGAACTTTAAACCTTAAACTTTAAACTTGAAACAAAAAAACAATGAAAATAGTAATCATAAATTACGGAGCAGGAAACATTCAAAGCATTATGTTTGCCATCGAAAGATTGGGATTTAAAGCGGTTTTGAGTAATAATCCTGAGGAAATCAAAGCTGCCGATAAAGTAATTTTTCCAGGTGTTGGTGAAGCAAGTTCAGCGATGAAAATGTTGTTAGCAAGTGGCTTAGAAACCTTAATTCCTACTTTGACTCAACCCGTTTTAGGAATTTGTTTGGGAATGCAATTGATGTGCAACCAGTCAGAGGAGGGAAATACAAAGGGATTAGGAATTTTTGATGTTGATGTATTAAAATTTTCTCCAAAAGTTAAAGTGCCACAAATGGGATGGAATACTATTTATAACCTGAAGTCCCCTTTATTTAAAGGAATTGCAGAAAATGAATATATGTATTTAGTACATAGTTTTTATGCCCCTGACTGCGTTGAATCCATTGCAACAACTAATTATGAAGTCGAATATGCCTCGGCATTACAAAAAAACAATTTTTACGGTACTCAATTTCATCCTGAAAAAAGCGGTGATGTAGGAGAGCAAATTCTAGAGAATTTTCTAAAATTAAATGATTGAAAGATGTAATGATTAAGCAATTCTGGATGGAGTAGTTCTACGCTCAAAATTGCTAATCTTTAAATTATTCAATTTTAAATCTTTAAATTATAAAAAATGCGAATTATACCAGCTATAGATATCATCGAAGGAAAATGTGTTCGTTTATCAAAAGGCGATTACAATACTAAAATCATATACAATGAAAACCCGCTAGAGGTTGCAAAATCATTCGAAGCACATGGAATAGAATATTTACATTTGGTTGATTTAGATGGAGCCAAATCGAGTAAAATTGTCAACTATAAAATATTAGAACAAATTGCAACTCAAACTAGTTTGAAAATTGATTTTGGTGGTGGATTGAAATCGGATGCCGATTTAAAAATTGCTTTCGAAAGTGGTGCTAACCAGATTACAGGAGGAAGTATCGCTGTAAAAAATAGAGCTATTTTCGAAAAATGGATTGCAGAGTATGGTGCGGATAAAATCATTCTTGGAGCAGATGCCAATAACGAAAAAGTAGCAGTTTCTGGTTGGTTAGAAGATTCTAATGAAGATTTGGTTCCATTCATTCAGGACTATCAAAATAAAGGGATTCAGTACGTTATATGTACGGATATTGCAAAAGATGGGATGCTAGAAGGTCCGAGTTTTGATCTGTATGCAAAAATTTTAGCAGAAGCCAAAGGAATAAAATTGATTGCGTCTGGTGGAATTTCTACCTTTGATGAATTACCTAAATTAGCCGAATTGGGTTGCGAAGGAACTATTATTGGGAAAGCGATTTATGAAGGTCGAATTAGTTTGAAACAATTGGAGAACTACGTTATAAGTAGTAAGTCATAAGGATTAAGTTGTAAGTATGGGAGAAGATATAATCAAGGTAAAGAGTTTTTCATTTGCGATTAGAATGGTCAACCTCTACAAGACTTTAGTTTCTAGAAATGAATATGTCATGAGCAAACAAGTTTTGCGCTCTGGTACTTCAATAGGTGCAAACATTCGCGAAGCTAAAAATGCGGAAAGTAGAGCTGATTTCATTCATAAAATGGGAATTTCTCAAAAAGAGGCAGACGAAACTTTATACTGGTTAGAACTTTTACAAGCAACAAAATACCTTTCACAAGAAGAATTTGAGAGTTTACATAACGATGGCGTTGAAGTTTTAAAACTGATAAAAAGCATTATCATCTCTGCTAAAAATAATCAGAAGAAAACTTAATACTTCATCCTTATTAATTAATACTTACTATACATGTTAACAAAAAGAATAATACCTTGTCTCGATATTAAAAATGGAAGAACCGTAAAAGGCGTAAATTTCGTTGACTTACGCGATGCTGGTGATCCAGTGGAATTAGCCAAAATTTATTCAGATGAAGGTGCTGATGAATTGGTTTTTCTTGATATTTCTGCAACTGAAGAACGTAGAAAAACATTGGTTGATTTAGTTCGCAAAGTAGCTTCGACTATTAATATTCCGTTTACTGTTGGTGGGGGAATTTCATCTGTTGAAGATGTTGAAATATTATTGCAAAATGGTGCTGATAAAGTATCTATTAATTCATCTGCGGTAAAAAATCCGCAACTAATCAATGATTTAGCACAAAAATTTGGAAGTCAGTGTGTTGTTGTTGCCATTGATGCAAAACAAATTGACGGGCAATGGATTGTACATTTAGTAGGTGGAAAAGTGCCTACTGAATTGAATTTATTTGATTGGGCTACCGAAGTTGCCGAGAGAGGTGCAGGAGAAATACTGTTTACCTCAATGGATAATGATGGAACTAAAAATGGATTTGCTAATGTAGCTTTGTCTAAATTATCTACCTTGGTAAACATTCCTATTATTGCATCAGGAGGCGCAGGAAACATACAGCATTTTGTGGACAGTTTTATAGAAGGAAAAGCAGATGCAGCATTGGCAGCAAGCGTTTTTCATTTTAAAGAAATTGAAATCCGAACTTTGAAGCAAGAACTTCAAAAACACAACATCGAAGTAAGATTATAAAAGAAAGAGAAAAGACGTCAGATTTGATAATCTTTTAATTTTTCAATCAATAAATAAAATAACATGAACATAGATTTTTCAAAAAGTGCACACGGATTAATTCCAGCCATTATACAAGACAGTGAAACTAAAGCCGTTTTAATGTTGGGTTACATGAATGAGGAAGCGTATCAAAAAACAATTGAAACTCAAAAAGTAACTTTTTTCAGTCGTTCTAAGCAAAGACTTTGGACAAAAGGGGAAGAAAGTGGTAACTTTTTAAATTTGGTTGATATAAAAAATGACTGTGATGGTGATACTTTACTAGTTCAAGCAAAACCAGTTGGACCTACTTGTCATACTGGTGCAGATACCTGCTGGCAAACCGAAAACAAAGCGGATTATGGATTTATTTCGCATTTAGAAGAAACGATTAAAACACGTCGTGAAAATGCTGATTCAGAGAAAAGCTATGTAGCTTCATTGTTCAAATTAGGAATGAACAAAATTGCTCAAAAAGTAGGTGAGGAAGCAATAGAAGTTGTTATAGAGGCAAAAGATGATAATGATGATTTGTTCTTGAGTGAAAGTGCTGATTTACTTTTTCACTATTTAATACTACTGCAAGCCAAAGGATTTCAACTCAATGATGTTGTTGAAGTATTGAAAAGTCGTCAAAAATAGAGCAGTTTTTCTTATTAATTTAAATATAATAAAACCCAATAATGAAGCGATTCATTATTGGGTTTTCTTTTTTCTTTTTTTTGATTATGCAATCCACTATATTTACTTTTATTTAAAAGAAATACCACATTACATATTATGAATTTTGACAATACAATAGAAACTGAAGACTTAAATCATACTATTATAAAAACCGGTTTACATATCATATTAACTACTGACGAAGATGATTCGCGACCAGTATATATTTCAGGTAATTTTAATAATTGGCTTACCCAAGACAAAGAGTTTTTGATGGAGAAAATAGGTAATGGATTATATCATTATAAGTTTACTCATGATTATAATTATCCTGAAAAACTTCTATATAAATTCACAAAAGGAGATTGGAGTGAAGTAGAAATTGATTTAAGCGGAAATCGTACAGAAAATAGAGAGACTAATAAACATACTGGAATTCAGAACGAACATGTAATTAGATGGAGGAAAAACTGGCTTCCATTTAAACAAAATTATTTACCGCAAGTTGTTTTAATATCGGATGAATTTGAAATTCCTCAGTTAAATAAAACGAGAAAAATATGGGCATTATTGCCACATGATTACGATAATTCAAGTGAAAGTTACCCCGTAATGTATTTGCAGGATGCTCAAAATTTATTTAATGAAGAGGCAGAATATGGCAATTGGGAAATAGATAAAAAGTTGGCTGTAATGTCCGAATATAAAATTGGGAAAATCATTATTATTGCTATTGAACACGCTGAAGAAGATCGTATTAAAGAATACAATGTAGGTAAAACCGTTTTAGGAAAAGGACAAGGAAAAAAATATATAAAATTTCTAATAGAAACTTTAAAACCATTTGTTGATACCAATTTTAGAACAAAAAAAGACCGCAAAAATACAGGAATAGGAGGAAGCTCTATGGGTGGACTAATTAGTATTTTTAGTGGATTAAGATATCCAGATGTATTTGGTCGCTTAATGATTTTCTCTCCTTCCTTATGGGTTAAACCAGACTTAAAAATTAAAGTTGATGATGAAAATAATTCAGATACAAAAATATACTTGTATGCTGGTGGAGATGAAAGTGAAACAATGGTTTCTCATGTGAAAAATTTCAAAGAGCGTATTATTGCAAGTGAATTTGTTAAGGATAAAATGAAAATCAATTTAAGTATTAATAAACAAGGGAAACATAACGAAATTTATTGGAGTGATGAATTTCCTAAAGCTATTGAGTGGCTATTTTTTAAAACAAAAGAAAATTAAATGAAAACAAAGAAAATTGCTAGTTTAGAAAATTTTGTAGGATCGGTGTTAATACCTGTCTTTGAAACCAATCCGAAAAATCTAATTCCAATCCAATTTGGTGATTTATCCATTTCATCTAAAGTTTTTTATGGTAAAAAAGATACGCATTATCTGGCAGAGAAAAACGATACTACTTTTATTTTTATTGGGCTAGGAAAATCAATTGATTATAAATCTTTAAAGACCACTTTTCGTAGAATTGCAGTTAAAGAAAAAGAATCTTTTTCTAAACAAGTTGCTTTAAATATTCCAGAAGAATTCAGCGACGAACAAGTAGAAGCAGTAGTATCTGGATTACTTTTAGGTACATATAACTTAGGACACTATAAAAAACAAGTAGATCATCCGTTTTTGGATACTAATTTTGAATTGGAAATTGTATCGACCAAGGATTTTTCAGATGTGATAAATAAAGCAATAAAAATCGCTAAAGCACAATTAGAAACATTAGCTCTAGTAGATCTACCTCCAAATAAAGTAACTCCAAAATATTTAGCTAGTTGGGCGCAAGATAAAGGGACTAAATATGGATTTGATATTAAAGTGCTGGGTCTAGAAGCTTCAAAAATTGAAGGTTTAGGTGCTTTTTTGGCTGTTGGAAAAGGAAGTCAAAATGAACCACAGTTTGTCATTATGAGCTACACTCCAAAGAAAAATGCAGAAAAGTTAAAACACGTTGGATTAGTAGGAAAGGGAATCACTTTTGATACAGGGGGATTAAATATTAAAACGGCAGGAATGGTCCATATGAAATGTGATATGGCAGGTGGAGCTGCTGTATTTGGCGCCATGCAGTTGATAGCCGATTTGCAATTACCAGTTCAAGTTACTGCAATTGTACCATGTGCTGAAAATTCAGTAGATAAGACTTCTTTTTTACCTAGTGATGTGATTCAAAGTTATAGCGGGAATTCAATTGAAATTATTGATACAGATGCTGAAGGCCGACTTATATTAGCAGATGGTTTATCCTATTTAATCAAAAATTACCAACCCGAGTATATTGTAGATGTTGCGACTCTTACCGGTAGTAGTGTGGGTACTTTAGGGTATGAATGTGGTGCTTTATTTACCAATAACGAAGTTGTTTCTAAAAAAATACAAGAAGCAGGAGATGCTGTAGGAGAGCGTTTATGGCCATTGCCACTTTGGGATGTGTATAAACAAGATATTGAAAGCGACATCGCTGACGTTAAAAATTATAGTGGAAAACCAGTAGCAGGTGCGATCAGTGCTGCCAAATTTTTGGAATTTTTTACTCAAGAACACCCAGCGTGGGCGCATCTCGATGTTGCTGGAGTTGCATTTGGGGATGATGAATTTGCAAAAAGTAAACATGCTACTGCTTATGGTGTTCATTTATTAACTAAATTCATTGAAAATTTATAAAGCTTATGGAAAATGCTAAAACCTTCATTTGTATTTCGAACTATTTCAAAGGAGCCGATTTTTTGACTCATTTAAAAAGTCTTGGAAATAAAGTATACCTAATTACCAGTGAAAAATTAAGAGATAAACCTTGGCCACATGAAGCTATAGAAGAAACTTTTTATATGCAGGGCCAAGATACCGATTGGAATTTAGAGCATTTATTATTAGGTGTTGGTAATTTAATGAAATCCAATAAAATAGATGCCATAGTTGCTTTGGATGATTATGATGTTGAGAAAGCAACATATCTTAGGGAAAACTTGCGTATTGATGGGATGGGTCAAACCACTGGTCGTTATTTTAGAGATAAATTAGCCATGCGCATGAGAGCAAAAAGTTGTGGAATTCCAAATCCCGCATTTTGTTCTTTATTCAATGATCATGATATCAATACATTTGCGGATACTGTTCCAGCTCCGTGGGTCTTAAAGCCACGTTCAGAAGCTTCAGCTTCAGGGATAATTAAAGTATATGACAAAGAAACTTTATGGATACATATCAACGAAATGGGTAATAATCGTTTCAAATATTTATTAGAACAATTTAAACCTGGAGATGTATATCATTGTGACAGTTTAATTTTAGATAAAAAAGTAATATTTAGCATAACATCTAAATATTTAGCTACACCCATGGAAATTTCACAAGGTGGAGGTGTATTTAGAAGTTCAAATATCCCGTATGGTTCTGATGATGATGTAGCAATTAAAGAAGTAAATGAACAAGTCATGAAAGGTTTTGGTTTAAAACATGGTGCTGCACATACTGAATTTATAAAATGCAATGAAGATGGTGAAATCTACTTTTTAGAAACGTCATCTAGAGTAGGAGGTGCCCATTTAGCAGAAATGGTTGCTGCAGCTTCTAATATTAATTTATGGAAAGAGTGGGCGGCAATTGAGGACGCTTTGGTAAAAGGAAAAAAATATAAATTACCAAAAGTAAAAAAAGAATATGCTGGTATCGTTTTGACTTTATCAAAATATCAGCACCCTGATTTATCTTCTTTTTCAGACCCCGAAGTTTGTTTTAAAGTTCCTTTAGAGTATCATGCCGGTTTAATTGTACAATCTGATAAAAATGAAAGAATATTGGAGTTACTAAATGACTATGTTGATCGCTTATTAGCTGATTTTTCAGTAGTCCTAAAACAAGAAAAAATAGTCAAACTTCATTAATTCTCAGTTTTTAAAAACTACAAAAAAAATATTTATATCCTCACAATTTCATGAAAAAGTATTTCGCATCCATTTTTTTATTTTTACTGTTTTTACAAAATAGTACGGCTCAAGGTCTTTTATCAAAGTCTGAATTACAATTTACTAGACAGGATACTTTACGAGGAAGTATTACAAAAGAGAGAGCGTGGTGGGATGTGAAAAAGTATCATTTAGATATTAAAGTTAATCCTTCAGATAGCACAATTACAGGGTCTAACACTATTACATATAAAGTATTAGAAGAGTATAATAAGATGCAGGTAGATTTACAAAATCCAATGGAAATCTATAAAGTAATTCAAGATGGCAAAACGCTAAAATATACCCGAGAAGGAAATGCCTTTTTTATTGATTTAGTTTCACCACAAATTATTGGTGCCACAAAAGAACTTATTGTTTTTTACGGAGGAAAACCAAAAGTTGCAGTAAATCCACCTTGGGATGGAGGAATCACTTGGAAAAAAGATTCTAACAATAATTTATTTATAGCTTCGTCTTGTCAAGGATTGGGAGCCAGTGTTTGGTGGCCCAATAAAGATCATATGTATGACGAAGTGGAAAATATGCTGATTAGCGTAAATGTGCCAGGAAATTTGATGGATGTTTCCAATGGTCGTTTGCTAAGCGTAAAAAAATTAAAAGATGGAACAAAAACGTACAATTGGTATGTTTCAAACCCTATTAATAATTATGGAGTCAACATAAACATTGGGGATTATGTTACTTTTTCTGAAAAATACAAAGGAGAAAAAGGAGATCTAGATTGCAGTTATTATGTATTGAGAGATAATTTGGCTAAAGCCAAAGAGCAATTCAAAGACGTTCCGCGCATGCTTAAAGCTTTTGAACATTGGTTTGGCCCTTATCCTTTTTATGAAGATAGTTATAAACTTGTTGAAGCGCCTTATTTAGGAATGGAACATCAAAGTTCCGTTACATATGGTAATGGTTTTAAAAATGGATATCGAGGTCGAGATTTAAGTGGAACTGGCTGGGGTCTAAAATTTGATTTTATAATTATTCATGAATCGGGACACGAATGGTTTGCTAATAATATAACATATCGAGATATTGCTGATATGTGGATCCATGAAAGCTTTACCAATTATGCAGAAAGTCTTTTTGTAGAATATTATTATGGAAAAGAAGCGGGAGCCGAGTATGTTAGAGGTACAAGAAAAGGAATTAAGAATGATAAGCCAATCATTGGAAATTACGATGTAAACAATGAAGGTTCTGGCGATATGTATCCTAAGGGAGGAAATATGTTACATACAATTCGCCAAATTGTAAATAATGATGAAAAATGGCGTTCTATCCTTAGAGGATTAAACAGTACTTTTTACCATCAAACAGTAACTACAAAACAAATTGAAGATTATTTGACAACAGCAGTTGGAATTGACTTATCAACCGTTTTTAATCAATACTTAAGAGATACTCATATTCCAACTTTAGAATATTATTTCAAAGAAAACAAATTGGGTTTTCGTTGGACAAATTGTGTAAAAGGATTTAATATGCCAGTAAAAGTTTTAATTGATGGAAAAGAAAAATGGTTAAAACCTAATACTGAATGGAGTACTGAAACTGCTGAATTCAAAATAAAAAAATTACAAATAGACAAGGATTTTTATGTAGCAGGATTTGATATTTCAGAATAAATTTTGCTAATTTTACCTCAGTTTTTTAAAATAATCAACTGTAAAATACTTTTCAAATCATGAAAAATTCAGCCATAAAATTGTTTTCTTTATTATTTGTTAGTCATTTTGCAATGGGTCAAACTAATGTTAAGAATCAAGATCTAGCAATTGCGAACACCAGTACTTTGGGTGATACAATAGCAATCGCTAAGTCAAGTGAAATGCTTAATGAGGATTTATATTGGACAATAGTTGAAAACTCAATAAAACAAACTACAAACCAAGAGGACCAAGAGCTTTTTTTAATTTCAGAAATTGAAAAGTTAAGCCCAAAAGAAATGATTGGTTTTCGTTTAAGAACTGACAAACTTCTTTTTGACACTTATAATGAAAATTTATGGTGTGCAGCATATATTATCAACGGTGGTTGTTCTGATGGTGGTTTTGAATATTTTAGATGTTGGTTAATTGCTAAGGGAAAAGATGCATTCTATAAAGTAAAAGATAATCCTGATGCTCTAATTAATTTAGTAACAAAAGGGCAGGAGAACTATGAGTTTGAAGGTTTTTGGTATGTGGCGATGAATGCTTTTAAAAACAAAACCGATAAAGAATTATTCTCTTATATAGATTACGATAGATTTGTTACAAATGATGAAAATTACCCTGTTTTGAAATTTTCATGGAATGTCGACGAACCTAATACTATGGGAGTAATTTGCCCTATTTTATTTAAAAATCTTTGGAAATAAAATAACAAACAATTATTTTTTCTTAAATTGAATAGGGTTTTTACCAACTACCTTTTTAAAAATTCGATTAAAATAAGATAAACTTTCAAATCCACATTCATAACAGGTCTCTGTCACATTTTTATCGCTTTTTAACAGCCTTTTAGCTTGCTCGATTCGATACTGATTAAGGAATTCTATAAAAGTTAATTGCGTCATTTTTTTAAAATAGCGACAAAAAGCAGCTTTAGATAAATTCGTTTTTTCGGCTATTTCTTCTAATGAAATGGGTCTTTGAAAGTTTTCTTCAATAAATTCGTAAACAATTTTCAATCGCAATTGCTCTTTGTTATTATACATGTTTTCAAAGGGAACATCATGTAAAAGTGTCATTTCAGTAGAATTTGCAAGTAATTGAAATAGACTCAATACTTCTATAAATTGCTCGAAATGAGATAATAAATGTAATTTTTGGAGTCTTTTACCAACTGTATCTTTGATTTTTCCATTAAAACAAATCACTCTTTTAGAATTCTCAAAGAATTGATAAATTGATGCTAACTCAGGAGTAACTGCCAAATCATTTTTGAAAAAATCTTCGTTTACTTGTAAAACTACTTTTTCATATTCTGTTTTTATTCCATAATCGAAATTCAAATGTGGAATATTAGATCCTATAAAGACCAAGTCACTTCCTTCAAAATTACCCACATGATTTCCTACACGTCTTGTTCCACTTGGGGCAACGATAAAAGTTAGTTCAAATTCAGGGTGAAAATGCCAATAATAGAAATCGTTCAATTTTGGATTTACTAATATTCGGAATGAGCTTCCTGCTAATCTTTTTATGTCTTCAAAAACTATTTTCATTTTTATTTAAAACTATTAATTGTTCAAAAATATACATAATAACGATTAAAAGTAGTAAACAAATCAATATTGTACAAATAGAAGAGAATTTTGTAGAAATTAATGGCATTCATTTTTTATAATTTTGAATTATTAATAATAACTAAATATTCAAATAATGGAAAATAAGGAAAAAACAATGACACCAAATATGGTGCCTACGATGGCAAATAATAATGCTCATAAAGACATTCCTGGAAATCCTTCAACGGCAAAATCGAGTACTTTAAAATTGAATGATCGTTCTGATGGGAAGCCCTTACGTTTATTAACAGAAGAAGATTGGAAATTTTGGAAAAAGAACGGATATATTGTGATAAAAAATGCTGTTCCAAAGGAGAATGCTAAAAAGATGGCTGACTTTTTATGGGAATTTGAAGAAAAAAATCAAAATGACCCCGAAACTTGGTACGCTCCACCAAGAGCCGAAATGCAAATGAAAGAACTTACTAATAGTGGTATGGTCGAAGTGTACAATCACCAATACCAGTGGGATAATAGACAAATGCAGAAAGTATATGACGCATTTGTTGATATCTGGGGAACTGAGAAATTATGGGTGACTATTGATAGAGCTAATCTCAATTTGCCAATCAGACCTGGTTTTGATTTTAAAGGATTTATTCATTGGGATTATGATCCTGACACCAAGCCACAAAACGTTCAAGGAGTTCTTGCCTTAGCTGATCAAACGGATGAAAATATGGGAGGTTTTCAATGTATTCCTGATTTATATCGCAATTATGATACCTGGAAATTAACACAACCCGAAGATCGTAACCGTTTTAAACCAGATGTAACAGGATTAGAAGATAAATTTGTAAAAGTAAAAATGGAAGCTGGGGATTTATTAATTTTCAATAGTACACAGCCACATGGGATACGGCCTAATATAACAAAGGATAAAGTGAGAATGGCACAATATATTTCTATGATGCCAGCAGAAGAAGATAATGAAGAGCTTAAACAATGGCGTATTAATTCTTGGAAAAATAGGGTGGCACCTGAAGGATATGCTTTTCCGGGAGATCCACGCAAATGGGAACAAACTAAATATGAAACTGCAGAATTGACCGATTTAGGTAAAAAATTATTAGGACTTGATAAATGGGAATAAAAAAAGGGATACGAAAAGTATCCCTTTTTTGTGGCTTTATATTAAGTTGTTCTTTATATAATTATAACTAGCAGCTGCAGATTCTATTGGATTAGGAATGTAGTTACTTTCATGTTCCAAAAAGAAACGTTTCATTCCAGAAAGTTCCGATTGAGCAAAAATAGATTTAAAGTCAATAGTTCCAGTTCCTATCACAGCATTAAATTCATGATTGGCTTTATCCATATCTTTTACATGCCACATTTTAAAACGGCCTGGATGTTCTTTAAATAATTGCAATGGATCATGGCCTGCACGTACTACCCAATATAAATCCATTTCAAAATCAACTAATTTTTTATCAGTTTCATTTAGTAAAATTTCATAACCATTAGTTGCTCCGAATTTAGTAAATTCAAAATCATGATTGTGATATGCTAATTTTAAACCAGCGGCCTTGCAAATTTCGGCTGCTTTATTAACTTTTAAGGCTAATTTTTTATAATCATCCCCAGTTTTACCTCTTAAGTTCTCCACAACATAAGGAACAGTAATGTATTCACTACCTAATATATTAGCTGCTTCAGTGTAGGACTTAATTACATCTGTATTACCATTTTCTATATAACCATTAAAATCAAAATGATTACTCGTTGCTTTTAAATCATTGTCACAAAGCATTTTTTTGAAATCCTTAACTGATGTCCCAAAAAAACCTTTTGTGGGAGAAAAACCAAAAGTTTCCACTTCGTTAAATCCTATTTTTCCAACTTGAGCCAATACTCCTTTAACATCTTTTGGAAAAGTATCTCTCAATGTCCATAATTGAATTCCAATCGCTTTCTTTTTTGCAGCAAATGCAAAGGAAGGGGCAATGGCTAATGCACTTAGCGCCAAGCCACTATTTATTAAAAAATCTCTTCTTTTTATCATGAGTTTGTTTTTAGTTTATTAGATATCACAAATTAGAATCGCTTTTCTCAAAGATTCTAATTTGTTAGCATTTTTAGGTATAAATTCTTGACCAATGAATCCCTTATAACCAGTTGCTGCGATTGCTTTCATAATTGCAACATAATTTAGCTCCTGAGTCTCGTCAATTTCATGTCGGCCGGGAACACCAGCAGTGTGAAAATGAGCAATATATTGATGATTATCAGTAATATTTCTAATTACATCACCTTCATCAATTTGCATATGGTAGATGTCATAAAGTAATTTGAAGTTTTCTGTATTTAATCGTTTAGCCAATTCTACTCCCCATGATGTTCTGTCACATTGGTAATCATGATGGTCAATTTTACTATTTAAAAGCTCCATCACTAAGGTAACATTGTGTTTTTCGGCCAGCGGAATTAACTTTTGTAAACCAGTAACACAATTTTGCCAACCTTCTTCATCCGTTTTACCTCTTCGGCTTCCACTGAAACAAATTAGATTTTTATATCCTGCATCAGCAACTAACGGAATCATTTCAGTATAATTCTTAATAAGCGCTTCATGAAATTGCAAATCGTTAAAACCATCTACTAAATTGAGTTCAGCACCATTACACATTGTTGAAACTAGATTATGTTTTTTCAATATTGGCCAATCTTTAGGGCCCACTAAATCAATTCCGGTGATTCCCATTTTTTTTACTTCAGTACAAAGCGTTTCAATATCAAAATCATTAAAGCACCAACGGGCAACAGAATGATTTAATTTTCCTTTTAATATACCAGATGTCATATTACTTACTTCCTCTTTAGTATTGGCCATAGCAGAAAAGCCAGATGGAAATCCTAATACTGCAGTTCCAGCAAGGATTCCTTTTATTACAGATCTTCTATTTATTTGATTACTCATAAAAATTATATTTAGGCTGCTTCAACTTTATTTTTACTTTTTTCATTGAATAAAGCAGCAAAAAATAAAAATACACCAAAAGCAATTGCAGCAGGAATAATCCAAACCATTTGCCAGTTAATTGCACCATCAATCATTTTGTAATTATCTGTAATCCATCCTGCAACTGCAAAACCAATTAACATACCAACTCCATAAGTAGCAAGAGTTATTAAGCCTTGTGCAGCACTTTTATATTTTTCTCCCGCTTTTGAGTTGGTATAAATTTGTCCAGCCACAAAGAAGAAATCATAACAAATACCATGCAATGCAATCCCAATAATAAGCATAAAACTCAAGTTATCCCCATTACCATAAGCAAACAAAGCATAACGAATTGCCCAAGCAAGCATTCCTAATAAAATTGTTTTCTTGAATCCGAATCTTGTAAAAAACACTGGAAGCAAAAGCAATAATAAAGTCTCAGACACTTGACCTATAGCCATTTTCCCTGTTGGATTATCAATTCCTGCTGCAGTCAAAAAAGGATGCGCATTTTGATAATAAAACGCCAATGGAATACAGATAAGAATTGAAGAAATAAAGAATACAGCAAAGTTTTTATCTTTTAATAATTTTAAGGCGTCAAACCCTAATAAATCACCAATTTTAATTTTCTCAGTAGAAGCAACCTTTGGAGGTGTTTTTGGTAACACAAAACTAAAAATACCTAATACTAATGATACTATTCCTGCAAGTAAAAATGTATTTTTTAGCATTCCACTAGAAACCCCTTCTACAGAATCCCAATGAAACAAATAACTAATTGATAAACCTGCTAAGATCCATCCAATTGTTCCCCAAACTCTAATGTTTGAAAATTCTTTTTCAGGATCAGTCATTTGATTAAACGATACTGAATTTACTAGGGCCAATGTTGGCATAAATAGTATCATATATCCTAAAACAAAATAATAAAATACACTAACATCATCCGACATATACATTTGATACATTAAAAATGCACCCACAAGGTGAAGAATTCCTAATATTTTCTCAGCATTAAAATAGCGGTCAGCTATCAATCCGATAATAAACGGTGCTATGATTGCACCCCACGACTGTGTTGAAAAAACTGCAGCTGAATCAGCTCCAGAGGCTTTTAAATTACTTGCTAAAAAGGTTCCTAATGTTACGAACCACGCACCCCAGATAAAAAATTCTAGGAACATCATTATTGATAGTTTTATTCGTATTGTAGTATTCATTGATTATTGGTTAGTTTATATATTTTGTTTTTAGTTTCTTACTCTTTAAATCCATTCCGGATTATAATTCTTTTATTTCAATATTTTTGAACCAGACGTTTTCACCATGATCTTGCAAAGCAATTTTTCCAGTTTTAAATGTTCCAAAATCACTCCAAGCTTTAAATTTACTTCCAGCAACTAGTTTTTTCCAGTTGTCATCCCATAACATAGTTTTTACAACAGTCACTCCATTTAATATTAGAGTAAGTTTCCCTTTGTTGCAAATTACTTCAGCTGTATTCCATTCTCCAACAGCTTTTACAGGTTCAATATCATTTTTAATCAAATCATATAAGTTTCCAGCTCTATGCTTGTCAATTTTTCCATCAGGATGACCCTCGTTATCCAAAACCTGCATTTCTAAACCTGTTTCGTATGTATTCTTGTATTTTGCAGGATCTTCATGGATGAAAAATATAATTCCGCTATTTGATTTAGGAGCTACTTTCCAATCTAACTTTAAATGAAAATTAGAATATTCCTTATTCGTAACAAGATCTCCTCCTTGACCATTTTCAGCAGCTGAAGGATCAAAATGTAGAACCCCTTTATCCACTTTCCATGCAGCACCTGCGCTTGTTTTTCCATAAGAATGCCATCCATTTGTTGTTTTACCATCAAACAGGCGAGTGAATTTTTTTTGGGCTTGAGTATTTTGCATAATGAAGATTAAGCCTAGTGATAATACTATTTTCTTTATCATAATGGGATATTTACAAAGTTAGATTGTTCCAACCTTGACGGTATTCTCTTTTTACAAATTGATTCACATCATCAAAATTGGTGATTCTCATGGCATCATTATCCCAAAGTAATTTTACAGAACGTCCTGGATATTTAGTTTTTCCACCTACTTCTTTTTGCACATCATAGCCTCTTATGGCTAAATTTGCCATCAATAAGGCTTCTGTCAAAGGGCCTGCAATTTCAAAAGGAGAACTTAACTCTTTTTTTCCGTGACCCGCAATTGCTGCTTCAATCCATTGTTTATAATGCCCTTCTGAACCGTCAACAACTCTAGAGTATTTTTGAGCGATATTTAAATTTTCATTTTTGGTTAATGGAAGTAATCTCGGATTTCTACCATATGTATCGCACATCATTTTTCCTTTAGTCCCAACAAATAAAGTACCATTTCCACCATCTCCAAAAATCTCATTTGGTTCTAATTCTAATGGTCTTTCAGGTTGAATACCACCATCCATCCAATGCAGAGTAACGTCTCCATTGGTTTTATTGGTTTTAGGAAATGTTAATGTAACATGACTTGATGGAGGACAACTTTCAGGGAAATACCCTCTTTTAAACTCATCTACATATACTGATCCAACACTACATTGAACATCTTTGGCGTATTTTAAATTTAAAACACTAAATGGAGCTTCAATTAAATGACAACCCATATCACCCAAAGCACCCGTTCCATAATCCCACCATCCTCTCCAGTTGAAAGGAACCAGTTTATCTACATAATTTTTTTGAGGAGCAGTACCCAACCATAAATCCCAATCTAATTCTTTTGGAATCTCAGTTTTACTAGTAGGCCAGGGGATACCTTGAGGCCAAACAGGACGGTCAGTCCAAGCATAAACAGTATGGACGTCTCCAATCAAATCTGCGTCATACCACTCTTTCATTATACGAGTACCATCATTTGAAGCACCTTGATTTCCCATTTGAGTAACTACATTGTATTTCGCTGCAGCTTGAGTTAGAATTCTAGCTTCATAGATATCATGAGTTAACGGTTTTTGAACATAGACATGCTTTCCTAACTGCATTGCTGCAAGGGTTTGAATAGCATGGTTATGATCTGGTGTTGCTACTGAAACAGCATCAAAATTTTTGTGTTCTTTATCAAACATTTCTCTCCAGTCTTTATAATATTTGGCTTTTGGAAACGCATTAACCGTTTTTGCTGCCCTTCTATCATCAACATCACAAAGAAAAGAAATTGAAGCTTTACCACTTTTATCGAACATGGCAATATCTGACTGTCCTTTACCGCCTACACCAATACTCGCAATTAATAAGCGATCACTAGGAGCAACAAATCCTCTTCCTAAAACATGTCTAGGAACAATCATAAATGCCGCTGCGGCTAAAGCACTGGTTTTTATAAAATCACGTCGATTATTTATGATTTTACTTTCTTCAATTTTTTTAACTTTTTCTTTTTTCATGCTGATCGAAAGATTTTAATTATTGATTGAATAAATGAGAAATTTAAAGCCCTAATATTTTTCTGTTAAATTCTTGACTACTATTTACCGAAGCAAAATCATCAAAGGCCTTATCAGTAACCTTAATTATATTATTCTTTATAAACTCAGCACCTTCACGAGCACCATCTTCTTGATTTTTTATACAGCATTCCCATTCCATTACAGCCCAACCTTTAAAATCATATTGAGAAAGTTTGCTGAAAATAGTTTTAAAATCAACTTGACCATCTCCCGGAGAACGATAACGCCCTGCACGGTTGGCCCAACTTTGATATCCACCAAATGTTCCTTGCTTCCCAGTTGGATTAAATTCGGCATCTTTTACATGAAATGCTTTTATTCTTTCATGATAAAAATCAATGTATTGGATATAGTCTAATTGTTGAAGTACAAAATGAGAAGGATCATATAAAATACATGCTCTTGAATGGTTGTTGACCGCCTTCAAGAACATTTCGTAGGTTTCTCCATCAAATAAATCTTCACCAGGATGAATCTCATAACAAAGATCCACACCATTTTGATCAAATTCATTTAAAATAGGCAACCAACGTTTTGCTAATTCAGCAAATCCTTCTTCAACTAAACCTGCTGGTCTTTGCGGCCAAGGGTGAAAATATTGCCAAAGCAAAGAACCACTAAAAGTGGCATGAGCATTTAAACCTAAATTTTGAGATGCTTTTGCAGCATATTTTAATTGCTGCACTGCCCATTCTTGTCTTGCTTTTGGTTTTCCATGCACATTTGCTGGAGCAAATGCATCAAATAAATCATCATAAGCAGGGTGAACAGCAACAAGTTGCCCTTGTAAATGTGTAGATAATTCGGTTATTTCTAAACCGTAGGAAGCAATTTTTCCTTTTAATTCATCTGCATATATTTTGCTTTCGGCAGCTTTTTGTAGATCAATAAACCGAGTATCTAACGTAGGCATTTGGATGCCTTTAAAACCTAAATCTGCAGCCCATTTACAAATTCCGTCTAAAGAATTAAAAGGGGCTTCATCACTGATAAACTGTGCTAAAAATACTGCTGGACCTTGTATTGTTGTCATTTTTTATTCTTTTTGTCTACTTAGATTTTATAATATATAAGGCGACCATTTTTTATCTGAATTAGCAGATGCTACTACACTATCAATAAATGCCATTCCTCGCAATCCATCTTCAATAGAAGGAAAATCTAACATTTCTGGGGTAGGTTCTATACCGTCTAATTTGCAGCATAATGTTAAGGCAAAATTGCGATAGATATTGGCAAATGCTTCCAAATATCCTTCTGGATGTCCGCCTGGAGTTCGGCAGTTATGAGTCGCAAATGATGATAGATGACCATAATTAGAACCCGCTCTTAAAATTTGAGTAGGTTCATCAAGCCATTTTACAATCAAAGTATTGGGATCATGTTGCAACCATTCAATTCCGCCTTTTTCACCATAGACTCTAATTTTTAAAGCATTTTCTTCACCAGCAGCTACTTGAGAAGCCATTAAAACTCCTTTAGCTCCATTATCAAATTTCAACATTACAGCTCCGTCATCATCCATTACACGTCCTTCGACAAGTGTATTTAATTCAGCGCAGATGTCTGTAATCTTTGAACCTGTAATGTATTCAGCTAGATGTGCAGCATGAGTTCCAATGTCTCCCATTACAGAACTTTTTCCTGCTTTTTTTGGATCTGTTCGCCAAGCAGCTTGTGCATTTCCTTCTCTTTCAGATAATTTACTTAACCATCCTTGAGGGTATTCTACCCAAACTTTTCTGATTTTTCCTAGTTTACCTTCTTTAAGCATTGCTTTAGCTTGCTTTACCATTGGATACCCTGAGTAGGTATGTGTCAAGCATAGAATTAATCCCGTTTCTTCCAATTTTTGTTCCAATAGCTTTGCTTCTTCCAAAGAAAAAGTAATTGGTTTTTCGATTACAACATTAAAACCATAATCTAGTGCCATCATTGCAGGAGCAAAATGAGCAAAATTAGGAGTAACAATAGTAACAAAATCCATGCGCTCACCAACTGGTAAGTTGGCTTCCGCTTTGATCATTTCTTCATAAGAAGTATAGGTTCTGGATTCAGGAAGGAATAACGCTTTACCAGAAGCAATTGCTGTTTCGGGTGTTATGCTTAATGCTCCACAACTTAATTCAATAAGACCGTCCATATTGGCAGCTAAGCGGTGTATTGCGCCTATAAAAGCATCTTGACCACCGCCGATCATACCCATTTTTAATTTTCTATTCATCATTTATAATCCTAAATGTTTCCTTTATTTAATTCTTTAACTGCATAATCACAAGCACGTGCTGTTAATGCCATGAATGTTAATGATGGATTTTGACATGCAATAGAAGGCATACAAGAACCATCTGTTACAAATACATTACTTACTTCATGCATTTGATTCCATTTGTTTAAAACGGATGTTTTAGGGTCATTACCCATTCTCGCAGTTCCCATTTCATGTATTGCCATTCCAGGGTAACAATCGTTATCATAAGTTTGAACATTTTTAATTCCTGAAGCTTCAAGCATTTCTGCAGCATCATTCATCATGTCAATTCTCATTTTTTTCTCGTTCTCTTTGTATTCACAATCAATAGCTAAAACAGGTTGGCCCCATTTGTCTTTTTTATCATGATTGATATATACTTTGTTTTCGTAGTAAGGTAACATTTCTCCAAAACCACCTAATCCCATATTCCATGTGTTCGCAGGAAGACTTAATTTGTCTTTAAAATCACCACCAAATGATAATTCAGCAACCTCTTCATGCCAAGGGTTTCTACTAGCACCACCTTGATAACCAAAACCTCTTAAATAATCTCTTTTATCATTACCTACATTTTGATATCTAGGTACATAAACACCATTGGCTCTACGTCCATAAGTGTATTTATCCTCAAAACCTTCGGCAGTTCCTGAAGCTCCACAACGAAAATGGTGATCCATTAAGTTGTGACCTAATTGTCCACTAGCATTTCCTAAACCTTCTGGATGTGCTTCAGAAGTAGAATTTAATAAGATAAAAGTAGAACCTAATGTAGAACCGTTTACAAAAACAATTTTAGCATAAAACTCCATTGTCTCATTAGTTTCTGCATCAATAACCATTACTCCTTTTGCTTTTTTAGTGTCTTTATCATAAATAATATGATTTACAATAGAGTAAGGTCTAACCGTTAATCTGTTAGTAGCCATCGCTGCAGGTAGAGTAGAGGACTGTGTGCTAAAGTAAGCACCAAAAGGACATCCACGACTACATAAATTTCTATATTGACAGCTTCCACGTCCATTATGAGGAACAGTTAAATTAGCAGTACGTCCAATAGTTAAGATTCTAGTTCTATTGTAATGTTTTTCCATTCTTTCTTTAACAGACTTCTCCACACAATTTAAATCCATTGGAGGTAAAAAATGCCCATCAGGTAGTAAAGGCCAATTTTCATTTTGACCACTTATCCCTGCAAATTTCTCTGCATAATCGTACCATGGAGAAATATCTTTATAACGAATAGGCCAGTCATTACCATGACCGTCTTTCGCATTATCTTCAAAATTGTGATCACTAAAACGGTAGCTTTGACGTCCCCACATTAAAGATTTTCCACCAACGTGAAACCCTCTATACCAATCAAATCTTTTGTCTTCAGTATATGGGCATTCTAAATCATTAACCCACCATTTTTCATTCGCTTCCTGGTATGGATAATCTCTAATTTGTACTGGATGTGTTCTTTTTTCTTCTTCTGTATGTTTTCCCGCATGCTTAAACTCCCATGGGTTTTTCATTGCAGAATCGTAATCTTTGATGTGTTCGATGTTCATTCCGCGTTCTAACATCAAAACTCTTAATCCTTTTTCGGTTAGTTCTTTTGCAGCCCAACCACCGCTTATACCTGAACCTACAACAATTGCGTCATAAGTATTCTCTTCTTTTAAATTTGTATTTATATTCATTCCAGCGCTATTAAATTTGATTAATGTGAAGATTATTTTTTTAAAAAGTACTATTTTGTATCCTCCATATAATGGATACGAAATTTATTTTTGAAAGGTTTACTATGTTGCCCAAGCTTTTTGCCCAGGTTTGTATTCAGCACTTCCATCATATCTTCCAGGAACAGCCAAATATTCACGTGCTTGAGTACACCCAATTTCTGATGAAAAATATCCTAAAATGGTTAAATCTCTAGCGATAATAAAAAAGCTTGGTTTATTAATATCAACTAATGACTCTTTTCTTGTTTCTTCAACAATTTTAGTACGGTCTTCTATTGATAGCGATTTAAAGTCTTTATTAAATTGACTCATGCATTTATCTTGCATTTCTTTCATACCTGTTGCAAAAGTTTGTTGCAAATCGGCTGGATAACAATCATTAATCATCATAGGAATAAATGCACCTAAACCAGCTGCTTTCGCTCCAGGCGAAGCTTTAGTTGTTGGTATCAATAAGTCAGCAAATTCTGATAAAAAATCTTCATCTGTTGCTGAAAAAGAGAATTTTTTGTCGTCATTTTCAGGAATAACAAAATCCTTAATTAAAATCCCTACTGTCGTAGCAGAGATGACACCTCCAAGTACAAGTGCCAAGTTTTTTATTGCTTTACGTCTATCCATTTGCTGATTTTTTAATAGTAATTAGTATTGTTGATTATCATGAGTTTATCAAAGCTATACAATAATAAAGAAAAAAAAGAAGCATCATTTTTTTTATGTTAAAATATTAAAGAATTAAAGTATTTTCAAAATAATTGTTTAAACACTAAAAAATAACTATTAAATAGCAAATGAAATTGATTTATGTAGCAGTAAATGCATTATTATTGAACAAATGAAATCTTCGAAAACGATGTAATATCCAATTTAAGACTATTTTTGACTGTTTTTAAAATCAAAAAAGGTCTGTTTTTGGATTTTCATGGATTTCATTGCGTTAAAATGACATTTAAAGTAAATTATTTAGCAGTAAAATCTTCCCGTTTTTTTTCGAATATAAAAATACAGAAAAATAGGGTTAATTTAGTTAGATAAAAAATATTTTTTTTGGAAAAAACAACAACAAAATAATAGATAATTAAACAGATTGTAGTAGCTAAAGGTTTGCATTATTCCTTTTCAAATAGTCCAATAGTACCACCAACCCAATTCTTATCTTTATTGAATTTTACGCCAATCATTTCTCCACGACTTAATCTAACCAAATTGCAAAGTAGAGTAGGTGCAACATCATTTTTTTTCCAGGTGCAAAGAACACGGACTTCCGCCTTTACTTTTCCTTCTGGTGATTGAACAATAGACATGTAATTTACTTTTTTCTGAAGTATATAAAGTTCTTTTTCGACCACAGCTTCAATATCTTCTTTTTTCACATGAAAAATCACTCCAGATCCAGAAAAAGAAAATAATGGTTTTAAAACATAATTTTCTAAATCCTCTGGTATTTCAGTTAATTCACTTAAGAGTGTAGTCTCTATAAAGTATTTCCCTTTTAAGAAAGGCAAGATAAACTTACTTATTCTAAAAAACCAATTGGGATGTCCTGCCCATTCTACATCAAGATCGTCTGAAAAATGGAAATTTAATTTTAAATCAGTGCGCAAATCCAATTCATCAAAAATCACTCGATTGTAAATTCTTCTTACAAGAATCTCATTACCTTCTTTATTTTTATAAAAAAGTTGCTTTCCTTTTTTAATCAGTTCCGTAACGCAAACTATAGGTATACCTAAATCTCTTTTGCAATAATAAAAGTCGATTTTAGTGTTTTGCTTTTCAGGTTCAATTTCAAGCAGAATAACATTTTCTTTAGGGTAATTATTACAAATTACTTCTTCGAGATTTTGCATGTATTCTTCTTCAGTAATTCCAGTAATAAATGGAGTTAGTTCATTTATAAATGGATAGTGTTTCTTAAATTTATTAAATAAATTAACTTGATAATTAAACAAAGATGGGAATCCTTGTACTTCTATCAATTTAGGAATAATGATTCCATCTTCTTCACAAATTCCGAAATCAATCGCTAAAAAAGTCGTGTGATTATCTTCATTTGGAACTTTATGATTTAGTTCTAATGATTTATCAGTTAGCTTTTTAAAGTCTTTACTCTGAATTAAAGCTATAACTTCATTCGAGCCTTCGATTAATTGTTTTTTTAAATCTTTAGATATAAAAAAAGGAGTTTCTCCTAATCGAAAAGTAGGTTCGTAATCAAAATCAGAGGCAATATCATCTTTAAATTCCTGATATTTTTTATCTGTAAATTGTTCATTAAATAATTTTCGATACTTTGGAATCATAAGATTTGGGGTGATTAATTAGACATGATTTTTTTTGTTTTTATCAAGTCGTTTATTGCAGTTCGAAGAAAATTTGGAATCAAGGTTTCGTTTGTTCTGTATATTTTATCGTCATCCATTAGGTCTTCAAGCATATTTCTAAACTTTCTTTTCCCTTTCATATTTCTAATTTTATCCTTCGCTTCTTTATTTCTTAAGTGGGAAACAAAACTAATAGGATCGGCCTCTGGATGGAATTGTGTTCCTACAAAATAATCTGTAAAACGTACTGCCATTATAGCACGTTCATATTGAACATGATCTCTAATTTTTTCTAATGAAATTATCTTTGCTCCTTTTTTCTTAAATACACTTAGCTTAGGTTGAACTACTTGATAATCTCTAGAATCAATTGCATAAAAAGGATCGCTTAATCCTTCAAAAAGCGGGTCTAAAAGGCCTTCTTTAGTTTTATGAATCGTCATTACGCCAAATGAAGTATCATTCCTTTTTGTTATTTCGGCCAAACCAAAATGTTTACAAGCCATTTGAAAAGAGTGACAAATAAACAAAACATGTTTTTTTATTTCATTTTCGGTATTCCACTTGGTTAAAGCATCAATGAATTCATAGTATTTCGTATCCCAAGTTCCATCACCAATTAACGGATTTCCCGGACCACCAGTAGAAATATAAATATCAAACAGGTTGATTTCAGGTAATTCACATTTTCCCCTTACATCAAATATTTTAAAGTCTACAATAGGGTTAAATCTACTAATAACATCAATAATACAACGCATGCCTTGATTGGGCTCGCCATTATACATGTCTAAAAGTGCTATTGTTATCTTTTTCTTGCTCATTTTTAAATCTTTATAAATAATCCGCAAAGTTAATCTATTATTTTATAATCCTTTTGTGAATTCTCCGGTTATAAAATCAACCACTTTTGTCAAGTCATTTGTTTTTTCGAAAACGGCCAACTGTTTTGCGGCGCCAGTTCCATTTTTTAGAATTTCATGAACATAATTAATGTGATCACGGCTTCCTAATTCATCAACTACATCGTCAACAAATTCAAGTAATTCTAAAATTAGCATTCTTGTTTCAACTTCTTTTTGAAGTCCAAAATCAATCATATGTCCTTCAATTCCATAACGAGCAGCACGAAATTTATTTTCTTTTATTAGCGCTAATCTATAAATATTAAAACTCATGTTGTGTAAGTTTAATTTATACAATTTAGCAACAACAGCTTGAATTACAGAAACTATACACATCGTCTCCTCAACTGTTAAACTCATATCACAAATACGAAATTCAATGGTATCATAGAAAGGATGCAAGCGTAAATCCCACCAAATTTTCTTTGGATTATCAATGCAATTAGTTTTTACTAAAGTCTCCAAAAAGTTATCATAAGAGGCAACCGAATCAAAATATTCTGGTAAACCGGTTCGTGGAAATTTATCAAAAACTTTTGTTCGAAACGATTTATACCCTGTTTGTCGACCTTCCCAAAAAGGGGAGTTGGTTGATAGCGCAAAAATATGCGGAAGAAAATAGCAAGCCTGATTCATTAATTGCAATCCAATCTCTCTGTTTTCGATACCTACATGACAATGCATTCCAAAGATTAAATTGGATCGAGCAGCATCTTGTAATTCATTAACAATCGTGTGATAACGGGGATCATCTGTAATGGGTTGGTCTTGCCATTTAGAAAAAGGATGGGTTCCAGCACCACCAACAATCAAATTTTGCTTATCGGCTAATTCAACAATTTTAGTTCTTAAAAACTTAATCTCTTTCTCCGCTTCATCAACATTTTTGCAAATATTAGTCCCTACTTCCACAACAGATTGATGCATTTCTGCTTTTACCTGTTCATTTAGTATAATTTTAGCTCCATCAACAATTTTTGATAGATGGGAGCGTAAGTCTCTTGTTTCGGGATCTATAATTTGATATTCTTCTTCAACACCAAGTGTAAAAACAGGTAATTTTTTCATTTCTATTTTTTTAGGAGCATTTTCCAGCTATTCGATACAATCCATCTCGTGAAAAACGAGATGGGATTTTCTCTTCTATCTGGGCTAGGGAATTGGATTTAATGACATACTATTTTATTGCAACAGCTTCTTTCATAAAAGTTCCCCAAGTCAAATTCATTTTTCCTGGCTTTTGTTTTTTTGCGGCAGCAATAGCCATTTTTGCTGATTCTTCTACCACCCATTCAAAATTTTCAGCACCAACTGATGTTAGTTCTGCATCAGGAGCTGGATTACCAAAATCAATTGCATAAGGAATTCCATCACGTACAGCAAATTCAACCGTATTAAAATCATAACCTAATCCTTTACAAAGTCTTAATGTATAATCTTTTATGGTTGCTAGAAGTTTTTTATCTACTGGTGGACCATCAATTACATAACGCAAATGATGCGGATTTCTAGGTTCATATTGCATAATGCGCACTGCTTTGCAGCCTAGGCAATAGACTCTAAAATATTCAGTAAAAACAATTTCTTCTTGAAGCATCATTACGAGTTGCCCTGTTTCCTGATGTTTCTCCCAAAATTCTTCTTTATTTTCTAATCGATACACATTTTTCCAGCCACCACCAGCATACGGTTTCATATAAGCAGGAAATTTTATGTAATCAAAAATAGCTTCCCAGTTCATTGGGTATTTCAAATTTCTAAATGATTTTCCTGTAGTGTCTGTAGGATGTTCTGCCGAAGGAAGGAGTACTGTATTAGGTAAAGGTACACCAAGAGTATCGGCTAATGAATTATTGAAAAATTTATCATCTGCGCTCCACCAGAATGGATTATTAATCACATTTGTTCCAGTTAAAGCAGCGTTTTTTAGATACGCTCTATAAAAAGGAACATCTTGTGAAATTCGGTCTATTATTACTGCGTATTCACCGTCTTTATTTTGAACGACCATATCTATACCAACCGCTTCAGCTATAATATCTTTTTCGTTTTTTGAATTAACTCTGTCAATAAATGCTTGAGGAAAGGTATCTTCCATTCCAAATAAAATTCCGATTTTTTTCATTTTAATATATTTTTTCTTGATTAGTTAATTTAATAGTAGGACTAATAAAATTTTATTCTTGATAAATAATGTGGAAACATTTCTTTCCAAACTGGCCAATCATGCTGTCTATCTGGGCGAACATCCAGCCAATGATGCACATTTCTATCACTAAGTACTTTACTTAATTTTAGATTAGCATCATAACAGATATCCCAATTTGAAGTCCCTAAAACAATATCCATGTTCCATAATTCATAATCTTCTAGACCGTATAAGTAATCTAAAGGACTATTGTAAAATACATCGTCATTATGAAATCCGTCCATAAAACTTTTAATGTCAAAAGCGCCACTCATAGAAAATAAATGACTTACATATCCTGGATGTCTAAAAGCAAAATTTGCTGCATGATAACCACCAAAACTGCAACCAGCAACTACCACTTTACCTGATGGAGTGTTGTTTTTTACTTTTTCCACAATTTCATGACAAATCATTTTATCATACCAAACATGATTTTCTATGCGATGCACTGGGTGAATTTGTTTATTGTAAAAACTGTCTTTATCAATGCTGTCTGGACAATAAATTTGAATTAATCCCTGTTCAATAAACCATTTTGCCGATTCGATGAGTCCCATATCTTTGTTCTCATGAAAACTTCCCATAGATGTTGGAAATAAAATCACAGGATAACCTGAATGACCAAAAACTAACATTTCAATCTCTCTATTTAGGTTTGGAGAATACCATTTGAAATATTCCTCTTTCATAACTTTGTTTTAACAATTATAATAAAAAAAACCATACAGTCGACTCAAATAGAGTGTCAAATTTTAATTTTATTATTAAAAACAATACATATTCTTAAAAGATAAGAATAAAGTAGAAATGTGGGACTAAAAACTGTTTTTTTTAAACTTTTTGCAATAAATAAATTTAGGATAAATGTATTTGATCTGGATATCTTAAATAAATATCTGTTTTAAGACTGTTCAAATAATTGTATTTGACTCTTTAATCTTTCCACAAGCATTCCCATCATTCTTTTATTAAGACTCGATGAGTTTTTTATGTATATTACATATTCATCAATAGTAAACAACCCAATAACCATCCCTTTTAAGGCATTGCGATACTTGATGTCTTTTTGAATAGCATTTTCTATTTGTGCTAATTTCTTCTCTGTTGACTGGGAGTAGAAATCATTTTTATATTTAGTGATATAATTCTTAAAAGAAGCGATGAATAAATCATTTTGTAATTTCAAAATAGGGCGTAGCACCTGATTTTGAAACACTTCGTCAGAAGAGGAGCTTAAACCCACTGTTCCTATTGTTTCTCCTCGTAATTCCTTTAAAAAAATTGCTCTTTCGTTCATCTTTTTTTCTTTAAAATTAAATAAAAATAAGCATGGAAATGTTACTTTAGCATTATTAAATAAAAAACATGCGATTTCATACCAGAAAATGGGTAAAACCCGAAGACTTAAATCCAAATGGAACATTATTTGGAGGTCAATTATTAGCTTGGATTGATGAAGAATTAGCTTTATACACCATCATACAACTAGAAAACTCAAGAGTAGTTACAAAACATATGTCTGAAATCAATTTTAGAAGTTCAGCAAAACAAGGAGATATTATTGAAATTGGAATTGACGTGGTGAAATTTGGTCATACATCACTTACCTTAAAATGTGAAGCTAGAAATATGATGACTCGGGAGACAATCATTTCAATAGATAGTACTACAATGGTCAATTTAGGCAGTGATGGAAAACCAGCAGCTCACGGAAAAAAAGAGATTGAATTTGTAAAAGATCGTCTTTAATATTCTTTAACGGGAAAAATGATTTAAAATTTCCATGGCTTTATGTATGTCCTTTTGGTCGACAAATATATGGTCATGATAAAATGCAGCAACAACATTACAACTAATGCCATCTTGTGCGAGTGCACTTGAAAAAGCAGCTGTTAATCCTACCGCTTCTAAAGAAGAGTGTACTGTCAAGGTAATCCAAGAAGCAATAAATGAATAGTCTAAATTTAATCGATCAGCGAGCTCTTTTTTTATAATTACGGTGGTTCCTTCTTGCTCTTTGAATATTAAAATTATTTCTTCTAGGTTAATTTTTTTAAGATCATCAGTGATACAAAATACATAGTCCCCAATATTATGTTGGGGCTTCATGCTTTTTAGTAATGTTTCTAAATTTTTTTCTCCTGCCATTTTATTTTTTTCTAAAGTAGTGTAATAAACCATATGCTGATACTAACGTCCAAGAACCTTCTAAAATAATAAAAGGCAAATAATGCAATAATAAAGAAGCAAAACAAGCAATCCCTGCACCTACGAAATTCAAAGAAAGATAAATTATGCTTTCTTTTTTTATAGTGTCATTTAGATTTAAAAAGAAAGCGATTAATAGAATTGTTACTCCAATAAATCCAACCCAATCTGTGGTAGTCATAGTTTTTTTTTTAGCTAAGCGATTTCCTTTTATCTGTTTCTAAGAGGGAGTATTCAAAATTATGGGACCATCCTGTTTTTAATGGTAAAACTTGTCGTCCACGTCCTTCTCGTATCATTCCTACTTTTCTTCCTGCTCATGTGCTGAAATTAGAGGAAAGTCGCAACTATTTATTAATCTTATTATCCAAATTAAATTCAGACAATTCTAAATCAAAAAATTTAACTGAAGAGAATATATGATCAAAAATATCCGACATTGCATATTCATAGCTTTCCCATCTTTTATCACTTGAAAAAACATAAATTTCTATAGGCACTCCTTGTGCTGTGGATTGCAATTGACGACACATTAAAAGCATCTCTTGATTCAACGCAGGATGGTTGCGTAAATACTGAGTTATGTATTTTCTAAATAGTCCTAAATTGGTCAAGTTTCTACCATTTATTATAGTTGATTTATCAATTGAATTAGTAGCATTGAAGCTATCAATATCTCTTTTTTGGGTGTCAATATATTCACTGATAAGTGCAATACTTTTTAAATCATTTAGTTCGTCATCACCTAGAAAACGAATGCTACTTGCTTTTATAAGAATATGTCTCTTAATACGCCTTCCATCTGAATTTAGCATCCCACGCCAGTTCTGGAAAGAGTCGGAACTTAAACTATATGTAGGGATAGTTGTGGTAGTATTATCAAAATTTCGAACTTTTACCGTAGTTAAATTGATTTCAATTACATCTCCATCGGCTCCAAATTTATCCATCGTAATCCAATCTCCTATCCGAATCATATCGTTTATAGATACTTGAACACTAGCAACAAATCCCAAAATAATATCCCGAAAAATCAAAATAATTAAAGCGGAAACAGCTCCCAAAGTGGTAAATAATTCTGAGATTTTAAAATCAAATAATTTTGATATGATTACGGTAATACCAACCATCCAAAGTACAATCATAATAACCTGAATGAAACTATCAATAGGTTTATCGCTGTATCTAGGCTTCAGTTTTAAATAATCTCTTAAAGCATTAAAAATGGTTCGTATAATCCATAAAATCAGAAATACGATATAAATTCCAACTAGTTTTCCAAAAACACTTTCCCAATATTCATATTTATCAAGAATAATTGGAACTGATTTATAGATAAACAATAACGGAATTAAATGCGCTATGTATTTAGCTGTTTTATTAGATACTAATAAATCGTCAAATTGGGTTTTTGTCTTCTGGGCAATAAAAACCATTATAGTAACTAAAACCAACCTGAAAACCACATAGATACTATATGCCAAAAAGCATAATAATGCAATATTAAAAATTAAACTTATGTACGATGCAAATGTATAGTTCATGCCCCATTTTCGAAAAATAGGGTAGAGTAATTGAAATATTTTTTCTATAAATTTATACATTTTCCAAGTATTTCTTTTCTACATAAAAAGTACCAAAAGGAATTAAAGAAGCAATTAATATGATGATAAAAGTTTTTAAATCCCATTTTTGAGACTTTTTTAATAAAATTGCCAATAAAATATAACCAATAAATAGGATTCCATGACTCATTCCTACTGGATATAAAAGCGTATGATACAGTTCAAAATGGTTCGGCTTGATAAAAAGCATATTAGAAAATAAAGTCAAATAGGATATCCCTTCTAGAATGGCTGTAATCTTAAAAATCTTGAACATTTAAATAATTTTAATTTATATCAGGCAAAATTAAGTAATAACATCGATTTACACCCTAATCAATCACAAAGTAATTTACTTTTGTATTCTTAAACTTTGATAATGAGTAAACGTGATTTAAAAAAATACCTAAACGAATTAAATAAAGAACAACTCGAAGAGCAAATTATCGAGTTGTACGAAAAGTTCTCTCCTGTAAAAGTCTATTATAATTTTGTTTTTAACCCCAAAGAAGATACCCTCTTGCAGGAATGTAAACTCAAAATTTCCAATGAATACTTCCCTGTAAAAACTTCTGGAAGGGGTAAGAAGCCAAAAATGAGGCGTTCAGTAGCTCAAAAATACATCAAACACTTTATTATTCTAGGTGTTGATCCCTACGTGATTGCCGATGTAATGCTTTATAATATTGAAATTGCGCAAGCATTTTCAGCAGAACATCTCATAAAACAAGAATTATTCTTTAAAAGTATGCTTAATTCGTATGAACAAGCAGTGGTATTTTTGATTGCTAATGGTATACTAGCCGATTTTATGGGAAGAATTAAAGCTATTCATAATGAAACCGTAGCCCAACGATGGAAAAATCAAGCCGAATTTAACGCAATAGTAGAGCGTTTTGAATACTAATACACCTTATAATTAAACATCCTATTATATTTTAAAGAATATTTGACGAAAAAACTGTTTTTTAGGTGTATTTTTGCAAAAACCCAACAAAAACAATGTTTGAAAATACTATAGAAATAGAAAAAGAAGACAAAAAAGAACTTTATGCATATCAACAAGGCGATATTGACGCTATTTTTGAACGCATAGATAATGCCCCAAAACAACATCACTTGTTATATCAATTGCCTACTGGTGGTGGTAAAACAGTGGTTTTCTCTGAAATTGTACGTCGTTATTTGACAAAACATGAGAAAAAAGTAGTTGTTTTAACGCATCGAATTGAGTTGTGTAAACAAACTTCAAAAATGTTAAAAGGTTTTGGAGTTAAAAACAAAATAATCAATAGTAAAGTAAAAGAACTTCCTGATCAAAATGAGTATTCTTGTTTTGTTGCCATGGTTGAAACTTTAAAAAACCGTATTAATGATGAAAAACTACACCTTGACAATGTAGGTTTAGTAATTATTGATGAGGCCCATTACAACTCTTTCCGTAAATTATTGAGTTCATTCACAAATGCATTTATATTAGGAGTTACCGCAACTCCATTGAGTTCTAATATAAAATTACCCATGCATGAAAGCTACGATGAATTAATCGTAGGAGATACAATCAGTTCGCTAATTGAGAATGGATTTTTGGCGAAAGCCATAACCTACAGCTATGATGTTGGTTTAACATCTTTAAAAGTAGGAATCAATGGAGATTACACCGTAAAATCATCCGATGATTTATATACGAATATGGCCATGCAAGAAAAATTACTGCATGCTTATACGGAGAAATCTTTAGGTAAGAAAACACTAATTTTCAATAATGGAATCAATACCTCTTTATATGTTTATGAAACATTTAGAGAAGCAGGATACCCTATACGCCATCTGGATAACACCAGCAATACCGAAGAACGTAAAGATATTTTACATTGGTTCAAGCATACACCGGACGCTATTTTAACCTCTGTGGGAATTTTGACTACAGGTTTTGATGAGCCTACAGTTGAAACCATAATTTTAAACAGAGCGACTAAATCACTGACGTTATATTATCAAATGATTGGTCGTGGTTCTAGAAAACTGCCTAACAAAGATATGTTTACCGTTATAGATTTAGGGAATAATGCGGCCCGTTTTGGATTGTGGAGTGAACCTGTAAACTGGCAACATATTTTTAAATCACCTGAATTCTATCTTGAAAATCTTCGTGATGATACGGAAATCGAATTGTATTTCAAATATGCAATGCCCCCAGAATTACGTGCTAAATTCAGTAAAACTGCCGAAGTAACTTTTGATGTTGATGAAGAACACAAACTAATTATTTCTCAAAATTTACGTTCTAAAGTCGTTTTGGATAAATCACTCGAACAACATGCTGGGATGTGTGTCGACAATACAGAGACTTTACAAGAAGCCAAATCATTATCAAGAGAGTTAGATGAAGATATCGATTGCCGTATCAAGCGCTATTCTAAATGTTTAAGTCAGTGTAGTAAAAACTACCGCGAATGGCTTGTTGATGATTATAAGCTAAAAATGACTTTATTAATTGGGAAAAAGTATCGTGAGAAAATCATGAACGAACCTGATGAAGATTAATATAAGGAGCTAATCCTGCTGTACACTTTATCTGTAGTGGCGAACCCCGCCACTACAGGATATCGTTCCCATCAGGGCTAGAAACTAGATTACAAAACAACTATTTTTTATAAAATAACAAATCCAAAAAAATGTCAAAACAATTCTCTGATTTAGGAATTTCGGCACCTATTTTAAAAGCGCTTACCGAATTGAAAATTGTTGAACCAACAGAAATTCAGCTAAAATCAATTCCGTTACTATTATCAAACACTACTGATTTAGTTGGACTAGCAAAAACGGGAACTGGAAAAACGGCCGCTTTTGGATTGCCTATTTTACAATTAATAGAAACTGCTTCTCCAGTAGTACAGGCCGTAATACTTGCACCAACACGAGAGCTAGGTCACCAAATTTTTAAAAACTTAGAGGCTTTTGCTCAATTCCTACCCGAAGTTTCTATTGCAGCAACCTGTGGAGGAATTCCAATCAAGCCACAAATAGAACGACTTTCTCAGCCTACACATATTGTTGTGGCTACTCCAGGTCGTTTAATTGATTTGATTCAGCGCAAAGCGGTTAACTTACAGGAAACAAAATTTCTTGTTCTTGATGAAGCCGATGAAATGGTAACCATCTTAAAAGAAAGCCTAGACGAAATTATTGCCGAATTACCTAAAAGTCATAAGACACTTTTATTCTCTGCAACCATGCCAGGTACTATCAAGCAATTGATTCAGAACTATTTAAATAAAAACGTAGTTCAAGTAAGTGCCAATATGGAAACTATTGGTAATCAAGGTATCGATCATGAATACATTGTGGTAGATCCAATTGAAAAACTGGATGTTTTAATGCATTTCTTGAATTCAAAAGAAGGAGAACGCGGAATCATATTTTGCAAGACCAAAGCAGCCGTGAATAAATTAGCTAAAAATTTAGCGATCAATCGCTTTTCATCAGGAGCATTGCACGGAAGTCTATCTCAAGGAATCAGAGACCGAATCATGGAGCAATTTCGTGAAGGACACATTAATATATTAGTAGCAACTGACTTGGCTGCAAGGGGTATCGATGTAAAAGAAGTTTCCTATGTAGTAAATTACCACTTACCAGATGTTTACGAAGCGTATGTTCATCGTTCTGGTAGAACCGCAAGAGCAGGAGCAAAAGGACTTTCTTTAACCGTATTACAACCGGAAGAAGAAAAAGAAATAGTTGATTTTGAAAAAGAACTCGGAATAAAATTTACCAAATTTAAAAAACCGAGTACGCTTAGTATCGAAGAAAACAATACATTGTTATGGGCGAAACAAATTTTTAAAACCAAACCCAATCATGAGGTTGATTCGGAATTAAAGACCAAAATCAAAACGGTGTTTCATCATTTAACTAAGGATGAATTGATTGAGAAATTATTAGCAAATTATTTGTTACAAAACAAAAATCAAATTCAAGAGAAACCTGTTAAAAAACTAAAAAGAATATAAAAATCACATTGTTTTTTTCAGATTTATACCTTCATAAACACCCATAAATTGCTTAATTTTATGGGTGTTTTTTATTATAAATAATATACAAGTATAAATGGAAATTGTAATAATTGGAGGAGGTTTTGCAGGATTGAATCTTGCTAAAGAACTATTGAATCATAAAGATATTAATGTCACATTAGTAGATAAAAATAATTATAATTTTTTTCCGCCACTAATCTATCAGGTTGCTACCGCTTTTTTGGAACCATCAAGTATCAGTTACCCTTTTAGAAAGTTTTTTGCAGGAAAAAAAAATCTAAAGTTTCGCTTAGGAAATTTACTTAAAGTAGTTCCAGCTGAGAAAAAAATTATTCTCAATAATGGAGAACTAAACTATGATTACCTAGTTTTTGCAACAGGAGCAGAAACGAGTTATTTTGGAATGGAAAATGTCAAAAAAAATGCCATTCCAATGAAAACTTTGAATGATGCCATTGTAATGCGCAATACCTTATTGAAAAATCTAGAGAAAGCGGCCATTTGCAAAGACATGCGTGAGCGTAGAAAATTATTAACTATAGTAGTTGCAGGAGGTGGTCCCACTGGTGTTGAAGTTTCGGGTATGTTTGCTGAGATGCGAAAAAATATTTTATTAAAAGAATATCCTGAATTAAGTACTACAGCCAGTAATATTTATTTAGTTGATGGATCTAATGCTGTATTATCGCCCATGAGTAAAGCCTCACAGGAAGACACACTAGATGCACTTACAAAATTAGGTGTGGTTGTAAAACTTAATACAACTGTTGTAGATTATGTTGACGACACCGTATATTTTGGCAATGGAGAAACAATTCAAACTAAAAATTTAATTTGGGCGGCAGGAGTTTCTGCCAAAGTTTTTGAAGGAATGCCGGCTGAAAGTTATGGTCGTGGAAGAAGAATGGCAACTGATGCTTTTAATAAAGTAAATGCTACAGATGCTATTTATGCCATTGGAGACACCTGCATTCAATTAACCGATATTAATTTTCCCGCTGGTCATCCTCAAGTAGCGCAAGTTGCTATTCAACAGGGATTAAACTTAGCTGCCAATTTCAAATTAATGTTAAACAAAAAGATGCTAATTCCTTTCAAATACAATGATAAGGGCTCGATGGCTATCATTGGAAAGAACAAAGCAGTGGTTGATTTACCCAAGCCAAAAATGCATTTCAAGGGATTCTTTGCTTGGATAATCTGGTTGTTTATCCATCTTATTTCTTTGATAACCTACCGCAATAGAGTAAAGACATTCTTCAACTGGATGATTGCTTATTTTGCAAAAGACCATTCGCTACGTATGATCATTAGACCCGATAAAAAAATTAAAGTAGATAAAAAGGAAATCTAGAATCCCAATTAATGAATTATTGCAATTTCTTCATTAGGAGAAGTTGCAATGGTTTTTTTAATGTTTCTTTTTCCTACCATCAAAATTAAAAAGGCAGCAATAGTTGTTGAAGCCATTATTACGACCATAGGCGTAATTGAATCTTTTACAAAAACACCCACTGCAAAAGAAGCCAAAGCCCCTAACCCCAGTTGGATGGCACCCATTAATGCCGATGCACTTCCAGCATTTCTTGAAAAAGGAGCAAGTGTAAGACCTGCTGTATTTGGGTTAGATATCCCTAAACAGGCTAAGAATAAAAATAACATTGCAATTGTTGTATATAATCCTAAAAGACCATTTATTGCCAAAAGAAGGAATACAACGCTAATTATTGATTGTGTAATCAATGCGCCAAAAATCATTTGCTCACTTGAAAATTTCCTTAATAGCAATGAGTTCAGTTGACTTGCACCTATAAAACTCAATGACATAAATGCAAATATCCAACCGTATGTTTTGGCATCCACATTAAAAATATCCATGAATAAAATAGGAGAAGCAGCTACATAAGTAAACAATCCAGAAAAAGCAATTGCACCAGTAAAAGCATAGGTATAAAACTGAGGCTCTTTTACAATACTTATGAAATTAGTAATAATAGGCTTTGGTTTTAATGAGATAGAGGTATCTGGTTCATATGTATTTGGCAAGCCTATCTGTGAGGCCAAAAGAATTAATATTCCCATACACATTAATATAAAAAAGACAGTATGCCAACTATAATACGCTGTAACATAACCTCCAATTGTAGGTGCTAGCATTGGCGATAGCCCAACTACTAACATCAATAAAGAAAAAACTTTAGGTATATCTTTCACAGGAAATAAATCCCGAACCATCGAAACAGAAGCAACTGTAGCAGCACAACTTCCTATCGCTTGAATGAATCGTAAACCAATAAAAGTGTCAATATTAGTTACATAAACACAACCTAATGATGCTAATATGTAAACCAATAATCCAATAAACAATGGTTTTTTTCTCCCAAAACGATCTAATAAAGGACCATAAAGCAATTGCCCTGCTGAAATTCCTATAAAATAACTGGACAAGGTCATGGAAACATTGGCTACTGTAGTATTCAAATCTTTTGCGATACCAGAAAATCCTGGTAGATACATGTCTATAGAAAAGGGTCCCAATGCAGTAAGAGAACCTAAAATTAGAATTAATTTGAAATAACGAGCTTTAGACATAAAAAGAGCTTTAATTTTTTGCAAAGGTAAATAATTATTGCCCTAAAATTGATACGTTTTAAAGTATTAAAATAACTACCAATTTATTTAAATGTTTATTAAATAACTCTCAGTATAAGCTTTTTGATAAATTGCCTCACTAAACATAAATAGATTCGATGGCTTTTTAGATGTACCAACTTGTTTTTCGTCTAATTTAACAATGAATTTTTTTGTAATTAGTTTTCGTCTAAAATTACGATTGTCAATCTCAGTACCTAATATAGATTCGTATGTATCTTGTAACTCTTTAATAGTAAATTTATCTGGAAGCAACTCAAAAATAATGGGTTTGTACATCGATTTCTCTTTCAAATCAGCATAAGCCTCATTAATTATCGTTTTATGATCAAATCCAAGTGCGGGTAAATTATTTATGGGAAACCATTGTACTTTAAGCTTAGTAGTCTCTAAATTAACTTCATGTGTTTGTAATAAAAAATAATAAGCAATAGTTATAGTTCGTTGATTAAAATTTTGATTTTTTGCCCAAATAATATCTCTTTCATTCATTAAACGGTTTGGGTCACCAAAAACTTTAAACTGTTTTTTATAAAGATTGTCAAGCCCCGTTAGCTCCTTTAATACTCTTGATGCAGTTTCATCTATAGTTTCATTTTCAAGTGTATGATATCCAGTTAGAACATAATCATTTACAAGTGGTTCTTTACTGACTTCCGATTTTAAAAAACGTTCAATCAATAATACGTTTAAGGATTTAGTATTAAAGTCAAAGCCAAAAATGACACAGTCAACTGATATATTGGGAATTATTTGGGGTTGCATAAGTAGAAAAATAAAAATGGTTTGTACGTTTTTTAATAAAATTAAAATACTTCAAAAAACAAATTTAAGGATTTTATTATGAATATAGATAGGAATGGATAAGTCTATCTATATTTATACAAACGTCATTAGTACGTTATATCTATAATTTAAAATTTAGATATATTTATATGCGATATATACATATAAAACCTAATTAATTTAAATAATAGCAAAATATAAGTATTTTTTTTTAGCATATATAATAATTTAAATATACTTTTGAAAAATAATAGTCATTTTGACGTTTAATATAAATGTTAAAACTATTTCGATTTAGTATTGCTAATAAATAAAAACTAATTGTAGCCGAAAAACTGAAGCGAACACAAAAAAATAAACAAATATTCAAGCCCTAAGTCATGAAAAAAACCGTTGCTACATTTTTATTATCCTTTTCTGCTATGTTATCGTATTCACAAGTTGTAATAACAAATTCCAACTTTTCTATGGGAACTACAGGTCGAATTGGTGTTGGGCTTTCGCCAAATGGGGAAGGAAACCAATGGAGACCATTAAATCTTTCGGGCCAAGGCTCTTTGGGCGGTCGAATGGAGCAAACTGACTATATCGATATTTTACCTGCATTTCACTTTACACCTAAACTTGTAGGGAAAGAAAGTACCAATGTTACTTTTCAAATGCGTTTAGGAATGTACTCTAATAATGGACAATTTATTGGAAATACAAGCACTCAAACTAAAAACGGACTAACTTTCATTCTTCCTGAGGCTTATGTAGAAGCAACTAATATTATGGGAAGTAAATGGTCTGCTTGGGCAGGATCCCGTTTTCGTCGTTATGATGATTTACACATCAGTGATTATTTTTATTTTGATGATCATTCTTCACAAGGTTTTGGTGTAAGCCATAAAACCACAGAACTGACTATGTTAATGCCTGCTTCTTCGAATACAGGTTCTATTTATCCTTATAACTATGAAGTTACTGTCGCGGGTGCTACAAATGCAGCTATTCGTCAAAGAATGGTTTGGATTGGGGAACACAGTTTTAAATTTAAAAACGACAATACCATAAAGCTTTTGGGTGAATTTCACTATGCATCAGCTAGTTCTAATGAAGCCAGTATTAAATATGCGTCGGATAACGGTTTTGTAGCTGGAATTAAATACAACAGTCCGTTTAAAACCGCTATGCCTGGTTCTTTCAATCAAATATCGGCACGTTATGGTACCGGGATTGCGAATGGTGGTGATAACGGAAACACTTTTACTTGGGCTACTTATGGAGCTCCAGATGCGGCAGGGAAATACAATGGTGCATATTCATTTACGATGGTGGAACATTTTTTATTAAATATTTCTAAAAAATTTAGCATCAATGGGTATGGTGTTTTCACAAGAAGTAAAGGTGGGTCTAGTAGTACTGATAAAGACACCTATTTCGATGGGACACAATTGTACAATCAAAAAACCGACTTGGTAGTTGGAATGCGTAATTTTTATTATGTGACCGATTGGTTTCACATTCTTCAAGAATTACATTATGCTGTTAGAAAAGACGGAGATAATCCAGAAGCAAGCATGTGGAAATTTTCTCTCGCACCTACAATTGTGCCTTTAGGACAGCGGGATCCATGGAGTCGTCCGCACATTCGTTTGGTTTATACAGTGGCCAGATACAATGATTTTGCAAGAGACCATAATTACTCCTCTTTTTTACTGGTAAATCAAAAACGATGGGGTTCTTATTTAGGGGTAAAAACAGAGTGGTGGTTGTTTTAATTCAATAGAAAAATAATTTAAAATAGATACATATGCCAATTTTTGGAACTAGTATTTTATCATTCATTCCCGGATGGACTGCTGAAGGAGGAACATTTGCCATACAAAAAACAGCAGAATATGGCTTTGACATGCTTGAAATTTCTTTGCCATCATCATTAGATTTTGATGCCATAGCAACTAAGAAGCAACTGGATGAACATGGAATTCAAGGACGTTTGTCTCTGAATCTGCCCAAAGCTTCCCATATTCCATTATACCCAGAAAATGCTTTGGCTTTGATTACAAAAGCATTGGATAAAGTAGAGGAGATGGAAGGTGATTTTTTAGGTGGTGTCTTACATTCGGCCATTGGGACCTTTACAGGAAAACAATGTACAGTTGATGAAAAAGTCATTATTCGTCAAGTTTTTACTGAATTGGCAGTTTACGCCAAGAAGCAAAATATAACGTTAGCGATTGAACCGATTAATCGTTACGAAAGCTATGTCTTTACAGCGGCTCATGAAGTGTTGCAAATGATTGAAGAAATCAATACTACTAATATTGGTTTGCATTTGGACACTTTTCATATGAACATAGAAGAAATGAATTTTTACGATCCTATTATTGTTGCAGGTGACCGCTTGAAACACGTTCATATTACCGAAAGCGATCGTGGAATGACAGGAGAAGGAAATGTACATTGGGATGATTTTTTTAAGGCATTAGCCAAAATCAATTACCAAGGACCATTAGTTCTAGAAAATTTCTCATCAGAAATCACTGCTTTAGTAGGACCTACTTCTTTATGGAGGCCTTCAGAATACAATTCAGAAGATCTTGCCAAAGGCAGTCTGCTATTTATGAAACAAAAAGTAGCCCTCTGGTACAATGAAAATCAATTAATTCAATAAAAAATAAAAATAAATAAAAAATAAATAAAATGGAAAAAAGGCTAAAAGGAGTTTGTTTTGGTGAAGTACTTTTTGATGTTTTTTTGGAACACAAAAAAATTGGGGGAGCCCCATTAAATGTTGCTTCAAGATTAAACTCACTAGGTGGAGAAATCGCTATGATAAGTGCCGTTGGGAATGATGCCAATGGAAAAATAGTAGTGGATTATTTGAATGGAGTAGGAGTAAATACTGAAAGCGTTCAAGTAAAAGAAAATTACGCTACGGGAGTGGTAAATGTAATTTTGAACGAAAAAGGAAATGCATCTTATGATATTAATTATCCTGCTGCTTGGGATAAAATCGAAGTTTCAACTACAAGTACACAACTGGTTGAAGGTGCTGATTTTTTTGTCTATGGAAGTTTATCTTCAAGAGATTCTGTATCCAATAATACTTTAAAAGAATTATTAAAAGTAGCCAAATATAGCGTTTTTGATGTCAATTTAAGGGTGCCACATTATACTAAATCGAATGTTTTAGAATTATTGCAAGTAGCTGATTTTATTAAGTTTAACGATGATGAGTTAAATGAAATTTGTCAAGACTTACAATCAGATAAAAAATCATTAGAGCAAAACATCTTATTCATTGCGAAGAAAACCAATACGAAAACCATTTGTGTGACTTTAGGATCACACGGAGCCGTTTTGTATTGCAACAATAAATTTTATCACAACTGTGGTTTCAAGGTGAATGTAGTAGATACGGTAGGTTCAGGAGATTCATTCTTAGCCGCTTTAATTATTAAATTATTGAATGGTGAAGATCCACAACACGCTATTAATTTTGCTAGTGCCATTGGAGCCATCGTTGCTCAAAATGAAGGAGCAAACCCTGTAATTTCGCCAACAGAAATTGATGTTTTCTTGTCTGGATTTGAGCAAGTAAACCGTTTTACTAAAACATCAACTACCTATTAACTATATAAACCGACCAATGAATTTAACAAAAAAAATACCCGTAGTAAGTAAAGAATTAATTTTTCAATTTGTAATTATAACCATATTATTTGCGCTGTGGGGAATTGCTAATGATTTGACAACTCCCATGGTTTCTACTTTCAAAAAAGTAATGCCTGAACTTTCTAATACGCAGGCGTCATTAGTGCAATTTGCATTTTATTTTGGGTATTTCTTTATGGCATTGCCAGCTGCATTATTCATTAGAAAATACAGCTATAAATCAGGTATCATATTAGGACTAATCCTTTATGCAACAGGTGCTTTTTTATTCTATCCAGCAGCTCATTACCAGAGCTATACTTTTTTTCTTATTTCATTATGGGTAATTACCTGTGGTTTAGCTTTTCTTGAAACCACTTCAAACCCATTAATCTTATTCCTGGGTAATAAAGAAACAGCAACCCAACGTTTAAATTTAGCGCAAGCCTTCAATCCTATTGGTGCTATAACGGGATTAATTATGGCCCAGTTTTTAGTAATCAAAGAAATAAAATCTGATGATTACACCCAGGAAGCGTATCAAGCTTTATCTTCAACTGAGTTAGCTAGTATTCGTGAAAATGATTTGAGTGTAATCAGTATTCCTTATATTGGTTTAGGACTTTTTGTTTTGATCATCTTAATCATTATCATTTTTACTAAAATGCCTACCACAGCTCACGAAGATAAAATGTCAGTAGCGGAATCATTCAAAAAATTATTTGCCAATAAAAATTACAAACACGGCGTTTTAGCACAAGCATTTTACGTTGGAGCGCAAATCATGTGTTGGACATTTATTTTTCAATATGTTGATAATATCAATCATACCTTTGGATTACATTTAACAGCAACCTATTACAATATTGCTGCAATGCTTTTATTTTTATCGGGACGATGGATTGGAACGGCTTTAATGAAAACTTTAAACCCATCCAAAATATTGATGGTATTTGGTATCGGTGGAGTAATTTGTGCAGCTGGTGCTATTGTACTACAAGGAATGCCTGGATTAATTTCGTTAATTTGTATTTCCATATTCATGTCAATTATGTTTCCAACGATATACGGAATTGCATTGAAAGATATGGGAGATGAGGCCAAAATTGGTTCTGCAGGTTTAGTAATGGCCATTGTTGGTGGTGCTTTGATGCCCGTTTTACAAGGATCTATGCTAGATTTGGGAGGTCCTGGATTTGCAGATATCAAACTGTTTGGATTCATTCCTGAAGTGAATTTTTCTTTTATTCTACCCCTAATTTGTTTAGCTGTAGTGGCTCATTACGGATACAGTACGTATCAATTATCAAAAAAGGTATAGTAATTCATCCGTTTATTTACTAATTAAAAACCCGAAACAGACTATAAGGCTATTTCGGGTTTTTTGTTTTGTATTATCAAATATTGGGAATTAATTATCATAACAGTCTCTTTTTTTGGAGCGATTTTCTTTATTTTTATGCTTTATATTAGAACAAAAAATAAGGAATCTCAAAAATAAAAATAATGGCAACTACTATAACTATAAATCCAGCTACTGGAGAAAAAATAGCGGAGTATAATCGCATCACAATAAATGAAGCTAAAGAAAAAATTACCCAATCAAAAAAAACATTCGATAGTTGGAAGCAAAAAACTTTTGAAGAACGCGCCCAATTGATGCATAACTTAGCAGATATTTTAGAAAAAAACAAGGAAGAATATGCACAATTAGCTACTAGAGAAATGGGTAAAACAATTGGTCAATCTCGTAAAGAAATAGAAAAATGTGCATTAGTATGCCGTTACTATGCGGATCATTCTAAAGAGTTGTTGGCAGATGAAATCGTAAAGACAGAAGCTACTAAGAGTTATGTTACTTTTAAGCCCATCGGTGTAATTTTAGCTGTTATGCCTTGGAATTTCCCATTTTATCAAGTCATACGATTTGCAGTTCCAGCTTTGATGGCAGGAAATACAGGTGTTTTAAAACATGCCTCAAATGTTCAAGGTTGTGCATTTGCGCTGGAAGATGCATTTGTAAAATCAGGATTTCCTACAGGCACATTTACCAACTTAAACATCGATTCAAAATTGGTAAAAGATATTATTGAAAACAAAAATATAATGGCTGTGACGCTTACTGGAAGCGAACCAGCAGGTCGTTCTGTTGCTTCGATTGCTGGACAAAATTTAAAGAAAACAGTGATGGAATTAGGAGGTAGTGATGCTTATATTATTCTTGATGATGTTGACATGGAAGAAGCGACTGATATGGCTACTTTAGGAAGATTACAAAATAACGGACAAACCTGTATTGCTGCTAAAAGATTTGTTGTCCTTGATGAAATCTATGATGAATTTCTAGCCTTATTCACAAAGAAAATGAAAGCTGCAAAAATGGGCGAACCTACGGATGAAACTACGTATTACGGCCCGATGGCTAGAACAGACTTGCGTGATCAACTTCACGAACAAGTTCTAAAAACTGTAGCTCAAGGAGGCCGATTGGTATTAGGTGGTGAAATTCCAGATAGAAATGGAGCGTATTATCCAGCCACTATTTTGGCAGATTTAGAGCCAGGAATGGAAGGTTTTGATAATGAGTTATTTGGTCCTGTAGCATCTGTAATACGAGCAAAAGATGATGCTCATGCGGTTGAATTAGCTAACAATTCTGTTTTTGGTCTCGGATCGGGTGTGTTTACTGGCAATAAAGAAAGAGGGGAAAGGCTTGCATTGCAATTGGAGGCTGGAAGTAGTTTTGTAAATAAATTAGTTGTTTCTGATCCAAGATTACCCTTTGGTGGTATAAAAAACAGTGGCTATGGGAGAGAACTTGCTGCGTATGGAATTCGTGAATTTGTGAATACCAAAACGATTTGGATAAATTAAAGTGATACCTTTTTAAACAGTATGGTGTAATCAATTTTTTGATAGAAATTAAATCCTTATAAATATATAGAATTAAAATTTCCGTTTTTACATTTTATTCTAATAATATACAATCGCTGAGAATCGCGTATTTGAAAATTTATTGAACATGGCACGGAATATCAAAAAATAAATGAAGCAATTTACGAAGAGAATTAAGTTGCTGCAGTGCATTGTTCTATAAAACAATTAGAATCATTCAAATTGGTGACAGACTATACTATTTATGGATAATAGAAAACGAACTATAATTTATATTATGTAAAATAGAAAATATACAAACTTCCCATTCTGCAAGATTCCTCAGTAAAACTACTTGTGCCAATTGATATAATTAAAAAGTACAATTTTGACTTAGTCTTCTCCTTTTAGTACATAATTCATTAATTAAATTAAACCAAAGTACAAATTCACAAAATTTAATATATAACCTAGATTTACGCTGTTATTTGCATCATTAATTTATTAATTTTGCTAAATATAATTATTCAAAAAATATGAATTCAATTGCAGAACACATTGCTGATTTTTTAAAAGAATACGCTCCATTTGATGCACTCACGTTTCAAGAGTTATCAGAGATTTCTGCAAATATTCGAGTAGTCAATTTAGAAATTAATAAAACCTTATTTCAAATTGATGAAGCTTTACATGATAGTTTTTATGTGGTGGCTTCCGGTTTAATTAATTTATCTGTAATTGCCGATGCCGAAGAAACAATTTTGAATAAATGTCATGAAGGTGCTATTTTTGGTTTGCGTCCCTTTTTTGCAAAAAACAATTATATGATGACTGCAAAAGCACGTGAAGAAAGTATTGTTTACGCTATACCGATAGCTGTTTTTAGACCTTTTGTAGCTAATAATTCAGATGTTTTAAATTTTTTACTAGAGAATTTTGCAGTCAATTCAAGAAGCACAAATACTAAGGAAAATGCACATAGAAACCTAATTTCTGATACTAGTTTCTCTTCAGTACAACAGTCTGAAATGCAATATTTCCAGACTTTATCTTATAACAGCTCTCCATTAATTACTGCTCCATACAATATTGTCAAAGATGTTGCTCAGTTAATGGCTGAAATGAGAATCAATAATGCTGTAATTTGTGAAAATAATATTCCTATTGGTATTGTTACTGATATGGATATGTCATCTAAAATTGCTACAGGAAGATATCCTATAACTATTTCTGTTGATAAAGTAATGTCATCCCCTGTAATTACGGTTCTTGAAAATGTATCCTTGGCAGAAGCACAATTATTAATGTTAAAAAATAACGTCACTCATTTATGCGTAACACTGGATGGTTCAAACAAATCAATTGTAAAAGGAGTGATTTCGGAACATGATTTAGTGGTAGCCCAAGCCAATAATCCTGGGGTTTTAATCAAAGAGATAAAACGTTCCCAAACAGCTAAAGAACTAAAACAAATCAGATTAAGACTGGACGACATTGTTCAGACATCGATTCAAAAAAACATTCCACTTACGCATATTTCAAATATTGCCAGCGAAATCAATTTTGCTATTTTAAAACGCGCTGTGGAGCAATCAATTTTAGATTTGGGCTCCCCTCCTGCTCGTTTTGCCTGGTTAAGCATTGGTAGTCAAGGAAGAAAAGAGCAATTATTACCCACAGATCAGGACAGTATTTTAATTTTTGAAGATGTTGCTCCTGAAAAATATAGAGCCGTAAAAGACTATTTCCTTAATTTAGCAAAAAAAGCTACTTTAATTTTAGAAAAAGTAGGATATCAATTGTGTCCAAATGGACATATGGCTAGCAATATGCTTTGGTGTAAGTCCCTTTCAGATTGGACAAAACAATACAACAGTTGGATGAATACTACAGCCGAAAACAGTAGTGATTTAAGCAGTATATTTTTTGATTATGAAATTGTTTTTGGCGAACAAAAAATTGAAGATGCAATTAATAATGTAGTATATAAAAATGCTGAAAATAATGTTTTATTTTATGACTTTTTAGGGAATGATGCTTTAAGAAACAATTCTCCATTGACCTTTTTTAAGAAATTTAATGTAGAAGAAGAAGGTCCTAATAAAGATAAATTTGATATTAAGACACGTGCATTAATGCCACTAATTGATGGCGCCCGTTTATTTACATTAAGTCATAATATCAAAGGAATTAATAATACATACATTCGTTTTAAACAATTAGCTATTACCAATCCTAAACATGCTGAAATTTATCTAGAATGTGCCGAAGCTTTCTTAGTTTTGTCTAAATTTAGAGCATTAGAAGGTTTGAAAAATGATAATTCTGGACAGTATATCAACTTAGAAGAATTGTCAAAAACAGATAGAGAAAAACTTAAAAATGCATTAGCTCCAATGAAAGAATTGGAGGACTTGATTAAAGACACATTTCAAATGACTCAATTTTCATAAATATGCTAGACTGGATTAAAAATATCAATAAAGAATTTCCTGAATTTTGGAAAACATACCTTTCAAAGTTTGTTAAGAAATCAAATCGATATGTGATTTTTTCTACCGAAACTTCTGGATTAAATTTACATGATGATGTGATTTTAACAATTGGTGCTTTCGCTGTAATTGATGATAGTGTTCATATTGGGGACAGCTTTGAAAATGTATTATTACAATACAAATATTTTCATGACAACAAACTTTCAAATGAGTTTATTGTTGAGAGTAAAATGCCGAAATTAGGAGAATCTGATGCTATTAAATCCTTTATTGAATATATTGGGAATGCTGTATTAGTAGGACATCACATTGATTTTGATGTAGAAATGATCAATGTTGCGTTAGAAAGACTAGGTTGTGGCCGATTAAAAAATGAAGCCTTAGACATTGATATTATGCATCGAAAACTGCATGATATTACTGATAAAAAATCTTCTTTGGATGAATTATCCCATTTTTATAAAATTCCAAAAAGTGATCGAATTTCCTCTTCAGAAGATGCCTATAAAATTGCATTATTATTTTTAAAATTAAAATCAAGACTTAAAATTAAGTAACCAGTTTTATAGTGAAATGATAGCTTTATAGCGCCCGTGATGGCTTATTGAAACGGGTTTTATGATATCTTCATCAGTAAAAAAAGGAATGCCATTTATTTTATCCAATTGATTGTTCGGTTCTAAATATACAATCTGGTTGAAAAACAACTTTTGGGCAACGGCAATAGTATGAATTTTATCCCCTATAATTTGTGTTTTTGTATAATAAGTATTCCCTTTACAAATTACTCTTCCCAAAGTAGCATTCTCATAAATACATTCTAATTGAGTAGGAATATAGGCTCTGATACCCGTTTCGCGATTATAAATTTTATATGCTGCCTCTTTTCTACTCCATAAATTCCAAACCATTTTCTCCGAATTTTGGGCATTATGTATCAAAAGTTGTTCCTTTAACGTAAATATTTTTTGCAAAAATCCAGGCCGTTTCCAGTTACTTTCTTTTTGGGCTAAAGCCAAATCTACGATGTCATTACCAATCATTTTTCTGATAATTTTGTTCTAATAATTTCTAATGTTGATTTTACATCAAGCATTTTTTCCATAGATTCATTATCAATTTGAATGTCAAATGCATCTTCTACATCCAAAATAATATCGACTAAATTAGCTGAATTGATATTCAAATCTTTTATAAAATCAGTTTCTTCCGAAAAAGAATCAAAAGCTTTCTCATTGTTTACAAAAGGCATAATGATTTTTTTTAATTGTTCTAAAATAGCTGCTTCGTTCATATATAATTTTTTTAAGTTTTGTATTTTTTAAAAATGATACAACCATTAACATCCCCAAATCCAAAACTTGCTTTTGCAATTACATTCAGTTCAGTAGTTATTAATTGTTGTGGAATTCTGGAGGAATCAATTAGGTCTATTATCTCAGGATGTAAATCTTCAGAATTTATATTTGGAAAAACAAAACCTTGATGCAATTGTAAAACAGTAGCTACACTTTCTATACTTCCTGCTCCAGATAGACAATGACCAACCATTGATTTTAAAGAGTTTATATAAGGAAAATCTACTCCATTTCTTCCTAAGGCTTCGCTCCAATTTTGAATTTCTAAACTGTCTTTAGAAGTTGCCGTCAAATGACCATTTAAAGCATCAATTTCATTTGGTTCAATTCCTGCATTTTTGATCGCTGTTGTAATGCATTTTTTAACCGCTATTGGATTAGGAGCCGTCATTGTTCCTAAACCACGTTGCCCACCTGAATTAATATTCCCGCCTATTATTTCTGCATAAATTTTTGCACCTCGTGTTAAAGCAGTTTCTAAATCTTCTATCACTAATGCTCCTGCTCCACTGCCAGGAACAAAACCTGAAGCACTAGCACTCATTGGACGCGATCCTTTTTCTGGGCTGTCATTGTGTTTAAAAGTGCAAACACGCATCGCGTCAAAACCTCCCCAAATATAGGGTCCGGAATCACTTGTACTTCCTGCAACTATTCGTTTTGCTTGACCCGATTTTATTCGGTCATAGGCCATCATGATGCTCTCAGTCCCAGTAGTACATGCCGACGAATTAGTTGTTACTTGGTTTCCAAGGCCTAATTTTCCTCCTAGATAAGCACTGATTCCACTGTTCATCGTTTGTGCAACAGCAGTACTGCCTAATCTACGAGTCTGAAAATCATCAATTTTATAGATGCTTTCTCTAAACTTTTCAATTCCAGAAGTTCCAGTTCCAAAAATAGTACCGCTATCCCAATCGGGATCTTCATTCGTTTGTATTTCTAAACCAGCATCTTTCCATGCATCTATCCCCGCTATAACACCATATAAAATTCCTGAAGAATTAAAATTTCGCAATTCTAATTCTGTAAAATAATTCAATGCCAAATCGGTTGTAATCTCCGGTTTTCCAGAAATCTGACACGAAAATTGTAGGCGTTCTAATTCTGCATCTTTTTTGATTCCAGAAATTCCATTTTTGATGGCATGAGTAAACGCTTCAAGTCCTACTCCATTTGGAGCAACAACACCAAGACCCGTAATGACAACTCTCCTACTCATTTTATATCTATTTATAGCGTTTTATTTAGTTTTATAAAAACTGCATTATATAATTATTTACTTAGGCAATTAGGTGATCATTCCGGCAATCTCTCCCATGCAAACAAGGTCTCCATTCTCATTCTTCATTTTTACTTTGCATTTTAATTTTCCAAATCTAAAGTATATTTTTTCTGAAATAACGGTGACTTTTTCTTTAGGAAAAACAGGTTTTAAAAACTCTATATTACTTGAAGTTAAAGCAATTGAAGTGTTTTTATTAAAGTTTAAGTCTAATAAAAAAACACCTAAACAAACCAATCCTATTTGCGCCATAACCTCCGTTAAAATTACACCGGGAGTAACAGGAAAATTGTTGAAATGCCCTTTGTAAAAATCAAGATTTTCATCAAATGTATAACAACCCTCTACTCCATTTTCATTAACAGACGATAATTCGTCTACAAATAAAAAGGGATTTGAATAGGGCAATTTTGATATAATTTCCTGATTTGTCATTACTAATTCTTTTAATGAATTTTCTAAAATTGCAGTAAAACACGTTGTGCCGAAAACCCTGGGCCAAAACTCAACATTAATCCTTTTTCTCCTTTTGCTGGCTTATTATCCATAAATCGCTCCAAAACATACAATACAGTGGCGCTAGACATGTTTCCATACAATCGCAGTACTTCTTTAGTGTCATCGATGTTTTTGCCTAAGCTAGAGAATAAATCTTCCACTGTTTGCACAATTTTTTTTCCTCCAGGATGAAATATTAAATGATTAATATCATCAATTTTTAAGTTGTTTTTTTCTAAAAACGGATGAATGATTGCAGGAAAATGAGAAGCAATTGTATTAGGAACTTCAATATCCAATACCATTTGCAAACCTGAATTGGTTAACTTAAACCCCATCATGTGTTCATTATTATAAAAATGATACATTTCTTCCGCCACAATTTCAGGCCCCTCATCCTCTTCAAATGATGAAAGCAGCACACAAGCAGCACCATCACCAAAAATGGCAGCACTTACGATATTTGCCATAGAGAAATCATCCAATTGAAAAGTAGCCGTGGGGCTTTCCACGGCAACAACAGCAGCCCTTTTTCCAGGATTTGCCTGAAGAAAATTTTTGGCATAAATAATTCCCGAAATTCCTGCAGCACAACCCATTTCAGTAACAGGAAGCCGAACAATATCTTGACGCAGTTTCAATTTATTAATTAAATAGGCATCGAGAGACGGTATCATAATTCCGGTGCAACTCACCGTAATAATATAATCTAAATCTTCTGGTTTCCACTTGGATTTCAACAATGCTTTTTTAAGTACTTTTTCACCTAAATCAATGACTTCACGAGTATAGATATCATTTCTTTCTTCAAATGATGTTTTAGTAAAAACCTCTATAGGATCCATAATTGAATAGCGGGTATCAACTGCTGCTCCTTCAAATATTTTTTTTACTTTTCGAATAAAACGTTCGTCTTGTCCTGTCAACCAATTGTCTAGAAATGGTATAATTTCTTCCGTTGTTCTTGAATATTTTGGAAGTTGCTTAGCAACGGTATGTATTTTAACACTCATATTTTTAAAATTATCCATTGGTAACGAAAAGCCCATTTCCACTGAATGGTATAGTTTCTGAAATTTAATTTTTTTGAAAATCCAATTAAGTCTTCTTTTTTAAAACCCCTTAGTATTGAAATTAATCCATCTTCTCTTGACATTTCATTTAATTGAAATGTCGCACACAATAATTGAAATAATCTATAAGAAATTCTGCTTCTGTGTAAATCATTTATAACGATTCCCAAATCAGCATTGGCATAAAACACAGGAAGTATTTTTTCAATTTCTTCTTTTTTAAAATGATGTAATGTCAAAGTGCACAAAACAATATCATATTTTAATTCATTAAAAACTTCGCCAAAAATATCTTCACAAATAAAACTTATATTAGGATAATTAACTGATAAATTGATTGCATGATTGATGGTGAAATTATTAGCATCAACACCAATTAATTTAAAATTTAAATTGTTTTTTTTAGCATATTGAGCCAATGTTCGTAACATGTCTCCATTGCCACACCCCACATCTACAATTGTAATTTCTTTGTCAGTAACAAGGCTAGAGAGTAATTTTTCAACTCCAAGTAAAGTTAGCGTGTTTCCGCCCAATAGCTGGTTTATTTTTGCGATTTTATCTAATGCTTCACGCAAAATTTCCCCTTCCATGGTGAAATCATCCATTATCTCTTCCTTATCAGTTCGGTGCTTAGTGTTTAAAAACATTTATTCATTTATAAAATAGGTTTGCCATGAGTTTTCTTAATAATTATGGTTAAAAGAAAAGGAAATTCAACTAATATACGCAGTAGCATATCAGATAGTTTTTGTTGTTGCAAAATTGCAGATAAAAATCGCCCTGCTTTCAATCTTGCTTTAAAATTGGTAGTCCATTGCTTCAGATATTTTTGCTCTAATTCATCTCTAGATTTAATTTCTTTAGTTAAATATTTAATAACCAATTCAGATGCGATTTTTGCACTATGAATAGCCATTGCCATTCCATTTCCACACAAAGGATGGATTAACCCAGCAGTATCTCCAATCATTAAAATATGATTTTCAACTGCCTTTTTTTTATCAAATGAAACTTGGCTTATCGTTAGCGGTTTCTCAAAAAGAAGGGTACTCGTACCAAAAATATTTTTTAAAAAAGGGTTCTTTGCGATTACATTATTTTGATAGTCTTCGGTGTTTTTGTATTTTTTAAATGTTTCATAATTACATAAATAACAAATATTAATCTGATTATTTTCTACTTTTGAAACACCACAATAGCCTCCTTCAAAATTATGTAAACCTACTAAGTCCTCCCGAAAACTACCCAAATAATGTCCTTTTACGGCTAGCCAAGAAGATTTTTTTTGAATAAAATTCCTGTTTAATTTTTGATCAATTAGGGATCGTTTCCCAAAAGCCCCTATAACAATATCTGCTTTTAAAATAGTATTATTTACTGTCGAAACTGTAAATTGATTTTCTTTAAAAATAATATCTTGGACACTATCTTGAATAACCAAGCAACCATTTACTACTGCTTTTTTATATAAAAATTCATCTAAAGCAAACCTGCTAATTCCAAAACCTCCCAGCGGTAACTCACAAGAAATCATAGTTCCGCTGGAAGTCGAAAACTGTAATTTATTGATCGCGGTTGGATTCAATTCTGAAATAGTTATACCAAGCCAATTTAAATAGGGTAAGACTTCATTGGAAATGTATTCGCCACATACTTTATGTTTTGGATATTCATTTTTTTCAACTAAGATAACTTCTACTCCTATTTTAGACAAATGAATGGCAGCAGTCAGCCCTGCTAATCCACCACCAACAATAATTACAGCAGAATTTGTTTTCATATCCATGCTAATTTAGGTTATTTCTTGCAAATACTAATTTTTATTAAATAAAAAAACTGTTTCATATATTGAAACAGTTTTAATAATTTTAAAAAATAAAATCTATATTTTATTTTATTTCATTTATAATTTCTTCTACAATTTCAGGATTTAATAATGTAGAGGTGTCACCGAAATTAGTAAAATCACCAGCAGCTATTTTTCTAAGAATTCGACGCATAATTTTACCAGAACGAGTTTTTGGCAAACCAGAAACAAATTGTATTTTATCCAATTTGGCAATTGGTCCTACGTGATCTGAAATGTGTTGATTGATTTCTTTGAAAAGGTTTTCTTTATTTCTAATTTCTCCTGTTTCTTTCAAAATAACATAACCACATAAAGCATTCCCTTTTACATCATGTGGAAATCCTACTATAGCACTTTCTGCCACTGCAGGATGCTCATTAATGGCATCTTCAATAGGAGCTGTCCCTAGATTGTGTCCCGAAACAATAACTACATCATCAACACGGCCTGTAATTCTATAATACCCTACTTCATCACGTAAAGCGCCGTCACCAGTGAAAAAGTTACCTGGGTATTCCGAGAAATAAGTGTCTATATATCGTTGATGATTACCCCATATTGTTCGTGCAATTCCTGGCCATGGAAACTTGATACATAAACTTCCAACTACTTGGTTTCCTTCAATTTCATTTCGCTTGTCATCCATTAATACCGGCTGAATTCCTGGTAATGGAAGTGTAGCATAGGTTGGTTTTGTAGGAGTAACAAATGCCAAAGGAGAAATCATGATTCCGCCTGTTTCAGTTTGCCACCAAGTGTCTACGATAGGACAACGTTTCCCACCTACATGATCATTAAACCAATGCCAAGCTTCTTCGTTTATGGGTTCACCGACAGAACCAATCACTTTTAATGTATCTAAATCATATTTTTGAACGTATTCTAGACTCTCTTTTGCCAAAGAGCGAATGGCAGTTGGAGCGGTATAAAATTGTGTTACTTTGTGTTTTTTTATTGTTTCCCAATAGCGACTAAAATCAGGATAAGATGGAATTCCTTCAAAAATAACTGTTGTAGCACCGTTTAAAAGTGGTCCATAAAGGATGTAAGAATGTCCCGTAATCCAACCTATATCAGCTGTACACCAAAAAACATCATTTTCTTCGTAATTAAAAACATTTTTAAAAGTATAGGCTGTATGAACCATATAACCAGCGGTTGTATGGACCATCCCTTTTGGTTTTCCAGTAGAACCAGAAGTATATAGAATAAATAAAGGATCTTCGGAATCCATTATTTCTGCAACACAATTATCAGAGGCAATATCCAACAAGGGTTGCAACCAAATGTCTCTACCTTGTTTCATTTTAATTTCAGTATTTGTTCTTTGAACAACCAATACCGTATCTACAGAGGGACAATTTTCTAATGCTTCATCAATTATTCCTTTTAATTCAATAGTTTTATTTCCACGGTAACCTCCATCAGAAGTAATAACCATTTTACTTTCACTATCAATTATTCTATTTGCTACTGCAGAAGATGAAAATCCTGCAAAAATAACTGAATGGATAGCACCAATTCTTGCACAAGCTAAAACTGAAACTGCTAATTCAGGAATCATTGGTAAATAGATACAAACCCGATCCCCTTTTTTTATTCCTTGTTCACGCAAAACATTTGCCATTTTACAAACACGTTGATGCAATTCATTATAGGTTATGTGCAATGCCTCTTCATCGGGGTTATTGGGTTCAAAAATTATAGCAGTTTTTTCTCCTCTTTTATTTAGGTGTCTATCGATACAATTTTTGGTCATATTTAGCTTTGCTTCAGTAAACCATTTTATATCTGCTTCGGCCATATTAAATTCCACAACTTTATCCCATTGTTGATACCATGTAAAATTCTCTTCCGCTATCTTACCCCAAAATTTTCGGGGTTCTCGAACAGATTTGTTATAATGTTTGAAGTATTGCTCTAAATTTTCGATCTTATAATAACTCATGGGATATATTTTTTTATAAAAGTATTAAATCTCACTCTATTCCAAAAATTTTTTATTTGATTAATTATCAGGGTAAATTACACATAAATAATTAAAACAGGTGTTTTTTTAAAGATACCTTAAAAACTGTACAATTCCAATAAAACAGTAAACGCAAAAAAGACGAAGTAAATAGTTTACTTCGCCTTTTTTTAATTAACAATAATTGTAACAATTAAATTAATAATACAAAAATATGTTGCATTTATAACATTCCACTATTCAAAATAATTAAATATAATACACCACTTTCGCTACTATAATCTTTGAATCAATCAATTTTAAATTGATTTAAATCTTTATTTTTTTAATTAAAAAGGAATTACTCCACTTAACTAATTATCAAACCAGTTAAGTGAATGTAATAAGCAACCATATTGATCATTAAGTTTTAATAAGTTGTTTACTAATTCAAAATACATGAAAAATAAATGATACAGTGCCAATCCCAACACACCCTCATGTGCGGCAATTCCTAATTTTAATCTATACTATTTTTTTCATAGCCGTCATTGATTCTCTTAACCAAGCTCCTACTTCTTCAACTGGATGATTTCTAATTATGCTATTAACTTCGATTAATTGTTTGTTATCAACTCCGTTGTTTCCATCGTTGAATGGGCGACCCACTAAGTTAGATGGTGCATTTTTTACGTAATCAGCTATTAATGGCTTACAAGCGTGATCAAATAAATAACATCCGTACTCAGCTGTATCAGAAATTACACGGTTCATTTCGAATAATTTCTTTCTTGCAATAGTATTAGCTATTAATGGAGTTTCGTGTAATGACTCATAATATGCAGACTCTTCAATAATTCCTGAATCAGTCATAGCCTCAAATGCTAATTCTACTCCTGCTTTAACCATTGCTACCATTAATACTCCATTATCATAGTATTCTTGTTCAGAGATTACAATGTCTCCAGCTGGTGTTTTTTCAAAGTTTGTATCTCCTGTAGCTGCTCTCCAAGCTAACAAGTTTTTATCATCATTATCCCAGTCTTCCATCATTGTTTTAGAAAAGTGACCAGAGATAATATCATCCATGTGTTTTTGAAACAATGGACGCATAATATCTTTTAATTCTTCTGACGCATTGAAAGCAGCAATTTTAGCTGGATTAGATAATCTATCCATCATGTTTGTAATTCCACCATATTTCAATCCTTCAGTAATTGTTTCCCATCCGTACTGAATTAATTTTGAAGCATATCCTGCATCAATTCCTTCAGCTACCATTTTATCAAAACATAAAATAGAACCCGTTTGTAACAATCCACATAGAATAGTTTGTTCTCCCATTAAGTCTGATTTTACTTCAGCTACAAATGATGAACGCAATACTCCTGCTCTGTTTCCACCTGTAGCAACAGCATAAGCCTTAGCTTGATCTAAACCAAAACCGTTTGGGTCATTCTCAGGATGAACAGCAATTAATGTTGGAACACCAAAACCTCTTTTATATTCTTCACGCACTTCTGAACCTGGACATTTTGGAGCACACATAATAACCGTAATGTCTTTACGAATTTGCATTCCTTCTTCTACGATATTAAAACCATGAGAATAGGCTAAAGTGGAACCTTGTTTCATCAATGGCATGATAGCAGTTACAACTGCAGTATGTTGTTTATCTGGAGTAAGATTACAAACTAAATCAGCAGTTGGGATTAATTCTTCATATGTCCCTACGTTAAAACCGTTATCAGCAGCATTCATGAAAGAAGCTCTTTTTTGAGCAATAGCTTCTGCACGTAATGCATATGAAATATCTAAACCTGAATCTCTCATGTTCAAACCTTGATTTAAACCTTGAGCTCCACAACCAACAATAACTACTTTTTTACCTTTTAAAGCTTCGATTCCATTAGCAAATTCTGATTGATCCATGAATTCGCAAACGCCTAATTGTTCTAATTGTAATCTAAGTGGTAATGAATTGAAATAATTTGCCATTTTTTAATTTTTATTTTTGTTTTAATTCTTCTAATAATGCTGAAATTTCCATTTTTTCTTTGGAAATCGATATTCTTCCTGAACGCACAAACTGCATGATTCCGAAAGGTTTTAAATTTTGATATAACTCTTCAATTTCAGAACGTTTTCCTGATTTTGAAATCACAAAAAAGTCTCTTGAAACTGTAACTATTTCAGAATTACTATCTTTTATAATATTTTGAATTTGTCTTTCGTCAAATAATAAACTAGATTCTATTTTAAACAAAGCATTTTCTAAGAAAATAGTTTCTTCATCAATGTGATAAAATGCTTTAATAACTTCAATTTGCTTCTCTATTTGACCTACAATATTCTGAACCCACTTTTCAGTAGTATTGACTACAATAATAAATCGAGATACAGATTCAATTTCTGATTCTGAAACATTTAAACTCAATATATTAATATGGCGCTTTAAGAATATCCCTGATATTCTATTTAATAGCCCAACGTTATTTTCTGAATAAACAGAAATAGTGAATGTTTGATTTTCCATAATATTAACTTAATCTGATATCAGAAACAGAAGCTCCTGTTGGAATCATTGGGAATACATTATTTTCTTTTTCTACCATAACTTCAAGGAAGTACGATTCTTTTGAAGCCATCATTTCGGCTACAGCTGCATCTAAATCTTCTCTTTTAGTTACTTTTTTTGCTTTGATATAATACCCTTCTGCAATAGCTATAAAATTAGGATTTATCATTTCTGTAGAAGCATATCTTTTATCAAAGAACAATTGTTGCCATTGACGAACCATTCCTAAGAATTCATTGTTCAAGACTACAATTTTCACAGGAACTTTCGTTTGAAAAATAGTTCCTAATTCTTGAATTGTCATTTGAAAACCACCATCTCCTATAATTGCTACTACTTCACGTTCTGGCATTCCCATTTTAGCACCAATTGCCGCAGGTAGTGCAAATCCCATTGTTCCTAATCCACCTGAATTAATAATACTTTTAGAATTATTAAATTTAGCGTAACGACAAGCAAACATTTGATGCTGACCTACGTCTGGAACTATAATTGCATCTCCTTTAGAATGTTTATTTATCATTTCAATAGTTTCTCCCATAGAAATTCCTTCTTTCTTTGGTTTTAACTCATCATTGATTACGGTATCTAATTCTATTTGATATAATTTTTTGAATTCATTATGCCAAGACTCATGTTTTTTCTCTTCAATTAAAGGTATAATTGCAGCCAAAGATTCTTTGATATCAGCTAAAACAGCTACTTCAGTTTTTACATTTTTGTCAATTTCAGCAGGATCAATATCAAAGTGAATTACTTTTGCTTGTTTAGCATACGTTTCTAAATTTCCAGTTACACGATCATCAAATCGCATCCCTAGAGCAATTAAAACATCGCATTCGTTAGTCAATACATTTGGACCATAATTTCCATGCATTCCTAACATACCCACATTTAATGCATGATCGGTAGGTAAAGCTGAAAGACCTAGAATAGTCCAAGCAGCAGGAATCCCTGATTTTTCAATAAATGCTTTTAACAACTCTTCGGCTTGACCAAGAATAATTCCTTGACCAAAAACGATAAATGGTTTTTTAGCACTATTAATTAAAGCAGCAGCAGCTTCCACTTTTTTTAATTTTAATTTTGGAACAGCAACATAACTTCTAATTCCGGTACATTTTTTATAACTGAATTCAAATTCATCGAATTGAGCATTTTTTGTAATGTCTATTAAAACAGGTCCTGGACGCCCAGATCTAGCAATATAAAATGCTTTTGCCATGATTTCTGGAATCTCAGAGGCTTCAGTAATTTGGTAATTCCATTTAGTTACCGGAGTCGAAATCCCAATAATATCTGTTTCTTGAAAAGCATCTGAACCCAATAAATGTTTTCCTACTTGACCTGTAATACACACCATAGGTGTTGAATCAATTTGAGCATCGGCAATTCCTGTTACCAAGTTTGTCGCTCCTGGTCCTGAAGTTGCAATAGCAACACCCACTTTTCCAGTAGCTCTTGCAAAACCTTGAGCAGCATGAGTAGCACCTTGTTCATGACGAACTAAAACGTGATGTAATTGATCTTTAAATTTATATAATTCGTCATAAACTGGCATTATAGCACCACCTGGGTAACCATAAACCAAATCTACTCCTTCTTCTAATAAGCATCTAATAACGGCTTCGGCGCCTGATATTTTATTTGTTCCCATTGGTTATATATATTGTTTTCGAAGTGAAATGAGAGATAGTAAATTCAAACTATTCCACTTTTTTTTTGTAAATTATTTATCAGTAACACATCCTTCAGATGCACTTGAAACTGATCGTATATATTTCAGTAAAACTCCCTTATTCACTTTTAAAGCAGGTTGAACCCAACTTGCTTTTCGAGCTGCAAACTCATCCTCTGTTATTTTTAGATTAATAGTGTTTTTCACAGCATCGATAGTAATAGTATCACCGTCCTTGACGAGAGCTATACCTCCACCCTCAAAAGCTTCGGGAGTAACATGTCCTACAACAAAACCATGTGAACCACCAGAGAATCTACCATCAGTAATTAAAGCAACTGAACTTCCTAAACCAGCTCCCATAATCGCTGATGTTGGTTTAAGCATTTCTGACATTCCAGGGCCTCCTTTTGGACCACAATACCTAATGACGACTACATTACCCGGTTTAACTTCTCCGGCTTGTACCCCTGTAATTACATCGAATTCATTTTCATAAACTATCGCTGTTCCTTCAAAATATTCTCCTTCTTTACCACTAATTTTGGCTACACAACCCTCTTCTGCAAGATTTCCGTATAAAATTTGAATATTTCCTGTTGGTTTTAATGCTTTATGAATTTCATGTATTACATCTTGACCATCATTTAAATTAGGGACTGATGCTAAATTCTCCGCTATAGTTTTCCCTGTTACTGTCAAACAGTCACCATGTAAGAAACCTTCTTTCAATAAATATTTCATTACTGCTGGAACACCACCTACATTATGTAAGTCTTCCATTAAATATTTACCACTTGGTTTTAAATCAGCTAGCAATGGAGTTTTATCACTAATATCTTGGAAATCTTTTAAAGTAATTTCAATATCAACTGAATGCGCCATTGCAATTAAATGCATTACCGCATTTGTAGAACCTCCTAAAACAGCAACTATTGTAATAGCATTTTCAAATGCTTTACGAGTCATGATGTCTCTAGGCTTAATATCTTTTTCTAATAATATTCTGATGGCGCGACCAGCATCAGCACATTCTTGTTTCTTTTCTGGACTCAAAGCAGGATTAGAAGAACTATATGGCAAACTCATTCCTAAAGCTTCTATTGCTGATGACATCGTGTTTGCAGTATACATACCACCACATGCACCTGCACCTGGACAAGAATTTTGAATTACTCCTTTAAAATCTTCTGGTGTAATGGTGTTGCTGAATTTTTTTCCTAATGCTTCAAAAGCCGAAACAATATTCAAATCTTCTCCTTTCCACTTTCCTGGATGAATTGATCCACCGTAAACCATAATAGAAGGGCGATTTACTCTACCCATAGCCATTAAAGCGCCTGGCATATTTTTATCGCAACCAGGAACTGCAATCATACCATCGTACCATTGTGCCCCCATAACTGTTTCAATAGAATCAGCAATTACATCTCTAGAAACCAATGAAAAACGCATTCCTTCATTACCATTAGAGATACCATCACTTACACCAATAGTATTAAAAATCAAACCAACTAAATCAGCTGCCCAAACCCCTGTTTTTATATCTTTAGCCAAATCGTTTAGGTGCATATTACAGGTATTTCCTTCATACCCCATACTTACAATTCCAACTTGTGCTTTCTTTAAATCTTCTTCTGTTAAACCTATTCCATACAACATAGCTTGAGAAGCTGGTTGCGTTTCATCTTGAGTTATGGTTTTACTATATTTATTTAATTCCATTATATATGTCTATTTGTATATGTTTTTTTAATTTAATTTTTAAAGCTATACAATTGTTGATTGCCCTAAATTCACATTATCCATTTTAAAATATAAATCACCTTTACTAAGTATGTAATTTGCGATATAATCACCCACTTCATTAGTACCAAATTTAGAATTCACTTTTAAATCAATTGTAACAATTTGATTAACTATTGCTTTTTCTACTGCTTCAAAAACAGCTACTGATTCTTTTACAAGTCCAAAATGTTCTAATAACATTCCAGCTGATAATATTGAAGCAATTGGATTGGCACAATTTTTATTTTTTACTTCATTATAACTTCCGTGAATCGGTTCAAAAAGCGAGTATTTTTCACCTACTGATGCAGATGACATAAGTCCCTTAGAACCTGCAATTACACTAGCTTCATCAGATAATATATCACCAAATAAATTGTCAGTTAGTAATACATCAAATTGTCTCGGATTTAAGATTAATTGCATTGCTGCATTATCTACATATAAAAACTCTAAAGTTACATCTGGATAATCTTTTGCAATTCTTTGAACTACTTTTCTCCATAAACGGGATGTTTCTAATACGTTAGCTTTATCAACTAATGTTACTTTTTTGCGTCTTTCTTGAGCCGATTTGAAGGCTAGATGTGTTATTTTAGAAATTTCATCTTCATTATATTCACAAAGGTCAGAAGCATATGTTCCCTCTTCATTTGTTTTCTTTTCACCAAAATACATTCCTCCATTTAATTCTCTATAAATGACAAAATCCGTTCCCTGAAGAATTTCTTTTTTAATAGGAGATGCATCCATTAATTTTGGATATGCTTTTATAGGCCTAATATTCGCATATAAACCCAATTCCTTACGCAGTTTTAATAAACCTTGCTCAGGACGTATTTTAGATTCTGGATTATTATCATACATAGGATCGCCAATGGCACCAAACAAAATTGAATCTGTATTTTTACACAAATTTAAAGTTTGATCTGGTAATGGTTTTCCAGTTCTCTCAATAGCAACGGCCCCAATTAAAGCATCTTCAAAAGTGAATTCATGACCAAATACTAAAGCAATAGCACCTAATGCCTTTTTGGCTTGTAAAATTACCTCTGGTCCTATACCATCACCAGCTAATACGGCTATTTTTAATTTTATCATATGATTAGGTATAAAGATTATTAATTTCTGATTAAATCACTTTGTATTTTACACGCTTCAATAATTTGATGAATATCATCATCTAAAACTTCTTTTTTAATATCAGCAAATTTTAAAAATTCGATATATATAATATCCAATTGCACTTTAGTAAGTTCATAACCTACTTTTTTTGCTCTATAAGCTAATGCTGCTCTTCCACTTCTGGCAGTCAATACAATTGAAGATTCATTTACACCAACTTCAAGTGGATCCATGATTTCATATGTTGCTCTGTTCTTAATCACACCATCTTGATGAATTCCAGAACTGTGAGCAAAAGCATTGGCTCCTACAATCGCTTTATTCGGCTGAACAATCATACCCATACTTTCAGAAACTAAACGACTCATTTCGTTTAATTGTTTTGTGTCAATATCAGTATATAAATTTAAGTAAGGATGTTGTTTAAAAATCATTACCACTTCTTCAAGTGCTGTGTTTCCAGCTCTTTCCCCAATTCCATTTATAGTACATTCAATTTGTCTAGCTCCATTTATTGCTCCTGAAATAGAATTTGCTGTTGCCATTCCCAAGTCATTATGACAATGACAGGACAGAATTACATTTTCAATTCCTTTAACATTCTCTCTTAAATATTTTATTTTAGCACCATATTCTTCTGGTAAGCAATATCCTGTTGTATCCGGAATATTCAATACAGTAGCACCGGATTTAATCACTTCCTCACAGACTCGAGCTAAGAAATCATTGTCCGTTCTACCTGCATCCTCAGCGTAAAACTCAACATCTTCTACATATGATTTAGCATGAGAAACTGCAAATTTTGCTCTTATAATAATATCTTCTCTTGTTGTATTGAGTTTATGGATTATATGTGAATTCGATGTACCAATACCAGTATGGATACGAGGTTTTTTTGCATATTTTAAAGCCGCTGCTGCAACATCAATATCATTCTTAACAGCTCTAGTTAATCCACAAACAGTAGCGTTTTTAACAACTTTACTGATTTCAGAAACAGATAAAAAATCACCTGGGCTTGAAACAGGAAACCCAGCTTCTATAATATCAACACCCATTTCATCTAATCTATTTGCTATAATTAGTTTTTGATTGGTGTCTAATTTACATCCAGGGACTTGTTCTCCATCTCTTAAAGTGGTATCAAAAATTTGAACTTTCTCTCTATTCATTTTCATTTATTTAATGTAATTTCACATCTCGATAACAAAAATAGATTTCATTACTTTAAAATAAAACTCAATTTAATGAAATATACTGCTTATAAAGCATACAAATACTTTGTAAGTAACTGAAAAACAACTAATTAAGCTTCTATATTTTACAATGGCTAACCATCAAAAAGATTTCTTATTTGTACTAATAAAATCCCTTTCAAAGTCTGAAAAAAGACAATTTAAGATATTTGCTAGCAGACTTGAGACGAGTTCAAATACAAAGTTCATAGAATTATTTAACATTTTAGACAAATCTGAAGTCTATGATGAGAAACTTATTTTGAAAAGTGGGATTATTAAAAAAGTACAATTATCAAATCTCAAGTCCTATTTATATAAGCAAATTTTAGTAAGCATTAGACTGAACATCCCTAGCCAAAACATTCGTTATCAATTAAGGGAGCAAATTGATTTCGCTGCAATTCTTTACAACAAAGGACTTTACAAACAAAGTCTAAAAATATTAGATAAAACAAAACAACAAGCCATTGAAAATGATGAAAAATACATGGCTTTTGAAATTGTTGAATTTGAGAAACTAATCGAATCCCAATATATCACCCGAAGTATTCAAGGACGTGCAGATGAATTAGTAATTCAAGCCAAAGAACTGAATTATCGCAATACTATTTCCAGTAAATTGTCTAATTTATCTTTGCAACTCTATGGTATCATGCTTAAAACTGGATACGTGAAAAGTGATGAAGAATACAAATATATAGACGATTATTTTAATAAACACATTTCTAAATTTGATGAAAACAAATTTGGCTTTCGTGAAAAATATTGGTTTTACAATGCGAATCTATGGCGTAGTTTTTTAGTTCAAGATTTTTTAGCCAGTTATAAATATGCTTATAAATGGGTAACTCTTTTCTACGACAATCCCAATATGATTTTTTTAAATCCTGTCTTTTTCCTAAAAGGAAACCATTATTTATTAGAATCATTTTTCATGTTGAAATACAAATCAAAGTTTAAAAAATACCTTGATTTATTAGAAGAAACAATTCATGATTCTCGTTTTCCAGTAAATGACAATATTGCATCTCTTTCTTTTTTGTATTTATATAATAATAAATTAAACTATCATATTCTAGAAGGTACATTTGATGAAAGTGAATACTTAATTCCAGAGATTTTGGAAAAAATTCAAATTCACAATGAACACCTTGATGAACATCACGAAATGATGTTTTATTATAAAATTGCTTGTATTTATTTTGGTACAGAAAAGTATGCAGAATCAATTTACTATTTGGAAAAAATAATAAACAATAAGAATCTTATCATGCGTGAAGATTTGATGTGCTTTGCGCGTTTGCTTTATTTGATAGTTCATTATGAAATGGGTAAAGACTTTAATTTAGAAACTCAATTAAAATCAACTTATAAATTCTTATTAAAAATGAATGATTTGCATGAAGTGCAAAAAGAAATTATTCGATTTTTGAAGAATTTAAATTCATTATATCCAGGTGATATTAAAAAGGAATTTATAAAAATGAGAGAACGTTTTATTGAATTGGAAAAAAACACTTATGAAAAAAGAGCCTTTCTCTACTTAGATATTATTTCTTGGCTAGAAAGCAAAATTGAAAATAGAAAAATAGCTGATATTATGAAAGAAAAAGCCAAATTAATCAATCGTTAATTAAAATTTTCTCCATGAAAAAAGCACTTCTGAATACGTTTCAAAAGTGCTTTTTTTTTAATTACCTACTCTACCCTTGAAGTACTATGAACAATAGGCGTATCTTGTAAAAGTGTTTTTGATATTGCAAAAAAATCTCTAATGTAACTTTGGTTATTATGAATGTCTAATCCGTCCTGATCTTCCCAAATTTCATGAAAAATAAATACTGAAGGATCTTTTTTACTTTGATGTAAATCATATTGCAAACAAGCCACTTCCTTATTTGATTGAATAACCAATTCTTTCAATTTACTTTTTAATTCTTCTATGTTTTCTGCTTTACTTTTAAGTAGTACTGTTAAATGTATTTTCATAATTAATTTAAAAATAGTTTAGTTAAATGTTCTTGATACAAATTTAGATCTTTTTCAATATCGGCATTTTTTTCAACATCATGAAAATGAATACTTTGTAAGGGTTTCATTCCTGTAAAAGCGTTCATTCTATGAAAACCAAATAAAACTCCATCGTCAACACTTTGTTGATTAAAAAATTCTCCAGGCAAAGTAAAGGCTTCTTTAGGTGCATTCCAAGATGAAGTTATCATGTATTTTTTACCATGAAGCATTCCACCAGTTCCGTAGTTTATTGTTGGGTTTTCTGATGATCGCCCATCACTTCTATAAATTCCTTTGGCATGTCCAGCGGTAAAAACAACATCTATATACTTTTTAAAACCATGTGGCAATTGAAACCACCATATTGGGGTATGATATATAATAGCATCCGCCCACACAAAGTTTTCAACTTCGATTACAGGATTATATTCCTCATTAATATTAGTAGTTCTTATTTCAAAATCCGAATGATTTTGAAAAAACGAAGCCGTTTCATTTGCAATTGTTTCATTAAATCGACCTCCTGAATGACCAAATTTTTGACCACCATTGATTATAAATATTTTTCTCATAATTTTGTTGAATAATTTATGATGCAAATTTAAAGCAGTCATAACTATTATAAAAATAACTTAATTCATACCTTTGTATTATAATTATAATAGAATATGATCAATTTAGAATGGTACCGTACTTTTAAAGCAATATATAAAACTGGAACTTTGACCCATGCAGCCGAAGTTTTGTTTATTTCGCAACCTGGCGTAAGCTTACATTTAAGTTCTCTTGAAAATTATGTAGGTTACAAATTGTTTGACAGGACTGGAAGAAAAATGATTCCTACCGAAAAAGGAAAAGTCCTTTATAATTTTATAATAGATGCGCTAACAAAACTCGAAGAAGCAGAAAAAAATTTTCAAAGAAGTACCGAAAAAAACACACCAACAATTAGTGTAGGAATGTGTTTTGAAACATTTCAAATTACACTAGAGCAGTACATCTCAGCGCTACCTTTTAATGTTATTATCCAATTCGGTGAATATCCTGAAATGGTAGAAAATCTTGAAAAAGGAATTTTGGATTTAATAATTACCCCCCAAATGGTTATTAAAAATGCGATTGAATACCAAGCATTTTCATCTGAAACGATTGTTCTTGTAGGCGGAAATGAAATTGATAACGAGGAATTCAAAGAAATTGAACAAAATCAAAGTATTGAAAACTTGGAACTTTGGCTAAAACAACAAAAATGGTATGGAACTACTGGAGACATGGAGCATTTACGCCGTTTTTGGCAGTTAAATTTCAATAAATACCCTGATTTTAGACCAAATTATATTGTTCCAAACATAAACTCGATAGTCCGTTGTTTAAGCAGTGGTAAAGGATTGGCTGTGGTTCCCGATTTTCTGTGTCGTAAAGAAATAGAAAATGGTTCCGTAAAGATTATCTGGGAAGGAAAAACACCTTTAAAAAACATTCTATACTTTGCTACCCGAAAAAAAACGATCTATGAAGAAGAGATTAATTTGATAAAGAAAATTTTTATGGAATTAGAATAAACCAATATAACTCCCTGTTTCTTTTATATAAATTTAGCTATTTGTTTCAATATTTACTGTTCTTCTTTTTTGTATTCAATAAATTATTAATTTTATGAAAACATTAAAACTAAAAGATATGAATGGCTTTTTTAAAACAATTTTAGCTGGCTATGGTGCCAAGAAATTAGGTGGTGGTTGCTTTGGAACTATTCTTATATTTATAATTCTATATTGGATTTTAGGTAAGTTTTAGAATTCTAAAACTTACCTACATATCATAAATGAGTTATTTTTTAAGGTCTTTTAGCATCAGTTCTTTTATGAATTTTACAGGAGAACTGCCATAGCTCAGAAATTTTTCATGGAAATTTTTTAGATTAAAGTGAGCTCCTTGTTCTTTTTTTAGCATCTCCCTAAATTCATATATTTCAGTATATCCTGTAAAATAAGAACATAATTGAACTTGCGATAAACTTACACGATTCCACTTCCCTTCTGCTTCTGCTTGTTGTTGAAAAGCGTCTACTACTAACAAATGCATTGCTTCTTCCTTGCTCATGTTTTTAGTATGTACACTATAGTCCAAAATTAAATTACAAGTTGTTCTTAAATTCCATTTGTAATACATCAACCACATTTCATCTGAGTTTTTATAGCCATTTTCTAACATCATCAGTTCTGCATATACAGCCCAACCTTCAATCATAGCTCCATTACCCAGAATAGATTTAATCAAACTTGGGGATTGATTGCTATAGACCAGTTGCGTATAATGCCCCGGAATGGCTTCATGAATGTTTAGAATTTGCAATACATAATCATTGTATTCCCTTAAGTAGCTTTCAGATTTATCAGCGCTCCAACCAGACATACTTCCCACATTGTAATAGGTATTTGCATTTTTATCATATGGTCCTGGTGCCGAAATGGAAGCGCCAGCAACTCCAGCCATATAAGCCGGTTCTTTGCGCACTAGTAAAGGTTTTGACGGATCTATATAAAGTAAATCTTTTTCTTTTACAAAAGCCATCAGTTCTGGAATTTGCTTCTCTATAGCCGACTGAAACTTAGCAGGTGTAGTATGTTGTAACGAAATCTTATCTATTACGGTTTTTATAAGAAATAAACTATCAGTTGGCTTCGGAGTTTCTTTCATGTATTTTACCCATAATTTGTCGGCCAAAGCATACATTTTTTGATGCAACTCCTTTTTATGATCCACTGCTTTTTTAAAAATGGTATCCGCCTTATAACTCGATTGAATGTCTAATTCAAATTTCTCTTTGTACAAATCAGCTCCCAATCTAAAAGAACGAGGTGTTTTATTATCTAAATCTTTCAACCAATCCGTATAGGTAACAATTGCGTTAACCGCTACTTTAGCCTTGTCTTTTATTTCTTTCTTCTCTGAATCTCCTAATTTGCTTTTGCTTAAAGCGGTATTTAAATCCTTTTCAAAAATAGAAATTCCTCCTAGATTTTGAGTAATGGCAAGTGCTGTATGTTCTAAAGTTGGATTTTTAATATTTATTTTGGCCGCTTCATAGTAGGCCGTAATTCCATTCATTTTTAAATTAAAATTATGTAATCGAGACTCCAATGAATCGTATTTCCCATTTAATATCGATGCAAAGGCACTACATACATTGTATTCAGAGGGATCCCATTGATAGGATTTAAGTTTGTCTATTTTAAAAATAGTGCTTTGTAGCTGATTTTTGATAATATAATAATCAATTATATTAGGATCTGAAAGATTCTCTAGTGGATAATTTTGAATGGAATCTAGTTGTGAATGAGCAAAGTCTAACTGCTTTTTTAAGTAAACCGAATCTGAAGCGACCAATACGCTATCTAATTTATGATACCCTTGACTAGATGCCCAATCTGGATAAACATCCCATAAAGTGGTTACATATCCTTTTTTATAATGCTCGAATTTCTCATTTAAGTTGATTCCTTCTGTTGTTTTTGGCTTTTTATTACAGGAAAACACGAGAAGAAGTGATAGAATTGGGAAAAGTATTTTTTTCATATTAAGTCATTTCAAAAAAATAAAGATATAAAAAATGCCGTTCAATGAACGGCATTTTTTATTCTAATATTAATAAGCTAAAAGCGCTACTAACTCTTTTTCGAATCGGCCTTTCGGCAAATAATGATCTTCCAGTATTTTTGTAAACGGAATTGGCGTGTCTAAACTTGCTACTCGCCTCACAGGAGCATCCAAGTATTTAAAACATTCCTCCATTATCATTGCCGAAATATCACTAGCAATACCTCCAAACATAGAATCCTCTTGATAAATAATGACTCTTCCCGTTTTCTTCACTGATTTGAAAATAGCTTCAGTATCCAGTGGTTGTAGCGTTCTTAGATCCAATAAATCAGCTGAAATAGATGGATTTTTTTCTAATGTATCCAAAGCCCAGTGGACTGCAGCTCCAAAAGAAATGATAGTTACTTGACTCCCTTCTTTCAATAAAGCAGCTTTCCCTAATGGCAGAGTGTAATAGTCTGTAGGTACTTCTTGGTAAACGGAACGATACAGTTGTTTGTGTTCAAAAAACATAACTGGATTTGGATCGTTGATTGAAGAATTTAATAATCCCTTAGCATCATAAGGAAAAGCAGGATATACCACTTTCAATCCTGGTGTTTTAGTAAACCAAGCTTCATTCGTTTGGGAGTGAAATGGTCCAGCTTGGGTTCCACCACCACATGGCATACGCACCACAACATCGGCTTTTTCTAACCAGCGGTAATGCGATTTAGCTAACAAATTTACAATTGGATTAAATCCAGTCGAAACAAAATCGGCAAATTGCATCTCTACAATTGCTTTGTGTCCATTGATTGATAATCCCATTCCAGCCGAAACTATAGCGCTTTCACAAATAGGCGTATTGATCACGCGTTCTTTTCCAAACTGTGCTACAAATCCATCTGTTATTTTAAAAGCTCCACCATATTCAGCAATGTCTTGCCCCATAATAACCAAGTTATCATGACGCTCCATAGATTGTTTTAAACTGCTTGAAATCGCGTCTATAAATCGTATTTTTTCTTTTTGTTCAGAAGGTTTAATTTGCTCATATACAAATGGTTTGTATATATCATTTAATTCTTCACTTTCTGAATATTCTATTTCTGGTTCAGCATTGGCCAAAGCCAAACCTTCATCAATATCTTTCTTGATTTCGGAACGTAAAGTTTCGTCAAAATCATCATTTAGGATTCCATTTTCTTTTAAATATTTTCGGTAATTTTCAACAGGATCTTTAATTGCCCAATGATCCATTAATTCTTGTGGTACATATTTAGTTCCACTTGCCTCTTCATGCCCTCTCATTCTAAAGGTTTTGAATTCTAGCAAAATGGGACGTGGATTTATTTTCATTGAAGCTTTCAATTCAGACAATAAATTATACACTTCAAGTATATTATTCCCATCCACAATATGGCTTTCCATGCCGTATCCAATCCCTTTGTCAGCCAGGTTTTCACAGCGGTATTGCTCATTAGTAGGAGTCGAAAGTCCGTATCCATTGTTTTCAATGACAAATAGAACGGGTAATTCCCAAACTGAAGCAATATTCAAAGCTTCATGAAAATCTCCTTCTGAGGTTGCTCCTTCTCCTGTAAAAACGGCAGTAACTTTTCCGTTTTTCTTTAGTTTATTGGCTAAGGCGATTCCATCAGCAATTCCTAGCTGTGGTCCTAAATGGGAAATCATTCCAATAATCTTATATTGTTGCGTCCCAAAGTGAAAACTTCGATCCCTACCTTTAGTAAATCCATTTGCTTTTCCTTGCCATTGCGAGAATAAACGATATAAAGGGATGTTTCTACCGGTAAATACACCTAGATTTCGATGCATTGGTAAAATGTATTCATCAGGGTCCAAAACGGCAGTAACTCCTACCGATATAGCTTCTTGTCCAATTCCTGAAAACCATTTAGATACTTTTCCTTGACGAATGAGAATAAGCATTTTCTCCTCAATAAGTCGTGGTTTAAGTATTCTTTTGTATAAATCTAATAAGGTGTCGTCAGTAAGGTTTTGTCTATCAAAGTTCATTTTTATAGTTTTATTAGGCAATTCAAAGATAGAAAAATATAACAGTTTTGATTAAATTTGTTATATTATTTTATTTTGTTTATAACTTTTGAAATTCTTTTCTAAAATTATTCAATACCTTTGTGGTTGTTAGGCTTTTGAAGCCTTCTAAGTTATTAAAAAATATTTTAAAGTATGCAAAACATTCCTAGTGTTGACTTGCGTGATTTCCTGTCGGATGACCCGGCACGTAAACAAAAATTTGTAAATGAAATCGGAAGTGCATTTGAAGATATTGGCTTCGTAGCACTAAAAGGTCATTTTTTAAATGATCAATTGGTAGAAGAATTGTATGTTGAAATTAGAAATTTTTTCTCTTTACCCTTAGAAACGAAACGCAGTTATGAGATTTCAGGTATTGGAGGTCAGCGTGGTTACGTTTCTTTTGGTACAGAACATGCAAAAGGAAGAAAAGAAGGAGATTTGAAAGAATTTTGGCATTTCGGTCAGTATGTGAGTGAAAATTCAAAATATGCTTCAGAATATCCTGAAAATGTCGAAGTAAAAGAATTACCTCGATTTAATGTTGTAGGTAAAGAAGCGTATCAAATGCTGGAAAAAACGGGAGTTTACGTTTTGAGAGCATTAGCATTGCGATTGGGTTTAGACGAATTCTATTTTGACAATTATGCCAAAGATGGAAATTCAATCTTACGACCTATTCATTACCCACCTATTACTACAGAACCTGCAAATGCTATTCGCGCTGCTGCTCATGGTGATATCAACTTGATCACCTTATTAATGGGAGCGCAAGGAAAAGGACTTCAAGTTCAAAACCACAACGGAGATTGGATTGATGCCATCGCTGAACCAGATGAATTAGTAATAAATGTAGGTGATATGTTGTCTCGTCACACGAATAATAAATTGAAATCTACCATTCACCAAGTGGTGAATCCACCTAGAGAATTATGGGGAACTTCAAGATATTCAGTGCCATTTTTTATGCACCCTGTGAGTGATATGCCATTGAATTGTTTAGAAAACTGTATTGATGCAGAACATCCTAAACAATTTGAAGATATTACTGCTGGTGATTACTTGTACGAACGTCTAGTAGATTTAGGATTAATCAAAAAATAATTCCTAATTTTACTTCTAGTAATAAAAGACATTGAGTTTACTTAATGTCTTTTTTCTTTTTATAAATATTAAATTAAAAGAAATAGAACGCGGATAACGCAGCTTTAAACGGATTTAAGCGAATTAATTATATTCCTTAAAGATTTTTCTAAATCTTCAATTATCCAATTTCAATTAAAAAATAAAATATGGACTTACAAGACCAATTAAAAAACCTTTTCCCTAATCACGAACCTGGCCCAGAAGAAAAAATAGAAGAAGTGCCACATGAATTATATGTTCAAAAAGAACCAATGATTTGTAAATTCGAAAAAAGAAAAGGCAAAGCCACCACAATAATCGAAGGTTATGAAGGAACCGATGAGGATTTTAAAATCTTAGCTAAAGAAATTAAAACAAAACTGAGCGTTGGTGGTACTTTTAAAGACGATTCTATCATTATTCAAGGAGATTACCGTGATAAAATAATGGAAATATTGAAATTAAAAGGCTTCAAAGTAAAACGTGTTGGGGGCTAAAAAAAGGATTCAGTAATTTAGTGCTCAGTTGAGCAACTTGAAACCTTAAACTTTAAACAAAAATCTTAATGATACAATCATCAGAATTAATATTAAATCCAGATGGAAGTGTCTATCACTTGAATCTGAAACCAGAACATATCGCACATGATATAATCTTTGTAGGGGATCAAAACCGGGTAGAGAAAATTACTCAGTTTTTTGACAGCATTGAATTTTCTACCCAAAAAAGAGAATTCAAAACCCAAACTGGTATTTTCAAAGGCAAAAGAATTACTGTAATGTCAACCGGAATCGGTCCAGATAATATAGATATCGTAATTAACGAATTAGATGCCCTAGTCAATATCGATTTAGAAACGCGCAAACCAAAAGACCATTTAACTACACTAAATATTATCCGTATTGGGACTTCGGGTTCTTTACAGGCAGATATTCCAGTAGATAGTTTTGTGATGTCTAAGTTTGGTTTAGGTCTGGACAACATGCTCCGCTCCTACTTGATTGACGAAGTTTCTAATAAAACCATGGAAGATGCTTTTGTAAGTCATACGAATTGGGATTTACGCAAGGGAAAACCGTATGTAATTGCCTGTTCTGAGGTATTAGAAAAAATAATTGAAAGCGACAAAATACACAAAGGAATCACAGCAACAGCTGGTGGTTTCTATGGACCGCAAGGACGTGTATTGCGTTTAAACATTCAAGATGAAGAGCTAAATTCTAAAATGGATAATTTTAAATTTGAAGAAAATAGGATTACCAACTTAGAGATGGAAACCGCTGCAATATATGGTCTTTCGGCGCTTTTAGGACACAATGCCCTATCGCTAAATGCTATAATTGCTAATCGCGCTTCGGGAACTTTTAGCGAAGATCCTTACAAAGCAGTCGATGAATTGATTGCTTATACTTTAGATAAAATCGCTACCCTATAATTTTTTAGGAGCTAGTACCTGCTATCCGCTATATCTCTTGTGTCCGCTACGCTACCACAAGAGGATATCGCTCCTATCAGGGCTAAAAAAGAGTACACATGAACATTTGTATTGAAACCGAGAGATTAATATTAAGAGAATTACTCCCTTCAGATGCTGAAGGAATGTTCGCTTTAGACAGGAATCCTAAGGTACATGAGTTTCTAGGTAATAATCCTGTGGTTTCAATTGAAGAAAGTAGAAAATATATTGAGAATATTCGAAATCAATACCTTGAAAACGGAATTGGTCGTTATGCAGTAATTCTGAAAGAGACAAATCAATTTATTGGTTGGTCGGGAATTAAGTACATCACAGAACCCGAAAATGGTCATGTTAATTTTTACGAAATTGGGTACCGATTTATAGAACAGTATTGGGGAAAAGGATATGCATATGAATCGGCCAAAGCTTGGCTAGATTATGGGTTCATTACTATGAATATAAAAACTATGTATGCATCGGCTCATATTGACAATGCCGCTTCTCGTAGCATTCTTGAAAAAATAGGAATGCAACTAAAAAATGAATTCGATTGGAATGGAATTTCTTGCGTTTGGTACAAATTAAATAAAAAAAACAATTAAAATGACAACAATAAAAATAGCTGGAGTACCAGAACATTTCAATTTACCTTGGCATTTAGCCATCGATAACAGCGAATTTGAAGCTCAAAACATTAACTTAAAATGGACAGATGTTCCTGAAGGGACTGGTAAAATGTGTCAAATGCTTAGATCAGGAGAAACCGATATTGCTGTTATTTTAACGGAAGGAATCGTCAAAGATATTGTTGCAGGAAATCCATCCAAAATTGTTCAAGTTTATGTAGCATCACCATTAATTTGGGGAATACATGTAGCTGCGAATTCTATATATAAAACTGTTTCTGATTTAGAGAATACTAAAGTAGCAATTTCAAGATTAGGTTCTGGCTCACAACTAATGGCATATGTAAATGCCAATAATCAAGGTTGGAAAACCAATGATTTACAATTTGAAATCATCAATACCATCGATGGTGCTGTTGAAGCTTTAACAGCTGGTGCTGCTGATTATTTTATGTGGGAACGGTTTATGACCAAACCATTGGTAGATTCAGGGGTTTTTAGACGTGTTGGAGACTGCCCTACTCCTTGGCCTTGTTTCGTTATTGCTGTACGTGATGAAATTCTAGAAAAACAACCTGAAATTATTAAATCGATTCTCGAAGTCATCAATAAAAAAACTGAAGGGTTTAAAAACATCTCTAATATTGATAAAACTTTGGCAACAAAATACCATCAAAAAACGGCTGACATTCAAGAATGGTTATCCTTAACTGAATGGTCTCAAAACGCATTACCAAAAAATTTGTTAAACAATATTCAAAATCAATTATTTCAACTTAAAATCATTGATAAAAAAGGTACTTTTGATGAAATTGTAAAAGCAATCTAGTTTTTACACTTTGTGGTTGCTATGATAAACATTAAAAATATTTCTTTACAAAATATAAAACAAAAACTTAAGGTTAAGAAGCCTTGGGATGATGTAATTATTTTTGTCTTAAATATTTTGATTGCTGTTCCTCTATTTATAATTGCTCATCAGAATTTAATTGAACTCAGTTGGGCCTATAATATTGATCGAATTTTACTTTTCTTAGTCATTATCATTCTTATACAACTTATATTGAGATTGTTAAGAACCATAATTATCGTATGCATTTTTCTCTATATTTTAGTTTTATTTTATGGAACTGCTTCAGGGAACTATGGATTTAATAGTGTTTATGAGGATTATGACTCGATGATTTACACCATGTCAGACAATCCAAATCCACAAGACATCATTATTTCTAAACTCCTCCCATTTCCCAATAAATCAAAGATTATCAATGCAATAGAATACAAAAATCCTAAAGTTCGTAATTTTGCCATCATGGCGACATCAAAATACTTTAAAAATGTAAATGGATATTCTGATTATAGAACGATTATACAATGCTTTGCTGTTTTTAAGGAAATAAATGGCCGCTGGAACTATGTAAGTGACCCAAAAGATGGCGATTACATTGCTACAGCCAGTGAATCATTAGATTACTTTTCAGGTGATTGTGACGACCACTCCATTCTTATGGCTGCGGCTGTAAGAGCTATTGGTGGCACACCAAGATTGATTCATACCAAAGGGCATATCTATCCCGAAATATTAATTGGGACTATGAATGATTTAGAAACCGTAAATTATTTGATAAAAAATATTTTGTTTAAAAAAGAAAGCTATAAAAAGCAGCTTCATTACCATATTGATGAACGGGGCCAAGTATGGCTCAACCTTGACTACACTGCTAAATATCCAGGAGGACCTTTCCTATCCGAAGAAATATTGGGTGCGTTGACATTGAATTAGTTGATTAGTTTAAATAACATTATTCTTCAAGAGATTAATTTTTAAGTGGATATATTGAATTTGAAGATTGTTTTTCAGCACATCATATTCAGCTCTTAAAAATTGATTTTTAACCGAAGAATAAACGATAGCTTCAACTCTACCATTTGTAAATTTTGCTTGCATCGTTGTAAACGAAGCTTTTGCATATTTTTGTCTCTCTTTTAATTTTTCTTCTAGTTGTAAATAGTTGTTTTTGTTTTTTTCTTCTAGTGTAACTTGTTTATCCAACTCTTGCTTTTCTTGTTCGATAACCAATTTTGATTTTTGACTTTCAATTTTAGAAGCTATTATTCTTTTGTTATTTCTGAATCCGTTAAAAATTGGAATTGCTAATTGCATGCCCACTTGCTGGCTTTTATTATCAGCCAATTGATTCGAAAAAGAATCTGTTAAACCATTTGCATCCTTGATGTTTTTGTAATAAAAAGTTGAATAGCCGTAATAAGCCGAAAGAACTGGTAAATTATTGGCTCTTTGTAAACTAATCGATTTTAAGTTGTTTTCGTGCTGAAACTCGGCTCTTTTAATTTTTGGATTATAATTCGTGTTTGCAACAACATCAGAATTGTTTTCATCAAAATAGACTTCCAGAACAACAGTTTCTGTTTCCACATTTAAAACATTCATTAACTGAAACAATTGCAGTTTTTGTATTCCGTACAATTGTTGAGATGTGATATAACTATTTTCTTCTTCCGAAAAACTCAATTGCATATCGTACAAATCACTTTGAGGCTTGCTTCCTATTGCGACTTCTTTAGTAATTCGGTCTAAATTGAAAGAAGCTTGATGCAATTGTTCTTTCTGAATTTTCAATAATTCTTGCGTATAAAGTGCTTGATAATAACTTTCTAAAAGCTGCAATTTATATTCGTTTTCAACGACTTCTTTTTCTGCTTTTGCGATTTCAATACTAATTTTATCTTTTTTAGCATTTGCAAAAGCACTGAAATCAATCAAATTTGTTTTAGCATTCAAATAAAAATTATCATTCTGAATGTTCGAACTTACTCTTCCGTTTGTAGAAGGATCAATGGTAGAACCAAAATTATAACTCTGTTCTCCATACAAATTAACCGACGGCAACATGCGGTTTAAAACCGAGTTTTGTGTCTTTTGAGTCCTTTTTACTTCGAGTAATCTAATTTTTATTTCGATATTATTTTGCAAAGCCGTTTCTATGCATTTGGTAAGCGGCCAAGAATTTTCCTGACCACTTACTAAAGCAAAAACTAAAAAAAGGGCTAACGTTAAAAATGGTATCTTATTCATATTTTAAATATTTTAAAACATCTGTTTTAGTTGCTTGATAGGCTCTTGAAAGCACTATCAAAAGTGTAAGAAGTAGCAATATGACAAATCCAAACACAAATGGGAATAGGCTAATATCAATTCTGAAAGCAAAGTTCTCCAACCATTTGTTTAGTAAATAATAAACGGGAAATACTGCGATTGCGAAACCGATGATGCAATACAAAATGTACTGTTTAGAGAGTTCTTTCAATAATAAATTGGTTTCGGCTCCAAGGGTTTTTCTGATAGCAATTTCTTTCATTCTCCTTTGTATCGAATACGAAGCCAAAGCGAACAATCCGAAAAGTGCAATTAGAATTACAACTACATTCAGCAAGGAAAATAGATTCTTTTGCTTCACGTAGGATTCATAGGTTCGGGCGTATTGCTTGTCTACAAAATCATATTTAAAAGGAAATTCGGTATCGACTTTACTCCATAATTTTTCAATATCAGCGATCGTGCTTTCAATATTATACGATTTTAGTTTTATGTAAACTTTATTAATATTTTGAGCTATATCAACCGTTTTAAGATGATAAAAAAACATCCCTGACACCTCAACTTCAGGACTTAATAAATTAAAATCTTTAACAACTCCTATGATTTTTAATTTTCTTTCTTTGATAATTACTTCTTTTCCGATAGGATCTTTAAGATTCATCAACTTTTGTGCTGTTTCATTAATCAACACAGAACTAATAGTATCCGAAGCGCGTTTCGGATCAAGAGATCTTCCTTCTACTAGTTTTATTTTCATCATTTCGAATATACCAAAATCAACTGCAATTGTTCGTGCTTTAAAAAGTTCATCATTGTACAATATACCTCCTAATGAATCATCTGAACCGTCAAATGAAATCAATCCTGTAGAAACTTGTTCGACACCTTTTATTTTAACTAGTTCTTGTTTTATTGTACTGTATTTATTGTAGATATTTTGCCCTACCTTTTCCACTTCATAATCCGACTTAGGAAAATTCAAACATACGGCAATCACTTGATCTCCTTTAAAACCTAAATCTTTATGGCTTAAATAATCGATTTGCTGATACACAATATAAGAACCTACAATAAAGAAGGTAGCCACGGTAAACTGGAAAACCAACATTCCGTTACGTAACCAGATTCCGTTTTTACTTCTTCCAAAATTACCTTTCAGAACTTTTAAAGTTTCGAAATTAGCAACATAAACGGCTGGAAGTATTCCTGCCACAAAAAGTGTAATACTGAAAATCAGAATTAATTGCAGATAAAACTGACTGCCAATTATTCGTAAACTCTTATTTAAAAAATCATTGTAATACGGCAAAGTCAACTCAACAATAACTAATGCTAGCAAAATCGAAAACAAACTTATTAGCGCAGTTTCAAAAATAAATTGAAGTACAATAGTACTTTTTGAAGCACCCACAACCTTACGAACACCAACTTCTTTCGCACGTTTAACCGCATTGGCTGTAGCCAAATTAATATAATTTACAATCGAAAGAATGAGAATTAAAACGGATAACCCAACCATAATCAACAAAAACTGATAATTACCTCTGCCTTCTGGATATCCATCTGCAATAGAATGTAATCTCGCTTTTGAAAGTGGCTCAATAACTACATCAAAATGTCCAATTTTCTTAGTCATTTCTTCGAAACTAAAACCTGCTTCCTTGGCAATTCTTCGAACAAAATCTTGGCTATACATTTTCTCTAAATTTTTGCGTGTATTCTCAATTTTTGACGGGTCTTTAATTTTAAGAAGTAACTTGAATATAAAAGGTCCTGTTAAATTTTCACTTTTATACTGCTTCATTGTATTCATTATAACATCTGGAGCAATTGAAGAATTCCCTGGAATATGATACACAGCACGCACTGCCAACATTTTATCCAAAATTGTTATTTGTTTACCAATCGGATTTTCGTCACCAAAAACTAGTTTAGCCATTACATCTGAAATAGCAACACTTGAATCCTCTTTTAATGCCGAAACAGCATCTCCTTTTATAATTTCAAATGGAAAAAGAGAAAAGAAATCAGCTTCAACATTAATAATTTTATCAACTGTTTCTTTCTTGCCTTTATAGATAATTTTATCCTTTTGGTACCAGCTATCAGCATAAACTACCTTTTCTACATTAGCATCCTTCTCTAAAATAGGTTTTAGAAAATAAGCGCAATCTGAAAAAACGGGCATTCCTGTTACTTGCACTAAAACCTCATAAACATTGTCCTTTTCAGGATTCCAAGTATCATAACTATGCTCATCATTCCAATACAGTAATGCAAAAATTAATCCTGCAATACCAATGGCTAATCCGAAAACGTTTAGAAATGAAAACAGTTTGTTTTGCTTTAAATGATAGATGAATATTTTTATATAGTTTAATAACATTATTTAAGTTTGGTTAGTTATAAATGACTTTTATTGGTTTTAATTATTCGTATTTTAGGTATTTTAAAACATCCAGTTTGGTTACTTGATAGGCTTTCGCTAAAACAACTACTAAAGTCAAAAACAATAAAGAAACAAAAGCAATCGCAAAAGGTAAAAACTGAATATCAATACGATATGCAAAATTATCTAGCCATTTTTGTAACAGAAAGTAGGCTGGAACCACTCCGATAATAAAACCTATTACACAAAAAACCACATACTGTTTTGATAATTCTTTGAGTAAAATAGTCGTTTCAGCTCCCAAGGTTATTCGAATAGCAATTTCTCTTAATCTTCGCTCCATAGAGAAAGAAGCTAATGCAAACAATCCGAAAATGGCAATAAGAACAACAACAAGATTCAGTAACGAGAAGAGATTTTTTTGTTTGACATACTCCTTATAAGAACGGGCGTATTTCTTATCTACAAACTCATACGAAAACGGATATTCGGTATCGACTTTAGTAGTCCAAAATTGCTCAATATCGCTCATCGTGTTTTCAATATTATCTGTATTTACTTTTACAAAAATAGAATTCACATTTTGTGCCATCAATGGCATTGTCTTTAAATGCATGAACACCATTGGTGAGTTTTTTTCTTGTGGCCCTCTTAAATTAAAATCTTTTACAACGCTTATTATTTTGAATTTATCCCCATCACCAGATACAATCTCTTTTCCTATTGGTTGTTTAATCCCTAATAATTTTACTGCCGTTTCATTAACCATTACATTATTAATAGTATCCGAAGCGTATTTAGTACTTAAATATCTTCCTTCTGTTAGTTTAATGTTCATCATTTCCATCATCCCAAAATCAACGGCCATATTCAGCCCTTGAATGTTGGCATTTTGAAACAAATAGTCTCGTGAAGAACGCGCACCATTTCCAAAAGAAAAATTTGCTGTAGCTACCTGATTAACACCTTTCATTCTGGTCAATTGCTCTTTTGCCTTCAAATAATCCTGAAAAAACTCTTTTTTATAAATTGCTTCAGATTGTGTATCAAACTTTTTCAGATAATCAATTTCAATTACTTGATCACCTTTAAAACCTAGATTTTTATTGGTTAAATGATTTACTTGTTGATAAACAATGGTCGAACCAACAATAAAAAAAACAGCGATAGCAAATTGAAAAACCAACATACTGTTGCGTAACCATATTCCAGTTTTACTTCTGTTGAAGTTTCCTTTTAATACTTTTTGAGTTTCAAAACTTGAGATATAAAGCGCAGGAAAAAACCCGCCAAGGAAAACCACAATTCCAAAAATAAAGATCAATTGTAAATAAAATTCACCTCCATAAATTTTCAAATCTTTCTCTAAAAATTCATTGTAATAGGGTAAAGAAATCTCAACAATTACTAAGGCCAATAGAATGGAAACTAGAACAATTACGATGGTTTCAGAGATAAATTGAACGATAATATTTCTTTTACTTGCGCCCAACACTTTACGCATACCCACTTCTTTGGCTCTTTTTATTGCGCCTGCCGTTGCTAAATTGACGTAGTTTATAATGGAAAGAATCATTATTAAAATAGATAATCCCACCATTATCATTAAATATTGGTAATTTCCTATTCCTTCAGGATAACCCCAATTCGCATTTAATGCCGAATTTAGACGTGCATCTTTCAAAGGTTCTAAATGTATCGCTACAATTCCGTGTTTTTTTATTTCCTGTTCTAAAGTAATATTGGCTTCTTTTGCTTCCTGTTTAATTACGTTGTCAATAAATAGCTTTTCAATCTTACGTTCAACAACTTCTTTTTTAGCATTATCTTTAAGCTTGAGAAGCAAGCAAAAATTAAAAGCTTCCCAATGGTCTAAATTTTGTGTAATTACTTTTTTAAAATTATCCGTGAGGACCACATCAGGCGCAAATGAACTTTTCATTTCATTTTGGTATACACCACTTATGGTGTAGAAGTTTTTTCCAAATTTAATTTGCTTTCCTATTGGATTTTCATTGTTGAAAAAAGCTTTGTAAATTTTCTCAGAAATAGCAATCGACGAATCATCTTTAAGTGCATTTTTAGCATTTCCATAAAGGAATGGAAAAGGGAAATAATCAAAAAATTTATTTTGAGTATTAAACGCTTTTTCAATTTTTTGCTTTTTACCGTTATAGCTAAACAAGTCTGAATCGTACCAATTATAGCTATAATTATAACTTTCAATATTGGGATCGTTGTCTAGATATTGCCCGATAGCGGCAACCGTATAGGGCCATTTTTCATTGTTCAGGGTATTTATAACCATATGAACATTGTCCTTTTCAGGATTCCATTGATTATAACTATGCTCGTCATTCCAGTATAGGGTTGCAAAAATTAATCCTGCAATTCCAATACTCAAACCTAAAATATTCAAAGCTGTAAAAAGCTTGTTGTTTTTAGTTTGATTTAAAAATATATTTATCCAACTCTTTAGCATGATTATTCGTATTTTAAATATTTCAAGACATCTACTCTTGTCGCCTGATAGGCTCTAGAAAGAACCACAAGTAGGGTCAATGACAATAAGGCAATAAAGCCAATAATAAAAGGATAAATAGAAATTTCAATTCTGTATGCGAAATTTTCTAACCATTTATTAAGCAAATAATAAGTTGGAAAAAGTGTAATTAAGAATCCAGCTATGCAAAAAACAATATATTGTTTGGATAATTCTTTTAGCAAAATAGTAGTTTCGGCTCCAAGCGTTTTTCGGATAGCGATTGCTTTCATACGTCTTTCTATTGAAAATGAAGCTAGACAGAACAATCCAAAAAGTGCAATGAGGATAACCACAACATTTAATAATGAGAACATATTTTTTTGTTTTACAAAACTGCTGTAAGACCTTTTATATTCTTTATCTACAAAATCATACGAAAATGGATAATCTGGATCGACTTTCTTCAACCAAAACTTCTCAATATCCGCAAGCGTTTTATCCATCGTTTTTGAATCTGCATCAACATAAATATTATTTAAGGCAAACGTTGTCCATGAATTTGTTTTAAAATGAAACAATGACACTGGAGGAATCGCTTCGCTAGGATTACCTATGTTAAAATCCTTTACAACTCCAACGATAGTTATCTCTTTACCATTCCAATTCACCTTTTTTCCAATTGGGTTTTTCTCTTTTAATAGTCTAGTGGCAGTTTCATTTATTAACATCGTATTAATAGTATCCTGAGCAAATTTTGGACTCAAGTACCTCCCCTTTACAATTTTTATTTGCATCATTTCTAACATTCCAAAATCAATCGGAATATTGTCTCCATCCACACTTAAATCTTTATATTGATACGATATTGTTGATTTTGCAGATCCTCCAAAAGCAAAGCCAGCTGATGCAACTTGTTTTACCCCCGGAATGCGTAATAATTCATTTTTGATTGTTGAGTAACGGTCAAATCTAAAATCATCTGTTATCTCCTCACCATAAACATTACGATACGATATACTTAAAATTTGATTGGCTTTAAAACCTAAATCTTTTCTATTCATATAATCTATTTGCTGATAAACAATATAGGAACCGATGATGAAAAAGGTTGCAATTGAAAATTGAAAAATCAACATTCCGTTTCGTAACCATACGCCACTTTTACTTCTTCCAAAATTGCCTTTCAACACCTTTAAAGTTTCAAAATTAGAAACATATATTGCTGGAAAAACTCCTGCCAAACAAACTGTAATACTAAATATTATAATAAGTTGTACATAAAATTGACTGCCTTGTACAATGATAGTTTTATTTAAAAAATCATTATAATAAGGTAACGACAGCTCAACAATTACAAGAGCAAATAAAATTGAAAACAACGATAGTATTCCTGTTTCAAAAACAAATTGCTGGATTATATTACTTTTTGAAGAGCCCATAACTTTTCTTACACCAACTTCTTTAGCACGTTTTATTGCATTTGCTGTTGCAGAATTGATATAATTTACAATTGAAAGAAGAAGTATTAAAACTGATAATCCAACCATAATCATCAAAAACTGAAAATTGCCATTTTCCTCAATTAATCCACCCGTTTTAGTATGTAGTCGAACAGTAGATAAAGGCTCTAAAAAGGGTTTGGTAGTTCCATATTTTTCAATGTATTGCGCTGGAGTAATTCCATTTTCTTTTGCATAACGAACCGTCATGTTATCATAATAAAGTTTCTTTAAATCATTTTCTATAAGTGAAACTTTATCCGGATTTTTAACTTTAAGAAATAATACAAACTGAAAATTCCCCCATTGGTCAATTGTTTTTCTAATTCTTAAATCAATGAAATTGACTACACAGGAAGGATTATAAGAAGATTTTTTATCCATTTTATAAACGCTTCTTACTATCAATTTCTTATTCTGAAAGAGAACTTCTTTTCCTAGAGCAGTTTCCTTTCCAAAAATCTGCAAAGCTAAATCTTCTGAGAGACTGATACTATTTTCATCTGGCAATGCTGATTCTTGACTTCCTTCTACAAATTCAAAAGGAAAAAATTCAAAAAAATTCTTTTGTGCTGATACGATTTTACTCGATTGCACTTTTTTATTTTTAAACCGAATTATATCGCTTTCATAATTTCCACTTAAATAACAATACGATGCTACTTCTGAACTTTTCTCTTTTATTGCAGCTCCTATTGGTGCTGAACTCGATGCCCAAAATGAATTTTCGCTCATTTGATTAGCTACCAAAAAAACGTTGTCTTTGTCAGGATTCCATGCATCATAACTTTGCTCGTCATTCCAGTATAAAGTAGCGAAAATCACTCCTGCAATACCAATACTCAATCCTAAAACGTTGAGAAAAGAAAACAGTTTGTTTTGCTTTAAATGATAAATAAATATTTTTATCCAGTTGATTATCATGTGATTTTGATTATATTGATTTTGATTTGATGATATGTTTTTAAGCTACTTACAATAGTATTTTGCAAAGCAACTCACAAACAAAAGTGATGATTGAAATTAGGATAGTTATCATGATTATACTTTAAAAACATCTACATTCCTTTGATTGTGCTTTTCAGAAGAGACAACACCATCTTTCATTAAAATCGTTCTTTGTGAAAAAGAAGCATCATAATCGGAGTGAGTAACCATCAAAATTGTAGCACCGTTTGCGTGTAAATCGGTTAACAATTCCATTACTTCATTTCCGTTTTTACTATCTAAGTTTCCTGTAGGTTCATCGGCAAGAATAATTTTTGGATCATTTATCAAAGCTCTGGCAACTGCTACACGTTGTTGCTGACCTCCTGAAAGTTGTTGCGGAAAATGTTTCAAACGATGCGAAATCCCTAATTTATTGGCAATTGCTTCTACTTTTTGTTTTCTGTCAGACGAAGGAACTTTATTATAAATTAATGGCAATTCGATATTATCATACACTGATAATTCGTCAATCAAGTTGAAATTCTGGAATATAAAACCAATATTTTCTTTTCTGGCTTTCGATTTTTCTTTCTCTTTGAGACCAATCATCTCTTGGTTCAACAATTGATAACTTCCTCCTGAACCACTATCAAGCAATCCTACAATATTCAACAATGTTGATTTTCCGCTTCCTGACGGCCCCATAATAGACACAAAATCACCTTGATTAATGGTTAATGAAACTTCGCTCAATGCCATCGTTTCTACTTCTTCGGTTCTAAATACTTTTGAAAGGTTTTTAATTTGAATCATAATATTATTCGTTTTTTGATTGATGTTTGTTTTTATTTTTATTCTTGTCTATTTGTCGCCTACTCTATTCTAAATTCAAAACTTCTACTTGTTTATAATCTTTATACGATGATGTAATTACTTTTTCACCAGCTTTTAATCCGTCTAAAACTTCATAATACAACGGATTTTCTCGACCTAATTTGATGGTTCTCTTTTCCGCTTGATTTCCTTTGACCACAAAAATCCATTTTCCACTAGTATCTTCGTTAAAGCTACCTTTAGAAAGCACTAAACTTTTCGTTTTTTCAGATAAATTTAATTTCACTCCAAAACTTAACCCTTGTTTTAAATCTAATTTTTCCGAAGATACAAAGTCTAATTCTAATTGAAACCTTCCTCCTTTTACCTCAGGAATCACTTTTGTTATTTTAACCTCAACCTCTTTATTATCAAAACTTACCGTTCCTTTTTGTCCTTCTGAAATGCGATCTAAATAAAATTCGTCGACATCAGCAACCAGTTTATATCCTTTTTGATCATCAATAAAACCAATACTTGTATTTTGTGCATAGGTTTTTCCTAAAATCGGTTCAAAAGAAGAAAGTCTTCCGGAAATAGGTGCTGTAACAAGGAAATTCTTTTTATTGGTTCTTAAAATATCCAAACTCTTATTCATGAAATCTATAGATTGATTGAGTTGTCCTATTTGAACCTGATTGGCTTGTCTTTCCTTACTAACACTTTGTTTTATAATGTTCATTCGTTCTTTTTGAAAACGAAAATTTTCCTTCGTTTTCTCCCATTCACTCTTAGCAAGAATTTCTTGGTCAAAAAGATTCTTATTTACATCATACAAATTTTTAGCATCTTGAAAATCGTGTTCAATTGATAACAAATCCTTTCCTAAATTTAGTTCTTGATTACGTAAATCGAGTTTTGCTTTATTCAAATTATTAATTTGCTCTATAATTGCTGTTTCTTGCTGCATATAAGCCAACTCTGAGTTGGGATTGTACAAACGTGCTAATGATTGCCCTTTAGTCACAAAATCACCGTTTTCAACAAATATTTCCTGAACGGCTCCACCTTCTATAATATTAATCAGCATCGAATTGATAGGAACGGCCTTAGCTTGAAAAGACATGAAATCTTCAAAAAAATCATTTTCGACTGTTTTTATGCTAATTTCGCTTTTCTTCACATTCAAACTTCTTTTCTTAGTTACGGAAGTAAAGACCACATATCCTAAAACTAAGATAATAGGTAATGCGATTAATAGCTGTTTTTTTTTGTTACTTTTACTTTTAATAATGGTGTCCATTGTTGCTAATTTGCTGAACGTAAAGAGATTTTCGTGCCAAAAAGTTAAACTTTGTAACTCACTTATTTTGAAGTTTTTATTTTAAATTGATTTTTTGAAGTGTTCATATCCGAACACTTTTTGTCCGAAACCGAACACTAATGAAGAAAACCAACGCCGCAATTCTAGTAATAGATGATCAAGAAGACATCCTTTTTGCTTCAAAAATGCTACTTAAAAAGCATTTTGAAGACATTTATACCCTCAGTAATCCCAAAAACGTAGTCGAATTATTAGCCAAAAATACGATAGACGTTGTTTTATTGGACATGAATTACCGAATTGGTTTTGAAGATGGTAAAGAAGGATTGTATTTATTGAAAGAAATAAAAACGCTTTCGCCAAAAACAGTTGTGATTTTAATGACTGCTTTTGGTAAGGTAGAAACAGCTGTTGAAGGCTTAAAAGCCGGGGCGTTTGATTATATTTTGAAACCTTGGGAAAACCAAAAACTACTTGAAGTAGTAAAACAAGCCGTTGATAAATCCCGAAAAGAGAAAAAGAAACCTACTCCAATTGAAATGGATACCGATTATTTCATTGGAAATTCTGAAGCTATCAAAAAAGCGTATGCTGTAGCTGATAAAGTCGCTAAAACAGATGCTAACGTTCTGATTTTAGGAGAAAATGGAACAGGAAAATTTGTGTTATCACATCATATCTTTAGTCAATCAGAACGAAAAATCAATCCGTTCATTCACGTTGATTTGGGTTCTTTAAATTCAAATATTTTCGAAAGTGAACTTTTTGGTTATGCAAAAGGCGCTTTTACAGATGCGAAAGTGGATACTGCTGGACGTTTTGAAATGGCTCAAAACGGAACTATCTTTTTAGATGAAATCGGGAATGTACCTTTGCATTTACAGTCGAAACTTTTACAAGTTATTCAAACTAAAACCGTAACCCGTTTAGGCGAATCAAAAGCAAGACTGTTGAATGTGCGCATTATTACGGCTACCAATTTAAATCTAAAACAAGAAGTCGCTGATAAAAACTTTAGAGAAGATTTATACTATCGCATCAATACTATGGAAATCATACTTCCACCTTTGCGAGAACGTGATGAAGATAAAATTCCGCTAGCCAATTATCTTTTACAGAAAATGATTGAAAAATACCAACGTGACGAAATTATTTTTGATTCTAAAGTAATAGAACAAATTCAGAAACACGCCTGGAACGGTAACATTCGTGAAATGGAAAACCGAATTGAGCGTGCCGTTATTCTTTGTGAAAACAATACAATAACTGTTTCTGATCTTGATTTAGACGAAATTACTCAGTACGAAAATAGTCCTGAAGACGTCCAACTCTCTTCAATAGAAAAAGCAACTGTTGAAAAAGTGTTGTTGAAAAATGATAATAATATTTCTAAAGCCGCTGAGGAATTAGGATTATCAAGAGCTGCTTTATACCGTCGTTTAGAAAAATATAACATCAGTACTCATTAATATGTTCCAATCTTCAAAAACATATCAACTCTTATTTTTGCGTTTATTAATCATCCTAGCCTGTTCAGTCTTTTTGATTTGGCTACTGCATAATGATTTACTATTTACGTCTTTATTTACGGTTGTTTTAATACTGTTACTACTTGTTGAAATGTATTTTTACATTAAAAATGCTTTTTCACTTTATGACAGAACCATTACTTCTATTCTTCAAAATGATTTTACAGCTGATTTTTCAAAACATAAATCACATAACAATTATATCAAATTATTTGAGTTGTATGAAAAGTTAAAATCAGATAAAAAGGAACAAATATCGAAAGATATGGTTTACCGCTCCATTTTAAATACGGTTGAAACAGGAATTATAATACTGCAAAAGCAAGAAAATGAATGGGATATCTTTTTGATGAATGACTATTTTTCTAAACATTTTAGTGTACCCAAAGTCTCAAAATGGAAATACCTCAAGAATCAATTAGCTTCTTTATGCGAAATTATTGAAGAGCACCATTTTCAAGAAATCAAGACTTCACTAGAAATACGGGTAAACCAGCAAGACACACAAACTTTTGTTCTGCAAACCTCTAGAAGTGAAATTTACCACCAAGATTATTTCATCATTTTACTGGATTCTATCCAGAATGTAGTGGAGAAAAAAGAAAAAGAAGCTTGGGGGAACTTAATGAAAGTCATTTCACATGAACTATTAAACTCCATTACGCCTATTCGCTCGCTTTCGCAAAATTTACACGAGTTAGTACAACAAGAAAGCATTTCTTCGGATGATCTTGAAGACATGAAAACCAGTGTAGCAACGATGTTACGCCGTAGTGACCATTTGCAACAATTTGTAGAAAGTTACCGTAAACTTGCCATGTTGCCATCACCTAAAAAGGAACAGATAAGACTGCAACAACTCATTGCAAATAGTTTTGAAATTATGACTCCTTTATTCATAAAAGAAGGAATTGAAGTTGTAAATACTATTACTATTAATCATTGGTTAGAAGCAGATTCAAAACAAATGGAACAAGTATTTATCAATCTATTGACCAATTGTATTTATGCCTTAAAAGAAATAGCACAAAAACGGATATTTATTTCGGCTGAAGCCAAAGAAAACAGGACATTCATAACAATATCAGACAATGGAAAAGGCATTGAACCCGAAATAGAAAATAAAATTTTCCTCCCTTTTTTCACTACAAGAAAAGAAGGCGCTGGAATTGGATTAACCTTATCCAAAAATATTATCGAATCTCATGGTGGCTATCTAGCTTATAAAAATGAGGAAGAAAAAACTACTTTTGTTATTTGTCTTATTACAGATTGATTATAATTTTTCGACAAACGTTAAAGCAAAAAAAAAAACTTCTCAATTTCTTGAGAAGTTTTGTGGGCGATGAGGGGTTCGAACCCCCGACCCCCTCGGTGTAAACGAGGTGCTCTGAACCAGCTGAGCTAATCGCCCTATTTTTACAATTAGAATGATTTCTTATTCGTTATTGCGTGTGCAAATATACATCTAGAATTTGTATTTGCAAGCAAAATTTAAAAATAAATGAATAAAAAATAAGCAATAAATCCTTTAGTACTCTATTACAACATATTAATACTATTTTCTAAGGCTACAATTTTTTTGTAATGAAACGCTATAGTATTACATTTGTGTCATAAACAATATATAATGGCAAGGTTCAAAGAAAATGATTTACCCAAATCAAAAATTACAGCAAGTTCTCTCAATAAAGCAACCCTTATATTTCGATATGCTGGTAACCATCGTTGGAAATTTTATGTTGGATTAGTCTTTTTACTTCTTACTGGAGCAACTGCCTTAGCTTTCCCAAAATTAATGGGATTGTTAATTGATTGTGTGAAAAATAAAGACAACGCTCAAGCTAATACCATTGCACTATTTTTAATAGGTATTCTTTTTATGCAATCTATATTTTCATTTTTTAGATTGTCATTGTTTATCAATTTCACTGAACATACATTGGCTAACCTTCGTTTGTCCTTATACAGTAATTTGGTAAAGTTACCTATGTCATTCTTTTCTCAAAAACGTGTTGGGGAATTGAATAGTAGAATTAGCTCAGATATCACACAAATTCAAGATACGCTAACTTCAACTATTGCAGAGTTTTTAAGGCAATTCATTTTAATAATAGGTGGTGTTGCTCTATTGGCGACTGAAAGTTTTAAACTAACCTTATTGATGTTATCAGTAGTACCATTAGTTGCTGTTGCTGCAGTAATTTTTGGTCGGTTTATTCGAAAATTTTCTAAAAACGTACAAGATCAAGTAGCCGAAAGTCAGGTGATTGTTGAAGAAACCATGCAAGGTATTAGTATTGTTAAGGCTTTTGCCAATGAATGGTATGAAATTGCCCGTTATGACGGAAAAATAAAAGAAGTAGTAAAATTAGCCATTAAAGGCGGAAAATATAGAGGGTATTTTGCTTCATTTATAATTTTCTGTTTGTTTGGTGCTATTGTAGCCGTAGTATGGTTTGGTGTTCGGTTGAGTATTAGTGGCGAGATGAGTGTGGGACAGTTAATTTCATTTGTCCTCTATTCTACTTTTGTAGGAGCTTCTTTTGGAGGTATTGCTGAATTGTATGCACAAATACAAAAAGCAATTGGTGCCACGGAGCGTGTGTTTGAATTATTGGAGGAAACTCCTGAAAAAATTAATTCCGTACAAAATGCTGTAAAAAACAAAATTAAAGGAAATGTCACCTTCAAAAATGTGGCTTTCAGTTATCCATCAAGAAAAGAAATAAATGTTTTAAAAAATGTTAATTTCACTGCTGAATTTGGACAAAAGATCGCTATTGTTGGCCCTAGTGGAACAGGTAAATCAACTATTGCTTCCTTATTATTACGTTTTTACGATATTGATAGTGGCGAAATTATAATTGACGGTAAAAATATATACGATTACGATTTAGAAAATCTTCGTGGAAATATGAGTATTGTTCCTCAAGATGTCATATTATTTGGAGGAACCATTAGAGAAAATATAGCCTACGGAAAACCTGATGCAAGTGAAGATGAAATTCTATTAGCTGCTAAACAAGCGAATGCTTTTAATTTTATCGAAGGTTTCCCAGAGAAATTTGAAACATTAGTAGGAGAAAGAGGAATCAAACTTTCCGGTGGTCAAAGACAGCGTATTGCTATTGCTAGAGCTTTACTTAAAAATCCAAGTATATTGATTCTTGATGAAGCCACTTCTTCATTAGACAGCGAAAGTGAAAAGCTTGTTCAAGAAGCTTTAGAAATATTAATGGAAGGTAGAACAAGCATCATTATTGCGCACCGACTTTCTACTATTCGTAGTGCCAATCAAATTCTGGTACTTGATAACGGAATCATCTCAGAACAAGGAACGCACCTAGAACTAATTTCTCTAGAAAACGGTAAATATAAAAACTTAAGTAACTTACAGTTTAGTAATTCTTAGTTAAGATTGATGATAAAAAAAACCATTTGCTAAAACAAATGGTTTTTTTTATAAAATTGGGTGTGTGTTTTTAAAATGAAAAAGCTACAGTGAAATATAATTTATTTTCCTTTTCTTCTTTTACGTTCCGCTTTTATCATCTCTAATTCGCGGCTCGTTTGTCCAGCCACAGAAGTATTCTCTTCAGCACGACGAATTAAATACGGCATAACATCTTTCACAGGTCCAAAAGGCAAATATTTGGCAACATTATAACCATGGTCTGCGAGATTATAACTGATATTATCACTCATCCCATAAAGTTGACCAAACCAAACTCTATTGTCATTTGTCTTAATTCCTTTCTCGTTCATTAGTTCCATCAACGTATACGTACTCGATTCATTATGAGTTCCAGCAAAAATTGACATGGTATCTAAATGATTAATCATATAGTGTACTGCAGCATCATAATTGACATCCGAAGCTTCTTTTGTGGCGCATATTGGTGATGGATATTCTTTTTCTTCAGCACGAACATTTTCTTTTTCCATGTAAGCACCACGAACTAATTTCATTCCAATAAAAAAACCTTCTTTATCCGCCTGCTCTTTTAATTTCATCAAATAATCCAATCGATCCCAACGGTACATTTGCAATGTATTGAAAACAATAGCCTTTTCTTTATTGTATTTACGCATCATTTCAGTCACTAATGCATCAGCAGCATCTTGCATCCAACTTTCCTCTGCATCAATTAATAAGGCAACATCTTTTTTATGTCCTTCACTACAAACCAAATCAAAACGAGCTACTACTCTATCCCACTCCTCTTGTTCATCAGGAGTCAGTGGTAGCTTCTCCCCTATTTTTTCATACAATTCAAAACGACCAAGACCCGTAGGTTTAAAAACTGCAAATGGAATAGCTTGACGTTCTTTAGCAAAATCAATTGTTTTCAAGGTCATTTTTAAAGCGGCATCAAACTGATCCTCTTCCTCTTTTCCTTCAACAGAATAATCCAATACTGAAGAAACTCCTTTTGTATACATTTTATCTACAACAGAAAGGCAGTCTTCCTCATTTACACCACCACAAAAATGGTCAAAAACAGTAGCTCTTATTAATCCTTCAACAGGAAGATTTGCTTTTAAAGCAAAATTAGTAACTGCAGTTCCTATGCGTACTAAAGGCTGATTTGCAATCATTTTGAAAAGAAAATAAGCTCTATCCAGTTCGGTATCGCTTTTTAATGAAAAGGCAACTTGTGTATTATTGAATATTTTTTCCATATGCTGATATTTTTGCACAAATATAGATATAGTTTGATTTTTCTTTGTCAATTTCTCATTAAATTAATCATAATTGTTTTTTATGATAATTTTCCTAAATAAGTACTTCAAGAAAAAATATTCAATAAATTTGAAAAACGTAAACTTATATAAAAAACAGTAAATGACTAAGCCAATCAAACCTAGTTCTGAAAATCGGGAAAACATTGAATTTAATACAGACAATAAAGTTTATTACGAAACCATCTTACTCCTATTTATTGTAAGTTTTTTAATTATTGACTTTTTTCCACAATTTGGAAGTGTCGAAATTATAGCCCCTCAATTTTTATATCTTTCTGTCATCAATATAATTACAAGCTTATTTTTTTATAAAAATCAAGATTTAATTTCAAACGGATTAGCAGCAGTATTTAAAAAAAGTATCCTTTTTAAGACTTATATCGGCTTCTTAGTATTATGTAGTATTTCATTAGTTTCTGCTAATAATTTTTCATTAGCGGTTGTCAACTTTATGCAAATTATTACCGTTTTTAGTTTATTTATAAACCTCTCTGTGTTACTTTACAATAATTTTGATTTAATTTACAAAATTGCTTTATTAGTTGCAATTAGTGTTTTTGCACAAGCATATTTAGCATTAAGTGATTTTATAGGAACATCCAAATCAACTGATATTACAAATGGTTTATCCATGTTGAAAGGAAATACAGGTAATATCAATATTTTTGCCGCAAGTCTAGCAGGCAAAATCCCATTTATACTATTAGCGATTACGCACTTCACAAAATGGAAAAAATGGCTTTTGGTTTTGAGTTTGTTTTTGGCAACAATACTAATTTTCTTAACCGCTTCGAGAGCTTCTTATATTAGTTTGTTTGTTGAAATTATTCTTTTTATTATAGTTTTTCTAAAAATTAATAATCAAAAAAAGCAAAATTATATAAATTACATAAGTATTATTCTTCCTCTTCTTATTGCCTTTTTTGTTGCGAATATTATTTTCGAAAAAAGCAATAACAATGACAGATATAAGTCGGTTACAAATCGTGTTTTGCAAATTAGTTCTTCAAAAGAAAAAGATGCTTCAAAAAATGCAAGGTTAACCTATTGGGGAAATGCTTTTGAAATCATCAAAAAAAATCCTGTTTTAGGAATAGGACTCGGAAATTGGAAAATTGAATCAATTGCTTACGAAAAAACTCAGACAAATGATTTGCAAATTTCCGCTCATCCACACAATGATTTTCTTGAAATTGCTGCCGAAACCGGAATTTTGAATTCAATTGTCTACTTATTTATTTTCATTTTTGGACTGTTATTAAACCTAAAAAATATTTTTAATGAAAAGGAAAAAGAAGCACAAATTATAGCTTCCCTTGCTTTGTTATTAATGGTCAGTTATGGAATCGACGCCTTATTTAATTTTCCTTTGTACAGGCCTACTATGCAAATTAATTTTTGCTTTTTTCTAGCATTGACAATCTTAAATGCAAATCCAATAGCTACAATTAAAGAATTTCACTTTAAGAAAATAGTTACTATTACTCTAATATTACTAAGCACTAGTACATTATACTTTTCTTATAGCTCTTTTAAAGCCTATCGATTAGAAAACGAAACTCGAATTGATTTGAGTCAAGAGGAAACAAAATATCAATTTACAGCAAGTGAAATAGCCAACAGAATCCCTTTGTTTCCAAACGTAGCAACAACTTCAGAACCTTATATTGAATTAGCTGGAATTTATTCTTTAAAGGAAAAAAAGTATGAAGAAGCTTTAAAATATTTCAATAATTCACAAAGAATTAATCCTCATACAGGACGTACGGAATGGTATAAATATAGAATCTATAAAGAATTAGGTAATACAGATAGCGCTTATATTTATGCAAAAAAAGCATTTGAAATTAGACCTCGAAGTGAAGACTATTATTTAACAGCAATAGTGGTAGAAACAATTAAAAAAGATACAGCTGCAATTTTGCAAATCCACAATCAATTTACAAAGTACATTCAAAAACCAAATATTTGGATTAATACCTCTAGTGCATTGGCACAATCACAATATTCAAACAAAGCATTAATCCAATTTATTGATTCAGGATTATTGGTATTTCCTAACGACACAACGTTATTGAACCGAAAAAAATCATTTCAAAATGATGGATTAAGGACTAATACTATATCATCAAAACCAGTTAAAAATGAAGCCGTTAAACCTAATAACATCACTATTGCCAATCAATATGGGACCGAATCTAAATATGACAAAGCTATAGTATATTATAAAAAAGCATTACTAGATGATCCGAAAAATATAATAATTACACAGAATATAGGAATTTGTTATTTTAAGTTAAATCAGTTTAAAACTGCCATAATTTATTTAGAAAAAACCTTAAATTCGCCAACTCTAACTGATGGGAAAACTGAGTTTTTACTTGGAGCGTCTTATTTGAACACAAAAAATAGAGAAAAAGGCTGTCAAAATTTAAAATTGGCAGAGAACAAAAATTATCCTGGAGCTGCAGCATTAGTAGTCCAGTATTGTAACTAAATTAATTAATATGCCGAATTCGTTAAAAACCATAGAAGCAAGCAATCAGCCCATTCATTTCAATGAAAAAGGGTACGAAGCTTTAAACTTACATTTAAAACAAAGTAAATATTCAACCATATTCATTATAGTTGACAGTAATACTAATGAATTTTGTTTGCCTAAATTCTTACCTTATTTAGAAACCGATTTAACGATTGAAATAATTGAATTTGAAAATGGAGAGATCAATAAAAATATCGACACTTGTGTTCAAATTTGGAATGTATTGACTGAACTAGGAGGAGATAGAAAAAGTCTTGTTATTAACGTTGGTGGTGGTGTTGTTACCGACTTAGGTGGGTTTGTCGCTTCTACTTTTAAAAGAGGTGTTGATTTCATTAATGTTCCTACAACGCTACTTTCAATGGTAGATGCCTCTGTAGGAGGTAAAAACGGTATTGATCTTGGAAATATTAAAAACCAAATAGGGGTTTTCAATTTACCTATAATGGTACTTATTGACACAGCCTATCTAGAAACGGTTCCACAAAACGAAATGCGTTCTGGTCTCGCAGAAATGTTAAAACACGGTTTGATTTATGACAAAAAATATTGGGAACAATTCCTAGATTTAAAAGCTATTAATTATGCTGATTTAGACGAATTAATTTACCGTTCTGTTGAAATTAAAAATGAAATTGTAACATTAGACCCAACGGAGAAAAACCTTAGAAAATCACTAAACTTTGGACATACTTTAGGGCATGCCATCGAAAGTTATTTTTTGGAAAATGAACAAAAAACTACTTTATTACATGGAGAAGCAATTGCTGTAGGGATGATTTTAGAAAGTTATATCTCATTTGTAAAAAAATTAGTTACCTTAGAAGAATACAACCAAATAAAAACAGCCATTAAAGCGATCTTTGATGACATTGAATTTCATGAAAATGACATTGAACCTATACTAGAATTGCTCATTCATGACAAAAAAAATGAGTATGGAACTATTCAGTTTGCTTTAATAGAAGGAATTGGAAAAATCAAAATCAATCAATCTGTTGAAAATGAATTAATTCTTAGTGCATTTAATGATTATAAATCATAATTATTTTTTACCAAAAAGGATTGCATTACGTATAAATTATTTTTTACATTTGCCCCAATGAAAACAAATCAAAACAGAATAAATTTTAGTAAAAATTGGAGTGGAAACAATATTTCTTTTTTAAGAATGTTGAAGCGTTTCAATTCTATTAAAGGAAACTTTAGTTTTGATCTATTTCAGTATTTAAAAGTTGATCACGAAAAATTACAAATCATTTATGCCAATATAAGAGTTTGAATTATAGATTAATTTCGTTTCAATTTAATCTCATAATTTACTCAAAAACAAATGAATACAAAGTATACAGACTTAATTAATCAAACCTATTATTTCCCGCAAGAAGAATTTACTTTAAACAAAGATAATCTTCAGTTTCATAATATCGATTTAATGAAATTGGTGGAACAATATGGAACACCATTAAAATTCACCTACTTACCTCAAATTTCAAATAACATCAACAAAGCCAAAAGCTGGTTTCGTAAATCGATGGAAAAGAATAAATATGAGGCTAAATATTATTATTGCTATTGTACTAAAAGCTCTCACTTTGAGTTCATCATGAATGAAGCTTTTAAAAACAATATTCATATTGAAACCTCTTCCGCTTTTGACATTAATATTGTTGAAAATTTAATGACAAATGGTAAAATAAATAAAAGCACCTATGTTATTTGTAATGGTTTTAAGAGAGATCAATATATTGAAAACATTGCTCGTTTAATCAATAACGGACATAAAAATACGATTCCTATTATTGACAATTTTGAAGAATTAGATTTGCTTCAAGCGGAAATTAAAGGTAAATTTAAGATTGGAATTCGTATTGCTGCAGAGGAAGAACCAAAATTTGAGTTTTATACTTCCAGACTAGGAATTGGTTATAAAAATATTGTGAACTTTTATAAAAAACAAATTCAAGAAAACGATAAGTTAGAACTGAAAATGTTGCACTTTTTTATCAATACAGGGATTAATGATAATGCCTATTATTGGAATGAATTAGTAAAATGTATAAAAGTTTATATTGCCCTAAAGAAAGAATGTCCAACATTGGACGGATTAAATATTGGTGGTGGTTTTCCAATAAAAAACTCATTGGCATTTGAATACGATTATCAATATATGATTGATGAAATTATCAATCAAATTAAAATTGCTTGTGATGAAGCCGAGGTTGATGTTCCAAATATTTTTACTGAATTTGGTTCGTTTACAGTAGGTGAAAGTGGTGGTGCCATTTATCAAATTTTGTATCAAAAACAACAAAATGATAGAGAAAAATGGAATATGATCGATTCTTCATTCATAACTACGCTTCCAGATACTTGGGCAATTAACAAACGTTTCATTATGTTAGCGGTTAACCGTTGGAATGAAACTTATGAAAGAGTTTTACTAGGTGGATTGACATGTGATAGTGATGATTATTACAATTCAGAACAAAACATGAATGCCATTTATTTACCAAAATACAATAAAGAAAAACCATTATATATTGGTTTCTTTAATACTGGAGCTTATCAAGAAACCATTGGTGGGTACGGAGGTTTACATCACTGTCTTATCCCTCAACCCAAACATATTTTAATTGATAGGGATGAAAATGGAATTTTGGCAACAGAAGTTTTTTCAGAACAACAAACTTCAGATGATGTTTTAAAAATTTTAGGTTACGATAAAAAATAAATATTAAATACAATTAGTCAATTTAAAAATTTCTTATATTTGGATAACTACATTTTTTTCAAGTATCTGATTTTTAAATATTTAAAACCAACACAATGAGTAAAGGACCTATAAGTCAGTTTATAGAAAAACATTATTTGCATTTCAATTCTGCATCTTTAGTAGATGCTGCTAAGGCATACGAACAACAATTAGCAAATGGTGCCAAAATGATGGTGAGTATGGCGGGTGCAATGAGTACAGCCGAAATTGGAAAAATCTTCGCTGAAATTATTCGACAAGATAAAGTACAAATCATTTCTTGTACAGGAGCAAACCTAGAGGAAGATGTTATGAATTTAGTAGCTCATTCACATTATGAAAGAGTACCTAATTACCGTGATTTGACACCACAAGACGAATGGGACTTATTAGAAAGAGGATTAAATAGAGTTACTGACACTTGTATCCCTGAACATGAAGCTTTCCGTCGTTTACAAAAACATATTTATAAAATATGGAAAGATGCTGATGACAAAGGAGAAAGATATTTCCCACACGAATTTATGTACAAAATGTTACTTTCAGGAGTATTAGAAGAATACTATGAAATTGACTTAAAAGACAGCTGGATGTATGCTGCCGCTGAGAAAAATTTACCTATTATTGTGCCAGGTTGGGAAGACAGTACTATGGGGAACATTTTTGCATCTTACGTAATAAAAGGAGACTTAAAAGCTTCTACAATGAAATCAGGAATTGAGTATATGGTCTATCTATCAGACTGGTACCCAAAAAACAGTGCCAAAGGAATCGGTTTTTTCCAAATTGGTGGTGGAATTGCAGGAGATTTTCCAATTTGCGTAGTACCAATGTTGTATCAAGATATGGAAATGCATGACATTCCTTTTTGGAGTTATTTCTGCCAAATTTCAGATTCAACAACAAGTTACGGTTCTTATTCAGGAGCTGTACCAAATGAAAAAATAACTTGGGGTAAACTAGATATTAATACTCCAAAGTTCATTATTGAGTCAGATGCTACTATTGTAGCGCCTTTAATTTTCGCTTATTTATTAGACTTATAGAATATTATTATGAAAAGAGTAATTGTTGATTACGCAAAATTGACCAATGAAATCTTAAATCTTTTAGTAGAACGATTTCCTGATGGTTATGATGACTCCGATATAATTCGTTTTAGAAATGCTAAAAACGAATTAATTGAAGCAGTAGAAGTGCGTACTGAGGACACTATTTATTTAGTTAAAGTAAGTATGAAACTTGCTGATAGAATTGAAAATTATGACGAAGATGACGAAATCGATGACGAAATCGAACCAATCATCCCAATAAAAGGGCTTGATTTAGACGATGATGATGACGATGATGACGACGCTGTCGATAAACCTGAAACTGAGGACGATGAGGACGACGAAGATTCAGATAAAAAAGATTATTCTGATGAAGACGACGATGAAGATGATGAAGATTAATTCATTATAAAAAAAAAGGAACTCTTATTTGAGTTCCTTTTTTTTATTAATCGAATACTATTTAATTCAAATGTAAGATTCCATTATTACTAAATTCATTACATTCTTGTTTACTCATTATTATGATTACATCACAGATACTACACGATACACTTAAAGAAAATTTTGGTTTTGAAAATTTTAGACCCAATCAGGAAAAAATTATTAATTCAATCATTTCCGGTCAAGACACATTGGCAATTATGCCTACTGGAGGCGGAAAATCTATTTGCTTTCAATTACCCGCACTTTTGTTTACAGGAATTACAATAGTTATTTCTCCGCTAATTGCCTTGATGAAAGATCAGGTTGATAGTTTAAAAACTAACGGAATTCAAGCTTGCTACATCAATAGTAGCCAAACAGATGGAGAACAACAATTACATATCCAGAATCTTAAAGACAACAAAGTAAAAATTGTTTATGTAGCTCCTGAGAGTTTATCGTATTTAGAAAATGCATTTAGTCAAATAACCATTAGCTTAATTGCGATTGATGAAGCGCACTGTATTTCTTCTTGGGGACATGATTTCCGTCCAGCATATACCAATTTAGGATACTTAAAAAATCGCTTCCCTTCTACTCCAATCTTAGCTTTAACTGCGACTGCAGATAAAGCTACACGTAAAGACATTAGCACACAATTAAACCTAAATAATGCCAAGTTATTCATATCCTCTTTCGATAGAAAAAACTTGAGTTTAGAAGTTCGACCAGCACTAGACAGAGTCAAACAAATTATTGAGTTCATTAGCGAAAAGCCATCTGAATCAGGAATTATTTATTGCTTAAGCCGAAAAACAACCGAGGAATTAGCCGAAAAACTTCAAAAAGTTGGTGTAAATGCTAAAGCCTATCATGCTGGTTTAGAAAACACAATTCGATCAAAAACGCAAGATGAATTCATAAATGATGATTGCCAAGTAGTTTGCGCAACTATTGCTTTTGGTATGGGAATCGATAAGTCAAATGTCCGCTGGGTCATTCATTATAATCTACCTAAAAATATTGAAGGGTACTACCAAGAAATTGGACGTGCAGGACGAGATGGACTACCTTCGGAAACCATTTTATTCGAAAGTTACGGCGATGTAATCCAATTACAGAAATTTGCATCTCAAGGCTTAAACGCCGAAGTGCAACTCGCAAAACTGGAAAGAATGAAGCAATACGCAGATGCTTTAAGTTGTCGAAGAAAAATATTGCTTTCCTATTTTGGGGAACTCGTAACTGAAAATTGTGGAAATTGTGATATTTGTAAAAACCCACCCGAATTTTTTGACGGAACGATTATCGCTCAAAAAGCATTATCAGCCATTATGAGATTAAAAGAGTCAGAGCCACTTCCCGTTATAGTTGACTTTTTAAGAGGTTCAAAAAATGCTTATATTTTCGAAAAAGAGTATCAGAATTTAAAAACGTATGCCGTCGGTAGTGATATTTCCTGGTATGACTGGAATCAATACATTATTCAGTTAATCAATCAAGGCTATTGTGAAATAGCTTTTCATCAACAAAACAAAATTAGATTAACCTCTTTGGCACGTGAGGTTTTATTTGAAGGTGATAAAGTACAATTAACTACAGTTGTAAAGGCAAATACAGAAAAAATTGCAGTAAATGAACCAAAAACAAAGTTCAGTGCGAATTCTCTTTTTGAAAAATTAAAAAAATTGCGATACGAAATTTCAAAAGACGAAAGTGTTCCTGCTTATGTGATTTTTAGTGATGCGGCTTTACGCCAAATGGAAACTTTAAGACCCATGAGCGATGAAGAACTTATTGCAATTGATGGTGTAGGTAAAGTAAAATTAGAAAAATATGGTGATGTATTTATAAAAGCTATCATTGACTTCCATAAAAACAAAGAGATAAAAACAAAGAAAGAATCTAACACCTATAAAGAAACGCTTGCCTTGTTTCAAAGCGGGTTACCGCCTGATGAAATAGCTTTAAAAAGAAATCTAGGATTAGGAACTATTATGTCGCACGTTGCTAAATTATACTTAGATGGTGCAAATATTGATTTATTTCAATTTGTATCTAAAGAAGAAGTAATTCTTGTAAAACAAGCCAAGACAAAACTAGAAAGCCCAGCTACCTTAAAACCATATTTTGATTTTTTTGAAGAAAAAATTGCTTACGATAAAATAAGACTCGCTTTAACAATCATCGAAAAAGAGAATCGTAATAAGTAAAACCTGTATGATAACTTCATTCTCCCCTTTTATCAATTCTGAAACTAAAATTTTAATTCTAGGAACCATGCCTGGAATTGCATCTCTTGAAAAACAAGAATATTATGCTCATCCAAGAAATCATTTTTGGAAAATAATGTGCACACTTTTGGATAGTTTGCCGATTTCTGTTGTTTTCGAAGAAAAAATAAAATTATTACAGAATAACAAAATTGGATTGTGGGATGTTCTAGAAAATTGTGAAAGAAATGGAAGTTTAGATACTAACATAAAAAATCAAAAAGAAAATGATTTTTTTACACTATTTAAAAATTACCCAACAATTACTAAAATAATCTTTAACGGTAAAGAAAGTCACAAATACTTTCTTAAAAAATTTGGACAAATAAAAGGCATCACTTATTATGTGATGCCTTTCACTAGTCCTGCTAATACAATGTCTTTTGAAAAAAAGCTTGAAATCTGGTCTACTTGTTTTTAAAAGCTATAAATATCTTTCTTGATAAACTTTTTGATGGTGTTTTTGATGACCAATAATAATAAAAGCTATCGCACGAACCGAAATAGATGTATTAGAAGCTGTACCAGTTCTCAGCAATTGTTCCTCTGAAAAACTTTTAAACAAAGACAACGTAGCCTGTCTTACTACAGCCATTTCTGTCAACAACCCTTGAAGGTTTCTTTCATTAGCATTTGTATTATCAACGTAATAATTTTCTTCAAAACCTGGCAACGGTGTTTTATCATTTCTGGAAATTCGTAAAGCACGATAGGCAAAAATTCGTTCTGTATCAATAATATGTTGAATAATATCTTTGATAGTCCACTTTCCTTCTGCATATCTGTAATCAAATTTATCCATTGGGATATTTTGTACAAAACGAATAAAATCATGAAGGCAAATTTCCAATTCTTCAATCATATCTACATTTCCTGCCGCCTTAATATAAGTTGCATTAAATTCCGAATATTCATTTACAGGCAATTGATCTGTTTTCATTTTTTTTTAATTAAGCGGAGTTTCTACTTGCGTTAGTATTTCCAAAAAGCGAACGTGTTACAATTTTTTCGTACACTTTAATTAGCTTTTCATCAACAACACTTTCTTTATTTAATTCATTTATTCTAAGTAGAGCATATTGTTGTATTGTTAACAATGGCAATACAATACGTTCTCTTATTTGAATAGATGCTTTACCATCAGGATAGTTTTCCATTAACTCAGTATGACCTGCAATTTTTAGTAATAATCGTTTAGTTTCTAAAAACTCATCATAGATTATTTGCCAAAATTCACCAAACTGAGGGTCCTTTTTCATATATGCCGTTAACGGAAAGAAAGACTTAGCCAAGGACATCATACTATTTTCCAATAATGTTTTGAAAAATAATGAATTGTCATATAAATCTTGAACCTTTTCCCATTGATCTGTATCTTCATAATGTTTTAAAGCTGTACCTACTCCGTAAAATCCAGGGACATTTTGTTTCAGCTGACTCCAAGAACCAACAAAAGGAATTGCTCTTAAATCAGCAAAATCTAGTTGAGCAGACTTACTTCTTTTTGAAGGTCGGCTTCCAATATTTGTTTTAGCATAATATTTCAACGTACTCATTTGCTCTAAATACGGAATGAATTTTGGGTGATTTTTAAAACTCAGGTATTTTTGATATCCTAAGTTGGCCAGATGGTCCATTACCTCTTTTTCTGAACTAGATAAAATATTTTTGTTTTTACTAAATACTTGATTCGTAACACCAGCACTTAATAAGTTTTCTAAATTATGACGACATGAATCTAAAGTCCCAAAATTTGAACTAATTGTTTGTCCTTGCACTGTAATTTGGATTTCTTTGTTTTCAATATTTGGACCCAATGAAGCGTAAAACTTATGTGTTTTTCCTCCACCACGCGCTGGAGGCCCGCCACGTCCATCAAAAAATATAACATCTACACCGTACTGTCTTGAGATAGCAGTTAGCGCTTCTTTGGCCTGATAAATACTCCAATTGGCCATTAAGTACCCTCCATCTTTGGTTCCATCAGAAAAACCAAGCATAATAGTTTGCTTCATTCCTCTATCAACAAGATGTTTAGCATACATTGGATTAGTGTATAATTTTTCCATTACATTATGCGCGTCAAGTAAATCATCTACTGATTCAAACAAAGGAACAACATCTACTGTAGGAGTTTCCCAATTACTTAAACGAATCAAAGCGAATGTCTCCATTACATTAAGTGCGCTTTCATTGTTACTAATAATGTAACGATTAGCTCCAAATTCTCCGTTATTTTCTTGAATCACTTTGATTGCTTGAATAGATTCAATAGTTGATCTTGTAATTTCGTTTTCAAAATCATTCGGATTCAAATCTCCTTTTACATTAGATAAAACATCAAATTTTTCTATTTCTGTTAAATCGTAATAATTTTCAGGAAAAACTAAAGTATCCGATTTTAAATAGAAATCAAATACATCTTTAAATACAGCATCATGAATTTTACTGTTTTGACGGATATCTAATGTAGCAAAATGGAAACCGAACAAATTAACTTTAATAAGAAGCGCATCTAATTCATCTAAATACAAAGATTGATGTTGTTCAATAATAATAGCTTTAATCTTATTCAATTGTGCTTTAAATTCATCCAAAGTGATATAAATTTCCCCTTTAGAATAAAATACAGAACGGTAAAGCTTTTGTTCCAGTTCAGTAACTAAAACATCTACGTTAAAGAATGTTAGCTTCCTTTTTAAGTTTCTCATTTCAATGTAATAGCACTTCAAAATTGAGGTTCTTAAACGTTCCGCTACTTTCAATGTAATATCCGTAGTTACATAAGGATTACCATCACGATCACCACCTGGCCAAAAACCAAGTTTAATTAATGGATTCTGAATTGAAGTACCTTGAAACACATTTTTTTGAAGGTAATGAACCATATCTCCTGATGTATTATAAAATACATTCTCAAGATACCAAATCAAACTTACCGCTTCATCAAAGGGATTTGGTTTCTCATTTTTAATAAATGGAGTTTTTCCCAATTGAGCTAATAAATGTTTTATATTAAGTAATTTATTCTCACGAATAGCTTCCGTTAAATCATTAATAATACCTAAAACTGAACCTGGGTAAAACTGAGTTGGATGAGCGGTTAAAACAGTCCTTACATTGAAATTTTCAAGGAAATCTATCAGTTCTTCTTTCTTGCCCTTAGCATCTGCTTTTTCTTTAATATCTCTTAAAGACCCTCTCCCTTCCATATTATTAACAATAGGAAAAGCAGCATCTTCAACTGCATCAAATAATACAATTTGACGCTCGATATACTGGATAAAACGAAACATTAAGTCAATTTTATCGGCTTCAACTGAGCTATGTAAATATTTTTGAGAGAAAAATTCAATTATCTCTTTAGGAGTTTCTTGCTTTTTAAAACCTGTTTCACAAACTTCCGTAAATAAAGGAAGTAAAACTCCTGTATTATCAATAGAATCAAATGGTAAAGTGATAAAAACACTATTGTAAATGTTGTATTTTGAAAGAACATTTTGATTGAAACGTTCAATTTTAGGTAGTGTATACATAATTTTGTTATAGTTGGTTTGGTTTAATAGAAAATAGTTATAAAAAAATAACCCCAAGAACTAACTTGAGGTTATATTTAAAATATAGCATTCAAGTTTAATTACATATTTTTAAAAATAGTATGCATTAAGCGTTTTTTATCATTGATACTTTCTTCAAGTGAAATCATAGTTTCGGTTCTGTAAACACCATCAATATCGTCAATCATAAAAATAACATCTTTTGCATGCTTGGTATCTTTTGCTCTAATTTTGCAAAAAATATTAAATTTTCCCGTAGTCACAGAAGCTACTGTAACAAATGGAATTTCATTGATACGTTGTAAAACAAACTTGGTCTGTGATGTATTATTAAGAAAAACTCCTACATAAGCAATGAAAGAATAGCCTAATTTATCATAATCAAGTACTAATGAAGACCCCATTATAATTCCAGCGTCTTCCATCTTTTTTACCCTAACATGAACTGTTCCTGCAGAAATCAACAATTTTTTTGCAATATCTGTAAAAGGAACTCTTGTATTATCGATCAACATATCCAAAATTTGATGATCTACTTCATCTAAACGGAATTTACTCATATTTCTTTAATTAATATTATTACTCGCTATAACAAAGTATAAAAATATACATAAAAACAACAAAAAGACTAAAAATATTATTTTTTTATCAATCCGTTAACAAATTTCAAGCTTTTATCTAAATAAAAATCAGCTTTTTGATTTAATTTCGGAAAATTATCTAAATCATCTTTATACACTGCACCTTTAGCATCATACTCAAAATGACCGTAATAACCTTTCAACTCGCCAATTTCTACAATATAAGCATTAAAATAAATTTTATTTTCAATTAATTCTTCTTTGTATTGTGCAGCAAAATTCGTTATTTTTTCAATACCATCATAATTTATTTTGACATTTTTATATATAAAATCATAAAAAACGGGTTTATTTTGAGGAATGTTCAAATAATTATTAATTCTATTGATAACTATATCGTTTTCGCAAAGTATCGTAAAACTCGAAAGTAACGACATGAAAATATATTTTCTGGTTTTTTCTCTATTATAATCATTGCTAAAATGCCCCGCTTCAAACAATAAAGTTGGAACTCCTAATGACTGAAACGTATCACCAATGCAATTTATATTAAAAGAATCGTCGAATCTCCCTACTTGATTAGGTATATATTGTTGCAATACAGAATTAATACCTGCAATAAGATTAATTGCCTTAAGTCGAGAGTCATTTATATCTCGTTCTTCATTATAAGATGGTGCTAAAAAAGATACTGTAGCTACTTTACCTGTGTCACTTACGCCAAAAATTGTACGTTGATCATGAAGATTAAAACAATAGTCAGGCTTAAAAGACAAAAACGCCTCTCTAAGCACCCTACTTTCTGGTTGGGAAAGATCTTGGGAATCTCTATTTAAATCAATTGAATTTGCATTTACACGTGTATACAACTTTGCTCCATCAGGATTCAGAATCGGTATGGCATAAAAAGTAAAAGTAGAAAGCAATTTTTCAGCAAGATCAGTTCTGCTATTTAATAAGTTAAGAAAATCAAATAATGCCTTTGTAGTGGTACTTTCGTTTCCATGCATCTGAGACCATAGAAATATTTTGGTATCTCCATTTCCAATTTGGTATTTATAAATTGGTTTTTCAAGAACCGATTTTCCAATAACCGAAAGCTGGTTATTTGAATTTAATTTTTTTAATAAAGGTTCAATTGATTCCAAAGTTAGATACCTACCTTCGATAGACGCTTCTTTATTTTCAACGAATAATTGTTCTAAATTCATAGTATATTATTTAATTTACAAAAGTAAACAACTTTATTTTTACAAAAGTAAACTTAATTATTTGGGTTTAAATTATAATTGTAAACAGTATTATTCTACTTTGATTGCTAATTTTGCTACTGTTTATTAACAATTGTCACTCGTGTTAATATAGTTTGCTATTTATTAATAATCAGATACTTACATAACTTTATGTAATGTTATTATTTACTATTTAAATACTCGTTTTTATTATTTACATATGTAATATTGTCTTTTAGCTGTTTTTTATTTACATTTGTAATTCTATTAACCGGAATGGTAATTTACAATGGTAAACACTGAGGATTTTATAAAACGTTTAGAAATTATACTTGAATATTATAGTATTAATGCTTCTACATTTGCAGATAAAATTGGCGTACAACGATCTAGTTTGTCTCACCTTCTATCAGGAAGAAACAAACCAAGTCTTGATTTTATTTTGAAAATTTTGGAAGAATATCCTGATGTAGATTTGTATTGGATTTTAAATGGAAAAGGAAGTTTTCCAAAAAATGGAGATAAAGATCTAGTAGTTGAAAATAGTGTAACTCCTGAATTAAAATTAAATCACACTACTCCAACAGCAGCATCTTCAATTCCTGAAAACTTATTTTCTCAAAATGAAAATGATAAAGAAAGTCTCCCAAATGTTGAAAGTGAAATCATTTCTGGAGATGTGGATAAAATCGTGTTTTTTTTTAAAGATGGAACTTTTAAAATTTTCAAACCCCAATAAATAATTTGTATTTTGAAAATTGCAAAAGCATCAATTACATTTTAAATCCATATTCTGGATTTTTCCCTTCTACTCCAATAAAGTGTTTTTTTAGAATTTCGATATCTACATCTAAATTTCCTGTCGGCATCAATGGTAAGCCTAAATTGACTTCTTTTTTTCCAAAATCAAATGTCACTGGAATTATTGGAACATTTGCTTTTAAAGCGATATAATAAAAACCTGTTCTAAGTTCGCTTACTTTTTTACGTGTCCCTTCAGGAGCAACTGCTAATCGAAACGTTTTTCTTCTTTCAAAAATAGCAGCAATTGAATCAACTTTATTTAATCCTCCAGATCTGTCTAAAGGTTCCCCTCCCATATATCTAAAATAATAACCAAAAGGAAAACGAAATAACTCTTTCTTACCTACCCAATTCATATCTAAACCAGTTATTCCTCTTGTGAATATCCCTAAGTAAAAATCATGTGCGCTTGTATGTGGCATTACCATCATCACACACTTTTTTATATTTGCATCTATACTGCCAACAATTCTCCAGCCCATAAGCTTGAAAAATATACATTTATATATTTGTTTCTTCATTCCTACGTAATTTTGTGCAAAGTATATAATTTTAAACTAATTTAGATAAAAACTGCAATTGATGCTGAAAAAAATATTGAGTTATATTATTCCTATAAAAATTCATACCAAAAAATCTGCTTTAAGCAAATCACTAGAGGTTACCTGGGCCAATGGAGAATTAGTTTTAGATTCTAAAAACACAAACTACTCTTATGGCAGTTTACAGCGCATTTTAAGATTAGGTTTAAAAAATATAGGATTTCATAACATTACACCTATGAAACATATTTTAGTACTTGGTGTAGCAGGAGGTAGTGTAATTAAAACTTTGGTTGATGAAATAGATTATAAAGGTAAAATAACAGGAGTAGAAATCGATTCAGATATAATTAATATAGCCAATCAATATTTTAACCTAGATAAAATTGACCAACTTGAAATCATTATTGATGATGCATTTGAATTTGTATTAAAAACAAAAAATAAATATGATTTGATTATTATTGACATCTTCCAAGATACTAAGATGCCTAATTTTTTATTTGAATCTTTTTTTATCAATAGAATCTGTTTTCTACTTAAAAGCAAAGGATTTGTTCTCTTCAACACTATGCTTTTGGATAAAAAAGATGATGTAAGAAATGAGAAATACATTGCTGAATTTGATACTATTCATTTTAAAATCAAATCCATTCCCAGGGTTGAAAATCATAATGAATTAATCGTTATCGAGAAATTAATATAAGTTTTGCTTTCTTTTTATTGATACATAAAAAAATTAATATTTTTTTTGTTATTATAATAATTAAATGTACTTTGCGTCATACTAACACATATAAATTAGTGTTACTACAAAAGTTAATTATTTGTACCATGAAAAAAAAGAATATTAAAAAAACTGTTTTGACATTAACCGTTTTATCCAGTATTACTCTAATGTCATTTATTGATCCCCCAAAATACCGTGATTTAAACAAAAACGGAAAAATGGATCCTTATGAAAATATAAAACTTCCTATCGAAAAAAGAATCAGTAATTTGATTTCTTTAATGAATATAGAAGAAAAAGCAGGGATGATGTTTATTAACGGAACGCTAATTAACACCGATGGTACTATTGATAAAAAAGAAGGTGCAACTGGTATGGCAGCTCGGCTTCCTTCTCCTCGTGAATTGATTGAAAATAAAAAAATGAATCACTTTAATTATTGGCAAGCACCCAATGTTAAAGAAATAGCTATGGGCTACAATGCCATTCAAAAAGTAGCCGAAGGTACTCGTCTTGGAATTCCAGTTACAATTGCATCTGATCCTCGTCATTATTTTAGTAATAATGTTTTCGCTATGGAAGCAAATGGATTTTCACAATGGCCTGAACAACTTGGTTTTGCAGCAATTAATGACACTCAATTAATGCAAAAGTTTGGTGATATTGCACGTCAAGAATACCTAGCTGTTGGAATTCGTGAAGCGTTACATCCTATGGCTGATTTAGCAACGGAACCGCGTTGGCCTCGTGTTAGTGGGACTTTTGGAGAAGATGCCAATCTTTCTGCTCGAATGATTAAAGCGTACATTTTGGGTTTTCAAGGAAACAAATTAGATGTAAACAGTGTAGCAACTATGACCAAGCACTTTTCTGGTGGAGGTCCTCAAAAAGAAGGACTTGATCCTCATTTTCAATATCAAAAAGGACAAGTATATCCAGGTAATAATTTCAATTATCATTTAATTCCATTCGAAGCGGCTTTCGATGCACATACAGCTGCAATTATGCCTTATTATGGTGTGCCAATGGAACAAACTTCTGAGAATGTAGGTTTCTCTTATAACAAAGACATTATTACACGACTTTTACGTGATAAATACAAATACGATGGTGTAGTTTGTACTGATTGGGGTTTAGTTACTGATACTCAAATGGGTCCTGTTGTATGGCCGGCACGTGCTTGGGGGGTTGAAAACCTTAGTGAAAAAGAACGGGTAAAAAAAATAATTGAAGCTGGTTGTGATCAATTTGGTGGAGAAAATTGCCCGCAATATATAGTTGAATTAGTTAAAGAAGGACAAATAAAAGAGTCTCGTATTGACCAATCTATCAGACGTTTGTTGAGACAAAAATTTACTTTAGGTTTATTTGATAATCCATACGTTGATGTAGAAAAAGCAACCCAAATTGTAGGTCGTGCCGATTTTAGAAAATTAGGTGACGAAACACAACGTCGTTCTATGACTTTATTAAAAAATGACATTAAACTTCCATTAACTGCTGTGGCAAAATTGAAGATTTATGTAAAAAATATTGATCCTAAAATAGCTTCTAAATATGGACTTATTGTAGCACTTCCTGAACAAGCAGATGTTGCTATTATACGCTTGAATACTCCATGGGTACCATTAGAAACTGATAATCCTTTTGCCAAAGGGTTTCATCACGGAGATTTAGATTTTAAAGGAAAAGACCTAGAAGACGTAATTACACTTTGTAAAACAGTTCCTACTATTGTTGATATTTACTTAGATCGTCCTGCTGTTTTTCCTGAGATTAATGCTGCAGCCAAAGGTGTTTTTGGAAATTATGGCGCTAGCGATGCAGCCTTATTGGATGTGATTTTTGGAAATGCTAAACCCGAAGGAAAATTACCTTTTGAGCTTCCGTCTTCGATGGAAGCGGTAAGAAATCAAAAAGAAGATGTGCCTTATGACTCTAAAGATCCTTTATACCATTTTGGTTTTGGATTGAGTTATTAGATTTTTAATTGTTGTTAGTTAATTATGTTTCTAAAAAATGCTTCTCTATAAATATGAAGCATTTTTTTTGATTTTAATTCAACACGTTAAAGATGGAATCTAAACTAATTATTTTGTACTTTCGGTAGGAACAGTAAAACTAAATTTGGATGAAAAAAACGGTACGGAAACTACTTTTAGGAAATGTAGCCAAAATGGGAAAACCAAAATTTAATCCTATTCAAAAACGAATTCAAAATATAAATGCAATCTGGAACAACGACCATCAGGATGACAATGGAATTGAAAAAATTGTGCGCTTGTTTCTTTCCTCCTCTCAATTGTTTTTTCCTGGTATTTATATCAAATATTTAGTTTCTAAAAAAGGGGCTGAATATGAAGATTTGGCTGTTGATTTTTATGTTTTGCTAAAGGTAGCACTTCCTCTTACTATTTTAATGAATGAATGGCAAACGAACCCGTTACTTCTTGGCATTATGGTTTATGTAATGCTAGAAACCGTTTTGTATATCCCAACCTTGATTTTTGCTTCCGATTTATTTTCAAAACCGCGTTCTTACAAAAGATCAATGTTGTTACTTTTCTTTAATTATTTAGAAATGGTATTTGCTTTTGCCGTTTTATATACTTGCGATAATTATTTAAATAGACCTTTTCATCATTGGTTTGATGCTATTTATTTTAGTACTGTAACATCATCAACCATAGGATTTGGCGACTACTATCCTGTTAAAACCTTTGGTAAGTTTTTGGTGAGTATGCAATCTCTTTTGGTACTATTATATGTAGTACTATTTTTGAATTTTTTCTCTACTAAAATAAAGTCTAAAGGGTATTTTGACCAAGATAACGATGCCTAATTACAACATTTTCCTAGCTTTTTTTAAGTCTTCCAAGGTGTCAATACCAATTCCAACATGGGTAGTTTCTACCATTTTTATGCGTTTACCAAATTCCAAATAGCGAAGTTGTTCCAGTTTTTCAGATGCTTCTAATGCCATCATAGGTAAACTATAAAAATCTAACAACGCTTGTTTTCTAAAAGCATAAATTCCTATGTGTTGCATATAGCGCACACCTACATTTTTCTCTCTTGGATAAGGAATTACTGAACGCGAGAAGTACAAAGCAAATTGATTTTGATCGGTAACTACTTTTACATTATTGGGATTGTTAATTTCATCTTCAATAGTAATTTCGCGCATTAAGGATGCCAAATCTACTTTTTTATCCAAATCATTTTTAAATACTTCAATCACTTTTGCCAAAGGTTCCGCATCAATAAATGGTTCATCACCTTGCACATTTATTACGATATCTACATCTAGATTTTCAACAGCTTCAGCAATTCGATCACTCCCCGACTCGTGTTCTTTGATACTACGAATCGCTTTACCGCCATGAGCAACAATTTCATCAAAAATTAAATCTGAATCGGTTACTACAAATACATCATCAAATAAATTGGTATTGATGGCTGCTTCATATGTTCTTAAAATTACCGTTTTGCCTCCCAAGTCCTGCATTAATTTAGCTGGAAATCGAGTTGACGCGTAACGGGCGGGAATGACTGCTATTATTTTCATTTTATTATTATTTTGCCATGAAGGCGCTAAAATACAAAGTTAATTTAGTGCGCCAAATATAAGTTTTATTTTATAAAATCTTAACCGAAGTCATACTCAACGAACCCGCTAAAAGTTTATTATTAAACAAACTTAATTCTTCGGTTTTTCCTTTTAGTCCTAAAGTATAAATCAAAGGCAAATAATGGTCTGGTGTAGGTATCGCTAATTGAAAGGCTTTACTTTGTTTTTCAAAATCAATAAGCGGCTGAAAGTCTCCATCTAGCAAATAATCATTTATTGTAGCTCTTGCTTCAATCGCCCAATCGTAACCATAATCATCTCTATGGAAATTCTGAAAATCAACCAATCTTAAATTATGAACTATATTTCCACTTCCAATTATCAAAACGCCTTTAGTACGCAAAGCGCTGAGTTTTTGAGCCAATTCAAAATGATATTTCCCTGGTTTAGTATAATCAATACTCAACTGAATTACAGGAACATGAGCATCTGGATATAAATGTTTAATTACACTCCAAGCACCATGATCTAATCCCCAATGTTCGTCAAGTTCCACTTCGGTGGGAAGCAATAATTTGGTAGTTTCTACTGCTAGTTCAGGACTTCCTTTTGCAGGATACTGCACATCAAATAATGCTTGAGGGAAACCTCCAAAATCGTGAATTGTTCTTGGCATTTCCATTGCAGTAACCTTTGTGCCATTAGTAAACCAATGTGCCGAAATACACAAAATAGCATTGGGTTCTGGTAATGTTTTGGCTAAATTTCTAAAATTGGCTACAAACTCATTTTCTTCAATTGCATTCATTGGACTCCCGTGTCCTAAAAATAAGACAGGCATTTTTTCGGTATTCGAAAAAGAACTAGAAATTTTATGTAAGTCGTTTAAAGTATTCATATCAAGTAATTGTCCTAATAATCATTAAATGTAAAAATCTTTTCTTTTATAAAGATTCATTTTATAAAAAAATGGACAAATTAAATTGCCCATTTTTTATAAATCAAAAAAATCTATATTTTTATTTTGAATAAACTTGTTTCAAAAAAGCTTCTAATGTGATCGGTTTTCTTCCTAACAATTTTTCTAAGTCCGAAGATTCTGCTTGAAACTCACCTTGCTTTATCGCTTCGGCAAAACCTACAAACATTCCAATATATTCCCCTGGAACTCCTGCCTGAGTCAAAACAGCTTCGTAATCTTTAGGGTCAGGACTTATATAATTTACAGTAGTATTTGTAATTTTACTTAGAGTATCTGCAATTTCTTGCATCGAATAATTTTCGACATTATTCATCCCGTATTCTTTATTCTCATGACCCTCAGTTATTAAAACAGTAGCAACAGCTTCAGCTAAATCATTTCTAGATACATATGCAGCAGCAGTTTCACCTGCTGGAAAATAAATTCCAGTATCTAAAACTTTCTCACCTAAAAACATAGGTAAAACATCTAGGTATAAATTATTTCTAAAAATAGTATACTTCATTCCGCTTGCCTTAATAGCATTATCCGTATCAATATGTGATTTGGCCAAAAAGGCAATTGGAGAGCTATCAGATTCATTTTTACGTTCAAAACTAGTATACAAAATATGCTTCACTCCTGCTTCTTTGGCCGCTTTTACAGCAGCTAACTGTTGTTTACTACGATTAGCTAAATCAGTTCCTGAAACCAATAATAATTTATCAATTCCTTGAAATGCAGCTAACAACGATTCATAATTATCGTAATCCCCTATTTTTAATGTAATTCCTTTTGCTTTCAAATCAGCTGCTTTGCCTTCGTCTCTAACTAGGGCTGAAATATTGGAGACTGCAATTTCTTTTTTCAACAAAAAATCAATTGTTGTTTTTCCGAAATTACCTGTCGCTCCTGTGACCAAAATTTTTGTATTCATTATTTTTTGTATTTATATTATTTCTAATACAAAGATAACTACCTTTGCTTCTTAAAGTATAGTGATATACTAAAGTATATCGATATACTTTAGTATACTATCAGTAAAATAAGGAGCTATGGAAAATAAAATAAGCTTTAAAGATGTAAAAGCATGTCCAATTCAGTTTGTATTGGCTGTAAATGATACTTTGAATGTCATTAGTGGAAAATGGAAACTACCTATTATTGGGTCATTACTATTTGAAAAAAGACGATTTACTGATATACTGCGCAATATTCCTAAAATCACACCACGAATGTTATCTAAGGAATTGAAAGATCTAGAAATGAACGGAATGGTGAAACGTACTGTTTATGATACGATACCAATAGCAGTTGAATATGAATTAACAGAATCAGCTAAATCCTTAGGTGATGTTTTAGATAAAATGCTAGAATGGGGTTTGCAACATAGGGAAACAGTACTTGCGGAAAAGTAGACCTCAATATTATCTATTCGACAAAATTCTCATCTTTAAACCCAATCAAATACAACTTGCTCTTTGCTCTTGTAATTGCCGTATACAACCATCGAATGTAATCACTATCTATTCCATTAGGTAAATAAGGTTGTTCAATAAAAACCGTATCCCACTGCCCTCCTTGTGACTTATGGCAGGTTATGGCATATGAGAACTTTACTTGTAATCCGTTGAAATATTCATTGGCTTTTACTTTTTGGAACTGCTTGTATTTAGTTTCTCCTTCGTAATCTTTCAATACTTCTTGATACAATCTATTGGATTCCTCATACGTTAAAGATGGAGATTCGCTTTTTATGGTGTCTAATAATAAAACGGTTTCAAACGGAATTTGATTTGGGTAATCGACCATTCGTATTTTTACTTTGGCAAACTTAAAACCGTATAATTCTTGAATTTTAAAAATCTCCAGCACTTCAATAATATCACCATTGGCAATAAAACCAGCTTCATCTGAATCTTTTAGCCAAAAATAATTATTCTTTACTACCATTAAAAAGTCACCTGTAGACAACTCACTTTCCTTATCGAGAATTTTGGTTCGTATTTGTTCGTTGTATTGATTGGCCCTTTTATTCGACCGAACAATGAAAGCCGTATCTTCAATACTATAATTACTATATGCAGAATTAATGGCATCTTGAATGTCATATCCATCTGTTAACCGAACAATATCTTTGAATTTTTTGACATCAAATTTAAAATCGGTTATAAAAGAATCTTCCAATAAAGTACGAAGCTCCGTAGCATTATATAAAATACCGGAACCTTCTTCCTGACGCATTACTTCATTGAGTTCAATATGCTCGACTTCTTTATTGTAATTGATACTTAAAGTATGAATATCTAATGCAGGGCTGATATCTAAATTTACCGGTGGCAATTGTGCGGTATCTCCCAAGAGTATCATTTTACAGTTGGCTCCTGAATAGACATAAGAAATCAAATCGTCTAGTAGCGATCCGTTTTCATACATTTTAGAATCGGAATTCGTATCCGAAATCATAGAAGCTTCATCGACTATAAATATGGTGTTTTTATGTTTATTGGGTTGCAAAGTAAACGACACTCCACCTCCCGAAGATTTCTTTGGAAAATATATTTTTTTATGAATCGTAAAAGCAGGCTTGTTCGAATAATTAGCAATTACTTTGGCAGCACGACCTGTAGGCGCCAGTAAAACGTACTTTTTGTTAATTTCTAATAGGTTATTTACAATAGTAGAAATCACAGTCGTTTTTCCAGTTCCAGCATATCCTTTAAGTACAAAAATAGTGTCATTGTGCGTATCCGTTAAAAAAATGGCGATTTTTTGAAAAAAAATATCCTGATTGTATGTAGGAGCAAAAGGAAACTGTTTTCGTAAAAGGCTATAGAACAAGGAAGAATTCATCTGGGCTTTGTTATTGTAAAATGAACTTCAAATATAAGGATGAAATTCCGGTGAATCACATTAAATCCCATTAGAATCAAAAAAAATTGTAAGTTTGCAATTGCATTTAATCGATTCAAAATTCCATATTTAGATTGGGTTTCAAAAAAGTTTATGTCTACACAAAATACGAATATTACCGAAAAGAAATATAAAAAACTGTCTATTCAAGTTTCCTTGACTGGACTTTCTTTTTGTTGTTTTGATACATTAAACAATACCATAACTTCTTTTAATGAAGTTCATTTTGACAGTTTCCATAAAGGAATACAAATTGAAGATTTATTTTCGAATGCTTTTCAGGAATATGCTGAATTGAATGACAGCTATGATGATGTGCTCATTATACACAACAACAATCTTTCCACATTTGTTCCTGAACCCTTATTCGATGAGAATTTTATAGGTAGTTATTTACAGTATAATACAAAAGTTTTTAAAACTGATTTTTTCGCTTTCGATGAAATTAGCAATTATCAAATCAACTGTGTCTATATTCCTTATGTGAATATGAATAATTTTTTTATTGACAAATTTGGTGCTTTTGATTATAAGCATGCGAATAGTATTTTGATCACTACCCTTTTGGATGCATCCAAAAATATTGACGATAAAAAAATGACTGTCCATTTTAATAAAGGCCATTTTGAAATTATTGTTATTCAAAATCAAAAGATGTTATTATTCAACTCCTTTGATTACCAAACACCCGAAGATTTTATTTATTACGTTTTATTTACTGCAGAACAATTGAATATGAATCCAGAAAAATTCTTATTGGAATTAATAGGAGATATTGATACAGAAAGTGAATTTTTCAAAATAGCATACAAATACATCCGTAACGTTTCTTTAGTAGACGTTGAGGCTTTACGATGGAACAATTATTTTTCTGAGGCCGAAAACAGAAATCATTATATACTTTTCAACTCATGAGAATCATTTCAGGAAAATACAAAGGAAGACGCATAAATCCACCAAAAGGATTACCCGTTCGCCCTACAACCGATATGTCTAAGGAAGCTTTATTCAATGTTTTAAATAACCATTTTAGTTTTGAAGGATTGAAAGTATTGGACTTATTCGCTGGAACAGGAAATATAAGCTACGAATTTGCCTCTAGAGGAAGTTCTCCAATAACCTCAGTTGACGGGGATTTTGGTTGCGTGAAATTCATAAAACAAACAGCCGCTGAATACGATTTTAATATTGCAGCTACGAAAAGTGATGTCTTTAAATTTTTAGAAAGAAACAATGCCACTTTTGATATTATTTTTGCCGATCCACCTTATGCTTTAGACCAAGCTACATTCGATAGAATTGTGCTGCTTGTTTTTGAAAAAAACAGTTTGAATCAAGACGGAATGATGGTTATTGAGCATTCAAAATATACTAAACTAGATCATCTAATTCATTTTTCATTTAAGAAAAGTTATGGCGGATCTATTTTCAGTTTCTTCGAATTACCATCATCTGACGAGGAGTTAGACGAGGATTTATTTGAAAACGACGGGGAAGAAGAATAATCAGATAAGATTTACAAAAAGAAAATGCCTTGTAATTGCAAGGCATTTTCTTTTTTAGTATAGGAAAAAAAATCTTAAATATTAAAATCTAAAACTACCGATAATTTATCTAAAACCATTTTATAATTTGGCGTTTCTACTTCATATTTCAATCCTTGTTGCACTACAAATTCTGTCAAGGATGCCAATTCAAATTTACGTCCAGCCAATACATCACGATGCATCGAAGACGTAGCGCTATGTGGTGTTTTTTCTAATTTTAAAATAGTTTGCATAATAATGTCATTAGGTAATTCCAATCCTTTAACAGCGGCAATCAGCGTGATTTCATTGAGAAGACCAACATATAATTTTCGGCTAGAATCGGTACTTAGAATTTCACCTACATTTTGGTTCAAATAAGAAGTAGCTGATGCTAATGCGGATATGAAAATAAATTTTTCCCAAACCGTTTCTTCAATGTTGTCTACTAAATAACTCTCTATCGTTGCCTTTTTAAAAATGGATTGTAAGGCTTTCAGTTTAGAAATAGAGGCTGTTCTAGATCCAAAAAATAATTTTTCGTACGCCCCTATTTTTGTAATTTCACCAGGAGCATTAATCATCGAAACGATATAAACACAACCTTCTAAAACAACATTATCAGGATAAAGGATACTAATTCTTTCTGGCGCATCAACACCATTGTACAAAGGTAGAAAAACGGTGTTTTTTGTAATGCACTTTTGAAGCGCAAGAAGACTCTCTTCAATATCATACGTTTTTGTAGCACAAATGAGGTAATCTAATTTTCCTATTATTGCAGGATCATTAGATACTATGCTTGGAAAAACAATCATTTCATTGTCATCCGAAACAATTTTTAAGCCAGATCGCGCTATTGCTTTTTGAGTTTCCCCACGTGCGATAAATACAATCTCAATTTGATCTGATTCAGCATAGGCTTTCGCCAAAAGTCCACCAAAATAGCCACCTACTCCACCCAAACCTAATATACCTATTCTTGTTTTCATAACCACTATTTAAAAAATTAAACCATTAAGAAATTTAGAAATCAAGTCTTTAGACTTAATATAACTGAATTTCTTAATGGTTCTCTTTTAGATTTCACAATCTTTGATTTATTAAATCTTTTAATAAAAATAACAGACCTATAAGCCGGATTCTGTATCCCGATAAATCGGGACCCTTATCATTTATCTAGATCTCGCATTACTACGAGACTCAAGCTATCTACCCTTCAACAACGGACGAGAAGCCCTTAAATGCTGATATACTTGATATTTCACCGCATAGAGTTTACCTGGTTTCACTACAGCATTACCTGTACATACTTTCTGTTGCACTTGTCCTAATCCGATTACTCGAACCGACGGGTATTACCCGCTATGCTTCTCTAAGGTGTCCGGACTTTCCTCCCTTCCGAAAAATCGGAACGACGATAAGGCGGTCTGCTGGGCAAATTTACATTTTTTTATTCATGCTTTGCTATTTTAGAATCGTTACTTTAACAACACTTTTGCAATATCTTAATTATAAAATAGTTATCTTTAAGATGAAAAAAATCTCTTATCATGAAACCAATCTATCATTATTCGACCGTTTCTGAAGCTCTTGATAATTTGAATGAAATGGGGTTTACTTATGACTTTAATATTCATGAGGAAGATATTGTAAAGAAACCTCATAATTACGAAATCAAACACATCTACCGCTATGAAGGAGATTCGGATCCTGGAGACGAAGCTGTGGTTTACGGCATTAAATCTACTTCAGGAAAAAAAGGGGTATTTGTTGCTGGATTTTCGGCTAATTCTGATAGCAAAGTGGCGCAAATATTATCAAAACTATGTGTTGATGAAAATGATCAACAATGCAGAATTTAAAGTATAAAAAATAGTAAAAAAAACAAATTAAGATAAAAATATGAAAAACATGTACCATTATGCTTCTGTTTCAAAAGCTTTAAATGAATTAAATGAAAAAGGATTTACCTATGATTTTAATATCCACGAACAGGAAATTGTAAAAAATCCAAATCAACATGAAATTATTCATATTTACCGTTATGAAGGAGATTCAAATCCAGATGACGAAGCAATAGTGTATGGTATTAAATCTGAATCAGGTACAAAAGGTGTTTTTGTTTCTGGTTTTTCAGCTAATTCAGTTAGTGAGGCTGCACAAATATTAATAAAACTTTCAATAGAAGAGAAAAACAGATAAATTTCTCAACTCATTTCCTAATTATATTTTTTAAATTATTCGTCCCAAATAATTATTTTTTTTCAAAGCTATATTTCGAACTAGATTTAATCGTAATTTGATGTTACTTACCGAAATAATAATTAAACGAATTAAAAATGAGGGTCCATTATCCTTTCGGGATTTTATGGAGATGGCTTTGTATTTTCCAGAATTAGGTTATTACAATTCAAAGAAAAATAAAATTGGACAAGACGGAGATTTTTATACCAGTGCAAATCTTTCTGAATCTTTTGGTGCAATGATAGGCCGGCAAATAGAAGAAATGTGGGAAATACTGGATAGAAAGCCCTTTAAAATTATTGAATACGGAGCAGGAACGGGGCTTTTATGTCGGGATATTTTACATTATTTAAAAAATAACACCACATTATACAAAGACTTAAGCTATTGCATAATAGAAAAAAGTGAGAGTATGCGTGCTGTTGAAAAGAAATATTTAATTGAAAAAGTAACTTGGCACAATTCTATAAAAACAATTCCAGATATAAATGGCTGTATCTTATCCAATGAAGTTATTGATAATTTTTCAGTTCATCAAGTAGTAATGGACGAAGAACTTAAAGAAGTATTTGTAGATTATGACAATGGATTTATCGAAGTGCTACAGCCAGCTAAAAAGGAGCTTAAAGAGTACCTAAAAACTTTAAAAGTAGTACTTCCAAAAGGATATCGAACAGAAATTAATCTGGAGGCAATAGCATGGATAAAGGAAGTTTCACAATTTCTAAATAAAGGATATATTATTACAATTGATTATGGCTCTTTCTCTTCTGATCTATATCGAAATGCGAGAAGCAGTGGCACATTATTATGCTATAACAAACATCAAAAAAATGAAAATCCATACCAACTTATAGGTTATCAAGATATTACGTCACATACTAATTTTTCGGCACTTGGCCGTTGGGGTTTAAAATATGGAATTAATTATTGTGGAATGATTGATCAAACCAATTTTTTAAGAGCACTTGGCATTAAAGAATACCAAAACAGAGCCTTAAACAATCCCTTATGTAAAAGTCAAGTAAAAATTCATGAATCCTATATTAATTACGGATTATTGATGGCGATGGGAATGAAATTTAAAGTATTAATTCAACAAAAAGGAATAAACCAAAACTCTTTATCAGGATTAAAATTTGCAAAAACTTCAGTAATTAAAACTATTGAATAAGTCCCTTTTTCATAATCTATATTTAATTTTGAATTAAGTAAATTATCCTTTTCATAATATAATCGCATTACCTATATTTGCTATCGAATAAAATTTATATGGAACAATTTGTAGTATCGGCTCGTAAATATCGTCCACAAACATTTAATGATGTTGTAGGGCAAAAAGCCATTACCAATACTTTATTGAATGCCATAGAAAGCAATCACCTTGCTTCTGCCCTCTTGTTTACTGGACCTCGCGGTGTTGGTAAAACTACTTGTGCTCGAATTTTAGCTCGGAAAATTAATCAACCTGGTTATGATGACCCAAATGAAGATTTTGCTTTTAATGTCTTCGAATTGGATGCGGCATCAAATAACTCTGTTGATGATATTAGAAATTTAATTGACCAAGTTCGCATTCCCCCACAAACTGGGAAATATAAAGTTTATATTATTGATGAGGTGCATATGTTATCATCAGCTGCATTTAATGCTTTCTTAAAAACATTAGAAGAGCCACCAAAACACGCTATTTTTATTTTGGCAACTACTGAAAAACATAAAATTATTCCAACGATTTTATCGCGTTGTCAAATATTTGATTTCAAAAGAATAACAGTAAAAGATGCTAAAGAACATCTTGCAGAAGTAGCTACGAATCAAGGTGTCGTTTACGAAGACGATGCATTACATATCATCGCTCAAAAAGCAGATGGCGCCATGCGTGATGCTTTGTCTATTTTTGACAGAGTAGTTTCTTATTGTGGTGCAAACTTAACACGTCAAGCAGTTACTGAAAATTTAAATGTTCTTGACTACGAAACTTATATTACAGTTACTGATTTAATACTTGAAAATAAAATTCCTGATTTACTAATGGCGTTCAATGAAATTCTTTCAAAAGGATTTGATAGCCATCATTTTGTATCTGGATTAGCTTCTCATTTTAGAGATTTATTAGTAAGCAAAAACCCATCAACTCTATCGTTATTAGAAGTAGGTGAACAAGCTCAAAAAATGTACGGTTTACAGGCTAAAAAATGCAGTCAAGACTTTTTATTAAAAGGAATTGCTATTGCAAATGACTGTGATTTAAAATACAAGCTAAGTCAAAATCAACGCTTACTTGTAGAACTTTGTTTGATGCAACTAGCCTCTATCACTTTTGATGGAGAAAAAAAAAAGTTGAGTCCTTTATAATTCCGCCAACTTATTTTAGAAAAAATGATTATTCGATAGCTGATAATACTAAAGCTACTGAACCAGTTAAAACAGCTGAAATTCCTGTTACGAATACAATTGAAGTTGCAGTAAGCACAGAACCAGAAAATATTATTTCTCCAAGTTCTTCTACAAGAATTATTGAATCAAATTCAGATGAACCAAAAATTTCAGCCTTTTCACTATCTAGTATTCGAGCCAAAAAAGCTTTAGAAGAAAGCAGTAAGTCCTTTGTAAAAGAGTCAGTGCATTTACCTACAGAAACTTTCACTGAAACAGAAATGTTAATTCAATGGACAAAATACGCCAAACGACTGGGTGACAAAGGATTTAAAATAATGGAATCAATATTACTTATCAATGACCCCGTTTTGAATGGATCCACTACAATACATTTTGAATTACCAAATGAAGGTTCGAAATTAGATTTTGAAAGTGAGAAAAATGGACTCTTAGGGTATTTAAGAAGTCATTTACACAATCATGACCTATCTATAGAAGTGATAGTTAATGAAAGTATTACTAGTAATAAAAGCTTTAACGATCAAGATCGTTACAATAGGTTACATGAAATAAATCCTAATATAGAACTACTAAGAACTACTTTTGGTTTGGATTTAAATGCCTAATTTATTTTATTAAACTCTTTTCAATACGAGTATCAGGTACTAACCAAATAAATGCCACAATTAAATAAATCACTCCCGAAATCCATTGGTTAAAAAAGGAAATAATAATTCCCAAAATATATAAAACGATTGACAACTTTCCTTTTAGGTCATTTTTAGTAGCTTTCCCTACTAAAGAATCTACTCCTTCCGTCTTTACAATACACGTTTGCAATAGATTAAAAGCTATTGCTGAAAACATTAGAATAATCCCGTATAAGGTCATTGTTGACTTAGAAAAATAATTTTCTCCCATCCAAGCTGTTGAAAATGGAATTAAGGACAACCAAAAAAGTAAATGTAAATTTGCCCATAACATTTTACCGTTAACTTTTGTAAGCCCTTGAAGTAAATGATGGTGATTGTTCCAATAAATACCTATATATAAAAAACTTAAAACATAACTTAAAAATTTTGGATAAACAGAGATTAAATCCTGAAATTCTTTTCCTTCAGGTGCTTTAATTTCTAAAATCATAATAGTAATGATAATTGCTAAAACACCGTCACTAAAAGCTTCTAATCTATTTTTATTCATCTTTTAGTTATATTTTTTCATAATACATTGCTTTTACAATTCCATCTGAAAGTCCAATTTTAGGCACATAAATCTGTCTTGCCCCACTCCACTTCATTGCATTAAGATAAATTCTAACTGCAGGAATAATTACATCAGCACGATCAGGGTTTAAACCTAATTCAGAAATTCTTTGCTCATAAGTTAATGAATTCAAAAAAGCATATTGAGAATTTATATAAATGTATGATAAAGGTTTCTCTTGCGTTTTACCCGACATTTTAAATAATTTATTGATATTCCCACCAGATCCAATAAGAGTTACTTCCTCATAATCAGCCGTATTTGTTCTAATCCATTTTTCAATTTCTTCCCAAACAACATCACAAACCATATTATTTAATAACCGAACAGTACCAGCCTTAAATGATCTGGAATTTACCATCTTACCATTAGAAAATAACGTGAATTCAGTACTTCCACCACCAACATCAACAAAAAGATACGTTTGATCCGTTTTTAATAAGTGATGTAAATCTGTCGATGCTATAATTGCGGCTTCTTTTTTACCATCAATAATTTCAATATTAATATCTGCTTTTTCTTTAATAACTTCTACCACTTCTTTTCCATTATAAGCTTCTCTCATTGCTGATGTGGCAAACGCTTTATAAGACTGCACCTTATGCACTTTCATTAAAAGATTAAATGCCTTCATTGCATCACACATCCTTTCGATATTCTCTTCGGAAATTTCACCAACTGTAAAAGCATCTTGTCCTAAACGAATTGGCACACGAACTAATGAGCTCTTATTAAATTGAGCTTCTTTACCCTCTTGTTCAACAATATTAACAATCAATAATCGCATGGCATTTGATCCAATATCGATTGCAGCATATTTTTTTATCTTAATCATTCTTTCTTATGAATTTTTATTTTTCAAAACGGTACTAAAAAAGTAATTTATTAAAATGTCTCTTCTAATAAATCTACTTTTCTTTGGTAGTATTTATACGTTTCAATTTGTGCTCTAAATATTGGGGCACCATTTCTTTCTCTATATTTATTATCTAATTTATCAGAATGGTAGCGCGCTTTTACATTTCCTTTCCAACCTAAATCAAAATTATCAATCAATTCATTTTTAATTTCTTGATCATAAATTGGGCAAGTTACTTCGACCCTACCGTCTAAATTTCGTGTCATAAAATCAGCTGAAGATATATAAACCTCCGTTTGCCCTCCATTACCAAAAATATAAATTCTAGAATGTTCTAAATAATTATCAACAATACTAATCGCTTCAATATTAGCACTCATTCCTTTAACACCAGGTATTAAAGAACAAATTCCTCTGACTTCTAGTTGAATTTTCACTCCTGCATTACTTGCTTCATATAGTTTATCAATCATTCCAAAATCAGACAAACTATTCATTTTTAGCTTTATATATGTTTTTCTCCCAGCGAGAGCATGGGAAATTTCTCTATCTATTAATTTATAAAATCGAGTACGTGTGTAATGCGGTGAAACAATAAGATGCTTATAACGATGAATTCTATAATTGATGTCAAAAAATTCAAATACTTTCGAAATATCTTTCAAAATTTGTTGATGACTCGTGAATAAAGTTACATCAGTATAAACTTTAGCAGTTGACTCGTTAAAATTTCCAGTTGAAATAAACCCATATCGTTTTGTTTTTCCTTTTTCGTTTCTTTCGATCACGCAGATTTTGCTGTGTACTTTCAGTCCTTTAATTCCAAAAATAAGATTGATTCCTTCCTGTTGCATTTGCTCTGCGTAGGAAATATTAGAAGCCTCGTCAAAGCGAGCTTGCAACTCAATTTGTACTGTTACTTTCTTTCCATTTTTTGCAGCATTAATAAGAGAGCTAATAATTTGAGAATTTTTAGCCAGTCGGTAAAGTGTAATTTTAATAGAGGTAACTTTAGGATCTAGCGCCGCTTCTCTCAAAAATTTTGTGAGATATGAAAAAGATTGATAAGGTGCATTTAGCAAATAATCTTTTTTACTTATTTTTTCTAATATACTTCCTTCTATGCTTAATCCCGGAATAGGTAAAGGAACATTTGTTTTGTATAATAAATCAAATCTTCCAAGGTTTGGAAAATTCATATAATCCCTTCTATTATGGTATCTTCCTCCTGGTATAATACTATCAGTGGAAACAATTTTCATTTTATCTAAAAAAAACTGTAAGGTATCTTTTTCTATTAATTGATCATAAATAAAACGAACTGGTTCACCAATTCTTCTGTCTTTTACACTAGTTGAAATTTTCTCTAACATGCTTTTACTCAAGTCACTATCAATATCCAATTGTGCATCTCGACTGATTTTTATCATATGAGCTGATACACTCTCATAATCAAAAATGTTAAAAATACTTTTTAAATTATGTCGAATGACATCATCAATTAAAATAACATATTGTTTTTCATCGTTTGAAGGTAAAACAACGAAGCGATTCATTGTTTTTGGAATTTCGATAATTGCATAACGAACTTCCGCATCTGTATTCATTACTAATTTTATAGCCAAATAACCTAAATTATCTTTCAACAATGGAAATTCAGCTAAATCATTTAAAATAATAGTTACTAACTCAGGACTCAACTTTTGAATAAAAAAATCTTTTAGAAATATCTCCTGTTCAACTGAAATTTCATTTTCATTTATAATAAAAATGTTTTCATTTTCAAGTTCATTTTCGATTCCTTTAAGTATAAGTAGACTTTCTGTTTGATGTTCAATTACTATTTCAGTAATATCTTTTACTAATTGTTGAGCTGAGATACCTCCAAGAATTTTTTCTCCAGATTTGCCAGAAAGACTCAATCTTCGTATTGCTGCAAATCGAACTCTAAAAAATTCGTCTAAATTATTGGAAAAAATTCCTAAAAATCGCAATCTATCTAAAAGTGGTACTGAATCGTCTGCTGCTTCTTGTAGTACTCTGGCATTAAAAGCTAACCAACTTTTTTCTCTATCTATATATTTTTGATCTAACACTATATTAATTTTATTTTAAATCTTTTGGAGCTATTATTTTTTTCGTTTTACCTTTTTTTATTTTTTCCCAATAATCTGTATCAAATTGCAAAGATACAAAACCTGCTGTAGGAACATTATCTATAAAAACATCCCCAAATTTATTAACAAAATTTGTAATTGCGGCATTATGTCCAAAAAGAATCAAACTATCATAAGAATTACTGCAAGATTTAACTATTTTTTCTAATTGTCTTTCATCAAAAGTGTATAGTGTATCTTTATATACAATACTTTCCATAGGATATAATACGTTTTGAGCAAAAATTACAGCGGTATCTGATGCCCGTTTTGCTATACTACTCCAAATGATAAATGTTTTGGGCAAGTCGTTAATTATATTTAAAGATACCAAATGGGCATCTTTGTAACCCCTTTGATCTAATGGTCTATCGATATCTTTTAGAGGTGCATCCCAATTTGATTTAGCATGTCTTATTAATATTAGATTTTTCATATTCTCAATCTTTCTGATTAATTTCTTAAATATTTTAACCGAAATAGAAAGATACAATATATATAGTTATTAAACATTATTCCTTTTAAAATATTCTTAAAATCACTTTTGTATTAAAAAAAAACAAGTAATCACAATTAACTCACATAAAAATTAACATAAAATTTAGATTAATTACAGATAAACCTTTGAAAACAGTTGTTTTTTAACTTTTTATTTGCTAAAAAAGCGTCATTTAACGAGTTTTTAAGCTATTCGAAGAGAAAATTAAAAAAAATAATTTAATGTAATTAGTTTAGCTCTATCTAATTACGAATGCGAATATTATTTTGTCCTAATTGAAGCTTTATAAACCTATATAAAATTGATCCTATGAAAACAATTTTACCCAATTCAAAATTAAAACAGTTTATCATTTTTGTTTTACTTATTCTATCTCTATTTATTTCAAATTGTTACGCTCAAAATTCCTATGATGGAAATTATTGTCCAGGTCCTGGAGCTGTTGGTGATGAATACGGTACAGGAACGGTGTTTAGCGCACTATTATCGACTTCTCCGTCTTCAACCTGTCAGGTTGGAACAATTAGAGCTAAAGTTGACACTCAAACTGAAGTATTAAGATTGGGAATGAATATCGGTAATAGTGGTGCAGCTCTTTTTAGATTGTATTTAGACACAGATAATAACAGCGCAACTGGATTAACTTCTGATACTTTTGGAGGAAGCATATCCGTAGCAGGAGCCGAATATGTTATAGAAATTAATTCTAATGCTAGCTCTTTTACATTATATAAATGGGACATTTTAACTCAAAAATTAATCTTAGCAGATATTACTACTGGACTTGCTGCTAAAAGCGGTACTATTTGTACTAGTGGTGCTTCATTTCTAGAATTTAATATCCCTTTTGGAAGTCTTGGTATTAATATTTGCAATGCTACTCCTGGAATAATAAATATTACAAAATTAGCATCAGTTAGTGGTAACTCTGCTTCTTCAAAAAGATGTGTTGATACTCCTCTAACATTTGGTATTCCTCTAAAAGGTTCGGTGGGTCCTAATTCAACTGTATGCTATGGTGCAAATAGTACAACTCTAACAATTAGTGGTCTTCCTAGTAATGCAACTATTATTAATTGGGAATCATCAGTAAGTCCATTTACATCGTGGACTAATATAGGTAACATGTCAACTACTTATACTGCAACTAACTTATATGTAACTACGAAATACAGAGCCTTGTTTTCAAGTTCTGGCTTATGTAGTGGGTCTAGTATTTCAACCGTAGAAGCAACTGTAACAGTTCGCCCTGCCATAGTTGCAACTCTCAGTTCTCAAGTAAATGTCTCTTGTTTTGGTGGTAACGATGGTTCTGTTGTCATTACTCCTGCTGGAGGAACGGCTGGATACACCATCACGCCCGCTCAAACAGGATTGACTGCTGGTTTACATACCTTCACTGTGACGGATGCTAAAGGATGTCAAACTACAATTGATGTAACGATTACTGAGCCTGCTGTAGCTTTAAGTGCAACAGCCGGAACGCAAGTAAATGTGTCTTGTTTTGGTGGTAACGATGGGTCTGTTGTCATTACTCCTGCTGGAGGAACGGCTGGATACACCATCACACCTGCTCAAACAGGATTGACTGCTGGTTTAAAAACTTTTACCGTAACCGATGCTAAAGGATGTCAAACTACAGTTGATGTAACCATTACTGAGCCTGCTGTAGCTTTAAGCGCAACAGCCGGAACACAAGTAAATGTGTCTTGTTTTGGTGGTAACGATGGGTCTGTTGTCATTACTCCTGCTGGAGGAACGGCTGGATACACCATCACACCTGCTCAAACAGGATTGACTGCTGGTTTAAAAACTTTTACCGTAACGGATGCTAAAGGATGTCAAACTACAGTTGATGTAACCATTACTGAGCCTGCTGTAGCTTTAAGCGCAACAGCCGGAACACAAGTAAATGTGTCTTGTTTTGGTGGTAACGATGGGTCTGTTGTCATTACTCCTGCTGGGGGAACGGCTGGATACACCATCACACCTGCTCAAACAGGATTGACTGCTGGTTTAAAAACTTTTACCGTAACGGATGCTAAAGGATGTCAAACTACTGTTCAGGTTACTATTACTGAACCTGCTGTAGCTTTAAGTGCAACGGCCGGAACACAAATAAATGTCTCTTGTTTTGGTGGTAACGATGGGTCTGTTGTCATTACTCCTGCTGGGGGAACGGCTGGATATACCATCACACCTGCTCAAACAGGATTGACTGCTGGTTTAAAAACTTTTACCGTAACCGATGCTAAAGGATGTCAAACTACTGTTCAGGTTACTATTACTGAGCCTGCTGTAGCTTTAAGCGCAACAGCCGGAACACAAGTAAATGTGTCTTGTTTTGGTGGTAACGATGGGTCTGTTGTCATTACTCCTGCTGGAGGAACGGCTGGATACACCATCACACCTGCTCAAACAGGATTGACTGCTGGTTTAAAAACTTTTACCGTAACGGATGCTAAAGGATGTCAAACTACTGTTCAGGTTACTATTACTGAACCTGCTGTAGCTTTAAGTGCAACGGCCGGAACACAAATAAATGTCTCTTGTTTTGGTGGTAACGATGGGTCTGTTGTCATTACTCCTGCTGGGGGAACGGCTGGATATACCATCACACCTGCTCAAACAGGATTGACTGCTGGTTTAAAAACTTTTACCGTAACCGATGCTAAAGGATGTCAAACTACTGTTCAGGTTACTATTACTGAACCTGCTGTAGCTTTAAGCGCAACAGCCGGAACACAAGTAAATGTCTCTTGTTTTGGTGGTAACGATGGTTCTGTTGTCATTACTCCTGCTGGAGGAACGGCTGGATACACCATCACGCCCGCTCAAACAGGATTGACTGCTGGTTTACATACCTTCACTGTGACGGATGCTAAAGGATGTCAAACTACAATTGATGTAACGATTACTGAGCCTGCTCTAGCTTTAAGCACAACGGCCGGAACACAAGTAAATGTGTCTTGTTTTGGTGGTAACGATGGGTCTGTTGTCATTACTCCTGCTGGAGGAACGGCTGGATACACTATCACGCCCGCTCAAACAGGATTGACTGCTGGTTTACATACCTTCACTGTGACGGATGCTAAAGGATGTCAAACTACAATTGATGTAACGATTACTGAGCCTGCTGTAGCTTTAAGCGCAACGGCCGGAACGCAAATAAATGTCTCTTGTTTTGGTGGTAACGATGGGTCTGTTGTCATTACTCCTGCTGGGGGAACGGCTGGATACACTATCACACCCGCTCAAACAGGATTGACTGCTGGTTTAAAAACTTTTACCGTAACCGATGCTAAAGGATGTCAAACTACAATTGATGTAACGATTACTGAGCCTGCTCTAGCTTTAAGTGCAACAGCCGGAACGCAAATAAATGTGTCTTGTTTTGGTGGTAACGATGGGTCTGTTGTCATTACTCCTGCTGGAGGAACGGCTGGATACACCATCACACCTGCTCAAACAGGATTGACTGCTGGTTTAAAAACTTTTACCGTAACCGATGCTAAAGGATGTCAAACTACAATTGATGTAACGATTACTGAGCCTGCTCTAGCTTTAAGTGCAACAGCCGGAACACAAGTAAATGTGTCTTGTTTTGGTGGTAACGATGGGTCTGTTGTCATTACTCCTGCTGGAGGAACGGCTGGATACACCATCACACCTGCTCAAACAGGATTGACTGCTGGTTTAAAAACTTTTACCGTAACGGATGCTAAAGGATGTCAAACTACTGTTCAGGTTACTATTACTGAACCTGCTGTAGCTTTAAGTGCAACGGCCGGAACACAAGTAAATGTGTCTTGTTTTGGTGGTAACGATGGGTCTGTTGTCATTACTCCTGCTGGAGGAACGGCTGGATACACCATCACACCTGCTCAAACAGGATTGACTGCTGGTTTAAAAACTTTTACCGTAACGGATGCTAAAGGATGTCAAACTACTGTTCAGGTTACTATTACTGAACCTGCTGTAGCTTTAAGTGCAACGGCCGGAACACAAATAAATGTCTCTTGTTTTGGTGGTAACGATGGGTCTGTTGTCATTACTCCTGCTGGGGGAACGGCTGGATACACCATCACACCTGCTCAAACAGGATTGACTGCTGGTTTAAAAACTTTTACCGTAACCGATGCTAAAGGATGTCAAACTACTGTTCAGGTTACTATTACTGAGCCTGCTGTAGCTTTAAGCGCAACAGCCGGAACACAAGTAAATGTGTCTTGTTTTGGTGGTAACGATGGGTCTGTTGTCATTACTCCTGCTGGAGGAACGGCTGGATACACCATCACACCTGCTCAAACAGGATTGACTGCTGGTTTAAAAACTTTTACCGTAACCGATGCTAAAGGATGTCAAACTACTGTTCAGGTTACTATTACTGAACCTGCTGTAGCTTTAAGTGCAACGGCCGGAACACAAATAAATGTCTCTTGTTTTGGTGGTAACGATGGGTCTGTTGTCATTACTCCTGCTGGGGGAACGGCTGGATATACCATCACACCTGCTCAAACAGGATTGACTGCTGGTTTAAAAACTTTTACCGTAACCGATGCTAAAGGATGTCAAACTACTGTTCAGGTTACTATTACTGAACCTGCTGTAGCTTTAAGCGCAACAGCCGGAACACAAGTAAATGTCTCTTGTTTTGGTGGTAACGATGGTTCTGTTGTCATTACTCCTGCTGGAGGAACGGCTGGATACACCATCACGCCCGCTCAAACAGGATTGACTGCTGGTTTACATACCTTCACTGTGACGGATGCTAAAGGATGTCAAACTACAATTGATGTAACGATTACTGAGCCTGCTCTAGCTTTAAGCACAACGGCCGGAACACAAGTAAATGTGTCTTGTTTTGGTGGTAACGATGGGTCTGTTGTCATTACTCCTGCTGGAGGAACGGCTGGATACACTATCACGCCCGCTCAAACAGGATTGACTGCTGGTTTACATACCTTCACTGTGACGGATGCTAAAGGATGTCAAACTACAATTGATGTAACGATTACTGAGCCTGCTGTAGCTTTAAGTGCAACAGCCGGAACGCAAATAAATGTCTCTTGTTTTGGTGGTAACGATGGGTCTGTTGTCATTACTCCTGCTGGGGGAACGGCTGGATACACTATCACACCCGCTCAAACAGGATTGACTGCTGGTTTAAAAACTTTTACCGTAACCGATGCTAAAGGATGTCAAACTACAATTGATGTAACGATTACTGAGCCTGCTCTAGCTTTAAGTGCAACAGCCGGAACACAAGTAAATGTGTCTTGTTTTGGTGGTAACGATGGGTCTGTTGTCATTACTCCTGCTGGAGGAACGGCTGGATACACCATCACACCTGCTCAAACAGGATTGACTGCTGGTTTAAAAACTTTTACCGTAACCGATGCTAAAGGATGTCAAACTACAATTGATGTAACGATTACTGAGCCTGCTCTAGCTTTAAGTGCAACAGCCGGAACACAAGTAAATGTGTCTTGTTTTGGTGGTAACGATGGGTCTGTTGTCATTACTCCTGCTGGAGGAACGGCTGGATACACCATCACACCTGCTCAAACAGGATTGACTGCTGGTTTAAAAACTTTTACCGTAACGGATGCTAAAGGATGTCAAACTACTGTTCAGGTTACTATTACTGAACCTGCTGTAGCTTTAAGTGCAACGGCCGGAACACAAATAAATGTCTCTTGTTTTGGTGGTAACGATGGGTCTGTTGTCATTACTCCTGCTGGAGGAACGGCTGGATATACCATCACGCCTGCTCAAACAGGATTGACTGCTGGTTTGAAAACTTTTACCGTAACCGATGCTAAAGGATGTCAAACTACAATTGATGTAACGATTACTGAGCCTGCTGTAGCTTTAAGTGCAACGGCCGGAACACAAGTAAATGTGTCTTGTTTTGGTGGTAACGATGGGTCTGTTGTCATTACTCCTGCTGGGGGAACGGCTGGATACACTATCACGCCTGCTCAAACAGGATTGACTGCTGGTTTAAAAACTTTTACCGTAACGGATGCTAAAGGATGTCAAACTACAATTGATGTAACGATTACTGAGCCTGCTCTAGCTTTAAGCGCAACGGCCGGAACACAAGTAAATGTGTCTTGTTTTGGTGGTAACGATGGGTCTGTTGTCATTACTCCTGCTGGAGGAACGGCTGGATACACCATCACGCCCGCTCAAACAGGATTGACTGCTGGTTTAAAAACTTTTACCGTAACGGATGCTAAAGGATGTCAAACTACTGTTCAGGTTACTATTACTGAACCTGCTGTAGCTTTAAGTGCAACGGCCGGAACACAAATAAATGTCTCTTGTTTTGGTGGTAACGATGGGTCTGTTGTCATTACTCCTGCTGGGGGAACGGCTGGATATACCATCACACCTGCTCAAACAGGATTGACTGCTGGTTTAAAAACTTTTACCGTAACCGATGCTAAAGGATGTCAAACTACTGTTCAGGTTACTATTACTGAACCTGCTGTAGCTTTAAGCGCAACAGCCGGAACACAAGTAAATGTCTCTTGTTTTGGTGGTAACGATGGTTCTGTTGTCATTACTCCTGCTGGAGGAACGGCTGGATACACCATCACACCTGCTCAAACAGGATTGACTGCTGGTTTAAAAACTTTTACCGTAACGGATGCTAAAGGATGTCAAACTACTGTTCAGGTTACTATTACTGAACCTGCTGTAGCTTTAAGTGCAACAGCCGGAACACAAATAAATGTCTCTTGTTTTGGTGGTAACGATGGGTCTGTTGTCATTACTCCTGCTGGAGGAACGGCTGGATACACCATCACACCTGCTCAAACAGGATTGACTGCTGGTTTAAAAACTTTTACCGTAACGGATGCTAAAGGATGTCAAACTACTGTTCAGGTTACTATTACTGAACCTGCTGTAGCTTTAAGTGCAACGGCCGGAACACAAATAAATGTCTCTTGTTTTGGTGGTAACGATGGGTCTGTTGTCATTACTCCTGCTGGGGGAACGGCTGGATATACCATCACGCCTGCTCAAACAGGATTGACTGCTGGTTTAAAAACTTTTACCGTAACGGATGCTAAAGGATGTCAAACTACAATTGATGTAACCATTACTGAGCCTGCTGTAGCTTTAAGTGCAACAGCGGGAACGCAAATAAATGTGTCTTGTTTTGGTGGTAACGATGGGTCTGTTGTCATTACTCCTGCTGGAGGAACGGCTGGATACACCATCACACCTGCTCAAACAGGATTGACTGCTGGTTTAAAAACTTTTACCGTAACCGATGCTAAAGGATGTCAAACTACAATTGATGTAACGATTACTGAGCCTGCTCTAGCTTTAAGTGCAACAGCCGGAACACAAGTAAATGTGTCTTGTTTTGGTGGTAACGATGGGTCTGTTGTCATTACTCCTGCTGGAGGAACGGCTGGATACACCATCACACCTGCTCAAACAGGATTGACTGCTGGTTTAAAAACTTTTACCGTAACCGATGCTAAAGGATGTCAAACTACAATTGATGTAACCATTACTGAGCCTGCTCTAGCTTTAAGTGCAACAGCCGGAACACAAGTAAATGTGTCTTGTTTTGGTGGTAACGATGGGTCTGTTGTCATTACTCCTGCTGGGGGAACGGCTGGATATACCATCACACCTGCTCAAACAGGATTGACTGCTGGTTTAAAAACTTTTACCGTAACGGATGCTAAAGGATGTCAAACTACAATTGATGTAACGATTACTGAGCCTGCTCTAGCTTTAAGCGCAACGGCCGGAACACAAGTAAATGTGTCTTGTTTTGGTGGTAACGATGGGTCTGTTGTCATTACTCCTGCTGGAGGAACGGCTGGATACACCATCACGCCCGCTCAAACAGGATTGACTGCTGGTTTAAAAACTTTTACCGTAACGGATGCTAAAGGATGTCAAACTACAATTGATGTAACGATTACTGAGCCTGCTCTAGCTTTAAGTGCAACAGCCGGAACACAAGTAAATGTGTCTTGTTTTGGTGGTAACGATGGGTCTGTTGTCATTACTCCTGCTGGAGGAACGGCTGGATACACCATCACACCTGCTCAAACAGGATTGACTGCTGGTTTAAAAACTTTTACCGTAACGGATGCTAAAGGATGTCAAACTACTGTTCAGGTTACTATTACTGAACCTGCTGTAGCTTTAAGTGCAACAGCCGGAACACAAGTAAATGTGTCTTGTTTTGGTGGTAACGATGGGTCTGTTGTCATTACTCCTGCTGGGGGAACGGCTGGATACACTATCACGCCTGCTCAAACAGGATTGACTGCTGGTTTAAAAACTTTTACCGTAACGGATGCTAAAGGATGTCAAACTACAATTGATGTAACGATTACTGAGCCTGCTCTAGCTTTAAGCGCAACAGCCGGAACACAAGTAAATGTGTCTTGTTTTGGTGGTAACGATGGGTCTGTTGTCATTACTCCTGCTGGAGGAACGGCTGGATACACCATCACGCCCGCTCAAACAGGATTGACTGCTGGTTTAAAAACTTTTACCGTAACCGATGCTAAAGGATGTCAAACTACAATTGATGTAACGATTACTGAGCCTGCTCTAGCTTTAAGTGCAACAGCCGGAACACAAGTAAATGTGTCTTGTTTTGGTGGTAACGATGGGTCTGTTGTCATTACTCCTGCTGGAGGAACGGCTGGATACACCATCACACCTGCTCAAACAGGATTGACTGCTGGTTTAAAAACTTTTACCGTAACGGATGCTAAAGGATGTCAAACTACTGTTCAGGTTACTATTACTGAACCTGCTGTAGCTTTAAGTGCAACGGCCGGAACACAAATAAATGTCTCTTGTTTTGGTGGTAACGATGGGTCTGTTGTCATTACTCCTGCTGGAGGAACGGCTGGATATACCATCACACCTGCTCAAACAGGATTGACTGCTGGTTTGAAAACTTTTACCGTAACCGATGCTAAAGGATGTCAAACTACAATTGATGTAACGATTACTGAGCCTGCTGTAGCTTTAAGTGCAACAGCCGGAACACAAGTAAATGTGTCTTGTTTTGGTGGTAACGATGGGTCTGTTGTCATTACTCCTGCTGGAGGAACGGCTGGATACACCATCACACCTGCTCAAACAGGATTGACTGCTGGTTTAAAAACTTTTACCGTAACGGATGCTAAAGGATGTCAAACTACTGTTCAGGTTACTATTACTGAACCTGCTGTAGCTTTAAGTGCAACAGCCGGAACACAAATAAATGTCTCTTGTTTTGGTGGTAACGATGGGTCTGTTGTCATTACTCCTGCTGGAGGAACGGCTGGATACACCATCACACCTGCTCAAACAGGATTGACAGCTGGTTTACATACCTTCACTGTGACGGATGCTAAAGGATGTCAAACTACAATTGATGTAACGATTACTGAGCCTGCTGTAGCTTTAAGTGCAACAGCCGGAACGCAAATAAATGTGTCTTGTTTTGGTGGTAACGATGGGTCTGTTGTCATTACTCCTGCTGGAGGAACGGCTGGATACACCATCACACCCGCTCAAACAGGATTGACAGCTGGTTTACATACCTTCACCGTAACCGATGCTAAAGGATGTCAAACTACAGTTGATGTAACCATTACTGAGCCTGCTGTAGCTTTAAGCGCAACAGCCGGAACACAAGTAAATGTGTCTTGTTTTGGTGGTAACGATGGGTCTGTTGTCATTACTCCTGCTGGAGGAACGGCTGGATATACCATCACACCTGCTCAAACAGGATTGACTGCTGGTTTAAAAACTTTTACCGTAACCGATGCTAAAGGATGTCAAACTACAGTTAATGTAACCATTACTCAACCAGAAATCGCAGTATCTGTTAGCGGAATTGCTACTAATGTTTCTTGTTTTGGTCAAGCTAATGGTTCGATTACTGTAACTAATAGTACTGGTTCTACTGTGGTAATAACGAATGCTACTAATCAAGTGGTATCTAATATAAACTTACCTGCTGGAACTTATACTCTTACCGCTACAGCAAATGGTGGTAATGAAGGAAATTCTTGTTCAGCTACTGCTCAAGTAATCATCACACAACCTGAAATTGCAGTAACCGTTAGCGGAATTGCTACCAATGTTACTTGTTTTGGTCTAGCCAATGGCTCAATCGCAGTAACTAGTAGTACAGGTTCTATTGTTGTAATAACCAATGCAGCTAACGAGGTTTTATCTAATACCAACTTGCCTGCTGGAACTTATACTCTTACAGCTAATGATGAAAGAGCATTCTGTAATGCTACAACTTCCGTTACTATTACTCAACCAGAAAAAATTGAACCTATAATAATTGAAAGTACTGCATGTAATACTGATAATACATTAACTATTGATTTAGTAACTCTCTTACCTCAAGGTACTCCATTAAATGGTATTTGGATTGATGATAATACCGGAGTTCTAATAGGAAATATATTCACTCCTTTTGGAGTATCTCAAGGTATTTATAATATTCAATATGAAATTGAAACTGATGGTTGTCCAATAACATATATCATAAAAATGAATGTTTCTGATGCGGATTGTGGTATTGTTTTAGGTTGTGGTGTCGTTGAAGTACACAATGCTTTTTCTCCTAATGGTGATGGAATTAATGAGCAATTTATAATTGATAATATAGAAGACACAATATGTTATCCCGAAAATACTGTTGAAATCTATAACCGTTGGGGAATATTAGTTTATGAAACTCAAGGATATAATAATACTAGTAAAGTTTTTACGGGTATATCACAAGGTAGAACGACAATTAGCCAGTCTTCTGGATTACCTTCTGGAACGTATTTTTATATATTAAATTATACATCAGTTGATGGAAATGGAAATATTCAAACCAATAAAAAGAATGGTTATTTATACCTTACAAGATAAAACAAACTCAAATCTGATTCTAAGAATTAAAAACTCTTAGATTAAAAAAATAGAACAAAATGAAGAGAAAAATCATATTATCCGTTTTACTATTTGCGGGAATTGTAAGTTATGCGCAACAAGATTCCCAGTTCACACAGTACATGTATAACACAGTCAATGTCAATCCTGCTTATGCTGGGTCAAGAGGAGTTATGAGTATATTTGCTTTACATCGTACACAATGGGTAGGATTAGATGGCGCACCTACTACAAATGCTGTCTCAATAAACACTCCTTTAAATTCCAGCAAATTAGGTTTAGGGGTGTCAGTAATAAATGATAAAATTGGTCCAATTCATGAAAACACTATTTCTGCAGATTTATCATATACAGTTCCAACATCTGAAACTTTTAAGTTGTCCTTTGGAGTTAAAGCAACTGCTAATTTATTTGATTTAGATGTGTCAAAATTAAATCCTGTTGATGATGACCCAAGTTTACATGATTATAATAATAAATTTTCACCAAATATAGGTGTAGGTCTATACCTTCATTCCAGTAAAGCTTATGTAGGTTTTTCGGTTCCAAATTTTATAGAATCTAATCGTTACGATAGTAATGAAGTTGCCATTTTTAAAGAAAAAATAAACTATTATTTAATTGCTGGTTATGTATTTGATCTTAATAGCAACATTAAATTTAAACCTGCCTTACTTACTAAAATGGTAAAGGGTGCCCCTCTTCAAGTTGATGTTTCTGGAAACTTTATGTTTAATGATAAGTTTATGGTTGGATTAGCATATAGATGGAGTGCTGCTATAAGTGCAATGGTTGGAATGCAAATATCTGATGGATTATATATTGGCTATGGTTATGACCTTGACAACACTAAATTGGATAATTATAATTCCGGCTCTCATGAAATATTCTTGCGATATGAATTATTTAAAAATAATGACAAAATTACGACTCCAAGATTCTTTTAATATATTTATATTATGAAAAACTATATAATCCTTTACCTATCATTAATAAGTATTTTTTCTTTCAACGGTTATTCACAAAAAGTGGAATTAAAAGCCGCAGATAAAAAATATGAAAACTTTGCCTACATAGATGCTATAAAAACATATGAAAGAGTAGCTGAAAAAGGATACAAATCTATTGATATGTTTCAAAAGTTAGGAAATGCTTATTACTTTAATGGAGAACTAAGTAATGCTGCTAAATGGTATACCGAACTATTTGCGATGACATCTGATTTAGAACCAAAATATTATTACCGCTATTCTCAATCATTAAGATCAATTGGTGAGAATGATAAAGCAAATGAAATTTTAGAAAAATTTAATCAGATTTCAGGGAATGATTCAAGAGGTAAGTTATTTGTAAAAAACGAAAATTATCTTGACGCTATTAAGGCAAATTCAGGAAGATATAAAGTGGAAGATGCTGGAATAAATTCTCAATATTCAGATTACGGTACAACAAAATATCTAGATAAAATTATTTTCACTTCGGCAAGAGATACTGGAAGTATAAGTAAACGTAAACATACTTGGACTAATCAATATTTTACAAATCTGTATGCTACAGATGTTGATAAAGACATGAACCCTGGAATTCCAAGTAAATTTGATGAAAATGTAAATTCAAAATTTAATGAATCCACTCCTGCATTTACTAAAGATGGAAAAACGATGTATTTCACTAGAAATAATTTTCTAGATGGAAAAAAAGGAAAAGATGGTAAACAAATTACACTCATAAAAATATATAAAGCGGTATTAGATAATAACAAATGGTCCAATATAACCGAATTACCATTTAATAGTGATAGTTACAGTACTGCACACCCTGCATTAAGCCCAGATGAAAAAACGTTATATTTTGCTTCTGATATGCCAGGAACGATTGGTCAGTCTGATTTATTTAAAGTAGAAATTAATGAAGATGGAACTTATTCTACTCCAGAAAACTTAGGAAAAACAATAAACACTGAGGGCCGTGAAACCTTTCCTTTTATAAATGATGAAAATGAAATTTATTTTGCATCAGACGGTCATCCAGGATTAGGAGGATTAGATATTTTTGTTTCAAAAATAAATTTAGATGGCTCATTTACTGAAGTACAAAATGTAGGGTCAGATGTAAACTCTTCAAAGGATGATTTTGCTTATTGGATTGATACTAATTCAAGAAAAGGTTACTTTTCTTCAAATAGAGATGGAGGTCTAGGATATGACGATATTTATAAGTTCTTAGAATTAAGAAAATTAGCATGTACCCAAGAATTATATGGAAAAATTACTGATTTAGTAACTTCTGAAGCCCTTCCTAATTCAAAAGTCAGTTTATTTGACAATCAATTTAATCTAATTAGCGAAGTTATTTCTGATGAAAAAGGGGACTATTTATTTTCTGTTGATTGTGATAAAACCTATAATGTAAGAGCACAAAAAGAAGAATATGCAACTAATGAGTTGAAAATTAAAATTTCTAATGAAAACGGTAGAACAAACTTACCAATCCCTTTAGAAAAAGCAGAATGTAAAGTAACTATAGGTGATGATTTAGGAAAATGTTTTGGCATAAAAATGATTTATTTTGACTTAGATAAATCCAATATTAGAGTTGAGGCAGCTTTAGATTTAGAAAAAATTCTAGATGTACTTAGACAAAACCCTACAATGAAATTAGACATTCGTTCCCATACTGATAGTAGACAAACTTTTAAATATAACGAAGCCTTATCAGATAGGAGAGCAAAATCTACTATAAATTGGTTAATAAAAAATGGAATTGATTCTAGTAGACTTACTGGTAAAGGATATGGAGAAACTCAATTGGTAAACAAATGTTCCGATGGAGTAAAATGTACCGAAGAAGAACACCAAATGAATAGACGTAGTGAATTCATTATTACTGCATTATAATACACGAAAAAAAAATAAAACCGAACCTCGAAAGTTATAGCTTCGAGGTTTTTTCGTTTTATACCAAGCAATAATTTAATTCTTACCATTATTTAAATTTTAACCCAAAATGCATTGAATTGAAAGAATTATAATGTAAAAAAAATGTTAATTACTTGAAATATAAATACTTATATTACTAAAACTAACCTAAAAAATTAAATATTATCAATTAATTTTTTGATAGATTTACATCAAAAAACACATTTCAACGACTAATTAGGTTTTTTACGGAAAAAATTAAACAATACCACAAATTATTTATAACTTTAATTATAAATAAAAAGGTTTTCATTTTTAATAAGTAAAAATGAGAAAGGTAAACTGTCATGAAGGATTTTTTAACCCCAAAAAAGAAATTCCTTTAGATTTAAATTAATGCAAAATGCATTTGAACTTGAAGTTTTGAATTATTGTTGATTCAAAAAGTGAACTTTAAAATATTAAACATTATTCTATTAAAACTTTTAATTAAATAATAATCCTTTTAAAAAATTCTTAATCCCCAATAAGAAATTTTTTATTTTAAAAATTTGAATTTATCTCAATTTTTAAAAATTTATTTTACTTAGGTTTTAAAATTTAAAAAAAATTGAAATATCTTAAAAATACCACCTTATACAATTTACTCTTTTTTAAAAATAGTAAATTAATTTAATGATTAAAATACTTGAAAAAGTAGAAATCAATTAATTAGTAATACTTAAAACTGAGCATCAATTGATAATTTATCATAAGTAAAACTCAATTTTTATAATTCCTATCGTTTTTATACAAAAAGCATAATACCCACTTTCGTTAATTTATTCAAAATAGTCATTTTTAATAAATATAAACTTTGAATACGCAATAATTCATAAAAAAATATGAGTTTCAATATTTAAAATACTCACACTTTCTAACGATTTAAAACAAATCAATATGAAAACTAACTTTACACTTTCGACAAAATTATTTATCATTATTTTATTAAGTTTATTTGCATCAATTACAAATATTTATGCTCAAGACACATTTGATGGTGACTATTGCCCAGCTCCTAACACTCCTGGAGATGAGTATGCAACTGGAATCTTTTTTAGCCAACAATTATCGGTTAATGCATCCTCAACTTGTCAAATTGGAACTATTCACGCAAAAGTTAATACTATAACTCAAGTATTAAGATTAGGAATGAATATTGGTAATGGTGGAGCTGCACTTTTTCGAATGTATTTAGATACAGATAACAATCCTATTACAGGGTTAACATCAGACACTTTTGGTGGAGCATTATCTGTAGCTGGTGCCGAGTATATTATTGAAATAAATTCCAATGCTTCTACATTTAATATATATTCTGGCAATGGAAGTACATTAACTCCCCTTTTAGTTAATAATGGCCTTGCTGCTAAAAATGGGAGTGCAGTGGGTTGTAGTGCTGGTGGTGGTGAATTTTTAGAATTTAATATTCCATTTGGAAGTATTGGTATTAATATCTGTGATCCATTAAATCCCGGTTTTATTAAAATTACTAAATTAGCTTCTGTTAGCGGGAACTCTCCTTCTTCAAGTAGATGTATTAACACTGCTCTTACATTTGGTATACCATTGAAAGGTTCCGTTGAACCAAGTTCAACTGTTTGTTCAGGAATAAATAGTAGTCTTTTAAATGTTACAGGGATTACTGGTAGTTCTACTATTACTAAATGGCAATCATCAGTTAGTCCTTTTACTACTTGGACTGACATAGCAAATACATCATTAACCTATACTGCAACTAATTTAACTGCAACAACAAAATTTAGAGCACTTTTTTCTAATACAGGCTTATGTGCTGGAAATGATATCACTACAAGTGAAGCTACAATAACGGTTAATCCTTCTCCTAACGCACCAACCGCAAGCAATCAAACTGTTTGTTCCAATGGATCACCGACTCAAACTTTAACCGCAACAGCAACTGGAGGGACCATCACTTGGTATGATGCGGCAACTGCTGGAAATGTCGTAGCAACGCCTACTCAGGTAGGTGTAGGAACTAAAACCTATTATGCACAAGCTTCTAACGGAACTTGTCCTAGTTTAACCCGCACTCCAGTTGTATTAACTATTAATACTATACCAAGTGCACCATCTGCAAGTAATCAAACGGTATGTACAAATGGATCACCAACTCAAACATTAACCGCTACTGCAACGGGTGGAACCATCACCTGGTATGATGCTGCTACTGGTGGTAATGTAGTCGCCTCTCCTACTCAAGTAGGTGTGGGATCTAAAACCTATTATGCAGAAGCTTCTAATGGAACATGTTCTAGTTTGACTCGTACTATTGTTATTTTAACTATTAATCCTGCACCAAATGCACCATCCGCAAGTAACCAGACTGTATGTACCAATGGATCTCCAACTCAAACGCTAACTGCTACAGCAACTGGGGGAACTATTACTTGGTACGATGCAGCTACTACTGGAAATGTGGTCGCCTCTCCTACTCAAGTGGGTGTGGGAACTAAAACCTATTATGCAGAAGCTTCAGACGGAACTTGTTCTAGTTTGACTCGCACTGCTGTTGTTTTAACTATTAATGTAGCACCTAACTCGCCAGCTGCAAGCAATCAAACGGTATGTACCAATGGATCTCCATCTCAAACTTTAACTGCTACAGCAACTGGTGGAACTATTACCTGGTATGATGCAGCTACTGCCGGAAATGTAGTTGCCTCTCCTACTCAAGTAGGTGTGGGAACTAAAACCTATTACGCAGAATCTTCTAATGGGACTTGTTCCAGTTTGACTCGTACTGCTGTTATTTTAACTATTAATCCTGCACCAAATGCACCAATTGCAAGCAATCAAACCGTTTGTACCAATGGATCTCCTACACAAACTTTAACTGCTACAGCAACTGGTGGAACTATTACTTGGTACGATGCAGCTACCGCTGGTAATATTATAACTACTCCAACACAAGTGGGTGTAGGAACTAAAACCTATTACGCCGAAGCTTCAAACGGAACTTGTTCTAGTCTAACTCGAACTCTGGTCATATTAACTATTAATCCCGCACCAAGTGCACCAGTTGCAAGCAACCAAACCGTTTGTACCAATGGATCACCAACACAAACTTTAACTGCTACAGCTACAGGTGGAACTATCACTTGGTATGATGCAGCTACTGCTGGAAATATAGTGTCCTCTCCTACTCAAATAGGTGTAGGTACTACAACCTATTACGCAGAATCTTCTAATGGGACTTGTTCCAGTTTGACTCGAACTGCTGTTATTTTGACTATTAATCCTGCACCTAGTACTCCAATTGCAAGCAATCAAACCGTTTGTACCAATGGATCTCCAACTCAAACATTAACTGCCACAGCTACAGGTGGAACTATAACTTGGTATGATGCAGCAACTGCTGGAAATAGTATAACTACTCCAACTCAAGTAGGTGTAGGAACGAAAACTTATTATGCCGAAGCTTCTAACGGAACTTGTTCTAGCCTAACTCGTACTCAGGTCATATTAACTATTAATCCTGCACCAAATGCACCAGTTGCAAGCAACCAAACTGTTTGTACAAATGGATCTCCAACTCAAACTTTGACTGCTACAGCAACTGGTGGAACTATAACTTGGTATGATGCAGCTACAGCTGGAAATATAGTACCCTCACCTACTCAAATAGGTGTAGGAACAAAAACTTATTACGCCGAAGCTTCAAATGGTACCTGCTCCAGTTTGACTCGTACTGCGGTTATATTAACTATTAATCCTGCACCAAATGCACCAGAAGCGAGCAATCAAACCGTTTGTACCAATGGATCTCCCACTCAAACTTTAACTGCTACAGCAACTGGAGGAACTATTACTTGGTATGATGCAGCGACTGCTGGAAATATAATGGCCTCTCCTACTCAGGTTGGTGTAGGTACAAGTACATATTATGCACAGGCTTCAAACGGTACTTGTTCTAGTTTGACTCGTACTACCGTTATTTTAACTATTAATTCTGCACCAAATGCACCTATTTCCAGCAACCAAACCGTTTGTACCAATGGATCACCAACTCAAACTTTAACCGCTACAGCAACTGGGGGAATTATCACTTGGTATGATGCGGCAACAGCTGGAAATATTGTAGCCTCTCCTACTCAAATAGGTATAGGAACTAAAACCTATTACGCGCAAGCGTCAAATGGTACTTGTTCTAGTTTGACTCGTACCCCTGTTATATTAACTATTAATCCTGCGCCAAATGCGCCAGTTGCAAGTAACCAAACTGTTTGTACCAATGGATCTCTAACACAAACTTTAACTGCTACAGCAACTGGTGGAACTGTAACTTGGTATGATGCAGCTACTGCTGGAAATGTAGTACCTTCTCCTACTCAAGTGGGTATAGGAACTACAACCTATTACGCCGAAGCTTCAAATGGAACTTGTTCTAGCCTAACTCGTACTCCCGTTGTATTAACAATCAACCCTGCGCCAAATGCCCCAGTTGCAAGTAACCAAACTGTTTGTACCAATGGATCTCTAACACAAACTTTAACTGCTACAGCATCTGGAGGAACTATTACTTGGTATGATGCAGTTACTGCTGGAAATGTAGTACCTTCTCCTATTCAAGTGGGTATAGGTACAAGTACATATTATGCCGAAGCTTCAAATGGTACTTGTTCTAGTTTGACTCGTACTGCTGTTATTTTAACAATTAATGATGGGTCAATTCCACCATCCGCAACTAATCAAACTATTTGTACTAATGGCTCTCCAACTCAGACATTAACAGCTACAGCATCTGGAGGAATTATAACTTGGTATGACGCAGCCACTGCTGGTAATGTTGTTAACTCTCCTACTCAGGTCGGTGTAGGTACAAGTACATATTATGCACAGGCTTCAAACGGTACGTGTTCTAGTTTAACTCGCACTGCAGTTGTATTAACTATTAATCCTGCACCAAATGCACCAGTTGCAAGCAATCAAACCGTTTGTACCAATGGCTCACAAACTCAAACTTTGACAGCTACAGCCACTGGAGGAACTATAACTTGGTATGATGCAGCTACTGCTGGAAATAGTATAACTACTCCAACTCAAGTAGGTGTAGGAACGAAAACTTATTATGCCGAAGCATCAAATGGTACCTGTTCTAGTTTAACTCGTACCCCTGTTATATTAACTATTAATCCTGCACCAACCGCTCCAGTTGCAAGTAATCAAACAGTTTGTACTAATGGATCTCCAACTCAAACTTTAACCGCTACAGCTACAGGCGGAACTATCACTTGGTATGATGCAGCAACTGCTGGAAATATAGTAGCCTCTCCTACTCAAATAGGTGTAGGAACGATAACTTATTACGCAGAAGCTTCAAATGGAACTTGTTCCAGTTTGACTCGTACTCTGGTTGTATTAACAATTAATGCTGCGCCTAGTGCTCCTATTGCAAGTAATCAAACGATTTGTACCAATGGTTCAACAACTCAAACTTTGACAGCTACGGCAACTGGTGGAACTATTACTTGGTATGATGCAGCAACCGCTGGAAATGTGGTAACAACTCCTACCCAAGTAGGTATAGGAACAATAACTTATTATGCAGAAGCTTCTAACGGAACTTGCTCAAGTTTGACTCGTACTCCCGTTGTATTAACAATTAATGCTGCACCTAATGCACCAGTTGCAAACAATCAAACAGTTTGTAGCGATGGTTCACAAACTCAAACTTTAACTGCTACAGCTACTGGAGGTACCATTACTTGGTACGATGCAGCCATTGCAGGAAATGTGGTGACAACTCCTACTCAAATAGGTTTAGGAACAGTAACTTATTATGCAGAAGCTTCTAACGGAACTTGTTCTAGCTTGACTCGTACTGCCGTTGTATTGACTATAAACTCTTGTTCAATCGCTTTAGTGAAAACAAATGATATTACAGTTGGTCCTAATGGATGCGCTGATTTAAAAGTTGGTGATGTTGTAACTTATACTTTTACCGTCACTAATCTTGGTAATTCAAGTTTACATGATGTAGTTGTTATTGACGCTCATATAGGTTTATCAACTATTACACTACAAAGTGGTGATAGTAATAATAATAGTATATTAGAAGTTAGTGAGAATTGGATTTATGAAGCAACATATACCGTAACGCAGATTGATATTGATAATGGGAGTATTACTAATCAAGCTACAGTTAATGCAACTGCATCTGATTCTACATTGGTATCTGATCCATCCGGGAATTCAACAACTAATGATGAGCCAAATGTCATTCCTATTTGTACAACAGCTAAAATTGCCTTAGTAAAAACAAATGATATTGAAGTTGGCCCTAATGGATGTGCTGATTTAAAAGTTGGTGATGTGGTAACTTATACTTTTAGCGTAGTTAATCTTGGTAATGTAAGTTTACATGACATAGTAGTTCTTGACAATCATGCCGGTTTATCAACAATTGCGCTACAAAGTGGTGATAGTAATAATAACAGTATTTTAGAAGTTACAGAAAATTGGATTTATAAAGCAACTTATACCGTTACTCAAACCGATATCGATACTGGTAGTATTACTAATCAAGCTTTTGTTAATGGTACTACACCTAAAGAAACAGAAGTAACTGACCAATCTGGGAATTCAACAACTAATGATGAACCAAATGTCATTCCTATTTGCACAACTGCTAAAATTGTCATTGTAAAATCCAACAATATTGAAGTTGGACCTAATGGATGTGCCGATTTAAAAGTTGGTGATGTTGTAACTTATACTTTTACCGTGACTAATCTTGGTAATGTAAGTTTACATGATGTGGCTGTTCTTGACCCTCATATTGATCTATCAACAATTGTATTGCAAAGTGGTGATAGCAATAGTAACAGTATTTTAGAAGTTAATGAAAATTGGATTTATACAGCTACCTATACTGTTGATCAAAGCGATATCGATACTGGTATTATAACTAATCAAGCTTCCGTTAATGGTACTGCACCTAATGCCACAGTAGTAATGGACCAATCTGGTGATTCTACTACTAATGATGAACCAAATGTAATTCCTATTTGTACTACAGCTAAAATTGCAATAGTAAAAAGTAATGATGTTGAAGTGGGACCAAATGGATGTGCTACTCTAAAAGTTGGTGATGTGGTTACTTATACCTTTAGCGTGACAAATTTTGGTAATGTAAGTTTACATGATATAGGCGTTATTGATTTGCATTCAGGCATATCAGCTATTGTTTTGCAAAGTGGTGATAGTAATAATAACAATATATTAGAAGTTACTGAGAATTGGATTTATAAAGCAACTTATACTGTAACCCAAACTGATATTGATACGGGTAGTATCACTAATCAGGCTTCTGTAAACGGTACTGCACCTAATGCAACAATAATAACTGACCAATCTGGTGATTTAGCTACTAATGATGAACCAAATGTAATTCCAATTTGTTCTACAAATAGTATTGCTTTAGTCAAAACTGCAGTTATAGGAGGCGCTGGTGCTGTTGGTGATGTTATTACTTATACATTCGCAGTTACAAATACTGGTAATGCAACGATAACAAATATTATTATCACGGATATTACAGAACCATTAATTGGATTAACATTTACAAATAGTATAATAAGTGCACTTGCACCTGGAGTTACTAATAGTACAATAACTGGAACGTATATTATTACACAAGCTGATATTAATTTAGGACATGTAACTAATTCCGCTTTAGCTGTGGGTCAAGATCCTAAAGGAAATGATGTGAGGGATATCTCTGGGACAACTATAGAGAATGATACTCCAACCATTACAACTTTAATTCAAAATCCTAGTTTAACAGTTATAAAAACGTCAAATACTGAATTTTATAGTTCGGTTGGTGATATAATCAATTATACTATTCAAGTAAAAAACACTGGAAATGTAACACTTCATCAAATAACTGTCACAGATCCACTAACTAGTTTGGATACAATTATTGAATTATTAGGTCCTGGTGAAACTCAAGAATTTAATCAAAATTATACAGTAACACAAAATGACAGAGAAACTGGATCAGTTACCAATGTAGCTAATGCAACTGGTTTCACTCCAAATGAGTCTTCAATAAGTGCGTCAGATACTGTAGTTGTGGAGGCTGCAATAGTCTTAGGTTGTGGAAGTATCACTGTTCATAATGCGTTTTCTCCTAATGGTGATGGTATAAATGAACTCTTTATCATCGATAATATTGATGATACTCTTTGTTATCCTGATAATACGGTAGAAATCTATAATCGTTGGGGAATCTTAGTTTTTGAAACAAGAAATTATGACAATGTGAATAGAGTCTTTAAAGGTTTTTCAGAAGGTCGTACAACAATTAGCCAGTCATCAGGATTACCTACAGGAACTTATTATTACATCCTGAGCTACTCTTCTATTGATGGTAATGGTGGTGTTCAAGTCAATAAAAAAGATGGGTATCTATACCTTACCAGATAAATATAACTCAAATATATAACTCCTGAGGGCTAGCATCCCTCAGGTATAAAACACTAAATCAAATGAAGACATTAGTACTATTATTCGCTTTGCTGTTTACTGGAGTTGTAAGTTTTGCACAACAAGATGCACAATTTACTCAATATATGTATAACACAATCAACATTAATCCTGCTTATGCTGGATCAAGGGGTGCTCTGAGTATTTTTGGTTTACATCGGGCACAATGGGTAGGGCTTGATGGTGCACCAGTTACAAATGCAATATCTATAAATACACCTATAAATAATAGTAAGTTAGGTTTAGGTATATCTATAATTAATGATAAAATTGGACCTACACATGAAAACACAATTTCTGCTGATTTATCGTATACCATTCCAACAACTGAATCAGTAAAACTCTCTTTTGGTATAAAAGCTACCGCAAATTTATTTGATCTAGATGTATCTCGTTTAAACCCTGTAGATGATGACCCTAGCTTGCACGATTATAATAATAAATTTTCTCCAAATATTGGTGCCGGTATTTATCTCCATTCTGATAGAGCCTATTTGGGGCTATCGGTTCCTAATTTCATAGAAACCAATCGTTATGATGATAATGAAGTTGCTATATTCAAAGAGCAAATTAATTATTACTTGATAGGTGGATATGTATTCGATCTAACTAGTGATCTAAAATTTAAACCTGCATTTATGACTAAAATGGTAAAAGGAGCTCCGTTACAAGTAGATTTATCAGGGAATTTTATGATAAATGAAAAGTTTGTTCTAGGTATAGCCTATAGATGGAGTGCAGCTTTAAGTGCTATGGCAGGATTTCAAGTATCCGAAGGTTTATATATAGGTTATGGATACGATTGGGAAACAACAAATTTAGACAATTATAATTCGGGCTCACATGAAGTATTCTTGAGATATGAGTTATTTAAAAACAATAAAAAAATGACAACTCCAAGATTTTTCTAAAAATCCAAAAAAATGAAAAAACAAATTAAATTCTATATCTTAATTATAAGTATTTTTTCATTCAATACTTATTCACAAAAGAAAATAATTGCAAATACGAAAATAATAAAAGTGGAATATGTATATGTAAATGTTATAAAAACATATGAAAGAGTTGCTCAAAAAGGTTATAAATCGATAGATCTATTTCAAAAACTAGGAAACTCTTATTATTCTAATAATGAGCTCGAAAAAGCAGCTAAATACTATGGCGAATTATTTATTATGACATCAGACTTAGAACCTGAATATTATTACCATTATGCTCAATCTTTAAATTTTATAGGACAAAATGATAAAGCGAATGAAATCTTAGATAAATTATGTCAAAAACCCGAAATGATGCTTGAATATAACAAACAAATGAAAGTTAATCAATGACCCTCTAAAGCCAATTATTATGAAAATTTATACCACTCTATATATAGTAATTGGAAGTGTGTTTTTATTTAACTGTTTAGCCCAAGCAAATAAAGCTAATGTAACAGATAAAATTATGGATACTACAAATACAAAAATGCAAAATAAGATAACTAAAAATGTAAAATTATATCATGTTGAGGAAAATATTAATATGAAATTTGGAGGTTATACAACTACTTATAATGTATCCGACTCGAGTTTAGTAAACAGCTATGATTTAGGACCGAACAATACTAGAGTTGTAACACCAAAATATGAAAAAAAGACAATTGAAATAACCCAACCTGAAAAAAAAATAACTGAAATTACTTATCCAAAAAATAAAGTAATTGAAACGACTAAGCCTGTTATTACTACTGATCCTATTATAAAACCAAAATCAACTGATAAACACAATGACTTTGCATACGTATATATGATAAAAACATATCAAAGGGTAGCGGATAAAGGGTACAAATCTATAGAAATATGTAGTAAACTAGGAAATGCTTATTACTATAATTCAGAAATGGAAAAGGCAGCACAGTGTTATAGTGATTTATTGACTTTAACATCTGATTTAGAACCTGAGTACTATTACCGTTACTCCCAGTCACTGAGGTCCATCGGCAAAAATGATAAAGCCAATGAGATGCTTGAAAAATTCAATGAATTATCTGAAAAAAACACCAGATAATAGTATTTAAAAATCGATCAAAAAAAGTTAACACCAAGATTACTCTAAAAACAATCATTATGAAAAATAGTATACTCCTTTTTATAACAATAGTAAGTGTTTTTTCATCTAACTGTTTTGCTCAGAAGGCAAGGGTTTCCTCAGCCGAAAAAAAATATGATAGCTATGCCTATATTGATGCTATAAAAACCTATAAAAGGGTTGCGGAAAAGGGATACAAGTCGGCTGATATGTTTCAGAAATTAGGAAACTCCTACTACTATAATGCCCAGTACGATGAGGCTGCAAAATGGTATGGAGAATTATTTGCCATGACTTCTGATGTTGAACCTGAATATTATTTTCGCTATTCACAGTCACTAAGATCCATCGGTGCAAACGACAAGGCCAATGAAATGTTTGAAAAATTCAATCAACTTTCTGCTAATGATACTCGAGGGCAGATTTTTAAAAACAACGAGAATTTTTTAGATAAAATAAAAGAAAATTCAGGAAGATTTAAAGTAGAAGATGCAGGTATCAATTCTCAATATTCTGATTATGGAACTGCTATTTATCTAAATAAAATTGTATTTGCTTCAGCTAGAGATACAGGAAGTTTAGGACATAGAAAACATTCATGGACCGATCAATTTTTTACCAACTTATATGCGTCAAACCTAGGAGATGATATGGCACCTGGTGGAGTTGAGAAATTCAATAAAAGCTTAAAATCCAGATTTCATGAGTCCACCCCTACATTTACAAAAGATGGAAAAACCATGTATTTTACAAGAAATAATTTTCTTGATGGAAAAAAAGGAAAAGATGGCAATAACATTACTTTAATTAAAATATACAAAGCAAATTTCGAGAATGATCAATGGACTAACATAACTGAACTGCCTTTCGATAGCAATAACTACAGTACAGCACATCCTGCATTAAGTCCTGACGAGAAAACATTATATTTTGCATCTGATATGCCTGGAACCTTAGGACAATCTGATTTATTTAAAGTAGCTATTAAAGAGGACGGAACCTTTGGAAATCCGGTAAATTTAGGTAGCACAATTAATACCGAAGGTAAAGAGACATTTCCTTTCTTTACTGATGAAAATGAGCTCTATTTCGCTTCAAATGGGCATCCAGGGCTAGGAGGTTTGGATGTGTTTGTATCTAAAATGAATGACGATGGTACTTTCAACGAAGTACAAAATGTTGGTGCTGATGTCAATTCCTCAAAAGATGATTTTGCATATTTAATTGATACTAAATCAAGAAGAGGCTTTTTTTCCTCTAATAGAGACGGAGGACAAGGATATGATGACATTTATAAATTTTTAGAAACAAGAAGATTAACTTGTGAACAATTATTATACGGCGAAATAACTGATATTTCTACTGGGGAAGTGCTCGAAAACACAACAATAACCATATTAGATGACAAGTTAAATACTATTGGTACAACTACATCTGACGAAAAAGGGAACTATTCGATACCAGTAGAATGTGGTAAAAGATATAGTGTAAGAGCTGCAAAAGAAGACTATACTACAAAAGAACAAATAATCACAATTCTTAAAGAAAATGGAAAAACACATCTCCCATTTGCATTAGAAAAAGCAACTTGCAAAGTGGCTGTTGGTGATGATTTAGGAAAATGTTTTGGTATAAAAATGATTTATTTCGATTTTGACAAATCCGACATTCGAATAGAAGCAGCGCTAGATTTAGAAAAAATATTAGATGTAATGGACCAATATCCAAAAATGAAATTAGATATCCGTTCACATACTGATAGTCGTGGATCATCCAAATACAACGAAGCTTTATCGGATCGAAGAGCAAAATCTACAATAAATTGGCTAATTAAAAATGGTGTCAATAAAAATCGATTAATTGGGAAAGGATATGGTGAAAACCAACTTGTTAATCAATGTTCAGATGGTGTAGATTGTACGGAAGAAGAACATCAACTTAATAGACGTAGTGAATTTATTGTCACTGAATTATAAAAAACTATAAACTTAAAAAAGAGTGTCTTTAATAGACACTCTTTTTTAATAAAAAAAACTAACTCGATTTAAATTTTTGCAAATATATTAGTGTAATATTTTTTTCCAGTTGTAGGGTTTTCTCTAATTGATATTCCAAAATGAGTAAAATTACCTTCAATATTATCTTTATGTGCTGGACTATTTAACCATGCAGTAACAGCGGCTTGTGGGCTATTATAATTATATGCAATATTTTCACCTACAGTTTTAGCACCTAATACCTTTATGATATTTTCTGAACGAGCTACAAAATCATCATGATTTACTACATTATTTGTTATCATGTATTTATCATGCTCTTCAGATTTATAAGAAATATGGTTGATTTTTTCTAAAGGATTTAAACCAACACTTACACGGTATTCGTTTATTAAATCCATTGCTTCAATTTCTGATGCGGTGTAAGTATAATTAACTACTACTTCTGATTTAGCTTCAACTGGATTAGCTTCAGAACTATTAGAAGAACAAGAGTTCAAAGTAAATATTACTGTTATTAACATTAATACGTGAAGTAAATTTCTTTTCATAATTTAGTAGTTTAAGTTTAAAGTAGATTGTGGGGCAAACTTCTTTAAGACAATTTTGTATGCGTTCTAATTCTTTTTCAAATATAGATACATTTACGTTAAACTACCAATTTTTATCGATGAACTACATCTTTTGTTTTTAATATTAATCTTTTTCCTACAATTAAATTATTTTAGTTAATAAAAACTAAAATAAACAGCAACATAATATACCAAAATTTATTAAAAAATTACGTTCTAAAAACTAAATATAGACATTAATAAAAATAAATAGAATTAATATTGAAGAAAATTAATGACTTTATAAACTCTTATAGAAAATCATTATATATGATTAAAATGAACTATAAACGTATTTTATGTCCTAGAATAATATAATCTATTTAAAAAGGAAAAGGAAAAGGAAACATTTAAAACACAAAGAAAGGTGCCTTTAACAAGACACCTTTCTTTAATGTAAAACAAAACTAACTTAAATTATATTTTTGCAAAAATATTAGTGTAATATTTTTTTCCAGTTGTAGGATTTTCTCTAATTGATATTCCAAAATGAGTAAAGTTTCCTTCTATATTTTCTTTATGCGAAGGACTATTTAACCAAGCAGTAACGGCGGCTTGTGGGCTATTATAATTATATGCAATATTTTCACCTACAGTTTTAGCACCTAATACTTTTATGATATTTTCTGAACGAGCTACAAAATCATCATGATTTACAACATTATTTGTTATCATGTATTTATCATGTTCCTCAGATTTATAAGAAATATGATTAATTTTTTCTAAAGGATTTAAACCAACACTTACACGGTATTCGTTTATTAAATCCATTGCTTCAATTTCTGATGCGGTGTAAGTATAATTAACTACTACTTCAGATTTAACTTCAACAGGAGTAGCTTCAGATGCATTAGAGGAACAAGAGTTCATTGTGAATATTACAGCTAATAACAATAATAGACTAAGTAGATTTCTTTTCATAATATAGTAGTTTAAGTTTAAAGTAGATTGTGGGGCAAACTTCTTTAAGATAATTTCGTATGTGTTCTAATTCTTTTCAAACTTACATACTTTTTAAGTTAAACTACCAATAATATCGATGAACTACATGTTTTTATTTTTATTTTAATCTTTTTCTTACATTATGGAGATAACCTTTCAATTTTCCAAGTATAATCATCTTGGTATTTGTACCTGATCCTATCATGCAATCTATTAGCCCTCCCCTGCCAAAATTCAACTTCTAAAGGAACAACTAAAAAACCACCCCAATGTTCTGGTCTTGGGATAACCATACTTTCATATTCTTTTTCCAAATCTTTCAAATTGTCTTCTAAGAAAACTCGAGAAGGAACAACTTCACTTTGATTCGAAACTATAGCTCCTAGTTTACTTCCGTCAGGTCTTGAATCAAAATAATTATCGGACACAATTGCTGATGTCTTTTGAGCAATTCCTTTAATAATTACTTGGCGTTCTAAACCATGCCAAAAAAAAGAAAGACAAATATTAGGGTTATTGGCAATTGCTTTCCCTTTCTCTGAATTGTAATTGGTATAAAACACAAAACCTTCTTCAGAAAATTTTTTAAGCAGTACTACTCTTGATTTTGGAAACCCATCTAAGCCAATTGTAGCAATTGTCATTGCATTAACCTCTTCCCCACTATCAAATTCTTCTACTTCGTGAAACCATCTGTTAAATAAATTTATTGGATCTTCAGGGATATTTGATTCCAATAACTCACTCTTTTCATACGATTTTCTATAATTACTTAAATCATTCATCTTTTTTAATTTTAAGATTTTAATTTTGCAAAAACATCTTTTACAATTACACTATTAATTAAAGGATCTACTTATTTTTAGAAATTAAAAACAACTCCATCATCCGCTAATGCTACTTCAGGGAAAATTGTTTCCGCTTCTTCTTTAAACAGCTTTATATTTTCGTATCGGGTTGAATAATGACCCAAAACTAACTGTTTTACATTTGCTTTCAGCGCTATACTTGCTGCTTCTTTTGCGGTTGAGTGCATTGTTTTCCTTGCTAATGTATCTTCCGATTCTAAAAAAGTGGATTCATGGTATAAAACATCAACATTCTTTATCAATGAAACAATCGATTCATCATAAACCGTATCGGAACAAAATGCATAATTTTTTGTTGGTAATGGATCAAATGTTAATTTATTATTTTCAATTATTCGTCCATCATCTAAAACGATATCTTTCCCATTTTTAATGTTTTGGTAATAACATTCTTCAATTTCAAAACTTTTAACTGTATCAATATTCAACTTCCTTTTATCAGGTTTCTCTTGAAATAAAAAACCATTAGTATAAATCCGGTGTTTTAGAGGTATTGTTTTAACAATTACTTTTTCATCTTCAAAAATCACTTCGCTTTCATTTGATTCTAATTCATGAAAATATAAATTATAATTTGTCCATGAATTAGCTAATCTCAATTGCAATAAAATAATTTCTTTAATCCCTTTGGGACCATAAATATGAAGATCTGTGGTACGACCCAACAAAGTAAACGTTGAAACTATACCTATTAAACCAAAAAAATGATCACCATGTAAATGGGAAATAAAAATGTGGTTGATTTTTGAAAATTTAATTTTGTTTTTACGAAGTTGTACCTGAGTTCCTTCACCACAGTCTATAAGAAATAGTCTGTTTTTAATTTCTAAAATTTGAGAAGTTGGATTGGTAAATGTTCGTGGAGTTGCTGCATAGCAACCAAGAATTGTTAGTTTCAATTTTATAATTTTCGGTTAAATGCAAAAGGTTAAATAAGTCAATAAAGTTTAAGGTTTAAAACCCTAAATCTCTTTCAATCTCTTCCATTTCAATAATATCATGTGCTTCTAATAATGAAGGAACAACAAGAAGTTCTTCAGGTATTGCATTATAATCAAAATCGGCAACAACAATAACGAAAGATTTTTTTGCTTTTTTATGCTGTTTAGACAAAGGCATAAACTGTTTGATCTCATTAATAGACAGATCGTCATGAAACAAAAGATCTATAACAATATTATCTTTTTCAAATGTTTTATATTGGTGCGTCACTTTCATCAAAAAAGAAGTAAAATCACCTTGAGTATCTTTTATTATTACGGAGTGTTTTTTTTGATCTACTTTCATTGCTTTTGATTTTCAAAATTAGGAAGTAGCTAAGTTACTACCGTTTTTTTTAAATTACTGAATTTTTGATGCTAAAAGATAGATTACAGCCATTCTGATTGCTACACCGTTTTCAACTTGGTTTAAAATAACCGATTGTTGTGAATCAGCAACTTCTGACGTTATCTCTACTCCTCTATTTATAGGACCTGGATGCATAATTACAATTTCCTTATTTAAAGAATCCAATAAGGTTTTGTCTAATCCGTATTGTTGTGCATATTCTCGCGTAGACGGGAAAAAATTAACATCCATACGTTCATTTTGCACTCGTAACATATTTGCTACATCACACCATTCTAGCGCTTTTCGAAGATTAGGTTCTACAGTTACCCCAAGAGACTCAATATGTCTAGGAATTAATGTTTTTGGCCCACAAACTTTAACTTCGGCACCCTGCATTTGTAAAGCATATATATTAGAAAGTGCTACTCTAGAATGTAAAATATCTCCCACTATAACCACTTTTTTTCCAGCTACTTCTCCTAATTTTTCTCTAATAGAATAACTATCCAATAAAGCTTGAGTTGGATGTTCATGCGCTCCATCACCTGCATTTACAATACTTGCTTTAACATTTTTTGATAAAAAGTAAGCAGCTCCAGGATTAGCATGCCTCATTACTACCATATCTACTTTCATAGAAAGTATATTATTTACAGTGTCAATTAAGGTTTCTCCTTTTTTAACAGATGATTGAGCTGCCGAAAAACTAATCACATCAGCTGATAATCTTTTTTGTGCTAATTCAAATGAAAGTTTAGTACGGGTACTGTTTTCGAAAAAAATATTAGCGATAGTAATGTCTCGTAAAGAAGGTACTTTTTTTATTGGACGATTAATTACTTCTTTAAAATGATCGGCAGTTTCAAAAATAAGGTCAATATCATTCTTGTTAATGTATTTTATACCTAGTAAATGATTTACGCTTAATTCTTTCATTCTTTTACGATTATTATTATTTTATCAGCTTAGCTTTTTGAACGATTTGTTTTACTGATTAGTTGGTAATTAAATAGACCACATCTTCACCGTCATTTTCTTTCCAATTAACCTTTACTTTTTCCCCATTAATTGCATCAACTTGTCTCCCTCTATAATCTGGTTGTATAGGTAAATTTCGGCTAAAACGTCTATCAATAAGTACCAGTAATTCAATTTCTGATGGTCTTCCAAAAGATTGAATAGCAGTTAATGCAGATCGAATACTTCTTCCAGTAAACAAAACATCATCAATGAAAATAACTTTTTTATTTTCGACAATAAAATTGATTTTTGTTTTATTGGCTTCTAATGGTTTATCAGTTCTACGGAAATCATCTCTAAAAAAAGTAATATCTAAATATCCTAACTGAATTTCAGGAGTATTGTATTCATCTTCTAACATGGTTTTTAAACGCTCAGCAAGAAATGTACCTCTAGGCTGAATACCTACTAGAATAGTATCTTTAAAATCGAGATGTTTTTCAATTAGCTGACAAGCCAAACGATGGAGAATGATATTGACTTCTTTGGAATTGAGCAAAACTTTTTGAGTCATAGTAAAGTATTGTGTTTGGTTTTGCAAATATACAAATTCAAATTTATGATTTAATAATTATATCTCTAGAATATGTTTTTGATATTTTTTTTTAATAAAGAAAACCAATTTACAATAAGCCAAAGATATTGTAATAATACTTATTTAGGTGTTCTTTATCTTATTTATAAAATGATTAAAGATAATTAAGTCTAGAAAAAACAATTAGCTTAAATATAATTCTATAGAAAGTTATTTTATAACAATCCATTAGAATTATATAACAAATTTCTTTTGGCAATTGGTAATTTTATAATTCAATTTTAAATCCATTTATTATGATGACCAAAATAACAAAAACACTTTTACTTTTCACAATCCTAATTTCATTTACAAGCTGTTCCGTAATTGGCGGTATCTTCAAAGCAGGTATGGGGGTAGGTATTATTATTGTAGTCGCTATTGTAGCAATTATTTTATTTGTTATTAGTAAAATATCAGGTAAAAAATAGAACTAATTGTTAAATTTCTAAATAAAAAATATTTTTACACTTCATTTTTATAGTTTTTCAATAATTTTAATAGTAATTTTAATATAAAATTTACAATTATTCGATTATGAAATTAACTATATTTTATATTACTCTTTTTTTATTTTCATCAATTTCATATTGTCAAGAAAATTGTATTAATGGAATTGATGATGATGGTGATGGAAAGATCGACTTAAATGATTTAGATTGTATCTGTAATCAAACAGCAGTACGTTCTATTATTCCAAACCATTCTTTTGAAGAGTATTCTTTTTGCAAAGAAGCCAAAATTTGGGTACCCGCTAATAATTCCAGAACTGAATATATCAATTGTGGATTAGATTTGGATGGTCAAGAAATATTGAAAAATGGGCTTTCTAATTATCCAGACGGATTTGGTATTTATGGAGCCATGTATACAGGAAATAAAAAAGGGTATATCGGTACTTGTTTAATATCGCCAATGTTAGCTGGCGAAGAATACCAGTTAACACTCGATATTGCAACATTAATCGTTGGCGGTGATGCAGCTTTAGGAACTTCAAACAAAGTTTCTAAAGAAAATTTTAAACAATTGAGAGTTTCTGAATTAGAGCCCATAAATATTACTTTATACGGAACTAGTAATTGCGAAAATCTCCCACTTACCTCAGATGTCTATGTCAACATTTACCAAAGTCCTCCTACTTATGGTCCAAAATGGATTGAAATAGGAAGCGTAACATATACTCCAGTTTCAAAATGGGAAAAAATAACAATCACTTTTACACCAACAGTCGACATTGAAGCAATAATACTTGGTAGTCCTCAAAAACTGCCAGAAAGTTACCCTTATGCCCCTTTTAGAGGTCCTTATGAAGCCCCTTTTTTTTTATATGATGATTTAATTTTAAATAAATCATCCCTATTTGGAGTGAATATTTTAAGGAATGGTGCCTTTTGCGAGAATAATTTAGTTTTGACTGCAAACCCAACTATACTAATAACACCAAGTATTAAGTATCAATGGTATAAAGAAGGAATTGCAATAGTAGGAGCTACAAATAAAGATTTCAGCATACCATATGAGACTAAAAATTATGGGAATTATATTGTAAAAATCACTGATAATACTGGTTGTATTCTAAGTTCACCTTATAACCTTAACAATACTATTCCAGAGCCAACAGTTTTAATTACGCAACCCACTTGCTCCGTAAATACAGGAACAATCACGATAACATCTCCTGCAAAAGAGTATAGTTTTGACAGAGGAAAAACCTGGACAACAAATAATGTAGCTACAAATTTAGTGTCAAAAACATATTTTATAAAAACTAGAAATGTTTTAAATTGTGAAGCTTCAAAAATTGTTGTGATAAATAATTTGCTCAATTTCCCAGAAATTTATGCTACAACCCCAATATCCTATGTGCAATTTGCAGTGGCTAAAGAATTAACTGCTGGCGGAACAAATCGCTTATGGTATACTACTGAAACGGGAGGTACAGGCTCAACTGAAACTCCAATTCCACAAACATCTATATTAGGTTCTACTGATTATTATGTAAGTCAGACTATAAATGGATGCGAAGATAATCAACGAAAAAAAATCACTGTAACTATTTATCCAGTTCCATATGCATTTGAATATCCCCATTTTTTCACACCAAATGGAGATGGAGAAAATGATTTTTGGAATATTCCTGAATTTGTAAAAGAAAACGAGGCCTTAATTTATATTTATGATCGATATGGCAAATCATTAGCGATAATTAAACCAAATGATATTGGATGGGATGGAAACTATCAAGGAGTTCCATTACCTTCAAATGATTATTGGTTTAAAGCAATCTATAAAGAAAATGGGGAACTCACTGAATTCAAATCTCATTTTACTTTAAAAAGATAGCCATCATAAAAAATGATTTTATGATGGCTAAAAATAATAGTATTATTTAGTATTAAGAATACATCTTAACTCTCAATTCTTGTATTTTTTCATCGTCAAGATACTCATCAAAAGTCATATAACTATCAATAGCTCCTTTTGGCGTTAACTCCACTACTCTATTTCCCACCGTTTGTGCAAACTCATGATCATGTGTAGTAAAAATAACGGAGCCTTTAAAGTTTTTCAAAGAGTTGTTGAATGCCGTAATCGACTCTAAATCCAGGTGATTGGTAGGTTCATCTATCATCAATACATTTCCTCTTTCCATCATCATTCGAGACAACATACAACGTACTTTTTCTCCTCCTGATAATACTCTACAGGTTTTCAATGCTTCCTCTCCTGAGAAAATCATTTTACCTAGAAAACTACGAATATTAACCTCATCGCGTTCTTCCTCTGTTTTTACCCATTGACGCAACCAGTCAACTAATGATAAATCACTTTCAAAAAAAGAATGATTTTCTACTGGCAAATAAGCTTGGTTTGTAGTCACTCCCCAATCAAAATTACCTGTGTCTGCTTTTTTATTCCCATTCAATATTTCGTAAAAGGCTGTTGTAGCACGAGAATCTTTTGAAAAAAGAACAATTTTATCTCCTTTGGCCATATTCAAATCAACTCCTTTAAACAATACTTCGCCATCAATTGAAGCACTTAAACCTTGAACATTTAATATTTGATCTCCTGCTTCACGCTCTTGATCAAATATAATTGCAGGATAACGACGACTCGAAGGTTTAATTTCAGAAATATTCAATTTAGAAATCATCTTTTTACGAGAAGTAGCTTGCTTTGATTTGGCTACATTCGCAGAGAAACGACGTATAAATTCTTCTAATTCTTGTTTCTTTTCTTCGGCTTTTTTGTTTTGTTGTGCACGTTGTTTTGCCGCTAATTGGCTAGACTCATACCAAAACGTATAATTTCCTGAATAATGATTTATTTTACTAAAATCAATATCAGATATATGAGTACAAACTGAGTCTAAGAAGTGTCTATCGTGAGAAACTACAATTACTGTATTTTCATAATTGGCCAAGAAATTTTCTAACCAAGCAATAGTTTCAAAATCCAAGTCATTGGTAGGCTCATCCATAATAAGCAAGTCAGGATTACCAAAAAGAGCCTGCGCCAAAAGCACACGAACTTTTATTTTTCCTTCTAGATCCCCCATTAAGGTATAGTGATGCTCCTCAGTAATTCCAAGATTGGATAACATAGATGCAGCATCTGAATCAGCGTTCCAACCGTTCATTTCTTCAAATTGAACTTGTAACTCCCCTATTCTATCTGCATTTTTATCATTATAATCCAGATAGAGTTCGTCCATTTCTTTCTTAACTGAATACAAAACCTTGTTCCCCATTATTACGGTTTCCAATACGGTATGTTCATCAAACATATTGTGGTTTTGATTTAAAACCGACATACGCTTTCCTGGTTCTAAATGGATATGTCCAGATGTAGGATCCATTTCTCCAGAAATTATTTTAAGAAAGGTTGATTTTCCAGCACCATTAGCTCCGATAACTCCATAAATATTACCATGTGTAAAGGTGGTATTTACTTCGTCGAATAAAATTCGTTTGCCAAATTGAACTGATAAATTATTAACTGTTAACATAAATGTTTTTTATAAAAATTTTTGCAAAAGTACAAAAAATTAATGATTTTTTTATTTATACAAAGACAATTTGCTGAATTGAATTAAACAAAAACGAATCGTATTTATCAAAAAAAAATCCTGACAAAAAATTGCCAGGATTACAATATAATCTCTTTAAACTAAACCATAACCAAATTAAAAGAAACTAATATTTACTTATAATAATTTTTTTAAACTACTATAAACTGCTAATTCAACATCAGCTTGTTTTTTAGAATTGCATTCTTCCAATAAAACATTCAAAACAATTGGATTAAGAGTTTGTTGATTATCGAAACGCAATAAAAACTGTTTTGATATGTCACTTAAACTTTTAGACAATGGCAATAAGGGTTGAATAAGCGGTGCATTTGTACTTAACCGTACTAAATCAGTATTCATAGTGATCCATTTTTCAAAAAAATGAGTAACTTCTTTTTGATTTTCAATGTTTTTATCTTTCAAATATTTATTTACTGCGGTATCAAAATCAATAGCATCTGATGCATCTGAAGAGCAAGCATCGGCAAATAAACTTAGAGGAGAAAACATAAAGTATTTTTTTCCACCACCATTTCGTGTATAGTTTTTAAGTGGCTCGCATACATTAGTAAAGTCATTTAAAGCTATAGTATTTTGGTTATTGCTAATATTTCTTAATATCACTTCTTTGTTTCTAATGTGAGTAATTCCCAATTCCTCTAGTCTAAAAGAAACGGTTTTTAATCTTTTGCGTAAGCTAACCATATCAGTCACACTTTCATCCGACCATAAACGTTCAGCAATTGCAGCAGTTCTTGGCCAAATTCTGGAATCAATATTTAAGGGAGTTACAAGTTCACTCCACATTGCAGCTTCTCCACCTAATATCCTAGCTTTTTCTTCTGGAGTTAATAAAACTGTTTTAGAAATTGGGTCGTTTTTATAATGACTTTCAAGGCTGAGCATTAAATCAATATAATATCCGTTTGACAAAACTGTTTTGTAGCCATTTTTTGCCGCTGCAATTAGTGAACCCCCAGAAGCTAAACCTTCATTAGTTCCTCTCCATGCATGAATAATGGCGTCTTTGGTCATGTCTTTGGTCATTATTTCTTCCCAACCCATCACATTTTTCCCATGTTTTTTCAACATTGGAACCAACTGCATATTAAAATATGTTTGCAAATCATGATTATTAGCCAGATTGTGTTTTTTCTTAAACTCTTGTATTTTAGGATTAGCATTCCATTCTTTTCCATTGTTCTCATCGCCACCTATATGGAAATAGTTAGAGGGAAATAAAGGGCAAACGGCATCAAAAATGGCACTTAATACTTCATAAGTCTTAGGATTAGTAGGGTCTAATGCAGCATTAAAAATACCTGATCTCCTTTCTACAGCATATGATCCAACTCCGTTATCAATTTTACTTCCTATTTCTGGAAAAACAGATAAAATGGCCGATGCGTGTCCTGGAACATCAATTTCAGGAATAATCAATATTCCTCTATCATCAGCATATTTTACAATCCCTTTAATTTCTTCTTGTGTATAATAATTTCCATCAGAAGCTAATTCATGCAACTTGGGGAAGTTTTTCATTTCAATTCTCCATCCTTGATCATCTACTAAATGCCAATGAAAAACATTCATTTTCATAGCAGCCATGGCATCTAAATTTCTTTTAATAACATCAACTGGTTGAAAATGCCTTGCTGCATCAATCATTAAACCTCGCCATGTAAAACGCGGCGAATCTGTAATATTTACTGATGGAAAATAAAATGCTGTTCCATCATTTTGAAGCAATTGCAATAGGGTTTCTAAACCATGTAAAGCCCCTAGATCAGTTTCGGCATTGATTACTATTTTATTTGAATCTATCAAAAGTTGGTAACTTTCATTCTCATTTATTTCTATTTTTCCAGATCGAGTACAATTGATTTGTAATTGTGCTTCGGGAACCTCATTGATTTTAGTCAAAAAATCTTGTTCAAAGAATAAACCAGTTCTTCCGTCTAATCGTCGCAAAAATCGGGTTGCCCCAATAAAAATTCGAGGATTTGGATTCCCAGTAATGTTCACTTTAAAGTTTTTGCTTAAAGCAAAAGTTCCTGTGTTTAAATCTATGTTTTGAGGCCACGGCATTAAATCTAATTGCTCTTTTTTAATTTGAGCACTGGAAATAAAAACAGATAGTAATAAAAACAAAATGTACTTCATAAATTTTAATAATAAAATGGAACAATTAATTAATAATCGAAACGTTTAAACGCTTCAATAGCTTCATATTCAGCAAGACCTAAATCATCATACAATTTTGCTGTATTTTTATTTCGGTCTTCAGCTCTAACCCAAAACTCTCTGGAATCATTTCCTTGAAACATAACGCGATCCTTTTGTGACTGGTGGAATAAAATAGCATGTCTTTTTAACATCACTTCATCTGGGCTCAATGGTACCGCCATATCAATTTCATGAATATCCCATTCGTGCCAAGCGCCTCTATACAACCACAACCAACAATCTTTCATGTAGGGCTCCTGTTTCAATTCTCCCATCGCTGCAAAAATAGCATTCAAACATACTTCATGTGTTCCATGTGGATCTGCTAGATCACCAGCTGCAAAAACTTGATGTGGTTTAATTGTCGCAATACTATTTTTTACTATTGCAATATCTTCAGCACCCAATGGCTTTTTCTTTATATGACCCGTTTCATAAAATGGCATATCTAGGAAATGAGTATTTTCATCTTTTAAACCAATATATCTTGTAGCTGCATAAGATTCACGTCTTCTAATTAGTCCTTTTAATTTTCGAACTTCTAAAGAATCGGCTTGATTTTCTTTTTTATTATTTATAAAATTAATAATTGATTTAAAATTAATTTTTGATTCCTCTACTCCAACAAAATCATTACATACCTCAGCAAATTTCAATGCTTCATCATCCGTAACTGCAATGTTTCCCGAAGTTTGATATACAACATGAACATCATGTCCTTGTTTTATCAATTTAGAAAATGTTCCTCCCATAGAAATTACGTCATCATCTGGATGTGGGCTAAAAAGGATTACCCTTTTTTGTGCTGGATTAGCACGTTCTGGTCTATTGGTATCATCCGTATTTGGTTTTCCACCTGGCCACCCTGTTATAGTGTGCTGCAAAATATTGAACATATTTATATTCAAATCATAAGCAGAACCCTCCAATGCCAAAAGATCTGACATCCCATTGTTATTATAATCTCTATCTGTTAATTTAAGTATCGACTGTTTTGTTTTTTGACACAACCATACAATAGCTTTGCTTTGCAATTCTTGAGTCCAAATACACTCTCCAACCAACCATGGTGTTTTGAAACGAGTTAATTCTGATGCTGCCGATTGATCTAATACAAAAGTGGCATTAGTATGATGTTGCAAAAAAGTAGCTGGAATTTCAGAACTTATATCGCCTTGAATAGTACGTTTTATAATGTCCGCTTTATTTTGACCCCATGCCATTAATACAATTCGTTTTGACCTAAGAATTGTAGAAACTCCCATGGTAATAGCTCTTTTAGGAACATTATCAATACCATTAAAATCAGATGATGCATCAACCTTAGTAATATGGTCCAATGTAATTATCCTTGTACCTGAATTAATATGTGAACCAGGTTCATTAAACCCTACATGTCCAGTACGTCCAATTCCCAATAATTGAAAATCTAAACCTCCAGCATTTTTGATGTTCATTTCATAATCAATACAATATTGATTTAATTCATTTATAGCAACTGTTCCATCAGGAATATTAATATTCTCTGGTTTGATATCTATATGATCAAAAAGATGTTGATGCATAAAATAATGATAACTCTGATTGTTTTCTTTTTTCATTGGATAATATTCATCCAAATTGAAAGTAACAACATTAAAAAAGCTAAGGTCTTCTTCTTTATGCATTCGTACCAACTCGTCATATACTTTTATTGGAGAAGATCCTGTTGCTAAACCAAGAACACAAATTTCATTTTTTTCTTGTTTGAATCTAATTAATTGCGCAATTTCTTGTGCAACAACTACAGAAGCTTCTGCAGAGTTTTTAAAAATTTCATTATGAATTTTTTCAAATCTGGTTTCTTCAAACTTACCTACACTTTTGTAACTAATATCAGGTTTCATTTCTAAAGCACTTTTCATTTTTATACTATTTTATCTAACTTAAATTTATAAAGATATGAATTTTATAAAAAGGTATAAGCAAATTAAATACTTATACCTTTTAAATTTAATCTTTTTTTTTCTAGAAGTTTCCTCCTACTTTATCCCACCAAAGTCTTGTTCCACCATTGTCAAGTCCTCCAAGTTTGGCAACTCCTGTAGCTACTCCACCTGCATTACCGTCTTTTTCAGCTTGAACAAAATTTAACCTTCGTACTCCAAGATTAGTATCAATTTTACCACCACTTGTGTTTTTAAGTACGGGCAATAATTTTGGATATCCAGTTCTTCTATAGTCTGACCAAGCTTCTTGCCCTTCAGGAAAACCTGCAATCCATTTTTGTGTAATAATTTTTTGCAATTTAACTTCATTGGTTCCAGCAGCATTCCAAGCAACTGTAACATCGTTTAAAGCAGCTCCATTATTTACGGGAAAATTGGGATCCACATAAGCCTTAGCTGTTTTTATGTTATCAGCAATATAAGCCGCTGCACCAGAAGCTCCCAGCTGACTAAACGAACTTGATATACCTGATTCATATAAACCTTGTGCGTCACCAGCCATATTCCAACCTCTTAGTGCCCCTTCAGCTCTTAAAAAATAAACCTCGGCTGTTGTCATTAAAACAATTTCTTTTGAATTTACAATTGGTCCAATACCTGAAAAATCAACATGATCCGCTTTGGCTGCAATTTCAATTCCTGTGCGAACTCCTTTGTATTGTCCTGGGAATTGTACTGCTGTTTTAAAGAAAACGGCTAACCTAGGATCAGCATAACCGCCCATAATGGACTCCATATCAGCTGACATACGAATGTCACCCCAAGCATTGCTTATTGTAGCAATTGGATTATTATAAACTGGCGATACCACTTTGAATAAATCATCATTAGTTGTCATTACACCAAATTTTTGCGAAATTGCTTTTTCTGCTTCAGTTTTGGCTAATGTCGGATTTACTTTTACAATTCGCATCGCCAATCTTAATCGCAATGAATTAGCAAATACAACCCATTTTTTATAATCTCCTTTGTAACCCGACAAATCTGTAGTGACAAATGTAGAAACTTCATTTGCATCTACTCTTGTTGTTAAATCAGATACTGCAAAATCCAATTCTTTAAACATTAAATTATAAACCTCTTCTTGAGAATCATATTCAATAACTGGGTCAGTTGTTCCAAATTTTGAATATACAATTGGTCCATAAGTATCTGTTACTCTATGCATCCCTTCCACTTTCAAAATCAAAGACAATGCATAAAATTGATCGTATTTGCCTTTTGCTTTCTGTTCTACTGAATAGGCATTGTACATAACATCACTGTATGCAGCCCCCCAGGAGAAACCATTCCAACCGTCTACTAAATCATATGTAGTATTATTTGACCCTCCTGCAAAACCGGTAGGTGTTGCCATATATCCTGACCAAATATCTCCCTGCAAACCTTGTTGCACTTGGTATTTCCACTCTGGAGTAAGAACTAAGATATTATTAAACATAGGGCTAAAAGAACCTTTAATATGATTAAAATCTTGCTCTAGTAATTGTTGGGTAATACCGTTTGGATTTGTATTTATTTCTTCAAAATTATCTGTACAACTTACTGCTGCGAGTAAAGTAGCGCAAATAGCTGCTTTTTTTATAGTATTTAATTTCATGATTTTTTAATTAGAAAGTTACATTTAAATTAAGACCAATACTTCTTGTAGATGGCATTCCATAAACATCAATACCTTGTAAACCCTCACCAGTACTTAATGAAATATTTGGGTCAAAAGGAGCGTCTTTATAGATAAATCCCAAATTTCTTGCTATTAGCGATAAACTTGCAGCTTGTAAAAAAGGTAGCTTATTGGTATTAAATGTATATCCTATTGAAACTTCTCTTAAACTTACATTGGTAGCACTATATACATATTCACCAGTAGCACCTGCTCTACCTCCAGTTTGTTTATAATAACTCTCTGTTGGGTATTTTCCCGCATACGCTGTTCCATCAGGATAAACTGCATTGATTGTAACTCCGCCAGCATTTCTCGCGTCACCTGTTATTTTAGAAACACCAAACTCATCATTTATAGCCTCTGTTAAACTCATTACATCACCACCAAATCTTGCGTCGATTAAAACGTTTGCAAAGAAAGAACCAAATTTAAAAGAGTTTGAAAAACCTAACATAAAGTCAGGATTGGAATTTCCTACTTCTTCAAAACCCGTTTTTTGAATTGTTCCATCTGAATTCAATAACACTCTTCCTTGTTCATCTCTTTTAATGTTTACTCCTTCAATAACCCCAAACGGTTTTCCTTGTTCCAATACATATCTGTAATTGTTAACACCTGCTTCGGTCAAGATTACTTTCCCTCCTAGTTCAGTTGGGATCTCCTTAACTGTGTTTTTATTAATGGAATAGTTCAAAGCAGTATCCCAAGAGAATTTATCTGATTTAATTATTTTTCCAGTTACAACGGCTTCAAAACCTTGATTTTTGATACTTCCAGCGTTAATACCATAGTATTTTACTCCCAAAGGATTTGTAGGTGGTGCAAGTATTTGTAAGTATTGATGTTTAGTCTCTGAGTTATAATAAGAAAACTCGAAACCCAATCTATTATCAAACATTCTCCATTCTGTACCTATCTCTATTTCTGATTTTAATTCTGGTTGCAATGAACCTCCTGGTCTTGGCGCAACTACTGGCGGTTTATTACCCTCAGCAGTATATCCATAGGTTGGCGAAGTAACAAATGAAAATATATCATTTCCTACTTGTGCATAGGTAGCTCTAACTTTTCCGTAGTTAATAAATTCTGGCAAAGTTGTCATTTCACTAATAATTCCAGTAACACCCACTGAAGGATAAAAGAATCCTGAATTATTGGTATTTACTAATGTAGAAGACCAATCGTTTCTTGCAGCTAAATCTAAAAATAACATGTCTTTGTAACCAAAAGTAGTTGCCGCAAAAACTGATTGCACTTCTTTGGTAGCATCTAATGTTTGTAGATTACCCGCATTATTAACAAAATTCCCTAATGTAAACCAGTTTGCAATTTGTAATCCTCCACCAATACCAGAATCTAAAGTAGTTCTTTGATTCCCTATTGTATTAGTTATACTTGTACCAACATTTGCGTTAAAACTAATATCTGTATTCAAATCTGTATTGATTGTAGCAATAAAGTCAGCATATCGTTGTGTACTTAATGTATTTACGTTGATATACCTCCCATTTGCATGTGACAATGTACCCTGTGTTGTAGCATATATCTTTTTATCAAAACCACTTTCGGAACGGTTATAACTGTATCTTGAAGCAAGTGATAACCAATTATTCACTTTATAATCCAAAGCAATAGAACCATTAAAAAACTGATTCGTATCCTCAGACTTATTTCTATTAATTCCCCAGTACGGATTTTGAAGTATATCTCTATCCGTCATCCAGTTTTGTGCCATTAGATTTCTTGTGGGATCATAAACTTCAAAATTGTTTTTATATTCATTGAAATCATTTCCTCTAGGCATTAAATAAACACCTGTCAAAGGATTAAAGTAAAGTCCGTTAACTGGCTTATTAATGATTTTTTGAGTTGTATAATTAGCATTTGCGGCAACATTTAATTTATCATTGAAAAATTTAGCTGTCTGACGGATTCCAAAATTATTTTTTTTCAAATTGTTTCCTGGAATTATTCCTGCAGCACTTGTGTTAGCATACGATAAACTTGTTGATGATGCTTCAGTCGCAGAAGAAAAAGCCATTGAAGTAATTTGAGTACTTCCTGTATCAAAAAAACCTTTCACATGGTCATTTGAAGCTCCTTTTGCTCCCCAGGTTTCTTCACCGCCTTCAACTGCTACATAATCATTTTGAAATTTCGGTAAATAAGCAGCACTTTCAAAAGTGGTAACAGAGGAAACTTTAAAATTTGATTTTCCTTCTTTAACTTTTTTTGTAGAAAGTAAAATAACTCCATTTGCACCTTGACTTCCATACAATACAGAAGCAGCTGCCCCTTTAAGTACTGTCATCCCTTCGTAATCGTCTGGATTAATAAGAGAAACAACATCTCCTCCGTCACGGTTTCCACCTGCAGTATCACCAAAAGCATTATTTGGTTGACCTGAAGTTCCATTAAACAATGGAATACCATCGATAACATATAACGGTTGATTGTTACTCACTGATGAATTTCCACGAATTACAACTTTAGTAGATCCACCAGTTCCTCCAGCACTTTTAGTTACCGCAACTCCTGATATTTTACCAGCAATCGTATTAATAATGTTAGCATCTTTTACTCTAGTTAATTCTTCTCCTTTTAACTCTTGAGCAGAATAGGTTAATGACTTTCTCGTTTTCTTAATACCCAATGAAGTTACAACCACTTCATTAAGTGCGTTAGAAGAAGCATCTTTCAATTGAACAGTAATAGTACTAGAGTCGCCAATAGCAATATTTTGTGTTTCAAATCCTAAATAGGAAACTACTAAAGTTTTCCCTTTTTGAGCTTCAATAGAAAAATTACCATCTAAATCGGTAACACTTCCTTTGGACTCGCCTTTTACAACAATGGAAGCCCCTGGTAACGGCATCCCAGATGCATCAGCAACTGAACCTTTGATGATTTTAGACTGTGCAAGCGTAACTTGTGCAGTAAAAACCATCATAAAGATTAAAATAATTTGTTTCATAATTAAAAGTTTATGTTAGTTATTTCGTAAATGTATCAGTAAGAACATTCTCAAAAAAAAAATTAAACCAACAGTACATTATTTTAAACCAACGACATTATTTTGTCTATAACAGGTTTTTTAGTAAAACACCATAAATGATTTTTCAATAATGATTTCATTAAAAAACATATTTTTATGTAACAAAAACTGATTTATATTAAAAAAAATGACTAAAGTTGTACTTTTGTTATTAATCTGGACTTTCTGTATTTAAATTAAAGATGAACTAAGTGAGTGAATTAAAAGAACTAAAATTCGATATAAAACTGAAAAACCACTTATGGTTTTGGGGTATATACTTTTTATTAAATTTTTTGCGTTGGGGTGCTTATTTTAATCATTATGAGTACTCTTTTAAATCAAATATTATTGAATTTGCACTTCATATTCCATTAGTATATTTTAATTTATTTGTACTAATACCAAAATATGTAGTCAAATCGAAGTACATGAAATATACCATAGCTTTACTATTCAGTCTTACCATGGTCTATTTATTAAAAACGGGACTTACCTATTATATTATTTCCGAAAATATTTGGCCAGAAGCAAATAGAGAATATAAACCATTTGAAATAAACCATATAATAGCAGTATGTATTGGTGAATTATATGTTCTAGCAATGGCGTCTTCAGTTTACCTCACTTTAACTTGGTTGAAAGAAAGAGATAGAAACAAAACTTTGATAGAAGAGCAATTTAAAATAAAATTGAAATATTTAAAGAACCAGATTCAACCCCATTTTTTTTTAATACTTTAAATAATCTCTACGCTTTATCTCTTGAGTCATCAGATAAAGTGCCAGATGTAATTATTAAGCTTTCCCAGTTGATGGAATATGTTTTATATGATATTGAAGAAAACACAGTTGTTCCATTAATTAAAGAAATTAATTATATTCAAAATTATATTGAAATTGAAAAACTTCGATTTGAAAAAATTGAAGTATCTATTAATATCGAATCTAATATTGATGATGTTATGGTGCCCCCATTATTATTAATTACACTTCTTGAAAATGCTTTTAAGCATGGAGGCATTAACAATCAAAACCTTAAAATAAAAGTCAATTGTAAAATTATTAATGGATCAATATTGCGTTTTGAAATCCTAAATAATTTTGTACTTTCACAAAACTTTAATCCCAAAATAGGCATTGGCTTAAAAAATACTAAAAAGCGATTGGAATTAATTTTCAAGAATAAATATACTTTAGACCATAAAATAAAGTTTAATTATTATATAATAAGTTTACAAATACCTATCAATAATGAAGATTAAATGTGTTATAGTTGATGACGAACCATTTGCGATAAAGGTATTGCAGAATTATTTTAAAAACTTTCCCGATTTTGAAATAGTTGCAACCTTCACAAATACGTTAGAAGCATTAAATTTTATAAATACGACTGCTCTTGATGTTGTTTTTTTAGACATCCAAATGCCTATTATGACAGGTTTTGAATTAATAAGGTTAATAAAAAAGGAACCCAAACCTAAAATAATCATTACAACTGCATATCGAGAATTTGCCGCCGAAAGTTACGACTTAGATGTATTAGATTATTTGATAAAACCATTACCTATAACTCGATTTATTAAGTGTATTAATAAAATTTCGACCGAAATTAACTTAAAAAACAATATAAAAATTGAGCCCTTTCGTGTAGAGCCACATTTATTTATTAAAGTGGATAAAAAAATGGTAAAACTAATTATTGATGAAATTTTATTTATAGAAGGAATGAAAGAATACATCAAGATCGTTTCCCTTGACAAGACTTATATTACTCATAAATCATTAACGTCATTAACAGAAGAATTACCTATCGACCAGTTTGTAAGAATCCATAAATCGTACACGATTGCTCTCAACAAAATAAAATTTATTGAAGGGAATAGAATACAAATTCATTCTTTCACTTTACCAATAGGAAGAAATTACAATAAAGAAGTTAAGAGTAGAATTTTGGAATAAATACAATAGGTAGGTTATTAAAAAAACTTGCTTTTCCTTGAAAAATAATCATCTTTTTTTAATAAAAAGTGATTATTACACAATTTAAATAATATTTATACAAAATTGTTTTTTTTTAATTTGCTTAACAAATATATTTACGCTCTTGAAAACTAAAAATTAATTAACCATAAAAAACTAATTCTTGAACAATTATGAATACAGAACAAACAAAGTCTAATAATTCCGCGCTTTATACACTTATTACAGTGTTTTTCTTTTGGGGATTTATTGGCGCATCTAATGGTGTTTTCATCCCTTTTTGTAAAGCCAAATTTGGCTTAGATCAATTTCAAAGTCAACTTATTGATTTTGCTTTTTATGGTGCTTATTACATAGGTGCAATTTTACTTTTTATATTTAGTAGCATATCAAAAAAAGATATCTTAAACGCTTGGGGGTTCAAAAAAGGAATTATTTATGGTTTACTTGTAAGTACTTTTGGAGCTGCATTGATGATATTAGCAGTAACGGAAGGAAGTTATTTGTTTATTCTTGGAGCTTTATTTATAGTTGCTTTGGGTTTCTCATTACAACAAACATCAGCACAACCATTTGCAGCATCACTTGGAGAAGCACATACTGCATCCAGTAGATTGAATCTTGCTGGAGGAGTCAATTCCTTTGGAACTACAATAGGACCGATAGTTGTTTCTATCGCTTTGTTTGGTGTGATATCTGGAATAGATATTGAAGAATTTGCACAAAAAGCTAATTCTTTGGATTCTATGAGAATTTTATACGTATTTGTTGGTGGTCTATTTTTATTGGCTGCAGCTTTATTCTTTTTCTCAAAAAAATTACCTGATGGAAAAAGTGATTCTACTTTTGAACCAGCTAGTAAAGCAATGAAAACTTTAATTGGTATTACACTAATTTTGATTGTTGTATTCGCCTATATATTCTCTCGTTACGAAGATCCTGAATTTATCACTCGTTTTATTGAGAATAAAGAAAAAGATTATTTAGGTTTAGGTTTAACTGTTTCTACATTAGTAATTGTTGTATTTGGACTATTATTTGCAAACGTTACGGCACAAAAAAAATCAGAAGGATGGGGAGCAATGAAATACCCTCAATTAGTTTTAGGGATGCTAGCTCTTTTCACTTATGTAGGTGTAGAAGTAACGATCGGTAGTAATCTTGGTGAATTATTAAAAACTGCTGATTTTGGTTCGATTACAGGTCCTTCATTAGCACCATATATGTCAATGTACTGGGGAAGTTTAATGATTGGACGTTGGGCTGGAGCAATTTCAGTTTTCAACCCTTCAAATCAACTTAAAAAAATATTGTTAATCGTTATTCCTTATGTTGCTTTTGGAGTAGTTTTAGCAGCAAATGCAATTTCTGGACAAGATGTTACGCCATTGTATGCTTATGCATTTGTAATTGCATTTCAAATTGTAGGTTTCTTTTTAGGAAAAGATCAACCTTCAAGAACATTAATGATTTTTGGTTTAATGGGTATGATAGCAATGTTAATTGGATTATCAACTACTGGTACAATTGCTATTTTTGCTTTTATGAGTGGTGGTTTGTTTTTAAGTATCATGTGGCCTTCTATATTCTCTCTTGCTATTGCTGGATTAGGAAAATACACTTCTCAAGGTTCTTCATTCTTAGTAATGATGATTTTAGGTGGTGGTATCATCCCTCCATTACAAGGAAAGTTAGCTGATATTATTGGTATCCATGCCTCTTATTTCATTCCCGTTTTATGTTTTGCTTTCATTGCATTCTACGGTTGGAAAGTAATTGCTATATTAGAAAAACAAGGTATTGGACATGACATTGAAGTTGGTGGAGCGCATTAATTCCTTTTTCAAGAAAAAACTATTTTAATATAATAGCGTTTCAATTTTTAATTCAAAATAATAGAACCATCAAAATTTAATTTTGGTGGTTTTTTTTTGGCATTAAAATTGATTTTAGATAATCAAATAAATACATTTGTTTAAACTATTCCTTATGAGAAAATCTTTACTCCTCCTTGCATTTATAATTATTTTTTCGGCTTGTGGCGTTAAGCAAACTCGCAATTTATTAACTTCAGGAAACTATGATGATGCTATTGATAATTCAATTTCTAATCTAAGGTCCAATAAAGACAAAAAAGGGAAGCAAGACTATATTTACATTCTTGAAGAGGCATTTGCAAAAGCAAAAGAACGCGATTTAAACACTCTTAATTTGTTGAACCAAGATGCAAACTCATCGAATTTAGAAAAAATTTACACTACCTACATAGGACTAAATATTCGTCAAGAAAAAATAAAACCATTACTCCCCTTAAAATTTATACCACAAGGAAAAAATGCTCGATTTCCATTTGATAATTACAACACACAAATTATAGAAAGTAAAAATGCTTTATCACAATATTTATATGGTAATAGTAAAAAATTATTAGCGTCTAATTCAAAAATAGATTTCCGACAAGCTTACGACGATTTGGTTTACCTCAATCAAATAAACCCCAATTTCAAGGATGTTTTAAAATTAATAGAAGATGCCCAATTCAAAGGAACTGATTTTGTACATGTATTTTTGAGAAATGAAACCAATATGGTTATTCCAATTATTTTACAAAATGAGCTGTTAGACTTTAGCACTTATGGCATGAATGACAAATGGACCGTTTATCACAACAATAAACAGAACGGAATTAACTATGATTATGGCTTAATCATGAATTTTAGAGAAATTAACATCTCCCCTGAGCAAATTAAAGAGAAAGAATTTTTCAACGAAAAACAGATAAAAGACGGGTTTAAAACAGTTGTAGATAGAAACGGAAAAATAGTAAAAGACAGTCTTGGAAATCCAATAAAAGTTGATAATTTTAAAGCAATCAAAATTAGAATTTACGAATTCAATCAATTTAAAGCGTGTCAAATAACCGCTAAAGTTGATTATGTAAATCTAAAAACCAATCAATTATTAGAATCATTTCCAATTGCATCTGAGTTTATATTTGAAAATAGATATGCAACTTACAAAGGAGACAAAAGAGCTGCTGATATTGATTACTATAACTATTTTGACCGAAGACCATTACCATTTCCTTCCAATGAACAAATGGTATATCATACTGGTGAAGACTTGAAAGAAAAACTAAAAGCTATAATTACACAAAATAAATTCAGAAAATAAATAATCTTCAATTTGAATAGTACATTTTAGCAATGAAATATTAAAATATCGAGTTTTACTAACATTTTGCTAAAAAATTGTTAGAAAATATAAAATAAAGATTACATGTCAAAAATAAGTGTACTTTTGCACCAATGAATTATACAAGATTACATATAACATCTATCTCACGGATAAAACCAGCTAGTACTTCGCCCGAAGTACGGATACTATCTTTATAGTAGCCAAAACAAGTTTAGTTATATAGTATTCATTTTTCATTTTACCGTTTTGAAATCCCAACTGTTAAACATTGGATTATCATATCCTAAAAACAATAAAAAACAACATTCAATAACATTTATATCTAATTGTTATTCAATACTTTATTACTTTGTTTTTACATATAAATTCTTTAACTTTTGCTTCTCAAATTTAATTTATAGCTTATTTTTTAACCAAAAAATTCATCTTCTGAAATGAATATCTCTATTATTATAGCCCAGGAAGAACATTTTAAGTACGCACAAATTATATGCGATACCATAGAATCATCTGCCTTATTGAGAGGAACTGGAATTGCAAAACGTACTCCTGAATACATCCAAAAAAAGATGGAAAATAAGGATGCCGTAATTGCTTTAGACAATGGTGTATTTGCAGGCTTTTGTTATATCGAAAGTTGGCAAGACAGTAACTATGTTGCACATTCTGGATTAATTGTACACCCTGATTATAGAAATTTAGGTTTAGCCAAAAAAATTAAATCTAAAGTTTTTGAATACTCTTTAAAGAAATATCCAAATGCTAAAGTATTCGGAATCACAACAGGTTTGGCCGTTATGAAAATAAATTCAGAATTAGGATACAAACCCGTGCCTTTTTCTGAACTAACTACCGATCCAAGTTTTTGGAAAGGTTGTCAAACTTGTACGAATTATGAGATTCTAAAAAGCAAAGACAATAAAATGTGTTTGTGTACAGGAATGCTTTATGACCCAAAAGAAAAACAAAAGATCCCACCAAAGCATCCTTTTAATGTCCGGATTTGGAACCGTTTAAAAAAAATTAAGCAGGCCCTTTTTTTGGAAGACTAAAAAGGAAATTAAAATAAAAATAAAATTAGCTAAATGAAACTAACACATTTAGCCCATAAAAGCTCAAAAATGAAAAAAGTAGTATTAGCATATAGCGGAGGTTTAGATACTTCATATTGTCTTAAATATTTAAAAAACGAAAAAGGATATGAAGTTCACACTGTATTAATTAATACAGGAGGATTTGATGATGAAGAATTAACAGCAATTGAAGAAAGAGCATATGAATTAGGAAGTGCACAACACGCAAACCTGACTATTGTAGACAAATATTACGATAAAGCTATCAAGTATTTAATTTATGGTAATGTACTTAAAAACAATACCTACCCTTTATCTGTAAGTGCCGAAAGAGTTTTTCAAGCAATTGAAGCCATAAAATATGCGAAATCTGTAGGTGCCGAAGCTATCGCTCATGGAAGTACTGGTGCAGGAAATGATCAAATTCGTTTTGACTTGATTTTTCAAACCATCGCTCCTGAAATCGAAATCATCACTCCTATTCGTGATTTAAAATTATCAAGACAAGAAGAAGTAGACTATTTATCAAAAAATGGTGTACACTATTCTTGGGAGAAAGCACAATACTCTATCAACAAAGGACTTTGGGGAACTAGTGTTGGTGGTAAAGAAACACTTACTTCACACCAAGCTTTACCAAGTGAAGCCTACCCTTCTCAATTAACAAAAGAAGGCGAAGAAAAAGTAACTCTAGAATTTAAAAAAGGGGAATTGGTTGCCGTAAATGGAAAAGCAGATAAGCCATCCAATAATATTGTTGTTTTAGAGAAATTAGCAAACGCTTTCGCAATTGGTAGAGACACTCATGTAGGCGATACCATTATTGGAATAAAAGGAAGAGTTGGTTTTGAAGCAGCTGCTCCGCTGATCATAATTAAAGCACACCATTTATTAGAGAAACACACTCTAGGAAAATGGCAGCAATACTGGAAAGAGCAACTAGGAAACTGGTACGGAATGTTATTTCACGAAGGTCAATTTCTTGATCCTGTAATGCGTAACATCGAGGCTTTCCTTGAAGATACTCAAAAAACAGTTAACGGAACAGTTACAGTTTCTTTAAAACCATACCATTTCTCATTGGACGGAATAGAATCTGCTAATGATTTAATGAATACTGGTTTTGGTCAATATGGGGAAATGAACAATGCTTGGACATCTGACGATGCGAAAGGATTTATTAAAATTCTAGGTAATGCTCAAAACATATTTTCATCGGTAAACAATGAAACTTACGAGTAAAAATTTAACAGTCGAAAGTCAAAAGTCATAAAGTCGAAATTACTTGGTATTATAAAATAATCCCATGTGATGAAGCAATTGACTTTATAAACTTTAAGACATTTGACTTTCTACTAAAAAAACATAGATTATGATTACTATTGGAATAATAGGTGGTTCAGGATATACAGCAGGAGAATTAATTAGAATTCTAATGTTTCACCCTAATGCAAAATTAGATTTTGTTTACAGTACAACTAACGCAGGAAAACCACTTTCTATAGCGCATCAAGATTTAATGGGCGATATCGAAATGAATTTTACGGACACTATCAATCCTAATGTTGATGTTCTTTTTTTGTGCTTAGGACACGGAAAATCAATTTCGTTTTTAGAAAACAACACATTCTCTGATAAAACCAAAATCATCGATCTAGGAAATGATTTCCGTTTAACGAAAGACAAAGATTTTGAAGGAAAATCTTTTGTTTACGGTTTACCTGAATTGAATAAAATAGACATTCAAAAAGCTAATTATATCGCAAATCCTGGTTGTTTTGCAACAGCTATCCAACTGGCTTTATTGCCATTGGCCGCTGACGGATTATTAACCGAAGATGTTCACATCAACGCTACTACGGGTAGTACTGGTGCTGGTGTTGGTTTATCCCCTACATCGCATTTTAGTTGGAGAAACAACAATTTCTCACACTACAAAGCTTTTGAGCACCAACATTTGGGCGAAATCAATCAAAGCATCAATCAATTGCAAGCTTCCTACAGTGACGAATTAATTTTTGTTCCAAACAGAGGTGATTTTCCAAGAGGTATTTTTGCAACTTTATACACAAAATCTGAGGAAAGTTTAGAAGATTTAGTTGCTAAATATGAAGCATTTTATGTTGACCAACCGTTTGTAACCGTTACTACAACTAACATTAACATGAAGCAAGTAGTACAAACAAACAAATGTATTATTAGTTTATTGAAAAAAGAGAACCGGATATTAATAACCTCTGTTATTGATAATTTACTCAAAGGCGCCTCAGGTCAAGCCGTTCAAAACATGAATTTAATGTTTGGATTGGAAGAAACTACAGGATTGCATTTGAAACCATCTGGATTCTAAAAAAGTTTAATCGGTGAATCGTTTAATCGATTAGCCGAATAAGCGATTAAACAATTAAACAAAAAATCAAAATGAACTTATTTGACGTTTACCCATTATACCCTATCACGCCTGTAAAAGCATTAGATTGCACTATTACAGACGATAAAGGAATTGAATATTTAGATTTATACTCTGGTCACGGAGTAATTTCAATAGGTCACACTCAGCCAGATTATGTGGCTAAAGTAAAAGCACAATTGGATAATTTGAGTTTTTACTCGAATGCTATCCAAAATCCATTGCAAGTAGAACTAGCTGATAAATTAGGAAAAGCGTCTGGCTTGACTGATTTTAGTTTGTTCTTATGTAGCTCTGGAGCTGAAGCCAATGAAAACGCTTTAAAAGTAGCTTCTTTTCATACCAATAAATCAAGAGTGATTGCTTTTGACAACTCGTTTCACGGAAGAACATCTGCTGCTGTTGCAGTAACCGATAACAAAAAAATTGTAGCGCCATTAAACGCACAACAAGCAGTTACTTTCTTGCCATTGAACCAAATCGAACTGGTTGAAACAGAATTGAAAAAAGGAGATGTTTGTGCCGTAATCATTGAGCCTATTCAAGGGGTTGGTGGTTTAGACCAAGGAACAACGGAATTCTTTCAAGGGTTGGAAAAAGTTTGTGCTGCTAATGAAGTGGTTTTGATTTTGGACGAAGTACAATCGGGTTACGGAAGAAGCGGAAAGTTTTTTGCACACCAACATCACGGAATCAATCCTGATATTGTAACCACTGCTAAGGGAATGGGGAATGGTTTCCCAATTGGAGGTGTTTTAATTTCTCCAAAATTCAAAGCAAGCTACGGATTACTAGGAACTACGTTTGGTGGAAGTCATTTGGCTTGCGCTGCTGGTATCGCAGTTCTAGACGTGATGGAAAGCAAGAACTTACTTGAAAACACGAATAAAGTATCCGAATACTTTTTTGAAGCAATTAAAGTAATTCCAGAAATCATCAAAGTAAAAGGAAGAGGATTAATGCTTGGAGTTGAATTTGACTTTGACGTGAGTGCTTTGAGAAAGAAAATGATTATTGAAAAACATATATTTACAGGTGGAGCCAACAATAAAAACTTATTGAGAATCCTTCCTCCATTGACTATTACAACCGAAGCAATTGACACATTTATCGTTGCTTTACAAGAATCATTGGCCGAATTGAAATAATATTTTAAACATATAAGTCTAATAAGCCCTCAAACTTATATGACTTATATGTTTAATTTCTTCTATACTATTAAACTAAAAACGATGAATACCTTATTATCCATAGAAAAACGAAATGCTGTTTTAAGTAGAATGGCTGTACTTCTTGAACAAGAGAGAGCCCCTCTTAAAGCAATCAATCAACAGGATTTAAACAATTATTCTGGGGATGATTTGGCTATGGAAAAACGTTTATTAGTTGATGATACTAAGATTGATGGAATGATTTTATCGTTGCAACAATTGGCTAGTCAGGAAGATCCAGTAGGTAAAGTTCGTTTTAACTTCACTCATGATAACGGATTAAAAATCAGTAATAAAACTGCTGCATTTGGAACAATTCTAATCATCTACGAATCACGTCCAGACGTAACTGTTGAAGCAGGCGGAATTGCTTTCAAATCGGGAAATAAAATTTTATTGAAAGGCGGTAAAGAATCGTTACTTTCGAATCAAAAAATCGTGAGTCTATGGCATCAAGCATTGACTGATAATGACGTTGCCACTTCTTGGGTAGAATACCTAAATTATGATAGAACTGAAACCCAAGCTTTCTTAGAAAAACCAACACAAAAAGTTGACTTAATTGTTCCGCGTGGTGGAGAAAAATTAATTGCCTTTACAAAAAAACATGCTACTTGCCCCGTTATTGTAAGTGGTAGAGGAAACAATTTTGTTTACGTAAATGCAGAGGCCAATTTAGACCAAGCACTTTCTATCATTGTAAACGGAAAAACCTCAAACATATCTGTTTGTAATGCTTTAGATAAAGTATTAATTGATACTAATCTTCCTAATTGGGAAGTATTTGCAAATAGAGTTGTGGCAAAATTAAAAGAGTTCAATGTAATTGTTTTAGGAGATTCAACTGTAGCTGCAGCTACAAACGTTCCTGCAATCGAATCCGATTTAATTTGGTATGAAGAGTTTCTAGATTATAAAATTGTAATTGGTACAACCAATTCTGATCAAGGCGCCATTGATAAAATAAATAAATATTGTGGCGGGCATTCAGCTTCGATAATTACAACAAATAATGAAACAGCGCAAATATTCATGGACAATGTAGATACTGCCGCAGTTTATCAAAATGCCTCTACTCGATTTACAGACGGTGGTCAGTTTGGCCTAGGAGGAGAATTAGCAATAAGCACTGATAAATTACATCAAAGAGGTCCTATTGGTTTACAGCACCTAGTTACTAATAAATGGTATATTTATGGTGAAGGACAGATTAGATAGGGATTTAAAGATTAAAAGATTCATGTATTAAAAGATTGGGATAAAGAAATTTTTAAATTCTTAAATCTTTCAATTTTTAAATTAGAAATAATGGCTAAAAAAAGAATATTACTAAAAATAGGAAGCAATACCTTAACCAAGGAAACCAATCATATTTCGAGAGGAAAGATTGAAGATATTGGAATGCAAATAGCTGCTTTAAACGATCAATACGAATTTGTAATTGTAAGTTCTGGTGCTATTGCAGCTGCAAAACAATTTGTAAAGTTAGAAAGTAAAGGAAAAGAAATTTTCGTTAAACAAGCATTAGCATCTATTGGACAACCCCATTTAATGCGGATTTTCCATGAAAACTTTAGTGATTTAGGATTATTGACTTCACAGTGTTTATTGTCATATTCAGATTTTGAAAAAGAACAATCCAAAGTGAATATCGTTAACACCATCAATGTATTGATTGAGAATAATTATATCCCAATAATTAATGAAAATGATACAGTTGCTACAGACGAAATCCAATTTGGAGACAATGATAAATTAGCAGCTTTAACAGCGGTACTTTTAAAAGTTGATATTTTAATAATCGCAACAAACACAAACGGAATCTATACAAAAGCTTCAATTCATAACGATATTCCAGAAACCATTTCATTAGTAACTGATTTAGCTTTAATGCAACAAGAAGTTGGCGATTCTAAATCATCACATGGTACTGGTGGAATGCAATCCAAAATTGAAGCGGCTGCAATTGCAAAAGCCGCCAATATTGAAACTTGGGTTGTCAATGGATTAAAAGATGATTTTATTTTGAATGCGATAAACAACAGTATTCCGTTTACGAAAATTATATAAATGTTTATGTGTTTAATCGGTTAAACGATTAACTGATTAAACAAAAACCGATTAAACAATAAAACAATGAACTACATATCAGTAAAAAATATAGATTCACTCGACACATGGGTGAAACAAGCTTTAAAAATTAAAAAGAAGCCTCTTAAAAACAAAAAGCTAGGTAAAAACAAAACCTTAGGAATGTTGTTTTTCAACCCGAGTTTAAGAACGCGTTTGAGTACTCAAAAAGCAGCTTTAAACCTAGGAATGAATGTGATGGTAATGAATTTTACCAATGAAGGTTGGACACTAGAGTTTGAAGATGGCGCAGTGATGAATCAAGGCGCTTCAGAACACATTAGAGAAGCTGCCGAAGTAGTTTCTCAATACTGTGATATTATTGCGGTAAGAGCATTTGCTGGCTTAGTTGACAAAGAAAAAGACAATTCCGAAACAGTTTTGGCTGGATTCTTAAAATTTGCAACTGTACCCGTTGTCAACATGGAAGGTTGTACAGGACACCCATTACAAGCATTGGCTGACGCCATAACCATGGAAGAACACAAAACGGCACACCGTCCAAAAGTAGTTTTATCTTGGGCGCCACACCCTAGAGCTTTACCTCAAGCTGTAGCCAATTCTTTTGTGGAAATGATGCAGTTACAAGATGCCGACTTTGTAATTACTCATCCTGAAGGCTACGAATTGAATCCAGAAATTACAAAAAATTCAATCATTGAATACGATCAAAACAAAGCGTTTGAGAATGCCGATTTTATTTATACTAAAAACTGGAGTAATTATATTGATTACGGAAAAATAACAAATTCAGACCCAAACTGGACTGTGACTACTGAGAAAATGGCATTAACGAACAATGCCAAATTCATGCACTGTTTACCCGTGAGACGAAATGTAATTGTTACAGATGAAGTGATAGACAGCGAAAATTCAATCGTGATTGAACAAGCCAACAACAGGACTTATGCAGCGCAATTAGTATTACAAAAAATATTAGAAAATGCACAATAAAAAACCCATTACAGTAGTTAAAATTGGTGGAAATATTATTGATGATGCCGCAGAACTTAAACAATTCCTAGCTGACTTTTCAAAAATAGAGGGGCATAAAGTATTGGTTCACGGTGGAGGAAAATCGGCTACCAAAATGGCAAAAAGCATTGGCCTAGTTCCTCAAATGATTGATGGACGGCGCATTACTGATGCTGCCATGCTTGAAGTTGTGGTCATGATTTATGCAGGACAAATCAACAAAGATATTGTGGCTCAATTGCAAGCCAATAACACTAATGCGATCGGATTTTCAGGAGCTGACGGGAATTTAATCCAATCCGAAAAAAGAAACCATCCTACCATTGATTACGGTTTTGTAGGTGATGTTAAAAAAGTCAACACTTCCCTACTGGCTACTTTAGTAAATAGCGCCATTGTTCCTGTATTTTGTGCCATTACACACGATAAAAAAGGACAGTTGCTAAATACTAATGCAGATACAATTGCTAGCGAATTAGCGATTGCTTTATCGGATGTTTTTGAGGTAACATTGAGTTACTGCTTTGAAAAACCTGGTGTTTTATACGATGCCGAAGATGACTCATCAGTAATTGAAAAAATGAATTACGAATTGTACGCCAAATTAAAAGCCGAGAAAGCCATACATTCCGGAATGATTCCTAAATTAGATAACTGCTTCAATAGCTTGTCCAAAGGAGTGCATAGCATAAAAATTGGTCATCATAAAATGCTGAAAGACGCTAATGCAGTTTGCACACAAATTGAATTATAATAAAAGTTAGTCACACCCTTAAAAAAAGAATTGTGGCAAAACATAATAAAATATGAAAAACAAAGAAACACTTACTCAAGAAGCCATTGCATTACTAAAAAACCTGATTGAAACCCAATCTTTTTCAAGCGAAGAAGAGCATACAGCGGCTTTAATCGAAAAATGGTTTATAGTAAACGAAATTCCATTTGAGAGAGAAAATAACAATATTTGGGCATACAACAAGACTTTCGACAAGAGTAAACCAACACTTTTATTGAATTCGCATCACGATACGGTAAGACCCAATCAGGCGTATACCAAAGATCCTTTGAAAGCCATTGTTGAGAATGGAAAATTATACGGTTTAGGGAGCAACGATGCTGGTGGATGCTTGGTTTCACTTTTGGCAACATTTGTACATTTTTATCCTGCTGAAAATCTTCCTTACAACATTGTAATGGTAGCATCGGCAGAAGAAGAAAGCAGTGGAAAAAAAGGGCTAAATAGCGTGCTTAAAAGTTTACCTGAACTAGAGTGTGCCATCGTTGGAGAACCTACTTTAATGCAATTGGCCATAGCCGAAAAAGGTTTATTAGTTCTTGATGTTAAGGTAAAAGGAACGCCAAGTCATGCCGCACATCAAAATGATGATAATGCACTCTACAAATCAATTCCTGTGATGGAATGGTTTAAAAACTATACTTTCGAAAAAATATCAGAGCAATTAGGACCAGTAAAAATGACTGTTACCCAAATAAATGCTGGAAAACAACACAATGTTGTACCGTCTGAGTGTGATTTAGTTGTGGACATTCGCGTCAACGATTGCTACACCAATCATGAGATATTGGCCATCGTAAAAGAAAATGTACCTGCAGAAGTTACATCACGTTCCATGAACTTGAGTTCGTCATCAATCCCAGAATCGCATGGGTTAGTACAGGCAGGAATTGCTTTAGGAAGAACCACCTACGGCTCACCTACCCTTTCAGACCAGTCCGTTTTGAGCTGTAAATCCTTAAAATTAGGACCTGGTGACACCCTGCGTTCACACTCTGCTGATGAATTTATCTATTTAAATGAAATAGAAGAAGGAATCGAATTGTATATTAAAATACTTAGTGATTTTTTAAAGCAATAAAATAATTAGGAGCTATTTCCTGCTATCCGCTATATCTTTCCCTGCTTAAAAAAGCAGGAAAAGGATGTCGCTACTATCAGGGCTAGAAGATCTTAATAAACAACAAAAATACTATTTAAGTTTTAACCATAAACTTGACACATTAAACCTGAAACAAAAAAACAATATGAAACTTTGGGAAAAAGGAATACCAACTGATAAACAAATAGAACAATTCACTGTTGGTAACGACAGAGAATTGGATTTAGTTTTGGCTAAATACGATGCTTTAGGATCTATTGCTCACGCTAAAATGTTAGGAAACATTGGTTTATTAACCACTACCGAAACTGATTCTTTAGTCTCTGCATTAAACGAAATCATCGCTGATGTTGCCGCTGGAAATTTCGAAATTGAAGATTCATTTGAAGATGTACACTCCAAAATTGAATATTTACTGACAGCAAAACTAGGTAATGCTGGTAAAAAAATCCATACCGCTCGTTCTCGTAATGACCAAGTTTTGGTTGATGTCAACTTGTATTTAAAAGATGTTGTAATCGAACTAAAACAGCAAGTAAAATCGCTTTTTGATTTACTAATGGAATCGGCAGAGAAATACCAAAATGTATTGTTACCAGGCTATACGCATTTACAAATTGCTATGCCATCGTCATTTGGGATGTGGTTTTCCGCTTATGCCGAAACTTTGATTGATGATATCACCATGTTGAATGCCGCTCTAAAAGTGGTAGACCAAAATCCGTTAGGTTCCGCTGCAGGTTACGGAAGCTCCTTTCCTATCAACAGAACTTTCACAACCAATGAACTGGGATTCGAAACCCTAAAATACAATTCGGTTGCCGCTCAAATGAGCCGTGGAAAATCAGAAAAAACATTGGCTTTTGCCATGAGCAGCGTGGCAGCAACTTTGGCTAAGTTTTCGATGGATGTATGTTTGTACATGAGTCAAAACTTTGATTTCATTGGCTTACCAGCACATTTAACTACAGGTTCGAGCATTATGCCTCACAAGAAAAACCCTGATGTATTTGAGTTGATTCGTGGAAAATGCAATAAAATTCAAGCCTTACCTTATGAAATCACTTTAATTACAAATAATCTACCTAGTGGTTACCACCGTGATTTACAGTTATTGAAAGAGGGATTGTTCCCTGCCATTCAAAATTTACAGGCCTGTTTGGATATTGCGATTTTTTCTATCAAAGACATCAAAGTAAAAGACAACATCCTAGCAGATCCAAAATACAACTACTTATTTACTGTTGATACCTTAAACGAAATGGTGGTTGCTGGAATGCCATTTAGAGATGCTTATAAAGCGGTTGCAGAGCAACTGGAAAATGGAACTTACACTTCTCCAAAAGAAACCAAACACACGCACGAAGGAAGTATAAACAACTTATGTTTGGCTGAAATAAAAGAAAAAATGAATCAGGCTTTCTAAAAACTGGAAATCAATTTAAAAAATACTACGCACTGTAAATCACAGTGCGTTTTTTTATTCCCTATTTTAAACCTCAAAATATCATAATGCTAAATGTTAAAAAAATAACTATATATTTATAAAAGTAATTTTAAACGATTCGTATGGGAAAATTTGAAGAAAACGCCACAAATAGACTTTTTGAAAAAAATTTAATACCAGAGGAGCAATTCAAAGAAATTACTGTTCACCGAGATTTAAATATATTTTCATTGCATTCAGAATTAAAATTCTCCTTATACTTATCTGTTTTACTATTTACCTCGGGAATTGGTATTTTAATTTATGAAAACATTGATACCAGTGGCCATATCGCAATTCTCTCCTTATTATTGATAGTAACAGCAATTTGTTTTTATTTCAGTTTTAAAAACACGATAGGATTTAAAAAACAAGAAACTAATTTTGAAAATCCACTATTTGACTACTTAATTCTTACTGCTGTACTATTGAGTTGTATTTTCATAGGATATCTACAATTTCAGTACACTGCTTTTGGTACTCATTATGGATTAGCAACATTAATTCCCACAGCAATCGGACTCTTTTGCGCTTATTATTTTGATAATAAAAGCATCTTATCTATTGCTATTACAGGATTAGCTGCATATATCGGTTTATCTGTAAGTCCACAATCATTACTAAACAATAGTTTTTACGAAACAACTACATTAAGTTATTCGGCAATAGGTTTAGGAGTTATATTAGTTCTATGGTCCATTTACAGTAATAAGATTGCATTAAAAACCCATTTCACTTTAATCTATTTAACATTTGCCTTACACCTAATCAGTTTTTCCTGCATCAATAATTTATTCAATCCGTATTGGGGAATATTTGGATTTCTATTACTAGCCTCATCTTATTATTTTTATAAATCAAGCTATGAAGTTAAATCTGTTTCTTTATTCGTCTTCACCATTATATATGCTTACGTAGGTATCAATATTTTTATTTTTAAACTTATTGATATAGCAAATATCTCTGATTTTCTAATCCCGCTATTATATCTAGCTCCCTTTTATTTCATTGGTTCTATAATTTTATTTATCCGACTTATTAAAAAATTCAATAAAAATAGCAATGATGATACAATACGATAAAACCGAATTAGAGAATGTATCTTTAGTTGAAGAAGCACATTCTTTGAAAAATGCTGGCTTTATAAGCAAAGAACAATACAACTTGATAGTAAAAGAATTAATTATATTAAAAAGTAATACTAACATCCTTGTACGCATTGGTTTTTTTATACTTGGCAGTTTTTTATATTCTTCTATTTGTGGATTTATTTCTTTAATTCTCCTTCAAGCACTTACTGAAAATTATAAAGTTCTTCTTTTTATCTATACTATTATAGGTTTTGTAGGAACGGAAATTTTAACCAAGCAAAAATATTATGGACATGGTCTTGACGATGCCTTTTTGATTGGCTCCCAATTAACTTTGGCAATAGCCATAGGAATTTCAACAAATGGAAACGGATTAGTAATTGCCTCGATTCTTACTATTACTTCATTATTGAGTTACCTTCGTTATCTTCATTTATCAATGGCATTTCTGTTTTGTATATCAGGAACTTCGACATTGGTGTATACCCTATTTGAGTTTGGCGCCATGGGTAAAACGATTTTACCATTTGTAATTATGCTTTTTTCTGCAGGCATTTATCTTTATAGCAAAAAGGTTTTGGAAAATTTAAAAACGTTTTACTACTACAAAGGAATTCAATTAGCCTATAGCTTTAGTCTTATTTTATTTTACCTATCGGGAAATTATCTAGTAGTTAGGGAACTTTCAGTAGCATTACTTGGTGCGGGTATTGCTCCAAATAGTGATATCCCTTTTGCTTTTTTGTTTTATGCTTTTACGTTTATTGTTCCTATTGGCTATGTGGTGTACTCTTTGTTAATTAAGGACCGAATCATGCTTTGGATTGGATTAGTAGCACTATGCTTTTCTTTTTACACTATACGCTTCTATTACGCTATTTTGCCTATTGAAATAGTCTTAACCATAGGCGGATTAGTATTGTTTGCCTTTACTTATTTTTCGATAAAAAAATTAAAAAATAATACTACAGGAATCACATTCCAACCAGATCGTTTTAGTACAAAAAATGCATTTATGAATGCTGAAGCTTTAATTACTTCTCAACTGGGATTAAAACCCGAAATTAATCAAGAATCCAATATAGAATTTGGTGGTGGTGGTTTTAGTGGTGGCGGATCGTCAGGCAACTTTTAAAAACAAAAAATAAAGCCACGAATTCACGAATTATAAAGATTTTAATTCGTGAATTCGTGGCCTTATTTTAAACTTTCAGGATTATACTTTAGTCTTCAAAACTGTAGCGTCAATATCACTGTGAGAAGCATTATAAATCGCTTTTCCATCTTTTATAAGTAGCAACTGAGGAGATTGATGTTGTACTCCAAAACGATTTGCAATTTCATTAGAAACTTCACGATACGCTATTAAATCTAAAAAATATGGCGTAACTTTATCTGAGCTATCAAACTCATTTTCAAACTGTTTCAATGCCATTCTGCTTACACTACAACGTGTACTGTGTTTAAAAATAGCCACTGGATTTTCATTTGAAAGTGTCATTATTTCGTTCAACTGCCCCAAATCAGTTAAGTTATTCCAGTCCATTTTGCTACTAGAATCATTTTGGTTCTCTGAACCACTAAAAATATTTTTAAAAAAACTCATAATTTGTCGTTAATGCAGTCATTTTGACTGGTTTTTATGATAAAAATCATATTTTATACGCCATTTTGTCTATAATATTGTAATGGAATATAAATTGAAGATCTGTTTGCAAAGTTATCAATTAACTATAATTATATAACTACAAAAACAATAAAATCATGAACATAAATAAATTTACCATAAAATCGCAAGAAGCCATACAGCAATCGCAACAATTGGCTCAAAGCTTTGGACAGCAACAAATAGAGAACGAACACATTTTCAAAGCCATCTTTGAAGTCGATGAAAATGTAGCACCTTTTATTTTGAAAAAACTAAATGTAAATGTTCCATTATTCATACAAATATTAGATAGTACAATCCAGAGCTTCCCTAAAGTTTCGGGCGGTGAAGTGATGCTTTCGAGAGATGCAAATACGGCACTAAACGAAGCGGAGATTATTGCTAAGAAAATGAACGATGAATTCGTTTCTATTGAGCATTTAATTTTGGCTATTTTTGGTTCTAGAAGCAAAGTTTCCCAAATCTTAAAAGATCAAGGTGTAACCGAAAAAGGATTGAAAGCAGCCATTGACGAACTACGTAAAGGAGAAAGAGTTACTTCAGCATCAGCGGAAGAAACGTATAACTCATTGAATAAATACGCTAAAAACCTAAATGAATTAGCCAAAGCAGGTAAACTAGATCCAGTTATTGGTCGGGACGAAGAAATTAGACGTGTATTACAAATTCTTACGCGTCGAACTAAAAATAACCCCATGTTGGTTGGGGAACCTGGAGTTGGTAAAACTGCAATTGCCGAAGGTTTAGCGCACCGTATTGTGGATGGCGATGTTCCTGATAATTTAAAAGACAAGATAGTTTTCTCACTAGATATGGGAGCGCTGATTGCGGGAGCCAAATTCAAAGGAGAATTTGAGGAACGCCTCAAAGCGGTAGTGAAAGAAGTCACTGCTGCCGAAGGTGACATTGTGCTTTTTATTGATGAGATACATACCCTTGTAGGTGCAGGTGGTGGCGAAGGCGCTATGGATGCTGCTAATATTTTGAAACCAGCTTTGGCTCGTGGAGAATTAAGAGCCATTGGTGCAACGACATTAGACGAATACCAAAAATATTTTGAAAAAGACAAAGCCTTAGAACGTCGTTTCCAGAAAATTATCATCGAAGAACCCGATACCGAAAGTGCGATTTCTATCCTTCGTGGTATCAAGGAAAAATACGAAACACATCATAAAGTACAGATAAAAGACGAGGCTATTATTGCTGCGGTCGAATTATCACAACGTTATATTACCAATCGTTTTCTTCCAGACAAAGCGATTGATTTAATGGATGAGGCCGCTTCTAAAATCCGAATGGAAATCAATTCAAAACCAGAAGAACTGGATGTTTTAGATCGAAAAGTGATGCAACTTGAAATCGAAATCGAAGCCATCAAAAGAGAAAAAGACGAGACCAAGCTCAAAACCTTAGGAATGGATTTAGCCAACCTAAAAGAAGATCGCAATAAAATCTATGCCAAATGGAAATCAGAGAAAGATGTAGTTGATAATGTGCAGGCAATCAAAACGGAAATTGAAGATTACAAATACGAAGCAGAACGTGCTGAGCGTGATGGTGATTACGGTAAAGTAGCCGAAATTCGTTACGGAAAAATCAAAGAAGCCCAAGAGCGTCTCGATGTCTTACATAAAGAATTAGTCGAAAATCAAGCCGGTGGAAGCTCTCTAATCAAAGAAGAAGTTACTCGTGAAGATATTGCCGAAGTAGTGGCTAAATGGACTGGAATTCCAGTGATGAAAATGCTACAAGGAGAACGCGAAAAACTATTGCATCTAGAAGAAGAGCTACACCGTCGTGTGGTAGGACAAGAAGAAGCGATTGAAGCCGTGAGTGATGCCGTACGTCGTTCTCGTGCTGGATTGCAAGACATGAAAAAACCAGTAGGAACTTTTCTATTCTTGGGAACAACTGGTGTAGGAAAAACCGAATTGGCGAAAGCCTTAGCTGAATACTTGTTTGATGATGAAAACGCCATGACGCGCATTGATATGAGTGAATACCAAGAACGCCACAGTGTGAGCCGTTTAGTAGGTGCGCCTCCAGGATATGTAGGTTATGATGAAGGCGGTCAATTGACCGAAGCCGTGCGTAGAAAACCGTATTCGGTGATCTTATTGGATGAGATTGAAAAAGCACATCCTGACACGTTCAACATCTTGCTACAAGTACTGGATGAAGGACGTTTAACAGATAACAAAGGACGTTTGGCCGATTTCAAAAACACCATTATTATCATGACTTCTAATATGGGTAGTCAGATCATACAGGAAAAATTCGAAAATCTAAAAGGAAGTATGGAAGCCGCTACTGAGGCTGCCAAAGTAGAAGTTCTTGGTTTATTAAAACAAACGGTACGCCCTGAATTCATTAACCGTATTGACGAAATCGTGATGTTTACCCCTTTAACAAGTGCCAATATCACAAGAATTGTGAGTCTACAATTGAAATCAGTGACCAAAATGCTTGCCCTACAAGGCATTACCATGGACGCCACACCAGAAGCCATAGAATATTTAGCCGAGAAAGGTTTCGATCCACAATTTGGTGCCCGCCCCGTAAAACGTGTGATTCAAAGAGATGTATTGAACACCTTGTCCAAAGAAATTTTGGCTGGTAAAATAGCTACTGATAGTATCATACTGTTGGATGCTTTTGACGGAGAATTGGTTTTTAGAAATCAATCCGAATTAGTAGAATAATTATTTATAGTTTTTTTGTAGTAAGAAAACACCAGTCATGAAGCTGGTGTTTTTTTATACCTTATTTTTAAGGAGCAGAACTAGTGTTTTCCATAAAAACCCTCCCTCCTGCTTTCGGCTGTATCTCTCCGTTGCACTACGAGGATGCCGCCTCCATCAGGGCTAGAAAGAACGAGCTATTTTCATAATTTGAAGTAAATTATATATATTAATGTGCTTACCGGAGCGTTCCGCTCGTGACCACAAAAAAAATAACCCCACTGGTTCACGTTTGTCTCAATTATCTGGAACTTGTTTCCTACGAGTACTTGCCTAAATTAGAAAATGAGTAGTAGCATTTTGAACGTGGCTAACTAAAGCGATAAATATAACAGCAACCTCATTTTGTTAATTTAAATTATAGTATAATTTATATTGTAAATAATTATTTGCTAAATTTGAAAAAGCACCGTTTACTTTTTAAAAGCAATTCATTTAATAAATATTGGTCTAAAATCCCAGTTAGTCTAATTTTCAAACGCAATGACAATAAAAAAAAATCCTACTTCAGATATCGAATATCATTTTGATAATTTTTTTAATATTTCAGCTGATCTAATTTGTATTGCCGGATTTGATGGTTATTTTAAAAGAATAAATCCCGCTGTCTCAGAATTATTAGGGTACACCGATGAGGAATTGTATGCTAGACCCATACATACATTTGTTTATGCACCAGATCTTAAAATGACAATCGAAACGAGAGAACAAGTGTATAAAAATAAAGCGCTGTTAAATTTCGAAAATAGATACTTAACCAAAACTGGGGAGCTGGTATGGTTATCTTGGACTTCGATGCCAGTTGAAGATGAAAAATTAGTATATGCCATAGCTAAAAACATTACTCATAAAAAAAGAATTGAAGAAGAGCGAAATATACTCCTTGCAAATTTGACAAAAATTAATAAAGACCTCAAACATTTATCCTATACCACCTCGCATGATTTAAAATCTCCCGTAAATAATTTACTATCGGTATTTGATCTTATTGATATTTCTAAGATTAATGATGAAGAGACCCTTGAATTTATAACGATCCTAAAAACAACAACAGAACGTTTAAGCCAAACTTTAAAAAAATCCGTAGATGAATTAATTCAAAAAGATGAGTTAAATGCTTCAATTGAAGAATTAAGTTTAAAAGAAAATTTAAAGCAAGTATTACTTTCTATAGACTCTTTAATAAAAGAGTCTAAAATTAAAATCGCTATTGATTTTGAAGCAGTTCCTACTATTAATTTCAATAAAGAATACCTCAAAAGCATATTCTTAAACTTAATCACAAATTCAATAAAATATTCAAAACCAGATACTTTCCCTTCTATTTCTATTACTTCTACAACAGAAAATGGAAAAAGTCAGTTAATTTATTCCGATAATGGATTGGGTTTTGACATGGATTTAGTCCGTGATAAAATATTTGGATTGCATCAAAAATTCCACAATCATATTGATAGTAATGGTATCGGACTTTACTTAATTTACAATCACATCACTAATTTAGGTGGTCGGATTGAAGTAGAAAGTCAAATAAACGAAGGAGCAAAATTCACAATAACATTCAAGGACTAAAAACAGAATAACGTCAAAAACACACGATTAAATCATCGCTACCATGAATTATTTGGTGTGGGCTTCGTTTTAAAAGCACAAATTATTTTTATAAAAATACCATCTAGCGTTACCGTTTGAACGTAAGAAACAAACAAAATCTAGATTTTAAAGAACATAATACATTAAAAAATAAATCATGTTAACCTTCAATAAAAACTACTTTGGAGTTACTATTCTACTTTTTGTAATTGAAGTTATAATTGCTGTTTTTGTACATGACAATTTTGTAAGACCTTATCTTGGGGATGTTTTGGTAGTAATTTTAATCTATTGTTTTATTAAATCATTTTTAAAATTAGGCGTTTTACCAGCCGTGCTATTTGTATTGATTTTCTCTTTTTCAATAGAGTTTCTTCAATATCTAAATATTGTCAAGACCTTACATTTAGAAAATTCTAAAATAGCACGAACAGTAATAGGAACTTCCTTCTCTTGGATTGATTTATTAACCTATTTGATAGGTTTAATTATCGTTATTGTCGTAGAGAAATATGTACTAAGAAAGGATATCGAAACAATTAGATAATACTCCTCAAGCAAACCAAAAATGCGATTCCACGGTTAAGATTAATCAAAGTGTTGATTCATAATAATCGTACTTTATTTTATTTATGCTTATTATAATATCCTAAAAATTCTATTAATGGGAATTTCAACACCTTGCTTTAAAACGACACTTTCATCAGTTAGTGCCCAAACTGTTGTTTCTACCATTTTTTTAGAGTTGCTGTCTTCGAAGTAAATTTGGATTTTTGAATGTTCTAAATTCCCTAAAGAAAGCGCACGTTCCAAATCATTTTTTCTTTGCTTGATTGCAACATCGTCTTCTAATACTTCAATATGAGGGAATTTTAAAGAATGGATGCTTTCTTTTTCGATGGTTTCAAAATCACTAGTCATAATTATTGGGGTTTTTATTAATCAGTAGTTTTAATTTATTGGCAATGCTATTTTAATAGGGTTTTAATTAGTAATACAAATATAAAATACATTTCCTTTCTCCATACATTGTTATTACTATTTTAACAAACGTCTTTTTAATAGTCACATAAATTCCTATTTTTGTACTCTAAAATTTATCTGATGCCAAATAAAAAATACAAAATAGCCGTAATCCAATTGAACCTTAACGATGTTGCCGAAAACAACTTGAAAAAATGTTTAAGCTGGGTTCGTGATGCGGCAAGTCAAGGTGCGGAAGTAATTTCGTTACCAGAATTATACAGCAGTCATTATTTCTGTCAAAGTGAAGATGTTGATAATTTTGCTTTAGCAGAACCATTGTATAGTACTTCATTTATTGCTTTTAGTGCTTTGGCAAAAGAGTTAGGTGTTGTAATCATTGTTCCTTTCTTCGAAAAAAGAATGGCTGGCATATACCACAATAGCGCTTACATCATTGACACAGACGGATCAGAAGCAGGATTGTATCGCAAAATGCATATTCCAGATGATCCTCATTTTTATGAAAAATTCTACTTTACGCCAGGTGATTTAGGTTTCAAAACAATTCCTACTAAAAAAGGAAAAATTGGAACACTAATTTGTTGGGATCAATGGTATCCAGAAGCCGCTCGTTTAACGGCGCTTCAAGGTGCTGAGGTTTTATTTTATCCTACCGCTATTGGATGGCATCCAGCCGAAAAAGACGAATATGGTGTCAACCAACACGGTGCTTGGATGAGCGTGATGAAAGGACATGCTGTTGCAAATGGCGTTTATGTAGCTGCTGCAAATAGAATCGGACTAGAACAATACTTGCCAGATACGGCAGGAATTCAATTTTGGGGATCTTCATTTATTGCCGGACCACAAGGAGAAATTTTGGCGCAAGCCTCACACGACAAAGAAGAAATCTTAATTGCCGAAGTAGATCTTGACTTACAAGAAAATGTACGTCAGAACTGGCCATTTTTTAGAGACAGACGCATTGACGCTTTTGGAGATATTACTAAAAGAGCAATCGACTAAATATGAATACTACAAATAATAGAAGATTTCCTGCAGAATGGGAAAATCAACAAGGCATATTACTTTGTTTTCCTCATAACGGAAAAGATTGGCCAGGAAAATACGAAGCCGTTCAATGGGCTTTTGTTGAATTCATTAAAAAAGTAGCTACTTATGAAACGGTTTTCTTAGTAGTCATAGATGAAAAGCTAAAAGACAAAGTGACCGAAATGCTAGAAATGGCAAGAGTAGACTTAAATAATATCTCTTTCATTATCCAAAAAACGAATAGAAGCTGGATGCGTGATTCTGGACCTATTGTTGTTTATAATGGCTATCAAAGAGAAGCATTGAATTTCAACTTTAACGGTTGGGCAAAATATAAAAACTACCAATTAGATAAACACGTTCCTGAAAGGGTAGCAAATTTTCTAGATATGCCACTTACGCAAGTGATGTACAAAGGAAAACCAGTTATCGTTGAAGGAGGTGCAATTGACAGTAATGGAAAAGGAACATTATTGACTTCAGAGGAATGCCTGATGCACCCTGATATTCAAGTTCGGAACCCTGGTTTTACTAAAGTCGATTACGAAGCTGTTTTCAAGGAATACCTTGGAATTACTAACGTGATTTGGCTTGGAGATGGTATTGAAGGCGATGACACTCATGGTCATATTGATGATTTATGTCGTTTTATTAACGAAGATACAATCGTGACCATTGTAGAAACAGATCAAAAAGATAATAACTACCGACCATTACAAGATAACTTGAAACGTTTGCAAAATGCTAAGCTTGAAAATGGAAAATCACCTGTTATTGTTGCTTTACCAATGCCTAAACGCATTGATTTTGAAGATTTAAGATTACCTGCTAGTTACGCTAATTTCTTAATTTTGAACAAATGCGTTTTAGTTCCAACATTTAACGATGTTAACGATCGTAAAGCCTTAAATATTCTAGCGGAATGTTTCCCTGATAGAGAAATTATTGGGATTAGTGCCATAGACTTTATATGGGGGTTTGGAACTTTACATTGTTTAAGTCAACAAATTCCAACTTAAAATATCATTTGATTATTCTTATAATAAAAAACACCAGCAAGTTTGCTGGTGTTTTAGTATGATAAAATTCGTAAGGTTCTATTTATCCTTTGTAAAAGGAATTTTTTGAGTTTCACTGATAATCATATCGAATCCTGTTTTATCTTCATTAAACTGGAATTTAAGACCTGCTCTTTTAGATTCAAATAAATCTTTACCAATAGGCTCTACAGAGAACTGAGGATAATTAGTAATTAACGCACTAAGAACCGAATTCTTTTCTGTAAAAGTAATTTTAATTGGTGCTTTTGTATTAGAGTATGTTCCTAAATAACCATCTAAAATAACATCTTTTTCAACAACTCCTGAACCTGATTTCCACATATTATTTCCTTCATTATTATCAGGAAAAACATGATCTGGATCCAAAGTGATGCTTTCGATTTCTTCAGTAGAATTATGTTTAAATGACCAAGTGGTATTTTTCTGCCAAACTTCTACAGGCAATTTTACTCTATCCACTTTACCACTTTTAGTTTTTATATCCAAAACGATTGGCATTGGCATTTTTTCAAAATTCTCCACTGTAATAACAACCCCTTGTTTTGGGTCATTTTTTACGTATTTAATAGAATTAATTCCTTGATCAAATTTCCAGTTATTCACAAACCAACCTCTCCAAAACCAACTTAAATCCTCACCAGCAACATTCTCCATTGTTCTAAAGAAATCATCTGGTGTAGGGTGTTTAAAAGCCCAACGTTCTACATAAGTACGGAACGCTAAATCAAATCGAGCTTCCCCTAATACCTGCTCTCTTAAAATAACTAAACCAGAGCTAGGTTTTGAATAACATAAAAGACCAATATTAGCCTCTTTCATATTATCAGGAGAACTCATAATTACTTCTAAATTAGAATCCGTATATCTATTGGCTAATTTATGCATATCAGAATCTTCCGTTTTATACTCTCCATTATTGAAATCAACAGAGCTCAATGAATTGATAAAAGTGTTAAACCCTTCATCCATCCATCCAAATAAACGCTCATTTGATCCTACAATCATTGGAAACCAGTTGTGACCAAATTCATGATCAGTAACGCCCCATAAATCTTCTCCTTTTGATTCCCATCCACAGAAAACTATACCAGGATATTCCATTCCTCCTTCATTTCCTGCAACGTTGGTTGCTACAGGATATGAATACTCGAACCATCTTTTAGAATAGTTTTCTATAGATCCTTTTACAAATTCAGTTGAACGACCATACGCATCATTTCCTGCGCTTTCAACAGGATAAGCAGATAATGCTAAAGATTTTTTACCGCTTGGTAAATTAATTTTGGCTCCATCTAAAATAAATGCTGCCGATGATGCCCAAGACATATCTCTAGCATTTTTTAATTTATAATGCCATGTTTTCGTTGCAGTTCCGGTAGCACTTGATGTTGTAGCAACTTCATCTGCAGTACGAATAAAAACGGTTTTATCGCTTTGCTTTGCTTGTGCTAATCTCGATTGCTCTGTAGCTGAATAAACTGCTGTTGGATTTACTAATTCACCTGAACAAACTACAATGTGATTTGCTGGAGCTGTTATATTTACGTCAAAATCTCCGTATTCCAAGTAAAACTCTGATGCGCCTAAATAAGGATTCGTATTCCATCCTCTTACATCATCATACACGCACATACGTGGATACCATTGTGCAATTGTAAAAATCTTACCATTTTTAGTTTCCAAAACTCCTGTTCTATCCGATCCTTCTTTAGGAGAGATATAAGAGAAATCTATTTTAATTTTTACTGACCCACCTTTTGCTTTTAATTCCTGCGGAAGAAAAATTTGCATTCTTGTATCCGTAATTAAAAACTTAGCTTCTACTTCTGTAACTTTTCCTTTTACAGCATTTACAATCGTTACTGATTTAATTTTATGACCACCATCAAAAACCTCACCTTGAGCTCCGTTACGACTTCCAGCAAGCGGCACAACTGAATTTCCACGTGAATCACCTTTAAATAAATTTTGATCCACATTCATCCACACAAAAGACATTTTGTCTGGACTATTATTTGTATAAGTAATAATATCTGTACCTACAATCTCGTTTTTGTTTTCATTCAATTTAGCAGTCAAAACATAATCCGCTCTGTTTTGCCAATACTCAGCACCAGGTTGACCACTAGCAGAACGTGTCGTTGTTCCATTTTTCGAATAAAAAAATGGTGCAAAAGCATCATGATAATTGTAATTTGAAATTGGAGCAGTTGATGTAGTTGCTGGAACTTGTTGTGCCCATAGGGACGAAATTCCTAATAATAAAGCCAATTGGAAGATTGCTTTGAACCGGATATTTTTCATGTTTTTGACTGTTTATAAAGCAAATTAATGAAAAAAAAACTTATGAGTAAATTAAATTCAACGCTTTAATCAAAAATTATGAAAATTTTATTAAAATTACAATTAGCTCAAATCCTAGTTTAAAATAAAATTATAAAATATATTTACAGTAATTATTAAATCACGTAAAAAAGAAAATTTTGACTGTAACACTTCTTAATTCAAATTTAACTGCTAAAATTAATACTATTGGAGCTGAATTATTTTCACTAGTATCGAATGGGAAAGAATATATCTGGGAAGGAAATCCAGCATTCTGGGGTAAGCACTCCCCTGTTCTATTTCCAATTGTTGGAACATTAAAAAATAATACGTACACTAATAATACTATTTCATACCAACTATCACGTCATGGTTTTGCTAGAGATACTGAATTTAAATTAATAGATAAAAAAGAGAGTAGCGCTATTTTTTCTATACAATCTAATGAAGAAACATTAAAAGTATATCCATTTAATTTCGAACTTCAAATAATTTATACTTTAGAAGATAATAATTTACATATCCAATACAAAGTAATCAATAAAGGAAATGTACTAATGCCATTTTCAATAGGTGCGCACCCTGCTTTAGCCTTGCCAGGAGCATTTGAAAACTATAGTATGGAATTTGAAATTGAAGAACCATTAGTGTATAACTTATTGGAAAATGATTTGATTTCGAATAATACAAAAACACTTTCGACAATTGAAAATAAAGTGGCATTAAACTATCCACTATTCGAAAATGATGCCTTAATTTTCAAAACTTTAAAATCAAATTATTTGACCATTTTTGAACATCAAAAACCTTTGATACGAATGCACTATAAAGATTTTCCACATTTAGGAATTTGGACAAAAAACAATGCCCCTTTTCTTTGTATTGAGCCTTGGTTTGGGTATTCTGATTCTACTGAAAGTACTGGTAATATAATGGAAAAAGAGGGAATCCAAATTCTAGAGCCTAAAGCAATATTTAATTCCCAATTCAGCATCGAAATTCTTTAAATAAATACTATAAAACAATATGTTAACTATAAATTTCAATCCATTTCCAAATCTTGAAACAGAACGTTTAATTTTAAGACGAGTAGTAAAAAGTGATGTCAAAGAAATTTTTTACTTACGTTCTGATAAAGAAATAATGAAATACATCCCGAGACCTCTAGCAAAAACAAATGAAGATGCTTTAGAACATATAGCTACTATAGATGCAACCATTGATAAAAATGAAGGGATTAACTGGGCAATTACTTTAAAAAACAGCTCTAAACTTATTGGAATTATTGGTCATTATAGAATCCAACCTCAAAATTATCGAGCTGAAGTGGGTTATATTTTACATCCTGATCATCATGGAAAAGGTTTTATTCCAGAAGCATTAAAAAAAATTTTAGAATATGGTTTTAACGAAATGAAACTACACACTATTGAAGCTGTAATTGATCCAAATAATGCTGCCTCTGAAAAGGTCCTCCTAAAAAGTGGTTTTAAGAAAGAAGCTCATTTTATAGAAAATCAATTTTATGAAGGTCGTTTTTTAGATACTGTCATCTATTCACTTTTAAATAAATCATAAGTAAATCAATTTTTAATTGTAATAAATATAGTAAATTGGTTACAATATTTTATTTTTGTACTTAAACTCAATGCCATTAATTAATAATAACACACAATACATTTCATCTTATGAAAAGAATATTTTTTTTTATAATTCTAATTTTTTCAATTCAATCTCAAAGTCAGACATATATTAAAGCTAATGCTTTTACTACTTTATTAACTGCACCGAACGTAGGTATAGAAACAAGTATTGGAAAAAAAACTACGATTGAAGTAGACGTTTTAGCTTTACCATGGAAATCTATCAATAATATACCGAGGCAATTTTACACATTTACAACTGAATTTAGATATCATTTTAAGGAGCAAAATAATGGTTTTTATATTGGGGCTCATATTGGGGCTAGTAAATATAATTTTCAAAAGTGGAATTATATAAATACCGATAAATACGAAATAGGTAAAGGTTACTTTCTTGGTTCAACAATTGGTTACAAAGCTAAGATAAATGATAAGTTTTACTTAGATTGTTTCCTAGGAGGTGGTTGGCATCAAGGTTTTTATAAAGGATACTTAATTAGTACTGGTGAACGATACGAAACTGCCCAACATTATAATAAAAGCGGGGAGTGGTTGCCATATAGAGGTGGCGTGATGATTTCTTATAAATTAAATTAATTTTGAAAATTTAGACTCATTTTTAACATACAATTCTTCCACTTGTTTTCGAGCCCAATCGGTTTTTCGTAAAAAAGTAAGACTCGATTTTATACTGGGGTTCTCATTAAAACATTTAATTTTAATTAATTCTCCCAAAGTATCAAATCCATAATGATTAACCAGTTTTTCTAAAATAGTTTTTAGAGTAATTCCGTGAAGCGGGTCTTTTGATTGTTGCTTTTCCATATTGCAAATTTATGCCAATTTTATAAAAAAAATTGCTGATTCATACATTTGTTGCTACATTTGTCATCCTATGCTAAAAACTATCAACATACTTAATAAAAGAGCTCGATTTGATTACGAAATAATCGAAAAATTCACTGCTGGAATTGTCTTGGCTGGTACTGAAATTAAATCAATACGTCTTGGAAAAGCGAATATCACCGAAAGTTTTTGTGAATTTAGTGGTACAGAGCTTTTTGCAATAAATACTTATATCGAGGAATATACTTTTGGAAACCAATTCAATCATAAAGCAAGAAGTGAACGCAAACTTTTATTAAATAAGCGTGAACTTAAAAGCTTATCAAGATCAGTACAAGCGAAAGGACTTACGATAGTCCCTTTAAAATTATTTACCAACGAAAAAGGAATGGCCAAACTCGAAATTGGTCTTTGTCGTGGTAAGAAAACCTATGACAAGCGTGAGTCTTTGAAAGAACAAGATACTAAACGTGATTTAGATCGAATTAAGAAGGCTTTCTAGAAACCTATCCCCAATTTTATCCAAAAAGAATCGATTTAAAATAGTATTTTTATTTAAAAAAATGACTAAATTTGTCAAGACAATAAAAAACATTTTCATTTTATGAAAACCTTACTAAAAAACGGAAGAGAGAAAAAAGCGCTAAAAACAAGAGAATTAGCGCAATTAATGGGTATTGATCAAGCTTTAGTAAGTAAGTTTGAAAGTGGCGCACGCAAACCAACTAAAGATCAAATTATAAAATTGGCTTCTATTCTTGAAATTGATTATGAAACTTTGATGATTACTTGGTTAAAAGAAAAAATTCTCTATGAAATTGGTGAAGAAACTTTTGCTCTTAAAGCATTAAAAGAAGCCGAAGACGAATTAAAATATATTAGAACAACAGTACCAAATCAAAAAATCTCAAAAGCGTTAGGAAAACTTTTAGATGAAATTGATGCTTTAAAGATTAAACTAGATAAATTTCGTCAATTTGATAGTTTTAGAATTGCACAAGCTCTAGAATTGGAATATACTTTTGAAAGTAATCGCATAGAAGGGAATACTCTTACGCTTCGCGAGACTGATTTAGTCATCAACGAAGGATTAACCATTTCTGGAAAAAGTATGCGCGAGCACCTTGAAGCCATTAATCATCAAGAGGCTATTGCTTACATTAAACAGTTAATGGAGAAAAACAACACTCTTAACGAGCGTGAGGTTTTATCAATTCATAATTTGATTCTGAGGGGAATTCAATCCGAAGACGCTGGTCGTTATAGAAAAGTTCAAGTAATGATTAAAGGAAGTACTTATATGCCTCCACAACCTTATATGGTAGCCAAAAACATGGAAGATTTCTATATTTGGTATGAGACTCACAAAAACAGCCTACATCCCATCGTCTTAGCTGCCGAAATGCACGAACGCTTAGTTACCATCCATCCTTTTATTGATGGAAATGGCAGAACTTCACGCTTGGTCATGAACTTAATTTTATTGCAACATGGTTACGTTATTGCCAATATTAAAGGAGATTATGAAAACCGTATGCATTATTATCAATCCCTAGAAACGGCACAAACCCAAAACAACAAAGAAGATTTCTTATTGTTTATTGCGCAAATAGAAAAGGAAAGTTTGGAGCGTTATATTGGTATCATAGCGCAATAAACTTTTTTGATAGCAATGCCGATATTTAGTATCGTTTCGCAAAGATTCACAAAGAGAAAACAGAGAACTGTAAAAGAATAAAAAAATCTGCGTGCAACCTCGCAGTATAATTTCAAAAAGAAAACGGGAGTGTTTTAATTTTTATCTTCTAATAAAGGAACAAATCGAAACTCTCCCAATTCATGTTTCTCAAACTGAGTTTCATTTTTACGAATAAGCAAAGTCATAATTTGCACATCATCTCCCAAAGGAATAACCAATCTCCCTCCTATTTTTAATTGCGCCATTAATGGTTTTGGAATAAATGGTGCTCCAGCTGTAACAATAATACTGTCAAATGGAGCATAACTTGGTAATCCTTTATACCCATCGCCAAAAGAAAGATGCTTGGGACGAATACCTAACTTAGGCAACAAGGTTGATGTTTGCTTAAATAATTCATTTTGGCGCTCTACACTATATACTTTAGCGCCCATCAAATATAAAACAGCAGTTTGATACCCTGAACCAGTACCAATTTCTAAAACTTTATGATCTTTTTGAATTTCTAACAATTGCGATTGAAATGCAACGGTATAAGGTTGCGAAATAGTTTGCCCTGCACCTATAGGAAATGCCTTGTCTTGGTACGCATAATCTTCAAAGCTAGAATTCAAAAAAAGATGTCTCGGGATCTTTTTAATAGCATCCAAAACATTTTTATCTGTTATTCCTTTTTCTTGTAAAACACTTACTAATTGGTTTCGAAGTCCTTGATGTTTACCTGTATCTTTCAAACTTTATTAATTTTATTTTGGTAAAAATAGAAAAGAAATTCTAATTTCAATTGCCAATTTTTAATTTTTAAATAGGCAAATAATTGTGCCTCATCTCTAATGGATTAATCATTTTATTCCTATTTTTGTAGAAATTACAATCATTATGCTGAAAATTGGAGTATTGGGTGCTGGCCATCTAGGAAAAATACATTTGCGATTATTACAACAATCTGAAAAATATGAATTAGTTGGTTTTTATGATCCGAATCAAGAGAATGCTGAGAAAATTTCAAAAGAATTTGGGTACAAACATTTTAGTACAATTGCTACTCTTATTCATGCTGTAGATGTTATCGATATAGTTACGCCAACACTTTCCCATTACAAATGTGCTAAAGTAGCCATCAAATCTGGTAAACACGTTTTTATAGAAAAACCCATTTCAAACACACTTGAAGAAGCAGAAGAAATCATAGCTCTTGCAAATGAATTCAATGTAAAAGGGCAAGTAGGACACGTGGAGCGTTTTAATCCTGCATTCATTGCCACCAAGAACATGATTGAAAATCCCATGTTTATTGAAACACACCGTTTAGCTGAGTTCAATCCTCGTGGTACAGATGTACCTGTAGTTTTGGATTTAATGATTCATGATATTGACGTGATTTTAAGCGTAGTAAAATCTAAAGTAAAAAATGTGAGTGCTAGTGGAGTTTCTGTAATTAGTGACACGCCTGATATTGCTAATGCCCGAATCGAATTTGAAAATGGTTGTGTAGCCAATTTAACAGCTAGCAGAATTTCGATGAAAAACATGCGTAAAACACGTTTCTTTCAAAAAGATGCTTACATCTCTGTTGACTTTCTAGAGAAAAAATGTGAGGTGGTAAAAATGAAAGATGCGCCAGAAATTCCTGGCGATTTTGATATGATTTTACAAAATGCCGAAGGTGTTAAAAAACAAATTTACTTCTCCAATCCTGAGGTAGAGCAAAACAATGCTATTCTTGATGAATTAGAAACTTTTGCTGATGCAATTAATAACAATACTACTCCTATTGTAACTTTAGAACAAGCGACAGAAGCATTGAGAGTTGCTTATCAAATAATTGATTGTTTTAAAAAATAAAATAGTCTTTCTGATTTAAAAGTTAAACGAGAAAACTTTAAAATTTAAACACAAATAAATGAAAATAATAGCAGTAATTGGAGCAGGAACAATGGGTAACGGAATAGCCCACACTTTTGCTCAAAGTGGTTTTACAGTAAAATTAATTGATGTCTCTGAAAAATCATTAGATAAAGGAATGGCAACTATAGCTGGAAATCTGGACAGAATGATTGCAAAAGGAACCATCACTCAAGAAGATAAAGCAAAAACAATCACTAATATTATTACTTATACAGACATTAAAGACGGTGTTGTAGGAGTTGATTTAGTTATTGAAGCTGCTACTGAAAACGTAGCGTTGAAATTAGATATTTTCAAGCAATTAAATGAAGCTTGTTCACACAATACTATTTTAGCAACAAATACTTCATCGATTTCAATAACTCAAATTGGTGCTGTAGTTACACATCCAGAACGTGTAATTGGGATGCACTTTATGAATCCAGTGCCTATTATGAAATTGGTTGAAATCATTCGTGGGTATAACACAAATGATGAGGTGACTAAAATCATAATGACCCTTTCTGAGAAATTAGGAAAAACTCCAGTTGAAGTTAATGATTACCCTGGTTTTGTTGCTAATAGAATTTTGATGCCTATGATTAATGAGGCCATCGAAACTTTGTATAATAAAGTAGCAGGTGTTTATGAAATTGACACTGTAATGAAATTAGGTATGGGACACCCAATGGGACCTTTACAATTGGCTGATTTTATTGGTCTTGACGTATGTCTTGCCATATTAAACGTGATGTATGACGGTTATAAAAATCCAAAATATGCTCCTTGTCCTTTATTAGTTAATATGGTTCGTGCAGGAAAACTAGGAGTAAAATCTGGAGAAGGTTTTTACGACTATAGTAAAAGTAAAAAAGCAGAAAAAATTTCTAAACAATTTATATAATATTTTTGTTTTCATTCGCAGAATTTAATGAAAAAACTGCGAATGAAAACCTACAATCCCACTAAAGCTCTTTATTCAAATTTACAGAAGTTATTGATTCTAAAAAAAGTAAAACATACTTTTATAATGAATTTCATGGTTTAGTTTTAAGATACTAATTCAGAAATCAGCGTTACTAATCATCAATAGCACTAAAAATTCGTAATACAGATCAGACACTACAAGGAATGATTTAATTCATCTCAGAAAAAGTTTGAACAACAAAAAAATAAAAATGGATATAGCAGCCAATTTACAATTTATACAATCTACTTTACCTCAAAACATAACTCTTGTTGCCGTTTCAAAAACAAAACCTATTCCAGATTTAATGGAAGCTTACAATGCAGGTCAACGCATTTTTGGCGAAAATAAAATCCAAGAAATGGCTGAAAAATGGGAACAAATGCCCAAAGATATTCAATGGCACATGATTGGTCACGTGCAAACGAATAAAGTCAAATATATGGCATCATTTGTGAGCTTAATTCACGGAGTAGACAGTTTGAAATTATTACAAGAAATAAACAAACAAGCCTTAAAAAACAATCGCGTTATTAATTGCTTATTACAAATGCATATTGCAGAAGAAGAAACTAAATTTGGTCTTGATGAAGAAGAATTAGCATCACTCCTAGCCTCAAATGAATTTCTCGAGATGAAAAATATCAGAATTGTAGGATTAATGGGAATGGCAACATTTACTGATAATCAAAACCAAATTAAAAAAGAATTCATACATTTAAATTCTATTTTCAAGGGATTACAATCTCATAAAGATTCATTACTTCAGGTATCAATTTTATCCATGGGAATGTCGGGAGATTATAAATTAGCGATTGAATGTGGTAGCACAATGGTTCGCATTGGAAGTAGTATATTTGGAGGAAGATAACAAGTGCTAATTAGCTACTATTTATTCTAGCTGTTTTTCAATTTTAAACCTCAAACTTTAAACAAAAAAATTTGTACGCAATACTAGACATAGAAACTACTGGAGGACAATTCAATGAAGAAGGGATTACAGAAATTGCTATCTACAAATATGATGGTCATGAAATTGTAGATCAATTTATCAGTTTAGTCAATCCTGAAATTCCTATTCAACCCTTTGTGGTGAAGTTGACTGGTATAAATAATGCCATGTTGACAGGTGCTCCTAAATTTTTTGAAGTAGCCAAACGTATAATTGAAATGACCAATGACTGTGTTCTTGTAGCACACAATGCCGACTTTGATTATCGTATTTTACGCACTGAATTTCGACGTTTAGGATATGACTTCAATCAACGTACACTTTGCACAGTTGAATTATCAAAAAAATTGCTACCTGAACAACCTTCACACAGTTTAGGAAAATTAGTTCGCGCTCTAGGAATTCCTATGGCTGATAGACACAGAGCCAGTGGAGATGCTATGGCAACTGTCAAATTATTCAAAATGCTTTTGGATAAAGACATAGAAAAAGAAATTGTTAAAGACCTAATTAAGACCGAAATTCAAAAGGGAATAGCTCCAAAACTACAAGATATTATAGAAAGTTTACCTTCAAGATTCGGTACGTATTACATTCACAATGAATCAGGTAAAATAATTTTTATTGGCAAAAGCCGAAACATAAAAAAAAGAGTCAATCAGCATTTTACAGGAATTACTACAAGTGCAAAAAAAATACAAAAAGAAGTTTTCACGGTAACCTTTGAAGAAACTGGATCAGAATTAATCTCCTTTCTGAAAGAAATTGAAGAGATCAAAATCAACAAACCAGTTTATAATAGAATGGCTAGAAAAAGTAATTTTTCATGGGCTATCTATGCAGAGAAAGATACCAATGGGTATTTAAATTTAAAACTTCAAAAAGCGGATGGGAGAAAAAAAGAAATCATAGCATACCCCAACGCTCTTGAAGGAAAAAATGCTCTATATAGAATTTCGACCGAATTCAATTTATGCCAAAAATTCACTGGATTATATCAAACCAAAAATCATTGTTTCCAACATACAATTAACGAATGTGATGGCGCTTGTATAGGTAAAATTACAACATCAGAATACAATCTCAGGGTTCAAGCTTTCATAGACAAAAATGGATTTGAAAACACCAACATGATTATTATAGATAAAGGAAGAAAAATCAGTGAGCGTTCAGCTGTTTTAGTTGAAAATGGCGTTTTAAAAGGCTATGCTTTTTATGATTTAAACTATCAAATTACAAATGTTGAAATTTTAAAAAATATTATTATACCCATGGACAACAATCGAGATACCCGCAATATCATTCAAGGATATATTAGAAAAAATAAAGGTTTTAAGATTATAAAGTTCTAGCAAAATCAAAAAAATATTTCATCTAAATGCGTAAGATAAAATCAAAATATGATCTTTTTAAACAAAAAACGCATATCATTATCTATGGTACTAGCACCAAAGCAGGTCGCCTATTTGATTTAATTCTGCTTGGTCTTATCTTACTAAGTGTCCTCTTAGTAATGATGGAAACCGTTACCGAATTCGATTTGAAGTACCATACAGAACTTGTTTTTCTAGAATGGATTATCACTGTCTTTTTTACCATCGAATACCTATTACGTATTTTGACAATAGATAAATCCTGGAAATATATTTTTAGTTTTTATGGCATCATCGATTTGCTCGCCATTTTGCCCATGTATTTATCGATTTTCTTCATTGGGACTAGTATTTTTAGTGTCGTTCGTTCGTTGCGATTACTTCGATTATTCAAAATATTAAATCATCCACAGTTTACCAACCAATCAACCCAATTGAAACAGGCCATCAATGCCAGTCGCGGTAAAATTGTTGTTTTTATTTATTTTGTACTCATCATTACAATTATTATAGGCTCAATCATGTATGTAGTCGAAGGCAAGCAAAGTGGTTTTACTAGTATTCCAGCAGGAATTTATTGGACTATTGTAACACTAACTACCGTAGGATACGGGGATATTTCACCTGTAACTCCACTGGGCCAATTCATCGCTTCCTTTGTAATGATTTTAGGATATGGTATAATAGCAGTTCCCACGGGAATTGTCACCGCAGAGATTGCTAAAAATGTCCAAAAACCAACTATTAGTCCACAAAAACCATGTGAAAATTGTGGAAATAATAATTATCCTGATAAAGCTCATTTTTGTCACAATTGTGGAAAGCCACTTTAAATAGTAATAAGTAGCCACTTCCAGCTATTCATTGCAACTCCTCCGTTTACAATTTGTATTTCTAAGCCATAAAAGGAGCTTCAAAAGGCGCTCTTTTACGTCAAGAAATACTAACTTGCAATCGTCTGGGGCTTTCATTTCTATCTGGGCTAAAAATAAATATGAAATACCTAATTACTATCATCGGACCTACGGCTATCGGCAAAACTGCGTTGAGTATTCACCTAGCTAATCACTTCAATTGTGAAATTGTTTCCTGTGACAGCCGCCAATTTTTCAAAGAAATGAGCATCGGCACAGCTGTTCCAAGCAAAACAGAATTGGCTGCGGCAAAACATTATTTCATCCAAAATAAATCTATTTTTGAATCATACACAGTAGGTGATTTTGAAAAAGAGGCGATTGTTAAAATTGACGAATTATTCTTAACGAATGATTATGTTGTTCTTGTGGGAGGTTCTGGATTGTATGTTAATGCTATTTTAAAAGGATTTGATGAATTTCCCGAAATAGATCCCTCGGTTCGAGAAGCAGTAAATGTGAGTTATGAAAAATTAGGAATTGGTTATTTGCAAGAACAACTCCAAAAACTAGATCCTAACTATTTTAAAACCATTGAATCTGAAAATCCTCAAACCTTGCAAAACCCGCAACGCATGATGCGTTTTGTAGAAGTATGCATTGGTTCTGGAAAACCATATTCTTCTTTTTTAAATCAGAAACAAAATAGCCGCAACTTCATTCCTATTTTGATAGGACTCGAAGCAGAAAGAAGCGTAATGTATAATAGGATTAATCAACGGGTTGATATTATGATGAACGATGGACTATTAAAAGAAGCCAAAAACGTCTATCCAAACAAAGAACTCAATGCATTACAAACTGTAGGTTATAGAGAATTATTTAGTTATTTTGACAAAGAAATAACCTTAGAATTTGCTATCGAAGAAATCAAGAAAAATACGAGACGTTTTTCAAAACGCCAACTTACTTGGTTTAAAAGAGACGAAAAGACAAAATGGTTTGACTTTGAAACGCCCTATCAAACTATATTTAATTATATTAAAACAATAACTCATAATTCATAACTTAAAATATGCCTATAAGTTCAAATTTTACTTCAATATTAAGCAAGGATTGGGAAATCAATTTTACACAATGCATGCCTAATGGTTACTTAAAATACACTGATTTGTGTAATCTTTTACAACTAACCGCTGCAGCACATTCGGACATGGGTGGAATTAGTTTTTCGGATATGCAGGAATTCAACCAAGCTTGGGTTTTGAGTAGAATGCGAGTTGAAATTACTGCATTACCAAAATGGAGAGATGTTGTAAAGGTAAAAACTTGGATCAACACACTAGAAAATTCCCGTTCTGTTCGTGCATTAGAAATGTATCTCAATGGAAAAAAAATTATTGGTACCGAAACTTTTTGGGCTGTTTTTAATACTGAGAAACGTCGTCCAGAAGCGCTGGCTTTACCTTACGAACACTTTGAATTGTATCCCGAAAAGAGGGCTACAGTAGAAACTTTTTCTAAAATAAGCATCAGCCCTGAAAAAGAAGAGTTATTTGAAAAAACAGTCTTCTTATCTGATTTAGACATTGTAAATCATGTAAATAATGTGAAATACTTGGAATGGTGTCTTGATTTGGTAGAGGAGAAAATAATCCTAAATCAAGAGATTAAAAGTTTTGAAATGAATTTCATGAAAGAACTCTCTTTAAAGGACCAAGTGGTTATTCATGAAAATGTATCCGAAGAATCATTCGTATTTAGCATTACTAAAGAAGAAAAAAACTGTTTCGCATTACAACTGAATTTGAAATAGATTGTTGTTTGTAGTAACAATCATCTTTTATTAAAAAATAAATCTTTACGGTTTCCCGTAATGTAACGAAAATAAAAAAAGTTATTTTTGATATAATTAAATAAATATTTATTTTATGGGAGTAAACAAAATTCAAAAATGTTCTAAAATTATAAAAATATGATTGGCTTTATAATAATATCGATTTTAGTCATTATCATTATTTTTGGAACAAAGCAAGACAAAACTATCTCAAATAACTATGAAAAAAAACATGATGGTTTTCTTGAAAATTTTTCTACTACTGCTAATAAAAATAATGACAACTCAATCATTGATATTACAGGTCAATCATTTACAATAAATTCAGATCCTGTTTTAAACAATTATATTCTAGGGGTTCCTCAATGGACACATCAATATGTGTATTCATACTCTGAAATAAACAGTGCTAGTAATGCACAGATAAAATTTTATTCCATCTTAAAGAATAGTTTTTTAAAAGGAGTACATTATGATTTAGTTGGAAATACGAACTACGCATTTATTTTATTATTTGATTTTTTAGAAGAATACGATTCGCATAAAAATATATCTCTATTAGAGAGCCATCTTACTATATTAGGGAAATGTTATCCTAAGACAAGGCCATATTGTAAGTCATTTATAAATAAAAAATTAAATAATAATACTCTATTATCATCGAATGATGCATATACATATTCAAATAACTATTATGATGATTATTGGAAATTAGGAAGTAAGTATAAAACGAAACTAAATTTAAATAAGGAAGAGGTAGAACTGCTTAATTACATTTATAATCCAAACAACAATTTTTTCAATATTGAGTATTGTTGTCTTGAAATTCTTAAACTGTACCTTAATGTTGTTTCAGATTTAAAATTAAAATATATAGCAGAAGAAACAAATTTGAATGAGCAATTTATAGCTGTTTCTGATGTCATAGCTAGAAAGCAATTTAGATACAGAAAAGGCAGTGATAATTACAAATACGCTATAGATTCAACTAGAAAAGAGTTCTTTTTGTATATTCTGAAATTTTGCGAAAATACAGTTCGTGAGTTCTATTGTCATAAGCGTAAGCTTAATTTAGACATTCACTATACTTCTGAAGAAGCCAAAATGGAATTTGAAATTAAAATAGTTTCAAAAGTAAATGACCTATTACCGATATTAATTTCTAAGGTAGCTAAGCCAGATGAAGCTACAGATATTGAACTTAATGCACAAAACACAACTCGTTGGAAAATTAAACTTGAGGAATTGACAATTAATTACAATGCTAAACCAAAAGAATTTATTGATTCAGTTATTTCACTTGGAAAATTAAACAAAAAGAACCCTTCAGTTGAAAATGTATTTTTTGAAGCGTCAAAATTTATTGCAAAACATGATAAAGAGTCGTCACTGATTCTTTATGTATACTATTTATATTATGATTTAAAGTCATTAACGTTTGACAATAAACAACATACAAAAACAATACAGAAATCTCTTTTTAAAACAAACGAACAATTTGATGATTTTCAATTAATTGTAAACAATTTAATTGAAAGTAAGAATTTAAATAAAGCCCTTAAACAAGTTCCTGATATTTACAAAATTAAGCGAAAAACTATTCAACTTGACAGAACTTCAATAAAGGAAGTTATAGAGCAACATTCAGAAACAGTTGAACTTTTAAATGAATATTTAAAAGATGACGTAGAAGAAGAAGTTATTGGAGTAGAATTTGAAGATGTAGGTAAACAAGAAATTGAGATTAAAATCCCTAATAGTAATAAAGAACTTCACAAGTCAACTTTTGTAGACGAAATAATATTAACTGAAATACATATAGCAACATTAGAATTATTTACAAAAAACAATTTCTCAATTTCTCAAATTGATTTTGAAACATTTGCAAAATCAAAAGGAGTATTTAAAAATCAATTAATAGAGAGTATTAATGAAACTTGTTATGATTTTTTAGACGATCTATTAATTGAAGAGGAAGAAGATTATTACACTATTGACACAAACTATTTTCAAAAAATTTCAACCAAATGATAAATAATATTAAACCTAAAGAAGCCACATCAATTATCAATTCATTGATAGGAGGAGTAGTTCCTAAAATTGGTGTTCAACACATTACAGTTGGTCGCTCAGAAGAGATAAATGCAGTTGTTACAGCCCTTGAAGACGTGAAGAACGGTCATAGTATGGTTAAGTTTTGGATAGGAGATTTTGGTTCTGGAAAATCTTTTATGCTTCATGTTCTTAACACTGTTGCTTTAAAGCAAAAATTTGTTGTTGCTAGTGCGGATTTCACCCCCGATAATCGTTTATATTCCAATGATGGAAAAGGAGTCGCTCTTTATTCATCTATTATGGACAATGTTTCAATACAGACAAAACCTGAAGGAGGAGCATTACCTACTTTATTGGAAAAATGGATTGAACAGGTAATTACGAAAACGGCTGAAGAAAATAATATTTCATTGACTGAAATTCGTAATGAAAACTACTTAAGTCTAATTCAGACTAACATTATGAAGACTATTAACGAAATTACCGATGTTGGAGGTTTCGATTTTGGTGTCGTTATAATGAAATATTATGAAGGATACATAAAAGATGATGATCAATTAAGGAGAAATGCTTTAAAATGGTTAAAAGGAGAGTATCGAACAAAAACTGAAGCAAGACAAGACTTAGGAATTAGAAAAATAATTAATGATTTAAATTATTATGATATGCTCAAAAACTTCTGTAAGTTATTTGTTAGCATGGGATACAGCGGGTTTATGGTAAATTTAGACGAAGCTATCAACCTATACAAAATATCAAATTCAGCTGTTAGAGAGAAAAATTATGAAAAAATTCTAACGATATACAACGATTGTTTTCAAGGAAAAGTTTCAAATTTATTTTTCAATTTCGCAGGTACAAAAGAAGTTTTAGAAAACCAAAGGCGAGGTTTTTTTAGCTATGATGCTTTAAAAACAAGACTTGTGACAAATAAATATGAAACTGCGGAAATAAGAGATTTTGCACAGCCTGTAATACGGTTACTACCGCTTGATCATAACGAAATTTTTGTGTTATTAAAAAAATTAAAGGCAATATTTGATTTTAATTATAAAACTGAATTATTAGTTTCAGATGATGATATCCAACAATTTATGGAAGAATTGTTTAACAAACCTGGTGCGTCTGAGTTTTTAACTCCTAGAGAAGTTATCCGAGATTTTTTAAACATACTAAACATCATCCGCCAAAACCCAACAGTAGATAAGAATAAATTATTTGGAGAAATTGAAATTTCAGATGAAAGACCAACTGAATTCTCATTAGATAGTATCGAAGAATTATAATGGCGTTTGATTTGCTTTCAGAACCAATACGAAAATTTATTCGTGATAAAGGATGGGAACAATTGCGTCCAATTCAAGCTGCTGCTATTACAAGGATTCTAACATCTGATGACAATTATATTTTAGCATCAAGAACTGCCTCAGGAAAAACAGAAGCTGCTTTTTTACCTATTCTTTCAAAAGTTGACTTTAATGAGTCAGGTGTTCAAGTCCTTTATATTTCGCCACTAATTGCATTAATAAACGATCAATTTTACCGAGTAGAAGAACTATGTAAAAATCTTGATGTAGATGTTGTAAAGTGGCACGGAGAAGCAAATAAAACAATAAAAGATAGATTGTTGAAGCAACCGAAGGGGATTGTTTTAATAACCCCAGAATCTTTAGAAGCAATGTTTGCTAACAAACCATTCAATGCAAAGCAATTATTTTCAAATTTAAAATATGTTGTAATTGATGAGATTCATTCATTTATTGGAACAGATAGAGGAGTTCAGTTGAAATCTATTCTTTTTAGAATACAACAAATAAATTCAAAATCATTTAGTATTGTTGGTTTATCGGCAACAATTGGTGATTATGATGAAGCTAAAAAATTTACTGGAGATGAATTAAAAACTAAAGTATTATTAGACCGAACTGCAAAAGAAATTAATGTGATATTTAAGTATTTTAAAAGTAAAAATAATGATTTACCATTAGAGCTTTTAAAAGATTTATATGTAGAAACTAAAGATAATAAAGTTTTAATTTTCCCTAACAGTAGGGGACGTGTAGAAGAGGTCGCCGTAAAGCTTAGGAAAATTTCAGAATTAGTAAAAGGTCATTCTAATTATTTTTCGCATCATTCATCAGTTGATAGAGAAGTTCGGGAATATGTTGAATATTTTGCAAAGAACAACAATAGACAGAATTTTTGCATTTCTTGTACATCTACACTAGAATTAGGTATAGATATTGGAGCAGTTGATGAAGTTGTTCAAATTGATTCAACACAAAGTATAGCGTCGCTGATTCAACGAGTGGGAAGAAGCGGAAGAAAAGAAGGTGAAAGCAGTAATTTATACCTATACGCTACAAATGAATGGAGTTTACTTCAGTCAATTGCTTGTTGGCTATTATATAAAGAAGGTTTTATTGAGCCCCCTCAAAAAAACGAAAAGCCTTATGATATTTTAGTTCACCAAGCTTTATCTATCACAAAAGGATATTCAGGAATTATATTAAAGGATTTAATACAACAACTACGTGAAAATTCAGCTTTTAGTGGAATTGAATTATTTGAAATTGAAGAAATTCTTGATCATTTAATTGAAATAGATTTCCTTGAAAAATTACAGCAAGAGGTTATAATTGGTGTACAAGGAGAAATGGTTGTAAATAGCCGTGATTTTTATAGTGTGTTTAAAACTGAAGAAAATTTTAAAGTAGTAAACGCGGGTAATAAAATTGGAGAAGTTCCATTTTCTCCACAGATTATTGAAAACGAAAATATTTTACTTTCAGCTAAAATTTGGAAAATAAAATTTGTTGACCACAAAGCAAAAAAGATAGAAGTGATTCCGGCTAAAGATGGCAAAAAACCAGTTTTTTTTGGTAATGGCGGTTTAGTAAATTCTAAAATAAGAGATAAAATGCTTGAAATTCTTTATTCTAAAATGAATTATGATTTTCTAGACAAACCAAGTTCCGAAGAATTAGCAATTCTACGTAAAGACTTCTCGGTATTTAATTTACAGGATTTGAAATATGATAGACCTTTATTATCAGGAGAAAATAAAATAGAACTCTTTACTTTTACAGGGACACAAATAAATAGAACAATTAAATTACTTTTAGATATTGCTGGTATTAAAAATATTTTTAACGATTCTAATAGTTCATTCTATATTCAAGGTAGTAAATTTGAGTTAACTTCAAAATGGAATATTTTACCTCTCCCTTTAGCAGACATCGATAAGCATATTTCTAATCTTTTAGACTTGAATCCTACAATATTAGATTTCAGTAAATGGGGCCATTATTTACCTGCTAAGTATCAGGTTAAACTTTTGAAGGATAAATATTTTGACATTGAACAAACTAAAAAATTCCTATTATCAATAAAATTATTAACAAATGAATAATTTATTAGCATCGTACTAAACAAACTTGAAATAAGCATCATATCCTAACCCTGACTGAAACGAAAAGCATTTTGAAATAAAAAAACTGAATTTCCTGCCTAAAAAAAGCGACCAGCGGAAGCTCTTTTTTAGGTATTGGAAATTGTTTTTTTTATGATAAATATTGTAGCGTAAGGCAGGAATAGTTTCAAAAAAAAAGCTCCGATTTCTCGAAGCCTTTACTTTATTTATGTTGTTTTATTCTTAACTACCAATCTAAAGCCTTCTCCATGAATGTTTAGAATTTCAACATCTTCGTCTAGTTTAAGATACTTTCTTAATTTAGCAATGTACACATCCATACTTCTTGAAGTAAAGTAGTTGTCATCTCTCCATATTTTAGTTAAGGCCAATTCTCTTGGCATTAAATCATTTTCATGAAGGATTAACATTTTTAATAATTCATTCTCTTTTGGAGACAATTTAATTGGTTCTTCTCCATTAAAAGTTAAGAATCTCAATTTTGAATTTAGGTGAAATTTTCCAACATTAAATTCAAACTGAACTTGTTCTGCTTTCACATCTGAAGACTTTCTTTGAATAATTGCTTTGATTTTCATAAGTAAAACTTCTGAATCAAAAGGCTTGTTCAAATAATCATCAGCACCAGCTTTGTATCCTTTTAAGACATCCTCTTTCATTGATTTTGCTGTCAAAAAGATAATAGGCACTTCGCTATTTTTCTCTCTAATTTCCTTAGCCAAAGTATACCCATCTTTATAAGGCATCATGACATCAAGAATGCATAAATCGTAAGTATCTTTTTTGAATTTTTCAAATCCTTCCATCCCGTTTTTAGCTAAAACGACATCAAAATCATTTAACATTAAATAATCTTTAAGTACAGCACCAAAATTTAGGTCGTCTTCTACTAAAAGAATTTTTTTATTTATATTTTCCATATTTTAATTTATTAGTGGTATTTTTATTATGAAGGTACTCCCTTTTCCCTTTTCACTTTCAACGTATACTTGACCATTATGGTCTTCAACTATTCTTTTTACATACGCTAAACCTAATCCGTGTCCTTTAACATTATGAAGGTCTCCTGTATGCTCTCTATAAAATTTTTCAAAAACTCTTTTCTGAGCAACTTTACTCATTCCTAATCCTTTATCTTTTACCTTTATAAGAATCATGTCTTTTACATTTTCAGTATAAACATCAATTTCAGGTATATCTGGTGAGTACTTAATGGCATTTTCTAATACATTTACAATTACATTAGTAAAATGAACCTCGTTTATTAAAACGGTAGTTCTTGCAGCATCAAAATGACAATTAATTGTACCTTCTCTGTCTTCTAATATTAAATTAACATGCTCAATAGCATCATTTATAACTTCCTCAACATCGCTTGATTCTTTTTCGATATCAAGTTCTTTTTTCTCTAATTTTGAAATCCTCAATACATTTTCTACCTGAGCATGCATTCGCTTATTCTCGTCACGAATCATTTGCAAATATTTCAAAACCTTCTCTTTATCATCAATTATCTTTGGATTTTTAATGGCATCCAAAGCCAAATTGATTGTCGCAATAGGAGTCTTAAATTCATGCGTCATGTTATTTATGAAATCTGTTTTGATTTCTGAAATTTGACGTTGGCGGATCAATTGGTTCAATGCACTTGAATAGGCCACCAAAATAATCAATGTGAAAACGATTGACAATACTGTAATTCGTATCAGTTCAGACAACAAGAATTTTTTCTTGTGTGGAAACGTAACTAATAACTTATATTTTTCATTTCCTTCATTATCCGCGAAAACAGGAATAGAATACGTTGCCTCTTTATCATATTTAAAATCATCAGATTTTATTTTAGTAGCTAAACCATTACTATATATTCCAAATTCAAATTTTGTTTTAACCCCATATTCTTCCAATTCTTTTTTGATTAATTTCTGAAGAGTTTCTTTAGAAATCCTTTCTTGAAGAGGCATTGCAGAGGCAATATCTTTAAAGAAAATTTCAAATTGAGCATTATCTAAAACATCTAAATTTCCTGATTTTTCAATTTTTACATCTGGAGTAAGACTTTGAGATAAATTTGATTTATCAATGGTATTGTTGTTATAAACCTCAGTAACACGTTTAGAATTAAAATTCTTAAAACGTTCTGCACCTGAACCAAATTTCTTTTCAAAGAACGAAGGAGATATATTATAATCTTCCGAAATAATACTATTAGAATAAACAATAGTTTTATTTGTTAAAGGATTCTTTTGAACATAATAAAACTCTAGTAAATCATTCTTTTGAGGAATTTTTCCAGTACTATCTTTATAATGATTGTATTTATCATAAAAACTATATGCTTCTTGTTTTTGAAGTTTATCAGCAACATTAGCAATAACTTGTGTTACGTGAAATTTAAACTGTTCATCGTTATTTTTAAACGAAGAATTAAACCAATACACTTGAACGAGAATTATTCCTATTAAGGATAAGCTCATTAACAAAACAAGTAATCTAAAAAATAATTTATTCATCGGAACAAAATTAACATTTTAACAGTATGAATGATAATATATTAACCAAACATTAACATCTAGGACTCCTTTTGTTTTATCCTTAAAATTTTAAGAATATTGTCAATTTCGTTTTTTGAAATATCTAAATTAATATTTTCAATTATATAATCACTTTTCGAAATACGTTGTGCATCAGTCCATTGCGAATTTATTCTTTTTAAAACAAGATCTCGGGTTGTATTATCTCGTTGTAAAACTCTTTCAATCCTTAATTCTATAGGTGCTGTAACCGTAATTATTATATCAAAATCTTTATAATTACCGCTTTCAAATAAAATAGCCGATTCATACATTACAAAAGGAAATGCATCGTTTTTCAAAAGCCAAGCTTTAAAATCCTCTTTTACAGCTGGATGAACAATACTATTGAGCACTTTCAATTTATCAGAATCATTAAACACAATTTCAGCCAGCTTTTCTCTATTTAAAGTAGTCCCTTCAAAGATGGTCTCGCCAAATTCTTTTTTAATAGCATGAACGATTTTTGAAGATTGCATTACTTTTTTTGCCTCATCATCTGCAATATAAACGGGAATTCCTCTTTTTATGAAAAGTTTTGCAATAGTAGTTTTACCGCTCCCAATACCACCCGTTAAGCCAATAATTTTTGCCATAATTAAACTTTAAAAAATAATTCTGGAAAGGCAATTTGAGGTTTTTGCTTTAAAACGATAACTTTAATATAGGATTCTATAAATCCCAAACCATAACCGTAAAATTGTTTCCAAACAGCAACTATCGATAAATAACCAATTTTGACACTTTTATTTTGATAAGCTGAAACAATAAATAAAATTAGAAAATAAACAAAATACAATTTCAACAAATAATCATACGTAAATATCAATAAGAAAACGGCTAATCCGAATCCAATAATAAATACGGAAGGAAAGAAAAAGGTAAGCTTATTGTATTTTGGATACCAACTATTCAATATAGGTCTCGCTTTACCAAATTTATTTACTTGAATGGAAAACTTCTCCCAATCAATCCTTCTCTTATGATATACATACGCATTTGGAAATAGTTTGGTTTCAAAACCAAGATTCCACAATCGGATAGATAAGTCTGGATCTTCACCTGGATGAATGTATCCAAAGCCTTTAGACGCTTCAAAAGCTTTGCGAGACAAACCCATATTAAAACTCCTAGGTTGGAATTTATCGATTTTTTCAGAACCACCACGTATTCCTCCTGTTGTTAAAAAGGAAGTCATGGCAAAATTAATTGCTTTTTGAATATCCGAAAAACTATCTAAAGCTTTATCAGGACCTCCGAAACAATCCACATAATTTTCTTTTAAAGCTTTATCAACTTCATTCAAATACTGCTTTGGAATAATACAATCTGAATCGAATATGATAAAATAATCTCCTTTGGCTTTGAGCATTCCAAAGTTCCTTGAATCTCCAGGGCCTGAATTTTCTTTATAATAATAGGAAATAGATAATTTAGCTGAATATTTTTGAAGAACATCTTCACATTTTAAAGACGATCCATCTTCAACAAGCACAATTTCAAAATCTTCTTTATAATCTGTTTGTGACAAACTTTCTAAAAGTTCATCAACTTCATCCGGTCGATTATAAACGGGAATAATTAAAGAAAACAACATATATAGCTATGTGGTATTAGTTAAAATAAATTGGATAAATAAGGGAGCAAAGATATACTTTTAAAGTATATCAATAAAAAAACCATCACGAATTAAGTAATGGTTTTAACAAACATTTTATTATGAATTGACTTATTATTCAAACATTTCCATGACTTCCTGACTCACTCCCATAGTAGAGAATCCACCATCATGAAGCAAGTTTTGAAGTGTAACCATTTTGGTTAAATCGGAGAACATGGATACCGTATAATTAGCACAATCCAGCGCCGTTGCATTACCAAGAGGAGACATTTTTTGTGCAAATGAAATAAATCCACCAAAACCTTTTACTCCTTGTCCCGCTTTTGTAGGAGTTGGCGATTGAGAAATTGTATTCACTCTTACCTTTTTATCTCTACCAAAGAAATAGCCAAAACTACGGGCAATTGATTCTAAATATGCTTTATTGTCTGCCATGTCATTATAATCTGGAAAAACACGTTGTGCCGCCATATAAGACAATGCAACAATACTTCCCCACTCATTCATAGCATCTTTTTTGTACAAAACTTGCATTACTTTATGAAATGAAACTGCTGATACATTCCAACCTTTTTCTGTATAATCATAATTCTGATTTGTGTAATGATTTCCTTTTCGGACGTTGACAGACATCCCTATAGAATGCAAAACAAAATCAATTTTTCCTCCAAGAATTTCGATAGCTTGATCTACTAAATTTTCTAAATCAGGTACTGAAGTAGCATCTGCAGCTATGACTTTAGAACCCGTTTTTAAAGCTAATTCATCAATTGACCCCATACGCATTGCCGCTGGAGCATTTGACAAAATAAAAATACCGCCTTCTTCATGAACTCGTTCAGCTGTTTTCCATGCTATTGAATTTTCATCTAAGGCTCCAAATATAATTCCTCTTTTCCCTTTTAGTAAATTGTACATTTATTATACTTTTTTAGTTAAAAAAACACCTTAATTTCTAAAGGAATGATCCAATATGAAATTAAGGTGTTATTAAAAATTTATTACTGTAAATGAATATTATCCAATACTTTCGACACCAACCATTTCATTTGTATCTGCTTTGTAATCTACTCCTTCAAATCCAAATCCGAATAGGTTATGAAAGTCACTTCTGTATCCTTCTAAATCTCCTAATTCTGCTAAATTTTCAGTTGTAGCTTCTTGCCATAATTTGGCTATTTTAGCTTGTACATCAGCACGCATCTCTAAATCATCGATACGAATTCTTCCTTTTTCATCAGTAGGAACTGCTGCACCTGTATACAATCTATCTTGGTACAAACGTTGTATTTGCTCAATGCATCCTTCATGAATTCCTTCTTCTTTCATTATTTTATACAATAATGAAATGTACAATGGAATAACTGGAATAGCTGAACTTGCTTGCGTAACCAAAGCCTTGTTTACTGATACATACGCTTTACCATTAATATCCGCAAGACTATCTGTAATTGTAAAAGCAGTAGCTTCTAGATGATCTTTAGCACGACCAATTGTTCCTTTTCTATAAACCGCTTCAGTCAATGATGGTCCAATATAAGAATAAGCAACTGTTGTAGCTCCAGGAGCTAATAAATTCTCTGCTTTTAAAGCATCAATCCACATAGCCCAATCTTCACCACCCATTACTTTAACGGTATTCTCAATATCATCACCGCTACAAGGCTCGATAGATATTTCAGAAACTTTACCGGAGTGAAAATCAACTGTTTTATTTGTAAAAGTACTTCCTATAGGTTTCAAAACAGAACGGTGCAAGATTCCTGTTTTAGGATCCAAACGAACTGGAGAAGCCAAACTATAAATTACTAAATCAATTTGTCCTAAGTCCGCTTTAATTAAGTCTAATGTTTGTTTTTTTACTTCATCTGAAAAAGCATCTCCATTGATACTTTTTGCATATAATCCCGCTTTATGCGCTTCTTTTTCAAAAGCTGCAGAATTATACCAACCCGGAGAAGCTGTTTTACCTTCGCTAGGTGGTTTTTCAAAAAACACACCAATAGTTGAAGCATTCGATCCAAAAGCACTTGTTATTCTAGATGCCAAACCAAAACCAGTTGAAGCTCCAATAACCAAAACTTTTTTAGCACCATCAATAATGCCTTTTGATTTCACATATTCGATTTGATTTTTAACATTTTGCTCGCATCCTTCTGGGTGAGATGTCAAACAAATAAATCCTCTCATTCTTGGTTCTATGATCATTTTTATACTTTTTATTCGTTGATTTATAATTTTAATTACTTCGGTTTTCTTTACGTAGGCTTTTCAAAGCAGAACAAATATAATCCAAAAATCTAGTTCAGCAAGGCTTTTGCATGATTTAGAGCCGAATCAGAAACAACAGTTCCTGATAACATTTGGGCTATTTCAACAATACGTTCTTCATCTGATAAGAGTTTCAACTCTGATTGTGTGTCCTCCCCGATAGTTGATTTAAACACTTTAAAATGTGCATTACCTTTGGCAGCTATTTGTGGTAGATGTGTGATAGCAAAGATTTGCATTCCGTTACTCATTTCTTTCATTATCTCTCCCATTTTAATAGCAATCTCACCGGAAACACCTGTATCAATTTCATCAAAAATTAAAGTAGGCAATTTTGAATATTGTGCTAATATCGCTTTAACAGCAAGCATTATTCTAGACATTTCACCACCAGAAGCCACTTTCTTTAATATTCCAAAGTCGGTTCCTTTATTAGCCGAAAACAAAAATTGAAGTTCCTCTTTTCCATTAGCTAGGTAAGAGTCTGATTCAACTAACTGAATATCAAAACGAACATTAGGCATCCCTAGAGTTTCTAAAATAGTAATCATTTTTTGAGACAAAACTGGAATAGCTTGATGTCTTTTATCATGAATACTTTTTGCAATTAAATCTAAGGCGATTATTTTCTCTTCAATTGCAATCGTAATACCTTTAATTTCTTCTTCTAAATTACCTAATTCTAAAACAGACTGCTCTAAATTAGCTTGAATTTCTACTAATTCATCGACTGAGGTAACTTGATGCTTTTTTTGCAAATTGTAAATAAGTTGCAATTTTTGTCCAATCGCATCCATTTTTTCTGGATCATTGCTTAATTTTTCTGAGCAACGATTTAATTCATTCGAAATATCATCAAACTCAATTGTCAAACTTACTATTCGTTCAGATAACGCGCTATAATCTGTTGAAAATGAAGCTATTTTTTGTAATGAACTTTTAATTTCTTTTAGATTATTCAAAACACCAATTTGTTCATCGTTTCCAATAGCTAAAGAGCGATCAATAGATTCTTTTATTATTTCGACATTATTTAATTTTTCAAAATCAGACTCTAAAACCTCTTGTTCACCTGATACTAATTTAGCTTCAAGGAGTTCGTTCAGTAAAAAGGTATTGTATTCTTGCTCTTTTATTGACTCACCTTGTTTTTTAATTAGGGAATTAAGTTTAGATTTATCTTGTTTATACGATTTTAAAAGAGACTGATATTTTAAAATATTATCCTGATTGTTTGCAATTGCATCAATTATTTCAAATTGAACATTTTCATCAGAGAGTTCTCTTGTTTGTTGTTGTGAATGAATATCAATCAAAAACAAACCCAAGTCTTGTAATTCTTGAAGATTTACAGGACTGTCATTAATAAATGCTCTTGATTTACCTGAAGGAAGAATTTCACGCCTAATTATAGTATCGTCTTCGTAATCTAAATCGTTTTCTTTAAAAAAAGGAGCTAAATTATATTTAGAGATTTCAAAATGAGCTTCGATAATACACTTTTCCTCTTTGTTTTTTAAAGAAGAGAGATCCGCTCTTTTCCCTAATACCAATCCTAATGCGCCTAATATTATCGATTTACCAGCACCTGTTTCTCCTGTAATTATTGAAAATCCTTTAGAAAAATCGATCGTTAATTTTTCTATTAGGGCATAATTTTTTATCGATAGTGCAGTAATCATTTAGCTGTTTTTAGGGTAATTATGAGTGTAATATTCTTAAAATTGAGCAAATGTCAATATTTTAACATGGCCCATTTACTTGAATTTAAAGGAGAAACTTTATTTAAGTTTTCAATTAAATCCGAAACTGTTATAGAGGGACCTCCAGAAAAAATAGAAACAATTTCATCAGACTTAGCATCAAAAAAAATGCGAGTTAGGAATGCATTAGGTTTGGAAGCATTCAGTTTTCCAATATTTAATAATGATAATTTAATTTTTTCTTTAGCCGATTTCAAATCCTTTGACATTACATCTAATCCCGTATGATATTCAAAACTCGTTTTGCGTAATTGAGAATAAGCAGGAGATAACATATCGTTGATTAAAAAATACCTGTTTTGATTTCCATCAATTTGGCTCCATCCTTTATATCCACTTTGCTGAGCAATTCCAGCAATATTTTGTGCAGTTTCAAAATTAGAATTTCCCGATTCGGACTCAAAGGTATCATTATCCATTCCTAGTATAATATAACTATAGAATGAAATAACTGAAACTAAATTAGATTCAAAAACGGTTGGGTTAAAAATTAAACTCTCGTATTCTGTATATCTAAAACTAAAATCTTTATCATTATAATTCAAAACTGGTGAAGAATAAGAAGAACCATAAATAGGTCTGGAGGATTGAACTTGTATCGTTGCAACAAATTGATCTGAGCTGTTTGACTGTATTGTAATAAACATGGAGCAATTAATTTTCTCCTGCTGTTTATAGTTTTGCCCGTTCCAATCGGTTTTATTTACAAATTCATTTAAAGAAGTTTCTAAAGTTTTAAAAACTTGTTGATTTGAATTACTCAATTTTTGTGAATTTACCGATACTGTACAATTTAGCTGTTGCGCTTGCACAAGCCCAAATGACAATAACACAAAAAAGGTAATTATTTTATTCATGAAAATAGTTTACTACTTTGTTTAAAATATCGTCAGAAACTGCTTCTTTCGATTTCAAATCCATTGGTTCAATATTAAAATCTTTGTCGATAAAAGTAACTTTATTAGTAGTTTTACCAAAACCAGCTCCTTCATCTTGCAAAGAATTTAGAACAATCAAATCTAAGTTTTTTTTCTGGATTTTCCCCTTTGCATTTTCAATTTCGTTTTCTGTCTCCAAAGCAAATCCAATTAAGAACTGTTTTTTCTTGATTGCTCCAAGTGAAGCTAAGATATCTTTTGTTTTTTCTAATTCAATTGTAAAGTTGTCCGGTGCTTTTTTTATTTTTTGTGTAGCTACCGTTTTTGGTCTATAATCCGCAACGGCGGCTGCAGCAATAGCTACATCTACATCATTAAAATACAGATGACAAGCATCATACATTTCTTGCGCAGAAACCACATTAAGCACTTTAATTAACGAATGGTTAGCTTTAAATTTTGTTGGCCCCGAAACTAAAATAACAGATGCTCCTAAATTTGCCGCGCTATTTGCAATATCAAATCCCATTTTTCCCGAAGAATGATTTCCTATAAAACGCACAGGGTCTATTGCTTCGTACGTAGGACCAGCTGTTATTAGTATTTTTTTTCCTTTTAAAGGCAATTTACTTTCTAAATCAGCTTCAAGAAAAGCGATGATGTTTTCTGGTTCAGCCATTCTACCTTCACCAGAAAGTCCACTTGCTAATTCTCCGCTTTCTGCAGGAATGATCGTATTCCCAAAATCTCTTAAAGACTTGAAACTAGCTAATGTTGAAGGATGTTTGTACATATCTAAATCCATTGCTGGAGCAAAGTAAACTGGGCATTTAGCCGAAAGATAAGTAGCGATAAGAAGATTGTCACAACTGCCATTTGCCATCTTAGAAAGCGTATTTGCAGTTGCTGGAGCTATAACCATTAAATCAGCCCATAATCCCAATTCGACATGATTATTCCATTTCTCGTTTTCTTTCTCTTGATTAAAAAAAGTAGAATGCACGGGATTTTTGGATAATGTAGATAAAGTAAGAGGAGTTACAAAATCCTTAGAAGCAGGTGTCATTATCACTTGGACATGTGCACCTGCTTTTATGAAAAGTCGTACTAAAGACGCTGTTTTATAGGCGGCAATTCCACCAGATATTCCTAGTAAAATTTTCTTACCGCTTAAAACTGACATATAGTATTATTTAGTTGAATCTCTATGGTAAATTTTACCATCTAACCATTCTTGAACTGCTAAAGCATGTGGTTTAGGCAATTTTTCATAGAATTTTGAAACTTCAATTTGTTCTTTGTTTTCAAAAACTTCTTCAAGACTGTCATTATATGTAGCAAATTCTTCCAATTTCTCTGTCAATTCTTTCTTGATCTCAGAGTTAATTTGGTTCGCTCTTTTAGCCATAATGGTTATTGCTTCATACACATTACCAGTAGGTTCTTCAATAACAGTTTTATTATATGTTATTGTATTTACTGGAGCATTCGTCTTTTTTAAATCCATGACTTTATTTATTTAGTAAATTTTTGTAAATCTTGTTCAACACGAGCTAACATTACGTTCGCTTTTTCTTTATATTGGGTATCTGCCTTAAATTTTATTAAGTTAGAATACGCCGTTTTTGCAACATTTAATCGATCTTCCATTTTAGAATCAATACTGTTAATTCCTAATTGATAAGCAGAATCAAATTTATAATACAAAGCATCTTCTTTGTATTTTGTACCAGGATAATCAGCAATAAAATTATCTAAAGCTACTAACGCTGATTTATAATCAGAAATTGTATTGTATCCTTTAGCATTTTCAAAAACTTTTTTCTCAATTTTTTCTGCTAATACCTTTACCGTTTCATTAGCTTCCGCCAAGTATTCTGAGTTAGGATAACTATCTATAAAAGCTTGTAACTTATCAATTGCTTTAGTAGTATCTGTTTGATCTAAACTATAGACTGGAGATAATTTTGAATAACTTTTTGCTCCTAAAAATGCAGCTTCTTGTAATTTTTCACTTTTTGGATAACCCGATACAAAACTTTCGAACTGATATCCAGCTAAGTAAAATTGACCTGTTTTATAATAAGACTGTGCAAACATATAAAACAATTTTTCTGCTTGAGGTTTTCCTCTATATGCTGGTGCAATTTGCTCAAAAAGTCGAATTGCTTTAGTATATTTTCCAGCATCATATAACTTAGTTCCCATTTCAAACTTTACGGCTACATCATCCTTTTTTAAAGCCTTTTGATATTCATTACAAGAAGTAAAAAAAGCAATCAGAAGTATTAGAGATACAATTTTTTTCATTTTTTTATTTTTTTAAAATCTCATGAACTGTTAACAATCCACAAAAAATCATACCGAAGTTTCGGTTGCAAATTTAGTTATTAATTTAGCTACTACAAAATATTTCTTTGCTTAAAAAAAAGCAGTGTTTTAAAGGCTTATTTATCGATATTTTTAACAAATTCCGATATTCTATTACTTAGAGATTCATCTACCTTTACTAAAGGTAATCGTACAAAATTCTCTGTAATCCCTAGTGATTGAAACACTTGTTTGATTCCCGCAGGGTTTCCTTGTTCAAAAATCATATCGATACAGTCCATTAAAAGATAATGCAGTTTATAAGCATCATCTACCTTACGGTTCAAACCCAATCGTATCATTTCAGAAAATTGTTTAGGAAATCCTTGCCCAATTACCGATATAACACCTGAACCTCCTGCTAAAACCATTGGTAAGGCAATCATATCATCACCGGATATTACAAGGAAATCTTTTGGTTTATTTTTCAATAATTGAAGTGCTTGAGCCATATCACCCGCAGCTTCTTTAATAGCTACAATGTTTTTAAAGTCATTAGCTAAACGAAAAACGGTTGACGGCAACATATTACTTGCTGTTCTTCCAGGCACATTATAAATAATTACTGGTACAGGAGAAGCTTCAGACACTGCCTTAAAATGCTGATAAATACCTTCCTGTGTTGGCTTATTATAAAATGGTGAAACTGATAATATTGCTACAAAAGGAGAAAAATCTCTTGTCTTCAATTCTTCTACAATCTTTCTAGTATCATTCCCTCCTACTCCTAGTACTAAAGGTAATCTTCCATTATTGGCTTCAATAACCGTTTTTATAACTAGTTCCTTCTCTTCTTGAGATAGTGTAGCATTTTCTGCAGTTGTACCTAAGATAACAAGGTATTCAATTCCTCCATCTACAGAAAAATTTACTATGCTTTTTAAAGCTTCTGTATCAACTGAAAAATCTTCTTTAAATGGAGTTACTAGAGCAACACCCGTTCCTATTAATGATTGCATGTTAGATTATATTTTGTTTAAAATTTTTAAATACCTAAATAATTCGTGAGTAAAGACCTTATAGTTTTCTGCATTTGTATTGATCATTAAATCATTTAATCTTTTATCAATAGAAGAAAAACCAACTTTAAAATGCGCTTTTGATTCGTTTGTAACAACTAACAAAATTGCTTTTTCTACATCATAATAGCTTATTAGTAAATCAAACTCTTTATTTACAAAATCATTTACAGCTGGATTGCTTATTGTTGCATTCCAGTTTAAATCTTTTGAACTAAAAGTAGCTTGCGAAATGCTTTTATTTTTTTTTAAGCGATTTCTATAAACTAATACTTCTATATTCACTTCCAAGATTCCGTTTAACCGTAACTCATTTACTAAAAGATTTATTTCAGAAAAATAACTCTCGTCAATAAGTAAACCTACTGTTTTAATAGTTCCTGAATCCAGATTGCTCTTTACACTAAGTAAACTATTTTTTACTGTTTTTTTTACAGAAAACTCTTTTATATAATTTAAAAACATACTATTTTTACTCGCTTACAAAATTAATTAATTAAGTCATATTATAAATGGTAAATCTAAAAAAGTATAACGAAGTTTTAAAACTTTTTGTTATATTCTTAACATTTTTTTTCGTTTTTTCTTGCGGTAGTTCGAAACTGCAAGTTGCAAGAATAGAAGGAAAACAAATACCAATCACCGATAAAGAAAATCAAGTTACTGAAATAGAAAACTTTATCAAACCCTACAGAGAACACATTAATAAAGATTTGGATAGTGTTTTAGCATACTGCCCCATAACATTAGATAAAAAAGCCATAAATGGGCAAACCACTATTGGGAATCTAATGGCAGATGTTACTTTAAAAAGAGGAAACACTGTTTTTAAAATGCGTGAAAATAAAACAATTGACATCTGCTTGCTTAACCATGGCGGTATTCGCGCTATACTTCCAAAGGGTAATGTTACTACAAGAACCGCATTTGAAATAATGCCTTTTGAAAATACGATGGTTGTGATTGCCCTAAAAGGAGAACAAGTTTTTGAAATTGTTGATTATTTCATACTTGAAAAACAACCACATCCACTTGCTGGATTGACATTTACTATTGACAAAAACAATCATCCCAAAAATGTATTAGTACAAGGCAAACCTATTGAAAACGACAAAGTTTATTATGTGGGCACCAATGATTACTTATCTAATGGTGGTGACAATATGAATTTCTTCAAAAAAGGAATAGCTACCTATGATCTAGATTACAAATTAAGAAACATATTAATTGATTATTTCAAAGAAACCGATACGATTAAATCAACTCAAGACAATCGAATTATTGTTGAATAATTATAACCTATTTATTAGCACTGTATTTTAGCCCCGATTGAAGTAAAAATCCTTTTTATTTTTTCTTTAAAAATAAAAAGATTGCAACGGAAAGCGGGAAACAGCTCCAAAAACAAACAAATGAAAAGAAGAGATTTTATAGAGAAAACTGCTGCAAGCACCGCAATGTTGAGTTTAGGTTTATCATTGAGTAGTTTTACAACTCCTGATATAAAGAAAATAACAATTCTTCACACCAATGATGTGCACAGCCACATTGATCCTTTTCCTGCTGATGATCCTAGAAACGCAAATATGGGTGGTGTTGCAAGAAGAGCTTCGTTGATAGAAAACATACGAAAAGAAGATCCTAATGTATTGTTGCTTGATGCTGGAGATATTTTTCAAGGGACGCCGTATTTTAATTATTATGGTGGAGAACTGGAATTTAAATTAATGAGCATGATGCAATATGATGCTTCTACGATAGGGAATCATGACTTTGATAATGGTATTGCAGGGTTGTATGCTCAAATGCCTCATGCAAAATTTGAGTTTCTATCGGCCAACTATGATTTTAAAAATACCATGATGAATGGCTTAGTAAAACCGTATAAAGTTTTTAATAAAAATGGAATTAAGGTTGGCGTTTTTGGAATTGGAATTGAACTTGATGGTCTAGTTGATAAAAAAATGTACCAAGAAACGGTGTATAACAATCCTGTTGAAACGGCGCAAGAAATGGTTCGGATATTAAAAAAGGAACAAAAATGTGATTTAATTATTTGTCTTTCACATCTGGGTTATAATTATAAAAATGAACCAAATAAAATTTCTGATTTAAAATTTGCAGCACTTACGGATGATATAGACTTAATAATTGGGGGACACACCCATACTTTTCTTGATAAACCAACAGTTACTAAGAATCTATCAGGAAATGATGTTTTGGTCAACCAAGTTGGTTGTTATGGAATAAATCTGGGCCGAATCGATTTTTATTTTGATTCAAATAAGAGAAAAGCTTCTGAAGGGAAATCAATTATCGTTTAATCGTTCCGTGGTAATAACAAACTTATAAAAAGAAAAACAAACTATGGTGTTTAAAAATAGAGCCATTGGTCTTAAACTGGTAATCTTAAAATCAGAAAGGTAAAACTTCTCAATAAATACTACAAAAGTCTGCATAAGAGACATGATTCCAAAAACAAATAACCAAATGTCTTTTCTATTAAAAGTTAACAGATATTGGGACAATATAATTCCGCTAAGTACTGATATTAAGATAATTTGAACTACTAAAACCACATAACTTCTTATCAATATATCATCGGGGATAGAAACTAAATACAAAAAATAAATCAAAAAGGGTATTGAAGCCAATAATGGCGGTATGTAATCCTTGATTTTAACCAACTTTACTACATAATATATCTCAATTATACGATGAAAAAAAACAGCTATCAAGGCATAAAAAAGCATGTTTTTGTCGTTTGGTATAAATAACAATCTACCTATTAACAAGAATAGCATGTTAATAAAAAAGAGCGGGTTTTTCCGTATGGAAGAATAGCTATACAATGCAAATAACAAAACTATTTCTAAGGGCTTAATTATATATAGAATATAACTATCGTCAGAAACTACCTCAATAAATCCCATTAAAAAAAATAATGCAATTAATGATTTTTCAAGAGTAGTTTCTTTACTTAAAACCTTCATTTTTTTAAAAATTATCAGTAACCATCTTCAAAAAATCATCTTCAGATAGAATAGGAATATTTAACTTATTGGCTTTTTCTAATTTAGCCGGCCCCATATTGTCACCTGCAACAACATAATCTGTTTTGGTAGAAATTGAACTTCCTACTTTACCACCATTATCTTCAATTGCTTTTTTCAAATCATCTCTTGAAAATTTAGAAAATACACCTGAAACCACAAATGTTTTTCCAATCAATTTATCCGTAGCATTAGGGTTCACTTTTTCAACGATTTCAAATTGTAGTCCGTACTCTTTTAACCTTTCGATAATAATTCTATTTTCATTGTTTTCGAAAAAATCAATCACACTTTGCGCAATTCGTTCCCCAATTTCATCCACCAATACTAAATCCATCAAGCTTGCCTCACTTAAAGCATTAATGTTTTTATAGTGTTTAGCCAGTTTTTTAGCCACCGTTTCACCTACAAACCGAATTCCAAGAGCAAATAAAACACGTTCAAAAGGAATATTCTTAGATTCAGCCACACCCTTAACTAAATTTTCAGCTGATTTTTGTGCCATTCTTTCCAAAGGGAGAATTTGCTCCACAGTCAACTCATACAAATCAGCATAATTATGAACTAGATCATTATTAAAAAGTAGTGCTACCGTTTCTCCTCCTAGTCCTTCAATATCCATCGCTTTTCTAGAAATAAAATGCTGAATTCTTCCAATGATTTGTGGAGGGCAACCATAAAAATTAGGACAATAATGATTCGCTTCGCCTTCAGAACGCACCAGCTCAGTATTGCATTCAGGACAGTGTTTAATATATACAGTTGGTTCTGTGTTTTCTGGACGTTTCGTTAAATCAACAGCAATAATCTTAGGGATTATCTCCCCACCTTTTTCAACAAAAACAGTGTCTCCAACACGAATATCTAGTTTTTCAATTTGATCTGCATTATGCAAAGAAGCTCGTTTTACAATTGTTCCTGCTAGTTGTACAGGCTCTAAATTAGCGACAGGAGTAATAGCTCCCGTTCTCCCAACTTGATAAGAAATTGAATTTAATTTTGTCGAAACTTGCTCTGATTTGAATTTGTACGCCATAGCCCAGCGTGGTGACTTTGCAGTATAACCCAATTCATCCTGATATTGAAATGAATTTACTTTTACGACTACTCCATCCGTTTCATAAGGTAAATCATGTCGATGAACATCCCAGTAGTCAATAAACTGAAAAACTTCATCTAGATTGTGTGCTAATTTAGCTTCTTTTGGTACTTTAAATCCCCAATTTCTAGCTGTTTCCAAGCCATCGTATTGTGTAGTAAATGGCAATTGATTACCAATTAAAAAATAAAGCAAGCAGTCTAAGGGTCTCTTAGCCACTTCGGCGCTTTCTTTTAGTTTTAAACTACCAGAAGCTGTATTTCTAGGATTAGAATACGGCGTTTCTCCTATTTCAATGAGTTCTTGATTCATTTTTTCGAAACCAGCAAATGGTAAAATAATCTCTCCTCTAACATCAAATTTTTCGGGGTAATTGCCTTTTAATTGTAATGGAATGGATCGTATTGTTTTAATATTATTAGTAACATCATCCCCTTGAAATCCGTCTCCACGAGTAACAGCGCGTTTCAGTTTTCCATTTTCATAAGTTATACTTATAGAAGCACCATCATATTTCAATTCACAAGTGTATTGTAAAGGTACTTCGCCTAAAACTTTTTGAATTCGCTTTTCCCATTCCATTAAATCTTCTTTAGAATAAGAATTATCTAGAGAATACATGCGATATTCATGAGGAACAGTTTGAAAATTCTTTGTAATAGAACCACCTACTCTTTGTGAGGGTGAATTTTCATCAAAATACTCTGGATGTTTATTTTCTAAATCTAGTAGCTCTTTCAGTTTTATATCAAACTCATAATCAGAAACTACCGGTTTATCCAGCACATAGTAATTGTAATTGTGTTGATTTAACTCCTCCCTTAAAGTTTTAATCGAATTTTGAATATCCATAGAAAATAAAATTGGCTATTTTAGTCTTTAAAATAAAGGACTAAAATAACCAATTAAAAAGAAACCTACATCAAAAAAATATTTTTCTTCTAAGAAATAAAAGTGAGTTTCCGACCTTTCAAAATTAATTAATTTGAAGAATAAATAACTACTGAATTATGATTCAATAATCGTATTTATTTGCTTGTACAACTGACCGTCACTTAAGAAAGCACCTTGCTGAATCAATGCAAAAAGAGACGAATTACGCTCCTCAGTAAACTCTTTTTTACCAGTCTTCATTTCGATAGTGTCTGTAAACATATTATCACTAAGCCATTGCAATCCCTCTTTAGTTAAAAAATCAACTTCAGGAACTAATGATTTAAGCACAATGGATTGAACATAAGTATTAAAACTATGGAATAGGAAAATATGATTTTTTGAAAAATGCTCTAAATATTCTGCTCTTGTAAGAACTCCTTCCCAAACTAGATCTGAAAAAACGTCTAATTCTTGCTCAGCAACTTCTGGCTTGTCTTTTTTAATTGTATCCCATTCTGCTTTATCAATTGTCTGAGTTGCTAAGAAAGTACTAAATTCTTGTGTTAACTCTTCAAATTGTTCTTTAGTTAATCTTGTATATTTCATGTTTATTTTAATTTTTAGAATTCCAATTCAAAACGCTCATTAATTGATTTATTCTCGCAAATTCTTCTATCGTTACTATATTCTTAATCCCAACTACATTGAAAGTTGTGCTGCAAATTTAATACTAAATTCTTTTTAAAAATTAATCAAAAATCACAACATAAAAAAAAGCCTCACATCCCTGTGAGGCTTTTCTATTATAAGAAAGATTGAGAATTATTTTTTCTCAGACTTTTCCATTTTAGCTTTCAATGCAGCTAATACATCATTGCTATCTCCTAAAGTAGAAGCAGGTGCATTAGTTGAGTTTGAAGCTGAAGAAGTATTTTCTGTAGCTGCTTTCACATTTTTCTCTTCTTCTTCACGGAAGATAGCAGTGTGAGATGCAACAACTCTTTTAAATTCTTTGTTGAATTCGATTACTTTGAAATCAGCAGATTCTCCTTTTTTCAATTTCTTACCATCTTCTTTTTCAAGGTGACGAGTAGGAATGAAAGCAACGATATCATCTCCAAATTCTACAGTAGCTCCTTTGTCAACAATTTCAGAGATCTCTCCGTTGTGGATAGTTCCCACTGCGAATGAATCTTCGTATTGATCCCAAGGATTAGCAGTAGTTTGTTTGTGACCTAAAGATAATTTACGTCCTTCAACATCTAATTCTAATACTACAACATCAAGTTTCTCACCAACATTTACAAATTCAGATGGGTGTTTGATTTTCTTAGTCCAAGATAAGTCAGAGATGTAAATTAATCCATCAATTCCTTCTTCTAATTCTACGAAAATACCAAAGTTTGTAAAGTTTCTAACGATACCTGAATGTTTAGAACCTACAGGATATTTAGAAGTGATATCAGTCCAAGGGTCTTGAGACAATTGTTTGATACCTAATGACATTTTACGGTCATCTCTATCTAAAGTTAAGATAACTGCTTCAACAACATCACCTACTTTTACGAAATCTTGAGCAGAACGTAAATGAGTAGACCATGACATTTCAGAAACGTGGATTAAACCTTCAACACCTTCAGCAACTTCGATAAAAGCACCGTAATCAGCGATTACAACTACTTTACCTTTTACTTTATCTCCAATTGCTAATTTAGCATCTAGAGCATCCCAAGGGTGAGCGTTTAATTGTTTCAATCCTAATTGAATTCTTGTTTTCTCATCATCGAAATCAAGGATTACAACATTTAATTTTTGATCTAATTCAAGAACTTCAGATGGGTGGTTAATTCTTGACCAAGAAAGGTCAGTAATATGAATTAATCCATCAACTCCACCTAAGTCAATAAAGACACCATAAGAAGTAATGTTTTTAACAACACCTTCTAATACTTGTCCTTTTTGTAATTGACCGATGATTTCTTTTTTCTGTACTTCAATATCCGCTTCAATAAGCGCTTTGTGAGATACAACAACGTTTTTAAATTCGTGGTTGATTTTTACCACTTTGAATTCCATTGTTTTATTTACGTAAACATCGTAATCTCTAATTGGTTTAACATCAATTTGAGATCCTGGTAAAAACGCTTCAATTCCGAAAACGTCAACGATCATACCACCTTTAGTTCTGCATTTTACAAAACCATTAACGATTTCTCCTGTTTCGTTAGCCGAAATAACTCTATCCCATGATTTGATAGTACGTGCTTTTCTATGAGATAAAACTAGTTGTCCAGTTTTGTCTTCACGGATGTCAATTAATACTTCAACAGTATCACCTACTTTTAATGCTGGGTTGTAACGGAATTCGTTTAAAGAAATAACACCTTCCGATTTTGCGTTGATATCAACGATAACGTCTCTATCTGTGATTCTAACAACAGTACCATCTACTACTTCTTCTTGGTCAGTAGCGATAAAAGTTTTTGATACTAATTCTTCGAATTCTAATAAGTTTTTTTCATCTACTGGATCGATACCTTCTTCGAAGTTATGCCAGTTAAAATTTGCTAAAAACTCTTCTTGTGATTGGATTTGTTCAGACATGCTGATAAAAATTTGTATTCTGCATTCTCTCGAGTTTCATAAGTGAAAGAAAACAACAGAAGTTGTTTGTATAATTAATTGATACCTAAAGGAAACTCTTATTCACCAAAAGGTCTGCAAAAGTAACACATTTATCTTAAACCACAAAATAATATAAAAAAGATAATCGATTGAGAATCAGCAGCGAATTAATACGCCTTTTTGCAGGCATCGTTCCCGCTCTCGCCTTTATCTCTGCGCTACGCTGCGAGGATACCGGCTCCATCGGGGCTAAATGGATTTTATGCTTTTTTTTCCAGCAAAAAAAAACCCGATAACTACTTAAAAGTTATCGGGTTGTGAGTTATTTTTATGATTTTTAATGACTGAATTTCTCTACAATTTTTGGATCATGTTTATATTTGAAAACAAACGGAAATATCATAGCTAGAACCAAAGCGTAACTCGCAAACGTAATCCAAATATGAAACCAGTCTTTACTACCATCCACTAGAGTAAAGTATTCTTGTATGATATAACCACTGGCAAAACTACCAATCAAAGCTCCAAAACCATTTACCATCATCATGAACATCCCTTGAGCACTTCCTCTAATTTTCGAATCCGTTTGTGTTTCTACAAATAATGAACCTGAAATATTAAAGAAATCAAATGCCATTCCATAAACAATACAAGACATAATAATCATCCAAAGTCCATCTGAAGGATTTCCAAAAGCAAATAATCCAAAACGCAATACCCAAGCCAACATACTAAACAACATAACATACTTAATTCCAAATTTTCTCAAAAAGAAAGGAATTGCTAATATGAATAAGGTTTCAGAAACTTGAGAGATTGACATAATTATAGCTGGATACCGCACCGCGATAGTGTTTTTATAGGTATCGACAGTGGCAAAATCATGAATATAAGTATCTCCATACGCATTAGTCAACTGCAATGCAGCTCCTAACAACATCGAAAAGATAAAGAAAATAGCAAATTTTCTTTGTTTGAATAATTCAAAAGCATTTAAACCCAAAGCTCGTGAAAAAGAGCTGTTTTTCTCGCCTTTACACAACGGAGGACATTTAGGCAATGTAAACGCATATATTCCTAAAATTAATGACACTACTCCAGCAATATAAAATTGATTAGCTGATGTTTCATTATGCGTTAAACTAACAACCCATAAAGCAACAATAAAACCTATTGTCCCCCATATTCTGATAGGTGGATAATCCTTTACAACATCCATGTCTTTAGCAATTAATGCATTATAAGCTACAGTTATTGATAATGAAATAGTAGGCATGTAGAAAAACATGTTCACCAACATAACCCAGAAAAAAGTGGTAGGATTATCTACTTGCGGTAAGAAAAACAAAGCAGCAGCACCAAAAAAATGAAGCAAACCATATAATTTTTCAGCATTTAAAAAACGATCTGATATAATTCCTGTAAGAGCAGGCATAAAAACAGAAGAAATACCCATTGTTGAAAAGATGATACCAAACTCAGTACCTGACCAATGTTTATTATTAAACCAATAAGCTCCAATTGTAAGCAACCACGAACCCCAAATGAAAAACTGAAGGAAATTCATTAAAATCAGTCTGTATTTAATACCCATAAGATGAATTATATTATTTTAAAAAAATGTAAGGCGTAAATCTAATATTTAAAATGTGATAAACAAAAGAATTAATTCGTTTTAGTAATTTCACTTACTAGACTCAACACCACTTCAAATTGTTCTTCACGTGTTAGGTGTGAATTATCAATTTCTATAGCATCTTCTGCCATTACTAAGGGAGAATCTTCTCTATGGGTATCAATATAATCACGCTCTTCAACATTCTTCAACACTTCTTCATAGGTAACATTGTCGCCTTTTTGCTTCAATTCAGCAAATCGTCTTTCGGCTCTTGTAGTTGCACTGGCAGTCATAAATATCTTAAGTTCAGCATCTGGAAAAACAACGGTACCAATATCTCTTCCGTCCATCACAATTCCTTTATTCTCTCCCATTTGTTTTTGTTGCTCCACTAGTTTAGAACGAACTTCTGAAATTTCAGCTACTTTACTTACAAAATTAGAAACTTCAATAGTTCGTATTTGAGTTTCTACATTAGTATCATTCAAATACATTTCGCCAAAACCTAAATCTGGATTGAATTTAAATTCTAATCGAATAAATGGCAAACTATTAATTAAAGTTTCTTTGTCAAAAAACGAAGCACTTATATAGCCATTTTGCATAGCAAAAAAAGCAACTGCACGGTACATTGCGCCAGTATCCACGTATACATATCCCAAATGATTGGCTAATTGTTTTGCTAAAGTACTTTTTCCTGTGGATGAAAACCCGTCAATTGCAATGGTAATTTTTTTCAATTTTATATTTTAATTTGATGTTATTAAACCTACTCCTAGCTGCTCTAAATTTTATAAGAAAACATCTTATTTTTATATATCAATAATAGACACTTAAAATAATTTTTGTTTTAGAATGATCAATCAACTCCCCTATTCTATTAAAAAACAATTCATTAACCATTGGACAACCCAAACTCTTACAAATAAATTGCCCTTGCTCTTCATATGGAACACTTTCAAATTGATGCAAAACTATATTTCTACTAAATGCATTACTATTTGTAGCGTCCAATCCATATAATTTATACGCCTTCCCATATGTACCAATATACTTGTTACCTATAGAGTACTTTCCTAAAGAAGTACAAAAAGAATGATTCTCATTACTAAATTTCAGCTCTCCTTCTATGCCTGTTTCAGAACCTAAACCATGGCTAACTAAGCCTTCGTCTATAATTTCATTTGTTTTCAAATTACAAACAAAAAACCGATATTTTCCTGATTCTATTTTCATATCAATAAAAAAACCAATTTCTTTATTGTACTTTGAGTATCTATTAACTAGGTCTTTTACTTCCTTAATTTGTGAATTCAATTTTTCTTGTACAACTGTTTTTTCGTCTTTATTACTAAAGCTAGAGAAAACAAATACCAGAAAAAATAAAAAAATAAATAGCTTCTTCATCTCTTTACCTATTTTTAATTAACCCTTCTATTGAAAATTTATCGTTAAACCAAATAAACTTGTATTTCCCGCTAGAGTATAACGTGAATACGAGTAATTAAATTTTAATTTATTTAATTTTAATCCAAAACCTAACGAAATGCCTGAAAAATTGCGTTGTTCTACAATACGTAGTTCTTCTGCTCTTCGAAAATTATATCCAAGACGCAAATTAAATGCTTTTTTTGGGAATAATTCGACTCCAAAAATTACATGACGCAAGGCGTTGTTCACAAATGATATTTTTTCTTCAGTTGAACTACCGTCAATTGAAGATTGAGTCCTTTCTGGATTTGAAAAAGAAATATTCCATTGTTGTAAATTCTCTAATGTCAAATGCCATCGAATAGGTACATTTTCTAATTCTTGTGAAACTCCCGCAAGTAGCTCTAAAGGTAACCTTTCATGAGCTTCAGAATAGGTTGTGAATTGGGTACCAATATTGCGTATAACCAACCCCCAATTGACATCATTCCTTTCGTCAATAAAAATAGCACCAATATCAATTGCTCCTCCTAACGAATTATAACTCTCTAAGGTGGATGAAATTAATTTAGCATTTGCCCCTAAATATAATGTTGTGTTTGGTACATTATAAGCATATCCAAAAGACAATGCTGTTTCACTTCCAGTAAATGAGGAGGTTGTTTGACCATTTTCATCATATCCTTCAAAGCTACCATAGTTAACGTAATTAACCCCAACTTGAAAAGTTTGTAAATGCCGATCATAAGTGTATGCATAAGAAGCAGTCCCGTAAGTAATCTCCCCATAATAACTCCCGTAATTAATAGCTAAATGGTTGTCCATTTCTACATTAATTGTTGCTGGATTAAAATTTACTTGATTTACATCATCATCATAAATAGTGATTGTTTTCCCTCCAAGTGCTGCCTGTCTAGGCGAAGTAACTAAGTTTAAAAACTGATACGTATACTTCCCTCCTATTTGACCGTAAGAAACAGTACATATAAGAAGTAAAAAATATAAAAAAAGTTTTTTGAACATGCTTTAGGTTTCTATTTTTTTAAAATAAAACGCAATAACGAAGATAAAATTATAATACCAATAATTGGTGATTTTGCATCTCCAAATTCCAAACAAATAAAATTCCAAAATCATCTCTCAATTATTTTAAGATTTGATTTTGGAATTATTATTTAAATTAAAAAATAGTCTTTACAAGGTTTTTGCATTTTTTACTTTCTGATCTGTAATTGCAATTTTTAGAACTTCGCTCATTTCTTTTACAAAATGGAAGTGCATCCCTTCAATATATTCTGGTTTTATTTCGTCAATATCGCTTTTATTTTCATGGCACAAAATAATTTCCTTAATACCAGCACGTTTAGCAGCTAATATTTTTTCTTTTATACCTCCAACAGGTAACACCTTTCCTCTTAATGTAATTTCACCCGTCATAGCCAAATGTTTTTTGACTCTCTTTTGTGTAAACAAGGAAACCAAAGACGTTAACATCGCTATTCCAGCACTTGGACCATCTTTTGGTGTTGCTCCTTCTGGAACATGTAAGTGAATATTGTGATTTTTTAAAATATCTGGATTAAGACCTAAAAGTTCAGTATTTGCTTTAATATATTCTAACGCAATAGTTGCCGATTCCTTCATTACTGTACCTAAATTTCCAGTAATTGTCATCGTTCCTTTACCAGGAGAAATAAGTGACTCAATAAACAAAATATCACCACCAACACTTGTCCAAGCAAGTCCAGTTACAACCCCAGCAACATCATTACTTTCGTATTTATCTCTTTCTAATCTAGGAACGCCTAGAACTTGTACAATATCAGCATCAGTTACTTTTTTGTTATATTCTTCTTCCATTGCAACTGATTTTGCTGCATTACGAATAACCTGAGCAATTTTAGCTTCCAATCCACGAACTCCAGACTCTCGAGTATATCCTTCAACAATTTTTTCTAATTGCTTTTTTCCAATAGTTAAATCCTTGGATGTTAATCCATGTTCTTTTAACTGTCTTGGAAATAAGTGCTGACGTGCAATCTCCACTTTTTCTTCAATTGTATAACCCGACATTTTAATTACCTCCATACGGTCTCTTAACGCTGGTTGAATTGCTCCTAAATTATTAGAGGTAGCAATAAACATCACCTTTGATAAATCATACCCCATTTCAAGGAAATTGTCATAAAATGAATTGTTTTGTTCCGGATCTAAAACTTCTAATAAGGCTGAAGAAGGATCTCCTTGATTCCCGCTCGCTAATTTATCAATCTCATCTAGAACAAATACTGGATTTGATGTACCTGCCTTTTTTAAACTCTGAATAATTCTCCCTGGCATTGCACCAATATAGGTTTTTCTATGTCCTCTAATTTCCGCTTCGTCACGTAACCCTCCAAGTGAAATTCGAACATATTCTCTACCTAAGGCTTCTGCAACAGATCTACCAATGGAGGTTTTACCAACACCTGGAGGTCCTGTTAAACAGATGATAGGTGATTTCATGTCATTTCGCAATTTCAAAACGGCCAAATGCTCAATCATTCTTTTCTTCACGTCTTCTAAACCAAAATGATCTCGGTCTAGAATTTTTTGAGCTCTTTTCAAGTCAAAATTATCTTTAGAATACACATTCCAAGGCAATTCAAGAAACAGTTCTAAATAATTTCTTTGAATTCCAAAATCTGGCGCTTGTGGATTCATTCGACGCATTTTTGACAATTCTTTTTCGAAATGTTTTTGTGTTTTCTCGTCCCACTTCTTAGTCTTCGACTTTTGAAGCATTTCGTCCATTTCTTCTTCTTGTGAAACACCTCCCAGTTCTTCCTGGATGGTTTTCATTTGTTGATGAAGAAAATATTCTTTTTGCTGTTGATCTAAATCAAAACGAACTTTAGATTGAATATCGTTTTTGAGTTCTAATTTTTGCAACTCAATATTCATGTAACGCAAAGTTTTCAAAGCCCTGTCTTTCAAATCATTAACTTCTAGTAAATCTTGTTTTTCTTTGACAGATAAATTCATATTAGAAGTCACAAAATTGATCAAGAAAGATTGACTTTCAATATTTTTGATTGCAAATGTAGCTTCGCTTGGAATATTTGGACTCTCTTTAATTATTTGAATTGCCAGTTCTTTGACAGAATCTAAAATAGCCAAAAACTCGGTATCTTTTTTTTCTGGTCTTTTCTCTTCAAAATCTTTAATTGTAGCTGTGATATAAGGCTCTTCAGAAACTACAGTGTCAATTTCAAAACGTTTTTTCCCTTGAAGAATAACTGTTGTCGTTCCATCAGGCATTTTTAAAACTCGTAATATTCTGGCTACTGTTCCTATTTTATGTATATCGTTTTTTGTAGGATCTTCAACTTCTTCATTCTTTTGAGCAACTACACCAATAATTTTACCAACAGCATTTGCATCATCTATTAATTTAATTGATTTATCACGCCCTGCAGTAATAGGAATTACAACACCAGGAAATAAAACCATGTTTCTTAAGGGTAAAATAGATAGCGAATCTGGTAATTCTTCATTTATCATTTCCTCCTCATCTTCTGGAGTCAATAATGGAATTAATTCTGCTTCTGAGTCGAATTCTTGTAGTGACAGATTGTCAATTGTAAGTATTTTATGGTTTGACATAGTATATTTAAGTCTTTTTGTCATTAAAAATTTTAATCTTATGAATAAACAAAGAGTTTAAACACTTTAAATACCAATATAACTGGTATTATCCTTTGTTATTCATTAGTTGTATAAAAAATGCAATCATTATGCCATTGTAGAAATAAGCAGTAATCAAAATTGTAAATATTGGTGATAAATCAACTATTAAATAGTTGATTTATGATGTTTTTTTCCTAATACTTTAGTAAAAAGAAAAAGGTCATATTGATAGAATTTTAAATACGAAGTTTATTTTAAATTATTATAAATGACTTTTTGAAAAGAGATTAAAAATAATTATTTATACTGTTTCATCACTCTTTTTCATAAAACTCAAAACTATAAAACCTAATACGAAGAATATGGCTAATATAAAAAACGAATTTCGCATTGAGTTTGTAATCGAAGCTACAAAACCAAAAATAAAGGTTCCTACTACAATCGAGATTTTCTCTGTAACATCAAAAAAACTAAAGTAAGTGGCATGATCTTCCGTTTCAGGTAATAGTTTAGAATATGTTGATCTTGAAAGGGATTGAATTGCTCCTAAAACCATCCCAATCGTACCTCCAAGCGCATAAAATTGAAGATCAATATATTGACTTTTAGCATCTAATAAATACGCCGCAAAACAAATAAAACCCCAAATTACAATTGTAATTTTTAAGGTTTTTATGTTCCCTATTATCTCGGATATTCTAGAAAATAAAAAAGCGCCAAATATAGCTACAACATTGATTAATAAAATGATTATGATTAATTTACTTGTAGTAATCCCTAATTCTTTTTTACCAAAAATACCTGCTAATAATATTACAGTTTGAACACCAATACTGTAAAGAAAAAAAGCGGTTAAAAACTGTTTTAACCTAGTAAGTTCTTTCAAGCTTTTAAAAACAACTTTAAGTTCTCTCAATCCTTTAAATATAAAATCTTTCTCTGGTTTTTTATGAAATACATTATTAGGTAAATAATGAAAAGTAATTTGAGCAAAACCCATCCACCAAATACCTACTGATAGAAATGAAATTCGCGCTGGTATCGACGAATCAGTTATTCCATACCATTCAGGCATCATAACCATAGTTAAATTAAATGCTAACAAAATTAAAGATCCAAAATAACCAAACATAAAACCTTTCGCACTCACACGGTCATGCTGCTCTGGAAAAGCAATTTCTGGCAAATAAGAATTATAAAAAACAATACTTCCCCAAAATCCAATGCTAGCCAAAATAGTTCCTAAAACACCTATCCATAGTGTATCCTGTCCTTTAAAAAAGAACAATCCCATAACTGAAAACGAACCCAAATAACAAAAAAACTGCATAAAACGTTTCTTATTACCCGTATAATCAGCTATGCCGGATAGTATAGGTGACAGAAATGCAACTATTAAAAAAGAAATTGATAATGAATAAGATAGCAAAGAGGAGTTATTAATTTCCAGACCCAAAAAATGGACAATACCATTATTATCACTGGTTACAGATTCAAAATAAATGGGAAATACTGCAGTTGCAATAACCAGACTGTACACTGAGTTTGCCCAATCATAAAATGCCCAAGCGTTTATTAACTTCTTATCTCCTTTTTGTAAAGCTATCATATAAATATTTTTAAAACGAATTTATTTATTTTTTGAGTATTTAAACTATAAATCAGGATAAACTTTGTAATAATAATGATTTGTTAAAAACAGAAAGCCAATTCAGTTGAATTGGCTTTCCATTATCTATTAAAATATATTTTTTTATCTGAAAATAACTCCAAATTTTGCCGCCGTTGCTTTAGCTTCCGGAACCATTGCTTTCAAATTGGCAATTCTTGTTGCATCTGAAGGGTGTGAACTTAAAAACTCAGGTGGTGCTTGACCATTAGAACTTGCAGCCATTCTTGTCCAAAATGAAATTGCATCATCTGGATTATAACCTGCAATAGCCATAAGAGTAAGGCCTATTTTGTCAGCTTCGGTTTCATGACTTCTACTGTAAGGCAACATTACTCCTACTTGTGAACCTATACCGTAATATTGTTGCCACATTTGTTGTTTTTCAGCGCTTTGACTCCCAGTTGCAACAGCAACACCTACAGCGCCAAGACTCTGAAGTTGTGATGCACTCATACGTTGTGCTCCATGATTTGCTAGTGCATGAGAAACTTCATGCCCCATAACAGTTGCTAAACCAGCATCGTCTTTTGTAATGGGTAAAATCCCCGAATAAACAACGATTTTTCCACCGGGCATACACCAAGCGTTAACTTCTTTACTATCAACTAATTTATATTCCCAACGGTAATCATTTAAATATTGAGTTTGACCTAAGTACGCTAAATATTTTTCAGCAGCTACTTTAATTTTCATACCCACATTTTCCACTCTTTTTGCGTCTGCAGTTCCAGTAATGACTTTGTTTTCTTTCAAAAAAGTTCCATACTCCTGAAAAGAAGAAGGGAATAATTCACTATTAGAAACAAAATTTAATGTTTTTTTCCCTGTAAGAGGGTTGGTCGCACAAGAGATGAATAGACCTAGCGTACAAATTCCTGCTATTATTGACTGTTTTTTCATGATATTAGATTTTAATAAAAACAAAAATACAATTTTAACTAAGTTTATGAGTTACAAAATTAAAAGCAATTGTATCAATTTTATTGTTTTCTTTATTCTCCAGTAATGTGCAAAACATTAAATTCCTTATCTACAATTAGATAATCATTAATTTCAAAAGCCAAGCTATTAAATGAAACTTCTTCGTTATCGATTTCAATACTTTTTACTTTAAATGGTAATCCAATAAGGTTTATTTTATACTTAGAATAATTAGTGTCATATTTCCCTTCTTTATGTTGTTGAATATTAAGTTCTTTCTCCTTTCCAGTTACTCTGAAAGTTAAAAAACTATATCTGCCTTTTTTATAATCATACCCATCTTGAGCATCTTCATAAACAACTGATTTTTCTTTTCCTTTTTTATAATATAAATCTAAAGTTAATTCATCAAATTCTAATTCACCTACATATTGTTGAACAGGGTATTTAGGAATCATCGAACCCGCTTTGACAAAAACTGGAATCTCATCAAAATGAGTATCTACCCACATTTCTTTTCCTCCTTTTACTATTTTATTAGTCCAGTAATTATACCATTCCCCTTTAGGAATATACATTCTTCTTCCTATTGCATTAGGTTCTAATATAGGGCAAACCAATATCTGATTTCCAAAAACAAATTCATCATTTCGATAATGAGTTTGAATATCATCTTGATCAAAGTACACTAATGGTTTTAACATTGGTATTCCTTCTTCAATATATTGGTAAAACATGGTGTATAAATACGGTAATAACTGGTAACGGAGACTTACGAATTTTCTAGTAATATCAATGACTTCATCGTCAAAGGCCCACGGTTCTTGGTCTCCATGATCACCTGACGAGTGAGTTCTACAAAAAGGATGAAAAACACCTAACTGAATCCAACGAGCGTATAACTCTCCTGAAGGTTGCTCAGCAAATCCTCCAATATCTGAACCAGTAAAACCCATTCCAGATATAGACATTCTTTGCACTTGTATATTAGCAACCCATAAATGTTCCCAAGTGGCAACATTATCACCTGTCCACGAAGAAGTATAACGTTGTGAACCTGCATATGCAGACCTAGTTATTACAAAAGGTCTTTTGGGGTAAGCAAATCTTTTTACTCCATGGTAGGTAGCTCTTGCCATTTGAGTACCATAAATATTATGTGCTTTTCTATGACTGCAAGGATTTCCGTCATAATCGTGACGTACATCCATAGGAAATGTTTTATTTGGAACCTCCATTACGGCTGGTTCATTCATGTCATTCCATACTCCTTTTACACCTATTTCCGAAACTAATTCTTTAAATAATCCTGCCCACCATTCTCTAACTTCAGGATTAGTATAGTCTGGAAAATTACATTCTCCGGGCCAAACTTTTCCCTTCATATAAGGACCATCAGCTCTTTTACAGAAATAATCTTTATCTAAAGCTTCTTTATAAACAGCATATTCTTTGTCAATTTTTATTCCTGGATCTATAATAACAACAGTTTTAAAACCGTCCTCAGCTAATTCTGCTACCATTCTTTTAGGATCTGGGAAATATTCTTTATTCCAAGTAAAACATCTAAATCCTTCCATGTAATCTATATCTAAATAAATAGCATCACATGGTATTTGCAACTCTCTAAATTTAGCAGCAACATCTTTTACATTACTCTCAGGGTAATAGCTCCATTTACATTGATGATAACCCAGAGCCCATAAAGGTGGTAATTCTGGTTTCCCAGTTAAATCAGTATAGGTAGTTACCACATCTTGCATTTGTGGTCCATAAATGAAATAATAATTCATCTCTCCACCTTCGGCCCAGAAACTGGTTACATTTCTTCTTTCATGACAAAAATCAAAAAAAGTTCTAAATGTATTATCAAAGAAAATACCGTATGCTTGTTTATTTTGCAATCCTATATAAAAAGGAACAACTTTATATAAAGGTTCCTGATCTTTTTGAAAAGCATATTGATCTGTAGCAAAATTCTCTAATCGCTTCCCTTTTAAATTCATTTGGGTAGCTTTATCTCCAAGTCCATAAAAGCATTCGCCATCTTTGGATGCTTTACTCATCTTTACGATATTACCACCAAACTCATAACTTTCCTCCCAATGAAAACCTAACTCATCCTCTAATAAAATATTACCTTTTAAATCATAAATAGACTTTCTCATGTCTAATTTTTGAATAACACATTTTATTTTGCTAGTAACTATTTGGTAATAATAAGGTTCTTCAGATATTTCTAGTAAATTATATCCATGAAGTTGGCTTTTATCTATTGCATATGAAAAATCATTGCTGAAATACCCTTTTGTAGTAAATCGAAAACGCAATAAACTATCTCTTAAAATAGTGACTTTTAAAACAACACTATTATCAGTATTAAAATAAATCGAATCGCCTTCAAGTTTAAAAGAAACAATTCTTGAGGGATATAAATCCCCTTTATATTCTAATTCAGTATTTGTAATCATAATTATTTAATATTTATTGTAGAGGAATCTATTTCATATCAAAATTACAAAAAAACTTTGTTAGCCTTTTAAAATAAGGGGTAATAAACGAAAATGATATAATTTGATTCTTTTAAAAAAAAAGGGATCACCTTATTATTTTTTAAATAAATAAGAAACCCCTAATTTAGTTTAACTTCCGAAATATATTTTTAAGAAATCTTGAAAACATTAACACTTAATGGAGGAAGCAATAATTCGGCAGAATAATCCCTTCCATCATATGGAGAGGATTCAATTGTTAGTTTTTCAGGATTAATTACTCCACTTCCACCATAAATTTTTGCATCACTATTAAAAATTTCTTTTAGTTTCCCTTTTTTAGGAAGGCCAATTCTATAATTAGAGCGAACAATTTGAGTGAAATTACAAACTATTATCAAATCATCTTTTGGTTTATTCCCTTTTCGAATAAATGAAAAAACAGCATTTTGATGGTCTGAATAATTAATCCATTCAAAACCTTCTGGATTAAACTGCTTTTCATGCAAAGCAGGTTCCGTTTTGTATAAATTATTTAAATCAGTAATCAATTTCTTTATCCCTTCATGAAAAGGATATTGTAACAAATGCCAATCTAAACTTCCTTCAAAATTCCACTCTGCACTTTGTCCAAATTCACAACCCATAAACAATAATTTGGTTCCTGGATGTGTAAACATATAACCGTAAAGTAATCTTAAATTAGCAAATTTTTGCCATTCATCACCAGGCATCCTGCCAGCAATTGATTTTTTACCATACACCACTTCATCATGAGATAAAGGCAGCATGAAATTTTCAGAAAAAGTATACGTCATCGAAAATGTCAATTCATTTTGATGGTATTTGCGATAAACCGTTTCTTTTTGAAAATATTCTAAAGTATCATGCATCCAACCCATCATCCATTTCATTCCAAATCCCAATCCACCAACAGATGTTGGTCTTGAAACCATTGGAAACGAAGTACTTTCTTCTGCTATCGTTTGTACTCCTTCATAATTAGAGTAAACAGCTTCATTAAATTCTTTCAAAAAACTAATGGTATCTAGATTTTCTCTACCTCCATAAATATTTGGTTCCCATTCACCATCATTTCTTGAATAATCTAAATACAACATCGAAGCAACGGCATCTACTCGTAAACCATCAGCATGATAGTACTGCAACCAGAATAAAGCATTACTAATTAAAAAGGAACGAACTTCATTTCGTCCATAATTAAACACTAAACTTTTCCAATCAGGATGATATCCTTTTCTTCGATCTGGGTGTTCAAAAAGATTAGAACCATCAAAGAACCCTAAACCATGTGCGTCGTCAGGAAAATGTGATGGAACCCAGTCTAAAATAACACCTATCCCAGCTTGATGCAGCTTATCAACTAAAACCATAAAATCTTGTGGTTTACCAAAACGAGATGTCGGTGCAAAATAACCAACTAATTGATAACCCCATGAAGGATCATAAGGATATTCCATTATAGGCATAAATTCCACATGAGTAAAACCAGTTTCTTTTACATAGTTTACTAAATCCTCAGCAAATTCTAGATAAGTCAAAAAACGATTTTCTTCAGCATGACGTTTCCAAGATCCCAAATGAACTTCATAAACAGAATAAGGTTTGTCTAATCCATTATGGTCTTGGCGTGATTTCATCCATTTAGTATCATCCCATTTGTAGTCTAAATCCCAAATTACTGAGGCCGTATGTGGTGGTTGCTCACAATAAAAAGCAAACGGATCTGCTTTTTCAGTAATAATCCCATCATTATTAGATTGAATTTTATATTTATAGGTAGTTCCTTTTTCAATATTTGGAATAAAACCTTCCCATATTCCTGAAGAATCCCATCTTACTTGCAACAAATGTTCTCCTTGTTTCCAAAAATTAAAATCTCCAACTACAGAAACGGAATGAGCTGTAGGTGCCCAAACGGCAAAATACACTCCTTTTACACCATCTAACTCAATCAAATGCGCCCCAAGCTTTTCATAGAGTCTATAATGTTTCCCAGCTTTGAATAAGTTAATATCAAAGTCAGTAAAAAGAGAATGCGTGATAACTTTACTCATATGGCAATTTTATAGTTCTAATGTTTAATTCATTAGAATATTAGTTTAAAAACAGTTTAATAACTTAATTAATTTTGTAATTATCCGGTATTACTGAACCTTTTTTAATTACAACAATTCCTTCTCTGATAGAATACAAATCATTTGAAAAATCTTCTAAATGCTTTCCTCCATTGATATAAACATCATTCCCAATTCTACAATTTTTATCAACTAGAGCATTGTTAATAAAACATCTTTCCCCTATTCCCATTAAAATTTTATTATTCGCTTTTTCTTCATCCATTATATCAATGCTTTGATAAAAATCATTACCCATAACATAGGAGTTTTGAATAATTGTTTCATCGCCAATTCTAGAACGAATTCCTATAACTGATTTTTTAATTTCTTTGGCACTTATGATACAACCTTCTGAAATAAGTGATTGCTCAATAAGTGTATTACGGAATTTTGATGGAGGCAATAATCTAGGTCTAGTGTAAATTTTATTTTCATTATCAAATAAATTAAATTTTGGAACATCATCAGTAAGACCTATGTTAGCTTCAAAAAAAGAATCAATATTACCAATATCAGTCCAATACCCTTCATATTGATAGCTTAATATTTTTTTATTTCCAACAGCTTGCGGTATAATTTCTTTACCAAAATCTTTGGTATCAGGATTTGCCATTAAATCAATTAATAATTTTCTATTGAAAATATAAATCCCCATTGAAGCAAGATAATGCTTTCCTTCACTTTTCATTTGCTCACTTACATTTGATTCCCAATCAGGCAACAATGAAGCAGCTGGTTTTTCAATAAATGATTCAATACAGCTTTCGCTATTAGTTTTTAGAATACCAAACTCGGGAGCATCTTTAGCGTTTACAGGTAAAGTTGCTATAGTTATATCAGCCCCATGTTTTATATGTTCATCAAGCATTTCGTTAAAATCCATTTGATACAGTTGATCTCCAGAAAGTATCAAAGCATAATCAAAATCATGATTTAAAAAATGAGGCATACATTGTCTAACAGCATCAGCAGTTCCTTGAAACCAAGTAGGGTTATCAGGAGTTTGCTCGGCAGCTAGAATATCTACAAAAGCTTGACTAAAAGCATTAAAAGTATAGGTGTTTTTTATATGTGCGTTTAAAGAAGCCGAATTAAATTGTGTTAATACAAACATTCTTTTAATATCCGAATTCATACAATTTGAAATAGGAATATCAACCAATCTATATTTTCCTGCAATAGGCACCGCAGGTTTTGATCTAGTTGCGGTTAAGGGATATAATCTAGAACCTTGGCCTCCCCCAAGAATGATTGAAACAACATTATTCTTTTTAGCTTTCATATTTTGTTGATTATTAAATTATACATATCTATATATTCTTGACAAACTCTTTCCCAGGAATGGTCGGTTTTCATTCCACGTTTTATAATTTTATTTAAATGCTCTTTATTCTTATATAAATTTACAGCTCTATTAATGGAGTAACAAATATCTCCAACAGATGATTGATCATGACAAATTCCATTACCATCATCTCCAAAATCAATTACAGTATCTTTTAAACCACCAGTTCTTCTTACTATTGGAATTGTTCCATATCGCAAAGAATACATTTGATTCAAACCACATGGTTCTACTCTAGATGGCATCATTAAGAAATCGGCTCCCGCATAAATTAAATGAGCTAATTCTTCATTGTATCCAATAAACGTATTATAATTTCCTTTATAATCAATCAATAAGCTATTTAATCTATTTTCAATATCTGCATTTCCAGATCCTAATATCAAAATATTAATTTCTTTAAAATTTTCTGATAACGCTAAAGCTGAAGCATGAGGCAATAAATCACCTCCTTTTTCTTCCAGTAATCGACCAATAAAACTAAATAAAGGTTTTGTAGGATCTAAATTAAAAAGAGTACATAATATTTCTTTATTTTGCTGTTTTCCTTTTTCGAAATTTTTGATAGAATATTTTTTCTCTAACATTACATCTTTAGCTGGATCCCATACTTCTGTGTCTATTCCATTTAAAATTCCTTTTGATTTATATCTAACAAGATTAAACAATGATTCTAATCCATTAGCTGAATAATTAATTTCATTAAGGTAGTTGGGAGAAACCGTAGTTACAGCCCAAGCACATTTTACAGCTACAGCAAGAGAATTAATACAATTATCCCATTCTAAAACTTTTACATGAGAAAGATCAAATTCTGGAAAGTAATTTAATTTATCAAAACCAAATTGACCTTGATACAAACCATTATGAATCGTAATCATTGATGGTGTATTTTGTAATTTTAAATACTTATCACAATATAACATCATAAATGGAATCAACCCTGTATGATGATCATGGCAATTAATAACGTCAGGAATTTCACTTCTACCTATGATCCAATCTAAAGTTGCTATTTGAAAAGATAAAAATCGTTCAATATCATCTTCATATCCATAAACCTCTTTTCTGTCAAAAAGTTCTGGAATTTCAATAAGGTATAATTCAAAACCAAGTTTATCAGTAGTTTCTTTGAGAACACTAAAAGGAAAATTAAACTTTCCTAATTTTATTGATCCCCAGTGTACACATTCAAAATCATTCTCTTTTCTAAACTTTGTATCATAACATGGTATTACAACTCTAACTTGATGTCCAGCATTATTTTGGTATTTGGGTAAAGCTCCAACAACATCAGCTAGTCCACCCACTTTTGCTACAGGATAACATTCTGCACTAATATGAAATATTTCCATTTTATAAAATTTGTTTTTTCAATTATTTACAAAAGAATGGCTTTAATATTTGAATTAGAGCTAATTCTTAGTTTAGGGTAATTACCTATAAAAGACAAAAACCTTTTATAAATTATATTACTTTTATGTTTTTCTAAATTTAGTAAAAAATAAATAAAATGAAAGCCCTAATAAAAATTTATTGAAATGTCAAAAAATACTTCTATTAACCAACAAAAATTAAAAATTCCTAAGCTTATTATAGTAACGAGTAAATTTATCTCGCTAATCTCTCCAAAATTAGCTGTATTATATGCAGCAAAACTGTTTACAACACCAATAAAACATACTCTTCCTAAAAGAGAATGGGACATGAATCGAAAAAGTGAGCAAAAAGCATTGTTAATTCCGCAAATAAATAAGCATGTTGTTATTTATCAATATGGTAAAAGTGATAAAAAAATACTATTAGTTCACGGATGGTCAGGACGTGGTACACAACTAGTAAAAATAGCTGATGAATTACTAAAAGAAGAGTACTCGACAATAAGTTTTGATGCTCCTGCACATGGAAAATCACCTGGTAATAGCTCAATTATGATTGATTTTATTGCTTCAATAATAGAAATAGACAAACAATACGGGCCATTTGAAGCTGCTATTGGTCATTCTTTAGGAGGAATGTCAATATTAAATGCTATAAAAAATGGATTAAAAGTGAAATCTGCTACAATTATTGGAAGTGGGGATATTGTTCAGGATATTATTGATGACTTTGTCTCAAACCTAAAATTAAAGCCCAATATTGCAAAAAGAATGCAATTGCATTTTGAAAAAAAATATAACGAACCAATGAACAATTACTCCGCTTATATTGCTGCTAAAAATACAACTATACCAGTTCTAGTTATACATGACCAAGATGATTTTGAAGTACCAGTAAAAGCGGGAATTCATATTCATAAACATTTACAAAATGGAGAATTAGTTATTACAAACGGTTTAGGGCATCGAAAAATTTTGGGAGACCATAATGTCGTGCAAAAAGTAATTACCTTTATAACTAAAAATCAATAATAATAATAATAATAATAATATGAAATATCCTTTAGAAAAAACGGAGGCACAATGGAAAGAAGAATTAGGCGAAGAGAGATACCATATTCTACGTCAAAAAGGAACAGAACGTGCTCACACAGGTACTTACAATTTACATTACGAAAAAGGAACATACTGTTGCGGGGCTTGTTCAGAACCACTATTTGAGAGTAATTCTAAGTTTGATGCACACTGTGGCTGGCCTTCTTTTGATGATTCTATTCCAGGAAAAGTAAAATACATTCTTGACAAAACTCACGGAATGATTCGTACAGAAATTGTATGCGCTAATTGTGGTGGTCATCTTGGACATGTATTTAATGATGGCCCAACAAAAACTGGACAACGATTCTGTGTAAATTCTTTATCTGTAGATTTTAAAGGATAAAAGAATTTTATAGAAATGATTTCTTAAAACTAGGCTTTGTCCTATTTTTTGATGCTTGTTCATATGCGTACCCTATTCCTATTAATTTTGGTTCTGAATAGGCCAATCCAAAAAAAGATAATCCAACAGGCAAATCATAAACCATCCCTCCAGGAACAGTAATGTGTGGATAACCACTAGCAGCTGCGGGAGTTGTCAAGAAGACATCTCCCCATCGATCACCATAAATCATGTCGATACTACAAGCAGGCCCCATAGTAAGACCACAAATAGCATCCAATTTATTTATTGAAATGACTTTGTCAATTATCTCTTTGGAACCAAAGTGACTTTTATTACGTGCTTCAATATATTTTTTATCAGTTAAATTTCCTTTTTCATTCGAACTAATTAAGGTTTCTTGTTTGAAGTATGGCATGGCTTTGTTTTCATTGGCAATATTGAAATCAATGACATCCTTCAAACTTTTAACTTTACTATTTGAAGTACTTAGATAATTGTTCAGCCCAGTTTTAAACTCAAATTGCATCACTTCAAACTCAGATTCTCCCAACTTACCTATTTCATCTAAATAATCAATTTCTATAATTGTTGCTCCTTTACTTTTAAGCAAGTCAATTGCTTTTTGCTGCAATTCATGCATAAATTGATTCTTGCCTTGAGGTTTTCGTTCTACACCAATTCTTTTACCATTTAGTGCTTCCTTGTCCAAGAATTTAGTGTAATCATGATATGCTTTTCCGTTGCTTTCATTTGTTACTGAATCTTTTTCATCTACACCAGTCATAGCACCTAATAAAATTGCAGCATCAGTTACTGTTCTTGCCATTGGTCCAGCAGTATCCTGCGTACTTGAAATGGGAATAATACCCGTTCTACTAACTAAACCTACAGTAGGTTTTATCCCTACTATGCCACTTACAGAAGCTGGACATACGACTGATCCATCTGTTTCAGTACCGATCGCAACTACACAAAGATTGGAAGCTACAGCAACCCCTGATCCTGCACTAGAACCACATGGATTATGATCTAAAATATAAGGATTTTTAGTTTGTCCACCTTTACTACTCCATCCAGAACAAGAAGAAGTCGATCTGAAATTAGCCCATTCACTTAAATTCGTTTTTCCTATTAATACTGCTCCTGCTTCTCTTATTTTTTTAATCACAAAAGCATCAGCACCTGCAATATTACCTACTAAAGCAAGTGAACCCGCAGTTGTTTGCATTTTATCTCCTGTGTCTATATTGTCTTTTATCAAAATTGGAATTCCATGCAAAGATCCCCTATTTTTACCAGCCTTCAATTCATCATCCAACTCCTTTGCTATAGCAATTGCATCAGGATTAATTTCAATAACTGAATTTAAAGTGAATCCTTTCTTATCGATAGATTCTATACGTTCTAAATACATTCTAACTAATTGTTCCGAAGTAAATTTTCCCGAAGATAATTTCTCCCTTAAACTGCTAATTGTTTCTTCATCTAATTCAAAATCAACATTTGAAATATTAACTGTCGCTAATGTTTCTTCCGGTTTTTTTTCACCTTGAGCACAACTTGTAACCAATAAAGTACTTAGCCCAGCAGATGCTAACGTTGCAGTTCTTAAAAAAGATCTTCTTTTCATATTTAGATATTTACAAGATTTTAGAAAACTAATTTAATCGTTTTTTGTTAAATTCAATAAAATATCACAATGAACAATAGTTAAAATTAAAATGATAGTTTATAAAGTAAATGTTTCCAGTGTAAATTATTAATTAAAAACTATTTTTCAGATCTATAAAGCCAAAATGATCTAGTTAAAATCTTTTATATCATGACTTGAAAAAAAAAACATTTAAAAAAAAAGCAACCTGTTTATAAGTACATTTGCACTTTTTTATCAAAATAAAGTTTTAAATATAAGTCTTCATCTATGTCTTCAACCAAATTTAGGATCGTTGCTATTAAAGCATTAAAATTCATAGGAATAACAATTATAAGCATTCTTATGTTGATGTTTATTTTGCCTTTTATTTTCGCAGAAAAGATTGAAACAGAAATAAAAAAAGAGGCAAATAACAAACTAAATGGAGAACTAAATTATTCTGAAGCAAAAGTTTCTTTTTTCCACCATTTCCCTTCATTAACAATCTCACTAAATAACTTTAAATTAAATGGTTCTGCACCTTATCAAAAAGAAGCCTTTATTACAGCTGATGAAGTTTCTTTTGGTATCAATGTGTCCAGCCTTATTTTTAGTAGCACTATAAATATTGATCAAATTTATTTGAATAATTCCAAAATCAATATAAAAGTCAATAGAGACGGCCAAGCAAACTACAATGTATACATCGCACCCAAAGAAGCTTTAGATGATGAAAAAAAAGAAACGGCTTTAAAATTAGAAAAAATTGAAGTTAAAAACAGCCAAATTAATTATGACGATCAATCTACTAAAATTCATTTTGACGCAATAGGTTTTAACTATCTAGGAAATGGAGATTTAAGTAAGGACGTATTTGATTTATATTCTAAAGCCAAAATTGACAAATTGAATATCATCTATGAAAACGAGCCTTACTTGATGAATAAAAAAGTCGACGCTGACTTGATTACAAAAGTGAATGTAAACTCATTATCGTTTATTTTTGAACAAAATGATTTAAAAATAAACAAATTATTAGTTGACTTCAAAGGGAAATTCGACTTCCTAAAAGATGGTTATAATATTGATTTTATTGTAAAATCAACCAATAGTAATCTAGAAGACCTGTTTACTGCATTTCCTCCAAAATACATTACTTGGCTTGAAAAAACAGAACTTAAAGGAAAAACAGATTTACTTCTTACGCTTAAAGGTCCTTATATTGCCTCAGAAAACAAAGCACCAAATTTAAATCTAGATTTAAAAATAAAAGACGGTTTTGTCAATTATAACAGTAGTGCATTTCCTGTTTCCAATCTAAATTTAGATATTTCAACCTCACTTCCTTCTTTAAATCCTGATCTTTTGATTGTTGATGCAAAAAACATATCATTAGACATCAATAAAGATTATTTAAAAACAAAATTATATGTAAAAGGAATCAATAATCCTGAAATTGATCTTACTATGGATGCTAAAATAGATTTAGAAAAACTGAATCTTGCACTCGGAATTCCAGATATACAATTAAAAGGAATGCTTATTGGTAAAGGAAGTTCAAAAGGTACATTCGATGCTAAAAATCATATTTTCCCTATTACGGATGTTACTTTGAATTTGCAAAATGGTTTTATCCAAACAAAATACTATCCAAACCCCATTACAAATATTAATATTGTTTCAAAAATCAGCAATCAAAAAGGAACATTCAGCGACCTTAAAATACTACTACAACCTACTCAATTTACATTTGAAGGGAAGCCAGTTTTTGTAACTGCTGATCTATCTAATTTTGAAGATTTAAGTTATGATATAAAAGCCAAAGGTACACTTGATATTAGTAGAATATACAAGGTCTTCTCACAAAAAGGGTTGGATATTGACGGATTTATTAAAGCAGATCTAGCATTAAAAGGAAAACAAAGTGATGCCGAAAAAGGGAATTATAGTAAACTATACAACAAAGGCAAACTTGAATTACGAAACATCCTTTTAGTATCGGAATACTTGCCAAAACCATTTCTTATAAAAGAAGGCGTTTTTAAAATTAATCAAGACAAAATGAATTTTAATCACTTTTTGGCAGCATATGGTCAATCCGATTTTAAAATGAATGGTTATTTACAAAATGTCTTCAATTTTCTTACAACCAAAAATGGTGTCTTGAGAGGATCATTTATACTAAATTCAAAATATATCAATGCCGACGAATTCATGTCGACTACTGCTAACACAACTACTACAACTGATACTACAAAAACGGAAATAGAGATCGAAAAACCAGAAACAGGAGTTATTCTTATACCTTCAAATTTTGATTTAAGATTTCAAGCTAATGCGAATAAAGTTAATTTCAATGGACTTACGCTTAACGATGCACAGGGAAACCTCCAAATGAAAAAAGGTAAATTAACGATGGAAAATACAGGCTTTAACTTAATAGGCTGTAGTGTTACTATGAATGCAAAATACCAAGGAATTTCAACAAAAAAAGCACTATTTGAATACAGCATTAAAGCCAGTGACTTTGACATTAAAAGAGCCTATAAAGAAATAAAAATCTTTAGAGAAATGGCCAGTGCTGCCGAAAAAGCACAAGGAATAATTTCATTAGATTATAAGCTTAAAGGAAAGTTAAATGGTAAAATGGAACCTGTATACCCATCCTTAACTGGTGAAGGTGTTGTTTCTATAAAAGACGTTAAATTATACGGTATGAAAATGTTTAATGCTGTAAGTAAAAAAACAAACCATGAAGGTATAAAAAATCCACAATTAACAAAAGTAGATGTTAAAAGTTCTATTAAAAATAACATCATAATACTAGAGCGATTTAAATTTAAATTTGCCGGTTTTAGACCAAGGATTGAAGGACAAACAAGTCTAGACGGAAAACTAAATCTAAAAATGCGCTTAGGTTTACCTCCTTTAGGAATATTTGGAGTTCCTCTAGTTATTACTGGAAACAAAGACCATCCTAAAATTAAAATTGGAAGAAAATCAGAAGAACTTGAAGAAATCAAAGATACAATCAATTAGTTCAAAATAAATTTAGAATAAAAAAGCTATACTATAAGTTATTAATAGTATAGCTTTTTTATTTTTAAATTGATCCCTACTAGTACGAACAAATCTTGTCAACTATTTTAGCAACAGCACTTATCTCGGTTGTGTTTTCAATAGTTGGACCAGCAACCCATACCGTTTTGTAAGTCACTTCGGTAGCTGCTTTAGTAACAGCATTGGATCCTTTCATATAACGAATCATCTTCACCCATTTTTTTAGGGTTTTATTTCTATTTAAAGTATTTTCAATCCAAGTTTGTTGTGTCCCTACCTTATTAACATATGGAGTATTAATAACGGTACAAGGTGTGCCCGATATTTTCTTAGTTAAAACAATATCTTTAGCTCCATAATCAACACAAGCTTGTTTGTATTCCTCTGAAACACCCGACTCAAATGAAGCAATAAATGGGCTACCAACAGAAACCCCAACAGCACCAAAGCCTAGCATTTTATCTAAATCGGCTTTTGTACTTACTCCTCCTGCAGAAATAACGGGTAAAGAAGTGTTTAAATTCAACTCTTTAATCAACTCTTCAGCAGATAAATCCCCACGATGTCCTCCAGCCTCATTATTTACTGCAATTAAAGCATCTCCACCTAAACTTTCCACTTTTTTAGCAAAAGCCAAGTCAGTAACATCGCAAAAAACTTTAATACCTACCTTATGAGCTTGATTAATAGTCTCCTCGGGAGAGCCTAAAGATGTTATTATGAAGTCCACCTTTTCCTCACATAATACAGCCAACTGATTCTTGTATTTTATATTAGATTTATTCACTATTAGATTGTAACCAAAACTACCTCCTTCAACTTTAGCTGCTTTAAGTTCAATTATAGAAGCTCGTAATTCATCTAGAGTACGGTAATTTAAAGCTGGAATACAACCCGCCACACCCGATTTCATTCCTTCAATAACCATTTTAGTATTGGAAACAAGAAACATAGGAGCCATTATTAATGGATGTTTAATCTTTAAAAGGGAAGTTAACGTTGGTTTTATCATCTTTAGTTTTAAATTTACATCAAAGATATCAAAATATACTATGCGTGCATAGTATATAAAAGTAAATACTTAAAATCATATTAAAGCTGTTAGTAAAATTTGGGCGTGACCTTCCTAAAAAAAAGTCAGGGAGGGCTATTCATTACAAGTCCTCGTTCCATTGAGTAAGAGACTCAATGGAACTGTGAGCTTTTCACTGCTATCACTCACGCTAAAAACATACCTTATAAACATGCGACATTTGCAAGCATTTTCTACATTATTACACCAAAGTAATGACTTTAACATCTAAAATGAATAAATATATTTTAACTACTAATTAGTAGAACTAAAATATTTGCAAAAAACAATCCTATTGCATTTGACACTTCCATTTCCCATATACCTTTAAAAAATACATAAAAACAGAGTGAATATAAAACTTTAAAAAAAAACCTCACAAATAAATGAAAGAGATTTTAAAATAAAAAAATGTCTAGTCCTGAAATAGTGATACACAAAAAAGTATCCTATGGAATCATTACAACAAACGCGCTATTTAAAGCGTACGCAAAAAGACTACACTATGTCTTTAAAATTAGAAATCGTTCAAGAAATAGAACGAGGACAACTTACAGTTAGCCAAGCAACAAAGAATTACGGTATTCAATGTAGAAAGACAGTTGTACAATGGCTAATTAAATTTGGTAACTTTGATTGGGAGAACCAAATCTCTTCAAAGATGGAAAAAACACCCGAACAAAAGATTATGGAGCTTGAAGTTCAAGTCAAGCTTCTAGAAAAACAAAAGGCATTCCTGGAGCGACAGGCTTTTGTTGCAGACAAGAAGGCTATCCTGTTTGATATGATGATTGATTTAGCAGAAAAAGAATATCAAATCGATATCCGAAAAAACTCTGTACCCGAACAATCGATTATTTCAAGACAAAAGAACAACAAACAATAGCATTTACCTGTTATTTGTTCGGGATAGACAGACAGGTTTATTATCGAAGAATTCGAAGAAAAATAGTTAAACAAGATAAAGCAGAACAGGTTATTTTGATGGTTGATGCTATCAGAAAAATAATGCCTAGAATAGGCACTAGAAAACTATATTATCTTTTGTCAGACAAACTCCTATTGATAAAAATAGGCAGAGATAAATTCTTTGATATACTAAGAGCCAATCATTTATTAATACAGCCAAAACGTTCTTATCATATAACAACTAACTCCCATCATCGTTTTAGAAAACACGAGAATTTAATTTTAGATTTAGAGATAAACAGGCCTGAACAAGTCTGGGTGTCAGACATCACGTACATTGGAAAAAGAGATAATCCTTGCTACCTAAGTTTGGTTACCGATGCTTATTCAAAGAAGATAATGGGGTATTTTGTGGCTAACAACTTAAATACTCAAAGTAGTGTAATGGCTTTAAAAATGGCTCTTAAGCAAAGAAAGAATTTTAATTTACCATTGATACATCATTCTGATAGAGGAATTCAATATTGTGCCAATGAATACCAAGAAGAGCTCATCAAAAAAAGGGTTTTATGCAGCATGACACAAAATTCAGATCCTTATGAAAATGCTGTTGCAGAAAGAATAAATGGAATTTTAAAACAAGAATTTAGCATTGATAAATACAATCAAGGAGCAAAAATAACAAATCAAATTGTCAAGGAATCAGTTACTATTTACAATGGACTTAGGCCTCATTATTCGAATTTTATGCTGACTCCAAACCAAATGCATTCTCAAAACAAAACGAAGATGAGAACTTATAAAACAAAAAACAGTAGCAAAAACGTTTTTGCTACTGTTTAATATTTAATTTTAGCTAATAATCTGTATCGCTTTTTTAGGACGGGACAAAACTTCAGTAGCGCTAGCCAACTGAAGTTTCTTGTACTCAGAGCGGGACTTGAACCCGCACGAACATTGCTGTTCACTGGATTTTAAGTCCAGCGTGTCTACCAATTTCACCATCCGAGCATTTTGTGGTACCTCCAGGGATCGAACCAGGGACACATGGATTTTCAGTCCATTGCTCTACCATCTGAGCTAAGGTACCATTATAATTTACTATAAAATGCACATTTTAATAAAAAAACCCGTTTCTTGCAAAACGGGTTCTCAAAAGAAAGGCGACGACATACTCTCCCACATAACTGCAGTACCATCTGCGCAGGCGGGCTTAACTACTCTGTTCGGGATGGGAAGAGGTGAGCCCCGCCGCAATAACCACCTTAAGAAGTTATAATTGCTTTGGGCAATTTTTCAATGATTGTTTATCTTATGATAAAAATCTATTGAACAATATCTTAACATACTGAGATAAAGAAAAAAATATTAGTTCCTGAACGAATCTAGGAATTAGAAAGTTTCCCCAGCCTCTTGCGAGGCTGGAAAGGTGTACATAAGCTTACGGATTATTAGTACTACTCGACTATGACATTACTGCCTTTACATCTATAGCCTATCAACGTGGTCATCTCCCACGATCCTTAAAAGAAATCTCATCTTGTGGTGGGTTTCGCGCTTATATGCTTTCAGCGCTTATCCCTTCCAAACGTAGCTACTCTGCCATGCCACTGGCGTGACAACAGATACACTAGAGGTTTGTCCAATTCGGTCCTCTCGTACTAGAATCAGATCCACTCAAATTTCTTGCGCCCACAGTAGATAGAGACCGAACTGTCTCACGACGTTCTGAACCCAGCTCGCGTGCCACTTTAATGGGCGAACAGCCCAACCCTTGGGACCTTCTCCAGCCCCAGGATGTGACGAGCCGACATCGAGGTGCCAAACCCCCCCGTCGATATGAGCTCTTGGGGGAGATCAGCCTGTTATCCCCGGCGTACCTTTTATCCTTTGAGCGATGGCCCTTCCATGCGGAACCACCGGATCACTATGCTCTACTTTCGTACCTGATCGACCTGTATGTCTCTCAGTCAAGCTCCCTTATGCCATTGCACTCTACGCACGGTTACCAAGCGTACTGAGGGAACCTTTAGAAGCCTCCGTTACTCTTTTGGAGGCGACCACCCCAGTCAAACTACCCACCAAGCAATGTCCCCCGCAAAACGGGGTTAGGCCTCAGATAAACAAAGGGTTGTATTTCAACAATGACTCCACAACGCCTAGCGACGCCACTTCACAGTCTCCAACCTATCCTACACATCATTTATCCAAGGTCAATACTAAGCTATAGTAAAGGTGCACAGGGTCTTTTCGTCCCACTGCGGGTAAACGGCATCTTCACCGTTACTACAATTTCACCGAGCTCATGGCTGAGACAGTGTCCAGATCGTTACACCATTCGTGCAGGTCGGAACTTACCCGACAAGGAATTTCGCTACCTTAGGACCGTTATAGTTACGGCCGCCGTTTACTGGGGCTTCATTTCAATGCTTCTGGTTACCCATAACATCTCCACTTAACCTTCCAGCACCGGGCAGGTGTCAGGCCCTATACTTCATCTTACGATTTTGCAGAGCCCTGTGTTTTTGATAAACAGTCGCCTGGACCTCTTCACTGCGGCCAGCATTGCTGCTGGCGACCCTTCTCCCGAAGTTACGGGTCTATTTTGCCTAATTCCTTAGCCATGAATCTCTCGAGCACCTTAGAATTCTCATCTCGACTACCTGTGTCGGTTTGCGGTACGGGTACTATTAACCTGAAGTTTAGAGGTTTTTCTTGGAAGCCCTTAGGTGCACTATCTCTTTGTCCGAAGACGCCGAGTACTATCGTATTTCCCCAAAACCCGTGGATTTGCCTGCGGGTCTTATAGGTAGGTACTTCAACGAACTATTCCGTCAGTTCGCGGCACTTTCATCACTCCGTCACCCCATCACAGTTAACAGTAGTACGGGAATATTAACCCGTTGTCCATCGACTGTCCCTTTCGGGTTCGCCTTAGGTCCCGACTAACCCACAGCTGATTAGCATAGCTGTGGAAACCTTAGTCTTTCGGTGTGCGGGTTTCTCGCCCGCATTATCGTTACTTATGCCTACATTTTCTTTTCTCACCGGTCCAGCATACCTTACGATACACCTTCTACCCTGTGAGAATGCTCCCCTACCACTTACAATAAATTGTAAATCCATAGCTTCGGTAATATACTTATGCCCGATTATTATCCATGCTCGTCCGCTCGACTAGTGAGCTGTTACGCACTCTTTAAATGAATGGCTGCTTCCAAGCCAACATCCTAGCTGTCTATGCAGACAAACCTCGTTCTTTCAACTTAGTATATATTTGGGGACCTTAGCTGATGGTCTGGGTTCTTTCCCTCTCGGACTTGGACCTTAGCACCCAAGCCCTCACTGTTAGTGAACATTATATAGCATTCGGAGTTTGTCAGGAATTGGTAGGCGGTGAAGCCCCCGCATCCAATCAGTAGCTCTACCTCTATATAACTTTATAACTAACGCTGCACCTAAATGCATTTCGGGGAGTACGAGCTATTTCCGAGTTTGATTGGCCTTTCACCCCTACCCACAGATCATCCCAAGACTTTTCAACGTCAACGGGTTCGGTCCTCCACTATGTGTTACCACAGCTTCAACCTGTCCATGGGTAGATCACACGGTTTCGCGTCTAACACTACTGACTAAAGCGCCCTATTCAGACTCGCTTTCGCTACGGATCCGTGGCTTAACCACTTATCCTTGCCAGCAACGTTAACTCGTAGGCTCATTATGCAAAAGGCACGCCGTCACCCCACGAAGGGGCTCCGACCGCTTGTAAGCGTATGGTTTCAGGATCTATTTCACTCCGTTATTCACGGTTCTTTTCACCTTTCCCTCACGGTACTGGTTCACTATCGGTCTCTCAGGAGTATTTAGCCTTAGCGGATGGTCCCGCCAAATTCAGACAGGATTTCTCGTGTCCCGCCCTACTCAGGATACCACTATCAATTATATCACTTACCTATACAGGACTATCACCCTCTTTGGTTCTACTTTCCAGTAGATTCTAGTTCGTTTTACATTGAATATCGTGGTCCTACAACCCCAACATTGCCGTAACAACATTGGTTTGGGCTAATCCGCGTTCGCTCGCCACTACTTACGGAATCACTTTTGTTTTCTTCTCCTCCGCCTACTTAGATGTTTCAGTTCAGCGGGTTTGCCCACCTATCGGTGTACTAGATCTTCAATCTAGTGGGTTGCCCCATTCAGGTATCTACGGATCAATCGGTGTGTGCCCGTCCCCGTAGCTTTTCGCAGCTTATCACGCCTTTCATCGCCTCTGAGAGCCAAGGCATCCCCCATACGCCCTTATTTTGCTTATTGTACCAATCTTAAATTTAATTAAGACCGTTTTTGTTTGTTTTCTACTATAAATAGTAAAAAACGCTTTCTACTTTTTATATTTTTCTTATCTCAATATGTCAATGAACTTTTATCGCTAGTTTAATCGTTTTTTCGTTTAATCGTTTAACCGATTTAACAAATCAACGTATCAACTTTTGATTTGTGGAGAATAACGGAGTCGAACCGTTGACCTCCTGCGTGCAAGGCAGGCGCTCTAGCCAGCTGAGCTAATCCCCCGTTTCAAATTTTAAATTATGAATGGTGAATTTTGAATTAATGTATAATTCATACTCATACTTCTAAAATTTCCTTTTATTCTGAATTTATTTCAGAATCTATTTAAGTTTAATAGTTGTCTCGGACAGACTCGAACTGTCGACCCCTACATTATCAGTGTAGTACTCTAACCAGCTGAGCTACGAGACACTCTTATTCTTAAATGGTATTATTTGAACTAACAGCAAGAGTAATAAATTCTCAATCTTTGTTTCCACTTTCTCTTTTCGTCTCTTTCCCTACCGTGTTGATTAATCAACTAACACTAAGGCTCTAGAAAGGAGGTGTTCCAGCCGCACCTTCCGGTACGGCTACCTTGTTACGACTTAGCCCTAGTTACCAGTTTTACCCTAGGCAGCTCCTTGCGGTCACCGACTTCAGGCACCCCCAGCTTCCATGGCTTGACGGGCGGTGTGTACAAGGCCCGGGAACGTATTCACCGGATCATGGCTGATATCCGATTACTAGCGATTCCAGCTTCACGGAGTCGAGTTGCAGACTCCGATCCGAACTGTGACCGGTTTTGTAGATTCGCTCCTGGTCGCCCAGTGGCTGCTCTCTGTACCGGCCATTGTAGCACGTGTGTAGCCCAAGGCGTAAGGGCCGTGATGATTTGACGTCATCCCCACCTTCCTCACAGTTTGCACTGGCAGTCTCGTTAGAGTTCCCGACATGACTCGCTGGCAACTAACAACAGGGGTTGCGCTCGTTATAGGACTTAACCTGACACCTCACGGCACGAGCTGACGACAACCATGCAGCACCTTGTAAATTGTCTTGCGAAAAGTCTGTTTCCAAACCGGTCAATCTACATTTAAGCCTTGGTAAGGTTCCTCGCGTATCATCGAATTAAACCACATGCTCCACCGCTTGTGCGGGCCCCCGTCAATTCCTTTGAGTTTCAAACTTGCGTTCGTACTCCCCAGGTGGGATACTTATCACTTTCGCTTAGCCACTGAGATTGCTCCCAACAGCTAGTATCCATCGTTTACGGCGTGGACTACCAGGGTATCTAATCCTGTTCGCTACCCACGCTTTCGTCCATCAGCGTCAATATATTAGTAGTAACCTGCCTTCGCAATTGGTATTCCATGTAATCTCTAAGCATTTCACCGCTACACTACATATTCTAGTTACTTCCTAATAATTCAAGTCTAGCAGTATCAATGGCCGTTCCACCGTTGAGCGATGGGCTTTCACCACTGACTTACTAAACCGCCTACGGACCCTTTAAACCCAATGATTCCGGATAACGCTTGGATCCTCCGTATTACCGCGGCTGCTGGCACGGAGTTAGCCGATCCTTATTCTTACGATACCGTCAAGACTCTACACGTAGAGTTGTTTCTTCTCGTATAAAAGCAGTTTACAATCCATAGGACCGTCATCCTGCACGCGGCATGGCTGGATCAGGCTTGCGCCCATTGTCCAATATTCCTCACTGCTGCCTCCCGTAGGAGTCTGGTCCGTGTCTCAGTACCAGTGTGGGGGATCTCCCTCTCAGGACCCCTACCCATCGTAGCCTTGGTATGCCGTTACCATACCAACTAGCTAATGGGACGCATGCTCATCTTTCACCGATAAATCTTTAATAATTAAATGATGCCACTCAATTATACTATGAGGTATTAATCCAAATTTCTCTGGGCTATCCCTCTGTGAAAGGTAGATTGCATACGCGTTACGCACCCGTGCGCCGGTCTCTAATTCCGAAGAACTATACCCCTCGACTTGCATGTGTTAAGCCTGCCGCTAGCGTTCATCCTGAGCCAGGATCAAACTCTTCATCGTATATTATGCAAGAACCATAAATGATTCTCTATTTATTTTTGACTGAAGGTCTAGTGGTTTTTTCAAATCTCTCGATTCTATTACTCTTTATTCTTTTGTCTTAAGATCTCTCTTAAAACGGCTGTCAATTCAATATGTCTAGGAACGTGTCTTATCTTGTTTTTCACTCGTAGCAACACTTAACGTGTCGCTCGAAGCGGGTGCAAAAGTACAACTTCTCTTTTTATCTGGCAAGAAAAATTTGAAGTTTTTTAGGAAAATAAATCTTTCTTTTTCTTCTCTTCTCTTATCAGCTTATCAAGGAACGTTGGGCGTTTAGCGGGGTGCAAAAGTAACTATCACTTTTAAATCTCACAAGCTTTTTTGAAACTTTTTTTGAAAATAAATTTTCTGCCTTGTTTCGTTTGCTTGCCAGTATTTGAAAGAACGTCTGCGTTGTTGCGGGTGCAAAAGTAGACTCTTTAAACCGTTATTCAATACTTTTTAACCGCTTTTCTTTGCTTTATTAGCGATTTATTTTTAACACATTGGAAATGTTTAAGTTGAAAGAAATATATTTTTGCTCTATCAACTACCGTTTGATGTAAATGGTAAAATAAATGAAATAGTTTGAGATTTACTATTCAATACAACGGTATTTTTAAACATATAGGTCATAGAAGTTGGATCATATATTTCTCGCAGGTCTTGTTTTCAGTTTCTTTTAACCATATAAGACATAGAAGGACATAGAAGTTAGATTAGACATATTACTTTGCTACTTCTTGGAGATCTTATGTGATAATATTGAAAACAACTATACAATCTATGGGCTATCGCTACGCTTTTCTTTTAAACCTATAAGACATAAAAGAACATATTAGTTATATTGAAGATCTTATGACAAAATTTTTAAGCCTTTATGAAACTCGTTTGAAGAATTACTACATAAGCTACAGAAAGACATATAAGCTAAACAGAGAAAGCGACTCCTTATATATAGGAGTCAAAATTATTCTCTATTATACATTGTAATTAAAACCAATGCACCTCTAGCCCTGATAGCAGCGAAAATCCTACTGAGCCGGGTTTCGGCGAGGTAGATTGAAGCGGATAGCAGGAAATAGCTCCATATAACTGTAGTTACTAGAATGCAAAATCATGTTTTAAATTGGCTATACTATATTAGGTAGAAAAATTGGGTAAGTTATTTCTTCTTTACCTGCTCAGCTTTGGATTCCCAAAATTCATTTAGTTTATCTATATCAACAGGATTTGCGGGGGTTTGATTTACTAATCTTCCTGATTCAAAGGCTCTTTGTAATATTGTTTCTATCAAAAAATCTTCATTTACTGTATATGGAGCATATTCCGATTTTAAATTAATATCAAACATACTCGCAGCAGTATTGGACCAAAAAGCTTTCCATCCGCTTTTTAGCGTTTTAACCAATTCATAAGTGGTGGTTCCGGTTTGACGATGAATCAATTTTACTAAAATTCTACCTTGACTTCGGGAAAGCTTCTTTAGTTTGGCTTCAAACTCATTATTAAGGTAATCTTCGACAATTTTAAAATACTTTTTCTTTTCTTTATTTGTAGATAAGCGATCCATACCTCTATTGAGATTGGTCAATCTTTCGGATGCGAGTTTTGCATAAGGGTATGTTTTATAAACCCTGTTTTGAAGAATTAAAAATTGTTTTTTGGCATCGGGATCTAGTTTCTCTTTTGAAACCACAATTTCCTCCAACTGTATCGTGTCATTTACTACATCATCTGATTCTTTTAATTCGTACCCCATTGGCGTAGGAGCTGGAGGAATCTCCTGAGCTTTGGCAAAAAACGATAGTAATAAAAAGAATATAGTATAGGTAGTTAACTTCATGAGGCATAATTTAATTGTAAAATTATACATTATATGTACAACTGTAATGCCAAATTTATAAATTAGCAAAAAATATTTTTATGAGCACAAAATCGATATTAAAAAAATCCTCTATCACTTTTTTAGAGCAATACTTAAACAACGCCTCTCCTACTGGGTTTGAAGCCGAAGGGCAAAAAATTTGGATGGATTATTTAAAACCATACGTTGATACTTTTATAACCGATACTTACGGAACGGCCGTAGGAATCATCAACCCTGACGCTCCTTATAAAGTAGTGATTGAAGGTCATGCAGATGAAATTTCTTGGTATGTAAACTACATTACTGATGATGGATTGATATACGTGATTAGAAATGGAGGTTCGGATCACCAAATTGCCCCTTCTAAGCGTGTGAACATTCACACCAAAAAAGGAATTGTAAAAGGAGTTTTTGGTTGGCCTGCCATTCATACCAGAAATAGAGACAAAGAAGAAAACCCAAAAATCAGCAATATTTTCATCGACTTAGGTTGTGAAACCAAAGAAGAAGTAGAAAAAATGGGCGTTCATGTGGGTTGTGTAATTACTTATCCTGACGAATTCATTATTTTAAACGAAAACAAGTTTGTTTGTCGTGCGATTGATAATCGTATGGGTGGATTTATGATTGCCGAAGTAGCCCGTTTATTACATGAAAACAAAGTAAAACTTCCTTTTGGATTGTACATCACTAACTCCGTTCAAGAAGAAGTAGGTTTGCGTGGTGCTGAAATGATCACTAAAACTATCAAACCAAATGTAGCAATAGTTACTGATGTATGTCATGACTCTACAACTCCTATGATTGACAAGAAAATCGAAGGAGATACTAAAATAGGAAAAGGACCAGTTGTAACTTATGCTCCAGCAGTTCAAAATAATCTAAGAGAACTGATCCTAGACACTGCCGAGGAAAAGAAAATTCCTTTTCAACGTCTTGCTTCTTCTCGCGTTACTGGAACTGATACAGACGCATTTGCCTACAGTAATGGTGGTGTAGCATCGGCTTTGATTTCACTTCCGTTGCGTTACATGCATACTACAGTTGAAATGGTGCACCGTGATGATGTTGAAAACGTGATTAAATTAATCTATGAAACATTATTAAAATTAGAGAATAACGAAACTTTCTCTTACTTCAAATAGGATTAGGAGCTATTCCTGCTATCTGCTTTATTCCCGATAGGAAAAACTACGGCCAAAAAGCCTTATTTTTCTCTATCGGGAGATATCGCTTCTATCAGGGCTAAAAATCACCAAAATATGAAGTATATCTGCTTAATGTTAATTGTATTTTTTGGGACTTTTTTATGGTCTGTTATCAATCCAAAAGAAGTTTTCACTTGTTTTCTTGAAATTATCCCTGCTATCATTGGTATTTTGGTTTTAGCTTTTACTTTTAATAAATTTAGATTTACCAATTTTACCTACTTCCTCATTCTTATTCATTGCATTATATTATTCATAGGTGGTCATTATACGTATGCCGAAGTTCCCTTTTTCGATTATATTAAAGACGCATTTCATCAAAGTAGAAACAATTATGATAAAGTGGGTCACTTTGCACAAGGTTTAGTACCAGCAATGATTATAAGAGAATTATTTATTCGTAAAAACGTAATCAGCAATAAAAGCTTTTTTAATTTTATTATTGTTTCCATCTGTTTAGTCATTAGTGCTGCTTACGAATGGATTGAATGGTTTGTTTCTATCGCTTCGGGAGATGAAGGTGATATTTGGGACACCCAATCTGACATGTTATTTGCTACTATTGGTGCAATAACTGGTTTAATACTGTTTTCAAAGATTCAGGATAAACAGCTTCAAAAAATTTAGTCTACATATAAACCTTTCTAGGTTTAATAAACTTAAATTCCACAATGCTTTTTTAGCTTTACATACTATTATAACAACAAAATCCGGATATCTCTATCCGGATTTTATTATTTATAACCTTATTCTATTTTATTTCCAACCTCCACCAAGTGCTTTATACACTTGCACAAAAGCATTCAGTTGGTCTTTTTTGGTTTCTACCAATTCCAGTTTAGCATCAAGTGCATCCCGTTGGGTCATCAAAACTTCAAAATAATCAGCTCTAGCCGATTTAAATAAATCATTGGCTACACTAATAGAAGTATTCAAAGCAGTTACTTGCTGTTGTTTAAGCGCATAACTTTTTTCTAAATTACCAATATTTGCTAATTGATTCGAAACTTCTAAATAGGCATTCAAAATCGTACGATCATAATTATACAAAGCTTGCAATTGGCGTGCATTGGCATTAGCAAACTCGGCTTTAATAGCATTTCTATTAATTAAAGGTGCAGCTATGTCACCCACTAAATTGTACAATAAAGATTCTGGAAATTTAACCAAATAGGAAGTTTTAAAAGCTTGCAGCCCAAAAGCCGCTGAAATATCAAGTGAGGGATAAAACTCAGCCCGCGCTACTTTTACATCTAGTTTAGCAGCAGTCAAATCTAATTCGGCTTGTTTTACATCCGGTCTATTAATTAATAATTGAGATGGTATACCGGACTGAATTGTTGCTGGTATTAGATTTAAAAAACTAGCACTGTCTCTGGTGATTTTTTCAGGATAACGTCCCAGCAAAAAGTTGATCGTGTTTTCAGTTTCTACAATTTTTTGGTTTATTTGAAACTCCATACTTTTAGAAGCCAAAACTTCAGCTTGAAATTTTTGAACGGCTAATTCTGTTGCTCTTGCTGCTTCTTTTTGCACTTTTACAATTTCAAGCGCATTCTGTTGCAATTGGATGTTTTGTTTTACAATTTCCAATTGGCTATCCAAAGCCAATAACTCATAATAGGAGTCAGCAACTTCAGAAATAAGATTTGTAATTACAAAATTCTTTCCTTCAATAGTAGATAAATATCTAGTCACAGCAGCTTTCTTAGAATTATGCAATTTTTTCCAAATATCAACTTCCCAATTGGCATAGGCTCCAACATTAAAATCAGTCAATGGATCTGGAAACTCTTTACCTGGCGCAATTTCAGTACTAGCATCACCAGCGCCTTGGCTGGTATATCTTCCTACTTTTTCTACTCCAGTTCCTGCTCTTAGTCCAACAGATGGCAATAATGCCCCTTTTCGAACACGGATATCATTCTTTGCCATTTCAATTTCTTGCAAAGTAATCATCAACTCCTGATTGTTTTTTAGTGCAATATCAATTAAATTGACAAGATTAGGATCTTTAAAATAGTTATTCCAACTCAGATTTGAACTATTAACTGTGTCCTTGCTAATTCCAAAACTTTCTGGAATCATTTTGTTTTCAGACATTGTTACAGCAGACGGAGCTTTACAGCTTACAACAGCAAGACAAATGCTTAAAACTATACTAAATTGTTGTAATTTGATTTTATACATGGTTGTCAATTTCTTCAGTTAATGGATTATTATTTTGTATTTTAATCATTTTAATTTTGGCAGCAATGCTACCAAAAATAAAATACAATCCGGGAATAATTAAAACACCACAAACGGTTCCTAGAAGCATTCCTCCCGCAGCTGCAGTACCGATAGTACGGTTACCAATTTTCCCTGGACCTTCGGCAAACACAAGTGGAATTAATCCTGCTATAAATGCAAATGATGTCATTAAAATTGGTCGGAACCTCACTTTTGCACCTTCCATCGCCGCTTCAAATACTGTGGCGCCAGCTTCATGCTTCTGGACTGCAAACTCAACAATTAAAACTGCATTTTTACCTAGCAAACCTATAAGCATTACAAAGGCTACCTGAGCGTATATATTATTATCTAGCCCCATAATTGAAAGTAGTAAATAGGAACCAAAAATACCCGCTGGAAGTGATAGAATTACGGCAAATGGTAAAACAAAACTTTCATATTGTGCAGCCAAAACAAAGTAAACAAATAACAAAGAAATTAGAAAAATAATAATGGCTTCGTTACCACGACCTACTTCATCCTTAGAAATACCTGCCCAGTCAATACCATAACCTCTAGGTAAGTCTTTTGCAGCGACTTCTTGAATTGCTTTAATTGCTTCACCACTACTATACCCAGGCGCGGCTTGTCCACTAATCTCAGAAGAGTTAAACATATTATGACGTGTAATCTCCGATAGTCCATAAACCTTTTCCATGTGCATGAATGCCGAAAATGGCACCATTTCATCACGATCGTTTTTTACATACAACTTTAAAACATCTTCTGGTAGCGCTCTATATTCAGGTGACGATTGAACAATTACCTTATATTGTCTATCATACTTGATGAAACTAATTTCATAATTACTTCCAATCAATGTGGAAAGTGTGTTCATAGCATTATCTATAGTAACCCCTTTTTGTTGTGCCAGATCATTATCAATTCGCAACATATATTGAGGGAAACTTGCACTATAGAAACTAAAAGTCGAAGTTAATTCAGGACGCTTATTCAATTCTTTTACAAAATCGTTATTGACTGTTTCCATCTTTTTGTAATCCCCAGAACCAGCTATATCAAGTAATCTTAATTCAAATCCTCCAGCTGCGCCATAACCTGGAACTGCAGGTGGCTGAAAAAACTCAAGAGAAGCTCCAGTAATTGTTTTTGATTTCTCTTCTAGTTCTTTCATTATCTCAACTGCAGAATGTTTCCTATCTGACCAATTTTTTAAATTTACTAGACAGGTACCTGAATTTGCTCCAGTACCTTCGGTAAGTATTTCAAAACCAGCCAAAGCAGATACAGATTGCACCCCGTCAATTTTTTCAGCAATTTTTTGAAGTTGTAAAGCGATATCATTCGTTCTCTCTAATGTAGAACCAGGAGGCGTTTGAATAATTGCATAAATTGTTCCTTGATCTTCGGTTGGGATAAATCCAGATGGAAGACTATTGTTCATAAAAAAGATCCCAATACAAAAAGCAATCAAAATTCCAAAAGTCACTAATCTTCGACTAACAATTTTCCCTAGTAAGGCGCTGTATTTTCCATTAAGACGGTTGAATTTAGAATTAAAACCATCTAAAAAATTATTAATTGGGGTCTTCTTTCTAGCTACACCATGGTTGTTTTTTAACATCATTGCACATAGAGCCGGTGTTAATGTCAATGCTACTACACCGGAAAGAATAATTCCTGATGCCATTGTTATTGAAAATTGTCTGTAGAATACTCCTACTGGACCAGTCATAAAAGCAACGGGTATAAATACTGCAGCCATCAAAAATGTAATAGCTATAATAGCACCACTAATTTCATGCATCGCTTTTTTAGTAGCTTCAATCGGTGGTAAATGCTCCTCTTCCATCTTGGCATGTACCGCCTCGATTACAACAATTGCATCATCAACAACAACTCCAATGGCTAAAACCAAAGCGAATAAAGTTACTAAGTTTATAGAAATTCCGAAAAATTGCATAAAAACAAAAGTTCCAATAAGCGAAACAGGTACTGCAATTGCTGGAATTATAGTCGAACGCCAGTCACCGAGAAACAAAAACACTACCAATCCAACTAAAACGAAAGCTTCAAGTAAAGTATGAATTACTTTTTCAATAGAAGCATCTAGGAATTTAGAAGCATCATAACTAATTTCATAATCAACTCCTTTTGGAAATGAAGTTTTCTTTATTTCTTCCAGTTTTGCTTTAACATCTTTAATAACTTGAGAAGCATTACTACCATAAGATTGTTTAATTGTTATTGCAGAGGAAGGTCTTCCATTTAAATTTGAATAAATATCATACATCGAACTTCCAAATTCTATTTTTGCAATATCTTTCAAACGAAGTATGGCACCATCAGAATTAGATTTGATGATTATATTCCCATATTCTTCAGCAGTAGTAAATCGACCAGGATATTTTAAAACATATTCAAATGTCTGAGAGCGTTTTCCTGAACTTTCTCCTGTTTTACCAGGTGCCGCTTCTAAACTTTGTTGCGATAAAGCATTCATAACTTCATCTGTAGAAACCTTAAATGCTAGCATTCTATCAGGTTTCAACCAGATACGCATAGCATAATCACGGTTTCCAATAATATCAGCATCACCTACTCCATCTACTTTTTTAATTTCAGATAATAAATTAATATCCGTATAATTAAATAAGAATTTTTGATCCATTGTTGGATCTGTACTAAACACGTTTATGTACATTAAATTATTTGATTCTTCTCTCGTAATTTTCACTCCTTCCCTAATTACTAAGGGTGGTAACTTATTTACAATAGTAGAAACTCTATTTTGAATATTTATTGCCGCTTGATTAGGATCTGTTCCTAACTTAAATACTACTTGAATTGATGCTTCACCATCATTACCTGCATCTGAAGTAATATATTTTATACCAGGAGCACCATTTAAAGCTCTCTCAATTGGAATTATGACAGATTTAACCAATAATTCATTATTTGCTCCTGGATAATCTGCAGTAACATTTACTTTTGGTGGAGATATTGATGGCAATTGTGTAACTGGTAAAGTCGTCATAGCCAAAACACCTATCAAAACAATCATCAGCGATATAACTATCGACAATACTGGTCTTTCAATAAATTTATTAAACATTTTTTATTTTTTTTAGTTAAGACTAGTTAGCTTTATACCTCAGGTGATTCAATACATCCTCTGGCTTTTGATAATCAACTTTTATTTTGTCATTATCTTTTACTTTCTGAACACCTTCTAACAAAATTCTATCATTAGCATTAATACCACTTTTAACTATATAGATATCTGGCATTTCACCAATAATTGTAATTTCTCTTACTTTCACAACATTGTTTTTATCCACTACAAAAACATATTTTTTATCTTGAATTTCATAAGTTGTTTTTTGAGGAATTACCATGGCATTTTTTATAGGATTTGTCATAATAACACTCCCTGTTTCTCCATTTCTTAATAATTTATCTGGATTTGGAAAACGAGCTCTAAAAGCAATATTGCCTGTTTCACTATCAAATTCACCTTCTACAAGTTCTACAACTCCTTTATCTTTAAACATTTCATTATTAGCCAAAAGCAAGTCTACTTTTTTATCTCCACGATCCTTAACATCCATTTGATAATTCAGATATTCAGGTTCTGATAAATTAAAATAAGCGTAAACCGCACTATTGTCTGAAAGCGAGGTCAACAAATCTCCTTCTTCAATCAGACTCCCTAACTTTTTTGGAATTCTATCAATCGTTCCTGAAAACGGAGCTTTAATTATAGTGTACGATAAATGCAAATTTGCAGAAGCTACTTCAGCTTTGGCTCCTTGAAGCTTAGTTAAAGCCATAGCTAATTCATTCTTAGATACAATATTTTTATCTGCTAAAACTTTAGTGTTTTGTAAATCAATTTCGGCGGCCTTAACTTCAGCTTGCGACTTTAACAAATCAGCTTCTTGAAATTTAGACATAATACGAAACATAATTTGGCCTGCTTTCACATACTGCCCTTCATCAACATAAATATTTTGAAGATATCCTTTTTCTTGAGATCTAATTTCGATATTTTTAACCGACTTAATTTGAGAGACATATTGTTTTGTAAATGAAGTATCCAATACCATAGGATTTGTTACCGCATATTTTACAACCTCTTCTTTTTCTTCCTTTTTTGAGTTACAACTTACAAGGAACAACGTGGCCATTAAGCCCGTAATCATGACAATTTTTTTCATGGTGTGAAAATGGAAATTTAGCAATTGATGTTTTGGAATACATAGATTCCTTTTGAAAGTAAAAAACCATCAGTTGCCTGAAAGTGACAAAATTGCCTTTCAGGAAGAATGAGCTGTATTATTAAATTTACAAGTACCGCTTAGTCTAACAACTAATGTGTACTGATTATCAAATCCTTAATACGCTTTGAGTAATATAAATAGGTGTAGATTGGCCGCTAATGGGCTTAGTAAAATAAAATCTATTGTAAGGAAAAGAAGTGATAAAAGAATTATCATTTGAAAAATACCACTTAGCAAAAAGAGTTTGTTTAAATTTAACTATTTTAGTATCCCCTGCATTTTTATAATCGTCATTACTAGAGTATTCCTCATTTAAATCAAAATCTTTATTTACAATTGTTTGGGATGAATGTCCTCTTTTAGAATGTAAAAATTTATTGTGTAATTTATAAGTACTATTAAAATTTGAAATGGGAGCGCTAGCAGTTGTATGCGTAGTAGCATGCATTTTATTCCCTCCTATAAGAAGCGAGGTGAAGAGATATGTTATAAATAGTAATGCTCTCATTTAGGAGCAAATTTATAAAAAAAACCGAATGTTAAAATAACTAGTATGTTAAAAAAAAGCCAATCTATCAAATCGTTAAATATTGAGTAAATCACACTTTTTTAAGATAACTATTACGATATAGTTTTCGAAAAATGGAAAATACTAATTATTTTTCAACATAAACAGACAAGGTAATTTACAATTTACTCGACAAAAAAATGTATTTCAACACTATAAGAATGATTTATTTCATTAATTTTATAATAAAAAATGCTAAAATGCAATCAAAAGCTAAAACAGTAGATGAATATATAACTGAACTTTCTGACGAAAGGAAAGAAGTAATAAACATGCTTAGAGAGACGATCGTAAAAAATATCCCAAGTGGTTTTGTAGAAGAAATGAATTATGGTATGATTGGGTATGTAGTTCCACATTCCTTATATCCAGATGGATATCATTGTAATCCTAAACTTCCGTTGCCTTTTATCAATATTGCCTCACAAAAAAATTTCATCGCAATATATCATATGGGAATTTATACTAATCCATCTCTTTTAAAGTGGTTTGTTGATGAATTCCCAAACTACAGTTCTTTAAAACTTGATATGGGGAAAAGTTGTATTCGATTCAAAAAAATAAAAAATATACCTTATGATTTAATTGCTCAGCTCGTTCAGAAAATGACAGTTAAAGAATGGATAAAGTGTTTTGAATCTCAAATAAAAAAGTAGTAACCTTTAAAATTTTAATTATGAAAATCATCAAACGAATTCTATTTGCAATTTTAGGAATTATTGTTTTGGCATTAATAGCAGCTTTGATTATGCCTAAAGAGTATGCTGTTGAAAGAGAAATTATAATCAATCAACAAAAAGATAGTGTATTTAATTATATCAAACATTTGAAAAACCAAGATAATTTTAGTGTTTGGTCTAAAACAGACCCAAATATGAAAAAGACTTTTTCTGGAGTAGATGGAACAGTAGGCGCTATTGCTGCATGGGAAAGTGATGATAAGAACGTAGGTTTTGGTGAGCAAGAGATTAAAAAAATAACACCAGGAGAACGTATTGATTTTGAACTGCGCTTTAAGAAACCTTTTGAGTCAACAGATAACGCTTATTTTACTACAGAATCTATTTCGGCATCAGAAACTAAGGTAAAATGGGGATTTAATGGTAAAATGCCCTACCCAATGAATCTCATGCTACCTGTAATGAACATGGATGAAATGCTTGGAAAAGATTTAGAAAAAGGACTAAACGATCTTAAAATAATTTTAGAAAAATAATTGAATTGAAAACTCCCCTTAAATTAGGGGGAGTTTTCAATTCAATTACTCTTATTTATAGATATTCTTTATGTCTTTCTCAAAAAGAGTAAAGGGATCATTATAAAATTTAATAAAATCAGGAACACTTATTTGTCCTGGAAAAGGTGCGTAATAATGTGTTGGACTCTGAATGTCATTTCTCCAAACTAGAACATAACACAATTCCATCTTTTCTGATTTTAAAATAGGGAGTAAAGTCTCAGTCCACCAAGTTGGATTTGGTATTGATTCCAAACCCGTTTCTGTCAATGCAGCCAATTTATTGTTTTTTATACCATAATCAGAAACAATTTTAAGTTTCTTTACTGCAGTTTCAATATCATAATGACCGTCTCTTCCATAATCTCCATAATTATCCATTCCTACCATGTCTACGTACTCATTACCCGGAAAACGCTCTAAATACTCTGCTTTCGTATTGAATTTATTATCTGGTGAAAAAGCATAAATAAAATTATGCACTCCAAGAGAATCTCTCAAATAAGAAACAGTGAACTGCCAAACGGCAATAAAATCTTCACGGGATGTATACGGTTTTCCCCACCAAAACCAATCTCCGTCAAATTCATGATAAGGTCTAAAAATAATAGGAGCCAAACTCCCATCTTTCCCTTTTACCGAATGAGCAAAATCAGCTATTGTATTTAAAATTTGTTTGTATTCTTCGTGTTTTGATCCTCCTGGTTTAATTAAAGACATGGATGCAACAGAAACCCCATCTTTCCAATAGAAACCTCCTTCAGAAGCTGGGTTAGAAAAATGCCAAGCTGCAGTCGTCACTCCTCCTCGATTGTAAGTGTCTACAACATTTTTTATTAGAGCTTGTTTTGTGAGTTCAATATCTACTGCTGATTTTCCAGATAAACCATTAAAGTCAACTCCAACCATTGCAGGAAAAGAACCTGTAACTGATTTTACATCGGAACGATTGACATCACCAGACCAACCATGTCCATATTCCGTATCGTGCTGATGTGCAAAAAGGATACTTCGTTTAGAAATATCCTTTAGGTTTTTGTATAATGCTTTGGTCTCTATTGTTGCATTTTTGTCAATTTGTCCAAAAACAAAATTTCCTGTCAATGCCAATAATACCGTACATATGATTTTATAAAATGCTATTTTATTCATAATTAAAAAATTTATTTCAATTATGAAAATTAAGCTTATACCGCTAAATAAGCTGATACGTTTTTGTCAATTCGTTCATCAATATTGTCAATATCCGCTTTTACGAATTTTTCTCCAAGAATATTTTCATATAATTCAATATATCTTTCCGATACTGATTCAATATACGCTTCAGTCATTTCTGGAATTTGTTGCCCTTCTAGTCCCTGAAATCCATTTTCAATTAACCAACGACGTACAAACTCTTTAGATAATTGTTTTTGCTCTTCCCCTTTATCTTGTCTTTCTTGATATCCTTCTGAATAAAAATAACGAGAAGAATCTGGTGTATGAATTTCATCAATTAAAACAATCACTCCTTCTTTCGTTTTTCCAAATTCATATTTGGTATCTACTAATATTAATCCGCGACTTGCTGCAATCTCTGTCCCTCTTTGAAATAAAGCTCTAGTATATTTTTCTAAAACTAAATAGTCTTCTTCAGTAACAATACCTTTTGACAAAATTTCTTCACGAGAAATATCGGCATCATGTTCTCCATTATCCGCTTTTGTAGTTGGGGTAATAATTGGCTCTGGGAATTTATCATTCTCTTTTAAACCTTCTGGCATTTTTACACCACAAATTTCTCTTTTTCCTAAAGCATATTCACGAGCAGCATGACCGGATACATAACCACGAATCACCATTTCAACTTTAAAAGGTTCACATAAATGACCTACTGCTACATTGGGATCGGGAGTTGCAATCAACCAATTAGGAACTATATCTTGAGTCAATTCCATGAATTTAGTAGCAATTTGATTCAAAATTTGTCCTTTATAAGGAATCCCTTTTGGTAAAACTACATCAAAAGCCGAAAGCCTATCAGTAGCCACCATAACCAAAAGCTCGTCATTGATATTGTAAACTTCTCTTACTTTACCGCGATAAACTGATTTTTGGTTTGGGAAATTAAAATTAGTGGTTGTAATTGTATTGCTCATTATTGTTGTGTGTGTTGTGTTTTTTAATAAATGCAAATTTAGGATTATTTTAGACAGAAATGCAAAGAATCCGTTGCTGTAAATTACAAAAAAACAGATCTCACAAAAAAATTTAAAACAATGTATATTTACTGTAATTCTATTTACTTTGTACTGATTTTACCTAATATTTTATTTGCTAAATAGTTTGCTACCCCATCTTCATGGTTTGTATTAATTACTTCTAAATGAGATAATTTATTTTTCAAACTATCAGGCGCATTACCCATTAGTAGCCCTTTAGCAGTAGACTCTAACATTTTTTCATCATTGTATCCGTCACCAAAAGATATAGTTTCATGAAATTCTAACTTTTCAATTTCCAAAATTTTTGCAATAGCGACACTTTTATCAACAGATTTGTCCATAAATTCAAGACAAAGTGGCAAACTGAAAGCGTGACTAAAAAGATCCGAATGGTCAACCAAAATTTGATCTCGCAATTCCATCAATTTAGAATGCCTTTCATGCGTGAAAAATATTTTAATAGCACTAAAATCTTCAATAGTATTAAAATCTACCAATTCCGGTAAATAATTTAATTTAGTTTGAAAACTATTCAGCTTTTCATTATGTTTATTTGTTTGCCAAACATTTTCCTTAAATAAAACAGTCGTAATTTCTGAATCAATTTTTAAAGATAATATGGATTTTATAGACTCACTATCGATGTCGATAGAAAATAGAAGTTCCTTTTTAGGAGAATGGATTCTTGCTCCATTGGAAGTAACTAAGTAAACTGGAAATCCCAACGTTTCAACTATAGGCAGCGCATCTAGATGATGACGACCTGTTGCTACAATTATTAAATAATTTTGATTGTATAATTCCCTAAAAACTGTTTTAGTATATTCTGATATTTTATGATCTTGATTCAGTAATGTTCCATCTAAGTCACTGATTACTACTTTTATATTATTATCTATTTTCATTATCCTAATTGATCTATTTATGGCACAAATTTATTCTAATTCAAACAAAATACAAAACAAAACAATAGGGCACCTGATGAAAATAACATCAAATTAACCTATTTAACATAAAGTAAGAAGTTTAAATAATAATCATTATTTAAAAACTGACTGCCTAATAATTCTACCAAATAATCGATATCCAATATTTGATCGAAGTATACTCAGGAAATTAGCATCGAAACCAATGGTATGTCTTTTAAAGTTATTTGATGGGTTTTCGGCAATTTTTAATATTTCTTTTATAATCTGAGGTTTTAAATCTTTGTTTTTCTTGGTCTTATTTTCTAAAATTTTTCCAATTTTATTCATTAAATAATTATAAGAAGGTAAGGAAGAGCAATCTGATTTGGTCACATTTTTTTGAAAATTAGAAGGAGTATTTCCAAATTGTACTGTAGCAACACTTACATTAAAATCAATTAATTCATAAGCCATACATTCTGAAAAACTTTCTACCGCATGTTTGGTAGAATGATAAAAACTACCCAAAGGTAAATTTACTAAACCTGCTATTGAAGTAATATTTATAAAATGCCCTTTTTTCTGGACTCTAAATAAAGGAATAAAAGACCTGCACACCTTTACAACTCCCAAATAATTCACATCAACAATATGATTAATCATTGAATCTTCAGATAACTCCACAAAACTCCTATACCCTACTCCTGCATTATTAATTACTACATCAATAGTCTTATATTCATCAATAATTTTTTCATACGCATTCTCAATACTGGAGCTACAAGTAACATCCAATAAAAAACAATTTATATTTTTTATATCTTGAAGCTCTTTTCCTTGTTCTAAGCAAATCATTGTTGCAATAACATTCCAACCATTTTCAGCAAAATGCAACGCAATTTCTTTACCTATACCACCTGAAGCACCAGTTATGACAACATTTTTCAATTCTATTTTCTTTAATTATTATACATTCTTTATTAAATATAAGATCAAAAAATTGATACTCTATTTAATAAATACGACCCCTATTTGGGGTCGTAAAAGTCTGTTATATGCCTTTTTATGGCAAATTTTTAATCTATATTCTCAGTATACTTATAAGCATCAATTACCTTTTTCACTAACCTATGTCTCACAATATCTTTATCATCAAGATATATAATTCCAATTCCTTCAATATCTTTTAATACTAATAATGCTTCTTTGAGCCCCGAAATAGTTCTTCTAGGCAAATCAACTTGTCCTGGATCACCAGTCACCATGAATTTTGCACTTTTCCCCATACGGGTTAAGAACATTTTCATTTGTGAATGCGTTGTGTTTTGAGCTTCATCCAAAATTACAAAAGCATTATCCAGTGTTCTACCACGCATAAAAGCCAATGGTGCAATTTGAATAATTCCCTTCAAGATATAGTCTTCCAGTTTTTCATTGGGCAACATATCTCTTAAAGCATCATAAAGTGGTTGCATATACGGATCTAATTTTTCTTTCATGTCTCCTGGTAAAAAACCAAGATTTTCACCAGCTTCTACAGCGGGACGGGTTAGAATTATTCGCTTAACTTGTTTCTCTTTCAATGCTTTTACTGCCATCGCAACTCCCGTATAGGTTTTCCCAGTTCCAGCAGGACCTACAGCAAAAACCATATCGTTAGTATTAATGGTATCCACTAAAAGCTGTTGATTGGGAGTCATCGCTTTAATGATTTTACCTCCTACTCCATGAACTAGGATTTTATCATTAATAGCCATTTTTCGGTCATCTTGTGCATCACCCAAAATAACACGTTCTATAACATTGTTATCAATATTATTATAGCGGGTAAAATGCAACATTAAGCGTTGAAACCGTTTTTCGAACTCGTCTAAAATTTCTTTTTCTCCAAAAGCTTTCAAGGTGGTTCCTCGAGCTACGATTTTAAGTTTTGGATAATATTTTTTAATCATTTCAAGATGAGAGTCTTGAGCGCCCCAAAACTCTTTTGGTGCGATGTCTATGAGCTCGATTATTCTTTCGTTCAAAAGTTGTAGTTTTATATTAAAATTAATCAATCAATAAATCTAATCCGTTTTGGTTTTAAACCTTTGTAATATTTGCTTTAATAATTAGAATTTGTTTTTCTTTTTTGCTTTTTTGAATTTACTATTATTAGCTTTGCATTTCTCAAATTTAATGAAAATTAGTTTTAGATTACACCAATAGTTATAAACAAAATTATGTCAATAATTACCCTTACTACCGATTACGGCTTGAAAGACCACTTTGTAGGTGCGTTAAAAGGGAAGATTTTATCTGAATACTCTGATGCTACAATTATTGATATTTCACATCATATTGACGCATTCAACACTGTTGAAGCAAGTTACATAATTGGCGCAGCCTTTTCCAGTTTCCCAAAAGGGACTGTTCACCTGATAGGAGTGGATATGGAATTAAATAAAGAGAACCTCCATATTGTAATGCAATGGAATGATTCTTTTTTTATTGCTGCCGATAATGGAATTTTAAGCATGCTTTCGCAAAAAATTGTTCCTCAAAAAATAGTCGCCATCAACATTCATGATCGTTTACCAAGTGATGCTTCTGGTCTAGATGTTTTTGTAAAAGTGGCTTGTCATATTGCCAAAGGAGGGTTACTAAACGTAATTGGCAAAGAAATTAGTACCATAAAACAAATAACTGAATTAAAAGCAGTTGCTTCAGATGACAACAATTTATTGAAAGGACATGTGATTTATATTGACCATTTTGGAAATGTAATAACTAATATTTCCAAAAAGCAATTTCTAGAAGTGGCCAAAGGACGTCCTTATGAAATTATCATGAAAACGAAAAATATCAAAACCATTTTGCCTAATTATTCGGCAATTGCTAGTTCAGATAAATATCCAATTAAGAACTATGAAGGGGAAAAATTAGCCATATTCAACGAAGCTGGTTTCCTTGAAATTGCAATATTTAGAAGCAATCCTGATAAAGTGGGTTCGGCTAATAGTTTATTGGGACTCAATTATAGAGATGTAGTTTCTATTCAATTTAAAAATTAAGATTTTAATAAAATAGAAAAATCATCAATCGTTAATCCTAAATCAAAAATCTAAATGTTTGTACGAATAGTAAAATTGAGTTTTCACGAAGAAAAAATCCCTGCTTTTTTAGAAAATTTTGAATCCATAAAAGATAGAATTCGATCAGCACCAGGAAATAAACTATTGGAACTATATCAAGATAAAAATAATAAAAGCATCTTTTTTACGTACAGCTACTGGGAAACCGAAGCCGATTTAGAAAATTACAGAAACTCTGCCTTTTTTGATGAAGTTTGGACTTTTACCAAAAAACTTTTCAATGACAAACCCGAAGCTTGGAGCGTCGATAAATTAGCTTCTTTGGTTTAATGTTTAATGTTCGAAGTTGAACAACATTAAACCTTAAATCTTAAACTTTTAAACAAAAAAAATGAAAGCAATATTATTACGAGAAATTAAATCCTTTTTTGGTTCGCCAATTGGTTATTTAGTAATCGCATTATTTCTAATTCTCAACGGATTATTTCTTTGGGTTTTTCAAGGTGATTACAATATCCTCAATACTGGATTTGCTGATATGAGTCCATTTTTCACTCTATCTCCATGGATTTTAATATTCTTAATTCCTGCCGTTACCATGCGCAGTTTTTCGGATGAAAAGAAGCAAGGAACACTTGAATTATTACTTACTAAACCTTTGAGTATATGGGAAATTGTTAACGGAAAATTCTTTGGTGCCATGTTGCTTATTGTAATGGCAATTGTTCCAACAATTATCTATGTTTTTGTAATTTCTAGCTTAGGAATGCCTCAAGGGAATATCGATATGGGAAGTACTATTGGATCTTATTTTGGTTTATTATTTTTAATTGCAGCTTATTCCGCAATTGGAATATTTACTTCTACCCTATCCGATAATCAGATCGTTGCTTTTATTGTAGCCGTATTTTTATGCTTCTTTTTCTATTTTGGATTTGAAGGATTGGCATCAATTGTGCCTGCAGTTTCTACTTTAATTTCGGCAATAGGAATGCAAGATCATTTTAAAAGTATGGGCCGTGGTGTAATCGACACTAGAGACATTCTCTATTTTGTAAGCATCACTATTTTATTCCTTTCGTTTACTGTTTATAAACTAAAATCTTTTAAATTGTAATGGTACCAATACAAAAAAGCAACTTAAAAACATTACTGATAACTATTGCCTTTTTATTGATTGCAAACGGAATCAGCATGCGATTTTTTCATCGTTTTGATTTAACAAAAGATAAAAGATATACCCTTTCTGAAACCTCTTTGAATATCATCAAGCAAGTACAAGAACCGCTTTCGATAAAGATATACATGCAAGGGGAATTGCCTGCTGAGTTCAAGCGATTGCAGCAAGAAACACAACAACTATTAGAAGAATTTCAAGCTTATAATAAAAATATTGTTTTCGAATTTGTCAATCCATTAGAGAATGAAGATTCGAGCATGGACAACATCAAAGAATTGTATCGAAAAGGATTGACACCAGTAAACATAACTGTTGACGACAAAGGGAAACAATCCCAAGCTATGGTATTTCCTTGGGCTATTGCTGTGTATAACAATAAGGAAGTCAACATCCCATTATTGAAAAATAAAATGGGCGCTACTACAACTGAAAAAGTTATTGGATCTGTACAACACCTAGAGTATTCTATTGCTGATGCAATTAATAAAATCACTACCGTTAAACAGAAAAAAATTGCGGTAATTAAAGGAAATGGAGAGTTGCAAGATATTTTAATGGCTAAATTTCTTTTGCAAATAAGAGAAAGTTACCACATTGGCCCATTTACACTGGATTCGGTTGCCAAAAGTCCGATACAAAGTTTAGAAGCTTTAGAGAAATATGATTTGGCTGTTATTGCAAAACCTACAGAAGCCTTCTCAGACGCCGAAAAACAAGTTTTAGACCAGTATATTATTAACGGAGGTAAAACATTATGGCTTGTGGACCAAGTAGCGGTTGAAATGGACAGTTTGTACAATTCTGCTGGTGCTACTTTAGCTTATCCTAGAGAACTAAATCTAAATGATATGTTCTTTAAATACGGCTTTAGAATTAACCCAGATATTATAAAAGACGAACAAGGAAGTCCTATAAAATTGGCCACTGGTGAACAAGGAAGTGCTACACAGTATCAAGATTTCAACTGGAAATTTGCCCCATTAGTTTACCCAGAAAGTACCCATCCCATTGTAAAGAATTTAGGCGGAATAAAATTTGATTTTGCCAATCCTATCGATACTTTAAAAAATGGAATTAAGAAAACGGTGCTTCTAAAATCATCCCAATATTCTAAAAAGGTAGGAACTCCTGTCGAAGTCAATTTGGATATTGTTGCTGAAGAAACGAGTCCGAATCATTATATTAAATCAGGGAATATTCCAATGGGAGTTTTACTTGAAGGTCAATTTCATTCCGTTTTTGAAAACCGAGTATTACCTTTTGAGCAAAGCACTTTCAAAAAAGAAGGAACTGCTAGTAAAATGATTGTTATTTCTGATGGAGATTTGATAAAAAACCAATTGGATAAAAATTTTCAACCCGTTGAATTAGGCTTTGATCAACGATCAGGAAATTTATATGACAACAAAGATTTCTTGTTAAATTGTGTCAATTATTTACTGGATGACACTGGACTTATTAACATTCGATCAAAGGATCTTGACCTTCCTTTATTAGACAAAGAAAAAGTATATGAAAACTATACTCAGACACAAATCATAACTATCGGGCTTCCAATCCTAATATTAACCCTTTTTGGACTTTTATTTACCTTTATTAGAAAAAGAAAATACAGTAAATAGATGTTAATAAAAAAGTTTCAATACTAGAATAGTTTACGATATATTTGTAAAATGTATTCTATTTTAGAATTTAAACTAAAACAGAAACTCAAAAAATAAAATAAAACAGATGAAATTTATAGTATCGAGTTCGTACTTATTAAAACAGTTACAAGTTTTAGGTAGTGTTATCAATAGCAGTAATACTTTGCCAATTTTGGACAACTTCCTATTTGAATTAAACAATAATGAATTAACGGTTTCAGCCTCCGATTTAGAGACGACTATGTCTGCAAGTTTGGCGATTGATTCTACAAGTCAAGGAAGTGTTGCTGTACCTGCAAAGTTACTTTTGGAAATTCTTAAAACGTTTCCTGAGCAACCTTTAACTTTTACCGTTCAAGAGAATAGTACTATAGAAATAAGTTCAAATTCAGGAAAATATGCATTAGCATATGCTCCAGGTCAAGAATTTCCTAAAGCAGTAAATCTTGAAGAGCCTTCAGTGACTTTAGTTCCTGCTGATGTATTGGCAACCGCCATTAGCAAAACAATCTTTGCAGCAGGAAATGATGATTTACGCCCAGTAATGTCTGGAGTGTTTTTTCAATTTTCTCCGGAAGGTTTGACTTTTGTAGCAACAGATGCTCACAAACTGGTAAAATATGCTCGTACTGATGTAAAAGCATCACAAGTGGCTGATTTTATTATGCCAAAAAAACCTTTGACAATTTTAAAGAGCATTCTTTCCACATCTGATGCGGAAGTGAAAATTGAATACAATGATTCAAATGCTACTTTTTCATTTGATAACTATATTTTGATGTGTCGTTTAATAGATGGAAAATATCCAAACTATGAAGCGGTTATCCCAAAAGAGAATCCTAATAAATTAATGATTGACCGTTCTCAATTCTTGAGTTCTGTACGTCGTGTGGCTATTTTCTCTAACAAAACAACACACCAAATTCGTTTAAAAATTGCTGGTGCTGAGTTGAATGTTTCTGCTGAAGATATTGATTACTCAAATAAAGCAGAAGAAAGATTGACATGTGATTACCAAGGTGACGATATGCAAATAGGATACAATTCTCGTTTCTTGACTGAAATGTTGACTAACCTACAATCTGACATGATTATGCTTGAAATGTCATTACCTAATAGAGCTGGAATTCTTACTCCTGTTGATGGATTAGAAGAAGGGGAAACAGTAACTATGCTAGTAATGCCTGTAATGTTAAATAGTTAACATTAAACCTTGAAATTGTTGTATATTCATTTTTGAAATTGAAATATAATACTTATCATTGTCATTCGATATAAGCTATTAACCAAACCATTTTTATATTTAAAAAAACCGCTATTTCCTTTTGGGATATGCGGTTTTTTTTTTGTGGTCAATATTTTAAGAGAAATATTTATTTTATTAAATAACTCCCATTTTTTTCATTAGAAAAGTAGCGCTTTTATTTTTACAAATTCCATCACGCAGTTTGTAATCAAAATGTAATTCATTATTCTGAATTTCAACTTCAAAACATTTATTGGTAAGTAGGTCCGGATATTCATTTGTCGTTAAGCAAACTTCAATATCATGGGTTGCAATGGCACCAATAGCTTTCTTAGCTATTACTTTCTTTACTACTTCTATAGTTCCATTTCGTTTATCATCTGAGTTGGTTCCTCTCAAAATCTCATCCAATAATACGAACGCAGGTTGGTCTTCTAATGCGTCCATGATTTGTTTTAAACGCTTAATTTCTGCAAAGAAATATGATTCACTATCCGATAATGAGTCCGACAATCGCATGGAAACTAATATAGGCAAAGGATGCACTGTAGCTTCGCTGGCGCAAACCACTGATCCCATTCCTGATAACACCATATTAACACCTAGACTTCGTAGAAAGGTACTTTTACCAGACATGTTAGAGCCTGTCAATATCATAAAGGATTCAGGCTGAAAACGTACCCCATTCCCTACTCTCGTTTTTTCATTTAGCAAAGGATGACTTAAATTTGAAAACACTATTTTGAACTCAGAATTCAAATTTGGAAATACAAAATCGGGATTATTATAGGAGAAATTACCCAAGCTACACAACATTTCAAATTCTCCGATCACTTCCAACCATTCCTCTAGAATAGCTGCATGCTCTTCTTTCCAACTCAATAATTTTTTTAATACATGAAGATTAAATAGAAAAGTTCCGTTGAACAATGATGCTGCCAACAAATTCCCAACAGTATCCATATTAGAAAACAATTCAGACAAAACTTTAAGATGATGACTTGCATTTTCAGCCTTAAACTTTAGTCTTTTTTGTAATTGCGTTAATTTTTTTGACTGAAATGATTCTTCTTCTATTTTTTTAAGCAATAAACTATATTGGCTAATGACTTTATCAATATCCTCAGCATTGGCAATTTCTATTTGGATTCGTTTGAAAAAATTACCTAAAATCGCTAAATTAACAAGAAAGATATAGGTCAAGAAGCTTAGTAAAATAACTTTAGAAGTTACTACATAAGCAATCAAAGTTCCTAAAAATAATACTGGAGTGACATATGATACTATACTAGCCCATTTAGGTAAAGGGGTTATTGGGAATTTGCTCCATTGTAGTAGTGCTTCATAACTTGATTTAGTATCCAGACTCATTTTGGCCAAAGCCAAAAAATCCTGACGCCAATCTAACTTTTCAGATAACTCATTAGTTGCTTCTTGATTGTCTAGAATTGTTTCATTAGTTGACAAAGTAAGTAACTGCTGTGCCAATGTTTTCTTTCCGATAAAAGTAGCCGTTCTATTTAAATTTTGAAATAGAGAATGTTCTCCAAAAATATCTAAATCATACGCATAAGGATGATGAAAATCATTAAATTCTTGTCCGTTTTCAAAAGGAAGCGCTTTGCTTTCCAAATAAGAAATCTCTTCTTGATTGATTTTTAAAAGCGCCTCGCTCTTTTTTCGTTCAAAAAGTAATTTCGAATGGAAACGCATTAATATAATAAAAGCGATAAAAAATACTGCCGCCAATCCTATAAAGAGAATAGTACTATTTTGCATATAAAAATAAAGAGAACCCAAAAACAGCACAATACTGACTAATCTAAAAAAACTGATACTATTGTATTTTTTATTGATTGTCTTTAATTCTTCCGTAACACTTTTAACCTTTGATTTATATATTTTCATCTGACGTATTAATGAAAGACAAATATAAGATTCCCGATAGGAATACCTATCGCAACGGTTAGTTAAATTAAGAAAATAAGAGGCATTCCATCTAAAAAAAGAAAAGCAACCAAAACCAATACGGTTTCAGCTGCTGTTTCTTACTCAAAAAATATTTTGCTCCATTTCATTAGTAAATAGGTTCTAACGACAATGAATTATGTGCATTTTAAATTACTCCTCAATAGGAATGGCAAGGATTGGAACATCAAAATTATTAGCAAATTTCTTAGTCAAACTAGGATGAAATAATCCTTCAAAAAAGCTTCTTTTATAAGTTAACATTGTTAAAAGATCAATTTCTTTATATAAAATAAAGTCCAATATCGTTTCTTTCACTTCATCACTGGTAATAACAAAAAACTCGATAGGCTCATCTTCAAAGTCTTTTTCCCATTTTTTTACTGTGTCCCTAGTAACATCAGAATTTCCTGTTTTCACATAAAGGCATTTTACTTCAGCATCAGCCATTTTAGCAACCGAAAGTATTTTTTTTAATGCTTTTTTATCTTTAGGTCTAAATCGAGTAGTAAAACCAATCGTTTTTATTGGTTTGAATTTGGCATCAATCGGAATACTTAGTAAAGGAACATTAATATCAGTTAGCACATTTCCAGTATTTGTACCTGAAAAAAATGCTGACCAACCCGAAGCACCTTCCGTTCCCATTACTACATAATCAATTTTATCGTCCTTAATTGATTTTTTTATGTTATAGATTAAATCACCATCCATCAATCGATGTGTCATTTTTATTTTATCTAAATGATGTTCTTCGGCTATCGCTCTTAATTTGGGTATTTCGTCTTTAAACATATCGAACTGTGATAATTGCAATGATTCATAAATTATCATATAATTCTCTGGAAAAAACTGATTGTCAAATACAGGCAATTCAAATGTATGCAACAAAATGAGCTCACCTTGAACAATTTTCGCAAATTCTAAAGCATGAATAAAGGCATTTGTTGCTGTTTCAGAAAAATCGGTCGGGAAGAGGATACGTTTCATGTTATATAGCGTTAATTGTAATTCGTTATTCAAAGTTATACTTAAAGTTACGGTATTAATATGATAATTATCAGTAGTTTATTTTATTATTCCTTATTTTAAAAAAATACAAAATACAACTCTATAATTCTAATCACTGTGAATTGCTAAAATAGGAATGTCTAATTCCTGTTCTTCTTTTTTACCATAACTCGGAACAAACAACCCTTCAAAAAAACCTCTTTTATAAGTTAACATAGTCAGCACATCAATATTTTTTGTCGAAACAAAATCAATGACTGTTTCTTTTATGGCATCACTAAGCACAATATAAAAAGAGATCGGTTCTTTACGGTATTCTTTTTTCCATAAATCAATCGTTTCAAAAGAAACATCCGAAGTATTGGTTTTTACATATAGGCATTTTACTTTAGCATTTAGTTTCTTAGCAATTTCTAATACAGCTTGTAATGGCTTTTTATCTTTAGGCCTAAATCGTGTGGTAAAACCAATGTTTTTAATGGGACGGTATTTTGCTGACAAAGGCACACACAACATAGGAACTTCAACTCCAATAATTACAGAACCCGAATTTGAACCGACAAAAAAAGCATCCCAGCCAGTCATTCCAGAAGTTCCCATTACCACAAAGTCAATTTTATCTTCTTTGACTGCTTTTTTAATATTGCTAACCAAGTTGCCTTCCATTAATCGATGTGTCATTTTTATTTGATCCAAAGCAAGGGCTTGCGCCAATTTATGCATTTTAGGTACTTCCTCTTTAAATCGATCCAGTTCTGAAAATTCAATCGAATCATAAATCATTGAATAATTTTCATGAAAAAACTGTTCGTCAAAAGTCAATAATTCATAGGAATGCAATACAATAAGATCCGCTCCCACGGCATTGGCAAATTCCAATGCATGCACAAAAGCGTGAGTAGCGATTTCAGAAAAATCCGTTGGAAACAAGATGTGTTTCATCATTACGACTATTTAAGGTAGGCTATTATAGTAAACTACATACTAAAGTTACAAATTAAATAGTTAAATATCAGTAAATTAAGTTGATTTTAACTTCGAAAAAGCACTGTCCTTTAAAAAAACGAATACTTCTACAGATTTACTACCTTTGCACCTTATAATAAAAAATATGTTGTACAACGATTCCATAGTAGCACTGGCTACACCTTCAGGAGCGGGAGCCATAGCGGTAATCCGAATTTCCGGAAATGAAGCAATTACTATAGGTAACAGCGTTTTTAAGTCCATTAAAAACAAAGATTTACTCAAACAGAAAACACATACATTACATTTAGGTCATATAGTAGATGATAATAAAACCTTAGACGAGGTTTTGGTGTCTATCTTCAAAGGGCCCAATTCTTATACAGGAGAGAATACCATAGAAATCTCCTGTCACGGTTCGACTTACATACAACAACAAATCATACAGTTATTGCTCCGCAAAGGATGTCGTATGGCCAATGCTGGTGAATTCACCCTTAGAGCCTTTCTAAACGGTAAACTTGATTTATCACAAGCCGAAGCCGTTGCTGATTTAATTTCGTCAGATAACGAAGCTAGTCACCAAATTGCAATGCAGCAAATGCGTGGTGGTTTCTCTAATGAAATTGCCAAATTAAGAGAGGAATTATTGAATTTTGCTTCGCTTATCGAATTAGAATTAGACTTTGCCGAAGAAGACGTAGAATTTGCAGATCGTACGCAGTTTCATGAATTATTGAACCGAATCGAATTTGTCCTGAAACGTCTTATTGATTCCTTCGCAGTGGGTAACGTTATCAAAAACGGAATTCCTGTGGCTATTGTTGGTGAACCTAATGTAGGAAAATCGACTTTGTTAAACGCATTATTGAATGAAGAACGCGCTATTGTATCTGAAATTGCTGGAACAACACGTGACACTATCGAAGACGAATTAGTTATTGGTGGCATTGGCTTCCGTTTTATTGATACAGCTGGAATTCGTGAAACTCAGGATGTAGTAGAAAGCATTGGAATCAAGAAAACATTTGAAAAAATAGAACAAGCCCAAGTGGTTTTATACTTGTTTGATAGTTTAAAATTTAAGGTTCAAAGTTCAGAATACATCATCGAAATTGAAAAAATAAAAAATCAGTTTCCTTTAAAACCATTGGTCGTTGTTATCAATAAACTGGATTTACTAACTGATCAAGAAATTACGACCATTCGCCTAGAACTTGAAACCTTAAACATTAAACTCATTTTCTTGAGTGCTAAAAATAATATAGGTGTTGATGAACTTAAAAATCAGTTACTCTCTTTTATCAATACAGGAGCTTTAAGAAATAATGAAACAATCGTTACTAATACAAGACATTACGACTCTTTACTTAAAGCATTAAATGAAATACAAAATGTAAAATACGGACTAGAAACAAATTTATCAAGCGATTTAATGGCACTTGATATTCGGGAAGCTTTGTACCATTTTGGGACAATTACTGGCCAAGTGACCAATGATGAATTGTTAGGTAATATATTTGCGAATTTCTGCATCGGTAAATAAAATCGCATTATTTAGCAAAATATCACGAAACACACTAAACCCTTTGTAAATCAAGGGTTTTAGTGTATTTTGGTGTTTTCTGAATTGGAAAAAAATCCCTTCTTCTAATACTAAAAAGGGACCCCATTTAAATATAGTCATTTTGAATTTTTGGAATTTAAAAAAGATATAATCATTCAATTCAAATGAAACATGCTTGATATACTTTCTATTATAAGTATACAAAACATGTACTTTCCCATCAGCTGTTTGAATTATGGCAGGATAGCTATATTCCCCTTTCTCTTGGTTTTCAAGATCAAATAATTTTTTCCAATGTACACCGTCTTTAGAATGTTCAACATCCAAAATATTACGACCATTAAACCAGTCTTTTCCTTGATACAAAGGATTATTGACCAATAGAAAAGACTTTTTAGAAATTGTTAATGCATCAATTCCTGAGTTTGAATTGACCACATTGATACTATCAGTACGTGTCCAGTTTTCCCCTTTATCACCAGACCAGCTAGTTATTATTTTATTGCGTTTACTTCTAAACAACAGTTGAATTTTATTTTTTGAATGAATCAAAAATGTAGGCTGAATAATCTCAAAATCTTGCTTATTTTCAATTGAAATGGTACTCCATTTCCCTGTGGCTTCTACATATTTTTCAACATGTGCTCTCCATTCATTATTTATGGTACTTTCGGTACTGCTGCCACATAAAATAACACCTGGACTTGCTTCAATAGTTTATTTCTAATAGGACCTAAAATATTTTCTGGTAAATATTTAGGTTTGCTCCAAGTTAATCCCTGGTCATTAGAAGTTATCATTGCTCCAAACCATTCTCTTGGATTTTTTCCTACTCTATAGAACAAATACAGAGAGTTTCTTTTACTCTTGAACAAAACTGGATTCTAGCAAGGCAAAGTATCTTTTTCACGAATTAGCGCTTGGATCAAACATTTTGGACTAGACCACTTTTCATCTTTATAATTTGATACATAAATCCCTACATCTTTAGCTCCTTCATATTTTACTCCAAACCAAGCAGCTAGTAACACATTTGGTTTTAACTCCACAAGAGTAAAAGCATGACTATTTGTTGTTACCGGTTCTATAGCAATATATTGCTGCTTTATATGGGTCGCTGTTGGATTTTTTGGTACAGAGGTAACAACATATACCCAAGTATTAATAAAAGCAATGAGTATTTTAATTTTAAATGCATTACTTATTGTTTGGATTAAAAAATTATACAAATTATTTTATAAAATCGACATTCATCTTATCCGATTTCAATATTTTATCCCCAATGTATTTTCCAATTTGACTTCCTTGTAAAACCCCGTTTTCAATTGCATCTCTATAATGAATTCCTCCATATAATCTAGAAATAGCTGCTTCTTGTGAAGCCTGTAAAAATGATTTGAATTTTCTTTGGGACAAACCAAACTCTAATTCAGTAGTATCAGTAAATGAGAAATTAGTTCCCAAAACTTGTGTCAACACCGTTGCGGCAGCTGTCGAAATCACACTGTGGCCTGAGGTATATTCTGGAAATGGAGGTGTTTGTAAAACTGATTTCCAACGTTTATCAATCCATTTGTTGATAGCCGTTTCTGGCCTTATTCTATTGCTTCTGTATTTTTCGTCCCAACAACTTATAAAAGCATCAGACAAAGTAATTGCCACGCTGCAATGAATGAAGGCTGTTTGTGTCAAGCTAGTTCCTTTTTTCAAACAGGCAATTCCAGTAATTCCCATCCAATGTCCGCCTGGAGAAATTTTCTTTAGACCAAATTCAACATGCCCAATTTGATTTAAAATAAAAGGATTACAATCCCAAAAACTAGCAATAGCGCGTTGTTTTTTGGATAATTTATTTACAACTTTATAAACTTCATTCAATTGTATGTAAAAAGAAGAAGTCTTTGTTAAATCAAACGGCGCAGGTGGTGCTGGCTTAAATTGATCACATGACACTAGGTAAAAAGGTCTAATTTGAAACCAATTTGGCTCAATAGCCATCATATATCCAGGACCTGTAGGTTGCCAATATCCATCTCCTTCTGTAGGAGTATATTTCTTATAACTACTTAGTTTACTAAATCCATCCGCTTTTACATATTCCATCATTTGATTTACAACCAATTCTACCAGCTTAGCGGTGTATTCTACTTGTTCTTTAGAAATGCCTCTTTTTATAGCTAATTCCTTTAAAGAATTGGCTTCTGTTGCTAACAAATAGCCTGATGGTAAAAGTTTTTCAGCCATTTTGAATACCGTAAATACGGTCGCAAAAGAAGCATTACTTTTTGCGATAAGTTCATTTGGTACTTCAATTTTCTTAAATTGATTTATTGATGGTGCAAATGAATTTTTAGAATTATAAAATATTGAAGTAGCTTCATTTGAACCAAGAGTAACATACGAATAATATCTTGCTGCCGCGACAGGCGAGGTTACGTCATTTACCATTACATCTGTTACTTTTTTTAAAGCAGATACATAGTCATTTGAAGAGAACTCCTTATTTTGTGAAAAAGTTGTAGCTCCTACCAAAATGATGCTTAAAATGATATAGATTTTTTTCATAGTTTTTTATTAATAATTGTATACCTCTGGTATTTGATTGTTTACACCAAAAATGATTCTTTTTCTACCATTTGCGTCAAGAGAAATAATATCCTTAACACATCCATTTACTTTTAAACCAGAACTTAACTGGGGAACGTAAGTAAAATTACCTTTGCCATCTCCTGTTAATAAAACACCATAGTTGGCATCAATTTTTCCGATTTTTAGTCTTGTTTTTTCAATATTACCCCCCAATAAAATATCAATTTTTCCATCATTATTGTAGTCATTTAATCCAATAGCATAAACAGGTGCATAATTTGCCTGAACAGGTAAACTGTGCTTTATAAAAACGCCATTCTTGTTCTCAAACCAAAGGGTCTCAAAAGTACTGGCCTTTAATTCCTTTGCGGACTTCAATTGCTCGGGAGACAAAATTTCGGAAATAGTAGCATCAGAATAGGATTCATAATTTGGAAACCGCTGACGAAAACTAACAATTTGATCCGTAAATTCATCTCTGCTAGCCATAGGGTAAGATTTTCCTTGTACATAGCAGGAAATAAATGGATCAATCGAGCCATTTTTATCAAAATCACCATAACAAAGTGTTGCAGGTTCTTTTTCATTTACATGAATTTGGCTATTGTCACCCCAATTTCCAGCAACCAAATCAAGATCTCCATCTCCATCTAAATCAGCCAAAGCCAATCTATTCCACCAGCCATCTAAAGATTGAGGAAAGTATTTTTGTGTGGCGTCTACTAGTTTTCCATTTTTGTTTTCAAAACAACTAATTTTCATCCATTCCCCACAAACAATCAATTCTGGTTTGCCGTCTTTATTGATATCATCCCACAAAGCATCAGTAATCATTCCAACATGTTCTAATCCTGGAGCAAAAGCTGCAATTTGATTCGTAAAAACGCCCTTGCCGTCATTTATTAACAACATATTTGCTGGAGCTTCAGGATATCTACCTGGCACTACTCTGCTCCCAACAAATAAGTCTAAATCCCCATCTCCATCAACGTCCGCAGCCTTTACACAAGAACCGCTATTTGATTCAGGAGGTAATGCATTTTCTTTTCTTTCAAAAATGCCATTTGTATTAATGTACAATCGATCTTGTAATGCAGGGTCTTTTTCACTAAAAGCATATCCTCCACTTAACACATATAGATCTAAATCACCATCGTTATCAGCATCAAAAAATAAAGCATCTACATCTTCAGAAGCACGATCAGTATCAAAATCTTTTTGATTGTAAGCCATAAATTCCCCGTTGGGTTGTTGCAATACTAATTGACCTGCCTGCCCTTTTGCCCCTCCAATAAAAATATCTTCTAAATCATCCTTATTAATATCCCCTTTTGTTATACGAGGGCCACTATAGGACAGCATATTTGGCATTAAAGGTTGTACTTTAAAATCATTGGTTTCTTGCTCTAAATGACTAAAAGGAATAGTATTGCTTACTGAAGTAAAAACTGTTTTTTTAATTTCCTGAGCCGTATTTATAGCCGTATTGGTATCCTCATATTTTACGACAAAGGATTTATTTGCTGTAATATCCTTATTTATCGTCTGTATTTTTCCATCAGGCCAATAAATTGAAATAGAATCAATTGTAGCAGATGGAATCCCTAAATGCATCGGTTGTTGCATTGAACTTTGAAATCCATGCACGGGATAATTTTCTTGAGTTATAGTTCCTTTGGGGGTGAATACTTTGACCTTAGTACCCAAAGCATTTCTATTTTGTCCAAGCATTTGTAAACCAATATTCACATAATGCCCTGCATTTCCCATCTCAACTGCATTATTTCTATAAACCGCTGCAACATCATTCATTCGATTAACAACTAAATCAAGATCACCATCGTTATCAAGGTCAGTATAAACCGCACCATGAGAAAAGTTTTCATCTTCGAGTCCCCATTCCATTGACACATCTTTAAATTGAAGATTTCCTTTATTTTCAAAAACATAATTATGAAGCGGTGTTGAGGGAACTCCTTTCAACATTTGAAACATATTGTCTTCGGTTTCACCTTTAAGGTGTTTCAATCGTTCATTAGCATAAAACTTAACAAAATCTCTATTAATCATGTCTTTTGCGTAACCATTGGAGACAAATAAATCTTTGTTCCCATCATTGTTAAAATCAGCAAATAGAGCAGACCAGCTCCAATCTGTATTCGAGATCCCACTTAACTGTCCCGTCTCGCTAAAGGTGTTATTTCCATTATTTACTTGTAACATATTACGCATTAACTGATGGTAAAATCCATTTTGTAATGTGTTTTTATAGAGTTCATAATTGTCTGGAGCATATAATAATTTTTGTCTTTTATTATCGGCAGGAAGCATGTCTAAAGTGTAAATATCTGGCCAACCATCATTATTAATATCGGCTATATCAGCTCCCATTGAAAAGTTAGATATGTGTCCTATTTCATCTTTTAAATGATCCGTAAAAGTGCCATCTCCATTATTGATGTATAAATAATCTTCTTCTACATAATCATTAGAAACATACAAATCAGCCCAGCCGTCATTATTGATATCGCTCACAATTACTGACAAACCATATCCAATGGGATTTGAAAGAATATTGGCCTGAGCAGTAACATCTGTAAAATGATTGTTATCATTGCGATACAAACGGTCACCCGCATCAGGATCAATCATTTTTTTTACAAAAGAAGCGTCAAAATTACGAAGTTGTTTAATATTATGATTCAAAACATAAAGATCTAAATCACCATCATTATCATAATCAAAAAAAGCAGCCTGTGTAGAATGTCCCTCATCAGCAACACCCATCTCTACTGCTTTGTCTTTGAATGTAATTTCACCATTAGCTGAAGGTCCGTTATTGATAAACAATTGATTTCTTCTCTTTTCGGGTTCCACATCACCTGAGTAACTAACATAAATATCCAACCAGCCATCTCCATTTACATCGGCTACACTAACTCCAGTTTTCCAACCTCTTCGTCCTGTAACGCCTGCTTTTTTTGTAACATCGTTAAACTTTAAATTCCCTTGGTTAATGTATAATTTATTAGGTTGAAGATTAGAAGTAAAATACAAATCAATCAATCCATCGTTATTGAAATCACCCGATGCAACTCCGCCTCCATTATAAAAATATTCATAGGTAATAATATTAAGTTGCGGAGATTCTGGAAGTAGATTATTAAAAGTAATCCCTGTATCATTTGAAGCTAACAAAGAAAATAACTTTGTCTGCTGTGAAAAAACAGGTGATAAAACCAATAAACTTGTGCCTATAAAAAACCAAACTTTTTTCATATTTTTTATATTAAAATAAATGATGTATTGACCAAAATCATAAAATTACAAAAACTAAACTTAAAATAAATTCAATCAATTTACAGCGCGCTATGTAATTTCAATTGGTTACTTATTCTTTAAACCTACCTTATGACCTGCTATGGCATAATATAAAATTATAATATAACAAGGCAATAAAATCCAATATCCCTTAGTAGATGCCGTAGCCGTAGCTAAAGCCTCATTCATTCCTTGTGCAATAAATTGGGCTTTATTAGAATCTACCAACTTACCATATAAAGGTGGAATTATAGCTCCTCCAGAAATTGCCATAATTAACAATGCCGAAGCTGTTTTTGTAAATTTTCCTAATCCACTTAATGTTAAAGGCCATATTGCTGGCCATATTAAAGCATTTGCAATTCCTAATGCGGCAACAAATAAAATGGAAACAAATCCAGAAGAAAACACAATGCAAAAGGAAAGAACAATGCCTAAAATGGCACTTATTCTTAATGCTAAAGCTTGAGTAATGTATTTTGGAATTAAAAAAACACCCAATGTATAAGTTGCTACCATAGCCATTAAGGTAAAAGTGGTGAAAAATTTAGCATCAGCGACAGGAAATCCTAAAGAAATACCATACGCAATAATTGTATCACCAGCAATAACTTCAACACCAACATACATGAAAAGTGTTAATACCCCTAACCATAAGTGAGGAAACTGAAAAATACTTGTTTGTGTGGTTTCTCCATCATTTACTTTTTTTATTGGTTCCGCTTCCACATCAGGTAAGGGAGCCTTTCTTATCAAAACACCTAACACAAATAAAACAATTGCCATTACTAAATAAGGAATAACCACACTATCGGCCATTGTATCTAGTAATTGTGCCTTTTCGCTAGCATCTACTACATTTAATTTCTCTTTAACCTCATCAATACCAGATAATAAAATGGCTCCAAAAACAAGAGAACCTAAAGCTCCTGCTACTTTATTAGCAATTCCCATTATTGAAATGCGTTTAGCGGCACTTTCAATAGGTCCTAAAATAGTTATGTATGGATTTGATGCCGTTTGTAATAAAGTCATTCCGGCTCCTTGAATAAAAATACCTGATAAAAACATCCAATATGTTCTTGCTTCGGCTGCTGGTATAAAAACTAAAGCGCCAAATCCCATTATAAACAAACCTAATGACATTCCTTTTTTATAACCAACCTTTGATAAAATATAAGAAGCAGGTAAAGCCATAATGACAAAAGAAATATAAGATGCTGAGGCGACCAATAGAGATTGCGCCGAAGTTAATTCGTTTATGGTTTTCATAAATGGAATTAATGCGCCATTAATCCATGTAACAAATCCAAAAATAAAAAATAATCCCCCAATTATCATAATTGGAATTAATGTGGTGTTTTTTTCCTGAGTTGATGATAAAGTACTAGCTGACATATATCTTATTTTAAAAATTTAATTTTATATTATAATGTTCAAACCATTTATAATACGATTTGACTCTAAATCTTATCTCTGAAATTCTTATTCTTTCGTTTTAACTTTAATTATCTAATTTATACTTTCTAAAATAGATTTAATTTTATTGTAATCAGACTGAATAATTATGTGTTCATCAAAAAAAATACTATTATTCATTGGGATTTTTACAACCTCAATTCTATTAATAATTGATGTAGCTGAACAATGAATTTCTTTAAAACCTGCTGTTTTAAATAAGCGCGCATTTTCGATATTAATTCCACCTGCAGGCAGTATTATAAGTTTATCATTTGCTATTTCGTTTAAACTTTTAAGATATTCTATACCTTTTTCAGCTGTATTATTACCTCCTGACGTTAAAACCCTTGTAACTCCTATATCAATTAGTGCTTGTAATGCTTTGTGAGAATTTTCAACCTGATCAAAAGCCCTATGAAAGGTAAATTCTAAAGGCTTTGACAATTCAATTAATTCTTGAGTTCTTTTATTATCAATTGTATTATTAGCGTGTAAAACACCTGAAACAATACCTTTACAACCTAATTCTTTACATATTTTAATATCCGCTTTCATGCAATTAAATTCATCTTCAGAATAGTTGAAATTACCACTTCTTGGTCGGATTAATACATGAACTGGAATAGTAACTTTCTCTAAAACATTTTTAAGTAAACCATATGAAGGTGTTATGCCTCCAACAGCTAATTCAGAACATAATTCAATGCGATGTGCTCCGCCATTTTGTGCATTTATAGCTGATTGATGTGACGATGTACAGATTTCTAACAACATATTTTTTAAAATAAAAATTAATTGACAAAAAATTATTACCCCTAAATTTCTAAAAAATTAAATAGAAAAGCAGTTTTTTTATACGCAAGTAAACTAGTTAAAAAGTTAAAAGGAGAGTTTCCTCTCCTTTTAACAGAATTACTTTTCTGAAACAAAATATTATTTATCCCACCACATTTTTGTAATCCAAGTGTCTCCACCCATGTTAGAAACAGCTTGAGTATAACTGGCAGTATTATTACTTCCTTCTGTTGAAGGATAAATTTGCCTTCTAGGAATTTGTCCTGAACTAAAGTTTCCAGGGTAATTTACTGGAGTAAGAACAGGAAAATCAGATCTTTTCCAGTTATTCCAAGCTTCAACCCAGTTACCAGTTAAACCAGCTGTAGCCCAGATTTGCTCATTAATCATTTTTAAAGAAGCAGCAGTTGAAGTTATGTTCAAAGGGTGTGCCGCAGCATAAAATACAGCATCTGCATTTGTAATTTGAGTTCCACCAAATTTATTCAAAGTTACCATTGCTCCAACTAATCCATTATTGAAGTATTGAGAAGCTGTTCCAGAAACAGAATAACCTCTTACAGCAGCCTCAGCCATTAATAGTTGTACTTGTGCGTAAGTAAGAATAAAAACTGGAGTAGTTCTATTCCTATACATAGGAGTAGGTCTAGAATAATTACCAATTGCAGCAGCATCAGAACCTGAACCTGAAGCACCAGGATAATTCGGCTCTAAACTTACATCTCTAGATCCTCCTTTAGTATCATATCCATTAGGAAAACCTATTTGAGCAGTTGTACTTGTGTTTCCTCCTGTATATAAATAATTTGCAGTAAGTCCCGCAGCTGGAACTTCGGCTACAACAGGAAGACGCAAGTCATTGTTTGATTTCAAATAATCAATCAATGTTTTTGACCAGCGAACTTCATAAACATCCGCAGATACAGTGAATGAAGCACCATTACCATTATCAAAACCATCAGCATCATCAGTAGGAGAAATAGCTTCATCAGCGACAGAAGCAAAAACACCCCCTGCAGCCGCTTTTTCAGCATATGTTTTAGCAGTTGCAGCATCGGCAGCAGTTAATCGCATTGCCATTTTCAACATCAATGAATACCCAAAAGAACGCCATTTCGCTACATCACCACTATAATAAATATCACTTGTTGGTTTGTCTTTAGAAACATCCAAAGTCATAATTGCAGCATCTAAATCAGCTAACATTTGAGGATATAAATCTTGTTGCTTGTCGTATTTTGGTTGAGAAACACCTTGATCTAACATTAAAGCTTCTGAATAAGGAACGTCACCGTATACATCTGAGATATAAGAAATAGCCATTATCTTTACGATTTTTCCAATAGCAGCTAAATTTGGCATGTTTTTTTGAGTTGCTAATATGGACATTTGATTTGCTGTTGAAGCCGCAGTGTAAACGCCATTCCAAATTCTTTGATCATAATCAGAAGTACCACTAGTGGTCACATATTTATCACCACCATCATAATAATTAGCTCCTCCTGTTGAAGGTGATGCCAAAAGTTGAGCCCACATACTTTGAAATAAGATTGGACCTTCGTAACCAACAGTTCTTTGTCCATAATCATAAAGAGCTCTTGGTAAAAGTAGATTTGGATCAAATATTTCTGAACCCGCTTTAGTTGGATCTGTATTAATTTGTTCGAAATCACTATCGCATGAAATTAGCAAACCACTAACGACCACGAATAATATTTTAATATATTTAGTCATAATTATTTTATTTTAAAGTTAACATTTAGACCAAAAGACCTTGTTGAAGGTAAACTAGTCCCTTCAATTCCATAATATTTAACGTTAGAACCAAAACTACTTTCTGGATCAATATTATCCGCTTTACGCATTAGGATGGCAAGGTTTCTAGCTACAAATGAAATATCAATTCCTTCTAAGAATGAGATTTTACCCATTACACTTTTTGGGAAAGCATATCCAAATGATAATTGTCTCAATTTGATGAAATCTCCACTCACAACACTTGTACTTGTAATGTTACGAGCTTCTGCTTGATAGAAATCTTCCGCTGAAGCAGTAATTCCACTATTTGTAACTCCTGTTTCTCTCCCAACTAATGTAGCTTGGTTCAATCCTCTTATACGAGAATAGTATTCAGTTGCAGAAATTACTTTATTACCATAGTTGAAATCAATTAAGAATGCCAGATTAAAGTTTTTGTATTTGAATTCATTATTCCATCCACCATAAAATGTTGGTAAAACGGAACCGAAATTTTTAAACTCACCTCTTACTGGTAATCCAGCAGCATCAACTTGAATACTTCCGTCTGCATTGTATGCATAATCATATGCTCTGATTTGTGGCCCAGCAGCGCCTACAACATAAGCTGTGACAGCATTTCCTAGGGTTCCACGGTTACTTCCTAAAACGATTGGAGTGGCATCCGCATTAGTAGCTAATACTTTATTTTTAAAATTTGTTGTATTTAAACTAGTTGTCCAAGTAAAATTATCTGTTTTTACTGGTACACCAGTTACAGCAATTTCTAGCCCTTTATTTTCTATAGAAGCACTTGCAACTACACCTGTAGCAAATCCAGTAGACCTACTATACTCTGCATTCAAAATCTCATCATGAGATGTTTTCTTGTAGTAAGAAGCATCAAATGTTAACCTACTTTTGAAAAATCTAAGTTCCAAACCTACTTCTACCTCGTCTACTGTAAATGGTTTTAAAAGAGTAGGAAGCGTAGATGGAATAGAACCCGTTGCATAACTTACTCCATTATTCACTAATGAATTCCCTGAATTGAAATACAAAGAATTAGCGTAAGGAGTTGCTTCACCACTTGTTACTGCATATGATAATCTTAATTTACCGAAATTTAATGCATCAATATGTAATAAATCGTTAAAAACAAATGCTCCTGAAACTGAAGGAGTAAATACTCCATTTTCTGTTGAAGCAGCGGAAGACAATGAAGAATAAACATCGTAACGTCCTGTTGTAGATAATGTTAAATATTTTTTATATCCTAAATCAAAAGAATAAAATGCAGAGTGACTTTCACTACCAGTATAGTTATATTCTCTATTAATATTAACTACATTGTTTGGCGTATATAAATAAGGTAAAACAAATGGACCTCCTCCTATTTTAATTCTTTCATATTTATTTTGTCTAATATTAGCACCTGCTAACGCATCTACTGAAAAATCTTCCGTTATTTTAAATTTAGCACCAAAAAGTCCATCCAAATTTAACTCTGAACGAGTAGATTGCCCTTTACTATCTAAACTTCCTTTTTTATTAGTAGTATAATCTAATCCCCATGGATTAACACTAAATTCAGTATCATTAGAAACATCATTTCCTAATCTTACCATTGCATAGATATTATCTGTAAAGCTATATTTAGTCGATAATACAGAAATGGTTCTTTTTCTTGTAGGATCTTCAACACCTTGATTCACTATAAAATAAGGATTTGTAGCGTAATTATCATCACTAAAAACTAGTTCATTACCCGTAACAGGGTCATAACCTGGAGCAAAAATATTATGATCTACGTTAGGAGCTAAGAATAAAAAGTTATTTGGATTTTTAGGACCATCACTTAAAAAAGGTCTGTTTTTTGAACTTTCATCTGTATAATTAACAGAAGCAGCTACATTTAACTTACTTGTAATATTTTGATCCGCACTTAAATTGATTGTAGTACGTTTAAGACCACTATTTGGCACAATAGATTTCGAATCTAAATTAGATACTGACAAACGAAAAGCACCATCACCCATTCCTTTAGAAACTGAAAGGCTATTTGTAAGGTTTGTTCCAGTTCTATAAAAATCAATATAACTTTCTTTAGCTTTACTATACGTATATTGTTTACCATCAAAACCAATTACTGAACTACCATCTAATCTACCTCCCCAAGAATTTCTGTTTGAAGCTAATGCCGCTCCAGCGGTCAAAGGTTTTGATCCCCCTGTACCTTGACCATATTGATCTTGAAAATCAGTATAATCAACTGGTGCATCGGCCATAAAATTTGAATTATATGTAATAGAGTAATCGCCACCCTTTTTACCTTTTTTAGTAGTTATGATAATAACTCCATTTACAGCTCTAGATCCATAAAGTGCAGAAGCTGATTGCCCTTTAAGAACAGTCATTTTATCAATATCATCAGGATTGATATTACCAATACCATCTCCTTGATCCGCTCCACCCCATTCTCCAGCAGAACCTCTTTGAGTATTATCAATTGGAATACCATCAATTACAAATAAAGGAGAACCTCCACTAGTAATTCCTGATATCCCTCTCAAAAGCACTTTTGAAGTTCCACCAGCACCACTATTGGTCCCTCTAACTACAAGACCTGAAACACGACCTGCTAAACCATTGGCTACGTTCGTTTCTCTAGCTTTGTCTAGGTTATCACCACCTACAGTCGTTACAGCATACCCTAATTTTCTTTGATCTTTAGAAATACCCAAAGCCGTTACAACGACTTCACCTAACTGATTTGCATTTTCTACTAAGGCTACATTTACAGTTGTTGAACCAGAAACGGCAACTTCTTTTACAACATAACCTAAATAAGTAAACACTAATATTGCTGACTTATTAGGTATTTTAATACTGTATTTCCCATTCAGATCTGAGGACACACCATTTGCTGTTCCTTTAACATTAACATTTGCCCCAGGTAGCGGAAAACTACTATTGACATCTGTTATTGTTCCCGATACTGTTGTTTGAGCTTGAACACCGTGAAAACTGAACAAGCAAAACACAAACAGTACTTTTAGCACGTTTTGAATCATAAATTTAATTTTTAAGTTAATAGAATGTTTTTTAAGTTAATCATAAGTTAATCATAAGTTAAAAGTAAGGATCCAATGCATTACTTTAATCATAATTTCGACCAATAACAATTTTTAAAAGGTGTTGGGTTATTTTTAACAAATTTTTCGACAAACAAACCAAATCACAGAACATATGCAGGTGTTTTTGGAGATCTTTTTATATGAAATTTTAACAGAAATAATTAATGAAATAAACCAAAAAAACTAAATAATTACAATTAATTACAATTAATTACAATTAAAAAAAGCAAAAAAAATAATTTTAATGTTAAAAAACAAAATACTAGCAAATGAAAAATACGTTCATATTTATAATCAAAAATTGACTAAACCCTATTAACGCAAAGCTAAATACTTATTAAAATGATAAAGTATCTAATGGTAAGAATTAGGTCAAAACCTCAAAAAATTTAGCGACAATTTACAAAGGTCAATACATCGAGTATCTAAGTCCATTAGTTTTATGTTGTTGTCCTACTAAAAAATAGATTAATCAATTACTGAAGTTCTTTTTCGACTAAAAATATATTCAGATTCATTATTTTTTTGCGTTATTTCTTAAAAAGCTTTACAATGAATTACCATTGCTAAATCAACAATCTTCTTTATGTAGAAATTTATCATGAATATTTACTCCTCCTATTAATGAATTTCAATTTCAACAAAAACAGGTAAATGATCTGATGGATATTTGCAATCTTTAGAGTCACTTAAAATTGCAAACTTTTGAACTTTTATATTTTGTTTGCTAGCAAAAATATAATCAATACGTTCTTTTACAGCTTCGTTATGCTTACATGCATTAAAAGTTCCTGAAGGTCCAAAAGGCTTAGTAATACTTACCATTTTAGAATCATTAAAAACGGATGAAAGATATTGAATGGGTTTACTTTCTGGCTCAAAATTAAAATCACCCATTTCAATCACAGGCAAATTCACTGTATTGAATTGCTTAATTTTATCCACAATCAATTTAGTGCTTTGAATTCTCGCTTCATTACCTATATGATCAAAATGAGTATTGAATACCCAAAATTTTTGTTTTGTTTTCTTATCTTCTAATAAAACATAAGTACAAATACGCTCCATTGCGGCGTCCCAACCAACAGAAACTTTATCAGGTGTTTCAGACAACCAAAAAGTCCTTTGTTTTACTAGATTTAATTTTTTTATATTATAAAAAACAGCACTAAACTCTCCTTTTTTCAAACCATCATCTCGGCCTACACCCGCATATTTATAATCTACAAACGTACTTTCAATGTATGCAACTTGATGATGCTATCCTACTTGAATACCAAAAACATCGGGATTATAAAATGTGATTTGACTACACAAAAAGTCTTTTCTTTTTGATCATTGATTTTCTCCATCTCCTGTGTTATCATATCGAATATTATAGGTAAAAAATTTATAATTTTGTCTAAATATAGCATTAGGTAAAACTATAAATGCTACGACTAACCATATTATTTTTTTCATGAACTACTATTGAATTGGTCTAAAACGAATGGCTTTACTACTACCAGCAGCCAGCTTAATATTTAAAATACTTTTTGAATCTACATCTTTTTGAATAATTGAAATATCTTGTGGATTCGTTTTCTAACAAAAAATAACTTTTACAATTAATTCGAAAAACTACTTACTTATTTTCATCATTATTACTCCTTATTTTTGGATGAAATAAAAACATCATCAATATAATAAGTGGATAACTTTTGCTTTTCATCCGATCCTTTTAATGGAGGATAATCTACCTCGTTTGGCGTCTGTCTATTAGGCATATTAGTATAAGTACCCGTTCTAAATGAAATTCTTTCCACTGATTTTACAGCCACTACTGCATTAAGGTTTTCATCAATTTTTTTACCATCAATAAAAATCGAATACTTCCCAATTCCATTAGTATCATATTCAACTTTAAACGAATACCATTTATCTACATCAAACTTGATCAATGGTTTCATTGCTACTCCAGCTGCCGCTTTGATATAACCGTCAGTATCGAATGAGATTTGTATTGGTCTGTTACCAAACTTATCCGCAATATCAATATCAAATTGAGTCGTATCTGTAGCAACAACTTTTACCTTGAAACTTGCTGTAACTGTTTTCCCTTCCTGAAATACACGTATTGCACGGCAATAATCATAAGGATCCTCATCATTCATTTGCAAGATGTAATTGCCATTGTTTTCTTTTATCAAACTTGCTTTTGCCCACATTGGAGAATGAATATTCCAATCGATTATGGAGCCATTAACATCCATTTTTTCAAAATCATCGGTAACATCTACATTTACTTTGTATTTAATAGGTGTTGGAATTCGTGATATCCATATGTCTTCCTTATTCATGCTGTAGGTCATCCACATATCAGTACCTGGAGGGTTTCCATTTCCCGGACTAATTCCTCGCATATAACAAGGACCAAAATCCTTCCATATACCGTAGAATCGTCGTACTGGAACTTCGGCTTGTACAAGAAGTAGATTATCATAAATAATTCCATCATCACTAGTAACAATTGATAATGGAAAACGATATTGTGTTTGGTCAATTGGATTATACGAAATTGCATATCTCCCATCATCCGTTTGTTGTCCCCACATTTTACCGCCAGACATTACCAAAGTATTTGCTTTTACAGGATCTGAAAAGGTTTTACCACCATCATCAGAAAGTGCTGAAAAAGATTTTTTCCAAAGTCCAACAATCTTACCGTCTTTTCGCTTATACCAGTTAAAAGCCTGTTCGCCCTTGTTAAAAGAATAAAAACTATCCACTCCCTTATCTTCTTCAAACCATTGTAAGGTCATTAATTTATTATCCAAAAGAGCATCACAAGCGGCAAGAAATCCTTTGTCTTTTGATTTTTTATAGAATGGATAGGAAGTATTAGATCCATTCCAATTGGTTTGGCTGTCGTATCGAATAAAATAGATTGGGCTCATGCTTCCATCTTTATAGATTTCACGAACCACGCGCCCGATACCATTTTCTTTAAATGGATTTTCGGTATGTCCATAAAAAGCTAAAGTAAGCAAGCGACCATTGGGTGCCACATAAAACCCCATACGTTGGTGCATCATATATCCAGTTGAACCTTCAGGAATTTTTACGCCTTGTGGTGCTTTGTAAGGAGGGAAAATTTCTTTAGGAAAACTCCATTTTTTCCCATCCTTTGAAGTAATCAACATGGTATGAACCGGTGCTCGGTGTTCATCCTTTTCTCCACTGATGTATTGTTGATAAAATTGACCATTCCAATAAGCCAGATTAGATGCATGATTGTATGTCCAGCCATAGCCATCACTTAATTCAGGATGGGTACGATTTGCACGTAATGTTTGTATATTTTCTACTCCAATTGCATATTGTAAACCAGCTTCATGGGTAAATGGATCAATATGTGTACCTCCAATATAGCGTACAGGTTCGTTAACACTGCCTGTTTGTGCATTTACATTATGAAAATTTATAACTAAAAGAATCATAATGCATTTTACTAACGTGATTTTTCGTAGTGAAACTAATTTCATTTTTTTAGGGGTTTTTATCATTTTCATATTGTATATTAAAAATTTGTCTGTTCTATTTTAATTCATAAAACAATTTGGGAACCTTTTTTGATAACCAATAATCATCTTTAGGATCCCCAAACAGCTCTTTATTTCAAACTGAAATTAATCAATTATCAAAAACTATTTTATTGGTGTAAATCGGATGGCTTGACCACCACCAGCAGCCAGATTAATATCTAGTATGCTTTTTACATCTACATCTTTTTGAGTAATTGAAATCTCTTGTGGATTTGTTTTCCAATCTGCATTGGGTCCGTCTGCATAAATTTCAGCACGGTATTTTTTTCCTTTTTCTAAAAATGATAAGGAAACTTTTAAATCTCTGGTATTTTCATCGGAAATACTACCTAAAAACCAATTGTCACTAAACTTATCTTTTCTAACAATTGTAATATAATCCCCAATTTTTCCGTTTAAGATTTTTGATGTTTCCCAATCAGTACCAAAATCTTCAAAAAATTTAAATGCTGGTTGGTCCTCGTAATTTTCAATCAAATCTGAAGCCATTTGCAACGGACTGTACAACACAACAAATAAAGCCAATTGTTTTGCCAAAGTTGTATTTACTCTCGAAGTTCCATCATCAAGATCATTCCATTTTACTCTATTTTTGGCATTTTTATATAAAATATCAAATATCCCTGGAGTATAATCAAAAGGACCGCCCAAGCCTCTAGTAAATGGTATGATAGTATGATGCTCCGGAGGATTACCAGAACTCCAACCGTTCCACTCCATTCCTCTTGCCCCTTCTCTAGTCATAAAATTTGGATATGTTCTTCGGAGACCTGTCGCTTTTATAGGTTCATGAGCATCAATCATAATATGGTATTTGGCTGCAACTTTTACTACGGCATCATAATGATTAACCATAAATTGTCCGTGATGAAATTGACCGGGTGTTTGTATTCCACCTGCATAACCTGTTTTCACGGTTTTGACTCCTATGTTATGAAACATAGAAAATACCTTGTCAAAATTATCTTGAAATGCCTGTGCATCGCCTCCAGTTTCTACATGACCTATATAACTAACATTGTTTTCTTTTGCATAAGCTGCAATTCCATTCAAATCAAAATCGGCGTAGGGTGTTACAAAATCAAAAGCTCCTTTTTTACCCCAATTTTCCCATCCGGTATTCCAACCTTCCGTTAATACACCTTGAATGTTATGTTTTTTTGCAAAATCAATATATCTTTTGGTATCTATTGTGTTCGCACCATGACGTGGTCCCATAGACCAAGTTTGAGTCCCAATATGCATTCCCCACCAAATACCTATGTATTTCATAGGTTCAATCCAAGAGGTATCTTCTATTTTATTAGGTTCATTTAAATTCAAAATGGTATTTGATGCTACTAAATCGGCTGCTGTATCAGTAATTAAAATCGTTCTCCAAGGTGTTTCCATCGGTGCAGTCGTTTTCACCTTTACTCCATCTGGCCATGGCACTAAATTACATTCGAATGAAAGTGGATCCGTTTTAGATTTCAACAAAGTCATATCGGCATAATTGGTCAAATTTGCTTCGTGAATACTGGCAAAAAAACCATCCGTTGTTTCGAATGTTATAGGCGTATTAGCAGAAGGAACGTCAGACACCAAAGCTTTTTTATATAACATTTCATAAGAATCAAAATTGGCTGGATTGTACCAAGCAGTATGATTTTTTATAAAATTAAACTGAGTTAACTCTTTGGTTATATTGATGCTATCAACTCCTTTTTGTTCTGGAATTTCATACCTAAATCCTACTCCATCATTATAGACTTTGAAAATAATATTCATCTTTCTTTTCAAGCCTTCTTTCTCTTGCAAATGAACTATCAGTTTATTGTAATCATCAACAATTTTTTGGTTTTCTCCCCAAACCTGCATCCAAGTAGTATTAGAATGACTGTTTTCAAAACCAATAATTTCTAAATTTTTATCTAATGATTGCGCTTCTTTAAATTCAAAACCCAATTTTGAAGCTTTGATAAATGGTTTGTTTTTAAACTTTACAGAATATTGAACAGCGTCAACATTTACTTCAATACTAACTTCTATATGTTTGTTTGGAGATTTAACTTTTAAAGCATTGCTTTTAGTAAAACTGGCTAGAAATACTATAAAAAACAAGGGGTAATATTTTCTTAAATTTTTCATTTGAATATTATTTTACCACCGTAAATTTTGTTTTTAATAAATCTGTTGAATTCCCTCCAACCATCACTTCAAAATCACCTGGTTCTACTACTCTTTTCATCTCACGATTCCATAATGCTATTTCATCAGCAGTCAATGTAAATTCTAGATGTTGGGTTTCTCCTTTTTTAATAAAAACACGTTTGAAACCTTTTAATGTTTTTCTTGGTGTAGTTACAGTACTATAAATATCATTAATGTACAATTGCACTACTTCGTCTCCGTCATAATTACCCGTATTTTTAACATCGATACTTACTTTTATTTCTCCATCGATTTTAATTTCATTGGTATTTAAAGCTAAATTCGAATATTCAAAAGTCGTATAACTCAATCCATAACCAAAAGTATATAACGGATTTTCACTCTCACTTACATATCGATGTATTGCTGATGGTTTTTGATTGTAATAAATTGGCAATTGCCCAACCGATTTTGGAAAAGTAATCGGTAATCTTCCTCCTGGATTGTAATCGCCAAATAAAACATCGGCAACAGCTTTTCCTCCAGCTTCACCTGGAAACCATCCTTCAACAATAGCAGGAATATTATCATTAATCCAATTTACAGAAAGCGGACGACCATTTAACAACACACAAACTACTGGAGTTCCTGTTTGCTGAATTGCCTCTATCAATTCTTGCTGCATTCCGTGCAAGTCTAAAGTAGCAACATCTCTATTCTCTTCTACTAATTCATTCGATTCTCCTAACACTACAATAGCAACATCGGCTTTCTTAGCAATATCAATAGCGGGTTGCAAGTTGATCTTATCTAAGTTCCAACGCAAATGGGCTCTGGCTCCCCAGCCTCCTTCCCACATTTCGATGCGGACTTTGTATTTTTTACCTGCTTCAATATTTTTGGGAGTCGTAACGATACTCGTTGCTCCTTTGGTCCAGTTGTCAATAACCAATTGATCGTCCACCCACATTCTGATTCCATCATCAGAACTTAAACCCAACCATCCATCAAATGATTTTTCGGATTGGATATAACCTGTCCAACGAATCGAGAAATCATCATCATTCACTCCTGCCCCTGGATTCCAAGGCCAGTCAAATTCCAACTGACTATCAATTCGAGTCAATGCTGGCGTTCCTTCTATATTTCTATTATTGAAATATTCTCCTTTTAATCCGTGTTGCGAACCATCAGGTGTAAATAAATATTTGGATGGAATTATTTGTCCTTTTACAATTAGTGGAACTCCTTCTTCATAAAGTACATTAGCCTTATCGCCAACCACTTGTTGAATTCCTTCTAAAACAGTAGTTCCCACTTTATTTTTTACAGCATAACCACCCAATCTTGACTCATTGGCATTTGGTCCAATAACTGCAATGGTTTTGATATCCTTACTAAGAGGCAATAGGTTGTTTTGATTTTTCAACAATACAATCGATTTATGTCCTGCTTCTAAAGCTACTGCTTGGTTTTCTTTCGAATGAAAACGTAACTTAATTAAACTTTTATCGGTATAAGGATTTTCAAAAAGTCCTAATAAAAACTTCAATCGCAACACACCTCCCGCAGCACGGTCAATATTTGCCATGGTTAATTTTTTCTCGTTTACCAATTCAATCAGTGTTTGTTGCCAGAACTCATTGGTAAAATCATAAAACTGCATATCTACACCAGCTGCAACCGCTTGATGAATACTTTCTTTTGGAGAATCGGTAACATAATGCGTCGTTTGAAGGTATTTTATCGCACCCAAATCAGAAACAACAATTCCTTTAAAACCCCATTCGTCTCGCAAAACATCCGTTAATAACCAATGATTTTCAGCACAAGGAATTCCGTCTAATTCGGAATAAGCACACATTGTTCCCAAAGCACCACCTTTTCTAAATGCTTTTTCAAAAGAGGGAAGATGATCTTCACGCGCCGAACGCTCTCCAACTAAAATAGGAGACGAATTTCCTCCAGCTTGCGGAATTCCGTGAACAGCAAAGTGTTTTGGCTCAGCAATTATAGAACGGTCAGAAGTTAAATCATCTCCTTGCATTCCTTTAATCATTCCCAATCCAATTTCGCTATTCAAATACGCATCCTCACCAAAAGTCTCCGCTACTCTTCCCCAACGCGGCTCACGGCCTAAATCTAAATTGGGGCCTAAACCAAAATGAACTCCGTGAGCTCTGGCTTCCGTACCAATAACTTGCCCCACTTTACCCATTAAATTGGTATCCCAAGTAGCTCCCAAACCAATATTCATTGGAAAAGCCGTACTTCCTTCATCTAAATAACCGTGAAGCATCTCACACATAATCAGCGCTGGAATTCCCCAACGGTTATTTTTAATTACTTCTTTTTGAAGATCATTAATCATTTTTGCCGAACGAGGATAAATATCGTGAATAGCACCTATTCCCAGTTTTCCAATTTTAGCATCCGATTTTGTTTTCGAAAAATCTTCATTTTCTTTAAAGTATTCGCCTTTGTACATATCCATTTGACGCACTTTCTCTTCCAAAGTCATTCGGCTCAACAAATCTTGCAGTCTATTTTCGACAGGAAGTTTAGCATCTTGATAAGGATATTTTTTTTGTGCAAAGCCTTGGTTTAAAAAACCGAGTAGCATTACTAAAATAAAGGGTATTCTTTTCATTATTTGGTGGTATTTTGGGTAGTGTATTAATTAATTCTGAATCACTTTTAGCGTATTTCCATTCACAAATTCATCATGTGAAATAAAGAAACTATCGTGTTTTTTTCCGTCTAATAGAATGGCTTTTATTTTACCATCAGTATTAATTTCTCTTTCAATGACTATACTTTTCTTTTTATAGTATTTTGGATCCAATTCTATCGTGATTTTATCAAAAAGTGGGGTAGTAATCGCATACAATGGCTCGCCTGGAGCAATGGGATAAATCCCCATCATAGAATACACTAACCAAGCTGACATCGTTCCTGTATCATCATTACCAGGTAATCCATTGGGTTTGTTTTGAAAGTATGTAGCAACTAGTTTTTTAACCAATTCTTGGCTTTTCCATTCTTCTCCTTTTAGATAATTAAACAAATAAGGATAAGCGATATCTGGTTCATTTGCCATATCAAATTGCTTGCTATCAAATACTTTTTGCAACTGATTACTGAACGATTTATTTCCTCCCATTAATTTTATCAAGCCTTTAATATCGTGGGGCATCATAAAAGCATATTGCCAAGCATTGCCTTCAATAAAACCTATATTTTCTTCAAAATTAGCTCCTGACAATGGATCGAAAGGTTCGTACCATTTCCCATCTGGAGTTCTAGGATGCAATAATTTTAAATTTTTATCGAATAATTTACGGTAGGATAAGGAACGTTTTCCAAAACGATCTGCATCTTCTTTTTTCCCTAAGGCTTTCGCCAAAAGTGAAATAGCAAAATCAGATGCATTGTACTCTTGTGTTGTAGAAATAGGTCCTCTATCTTTAGTCGTTAAATATCCTTTTTCAATATAATCTTTCAGTCCTGGACGTAATGGATTATTTTCAATTTGATCTGCGCCTTTCAACATCGCTTCGTAGGCTTTTTGCACATCAAAATCCTGAATGCCTTTTAAGTACGTGTCAGCAATTACGATACTAGCAGGGTCACCCACCATGGTAAAAGTTTCGGTAGAATTCAATTCCCATTTAGGCAACCATGCATTTTCATCATACATTTCTAACATGCTTTTAATCATATTGGATTGTTGCTGTGGATAAGCCAATGACATTAATTGATGTAAATTCCGATACGTATCCCAAAGTGAAAAAACGGTATAACGAGTCCCATCTGTCTTCCCTATTTTCTCTCTTTTTATTTCAGGATATTCTCCGTTGACATCATTTAAAATATTGGGATGAATTAAAGTATGGTACAATGCGGTATAGAAAATAGTCTTATTCTCTGTGGATCCACCTTCTACTAAAATTTTAGAAAGTGCCTCGTTCCATTCGTCATAGGTTTCTTTATAAACCGTTTCAAAGGATTTGTTTGCAGTTTCTTTTTCTAAATTTTCACGCGCATTTGCAATACTTACATACGAAACTCCAATTTTAACTTCGACTGTTTCGGCTTTTTCAAATTGATAAGTAAAATAAGTTCCTATACTGTCCCCTACAACCATTTTGGTGGTATTATCCATCATTCTAGTTTTGCCATTGTAGGTCATCCATTGTGCTTCTACACCTTCATATTTGGATGGTTTTTTCCAAACTCCGAAAGTAGCTGCTGGCTTAGAAAATTTTGCAACAAAATAAACAGGATAAGCAGCTTCTGGACTATTGTAACAAAACGAACCAACGGAACGCATTCCTTCAATTTCAGTATTTGACACCACTTTTACCATCGCACCTTCTTCATTGGTTAAACCTAAACCTAGATTTAATAAAATATTGGATTGTCCTTTGGGAAAAGTAAACTTGCTTACTCCTACTCTTTTGGAAGTTGTAAACTCCGCTTTGATATCGTATTTGTCAATATTAAGTCCATAATACCCCGTTTTTGCCACTTCCTGAGAATAAGTTGAACCGTATTTTAAATGATTGATTTCTACAGCTCCAGTTGTAGGCATAATCAGTATTACCCCTAAATCGGGACAGCCTACACCGCTTAAATTTACTTGACTAAATCCTGTTAAAAATGTATTTTCATGAACATAGGAATTTGATAACCATCGACTGTCTTTTTCTAAAGGCAAATTTTGTGACCCAGCTACGTTGAACGGACTGATACTTGCCATTCCTCTAGGTGCAATAGGACCCGGAAAAGTAGCTCCATAATTAGAAGTCCCAATAAGTGGGTTTACAAAATCTGCTGGTTGTTGCCCGTACACACTACTACCACCAAAAGTCAGCAGTAAAATAAGCAGTGTATTGGGTATAGTAATTCTATTTTTAAAAAACATACATTTTAATTTTTCTATCGGTTAATCTTTTCAATTTTTAAAGTCCAAGCTTCTTTACAAGGTAAATTATTTCTTAAACTTTCTGGAATGATAACTCTAAATCCTTCGCCTAGTTTTGTCCATTTTAATTTTAATGAAGAACCTAACATTGTAATTTTTGTTCCTTTTTTTGGACTAATTGATTTTACCACAAGTTCTGAAGGAATTTTATTTTCTCCTGTTTTTGCCATATAAAACAAGAAAACATTTCCTACTTTGTTTTGAGTCATACAAATATTATTTTCCTTGTAAGGAGCAATAGGTTTCGTATTATAAATAGCAGTACTATTTACTTTCATCCAAGCTCCATATTGTGCTAATAAATCATAAGCTCCTTGCTGCCATTCTCCATCAGGACCTGGAGCTACATTTAATAACAAGTTTCCTCCTTTAGCTACAACATCTATCAACATTTGAATTCCTTGCCTTCCTGTCATGTATTTTGCGTCCGGAGTATAGGACCAACCACCACCAGAAGTGATACATGATTCCCAAGGATAAGGCAACGTTTTTTCGGGAACACGATTTTCAGGTGTCAAATAATTTTGATTTTTACCGTGAACCGCTCTATCTACTACAATCAATCCTGGCTGTTTTTGACGTGCTTCCACGACTAATTCATCCATTTTGATGTCTTGGTCAACTACTCTATGTTTTATAAATCCGTTTCCTGATTCATTCTCTGCAAACTTTTCAACATACCCTTTTTTCACTTCATTTTCTGGTGTTTTAGCAACCCAACCACCATCAAGCCATAAAATATCTACTTTACCATAATCAGAAAGCAGTTCTAAAATTTGGTTATGAGTAAAATCAGTATATTTTTTCCATTTATCTGGGTAAGTAGCTGGATCATAATTTACATTTCTGTCAAAAGGCGGGAAATAAGGATTCCAATAGTTTTTGTTATGCCAGTCCGGTTTAGAAAAATAAGCTCCAATCCACATTTTTTCTTTTCGAAAAGCATTAAAAACTTCTTTTGTAATGTTTGCTCTAGGGTTTGTACTAAAAGCACATTCGGAATCGGTTACTTTATAATCAGAATATTTAGTATCAAACATATTAAATCCGTCATGGTGTTTTGTAGTAAATACCATGTATTTCATACCAGCAGCCTTAGCTACTTTGGCCCATTTTTCAGGATTAAATTTCACTGGATTAAAAGTCTTTTTTAATCCTTCGTAATCTTTTACGTAAGTATTATAATTTGCTGGATCGCTTCCCTTTGTACGTTCACACCATCCATAATCTTCCGGGCAAATTGACCAAGATTCTACAATTCCCCATTCACTATAAGTTCCCCAATGCATCAACAAACCAAACTTTTTTCCTTGCCATTCATCTAGATTTTTTAATACTAATGGATCTGTTTCTGGTACATATCGTTCATCTTCATATATGGCCTGCGAAAATAGTTGTGCCGAGAACAACATCGCGAGTATTACTATTCCTTTTTTCATCTTTCGTCTATTTATAATTTTTAATCAACTTTAATTTTAAAATCTTATTTAGTTTCGTTACTTAAAGAATAAGGCACATTTTCAGGTTTACCTGCCCAATCTTTATTAGGAATATCTCCTAAATTAAAATCTAATTTCCCTCCTTTTTGAATGTCTTCAAATTTTAAATAACTATTAGAATACGTCTTCCCGTTTAATGAAGCAGACTGAATATAAAAATTGCTTTGAGAGTTGTCTTTTGCATCAATCTCAAATGTTTTTCCATTTTCTAAATGAAGTATTGCTTTTTTAAACAATGGGCTTCCTATTACATATTGATTCACTGCTGGAGTCACTGGATAAAAACCAAGTGAACTAAACACATACCAAGCCGATGTTTGTCCGTTATCTTCATCACCACAATATCCATCAGGAGTAGCAGCATATAATTTAGTTAACACTTCTCTTACTTTTTGCTGTGCTTTGTAGGATTGATTAGCATAATTATACAAATAAATCATGTGTTGTATTGGCTGATTTCCATGAGCATAATTCCCCATATTAGCCACTTGCATTTCTCTAATTTCGTGAATAGTTTGTCCGTAGTATGAATCATCAAAACTTGGTGGCATTGAAAAGACTTCATCTAGTTTTGAAGCAAATTTATCTTTACCGCCCATCAAATTAATTAAACCTTGTACATCATGAAAAACAGACCACGTATAGTGTAAACTATTTCCTTCTGTAAATGCATCTCCCCATTTTAATGGATTAAAAGGACTTTGAAAATCACCTTCTTTATTTTTACCTCTCATTAAATTTACTGATGGATCAAATACATTTTTATAGTTTAACGATTTCTTTAAATACGTATTGGCAATATCAGTTTTGCCTAATTTTTGAGCCATTTTACCAATAGTAAAATCAGCAAAAGCATATTCTAAAGTACGTGCTACATTTTCGTTTATTCTTACATTATAAGGAACATATCCTAAACTATTATAATAATTAAGCCCTTCACGACCAACTGAACTTACGGGTCTTCCTTTCTCAACAGTTGCATTTTTTAACATGGCTTCCAACAGCAACTCTCCATTGATATTTTTACCACCTTTTAGAAATGCATCTGCAATAATCGTAGCCGAATTTGACCCAACCATACAATCTCTATGTCCTGGACTTGCCCACTCTGGTAACCATCCTGACTCTTTATAAGTGTTTGCTAGACCATCCATGATATGACTATTCAATTCAGGGTACATCATATTAAAGAATGGAAATACTGCCCTAAAAGTGTCCCAAAATCCATTATCAGTAAACATATAACCTGGATTTACTTTTCCGTTATAAGGGCTATAGTGTACTACATTGTTATTCTTATCAAACTCGTAGAACTTTCTTGGAAATAACAATACACGGTATAAACTAGAATAAAATGTTCTAATGTGATCTATATTATCATCTTCTACTTGAATTCTACTTAATTCTTTTTCCCAAGCTTGTTTTGCTTTTTCTTTGGTTTGTTCAAAAGTATCAGTACCAATTTCTTTATCTAAATTCAATTGCGCTTGTTCTGGACTAATAAATGATGAAGCTACTTTTACATGTACCACTTCGCCTTTTTTAGTTTTAAAACCAATAATTGCACCTACATGTTTCCCCTCACTTTCAGTAGAGTTTTCCATTAATTTCCAACCATCAGTCCATGTATCGTTGATTTCAAAATCTTTATCAAACTCGGCCACAAAATAATTATGGAAGTTATCCGGAACACCACCACTATTATTACGACAGTATCCAATTATTTTGCGTTCAGCTGGAATAATTTTCACCATCGATCCTTTAAAAAAGGCATCTAACATGATGTATGAAGTTTTAGCTTCTGGAAAAGTAAATTTAAAATGAGCTGCTCTTTCCGTTGGGCTCACCTCTGCAGTCACATCATAATCTGCTAAATAAACAGAATAGTAATATGGTTTTGCAATTTCGGCTTTGTGAGAAAACCAAGATTCACGCTCGTCTTCTTTATATTTTAAATCTCCTGTTACTGCCATCAATGAAAAGGCAGCGTAATCATTAATCCAAGGACTTGGCTGATGTGTTTGTTTAATCCCTCTAATTTTATTATCATCATACTTATAACACCAACCATCACCCATTTTTGATGTCGTAGGGGTCCAAAAGTTCATTGCCCAAGGGGTCGCAATTACAGGATAAGTATTTCCATTAGATAAACTATAATCAGAATCAGTTCCCATCAACGGATTAACATAATCTACAACATTGACTGCTTTTTCTGTTGTTTTTAAAAATTCAATTGTCTTATTCGAACAAGAAAAACACAATAAATAAACTAAAAATTTTAAATATTTCATATCTTAATTAATTACAATTTCATCAAAAAACATAAATACACTTTCTCCTTTTGGAGATTTCTTCAAATTGATTGCTATTACCTTTACAAATTTGGCATTTATAGCATTAAAATTAATTATAAAATCTTTTAATTCCGATTTTGAATTGGTAACAAATGGATGTAAAAGTTGCCCCATTTCTTTATAAGTAACTCCGTCATTTGAAACTAATACTTTTATTGCTATTGGAAAAAATATACCAGCACCTTGATTTTCAATCGAACCTAATCTTACCTCATTGATACTTTGAGCAGCTCCCAGCTCAATAACAGCTTCCATATCATTAGCTAACCAAGCTTGCCATTGACCATCATGAAAATCCTTAGTACCTCTAATAATATTTACTAAGCTTAATGGACTGTTTCCTTTATAATTGTCATTGTACGACGTTTTAAAACTTATTTTACTGCCAAACCCTTTATGAAATTGAATGGTATCTATAAGGACTTTTCCTCTTGATTTATCATTTTCGAATAGAGAAGCTTTTAAGATTGTTGTTTTATTAAGAACAATCGAATCTGTATATTTGATTGGATTATGAGTTAAACTTTTATCGCCAAAAACATAACGAATATCTTTTTTTTGCAATTCATTTTTCAACGCCACTTTCACTGTTTTATTTTTTAAATCAGCAGTTGAAGAAGAAATTATTAGATAAGCACTTTTAGCATAATTTATTCCTAAATAATCAAAACGATTCAATAAACTAGGTAATCTATTAATAAAACTTTTCCAACTTCTCACTTCTTTTGGGCTCCATACGGCTTCCGCCAAAGCAGCTAATCTTGGAAAAATCATATATTCTGATGCTGATGGAGTAGTAATATATTCCGACCATAAATTAGCTTGACCACCTAAAACATGTTTAGCTTCAGCAGGAGTCATTGATTCTACAATAGGATCAAATTCATACACTTTACTCAATGGAAGAAAGGCATCAAAAGCTAATGGTTCTTCGTTTTGCGGACCTTGATAAAAGTTAATATAACAATGAGAATCTGGTGTCATAACTATATCATGTCCTTGCTCTGTAGCTTCAATTCCACCTTTGGTTCCTCTCCAACTCATAACAGTTGCATCGGGAGCTAGACCTCCTTCTAAAATCTCATCCCAACCTATCACTCTTTTACCTTTAGAATTGATGTATTTTTCCATTCTTTTTACAAAATAACTTTGTAATTCATGGGTACTTTTCAATCCTTCATCTTTCATTCTTTTTTGGCAAAACGGACAAGTTTCCCAATTAGTTTTGGTTGCCTCATCTCCTCCAATATGAATATATTTAGATGGAAAAATAGCAAAAACTTCATCTAATACATTTTGCAAAAATTCAAAAGTAGAATCTTTACCTGCGCAATAAATATCAGTAATTGGCCAAACTCCTCCAGAAGGAACACCAATCTGTTGGTTAAAACAAGCTAACTCAGGATAAGAAGCAATAGCACTACTTACGTGTGCGGGCATCTCTATTTCTGGAATTATTTCAACATTTTTTGATTGTGCATATTTTACAATTTCTTTTAGTTCCTCTTGTGTCAAAAATCCACCATAAGTCCCTTTTTCATCTGCATTGACCTTACGTCTTGAATTCCAAAATAGATTTTCTTGATTTACTCTCCAGCCTCCTACTTCGGTTAATTTAGGGTATTTTTTGATTTCAATTCTCCATCCTTGATCATCTACTAAATGCAAATGCAATACATTCATTTTTAGCATCGCCAAGCGATCAATTGTTTCTAGAACATATGCTTTATCGAAAAAATGACGGGATAAATCCAGCATCAATCCTCTCCATTGAAAACGGGGCTCATCAGTGATAGTCACATTAGGTACTTCCCATTTTACATTAGGAACAATGGACTTACTTTCGATCGCAGTTGGCGATAATTGTCTAATAGTTTCAAGAGCATAAATAAAACCTGCATTTTCCTTAGCTGTAACAATTATAGCTTTAGCATTAACTTCCAATTTATATGCTTCTCTATTAAGGTTTTTATCTACTTTAAACAAGATATAATTGCTTTTTGGCACCTTTGTCGCAAATTGCGGTTTCCAGCCAGCTGCAGCTTCAAACTTGTTGATTAAAGCAGTTGCAATCTCTTTTTGAGAATTTCCATTTACGATAAACCTAGTGGAATTAGAAAATTGAAATTTTCCCTTATTCACAATCATCTTAGCAGGTACAGGGATAATATGAATATCTTTCTCTGTGAGTGCATTTTGACTCACACAAGATCCAGAAATACCTAGCAGTATTGCTAAAATTAGTGTTTTTAATCTACTCATTTTTATTGGTTTAAGGTTGGTGTAATTTTAAATTGGTATTGGTAGATTTTATCTAAAAGTCTATATTTCTCCATTGGCCAGGACTGCCAACTGTCAATTCCTCCAATTCCCATTTGTTTGAAATCAATCTTTAAACTCGTCAAATCTCTTTCCATAATATCAGCGGCATTTCTCTGATCTTTTTCTAATCCATCATCACAGTCATCCATTAGATAATGCAAAGCGGTAATCCCTAATAAATCTTCTGATTCTACTTTTAATTGTATTTTATCATTCGATAAATTCAGCCAGCGAACATCTGTTTTATTTCCCGTTTCTTGTGGACGTATATAGGGATAATATTGTTCCGATACGGTTTGCTTGTACAAACCTACATGCGAACTGTAATTTCTATCTATATAATTTTCATGTGGTCCTCTACCATAATATTCCATGGTGTTGAATGTTTTTGGTACTACCAATTCCATCCCAAAACGAGGCAACATAGGTTCTTCCTTGGTTTTATCAATATTCAAAACTTGCTGAACACTCAATTCTCCGTTACTATTGATTTCATAATTCAAAGCTAATTCAGCAGCAACCTCTGGCAAACTATAAGTTGCTTTTACAATTATTTTATTGTCTTTTGTAATTGTAAAATTCCAAGATAACAACTTTGGATTTTCCATTGCCTCTTTCCATGGCAATAGTCTTTGTTGCAATCCTGCTCCAAAATCATTGTCATTTGGCGCACGCCAAAAATCTGGTCGCAATTGATAGCCTTCTTTTAAAATAGTCTGATTATCATAAGTATAACCCGAAATAAATCCTGTTTTTTTATCGAAAATGATCTCCGTTTTATCACTTTTAAAAACTGTGGAATTTGGATTTTTTAAAACTATAATTTTTGCAGCTCCTACAACTTTTGCGTCATTTTTCCACCGCCCTACTAAAATAAGTTGTTCAGTAGCTATTTCGAAATCTTTCGGTAAAAATGGTTCCTCTTCTTGTAACGTATAACTTACATTTACGAAAGCTTCTTGAAACTTTTTCCCTTGTAGATTTATAAGCAAAACATACTCTTTAGATTGTTGTGGATTAATATCCAAAGAAGCAATTGTACCATTACTATCTTCTACTCCATCCAACATTAATTTCCAATGCAGATTCACATTTGATAAATCTTTGAAGAAAAATTCATTAAAAACTTTTATAGTTGTTGCCTCTTTATTACTCCAAGAAGTTCCAATATTTTGATATACATTTCGCATTTCAAAAGCATGAGGATTTGGTTGGCGCTCTGGGTTAAAAACACCATTGTTCAAAAAATTATTGGCACTAGGAACATCTTTTGGACCAAAATCTCCACCATAAGCAAAAACCTTCTTTCCGTCTTCCCTTGTTTTATATACAGATTGGTCTATCATATCCCAAACAAAACCACCTTGAAAATTTTTATGTGCGCGAAATACATCCCAATAATCCTTGAAATTCCCCATTGAATTCCCCATGGCATGTGCGTATTCACTTAAAATATAAGGGCGCTCCGGATTTGGATTCGCAGCAATATATTCTTCCATTGCTGTTGGTGCGCTGTACTGCGGATCAATAATATCTGAATCCCAATCGAATTTCATGTTTTTACCATCCCATCCTGCATAGGAAGCTCTTTCGTACTGAATAGGTCTTGAAGCATCTCTATTTTTCAACCATAAATAGGCACGATAAAAATTATAACCATTTCCACCTTCATTACCCATACTCCAAATAATTATCGAAGGGTGATTTTTATCTCTTTCGACCATTCGGCTTATTCTTTGAAAATGTGCTAACTCCCAAGCGGTTTTGTTTCCTAGGGTTTTATCAACATCATAGCCCATTCCATGTGATTCTAAATTGGCTTCATCAACCAAATAAATTCCATATTTATCACACAATTCATAAAAATATTCATCATTAGGATAATGAGACATTCTAAGCGCATTGATATTGTATTGCTTTAATATTTGAATATCTTGCTCCATGCGGGCTCTAGAAATCGTTTGTCCCGTTGTAGGGTCTGTTTCCATACGATTGACACCTTTTATGTAAACCGCTTTACCATTTACTAAAAGTTGTCCTCCTTTGATTTCTACTTTTCTAAAACCTACATTTTGCGTAATCACTTCGACTACATTCCCTTTTTTATCCTTTAAAATAAAATTGAGTTGGTATAAATTTGGAACTTCAGCACTCCATTTTTTTGGATTATCTACAGCAAGATTAAAAACTAATTTATTGGTTGTATTTAGTTTTTGCGTATTCGAAAGAATAGTTTTCGCACCTTCTTTCAATTCTACTTCTAAGAAATAAGAATCTTTTTTATTATAGCCAGAAAATTCAGTTGCAATTTTTAATGTCCCGTTTACATACGAAGCATCTAAATCCGGCGTAACTTCAAAATCTTTAAGATGCACTTTATTCCTTGCATACAAATAGCTTTCTCTAGTGATGCCACTCATTCGCCAAAAATCTTGACATTCTAAATACGAGCCATCACTCCATTTCATCACTTTTAGCGTAATGGTATTTTTTCCTGTTTTTAGAAAAGAGGTAATATCGAATTCTTGAGGTAATTTACCATCTTCGCCATAACCAACATACTGTCCATTTATCCACACAGTAAGATTGGATTTGGCTGTTCCTATGTGTAGAAAAATTTGTTTCCCATCCCAATTTTTATCGATGGTAATTGCTCTTCTATAAACGCCTGTAGGATTGTATTTTGTTGGGACAAAAGGGGGATTTATAGCAATATATTTAGCAAAATCGTAGGTTGTATTGGTATAAATCGGATAACCATAACCGTTTACATCCCAATTGGCTGGAATTTTAAAATCATCCCAAGTTGTATCATTAAAATCACTTTTTTCAAATCCACTAGGCAAATCATTCGGACTTGCTACATATTTAAATTTCCACAATCCATTGATGTCCAAATAATTTTCGGAAAGTTTCCAATTATTTTTGGCTAACAAAGCTTCATTTTCATACACAAAATAGGAAGCGTGCATAGGTTCTCTATTATCGGCATTGATTTTTTCATTTAACCAAAAAGGTGTTTCCCCCTGTGCAAAAGACGGAGCTACCGACGCAAGTATAAAAGTGAATATAAAGAGTGTATTTCTCATTAAAAGTTACAAATTATTTATCCCAAGTCATTTTGAATTTAGCATCTTCCATTCGGTTTCCTTTTTCATCATCGCAAACTGCATAGTTGAAACCAGAACGCAAACTATATCCAGAATACTCCCCATTTTTATTAAGTGCGATAAAACCAACTTGCAAGTACTCCATATCTTTATGTTTTTTATGCTTGTTGTAAATGCGCTCGGTGATTTCTTTACAAGCATCAAAGGGTGATTTTCCTTGACGCATTAATTCTACTACCATAGCACTTCCTGCAGTTCTTATTACCGCTTCACCTAATCCAGTAGCTGCTGCTGCACCAACTTCGTTATCTAGAAAAAGACCCGCACCAATGATTGGGGAATCACCAACGCGTCCGTGCATTTTCCAAGCTGCGCCACTTGTAGTACAACCTCCTGCCAAATTACCCTCTTCATCAATCATGAGCATACTAATAGTATCATGATTTTCTATATTGATAACTGGTTTATATTTCGATTCATTTAGCCATTTTTTCCAATCCTTTTCGGATTCTGGAGTTAACAAGTTCTCCTCTACAAATCCTTCCGATAAAGCAAATTGTAATGCTCCTTGACCTGATAACATAACATGTGGAGTGTTTTGTAAAACTCTTTTGGCTACCGAAATAGGATGCATTATCCCTTCCAAAAAAGAAACTGAACCACAATTACTATTGTGATCCATAATACAAGCATCTAGCGTTACTTTTCCTTCACGATCAGGATATCCCCCATAACCCACGCTTCTAATATTGGGATCAGCTTCAGGAATTTTTAAGCCCGATTCAATCGCATCTAATGCAGGTTTTCCTTGTTTTAATTGTACCCAAGTTTCAGCATTGGCAGGCAAACCATGATTCCAAGTAGAAATGATTACTGGTTTTTTAGTTTTTTTTAAATCCGTTACTTTTTCTTCCTCTACTTCATTAGCAACACTTTTAAAGCTAAAAAAGGAGCCTACAGCAAGTGTTCCTAAAGTTGTTCTTTTTATAAAATCTCTTCTGTTTGACATGATTTTGATTTTTTTAATTATAAATTTTAGAGGATAATGCCATGCTGTTATTGTTGCTTTTAGGCACATTACCCATTGTAAAAATTAAAGTCCCTCCTTGCATAATTTCATTATGCGTAATATAATTTCTATTCATTTTTTCACCATTCAATTCAATAGATTGGATATAAATATTATCTTTAGAATTATTCTTTGTCTTAATAACAAATGTTTTATTATTCTCTAAATTTAAAGTAGCGGTGTCAAACATTGGTGCACCAAAACTATAAATACTTTGTGCTGGATTTACTGGATAAAAACCTAATGAGCTCAATATATACCAGGAAGACATTTGTCCACAATCTTCATTACCACAATGTCCATTTGGCTCGTTTTTATATTGCGTTTCTAAGATCTCTCTCACTAACTTTTGGGTTTTCCAAGGTTTATTAATATAATTATATAAATAAGCCACATGATGACTTGGTTCGTTCCCGTGCGCATATTGCCCAATCATCCCTGTGCTAAAAATGGGTAATTTGTCTTCTGGGAATGGTTTTAAAGTGAACATAGAATCTAACTTTTTTTCAAATGCATCCTTTCCACCAACCACTTTAATTAAACCTTCAATATTTTGAGGAACAGACCAGAAATATTGCCATGCGTTACTTTCGCAGAAATAAGGAGTATAATCTTTTGGTATAAATTCTTTTAAAAACTGCCCGTTCTTAAATTTTGGACGCATAAAATTACTTTTTGAATCATAAACATTTCTCCAATTCTCTGAACGTTTTATGAAATATTTATAATCGGTTCCTTTATTTAATGCTTTTGCAAATTGAGCCAAACACCAATCATCATATGCGTATTCCATCGTTTTTGAAACCGACCAGTTATCGCCGCTTTCATCAGCTGGAACATATCCTAAAGTTTTATAACTATCATATTGTCTTGAATCAACCATGGAGCTTTCTTTACACGCTTTATAAGCCAACTCTACATCAAAATTTTTAATTCCTTTAAAATAAGCATCAACAATTACTGGAATAGCGTGATTTGCAATCATCATATTGGTTTCATTTCCTTGCAAAGACCACACGGGCAATAATCCTGTTTCTTTATAATGAGCTAATAAAGAATTGATCATACTTGACACCCTTTTTGGGTGCAAAATAGTGTACAATGGATGTGCAGCTCGGTACGTATCCCATAATGAAAAGGTATCGTACCGATCAAAAACCTGAGCATTATGAATTTTACCATCAGCACCTTTGTAATCCCCATAACAATCACTTAAAAGTGTGGGTGCTAACATGGATTGGTACATCATGCTATAAAAAACCTTCTTCTTATTTTCATCAGCGGTGGTTACCTCTATTTTTTGTAATTCTTTCTCCCACAAATTATTTGCCCGTTCTTTGTATTTTTCAAAATTAAAATCGGGTGCTTCCACTTGTAAAGACTTATAAGCTCCCTTAATAGTAGCCGTTGAAAGCCCTGTTTTTAAAATGATTTCCTCATTATCAGTTGTCTTATAATTTAAAACAATTTTTGTTTTTACGGCTTCAGCAGGACTCGTTGTCAATGAATCATTTTTGTAAATTTGATAGGATTCAAAAGGTTTAGAAAGTTTTATTACAAAATATGCCCTTTGGTCTTTTGCCCAACCAGTAGATTTTCTATACCCTTCAATAGTGGTATTATCGACTACTTTTATATATGTTTTTGTGGGAGCATCCCAATTTAAAGCATACCCCAAATCGATATGAATTTGTGAAGCATTATCTTTAGGAAATGTATATTTATGAATACCTGTTCTGGCAGTTGCAGTTAGCTCCGCTTTTATACCAAAATCCAATAAATCTACAGCGTAATAGCCTGGAAAAGCTTTTTCTTTTTCATGTGAAAAACTAGAAAAAGGCATGAAGTTATTATCTTTTATTCTATTTACAAATCTACTGTTGGTGGGCATTATTAGAATATCATACAAATCGCCGGCACCAGTACCCGTTAAATGCAGGTGTGAAAAACCGGAAATAATAGAATCTTTATAATAATAACCAGCAATTCTATCCCAACCTGGAATCCCAATATCTGGACTTAACTGTACCATTCCATAGGGCACAGTAGCTCCAGGATAGGTATTCCCCGGACCATCTGTGCCTATAAAAGGATTTACATAATTGGTTAATTGAACATGGCCTGATTCATACCGACCGCAATTATATATTAGGGCTAGAAAAACTATATATAGTAGACCATGTTTCATTATACTATTATTTTAAACTTTCTTTAGTTTCTTTAATCGTTCTTAATTGTTCAGGAGTTATAGCGGGTCCATCAAAGAAACAAACTCCTTTAGCTCCATTTTCTTTTGCTAATAAAATAGCTTCTTTCAATTCTTCTGGAGATTTAAAAGCGGGTAAATAAACACCTGTATTTATTTTAGTTTTTTTTCTTAGTAAGTCCGAAACACCTTGTTTAGTTGCATAACCAACCCAATCTACTTCTTCATTGTAAAAACCATGATAAATCATAGGATAAACCTCATCAATATCCCATTTATCCCAGCGTTGACGTACCATGTGATCAGCCATTTCTGGGTAAGGAAATACGGCAGCCGTTAAATTTTTATGGTATTTGTGAACAATTTTGTAAGCATCATCAACAACTGCTTTTATAGCATTTAGTCTGAAATTTTTCCATTCCATATCAATTGATGTGTTATGGCTTTCTTTTGGATTTTTATGATGTATTTTTTCAAAAGCTTTTATACATTCATCACAATAACAGAAATCATATTGGGGTAGCTCCTCGTCTTGCACCAAATTGTATTTGGGCAACAAACCAATTGGTAAGAAAATATCGGGGAACCGAATGTAGTCTAAATGTACACTTTCGATTCCGTCTACTTTAGCTAATTCTTCTACTAAACCTAATACGTGATTTCTAGATTCTTTTCTAGTTGGACACAACCATTGGTAATAATCTACGTATGGACGATTATCAAAACAAGACTTTCCTTCTTTACTAACAGCATACCAGTCGGGGTGCTGAAGTGCTATAGAATCACCTGGTCTGTTCATGGCCATAATCCAAGCATGCACTCTTAACCCATTTTCTTTTGCGATTGGAACTAATCGTTTCAACAATTTTGGATCGGTTCCTGTATTAATTAATACTTCATCAATTCCAGCATTTTTATACTTCGCAAATTCTTGAGCATAATCTGCATTTGTTCTCTCCTTATGTGCCGTTATCCATACCCCAAATTCAAATGGAGTTTTTTCATCTTCTTTTTTACTAGCACATGAAATGATACTCAATGCTAAGATAAAAAGTAATAATTTAGGTAGTCTCATCGTTTTTTTAGTTTGATATAATTTTCCCATCTTGTTTAATAATTAACGTTTTATTTGAAAAAGGACTTTTTATTGTAATATTAAATCCTGTTGAATGATTTTCTAAAACAGGTTTTACCATTTTACCATCAACAACAATACTAGATTTAGTTAGACTATCTAAAGATTTAGCCCATGCCTTATGAGTTTGGTAATATTTTTTTTGAGCTCGGTAAAGGCTGTATAATTCCCACTTTAATTTTTCCTCTTGTGGAATAATAAAACTATCGGTTCCCGCTTTTGAAGAAAAATAAACATAACCCCATTTTTCAGGTTCATGCATATTGATTACACCTTGTGGAGACCATACCCAATTATACTCTTGTAAAAATTTCCCGTCTGAACCTTTCTTTCTTTTGTATGTTCCATTTGTTAAAGAATGTTGCCAATTTACCCTAGAGAAATTTACTCTCCAAAATTGATCTACTGGAACATTATTTTCACCAAAGGACTTTCTATAAGCTGCCCAAGGAATTGCCATTTCCAGCACCCAACCTTCATCGGTATCATTGGGATTATTGATTGTTCCGTTTATTTTAACGGCCGATTTTAATCCCGATATATTCCAGTCATTCAATACTACATTATCATTCTCACGATAGGGTTTTGTCAAGAATAAATCCCAAGCTGTATTTAAAGCGTTTATTTCTAATTCGTAATAATTGAATGTATCACCATCCGGATCAATAAAAACCTCAAAATCATTGTTGTAAAAAATAATAGTGTCGCGCTGTTTTAGATTAGCCCAAACATGTGGTTCTTCCATCTTAGCGAGAATGTAAAAATTAGTCTCATCCCATAGCATTTTCACCTTAGTGTTGTACTTTGGTTTTTCCACTCCTTCTATGTCGGTAAAAGGATCTGACCAATCCACTTTTGACCATGAAGCATCCGATTCATCGCCATCGATAACGATTGTATCAAATACTTTATGAACAACATACGATTTAGGGATAATTCCTTTTTTTGATTGTGAAAAACCAATAACAGAAATTAGACTTAATACAACTGATAACCATTTCAATTTCACAGCCATGCTTTTTTTTATAAACTATTGTCTTTTGTAAACTGAAGTACTTCGCTTAATTTACCAAATGCCATCGCTACAACAGTATCAGCAGCACCATAATAAACGGCCAATTTATCTTCTTCCATATCATGTAAAGCAGCACAAGGGAAAACTACATTTCCTACGTCACCCACTTGCTCATACAACTCAGCAGGAGCTAATAAATAAGGTTGTGTTCTATACTTTACAATATCAGGCTGATTTGTATCTAAAATAGCAGCTCCCATACTATAACGGAATCCATTACACGTATTGATTACACCATGATACAACATTAACCAACCTTCATCAGTAAGAATAGGAATAGGTCCTGCTCCAATTTTTGTACATTGCCAAGCACTGTCTTCAAAAGGAGTTGGCTTCATTACGCATCTATGCTCTCCCCAATATTTCATATCTGGACTGTAACTAATCCAAATATCTCCAAAAGGAGTATGTCCATTATCACTTGGACGGCTTAACATGGCAAATTTACCGTTGATTTTTTGTGGAAACAATACCCCATTTCTGTTGAAAGGCAAATAGGCATTTTCACATTGAAAAAATTCCTTAAAATCAAATGTATATCCAATACCAATTGTTGGTCCATTGTATCCGTTACACCAAGTAATCCAATAACGATCTTCAATAAAAACGACACGGGGGTCATATTTATAATCTGATTCTATCATTTCAGTATTACCCGCTTGCATTACAATAGGCTCATGATTGATATCCCAGTCCATTCCATTCTTGCTAAATCCAGCAAAAATATTCATTTGGACTGCTTTGTTGTCACATCTAAATACACCTGCAAATCCATCTCCAAAAGGAACGACTGCACTATTAAAAATACTATTTGATGATGGTATTGCATACCTGTCAATAATTGGATTTTCTGAATATCTCCAAATTACTTCATTGCTGTTTTCTGGTCTATCTTGCCATGGAATTGTACTCACTATATTTAATTTATTTGTTAAACTTAACACTATCTTAGGTCTAATTCATTTTTAATAATCACACCCGATTTAAACTTATACTATTCTTCTTTTAATTTTTTATTTTTCTCACTTTATCCAACCACGTATATTTTAAAATAATCGAAGTAATCAAGAAAATGACTAGTGATACTATCGTTTTGGGATAATCTCTAATTATAAAAAATATTGGAAGGACAATCATGCTTGATTGCCATATAATTCCAATAAGACAGTTCAGCATATCTTTTGTAAAATCATTATTTTTTTCAAAAGTTAGATCTTTACTTTTTAGTTCATTATAAACTGGTTTCCACCATCCCCAAGGTCTTACATTAGTATAAAATGATTTTAACACTTCTATATCTGTAGGTTTACTAAAGAAAGTCCCTAGCAAGCAACCCAAAGTAGAGAAGGTCAATATAACTGGAAACAAATAGATAGCTTGCATTTCAGACAAATCGTATAGAAATGTTCCAGAAGTGAAGTTCCCTTTATTTTGGTCTAAAACAAATTCTAAAGACGCAACCACTAATCCAGAAAACATACCCCAAAAATACCCCCAACCATTGAAACGCCACCATATCCATTTTAAAAAGTTGGCTGCTACATAACCCCCAAACAATGCACTTGTTATCCATAAGGTCAAGGAATTAATAGAATCAGCAAAGAAGCCCATAAAAACACCCAAACCAACTACTAAGAAAGAAGCAACTTGACTTATTTTAATATAATGAGAACTAGACTCATTTGGCTTAAAATATTTTTTATATAAATCATTAACAATATAGGCTGGTCCCGCATTTACAAATGCAGAAAAAGTAGACATAAATGCCGCTAACAATCCAGCTAATAACAGTCCTTTTATTCCAACGGGAATATGAAGATTAATTACTTTTGGCATTAATACTTCTAAATCGGCACCACTTAAATTTGGATTAATAGCCATTTCAGGAGCTAAGGTTACCAATGCTATTACAACGATTCCAGCAATTAATAAATATCTAGGAATAAACAAAATAAGGTTTGTAAAACCACTCATGTATGCGGCCTCTTTTACAGATTTAGTGGAAAGAATTCGTTGCAAATCATAACTTGGTGTTGGTCCAGCTATACTAGCAAAAAAACCTTTAAACAAAGACATTCCCACTAATGAACCAAACATTTTATAGCCTTCAGTATTAATTAAATTATCAAAAGCTTTGAATTTTGCCCCCCAGTGTGATCCTAATTCCGCAGAAAAGAATACATTTTTCCATTCAGGAGTAATTACAGAATTAATTTGAACATCAGTGTAATTAATCAATGTATAGCCAGCAACAAGTACTCCTGCTATCACCATAATCCCGTATTGCAATACTTCGGTTGCCACCACCGAAAACATACCTCCTTTTATCGTGTAAATTGTTGTTAAGAAGATAACCAATAAAGCATACGATTGCTCCGAATTTAATACCATCATATCTCCTATTTGAAGGGCTAAATTCCAAGGTAAAATAATGGTCATAAACTTACCAATTCCTTCAAAAAAGTAGGCGATAAAACCTATCGTAGAAACAATGGCAAAAACAGCTACAATTATATGAGAAGCTTTACCTGCATTGTCGTTACCAAAACGGGTTAAAATCCATTCAGATCCTGTCATGGTATTTGATTTACGGATCCAAACTGCCAAAAACATCATGACAAAGATTTGGTTCCAAATAGGCCAAAGCCACATAAACATAAAACTTTTGACACCATATAAAAACAATACCCCAACCATCCAAGCCGTTCCAGATACGTCAAACATACCTGATCCGTTACTTAAACCTAGATAATACCACTTTATAGAATTTCCCCCTAAAAAATAATCATCTAATCCTTGCGAAGCTTTTCTAGAAATCCAAACTCCAATACCTATGGTTAATATTATATAAAATACAATTATTGATACATCAATGCTATCCATTACTTTACTGATTTAATAGTTAAACCCCATTTTTTATTAGGTTCAGATCCCATAACGAAATATAAAATACCACCTTGTAAAAGTTGTTGATGTGAAATTGTTGTTTGGTTGAATACAACTCCATTTAGAGTAGCCGATTGAATGTAGAAATTCTTGTTGGAAACATTTTCTGCCTGTATAACAAATGTTTTTCCATCTTGAAGATGAATTGTTGATTTTTCAAAAATTGGACTTCCTATTTCGTACTCACCAGAAGCTGGATTCATAGGATACAATCCCATTGAACTAAATACATACCAAGCTGACATTTGACCGCAATCTTCGTTACCACTCAATCCATTAGGTGTAGTATTGTATTGTGTATCTAAAATATAATGCACCCAATACTGTGTTCTCCATGGTTCATTAGCATGATTAAACATATAGGAAATGTGATGACTTGGCTCATTACCATGTGCATATTGTCCGATTAATCCCGAAATATCTGCAGAAACATTATCTCCAGTTATCTCTGAACTTTCAGTAAATAATTGTTCTAAACGTTTTACGAAAATGTCGTTGCTTCCATTTAATGCAATAAAGTCATCTACATTTTGTGGTACAAACCAACTGTGTTGCCAAGCATTACCTTCCGTATAATCAGTATGTTCTCTATGATTAGAGTGTTTTGGATCAAAAGGTGTATTCCACGTTTTTCCGTCTTTTGATTTTCCACGCATAAAGCCAGTTATTGGATCAAATAAATAGCGATACGCTTGAGAACGTTTCAAGAAATAATCATAATCCTCATTTTTTCCTAATTCTTTAGCCATTTGAGCTACACACCAATCATCATAAGCATACTCTAAAGTTATTGTTACTGATTCATCCAGTAAGTCATAAGGAATATAACCGTATTGTTTGTATAAATTCAATCCGCGTTCGTCTTGCATCATGGTTGCTTTCATAGCGGAATAGGCTTTTTCAGCATCAAACCCTTTTATTCCGTTTTTATACGCATTAAGAATCACAGGAATCGAATGGTAACCTGTCATCGTATTGGTTTCATTCCCGTATAAGGTCCAAACAGGCAATATTTTTTTAGTTTCGTAATAAGCTAACATAGAATTTACAATATCCGAAGACTTGTCAGGAGCTAATAAAGTCAACAAAGGATTTTCGGCTCTAAAAGTATCCCAAAGCGATAATGTAGAATAAGCCGTGTAATTAGTAGCAGTTATAATTTGGTCATCCTCTCTTCTAAACTGTCCGTTCTTATCACTATAAGTAACTGGCGCTAATTGGGCATGGTAAACAGCAGTGTAAAACATCGTTTTTAGCGAATCAATTGGAGTTTCCACTTCAATTTTGGATAATGTATTACCCCAAATTGTTTTGGTTTCTGATTTTGTAGTTTCAAAATTTCCAGTATCTAAATTCTCTTTGGCATTAGCCAAACTAACCGAAGACAAAGCTACTTTTACAAACAACTCATTGTTTTTATTATTAACAAAAAACAATTGCGAAGTTACTTTCTCTCCCGAAGTTGTAGTTCCTTTTATAACTTTTCGGTCAGCAATTAATTCCTGTCCTGTAATAGACTTAGAAAATTGAGCCACAAAAAATACTTTTTGATTTTTAGCCCAACCTGTGCTGTAACGATAACCACTTATGGTATTATCATTTTCAATCGTAATTCCTGTTTTTGTTGATTTGTCCCAATTGATTGCAAAACCAAGATCCACTACTACAGACTGCATGTCATTTTTAGCAAATGTATATTTATGATAAGCAGTACGTTTTGAAGCCGTTAACTCCACATTAATTTTAGGGGTTTCAAGAAAAACTTGGTAATATCCAGGTATTGATGTCTCATTAGAATGGCTATATGTCGACTTATAGGCAAGTAAATCTCTAGAAGTAGGTTGTGCTTTTAAATCTACCTTTTTATTTATTGGCATAAATAATATATCGGCCAAATCACCAATACCTGTTCCGCTTAAATGCAAATGGCTAAAACCTGCCACTATGGAATCAGAATAATGGTAGCCCGAACACCAATCCCAGCTAGAAACACCATTATCAGGACTTACTTGAAGCATTCCAAAAGGAACGGTTGCTCCTGGATAAGTATGCCCGTGCCCACCAGTACCAATAAACGGATTAACATGTTCGATAAAAAGTAACTTAGAGCTATCATTTTTATCTATCTTTATCTTACAACCTGTAAGTAAACCTGCAGCTAAAATAAATAAGGAAATTTTCTTCATAGGAATCTATCTGTATATAAAAATAAAATTATTTAAATTTAGCCTTTTTTAAAACTTATTTAGACAGACGACATATAAACTGAGCTAAACATCAAAAAAAACAGTTTCAAACACTCATTCTTTAGAAAATGAATTTCAATTCCAGCAAATTTTACAAAATACCATTACATTATCATATAATATTTTGGTTGATTTATTTTTTATTCAACACCTTTCGATGGGGAAGTTATTTCAATGATTATCTCTACTCTTTTAAAACAAATTTATTGGGTTTCCCAATTCACATTACCCTGTGTTATTTGAATATTTTAATTCTGATGCCTAATTTGGTGTATCGAAAAAAATATACACTATATATCCTTTCGGTTATTGCCGCATTATTTATTATGGTTTTGGTAAAGTTTAATCTTACTTATCTTTTAATTAGCCATAATGTTTGGCCAGAAGGCCCCGAACAAATAGAAAAATTATCGTTTAACTATTTTATAGACATGATGATTGGCGAACTTTATGTAATTACATTTGTTACAGCCATAAAAATTACATTTGACTTTTTAAATGAACAAAAAAGAGTAACCGATCTTGAAAAATCACAATTAGAAACGGAGTTGCTTTTTTTAAAATCTCAAATATCTCCGCACTTTTTCTTCAATACACTTAATAACATATACTCGCTATCAGTAGAAAAATCAAATAAAACGCCAAAAGTGGTAATTAAACTTTCCGAGTTAATGCGTTATATGTTGTATGAAACAAAAAATAAGAGACAAACCTTAGAAAATGAAATTCTATGCATTCAAAACTATTTGGATTTAGAAAGAATCAGAAATGACGACCGATTAGAGATTAATATGTCCATTTCTGGAGATATTCATGATAAAGAAATAGGCCCCATTTTATTACTGACATTTGTTGAGAATGCTTTTAAACATGGCGTAAATAAAAATATTGGAAAAGTAAAAATTGACATTAGCTTCGAAGTTAAAGAAGATTTTCTTTATTTTACCATTAAAAATCCAATGCCTGCAATTACTAAACACAAAGACAATTTAAACAGATCAAGTGGTATTGGTATTGAAAATGTCAAAAAAAGACTGGAATTAGGATACAATAAAAATGATTATAAGTTAACTTTTAAAAATAAAAAGAATAGTTTTGTCGTTAAGCTTATCATTAAAGTGTCTTAGCAAATGATATCTTTTTTTTTAGAATATACCCCTATAAATTATTTCGCTTAAAAAAATAATAGATTGAGATGAAAGTAAATTGTTTGATTATAGATGATGAGCCATTGGCTATCAATGTTATTAAGAATCACTTAGAACATATTGAAAATTTTGAATTAATAAACAGCTTCAGTAATCCTATTGAAGGTTTTAATTTTTTAAAAAACAACAGTGTTGATGTCATTTTTCTAGACATAAACATGCCTGTCCTTGATGGAATTAACTTTATAAAAAGTTTAGAAAACCCACCTTTACTAGTTATTACCAGTGCCTACGACCAGTTTGCTATTGAAACCTACGAATTAGATGTTTTAGATTACTTAGTAAAACCTATTGAATTCCCTAGGTTGATGAAAGCGATAAACAAGATCAACAAAAGATTGGAAGGTACTTCTAAAGCTCCTCAAGAAAACAGTAAAGAAAATCCCTTCATTTTCGTTAAAATTGATAAAAAGAAAATGAAGAAAATCTTTTTAAATGAAATTTTAGTCATTGAAAGTCTAAAAGATTATTTAAAAATAAACACATTAACAGGGAAATACATCATTCACAGTACGCTTGCTGATTTTACAAACTTATTACCTGAAAGAGATTTTATAAGAATACATCGATCTTACACTATTGCTATCGATAAAATTGATGCTGTTGAAGGAAATAGTATAGAAATAGAAGGACTTAGATATGTTATTGGAAGGTCATACATCGACGAAGTAAAGCAAAGAATTCTAAACTCATCGATCTAAAATTTGGTGAAAAAATTAAATTTTCAGTACTTATTTTTGGCATTTACAGATTGCTAAAGACATGAAAAAACCATCTAGTGCTCCTTAGCTTTCATGTTGCATTCTTTTTATTCATTTTTCACAAAATTTATTACAAAAAAAATGCAACCAAAAAGATGATTGCATTTTAAAACCAAGGTAACTAACCTAAACAAATTATAAACCAAATAATTTACTGTATTATAACACCAAAACTAGAAATGATAGCGTTTAAAAGCTTCTATGGCTGAATAATCCGCCAATCCCAAATCATGATATTTTTTTGCTGTTAATCTATTTCTATCTTCTGCGCGTACCCAAAACTCTCTGCTATCGTCCCCTTGGAACATCACTCCATCTTTTTGAGATTGGTGATAAAAAATAGCATGACGTTTTTTAAGTACTTGATCCGGACTCATTGGTACTGCCATCTCAATTTGATACGATTCCCATTCATGCCAAGCTCCACGGTACAACCATACCCAACAATCATCCATATAACTATTATGTTTCAGTCGCTCTAAAGCTTCAAACAAACTATCCAAACACACCTTATGTGTTCCATGCGGATCAGCTAAATCGCCTGCAGCATAAATTTGATGTGGTTTTATGTCTTCAATGAGATTACACATAATATCTATATCAGCATCTGTAAGATTCCCTTTCTTTACTGTTCCAGTTTCATAAAAAGGAAGATCAAGAAAATGAACATTTGAATCCGCAACTCCTAAATATCTTGTAGCACCTAAAGATTCACTTCTTCTAATTGAGCCCTTTAATTTTCGAACTTCAATCGTATCAATATCATTTTTAGACTTATTTTTTAAAAATTTGATGATACTATCAGATTCACTAGACACTGAATTTAAAACCGTAGAAACTTCGGCAAATTTTAGTGCTTCATCATTTGAAACAGCTATATTACCTGAAGTTTGATAGGCAACATGTACATCATGTCCTTGCTCAACTAATCGATCAAAAGTTCCTCCCATTGAAATAACATCATCATCGGGATGTGGGCTAAAAATGATGATTCGTTTTTGCTCTGGTCTCGCACGTTCCGGTCTATAAGTATCATCCTCATTGGGTTTTCCACCAGGCCATCCGGTAATGGTATGCTGCATTTTATTAAACATTTTTATATTTAAATCATATGCAGTCCCTTCTTCTGTTAAAAGACTAGACATTCCGTTATCGTTATAATCTTTATCCGTTAATTTAAGAAACGGCTTCTTCGTTAATTCACTCAACCAAGCAACAGCCTTCAATTTTAACTCTTCGGTCCATAAACATGATTTTACCAACCATGGTGTTTTTACACGTGTTAACTCCGACGAAGCCTCAGTATCTAAAACAAACGTTGTGTTATTATGTTCTTGCAAATAGGTCGCAGGAACTTGAGAAGACACATCTCCTTCAATTGTTTCCTTTATGATTCCTGCTTTACTAATTCCCCAACCAAGAAGTACAATTCTTTTGGCATTTTTTACAGTACCAATCCCCATTGTTATTGCTTTTCTAGGAACATTATCAATTCCTAAAAACGCAGGTGCAGCGTCCATACGTGTTAAATGATCTAGCGTAATACTTCTAGTACCAGAATTGATATGCGAGCCTGGTTCATTAAAACCTATATGCCCAGTCCTTCCAATACCTAAAAGTTGAAAATCTAACCCACCATAGGATTTAATCTTCATTTCATAATCTATACAGTATTGTTGTAGTTCTTCATTACTAACTTTTCCATCTGGGATATTTATATTTTCAGGGTTAATATCTACATGATCAAAAAGATACTCATGCATAAAGTGATAATAACTCTGAATATTATTTTTATCCATCGAATAATACTCATCTAAATTAAAGGTTACCACATTCGTAAAGCTCAACCCTTCTTCCTTATGCAATCTAACCAGTTCTTCATACACTTTAATAGGTGAAGATCCAGTTGCCAAACCTAAAATACAAGGCTCATTCAATTCTTCTTTTCTCTGAATTAAATTTGCTATTTCTTGCGCTACTAATACTGAAGCTTCTTTCGATGAATCAAAAATTACATTATGAATTTTTTCAAAACGTGTTTCTTCAAACTTTCCTGCTTCCTTGAAGCCTATACCCTTTTTAAAACTTATACCTTCTTTAATCATTTGTCAGTAATTCATTTAATTAATACTATAAAATTAAGTATTTGCTAGTTGTTCAAAATAAAAATTCGACTAATAACCAGTAGTCTTCGGCAAAGAACATAATTATCAACTTTAATCAATTGTTTTTATAATCTCCTTTATTAGTCTGCTGTTTTTCAATTACATTTATTTCTGCAATTGATACTGTTTGTATTTTACCAACTCCCGCTTTAGCTACAAATCGAAGGTATTTAGCTTTTACACTTTCAAATGTCTTTACTTGCTCTATCGGATTATTTTTAATATTTGAAAATTCTCCTTCTGATTGCTTATTCCATTGATTACCATCAAGACTGGTATAAAATTCATAATAGGAAATTAAGTTTAGATTATTTCCTACTTGTTGCGGCACATAAGTAAACCCGTTTATAGTAAGAATGCTTCCCATATCTAACACCACTTCTTGCGGTAATTTATTCGTTCCATCTCCAAAACTATAATCTGTAGTTGGGTTCCCATCAATTATTCTGTTTGCTCTATTTAAATCACCACTTGAAATAGAAACTATTCTCCATTTTTCTTTAGACTCTCCATACTTTACCTTTTTAATGGCACTACTTATATTCTCCTTAGTGTTTCTGGTAAATGCTTTTATTTCGACTGCCGCATCATATTTAAAAGCTCCTTTATACAGGGTACTATTCATCGTTGGAACAGAACCGTCGACTGTATAAAAAATACTATTCCCTACATCAGATTTCATGGTTACTAACCCCTTATTATCCCGTTGAATATTTGGCATACGAACAAATGTAGGTGCGTTAAATGCTTCAATATTAGCAATTACTATACTTGCTTTTGAATCTGTAACATTGACTCTAAGCGCCGAAACTACAACCCTATCAAATCTTAAAATTCTTTTGTATCCTATAGTAGTTTGTTTCGCAATTGTTTTCCATTGTCCACCTACTTTAGCTTCTACATTAAAAGCTTTCACTCGTTGTCCTAATTTTATGTATTCCTGAAGTAAAATTCGATTAACAGCTGTGGGCTTATTAAATTCAAATAGTAATGAAGCTTTTTTAACATTATCATCGGTAGCCCAATAGGTATTTTTATCTCCATCAATCACGTTTTTAGCAGCATATTCACTTTCGCTTCCTCTATAACTATCAGTACTAACTGTACTAGCTGCTAATAATTCTATTTTAAAATCGGCTTTAATAACTGCCGAAAACTCTTGTAATCTTGCGACATCATTTTCGTTGATTAATCCTCTTTTATCTGGAGGCAGGTTCAATAAAAAAGTCGAATTACGACCTACTGATTGATAATAAAAATCAACCATTTCATCTAAGGAATGTACTTTATCATCTTCTATAGTGTGGTAAAACCATCCTGGTCTTATCGACACATTTGTTTCTCCAGGTACCCATTTTTCTCCATCTTCATGCCCCGACATAAAATCTGTATATGGCACTTTTCCCGCTAACTCGTCCTTTTGACGCAATAAAGACCAGTTAGTTTCATTAGCATAACCCTCTTCATTTCCTATCCATCTTGCTTCTGATGGACCTACACCCCAAACCAATGTTTTTGGAGCAATTTTATAAATTAATTGATAGGTTTCGTCCCAGTTATAATATTCCAGTGTATTAATCTTTCTGGTTTCATTAGCACCTCCATAGTATCCATCACCACCATTTGCTCCATCAAACCACATTTCGAAAACATCACCATAATTAGTCAACAACTCTTTCAACTGATTTCTGAAATAAGTTATATATTCTGGTTTGCCATAATCAGGATTGTTTCTATCCCAAGGAGAAAGATACAGTCCTAATTTCAAATTGTATTCTCTGCATGCCTCTGCTAATTCTTTAACAACATCTCCTTTTCCATTTTTCCATGGTGAATTTTTCACAGAGCGCTCCGTATATTTTGAAGGCCACAAGCAAAAACCATCATGATGTTTGGCCACCAATATGATTCCTTTCATTCCGGCCTCTTTTACAACACGAGCCCATTGATGTGTATCCAATGCAGTAGGATCAAACAATTGAGGTGATTCGTCTCCATAACCCCATTCTTTATTGGTGAATGTATTTAACGAGAAATGTATAAAAGCATAAGATTCCATTTCTTGCCAATTGATTTGTTTTTGGGTCGGTAATGGACCATAAGGTTTTGGTGCCTTCACTGATTCTTTACAACTAGTACACAGTACGATGAACAAAAAACTTATAAATAGCGAAACATCTTTCATCTGAAGAATATTTAATTTTTTAATTAAACTATTGTCGCACAATAGTAACCTAAATTTCTGTTTCAATAAATACTATTTCGACCAACAACAATTATAGAACAGTATTGGTGATTTAAATGATTTAATTCATTTGCTTTATTGGATTAGTGTCTTCAAGGAATTATTATAGTATCCACTATAGCACACCAGCTTGCACTATTCCTATTTCTTGCAGGTGCTACTGTAATTAAACTATTTTTATCTAAAATATTAATCAATAAGAATTCTGCTTGAGTTAGTATCCATTCAGTCAATAGTTTTCTATATTAAACAATATACTATTTATCTAGATTTTGATTCTTAATTAAGCCTTAATCAGCAAATCTTATAAAGGTTTTAGAATCTAGTTCAGAAATTTTACCAATTCTTTTAATAGCCTAATTAACCTATTTACTATAGCAATCGAGACACAATAATCTGGCATTCTTCAATCACTATTAAAAGCTCCCCAAATAGATAATTAGTTAGCAATAATCAATTCAATTATTATCTATTAGGTTAGACCAATTCAAAATAAAAAACCACCAAAATAATAATTTTGATGGTTTTAGTATTCTATGAAAAGACTTGAAAATTAGAATAATATTATTCTAATTTTATGCATTGATACCCAATACTATTTACATATTCTACAATTTTATTACTATCTAATTTTTCCGCTTCAATTCTGAGTATTTTATCACAATCTTCCAAATCAAAATTGACTTTATAATCTGGGAAATGAGTTTTAAAAATTGAAATTATATAATTCGTAACCGCTTTCTTTTGCACATTTGTTTTAAAAACCTCTACCATAATTACTTTTTTAAACACTACTTATTAATTTAAATAAAAGAACATTCCTAGAATAATTTATACGAAACACCTAATCTAAAATAAAACTGAGGATTTACTTTTTGATCGTAGATATATTTATTTGTACGCTCTCCTTTTTTTGTAATACGAGTATTGATCACGTTATCTAATCCCGTTTTAAACAACCCATATAATTTTGGAGTAAATCGAAATTCATAAGTGATTCCTGATTTTAACTCTAATTGATTTAATTCATAAATTCCTTTCAATTCGGGGGTGTTAAGATCTAAATAAAAATTCTCTGAATTCAATTCGGTTCCAAAAGAAACTCGCCCATTTTCTAATAATTGTCTTCTAAACAAAAGACGTTGAGGAAGAACAAAATCAATATCCCATTTTGTATTTTCAAATTTATGATTATAGGTAAAAATAGGCGTTACTGGAATTATCGAAGATGGATCTAAAGAGACCAGAGCACCAATAGTCATGGTTGTAAATTCGGTTTTTTTGATTACTAAATTTGCAGTAATCAATCCTTTTACACGTTGCGCATTTTTTTCATTTCCATCAACAGTAAAAGTTGCATTATAAATTATAGGCTTTTTAAAAAGCGTCGATATATAAGTAGCACTTATTGATCCTGATAAATAATGAAACTCTTGCTTATCGTTTGAAAATGGACCAATGGGATTTGTGTTAGCTGAAGTCCCAAGATCGAAAGTTTCATATTTATAGCGCAACGAACTTGTTAAAACAAACCGTTTCGAGTTTGAAACATAAAAAGGTAAATTAAATGCCACTTTAAATCGGCTATGATTATCAATTCTACCATTTTCAAATGGCAGATCAAAGAGCTTTGAATTAAAATTAGTCGTTCCTAGTTGCTCATACTGAACATCAAATGTTCGTGTTGTTGGAAACTTATCGGTTATTGCTTTACCAAAAGTTTTTAAACTTGTTTTTTCTTGAGCAAATGTATGCAATGAATTACATAGAATTAAAATACAAATAATCTTTTTTATCATAATTGAGGAGCTAATTTATAATTGTCGTTTTCTATTGAAACTAATGCAAAAATACTCTAGAAGCATCAAATACAATCGACTAATTATACTAACGGCCTACAATTTATACTAATGGCGTTCGAATAATTTTACAACAAAAATAATTGTAAAACACAATATTCCTTTATTTTTGCAGTTATGAAAATCCTTAAAATATATCAAAACTTTTTCCTTAGAAACCTCTTTCTAAATATAATCGTTTTAAGCATTCTGTTTTTAAGTATATATGACGAAGTACAACCGCTGAACCACAATTTTATCTATATTTTAAAGAAAATAGCACTGGGTTATTTGCCTTGTATCCTCTGTATCACCTTTTTTAACTTTTTTTTAATTAAACAATTATTATTAAAAAAAAAATATAGAATTTTTCTTTTTCTTTTTATTGTTTATTGGGTCAGTTTTTACATTTTTATGAATTGGTATTTTCCTGCAGTTGGACTTGGTAGATTAAGAACATTTTCTATATTATCTTTTATTGTAAATGGAGTTGCTTTTTATTTCCTGCATATTGTAATCACAAAAAAAATTACAGAAACAGATAAAGAAATTATTAATTTCAAATCGGAACTTTCATTTTTAAAACAGCAACTCAATCCTCATTTTCTTCTTAATGCAATGAATAATTTATATGGAGAATCCTTAACCAAGCCAGAAAAATTGCCAGACCGAATATTAAATCTTTCAGACATGCTTCGTTATCAAATTGAGGCAACCAAAAAAGATTTAGTACCTTTAAAAGAAGAAATAAACTTTGTAAAAAAATACATCGAATATTATACTTTTAGAAATGAGCGACTTGTTATTACCCAAAACTTTGAAGGCGTTTTTGATAAAATTGAAATACCCCCTTTATTCTTTTTGCCATTGGTAGAAAATGCAATTAAATTTTCTGGAGAAATGTCTGATCCTACAATAGTTTTAAAATTAAAATTAAAAAACGGAAATCTATCTTTTAGTTTACAAAACAATTGTTTAGAAACCGATTCCAATCTTTCAAGTACAGGAATAGGAATCGAAAACCTTAACAGACGTTTAGAAGTTTACGGATTGAAACATGAGCTTAATTTTAAAAAAGAAAAAAGTACATTTAGTATAAAATTAAACATATGGAACTTACCTACCGTTGTCTCATAATTGATGATGAAACGCCAGCTCATAAGGCTTTAGCGTCACATATTGCTAAGTATGAAGATTTAGAACATTCTGGAAGTGCCTATAATGGAAGAGAAGCACTTAAAATGCTGAATGAAAATAACTATGATATTATTTTTTTAGACATTAATATGCCTATCATTTCAGGAATTGAACTGATGGAAATGCAACCTAATAGACCAATAACAATTGTAACAACAGCCTATTCTGACTTTGCTCTTTCCGCATATCAAAATGATGCCATTGATTATTTACTAAAGCCAATTTCATTTGAAAAATTTGAAAAAGCAATTGAAAAAGCAAAAACCTATTATTCTGGAATAAGTTTAAAAAAAGGCGAAAATAAAAAAGACGAAGTTCTTACTTATCGTCTTAACGGTCAAATAGTGGAATCCCTGCTAGACGATATTGTTTATATTGAGAGCCTAGGTAATTATATAAAGCTATACAGTACAAAAGCAAAACTACCAGTGATTATATATGGTTCTTTATCTAATATAACCATTGAATTAGATAATGCTAATTTTCTGCAAATACATCGCTCCTATATCATTAATACAAATAAAATTCAATCTACCTCTCAAAAATCATTAACGATGTGTGATGGGAAAATTATTCCTATAGGTCGAAAATATCAAATTTTACTGCACCGCTATTTCAAATAAAATAGTACCATTTGTAAAATGTATTAAAAGCTATGATCCGGCAAGATTTGAATACAAAAAGTCGAAAAAGAAAAATCACTCGTTGAAGCAATAATAAAAACATCAAGTATAATAAAAAATGACAATTCAAGATTTAGTAGGCACCTACACTATTGAAGGTAGAAATCAAGACGGCATTGCACAACTCAGTTACAAAGGGGTACTCACTTTATCTCTTGATGAAAATAACCGAATTGTAGCCCATTGGTTAATAAGTGATCAAGTGCAAAACGGCACTGGTTTTTTCAAAGACAATATCCTAGTTATTAATTTTAACTACCGTAGCGAAGACGAAACCATCTACAAAGGTGTTGCCGTCTACAAATGCATCAACAAAGACATACTCGATGGCTTTTGGTCCGAAAAACACGGGAATCCTTTGTATTTAGGAACAGAACAGTGTTTTAGAATAACATCTAAAGAATTTTTAAACTAACAAAAGATAAACTTAACATTCAAAACTTCTTCTAAAAATAAGTTGGCTGTCCAAGCAGGCTATTCACTTCAAGTCCGCGGTATTCAGCCCATAAAATATAAGCCCAAAAACGAGCTTCCTTTGGTCGCAGTTTTGGGCTTTGTTTTATAAAAGGCTTCATTCCTTGCGGGCTTTTCGTTACTATCCTTGACAGAAAGACTACTTTACAAAATAATATTTTTACATCAAACTACTTACTATTAAATTAAATAACTAACATTCAGCAATTTAAATAAAATTCACTAACTTTAATAAATGAAAAAGCATTTCCATATTATTATTGCTGGTGCGGGAGGCATTGCTGAGGCTGCTGCTTTATTATTGATGGAATGGAGCGAAGTTACTCCCAGCATTTTTATAGGAAATAGATCGATACCCAAAGCTATAAAAGTAGCCCATTGGGTAGAAAACGGATGTACAAAACCATGCACTATTAAACCGTTTCTATTGCCTGAAGATGGAATTACACCTGAAATGATAACCATTTTAAAGCAAGCCGATATCATATTGGATTGTTTACCAGGCAGTCAAGCACCCAAAATGGCACAACTCGCTAAAGAATACAACCTTCATTACGCCAATCTTACGGAATATGTTGACGAAACTAATAAAATAATTGCCTTAGCCAAAAATTCACAAACAGGATTTATTCTTCAGACTGGTTTGGCCCCAGGTTATATAGATTTATTAGCCAATGGATTATTTCAGCAATTTTGTATTGATTACAAAGTCAACTCCGTTCATACCTTAGAATTCAAAGTAGGTGCATTAACTAAAAATGCTGTTGCTCCACATTATTATGGTTTTACTTGGAGTCCCGTAGGTGTAGCTACTGAATATTTGAAAGACACCATTGTGCTGCGTGATTACAATAAAACGACACTCCCTTCTCTATCTGAAAGAGCTACAATTATAATTGATGGTATTACCTACGAGGAAGATTTAACCTCTGGCGGTGCTGCCGATTTGCCTGATGCCTTAACTGGAAAAGTAGGTACACTCGATTATAAAACGCTGCGCTTTCCTGGTCACTATGCATGGATAGAAAAACAAATTAATACCAAAGACAATACTACGACAGCAATTCAAAAACTCCAACACAAAATGGAAGTAGCTATTCCACATGTTGAAGACGATCAAATTGTATTATATGCTGCTGTAGAAGGCAAGGATATAGAGGGTGTATTGCACCGTCGAGAAATAGCTAAAACCATATTACCTATTCTAGTAGGGAAACATTATTTAAGAGCCATACAAACTACTACGGCAGCTCCTCTAGTACAAGCAGCACAACTATTACTGGAGACTAATCCACAAGGTGCTATCTTGCAAAGTCAAATTGATTCCAATGCCTTTCTAAAAGGAAATTATGTTTCAAGAGTATACGGTTGATTTTTTGTGAAAACAAATAAATAAAAAACTAACTTTAAACAAGTCCATAAACTAATTAACGAGAGTATTTTGTTAATTATCTCTTGATGTGATAGCAGTGAATTTCAAAACAATTCAACTCACGAAATTAAATAGGAATACTATTTTTTTTGTAATATTACGCTGTACTTTTACATAGAAAATTGTAGCATATCAATGAGAACGTATTACATTAATAACGGCAATGAAAATGGCGGACCATTTACGCTAGAGGAACTAAAAACCCAACAAATAAAGGAAACCACATTAGTCTGGCATCAAGGTATGGACGAATGGAAACATGCAATTGAGATAGCCGATTTGAGGCCTTTTTTTAATATTGTTCCTCCACCTATAAAACGAGCTAGTCCTACTCAAAAAGTAGAATCTACCGAAACATCTAAAACTATTTTAGGCCTTAAGAAAAGTTATTTCTTTTTGGCTATAGCTTTTTTAGCGATTATGATAATTGTCTTAGTACTGAATATCATTCAGAATAATAAAAGAAATGAATTAGACATAAAAAACAAACAAACAGAGTTTGGTAACGAACAAATTAATCTACAACAAAAAGAATCGAACGAACAACGCATTCAGGAAGAAATACAAAAAAGAATAGAATCTGAAAATAATAACAAAAGAAGAAAAGATTCCATTACTACTCGTCTAGCCGAAATCAAAAATTTACTTATTGAAGATAAAAATCAATTGGTCGAATCGAAAAACAACCTAATTGATGCCGAAGATTTTAGATTATTACGATCAGAAAGTACTAAAGACGAACAGATTCGTTCCATACAAAATGATATAGAAAACTGGAGAAAAGAAATTGATCAACTAGAAAACGAAGCCAATAGATTGTATCTTGAACTAGAAACAATACACTAAAGCTATTTAGAGATTGAACATTTGACACTCTCCTAATAATAATAATAATAATAATAGATCAATACTAATCACATTTCAACCAGCCCGTAATACTCATTCGGGTGTTTTGAGTTACTAAGACTTCATGAAGTAACTCATCACTTTTGAAGAAAACTGTTTTGCCTTGTGTGGGCGCAATTTTCTGGTTGTTATTATCCTGGTGAATTAATAATTCTCCTCCATCAGCAGGCTGCCAATTACTATTTAAATAACTAATCATCGAATATTTTCGACTCGGGTTATTTTGAAACTGATCATAATGTTGCAAATAAAAATCTCCTTTTTCATACAAGGAGTAATGAAATTCATAACCCGTAATTCCGGTATAACAACTTTCATTTAAATAATTGATAAACGCTTCCATTTGTTCAAAAAATTGATTTTCAAACACATTATTATTCTTTTTATCTAACCAATAAATAGAATCACTGCGCACTGCACTATCATAAGCAATCGCTTCTGAGTTTCCTGTTCCAGCAGTAATCAATAAATCTTGTTGGTTTAACGCGAGTAAATTTTGCTTTAAATTATTAGCTAATTCATCACTTAAAAAATTTTCAGATATACCTACTTTATTATCAATATAAGTGGCAATCAAAGCTTCAAAGCTATTTTCCATTAGGTTTTCATTAACCGCAAGGACGGCTAACTGTTGTAAGGTAGTACATATTACATCACTTATAACATACTATTCTCATTTTGCCTTAATTATGAAATAAAAAAAAGCGCTTAGAAAACTACTTCTAAACGCTTTTTAAATAATGATAATAATAGCTATTAAAGCTTACTAATATAACTTCCGTAAATATCTTTGAACTGATATCCTTCTGATATACGATCTTTGCTCAGTTTATTGTACTCTACCAAAGCCCAAAGAATAAACTCCTTCATAAATAACTTATCCTCCTTAGCCAATTCTGGTTGGTATTTTTTAATTAAAATTTCAAGTGGGACAATGGCTCCCAATATTCTTTGGTACTCTTCATCGCTTGCATCATCTAATAATTCGAAACCACTTTCGGCAAAAAACCATTCTATTAAATCCGTATAAGCTGTTTTCTCATTTGGTTTTTCTAGCTTTTCAATTTTTGGAAAATAAGCGGGGAAAAAAGTATGAATTGCTGAACCTAGCAAGTTTTGAGCGACAGCTGCAGCACCCTCCTGCTCTCCTTCATAGACCAACTCTACTTTTCCAGTAATGGCAGGAATAATTCCCATAAAGTCCGACAAACGCAAACTTGTTTTATCAACACCTGCTTTTAAAGCGCGACGCTCCGCAGTACTCAATAAGTTTTCATAAGCCGTAATACTCATTCTAGCACTCACCCCACTTTTATTATCTATATATTCGCTTTCACGTGCTTCAAAACCAATTTGTTCCAGTAAATCTTTGGCCAATGAAGGAACATAAACCATATCACTTTGCACTGTATCAAGCTTCGCTTCTTGCTCCGTAATGGTACGAGCAATTTTTATGGTTTCTGGGTAATGCGTTAATATTTGAGAACCTATTCTGTCTTTCAAAGGCGTTACAATACTACCACGGTTGGTATAATCTTCTGGGTTTGCCGTAAATACAAACTGCATATCTAGTGGCATACGCAATTTAAATCCTCTAATTTGAATGTCTCCTTCTTGCAAAATATTAAACAAAGCCACTTGAATACGCGCTTGTAAATCAGGTAACTCATTGATAACAAAAATACAACGATTAGCACGCGGAATCATTCCAAAATGAATCACACGATCATCAGCATAGGAAAGCTTTAAATTAGCGGCTTTTATTGGGTCAACATCACCTATCAAATCGGCTACCGTAACATCTGGTGTTGCTAACTTTTCTGAAAAACGATCGTTTCTATGCAACCATGAAATTGGAGTATCATCGCCTTTGATGTCAATGATATCTTTGGCAAAACGAGAAATTGGATTTAAAGGATCATCATTAATCTCCGAACCCGTCACAAACGGTATGTATTCGTCTAATAAATCAACCATTTTGCGCGCCAACCTAGTTTTGGCTTGACCACGAAGCCCTAACAAATTTATATTATGGCGAGATAATATAGCACGTTCCAGTTCTGGAATTACGGTGTTTTCAAAACCATGAACCCCTTCAAATGCGGATTTTCCAGATTTAATCTTTTCTCTTAAATTAGTACGCAATTCCTCTTTAATCGAGATACTTTTATATCCTGCTGCTTTTAATTCTCCTAATGTATGTATATTCTCTATTTTCATATTTATTATTTAAAAATTGAATGATTTAAAATTCAACTTATTTATTATTTTAACTTTGAAACACTTAAACTTTGTTACTCTGTCTCTTTGAAACTTTAAAGCTTTGAAAATTTGCAACTTACTTCACTCTCTTCTTCCTATTCGTCTCATAATCTTCAAATATCATTTCACCTAAACCTTTCAGTCCGGTATAAAATGCTTTTCCTTGATTGGCTTCGGTGAACTTATTGACAAATTTTTGTAAATATGGATCATTAGCGATCATAAAAGTGGTTATGGGAATATGCAGTTTTCGGGCTTGCTGTGCTTGACTGTAACATTTATCCACAATGTACTCATCAAGCCCATTACTGTTCATGTAATACGATCCATCTCGCTCTCGTACACAACTCGGTTTTCCATCCGTAATCATGAAAATTTGCTTATTCGTATTTCGTTTTCTACGCAGTAAATCCATTGCTAGTTGCAATCCAGCAACAGTATTGGTATGAAAAGGACCTACTTTTAAGTACGGCAAATCCTTAATGGCAATAGTCCATGCATCATTTCCAAAAACTAAAATATCCAAAGTATCTTTCGGATAGCGTGTAGTAATTAATTCAGCTAATGCCATCGCCACTTTTTTGGCTGGTGTGATTCGATCTTCTCCATACAAAATCATACTGTGACTGATATCAATCATCAGCACCGTACTCATTTGGGATTTGTATTGGGTTTCTTCGACAACCAAATCATTTTCGGTTAACATAAAATCAGTCACACCGTTATTAATTTGGGCATTACGCAAACTCTCCGTCAAGGAAATGCGTTCTAAACCATCACCAAAATGAAATTCTCTAAACTCTCCAGTGTGCTCATCACCGTTTCCAGAGTGTTTCGTTTTATGATTACCACTTCCAGAACGTTTTAAATTACCGAAAATTTGGTCTAAGGCTTGTTGTCTAATTGCACGTTCTGTCTTAGCAGTAATTCCCAATCCTGAAGTTCCATCCTCTTTAACTTCATCTTTGATATACCCTTTTTTCTTTAAATCTTCGATAAAATCATCAATGGTATAGTGTTCATCGGTGAGTTTATATTCCTTGTCTAATTCCCGCAACCAATCGATCGCTTCATCAAAATCTCCCGAAGTATGTGTAATTAATTCCTTGAAAATTCCAAAGAGTTTGTCAAACGGAGATTGATTTGGCGCCTCATATTGCTTAAAATAAAAACCTTTTTTATTATCCTTTTCCATAGACTTTAAAATTACATCATTTTAAAATAAAGCCTTGACAAACGATTACTAATTTTTAGTTAAAATGGATTTTTTTACAACAATTCATTTTAATTGTATCCTATTATAGGAAATAAGTTTAATTTTATATTTTTAAAAATTAAAAATGCAACAACACGAACATTGGGATATACTTTTGTCCAATCAAGTAGATAAAAAAGCGTTTATAGAAACAATTCTAACTGGAAAATCCATTGGAAAATTAAGCTCTTTTAATTCTAAAAATGGGATTCTATTTTCAGACATTGCCATTGCTAATTTCATCAAAAAAGAATACCAATACAATTCCATTGAAGCTGCAACTGACACTACACGAAAATTAAGTAGCTTTTCATCGGGGGAACGAAAAAAAGTATTTTTAAATTATTGTATCAAGCAAGAACCTGATTATATAATTCTCGATAATCCATTGGATCATTTGGATATAAATTCAAGAAAATCAATTACAATTGCATTAGAAGAACTGGCCAAAAAAGTACTATTGATCCAAATTGTAAATCGCAATACCGACCTACATTCCTTCATCCTCAACAAAGCACATATTCAAAACAATTCGTTTGTGTTAGAAGATTTAAAACTAGCTGAAGAAACGACAACCACATATTTCAAATCAATTCCGGATGCATTTGACCCCATTGTATATCAAGATACCATATTAATTCAAATGAACGGAGTCAATGTGAGTTACTTGGAAAAACCGATTTTAAAAACCATAAACTGGACCATTAAAAAAGGAGAATTTTGGCATTTATTAGGTCCAAATGGTTCGGGAAAAAGTACTCTATTATCGTTAATTACTGGAGAAAATGCTAAAGGTTACGGTCAAGACGTTTACCTTTTTGGGAAAAAGAAAGGCAGCGGAGAAAGCATTTGGGACATCAAAAAGAATATTGGTTATTTTTCGACTGCTATGCTCGATTTGTTTCAAAAAAGAGACACTCTTGAACAAATGATTTTGTCTGGTTTTTTTGACTCCATCGGTTTGTACACGCAACCTACTAGTTTACAAAAAAAGCTAGTGAGTCAGTGGTTGGAACTAATTAATATGACTCATTTAAAAAACAACATCTTCAATCAACTTTCAATAGGACAACAAAGGCTTGCTTTGATTGTAAGAGCAGTACTCAAACATCCTCCTTTATTAATTCTAGATGAACCTGTGGAAGGTTTGGATGATGAAAATGCAGCTTTAGTTACTCAATTAATTACGGTTTTATCTCAAAAAACTGATATGGCTATTTTATATGTTTCTCATAGAAGTGAACCCAATTTAAAGCCAAATGCTATCTATGAATTAACACCACAAACTAATGGATCAACTGGCGAAATTAAAAATTAATTCTAAAAAATTTGGGCGTGACCACAAGGGTCGTGCTGTACGTTCTCAATCCACGCAAAAAAGCGTGGGATTTCCACTGCCATCACTCACGCAACTCGCACTTATAATTCAATCTTGCTTATAAATTAATGAAATGTACCATCTACATAAAACCATTTTCCGTTTTCCTCTTTAAACGCGGAAAACTCATGATGAATTTGCATTTGGTGATCGCTGTCCAAAAAATACGCTTTAAATTCAACTGTAGTAGCTGTTGCATTTAAAACCTCCAACTTTATCCATTGATTGCTTTGAGACCAATCAAGAATAGCACTTTTAGAATGAAGTTTTCGAGTGGAACTATGTGTCGTAGCTACTAGATAATCTGCATGCTGTGTAGCATAAGCAGAGTAACGTGAACGCATTAGAACAACTGCTGTTTCTGCTGTTTTAATCTCTTTTAAATAAGGTTCACAACATTCCTCATACGAAAGTGAAGAACAACAATAACAATTTAATTTCATCTTTAATATATCAAACTTACCACTTAAACTAGACCATCGAGAGCCAAGATTTTTTCATGAAGTTTATTCAATAAAACTTGATACCTACTGATTTCTCGTAGATCTTCATCCTCATCAGAATGGTCCAATAATTCATCCAATTGTTCACTAACATCCACCAACTTATTATTGGCTTCAATTGCATTACTACTTGCAATCAAATCAATAATTTCCTGAACATTACTTTTTAACAACTCAAATTTATCGTTTTCCATAAATTCTATTTTTTATCACTAGCATTAGCTTCGTTAAACATTTTAACGATTTGTTTTAACTTCTCTTTACGAGTTATTTCAGCTTGTTTCACTTTATCCTGCGCTTTATGCAACTTGTCGTTATGCTTTTTAATATTTCTTTCGTTATTCCTGCTCATTTTTTTTATATTTAAATCTAACTTTAAATAGACTCCATTTTTTTTAGCACTAAATTTTTCATAAATATCCTTAATGAAATATAAAAAGGAAAATTCCTGAATTTAACTCGTGCAAAGTTCGTGAATTTAATTTAGAATTGCATTAATGCATTCTTATGATCTTCCTCTATTAAAATAAATTTAGTTGAGAACCTTAAATTTAAGCAAATCATAGATTTAAATAATTTTAGTTTTAAGCTTGAATTTTATGTTAGTTACAAATATTTACTTGTTAATTAAAAACATAATAATTACATTTAGCTTTTAAATATAATGGGTTTATCTAAGACCAAGAAAAAGAATAAATGAAATCTGAAATAAATTGGTCGAAATTGATTAACTGGTTTTTAAATAAACCCAAATCAACAGGCTTCATAGTATTTCTAAGCCTAAGTGTTGTGTTTTCCTATATCTCTATACAGCAATATCATATAGAAAAACAAAATAAAAAGGATGAGATGGATAATACTCTTAAAGTATTACGACAAAACATAGAACAATCTCTAAAAAACTGTTATACAACTACACTCACACTAGCACTTACTATTAATGATGATGGAATTCCTGAAGATTTTAATTCCATTGGTCAACGTTTAATAGAATCCAATAATAGTATCGAAGCTGTACAATTAGTACCAAATGGAATTATTAGGTATATCTACCCAATGAAAGATAATGAAGCTGCTATGGGGTTGAATATTTTGAAGTCAGCATATCTTAAGAAAGAAGCCTTAAAATCCATCTTAAATCAAAAAATGTACTTTGCAGGACCTCTTGAATTAAGGCAGGGGGGACAAGGAATTGTGGGCAGGCTTCCTGTGTACATAAAAAATAAATTTTGGGGATTTTCGGCAGTCATTATTAAATTAGACAAACTTTTAAAAACTTCTGGTATAAATGCTATTGATAAAACTAAATATTATTTTCAAATCTCTAAGAGAAATCCAATTACTCAAAAAGATGTTTATTTTTTACCTCAAAAAATAAAATTATCAGAAAATAGTTTCGTAACCAATACAATTCCTGATGGGGACTGGAAATTATATCTAATTGATACAAAATCAACGAATGCGCTAACCTCTTTTATTGTATCAATTATTTTAAGCTTCATCTTGGCACTAACCTTTGGTTTTTTAACTCTTCTATTGTTGAAAAAACCAGCTGAGTTACAAGTCTTAGTGGATAAACAAGCATCTAATTTAATTGATAACGAAATTAAATTCAAGACTATTTTTGATCAAGCCGCAATTGGTATCTCTAATGTTGATCCCATCACAGGTACATTTTTGGAAATAAACAATCAATTTTGTAAACTTTTGGGATATACTCAAAAAGAGATGAAAGAAAAGAACTATCAATCTATTACACATCCAGATGATTTAAAAGATGACATTGCTACCGTAAAGAAAATTAATAACGGAACGATCAATGACTATACCGTAGAAAAAAGGTATCTAACCAAAAAGGGAGATGTTATTTGGGTCAATTTATCTGTAACTCCACTTTGGAAAAAAAACGAAAAACCCACTAGCAACATTGTAATTATTGAAGATATTACACAAAAAAAAGAAGCGGAACAACTTATTAAACAAAGCCAAATTAGATTTAAAAGTCTTTTTGATGATTCTCCTCTTCCATTGTGGGAACAAGATTATTCACATGTAAAAAAATATCTGCAAGAATTAAATCTAATCAATGAATCCAAGGAAAATATTAGTTCATATTTAAAACAACATCCTGAAGTAATTAAAAAATGTTTTTCTTTAGTTCATATTATTGATGTAAATAATGAATGTTTAATACAATATGATCCCAAAACTAAATCGGAACTATTAAATAATTTTGACATTATTTTTAGTGATGTAGCAATCCCCTCATTCACAAATCATATCATCGCAATTTGCAGAAATGAAAATAGTTTAATAATGGATGCTAAAATAAAAAATCCAAAAGGGGAAATAAGAGATGTCAATTTTATTTATAGTGTAATGAAGGGTTATGAAGATACTTTAGAGCGAGTCATAATTTCAACTGAGGACATTACCGAACGAAAAAAACAGGAAAAAATAATCCTCAATTCGCAAATAAGAATCGAATCTTTAATCAATACTATTGATGGAATCGTTTGGGAATGCGATGCACAAACATTCCAATTTACATTTATTAGTAAAAAGGTAGAAAATATTTTGGGATATACTACTGAAGAATGGTTATCAAGTCCTACTTTTTGGGCAGATCATATTTATACTGAAGACAAAGAAGAAGTAGTAAAATATTGTTCAAACCAAACTAATTTAATGCTAGACCATGATTTTGAATATCGAATGATTGCCAAAAATGGCAATATCGTTTGGTTGAGAGATATTGTTAACGTAATAACAAAAAATAATAAAGCAGTCAGTTTAAGAGGAATTATGATTGATGTTACTAAAACTAAGGAAATCGAAAAAGATCTAAACAGTTCCTTTTTTTTAGTTTCGGAACAAAATAAAAGATTGCTGAATTTTTCCTATATAGTGTCACATAATTTAAGATCGCATACCAGTAATATTACATCACTGACAGGGCTTATTGAAACTGCGGAATCTGATGAAGAGAGAGAACAAATGGTTCAATTATTAAAAACTGTATCTAATTCCCTTAATGAGACTTTATTTAACTTAAATGAAGTTGTAAATATCCAAACTAATATTGGGTTAGTTTCTGAAAAAATAAATTTAAAAAAGTACATAGACAATACTTTCAATATCCTTGCAGAACAAATCAAAATAAAAGGGGCGCATATCACTTCTAATGTTAGTGACGATATTGAAATTAATTATAACCCAGCTTATCTAGAAAGTATTCTTTTTAATATAATATCAAATGCCATCAGGTACAGTCACAAGGATCGAGAACCAAAAATTTTAATAAATTTTCTAAAAGAGAATAACCTTAAAGTAATTGAAATTTCAGACAATGGAATTGGAATTGATTTGGAGAAAAATGCAAACAAAGTTTTTGGTATGTATAAAACATTTAGTGATAATCCTAATGCTAAAGGTATTGGGTTATTTATTACTAAAAATCAAATTGAAGCCATGGGAGGAAGTATTACAATAGAAAGCAAACCTGGTGTAGGAACTACCTTTAAAATTTATATAACATGAAAACAAGAAAAATCTGGGTAATTGATGATGATATAATTTATAAAACCATCATGAAAAAAATTATCCTTAAATCCGAAATTTTCACTTCAACTGTTACTTTTTCAAATGGAAAAGAAGCTATAGATGCTTTAAAAAAAGCAATAGAAAGTAATGATGACCTACCCGAAATTATTCTTCTTGACATTGAAATGCCAGTTATGGACGGATGGGGTTTTATGAGTGAAATGGCCATTCTAAAATCAAAACTTCAATCTAAAATAATGATTTATATTTCAAGCTCATCCATTGCTGTTGATGATAAATTAAAAGCTAAAAACAATAGTGATATCCAAGGCTATATGTCAAAACCAATCAGCCTAAATGATTTAAAATTAATAGCTTCATCAGATTAGAAGAAATTAAATTAAATTTTTAATTTCTTCTAAAGTTGTATTGGTATATATCAATTGATCAATGATGCTTTTTCTCAAAACATTTAAATCATCATATTCATAATATTTTGCCCAAGAAGTCAAATTAAATAAATTTCGAATTTGTTTGATTTTTTTTTTAGTTTCAAAACTGGTTCTTAGTACAGCTTTATTATCGTAATTGGGATTGTTTCTATGTTGATAGTTTACCGTATTTGTTGTATAATCTGCCTCTAGATAATAGAGTTTATCAGTATCATCATCTGGGTAAAAACTTTCCCAACTAGCAAACCCTAATTTAAATTTTGATGCCGTTTCAGGCTCTAATTGAATTAAACGCCATTTACTATTAGCTAATCTTCCCCAATGATTAGAAACTCTATACATACCTAAATTAGTATAATAATAACTACTTCCCGCCTTACTTTGATATTGTATTTTAAGGTCTTTAATTTTTTCTAATGATTCTTCATTAAAAATACAAAACGTATTTTTAAAAGAATTTGGGCTTGGGCGAAAATTTTTTTCCATGCGCAAATATAATCAGAAAGTAAAGAAGAGAAAAACCATTAAATAAATCATTAACTTTGCAACTTAGAATATTTTAAAAATTACATTATGACTAAAGGTTCCGAAGAAAAAATGTTGCAAAAAGGGGTATACACTGGGATAATTGAAAAAGATGAAAACAACAATTTTTTTTGTGGTATTTATCTTTTAGATTATAAAATGGTTCAAGCAAAACATATTGTAGGTGATTGGATTACAATAAAATCTATCATTGAAAACCCAAGTGATATTAGTTATAATAAATATCCTAAAAAGTCAAAAAACTTTGACAAAGCAAATAACAAACCCGAACAATAATTCTTGTATTTCTTTTTTAAAATTAAATTAAAAAAAGACAAATAGTGATTTTTTTTTTATGACAAAGTAAAAACTTAAAAAAAAGTGTACCTTTGCAAAAAATTGTTGTTTTTGAAATTAAAAAATATAATTTCATATTAAAAAACAAGTAGTTACCTTATTTATGAAAAAAATAGTTGAATACCGCAAGTTGCTAAATGTAGACAAAACTGCAGAATTAAAAGATTTAAAAACCATTTATCGCAACGCGATGAAAGAAGCACACCCTGATAAATTTCAAGGAGATGAAGCTGGTTTGAAAGCTGCAGAAGAAAATAGTAAGAAAATTATTGAAGCATATCACTTTTTGGTAAGCATCAATCCAGAAACTACTAAAATAAACTTACCAGAATACACCGAAACAATATCAACATCAACAATTACTGATTATAAATTTGTTGAAGGAAGATTGATCATTAATTTTTCAAATGGTAGTGTTTACGAATACATTAGTGTTCCTAAAGCTACTTATGTAAAAATGGTAAATGCTGACTCTCCTGGAAGATTCGCAAAAAGACACATCCTTAATTCTTTTACTTGGAGAAAAACAATTAACCAAGATTAAGTTTTAAAACTTCTATATAAATCAGCACTCTTAATAAAGAGTGCTTTTTTTTTATCAAAACTTTTTCAAAATTAAAAAAAATCATACAATACTAATTTTAATTGTGTAATATACTTATTTTTAGTATTTTAGCCAACCTTAAAAAATAACCAAACCAACTAACCATGACCAAACCATGTAATTTGTATAAATCTCAATACAATAAAGCCACCGAAACACTTAAGACACTATTAAAACAAAGAGAAGAAATTGATTCAAAACTAAAAACTAACCCAATAAGTTCTGATTTACATAAAGACTTAAGAACAATCAATTTAGAAATAAAAATTACAAATAACGAGATCGAACAAGCTGAATCTGATATTTTAGAATGCGAGTCAACTGAAAACGTATCGTGAAAGCTAATTGAATCTCTAAAACAAGTACAATTCAATAAAAATCACTCTCATCAAATACTGCTGCTCATTATTTTAAAAATTCCATTGTCTTTTTTAACAACTAAAAAGAGATACATGCACTAACTTATACTAAAAATAAATTAAATTATAACAAAAATTTAGGTTATAAAATTATTTATACTTTAATAAAATTAAATACTTTTGCAGACTTAACTTAATTAACTAATTAATAATGAAAAAAATAATTTTATTACTTTCTGCTGCTGTTGTTTTAATTTCTTGCAGCAAAGTTGGAAAAGACGAATACATCATTTCTGGTACTGCAAAAGGTATTGAAAATGGAAAAACAATTATCCTTGAGACACAAAACGATATGGGAATGGTTGCTATTGATACTGTAAAGGTTGAAAATGGTAAATTTGAAATTAAAGGAAAAATTACTGAACCCGCATTTCATACATTACAATTAGAATCTGCTACAAGTAAAATTCCTTTTATACTAGAATCTGGAGAAATCTCTATTGTTATCGATAAAGACAGTATTCAAAAATCAAAAGTATCAGGTACTTATAACAATGATGAGTATGTAAAATTTAATGAGGAAATAAAAGTAGTTCAAAAGAAACTTATGGATTTCCAAACTAAAAACATGCAAGCAATGAATACAGCACAACAAACTAAGGATACTGCTGTAATCAATTCATTAATGAAACAGTTTTCAGAAATACAACAAGAAGTTGGAGAAGCGTCTAAAGCTAAGTATGTAACTTATGCAGAATCTCATCCAAAATCGTTCATAAGTGCCTTAATTATTCAAGGTATGGCTAACGATCCAAGTGTTGATTCTAAAAAAACAGAAGCAATTTATAATAGCTTCGATGCATCATTAAAAAACACTAAACCAGGTAAAGCAATAAAAACTAGACTTGATCAAATGAAAGCGCCTGCTGCTGGAGCCACTGCCCCAACTGCTGGTGACGCTAGATGAAGTACCGATTTTTCGGCACCCAATCCTGAAGGAAAAGTAATTTCTCTTAAAGAAAGTTTAGGAAAAGTAACAATCGTTGATTTTTGGGCCTCATGGTGTGGTCCGTGTCGAAAAGAAAATCCAAATGTTGTAGCTATATACAAAGAGTTACATTCAAAAGGACTTAACATCGTAGGTGTCTCTTTAGATAAAGACGCAGCAAAATGGAAAGAAGCTATTGCTAAAGATAAATTAACTTGGACACAAGTATCCAATTTAAAATTTTGGGATGAACCAATAGCTGCTCAATATAAAGTAGAAGCTATTCCAGCCACTTTCATACTTGATGCATCAGGTAATATAGTTGCAAAAGACTTAAGAGGCGATGAACTTAGAGCAAAAATTATTGAACTTTTGGCTAAATAATCGAATTCTTAGAATAAAATAAAAAAATCTCCCTAGTGGAGATTTTTTTATTTTATTCAATACCAATACGTTAAAAATAATAGTGAAATTAAGTGCAAAATTAGTTTGCATAAACCAAAACAGTTTCTATATTTGCAACCGCTTACAACAACATAAGTGTTGTACTCAAAGGCCTCGGGGAGATACTCAAGCGGCCAACGAGGGCAGACTGTAAATCTGCTGACTACGTCTTCGTAGGTTCGAATCCTACTCTCCCCACAAAACGCTGCAAGTAATTGCAGCGTTTTTTTTGTTCCATATACTTTGTAACAATTTTATAATATCAAAAAAAAGTCCCGTCTAATTATTAAATTAGACGGGACTTTTATAAAACCAATATTCTATTTATTCCAAAATAAAACTTACACTTACGTTAGCCGTTATTTTAATTTCACCTACTGCTAGTGTTTCTCTAGGCGCACCTATATCACTCATCTCCGTTTTCATCATTCTCGCATAGACTGGCTGCGGATTGTAATTTTGTGAATTGTCGGATATTGTCATTGCACGGCCTACTTTTTGTCCTAAAACAGACACATAATCCTCTGCTTTCATCTTCGCATCCTTAATTGCTAATTTTCTAGCTTCAGATTGATATTTGACTAAATTAGAAGACTGGAAAACAACATTGTCAATTCTATTTATCCCTTGGTTAACTAAACCCTCCATCAATTCATCATATTTAGAAAGATCACGCACTATGATTTCAATTGTTTGAGTAGCATTGTAAGTCGTTTTCTTTTTTTCGTAATCATATTGTGGATTTAAAGCAACACGTTGCGTCTTATAATCAGCAGGAGCTAAATTCATCTTTTTTATCAATTTCAAAACAGATTCAATCTGTTCGTCATTTTGTTTTTTTACGTCTTTAGCATTATTCCCTTTAGTTTCAACCGTAGCCGAAATAGTTGCTTGATCTGGTACTACTTTAATCTCCCCCTCTCCAGTTACACTTATTTGAGGAATTTGTTTTACTTCTTGAGCGTATGACATTGTCATAAACAACATCGAAAGAATTAATAATGATTTTTTCATTTTAAAATATTTAAATTATTTATTTGCAATAGTATTCTTTCAAAAGTTATGCCATTAAATTTTCCCCATTTTGGCCATGGCAAAAAGAATTACTATAGGAATCATTAATAACACTACCATTAAGGTGTTTTCTATAAGCAAATGAGGGTTTGTTATAAGTGTAATCAAAAACCCCCCAATAGCACCTCCAAAATGCGCCGTATGACCTATATTATCATTCTTAGCTCTCATACCATAAATAGAATATAGCAAATATAAAATTCCAAAAATATATGCTGGGATAGGAATGATAAAAAAGATTCCTAACATCATATTAGGCTCCAGTAATATAGCCGAATATAAAATTCCAGTAACAGCGCCAGATGCTCCCACAGCCCTATAATTATAATCATTTTTATGAAAAAGAATAGTCAATAAACTACCAAAAATTAAACTACCAAAATAGATGATTACAAATGAAAAGGTTCCTAAATAACCAATTACAACTGGTGCAAAAAAGGAAAGCGTAATCATATTAAAAGCCAAATGCCCTATATCAGCATGAAGGAAAGCAGACGAAAGTAATCTTATTTGTTCTCCTGATCTAATACTTCCTATGTGGAATTCGTATTTTCTGAAAAATGTATGATCATTAAACCCTTTATAACTAAACAATGCATTTGCAACGATTATTGCAATCAAAATGGTATTCATAAAATCTATTTATAGTGAATTGTAAATGTAGTGATTCTCTAAGATTCGTCTAGTATGTCTTTAAATTTTATCTGTTTATTCATTTTTGACTTATATTTGCAAAAAAAATAGTGCATGCAATTTCTCATTTTTATTATAGCTTATCCCCTACTTTGGTTACTGTCTATTCTTCCTTTTCGCATTTTTTATTTATTATCAGATGCTATTTACTTTTTAATCTATTATATAATAGGCTATCGTAAAAAAACAGTACGAGAGAATCTAGCTATGGCCCTACCCAATCTTAGCGATGAGGAACGTCTTGTGATTGAAAAAAAATCATACCGCCATATGTGTGATATGTTCATGGAAATGATCAAGACTATGACCATTTCATCCAAAGAAATGAATAAACGATTTGTTATCACAAATTTGGAAGTTATTAAAGAATATGAGGCAAAAGAAAAAAGCATCATGTTATTAGTATCACATTACGCCAGTTGGGAATGGCTTATCACTCTTAATCAAAAAATAAGCTATAAAGGTGTAGGAGTTTATAAAAAAATAAATAATAAATATTTTGACAAACTCATTAGAGACATTCGATCAAAATACAATACCGAATTAGTTGTCTCAAATAAAACAATACCATTGATTGCGGACAATAATCGAAAAAACATTCTTTCCATATATGGCATACCAAGTGACCAATCGCCCGCAGCAAACAGAATATTTCATTGGGATAAATTCATGGGCATAGAAGTTCCTGTGCATACTGGAGCCGAAATGTTAGCCAAAAAATATGATTTAAATGTCATTTATGTAAAAGTAAAAAAAGTAAAAAGAGGGTATTATGAAGCCACATTAATTCCTCTAAGTGACAATGCAAAGTCAATTCCAGATTTTGGAATTACACACGACTATTTACAGGAAGTTGAAAAACAAATTCACGAAGCTCCTGAGTTTTATTTCTGGACACATCGAAGATGGAAACACAGACGAAAAGACATAAATGCCTAATTAAGTTTTAATTAACGGTTGTTCCCCTAATATTTCATTAATTTTGATACTAATACACTACCCAAATGAATTTAAAAATCAACAATAGGTTTAGTACAGAATTACCAGCAGATACTGATGAAACAAATGTAACACGTCAAGTGCATAAGGCTTGTTTTTCCTATGTTACTCCAAAAATCCCATCCAAACCTCAACTCATTCATTTTACGGAAGAAGTTTTGGATTTGATTGGAATTTCTAAAGAGGAAGCACAATCTACTGTCTTTACCAATGTGTTTTCTGGAAAAGAAATACTTCCCAATACTCGCCCCTATTCTATGAGTTATGCAGGACATCAATTTGGCAATTGGGCTGGACAATTAGGTGATGGGAGAGCTATTATTCTTGCCGAAATAGAAAACAATCAACAAAAAACATATACCTTACAGCTAAAAGGAGCAGGAATGACGCCTTATTCCCGTAGAGCTGATGGGATGGCCGTCTTACGTTCTTCTATTAGAGAGCATTTATGCAGTGAAGCCATGTTTCATCTGGGCATTCCTACTACCCGCTCGCTATCTTTAATTCTTACAGGAGACCAAGTTTTACGTGACGTGATGTACGATGGTCATCCTGAGTATGAAAAAGGAGCCATAGTTTGTCGCGTTGCCACTTCGTTTATTCGTTTTGGGAATTTCGAACTTTTCTCTTCCCAAAATGACTTGAAAACCTTAAAATTATTGGCTGATTTTACTATCAAATATTATTTTCCTGAAATAAAAGGAACTCCCAAAGAAAGCTACATCCAATTTTTTAATGAAGTGGCTAATAAAACCCGCGAAATGGTGTTACAATGGCAACGTGTGGGCTTTGTACATGGCGTGATGAATACCGATAACATGTCCATTTTAGGACTTACTATAGATTATGGACCTTACGGTTGGCTTGAAGATTACAATCCAAATTGGACTCCTAATACGACCGATCGTGAAAACCGCAGATACCGTTTTGGGAATCAACCTCACATTGCCCTTTGGAATTTATACCAACTCGCCAATGCATTATTTCCTTTGATTGAAGAAGCTGCTCCATTAGAAACCATTTTACATGATTATCAGTCCCTATATGAAGCGGATTATGCCGATATGATGCGAAACAAATTAGGATTGGTTACCCAAAAAGAAAATGACAATCAACTCCTACATATCTTAACCGAAAATCTTCAACTGACAGAAACGGACATGACTATTTTCTTTCGAAAATTAAGTCAGATAAAGAAAGAGGAATCTGTTGAAAATGCATTTTCAGTGATTACTGACTCATTCTACACTACCGACGCAATTACTTCCCAAATAAAAGACTCTTGGTTGTATTGGTTTACCCAATATTTAAATCGTTTGCAACAGGAAAACACAACTGATGCCGATCGTCAACTAAGTATGGATAAAGTAAACCCAAAATATGTGCTGCGTAATTATATGGCTCAAGTAGCAATTGAAGCGGCAGAAAAAGAGGATTATTCGATACTAGAAGAATTGCATGTTCTATTGAAAAACCCCTATTTAGAACAAGAAAAATTTGAAAAATGGTTTGCCAAAAGACCCGATTGGGCCAGAGAAAAAATTGGAAGCTCTATGTTGTCTTGCAGTTCATAACAGACAACATAGCTCCTATTTTTTTAAGTGAAATTGTTTTTACAAAGAAAACCACTCTTTTACCAATTCATCTTCTAAAGGTTGTGCTTTCTTATGCACAAACTCATTCGTATCTCTATTGTAATCGTAATCTAAAGCCCAAGATGCATGATTTTTGGCCAAATCCTTAATTGCATTACATACAAATTCAATTTCAGCAGTAGTAGTTGTAGGATGAATGGACATTCTAATCCAACCCGGCTTTCTTATCAAATCCCCTAAACTAATTTCATCAATCAATTTATGCGACGTTTCTTGATCTACATGCAGTAAAAAATGTCCATAAGTACCCGCGCAACTACATCCACCACGAGTTTGAATTCCGAATTTATCATTCAGTAATTTCACTCCCAAGTTAAAATGTAGATCGTCAACATAAAAAGAAATGACACCTAATCGATCTTGATGTTGACCAGCCAATATTTTAATATTAGACACATTTCCCAGTTCTGAGAATACAAAATCAACAATTTCATGTTCTCTCTTCAGGATATTCTCAATTCCCATTTTCTCTTTTAACTGAATCGCAAGTGCTGTTTTAATCACTTGTAGAAAACCTGGAGTTCCACCATCTTCCCTATCTTCAATATTATCGATAAATTTATGTTCCCCCCAAGGATTGGTCCAGGAAACAGTACCACCACCTGGATTATCAGGAACTAAATTTTGATATAATTTTTTATTAAAAACTAATACTCCAGAAGTACCAGGACCACCAAGAAATTTATGTGGAGAAAAGAAAACGGCATCTAAATAGCTTTCTGGATCTTTAGGGTGCATGTCTATTTCTACATATGGACCAGAGCAGGCAAAATCAACAAAACAAAGTCCGCTATGTTGATGCATAACTTTAGCAGCTTCATGGTAAGGAGTTCGTATTCCGGTTACATTAGAACAAGAAGTGATTGAAGCAATTTTAAAGCTTCGATCTTTATATTTATCTAATAATATTTCTAAATTTTCAATACTAAACAACCCATCTTCAGTAGAAGGAATTACCTCAACATCAGCAATCGTTTCCAACCAAGAAGTTTGATTCGAATGATGCTCCATGTGCGAAATAAAAACAACAGGTCGTTTTTCGGCAGGGATATTTATGAAATCTTTCAAATTCTCAGGAACTTTCAGTCCTAATATTCTTTGAAACTTATTTACTACTCCAGTCATTCCAGTACCATCTGTTATCAAGATATCATTGGCATTCGCATGAACATGATGTTTAATAATATGACGTGCTTTATGATAGGCTTTGGTCATAGCCGTACCAGATACAGTTGTTTCTGTATGCGTATTGGCTACAAAAGGTCCAAAATCATTCATCAACTTTTCTTCAATAGGACGATAGAGACGTCCACTTGCTGTCCAATCTGTATAGATGATTTGTTGTGGTCCGTATGGGGATAAAAAATCTTGATCGATTCCTATAATATTCTTACGAAATTGTTGGAAATATTGTTCTAATTGAGTTGGTGTATCTGTAACGGTCATGATATGCATTTATTAAAGCGTAAATATATTGATTATTGTGGATTCTACAATTTATAAAATTATCAAAATCATCACTGTCCATTCATAAATAAATCGAATTTAAATCACTTTCGACTAAAAAACCCTCTCAAAGTAGTACTCTGAGAGGGTTTAAATATAGTAGTTAACTAGTACGATTATAAATCAAATCCTACTGAAAATTGCCAAACACGATTGTGTGCTTTATCATTATCATACAAATCTCCAAGACCTAAATGATAACGTACTCCTAAACTTATTCCAGAATCCGTTTTAAAACCAGTTCCAAAATTCATTCCCCAATCAAAACTGTTTGGGTCATACTGTTGTGAGCTATTGAACAAACCTTCATATACTTCTTTGTGAGAAACTGCTAATCCTATTTGTGGACCTGCTTCCAAAAAGAAATTTTTAGATGGGTACGCTTTAAGCATTACAGGTAAATTGATATAATCTAATTTTTGAGTAAAGGTACCATTAGCATCTTTTATCTCATATCCTTGTTGAGAATACATTAGTTCGGGTTGAATAGAAAAGCTTTCGCTAATGAAAGACTCTCCATAAACTCCCACGTGAAAACCATGACGTTGCCCTGTTTCACCATTACCATCATAATTAACTGCGGCTAAACTGTATCCTCCTTTTATCCCTGCATTTGATTTAGGAACTGAATGGTCTTGTGCGCTTATTGTTGATAGTACACCAAAAAATAAAGCAAGTGTTAAATAGGTATTTTTCATTTTGTTTGTTTTTTATTATTTATTTTAATTAGTATTCAAATTTTACGTTCTTATTTTCCCCCGTTTGCTTTTAAATCAGCTAAACATTGTGCATCTAGTTTTGGGGCTGTTCCTCCCGAAACCATATTAGTAATTCCGCTTCCTGATTCGGCTGACCAATACATCAAACAACTCTCCACATTACAATGTTTTGCATGATCTAAATCTTCATGGTTGCTTTGCAGTTTTGCTCCTAAATTAGTTAGTCCTAAAATGTGACCAAACTCATGTGTCATGACCGTAGTTTCTAATAAACTTCTACTGGGCTTAAAAGGACTATCACTTAACCCTTGAATCGTTTTTTCGTAAATAACGAATGATGTATTTCTATAAGCCGTTCCCAGAACCAGTCCTGAACTGGTATTACTCGCTGATTCTCCATCTACAAAAAATGCCCACACAGCAATTTGATTTGAAGTATTGTATTTTGTTCTGTTCCCATCTTCAATGGCTATAATTTCTTCATTGGTAAAAGTGGCTTTACCTGAGGATGCAATTGCTCTTTTAACAATACTAATTCCCTGTGATTTATTAACTCTTTCATTAAGAAAACTGACAAAATTATTAATTGCAGCAGTCGATGGCTCATATCCTTGAACGTATACCACTTCAACAACCATACTTTTAAAAGTATCCTCAGCCAATAAATCATAGGAAGAACTTCCTGTTGCTTTTTTATTATTGGAAACTAAATTCCCTCCAACTGTAATATCATTTGAAGCATCTTGTTTAGAACAAGACAGCGTTAAAGCAAAAATCATGGCCAAGACTGCAATTCTTTTTTTCATTTTTTTTCTTTTTAATTTTTTATTTCAAACAACAGTTCCTTAATCAAAGTGAACTGTTGTTCAAAAATGTACTAATTCAATTAGTGATTATATTTGGTTTAAAACCAATGTTACACCCGCATTTGTAGTGCTTTGCAAAGTGATTGATGACGCACTGAAGCTTGATACTTTCCAAGTGTTATTCAATAAATTGAAAGAAGCGTTCCCTGTGAAATTCAATTTCAAGAAAACATCTACTTGCGAACTCATCGCATAAGTTCCTGTTGCAGTTGTACTCAAGGTGTTTACCACTTTTATTGACATATCGTTTGCGAAATCAATGGTATTGTCTTTGTAGGTATTAGCTGAATCTACTCCTGCACTTACAAAAGACTGTACTTTAAAAGCACCATTCACTAATATAGTTTCCAGTTTTTTTGAATTTTGAACCGCTTCCTGCATTGTAGCTTCCGTTTTAAGTGAAGCGTTTATAGCAGCTTGAAATTCAGCATCACTAGACACAGTTGTTTTTGTTCCGTCAATTAGAGTTACTGTCATTGGATATTTTACCGAGAATAACTCTGAACTACTCATTGTAGACATATACGCATATAATTGTTGTTCGGATGTAATAACAATACTTCCTGTTTGTTCTAAACTTATGTTATAAGTTAAAATAGTAATAGGAAAAGTAATATTTACAGATGAAATAGCATCTTGACCAGAAGATTGTGCCGTTGTACATGCATTTACAATAGCATTGTATTCTGCTTGACTATTTACAGTAACTTCTGTATAGTTACTCATTTTCACTTTTAATGGAAATTGAAGTGTAACTGAATCTTGATCATTGTTAAACTGTCCTAAAATCGATATTACTTGTGTATAATCCAATTGGCTTAAAAGAGTAACCTTTGTATCATTTACTGTTGCAGTTACAGGTAAAACAATGGAAGAACATGAAGCACCATCAATAAAATCATCAAATGAACCATCATACATCGAAGTACGTTTTAGGTTATTAGCTGTTGTTGAGTTAGCAGCATTTGTGTTTGGGTTTTGACCTTGAACATCATTAACTTCACTTTGACATGATGTAAAACCTAATATTGACATTAATGCGATTCCTGTAATAATTCTTAACTTTTTCATAATTTTATTTTTAATGTTTTGTATCACTATTGACGTTTTTTACGCCTTTCTATTAGTAAGACAACTAACATTATTTTTACCCTACCCAAATTTTAAAAAAAATATAAAAATTTATAATATCCCTTTATACTTCCTATTGGTTTGGAAGCAAAATTATCCAAAATATCTTTTAGAACTATTATAAAATTATCTTTAGAACTTACACAATTATTGGAGAAACCAAAAACTATATCAAATAGCGTAATGAAATATATCCCATATTTTACGGTTCTTAATACAGTTCTTTTTTTCTATTGTTTCCTACCGATTATCCATAAAACAAATTGGGAATTTAAAATCAAAACAATAGATTCAAAAAATATTTTACTTTTACAATCTATTAAAAACGAATTTGCATGCAATGACCGACGAAAAAACGAATCTTTGTGACGAAAAGTACTTCAATCACTTTTATCTTAAAAATGTACAATCGGCTACGAATTTTGCTTATTACAAATGTGGTGATAGCGATGCGGCTTTAGATTTGGTTCAAGATGCCTTTACCAAAATATGGGAGAATTGTTCCAAAATTGATTTTACAAAAGTGAAAACCTATTTACTTACAACTGTAAATAATTTATTTTTAAATACTATTAAGCATAAAAAAGTGGTTCTGGCTTACGCCAAAGAATCTCCCAATCTTGATATTACGAATCAAAGTCCTGAATACCTATTAGAAGAAGAAGAATTCAAAGAGAAACTTCAAAATGCTATTGCCTCATTAACAGAAGCACAACGTGAAGTGTTTTTAATGAATCGAATTGACGGTAAAAAATACCGCGAAATTGCAGAACTACTTGATATTTCACAAAAAGCAGTCGAAAAAAGAATGTCCAGTGCACTCAAAATATTAAAAGAGCAGATCGAAAACATATAAATAATTGATTTGTAGTAGGGTAATTCCATAATGAGTTGTCTTACTATTATAGAGGTTCAAAATGAAAAACGAAAAAGAAATACTAAAATGGCTCAATGGGGAACTCTCCAATCAAGAAATTGAAGATTTAAAACAATCGGAAGGATCGGACACGTTGGAAAAAATCGCTCATTATTCATCACTTTTGGAAACTCCAAAGGTAGATGCACAAAAAGCATTAGACCAATTCAAAGCCAGAGACAAATCTAAAAACGAAATTAAAGTTCGAACACTACACTTTAAAACTATTTATAGTATAGCTGCTGCTATCGTTGTGTTATTAACAGGCGCCTACTTCCTGTTTTATAATACTACAACCGCATTTGAAACACAAATAGCTCAAATCAAAACGTTCCACCTTCCGGATGATTCTGAAGTATTATTGAATGCGGCTTCAAAAATAACTTTCAAGGAAAAAGAATGGAAAAATAAACGTGATTTAACCTTAGATGGAGAAGCATATTTTCAGGTAAAAAAAGGACAAACCTTTAGCGTCAACACTGCTGATGGTGTTGTTCAAGTGCTAGGAACACATTTTAACGTAAAGCAACGCAAAAATTATTTCGAGGTGAGTTGTTTTGAAGGCTTAGTTAGTGTAACCCATAATAACGAAACCGTTAAGCTACCACCAGGAAAAACCTTTAGATTGATCAATAATAAAATTGAAGATGTACCTGATTTTAATGCCCAAAATCCTTCGTGGATGCAAAAAGAATCCAGTTTTGACCGCATTCCTCTAGATCAGGTTATAGCCGAATTAGAGCGCCAATATGATATTAAAATAAAAACCGAAGGCGTGGATACTTCTAAATTGTTTACAGGAAGTTTTACCCATACAGATCAAAAAATAGCATTAGAAGCCATTACAATTCCGCTTAAACTAAGTTACAAGCTACAAGGGAAAACCGTTATATTTTACAACTATGGAGTGCAATAAATGGGTCTTTTATTTTTTATTGCTCCTAGGAAGTATAAGTTATGCGCAAAAAGCGACTGATAAAATTCCGCTTACTCAAGTTATTAGTACAATCGAACAACAGTTTAATGTGAAATTTTCTTATGCTGTTGAAGATGTCGCTGGAATTACTATCGAAAAACCAGCAACTACACTTTCGTTACCACAAACAATTGATTACTTGAACGCTAAAGTGCTGTTGAACTTTAAAGCATTAGACAACCGCTATGTTACTGTTTCTGTTCTTAACAAAACAATATCGATCGCTGGCGTGGTCCTTTCAGAAGATTCGAAAAATCCTTTAAATGGAGCAACAATAATCGCTGATAATCAAGTTGCAATTACAACCAAAAACGGGTATTTTACTTTAAAAAATATTCCTATAACTGCTGCAGTTACTATTTCATATATCGGTTTTGAGTCTCGAGAATACAGAGCAAACGAATTATTTTCGAATCAAACAAAACCCAAAGAAATACTTTTAAAATCCAGCAATGAAGAACTGAATCCCGTTTTAATCAATGTATATTTGACTCCGGGATTACAAAAATACTTAGACGGAAGCACCGTTTTGAACACTAAAAAATTTGGAATATTACCGGGTTTAATTGAACCTGACGTATTGCAATCGATTCAAGCATTGCCAGGCGTAGAAAGTACGAATGAAAGTATTGCCAACATCAATGTGCGTGGTGGCACAAATGACCAAAATCTAATGGTTTGGGACAATATAAAAATGTACCATTCTGGTCATTTCTTTGGCCTTATATCCGCCTATAATCCCAATTTGACTAATAAAGTTATTGTTACTAAAAATGGAACCAGTGCAGAATATAGTGATGGGGTTTCCAGTACCATCAATATGTTTACCAATGATGAAGTGAGCAATTCCTTTTCGGGCGGTGCAGGAATTAACTTAATCAATGCTGATGCTTTTTTGGCTATTCCCATAGCTAAAAACTTAGAAATTAACATCTCTGGAAGGCGTTCTGTAACGGATCTTTTTAACACGCCAACGTTTACCAACTATTACAAACGAAGTTTTCAGGATAGTGAAATTAATGCCGACAGCCATCAGAACAATACCAATTCGGATTTTTACTTTTACAATTATACCGCCAAAATCCTTTTTGATCTCAACGAAAAACACCAATTTAGAGCCAATCTTATTGGTATCAACAACGCCTTGAATTATTCAGAATATAGGGCTAATGATACCAATTCCGAAACCAAAGCCAGCACGCTTTCGCAAAAGAATATTGGGTTCGGGGGAAACTGGAAAGCACAGTGGAATTCTAAATTTAGTTCCAACCTGATTACCTACTTATCCAAATACAATATTGATGCTACGGATTACAGAGTAGAAACAGATCAACGACAAACCGAAGCCAATGAAGTATTGGAAACAGGAATTAAATTAAATACCCATTATAAAGCCAACGAATACTTTACCCTCTTGGCAGGTTATGAATTTAATGAAACGGGTATGCTCAACCAGACCACCGTAAGCGCTCCATCCTACTCTAGCACTAAGAAAGACGTACTAGATAATCACGGACTATTTACGGAAGGAGAATACCATAAAAACAACACCTATTTCAGAATTGGCGTTCGCTTGAATTATTTTCAAAAGTTTGATAAATTACTCGTAGAACCTAGGATAAACATCAGGCAGCAACTATCCAATCAATTTGCACTAAAACTGGAAGGGGAATTTAAAAACCAAACCGCTACTCAAATTATTGATTTTGAAGATGATTTTCTAGGTGTTGAAAAAAGACGTTGGGTATTAGTCAATAATCAAAGTATTCCTATTGCCACAAGCAAACAAGGTTCTTTTGGTGTAGAATTTAATGCCAATAAACTCAATATTGACCTGACTGGATTTTACAAAGTGGTTAATGGCATCACTGCGTCCAATCAAGGTTTTTATAATAATTTTCAATATAAAAATGCTCATGGAAGCTATACCGCAAAAGGAATTGAGTTTTTGGCTAATAAAACGGCAGGAAAATACAGCACTTGGTTAAGCTATACTTTTAGTATTAATAATTATGAATTTGATAGTTTCACACCCAATACATTTCCAAACAATGTAGACATCAGACATTCTGTTTCTCTAGGTTTCAATTATGATATTGTGAAAAATTTCAAACTCTCAGTAGGTGGAATTTGGCGAAATGGACAACCTTACACGGTACCATTAGAAGGTAATGAAACAGTGAAAAATGGTAATACAACCATGGTGAATTACGATTCTCCTAATAGTAAAAATTTGGATAATTTCATGCGTCTCGATGCCTCTTGCAGTTACCAGTTTAATCTTGCAACCGGAATCAAGGGAATCCTTCGTGCTGGAGTGATTAATACAACCAACGAAGACAATGTAATCAACCGGTATTACAAAGTAGACCCAAATGATTCTAATAAAACGATAAAAGTGGATAACAAATCCCTTGTTATGACTCCTAATTTGAGTTTTAGAGTGAATTTTTAATAGTATATCTTTTAATTCATACATTCCATTTTAGCTATTTTTATACGAATAGTCTTAAAGATAAATCCCTGTTCTTGTAAAAAGAATGCTATATTTGATTAAAATGCACTACTTAGTAGCGACTATATACAAGTTGACTGTTAGTTTAGAAAACCGAATTAAAAGTAAAATGAAATCTATTATAAAACATAAGATTTTCAAGGGATTAATTTTAACAACAATTCTTTGTTGTTCAATTGTGATTATTTGCTTTTTCTTTTTCTCATCTAGAGTTCAAATATAAGTTTGATATAAAAGCATTCATTGGAAAAGATTATTATAGTCTAAATTGGACAGAACATAAATAAAAAAACTTTAATTAATGGAAGCACTTTGGATTTTTCCTCTGTATTTTGTTTGTCCAATAGTTGGCATAATTTTACTAATCTTTGGCATATTTCAATATTATAAAAGAAAAGATAAATCTAGAATCATTACCGGAATCTTTTTTATTTCATTGCCAATCATTCATTTATTTTTAATGGAAGTAATTCAAAATAATTTTGAAAAAAATGTAGTTGGACATTATAATATCCTCGGAAAAAACGAAATAGTTTTAAAGATCAAAATTGATGGAACTTTTGAACTTAACAATTTACTTGGATTAAAACAGCAGGGAAAGGGTAAATGGGACATATTTAGGGGTGATATTACAACGCTTGATTTACACTTTAAAAATAATCAAGAAGCAGATGTTTCTTTTGAAATAAATGATGAAAAAAAACATCTAAAATTAACATCTAGTCCTTTCGAAAATTACCCTTTCGAGCTAATAAAAAAATAAAATATATTAATAACTAAGCGCTTATATTTAGTTGCACTTGTAGCACAAACCTTAAAACCGTATTAAACGGAACCGCTCTACATCCATCCCCTATGAGTTTAAAATCAATAAGTCATAGCAATTTCAAGAAGCCATTGTGCTTCTTTTTTTTTTAGTCTTTTAATTAACAATCCTTTAGTCCTATTTTTTTTATTTATAAAACTACGGATGTTAAAAAACATCTATTTAACTGTTATTTAATACTTTAGATTTTTTAATATTTGTATTTTTAATAAAAATAAAATTGGAGTACCCTACTAAACTCTTATTTATTTAGTTATTAAATACTTTTCCAGAATAATTACCAACTACTCCTATAAATGAAATATAATTTTATAAAAAGTGGAGACCAGAAACCATTTTAAAAACGGGGCGTTATCGAAAAGCCAAACGAGTAGAAAATAAAATTACTACAAAATGGAAAATAAGAAAAAAGTTATGGTTCAATTTGACTTTCCTGGAATGTCAGTAAAGGAATACGATCAAATATGGAATGACCTTCGTGCCGCTGGACATCAAAACCCACAAGGATTGATTCACCATGCTGGTGCTCCAACCGATAAGGGCGTCAAAGTAGTTGATGTATGGGAAAACGCAGATAAGTTCAATGAGTTTGGACAAGCGCTAATGCCAATTCTAAACAAACACGGTGTCAAAGAACCTAAACCCGTTATTTTACCGCTACACTATGAATATAATAATGCCAAATCAGCGGTATTATAACCCAACCCAATCGCATTTAAAAAATAAAACTCTTTCAAAACAAGCATTTGAAAGGGTTTTACTATTTATAAAAACAGACCTTTTTAAACTTAATCTCAATTGTTATCTTCTAAATACTTTTATCAAAACCAATCAATTTGTATTTTAATTCCTTTATATTTACAGTATAACACCGTATTATGACTAAAATATCTGCTTAGTTTTATCTTAAATAGAATTTCAAATCTGCGTATTTAGTCCATTATTAATTAAAAACCAACCTTATGAAAACAATGACATGTAAACAACTAGGAGGAGCGTGTGATACTGCATTTCAAGCTAAAACTTTTGAAGAAATAGCTGAATTGAGCAAAAACCACGCTATGGAAATGATTCAAAAAGGGGATGAACCACATAGTAAAGCTTTGAGAGAAATGCAAGAACTCATGCATTTTCCGGAAGGAATGAATGCATGGTTTGAAAACAAAAGAAAAACTTTCGACTCTTTGTCATCTGATAAAATATAATAATCATAACAAAACATATAAATAGTACAACTAAATAAATGAAGTTAATTAGTTTTAAAGTACTATTCTGTCTTTTCATCTCTTCAAAAAAACACTAATCAATTATTAATATTATGAATAAAAATACCAATCTAGCCTTATTAATACTTCGAATTTCAGTAGGTGCATTAATGTTATTTCATGGAATCGCAAAACTAGGAGGCGTATCATTCATTGAAGGTATGTTAGGCGAAAAAGGGCTACCCTCTTTTCTAGCCTATGGGGTTTATATCACTGAAATTATTGCACCGCTCCTAATTCTAATTGGGTATAGAACAAGATTAGCCTCTGTAGCGTATATTTTTGGTTTATTATTTGCTACCCTATTAGTACACACTGGAGATTTATTTTCTTTAAACGAAAATGGTGGTTGGCAATTGGAATTAATAGGTTTATACCTTTTAGGTGCCCTTGCTTTATTCTTTTCAGGTAGTGGGAAATATGCAATTTCAACAACAAATAAATGGGATTAAATAAATTAGTGCTATTACTTTTTTTTAAATTATGTTCGTTCCATTTCAAGCTTAAAAACAAAACCCCTTTCAAAATAAAATTTGAAAGGGGTTTACTATTTAATAAATACGTCTTTTAAATTCCAGCTACCGCTTTTATTTCATCTATAATGCGCAATGCTAACGTATCCGCTTGAGCTTGCGTAGGTGCTTCTGTATAAATACGAATAATCGGTTCCGTATTTGATTTTCTTAAATGCACCCACTCATTAGCAAAGTCAATTTTCACTCCGTCAATTGTAGTGATATCTTCGTTTTTATACTTCTCAGTCATAGCAACCAGAATAGCATCAACATCAATTTGTGGTGTCAATTCAATCTTATTCTTACTCATGTAGTATTCTGGATAGGAAGCACGCAAAGCAGAAACTGTCATTTTTTTATTGGCCAAATGCGTCAAAAACAACGCTACGCCTACTAAACTATCACGACCATAATGCGATTCCGGATAAATGATTCCACCATTCCCTTCACCACCTATAATGGCATTGTTCTTTTTCATTAAGTCAACTACATTTACTTCACCTACAGCCGATGCTTCATAATTCCCGTTATGCTTGTTTGTCACATCACGCAAAGCACGAGAAGACGACATATTAGAAACTGTATTTCCTGGCGTTTTACTCAATACATAATCGGCGCAAGCCACAAGGGTATATTCTTCTCCAAACATTTCTCCGTCTTCACAAATGAAAGCCAAACGATCCACATCTGGATCAACAACAACACCTAAATCTGCTTTTTCTTTAACAACTAATTCCGAAATATCAGTCAAATGTTCTTTTAGAGGTTCTGGGTTATGAGGAAAATGACCATTAGGTTCACAGTATAATTTTACTACTTCCACTCCCATCAATTCTAGTAATTTAGGAATAATAATCCCTCCAGATGAATTCACACCATCAACTACCACTTTAAATTTAGCTGCTTTTACCGCTTCAACATCCACTAATGGAAGATTCAATACTTCATCAATATGAATGTCCATATAAGCATCATTCTCTGTTATTTCTCCTAAACTATCTACATCCGAAAAATCAAAAGCTTCAGCCTCAGCAATAACAAGGATTTTTTCTCCTTCAATTCCATTCAAGAATTCCCCTTTTCCATTCAATAACTTTAAGGCATTCCATTGTTTTGGATTATGAGAAGCGGTAAGAATAATTCCACCATCTGCATTTTCCAAAGGAACTGCTATTTCTACTGTAGGAGTTGTAGATAAACCTAAATCAATAACGTCAATTCCTAATCCAATCAAGGTATTTACTACTAAGTTATGAATCATTGGTCCTGAAATACGAGCATCACGACCTACGACTACTTTTAGTTTAGCATTTGTTCTTTCTAGTGTATTGTTTTTCAACCAAGTACCATATGCTGAAGCAAATTTTACTGCATCCACTGGCGTTAAGTTATCTCCCACTTTACCTCCTATAGTTCCACGAATTCCTGAAATTGATTTTATTAAAGTCATTTATATCTATTTAAATTTTGAGTGATTTATTTATAATTTCCACAAATATAATAATTGACAGTTTAAAAAAGTCAATTAGAATTCATAATTTAGGCGAATGAATTTTCTAGCACACATCTATCTTTCAGGCGACAATGATTTAATCAAAATTGGCAATTTTATGGCTGATGGTATTCGAGGGAAACATTTTGAAACTTTTCCTTTGGATGTGCAAAAAGGGATTGTCTTGCATAGAGCCATTGATACTTTTACAGATGCTCATCCCGTTTTTAGACAAAGTACTAAAAAATTACACAAAAGATACCATCATTATGCTGGTGTAATTGTCGATGTCTTTTACGATCATTTCTTAGCAAAAAATTGGAATAACTATTCTAATGAAAGCTTAGAAAATTTTGTACAACGATTTTATCAGTCCTTGGATGACAACCGATCAATCCTTACTGAAAGAACCATTGGTTTAATGCCTTACATGGTCAAACAAAATTGGTTGTCTAGTTATCAAACGGTTGAAGGAATAAATCAAATCTTGACCCAAATGGATAGTCGGACTAAAAACAAATCAAAAATGCGTTTTGCAACTGATGAACTACTAGAATTTTATGTAGATTTTGAACAGGAATTCACTGATTTCTTTGAAGATTTAAGAGCACATGTAATACAAAAATTAACAACCTTATAAAACATATAATAAACCACAACCAAAACATGAAAAAAATAATTCTATTCCTTTCCTTAAGTATTCTAGGCTGTAAGTCAAATGAAAAAGTAATATCCCCAACTGGTCTTGTAACAAATAAAGCAATGGTTGTTTCGGCACGAGAAGAAGCCTCAGCAATAGGAGTTGCCATAATGAAAAAAGGCGGAAATGCATTTGATGCTATGGTTGCGACTGAGCTGGCTTTGGCTGTTTCTTATCCGCAAGCTGGAAACATAGGTGGTGGTGGTTTTATGGTATATAGAAAAGCAAACGGAGAAACGGGGGCCTTAGATTATAGAGAAAAAGCACCTTTGGCTGCATCGAAAGATATGTTTCTAGATAAAGATGGAAATGTAATCGAAGGTAAAAGTAGAGAAACTGCATTTGCTTCAGGAGTTCCTGGAACACTCGCTGGTTTATTTGCCGTGCATAAAAAATACGGTTCTTTACCGATTGCGGAAATTCTGGCTCCCGTAATCGCTTTAGCTAAAAAAGGAGTCGTTGTCACCGATCATCAAGCAAAAAGCTTATCTGATTATAGAGCTACTTTTATTAAAACCAATGGCCCAAATAGTTTGTTTTCTCAAGAATATAAGGCGGGAGACACTATAAAATATCCAGCACTAGCTGCCACTTTACAAAGAATATCTGATAATGGTCGTGATGAGTTTTACAAAGGGGAAACGGCTCAAAAGCTAATTACTTTTTTGAATAACAAAGGAGGTAATATGACTGTTAAAGACTTGAATATCTATGAAGCAAAATGGAGAACACCAATTACTTTTAAATACAAAGATTTAAAAATTACATCTATGTCTCCGCCTAGTAGCGGTGGAATTTGTTTGAACCAAATAATGAAAATGATTGAGCCTTTTGATCTGGCACAAATGGGACACAATAGCGTGAAAGCAATTCAGGTAATTACAGAAGCCGAACGCAGAGCGTATGCGGATAGAAATTCATTCTTAGGCGATCCTGATTTTGTACAACTTCCTGTAAAAGAACTATTAGATTCTACTTATATCAAAAATAGAATGAGTGATTTCTCATTCGATAAAGCATCAAAATCTTCTGAAATTGGAAAAGGTAAAATCCCAGGCTACGAAAGCAAACAAACCACACATTACTCTATAGTAGATGCCGAAGGTAACGCCGTTTCAGCTACAACAACTTTAAATGATAATTATGGCTCTAAAATATACTGCGATGAATTAGGCTTTTTTCTAAACAATCAAATGGATGATTTTAGTGCTAAGCCTGGTGTTCCTAACCTCTATGGCCTTACAGGCACTGAAGCGAATAGTATCGCTCCAGGAAAAAGAATGCTAAGTTCTATGACCCCAACTATTGTAGAAAAAGACAAAAAACTATTCATGGTAGTTGGAACTCCAGGAGGATCTACTATTATCACCTCAGTTTTACAAACGATTTTGAATGTATATGAGTATAATATGAGTATGCAAGAAGCGGTTAATGCTCCTCGTTTTCATCATCAGTGGTTGCCTGACGAAATCACATTTGAGCCCAACTCATTTGACAAAGAACTATTGAAAAAAGTAAAAGAAAAAGGATATAAAGTCAATGAGACTAATAAAGAAATAGTGGGTCAGGTTGATGCAATTTTAATCTTGGCCAATGGAAAATTAGAAGGTGGTGCAGATAAAAGAGAAGACAATAAAGCCGTTGGTTTTTAAAATTAATTTATAATTTATTCTATTCCAAAACAATTATTAAAATACCCCAGAAATGAAAAAAATTATTATTCTACTTAGTGTCATTTGTTTCGGTTGTAAAGCTCAAAACACTTCAGTAAAACCAACAGGACTGGTTGCCAATAAAGCTATGGTCGTTTCGGCACGAGAAGAAGCTTCTAAGATTGGTGTCGAAATCATGAAAAAAGGCGGAAATGCATTTGATGCTATGGTTGCCACAGAATTATCTCTTGCTGTTGCTTATCCTTATGCAGGTAACATAGGCGGTGGCGGCTTTATGGTGTATAGAAAAGCCAATGGAGAAACGGGGACTTTAGATTACCGTGAAAAAGCACCATTAGCAGCTACAAAAGATATGTTTCTTGATAAAGAGGGAAATGTAATCAAAGGAAAAAGTACTAAAACGCCTTTGGCCATAGGAATTCCAGGAACTATAGCTGGTGTTTTTGCTGTGCATAAAAAATTGGGTTCTTTACCAATGGCTGAAATTTTGAAACCTGTTATTGAGTTAGCTGAACGCGGAGTGATTGTGACTCACAAACAAGAAGAACGCTTAAATGAATACCGAGAGGAACTGACAAAAATAAACGGAGCTAACTCTGTTCTTTCTAAAGTGTATAAAGAGAATGACACTATTAAATATCCCGCTTTAGCAAAAACGTTAAAAAGAATCTCAAAAAATGGAAGAGATGAGTTTTACAAAGGAGAAACAGCAAGAACATTAGTAGCTTATTTAAAAGAAAAAGGTGCTATTATTACCATGGAAGATTTGGCGAAGTACGAGGCCAAATGGAGAAATCCCATTACGTTTAAATATAAAGATTTAAATATTATTTCTATGGCGCCTCCTAGCAGTGGTGGTATCTGCTTGGCGCAAATTATGAAAATGATTGCTCCTTATGATTTAGCAAAAATGGGTCACAATTCGGCTCAAGGAATTCAAGTTATTGTAGAAGCTGAGAGAAGAGCTTATGCTGATAGAAGTTACTTTTTGGGTGATCCAGATTTTGTAAAAATTCCGTTGAAAGCGTTAATGGATGACACCTATTTAAAAGGAAGAATGAGTAGTTTTAACGTGGATAAAGCCACATTATCCTCTGATATAAAAGAAGGAAAAGTGACTTATAATGAAAGCATGGAGACCACCCACTACTCTATTGTGGATCAGTTTGGTAATTCAGTTTCGGCAACAACAACACTGAATGCAGGATATGGTTCTAAATATTATTGTGACGAACTGGGCTTTATGTTGAATAATGAAATGGATGATTTTAGTTCAAAACCAGGAACCCCAAATATGTTTGGATTAGTTGGGAATGAAGCCAATAGTATCGCTCCCGAAAAAAGAATGTTGAGTTCTATGACTCCAACGATTGTTGAAAAAAACGGAAAATTATTTATGACCGTGGGTTCACCAGGAGGCTCTACTATTATCACTTCGGTATTACAAACCATTTTGAATGTATATGAATACCAATTGAGTATGCAAGATGCGGTAAATGCACCTCGTTTTCATCACCAATGGTTGCCTGATTTAATTACTTTTGAACCCAATACTTTTGACGTTAAAACATTAGAAACATTAAAAGAAAAAGGGTATTTGATTAACGAAAAAACGACTCCTGTTATCGGTAAAGTTGATGCTATTCTTGCACTTCCAAATGGAAAACTGGAAGGTGGTGCTGATTTTAGAGGGGATGACAAAGCAATAGGATTTTAGATTATGCATTTTATTAGTGAGCTAGAAAATACTTTTCAAGAAAATAGCCATGCCGAAAATGGTTTTGCTATGGCAAAATACATGAAAAATAAATTTACTTTTTTTGGGATAAAAACGCCCGAAAGAAGAAGTCTTTTTACAGCAATTTGGAAGAAAAACAAAACAGAAGTCACCGCTAACGCAAGAGCAATAGCGGTACTTTTATTTGAAAAGAAAGAAAGGGAATTTCATTACTGTGCCATAGAAATTTTAATCAAAGAACTCAAAGGGAAATACCAATATGAAGATATTGAACTTATTAAGAAATTAATTACAACCCATTCTTGGTGGGACAGTGTGGATACTATTTCTAAATATATTTTAGGTCAATATTTAGTTGAGTTTCCAAAATCTATTCACTTAATCGTAACTGAATTTTCAAATTCCGAAAATATGTGGTTGAATAGAAGTGCTATTTTATTTCAACTAGGGTATAAAACAAAAACCAATTTTGATCTATTAAAAAAGGTTTGTCTGCGACATCAAGATTCCTCCGAATTTTTTATTCAAAAAGCAATTGGATGGTCATTACGAGAATATGCCAAAACAAATCCAGAAGCCGTGAAAAACTTTGTTGCGGTTGCAACCTTAAAAAATTTGAGTAAAAAAGAAGCCCTAAAAAATTTAAGTAATGCTTAAAATAATAGTAATTTAGCATTTTCAAATAAAGATAAATGTTCAAAAAATTTAGATCTAAATTAGAAAGCATAATTGCTTGGTCCCAATCCATACTGACAGAAAAGCAATTCATCTTCTTATCTAGCGTATTAGTTGGTATTACTTCAGCATTTGCTGTAATTGTTTTAAAAACATTTGCCCACTGGGTTTTTTCATTTGCTACTTATATCAACGGAATTTTAAAATTGAGTTTCATCAATAGTGTTTTACCCATTGCCGGACTTTTACTTACCGTTTTTGTAGTCAAAAGAGTACTTGGTGGCTCCATTGAAAAAGGAACTTCACAAATATTATACGGTGTAGCAAAGAAGGCCAGCATCATCCCCAAAAAACAAATGTATGCACAAATACTTACTAGTTCCCTTACAGTAGGTTTAGGAGGATCTGCAGGACTGGAAAGCCCAATTGTAGTTACTGGTGCGGCTTTTGGATCTAATTATGCTCAAAAATACAAGCTGAGTTATAAAGACCGAACTTTACTCATAGGTTGTGGTGTAGCTGCAGGAATTGCAGCTGCTTTTAATGCTCCTATTGCGGGAGTTTTGTTTGCAATTGAATTTCTTTTGGTAGATGTGAGCATCTCTGCTTTTACACCTATTATGATTGCTGCTGCGACAGGAGCACTTGTATCCGAAATTGTATTGGATGAAACAATCTTATTAAATTTTAGACAACAGCAAGTTTTTGATTACCACAAAATACCTTTTTATATTCTTTTAGGAATATTTACTGGATTTATTTCTATTTATTATACCCGAAATTTTCAGAAAACGGAGCACTTTTTTCACCGACTCAAATTAAACCCTTATAAAAAAGCTTTACTAGGTGCCTCCATTTTAGCCGTTCTAATATTCATTTTCCCTACTTTATTTGGAGAAGGTTATGAAAGTATTAAAGTATTATCTGATAATGATCCTGGAAAATTATTAGAAAACACCCTTTTTAGTGATTTTAGAAATAATAGTTGGGTTCTACTAGCATTCGTTGGTTGCACAATGATGTTAAAGGTTTTCGCCACGGGAATTACATTAGGTTCTGGAGGAAATGGAGGGAACTTTGCCCCTGCTTTATTCTTGGGTTCTTATCTTGGTTATTTCTTTTCAAAATTTATAAATTTAACTGGACTTACAAAATTACCCGTTAGTAATTTTACCATGGTAGGAATGGCTGGAATTTTGAGTGGCTTGTTTCATGCACCGTTAACAGCTATTTTCCTTATTGCTGAAATCACAGGTGGCTATAGTTTAATGCTCCCACTAATGATTGTGGCGTCTATTAGTTTTGCTATTTCAAAACGTTTTGAAAAACATTCGATGGACGTAAAAGATTTAGTTCAAAAAGGACATGCTTTTACAAGTAATAAAGATACCAATGTACTTTCAACCCTAGACACTAATTCTATCATACAAACGGATTATTTAACCATTTCTCCAGATGAAAATCTAGAAAAATTAGTTGATTTAATATCACATTCCAATCAAGTGATTTTTGCTGTTGTTGACAATGAAAAACATTTATTAGGTATAGTTCATTTCAATCATATCCGAGAAATTATATTTAATTCTTATCGTGTTAAATACACTTTGGTCAAAAATATTATGTCAACCCCTGCAGAAGTTATCTATCCTTTTAATAGTATGGAGACGGTTATGAATAAGTTTGAAAGATCCAAAATGGCTTTTCTCCCTGTTATTAAAGATGAAAAATACCATGGATTTATTTCAAAATCTATTGCATTGGAAGCATATAGAACCAAGTTAAAATCAATGACCATCGAATAAATTCAATAAAATAGTTTATTTTTAATATCGGATAGGTTGATTTTTTGATATTCCCGATAATAAGAGTATCTTTGTGGTTATGTGGAAGATAGATCTAAGCTATAGAGAAGAATTTCAAACAACCTTTGATCGTTTGTATGAAAAAAAGCAAGTTTTGCAAACCAGCAGACCCTTGCCCAATTTCGCTTTGAATAAAATCAAAGAAAGTCTTTCCATAGAATGGACTTACAATTCTAATAGTATTGAAGGAAACACACTAAGTTTAAGAGAAACTCAAATGGTCCTACAAGAAGGAATAACCATCAAAGGAAAATCATTACGAGAACATTTTGAAACACACAATCACGATAAAGCAATCGATTATTTATTTTCAATTGTAAACGATGATTATGTATTGCGCAGTATTGATATTTTATCATTGCATGGACTAGTTTTACGTTCCATTGAAGATGATTTTGCAGGTCGCTTGCGCAATGGAGGTTTACGCATTTCTGGAGCTAATTTTGTTCCACCAAATGCCAATAAAGTTTCGGATTTATTAGATGAGTTAATAGATTTTATCAACACGAATCCGCTAGGTCTTAATGATATTGAGCTCGCGGCAGTTTTTCATCATAAACTCGTTTGGATTCATCCTTTTTTTGATGGAAATGGTCGTACGGTTCGCTTAGCTATGAATTTATTATTGATGCGTTGTGGATTTCCTCCTGCTATCATTTTAAAAAATGACCGCAAGAAATACTATGAAGCACTCAACCAAGCCAATGGTGGTAATTATCAAAAATTGACCTTATTGATGTGCCAAGCTTTGGAGCGCACGCTTAATATCTACTTGAATGCACTTCCTGGTAATGATAATGAATACATTGAAATTTCGAATCTTGTACAAGAGCCAGGGATGGCTTATGGTCAAGAATATATTAGCTTATTAGCAAGACAAGGTAAAATAGATGCTTACAAAGAAGGTCGTAACTGGCTTACTACAAGGGAAGCTGTCGAAAATTATATGGCTACAAGAAAAAGAAAACGCTAACACAATTGTTAGCGTTTTTGTATTTAACTCTCAAATAAAAATTTAGTGCTCAATACAAATTCCTCATTTCAACAACAAAAGCCTCTCTCTAGCCCCGATTGAAGTGGAAATCCTTGTGGGGCAAGTGTTTTGCCACACAAGATTGAAATGAAAAGCGGGAAGATAACCTAATTGAAAACTAAATCGTACTGCTCCTAAAAAACAACAGCTTTTTTCTAAAAAATGCACTCCATTTTAACATAAACTTCTAAAGTGTTCTATGGAAAGAATAAATCAAAAGGTTAACTTTGCTTTTTTGCAAAAATTATGTTAGACAAAGACAATACCATAGAAGTTCAAGGGGCACGCGTTCACAACCTTAAAAACATAGATGTTTCGATTCCAAGAGAGAAACTAGTTGTTATAACTGGGCTTTCGGGTTCTGGGAAATCCTCATTGGCTTTTGATACTATTTATGCCGAAGGACAGCGTCGTTATGTAGAAACGTTTTCGGCTTATGCACGACAATTCTTGGGCGGTTTAGAGCGTCCGGATGTCGATAAAATTGATGGACTTTCGCCTGTAATTGCTATTGAACAAAAAACGACTAGTAAGAGTCCGCGTTCGACCGTGGGAACTATTACAGAAATATATGATTTCTTGCGTTTGCTTTATGCTCGTGGCGCCGATGCTTACAGTTACAACACGGGTGAGAAAATGGTGAGCTACAGTGATGAGCAAATTAAAGACTTAATTACCCATGATTTTACCAATAAACGCATCAATATTCTGGCTCCAGTAATTAGAGCTAGAAAAGGGCATTATGGCGAATTGTTTCAACAAATTGCCAAGCAAGGTTTTCTAAAAGTTCGTGTAAACGGAGAAGTTCGCGAAATTACAACTGGAATGAAACTGGATCGCTATAAAACACACGATATCGAAATTGTTGTGGATAGAATGCTAGTCGAAGACACGCCCGACAATCAAAAACGATTATCAGAAAGTATTAATACAGCCATGCATCATGGAGAAAATGTGTTGATGGTGCTAGACCAAAATTCTAACGAAGTTCGTTATTTTAGTAGAAATTTAATGTGTCCTACAACGGGAATATCCTATCAAAATCCAGAGCCTAATTTATTTTCGTTTAACTCTCCAAAAGGAGCCTGTGATCATTGTAATGGTCTGGGAACGGTAAATGAAATCAACGTTAAAAAGATTATCCCCAATCCTAAATTGTCGATTAAAGCAGGGGGTTTTGCGCCTTTGGGCGAATACAAATCCTCTTGGATTTTTAAGCAACTGGAAATCATAGGAGAGAAATACGATTTTAAAATTACAGATGCCATAGAAAAAATTCCAGAGGAAGCGATGGAAATGATTTTGAATGGTGGGAAAGAAAAATTCACAATAAACTCGGCTCTTTTGGGAGTTGCAAGAGATTATAAAATTGATTTTGAAGGTATTTCTCATTTCATAAAAAACCAACATGATGAGAGTGGTTCAACTACTATTAAGCGTTGGGCCAAGGAATTCATGGACGAAATAAAATGTCCCGTTTGTGAAGGATCTAGATTAAAAAAAGAAGCGTTATTCTTTAAAATAAACGAGAAAAACATAGCGGAATTATGTGATATGGATATTTCTGATTTGACTGCATGGTTCCATGATTTAAACAACCATTTATCAGATAAACAGAAAAGAATCGCTACCGAAGTTATTAAAGAAATCAAGGATCGATTGCATTTTTTGATGAATGTAGGTTTGGATTATTTGGCTTTAAACCGTAGTTCAAAATCACTTTCTGGAGGAGAGGCACAACGTATTAGATTAGCCACTCAAATAGGTTCTCAACTAGTTGGAGTTCTTTATATTCTAGACGAGCCAAGTATTGGTTTGCACCAAAGAGACAATGAAAAACTAATTCATTCCTTGGAGCAATTACGCGATCTTGGAAACTCAGTTATTGTAGTAGAACATGATAAAGACATGATTGAGCAAGCTGATTATGTGATTGATATAGGTCCGAAAGCGGGAAAATTTGGTGGAGAAATTATCAGCATTGGTACACCTGCCGAAACACTTCAATCCAATACTATTACTGCTCAGTATTTGAACGGGAAAATGAAATTAGAAATTCCCAAGAAAAGAAGAGAAGGCAACGGAAAATTCATGAAATTGACTGGCGCTACCGGAAATAATTTAAAAAATGTTACTATTGACTTGCCTTTGGGTAAAATGATTTGCGTCACTGGAGTTTCGGGCAGTGGAAAATCAACGTTAATCAACGAGACTCTCTACCCTATTTTGAATGCCTTTTATTTTAATGGTGTCAAAAAACCAAAACCATATAAGAAAATTGAAGGACTGGAACATATTGATAAAGTTATTGATATTGACCAAAGTCCTATTGGGAGAACACCGCGTTCTAACCCTGCCACCTATACCGAAGTATTTACCGAAATCAGGGCTTTGTTTACCAAAACTCCCGAAAGTATGATACGCGGTTATAAAGCAGGACGTTTTAGTTTTAATGTAAAAGGGGGACGCTGCGAAACCTGCGAAGGTTCAGGGGTTCGTACCATCGAAATGAACTTTTTGCCCGATGTGTATGTGGAGTGCGAAACCTGTCAAGGAAAGCGTTTCAATAGAGAAACATTAGAGATTCGGTTTAAAGGAAAATCCATTTCGGATGTATTAAATATGACGGTTGATGAAGCGGTTCCTTTTTTTGAAATGATTCCTAAAATTTATAGAAAAGTAAAAACCATACAAGATGTAGGTTTGGGATATATCACGCTAGGTCAACAAAGCACTACTTTATCTGGTGGTGAAGCGCAACGTATAAAACTGGCGGGAGAACTGTCTAAAAAAGATACCGGAAATACGTTTTATATTCTAGACGAACCTACCACAGGCCTGCATTTTGAAGACATTCGCGTATTGATGACTGTAATTAATAAACTGGTAGACAAAGGGAATACCATCTTAATTATTGAGCACAATATGGATGTTATAAAACTAGCCGATTACATCATCGACATCGGCCCAGAAGGTGGAAAAGGTGGTGGAACACTAGTTGCCAAGGGAACTCCTGAAGAAATCATTAAAAACAAAAAAAGTTATACGGCGCAGTTTTTAAAGAAAGAATTAGAATAATTATAATCCGTTGCAAGGCGGATTTCCTTTTTATATCCATTAACATCCCATACATGAAAAAACAAATATGCTTTTTCAACACTTCAAGCGCCAATTAATTTACTAGATAGAAAGTGGTAAAATACTATTTCAAAAAAACAAACCTTAAATTAAACCTTTTTAAAAATCTTAAGTCCAAAAGATAATTAATTTACAAAAAGGAATGCTGCTAATTCACCTAGCTAAATTGTGTTGATTTTCAGTATTTCAAAAATAGCATGCTTATTAATGACAACTCAAAGCTAATAATACATGAAAGATAACATGGACAACAGTAACCTAGGATGGTCAAGACGACAATTTATTATTAGTGCAACTGGAGCTGGAACAGCAATTGTGTTGAGTCCTTTTTCAAGTTGGGCTTCTAGCAGCAAAGAATTTGACCCAAGAATAGCCAAAATAGTAGCTAAAACTTTTGGAATTGACACTCACAGCCATATGGATGTGCCTTATAGCAAAGAAGAATTCATTGGGCAGAAATATAATTTAGCCGAGCAAATGAAAACATCAGGTTTGACAGCAGTATGTATGACTTTTCAAGTTGACCGCCCTGATTTAACAAAAGAAGGTGAAGCTTACGAAAGATTCAACACTTGCTTAGATGAAATGGATGAAATTTTAAAAAGAAACGATATCAATCGTGCTCTTAATTTAAATGATTTAAAAAAAGCTAAAAAAGAAAATAAACCTATTGTCATCCAGTCTGTAGAAGGAGGTCATTTTATAGAAGGGGAAATAGAACGTATCGCAATTGCTTATAATAGAGGAGTCAGACATTTAGGATTGCTACATGACAATCAATCTCTTATACCGTTAGGCGATATTTATACTGATACCCCTAGATTTGGAGGACTTACAGAAATGGGTAAAAAAGTAATAAGAGAATGCAATAGTCTTGGTATTCTAATTGACCTTACCCATTGCAGTAATGATACCATAAATGATGCACTACAATTATCTACAAAACCCATAATTATTTCTCATACTGGACTTGATACTCAATTAGGAAACGACCCTAAAATGTCCAAAATGATGAGGCCAAGGCTCATTAGTGAAAAACAAGCCAAAATTGTTGCAAAATCTGGAGGAGTAATTGGAGTTTGGACACATCTTGCCGAATCACCGATGGAGTATGCACAAAATATAAAAGCGATGGTAAATACTATTGGTATTGACCACGTTTGTTTAGGAACTGACACTAAAATGGTTGTCCCAGAGGGTTTCATTAAAAGACAAGGTGGCACAACTAATACTGCATGGAAAGAACAAAAAGAAGGTTTTTATTATGTTGTTGTAGATGCCTTATTGAAAACAGGTTTTAATCAAAATGATATTGAAAAAATTGGTGGTGGTAATTACTTGCGTGTTTTTGATGCCGCAACAAAAAAGTAATAAGATCATTTAAAATAGAGTATTTGAGACCTAATCCTAACCTTAATAATTCAAGCTCATAAATAACTTAAAGCATAAACCTAAACTTTACAACACTATTACAAAGCATTGAATAAGAGTGCTAATAAATCCCTTGTTACATGTATAACTTTATTAGAAATAAATCTGGGAGGTGTATCATTACTTCTTTTTAATAAAAAAACAAGCACTACTTTTCGAAGTGAAATTTATTTCACTAGTATATCCTCAAAAAAATAAAATAAAATTTTGCTCGATTATTTTATTTATTACATTTACATAACTAATTATATAACTAAATATGTATATGGATTTTTTTGAAAAAACTGGAAAAATGGCTTTAGGTAGCAGACTGCGTTTAATGACTGCCAAAGTAACGGAGGATGCCTCACAAATTTATGAATTATACGATGTAACCTTTTCTCCAAAATGGTTTCCCGTATTTTTTATTCTTTCAGAAGATGGAGAAAAGACAATTACTGAAATTGCAAATGAAATAGGACATTCACAACCATCTGTCACAAAAATAATTAAAGAAATGACTGCTGCTACACTAGTTCAAGTAAACCTAAATTCAGATGATAAACGCCGAAACGTAGTTGCATTAACTACAAAAGGAATAAAACTTTCAGAAAAAATAAGTCTTCAATATAAAGATGTTGATTTGGCTATAGAATCTATTATCAATGAAGCGACCCATAACCTTTGGGAGGCTATTGAGGAATGGGAATATATTTTAGAACAAAAATCACTATTTAAAAGAGTTCTAGAACAAAAAAAATTACGTGAAAGTAAAAATGTTAAGATTATTGAGTACAGTGCTGAATTCCAATCAGCTTTTAAGTCACTTAATGAAGAATGGATTTCAACCTACTTTGAAATGGAAGAAGCCGATTACAAAGCACTAGACAATCCAAACGAATATATAATAAATAAAGGAGGCAAAATAGTTGTTGCTCTTTACAACGATGAACCTCTTGGCGTTTGTGCTCTCATTAAAATGAATGATAACACCTATGATTTTGAACTGGCAAAAATGGCCGTTTCTCCCAAAGCACAAGGTAAAAATATTGGTTTTTTACTGGGTACGGCAGTTATTAATATGGCCAAAGAACTAGGTGCTTCAAATATATATTTGGAAAGCAACACTATTTTGAAACCAGCTATCCAATTGTACCAAAAATTGGGTTTTCAAAAAATAGTTGGACACACAACGCCTTACAAACGATGTAACATTCAAATGGAATTGATCTTGAACGATACCGTATAAAAGAATAAAACAACCCAATCGAAACTAATTTTTTCAGGAAATTATATCTTTCAGCTCAGAACCAACTAATTTATTGTAGGACAGCAGTTTTAACCCTCCTCCTATCCTTTTTACAAAAAAACCTATAAAAATAAGAAAAACAATATTGTATCATTTTTAAAAAAAGAATTACTTTAGTATCCAAGAGTACTAGCCCAGATTGCAACGGCATCCTTTTACTTGCTATTTTCAGCAAGGAAAAGATATAGTGAAAAGCTGGAAAAAGCTCCTGATAACTTTAACACTAAATATCAATAACTCTAAGTTGCTGATATTCAATTATCAATTTTACAAATATGAGACTAGAAGATTTTGACAATGATGAGGATAAGGTAATCCAAGACCATTTGAAACAAAAAACTTGGAATGAAATACGAACTAATGACAGCTGGGCGATTTTTAAAATCATGGCCGAATTTGTAAACGGTTATGAAACTATGGGGCGCATTGGACCCTGTGTTTCTATTTTTGGATCGGCGAGAACTAAGCCCGAAGACAAGTATTACTTACTTGCCGAAAGTATTGCCTTTAAAATTAGTAAAGCGGGTTATGGTGTCATTACTGGTGGTGGACCTGGAATTATGGAAGCTGGAAATAAAGGAGCGCACTTGGGCGGAGGAACATCCGTGGGGTTAAATATTGTGTTGCCATTTGAGCAACATTTTAATCCATATATTGACGGTGATAAGAATTTAAATTTTGATTATTTCTTTGTTCGAAAAGTAATGTTTGTAAAATATTCTCAAGGTTTCGTGGTAATGCCAGGAGGTTTTGGTACTATGGACGAATTATTTGAAGCAATTACGTTAATACAAACTAAGAAAATTGCTAAATTCCCTATTATACTTGTGGGAACGAGTTTCTGGTCTGGACTGATAGAATGGGTAAAAACGGTACTTATCGAAAAAGAACAAACGGTAAGTCCAGATGATTTGAATTTAATTAAAATTGTGGATACCGAAGACGAAGTGGTTGAAGTACTAGACAATTTCTATAAAAAATACAATTTAAAACCTAATTTCTAATCCTAAAGCTGTTTTTTTTAAAACAGCTTTTTTTTGTTCTTTATTACGTTTTTATCTAAATATACGTATCTTGGAATCCAATTTAATCTGGAATACATAATTGAAATCATTCGCTAAAATCGTTTTTTTTTCTTTGGCTTTATTGACATCAATAAAACAATTTGCGCAACATCATTCTCAAATGGTGGTTGAAGTTAATTCTGATGAAAAGACGTTCAATATTCAACAGGATATTACCTATTTTAATGAATCTGATGACAATTTAAAAGCAATCGTTTTAAATGATTGGAACAATGCTTATTCTAATGTTAATTCTCCATTGGCAAAACGTTTTTCGGATGAGTTTTACCGTGGATTTCATTTGGCCAAGGAAGCCGAAAGAGGAAGCACAAACAACATCACTATAATTGATGACCAAAAACTTTTTTTAACTTGGCTAAGAACAGAAGAAAACCCTGATGTACTTACTGTCAAGTTGAGAGCGCCATTAGCGCCACATCAAAAAACAACAATTCATCTTACGTATATTGTCAAGATTCCTAGTGATGCATTTACAAAATATGGTTATGGTGGACTGGGAGGCATGAACTTAAAAACATGGTACCTTACTCCTGCCCGATATGAAAACCATGAATTTGTAGTGTACAACAATGAAAATCTCGATGACATTGCCAATGCAGTATCTGATTTTGATATTGAACTAAAAGTTAATAAAGGACTGCAAGTGACTACCGATTTAAAAAGTACAGCATCGATTGAAAATCAAGATTTTTCAATTTACATGCTCACTGGAAAAAACAGACTCAATTTTGGTCTTTTTATAGAACCAAAAATTAGTTTTCATAGTTTTAAAAATAATTCTCTTGAGGTGATTACTAATTTAAAAGAGGATAAAATAAGTATCATTGAGCAATCCTTGGTTATCAACAATGTAGTTAATTATGTAAATACACTCGTTGGGGACTATCCATTTGATAAAATAATGATTACTCAGGCGGATTACGATCGAAATCCATTTTATGGTTTGAATCAGCTGCCCTCTTTTATCAGACCCTTTTCTGATGAGTTTACGTATGAAATTAAGTTTCTAAAAACCTATTTGAATGTTTACCTAAAAAATAGTTTGCGCGCAGATATCAGGAAAGACGGTTGGATTTACGATGCGATTCAGGTGTATACCATGATGAAATATATCGATGAAAATCATCCAAACAGTAAAATGCTAGGAAGTGCATCCAGTTTTAAATTGTTAAAAAGCTTCAACCTGACCAATTTAGATTTTAATGAACAATACAGCTATTTTTATATGTTAATGGCTCGAAAAAACTTAGATCAAGCACTTGGAGATCCTAAAAATACACTTGTAAAATTCAATGAACAAATTGCAAGTAAATATAGAGCTGGACTAAGTTTACGTTTTCTAGACAGTTATTTAGATCAAAACTCAGTAGACAAAAGCATCCAACAATTCTATGCTCTAAATAAGGAAAAGCAAAGTACAGAAAAAGATTTTGAAACCATCTTGAAAAGCAACACAGCCAAAAATATCAATTGGTTTTTTAACACGATTATAAAGTCTAGAGCTATTATTGATTATAAATTTTCAGCTGTCGCAAAAACCAATGATTCCATTTATTTTTCACTAAAAAACAAGACTGGAGTTATTGTCCCTGTTCCTATTTACGGCATCAAAAACGGAGAAATTGTATTCAAAAAATGGTTAGAACCCAATGATACAGATAGCATTTATAGGATAGATAGAAAAAATGCCGATAAAATTATTTTAAATTATAAAAATGAAGTACCCGAATATAATTTAAGAAATAACTGGAAATCATTAAAACCCTTTTTTCCAAATAACCGTCCTATCAAGTTTGTATTCATGAAGGATCTTGAAGATCCTTACTATAATCAAGTTTTATATGTTCCTACTTTAACTTACAATCTATATGATGGGTTTTCACCTGGATTGAGGTTGCATAATAAAACCATTTTAGAAAAGCCTTTTATCTTTGATATTAATCCCGCATATTCAACAAAAGCTCAGACTTTTTCAGGTTCTGGATCCTTTGCAGTAAATCAAAATTACAGAGAAAGTTCTCTTTACAATGTAAGATATTCCTTGTATGGAGCCTATTTTCATTATGCTCCTGATGCTGCCTATTTAAAAATAAATCCAATGGTGACCATGCGATTTAGGGAAAATGATTTTAGAGACAATAGAAAACAGTTAATTCTATTACGCCAAGTACTGGTAAACAGAGAAAAAAGTGAAATTGTTCTTGACAATTCAAATGTAAATTATTCGGTTTTTAATGCTAAATATTACGATACTAAAACCGAAATCACCAAACATTTAAGCTTCATGGGTGATTTGCAATTATCAAAGAAATTTGGAAAACTATCGACAGAATTCGAATACAGAAAACTATTTGAAAACAACCGTCAAATCAATTTACGCCTTTTTGCTGGTAGTTTTTTATACAATAATACCAATTCAGACTTTTTTAGTTTTGCTTTGGACAGACCAACAGATTATTTATTTGATTATAACTATTATGGCCGATCTGAAAATAGCGGTTTTTTTAGTCAACAATTAATTGTAGCCGAGGGTGGTTTTAAGTCAAAACTAGCAACCCCATTTGCCAATCAATGGATTACAACTTTGAATGGAAGTTACACCATTTGGAATTTTATAGAGGCTTACGGTGATGTTGGATTTCTAAAAAATAAACATCAAAATGAAACGTTTTCGTATGACAGTGGCATTCGTCTAAATTTAGTTCCTGATTATTTTGAAATGTATCTTCCTGTTTATTCTTCTAACGGCTGGGAAATAAGTCAGAAAAATTACAATGAAAAAATACGCTTCGTTATTACTTTATCACCAAAAATATTAATCAATTTATTTAATAGAAAATGGTTCTAATTAAATGATTTTAAGTGTTTATATTGAATTATATTCTGTAATATGGATTTTTCATTACATATAATTAATATTTTTTTCGGTATAAACGTTTTTATTTGTTAATAATTAAATTATATTTATTTCAATGAATTATGATAATCGCCAGTTTTTAAGTAAATTTGTCCCGCTAAGTAACCCTTTTCAATTATGATAAAAGAAAAAACTAATTCTACATTAACATTCGAAGATTTCAAAACTGAAGTATTAAACGATTACAAGATCGCTATAATAAGTAGGGAATGTAGCTTGTTAGGTCGTAGAGAAGTGTTGACTGGAAAGGCTAAATTTGGGATTTTTGGTGATGGAAAAGAAGTTCCACAACTAGCCATGGCGAAATTTTTTAAAAATGGTGACTTTCGTTCTGGATATTATCGCGATCAAACTTTTATGATGGCGATAGGTCAATTGACTGTAGAACAATTTTTTGCCGGATTATATGGCAATACTAATATTGAACAAGAACCTATGTCTGCTGGGAGACAAATGGGAGGCCATTTTGTCACTCATAGTTTGAATGAAGATGGTTCTTGGAAAAATTTAACAAAACAAAAAAATTCTAGTGCGGACATATCTCCTACAGCAGGGCAAATGCCTCGTCTATTAGGTCTTGCCCAAGCTTCCAAAATTTATAGACAAGTACCTGGAATTCCGAATAAAGAAAATTTTTCGATTGACGGAAATGAAGTTGCATGGGGAACAATCGGAAATGCTAGTACATCTGAAGGCCTATTTTTTGAAACTATAAATGCGGCTGGAGTTTTACAAGTACCAATGATTGTAAGTGTTTGGGATGATGAATATGGAATTTCAGTTCATGCCAGACATCAAACAACTAAAGAAAATATCTCGGAAATTTTAAAAGGATATCAAAGAGATAAAGACGATAAAGGTTATGAAATTTTAAGAGTAAAAGGATGGGATTATTCTGATCTTATTGCGACTTATGAAAAAGCTTCAGCTATTGCTCGTGAAAAACACATTCCGATTTTAATTCATGTTAATGAATTAACGCAACCACAAGGTCATTCTAGTTCCGGTTCTCATGAACGATATAAAGATGCGGATCGCCTAGCCTGGGAAAAGGATTATGACTGTATTCGTCAAATGAGATTATGGATGATTGCAATCAATATTGCATCGCCAGAAGAACTTGATGCTATTGACGCCAATGCCAAAAAAGAAGTTCTTGAAGGTAAAAAAGCGGCATGGACAACATTTATACAGCCTATTGTAGCGGAACAAAAAGAATTAGTTGCCTTACTAAATAAAATAGCGGAAACAAGCATACATAAAGTTGCTATCTTAAAACATTCAACAAATTTAAATACAATTAAGGATCCTTTGAAAAAGGAAATACTAATTGCTGCTCGCAAAACATTGCGTTTAATCTTTAATGAAAAAGGAAAAGACGAATTGTCCAATTGGATCACGAGCTACACCAAGAAAAATCAATATAAATTTAGCAGTCACTTATATTCAGAATCTGATTCAAATGTTTTTTCTGCCAAAGAAGTTTTGCCTAAATATTCTGAAAATATAAAAGAAGAAACGGATGGTAGAATGATTTTACGTGATAACTTTGATGCAATTTTTACAAAATATCCTGAAGTTTTAATATTTGGTGAAGACTCAGGGGCTATTGGTGATGTAAACCAAGGTTTAGAGGGAATGCAAGAGAAATATGGTGAATTACGCGTTGCCGATGTTGGTATTCGTGAAGCTACAATAATAGGACAAGGAATTGGTATGGCATTAAGAGGTTTAAGACCTATTGCCGAAATACAATATTTAGATTACTTATTGTATGCGATCCAAATCATGAGTGACGATCTAGCTACATTACAATACAGAACGGTAGGAAAACAAAAAGCACCTTTAATAATTCGTACTCGTGGACATCGATTAGAAGGCATATGGCATTCTGGTTCTCCTATGGGAATGATCATTAATGCTGTTAGAGGAATTCATGTATTAGTTCCTAGAAATATGACAAAAGCAGCTGGTTTTTATAATTCATTACTAGAATGTGATGAACCTGCATTAGTAATAGAATGCTTAAATGGATACCGCTTAAAAGAAAAAATGCCATTGAATTATGGAGAATTTAAAACTCCTATCGGAGTGGTTGAAACCATAAAAAACGGTAGTGATATCACATTAGTTTCTTATGGATCCACTTTACGATTAGTAGAACAAGCGGCCAATGAACTTTTGGAATTAGGAATTGACTGTGAAGTGATTGACATACAGTCATTATTACCTTTTGATATCAATCACGATCTTGTAAAAAGTATTGGCAAAACCAATCGCCTTTTAGTAATTGATGAAGATGTCCCTGGTGGTGCATCAGCATATATTTTACAACAAATTATTGAACAACAAGATGGTTATAATTATTTAGACAGTAAGCCACAAACATTAACTGCAAAAGCACACAGACCTTCCTATGGAACAGATGGAGATTATTTCTCAAAACCTTCTGCAGAAGATATTTTTGAAAAAGTATATGCTATGATGAACGAAGTAAATCCTTCGAAATTTCCAAGTTTATATTAAACAAAATCTAAAATCCCAATCTAGTACCGATTGGGATTTTTTTTATAAAAATAAAAATAGTATATTGTGAATCAATAAATTAGTCACAAATCTAAAAAAAATGAAAATGAAAAAAATAACACTGCTCGTAGGAATGCTTTCAATTATGGCATTTATATCTTGTAAAAAGAAAGAAGAAACACCACAACCTACCGAAACAACTGTGGAAGTAACTACTCCAGCAGCAGAACCAGAAGAAACAAATCCTGATGGAACTTCAATAAGTGTAGGAACTGATGGTGTAGACGTAAGTACAAAAGACGGCGCAAGCGAAACCAATGTTACAGTTGGTGGTGGTGATGCTAAAGTTGAAATCAAGAAATAAGATACTTAGTCTTAAATAAAAGTTATAAAGCCAACGTAAATTTTTTATGTTGGCTTTTTTTAATTTATTTTAAACCTCATAATAAAAAGCTCTTAAATGACCCTTTTAGAAAAATTACTATATCAAACGCAAGACGTAAAAGTAATTCCTGATTCTATTACTAGTAATCAATATATCCCTTTAGATTTATCTGTTTCTAATATTCAATTAGCTGAAGAATCAATTGGAAATGCTGTTGCTTTCGAAAAATACATTGAGCACTACTTATCTACAAATAACTCAAAAGTAGCTTATGGTGGATACAATGAAGAAAGAAACCTTTATAAGCGAAGTATCATATTTAAAGATGACACAACAGCAGAGCGAAATATGCATATTGGTCTGGATTTATGGATAAAAGCAGGAACTCCAATATTGGCAGCATTAGATGGAAAAGTACATAGTTTTAAAAACAATGCTGACTTGGGAGATTATGGTCCAACAATTATTTTAGAACATGAAATCGAAAATCAAGTTTTTTATACTTTATACGGTCATTTATCGTTAGAAAGTTTAGAAGATCTAAAAATTGGTGCGTTTTTCAAAAAAGGACAAGCCATAGGCACATTAGGAGACGCTAGTGTAAATGGAGACTATTCCCCGCATTTACATTTTCAAGTTATAAAAAATATTGCCAATAATCTTGGTGATTATCCTGGTGTTTGCAGTAAAAAGGATTTACCCTTTTATTTAGAAAACTGCCCAGACCCTAACCTATTACTAAAAATTAAAAGACAATAAATGAAAAAAATAATTCTAATCTTAAGTATTATTGTATTAGCCGGATGTAAATCAAAAAAAATAGACACACCTATTGTAGAAGAAGTTACTACGGTAAAATTAGCAATTAATGAAGTCTCTACTTTTCAAAAAGACAGAGCCTATAATTTGGGAAAACGCATATTAATGACTTGCAACACATCAAAATTTAAACCTTTTACTGAAAGTGAAGCAACTAGATCAGTAATAAATAATATTACATTAGAAAAGCTGTCTAAAACATGTACAAAATACAGACAATGGTATGGTGATTTTAAAGATTTACAGTTAATGGAAATATACAAAGACATAAATAAAAGCACTACCATTTTTCGTTACAAAGCATTATATACTAAAAAAGTGGCGAATAAAGAACTTCGAGTTTATATAAATGAGGAAAACAAAATTTCAGCAATAAAATCAATGGATTGGGTAGACTTATTTGAAAGAAAATAATACTTAATTAATCCCTATTTACAATAAGCAATGAATAACAAACTTCTCGTTCTATTATTATTAGTTTCATTTACAGTTTCAAGTCAAGAATTAATGTCTTTTAACGGTCATAAAGGCTACAAAGCAACTAGTCAATGGAATTTTATCTGTGAAAACTACGCCTTGACAGGGTTTGTAAATGTACAAATTGCAAAAACGGATACAAATGGAATCCTCAAATTAGCAGTTGAGACTACAAATCCCAAATTTATTATTGCAGGAACTATTTATGTTTATTTAACTGATAATACCATTATTACTTGTTTAGACAAAGGGAATTCAGAGGTTAATGGTAATACAATAATTGGGTATTATTCATTTTCAAATTCAGAAATGGAAAAACTAAAAAATACTGATATCGCATCCATACGGTTTAATATAAAAGGAGATTACAATGTATTTAGTAGTCAATTAGGGAATTTTACCGCCTATAATAAAACATCCCTTATTGAATCATCAAATAATAAAGTTAAAAGAAAATATGTCACAGCTAAAGAGTTAACTTCTTTATAAAATAATACCGTATTATCGGAAAATAAGGGTCAAGTATGTTTCAGGTATAGCAATTGCTACTGAAACATACTTGACCCTTATCTTATTTAATTTCTAGTAAAATTACTATTTACAAATACAATTTACACACCTTTGTTCGTACCTTACAATCATTGAAATTATTTAGCATTAAAAATCAGTAAATTATACAACTTATTTTTACTATTATATAAGTTTTTTCAATAAAATAGCGCAAAATTTACTCATTAGTTTAAAATTAAAAAATTTGAAATTATATATCAAATACATGGTCAGCAATCGCTGTAAAATGGCAGTAAAAGAAGAGTTGAAAAAACTTGGATTGCACTTTATTCTTGTTGATTTAGGAGAAGTTGACGTGATGGAAAATATCACAATGGAACAACGCGAACTATTAAAAGCTGGTCTACTTAATTCGGGTTTTGAATTAATGGATGATAAAAAATCGATGCTAATAGAAAAAATAAAAAATGTAATTATTCAAATGGTTCACCATTCTGATGAAATTATTAAGGTAAACTTTTCTAATTATTTAAGTGATAAATTAAATCACGACTATACCTATTTGTCTAATTTATTTTCAGAAGTTCAAGGAACAACTATTGAACATTTTATCATTTCTCATAAAACAGAACGCGTTAAGGAACTAATTATTTATGGAGAACATAATATCACTGAAATAGCATGGAAAATGGGATACAGTAGTGTTGCGCATCTATCCAGTCAGTTTAAAAAAGTCACTGGGCTTACCCCTTCTCACTTTAAAAACATGAAAGATAAAAGACGTTGCCCAATTGAAGAAGTAGGAATTAAAAATAACACTATTACAAATAGCATCAATTAAAGTTGCCAAACCATCATGAAATTAATTTCAGAAAAAAGATTTCAACTCTACTCCATTCTTATAGCTATTATACTAGCAATGGTTTTGGCAGTTTTTTATTATAACAATTTAAAAGTAAAATCTACAAGTGACTCCACTGACTTAGCACAGGAAATATTACGGAAAAACGATAATGTACTTCTAGATATTCTTGATATCGAAACTGGCGTAAGAGGATATATAATTTCTGAAAATAGCCTTTTCTTAGAAACTTTCAACAATGCTGTAAAAGCCATGAATAGGAATTTATCAGCTTTGTCAATACTTACTCAAAACAATCCAAAACAACAATCACAAGTTAATTCCTTAAAGTCAAAAACATCTGAAAAGTTAATTTTATTGAAAAAATTAATTGATGACAGAAATATAAACTTATTAAATGACGATGAGAAAATTACGATTCTTAAAAACGGTAAAATAATTACTGATGAAATAAAGGATATTATATCAGACATTAATTATGATGAATATAATTCTTTAAAACTAAGAAAAATAGAAAATGAAAATAGCCGTCAGAATTCTGAAATGCTATTTTTATTACTATTATTATTAATCTTAGTCATATTTACCCTCGTTTTTATAATAGTCAAGAATTTAAAAATTAGAAATCAAGAATTAGAAACATTTACAACATCACAAAAGTTACTATCTAATTATTCACTTAGCCTCATTGAAGCGAGTAAAGATCCATTGGTAACAATAAATATCAATGGAAAGATTACTGATATGAATGAAGCAACCGTTAAAATAACTGGAGTTAGTCGTGAAATATTAATTGGCTCCGATTTTTTAGATTATTTCACAGAACCAAAAATGGCTCAAGAAGTATATCAAGAAGTATTCGCTAAAGGTTCAGTAGCTGATTCCCCATTAACAATTCGACATAAAAACGGAAAGTTGACTGACGTCTTGTTTAATGGATCTGTTTATAAAGATGATAAAGGAGCTGTATTAGGAATTGTAATTGTAGCGAGAGATATTGCTGAGCAAAAGTGGGCCTTGGATTTACGAATTGCTAATAGAGAACTTGCATTTCAAAATGAAGAGAAAGAAAAAAGAGCCAATGAATTAATTATTGCAAACGAAGAACTTGCTTTTCAAAACGAAGAGAAAGAAAAAAGAGCTAATGAATTAGTAATTGCAAACGAAGAACTTGCTTTTCAAAACGAAGAGAAAGAAAAAAGAGCTAATGAATTAGTAATTGCTAATGAAGAGCTTTTATTTCAGAACGATGAAAAAGAAAAACGAGCAGCCGAATTATATTTGGCTAATAAAGAGCTGATTTTTCAAAACGATGAAAAAGAGAAACGAGCAGCAGAGTTTGTAATTGCTGGTATCGAACTTGATTTTCAAAATAAAGAGAAAGAAAAACAAGATATTGTAAATGAGGAACTCAAATCACTTAGTGACTCTGCAAAATTAGCTTCTCAATATTCTCTGAGTTTAATTGAAGCTAGTCGTGATCCATTGGTAACAATAAACATAGAAGGTAAAATTACTGATATGAATGAAGCCACCGTGAAAATTACGGGCATCGATCGTGAAAAACTAATTGGTACTGATTTCTTGGATTATTTCACAGAACCACAAAAGGCTCGAGAAGTATATCAAGAAATTTTCGCAAAAGGATCCGTTGCCGATTCTCCATTGACACTTCGTCGCAAAGGAGGAAAATTGACAGATGTTTTATTTAATGGTTCCGTTTATAAAAACGAATTAGGAAATGTACTTGGTGTTGTCGTAGTAGCTAGGGATATTACGGATCAAAAAAGAATTGAAACGGAACTAATTGAAGCCAAAGTATTTGCTGAGTTAGCTACAGGAATTGCCGAGGAAGAAAAAAGAAATGCTGAACTTTCAACACTAATTGCTGAAAATGCTGTAAAAGCAAAACAACAGTTTTTATCAAATATGAGTCATGAAATCAGGACTCCTATGAATGCTATCATTGGTTTTACAAAAGTAGTTTTGAAAACGGATTTGTCAGCAAAACAAAAAGAGTATTTGACAGCTATAAAAATGAGTGGTGATGCACTTATTGTTCTCATAAATGACATTCTTGATTTAGCAAAAGTAGATGCAGGTAAAATGACTTTTGAAAAAATACCATTCAAATTAAAGTCATCAATTTCTTCTATGCTTCATCTTTTTGAAACTAAAATTCAAGAGAAAAATTTAAAATTAGTAAAGGAATATGACTCAAACATTCCTTCAATAGTAATTGGGGATCCAGTACGTTTGCATCAAATTATTTTAAATTTAGTCAGTAACGCAGTAAAATTTACATCAAAAGGAAAAATTACAGTTAGTGTCAATCTAATAGATGAAAACCAAGAAAACATAACTATTGAATTTGCGGTTACAGATACAGGAATTGGAATTTCTAAAGAAAAAATAGCAACAATATTTGACAATTTCCAGCAAGCAACTAGTGGAACATCCAGAATTTACGGCGGTACCGGATTAGGACTTGCCATTGTAAAACAATTAGTAGAACCCCAAGGTGGGACTATAAATGTAGAAAGCGAAGTTAATGTAGGGACTACATTTAGTTTTACATTGGACTTCCAAAAAACAAACCTTGATGCAGAAGTAAATAACGAATTTCTTGAACTAGATACCGAAATTAATAATATAAAAGTATTAGTAGTTGAAGACATTGCATTGAATCAGTTATTGATGAAAACACTTTTGGATGATTTTGGTTTTGAAAGAGATATAGCCGAAAACGGAAAAATTGCCATTGAAAAACTGCAAAACAACTCCTATGACATTATCTTAATGGATCTACAAATGCCAGTAATGAATGGGTTTGAGACAACCGAATACATTAGAAAAACAATGAATTCACAAATACCAATTGTTGCTTTAACTGCTGATGTTACCACTGTAGATTTAGCCAAATGCATGGCAGTAGGAATGAATGATTACATTGCAAAACCAGTAGATGAACGATTATTATATAGCAAAATTGTAAGTATTGTAAAAAAAACTTCCTCTTTAAAATCAGATGAATTAGAACCAAAAGATATCCAAAAAAGTATTGATTTGGAATATTTGAAAACTAGGACTAAATCGAATCCAGAATTAATGATGGCAATGATAGATGCTTATTTACAGCAAACACCCCCATTAATAACTGCCATGAGAGAAAGCTTAAAAGACAAAGACTGGCAACTGTTAAAAGCTTCTGTACATAAGATGATCCCGTCCTTTTCAATAATGGGAATAAGCCCAAAGTATGAAGATATGGCAAAAAAAGTTCAAGATAGTGCTCTTGAACATGAAAATATAGAAGAAATAGGACATTTGGTTTTAGAGCTAGAAACCATTTGTACCTTATCTTGTAAAGAATTAGAAATAGAATTTAATAATATAAAAAATAGTAACTAATGAAAAACGATAACAAAATAAAACTCTTTTTAGTAGATGATGATGCCGTTTTCTTAAAATCATTAGAAATAGAATTTCTTCATCACACTGATTTTATTGTTGAAACTTTTGCAACTGGTGAGCTATGCATTGCCAATTTAGGAAAGAAACCTGACGTAATTATTCTTGATTACCATCTGGATGGAATTGATAAAAATGCTATGAATGGCATTGAAACATTGGATAAAATAAAAGAATTTAATCCTGATATTCCAGTAGTAATGTTATCATCTCAAGATAAAATTGATGTAGCCATTAGCTGTATGCACCATAAGGCATTTGATTATGTTGTAAAAAGCGAAACTGCTTTTTTACGCCTTCAAAAAAACATTACAGCCTTTTTCCATTTTGAAAGAATTGAAAAAGAATTAAACTGGTATATGGCCAGAATGTAATTTAAAACTATTCTCTTTTATCTTAAAAACACCCATAACCATTCAAACATTCGAATTTCACAACATTTAACGACAATACAGCAACTAATTAGCATATAAATAACTGAATTTTGGAATGTGATAAATAAGTCACATTTCAAAAATAAAATTATGAAAATAGTAAAAATGTTTCCTGTTTTGGCAGTGCTTTTAGTTGGATTAATGACGAGCTGTAGTACTGATACGGATTCAGGCACAGCTGTTGTTGCAAATTCAATTTTTAAAACCACACCAATACCTTCAACTGACAAGTCAACCTCAAATTTGACAAACAGCGCTACATTAGAAACAATAAATCTTGGTGTTGCAGGAAATTTTGCAATACTATCAAAAACAGGTATTACCGATGTCTATAAATCCGCGGTCACTGGTGATGTAGGAGCAAGTCCAATTACAGGAGCTGCTATTCTTTTAAAATGTGATGAAGTAACCGGAACTGTTTATTCAGTTGACGCTGCAGGTCCTGCATGCAAGATAACCGATGCAACCAGATTAACAACAGCTGTAGGTGATATGGAAACGGCGTATACGAATGCCGCGGGTCGTATTAATCCCGATTTTCTAAATTTAGGAGCTGGAAGTATAGGTGGAAAAACACTTACACCAGGTTTATATACATGGACAAGTACATTAAACATCCCAACTGATATTACAATCTCAGGTAGTCCAACTGATGTTTGGATTTTTCAAGTTGCAGGAAATCTTAATATGAGTTCAGCTGTTAGAATTACTTTAGCTGGAGGTGCACAAGCCAAAAACATTTTCTGGCAGACGGCTGGTGCAGTTACTCTAGGAACAACTAGCCATTTTGAAGGAAATATATTAAGCCAAACTGGTATTAATTTAAAAACAGGAGCCTCCATTAACGGAAGAATGCTTGCTCAAACTGCTGTTACACTTCAAATGAATACAGTTGTATTACCCCAATAAACATTTGGTTATTTAAACTACTAAAAGTGCTGTTTATCAACTGATAAACAGCACTTTTTCTTTACTTAAAAGGAATAGTAGCACCTCTAAATGTGTGAAAGATGAAAGTATTATTTAAAATAATGTAAAACTTACTGGGTACAAGACCTTTATCTTTGACATAGAAATTAGCACTAGATATTTAACAAGTCAAATAAGATTAAAAATTTATACTAATGCATATTCATTTTAACAGCATTTGTATTTTAAAACGAATTTAAAATATAAACAAATTATTAATTCTTAAAAAAATAAAATCATGAATCTTAAAAGAATCTTTGGAGCATTACTTACAGCGCTTGGAATTGGAGCTCTTATTTATACAGCTGTTGTATTTGCAAATACAGGTGGTAGTAATAATGATGTTAAAGCATTAATTATTTACGGAGTACTAGGTATTGTGTTTTTTAGTGCCGGAATAAGCTTAGTACGAACAACAAAAGATGAATCTTAACTAATCGAAAGAATTAGTCTTATTATTTAATGAATCGAAATCAATATTAAAAAACAGGTTATGAAATCAAAAAACATAGGAATTCTTATAATTGTAATTGGAGCAATCATGATTTTTTATAACGGGTTCAATTATATTACTAAAGAAAAAGTAGTTGATATTGGACCTATTGAAATCAATAAAGAAACAAATCACCCAGTACAATGGTCACCAATTGTAGGTATTGTTCTACTTGTTGGAGGAGTACTACTTGTAGTACGTGACAAAAAATAATAGAATCCAAATTACAAGATTACGTAATAATTTAAATTTACAATATGAAGCCACAAATAGGAATAACAGCCGATAATTTAAAAAACAGTACTGATTTACTTTCATCCGTTTTAGCAGATGAAATGACATTATATATTAAAACTAGAAAATTTCATTGGAATGTCTCTGGTGAAAGTTTTATGGAAATTCATAAATTATTTGAAAATCAGTACAAACAATTAGAAGAAAGTATTGATAATGTAGCAGAACGTATCAGCAAGCTTGGCGAAAAAACTATCGGTACAATGAATGAGTTTATAGCACATTCAAAACTAAAAGAATCGCCTAATAAATATCCTTCACAAAAAGAAATGATTAAAGAGCTTCTAGATGACCATGAAACTGTTATTGTAGCGCTACGCAAAGGAATAAAGCAGTCTGAAGAAGATAATAAAGATATTGGTACAGCCGATTTTTTAACAAGCTTAATGACAGAACATGAGACGACAGCTTGGATATTAAGACGCTATTTAAGTTAATTATACAAGCTTTCAAAGATTTACATCGTAAATAACCAATCATAACAATTGAAAATATTTTTATTAGTAAAACAACCATTTGAAATAAAAATACATTCATAAATAATAAACAAAAATGAAAAAAATTACATTCAATATAATTTCAAAAAAAATACTTTTAAGTGTATTTGCTCTCATGACACTAATATCCTTTACATCTTGTGCCAAAAAAGTGGCTTTTCAAACCTCATCCATTGTACCTGCAGCACGTGGAGATGTAAAAATAAAAAAAGATGAAAATAAAAATTACTTGATTAAAATTGAATTGGAAAATCTTGCTGAAGTTAACCGAATTGAGCCTCCAAAAAGTGCGTATGTTGTTTGGATGGAGACTGATGACTCCTCAGTGAAAAATATTGGTCAAATAAAAAGTGATTCAAAGTTTTTATCTTCTAAACTTAAGGCTTCTTTTGAAACTGTAACTCCATTCAAGCCTTCGAAAATATTTATAACTGCAGAGGATAATGCAGGTGTTCAATATCCGGGAATGCAACTTATAATGGAAACAAGTACCTTTTAAAATAAATAGTCTAAAAAATAAAGATTTGGTTGGTTTTTGGTTGAATTGAGGACTGTTTTAATCTACAGTCCTTTTTTTTATCTGAAATTAAACTATCAAAAATTTACGTTTTCAGGATATCTTAAAAGAAGTTCTAAATCAATTAAACCCCTAAAAAACAATTCCAATTTAAGTCCAATTACAAAAAAGAATCTACATGGAATTTCATATTAAACATACTGGCAAACTATTGAAAACAACTTATGAAGGATGGAATGAAAAAGATCCGTTTAGACAAAGTGCTGTAATTGCTTATTATGCTATTTTTAGTATACCTGGTTTATTAGTTTTAATTATTTCTATAGCTGGTTATTTCTTTGGAAAAGAAAGTGTAAACAAAAATATATTAGAACAAATTACTAATACAATGGGGTCCGAAACTGCCATTCAAATTAGCCAAATTTTAGCTAAATCTACTGAAACGAAATCAAGTTTTTTAGGGTCAATTGTTGGTGTTATAGTGTTACTAATTGGTTCCACAGCAGTTTTTGTTGAACTACAAAAAACGCTGAACTTAATATGGAAAGTGGAAGTATTACCAAAGAAAGGGATAATTACAATATTGAAAGCACGTTTTTTTTCCTTTGGATTAATATTAGCTATTGCATTTTTATTGATGATTTCTCTAGTTATATCTACAATGCTTTCTAGTATGGGAAATTGGATTGGAATATATACTTATAATTATTCCGTTCTTTTTTTCAATTGCATTAATTTTATATTTTCATTGGCTGTTATATCAATACTTTTTGCCCTAATGTTCAAAATTTTACCCGATGCAAAAATAAAATGGAAACATGTTTGGTTAGGATCAATAGTTACTGGTATCCTTTTTACAATTGGTAAAACTATTTTAGCATACTACTTTAGCACGGCTGAACCAGCATCTGTTTATGGTGTAGCGGGGTCTGTAATTTTAATTTTATTATGGGTTTCTTACTCCTCTATGATTTTGTTTTTTGGGGCCGAATTTACGGCCGCCTACGCAAAAATTTACACCGGTGTTGTGCCACCTACTGAAATTGCAAAAAAAATAACAAGCACAAACTAACTATTTATAAATCAAATAACATTTCTTCCATTTTTGCTATTTCATCAATGAAACACATACGTTAATTATATAAATTTCCGTTGAAATTGTATAATGTAATTTACAATTAAAATACTGAAATTTAACCTTTTACAAAGTATTAGCTAGACTATAATTAATTAAAGCAAAAGGTATGAAAAGAGTTAAAAAATTAGGTATATGGATGGATCATTCCATTGCTTATTTAATGGAATTTACAAATAATCCATTTGAAATAAAAACGATAGAATCACAATTTTCAATAGAAGAAAAAGAGTTACAAATCTCAAAAAAAGCAACAGTTTTAATAAACACAGAAAAACATGTTTTATATGAATATTATAATAAAATAGGTGACGCAATAAAAAATTATAAACAAATAATTCTATTTGGTCCATCATGTGCAAAAATGGAATTCTTTGATGTTTTAAGTGAGGATGAACGTTTCTTAAAAATGAAAATTGAAATTAAAGAAACTGATAAAATGAGTTTGAATCAGCAACATGATTTTATTTTAAAATATTTCGCAAACAACTAATTTTTATAGTAATAAATGGTAATGATTTAATGCAGGTCATTTTGGTTTTCGGATAAAATAACTTGAAATGAAATGACCATAATACATAATTTCAATTGAAAACTAAGCCTATGTTTATTTATAAAATAAAATTTCTAACTAAAAATTAAAAAAATGGATAATGAAAAAGCAATTAGCGTATTAAATTCATTTATAGTAATCAATAATGCTAGAATTAAAAGATATAAATGGGCATCGACAGATAGCAAGGAATCTTTTTTGAAAAAAACATTTATGAGTTTTCAAAAAACGAGTCTAGCATGTAAAAAAGAACTTAGAAAAGAAATTATAAAATTAGGAGGCACACCAATTGAAGAAAAAAGTAAAAATACTTTGCTTCATCACTTTTGGTTGAAGTTTACAAAATTTGTTTTTAATACTGATTTAAACAATATAATATATTCCTGTGAACGAAATGAGTCTATTATAATTCAAAGTTATTATGAAGCAATATACAGTAATCTAGGCAACCTTAATTATAAACAAAAGGCGATGCTAAACAATCAATATTTTTTAATTAATGATGATCATGACAAAATGAAATCATTAAACATTCACTCTCATCGTTTATAATATTTATCTAGTAAAATCAAATGTAATCTGAAGAGTCTTAAACAGTATGATTTATTCAAACATAACTATTTTTCAATTACCAAACATTAAACTTAATAACACCCACCATTTTGATTATTTATTTTAAGAACCTCTTTAGTGATGTAGGTGATGTAACAAAATTTGCATCAAAATTTTTCAAAGAAGCTGTAGCTCCCCCTTATGAATTTAAAGAATTTATAAAGCAGTGTTATATTATTGGATACAAATCATTGCCCTTAGTAGCCCTTACTGGTTTTATAATGGGCTTAGTACTTACGCTTCAATCACGTCCTACCCTAGCCAAATTTGGGGCTGAATCTTGGTTACCTGGAATGGTGGCACTTTCATTGATTAGAGAAATTGCTCCTGTGATAACTGCATTAATTTGTGCAGGTAAAATTTCATCTGGAATTGGTGCTGAACTAGGTTCTATGAAAGTGACTGAACAAATAGATGCTATGGAAGTCGCAGCAATTAATCCTTTTAAATACCTCGTTGTTACTCGTATTTTAGCAACTACACTTATGATTCCCATGTTGGTCATCTTCGCAGATGGAATTGGAATATTAGGTGGTTATATAGGAATCAATATGCATGGAGATGTAAATCTATTTAGATATGTTTCTAAAGTTTTCGATTCATTAGCCTTTATTGATATCATTCCTGCAACAATCAAAACCTTTTTCTTTGGTTTTTTCATTGGAATGATTGGCTGTTACAAAGGGTTCACCGCCGAGAATGGAACTGAAAGCGTGGGTAAAGCAGCAAATTCAGCAGTCGTGACTGCATCATTAACTATTTTTATTATAGACATGTTAGCAGTTCAATTAACCGATTTATTTTTTTAGAATGAAACAAGAGCACCTAGTTTTAGAAACACCAGTCATCGTAAAAGATGCAACTCCCCTTATTGAAATAAAAGATCTACACAAGTCTTTTGGAAAAAATAGTTCCGTTCTAAAAGGAGTTAACCTTACACTTAACAAAGGCAAGGATTTAGTCGTTCTAGGAAAATCTGGATCTGGAAAATCAATAACTATAAAATGCATTGTAGGATTAGTTCAGGCAGATAAAGGAGAAATAAAAGTATTTGGTCAAGAAATACTTGATTTGCAAACAGAGGAACTAAATAAAATAAGAGTTCGAATTGGTTTTTTATTTCAAAATTCAGCCTTATATGATTCTATGACTGTAGAACAAAACCTTGCATTTACTTTAACCCGCCATGTGAAAAATTTAACCGATGAAGAAATAGAAAAGGAAATTATAGATGTATTGGAAAGTGTTGGATTGGCGGAAGCAATTCATAAAATGCCTTCAGAACTTTCTGGAGGAATGAGAAAAAGAATTGCACTTGCTCGAACTCTAATCTTAAAACCCGAAATTATTCTTTATGATGAACCCACTACTGGACTAGATACAATTACTTCTAGGGAAATTAGTGAGTTGATTTTAGAGATAAAGAAAAAAAATAATACAACGTCAATTATTATCACCCATGATATGGCTTGTGCAAAACTTACCGCAGACAACATTGCAATATTAAAAGATGGAGTAATTCATGTTGAAGGCAGTTACGAAGAATTAGAAAACAGTAAGGACGAATGGGTTCGTTCCTTTTTTATATAATTAGTTAATTTAAGAATTTAAGAATGAAAAAGGAATCAGGAAGTACATGGAAATTAGGAATGTTTGTATTAATAGGATTGGTCGCTTTTACGTCCACTATTTATTTTGTTGGAAAACAAAAAAATTTATTTGGCTCTACATTCATTTTAAACTCACATTTTAAAAATGTAAGTGGTTTAGAAGTGGGGAATAATGTGCTTTTTTCGGGTATAAACGTTGGAACTGTTAGTGAGATTCAATTAATAACAGATACATCAGTTGTTGTTCGATTATTAATAGAAAAAGACGTGCAAAAATTCATAAAAAAAGATGCCCATGCAAGCATAGGATCAGATGGATTAATGGGTGATAAAGTACTTATTATTTCTCCAGGTACTGCTTCAAAAAACAAAGTAAAGGACAATGATAATATAGCCTCAATAAACCCCATTGAAATGGATGAAATAATGAGAAGCCTTAAAACCAGTATTGATAATGCTAGCATAATAACCGATGAGCTTGCTCAATTTACTTATAAGATGAATAATGGAAATGGTGCTTTGAATAAATTAATTACCGATGAAAAATTTGCTAACAGTCTAACAAAAACACTTACAAACCTACAAACAGGTTCCAAAGGATTGAGTGAGAATATGGAAGCGGCAAAACATAATTTTCTACTAAAAGGATATTTTAATAAAAAGAAAAAAGCAGAAGAAAAGAAAATCGAAGAAATAGAAAACGCAAAAAAAGAGAAGATCAATACTGAACAAAAAAAATAAGATTAAACATTTTAAACAACTGTTTTTTAACGATTAATAAGTAAATAGTAAAACATTACTGATTTTTAAAAATTATAAAGAAGCACTTCATTTTTAAATAAATGTGGTGTTTTTTTTTAAATTATAGCCTATCTCTTCTATAAAATAAACCAAAATAAGTAAATCATATAAATTCTTTAAAAAGTTATGTAAGACTTTCTAGCATAAACCCCCCCACCTTTGTAAAACATATTTCAAATTAAATATAATGAAAAATAAATCAGAAAAAATTAAAGAGACCTGGGAGGTACAGAAAGCAAAGTTAAAAGAAAAATTTGCTGGACTAACAGATACTGATTTTCTTTTTCTGGAAGGTAAGGAAAATGAAATGATAGAGAAGCTTAAACTTAAGCTTGGCAAAACAGAAGTTGAAATATACCAAATTCTTAATTCCATTTAATAGCTATTGCAGATAGCTGAATGAATAAAAGTGACTCTTTTCAAAATTTTACAGCATCAAAAAAAGTAAAAAGTGTTAATAATGTAACTTTTAAATAAAGTTGTGTAACAGATTCCTTTAGTAAAATAATGACCTTTGTTATATATAAAAACAGAAACTCAACAAACAAATATTAATTAATAAAACTAAAGATCATGAGCAATCTACTTTACACATTAGCAGTCATTTTAATCATTTTTTGGGCAATTGGATTCTTTGCATACAGTTTAGGATCGATAATACATATTTTATTAGTTATTGCAATCATAGCAATAATATTAAGAATAATCCAAGGAAGAAGATTATAAAAAATCAACTAAAAATTAAAAAAGTAAACATTAAAAAAATTATTATGAAAACAGATAAAGTAATATTAGGAGTATTAGGTGGACTTGCAGCAGGTGCAATAATGGGAATCTTATTTGCTCCAGATAAAGGCGAAAAAACTAGAAAAAAAATCAAACGTAAAAGCAATGATTATGCTGATGATTTAAAAGACAAATACGAGACTGCTTTAGATACTATTTCTAAAAAATATGAAACTCTAAAACAAGAAGGTCAAGATCTTTATATAGAAGGAAAATCAAAATTTGATAAAACAAAAAAAGAATTGGAAAATTTAGATATCAAGAATTTAAATAACTAATTTATATTATGAACAATAATACAACATCAACAATAGAAATTCTTTTTGAAAAGGCTGAGAATTACACCCGCACTTCTATAGAGTTAGCGAAGCTAAATGTTATAGATAAATCTTCGGACGTTTTATCCTCATTAATTTCAAGACTAGCAATTGCTATTGTTTTTGTTATGTTCATTTTACTCTTTAATTTTGGATTGTCTTTTTGGATTGGCGAAACACTTGGTAATTTCTTTTATGGTTTTTTTATTGTAGCCGCATTCTACCTCATTATTTCTATTGTATTGTATTACTATAAAGATCAATGGATAAAAATGCCGGTAAGCAATTTTATCATTAGAAAAATGCTAAAACAGAAATAAAATGAAAAAATTAAACGAAACCGATCTTTTAGACCAAACGATTTTAGCTCTAAAAACAAAAAAAGCAGATGAATTCGAATCTCTTAAAGAACAATTTCATACTACTTATGAGAGCATAAAACCAATGAATTTAATTAAAAATGCTTTTACAGATCTAACAGATTCTCCAGTCATTAAAAATAGCATTCTCAATAACGTCATAGGCCTATCAACAGGATATTTGTCTAGGAAATTAATATTAGGTAGTTCACAAAATCCTGTAAAAAGAGTTTTGGGTTCTGTATTTCAATTTGTAGTTTCAAATTTTGTTTCTAAACACTCCACTTTATAATTCAATCAAATTTATTTAAATTAATAATGCCGTTAATTTATATAAGTAATTGTTTTTTTAGACCAATAAATTACTTTTAAAAGGCATACGATTTATTTATAACTATTTAAGATTTCATGAATTGTTGTCGGTAAATCATAAAAAGTAGCTTTTTATTATGGATATGAAAATGAAAAAAGAAGATTTGATAATTACTAATTTGCAGCTCGCTTTTCAAAATAATGAAAAAGAAAAAAAAGCAGCTAAACTAATTATCACCAATACCGAACTTGCCTTTCAAAATGATGAAAAAGAAAAAAGAGCAGCTGAATTAATTATAGCCAACAAAGAACTCGCCTTTCAAAATGATGAAAAAGAAAAAAGAGCAGCTGAATTAATTATAGCCAACAAAGAACTCGCCTTTCAAAATGATGAAAAAGAAAAAAGAGCAGCTGAATTAATTATAGCCAACAAAGAACTCGCCTTTCAAAATGATGAAAAAGAAAAAAGAGCAGCTGAATTAATTATTGCCAATAAAGAACTCGCTTTTCAAAATAATGAAAAAGAAAAAAGAGCAGCTGAATTAATTATTGTTAATAAAGAACTCGCCTTTCAAAATGATGAAAAAGAAAAAAGAGCAGCAGAATTAATGGCAACCAATATAGAACTTAAGAATGCCGAAGAATCACAAAAAGAATATATTAGGGGCTTAGAAAAAATCATGTATTTGACTTCACATAAAGTCAGACAGCCAATTGCTAATATTATTGGTTTGTCTCTCATGATTGATATAACTAAAGATTCAAAAGAAGAAATTAAACAATCTATCGATTACATAAAAGAATCCGCATTATCACTAGACCTTTTAACTAGAGAGTTAAACGCACATGTTTTATATCTAAAGAAAAAAGTAAAAATGTAAATGCCATTGTAAACGGATTATATTAAATTTTAGGAGATGGAATCCTAAATGTCTATGGATTTTGTATAAAAAGATTCCCTCTTAAAAACAATTAAAATTGTTTTTAAGAGGGAATCTTTTTATAGCATGATATAAAACCCATACTATATTGACACCTATGCGATTTTACTTACACCCGTACTCTTTTTTTATATAAAAACTACCGACATTTTAAAATTTAAAATAAGATTTTTCAAAAAAATTACAATATAAAATACTGATATATAATTAATTACAAAAAATACTGAATTTTGTATCAGTGAATTATAAAACAATGAAAATTAATAGTATAACAAGTTAGAGGCATTAACAATGAACCTTTGTCTCACTTAACAATTAATCCCCAAAATTAAATAAAAATGAAAACAAGAAAATTACTATTAACCGTCGCAGTACTATTCATAGCCTTATTTTATGGCTGTGCAAATGATGATTTTCAAGAAGTAGATGGTGTTTGTCCGCTTGTGACATCAACCAGTCCTATTAATGGAGCTATAAACGTTCCTCTTGATCAAATAATTACTGTAAGCTTTAATGAAGAAATGAATCCTGAAACTATAAATCAGTCTTCATTTACTTTAAACGGAACTTCTCAAGTTGCAGGTGCAGTAACATACAGTGGAACTACGGCAACTTTTACTCCATCTGCATTACTTACACCTAACACTACATATAGTGCAAGAATAACCAGGACCGTAAAAGACCTTACGGGTAATGCGTTACAAACAGAAACTATTTGGACTTTCAGTACTGGTTTAACAGTAACTCCAATGGTTTCGTCTACTGATCCAGAAAACAATACTAATAACGTAGTTTTAAACAAATTAGTAAGTGTTACTTTTAACATGCCTATGAAGGCTTCTACAATTAATACAACAACCTATACTTTAAAACAAGGAACCACAGCCGTTTCTGGTACAGTATCTTATAGTGGCAATACTGCTCTCTTTACACCAACAGGACCTTTGGCCCCTAACACTGTTTATACAGCTACTGTTTCTAAAGCAGCAACAAATTTAGACAATACTGCTTTAATTAGTGACTATGTATGGAAATTTACAACGGGTGCTTTAGTAGCTCCTACTGTAACAGCTACAGATCCAATCAACAATTCAACAGGAGTCAATCTTAACAAAACGATTACTGCTGACTTTAGCATGATTATGGATCCGTTGACTATTAATGGAACTAATTTCACCTTAAAACAAGGTACAACAAGTATTGCAGGAACAGTAACTTATTCAGGAACTAGAGCCTCTTTTAATCCAACCAATGATTTAGTAGAAGGTGAAATTTATACAGCCACTATTACAATAGCTGCAAAAAGTGCAACAGGAATTCCTTTAGCAAATGACTATGTGTGGAAATTTACAACGGGTGCTTTAGTAGCCCCAACTGTAACAGCTACAAATCCAATCAATAATTCAACAGGAATTAGTCTAAATCAAACGGTTACCGCTGACTTTAGTATGACGATGGATCCGTTAACAATTAATGGAACAACATTCACATTAAAACAAGGTACAACAACGATTGCTGGAACAGTAACTTATTCTGGTACTACAGCCTCTTTTAATCCAACAAATGATCTTTTGGAAGGTAAAATTTATACTGCTACAATTACAACTGGTGCAAAAAATGTTGCAGGAGTTCCTCTAGCAAATGATTATGTATGGAACTTTACAACATTGGTAGCAAATACACCTGCTCCCACTGCAAAATTATTCTTCGGAGTCTTTGGAGGGAATGCTGGAATAACGAATCAAGGATTATTAACAAGAATTAATAATGGAGGAATTGGTACAACAGCTGCTTCTACATTGGTAACTGGTTTCACTGATATTGCTGCTTCACCATTTGAAGTATATACTGTAACACCACTTAATAACGGTCTTGTAGCTGGTGGAATCTATACTGCAGCTCCTGCACCAGGAAATGCTACAAAAGCACAAATAGCACTTGAAGGATTGAATGCTGCAAGAGATCTTTACAATAGTATCTCTCCTGCCTCTAAACCAGGAGGAAGTGATCAAGGATCTGGAGAATTAGGAGCCCTATCATTGGCGCCAGGTGTGTATAAATCAGCAAGTGGTACTTATAAAATTACTAATGGGGATCTTGAATTAGATGCGCAAGGAGATGCAAATGCCGTTTGGTATTTCCAAGCAGCTTCATCCTTAACTGTAGGTTCTCCATCAGCTTCTAGAAGTGTTAAGTTTAAAAATGGAGTAGGTTCTCCTAGTAACGTGTATTGGTACGTAGGTAGCACAGCAGTTATTAACTACGGTGGTGGCGGAGTAATGGTAGGAAACATTATTGCAAATAGTGGCGTGACATTGTCTTCTCCTGGTAATAGCACAACTCCAGTAGGTCAAGAAACAGTATTGAATGGTAGAGCAATTTCATTAGTTTCTTCGGTAACTATGGTAAATACTATTATTAATATCCCTAATAACTAGTTTTTAATCTAAGTTTTTAATATCCCGTCTTAGGGCGGGATTCATTTAAATAAAACCTAATAATAAAATACATAAAAATGAAATCAAAAAATATTTATAATGAGACATCTTGTGTATCAAGGTCTCTTGCCAATCGTACATTAAAAAGTATCGGACTAATTACTTTAGCTTGGTTGAGTTTTCAAACCTCAGTTCAAGCGCAAGAAACTCTAGAAGCTAAGTATACAAAACCTTCCTGGTATTTTGGTTTAGCTGGTGGTGCTAATTTTAATTTTTACCGCGGATCTACACAGCAAATGAATGCGAGCTTTACTTCTCCTAAAACATTTCATGATGGATTTGGAGCAGGTCTTTTTATTGCGCCACTTTTGGAATATCGTCCTGCTGATTCAAGATGGGGAGTTATGCTACAAGCTGGATATGATAATCGTAAAGGTAAATTTGATCAAGTAGTTACAGCATGTGACTGCCCAGCTGATTTAAAAGCGAATGTAAGTTATATAACTGTAGAACCAAGTTTGCGTTTTGCTCCTTTCAAATCTAATTTCTATATATATGGAGGTCCACGTTTGGCTTTCAATATGGATAAATCATTTACCTATCAATTAGGTATAAATCCTGCATATCCAGATCAAACAGCTAATCCAGCTGTGAAAGGTGATTTTGACAATGTCAATAAAACTATTGTTTCTATGCAAATTGGAGCTGGTTATGACATTCCACTTTCGTCAGATAGTAACAAAACGCAATTTGTATTGTCTCCTTTTGTTTCTTTCCAACCTTATTTTGGTCAAGATCCTCGTTCAACTGAAACTTGGAATATTACTACTGTAAGAGCTGGTGTTGCACTTAAATTTGGACAAGGCCAAAATATCCAACAGTCTACTGATATGGTAAAAGACGCCGAAGTGAAATTCTCTATTAATTCACCAAGTAATCTACCAGGTGAGTCTAGATATAATGAAATATTCCCACTTAGAAACTATGTGTATTTTAATGCCGGTTCAACTGAAATTCCAAACCGTTATGTTTTATTAACTAAAAATCAGGTAAAAGATTTCAAAGAAGATCAATTAGAAGTTTATGCTCCTAAAAACTTGTCTGACCGTTCAAAACGACAAATGACTGTTTACTATAATATTTTGAATATTTTAGGTGATCGTATGCAAAAAAATCCTACATCAACAATTTCTTTAGTAGGGTCTTCAGAAAATGGTCCTACAGATGGATTAGTAATGGCAGAATCTGTTAAAACGTATTTAGTAAATGTATTTGCAATTGATGCGTCAAGAATCATAACTAAAGGTCAAACAAAACCTAATATCCCTTCTTTACAACCAGGAGGAACATTAGAATTAGAACTTCTTAATGAAGGAGATCGTAGAGTATCAATTGAAAGTACTTCACCAGATTTATTGATGGAATTTCAAAACGGACCTGATGCCCAATTGAAACCAGTAAAAATTGTAGCACTACAAGAAGCACCAATTGAAAGCTATGTTACTTTTGATAATACAGGAGCTACTGAAGCTTTATCGTCATGGTCTTTACAAATTGCTGATGAACAAGGAAAAGTACAATCTTTTGGTCCATATACAGAAGATGTAGTTCGTATACCTGGTAAAGCAATCTTAGGTAACCGTGCAGAAGGGGATTACAATGTAAAAATGATTGGTCAATCAAAAAGCGGTAAAATTGTAGAGAAAGAAAGCCCTATACATGTTGTACTTTGGACACCAGCAAAAGTGGAAGAAGGAATTAGATACAGTATTATTTATGAGTTTAATAAAGCTAAAGCTATTTCAATTTATGAAAAATACCTTACTGATGTAATTACTCCAAAAATTCCAGCTGGAGCAACCGTAATTATTCATGGACATACTGATATAATCGGTGAAGAAATTCACAATCAAGATTTGTCTTTAGCTCGCGCTAATGATGTGAAAAACATTATTGAAAGTGGTTTATCTAAAACTGGAAGAAATGATGTGAAATTTGAATTACATGGATTTGGAGAAGATGAAAACAAAGCTCCTTTTGAAAATAAAACTCCAGAAGAACGTTCTTATAATAGAACTGTAATAATTGACATTATTCCAGCTACTAAATAAAAGAGTAGCGAAGATACTTATATCATTCAAAAAAGAGGATAGAAACTTAAAAGTCTATCCTCTTTTTTTGTGTTCTATTTTTATTTGATAATCAACTAAAATATAATTAAAGCCAATATTCATGCTATGAAAATTTTAATTCTATAATAATTTAAATCAATAAATATAATTATCTTTATATCAACAATTTAACAATAATATCATGAGAGAAAATCTATTATACACCCCTATAAAAATTGGCTCAATCGAATTAAAAAATCGAATTGTTATGGCCCCAATGACTCGATGCAGAGCATTAAAAAATATTCCCAATGAACTTATGTGCGAATATTATAAGCAGCGTTCAACTGCAGGATTGATCATAACTGAAGGAACATCACCTTCTCCAAACGGTCTAGGTTATGCCAGAATTCCAGGGATATTTAGTGAAAAACAAGTTGAGGCCTGGAAAAAAATCACAGAAACAATTCATAAAAATAAAGGCAAAATAATTGTTCAATTAATGCACTCAGGAAGAATAAGTCACCCCCTTAATATGCCTGTAGGTTCAAAAATACTGGCACCCTCAGCCGTTAAAGCAAGTGGGCAAATGTGGACTGACTTAAAAGATTTTCAAGACTTTGAAACCCCAGCTGAAATGACTTTACAAGATATAATCCATGCAAAAACCGAATTTATTTGTGCTGCTGAAAATGCCCTATTTGCTCATTTTGACGGAGTAGAATTACATGCTGCCAATGGGTACTTATTAGAAGAATTTCTTTCACCTATCACCAATACTCGTACTGATAATTATGGTGGGAGTATTGAAAACCGATGTCGTTTTGTACTCGAAGTAACCAAAGCAGTAGCACAAACAATTGGAAAAGACAAAACAGGAATTCGTTTATCTCCTTATGGTGTCGCAAGTGACATGCCTCATTATCCCGAAATTAATCCGACTTATGACTATTTATCTAAGGAACTTAATAAATTAGATATTGCATATATCCATTTAGTTGATCATTCTGCGATGGGATCCCCTCCTGTTCCATTAGAAATAAAGAAAATGATTCGTGAAAATTTTAAAAATGCTATTATTCTTTGCGGTGGCTTTAATAATGAAACCGCCGAAGAAGCTATTGAAAGTGGTTTAGCGGATCTTGTTGCTTTTGGTAGACCGTTTATCTTAAATCCTGATCTTGTAGATCGATTTAAAAATAATTGGCCACTTTGTGAAGATTTAAATATGGATCTCTTTTATACCGCTGATGAAAAAGGATATACTGATTATTCTTTTTATAATTCTTGAGGAAATTAATATTTTATTAAAATTATGATGAAAGACATATTCCAATTATTAGATTTATTAGGTAATGATAAAGAGAACTTGTTGAATCATGTGTGCAAAACAATTGCTAAAAATCAAATCCATTTACCCAATAAAGATAGCGTTGATTCGTTTTTAAATAGTAATCGAAATGAGCAATCCATTAGAAGTATAAATCAACTTTATCACAATGGAAATCTTTCTGGAACTGGCTACCTATCTATTTTACCCGTTGATCAGGGAGTTGAGCATACTGCTGGTAGTTCCTTTTCTCCAAATCCAATTTATTTTGACCCAGAAAATATATTAAAGTTAGCATTAGAAGCTGGTTGTAATGCAGTAGCCTCTACAATGGGAGGTTTAGCATTGCTCTCTAGAAAGTATGCACATAAAATTCCTTTTATTGTAAAAATTAATCACAATGAATTAATGACGTATCCTAACAAATATGATCAAATCATGTTTGCAAGTGTACAAGACGCATGGAATATGGGAGCAGTTGCTGTTGGAGCCACCGTATACTTTGGTTCAACTGAGTCAGACAGACAAATCATAGAAGTCGCACATGCATTTGAAGAAGCACATAATTTAGGAATGGCAACTATACTTTGGTGTTACACCCGAAACAAAGCCTTTATAAAAGATGGAATAGACTACAATATTGCTGCAGATATTACAGGACAAGCCAATTATCTAGGTGTCACATTACAAGCAGATATTATAAAACAAAAATTACCACTCAACAATGGTGGTTTTACTACTTTAAAATTTGCTAAAACTAATCCTGATATGTATTCAAAACTGTCTAGTGAGCACCCTATCGATTTGTGCCGTTATCAAGTACTAAATTGTTATTCAGGTCGCATTGGAATGATTAGTTCTGGCGGAGAATCAAAAGGTAAAACTGACTTTGCAGAAGCGGTAAGAACAGCAGTAATAAATAAAAGAGCAGGAGGTTCTGGAGTGATAATGGGGCGAAAATCTTTTCAACGCTCTTTTAGTGAAGGTATTAAACTCATAAATTCAGTACAAAAAATCTATTTGTCAAATGAAATAACAATTGCCTAACAAGTAAAATAGATAGTTAAACAACTAAAAAATAATTGAAATCTTAAAAATATTAAATTAAATTAAATTCATTTTTAGATATTGAATATAAAATTAATTCTTAACAAAAAAATTATTATTTTTACTGTTCATAATTTTTAAATATGACCGAGAACGAAAAAACGCTAACCAAATTCTACACTGCCTTTACTAATGCCGATGCATCTACAATGTGCGAATGCTATCATCCAGATATTAAATTTAGAGATCCTGTTTTTGGTCTATTAAAAGGAAATCAAGCTTGTGATATGTGGAAAATGCTAATTAAAAGTAGTAAAGGAAACATCAAAATAGTATTCTCTAATATAGAAGCTGATGAATATTTAGGTACTGCAAAATGGGTAGCCACCTATAATTTTAGCAAAACGAAACGGAAAGTTATAAATGAAGTAAGTTCTCATTTCCATTTTAAAAACGGTTTAATTATTAAACATACTGATGATTTTGACATTTGGAAATGGTCAAAACAAGCTTTTGGAATTCCTGGAATCTTATTTGGTTGGACTGGTTTCATGCAAAAAAAAATTCACGAGAAAGCAATTTCATCCCTTAAGGATTACCAAAAAAATAAACAATGATAATTAATACTCTAAAAACTATATTTAAACGAGATCTTAATCAGTTAATAAACGAAATTGATTTGTATCAAAATGAGAGTTCAATATGGCATGTTGAAAAAGAAATATCAAATTCAGCTGGAAATCTATGCCTACACTTAATAGGAAATCTTAATACATACATAGGAAGTGTTTTTGGAAATACTAACTATATCAGAAATAGACCTCTTGAATTTTCATTAAAGAATGTTCCTAAATACGATTTGATACAAAAAATCGATGCCACAATACTTGTAGTCGAGGAAGCTTTAAATGCAATAAAAGAAGATGATTTAAAAATGGATTATCCTTTATTAGTTTTCGAAAATAAAACGTCAACGGAGTTTATGCTCATACATTTGACTACTCACCTATCCTATCATCTAGGACAAATAAATTACCACCGCCGCTTATTGAATGAATAAATTAGTCTTTGTTTAGAGAGCAAAAATAATTCTAATAGATCTAATCAATTTAAAGAGTCTAATTATCTCCTAGTATTTTTTTTCTTTCTTCAAATTCGGCTGTAGACAACTCCCCATTTGCATATCTTCTTTTCAAAATTTCCAAAGGGGATTCCTTTTCCGAAAACGTATTAGTATTGGTTTTAACAAAAAATCGAAATAAAAAAATAAAACAAAATACCATTATAGGTAACCATATAACCCACATTATTCCCATGTTCCAGTAAGTATCGTGATACATCATTATTTCCAGCAATTAATGTTATTAAGTAATTTGCTTTTATTAGTTAAAATAGACCTTCTTTTTAAGCAAAATCCAATTTAACTCATTTTTTACAAGTTATAAACTATCCTATTATTCACCATGACTGCGTTTTATATCTATAGAATCTATCTCCATGCTATTACCAATTATCATCTTTTTATTACCAATAACATGTGTTGTGTTTTTTCTATTTTTTAAATATAATTCGAACTGCCTTGCCAATTGCCGGTCTTCACTAATTGTTTTAAAAACTTCTTTTTGCTGAAGAGAATCCTTCAATAAAATATTTATAGATTGTTTTTGAGCATTTATCTGGAAACTAACAAAAAACACTGTGACAATTGACCATTTAAATTTGAAAAGAAGTTTCATAGTACCAATTTTTACAATTCTATTTATAGTACTTAAAGATAATGAATTAAAAACTAAAATTATTCAAATATCTGAAAATCAATATTTTAAAATAAAAAAAATACAATCCGTACTTAAAAATGCTTTTCATTTCTCTTTTATGATGAATCAATAATTTATTATCTAATTTGGCAATCTATTACAAATGATTATCTTGCGAGTAATGTATATCAACAATTGTTGAGCTAAATCTAAAAAAATAATGAAAAAAGTATTACATAAAAAATTAAATGAATTACAAGCAACCGCAATTTGCGGAAATGATATTAGTTCATCTTGTCTTTACGTATCAGCACTTACAATTATGTATGCGGGCCAATATGCTTGGATTTCATTATTATTAGTTGCAGTTGTATTATTTTTATTCCGAAAAATATATGGTGAAGTTGTTGGTGCTATTCCTCTAAACGGTGGTGCTTACAATGTATTATTAAATACTTCTTCCAAAAGGTTAGCTTCACTTGCTGCTACCTTAACGGTATTATCTTATATGGCGACAGCTGTTATATCGGCATCTGAAGGAATGCATTATCTACATGGTATAGCTCCAGGAATTAATGTCGCAATTGCAACAGTAGTTGTATTACTTGCTTTTACTGGATTAGCTATTTTAGGAATTGGAGAATCAGCAATTGTTGCTGTTGTAATTTTTATTATTCATTTATCGACCTTAAGTATATTAGTCCTAGCATCTTCTTGGTTTATTTTCTCTAATGGATTAGAAACTTTCAATATCAACTGGAGTCTACCTGTGAGTTCAGGCGGAATTATCAATGCATTATTCTTAGGGTTTTCGGCAGCAATGTTAGGTATTTCAGGTTTTGAAAGTTCAGCTAATTTTGTTGAGGAACAAGAGCAAGGTGTTTTCCCTAAAACACTTCGCAATATGTGGGCTATAGTAAGTTTTTTCAATCCAGTTATAGCATTATTATTAATTTGTATTATCCCCCTTGCGCAAGTTGGAGAACATCAAGAGTCATTATTAGCTTATTTAGGACACACAACTGGTGGATCTTGGTTAGCATATCTTATCTCTATAGATGCTGTTCTAGTACTTTGTGGTGCTGTTTTAACATCATTTGTAGGAGTTTCAGGTTTATTAAATCGTATGACTTTAGACCGTATTTTACCCAACTACTTTTTAAAACAAAATAAGCGTGGTTCTAATTATAGAATAATCATCAGTTTCTTAATATTATGTGTATCCGTTTTATTCGTTACGGCAGGTAATCTTATTGCATTAGCTGGAGTTTACACCTTCTCGTTCTTAGCGGTAATGGGATTATTTGGAATTGGAAATTTATTATTAAAATTCAAACGTAAAAAATTACCAAGACCAGAAAAAGCAAGAGGAATTGCAGTAGTTTTTGCAGTTTCACTTATCATAGCTGCCTTTATAGGAAATGTTCAATTAAATGTAGACTCTTTCTACACTTTTATTAAATACTTAATTCCAGCTTTACTTTTTGTCTCAATTATGCTCAACCGATCTTTTCTTATAAAAGTATTGATTGAAGCTTTAGAATATTTTTATAAACCATTACGTAGAATGGTGATTTTTAGTAATCGATATTTATTAAAAATGAATTTAAAAATCAATTCACAAGAACTTGTATTTTTCACAAAAGGGGATGACGTCGCTATCATAAATAAGGTAATGCAATACGTTCAAAATAACGAAACCACTAAAAAATTAAAAATTGTCAATGTAAAAAGTGAAGGGGAAAATAACGATTTACTTATAAAAGATCTTAAAGTATTAGATCGCGCCTATCCTGAAATTGATATCGAATTTATTGAACTAGAAGGTGTTTTTGGTCCTGAAATCATCGATGAACTATCAAATAAATGGAAAATTCCAAAAAACTTTATGTTTATTGGTTCTCCAGGAAATCGTTTCTCTTATAGAGTATCTGAACTTGGTGGTGTACGTTTAATTATGTAATTTTAATATTCTCTTATTTAATTCTCTCAATAACAATGCAATGAAAGAACTATTAAACTATACTCTTTTTCAAGATGGAGAATTCAATATTAAGATTATTAGCATTATAAAGCTATTCGTCTTTCTTATCGTAACGGGTCTTCTTTTGAAAATTATTAAAAAAACAATTTACAAAGTTGACAAAATTGACGAAGCTAAAAAATATTCCATTTACAGTTTAGTCAGATATTTAATTATTGTAATTTCGATTATTACTGGTTTACAACTATTTGGATTTAATTTATCGGTACTAGTAGCAGGTTCAGCAGCATTATTAGTTGGGATTGGTTTGGGATTACAAAACCTATTTAGTGATTTTGTTTCTGGAATTATACTCTTGGTTGACTCTTCAGTTAAGGTAAATGATGTTATAGAAGCTGACGGATTAATATGTATTGTAAAGGAAATCAACTTAAGAACAACCACCGTTTTAACGCGAGATGATAAATACATTATCCTACCTAATTCTAATTTAACAAAAAATCAGTTAATAAACTGGACACATAATGATCTCTCGTCAAGGTTTGACGTCAATATAGGTGTAGATTATTCATCGGATATAAAACAAGTAATGCAAGTACTTAAGGAAGCTGTTGATAGTCAAAACGGTGTACTAAAGGAACCAAATCCTTTTGTTCGATTTACTGATTTTGGTGATTCATCACTAAATTTTTCTGTTATTTTCTGGTCTGAAGATGTTTTTAGAGTCGAAAGTATAAAAAGTGAAATGAGGATCAAAATATTTGAATTATTTAAAGAAAATAATATCATCATTCCTTTTCCTCAAAGAGTAATACACATCAACAAATAGACAAAAATGGAAAAGCAAATCCAAGAATACCTATATAATCCCACTGTTGGGAAAATTGTGACTTTTCTTGTTGGTGTTGCCATAATTTGGATGATTATTAATGGGGTTCAAAAAAAACTATTTTCAAAAATAAAAGACAATGACAATAGATATAAAGCTAAAAAGTTCAGCACCTTTGTTGGCTATTTAATAACTGTTGTTTTTTTAACTGTTGTTTTTAGTGATAAATTAGGAGGCTTCACTGTTGCATTAGGCGTAGCTGGAGCAGGAATAGCATTTGCTTTACAAGAAGTAATAGCATCCTTTGCAGGTTGGTTAGCCATCATGTTTGGTGGATTTTATAATACAGGAGATCGCGTACAACTAGGAGGAATAAAAGGAGACGTAATGGATATTGGAGTGCTACGAACTACAATTATGGAAACAGGGCAATGGGTTGATGGTGATTTATACAATGGAAGAATAGTATTGATTGCCAATAGTTATGTTTTTAAAGAACCTGTTTTTAATTATTCTGGAGATTTTCCTTTTTTATGGGACGAAATAAAAATACCCATTCAATACGGAAGCAATTACGATAAAGCTCAAGAAATAATATTGAATGTAGGTATCGAAGTTGCAGGTGATTTAACCAATACTTCAAAAGAAAAATGGAAAAAACTTCAAAATAAATATAGATTAGAAGACGCACAAACTGAACCCATGATTTCCTTGGTTGCCAATGACAATTGGGCCGAATATACGCTTCGTTATGTGGTAGGTTATAAAAAAAGAAGATTTACCAAAACGGCATTGTTTTCTAAAATCTTAAGCCAAATAGAAGCTACAAACGGAGAGGTAAAAATGGCTTCCGCCACATTCCACTTGGTTCAAGCACCTGATTTCAATATCAATATCAAAAAATAATAATGGACGTATTTCATCTTTTTTCAATACTAATTGTAGTATCAGCAGTCTTTGCTTACATTAATTTTCGTTACCTAAAATTACCAAGCACTATTGGTTTAATGCTTGTGTCCTTAGTTTTTTCTCTATTTATATTAGTTTTCGGGAATAATTTCCCTGATTTCAAGCGAGACATAACTGCTACCATGTACAATATCAATTTTAGTGAATTACTACTGGAAGGAATGTTGAGTTTTATGCTTTTTGCAGGAGCAATTCACATTAAATTCAAAGATTTGAACAATGAAAAATTAAGTATCTTATTATTTTCAACCATAAGCGTGCTGATTAGTACCTTCCTAATAGGATTTGCATCTTATTATGTATTGACTTTTATGGGTTTCAAAATAGATTTGATCCACTCCATGCTTTTTGGAGCTTTAATTTCACCTACAGATCCTATTTCAGTTTTGAGTATTTTAAAGAGTACTGGAATTTCAAAATCATTAGAAACAATCATCGCAGGAGAATCTTTATTTAACGACGGTGTAGCTGTTGTAGTATTCATTACACTATTAAAACTAGCTAGTCCTGGTGCAAACTTGGACGCAATTAGTATAATGATGTTGTTTGGTCAAGAAGCTATCGGAGGTTTAATTCTAGGTCTGATAGTGGGTTATATTGGATTTAAATTCATAGCCAGTATAGATCATTACCAAGTAGAAGTATTAATCACTTTAGCAATCGTTATGGGAGGTTATACACTTGCACACTATCTTCATGTGTCAGGCCCACTAGCTATGGTTGTTGCGGGGTTGATTACTGGTAACCAAGGAAAAACTTTAGGTATGTCAGATATAACAGCACGATATGTAGACGGATTTTGGGAACTAATAGATGAAATCCTAAATGCACTTCTTTTTGTACTTATAGGATTAGAACTTTTAGTTATTCAAACCAATCAAAAAATACTTATTGCAGCTTTTATTATTTTAGTCATTACACTAATTACTCGTTACATATCCATTTTTATTCCATCCATTTCGGTACGACTTAAAGAAAAAATAACTCAAAAAACGAGACTAATATTAACGTGGGGAGGTCTAAGAGGAGGCATTTCTATTGCTCTAGCTTTATCAATTAATCCAGAATATCACAAAGAAATATGGGTAACAATCACCTATGTAATTGTTTGTTTTTCTATTTTAGTACAAGGACTAACTATTGGAAAATTTGCTAAAAAAATGCAATAAAAATAAGCTAATAAAACCTGAATCGACATTTTACAAAACACGCCTTTTCGATAGTTAAACCGTTTCTAATTGGTTAAAATCAAAGTCCCAACCACGGTCTTTTTCATACCATAATTGCCCTTGACTAACTTGTAATGGGCAATCAAAATTATTAGTATAAAGTGCTCCAGTCCCTAACCCTTGTGGCATTAAATTGTGCTGTAAATAAGTCCATTGTGCGATGGCATTTAAACCAATATTACTCTCCAAAGCCGAAGTAATCCACCAACCAATTTGATACTTATCGGCCAGTAAAATCCACTCTTTCGTTCCTCTAAAACCACCTATAAAACTAGGCTTCAAAATGATATATTGTGGCATTATTTTTTGCAATAGTCGTTCTTTATCTTCAAATGAAAACACGCCAATCAGTTCTTCATCCAAAGCAATCGGCAAAGGAGTGGTTTTACATAGCTCTGACATCCTGTCAGTGTTGTTTTTAGCAATAGGCTGCTCTATGCTATGCAATACATAACCAGCTAGTTGTGTTATTTTAACTAAAGCTTTATTTAAACTAAAAGCGCCGTTAGCATCCACTCGGATTTCGACTTGTTCAGGACTGAAATTTACCCTAATAAAAGCTAACAATTCCAATTCTTTATCGAAATCTATCGCTCCAATCTTCAATTTTATACAATTGAATCCTTGGGCTAATTTTTCCTCGATTTGCTCCTTCATAAAAGAAGGTTCTCCCATCCATACAAGTCCATTGATTTGAATTGATTTTTCACCCGCAACAAAGTCCGAAGGAAACAATTCAAAAGGTGTTACACTTGCCAAAGATTGAAAGGCCATTTCCACCCCAAACTGTATTGAGGGAAACTCAATTAAAGCTTCCCAAAGTTGCTCTTCACCCAGATGAATATTAGCACAAGTCCATCGCAATTTAATTTCATAATCTGGTCGATCATCAATACTCAAACCGCGCAAAACACCACACTCTCCTATTCCTTTTTTACCGTCTTTTTCAAGCACAATAAACCAAGTTTCTTTTTGAGTTAATACGCCACGAGAAGTCCCAGACGGACGCTTGAAGTCGAGAATATATTTGTGGTAAGTAGCTTTCATTTTAATGCGAACTAAATTGTTTTTAAAGAATTACGATTTTGGTTTCATCAAGTAGGAGATTCCAATTAATAAAATTCCGAAAAAACTCAATATAGTAAACATATAGGTTGGACTTTCCACCAATAGATACATTTTAAGATTTAAAACCACGCCAATAAATAGCATAAATATCCCAAAATAACGTGTAATTGTAATTGCTGTTTTCATAAATTATTTATTTTTTAAAGCATTTAAAGTTCTTAGCTCTATAATTCAAACGTATAAGTCATATAAGTTTTATTATTGCAATCGAAAACCTATTTTAAGTAATAAATCTAAAACTATATAAGCCATTTAAGGACATCTGAGTTTCCTCAACATCTGCTAAACTTAAATGACTTATATGGTTACAAAAACTATTTTTCCATCAACTTCAAAACTCTTTCAAAATCTCCCGAAGGCAAACCTACTTTCTTGAAGATAGCAAAGTCACTATTGATTTTTTGAATCCAACTTAAGCTATCCGTTACGTTTTGAGTTTGATATTCTTTGTAAATAGTTTTAGCACTTCTATACTCGTCATTGAATAAATAAGCATGTGCTAAATTTAGTTTTACTAACAGTTCAGTATCATCTAGCTTCACTCCTTCTTTTAAAGATTTGATTGCTTTACCATATTGCTTGGTTAAAATATAAGTGTACCCAATTGCATTATAATCTAATGCTGTGGCTTTACCTTCATTGATAATTGTATTGTATTGTGCAATTGCGTTGCCATAATCTCCTTTTTTAATGAAATTGGATGCTTGTATACGTAAATTATCCAAAACACCTTTAGAACCGTTTATTTCATTAAAACAACTATTGCCAAAATCTTTGTATGCTTTTGCTTGTTCTATAGCGAGTAGTTTTTGGAATTCCTGAAACTTGTACTGCTTTTGGATTTTTTCTTCAATACAAATACAAAAATCATCCGAGTTAGATAGTTTTCTAGCCAAAGCAGATGTTTTACATTGATTGATAATGTATTTTCTATTTTCCAAAGTCCATCCTCTACTAAGCTTAGTATCTACCCAAGGTACTACTTCAAGAATTATTTTTTGTTTCATAATCCAGTTGCTGCTTTTGAAACCAAACCATAAATTAGTCGTATTGGATTTCAAGCAACTTGATTTATCGATGGACAATCGGTTAGCATCTTTGCTTAATGGTACATCTTGAACTACACAAGCCTTATCTTTTTTATCGTCTTTTTGATATGCTAAAGCGAGCTCATTTGATGAAAAAACAGCATAATTACATTTATCCGTTCCTGAAATTTTAGATAAAATAAAGACCGCTCCTGCTGAGCCTTGACTAATACCTGTTGGGTCAGGAATGGCTTTCAATAGAGAAACTAAACTACTGGCCATTTGTTGATTTTCATCTAATAAAGTAATGCGATAAATCAACTCTGTAGTTCCTACAGGAAAATCATCTGTTTTTACAATGACTCTGTCTCGTGCTGAAACAATAATTTCCTTAGTAGTTGCTCTGTCTTTGTCCCAATAGCCTTCTTTTTGAGCAAAAGCCGACTGATAAAAAATGCTAATAAATAGCAATGCAATGATTTTTTTCACTTTGGTTTCTTTTATTGCAATTGGCGTAGCCCAGATGGAAGTGAAAATCCTTATGCGCCAGGTTTTGGCACATAAGATTACTCCACTTAACTTTCATTTACATAGGAGTTCAGTGAACTTTGTTTGTAAAAAACAGCTGGAAATAGCTCCTTAAGAAAATTTACAATTCGATACTATCCCCTATTTCCAATAGCATTAAGTCCTTTCCTTTATCAAAAAACTTTTGAATGCTTTCTTTATGATCAATTTTGATATACCCAAAAGTGTCGAAATGATACCCAAGGATTTTGTCGCAATCCACAAAATCAGATGCAATAATAGCGTCCTCAACATCCATGGTAAAATTATTCCCGATTGGTAAAATTGCTAGATCTAATTTGGTTCTCATAGGAATCAATTTCATATCCATAGTCAAAGCGGTATCTCCAGCGATATAAATGTTTTTATGCTCGCCTTCGATTACAAAACCTCCTGGATTCCCACCGTAAGATCCGTCAGGAAATGAACTGGAATGAATCGCATTTACATACTTCACTTTTCCAAAATCAAAATTCCAACTTCCGCCGTGATTCATAGGATGCGCGGTAAAACCTTTGGCTGCATAGTGACCCGCAATTTCAGCATTTGAAACAATAACGGCTCCAGTTCTTTTGGCGATTACTTCTACATCTAGAATATGATCTCCATGAGCATGCGTCAATAAGATATAATCAGCTTTTAAAGTTTCGATATCAATATGTGCGGCCAATGGATTTGCTGTGATAAATGGGTCCACTAAAATGTGTTTCCCTCCTACTTTGATCCCTAAAGATGCGTGTCCGTAAAATGTTATTTTCATAGTTTTATTTTTTATCTACCCCCCATAAATGTGTTCACAATAATATCCGAAAAAAAGTAAATCATACACAAAGAAAGCAATACTGAAAGTGCAAATGTACTTAGTGCTAGTTTTTTTAATTCAGGATCTAATAACTTTGGGTCTTGGTTTTTATAAACGTTAATTAAATGTTTTGTTAAAGGTATGTATGCCAGTAGGAATAAGTATTGGTCAAATTGAAAGCTATTGAGTAAAGCAAAAATCAAGACTAAAGCCATTGAAAAAAGAATTAAAAAGTAATGGTATAATTTTGCTTTTTTACATCCAATTTGTACAACCAGCGTATTCTTCCCTACTTTTTTATCAGATTCTTCATCCCGCATATTGTTTAAATTCAACACTCCTACGCTTAAAAAACCTATTGCCATTGCTGGTAAAAAAAGTTCTACATCAATTTGTTTTGAATATAAAAAGTTCACGCCCAAAGTACTTACTAATCCGAAAAAGATAAATACAAATACATCTCCAAAACCACGATATCCATATGCTTTACTTCCTACTGTATAACGTATCGCCGATGCAATTGCTAAAATTCCCAGTACTAAATAGAAAAAGGAATAGAACAGGTTTGTATCACCAAAAGCAAAATAAATTAATAACATCGCTGAAAGCAACGTAAGTCCCGAAGTAATGATTATAGCTCGCTTCATGGCTTGTGGTGAAATTACTCCACTTTGTATGGCACGTTTTGGTCCCACACGATCTTCATTGTCGGTTCCTTTCATTCCATCGCCATAATCATTGGCAAAATTAGATAAGATTTGTAATCCAAGTGTAGTTAGTATTGCAAAACCAAAGAGTCTCCAATTAAAAACTTCAGTTGGGGTAAGTATATTATCTGTTGGGTTAGCCAAGGCGTACATACTTCCCACAATTATTCCTGATACCGATAAAGGCAACGTGCGCAAACGGGCCGCTTCAATCCAATGTTTCATTTTATATATTTAGTTTAATGTTTAAAGTTTAATCGTTTAAAGCGTTTTTAAATAACTTTAAACATTAAACCTGAAGCTATTTTTATGGTAACCATTTTTTTTCAAAATTAGGTTTTCTTTTTTCCAAAAAGGCATTTCTTCCTTCTTTGGCTTCTTCGGTCATATAGGCTAATCTAGTAGCTTCACCAGCAAAAACTTGTTGTCCTACCATACCATCATCGGTAAGATTCATGGCAAATTTTAGCATTTTTATTGCCATTGGCGATTTTCCTAAAATTTCCTGCGCCCATTCGTAAGCCGTATCTTCCAATTCAGCATGAGGAATTACAGCATTCACCATTCCCATATCCATTGCATCTTGAGCAGAATAATTGCGTCCTAAGAAGAAAATTTCACGGGCTTTCTTTTGTCCCACCATTTTAGCCAAATATGCCGACCCGTATCCTCCATCAAAACTCGTTACATCAGCATCTGTTTGTTTGAAAATAGCGTGTTCTTTACTAGCTAAAGTTAAATCACAAACTACATGCAAACTATGTCCTCCTCCTACGGCCCAACCGGGAACTACAGCGATAACTACTTTTGGCATGAAACGAATCAAGCGTTGTACTTCTAAAATATTCAAACGATGTTGCCCATCTTCACCAACATATCCTTGATGCCCGCGTGCATTTTGATCTCCTCCACTACAAAAAGAGTACACACCATCTTTAGATGATGGCCCTTCAGCTGATAGCAAAACTACACCTATCGAAGTATCTTCTTGTGCATCATAAAAGGCATTGTATAGTTCTGAAGTAGTTTTAGGACGGAATGCATTGCGTACATCTGGCCTATTAAAAGCAATTCGTGCAACACCATTGCATTTTTTATAGGTTATATCTTCATATTCTTTTACAGTAATCCAATTCATTATAATTGTTTTAATTATTATAGTGTAAAAATAAATCATTTTTTAGACTTTTAGCAATTGTATGGGAGTCTATATGTAAGTAAAATTTTATCTAGTATCCATTTTAAGAAAAAAAAATCAACTAATCTTTAAATTTAACAATCCCTAAAAAAAATATTTATTATCTTTAAACATTACTAATCAACATTGTATGATTTTTTTGAGACCTGATTGGTAAAATTAGTTCACTGATTTATTAATTAAAAAAAAGAATAATTTGAATTCAATTCATTTTTTTGTCACTCCTTTTTCCTTGGTAGTAAGTTATAAAAATATTTCTAAAGCTAAGATTAATGAGTATAAAGGTATAAGCATTTGCCCTAAAGTAAATAATAAAGAGTAACACCTACGGTTAAAATAAAATTTCTATTTGATTGCAAAAATAAGTTTAGCATTTAGCATAATTATTATTTTCGAGAAAACTGATCTTTCAATATATATACAAAACCAATGGCTTTAACGTGAAATTAATTCTTAACTCAAAAAGCATCTATTTGTGCACTTAACGACAATCCATTTTATAAAGTAATTTGCGCTTAATTCGATATTTTTAAAATAGTATTAGCATACTATTCCTTCTAAAAGTGAATAAATCTACTTTAAAGAATGACAATACATTTATTTTATTGTTGTCTTGCATTTTTATAATCCAAACCAACATAAAAGAAGAAAGACTAACCGGTATGATTAGTCTTTCTTTTTTTATGTATTAAATTGTATTTAATTATTCTTTAACCAAATAAATTCCGTCTTCTTTTATTTCAATTAATTTCTCTCTATATAAAGCACCTATCGCCTTCTTGAAAGTTTTTTTACTCATTTTCAATACCGTCTTGATATCTTCTGGATGCGAATTATCGGTCAAGCGTAAAAAACCTCTACTCGCTCTTAACTCATCTAGTATTTTATCCGCATTAGGTTCAATACTTTGATAGCCTTGAATTTGTAGTGCTACATCAATTTTATTGTCAGGACGAATGTTTTTTATGTATCCTCGCATACGATCTCCTGTACGAATAGCATCATCATAAACCTCATCTTTATACAACAACCCTTTATGGCGCTCATTAATAATAACGTTAATTCCTAATTCAGTAATGTGTGAAACAATCAAGTCGACTTCTTCTCCTTTTTCAATAGTCAATTCGTCATTTTTTAAGAATTGATTGGTTTTACTTGAAGCTACTAAACGATTCGTTTTTTCATCCATATAAAGATAAACCAAGTAACGTTTTCCTTTTTCCATAGGACGCGCTTGCTCTTTAAATGGAACCAAAATATCTTTTTCCATTCCCCAATCCATAAAAGCACCTATCTGATTGACATAATTTACACGTAAAAGTGCAAATTCATTCAATAAAATATATGGTTCTAATGTAGTAGCAACAGGGCGTTCTTCATGATCTAAATAAACAAAAACAATAAGTTCTTCTCCTATTTCAAATTCATTTGGCACATATTTATTAGGTAAAAGCACATCGTGAATTCCCTCTGGATCAGTTTGAGGACTACCCAAAAATAAACCAACTTGGGTATCACGAAGTATTGTAAGCGTATTGTATTTTCCTATTTCAATCATTTTATTCAATTTTCTAAGGCGCAAAGGTACGAAGTTTGAAGATGGGATAGCAAAAAATTACTTCACAAAAAAAGCGCCTCTAAGGCGCTTTTACATTTTTATATCAATTTACTAATTGTAAACACTTTCTTTTTTAAAATGAACTGCTAATAAATAATAAACTACTGCTCTGTATTTATTTGCATTTGAGCGACCATACTTTTCAATAACTGCATCAATTCCGGCATCTAAATCCGGACCATCTTTAAGACCTAATTTTTTGATTAAAAAGTTATTCTTCACTGTATCCAATTCTGATTGTTGACTTCCTGCAACAGTTGAAGAGTCTTTATTATAGATTGAAGGCCCACAACCAATAGTTACTTTTGTCAATAAATCCATATCTGGATTAACTCCGCATTTGTCTTTTAAATCCGCGGCATACTTTACAATTAAATCTTCTCTTGCACTCATAAATAATAGTTTACATTTTTTGTTAATATTCGAATAGACTCAAATTTAAAAAATAAATCTTTATAAACCCATTTAAAGACAAAGAAAAAAGTGATTTTACATTAAAATAAACTCCCATTAAACTAATTCCTTAAAATATTGAAGTAAAATTCGATCATTATCTAAAGTTGGAGTGAAAATCTCTAAAATAGACGGTTTTTCATTCTGCTCGTATAAATTACTTAAACTATTTTTTAACGAAGTTTCATCACTGGCGATACTATATTCAAATCCATACATTTTAGCCAAATGTTCAGCAGTAAGACAATGCGATGTTTCAAAAAAGGTATTAAAAACGGGAGTTTCCTCATGTCCAGGTAAAATTCTAAAAATTCCCCCTCCACCATTATTAATCAAAATTATCTTAAAATCCTTAGGAATATAATTATTCCACAACCCATTACTATCATATAAAAAACTAATATCTCCGGTAATAAAGGTAGTTTGTTTTTTATTGGCAACAGCCGCACCAATAGCCGTAGAAGTACTTCCATCGATTCCACTTGTTCCTCGATTGCAATACACTTCAATCGAAGGATCAATATCGATTAATTGTGCATATCGAATGGCAGAGCTATTACTGATTTGTAATTGGCTGTTTTTAGGTAAACTAGGAATTACGGTTTCGAAAACTTTAAAATCTGAAAAAGGAATTTTAGCTAAATAAAGATTGCTTTTTTGCTTTCGCAAAAGGGTAACTTTTTCTGTTTTTTCAAAATAATCACTGACAACTATTTTGGTAAGTGGTAAAAACGCATCAAAAAACACATTGGTATCTGCTTCAAAATGCTCCGTTAAAACACCAAAAGTATCGTAAGCCCTTAACGGATCAATATGCCAATGGTGTTTTGGTTTGTATTTACGTAGAAAGGCTTTAATGCGTTTGGACACAATCATTCCTCCAAAAGTTACTAAAATATCTGGACAAAATTCTTCAAAATCTTCATTTGAGAATGGTGTAATAATAGTATCAATATTGTTGATAAAAGAGGGATGATGCAGATTGGAAGTGGTTTCTGTTAAAACAACTACCGAATTGTCATTGGCCAAAGCCTCTACTGTTCTCTCGTTCACAACGTTTGGATCATTGACACCTACCAAAACCATTTTCCGATGAGAGTTGTTCCAAATAGTTGCGAATTTTGCTAAATCATCATTAGAAATCGTCTGGGTTTCATTTGCGGAAGCAAAAACATTGACAGCAACTGAAAGTTCAGAAACCGTTTCGTATAAGGGTTCTTCAAAAGGAGCATTAATATGAACTGGACCTTTTTTATCTATTGCAGTATTTATTACCGCATTTATTTTTTGATCGTTTTCAGTAGAGGGTCCTTCTTGTAAATTAGCATTATAAACGGAATGATTTTGGAATACATTTTCTTGACGAATCGTTTGTCCGTCGCCGATATCAATCTTACTCTGTGGACGATCAGCCGAAATTACAATCAATGGAATCTGACTGTAAAAAGCTTCCGCAAAAGCAGGGTAATAATTCAACAATGCGGATCCCGAGGTACAAACCAGGGCTACTGGTTGCTTCGTTTGTTGCGCTATACCTAGTGCAAAAAAAGCCGCGGAACGTTCATCGGCAATACTATAACATTTAAAAGCTGAATTACTAGCAAAACCAATTGTCAACGGGGCGTTACGAGAACCTGGAGATATAACTATTGTGGTGATTCCTTTGCCCAAACAAGTTTGAATGATACTTTGAGCTAAAGGTATTTTGGGGTAAATCATTAAAATTTAGTTTAAAGTTCGAGGTTCAAAAAACAATAAATTGTTTAAATCCTCAATAACAGCAAAGTTACAAACTTGCGTTCTCTTTTTAGTTCGTTTTAGTTGATTTTTATTAATTTTGACAACAAATAATTACTCTATGAAAATCAAGTTAAGAGCTTATAAAACAGAAGACACACAAGCGATATTAGATATCATCAATTATAATATTCTGAATTCAACCGCTTTGTATGATTATAACCTCCGAAATTATGATCAACAAAAAGCCATTTTAGAAGACAAAATAGCGAAAAACTTCCCTGTTATTGTAGCGGAATTGAATGGTGTAGTCACTGGTTTTGGGATGTATAGCGAGTTTCGATTTCGCGAAGCATATAAATTCACTGTAGAGCATTCTGTGTATGTGAATAATGACTTCCATGGTCAAGGAATTGGAAAAATATTGCTTCAGAAATTAATCGAACTGGCTAAAAAACAAGGTTTACACACTATGATTGCCGTTATTGATGCCGAAAATCAAAGTAGCGTAGACTTTCACGAAAAATTTGGTTTCAAAACAGTAGGAATAATAAAAGAATCAGGATTTAAATTTGACCGTTGGTTACATTCTGTTTTTATGCAGTTGATTTTAGAATAAAAAAAAAGCTAATTCACTATTTGGATATCGAAATAGTGAATTAGCTTTAACTCTATTTTTTTATTATTAGGCTTTAATCCAATTGATAACAGAAGCATCAGTTGGTAAAGTTTTTGGAGAAATTACTTTTTCAAGTTCCCCTTTTTCATTTATTAGATATTTTTGAAAATTCCATTCTACATCAGAATCCTGCAATCCGTTTTTAGATTTTTGTGTCAAAAACTGATACATAGCACACATATCATCACCTTTTACGGATACTTTGTCCATCATAGGAAAAGTTACTCCATAATTCAATTGGCAAAAAGAGGCGATTTCTTCATTTGTTCCTGGCTCTTGTGAAGCAAAATTATTTGCAGGAAAACCAACAATTACAAATCCTTTATCCTTGTATTCTTTATAAATAGCTTCCAAGTCTTTATACTGTGGTGTCAATCCACATTTTGAAGCCGTATTTACAATCATTACCTTTTTTCCTTTCAAAGAGGCAAAATCAAAAGTATTTCCTGATAAATCTTCTACCTTAAACTGGTAAATGTTTTGTTTTTCCATAGCCATTTCGGTTTTGTTTTTATCTGCTTTTTTGCTTTGAGCTTCATTTTTGCAACTAAAAAGTAATAGTGCTGAACAAGCTATAAATAATAGGTTTTTCATATTTAAATTTTTTATAAAAATAAACAAATTGTATTTAGAATAGTTCGTATTAACTTTTTATTAATAATGAACAACTGTTAAAAAAAACCTAGTGCCAAACAAAAAAACACTAGGTTTTCCAACCAAAAACAAACTATCACTTTTATTATTATTAGAATGCATAAGTAATCTTTCCTTTCATATAAAACGGTGTTCCAGGGGTAAAGTGAATTTCTTCTACACTATTGGGCTCGTTTTGTAATCTTGATTCTGTTGCAAACTGTGTTTCGTTCCATTTTGAATTCAATATATTCTCAATAGACACCCCAAAAGTCACCTTGCTATAGGTATAGTTTATATTGAAATCTGCTATAGCATATCCTTTTGCCACTATAGAATTATCTTCATTGGCAGGTCGACTTTTTAAATAACGGTAACGCAAGCCTCCTGAAAATCCATTCCATTTTTGAAAACTCAATCCACCAGTAGAGGTGAAATCTGGAGCCAATGGAATGTAATCTAGACCTTTCGGCTCATCAATACTTCGAGCATAAGTATAATTTGCATCAGCATCAAAATACAAATAGTCATTTAGCTGATAACGCAAACCTAAATCGACTCCCATGCGTTTTGATTTCCCGCTTGGTTCAATGATTCCAGCATCACCCACATAAACAAATTCTTGTTCTAAATACAAATACCACAAAGCAGAATTCACAATTAGTTTAGGAAATGGTTTCCAAATGGTACCAATATCAGTACCAATAGCTGTTGGTAGAATTTCTTTTCCATTATTTTGAACCACAACGCGTGTATCATTAGAATGAAAACCAATACCTGATTTTACAAAAAACTGCAAATCATTATTTTGAGAATAGATAAAATTCAACTTTGGCGAAATTTTCACTTCCGTTTCTGACTGTGTTTTATAAATTGCAGCTAATTTATCTTGGTAATTGAATTTAAAATAGTCCAAACGTACGGCTGGATTTATGAGCAGTTTTCCGAATTTAATTTCTGAATTTAAATACGTAAACCCATTTGCTTCATCAATATCACCTAATTTTATTCTTTCTAATGTTGTACTTCTATTTAAAGTATGTGACAATTCGGTATCCGTTGTTGCATCGGCACGAAAACCTACACCCAACTGAAACAATACATCCCAATCGCTACTTTTTAGTTTTTTGTTTAACTCTGCATTCATACCGTAAATATTTCTGTTTTCTTTTTGTCTAATTTGATCTCCATTGATAGGATCATCTAAGAAAAAAGTAAAGTTAGAATACAATTCAAATTCATATTTAGAGTAAAAAGCATTGGCTTTCAAAAACGTATTTTCATCAATGGGTTTACTTAATGTCGCAATGATACTAGTTCTTGCCGTAGTTCCGCCTTCCGTATCATCAACTGATCCAAATCTAGAAATAGTACCGTTATCTACCAATCGTTGTGGTACTTGGCCACTAGCATCCCACTTACTGGAAAAACGGGAAGCAGAAATAGAAAATTTACTATTATCATCTAATATAGCTGAATATTTTCCTAACAGATTGACCCTATTAAAATTTTGGGGGGAATCAAATGGGCCATCTGTTAGAATATATTCAGTAGCTAGATAGGCGGATTGTTTTTTTTGTTTACCCAATAAGTTGAATAAACCTACTGTTCTTAGTGTATTAAACTGGCCCGCTTCGACACTGATGCTACTTTTGTCTAATTTTTCTTTAGTTTGGAAGGCAACGTATCCTGCGGTTGCAAAATCCCCTTTGTCCGCATAATACGTGCCTTTTCCAAAATCTATTTTTTCTACTGTTTCAGGAATCACAAAATGCAAATCGGCATAACCTTGCCCATGCGCATGCGAAACCATATTTACTGGCATACCATCTACCGAAATGGCAATATCAGTACCATGATCAATGTCAAAACCTCTCAAGAATATTTGTTCAGCCTTCCCTCCACCAGCATGTTGTCCTATGAATAATCCAGGTACTTTTCTAAGAATTTCTTGAGAAGAATTCACTGGAGTAGTTTGCAAATCTATTTTTGAAATAACATTCATCGCTGATAACTTTTGCTGAATAACAATTTCATTCAGTCTAAAAATATCATCTCCCAATACGATTCTAATTTCAGAGTTGGTAATGGTATAATTCTGTTTTTTATAACCCAATGCGCTAATCTTTAAGACATCTGCCAATACCGTTTTATCAATACTAAACATTCCTAATTCATTCGTATGTGCATGACTTTCTGAATTTGTATTTACTACATATGCGTTCTCTATTGGGTTACCAAATTCATCAACTATAGTTCCTTTTTGAACTTGACTGTGGGATACTAATCCAGTTATAGACAGTAGAAGTGCTAAAAAATATCTCATCTGTTTTATAATTGATTTACCTTTTTTTCAAAATTGGGTCCCAATTCATATATACTAGAAAGCAATTCTTTTTTTATAGGAGCTACTTTTTGAGTGTCATTATTCGCTTTGTAAATCATAGCCAAATGGTATTGGACATTAGGTTCAAAAGATTTTCCTAGTACATGTTCTTTAGCAATTTCTAAAGCTTTTTCCTGCTGCCCCATGTTTAAATAAGACCAAGCCAATAAGTCATATGAATCTGGTGTAGGTCGATGATCTACTTCAATTTTTGCAATTTCTAATGCTTTTGCAGCATTTGCTTGATCGTCGGCATAAATTAAAGTATTGTACTTATTATACATTGCACCATAATTAGTAGCATTCAACATATCGAAATACGCTTTTTTATTTAAATCAGCTTCTTTTTTATCACCTTCAAATTGAGCAATTTGAGCTTTCAATAAAAATAAATCTGGGGCATTATGTGTAATTTCAATAGCTTCCACAATTCTTTTTGCTTCGGTTGTATTTCTTTCATGAGAAAATACAATCCAAGCAATTCCTTTTAAAGCATAGGAATAATTGGGATCTATTGCTAATGTTTTTAAATAACTACCATATGATTCCTGGATCATTCCAGCATGACCGTAAAAATCTCCAAGATTTGAATAAGACCATATTTTTAGTGTTTTATTGTCTTCTTTTTCTGCTATATCTCTTGCTTTTTCCATGAAAGTAATAGCGGTTTTCAAATCGCCTTTATGGTCATTCCATTTCGCTAAGCGAATCAAATAATCATAATCATTCATGTCTTTTAAAGCATTCAAATTTGTTAATGCTTCAGGAAAATTCCCTAATTCCATTTGAACATCAAAAAGTAATTTTTGAGTTTCGTTACGTCCTTCACCAATGGCAAATGCTTTATTGGCCAAAACTAACGCTTCTTTAAAGCGATGTTGTGCAATATAATTTCTTCCTAAAGACCGTAAAGTTGAAACTTTTGAATAGTTATTTGCTTCATTTGATTGGATCAATAAATCTTCGGTTTTATATAAGTTTTTTATATCACCATTATATTCAAAAAGGGTAGCATATTTTGATGCAATTACATCTAAAAATGTTTTTTGATTTGGTGCTGCATCATATTTAGATTGCCAAAATTCAATTTCTTTATTTGCAAAATCTATTGATTCATTTCCTGTAATATGCAAGTATTTATTGTAGTCAGCGGCTTTTGTAATTTGAGTTGTTTTATTATCGCAAGCAAAAATAAAAAGGATTGTAAAAACAAAAATGGGGATTAATTTATACGTTTTCATAATCTATTGTTTGTTATTCATTATTAAAAAAAACAGAGTACTTAATTTATAAAAGCACTCTGTTTTTTTGTTTTCTATTACCAAGCAGCTGCTAAGTAAGGGAATGAAGCTGTAAATGGTTTATCATTTGCATCCACGTGATCAGAAGTAAGTCCAGGGTTAGCTGCACCATTTGTACCTCCAAAGATCAATATCAATTCTACATCAATAACGTCATCAGCCAATGCTCTACCTGTTAAAACATTTGTTCCATCGAAGAACGTAGTTTTACCAGTAGTTTTTACGTTTAAAACATCTGTTGCTAGTACTCCAGTAAATTGAGCAGCTGTTAAACCTAATGCATTAGTTGTAAATGCAGGGTTTAAAGCCATTAATCTAGATTGAAAAATAGATTGGTATTTTGCTCCCATTGCAGAAGGAATGGCTGCATTAAAATCGTCTTTAGGTTGACCTGAAGCGATAAAAACAGTATTTATTGCTGGTCTAGCCATTTGATCTTGTTGTACATATGTTCCTGAGAAGTCGGCACTTGCCATAGGATCATTATTATCGTCTTTGTTACAGCTTACTGTAGCTACTGCACATACAAGTGCAAAAGTTATGATTTTGAATTTATTTGATTTCATAATTTTCAATTTTTAAAATAAAATTTATTATTGTTTTTTCTTAGTTTCTGCCCATACATTTAAAGTACTTGCTGTACCTAACATTGCTTTTGGAACCTCAACAACTACTGAAAGTACATTAGATCCTGCAAAAGTATCTGTACCTGGATTGTTGAATCCTGAAGCTGTCCCTCCAAGGATTGCTTGAAATTGACCTAAGTCAAAAAAGAATGGATCGTCTCTTGGTCCAGCGAAAAATTTCATTCCGTTTTCTGTTGAAGTTACAGCTGAAGCTCCGTATTTAGAAATTGCTACACTTCCAGAAGCTGCACTTGTTTTAATCGTACTAGATGTACCAGTTGTTGTAGGTGCATATGGTCCGAAGAAATACATTTTATCTCCTTTTCTAATTGCTTGTATTACTAAGTCTTCTACATTATCACCTGTATTATCGATATTAATTTCAATCATTACATTTTCATTAAAGGAAGCAGCTGCTGTAGCATTCGGACTTAATAATCCTTGTGTGTTAACTGCAAAAACTAAATTACTAGTTTCTTGTCCTTGAAAAGTGTATACGTCTGTAATGTCTGCTGCATTACCTGTTACTGATGGAGCATCTACGTGATCCGCTGCTACTAGAATTAGACCTGAAATCGCAATTAGCGACAGACCCAATATCATTTTTGTTTTTTTCATTTTGTTATAATTTAAAAGGTTATAAAAGCATTTACGGGAATGTTTCCGATTTGGTTTTAAAATAATTAAAAAAAACTTAATTTTTTAATCAACTTATTGTAAATCAGTATTTTACAATATTAAAAAAAACACAAAATTTTTAAATCCCATTTTTTTTAAATTAGATATTGAATTATTTAATTTAAATCTGAATAAGTTTGTATAAGTTTGTAATAGTTAAACTTATACATTATGACCCAAGAAGATTTATTAGTATTGATTTACAAAAAAGACGAAAGAGCATTTACACATCTATATGATATGTATTCAAAAAGTTTATTTTCTGTCATTAATGTTTTAGTTAGAAATAGAGAAGAGGCCGAAGACGTTCTTCAAGAAGTCTTTGTCAAAATATGGAAAAACATTGATTCCTATAATGAAAGCAAAGGCCGATTTTATACTTGGATTCTAAATATTGCCAGAAATACTTCTATAGATAAACTAAGATCTAAAAATTTTAACAATAGCCAAAAAAACCTTTCTTCAGATAATTTCGTAAATCTATTAGACGACAGTAACAAACTCGTTAATAAGGTGGATACAATAGGGATTCAAGAATTTGTAAAAAGATTGAAACCCAAATGTATTCAAATAATAGATTTACTGTTTTTTAAAGGATATACTCAACAAGAAGCTTCGGAAGAGTTAAATATCCCTTTAGGAACGGTAAAAACACACAATCGAAATTGTATAAATGATTTAAGAACTTATTTGAAAGTATAATGGAAAATAAAGAATATATAGACTCCGGTATTTTAGAACTTTACGTGTATGGTCTTCTTAGTGAAACCGAAAGTGAAGCCGTTGCCACTAAGGCAAAAAACGACAATGAAATTAATGATGAAATCATCGCAATTGAAAAGTCAATTGTAGCATTATCATCTAGCTTCTCCCCTTTTCATTCGGTCGCAAATTATGAAAAAATTAAAGCCAAACTCGAATTAAAACATGCTAAAGTAATCGAATTGGAACCAACTAGAAATTGGTCACAATATATTGGTTGGGCTGCAGCTATACTCCTAATGGTAGGTGTAGGTTACCAGTACAATCAATTAAACCTGACTAATAATCAAGTCGTTAAAACTGAAGTGGAAAAAGTAAAAATGGAGAAAGAACTTCAAACATTAGAACTTCAAAATAAAGCTACTGAAACTAGTTTAGCTGTAGTAAGAGATGTGAAAAATACGGTAGTAGCACTTGGTGGTCAAGCGGTTGCACCAGAGTCGTCTGCCAAAGTATATTGGAATAAAGAGACACAAGTGGTTTATGTAGATGCTGCTGGATTACCAGAACCTCCAAAAGGAATGGTGTATCAAGTTTGGGCATTAAAACTAAATCCTTTAACTCCTACAAGTATTGGATTACTTGATAATTTTGATAAAAACAACCAACGTATTTTTGCTGTAAACAGTACTGGTGATGCTGAAGCTTTTGGAATTACGCTGGAGCCTGCCGGAGGAAGCTTGACTCCTACAATGGAACAATTATACACGTTAGGAAAAGTATAATTATTATAAAATTTCAATTCATAAAAAAGCCAGACTTTCTATTTAAAGTCTGGCTTTTTCCATCTTATCAACTCCTTTTTTTAGATGCATTAAAAAACCTAAAAAGACCTCAAATAACATAACTGTTAAATGAAAAGCATTACAATCTAAAGTATGTTATATTTGCATTTTTAAATACTACATGAACTACACCTTACTTTCCTCCCCTTTACAAGGATTTACCGATTTTCGTTTTAGAAACGCACAAAACAAGATTTTTGGTGGAATTGACACTTATTATGCTCCTTATATCCGTTTAAATGGAAAACTAGTTATAAAATCCTCTTATCAGCGTGATTTATTGCCGGAGAACAATTCAGAATTAGAAGTTATTCCACAAATCATAACTAATGATGCCGATGAGTTTTTGTTTGTTTCAAAGTATGTTCAGGAACTAGGCTATAAAGAACTAAACTGGAATTTAGGTTGCCCTTATCCTATGGTAACAAAGTGCGGAATGGGTTCAGGATTGATTAGTAATACTGAAAAAATCAACCAGATTTTACACAAAGTGCATAATGAATCGGATATTATTGTTTCCATGAAAATGCGCTTAGGCTATGATACTACAGAGGAAATTCTAGATGTATTGCCTATTTTAGAAAAGTACGCAGTAAAAAATGTGGCCATACACGCACGATTAGGGAAACAATTGTACAAAGGTGGAGTACATTTAGATGCTTTTCAAACTTGTGTAGATCAAAGCAAGGTGAAACTGTATTACAATGGAGACATTACATCCGTAACTAAATTCCATGAAATGCAAAAGCGCTTCCCTTCTATTGACCATTGGATGATTGGAAGAGGTTTAATAGCCGATCCCTTTTTACCTAGCATGATTAAAAATAACACTACCGAATATCCAAAAAATAAAATGGAGCTATTTAGTGAATTTCATGAAACATTGTATCAAGGATATAGTGAATCGTTATCTGGTTCCACGCATATTCTATTGAAAATGCATCACTTATGGGAATACTTCTCTGTTATTTTTTCTAATCCACACAAAGTGCACAAAAAAATCAAAAAAGCGAAAAACATCCGGAATTATGAGCAAGCAGTTCAAGAAATTATTAAAGCTGGATAGATTTAAATAGCACTTAGCTGCGTGAGGGATAGCAGCGAAAATCCTTTTTATCATGTAGTGTAACGAAATGATAAAAAGATTGTAGCGAATAGCCCAACCCGAAGTTGTGAAGCGATAGCCGGAGCAACTCTAGGGGCACGCCCAAAAGAAAATTATAGTATAAAAAAAGGTTCAACTTTGTCAGTTGAACCTTTTTTACATTACACAAAAACTTTTTTATTTCTTGTAATACTTTTTATATTTTGGATACGTAACAGCTCCTATAAAAGAAATTGTTCCAAGAGAATACCAAATCCAACTTAGAGAATGTGCTTCACCACTGGCGTAAGAGTGTAATCCTACTAGGTGAAAATTCACACCATAATAAGTGAATAGAATAGATACAAAAGCAAACATACTCATCAAGTTAAAAATCCATTTTCCTCTTAAAGAAGGAACAAATCGAGCGTGAATCACAAAAGCGTAAACCATGATACTGATTAATGCCCAAGTTTCTTTTGGATCCCATCCCCAGTAACGTCCCCAACTTTCATTGGCCCATTGTCCCCCAAGGAAGTTACCAATAGTTAACATAATCAATCCAATAGTTAATGCCATTTCATTGATATAGGTGATCTCTTGAATATTCAAATCCATTTTAGCTTTGTTCTTTTCATTGGTGAAAAAGATCAATAACAAGGAAACAAAACCTAATATCATTCCGAGTGCAAATGGTCCATAACTAGCCACAATAACGGCTACGTGAATCATTAACCAATACGAATTAAGTACAGGCTGTAAATTAGCTATTTCTGGATCAATCCAGTTGGCATAAGCAGCTGCAAGAATCATTGCCGATACGAATGCTGCAGACGCCACAGTCAGTTTCGATTTAATATCAAATGCTAGCCCAAAAAACATCGTTGCCCAAGCTACGTAAACAATCGCTTCATACGCATTACTCCATGGCGCATGCCCTGAAATGTACCAGCGTGCTACTAGAGTTACCGTATGCAGTACAAACAAAGTAGCTATAACAATATGCATCGCATTTACTAGAAAACGCAATACTTTTTTATCCTTGAAAATTTGAAGGATAACAAACAACATCATTAATATGGCAGCATATAAATAAGCGAATGGTAATTTTTGAAGTAAATCGTATTTGTTGTACAGTATCTCCAATGAAATTTTGTCATCACTTGGTAACACTTTGATCCCAAATTTCTTTTGATACCCATGAATACTTTCCACTAAATCATCCGCATTTTTATAATCATTTGATATAGAAGCATGATTTAAAGCGCCAAAATACAACGGTAAAACACTTTTAGTATACGTAGAATCCATGCCTTTTAAACCAGCATGTTCCAACTCTAATGTTGAAATCCACTTATTATTAGGATCATTTGGTATGGGGAATATTTTTAAAATACTACCACTTAATGCTGATTCCATTAAATTTACTTTCTTATCCGTCTCAATAAAGTCTTTTTCAAATTGATTTGGATTAGCCGCCTTGTAAGCCGCATCCAAATAAGGTGATAACTTATAATTCCCTTTGGCATCAAAAAAGGCTATAAAAGGAGCTGTTGTAGCTTTAACATCTACACCTATTAATTTTCGGATACTATCGTTTCCACTTCTTAAATAAATCAAAGGCACTTCAATCCATAATTGAGCATATTGAGATATAGATAAGAAAACTTGATCAGAATTCATCCCTTTATAATCATTAGAATGACTTACTTTTCGTAATAATTCAGATGAAAAAGTATTAATAGGCTTCATTCTACCACCCGCATCTTGAATGACCAATCGTCCAAACTTGGAAGCATGTTCTTCAGATACTTTGAATTTATTAATCAAGGAATCTATTTGTTTTTCCGTAGGAGCTACTCGCATGTGGCTCTCATTTTCAGCATGATCGGCATGATTTCCATTGGCATCATGATCGTGATTATGAACTTGCGCAAAACCATTAAAACTTAACAATAAAACTAAAACAGTCAGCAGTTTTGCTTTTTTATCTTTTACCACTTCTAATTTTCTTTTTATATCAGCAAATCGAGAATGCTTCGTGAACATTATAGACATCATCGCAAAAAACAACATGAAATACCCAGCATATGTAATCCCTGTTCCCCAAGAATCATGATTTACTGAAAGTACAGTCCCTTTCTCATCTGGATCAAATGAAGACTGAAAGAAACGATACCCTTTGTAATCCAAAACATGATTCATAAAAATTCTGGCGTCAAAAGTTTCAGTACTATCTTGAACCGTAACTTTACTTTCAAATGAGGAATAGCTTTTCTCCGTGCCAGGATATTTTTGAGCTATAAAATCATTCAATTTTATTTTAAAAGGCAAAACATACGCTTTACTACCATAGAAAAAAGTATAATCAATTGCCCCTATTTTTACAGTTTGAAACTGCCCTACTTTTCCTTTTGAACCTACAACAGTAACTTCTTTTTCTTGACCTTCGGCTTTTACTTTCAACACTAAAGCATCTTCATGATTTTTAGCTTTAAAATCGTTACTAGACTCATAATCAATCACCCCTTTTACAGCTGGATCAGGAAATACAAAACGTTTTTCTCCAATACTATAAAGAGATCGCATCATTAAAGGCTGTACAATATCTTTAGTAACAGCTCCCTGAAGTTTATCAGCCATTCGCATAAAATTACCTTCAAAAGGAGTCTGGATTGTATATGCAGTTCCAGTTGTATTGATGTTTATAGCTCCTTCAGTAGGTTTATTTAAAGCAAATAAGACGTTGTGAATATTTTGAACTTCTCCTTCTTTCAAGAAATGTTCTTCACGACCACCATCCCCTGCTTCAACTAATTTTAAATATAAAATACCTTTTGAATCCGCCTTTACATATTCCTTGGCTCCCATAATAAAATTCTTGTATTCTATTTCAAAAGGAGTATCCGCAAATTTATCAGAAATTGTAAAATCATTATTAGTAACTGGAGAAAGCAATAATTTTTTCTCAAAAACTCTACGTTTCATTTCGCCTTTGTATTCCCCATCAACAAAGACAGTAAGAAAAGTTTTATCAGAATAAAATTGATTTTCGGCAGCACCTTCCCGTATTGGCATCATTCCTTCATAACTGATATAGCGAGTTACAAAAGCTCCCAAAAGAATAAAAATAAAAGCCAAATGAAGTAATAATGTAGCCCATTTTTCTTTCTTTAATAACTGATAACGCTTTATATTTCCAATGAAATTAATCATAAAAAACACCATTATCGCTTCAAACCACCAAGTGTTATAAACTAAAATTCGAGCAGTGTCAGTATTGTATTTACTTTCGATGAAAGTTCCTGTACCCATTGCAATCGCAAAAGTCAAGAACAAAATGGCCATTAATCGTGTAGAAAATAAAATGGAGAATATTTTTTTATTCATTTTAAAGGAATTGTGTTTTTTAAAAGTGCCACAAAAGTACTTAAAAATGTTGACTTCTATATTTGAGCAATTGTTAATTTAATCTAAAATTAAGCCTTTTACAACAACTAATCGATTGTTTTTTTAGGGATTTTATAAAAAATGCAACGTAAGAATAGTTGTAAAGACTTTAAAAAAAATTGCTAATTTTGTCAAATGGTTAAAGTTATTATTATTGGCTCTGGAAATGTTTCGCAACATTTGATAGCTGCGCTACAAAAATCCCAAAACAATGGGAACGAGATTGAATTAGTTCAAGTATATTCAAGAAAAAAAGAAACTCTTGCTCATTTACTTGATTACAAAAAAATTGTTACTGATTATGCTGAGCTGCAAGAAGCTGATTTATATATAATAGCCGTTACTGATGATGCTATAACCAAGGTTTCTGAACAATTACAGTTCAAAAACAGATTGGTTGTTCATACTTCTGGTAGTGTTTCATTGGATAATTTAAATAATAACAATCGAAAAGGGGTCTTTTATCCGCTACAAACGTTTACTAAAAACAAGGAAGTCGATTTTAAAACCATCCCTATTTGTTTAGAAAGTGAAAATGCAACGGATTATCAATTATTAGATAAAGTAGCAAAATCCATTTCCGAAAAAGTGTATACCATTAACTCTGAACAAAGAAAAGCCTTGCATGTAGCGGCCGTTTTTGTCAATAATTTCACCAATCACTTATACCATTTAGGAAATGAAATCTGCAAGGAACACCAAGTTCCTTTTGCTATTTTACAACCACTAATTCAAGAAACCGCTCAAAAAATAATGACCCTATCACCAGAGGAAGCACAAACCGGTCCTGCGATACGTAATGACAAGCAAACCATTGAAGCACATCAATTATTTTTAACAAATAACAATCAATCCAACATTTATAAAATACTAACACAATCAATACAAGATAATGGCAAAAAGTTATAAAGAATTAATGAATGACATCACTACGTTTATTTTTGATGTTGACGGCGTACTTACAGACAGTTCCGTATTTGTAACCACCGAAGGTGAAATTCTAAGAACTATGAATATTCGTGACGGTTACGCTTTGAAAGCAGCTGTGGAAAGCGGGTATAACGTTTGTATTATTTCTGGAGGAAGTAATGAAGGGGTTCGTGTGCGCTTGCGTAATTTAGGTATTACCGACATTCATTTAGGAACACCCGATAAAGTAGAAACGTTTAAAGAATATACAGAACTGTATTCGATAAACCCAGAGCAAGTACTGTATATGGGCGATGATATTCCAGATTATCACGTTATGAAATTAGTAGGATTACCAACCTGTCCACAAGATGCTAGTCCAGAAATTAAAGGGATTTCAACTTATATTTCGCATAAAAATGGAGGGAAAGGTGCTGCCCGTGATGTTATTGAGCAAGTGATGAAAGTACAAGGAAAATGGATGGAATATTTTGACGGAAAACACGATTAAATCGGTTTTGATTACCATTTTCAGTCATCATTAATTAGAAAAAGAGAACTCGCACAGAAAAAAAACAACCATGAATTTTCTAAAACTTATTCGATACCAAAACTTACTTCTGCTTGCTTTCATGCAACTCGTTTTTAGGTTTGGTTTTTTGAAAATGCAAAATATTCCTTTGGCATTAAACGACTGGCAATACCTTTTACTTGTATTAAGTACGGTATTGATAGCTGCTGCAGGATACGTGATTAATAACATTTTTGACCAAGATACAGACTTAGAAAATAAACCAAATAATCTAATTGTAGGGAGAAGCATTTCGGAAACATCAGCATATAATATTTATGCTGTTTTAAACGTAACTGGTGTTGCGATAGGTTTTTATTTATCCAATGTAATATCTAAACCAGGATTTGCCTCCATTTTTATTTTAATTGCCGCAACACTATATATTTACGCAACCAGCTTGAAGCAAATGTTGCTAGTTGGTAATTTTGTCGTTGCGTTATTGCTATCATTCAGTGTCGTGATTATTGGAATTTTTGATTTATACCCCGCCATTACTTCTGAAAACCAACAAATAATGGCCGTACTTTTTTCCATACTACTTGATTACGCTGTATTTGCTTTCTTAATTAATTTTTTAAGGGAAATCATCAAAGACTTAGAAGATATAAATGGAGATTCTAATCAGGGAATGAAAACACTACCAATTGTTTTAGGAGTTAAAAGGACATCAAAACTAGTTTTTGCTTTAAGTTTTATTCCAATAATTTCACTTCTTGTATATATCAAGAATTATTTTATGGCTAATAATTTACAATTTGCAGCCCTTTATTCGATTGTATTTGTCTTGGCACCACTCATTTACTTTTCGATAAAAAGTTGGGAATCAAAAAACAAAAAAGACTTTCATAAACTCAGTATCCTTTTAAAATGGATTCTTCTTTTCGGAATTTTATCAATTGTAATTATTACTTTAAATATAAAATATAATGCTTCAAAATAAATTAAATCAATACAAGCTCATTTTAGCATCTGGATCACCTAGAAGACAACAGTTTTTTAAAGATTTAGAATTGGATTTTGAAATTCGATTAAAAGAAATCGAAGAGATATTCCCTTTAGAATTAAAAGCAGGTCAAATCACTGATTATCTAGCTAAACTAAAAGCAAGTGCATTTGAAGGAGAATTAAACGAAAATGAAATATTGATTACCAGTGACACCATCGTTTGGCATAACAACAAAGCCTTAGGCAAGCCAAAAGATAAAGAAGATGCTTTTGCCATCTTAAAATCATTATCAAATTCTACGCATGATGTAATTACATCCGTTTGTTTTAAAACTAATGTAAAAACTGAAGTTATATCCGAAACTACAAAAGTTACTTTTAACGAATTAAGTGACGAAGCTATTTTGTACTACATAGATAATTACAAGCCATATGATAAAGCAGGTGCATATGGAATTCAGGAATGGATTGGGTTCATTGGTGTATCAAAAATTGAAGGTTCGTATGCTAATGTTATGGGATTACCAGTTGATAAAGTGTACGAATATTTGAGTAACTTAGCATAAAACGTATCGTATGACTTTCTTTAATAATTTTACAAAAGAAGTATTCGCAACTGGGATTCTCCTATTTGTGTTTTTTTTATTGCGGATTATTGTTTCCAAATTAGTTAGGCGTTTTGCAGAAAAAACAAATCGAATTGTACATCGAACCAATCTGGTCATTAAGTATCTTAATTTACTTACTAATATACTGGCAATAATAGCATTAATACTTATCTGGGGAGTACAAACCAAAGATATCATCATTGCAATTTCCTCTATTACAACTGTTGTAGGGGTAGCCATGTTTGCCCAATGGTCCATTTTAAGTAACATCACATCTGGAATTATTTTATTCTTTTCGTTTCCTTTTAAAATTGGAGATGTTATCCGAATACATGATAAAGATTTCCCTATCATTGCTGAAATTGAGGATATTCGTGCATTTCATGTAGCATTAGTTACAAAAGACGGTGAAATAATTGTCTACCCCAACAACCTCCTTTTTCAAAAAGGAATATCAATAATGAAAATTCATTTTGACGATAACGAGTTTGTAGACTAATATTTAGATATCTAACATTTGTTTTCAATATATTCTATCCAAAAGTTTCTTTTTTAAGTGGTAATTATATAAAAAATATAAAAAAACATATAACTCAAAATTAGTATTAAAACATCAAATTTGCTTGTTGAATAGTAAGTGATTTCAGTAGAATTTATTGTTTATTTTAAAAACAAACATAGCATGAACAACACCATTAAATATCCTTTTTTCATCAGGCTTAGCTTTACTTTAATAAGCATAATAAGTATCACCTATATTTTTTATATGGGAAAAGATGTTTTCATTCCTGTATTATTAGCCTTTTTATTTGCGGTATTACTATTACCAATTGTTTCTTTTTTAAATTCAAAATTACGTTTCCCTAATGCATTGGCAGTGAGCATCACCGTACTCCTTTTTGTTTTGTTTATTTTAGGAATTCTAGCGTTTATCTCATACCAAATTAGTGATATAGCCAGTGATTTTGAAAAAATCGGAAAAAACATTAACCTATTCATTACTGACATACAACGCTTTATAAGAACCAATTTTCAGGTAAGTCTATGGGAACAAAGGAAATACATTGAAGACGTTACGGAAAACTCCGTAAAAAAAGGAAAAGAAAGTATTGGTACAACTCTACTATCAGTTACTGATACTCTGATGAATATTACTTTAATTCCTATTTATACCTTCCTCATTCTTTTGTATAGAAAACATTTTGTTTTATTTTTAACTAAGTTATTTAGAGCTGAATTTCATGAGAAATTACAAAGCATTTTAGTCCAAATAAAAAGTGCTGTACAAAACTACATCTCTGGTTTAATAATAGAAATGATTTTAGTTTCTATTTTAACTAGCATTGGGCTTTATTTTATTGGGATACAGTATTATATATTACTAGGTATTATAACCGGAATATTAAACCTTATCCCTTACATAGGTATTTTAATTGCAGGTTTTTTGACATTTTTAGCATCACTAACTGGAACGCCCGATTTATCAATAATATTGGGAGTTGTAGGAGTAAATGTAGTTGTTCAGATAATAGACAATAATATTCTTGTACCTTTAATCATTAATACCAAAGTACAAATTAATGCTTTCGTTTCAATAATAGGGATAATTATAGGTGGTGCCATTGCAGGAATTTCAGGAATGTTTTTGGCTATACCAATATTAGCTGTTTTAAAAATTGTTTTTGACCAGATAGAAACTTTAGAACCTTGGGGCTATTTAATGGGCGATAATTTACCTAAAAAAATTATTTGGGAAAATAAAAAAGACGCCAATTATAGTTCTAAAAAAACAAATAATTCAGGAGAAAATAAATTGACTGATGATATGGTTTTTGAAAATGATATAGAGCAGGTTTAACAAAAATTAGACCACTCGATTTAAATTAATGTCGCAATCATAGATTCTAACTCATCAATTTTGACAACATATCGCTTTTTAATTCTTGTAAATTAAAAATATTTATAAATGTCTCCTAAACAAAAAATAGCGCTATTATTTTTGATGCTTTTTTGCTGTCAATTATCCTTTTCACAAATAAACAAAGTAGAGAAAGACAGTGCAGACATGTACAAATCTATTCAAACGTATTCAAAAAAAAATAAGTTTACGAAATTTATGCATGGTTTGATTTTTCAGCCTATAAGAGCTACAGCAAAAGCTAAAATTCCAAAACAAAAAACACACAAAAACCTGCAAGGGAAAATTATTCGGAACATAACAATAGTGACACTGGATCCTTTTGGGTATTCTGATTCTGATACAACTGCTTATCCCCGAAATTGGTCAGAAAGAACAGGAAACAGACTCCATCTTAAAACGAAAGAATTGGCTATTAAAAATTTACTGCTATTTAAAAAAAACAGTGAGTACAATTCTTTCATAATTCAAGAGTCTGAACGTATCATTAGATCACAACGATTTGTTAACAGAGTAACCATTTCGGAAGAATTAATTAGTAAAACAAGTGACTCTGTTGATGTGTACATTCGGGTATTGGACTCATGGAGTACCATCCCAAAATTTGAAGTTTCAAATTCCCGTATTTCTGTAGGACTAAATGAAAATAACTTTTTTGGTACTGGACAACAATTTGACTATCGTTTTACAAATCGCTTTAGTGATGGAAAAAATGCGAATAACTTAGCTTATACCATCCCTAATATTAAGAATACTTTCATTAAAACAAAATTAAAATACCAAACTGATCTTGAAAATAATTATACTAAAAGTATCGATATTGAAAGACCATTTTATTCTCCACTAACTAAATGGGCTGGAGGTATTTTTTTAGAACAACAATTTAGAAAAGATACCTTACAAGGAAGAGACTTGATTTATGTAGAACAAAATTTCAAATACAGCTCTCATGATTTTTGGTTAGGAAAAGCATTTAATATATTTAAAGCAAACTCAGTAAATGAAAGAACAACAAATCTGATTTTAGCAGGGGGTTTTATGAATAAGAATTATATTGAAAGTCCTTCAATTGATTATGACCCAATCGATTTTTATTCGAATGAAAAATCATTACTAATGGGAATAGGTATCAATACCCGAAAATTTATTGAAGACAAGTACATCTTTAAAAATGGGATCATTGAAGATGTTCCCATTGGAAGAATTTACGGAATAACTGCAGGTTATCAATACAAAAATAAAAGTTGGAGGCCTTATCTAGGCGCCCAAATTTCGTTTGGTAATTATCATAAATGGGGATTTTTGAGTACCAATTTAGAAGTTGGTACTTTTTTTAATCAGTCTAAAACAGAGCAGTCAGCCTTTTCTTTTCAAGCCAATTATTTCACCCACTTAATAGAGCTGGGAAAGTGGAAATTTAGACAGTTTATAAAACCGCAAGTACTTATTGGATTAAATCGGAAAAACTCGATTGGGGATCAACTTTCAATTAATGAAAATTATGGGATCCAAGGATTTAATAGTGCGGTGTATGGAACAAATAAAATGGTCATGACACTACAAACACAATCCTATGCTCCAAAAGATATTGGTGGGTTTCGCATGAATCCTTATTTTAATTATACCATTGCCGTTATTGGAAATAGTCAAAGTAGCGTACAAAAAAGCAAGGCCTATTCTAAAATTGGAATTGGCGTTATAATAAGTAATGACTATTTAGTTTTTAGTTCTTTTCAATTTTCACTTTCGTACTACCCAACAATTCCTTTTGAAGGGGACAATGTTTTTAGAACTAATGCTTTTCAGACCACAGATTTTGGTTTTCAAACCTTCGAGTTAGCTAAACCTAGAACAGTCTTGTTTAAATAATCAACTTCTATTTAGCTTTCATATGTTTAATATTCAATAAATTAAAATTTATTTTAATTTTAAATATGTGTGAATATTATAATTTTTGTTGTTAATTATACAAATCTAATTATAAGATTATTATTATCTTTATATCAGTTAAAAAAACAAAATTAAAACCAAATAACTATGAAAAAACTAAGTTTTTATTTAATGATAATGGTATTATCATTAACTGCCTGTCCAAGTTCTATGTTTGCTGCTGAAAAAAATGTACCAACTTCAGAACCAAAAGAAATTCCTGCAGAAGTTCAAACAATGCTAAACCGCTTAGAAGAAATAAAAGAGATGGACAAATCATCTTTAAAATCTTCAGAAAAAAAAGAACTTAGAAAAGAAGTTCGTGAAATAAAAGAAAACTTAAGATCATCTGGAAATGGATTGTACCTTTCCGTAGGAGCAATTATTATTATTATACTTTTATTAATTTTATTACTATAAGTACATAATTAACAACTACATAAAAAAAAGAAGTGTTTATAACACTTCTTTTTTTATGTAAATATTCGACTTAAATAACTGTTAATATAAGTGTTTTGGCATCATAGTTGTTTTTAGTATTATGTATTGAAAATTCAATACTTTAAAAATTAAAATAAAAAATAGAAAAAATGAAAACTATAAAATTAATTGCAATTGGAATAGTTCTATTGGTAACAAGTGCTACACAAGCACAGGTTTCAGTAAACGTAAATATTGGTACACCTCCTTCCTGGGGACCTTCTGGTTATGATCAAGTTGATTATTATTACTTACCAGATGTCCAAGCTTATTATGATATTCGAGCTTCTCAATTTATTTATTTTGGAAGTGGTCAATGGGTAAGATCAAGATATCTTCCGAGACAATATAGAAACTATGATTTATACAATGGATATAAAGTAGTATTAAATGATTATCACGGAAGAACACCTTATACCTATTACAAACAACACAAAGTAAAATATTACAAAGGGTATAAAGGACAACCTCAAAGATCAATTGGCAACAGGAATGACAACCATAATGACAGTCATAGAGATAATGATAACCATAAGGATAATGGGAATCATAAAGGAGGAAATGGAAATAAAGGTCACGGAAAAAGCAAACATTAATTTATAATTACATTGTTAAAAAGAAACGTATAATGCGTTTCTTTTTTTTTGGCATATACCCAATTAAACGTTAATAAAATCATTCTGGCACAGTTGTTGGATTCTATCTTAAAGTATATACTAAATGAATAAAAATTTAAAAAAATTAATTTAAAAATATAGAAAAGATGAAATCATTAAAACTAATTGCCGTTGGAATAATTCTACTCATATCAAGTGCTACACAAGCTCAAGTTTCAGTAAGTTTAAATATAGGTACAGCTCCATCATGGGGACCTTCAGGATATGCAAATGTTGATTATTATTATTTACCTGATGTTCAAGCGTATTATGATATACGTGCTTCTCAGTTTATTTATTTTGGAAGTGGTAGATGGGTTAGATCGAGATATTTACCAAGACAATATCGTAATTACGATTTAAACAGAGGATATAAAGTAGTACTAAATGACTACCATGGTAACAGACCTTACTCAAATTTCAATCATGATCGAGTAAGATACCACAAAGGATATAGAGGTGAAAATCAAAGATCTATTGGATATAGAAATAATGATAGAAGATCAGATAACCATAGATACACACAAAATCGTAGATATGCTGATAACCATAGAAAATCAAATAATTATAGAAATGAAAGACATGATGAAGGACATGGAAACAGTCGTGGAAAAGGTCATGGAGAAGGAAACAATAAACATAATAATAGAAGAAATTAATCCTTTTATTTAAATTAAAAAAGAGCATCGTAAATGATGCTCTTTTTTTTGCCATATCCTTTTTGGTTAAGAAAATTAAAAAACAATTAAATGAAAAATATATAATTACTACATTTGAGGTAATTGTAAATTAATTTCCGAAAAATGATTAAAAATAAATATATTTTAACCTTACTAATTCTAATTTCCTTTCAAATACTTTTAGCACAAAAACCTCAAAAAGTAACTTCCGCTGAAATCTATAATCAAATTGAAAAACTCAATTTCCTAGGATCTGTTCTCTACATTGCAGCACATCCTGATGATGAAAATACCCGATTAATTTCTTATTTATCAAATGAAACCAAGGCCAGAACAGGGTATCTTTCCTTAACACGTGGTGATGGAGGTCAAAATTTAATAGGCCCGCAATTAAGAGAACTATTAGGTGTAATACGTACTCAAGAATTGATAGAAGCTAGAAAAATTGATGGTGGTGAACAATTTTTCTCAAGAGCTAATGATTTTGGTTTTTCAAAAAATCCTGATGAAACATTACAAATTTGGGATAAAGAAAAAGTACTTTCCGATGTAGTTTGGGCCATTAGAAAATTCCAACCCGATGTTATCATCAATCGTTTTGACCATCGCTCACCAGGTACAACTCATGGTCATCATACCTCTTCGGCAATTTTAAGCACTGAAAGCTTTAGCCTAACTAATAATCCTAGCATATTTGCAGATCAATTAAAATTAGTAAAACCATGGCAACCCAAACGCCAGTTTTTTAATACTTCTTGGTGGTTTTATGGAAGTAAAGAAAAATTTGATGGGGCAGACAAAACCAATTTAACAACAATACAAACTGGTGTTTACTATCCTGATTTAGGGAAGTCAAATCAGGAAATTGCAGCTTTAAGTAGAAGTAGCCATCAATCACAAGGTTTTGGAAGTACTGGAAGTCGTGGGGCGGATTCTGAATATCTTGAATTGATTAATGGTGAATCCTTAAAAGATAAATCTAATATATTTGAAGGAATAGACACGAGTTGGAATCGCATTAAAGGCGGAAAACCTATTGGAGATTTAATAGCGGAAATTACGTCTAAATATGATTTTACAAATCCTTCGGCTAGTATTCCCAACTTGGTCAAAGTCTATCAAATGATCCAATCATTAGATGAAGACCATTGGAAACCGGTAAAATCAGAAGAACTGAAAAAAATTATTACAGCTTGTGCTGGCTTATATCTAGAAGCAGTTGCGACAGAGCAAGAAGCAACTCCTGGAAGTATTGTTGGTTTAAAACTGGAGGCTATAAATAGAAGTACAGTATCAATACAATTAGTAAGTGTTGAAACTTTACCAGAGCAAAAAACGATTGTTCAAAACAAAGATTTAAAAAACAACATTTTAGAAAACATAAATCTCAATTTACAATTACCTTCAACAATTGATTACACTCAGCCGTATTGGCTTAAAGAGAAAGGAACTGTAGGGATGTATACGGTAAATGATCAAAAAAATATTGGAATCCCAGATATTATTCGAGAGGTAAAAGTAATTTTCAATATGAAGATTAATGGAGTCGAAATTCCTTTTGATCGCACTGTTGTTTACAAATACAATGATAATGTAAAAGGAGAAATGTATAATTATCTAGACATTGTTCCTGCAGTTACAACAAGTATCCTTGATAAAGTGTCGCTTTTTAATACAGGAAGCCATAAAGCAATAGCTGTAAAAATTAAATCTGGAAAAGACAATATTAAAGGAGATTTGCAACTTGATTTACCTGAAAAATGGATTGTTTCTCCAACATCAATTCCATTTAATTTAGACAAAAAAGGAACCGAAAAAATTGTTTACTTTGAAGTAACTCCTCCCAAAGAACCATCTGAAGTTATTGCAAAAAGTATAGCGGTAATTGACAATAAAATTTATAATACGGACCAAGTAATAATTGACTACAGTCATATCACGAAGCAGCAAGTATTAGCGCCAGCAGAATCAAAATTTATTAAATTAGATTTAAAAATTAATAATCAAAAAATTGGATACATTATGGGCGCTGGTGATGAAGTTCCTGAGAGTTTAACTCAAATGGGATATATCGTTACCCTATTGAATCCTGATGAAATTTCCCCTGAAAAACTAGCCCCTTTTGACGTTATTATTACTGGAATCCGTGCCTATAATACCGTACAAGTATTAACAAACAAACAAAAAATTCTTTTTGATTTTGTAAAAGGAGGAAAAACAATGCTGGTACAATACAACACACCTGATTTAAATCCCGGTCTAGAAATAGCTCCTTATCCTTTAACCATGTCTCGTGATCGTGTTACTGAAGAAGATGCTACAGTAAAATTTCTAGCACCTAATCACCCCATTTTAAATTATCCAAACAAAATTAGCGCTACTGACTTCGAAGGATGGACGCAAGAGCAAGGTTTATATTACCCAAGTGAATACGATAAAGCCTTCACTCCTATCTTATCTTCAAATGACAAAGGAGAAACACCAAAAAATGGTGCATTACTAGTAGCTCCTTATGGAAAAGGATATTACATTTATACAGGTTTGAGTTTATTTAGAGAATTACCCGCAGGAGTCTCAGGAGCTTATCGATTATTGTCCAATATGATTTCATTAAAAAATCCAACAACAATTCCTGATCAGAAAATAAAACCCTAATACTATGGAGGCAAAAAAAACAAAAAATTGGAAAAAAAATTATACATGGGTGCTTATAGCAAATGCCATTTATATTTTGATCTTTTATCTAATAATGAAATTATACTCATAAAATATGCAACTATTCGATTGGATTGTACTTATTGTAACCCTATTATTTATAGTAATTTACGGAGCTTGGAAAACCAAAGGAAGTAAAAATGTTGAAGACTTTATTCTAGGTGGTAACGAGACCCCATGGTATACTGTAGGGCTTTCGGTTATGGCTACACAAGCTAGTGCTATAACCTTTTTGTCAACTCCAGGACAGGCTTATCATGACGGTATGGGATTTATTCAGTTTTACTTTGGATTACCTATTGCTATGATCGTTATTTGCCTCACTTTTATTCCAATATATCATAAGTACAAAGTCTATACTGCTTATGAATATTTAGAAAAAAGATTTGATTTAAAAACCCGTTCATTAGCTGCAATCCTTTTCTTATTTCAAAGAGGATTAGGAACAGGACTTACCATTTATGCACCTGCTATCATCTTGTCAGCAATATTAGGCTGGAATCTTACTTATATGAACATTGTTATTGGTGTTCTAGTAATTATATATACATTTTCGGGAGGGACTAAAGCGGTAAATGTAACCCAGAAACAACAAATGTTTGTGATTATGTCAGGGATGTTCATTACCTTTTTTCTCATATTGCATTTTTTACCAAACGAAATGACTTTTAGTAATGCCTTGCATATTGCTGGTGCAAATGATAAAATGAATATTGTAAATTTCTCTACTGATCCCGAGGAAAAATATACTTTTTGGAGTGGAATAACGGGAGGATTTTTCTTGGCATTAGCATATTTTGGAACAGATCAATCACAGGTAGGACGTTATTTATCAGGAAAATCAGTCCGAGAAAGTCAGATGGGATTGATTATGAATGGCCTTTTAAAAGTTCCAATGCAGTTCTTTATTTTGTTAACTGGAGTAATGGTTTTTGTCTTTTTTCAATTCAATCCAGTTCCTTTAAACTTCAATCCTAATAATAAAATAACGATTGAAAAATCACAATACAAAGAAGAATATCATGGTTTAGAAAAACAATTGGATGCACTATCAGAAGATAAAAAAGTAATCAATCTATTATATATTGACCAACTCAACCAAGATTATGACAATCCAATTCTTAGAAAGGAATTAATAGCCTTATCCTCGAAGGAAAAAGATTTAAGAGAAAGAGCTAAAGAGATAATTTTAAAAGCGGATAGCCATAGTGAAACGAATGACAAAGATTATGTATTCTTTCATTTCATTCTAAATTATTTACCAAAAGGGCTTATCGGGTTATTACTAGCAGTTATTATATCAGCAGCTATGTCTTCTACCGCATCGGGATTAAATGCATTAGCATCCACAACAGCTATAGATATATACAAGCGTAACCTAAAAGAAGAAAAGTCAGAAAAGCATTATCTAAATGCCACTAAGTTCTTCACTTTATTATGGGGTATCATCGCTATTCTTTTTGCTTGCATAGGGACCTTATTTGAAAATTTAATACAGTTGGTAAACATAATAGGCTCCATATTCTATGGTACAGTATTAGGGATATTCCTTGTAGGTTTCTATATTAAACATGTACAAGCCAAAGCAATATTTTATAGCGCTTTAGTAAGTCAAATGACAATTTTTATAATTTATTATTTTGCCATTCATGTGTATCCAAGTGGCGAGGCCAAATTAGGATATTTATGGCTTAACTTTATTGGAGCTATGTTGACTATAATTCTGTCATCATTACTGCAATGGACTGTTTGTAGAAATTCTAAAAAGTAAATTCAGTTATTTTTTTACAAAATGAGAATTGAATATATTCACCAAAGCATTAGGGTTAAATGATTTTAAGAGTATTTTTCCATCTTTATCTAATAAAAAGAAATTTGGATTTGAATAGGCATTAAAATCTACTAAATATTGTTTTTCATCGTCAGTGTTTTTTAAGTTAATCCAGTCTGTCAATTTATTGTCAGTGATAAATTTAATCCACTGACTTTCATCACTGTCATTTAATACCGATACAACTTGAATCTTTCTGTCTTTAAAATAAGCTTTAAATTGATCAAAATAGTTTTTAACTAAAGGTACCGTTTCCATACAATGATGACATGTAGGGCTAAAGAAAACCAAATACGTAAGCTCATTTTGTGCATATATATTAGACAGATTGAATTTTTGACCATTTTGATCTTCCATACTGAAATCAGGAATTTTAGATAACCTAGGTAAGACTTTATTGGTGCTAATTAATGCTTTTAAACCACTTTTTTCCTGATCCGTTAACACATCACAGGTTACTCCGTCTATATATTTTTTAGAAAAATATTCTAACGTTTGTTCTAAATTTTCGTCATCAAAATAATATAAATTAGACATAATCCATTTAGAAAAAATGCCGTAAGTACCTGTTTTACAATTCATACCATCAAACAAAATATCTAAATCCTTTGAATAGTTTTCATTATTTAGAGGTAGCACTCTAATGTACGTGTATAGTAACGTATAGACATTAGGCATCAATATCAATTGCTTATCATTTTTATTTATAAAACTGAAAAATGAATCTCGGTATTTGTATTTTGAAGCTAAATCATCTGGTTTTTTCTCAGCAATTTTATTTTCAATTTTTAAATACAAACTTAGAGATGAATTGGGATACTTAGCAATTATTGATTTACCTAATGCTATTTTTTGATCTACTGTAAGGGTCTTAGAATTGATTTTTTTCTGGTAGTCCAGAAAGTCAATAGTACGATTAGAATACAAACATTTTACATTTGCTATCGCTTTCTCATTCAATTCTAATCCTATTCTATCACCGTTATCTATTGACAGCTCTACATATTCTGTAGGCTTAGATTGAAGCATTAATTTATAAATAACTCCAATAATTTTATTTTTTTTTGTAAAAACAACTTTCTGTTTCGGGGACTTGACAGTAATGCTATCTAGAATAATATCTTGTTTTTTAATACCATAAGTATAGCATAACAGTATTTTTTCATTTACAAGATTCTCTGTATCAATTGTTACAACATACCCGTTTGAGTCTGTATTGACAATAGCTTTCTTAACTACTTGCGAAAAAACTGGATTAATACAACAAAGACTTATAACAATGAAGAAAGATTTTAACGTAGAATACATTACCTAGACTTTATATTTTAAGTCAAATTATGTGACTTAATTACTGATTTCAAAAACAAATATGTTCATGCTTAAAGCAGAATAATTTAATTACTTACTCCAATCAGAAATACTGTCTTTATTCATTTTAACGTAATCTTGATTCCCCGCTTTTTCAGCTGCAACTAAAGATAATTTTGCCGTTTCAATTGCTCCTTTTTTATCACCTTGTTTCGCTTGAATCAATGATTTTAGACGCAAATAGAAGAATGGTTTTTCAGTGCTTAGTTCTAACGCTTTATCCATATAAGTTCTAGACTTTACAATGTCACCGTTCGATTGAAAAAGGTATTGAGCTGATGCAAAATAATCACCTGCGTTTGGCCCTGCTAAAGCTTTTTCTATACTTGCAGTAGCGATTTTTTGTGTAGGCACTTCAAATTTTAAAGCAGCATACGAATTTTCCCAATACATTTCTAAATACCCATAATTAGTATCTAAACCGCTAAGTCCAATAGTGAAAGTCTCCGCTGCTTTTGGCATAGATTCTTCTTTTACAGTTGTTCTTAATGCTACATTTGCTTCATTAAATTCTTGTGGAGTTCCCCAGTTATCTGTAGTTGAATAAAAAATCACATCCCAGTTTTGGCTACTTGGAACTGTATATAATGCGTATTTTCCCTTTTTCAACGTTTTTCCGTCAATTACAACATCATCACTAAAAGATACTGTTGTGTTTTCATTAGCACCTGTTCTCCATAATTTACCAAAAGGAACTAAATTACCAAAAACAGCTCTACCACGAGCCGAAGGTCTTGAATATACAATCTCAACATTTGTCAATCCAACCATTTGGTTTATCGTAGCTTTAGGGCTTTGTTGTGGAGTTTGTACTTGTGCCTCAATTGTAAATTGAGTAATGATAATAGCTAAAGCAATCAGTATTTTTTTCATATTTAATAAATTATGTTTTTTCAAATTTACAAATTCAGGCATTTGTAAATGTTAATTATTCCTTAATTCCATTTTTATATTGTGAAACTGTTTCAAAATTAATATCTGAAAAATGATTGATGATCACATCAGCTTCTGATAGATCTTGATCTTTGGAGTGAAAACTATTGTAAGCAACACAAAATATTCCAGCAGCTTTTGCTGCTTTGATTCCATTTGTACTGTCCTCTATTACAATGCAATTATCTTTAGGAGCTACAGATAATGAAGCAGCATGCTCAAAAATAGCGGGATGCGGTTTCGAATTTGGAAAATCTTCTCCACTTACAATATGTGTAAAATAATCATGCAATTTGAATCGGTTAAAAACGCGTTCTATTGTTACTTTTGAAGCCGAAGAGGCTAAAATTAATTGCATCCCCTTTTGATGAAAATCTTTAATTAAGTTTTCTACACCTACTAATAATTCTAAATCTTCCTTTTTATCAAAAGCGTCATTAAAAATAGTGCGTTTTCTCTGAATCATATCTTCAACATCATTTTCAAGCTGAAAAATATCTTTTACTTTTTGAAATGTATTTCGAGTAGAATTTCCTGTAAATGAGGTAAACATTTCTTCGGTGACATCAATTTGCAATTCTCCAAATTGCTGAAAATAAGCATAACGGTGTACCGGTTCTGTGTCTACAATTACACCATCCATGTCAAAAATTACAGTTTGTATCATTTTATAAGTTTATTTTTTTAGTTCTAATTTCTTAAAACAGCATATTATTTTTTAAGCAAATAACGAATCACAGTTTCTGCAGCATATAACCCAAATAATCCTGGCATATAACTGTTTGTTCCATAAAATGATTTTTTATAATTAGAACCATCTGTCATTTTTAAACTTTCTTCATCTTGAATTTCTGAAGAGAAAACGACTTTTAGCTTGTCTATTTTATGTTCTTTTAATCGTCTTCGAATGGTTTTAGCCAAAAAACAATTTTCTGTATTATTAATATCAGCTACCTTCACTTTTGCCGCTTCCATTTTTCCACCGGCACCCATACTAGAAATAATTTTAACTCTTTTTCGCTTGGCGCCAATTATTAAATTTAGTTTTGGTGTTACGCTATCAATACAATCCAAAACGTAATCAAACTCATCAAAAACAATTTCAAATGCGCGCTCTGGTGAAAGGAATTCCTGTACACGTGTCAATTGTAGTTCCGGATTAATATCCATCAATCGATCGCCTACAATAGTGATTTTCGGTAGCCCTACAGTAGAATGTAGTGCCGGTAATTGCCTGTTTATATTTGTAATGTCTACAACATCTCCATCCACAATAGTCATCTTTCCTACTCCTGCTCTTGCTAAAAACTCAGCCGCAAAAGACCCAACACCACCCAGTCCCACGACCAAAATGTTAGCATTTTGTAATTTATTTAATCCTTCTTTTTTAAATAAAAGTTCCGCTCGTTCTGTCCACTCTGCCATTGTTTTTTTTTTAAAGTTTAAGGTTTAAAGTTCGAAAAACTAGACCTTTTGAATATTAGTTATCTTAAATCAAGTCTGTTTTAAAAACAACTTGAACATTATTTTTTATTGTTTGTTGCAATTCGGCTGCCGTGCATCTTTTATATTTTGCCGCCAACGCATATACTTCATCAATTGTTTCTACTACTGTATCTGTTTCTAAAAAAAAACGATCGCTAGGTGTAGAACTAAAAACAGTTTCTAATTCAGGATTTCGCAATAAATATTTCCCAAAAGAAATATAAAACCCATTATCGATTAATATCTTGGCCACTTGTGCATTTTTGGAAAAACCATGAATAATCATGGGAACCGAAATATGCAAGCGTTTTTTGGTCTCTATTACTTCTTGAAAAGCAGCTACACAATGAAGTACAACTGGTTTCTTGTATTCTTGAGCTAAAAGCAATTGTTTTTCGAAAACCGTTTGTTGCAATTTCATTGGAATTTCAATTCGTTTATCAAGTCCACATTCGCCAATAGCAAGGCAATTGGGCTCTTGTAATTTACTTTCAATAATTTCTAAATCGGATTCAAGACGCTGTTCGTTAATAAACCAAGGATGAATTCCTATGGAATAAAATGGAATATTGGCATCAAATTCCCAAGGATATTGATTGACCAACTCCAACACATTTGGATTATTAGTCGAATTATGAATATGTAAATTAAAAAAATCCATTAGTCGTGAAATTTTTTGACTCCTGCTTTTATCTCTATATTCAGGTCGTTTTCCAAAGGCACTTTTGGACAAGAATATTTATGACTATAGGCACAATAGGGATTGTATGATGTATTAAAATCAATTGCGATTGTATTGCCTTTTGGTGTTTTTAAATCAATGTACTTCCCTCCTATATAACTCTCATTTCCACAAGTTAAATCTGAAAATGGTAAAAACAAATAGTCTTTGTATTTTTTTTGTTTTGATAACTCAATATTCTTGTAAATATTAAGTTTCATCTTTTTACCGTCGATGGTAAAATGTGCTTCACCATATTTTACATAAACTGGTTTCCTATCTGTTGACGTTTTCATCTCGAAAGGTTTCTCATTATCAGTTCTAATAAATTGAGCGATAACAGCGTATTTTTTATCAATAGGATAAAAGTCTAAAGTTTTAAAAACAGCTAAATCTTCAGCCATCAAAGGACTCGTTTTTGCATCAGCATATTCACTATTGATTTCCTTTTGAAATTTTTCAGCGTCACTACTATCATATTTTTCTTGGGCAAAACCAAAATTTAACTGAAGCAGTATTACTAAGGATAAAAACTTTTTCATTTTTTTTTGTTTCAGCAAAAATAGTTTAAAAGTTACAAAGGGACAAAGACTCTAAGTTACAAAGTTTTCTACCTTTGTAAAAATTTACTATTTAATAATGCTAATAACTGCTTTTCAACGTTACATCAATAATTTCAAGGGATTTTCAAGAGAAATTTGGATTCTTACACTCATCACGTTTATCAATAGAGCGGGAACGATGGTATTGCCCTTTTTATCTAAATATTTAAAGGAAGACTTACAGTTTTCGTATGGTGAAGTAGGATGGATTATGGTCGCATTTGGTCTGGGTTCCATGTTGGGTTCTTGGCTCGGAGGAAAACTATCTGACAAAATTGGCTTTTATAAAGTAATGGTTTTTAGTTTATTTAGTAGTGGTGTTTTCTTTTTTGCGCTCCAATATATTACCAGTTTTTGGGGATTGTGCTTTGGAATGTTTAGCATTATGACTTTGGCTGATATGTTCCGACCAGCGATGTTTGTTTCATTAGGTGCTTATGCAAAACCCGAAAATAGAACACGCTCTTTAACATTAGTTCGATTGGCTGTAAATCTAGGTTTTGCAGCTGGCCCCGCTTTGGGTGGTTTGATTATCATGGGAATTGGATATCAAGGTTTGTTTTGGGTTGATGGTAGTTCCTGCATTGTGGCGATTTTGATTTTTGCTCTTTTGGTAAAAGAAAAGAAAAAATCCTCACACCATGACCCACATGCCACCATACTGGAGGCCGCTTCCGTATTTAAGGATACCATTTTCTGGATTTTTCTATTTGTTAGCTTTGTCACGGCAATGATTTTCTTTCAATTATTCACCACTTTACCTTTATATCATAGTGAAAAATTTGGTTTGAGTGAATTGCAAACCGGTTTATTGATGACCTTAAATGGTTTATTGATTTTTGCATTAGAAATGCCTTTTGTGGGTTATTTTGAAAGAAAAAAAGTGCAGAAACTCAAAATTATTCTTTGGGGAGCATCAATAATGGCAGCTAGTTTTTATTTATTACTCATCAATGTTTGGGCAGGAATACTTATAATTGCCATGATTATGATGTCTATTGGTGAAATATTTGCTTTTCCGTTTTCGAATACTTTTGCGATGAGTAGGGCACCTAAAGGACATGAAGGGCGTTATATGGCATTGTATACCATGAGCTTTAGTTTAGCTCATATTGTGAGTTCTAAAGTGGGACTTGAAATTATTGCTCGATTTGGTTACCAAGTAAATTGGTTCGTTATGGGAACTTTTGGTATTTCGGCAGTTTTATGTTGTATTTGGATCCAAAAACTGCTAAAATTAGAAAATAAACTAGCCTGAATCTAAGTTTTCCTACAGAACTCCTATTCAATATATCGCGTTAAAATTGATGAAAATTAACTGATTACCAATATTTTATTTTTTATAACTATAAAAATAGTTTTATAACTGCAATTTTAGTTGTAAAACTAAAAAAATAGTTGTAAGTTTGAATTGCGTTAAGGATAGTAGGCGATATCCTCGTAGTGAAACGAAGAGATAAAGCCGAATAGCCTGCCCCCGCTTTTTTTTGCGGGGAACGCCCAAATAAAACTTGAGCTATGCAAAAACTGACAAACAAAGAAGAAGAGATCATGCACATTTTATGGAAGCTAAAAAAAGCGTTTGTAAAAGAAGTAATGGAAGAAATCACAATTGATCCACCACATTATAACACCTTATCGACTATTATACGGAATCTAGAAGAGAAAGGATATGTATCGTATCATGCTTATGGAAAAACTCATCAATACTTTCCTATTGTTACTATTGAAGAGTACCGAAAAAAATTTATGAATACCGCTATTGATAATTATTTTAATAGTTCCTATAAAAACATGGTTTCCTTTTTTGCCAAGGAGGAAAAAATTTCGGCAGCGGAGTTGCGAGAGATTCTGGAAATGATTGAAAATAAAAAATAAAGGTATGGAAACGCTATTTATTTATCTCATCAAATCCAGTGGATTACTTGCGTTGTTTTTTGTAAGCTACCATTTTATGTTGCGAAAGGAAACTTTTTTTACCAGTAATCGTTGGTTTTTATTAAGTGGATTAATTACGTCCGTGGTTTTACCTCTTGTAATTTTTACAAAAATAATTTGGGTGGAGCCTGTTGTAACAAATACAAATTGGTCCAATATTCCTGCATCGAATTATATAGAAGAAAAATCATTTGAAGACTATTTACCAATACTAACTATTTTAACTTACAGTCTTGGGATACTTTTATTGCTAGCCAAATTTGCCTATGATTTTTATAGTTTACAAAGGGTCTTAAAAGGAAAATCGACTCAACAACAGGCTGATTTTAAACTTATTGACATAAAAGAAAATCTAGCACCATTTTCATACTTTAATACTATTGTTTACAATTCGGCATTATACAGCCCTATCGAGTTAGAAAATATTTTAGAGCATGAAAAAATTCATAGTGAACAACACCATACTGTTGACGTTCTGATTTCGAGATTGTTTTGTATTGTTTTTTGGTTCAATCCATTTATTTGGTTGTATAAAAAAGCGATTTTGCAAAACCTTGAATTCATTGCTGACAGTGAAGCATTAAAAAAAATATCAGACAAAAAAGCCTATCAAATCACGCTTCTAAAAATAACAACACAGGAAAATTGTGTTGCCATTACCAATCATTTTTATCAATCATTAATCAAAAAACGAATCGTTATGTTAAACAAAAATCAATCAAAAAAAAGGAATTCTTGGAAGTACTTATCAATACTTCCTGCTCTAGTTGCCTTTGTATTTCTATTTCAAATTGAAGTAGTTGCACAGGAAAAAGTAAAAGAAACAATGACTACGGTAAAAGAAAGTCCAGATAACGACTTAAAAACTGAACTTAGCCAAAGTAGCCCTGACCCCATCAAAAAAACGAGAACTGTCAACGTGCACTCTACAAAAGAAGGCGATAATGAAAAAGTAAAAACTATCTATATTGATGGTAAAGAAGCAAGTCAAGCTGACTTAGACGCATTAGATCCCAGTGTAATTAAGACTATGGACGTTAATAAAAATGACGAAAAATCAACCATTAAAATAATCACTAAAAATAGTAATGGTATTCCAAATGACACCGAAATTTTTATAAACGGAAAAAAAATGAGTAAAAAGGAATTAGATGAATTGGATTCAAAAGATATTGAAACAATGGATGTAAGAAAATCTAATGCTACGAATTCTAACAAAAATACAATTAGAATAATTACTAAAACAAGAACTCAATATTCTGACAATAAAGACATTCCAACTCCTCCAACTCCTCCAACTCCACCTACTTTTAATTTTAAAGCTCCAAAAGCCCCTAATTTTCCCAAGGCTCCAAAGGCTCCGAAAGGAGATCCAATCACAGGAGATAAAAAAGCTTGGAAAGACTTTGATATAAAAATGGAAGAGTTCAACAAAAAAATGGAAGCCATAGCACCCGAAATGGAAGCATTTGACAAAAAAATGGCAGAGTTTGATAAACAAATGGAACCTTTTAATGCTCAAATGGAAATTTTTGAAAAAAAAATGAAAGTGTTCGAAAAGCAAATGGAAGAATACGAAGTCAAGCTAAATGAAAATAAATAGAAATTATAAATCATTGAAGACGGTCAATATCAAGACCGTCTTTTTTTATATCTTTGAAAAAAATAAATCCAACTATGTTTAAAATAGTAGCTCAACTCAACAAACTTATCTTACCCAGTTTTACGAAGCAAAGATTAGATTTGGCCAAAGCCAAAAAATGGCAAATGGCAATTATTGGATTTAGATATTATGTAACTACAAGAGCATTAGACTAGTGCAAATAACATGAAATAAATTTTAATTTTATTTTAAAATTGACTTGCAAAACTAATAAGATTGCTTATATTTGCACCCGCATTAAGGCCTCGTGGCGCAACTGAATAGCGCACTTGATTACGGCTCAAGAGGTTACTGGTTTGAATCCAGTCGAGGTCACTACTTAAATCCTTAAACACACTGTTAATCAGTAGTTTAAGGATTTTTTGTTTATTGATTTGTACGATTTTTGTATTGTTGAGGTTCGCAAGTGCTTTTCTATTGGTTTTCTTTAATAAAAAAAGGTTTTCTTTTAGCTTCACATTATGCACTTCTTACACTACTAAATTTGAATTATATTGATTAATCAAAAGTCTATTTTAATCTACTTTAGAATACTACTGTAATCTATTTTAGTATGTACTCATTAATAAACTTTCAAGAGTTCCCAGCGGGAAACTATCTGCAATTTGAATTTTAGTATTTAATCTTTTGAAACGTTTTGTTTCTTTTGCTTTATAGTGTGTTTTGAAATACTTTTTATATCGTTCTTCATAAACCTCATCTGAAAGTTGGCTAGCTTCAAGAATTTTAAACAAATCTCTATTCTTTTTACTTTCTATTTGTTTTGAGTACATCAAACCGTTAAAAGCTTCTCTGTGATAAAAATAGCCACTATGTAAATACAACTTTCGACAATACTTTTTAGTCAAGGGACAAACAAAATAAAAAACCTCTCCTTTGCCTAAGTTTGATGGTTTACTAATAATTTCTACTTTGTACGTAGTTGGTTCTCCATTACATTTATAATCTAATGTAGCGTACATTTCTAAGCTATTATTAGTTACTGAAATACTAATACTCGAATGTTTCTCACCGTTTCTACTCCAAGTTATCGCACCCGATTTTGTACCTAAAAAATTTAAGTAGTTCCATTCTTTTAATTTCGTGATTGATACTGTTAAACAGTCCTCAACCGTTGTTGGATAATTTGCGTAACGTCCCATAATGAATAACCTAAATTATTAAAGAATAATGAACTTTAAAGATAAGTTTTTTTAATACAAAAAAACTGTATTTGAATCACTTAACGATTTAAAATAAAAAAAGGCGTTCCGTTATGGAACACCTGATTTTTGATAATAGAAAATCTTTAAAATATAAGGTTCTCTGTATTAAATTCTAAAATTTGATTACCATTTTGGTATAAAGGAATTTGAACCAATACTTTCTTAGAATTTCTCAAAAGTTTTAAAAATTTACTTTTATTCTCTACAAAAATTACTTCAGTTGAATTGTCTGCAGGACCCAAATAAGAAAAAGTTATTTGCTTTTGATCATCAAAACGAGCTTTAAAGTATTCATTTTCATATCCTCCCGAAATTTGCCCTTTCATTATTGATATAATTATACTCGTCTTTCCATTCATTTTACGGACAGTTAAAGTACCATAATTAACTCCATCATAAGGCGCTTTAAGATCCAAACTTTCACTGCTCTGAATTGTGCAAAATATATCTTTAACACTTGTCATTTTATTTTCTATGGTATCGTATTTCCATCCACTTTCATTTTCTTTATACGCTTTCAGTTCAACTCTTTTCATAATAGCAGTTTTAATGCTATCAATTTTAATCTCATCTTCAATGGAATATTTTTTTTATTTATTAACTTCCACTGCAAAACCTTCACCTATTACAATAGAGCCGGAGGCAGAAGCAGTCCTGAATTTTCTTGCCTCTGTATATTCCGGCGAATTGTAAAAACGTTCCGCATCTTCAACAGTATCAAATTCCATTAGAGCCATGACTGCTTCAGCCTTCCCTTCTTTGATTCGAGGCATGGTTTCAAACATGATAATCCTGCCATTGAACCCGGCAGCAAGATGACCTGCTGCCTGTCCATATTTTTGAAAGCCTTCCGTATCATGGATAGTAAAATTTGCTACCAGATATCCTTTTCCTTTTATTTCATTCATATTGAATCCAGGATATTATTAACGGTTGATTGACTTCTGCATAGCAGCAGGGTAACGATCCCCGACAATTTTAATTCTTGCAGCGGTATCCTCTATTTCTTTTAGGTCACCTGCACTTAAATCTACTTTAACTCCTCCAATATTTTCTTCCAATCGGTGCAGCTTTGTAGTTCCTGGGATTGGAACGATCCATGATTTTTGCGCCAGTACCCATGCGATAGCAACCTGTGCAGGTGTAGCATCTTTGTCTTTTGCTATTTTATTTACCAGATCAATTAATGCCTGATTGGCTTCTATGGCTTCTTTCTGGAACCTTGGAAAATTCCCTCGAACATCACTCTTGTCAAATTTGGTATCTTCAGTAATTTTACCAGTAAGGAAACCTTTTCCAAGCGGGCTGAACGGAACAAAACCGATCCCCAGCTCTTCCAGTACAGGAAAAATTTCCTGTTCAGGTTCTCTCCACCATAAAGAGTATTCACTTTGAAGCGCTGATAATGGCTGAACGGCATGTGCTTTGCGTATAGACTCAACACCTGCTTCACACATTCCAAAATGTTTAACTTTACCTTCCTGTATAAGATCTTTAATGGTCCCGGCAACGTCCTCCATTGGAATATTAACATCGACGCGGTGCTGGTAATAAAGATCGATCGAATCCCTCTGAAGACGTTTCAGTGAACCTTCGATACTTTTTCTAATATGATCAGGATGACTGTCCATAACCTGTTTCCCATCTTCAATTTTTATTCCGAATTTTGATGCAATCTTGATCTCGTGTCCAAATGGTTTCAATGCTTCTCCCACAAGTTCTTCATTGACAAAAGGTCCATACACTTCCGCAGTATCAAACAGGCTTACACCATTCTCAACAGCGCTGCGTATTAGTTTTATCATATCATTTTTATCTGCGGCAGGGCCATAACCAAAGCTCATTCCCATACACCCAAGCCCGACAGCCGAAACTTCCAGTCCGCCGTTTCCTAATTTTCTTGTTTTCATAATCGTTATTTTAATATTATTTTAATTATTTTTTACACGTAATATTCTATACTGCTGAACATTACAAATTTAGCACTAAATAGAGTCCTGCTTCTAAACACATTCAAACCAAAAAGTATACAAATCAAATAAATATGTCATTTAATTTATTTTAGCTGGTTTTCTGGTTTCACTGCCTTTTTTTCGCAAAGTGCAGTATTGACATTATACAGGAACGCACCATATCATCTTTAAATCTGTATTCACCCTGCGCTTCTTTGATCATGCTCCTGAAAATATCCCTGATGCAGTCGTTCTGTTCTTTGGACAGGCTGATGATCGCATCGCTGTCTTTATGGAACAAAGAGCAGTTTTCAGGATTTAGCAGATTATCTTTTTTATTAATAAATGCCGAGGTAAATACGCAGGCGTAACCATTGAAAACCGGAGATAAAACAACAGAGTTATAAGGTTTGTGAGGACTGCCGAAAAAAAGTATATCACCACTTGTTACCGTCGCCTGATTTTCATAATTTATCATAAACTCACCATCCGTTACGCATACTTTATAAAAATCACTGCGTACATAATCTGGTATTTCTTTACTGCTGCTGCCTATTTCATATACCTTAAACCCTTCAAGTGCCAGACCGTAATCAGCTGGATTATTTTCATGCGCAGGCAGTTTCTTTTTCATATTATTTAATTTTTACCCCTCTACTATCAATATAACTGTATTATCTTCCAAATGACCTGCTGAATGGCTGTCCCGACTGCACAAGTCTGCGGACTGTCTTCAGCCGTTTCGATTCATATGCTTCAAGAATCTGTACTGGATTATTTTTGTACATTGCATCTGCTGCACAATCTGCCAGGGCAGCCGCGTCCTGCAGAGACGCATTGAATCCCATTGCAGTGAGCGGAGTCATTACGTGTGCTGCATCACCTACAAGAGCAATACGACCCTCCGAAAGTTTACCGGGAACATATTCACTAATAGGAATTCCCGTAAGATTTCTCGATCTAATACTATGTAATGTAGCCGCTAACCAAAGCTGAGGCCATCTCTGCTCTGCTTGCAGTTCCAGCTCTTTTAAGGTCTGCACCGGAATATCAGAAGCATTAAGGGAATGTTGTACAACATTTCTACCTACACAACCAAGATCTCGCAGTAACCCATTGCGTGTATTGTCATACCAAGCCCAGCTCAGCCTTCTCTTCCCCACTTCTGTGGACCCATCCGCTCCGGCAATGACCGATCCAAGGAGAAAGTCTCCAATGCCGTCCGGCATGCTGATAGAGGCGCCCGCTGCGGGCCTAAACTCTTCGGGAATGTCCTTTTCGTCTAAAATGGCCACCCAGATCATATATCCTGCAAAGGAAGCATGCTGATGATTCTTTGACATATGCTTCCTAACTCTGCTTCTATGACCATCTGCTCCTATTAAAAAGTCTGCGCTTATTTTCTCTCCGGATTCTGTCACTACCCATGCTGCATCTTTATTTTGATGTATAGATTCTACACGGGTATTATATCGAATTTCGATTCTATTGCTGATCTGTGCGGCATGCCGTAAACGCAATTGCACCGATGACCATGCTTCTACAGATCTTAATCCGCCAGAAGCGAGTTTCCTTAAACTTTTTGCAGCTGCAGAATAATCAGTTTCACCGCTGTCCACCTGCAGTGCTGCGCCATTTCGCGGTGCGGCGTCTGCTCTTTCCACAATGGTTATCTGCACTCCTTCCCGAGCAAGCGCAATTCCGCACATAAGACCTGAAAGGGAAGCTCCAACAATAACAGCTGATCTATTACTTTGAGCGGCAGATGTCATTTCTGAGATTGAATTAGGCAGCATTCCTGTCCTTTAGCACCTGTTCAAATATTCTTCTGCCTTCTTCAGCCTCATCGGATCCTACTGCACTTTCAATAAAAAGAAGCAGTTCCTTTAGCTGCGCCTCAGAGATGCCGACATTCAATGCACCTGTGAAGTGAGGAAGAACAAGCGGCTCTCTCATGGCGACCAGTGCCGATACAGTTATCAATTCACGGTCGGTAAAGCTCAGCAGGTCGCTTCCAAAAATATCTGCAAAAAGGTGTTCTTTTAAAAAGACATCCAGAACGGCATTAAAAGAAAAAGCTTCTTTCAATTTTGCTGCACTCATGCCTGTAACAATTTCCTGCGCAGCCTCACCCCTTTCATATTTGCTTTTTTTATCTTCAATATTACCTGCAGTTCTTCCATACTCTGTTTTAATACCTTCGGCTTCCCTTGCTGTAACTACAGACTTAAAAATGTTTGTACCTCTGACACTTGCTGCAAATCCGCAGTAGGCGTACAAATGAGCCAATTCTTCATTGATTTCGTTAACTGTAAGACCGCTTTGAAGACCTGCAGCAAATGATATCTTCATTTGCTCAATATCGCCTTTGGCTGTAAATGCAGAAATAGCAATTATCTTCTGCTGTCTTACACTCAGTGTTTGACTTGTATTTTCCATAAATTTTATTTTAAATATTTGATAAGTGCCATTATTAGATTCTTAGATATCAAATCGGAATTCTCCAAGGAATTTGACCATTGCAGGATCATGATGGTCAAAAATCGTTGTTTTGCCTGTATCGAGCTTTTTGATAGTTTCCATATCTTCATCGCTGATCTCAAAATCGGAAATATTAATGTTCTCCAATATCCTTTCTTTACGAACAGATTTTGGTATTACAGAGATACCTCTCTGCGTCAGCCAGCGAAGAATTAATTGTGCCACCGACTTATTATATTTGACAGCAACAGCTGAAAGTAGCGGATTACTGAAAATTTCGTTATCCTGTGCAAACTGGCTCCATGCCTGCAGGTGGATGCCATGTTCTTTCATAAACTCCTGAGCTTCATACTGCTGCCAGTACGGATGTGTTTCAATCTGGTTTACAGCTGGTATTATTTCATTGTGGACCATAAGATCCATCAGTCGGTCGGGGTAAAAATTACTAACCCCGATAGCCCTTATTTTTCCCTCCTTATATAATTCTTCCATTGCTTTCCAGGAACCATAAATGTCTCCAAACGGCTGATGGATAAGGTAGAGATCCAAATAATCAAGCTGCAATTTTTTTAATGATTTTTCAAATGCTCTTTTTGCATTGTAATATCCTGAATCCTGAATCCATAGTTTTGTGGTAATAAAAAGCTCTTCTCTGGGAACACCGCTTCTTTTAACAGCTCTTCCTACAGCTTCTTCGTTCATGTAAGCCGCCGCTGTATCGATAAGACGATAACCTGAGATTATCGCGTCATAAACAGTCTGCTCACACTCCTGCTGATCTGGTACCTGATAAACACCAAGGCCGATGACTGGCATTTCAACTCCGTTATTTAGTACTATATTTTTCATCATTTTATTGTGATTTTTTTATTAATAATTTGTTTTGTTTCAGTACTTGTCTAATTTATAGTGCAAATTTCAGCAGAATCTTGTTATCAAAGCTAAACACAATCAAACCAAAAAGTATACAAATCAAACCGATTTAAATTTGTCTCTAAATTAAATGTTAAAAAGAACACCTGCGGTGCAAAATCATTCTTTTTGGCTCAAAAACAGGTTTGATTGTATTAACTTTGCAGCATGAACGATAAAGTAGCGCAACTGGCAGATTATCCGATAGGAGATCTTCAGCTTAGAGGATTTAAAGCTTATGAAGTTGAAACAAAAATCCATCCCATCCCGCATTACGGGAGACGTGATTTTTATAAAGTATGCCTTATTACAGGACATACTACACTCAATTATGCCGATCGCAGCATTGATATAGATGGAACATTTCTTTTTTTTGGAAATCCTCATATACCGTACTCCTCACTGATTCAGTCCGATGCAATGACTGGTTACGCCTGTCTTTTTACAGAAGAGTTTTTAAAGCTCAATGACAGGCCTGGCAGCCATCATGAATCTCCGTTGTTTAAACTGGCAAGTTCTCCTGTCATTTCTGTTGACCCGAAGCAAACCGATTTTTTAATTACCATTTTTAAAAAAATTCTTGATGAAAATTCTACGGAATACACTCATAAAGATGACCTGGTACGCACTTACCTTCACCTTATAATACAGGAGGCATTAAAAATGACACCGCCCGATCATCTGATAAGATATAAAAATGCCGCTTCACGCATTGCATTTCTTTTCTTGGAACTCCTTGAGAGACAGTTCCCAATAGAGAATGCACAGGAACCTCTTAAATTAAGAACAGCCTTGGATTTTGCAGAACAGCTCAACGTTCATGTTAACTACCTTAACCGGTCAGTAAAAGAAATCACAGGCAAACCTACCACCGCACATATTGCCGACAGAATCACTACTGAAGCTAAAGCCCTTTTACAGCACTCGGACTGGACCATATCTGAGATAGCCTATAGCCTGGGATTTGAATATCCTACCTATTTCAATAAGTACTTTAAAAAAAACACCGGAGCCATTCCAAAGTCTTTTAGGCTGGGATCTACATAAATACAAAGGATTGATTTGTATACTTTTTGGTTTGATTTGATTTATAATACAACATTTTATTCTCTCTAAATTTGTAGTATTAAAAATATCACTGCTTTTAAAAATAATATAACAATCAAATATTTTATTTTTAAAAGGTGTCTAAACTAAAAAAATTATGAGTACATCCGAAGTATTAAAAGGAAAAGTAGCACTTGTTACCGGAGGAAATTCCGGAATAGGTTTTGGTGCAGCAAAATCTTTGGCAGAAGCTGGGGCGTTTGTTTATATAACTGGAAGAAAAAAACAGCAGCTGGACAGCGCTTTAGAAAAACTTGGTGTAAATGCCCGTGCAATTCAAGCCGATGTCACCAGTAAATCGCAAATGGATGAAGTAGCAGCCATAATAAAATCCGAAAAAGGATCCCTTGACATTGTATTTGCAAACGCAGGAGGCGGCAGCCCAATTCCTTTACAAGATGTCACGGAAGATTATTTTGACAAGACATTTAATGTAAATGTAAAAGGAGTAGTCTTTACAATGCAGTCTGTCCTGCCAATATTGAATGACGGGAGTTCGGTTATACTTAATGCATCTATCACCGCATATATGGGATTACCAGGTTTTGGAATGTATGCCGCATCAAAAGCTGCTGTACGTTCTTTTGCCAGAAGCTGGACCACTGATCTTAAAGACCGAAGAATCCGTGTCAATGCATTAAGTCCGGGGGTCGTGCCAACAGAAGGCTATAGAACTGAGCAGGGAATGACAGAAGAACAGGTAAATGATTATGTGGCAGCTGCAACTAAAGAAATACCGGTAGGACGTGTTGGATCTCCTGAAGACATGGGTAATGCAGTTGTATTTTTGGCTTCTGAAGCTAGCAGTTTTATCAGCGGAATTGAACTTACAGTAGATGGTGGCCAGACTATGGTATATGCCGGAAAAAGTTAAAATAGTATTTCTTGCAGGGTTACAATCTAAAAAGCAATAATTTAGCTCTATCTTTTTGGAAATTATACCTTTCTGCTGCAAAAAGTGAGGGGTAATAAATCATTTTTAGCTTCAGTGGAAGAACAGTAAAGAGTAGGCACATATTTTTTATTTTCATCCAAAGTAGCAAACATTAATCATCAAATTGACTTGAACAATCTCAAAACTAATTTTTTAATTTAGCAAATAACAAAATTAAATCTTCATTTAAATATTGAGTTAATATTCTGATCTAATACCTGATAGTGATCCAATAACAAATTAGAGGAATCACATTCTTTAACATTTTTTAACATTAAACCCCTACGATACATACAAACCGCTTCAAAACAAAATATCAAAATAATTATCTTACAAATCAATCGAAAAATAAGCCAATTTCTTTAAATCATTCATAAAATGGTTTGTAAATTGTAAAGTAGACGTCACAAAAAAACGCAATTATCTACTTATTTGATAATTGCGTTTTTGCTTTTATATAATTCACACCAGAACCAAATGCCAGAATACAACCTTGATTTACAATACAATGATATCACCTACGGTGTAGAAGATGTCAATTTCAAGGAATTTGAATCTTGCACATTTACAAATTGTGATTTCTCACAATGCAATTTTATAGCGGTTACCTTTATCGATTGTAGTTTTAACAATTGTAATTTTAATACCTCAAAAATAAACCATGTTGCTTTGCGAACCGTTTATTTTAATAATTGTAAAGTAAAGGAAGTTAACTTTGCTATGTGTGACAAACTAATTTTTGAAATCCATTTTAAAGACTGTATTCTTGACTTTTCTAAATTTTATACCCTAAAGTTAAAAGGAACTACTTTTACGAATTGTAGCCTTGTAGCAGTCGATTTTATGAGTGCCGACCTGACCGAAGTACAATTCAATAATTGTGATTTATATCGAGCCGAATTTGAGAAGGCGAATGCCAACAAAGCTAATTTTAGAAGTAGTTATAATTACACTATTGATCCCACCAAAACGAAGTTAAAAAAGGCTATTTTCTCTCTAACTACCGTAAAAGGACTTTTGCATAAACACGATATTGTTGTGGTATAATTACAATTGTTTCTCCATTTTGTAATCTTCCATTAAGTAACCATGACCAATTTCTATATCTTCTTCCCCGACTATTGTAAAACCCATTTTTTGATAAAAAGTGCAGGCATTATTAAATCTATTTACATTTAGAGAAATACAATTAGAATCATTTTCAGTAGCATAAGAGGCTACTACATCAATTAAAGCTCTTCCTGCTCCTTTACCTTGTGCTTCTGGAAGTAAATATATTTTATGCAAACGAGTTTCTTTTTTACCCAAATAATTATGCTCATAGGACGCAAAACCAAGACAAGTAACGTCGTCATAAACCAATATAAAATGATGCATTTTATTGATCATATTATCCGATAAAGTCTCTTCAGAATAAAAAGCAGATAACATAAAGTCTAATTGTTCTTTAGACAAGATTTTACCATACACATCTGGCCAAGTAGCGTATGCTATATCTTTAATTAGTTTTAAATCTTTAGAAGTAGCATTAGAAATCGTAATCATAGTTTATGTTGTAAATAAAATTATTAATTTGAAAAAACTCTGTTTTCCTGTTCACTCACTCTAATAAAAGTGGTTCTTTTAGTCAATTCTTTTAACCTTGAAGCGCCAACATACGTACATGCACTTCGCAATCCTCCAAGAATATCCAATAAAGTATTGGCTACATTTCCCTTAAAAGCCACCTCAACGGTCTTTCCTTCACTTGCTCTATATTCAGCCACACCACCAACATGCTTGTCCATTGCTGTTGTAGAACTCATTCCATAAAACTTTTTGAATGGCTGTCCGTTAATATCAATTAGTTCTCCACCACTTTCTGTATGTCCTGCCAGCATTCCTCCAAGCATAACAAAATCGGATCCTGCGCCAAAAGCTTTGGCTATATCTCCAGGAGTAGAACAACCTCCATCACTTATGATGTGTCCTCCTAAACCATGAGCCGCATCCGCACATTCAATAATTGCTGACAGCTGTGGATATCCAACACCTGTTTTAACTCGAGTCGTACATACTGATCCTGGACCAATACCTACTTTAATAATATCTGCTCCCGCTAATAACAACTCTTCAACCATTTCGCCAGTAACTACATTTCCTGCAATAATTACTTTGTCAGGATATTGCTTGCGGGTTTGTTTCAAGAAATTTACAAAATGCTCCGAATAGCCATTGGCTACATCAATACAAATAAATTTAAGTAATGGGTTTGCTTGTAGTATTTCGGCAATTTTTTTAGAATCATTTTTACCTGTTCCTGTACTTATAGCAATGTATTCATAAAATTCTGGTGCAACTTCTTTTAAAAAAGTAGTCCATTCATCAACAGTATAATGTTTGTGAATAGCCGTAAATAATTTTTCTTTGGCTAATGCACTTGCCATTTCAAATGTACCGACCGTATCCATATTTGCAGCCATAATGGGAATCCCATTCCAAGTAGCAGTACTATGCAAAAATTTAAATTCTCGTTCTAAAGAAACCTGAGATCTACTTTTTAGTGTAGAACGTTTGGGTCTAATCATTACATCTTTGAAACCTAGCTTAAGATCCATTTCTATTCTCATAATTTTCTTTTTTATAAAAAATTAAACTTTCTTGGGTATAAAAATAGAAAATTCAGAGCCTACATTAGGTTCTGATACTACTTTTATAAATCCATCGTGATTTTCAACTATTCGCTTGCATATTGCTAAACCAAGTCCCGTTCCAGAGTACTTCGAACCAGTTTCTAAACGTTGAAATAAAATAAATATTTTTTCGGCATATTCTTGTTTAAAACCAATTCCATTATCCTTTATGACTATTTTATAATAATCTTCATTAGTAATAATTTCATTATTATACACCTCATTTTCATCAATTTCTCCAGAAAAGATTGATATTATAGGGGCTACATCTTCTTGACTGTATTTGAGTGAATTAGATATTAAATTTATAAAAAGTTGTTCCATCTGAAATGAAATCACTTTAACAGTAGGTAAATTTTCAACAATTATTTTAGCTTTTTTATCATCAATATCCGAAGATAAATCATCCACAACCTGTAGAACTAATTCTTTTAAATTTGTCTCTTCAAAAACTTTATCCCCTTTAATTGTTCTGGAGTAATTTACCAAGTCGATTAGCAAGGTTTGCATTTTATTAGCCGAAGTTCTAATTTTAGAAAAGTATACTTTCCCTTGGTCAGATATTGCACCTAACTCTTTAGATTCAATTCTGGAAATAAACATTTGAATTTTATGAAGAGGTTCCTGTAAGTCATGACTCACAATATTATTAAAAGACTCTAATTCTTCATTGATGTTTTTTAATTCTTTATTATTTTCCTCTAATTCAATTGTTTTTTTAAATTGATCAGTCATATCATAATTGACACCTGTTTTAACCATTTCGCCTTTACCATTCTTGGTAAAACTACCTACTGACATTACGTATCTTAAATCACCATTTGGCAATACAAAACGGAACATCAATGAAGTAGGTTTATAGGTCTTTAATGAATCCAAATGCATTTGGGTTACATAATCGACATCATCCGGATGAATATATTTTGAAATGTTCTCTAAACTAGGAGTAAATGATTGTGGCTCTAAACCCAACAGACGAAAGAAATTGTCAGATAATGTATAGGTATTTCTCTCTAAATTAATTTTCCAATGACCAAAACCAGCAATTTTCTCCGCTTCATTAAAAGAACGATTTAAAAACTGTAATTCATCATTGGTTTTCTTCAGTTCATAAATATCAACATTCATTTTATTAAAGGACAATAGCAAAATCAATAGTGAAAGAATAACCAGTAAAAAAGCACTTATTATAGAATCTTGCAATTCAAACTGATGATTGTCATTATGGATTTTAACTTTATCCCCCTCAGCGTTTATTGTTTTATAAACGAAGTTTTTCATGGACTCCGTAAAATTATTGCTTTCTTGAAGCTTTGCGTTTAATACTTTACTATCTGGATTACTACTTTTTGCTAAAAGTAGCGTTTCTCTGAAAAGTGCAAATCGAAAATCAATTAGTTCTTTGAGCCTTTTAACATCTTTAACTCGAGCTGGATTATTAACTACTAATTTATTAATGCGTTTAAAATTAGACTCAATTTCCCCTTTTCTCAAAAATCTATTTTCTAAATAAGACTCATCCTTAGTGATAATATAACTTCTAAGATTAGCTTCATAAATACTAATAACAGACAAGACTTTTTCTAATTCTAATTGCGTTTCGGTAGCATTTGCAATTAAATTAACAGAAGAGTCTAAGCTACGCATTTGAGTATAAAAAACCGAAGCTATATAAACCACCACCGCTATAGCAATACCTAATGCTATTTTGAAGACTTGTGAGTTTTTATACAGTTTTATTAACTTCATGGTTTTGCTTCTTATATACTAAAGAAAAAAGTTTCTTTATTTAATCCTGAAGAATGAAATTGCCAATTGATATTTAAAACCTCTTTAATTACTTTTTTAAGTTTAGTAAAGTCATTTGGTTTTTTGATGTAAATATTTGCCCCTTCAATAAAAGTTTCTTCAATATCTTTTTCTGATGATGAAGTGGAATATATAGCAATGGATACCTCCTTAAATCTAATATCCGATCGTATCTCTTTCAAACATTCAAATCCCGATTTACGCGGCATATTTAGATCTAAAAAAAGTAAATGCGGCAAAATAATATCTGGATTTGCTAAATATTCCATTAGATCTTTACCATCATTAAATAAAGTTAACTTATTATTCATTTTAAGTTCCATCATTGCATCACTAAAAAATGTGCGATCATCTTCATCATCATCAGCAATCAAAATACGCATTGAATCTTTATGTGAAATCATATTTATTGGGGTCTTTTTATTTATTAATTTGATAAATTTCGTCTTTTATCTACAATCCTTTTAAATGCAGATGGAGTCAATCCTGTAACTTTTTTAAATTGACTTGATAAGTAAGCTACACTACTATAGTTTAATTTATACGAGACCTCCGTTAAGGTCAATTGATCTTCAATAATTAACTTTTTGGCTCTTTCTATTTTTTGGATAATAATGAAATTTTCTATCGAAGAATACGTGTTTTCAGAAAAAATATTAGTTAAATATCCATAACTAAAATTTAGTTTATCCGATAAATATTGAGAAATAGTTACCGCTGGTAATTTATCATTCTCATAAATCATTTCAACAATAGTATCTTTTATCCTTTGAATGAGCTGACTTTTTTCATTATTGACAATAAAAATAGAATATCGATTTAATGAATCTTGAAGTTCAGCAAAACATTCATCCGAAACACTATCACTAATCTCAATTTCTCCTAAATCTAGCAGCTTGTGTTTTATATCTAATCGTTCTAATTGTTCTTGTAAAATTACTCTACAAGCAACGATTCCATCATATTTTATATAGAGTTTCATTTAGGCTACAATTTAATTTTTTTGAACATTCAAGTGATAAATATATATTAAAAATAATAATTGGAGAAAAAAACATACTCATTAAACAAAAAATATATTTTTTTATTATTACAAATAATTGATTCTAAATTGTTTCTCCTTTATAGATGAAACAATTTAAAACGCCTTTTTTATCCATGAATTGTTTCGCCTTTACCATAATTCGCAATAACCGAAGCTTCAAAGTCAATCCATTCTCTCCAGCGCTTCTCTACATCAATTCCCGTACCATATTTTCGAGCATAAGTAATAAATGTAGTATAATGCCCCGCTTCACTTTCCATTAAATCTCTGTAGAATACCGATAATTCTTCATCTTGAATGTTTTCTGAAAGCACTTTAAAACGTTCACAACTTCTCGCTTCAATCATAGCGGAAAACAATAATCGTTCTACCAAACTAGAAACTCTACTACCATTTCCGCTTTTCTTCATATATAAGTACAATTCATTTACATAATCATCTTTGCGTTCACGTCCTAGCTTCAATCCTCTTTTGATAATGATGTTATGTACCATGTCAAAATGTTCAATTTCTTCTTTGGCTAAAGCCAATAAGTCCTTAACCAAATCTTGATGCTCTGAATTATTGGTAATGATTGTTATTGCATTTGTGGCTGCTTTTTGCTCACACCAAGCATGATCTGTCAAGATTTCTTCAATATTTTTCTCCACTATATTGACCCATCTTGGATCTGTTGGCAATTGTAACCGTAATACACCCATTTTTCTTTTGTTTAAGGTTTAAAAAAATGTTTAAAGTTAAGTAAATAACAAAAAAAGTTTAAAGGTTTGCAATGATTTTAGGCAATCACAAAACTTTAAACTTGAAACTTGAAACTTGAAACTATAAAATTAAAAAACGAAGATCGCTCTTTCGCTCATCATTTCGTTCACTTCATTTGCTACTTCTTCGATGATAGCTTCATTAGTATGGTTCATTAATACTTTATCAATTAAAGCAACAATTGTTTCCATATCTTCTTCTACTAATCCACGAGTTGTAATTGCTGGAGTACCTACACGAATTCCTGAAGTGACAAATGGTGATTTATCATCAAATGGAACCATGTTTTTATTTACTGTGATTTCTGCTTTTACTAATGCATTTTCAGCATCTTTACCAGAAATATTTTTATTTCTTAAATCGATTAACATCATGTGGTTATCCGTTCCTCCAGAAATGATATTGTATCCTCTTTTTACAAAAGCATCTGCCATAGCATTTGCATTTTTCTTTAATTGCATTGCATAAGTAAAGAATTCATCTTGTAATGCTTCTCCAAATGCAACCGCTTTAGCAGCGATAATGTGCATTAACGGTCCTCCTTGATTTCCAGGGAAAACAGCTAAATCTAATAATGATGACATCATTCTGATTTCTCCTTTTGGTGTAGTTAATCCCATTGGGTTTTCAAAATCTTTACCCATCAAGATTAATCCTCCTCTAGGTCCACGTAATGTTTTATGTGTTGTAGTTGATACAATATGACAATGAGGAATTGGGTCATTCAACAATCCTTTAGCGATAAGACCTGCAGGATGAGAGATATCAGCAAATAGAATTGCTCCTACACTATCAGCAATTACTCTAAAACGCTCAAAATCCATATCACGTGAATAAGCCGAAGCTCCTGCGATAATTAATTTTGGTTGCTCCTTAGTAGCAATTTCTTGAATTTTATCATAATCTAAACGTCCTGTCTCAGCATCCACTCCGTAAAATACAGGAGAATATAAACGTCCTGAGAAGTTTACTGGTGATCCATGAGTTAAATGCCCACCATGCGATAAGTCAAAACCTAAGATTTTGTCACCAGGCTTCAAACAAGCATGATAAACCGCAGTATTTGCTTGTGAACCAGAGTGTGGTTGTACATTTGCATAAACGGCTCCAAACAATTCTTTAGCTCTATCAATAGCGATTTGTTCAATTACATCTACTACTTCACAACCACCGTAATATCTTTTACCAGGATAACCCTCAGCATATTTATTAGTTAATACAGATCCAGCTGCTTCCATTACTTCGTCACTTACAAAGTTCTCTGAGGCAATAAGTTCTAATCCGTGTATTTGTCTTTCTTGTTCTTCTAGAATAAGGTCAAAAATTTGTTCGTCGCGTTGCATTTCTTTGATTTTAGTTAATTTGAAGCAAAAATACAAAAAAACGTTTGCTAAACTGCTAGATTATGATATATTTGAACTATAATTTTCAACAAAACAATTAACATATTATGCCGATATCAGCCAACGATACTAACAGAAAATCATGGATTGAAGTCCCTGAAAATAGTGACTTTCCTCTTCAGAATATTCCTTTTGGAGTTTTTCTTACCAAAGAAAATGTTGTTACAGTAGGAACTCGAATAGGTGATCATGCAATTGACTTAGGTGCTTTACAACAACTAAATTACTTTGCAGGTATTGAATTAACTGATGATATGTTCATGCAAGATACGTTAAACGACTTCATCTCTGATGGTAAAAAAACATGGAGATTGGTTCGTAATCGTATTGCCGACATTTTTGACAACACAAATCCAAAACTACGCGACAACCAAAAACATAAAGACATTGTAATTTTTAATATAGACGATGTAGAAATGCAATTACCAGTTCTTATTGGTGACTATACTGACTTCTATTCTAGCAAAGAACACGCGACAAATGTAGGAAAAATGTTTCGCGATCCAGAAAACGCATTATTACCTAACTGGCTTCACATTCCTGTAGGATATCATGGTAGGAGTTCAACAATTGTTCCTTCTGGTATTCCTATTCACAGACCTATGGGACAAACATTACCAGCTGGTGAAACCACTCCTGTATTTGGTCCTTCTCGTTTAATTGATTTTGAATTGGAAACTGCCTTCATCACTACTGATGCAAATATAATGGGAGAAATTATTCCTATCAACGAAGCCGAAGACTATATCTTCGGAATGGTTTTATTAAATGATTGGAGTGCCCGTGACATTCAAAAATGGGAATACGTGCCCCTAGGGCCATTCTTAGCAAAGAACTTTGCTTCGTCAATATCACCTTGGATTGTAACTATGGATGCATTAGAACCATTTAGAGTTCCTGGACCAAAACAAAATCCAAGTCCGCTACCCTATCTACTACAAAAAGGAAAACACTCTTTTGATATCAATTTACAAGTAGCTATTCAACCTGAAAATGCTGAACCAACAGTTGTGAGTAACTCTAACTTTAAATACATGTATTGGACTATGAACCAACAATTAGCGCATCATACTTCAAACGGTTGTCGCGTTAATTCTGGTGATATGATGGGATCAGGAACTATTTCAGGACCTACTCCAGATAGTTATGGCTCTATGCTTGAATTGACTTGGGGAGGGAAAAATCCTATCACGTTAAATGATGGTACGGAGCGTAAATTCATCAATGACAACGATACAGTAATCATGAAAGGATTCTGTAAAAACGGACAAGTACGTATTGGTTTTGGAGAAGTTTCTTCAAAATTATTACCGCCGTTTGTACGAAAATAAAAAAACATAAAAGTATAAAAAAGGCCCGTTTCAATTGAAACGGGCCTTTTTTTATAAGTAAAAAATATTATTTATTTCCTTTTTCAAAATCAGCGACGAATTGTGCCAATCCAATATCAGTTAATGGGTGTTTCAACAATCCGTAAATAGCCGAAAGTGGTCCAGTCATAACATCAGCGCCAATTTTCGCACAGTTTACAATATGCATCGTGTGACGTACAGAAGCTGCAAGAATTTGAGTTTCATACCCGTAGTTATCATAAATCAATCTGATTTCTTCAATCAAAGCCAATCCATCTGTAGAAACATCATCTAAACGACCAATAAATGGAGAAACATAAGTAGCGCCCGCCTTAGCAGCCAATAATGCTTGACCAGCTGAGAATACTAAAGTTACATTCGTTTTAATTCCTTTATCTGAGAAGTATTTTGCCGCCATAACTCCTTCTTTAGTCATAGGTAATTTTACCACAATTTGCTCATGCAAATCAGCTAATTCCTCCCCTTCTTTAACCATTCCATCATAATCAAGCGCATTTACTTCAGCACTTACATCACCGTCAACAAGATTACAAATGTCAACATAATGCTTCATAATGTTGTTTTTTCCAGTAATTCCTTCCTTAGCCATCAATGATGGATTAGTCGTAACTCCGTCCAAAACCCCTAATGCTTGCGCTTCCTTAATTTGAGCTAAATTAGCCGTGTCAATAAAAAACTTCATACTATTTCTATATTAAATTGTGTGTTCCTTTTTTTGGGCGTGACCACAAGGGTCAGGCTCTACGTTACAATCTCCCTAAAAAACGGGAGGATTTTCACTGCGATCCTTCACGCAATTGCAAAATCAATAAAATCCGGTGCAAAATTACAACTTATAATGATTCATTAGCATTTTTTCATACATTTTATCCGGAAGTATTCGTTTCAATACAATCGAAAACTTTTGCATAAAAGCCCCTACTTTATAATGAATTTTAGGATCTTTTGTTTGAATAATAGCATAAACCGCTTCAGCCATTTCATTAGGATTACTGCCACTGTCCACATGTTCATCCATCGTTTTTAGCGTATTCCCATAAGGAACTTCATAAGCCGATCCTGGAATTACAGGAGCGTGGTACCGTCCCGAAGCAATATTAGTAGCAAAATCTCCAGGTGCAACATTAGTAATATGAATCCCAAAAGATTTCACCTCCATGCGCAAAGACTCCGTAATTAATTCAAGTGCGCCCTTTGAAGCCGAGTACATCGAGCGGTACGGCAAACCCATATAAGCCGCTATGGAAGTGATATTTATTATTAAACCTGATTTTTGTTCCCGCATTTGTGGTAATACCGCTTGCATCACTGCAATAGGACCAAAGAAATTAGTGTCAAAATGATTCTTCATTTCCACAGTTGGAATTTCTTCTAGTGGACCTGTTATCCCAACACCAGCGTTATTAATAACAATGTCTAATCGTCCTGAAGTAGCAATAATCTTGGCTACAGCCGATTGAATAGATGCTGTATCTCTAACATCTAATGCAACAAGTGGAAAAACCGAATTCAAAACCCGCTCTGGATTCCTACTCGTTCCATAAACAACAAACCCTTTTTGATGTAAAAACTCCCCAATAGATTTCCCTATTCCTGAGGAACCTCCTGTAACTAAAACTACTTTACTCATAATTGATTGTTGTTTAACTGTATTTTAGAATAGACCAAAAATAAAAAAATCCTCCATAAGGAAGACTACTATTCTATATATTTTGAAAATATTTCAAAATTGGCAAAAAAAAATCTGAAACAAGTTCAGATTAAAAAAAAATGGCAAGCGACCTACATCGCACCGCTCAACCACGTACCCTTGCTATGTTCCCATCCTGGGGGAGTCTGCAGGAGCTGGTCGTGTAGGACTTGCCGGTGCAAATATACAATCTTTTTATATTTTTGCAAGCGCTTTGTGCTCTTAAAATAACATTGTATATTGGTCTATTCAAAATTTAAACCATGAAAAAATATAACTTACTATCTATCATTTTATTAGGAATGACACTTTCTAATTGTGGAGATACAAAAAAAGGAGAAAATACTTTATTTACCTTCGATATTACCAATTTTAAAGAAAAATATACACAACAAGACCAACTTAATTTAGCAATAACCAACTCCAATTCGAAAACTATTGACAGCATTGTATATTATGTAAATGATGTAAAAGTGGGTTCAAAAAAAGGAGGAGATCCGATTTTATTTGAACTAAAAGATCAAAAACTAGGGTACCAAAACCTCAAAGCATTAGTATATTATGGCGGAGAAAATGCTGAAGCCACTTCTAGAGTTGAACTCGTGTCCAATGTAAAACCAAAACTTTTGAATTACAAAATCGTGAATAAATACCCACACGATACAATGTCTTTTACGGAAGGTCTAGAATTTCATGGAGACACGCTATATGAAAGTACTGGTAATCCAGAAGGTAGAAAATCATACCTTAGAAAATACGATTATAAAACAGGAAAAGTATATAATCAAATAGATTTAGATCAAAAGTATTTTGGTGAAGGAGTTACTATATTAAACGATAAGATATACCAATTAACATGGCAATCAAAAGTAGGATTTATCTATGATTTAAAGACGTTTAAAAAAATCAAGACGTTTAATTTTGACAAGGAAATTGAAGGTTGGGGAATGACAAATGACGGTAAATACATTTACCAAACTGATAAAACAGAGAAAATTTGGAAGATGGATCCTGAAAACCAAAAAATGATAGATTATATCAATGTTTATTCTGGAGATTCTAAAATTAAATCCATCAATGAATTGGAATGGATTAATGGTAAAATCTATACTAATGTATGGCAAAAAGACGCCATTGCAGTTGTGAATCCAACATCTGGAGCAGTAGAAGGAATTTTAGATATGTCTGGCTTGAAAAAATTCATCAAAAATGCAGATGCTGATGTCTTAAATGGAATTGCTTACAACCCAAAAACCAAAACTATTTTTGTAACAGGAAAAAACTGGGATACGCTTTTTGAAATAACGGTTTCTGAATAATTTTAAATGACAACACTACTTATCAATATTAAGGAATTACTCCAAGTACGGGAAACTTCGGTCGCTAAAGTTTCTGGTGCCGAAATGGGAATGCTTCCAACTATTAAAAATGCCTTTTTAGTAATCAAAGATAATTTGATTGCCGATTTTGGTTCGATGGAGAATCTTCCTAAACTAATAGCTGACAAAACAATTGATGCAACTGGAAAAATGGTTTTACCTACTTGGTGTGACAGTCATACTCATATTGTATATGCGGGGAATCGAGAGCAAGAATTTGTGGATCGCATCAATGGACTTACTTATGAAGAAATTGCCAATCGTGGTGGTGGAATATTAAATTCAGCTCAAAAGCTAAATGCAACCACCGAAGAAGAAATATACAACCAATCCAAAGAACGGCTGGAAGAAGTCATGCGTTTAGGAACGGGCGCTGTTGAAATCAAATCGGGTTACGGACTTACAGTTGAAGGGGAATTGAAAATGCTGCGAGTAATCAAGCGTTTGTCGCAAAACTATCCGATAGCTATAAAAGCAACCTTTCTTGGTGCTCACGCCTTTCCTTTAGAATACAAAGAAAATCATCAAGGATATATTGATTTATTAATCAACGAAATCCTTCCTGAAATTGCACAAAATAAACTCGCAGATTATATTGACGCCTTCTGTGAAACAGGTTATTTTACCGTTGCAGAAACAGAGCAAATTATGGCAGCGGGAATTCGCTTTGGCTTAAAGCCAAAAATTCATGTCAATCAATTCAACTCCATTGGAGGAGTTCAAGCAGGAATAAAACACAATGCGCTATCTGTAGATCATCTCGAAGTAATGAAGCCAGAAGATATCGAAGCTTTGAAAAATACTGAAACAATGCCAGTTGCTTTGCCATCTTGTTCCTATTTCTTGAGCATTCCATATACTCCAGCACGTGAAATGATAACAGCAGGATTGCCATTAGCACTAGCTACAGATTACAATCCAGGCTCTACACCATCTGGAAATATGAATTTTGTAGTTGCAACTGCTTGTATCAAAATGAAAATGACACCTGAAGAAGCAATAAACGCCGCCACAATAAATGGAGCTTATGCTATGGGAATTTCAGAAACTCATGGTAGTATAACGATTGGTAAAAAAGCAAATCTTATTCTTACCAGACCTATCCCCTCTTATTATCAACTGCCTTATGCATTTGGCAGTAATTTAATTGAGACTGTTTTTATTGAAGGAAACGGTATTGAATGATAAAAGAAACTACCTCTAAAGTTGTTTTTGAGACTGCTACTTTTTATATCTTTATCACTAAATTATTTTTTTAATGATTACATCAAAAATAATCTCAAACGGGATCTTAAGAGCATTACTAACTATTGTTGTGGTGTGTTGTGCTTTGTATTTTTTATACAAAATACAAACTGTAATTCTCTATTTGTGTATTTCACTAATTCTTTGTTTAATAGCAAACCCTTTTCTCTTATTTTTAAATCAAAGACTTAAATTCAAAAAAATATTTGCAACAATAACAACCTTATTACTATTCGTATTTATACTTGTAGGTTTTGTACTTCTTTTTGTTCCACTTATCATTTCACAAGCAGAAAACTTATCCCTCTTAGATACTAATTTACTTCAAAGTCAAATTACAATATTAGAACATAATATAGAAAACTACTTTAACATACATAATATAGATCTACAAGGAATCTTAAATAACTCCAATTTGTCTTCTAAGATTAATTATAATTTTTTTACTGACTTTATCAATACAATAATAAATCTTATCGCTGGGTTTGGAATGGGATTAGCATCGGTTTTCTTTATTACTTTTTTCTTTTTAAAGGACCAGCGTATTTTTAAGGAAAAAGCAAAAAAAATACTTCCAGATTCCAATGAAGAAAAAATTCTAAACTCAGTTGAAAAAATAAATCAGTTACTCACTAGGTATTTTATTGGTCTACTGGTTCAATTGACTGTAGTATTTATACTTTATTTCATAGTTCTAATCATTTTTGGAAGTAAGAATGCTTTTATTATTGCATTCTTATGTGCCCTACTAAACGTAATTCCTTATATAGGCCCTATAATAGCTACAGTTTTATCAGCCATACTAACACTTATCAGTGCTATTGGAACCGATTTTAAAACTGAAATGCTTCCTACAACAATATACGTAGTAATTGGTTTTCTCATTGTTCAAATTTTAGATAATAACATCAGCCAGCCCATCATTTTTTCAAAAAGTGTGAAGTCACATCCATTAGAAATATTTTTGGTCACGCTAATTAGCGGAATAACTTTTGGAATTTTCGGGATGGTCGTGGCAATTCCAATTTATACAATTATGAAAGTTATCGCCAAGGAATTTTTCCCAAACAACAAAATCGTGTCTGTTTTAACTGAAAAAATATAAAATTGCAACATTCCATTTTAGATACTGAAATTCAAGAATTTATTGACAAAAATTTAGAAGTACCAATTTCAAAATTAGCGCTTCAAAAAAACCCTTTTCCTACTATAGAATGGATTACAATTTTGAATCAAATAGAAGCCAAAACAAAATCAAAAGATAAATTACCAACTTGGTTTAACACTAAAAATATAATTTACCCTAGCAAAATTTCTGTTGAACAAACCTCATCTGAGAAAACAGCAGCTTACAAGAGTACTTTAGTTTCAGGAGAAAAGTTAATTGATCTTACAGGTGGTTTTGGTGTCGATGATTATTATTTTGCAAAAAAAATTACAACAGTCACTCATTGTGAAATTAATCCCGAACTTTCATCTATTGTTAAACATAATTTTGAGCAATTAAATACTAAAAATATTAGTTGTTATGCAGCTGACAGTTTAGAGACCTTAAAATCATTAAATAGCAAATGGGATTGGATTTATATTGACCCTTCAAGACGCAACGATGCCAAAGGAAAAGTTTTTATGCTTAAAGATTGTTTACCAAATGTTCCAGATAATCTTGATTATTATTTTAAAAACTCAAATGCTATTCTTATAAAAACAGCCCCTTTACTTGATCTTTCAGCCGGATTATCGGAATTAAAGCATGTAAAAACAATCCATATTGTAGCTGTTGACAATGAAGTAAAAGAATTATTATGGGAATTACACAAAGACTACCTTGGGGAAACAACTATTAAAACAGTTAATCTTCTAAAAGATAAAACAGACTTTTTTGAATTTGTTTTCAATAAACAAGGCGTCATTCCAAGTTACGCCTTACCTCAAAAATATTTGTACGAACCCAATAGTGCAATAATGAAATCAGGTGGATTTGATGAAATTGCTATTTTCTTTAGTTTAAATAAATTACATAAACATTCTCATTTATACACTTCTCAAGAAAAAATAGATTTTCCTGGTAGAATTTTTCTAATTCAAAACTGCTTTTCTTATAGCAAAACAGAAATGAAAAACTTTCTATCCAACACTAAAGCCAACATCACTACTCGTAATTTTCCAGATACAGTCGAAACCATTCGAAAAAAATGGAAAATAAAAGAAGGTGGGAATATATATTGTTTTTTTACTACTGATGAAAATAACAATAAAATAGTTTTAATTTGCAACAAAATATAATAAAATGAAACAACTAATTGTAATAACATTCTTCTTATTTACTGGAAATTTATTTGCTCAAACACCTTGTGATTATAGCTCAAACGTCACTGACTCCATAGGAACTTACAAATCGACCAAAGAATACTTAATGAGTGAGAAAATTTTTGCCGGAAACTCCAGTTATATTTTTTATTCATTGGCATTAACCGACGGATTGCCAACATTAAATGTGCAACTCATTCAAAAAAGTAAAGGCTTTCTTAAAGCAAATTGCTTTGATAAAAATTCAAAATTATTCTTACAATTAAATAATGGTAAAATAATTACCATGATACATATCGATCAAGAAAATTGTGGAACTATGCTTAGAGATGAGAATGGTTTTGACAATCGAGTAACCTCTGGAATATTTATGTTTATGAAAGGAAGTTTAGAAGACTTAAAAAGCTCACCATTATCGATGATGAGAATAAAATATTTAACGGAAAGTGAGGACTATGTAATTAGGAAAGAGTTTAAATCAGAACTAAACAGTCAAGTGTATGAACCTGATACGTATTTCATCAAAAACTTACGTTGTGTAGAATAAATAATTATTCTACACAACTCCATTTTACGTTGGATACTTTATCATTTAAAGCCGATTTTAAATTATAATGCCACCATTCTGAATCAAAGGAATTGAAATTAGCTTTTACCATTACTCTTTTTAGCAGTTTCCTGTTATTAATAACTTTTTTTGAAAGATTAGAATAACCATGACTGGCTTCTTCTCCAAAAAAATCAAAAGGAGTTCCCATTTCAAGTTCTTTTCCGCTACGCTTGTCAACTAAAGTGATATCTACTGCACCTCCTCTATTATGGATTGATCCTTTACTTGGATCAGCAACATATTTTGGATTGGAAACTATTTGCCACATCTTTTTTTGAATATCTAAAGGCCTGTAACAATCAAAGAATTTAATTCTATATCCTTGATCCATGAACAATTTATTAGCTTCTATGATTGCATTTACCGTTTTCATTCTTAGAAAACACTCGGCACAATCATACACTTTGGCTTTTAAAAAATTATCCTCGGTAGCATATTTCATATCATAAGCAAAATCAGTACTATAATCCTTTAAATTTACAAATGTGGTGTCGTTTACTAGTACTATATCTTTTATCTGTTTGTTAGGAATAGCAACTTGTGCTTTACAAGAAATAAATAATAAAAAGAAACCTATTAAAAAACCAAGTTTAAAAGAAGAATTCATAAATATATTTTTTTTATAAAAATAAAACATTTGAAGTGATTTAAATAGTAAAACAAAAAAAACGCTAGTGTTAGCGTTTTTTTTGTTTTAATTACGGAAAATATATCTTTATTTTTTTAAAACTTTTTGACTTATCATTCCTTTATTAGTATTAATTTTTACAATATAAGTTCCTCGTTGTACATTGAAAGGAATTTCAATTGTATCTAAACCTGATAAATTGTCAACTCCAATTAATTTTTGACCAAGAATGTTATATATTGAAACTTCATCAATTATTACATCTGCTTTTTTAGTTATATTTATCTTCTTTTCCAAGTCATTATTATAAATCAATAAATTCGAATTCTTTAATTCATTCTTTTCAACAGCAAGCGTCTTAGCCGTTTCAAATGTTAATTCAAATCGATTGTTATAAGATCCTGCAACTAAATCAATTTCAGCAGTCCCATTTGTGATATCGTAATAAGTAGATGTTTCTTTATCATGAATACTTATATTAGTATTTGAAGGTAAGAATTCTACTGCATCAATCATAAACTGAACAGCTCCTGGTGTATCAACTACAACTCCCAACGGATATGTTTTTGATGTGTCAAACGATCCAACTCCTTGTATAGTATATTCTAAATTATTAATTAAAAAATAAGAATCATTATCTTGAGTGTCAATTTGATATGCATCGTACCCTACGTCTACACCATCGGTTGCGTACTCATTCATAAATCCTATAAGTAATTCTCTGTGGAATTTATTAACGGTGTTAAAGCCCAATCTAATTTTAGTGTTATAATTATTATATACGATATCATTACTATTATCATTAAAATGATCTGTTTTTTTAGTTTTATTTGAAACACTATTCTTAAATAAAGTATTAGAAATTGGAACTGACAAATCATCCACGTCACTTTCTTTAACAAAAGCCCGTTGATTATTATTAAAGATAATTGGTTCTGAAGTACCAATACTCACATCTCCATTTACAAAAAAACCTTGTCCAACCGGAATATACTGGTATGAAATTTTAGTACTGGTACCCACACCACTAATCCCCACCGGCGCAACTGGGGCAACCCCTCCTACTAAAGTCAATGTCGCGTATCCTCCTGTATAACCTGACAATATATGAGTGCCATTGCTAGGGGAATGTTGCCAAAAATAAAGCGTTCCATCAATTATATTTACCGAATTATTTCCTCCATTTGCAACAGAAATGTTGTCTCTTATAAACTCAAAAGCATCTAAAGCAGAAGGATAAGGATTACCTACCAAAAATAAATTATCTGCCAAAACCGTATTGCTATTTATTAATCCATTAAAAGGTTTTCCCTTAAATGTATAATTTTGGGTAGATCCAGAAACACCAGCTCCTTTTAATGTAAATCCTTGAGAAGGTCGAATGGGATCCGTTTCAATAAAATGAATCCAATTAGCATATTCAGAACCGTTTTCAAATTTATACAACCAATACCTTGCAAGGCTTAAAGGGGATGCACTACCATCATAACCAGAAACCCAATTAATCGCTAACGGAGTTGTTGTAGTTCCATCTTTAAAAACACCATCTACGGTATAGTTATTATTAATTGCCGTACCATTTATAGGTCCTACAGGAGAAGACCAATAGTTATAATTATATTTATTTACCGTTCCTTGTTGGTCTCTTTTTATAAAACCTATGCTTGAAACATCGAGCTCACTATTCAAAGTTTGAACTAATTGGGATTGCCCAGTTAAATCTATTAAACCATCCAATTTTAAATAATGTGAAATTTGTATTTTAGTATCGTTATTAATTGATAATTTTTTATAAGTAGTTGCGTCTGTACCTTCCACAAACAATCCTAAAACTGTTTTATTTCCGGTAGAAGTTACATTATGTTTAATTTTTACAATGTTTCCATTTACTGTTAGTCCAACATTAACAATTGAAACTGCATTAGGAATAGTTTGAATTGCTCCATTTTTCCAAATAGACGAATCGTTCCATGCACCGTCAGCGATAGTTTCATAGGGCAATGGAGCGGTTTGAACCCCAGCTATAATTTTATTTTTATTTAGATATTTGATTCTTAAAAAATTTCGTTCATCTGTCAATCCTTCAATGGTTGTTCCATAAAATGTATTAAAATCATAATAGGCTTTTAATGTAGTCCAAGGAATTGATTTAATCTCATTACTGGAAATATTATGTGGTAATATGGCACCATCAGCAGTATTATCAACAAATTTATTAATTTCCTGATTCATCAAATAATTGAGTTGATTTGATGTTAATGCCGTATCCCAGATATGAATTTCATCAATTTCACCATAAAATGGAGTTCTAATATCGTTTTTATTTACATAAAGTGCACCTACAGAATATCTTGAATAATTAGGTGTTGGATTTTGAAGATTAAAAGTGGATGAATCCAATACTCCATCTATATAAAGATCTGCACTACCTAGATAGTAAATTGCTACTATATTATGCCATTTTCCATCTGCAACTGCAGTATTTGAAACAAATTTCAAACTACCGTCCCATAAAGCTTCAATTTTATTAGCGGAATTTAATCGTAATTCTAAATTAATTCCTTTACTCATTATGGTTTTATTAGCAGCTACTGTACCGTCATTTCTCAACCAAAAACCAATAGTAAAAGAACCACTATTAAGATTCAAAGCATACTCACCTACTAAAAAATTACTAGCTCCAATACTTACCAATTCTTTAGATTCAACTTTAGGCACTTTACCAAAAGTGAAATACTTAGTTCCGTCAAAATCATACCAAGTTTGTAAATTACCATTACCATCGGATTTTAGTGGAATTACATCAACTATGTCGCCATCATTAAACGCACTATTGTCACTAACAATCAATGCATATTCTTCTGTTGCTAATTTTGAAAATGCACTAAAAGCTGCTACCGGAATCCCAACAAATACATTCCCAACATCTCCTCCAGTTTCTACCACTTTCCATTTTTTATTTATTCTAGTAGCAGAAGTAGTCAAACCTGTACGTATTGTTGTTACATTTGAACTACTAGCTGAATACGTACCATTATCAGAACCCCAAACTAAAAAATTTTTATCTATTACAAATTCATTGATATTAGCACTATTGGTACTTGCAATGACCCCTAAACCAATTGTTACCTCATTATTGTCATTGGAACTTCTTGATTGTTTTTGATATAAATCTGATGCTATATCTCTACCTATTCCAGCAATGTTATAATTAAAACCTGCATTTGAAGTACTATTCCAAATGATTCCCCCAGCAGAATTAATATAATCTTTACTTGTACCATTAATTCCTAAAGTAATTCCATATTTTATAGCAAGATATGTTTCAATCTTTGGACGATTCCCATCTAAAACACGAGAAGCATATGATAATATTTCTGCGACCCTACCATTTAGATTCCCATAATTCGTCCCGCTATTTATATTTTTACCAATATTATATGGAGTACCTTTCCAAGTTGTACCATCTAAATAACCTAAATTACTGTAAAGCGTACTTGAACTATTCAAAATTCCAATTGTGTTAGAATTAAATAATAAATCTACACCCATTAAAGCCATAATTGATGTGTTTCTAGTGTTAATTATCCCTGCTTTAGCATAATTTCCAACTGCATCACCTACACTAAAATAAGGCATAGTTGCATTTGTTTGCCATTGATTAAACCACAATCTTTCATTTGTTAAACGAGACGAAAAATTCCCAAATCCAATCCCTGTAAGTTCACCGGAAACAATCGGATAAGATGGGTTTGATGCCGAAGTTCCTGAAATAATTGTCATTGGAGATGTAGAACCATCAATGGCAACATCTGGTTCCATTACAATAAAAGTTTCGTGCGTATAATATCCATTATCAGTATTGTACAAAAACTGACTAAGAGTTGAACCATCATTTTGAAATTTCACAACTGGATTAAAATTAATATTACCATTAGCCGCATCAATATATGTAGGTTGATTTGCAACGGTAGTTTGTGACGCATCTTTTCCAAGAGATCCTAAATCCTTCCATAAAGGGATCTTTACCCCAGTAGCTAAATTAACTCCTCTTGTAGCTTTAAGCCAAAGTCTAAAATCAGGATTTCCTCCTCCCGGACCTGTTATAGTTGGGTCATATCCTTCACCACTCACAACATAAGTGTAAATAGGCTTTGCAGAATCATTACTAGGAATTGAAATAATAGCCTCTTTAGTACCAGTTGATTGTGGCGTGAATTTCACCATCAAATAGGCAACACCACCTGGATTTATTGTAGTTGCAGTAAGAAGTACTATTGAGAAATCTGCTGATTGTACTCCAGTTGAAGGGTTATAACCAAAACAAGTTAAACTCCCCAATATCAAAGGACAAGTTCCTGTATTAACGATTGCATACGTTCTTGAAGCAGATGCTCCCACAGTAACCGTTCCAAATAAGGTTCCAGTAGCCGAAGTAGGTACTGTTTGTCCATTAGAAATTGGCTGTGTTGGTGTTCCTCCTAAAACTGAAATAGAAGGTCTATTATCAAAACTTACCGTAAAAGAAAAAAATCCAATATTTGAATCTATAGTAATAACAGAAGAACCTGTACCACAACTATACGAATTCCTTTTTATTTTAAATTTACCAACATCTCCTTTTTTAATTTTATCATCAGAAATGTAAGGAATAGACGAAATAACAAAATTTAAATTGCTAGAAGAAATACTTTGAATATTTAAAGTAGGATTTCCATTTGTAGGGATATTGGTTACTGAAAACTCAATTTCACCAGATAAACCAAAGGCTACAGACCCGCCATTTGAAATATTGATTGCAGGACTACCATAACTTACATTTATAGTTGCTGTTTGTGCAAAATTAATTAATGAACTAAGTAACAAAATTATAAAAAAAAGTTTTTTGAGTAATTTTAACTTCATGGCGATTGTAATTAATTATAATAAATATCACTTAATAGTCCTTAAAATTAAACAAAACACTTACGAAAAACAATAAAATAAACAAAATTATTTCGACTAAATACTAAAATAATCGATTAAAAACATTTTTTTATAAAATAGAATCAAGTCAGATTAGAACAAATTTAAAAGAATCAACTTTCAAAACACTACACATAAACGGGTAACTACTTTAAAATTAGAACAAAAAAAAACCCTTGTAAAATACTGACTATTAGTATTATACAAGGGTAATTAAGTGAACCTTATGGTACAAAATTCGAACCTTTTATTAGAAGATTTGAAACTATTAGCCGACTGTTTTGAGGTATCAACTTACTAAAAAATTCAGTAGTATTTTTTTTATATTATTGAATATAGTTTAAATCAGGATTTGTTTGACCACAACAAGAAATATTTGAATTTTAAGTATTTTTCTGATATCATTATTTCTAAAGGTTTCGGACATGTGGCTTTTCAATTAGTTTTGACTGTATTTTTCTGTTTCTATTTATTTGAACTTGTATACTCTTCAGCTGTTACAGCTTCTAACCAAACAGGTACACCGTTTTGGGTATTTGTTATTGCTACTTGAACAAAATAGGTATCATCGCTGGCACCATGCCAATGTGGAATATTTGGTGGACATTTGATTACATCTCCTTTGCGAAGTACTTTTTTAGGTTGCCCTTTTTCCTGATAATATCCAACTCCATCGGTGGCCAACAAAATTTGTCCGCCCGGATGAAGGTGCCATTTGGTTCTAGCTCCAGGTTCAAAGGTTACATTTCCTACTGAAGTTGGATTAAGACTATCAGGAGCTATAAGCATTTGTAAATAAGCTGCACCGGTAAAATTATCGTTGGTAATTTTTTCTCCTTTGGGAAAAATGCTTAATTTTTGTGATTTCATTTTTCTTGAAAGTGTTGATTTATTTTGTGCTTTACATGAAAATGCAAATACTCCAATAAGAAATATTCCTGCAATATATTTAAGTTTCATCTTTTTAAACTTTAAAGATTGATTTGATAAAAATTAACCAATTTATTTACTGCTTGTAATACATATTCTGGTTTCCAATAGGTTTCAATATGTGTAGCTCCGTTGATTAGAAATAATTCCTTGCTTTTTGCATTCGTTGCTTTGTTGAATGCATCATCTGTCATATAAAAGGTGTCGGCTTTACTTCCTGCTATCATTAACAAAGGTTGGTTTATCAAGTCCATATTGGTACTGGCATCAAATGTCATTAAATCCATAAGACTACTCTTTGTATATTTAAATGTAGAATTTGGATGCGCATGTGTTTTGCCGTAATACTCAAATCCTTCACGATATAAATCAAACGGTAATGCCGCTATTTGTTTATCCGTAAGTTGAGTATCGCCCATATAAATAATTTTACCTCCAGCTGCTTCTTGGGCACGAGCATCAGAAGCTTCTTTTAATCGTTCTTGGATTGTTGAAAATTGCGAATTCATAAAACCATTACGTCTTACTACACCTGAATTAAACATGCTTACTGTGGCAATTGCTTTAAAACGTTTGTCAGATTGGGCAGCCTTTAATGAATAACCACCACCACCACATATGCCAAGTAATCCCATTTTTGAAATATCAACCCCTTTATATTGAGAAATAAAGTCGGCCATTGCGTGTATATCTTCAATTCGGTTTGCAGGTTTATCCACATTACGGGGCTCTCCGCCACTGCCTCCTTGATAGGCTGCATCTGCTGTGATTGTAATATAACCTTGTTCTGCTAAACGTTGCGCATATAACCCTGCCACTTGTTCTTTTACACCACCATTAGGATGAGCAATAACTACAGTAGGATATTTATTCGATGGATTATAGTTGGCAGGAGTGTAAATATTAGCTACTATTGTAATCTCTTTAATTTTATAGCTCACAGGATGTATGTTTACTTTTCCCTTTACATTTTCTGTAATAGCTCCATCATATACTAAGGTATATGGATTTTGCTTTCGTTCCTTTTGCGTAGTTTGAGCACTTGACATCTGTACAGTTACTATTGAAATTACTAATGTGATTATTAATGCTATTTTTTTCATCTCTTTTATTTTTTTAATTATTGAACCTATTTGCTTTCCAACACTTCATTTACTACTTCTTTTGCAGTTTTAGTTTTCTTTCTTCCTATGATTGGTTGGATTACGCCTATAAATTCTTTCAACTGTTCAGGTGATATAGCTACATTGAGACAAATTGACAAATGACTTTTTAGCATTGGTTCAGCTTCACCAATCGCACTGATAACAGAAATCGTAACCCATTCTCTTTGAGTGAAGGTTAAAACATCTCTTTCAAAAATTGCTGCAAACAAATGTTCTTTTAAAAAGGTATCTATTATGGGAGCAAAAGCGGAATATCCAGTAAGCGTATTCGATTGTGGCGTTTTGGTAAGCTGTTCCAAAATGGTTTTTCCCCTTAGATATTTATTGCCATCCTCTTTAATGGGGGAAGCTTCTTTGCCAGGTTTATCAATAATACCTTTTGTTTTTCGTTCGTTAAGCACTTCCATAAAAGTTTGCAATCCTCTGATGCTGCGTGGAAACCCACAATAGGCATAGGTATGAACCAATACTTCTTTTATTTCATTCACGGTAAGTCCAGCTTCAAGACCTTTGTTTAACTCTGATTTTAGCTTGACTAAATCGCCTTTAGCTGTAAGTGATGCAATGGTAATAATGCTTCTTTCCTTTTCACTTAAATTACTGCTGGTAGTTGCCATCTGATATGCTTTAGCGTAATTAGGAAACAATGAAATGCCAACTATCATCACTATAAATTTGAAAATTTTAAAATCCTTCATATTTATTTTATTTATTGTGCTTTCAATTCTTCAGAATCCCTATTTTCTTTAACCATTTTTGTATTTCTTTTTCAGCTTTTATTTTCTTTTCACCTTCCATCACAAATAAAATTCCGTCTCTTTCTTTACCTCCTTTAATGACAAATCCTTCGAATATTTTGCATTCAGTGCATAGTTCTTTAATCTTATCAAAACTACTTCCTATGCCATAACCGGCATTGGTGTTAAACGGAATAATAGTTTTACCTTTTAAATTGTATTGACTTAAAAAACTTTTCATTGGCGGCGGTAATTGCATTCCCCAAGTTGGAAAACCTATAAAGACAGTGTCATATTTTTCAATGCTGTCAATTTTGGTTTTGAGCTGGGGTAAAAAACCTGTTTCGTTTTCCTTGGCGACCTGATCAACAATTGCTTTATAATTTTCAGGATATGGATTTTGAAGCTCTAATTCAACTAATTTGCCACCAGTTTGTTTATGAATGATTTGGGCAACTGCTTTGGTATTCTTTGTTCGTGTTAGATAGACAATTAGAATACTATTTGTATCCAAACCATCTTTTTCTAGCTTAACAGAACTTTGTGCTTTGGAACAGCTCGAAAATAAACTAGCTGTTACTATCATCATTAAACAATATGTGGTTACTTTTTTCAATTGAATTATTGTTTAGGGTTATATATCGGCTGTATTAAATTAATTCAACTTTTTGTCTTTTAGCCATTTACTCATTAAATCAGCAACTTCTATATTATTTAAATCTGAAAAAGGAAAATGTGTATTGCCTTTGAGACCTGCCTCAGGAAGATGTACTACGGTTACATCACCACCGTATTTGTTTACTATATCTCGCCATAAACGCGCCATCTGGAGGCGTACTCTCCATCCGTCTGCCCCAGGATTGTTTGAAAGGCTTTCAGGAATATTATCGCCGTAATAAATAACAATCGGTATTTTAGTAAGCTTCATAAATTCTTTCATAGGGATCGAACTAGCTTCTAGTGAACCCGCCGAACTTGTCAAAGGGGACGGCACTTCTCCCTCTGGAAATATAAATCCGCTACCAGGTTCGTAAGACACTATAGCTTTGACGTTTTGATTTTTTAAAGCAGTGAGCCATCCCATACCACCAGAATGGGAGTGTGTAACTAAAATGGCTGGACCTATTTTGTTGAATAATGCTGAAACTGCATCCGAATTAACATTACTATCGATAGCACCAATGTTTGGAACCATAGATCGAAAGTATTGATTGAGTGTATTTGAATCTCGAGCAAATTGAACACCTTCAAAATAATTGGGCCATACGCCTATACGGAAGACATCAAACCATTGCTGTTCATCAGGTGTTGGATTAATGGTAGCTGCTACAGTACTTCTGCCCGCATTCCCTCTTCTTGGTTGATCAATCACATAAACTTGAAAGTTTCTGCGTAGAAAAATATTTTGATACCCTTCTCGTCCGTCGGGCGTGGTTTCCCATGTTTTAGAAAACTGACCTATGCCGTGCCACATCACCAATGGAAACTTGCGTGCTTTTACTGGAATTTGATAAAAAACATAGGCGTGGTCTCCACGAAAAGTTTGTCCTTCAGGAGTAGGTTTATACGGATCGAATGTACCCGGATTGGTAATGATAGTTCCTCCAATAGCAAAACTTCCTTGCTCTTCTATTAGTAACGGTTTCTGTTTTGTGTTTTTTTGTGCATAAAATGATGAATTAATCATCAATAACAAACAAAATATACTACACGATCTTATTGCTTTCTTTTTCATCATAATTATTTTTTATTTATTGTCTTCAAATGCCTTTTCTATTACATCTAATCTTGCTTTTCTGTAATCTAAAAAATTACCCGCAGATCCATCTTCCTTAAACTCAAAAATATTATTTTTAGTAGTATCATACAAGGACCAAATTGGCAACCCTTTCCTATTTGGATTACCCGTTTTAGCAAAATTAACCCAATAGGAATTCATCATTTTACTTACTTCTTTATCTTTTGCATCAAATTTAAAGCCATTTCGTTCTATTAGATTGTCAAATACAAAAGGAATTTCAGAAGCATGAGAAGCTCCATATTTCATTCTATCCTTCATAGCGATAGGTACGTAAGAAAAGAGATATGTATATACTGGTATCGATTTTGAAACAAAAGCTCTAGCGGTAAACCGGGCAGGCTCTGCCCATACTTTATCTGTATTCACTAGAGTTAGCATCTTAGCAAAATCAGCAGTACCATTAGCATCATAAGCTGCAATTGCTTCTTCATTAAAATTGCCAAACAATGTCAGTAATTCTTCTTTAGATTTTGCATTAACAAAACCTACTGGAACTTCAGCACTATTCGAACCGATGAGCAGAGGAACACGAGCCTGTCTGCCTGACTTATAGGCGCTCTCTGCTGTTTCAACAACCAGTTTACCGTCGAGAATCGGACCAGAATAGATAGGTAGACCTCCGGGGCCATCGGTTTCCTGACCTCCATCCACAATATCAGCAACACTAAGAGAGCGCAGCTTTGCCAGTGCGGTTGCATCTATACCCTCGATGCCATGTTTGTGCGCAAAGTTTTTCCCAATCGTTTCTGCTGAAACAGGGTAATGCCGGTCAGCATTCTCTTCATGAATTGGTCTTCCGGTAAGCACACCATCGCGGCCACCGCCCGACTCGATGATTGCCTTTTGAAAAAGGCCTTTTGCAACGGGTATGGTCAGCAGTGAATGTACCGAAACACCGCCGGCTGACTCACCGAAAATGGTTACATTTTTTGGATTACCTCCAAAAGCGGCAATGTTTTCCTTTACCCACTTGAGTGCTGCAATCTGATCCATATAGGCATAATTGCCTTTAGGCTCTTCAGGATGTTCATTGCTTAACGCTGGAAATGCAAAAAAACCAAGACGTCCGAGACGGTAGTTGAAAGTTATCAGGATGACACCTTGTTTGGCAAATTGGACTCCTGAAAAGTCAGGTTGGGAACCACTCCCAAATACAAATGCACCACCATGAATCCATACCATAACCGGTAGTTTCGCTCCCGGCTTAGTACCGGCAGGTAGCCACAAATTGAGATACAAGCCATCTTCTGATGAGCCCTCCGATAGTGAACCAGGGGCAGCACCCCATCCCGCTTGAGCAAAATTTGATTCAAATTTGCTTGCATCACGAACTCCAACCCATGCTTTTATAGGTTGAGGTGGGCGCCAGCGATATTCACCAACAGGCGCAGTTGCATAGGGAATCCCTTTGAAGACTGAAACATCCCCTTCAGTTATACCACGTAATGATCCTGAAGCTGTTTTGACTATTGGCGATGCTTCCGGAGTTGCATTATTAACCTTTAGCTGCGAGTATAGACTGCAACTAATAAAAATTGCTAACCCTATTATTTTTTTCATTTAGATAATTTTTAATGTTCAGGTGTCATTAGCTTAGTGAACGATAAGGAACCAAGTTTCCAACTATCATTTTCTTTAACATACACTTCAGTTACAATAAAAGGATTGGTAACTTCGTTCCCTCCAACTACTGCTAATAGTGTAATTCTGTTTAAAAGTATGGCGGTATTACCGATAATGTTTACAGACACTTCATGAACATCAGCTTTCTTGTAGTGAATTCCACCACTTTTAATGATGTTGATTTCTTGGGTTTTTCCCCAACTTCCTCCCATATGGACAAAAACAGATTTGTCGTCAAACAAAGGAGCGAGACTATCAACATTTTTATCGGCCATCCACTGCCATTTTTGCTTGGAAAGTTGAATAACTTCTTGCTCGGCAGTATTTTGAGCAAAAGTATTAGTTGTGAATAAAACAAGAAGAAGTAGTCCAAAGATTGATTTTTTCATAGTAGTAGATTTTAGTATTATATATCTTTATTATTATTTCTGAATCTGATGGGTATCTCTAACACTGCTGAATGTTAAAGCTAATAATTTCCAATTTTTGCCTTGTTTTTGATAGGTTTCTGTTACAGTAAATTCAGTCACAACTTCACTTCCTCGAACTATAGCCTCTAGGGTAATTCTATTCCAAAGGATTGCCGTTTTTTCAAAAGTTTCTATTGCTACATCATGAACTTTAGCATTCTTATACCAAATTTTACCCGTTTTAATAATATCGAGTTCCTCGTCCTTTTTCCAAGTACCACTCATATGGACAAATTTTGATTTGTTGTCAAAGAGTGGTTCAAGTTTATCTATATTTTTATCGGCCATCCACTGCCATTTTTGTTTAGAAAGCTGAATCACTTCTTGTTCAGCGGCTGTGTAAGTGGGAGCAGCAGTAGTTGTTTTATTTTCTTGTGCAAAAGAAAATTGGAAGCTTGCTATAGCAATTAGGCTCATAATTAATGTTTTCATTTGGTATAATTTAAAGTTAAATTGTGATTATGGTTTCTTCTTTAACGGTGCTTCCACATCAGAAAAAGCTTGAACAAAGGCTGGTAATCTTTCACCCTGAATTTGAATAGCATTCAATTGATTATTGAATTCCTTTAGTTCAGCTGTGGTAAATTTTATAGCTGATGCTCCAATATTTTCCAGCATGTGGGCCATCTGTGTCGTGCCTGGTATTGGAACAATCCAAGGCTTTTGTGCCAATAGCCAAGCCAGCGAAATTTGAGCAGCAGTGGCCCGTTTTTGTGCACCCCAGTTTTTTAATAAATCTACTATTTTCAAGTTATGAGGCAAATTCTCTGGCGAGAAACGAGACTCATTTCCACGGATATCACCTTGAGCGAAGCGTGTATTTACATCAATAGCTCCGGTTAGAAATCCCACGCCAAGCGGACTCCAAGGAACGAAACCAATGCCGAGTTCTTCACAAAGTGGAATAATTTCTTTTTCAGGTCCACGCCATAACAAAGAATATTCATTTTGAATAGCAGTAACAGGATGAACGGCATGTGCTCGTCTTACGGTTTGCGGTCCCGGTTCGGAAAGTCCGTAATGCAGTACTTTTCCTTCTTTGATAAGGTCTTTTATTGTTCCCACGACATCTTCAATTGGAACCTGTGGATCCACACGATGTTGATACAATAAATCTATTCTGTCAGTACGAAGTCTTTTCAACATTCCTTCCACTACAATTTTAATGTGTTCAGGTCGGCTGTTTAATCCGGGTAATCGGGCGCCTGTTTGTTGGTCAATATTCCAGCCAAACTTGGTTTCGATTACTATTTTATCACGGAAAGGCGCTATACTTTCTCCAAGAATTCGTTCCACTTCAAAAGGACCATAAGCCTCGGCTGCATCGAATAGAGTAACGCCTTTATCAAAGGCTGTTCTAATGATATTGCGCATTTCTGGTCGAGAGGGAATTGTAGTTTGATAGGTACGACTCATGTTTTGAACACCCAATCCTATACTGGAAACTTCAAGAGAAGCACCAAGTTTTCGTTTACTCGAAAGAGGGATTGGGGTTGTATCTTTTTTTCCAAAAATAGACGTTAACGAAGTGGATTGTGCTAAAGAATTAAAAGGCAATAATGCACTTCCTGCCAAAGCGAGTCCTGCAGCTTTTAAAATGGATCTACGATTCATAATTGAATTTATTAAATTGGATAACTATTTTAGTTGCTATTTAAAAGATAATCTACAGATCTAGCTTTCTTTCACCCAACCATTTTACCATGTTTGGATCTCTGTGGTCAAAAAACAAACTTTCTTTTGTATCTAGAGTCTGAATTATCTGCATGTCATCTGCTGATAATTCAAAATCAAATATGTAAAAATTCTCTATCATTCTTTCTTTTCGCACTGATTTTGGAATAGCAACCACGCCTCTTTGAGTCAACCAACGAAGGATAACTTGGGCAACCGATTTATTATATTTAGTACCAATAGCAATTAAGATTTCATTTTGGAAAATATTATTTTTTCCTTCTGCAAATGGTCCCCAAGATTGAATTTGCACATTGTTATTCTGAAGGAATTCTTGGTTACTAATTTGCTGATGAAATGGGTGCGTTTCAATTTGGTTGATAGCAGGTGTAAATCCACTGTTTATTATCAAATCCATTACTCTATCTGGCTGAAAATTTGCAACACCAATTGCTCTGACCTTACCTTCAGCATATAATTCTTGCATAGCTCTCCAAGATCCAAAAATATCTCCATAGGGTTGATGAATAAGATACAAATCCAAATAGTCTAGTTGCAACAGGTCTAATGATTTGTGAAAAGCAGCTTTTGTTTTTTCATAACCAACATCTTGAACCCATACTTTTGTAGTTATAAACAATTCTTCTCTTGCGATACCGCTTTTTTTAATGGCATTACCTACGGCTGCTTCATTCATATAGGAAGCAGCTGTGTCGATTAAACGATAACCACAATCAATAGCTTCTAATACTGTTTTTTCACATTCGGTAGCATCTGGAATTTGGAAAACACCGAATCCTAAAATTGGCATTTCTACTCCGTTGTTTAATTTTACGTTTTGCATGATTGTATAATTTTACAGGTTATTATAAATTCCCCAAGCAATTAGGATAACTTATACTACTCTGCAAATTTCCGACCTGATGAGAAGGTTGTTGGTATATGGATTACGGATTGTTCTACCAATATTACTTATTGCCCTTACTATATGGTAATTGATATATCTAAATACTTAAATTTGTAGTATAAAATGATATTATCATGAACAAAATAGTCAAGTTTAATACAATTAGTGAATATAATGCATTTAACAATTGCGAAACTTTACATCCATTAATAAGTGTTATTGATTTTTCAAAGGCAAACGAAAGATCATGGGGTGGCGAAAAGACTGTTCGAATTTATTATGGCTTTTATTGCATCTTTTTGAAAGATATAAAATGTGGTGATCTACGTTATGGCTGTAATTACTATGACTATCAAGAAGGCACATTGGTTTTTGTTGCTCCCGGGCAAATAATGGAAGTTGAAACTGATGGTAAAGTATATCAACCAAAAGGACATGCCTTAGTGTTTCATCCTGATTTAATACACGGCACTTCTCTTTTTAAAAGTATAAAGGATTATAATTTTTTCAGTTACAATGCAAATGAAGCATTGCATTTGTCAGAACGCGAAAGACAAATTGTTTTAGATTCTTTTTCAAAAATTAAATTAGAATTGCAACTTGGAGTTGACAAGCATAGTAAGAAACTTATTGCTTCAAATATTGAATTATTTTTAAACTATTGTGACCGTTTTTATGATCGTCAATTCATAACAAGAGAAAATGTTAATAAAGGCATTTTGGAGAAATTTGAAACAGTATTAAATACCTATTTTTCTTCTGATAAACCAGGTACTATTGGGCTTCCATCAGTTGCCTATTGTGCTGATGAACTGCATTTGTCAGCCAACTATTTTGGGGATTTAATAAAAAAGGAAACAGATAAATCGGCTCAAGAATACATTCAAAATAAAATAATTGATGTAGCAAAAGACAAAATTTTAGTAGACAATTTAACCGTAAACGAAATTGCTTATCAGTTGGGCTTTAAATACCCTCAGCATTTTTCTAGATTGTTTAAACAACGAGTAGGATATACTCCTAATGAATATCGAAGTTTGAATTGAAAATCTTATTTTATATAAGTTAACAAAATGCATACATATCCATTAAGATTACAAGAAAAAATTCGATAGAATATTTATTTAAAGGTATGAATCCATCTCTTTTGGTGGTTCGAATTTTAGATATTGAATTGCTTTTGAAACTACTATTTTATAAAAATATAACTTTATTTGATTTTTTTACAGTCATAATGCATTTATCACTACAATAAAACATTATAAATCAACCATTTAACAAGGTTCGAATCCTGTTACCTACCCTAAAAGGACATTCGAACCAATTGTCGTAAAAAAAAAATTAATTCATAATAATTTGATTTACATCAATTTAACACGCAACAAACGAAAAATTCATTGGTATACAGCAAAAAGATCAAAAAAATGTAGAAATGAGATAATAGCACAAAAAAGAGGCAAATAACTAAAAATCAATAATATATAAACAAAAAACCGACCAAATACATTAAATATATTTGATCGGTTTCGTGAAGGCAGAAGTATTGCAACTAGTTAGTACTTAATATGTTGTTAGTAAGTGTATTTACATAACTTTTGTAACGCTTCGACTATATGTTATATTTGCTTATCATTACGCTTTTATAACGATTAATAACAATTTTGGCAACTAAACTGGCAACGGTATGAAATACACCTTTAAACTCAAAGAACCCAATTCCGACAAAGAAACATTGATTTTATTTTCTTGTTTCTTCAAAGACGAAAATAAAAAATTTATCTATTCCACAGGCGAAAAAATCCATCCGAAAAATTGGGATGCAAAAAACAAGTTCCCTTTTCAAAATGGAAAGGATAAAGCCCCGTTTTTTGAATCGATCAAAATTCAATTGAATAGGTATTCAGATTTGATGCAAATAACCGAGAGTGAACGCAAAAAGATTAACGAGCCTTTCACACAAGATACTTTAAAAAGAGCATTTGACGAAGAATTTAAAAGAACTCCAAAAGGAAAAAATATTTTCTTTGAAAAGTATGACGAGTTTTTTAATGAGAAAATCGGGCAACTTCAATGGACTGCAGGAACAAAAACAAGGTATCAAAATATAAGAAACATTCTCGAAAGATTTGAGATTGCTAAAAACTATCCTCTTACATTCAATCGTATTGATGAAAAGTTTCACATTGAATTTACAGACTATTCACTTAACACATTGAAGCACGTAAATAATACCTATTTAAGAAACCTAACTTTCTTTAAAACCTTTATGAATTGGGCAATTGATAGAAAATACACCTATAACGAAAAGTTTAAAAAATTCAATATTGACGACAGTAAAAAGCATATCATAAAGGAAACAGCCACAAGCCAAATTGCGCTAACAATAGAGGATTTAAACAAAATTATGGGGCATACCTTCAAAACTAAAAGTTTGGAGCGTGTCCGAGATGTATTCGTTTTTGCGTGTGTTACTGGTATGCGTTTTGGCGAATTGTCGTTAATTTCAAAAAGCAATGTAACTGAAACGCATATTGTTTTAAAAGAAGAAAAAGGAGTATTTAAAGAGCCTCGAAATATTCCATTAACAACACTTTCAAAATATATCTTGGCTAAATACGATTATCAATTACCATTAATTGCGAATCAAAAACAAAACAAATATTTAAAAGATGCTTTTCAAGAAATGGAATTTTTAAAGAAAATAGAAAAGGCAACAAACCGAGGGCGTGAAGTTGAAAGGACAGAGGACTTTTTTTATAATAGGATAACCACGCACACCGCCCGAAGAACGTTTATAACTATGATGAAAAGAAAAGGCGTTTCAGATAAATTGATTGCGAAAGCCACGGGGCATAAAGATATGGCAACCTTGAATAAATATTACCAAGTTGATGACGAACAGACAAAGGAGGCAATGGATGAAGTTTTTAGTGTTGAAATCCCTTTAAAAAAAATTATCTAGTTATGATCGAAGAAACGACAAAACAAGCTTTATTACGTTTGGGATTTAGCCACGAAAGAGCAGCAGAATTAAGCGAGGGCAGTATTAGTACTAAAACAATAATTAACGATAACCACATTGTTATTGACGGACGTACAAATAAAATATATTCAGAAATCGACGGCGCAAAAAAGTACTATTTTGAAAATGGAAATATAGAGTTTCCTACTAAAGTTCCGTCGCTTTTTAACGAATATTATAATTTGAAGTTAGAACGATACATTAAGGAAAACGAGGCTTTAAATTTACCTCAGAGCGTTTTGGCTAAGGAGTTTTATGATGATGAGGTTGTGCGAACTTTTGCAAAATTACAAGACACAAAAGATAAATTTAAAGTGTCTTCAAAAGATCCAGCCTTTACAAAACCAACTCAAAGATATTTGAACTGGTTAGAAGAATACAACCCAGCCGAGCCGAAAATCAAACCCGTTGATTTCTTAGATTTTATCCAAAACGTAAAAGATAAAAAAGCCTTTGCGCTGGAGTTAAAAGAAACATTCAATATTGAAGTCGGTGCGAACTTAAAAATAATGCTGGAGCTGTTAAGTGAAGAAAATATAATAGTGCTCTCAGATAGTCAATTGAAATCTTTTCACGAAGCTATGAAAGTGTATTTTAACAGAGATATAAAGAGTTATGAAGCTTTAAGAAAAGCCAAAGACTTTACCCCAATTGCAACCGATAAAATCAACGCAAAACTCAAACCATTGATTAATAGGCATAAAGCATAGAACACAGGTTGTATTTAGTTGTATACAACTTTTTACAACCTGATAATCAATTAGTTACATAATAATAAGGCATAAGTTTGTACCAAGAAATTAATATTAATTTAATAATTGGTACAAATGAGCAACCCTTTTGAAATCTTAGAGAATCGTCTAAGTAATATCGAAGCTTTATTATTGGACTTAAAGCACCCAACCACAACCACCGAAAATAAACGTTTCTCAGTAAAAGACATTGCGAAAAGAAACGGACTTTCCGAGCTATCAATCCGTAATTATATTAAAGAGGGTAAAATCCAAGCCACTCGAATCGGTCGCAGAATCCTCATAGATGAATCCCAATTTGAAAAAGGGCTTTCAGAGGTCAAGTCTTTGAAGTATAAAAGATAATTGCGATGAGTACCACCGAAAGCACCCACCGCAATATACAAAGTAAAGATAGCAAACTAATTACTTCTTTTCACGAAAAATTTTCAATCATTACCGTAGGAGATAATAAGCAGCCGAACTATCCTTGGAAGCCGTGGCAGTCTGACAAACAGCCCCTTAACAATTTGCTAAAGCAGTACGCCGCTAAGACGACACAAGGTTTTGGCATAGTTACAGGCTTTGAGGATTTGGAATGTATGGACGTGGATTTGAAAGTCCTAGACAACGAAGCAGAAAGAGTTGATTGGTGGAGCGAATATATAGGCTATTTAGAAACAGCAATTCCCGATTTTGCGGAAAAGTTTGTTATATATAAAACTAAAAATGGGGGCTATCACATTCTTTTCAAAACTAAGTTAGTCGAGAAGAACCAAAAAATCGCAAAGTTAAAAGGACACCAGCAAGTGATCCTTGAAACTAGAGGGGTAGGCGGATATATTTTCGCTTATCCCGAGAATCAAATTTCAAAGAAAAGCTATTTTGAAATTGAATATATCAGTGATACCGATAGGTTAACCTTATTCTCATTCTCCCGAATGTATAATTATGAGGAAGCGAAGCGCACACAAGCCCCACAAGCCACTAAAAAAGCAATTGAGGGTAATATTACACCCCTTGACGATTACAACGCAAAAACCGATATTTGGGAGGTCGTGGGTGATGATTTCGAGATTGTCCAAGAGCAAAAAGACAAACTAATCATAAAACGCCACGGGGCAACGTCCGCACATTCGGGATATATTTACAAAGCCGAAAATCTTATGTTTTTACATAGTACTGGCACGGACTACCCAGCAGAGCAGCAGATCACACCAGCGGCGGCACGTGCGTACAGGGATTTTTTAGGTAACTTTTCAGATACGGCGGCGGCTTTGTATGCTGAGGGCTTCGGAACTAGAGCAGCAGAGGCAAAGCCTATGCAGCCGAACGGCAAGGAATCCTACTCTTTAATACTAGAATATCTATCAGAAAAAGGAATCCGTTTAAATCAATTAACCGGAGTTATCGAGATTAATGGCGCACCGCTTAATGACTATCATATTAGTAGTATGTTGACGGAATTATCCCTTTACAGCGGAAAAAATCAATCAAAAGATATTTTATTGTCGTGTATCGATGTTATCGCAAATGGAAATCAGTATCAACCATTTTTGGATTACGTTAAGGATTTGGAAAAGGTAGTGCCTACGGATTTTTTAGACTTTGACGAGCTTGACAAGATGACTGACTGTATCATAAGTGAAACGCCAAAACGCCTAATTAAGGTATATCTTGTTCGGTGGCTGTTAGGTTTATTTGACTTGCACCTCCACAATCGTATGACTAAAAACGTTCTCGTATTAGCTGGAGAGCAGAACGCTTGTAAGACTTCATTCTCTAAAAATATACTGGCGACTATCTTAAAGCAATACGGCAAAGTGATAGACTTCAATCCAAACAAGATGACCGACGGCAAAATTGCACTATGCAGCTTATTAGTAGCTTGTTTTGACGAGTTTGAGGAAATTTTAACTAAGCACCGTACTCTAGCTGATTTTAAGAATTTAACGGCTTCTTACGACATATTCGAGCGGAGACCGTACAGGAGAAACCACGAACAAATGTTCCGTTCTTCCATAGTAATGGCAACTACTAACCAATCTAACTTTCTTAACGATAGCACAGGGAATACAAGATTTTTGACTATTAACGTGAAAGCCTTTGACCTCGAAAAGTATTTCAAGATAGATTTAGACAAAGTTTGGCGTGTTATCTATGATTTGCACCTACAAGGAGAGACCAGCGTTCTAAGCGAAGCAGAGAGGGCGTTACAAAGCCAACAGAATCAAAATTTTGAGGCGGTGGATAGCTATGTTGAGTTAATCGAAAAAGTTTTCCTGGTTGATGAAAATAGCTTTTTGACAAGTACTGATATAGCTATTGAGCTGGAGAGATACACCCGACAAAATTTATCTATTAACAGAATCGGTGCAGCCCTTAAGAAGTTAGGATTTGACCGAAAATCTAAAAGGATTAACGGCTCGCCAAAATACGGATATATGCTAAAAATCAATTACAATTATGATTAAGGCGGTGTAGTACGTAGTAACAGCGTAGTAATCGAAAAACTACTTTGTTACTACGCTGTTAACCTTAGTAAAATAAAGGCTTAACGGTAGTTGTAGTAAGTGTAGTAACTAGTTTATATATAAGACTATAAATAATACACACATACAGGGATTAGATAGGACTACTATAGGTAGTATTTACCCCTATAAAGGGAAAAAATGGCTACTACGCTAACTACTTACTACAATAACCACCTAAAGTTTTAAAAATCAATTACTTAAACCGTAGTAGCTAGCGTAGTAGCCAAAAGAACGGTGCTACTACAAAACAGATATTTTCAGAATAAACAACGTAAACAAATAAATTCAAAACTATGAAAACAAAAACTATTATCGTGAACGGCAAAAAGTTCAATCTTAAAGCCGTTGCGGCAGGAATGGTTCAAAAACCAAAGACAGTTCACAAACCCAGTGCAAACCTTGTGAGGCTAAAAAATATTATTGCTAAAATGTTGGCAAAAAAGCCCATCCCTAAAGCAACTGCAATTGCTCCAATTGTAAAAGCTCCTGCAAAAGCTCCTGAACGCTCAAATTTATTCAGAAGATACTTGGCTACAATGGCAGTCGATGCGAAAGAGTTAACAGCGATCACTCAAGGTAATTTAAAGGAACTAAGCGACGACGAGTTAAAGCTCCTTAAGATTAAAATTGATAACGCTATCAAGGTGCGTATTTACGACAAAACTTCTAAAGTAGAACAAAATAGATAATTATGACAACAAGAGCCAAAACGGGGGGACGTTCAAAAAACACCCCCAATAAGGTTAACGCAAAAGCAAGAGAGCTTGTGTTAAAAACCATAAATGATGAAATACTCAATTTGCCACAATTGCTTACAGAACTAAAAGCAGTGGACAGGGCAAACCTATTGGTTAAGATGCTCCAGTACGTTTTGCCAAAGCAAAGTAAAATTGAACTCGATGCAGAAATTACTGACCGCTTCCAGCCCGTTGTAATTCAGATAAACGAACCTTTAAAACTTGAAAAATGAGAAGGATAAAAATCGATTCGCTGGACAAATTAGAGGTATTTATAAATAACGAGAGTGTGAGCCTTGAAGACCGTCTTACTGTTTTTAAACAGACGCTTAATTCTTTCCCGCTATTCGTATTGTCGATACGCTTAAACGATGATTGCACCGTAATTGATAACCCCGAAGCCGTGTTAAATGGAATGCTTAACACGCTATCAGAGATTAAAGCCGATACAAACCTAAAGACCTATAGGGGCTTTGTAGTATTATATAATTAATTTAAGGTATAGCGCACCACCTAGAACGGAACGCAAAAAATACATAAACTATGAACACAAGAATTTTATTATCAGAAAACAATGCAGCAGCCGAAAGCTTAATTAATCAAAAACAATTAGGCTATAAAAACGGCGTGCAATTACTGGCAGGGCTGGCGAAATTAGGCTTAGAGCTGGAGAGCGTCAACAATTGGGAAACGGACGTATTGCCACATTTTAAAACTGATTTTCCAAATAGTACGCTTGACTTCAATTTGGACAGCAGAGGCATTAAAGACGAGTTCAAAGCCTTAGAAGTGTTCTACAATAAAAACCGTGGAAGTTTGTCCTTTGTAGCTCCAACAGCCGAAGAGCTGGAAGCAATCAGGGAAAAGTACCGAGTGTATGCGACCGTGAAACAAGCCGAAGCCCTCGAAGTCGTGGAGCGTGTTGCAAATGATCTGAATAAATTAAAATCTGAATTTGGCTTCAATCTTAATTTCGGTTATGTAAGTCAACTTTTTTATCCGCTTCGCCAAACAGCCGATTACAAAGTTGAGGTTTCACAAGAGGGTTTACTATCCTATTTGAAGAAATTGGAATAAAGATATATTTAATTAAATTGGTTCAATTAGACCGTTCAGAGATGAGCGGTTTTTTTATGCTTAAAAAGTTATTAACAACGTAAAAAGGCAACTAAACTGGCAACTAAAAACAGAAAACCCTCATAATCAACAGATTACAAGGGTTTTTGTGAAGGCAGAAGGATTCGAACCTTCGACCGCCTGCTTAGAAGGCAGGTGCTCTATCCAGCTGAGCTATGCCTCCATTGCTCGTGTAAGAAAATTAGTCGGGGTGGCAGGATTCGAACCTGCGGCCTCCTGCTCCCAAAGCAGGCGCGATAACCGAGCTACGCTACACCCCGTACTGCAAAAAATATAAAGCGGAGGGACAGGGACTCGAACCCTGGCACCGATTACTCGATGACAGTTTAGCAAACTGCTCCATTACCACTCTGGCACCCCTCCAAGCTCAAAGAAACGTGTCTCGTTTTGCGGTTGCAAATTTAAGACAACTTTACGTTTCCCACAACTATTTTAAGGCTTTTTTTTATGTTTTTTTGACATTATTCTAAAAACAGTTCACAATCAAACATATAGCTTGAAATAAAAATTCACTTTAATTTTGAAAAAATATAATACTTAGTCAAAAACAAAAATTTGTTCAAAAAAGAGTAAATTTGCTATATAAACCAACATTTTATAAGTTATGAACAAAAGAGTTGTTATCGTTTCTGCCGTTAGGACACCTATCGGAAGTTTTATGGGGGGATTATCTACCGTTTCTGCACCAAAATTAGGTGCAATTGCAATTAAAGGAGCTTTAGACAAAATAAATCTAGATCCAAATTTAGTTGACGAAGTTTTTATGGGAAATGTCGTTCAGGCAGGTGTAGGACAAGCTCCTGCGCGTCAAGCAGCAATTTATGCTGGCTTACCTGATAGCGTAGCCTGTACTACAATAAATAAAGTATGTGCATCTGGTATGAAATCAGTAATGCTAGGAGCCCAAGCAATTCAGTGTGGTGATGCAGAGATCGTCATAGCTGGAGGAATGGAAAACATGAGCTTGATTCCACATTATATGAATTTGAGAACAGGAACCAAGTTTGGTCCATCAACCATGGTTGACGGAATGCAAAAAGATGGTTTAACGGATGCTTATGACAACAACGCAATGGGAGTTTGCGCTGACTTATGTGCATCTGAATATAAGTTCACAAGAGAAGATCAAGATAATTACGCTATACAGTCTTATACTCGTTCTGCAAAAGCATGGGAAGCTGGTAAATTTGATAATGAAATAGTTCCAGTTGCTGTCCCACAAAGAAAAGGAGACCCAATTATAGTTTCTAAAGATGAAGAATTTACAAACGTAAAAATAGATCGCATCCCTACATTAAATGCAGTATTTACTAAAGATGGTACGGTTACAGCTGCAAATGCTTCTACTATTAATGACGGAGCTGCTGCATTAGTTTTAATGAGTGAAGAAAAAGCATTGTCATTAGGACTAAAACCACTAGCCTACATAAAAAGCTATGCAGATGCGGCTCAAGAGCCAAAGTGGTTCACTACAAGTCCATCAAAAGCATTACCCAAAGCATTAAAAAAAGTAGGTCTAACAACTAGCCAAGTTGATTACTTTGAATTCAATGAAGCGTTCGCAGTTGTAGGACTTGCAAATGCCAAAATTTTAGGTTTAGATAATGACAAAGTAAACGTAAACGGTGGCGCTGTCTCACTAGGACATCCATTAGGTTGTTCTGGGGCACGAATTATAGTTACGCTACTCAATGTACTAGAACAAAATAACGGTAAGATTGGAGCAGCTGCTATATGTAATGGTGGTGGTGGCGCTTCTGCCATTGTAATTGAAAGAGCTTAAATAATCATAAATTATGGGTTTTAAGCACCAAAATCTTACAACCCATAATTTCAACTTATAAATTGATCTAAATGTTCGGAATTTGTAATCTAGCAATAATCCCCTTACGATTTGAACCCAGTGATAAAAGCGAAATTGTTTCTCAAGTTTTATTTGGTGAACATTTTGAAATTATTGAACAATTTAAACAGTGGTCTCGAATCAAAATGCAATTTGATAGGTATGAAGGCTGGGTAGATTCTAAACAATATCAATTGATTTCCGAGGCTAATTACATCCAACTTTCAAATGATACGATTATTCTCAATGGTGACTTGATTGAATACATAACTGGAAATTCTAATTTATTAATTCCTATTCCTTTAGGATCGTCATTATCATTTATAAATAACAATGAGATTAACGTCAATAATTTTTATTTCGAAGGCACAAAAATAAATGGCATTAAAGACAAAAAAGAACTGATCAATACTGCTTTTTTATATTTAAACGCTCCCTATTTATGGGGAGGAAAAACTCCTTTTGGTATAGACTGCTCCGGTTTTACTCAAATGGTATACAAACTAAATGGTTATAAACTATTAAGAGATGCTTCACAACAAGCAACTCAAGGGGAAGCGTTAAGTTTTATTGAAGAGAGTGAACCTGGAGACTTGGCTTTTTTTGACAATGAAGATGGAAATATTATCCATGTAGGAATAATTATGGAAAACAACTACATCATTCATGCAAGTGGAAAAATAAGAATAGACAGATTAGATCACTTAGGCATATACAATCCAGAAATAAACAAACACACACACAAACTTAGGGTTATCAAAAAAATTATATAACAAAAAAAAAACCTATCTGAAACAGATAGGTTTTTTTATACTTATGTAAGATTTACATTTTATCTTTTAATGCTTTTTTCTTTTCAGTCATTTCTAAAGCACCATAAACACTTATCAACGTGTTTTTAACCTCTTCATTTTTAGGATCCAATTCATTTGCTTTTTCTAAATATGGCAAAGCATCTTTAAAAACTACTTCTCTTTGTTTTTTAAGAACTAAGTAACGCTTGTTATCTTTCTCTGAGTTTCCTAATTTATTCATTTCCTCAAAAATAACTTTATCACCGTCCAGTTTCATGATAGCTAAATTAAGATATGCATTTACATAATCAGGCTTAATTTCAATTGCTCTTTTATAATACTTCTCAGCATCAACTACATTTTTAGCATTATAGCTAACAACTCCTAAATTAAAAACTAAATCTGCATCATTAGGATTTTTTTCTAAAGCTTCAGAGATTAATTTTTTATATTTATCAAAATCTTTAGTTTCTAAATACAAGTTAGCTTCTGTCAAAATTAATGAATCATCATCAGGATTATTCGCTCTAGCTTCAGCAATTGCTTTTTTAGCTTCATCAGTTCTCCCTTTTTCAACTAAAATTAAAGCCATATTTTTATATATCTCTCCTCTTTTTGATGGAATAACCTCAGTTCGTGGTTTTTCATGTGTCCCCATTTTCACCATTCTATCTCTTTCTTGAACGGTAGCAAAAAGATCTTCTTCACTAGTCAATTTATTTACAGCCAAATAACTTGTTCCTTTTCCAGAATAGTTCATTGTCTTCAAATCATCGTACAATTTCAACGCTTTGTCATATTCTTTTGCATTTACATAAGTAGACGCTGCATAATATAAATTTAAAGTGTCTTTTTTATCTAATAAATAAGCGTCATATAATTTTTGAGCACTTTCAAGATCTTTGTTCACTTTAGAATCAGCTATCGCACTATTTATCAACTTATATTTTATTGCTGTAATTGAAGTAGCTGCTTCAGTTGAATATTTTGATTTTCCTGAAGCTTTCTCAGCTGCCAGCAAATCCAAATAAGCCGCAGATGCTATAGATAAATTTTTATCAGTATCTATATTTTTATTTGCCAAGTCCAAAAAAGCATTTCCTTTCACAAAGAAAAATTGTGCTTTTTCAGAGTCTGATGCATTTGAAATTAAAGACTCAGCACCTTTCAAAATTGTAGCAGCTTCTTGAGAATCGCCTTTTTTTAATGCTTTTTCTGCCGCTTTAATTTCATCTTTTTGAGCAAAAGTAGCTACTGATATCAATAATGCTGATGCAAGTATTACATATTTACCTTTCATAATATTCATTTTTGTTATTTAATAATTATTCTTTTTTTATTTATTTAAACTATGCTTCATCGTCGTCTGAGTCATCCTCTTCAGCCTCATCTTCAACTTCCTCGTCTTCTTCGTCATCTGAATCATCATCAACTCCTACTTCTTCTTCAAGAACTTCAAGAACAGGTTTCACCCTTTCAATTGTCTCTACTTCGATAACATTTCCGTCTTCGTCAACAACAACCTCTTCTTCATCATCCTTCATTACTTTTGTAACTGCAGCAATAGAATCTTTCCCTTTTAGATTAATCAGTTTCACACCTTGAGTAGCACGTCCCATCACTCGTAAATCTTCAACCGCCATTCTAATAGTCAATCCTGATTTATTGATGATCATTAAATCATCTGCATCAGTTACTGCATTAATAGAAATAAGACTTCCTGTTTTCTCAGTGATATTTAAAGTTTTCACTCCTTTACCACCACGATTAGTTATACGGTAAACATCTTCTCCATCTTCATCAACTAATTTAGTACGTTTTCCGTATCCATTTTCAGTTACTACTAAGACTTGAGAATCGTTTACAGCATCCTTATCTACAGTAATCATGCCAATCACTTCATCATTATCGTCTTTAAGCGAAATTCCACGTACTCCAGAAGCTGTTCTTCCCATTGGACGGGTCTTTGTTTCTTCAAAACGAACTAACTTCCCAGACTTAACAGCTAATATAATTTGGCTTTCACCATTTGTCAATTTAGCTTCTAATAATTCATCACCTTCTTTAATAGTAATAGCTGCAACTCCGTTTATTCTAGGTTTAGAATATTTCTCTAATGAAGTTTTCTTAACCTGACCCTTTTTAGTCACCATAACTAAGTTATGACTCTTAATATAATCTTGGTCTTTTAGATCTTGAGTACAAATAAAAGCTTTCACTTTATCATCACTCTCTATATTTACCAAATTCTGGATTGCTCTCCCTTTAGCCGTTTTACTTCCTTCAGGAATTTCATAAACACGCATCCAGAAACATTTCCCTTTTTGAGTAAAGAACATCATATATTGATGATTTGTTGCCACAAACATATGCTCTAAGAAATCTTGATCTCTCGTTCCAGCACTTTTTTGTCCAACTCCTCCTCTATTTTGAGTTTTATATTCCGTTAGATTTGTACGCTTAATATATCCTGCATGTGAAATTGTAATTACTACATTTTCATCAGCAATTAAATCTTCGATACTTACATCCCCACCAGAATACTCTATTTGAGAACGACGTTCATCACCATATTTATCCCGAATTTCTTCTAATTCTTCTTTGATCAATGCAGTTCTTAAGTTCACATCTGCTAATAACGCTTTCAAATGTTCAATTAATTTCATCAATTCGTCATACTCAGCTCTTAACTTGTCTTGTTCCAGACCAGTTAATTGACGCAAACGCATTTCTACAATTGCACGCGCTTGAATATCTGACAATTTAAATCTTTCGATTAATTTTTCTCTAGCTTCCTCAGTGTTTTTAGAACCTCTAATTAAGGCAATCACTTCGTCAATATTATCAGAAGCAATGATTAATCCTTCTAAAATATGTGCTCTTGCCTCGGCTTTTTTTAGTTCAAATTGAGTTCTTCGAGTCACTACATCATGACGGTGTTCTACAAAATAATGAATCAAGTCTTTCAGATTCAACATTTGAGGACGACCTTTTACAATTGCAATGTTATTAACACTAAAAGAAGATTGCAGTTGGGTATACTTATACAAAGTATTCAAAACTACGTTAGGCGTAGCGTCACGTTTCAAGATATAAACGATACGCATACCGTTTCTATCTGATTCATCACGAATATTTGCAATACCCTCTATTTTTTTTTCATTTACTAAGTCAGCAGTACGCTTAATCATATCTGCCTTATTGACTTGATAAGGAATTTCAGTTACAATAATAGATTCTCTACCATCCACTTCTTCAAAGCCAACTTTGGCGCGCATCACTACTCTACCTCTACCTGTTTTAAAAGCTTCTCGAACTCCTTCATAACCATAAATTATACCACCAGTAGGGAAATCTGGTGCTTTAATGTGGTTCATTAATTCATCAACCTCAATGTCATTATTGTCCATATAGGCCAATGTCCCATTAATTACTTCCGTAAGATTGTGAGGAGGCATATTAGTAGCCATACCTACTGCAATACCTGTGGCACCGTTTATCAATAAAGTAGGAACACGAGTTGGCATTACTGTTGGCTCTTGAAGCGTATCATCAAAATTTAATTTAAAATCAACTGTTTCTTTATCAATATCCGCTAAAATTTCTTCCGAAATCTTACGCATTCTAGCCTCCGTATAACGCATGGCAGCAGGACTATCTCCATCTACTGAACCAAAGTTACCTTGACCATCAATTAATAAATAACGCATACTCCATTCTTGAGCCATACGAACCATGGCGTCATAAACTGAGGTATCTCCGTGAGGGTGATACTTACCTAAAACTTCTCCGACAATTCTTGCGGACTTTTTGTGCGCAGATCTTGAATTAACTCCTAAATCATGCATACCAAATAGTACTCGACGATGTACTGGTTTCAAGCCATCTCTAACATCTGGAAGTGCTCTTGATACAATTACTGACATCGAATAATCAATGTAAGCCGTTTTCATTTCATCTTCTATGTTAATAGGAATTAACTTTTCTCCTTCAGACATAAGTTGTTATATTAAATAATTATATTAGTTTCAAAACGTGCCAATATACGGCTTTCTGAAATTTTTCAAAGCATTTTAACTTACTTATTTCAATGATTTATTAACAAATTAACATTCGCTTTTGTTTAATAAATTAACAAATATTCAACATTATTTTATCTTTTTTTTTGTCAATTAGCTGACACGACTTCTTAGGAACGATTTTTGTTTTTCAAATAGTAATTCACTAAATTTACATATACTAAATATATATTATGGATGATAATTTTTCACCAAGAGTAAAAGACGTTATAACCTATAGCAAAGAAGAAGCTTTGCGATTGGGTCATGACTTTATAGGTACTGAACACTTGATGCTAGGTATCCTTCGAGATGGTAATGGTAAAGCAATTCAAATATTAAATAACCTTTCTGTTGATTTAGATCATTTAAGACGAAAGGTCGAAATACTTAGCCCCGCAAACCCTACTTTAGATACTAATGTAGAAAAGAAAAACCTACACTTGACACGTCAAGCCGAGCGCGCATTGAAGACTACTTTTCTAGAAGCAAAAGTGTTTCAAAGTTCCTCTGTAAGTACTGCACATTTATTATTGTGCATATTAAGAAATGAAAACGATCCCACAACCAAGCTATTAAATAAACTTAAAATAGATTATGACGTAGCTAAAGAACAGTACATAAATATGACACCAAACGAAGAAGAATTCTTAGAAAATTTACCAAGAGCATCCGACTCCTACAATGAAGATTCAGGACAAGATGACAGTCTTAAAGAAGGTAATTTTAATAATCCCGCCAATAAATCTAACAAAAAATCCAAAACACCTGTTTTAGATAATTTCGGAAGAGATTTAACCGAAATGGCCGAAGAAGGAAAATTAGATCCTGTTGTAGGACGTGAAAAAGAAATTGAACGTGTTTGCCAAATTTTGAGCCGACGTAAAAAAAACAATCCACTGCTTATAGGAGAACCTGGAGTTGGTAAATCTGCTATTGCAGAAGGTTTAGCTTTACGCATCATACAAAAGAAAGTGTCAAGAATCCTATTCAACAAAAGGGTAGTAACATTGGATCTAGCTAGTCTTGTTGCGGGAACTAAATACAGAGGTCAGTTCGAAGAGCGCATGAAAGCGGTAATGAATGAATTGGAAAAAAATGATGATATCATCCTTTTCATTGATGAAATTCACACCATTGTTGGTGCTGGAGGAGCAACTGGTTCACTAGATGCATCTAACATGTTTAAACCTGCATTAGCAAGAGGAGAAATCCAATGTATTGGAGCAACTACTCTTGATGAATACAGACAATATATTGAAAAAGACGGTGCTTTAGAAAGACGTTTCCAAAAGATAATTGTTGAACCAACATCAGTTGAGGAAACGATTACCATTTTGAATAATATCAAAAATAAATATGAAGACCATCATAATGTTACTTACACACCCGAAGCGATTGAGGCTTGTGTAAAGTTGACAAATAGATACATGTCGGAACGATTTTTACCGGACAAGGCTATCGATGCTTTAGACGAAGCAGGTTCACGTGTTCACATTACCAATATTGAGGTACCTAAAAAAATTCTTGATTTAGAACGTCAATTAGAAGATATCCGTGAACTAAAAAATGTTGTTGTCAAAAAACAAAAATATGAGGAAGCAGCTAAACTTCGTGATGATGAAAAACGCATCGAAAAAGAATTAGCAATTGCTCAAGAACAATGGGAAGAGGATGCTAAAAACAACCGAATCGAAGTTACAGAGGACAATGTTGCCGATGTAGTTTCGATGATGACAGGAATTCCTGTTAATCGTATCGCTCAAACCGAAAGTAACAAATTAGCCAAACTACCGGAGCTCATAGAAAGCAAAGTAGTTGGACAAAATGAAGCTGTACTTAAAATTGCGCGTTCAATTCAAAGAAATCGCGCAGGATTGAAAGACCCAAATAGACCTATTGGTTCATTTATCTTTCTTGGTCAAACAGGAGTTGGAAAAACACAATTGGCCAAAGTTCTAGCTAAAGAATTATTTGATTCCGAAGATGCATTGGTTCGTATTGATATGAGTGAATACATGGAGAAATTTGCAATTTCGCGTTTAGTTGGAGCGCCTCCAGGATACGTTGGATACGAAGAAGGTGGACAATTAACTGAGAAAGTACGTCGCAAACCTTATTGTGTTGTTTTATTAGATGAAATAGAAAAAGCACATCCTGATGTTTTCAATATGTTGCTACAAGTTCTTGATGATGGGTATTTGACAGATAGCTTAGGCCGAAAAATTGATTTCAAAAATACAATCATCATCATGACTTCTAATGTAGGAGCACGACAATTGAAAGATTTTGGTCAAGGTGTTGGTTTTGGTACCGCTGCCAAAGTTGCTCAAGCAGATGATAATTCAAAAAGTATTATTGAAAATGCGCTTAAGAAAACATTTGCACCCGAATTTTTAAACAGAATTGATGACGTAATCGTTTTCAACGCTTTAGAAAAACACGATATTGATTTGATTATCGAAATTGAATTAAAAAAATTATATGCTAGAGTTTCTGAATTAGGATACCAATTAACCCTTTCTGATAAAGCAAAATCTTTTATTGCTGAAAAAGGATTTGACAGACAATTTGGAGCTAGGCCTCTAAAAAGAGCCATTCAAAAATATGTTGAAGATGCGCTTGCTGAAGAAATTATAACTTCAAAAATTACATCAGGAGATGAGATTTTTATGGATATAGAAGATGGAGCACAAGAATTAAATGTACATGTACATAAAGCTGGTGAACCAACAAACCCATAAGCATACATCCTCTAATTTATTAAAAAGTCCGTTACTTTATATAAAGTAACGGACTTTTTCTTTACGTTAATTATACCCAATATTAAAAACATATATTTACATTTGAATTTTATAATACAAATCAAACAAAAATAAAAATATGCCTCTAAATAAAGTAATACTAGGGAGTGAGGAATGGTGTTCTTTTCCTGAATTAGGAATCCCCACGATTAAAGCACGTGTAGATTCGGGCGCAAAAACATCGGCTCTACATGCAATAAATATTGCTCCTTTCATAAAAAACGAATCCAATTGGGTACGATTTGACATAAATCCTATTCAAAACAACCTTAAGACCGTTATTCATTGCGAAGCTCCTTTAATCGACAAAAGAATAGTCAAAAGCTCTAGTGGATTTAGAGAACAACGATATGTAATTCAAACTAATTTACAAATTGGAGAATCAACATGGCCTATCGAAATGACATTGACCAACAGAGATTCAATGGGGTTTCGAATGCTTTTAGGTAGAGAAGCCATGAGCGGTAGAGTCCTTGTTGATCCAGAGCAAAAATACCTTTTAGGTCAACCCACTTCAGAAGCGCTAAAAGAGTTATATGTGAATGCTGAAAAAGCACCAACAGGTCTACGTATTGGTGTCTTGGCCAGTAATCCTGAATTATACTCTAACAAACGTATAATGGAAGCAGGGGAAATGCGTGGTCACGAAATGCATTTTTTAAACATTAAAGAATGCTATATGAGACTGGATGCTCAAACTCCTGAAATTCATTATAGAGGTGGTATCATTTTAAATCAATTTGACGCCATTATTCCAAGAATAAGACCAAGTATCACTTTTTATGGTTGTGCATTAACTAGGCAATTTGAAGCATTAAAAGTATTTTGCTTAAATTCTGCAAGCGCTATTACACAATCTCGCGACAAGTTATATTCCCTCCAATTATTATTAAATAGCGGTATTGGTATTCCTACTACTGGATTTGCGAATTCTCCATTAGATACAAATGATTTAATAAAAATGGTAGGTGGTTCTCCATTAATTGTAAAGTTATTAGAAGGAACTCAAGGAAAAGGAGTTGTACTTGCTGAAACAAAAAAAGCGGCAGAAAGTGTAATCAATGCATTCAAAAGTGTTAATGCTAATATATTAGTTCAAGAATTTATCAAAGAAGCCGATGGAAAAGACATTCGCTGTTTTGTGATCGACGGAAAAGTAGTCGCTTCTATTCAACGTGAAGCTATGCCAGGTGAATTTAGAGCTAACATACACCTTGGCGGAACAGCCACAGTAATAAAAGCAACTTCTGAAGAAAAACGCATAGCCATAAAAGCTGCAAAAGCGATGGACTTAAAAGTAGCAGGTGTAGATATTATTCGTTCTGCAAAAGGGCCATTACTATTAGAAGTAAATTCTTCTCCTGGGCTTGAAGGAATCGAAGGCGCCACAAACAAAGATATCGCAGGCGAAATGATTAAAGCCATCGAGAAGAATTTTAAGATAAAATAAAAAGTGAATCCCTATCTCGATATTATCATTCGAAGTGCCACCGTATATTTTTTTATGGTAATAGCATTACGCGTTTTTGGTAAGAAAGAATTATCACAGCTCAATACAGCCGATGTTATTTTGATATTACTAATTAGTAATTCGGTTCAAAATGCAATGGTTGGAAATGATTCTAGCCTTTACGGAGGCTTGATTGCAGCAACCGTTTTATTTGGTATCAATTTTATATTAAAAAAAATAATGTTCAAATATCAAAAAATCAATAATTTCTTTATAGAAAAGCCTGAGATTTTGATTCATAATGGAACATTAGAATTTAAAACTTTAAGTAGACTAAATATTACTTCTGAAGAATTGAGAGAAGCCATGAGAGAACATGGAGTAGAACATTTTAAGGACGTGAAATTATCAATGTTAGAGATTGATGGCAACATTAGTATTATTACTGGCAATATCAATTTGAAACAGAGTCTTTATAAAAGAAAGAAAAAAGTAAAAAAAACAATCCACTAGTTTAAAAAAAATAACTTTTACTGACTTATAAAAACAAAAAGAGATCCAAGTTTAATTTAAAACTGGATCTCTTTTTGTTTAGTAAATATTTATTTTCAGATTATATAAACAATCTTAGAATATAATATACTAACCCTGCCAATAATCCTGAAACCGGAATAGTTAAAACCCATGCCCATAACAAACTTACCGTTACACCCCAACGAACAGCCGAAATACGTTTAGTCAAACCTACCCCTATTATCGAACCCGTTATAGTATGAGTTGTACTTACTGGAACTTTAAAATGCTCCGTAAAATAAAGTGTCAAAGCTCCAGCAGTTTCTGCAGCAACTCCTTCAAATGATGTTACTTTAGTGATTTTTGACCCCATTGTTTTTACAATTTTCCAGCCACCACTTAAAGTTCCTATAGCAATAGCAGTATAACAAGCCAATGGAATCCATTCTGGCATTACTCCTTTAATTCCTTTTTCATCATTTGGCAAAACCACTTGCAACCATTCAGGAAGACTTACAATATCAACACCGCTGGTCTTAATATAAACAGCTACTGCTGCTGCAATAATTCCCATTACTTTTTGCGAATCATTTCCTCCATGTCCTAAACTAAAAGCTGCCGAAGACAACAACTGCATTTTTTTCAAAACCGCATCCGCTCTATGTAAATTTAAACTACTAAATACTAAAGCAAAAATGGATATCGATATGATTATAAAAGCTACTAAAAACCACTTTATATTGTGTGATTCAAATACTATACTCCAAAAAACAGAAGTTGCAAATCTTGGGTTTTCTATTTTTTCGAAGGGTACCATTTGGTTATAAACAAATAAAACAGAGCCTATCATTAATGCTATTGTAAACAATTTAGGCAACAAACTCTTCTTTGAGGCATTGAGTAACCAAATAGAAATAAAATACGACATGACAGCTCCTAAAAGAGGTGCCAATACAATAAATGCAATGATAATAACGACACCTGAAGGCATCCCTCCATCTTTACCTGCTTTGTACCAACTTACAATATTATACCAATGCTTGATGTGTTCTACTCCGTCTTCAACAATAACATAATCAGAAAATCCGTGTACAGCAATGGCATGAGCAATAGCCGCTCCAGCAAAACCTCCAATCAAAGTATGAGAGGAACTAGAAGGTATCCCTTGCCACCAAGTAATTAGATTCCAGATGATGGCCGCAACAACTCCCGCAAGAATTACGGTCAAGTTAATCTGGCTAGAATCAGCCGTTTTTGCAACAGTATTAGCAACACCTAAACCAAAAACCCAGTACGCTAAGAAATTAAAAAAAGCAGCCCATACAACTGCTTGAAATGGGGAAAGAACTTTGGTTGCAACTACGGTAGCAATGGCATTTGCGGCATCGTGAAAACCATTGATGTAATCAAAAATCAAGGCCAATACTATAATAACTATTAGTAGAGTAAACATAATTTTAATTGAAAGATTGAGAAATTTTCGAAATTTTTAAGAATGCTTAACGGCAATTGATTCTAAAACACTTGCAACACTTTTACATTTATCAGTCGCAGTTTCTAAAATAGATAATACTTCTTTATATTTAATTATGTTTTTAGCATCTGTTTCATTTTCAAAAATCTCAAAAACAGCTTTATTATAAACTGTATCTGATTTATTTTCTAATTTCGAAATTCTAGCACAAGCTGCAGTAATATTTGGAATATTTTTTAAATTCCTCAACTCCTTAACTGCTGCATCAATATTTTGACAAGCGTCAAGATTGATTTCTGTTAATTTTCTAATTGACTTCGTAATTTTATCCACTTGATACAAGCGCATAATACTAGAAGCACCGTGCAAACGGTCTGCCACATTATCAATTGAAGTCACTAATGAGTGAATATCTTCTCTGTCAAATGGAGTAATGAAATTTCTACTCAACTCTAGATTAGTTTGGCGTGTAATATCCTCTCCTTTTTGTTCTAATGCATCAATCTTTTGAAAAAGAACTTCTCTTTCCTTCAAAGGAAGATTCACTGCCTCATGTAAATTGGAAGCTAATTCAATTAAATTACTAGATGCCTCTTCGAAAAGAGGAAAGAATTTTTTATCCTTCGGAACTAAAAATTGGAATATACTATTTAATGACATTTTATATTTTTTTAGGGTACAAATTTAATTGATTTATTTTTTGGAAACCAACCTTAATTTAACAAATCATCTTCTATTTGAAAACTGTTTAAAAAAGCAACAGTTTTCTCAATATCATAATGTAAAATTCTATCTTCCTTTACAAATGAGACTTCTTCTCTATAAGAACTCAAGAACATTTCAATAAAATCACTCGATTTTAAAGGTCTTCTAAATTCAATTGCCTGAGAAGCATTCATCAATTCAATGGCTAAAATCCGCTCCAAATTATCCATTACACGCAATGCTTTTGTAGCACCATTGGCACCCATACTCACATGATCTTCTTGTCCATTACTTGATACAATACTATCAACACTTGCCGGTGTTGCTAATTGTTTATTTTGACTGGCGATACTTGCAGCGGTATATTGAGGAATCATTAATCCCGAATTTAATCCTGGATTATCAACTAAAAAAGCAGGTAGATTTCGCAATCCAGATATTAATTGGTACGTTCTTCTCTCAGAAATACTTCCTAATTCAGCCAAAGCAATTGCCATAAAGTCTAATGCTAATGCCAAAGGCTGACCATGAAAGTTTCCACCTGATATAATTTGGTCACTTTCGATAAATATATTTGGGTTGTCTGTAACGGAATTAATCTCTGTTTTAAACACTTTTTTCACATAATCCATCGCATCTTTTGATGCACCATGAACCTGAGGAATACATCTAAAAGAATACGGATCTTGAACATGAGTTTTTTCTTGCTCAATAATTTCACTTCCTTCTAAAAAGTCTTTCACGCGATTTGCCGTTACTATTTGTCCTTTATGAGGACGAATAAAATGAATTAACTCATTAAAGGGTTCTATTCTACCATCAAACCCTTCCAAAGACATTGCTCCAATTAAATCGGCCAAATACGAAAACTTATTCGCTTTCATTAAAATGTGAGCACCATAAGCACTCATAAATTGTGTACCATTTAATAAAGCCAGTCCTTCTTTGGATTTCAAAACGATGGGCTCCCAATTGAAACGTTCCATGATTACTTTGGAAGACACTTTATTTCCTTCAAAATAAACTTCTCCTTCTCCCAATAATGGCAAAGATAAATGAGCTAAAGGTGCTAAATCTCCAGAAGCTCCTAATGAACCTTGCGTATAAATTACTGGTAATATATCATTATTATAAAAAGCGACCAATCGCTCTACTGTTTGCAATTGTATCCCTGAATGTCCATAACTCAACGATTGAATTTTAAGTAACAGCATTAGCTTAACAATCGCTGTTGGCACTTCTTCACCTGTACCGCACGAATGCGATTTTACTAGGTTTTCTTGCAATTTTGATAAGTTTTCATTTGAAATTTTTACATTACAAAGAGAACCAAAACCAGTATTAATTCCATAAATAGGTTCCGAATGGGAAGCCATTTTTTTATCTAGATAATCTCTACACTTTTGAATATTAACTTTTGCTTCTTCTGAAAGTTCTATCGATTTATGTTGTGCTATAATTTCTTGAACTATTTCTAGGGAAAGTATCTCGGTACTTATGTAATGTGTATTATCCATTTCGTATTGAATTTTGAGTAGCCAAAATTCAATAAATCAATATTAAAAAGCAACATATATTGCTAATAATTTAAAATACTTATCAAAACATACCTGCATTATAAATTTACCCCATAATTTACTCACAAAACCATTATAAATAAGCACTAAAACTAAAAAGCACACCCTTTTTTGCATTCAAAAAATGAAAAATGAATCAATAGAGTGGCTTATTCTTTAGCTTATACAAGCAAAAAACACCTGTTTGAATGGTTTCAAATAAAAAAAACAACAAAAAAACTACTCAAATTCTTTCCTACTTAAAAAAAAATCAACAATAGTTACAATAAAAAGCCTTTATAATAAGGAATACATAATCAGAGGTGAATAATATCCTTATTTTTGAAATATTCGCAAAAACGGAATAAAGGTTTTTCATTTTTATAAAAAACTGTATTTTTGTCACATCATAATGAACAATAACAGAACTACATATCATTCTTCGATAACAACTCAAAACAGAGTTGCCATTTCTGTTACTTCTACTTTTACTACAACAACTACTACCCCTTAGGGGTATACATTTTACATATAATCCAATTTTATATTTTTCTTTTTTAAGAAAGAAAGGTATTGGATGTATAAAAGACATTGCATTTTTTTAAATTAAAACAAATAAAATGAAAGTATTAAAATTTGGCGGAACTTCGGTTGCCAATGCACAAAATATAAAACTAGTCCTAGACATAGTCCAAAAACAAGCAAAACAAGATCAATTAATCGTAGTCGTATCTGCACTAAGTAAAGTAACTGATTTACTTCAGTTGGCTTCCCAAAAAGCAGCTGCAAATGATGAAGGATACAAAGAAATAGTTGCTGAAATTGAGAAAAAACACTTAGATACATTAAAAGAATTTATTCCAGTAAGCGAGCAAAGTAGTTTGTTGAGCCATATTAAAAGAATCATCAACCATCTTGAAACATTATTGGATGGCTGTTACCTTTTAGGAGAACTTTCTGCTAGAACAGCTGATACTATTTTAAGTTTTGGTGAATTATTGTCATCTTATATTATTGCAGAAGCTTTAAAACAAAATCTAAAAAACAGCAGTTACAAAGACAGTCGCGAGTTGATTAAAACCAATACTAATTTTGGAAAAGCAGCAGTAAATTTTGAAATAACAAATCAATTAATCGTTGATTATTTTGCTTCTAATGAAAGTCAAGTAGTGGTTATGCCTGGATTTATTGCTTCGTCTGTCGATGGAATCATTACTACTTTAGGTCGTGGTGGATCCGATTATACTGCAGCAATTTTAGCTGGAGCATTAGACGTAACTGATTTAGAAATTTGGACAGATGTAAACGGAATGTTTACTGCCAACCCTAAAATTGTAAAGCAAGCGCAACCTATCGCAACAATTTCGTACCAAGAAGCAATGGAATTGTCACATTTTGGTGCCAAAGTATTATATCCCCCAACAATTCAACCTGTTTTAAGAAAAAATATTCCTATTCATATCAAGAATACTTTTGAGCCAGATGCGGAAGGAACATATATATCGAATAATGCTACTGCAAATGGAAATCCAGTAAAAGGAATCAGCCACATTGATAACATCACTTTAATCACACTGGAAGGACCAGGAATGATTGGTGTTTTAGGATCTTCAAAAAGATTGTTTGAAGTTTTATCACAGGCCAATGTGAATGTTATTTTTATAACTCAAGCCTCATCCGAGCATTCTATTTGTATTGGAATTCTAAATTCAGATGCTGTAGTCGCTGAAGAAGCCATCAATAAGGCTTTTGAAATAGAGATTTTACAAAACAAAATCGAACCTTGTATTGTAGAAAAAAACCTATGCATTATTGCTTTAGTGGGTGAAAATATGAAAAACCACCAAGGATTAAGCGGTAAAATGTTTAGTACTTTAGGAAAAAACAACGTGAATATTCGTGCAATTGCTCAAGGTGCTTCAGAAAGAAACATATCGGCAGTAATTAATGAAAGAGATGTTAAAAAAGCCTTGAATACGCTTCACGAACGCTTTTTTGAAGACAACACTAAACAACTAAACCTTTTTGTTATGGGTGTTGGAAATGTAGGCGAAAAATTCATCGATCAAATCAGCCAACAAAAGAAGTTCCTAAAAGATAACTTAAAAATAAACCTAAGAGTTATTGCCTTAGCCAATTCTAGAAAAATGCTTTTTGATGAAGATGGAATTGATCTAAAATCATGGCAAGCACTTTTGGACAATGGAGAAAAAGCAGACCAACAATTGTTCATTGAGCAAGTAAAAAACCTCAATTTACGCAACAGTATTTTTGTAGATATTACAGCAAATGCAAGCGTTTCTGAAACTTATGCACACTATTTAAGAGAGAGTGTTGCCGTAGTAACTTGTAATAAAATAGCATGTTCATCAGCGTTTGACAATTATAAAAGTCTAAAAAGTTTATCTCGTAGATACAATGCTCCTTTCTTGTTTGAAACGAATGTTGGTGCAGGATTACCGATCATTGACACGGTTAAAAACTTAGTCGCATCGGGTGATAAAGTGAATAAAATTCAAGCGGTTTTATCTGGAAGTTTGAATTTTATCTTTAATAATTTTGATGCCAATAATTCTTTTCATGATGTAGTGAAAGAAGCAGGCGTGCAAGGATTTACGGAGCCAGACCCAAAGATTGATTTGAGCGGAATTGATGTTGCTAGAAAGATCTTGATTTTAATTCGCGAAAGCGGTTATAAAATGGAAATTGAAGAAATTGAAAACAAATCTTTCCTTCCAATCGAATGCATGGAAACAGCAAATAATGAAGAATTCTTTAAATCCCTTACACAATATGCCAGCCATTTTGAAGGAATTTTGGCGGAAGCCAATGCCAAAGAAAGCCGCTTAAAATTTGTTGCTCAGTTTGAAGATGGAAAAGCAAGCGTAGGTTTGCAATTCATCCCAAAAGACCATCCATTTTACAACTTAGAAGGAAAAGATAATATCGTATTGTTTTACACAGACCGTTATGTAGACCAACCTTTATTGATAAAAGGTGCTGGTGCTGGTGCAGCGGTTACTGCTTCGGGAATTTTTGCCGATGTAATTAGGATAGGGAATGTTTAAAAATTAGTTTCAAGTTTAAAGTTTCAAGTTAAATCTTTGTTTCAAAGCACTTTTTTAACCTGAAACTTTAAACTTTAAACCTGAAACAAAAAATCATGAATGAAATAAAAATATTTTGCCCCGCTACAATTGCCAATCTATCTTGTGGATTTGATGTCCTAGGATTGTGTTTAGACAATGTGGGTGACGAAATGGTTATTCGAAAATCAGATCAAAAAGGAATACGCATCACTAAATTAGTAGGTGCCGACTTGCCTCTTGAAACCGAAAAGAACGTTGCTGGAGTTGCCGCTTTGGCGATGCTAGAAGCCTTAGATTCGGATGCAGGATTTGAAATCGAAATTTACAAAAACATTAAAGCCGGAAGCGGAATTGGAAGTAGCGCTGCCAGTTCGGCGGGAGCGGTTTTTGGAATCAATGAATTATTAGGAAGACCTTTTGAAATCAAAGATTTGGTTCCATTTGCCATGCAAGGCGAAAAACTAGCTTGCGGAAACGCTCATGCTGATAATGTGGCTCCTGCTCTATTGGGTGGTTTTACATTAGTGCGCAGTTACGCGCCGCTGGATATAATCAAAATCGAAAGTCCGTCAGAGTTATACGCTACCGTGGTTCATCCGCAAATTGAGTTAAAAACATCAGATGCACGCTCGGTATTGAAACAAACTGTTTCCCTAAAAAGCGCCATTATGCAATGGGGAAATGTAGGTGGATTAATCGCTGGTTTGTATACCAAAGATTACGATTTAATAGGTCGCTCATTACATGACGAAATTGTGGAACCGTTGCGCTCTGTATTGATTCCGGGATTTGATTTAATCAAACAAACTGCCTTAGAAAATGGTGCTTTGGGTTCTGGGATATCAGGTTCTGGTCCTTCTATTTTTGCTTTAAGCAAAGGAGAAGCTACCGCAAATAAAATTGCAAAAGCCATGAGTGCTGTTTATGACGAAATGAAATTACCGTACGAGATTCATGTTTCAAAAGTGAATCCTGATGGTGTGAGAATAATATAATATTAAATAAAAATTTAAGGTTTTTGATTAACTATTTTTGATTTTAGAAGTAACTACTGTTGCGAGAAAATCATAAATCTAAAATCGTTAATCTCCAATCAAAAATCATTTTTACCAATGAAATACTACAGTTTAAACCATAACGCCCCAAAAGTTTCTTTTCAAGAAGCCGTAATACAAGGATTAGCAAGCGACAAAGGATTGTATTTTCCAGAAACGATAACGCCTTTACCTCAAGATTTTTTTGATACTATCGAAAATCTTAGCAATGAAGAAATAGCCTTTCTAGCGATTCGTCAATTTGTAGGGGATGAAATTCCAGAAACCAAACTAAAAGAAATTATTGCCGAAACCCTTTGCTTTGATTTCCCAGTAGTAGCAGTCGAAACAGGAATCTATTCCTTAGAATTGTTTCATGGACCTACAATGGCTTTCAAGGATGTTGGTGCGCGATTTATGTCCCGTTGTTTGGGGTATTTTAACAAAGATAAAAAAGACAGTAAAAATACGGTTCTAGTAGCGACCTCAGGAGATACAGGTGGTGCTGTAGCTAGCGGTTTCCTAGGTGTAAATGGCGTTGAAGTGATTATCTTGTATCCATCAGGGAAAGTGAGCGACATTCAAGAGCGTCAATTGACCACTTTGGGACAAAACATTAGAGCGCTAGAAGTAGATGGTGTTTTTGATGATTGTCAGGATATGGTAAAAAAAGCGTTCTTAGATGAGAGCTTAAAACACCACAACTTGACCTCAGCGAATTCGATTAATATCGCGCGTTGGTTGCCACAAATGTTTTATTTCTTCTTTGCTTATAAAGCCTTAAAAAGCCAAAACAAACCGTTGGTTTTTTCTTGTCCTAGCGGAAACTTTGGGAATATATGCGCTGGAATTATCGCCAAAAAAATGGGATTACCTGTGGCGCATTTTGTTGCCTCAACTAATGTGAATGATACGGTACCTCGTTTCTTAGAAAACGGAATCTACGATCCTAAACCTTCTAAAGCAACGATTTCGAATGCGATGGATGTTGGTAATCCAAGTAATTTTGTTCGAATTCAGGAAATGTATCAAAACGATTTGGAGCAGTTCAAAAAAGATTTCTCTTCGTTTACGTTCTCAGATGAAGATACTATAGAAGCCATGAAAACCATTTACAATACCGATGGGTACATTGCGGAGCCGCACGGAGCTGTAGGTTATTTAGGATTGAAAAAAGAATTACAAAACCATAGTAATGCACTTGGGATTTTCTTAGAAACGGCCCACCCAATCAAGTTTTTAGATACGGTGGAACCAACATTAAATGTAAAATTACCTATTCCTGCACAAATTGAAAGTGTGTTAGGAAAAGAGAAAGTAAGTACTAAAATAAAAACCTACGAGCAATTCAAAGCATTTTTAGGATAACACTTAAAACAGCTATTATATACAAACGACTGCGAAGTGATTCTCAGTCGTTTTTTTATGGACTAACCTGACTGATTATTATTTTAAAATTGGATTAGTTTAGATAAAATTCTTTTTTTAATCCAAAATAATTTCTAATAATTTGATTATTTTGAATTATTTTATTTTCGAATTGTAAAAAAAGAACAATAAAGGTCAAAAGACTTATTTACTGGAGCTGGTGGTATTAACTTTGTGCTTTGCTTTTAAAGAATTATATTTATTAAAAAAAATATGACAAATATTAAAGAATTAGGTAGATTCCAAATTAGATCAAAAATTGCATATAATTGGATTGAAACAAAAGATGCTTTTATTACAGATAATTTACAAATTTATTATAACGAAAATTTTAACAATTGGAGATTAAAAGATACTACACTCCCATCATCAACGGATCTTACAATTATTATAATACCTTTGAAAAACGAGGAAATTAGAAGAATAAAACAATTTATATAAGAAATTATAATGCTCTTTGAAGTGTACCCCACTCGTGAGCACAAAAATAGAATGATAATTAAATAACAACGCAACTGCGTAAGGGATTGCGGCGGTATCCTTTATTTTTTTTCTTTAAAAAAATAAAGATAAAGCCAAAAGCCCGACCCCAAAGTAGCAGTTTCATTCTTTTTAAAATTAACTTTCTGCTTTGGGGTTACGCCCAAAATGTACTTGGAAAAAAGTGTTACAATTTGTTAAAATCAAACTTTTGGCCGCCAATGGAGTATTTGTACATGAGTCCGCCTTTTTGCATGGTGAATACCATCACGCCATTTGTATATTTTACATTTGCGGAAGTGCCTGCCGTTACCGCAACGGCCGAGGCTTGGGCCGCAAACTCCCTAAAACTTACCCCTTAATAATCAAGAAGTACTCATTGCACGAGCGAAACCAACAGTATCGCGATACATTTGAGGAGAGACAGCTGCATTGTTTTTAAAGAAACGACTAAAATAATGTTCGTCGTCATAGCCTAACTCATATGCGATTTCTTTTACTGCTTTATTAGATAAATACAATTCTCTTTTGGCTTCGATAATAATTCGTTCCGATATTAGAACAGTTAGGGTTTTATTGAAATGGTTCTTGGTGATTTTGGCTAATGCTTTTGGTGTGATGTGCAACAAATCGGCGTAATCACTTGCAGAATGTTTAGTTCTGAAATGCAATTCGATATAATTTTTTAAATTTTGAAGGATAAACGGTTCTTTAGTATCTGGCGCTTCCTTTGGCTCTTGAATTCCCTGCTGGTCTTTTAATCGGGAGGCCGTGATGAGCAAAATTTTTAGGTACGAAATCAACAGTTCGTACTGTGCCAAAGCTGGATTTTGCATTTCTATTTTTATCTGCTCTATTACCATATTCAGCGTATTTGAAGCAGATTCATCAATCAATACAAACGGTGGTTCGTATATGTTATTGAACAAAATACCGTTACAAGCTACTTCGGCCTGATGTTTATGAATGCAAAAAAAGTCTGGATGAAAATGCAACACTACACCTTCCATTTTTTCATGGGTAGACAACATAAAAGGTTGATAGGGTGCAAAAGCTAATAATGAATTTGCTGAAAAATCATATTCAGAGAAGTCTACTTTTACTCTGCCACTCCCCTTTTTAATCCAAATCAATGAATAATAATTAAGTCGTTGCAAGTGATCAAAAGAGCTGTTGTCTTCAAAAGTGAAAATTTTGAAAGCCAAATTCCCATTTTGAGGATTGATTAATGTAAAAGTAGCGTCGTCTAGCATCGTATTCTTTTTTTGTAAATTTAATTAAAACCCTGCTTCTTTCAATTTGGCGGCAAGCAATTTATTTTCTTCTTCCAGTTTATTTATATACGCTTGCTGTGGTTGTAAGGCAATTTGAATTTCGTCTGCCGTAAAGCGAGCTGTAATATGTTGCGGGCAATTCCAATCATAAGCTTCAATATGAAAGACCATTATCCGCTCTCCACGAAATTTATAATCGCCTAAATCGAGTGTAGTGTAAAACTCAGGATTGTCTTTGAGTGCTACAATTTCAGTTTTAGCATAGATTTTCAGCCGTGCTTTTGCTGGATAATCCATCAAGATCAATGATACATTAGCATTGTCTACCAGATTTCCCACCGTTATATACTGTTTATTACCTGAGAAATCAATACATGCAATACGATCTTTATCCAGCACTTTTAAAAACCCTTTTGGACCACCACGGTGTTGAATGTACGGATAATTATTAGTGCCTATCGAAGCCATATAAAAACTATCCCGATTGGCAATAAATGCCATTTCGTTATGTGTCAATCCATCGACCTCGTTTAATTTTTCCATTCGTTCATAGCTATTGCGGCTACCATGAGCCTCTTGTAATGCTTTCACTGCATCAGTAAAAGCAATTTTATGGAAATGCAGTGCCATATCGATTATCTAAACTTTCGGTCTTTTTCTTCGATAGGTAAATCGTTGATGCTCGCAAAACGTTTGCGCATTAAACCATTTTCGTCAAATTCCCAATTTTCGTTACCATAAGCTCGAAACCATTGCCCTTCAATGTTATGGTATTCGTACTCAAAACGAACTGCCATACGGTTTTCACGAAAACCCCACAATTCTTTTTTAAGAGTATAATTTAGCTCTTTCTCCCATTTTTGCTTCAAGAATTCCTTTACAGCTTCCCTGCCATTAATGAACTCAGTACGGTTGCGCCATTCAGTATCAATGGTATATGCTAAGGCAATACGTTCTGGGTCTTGGCTATTCCAAGCATCTTCGGCCAATTGTACTTTTTGTAAGGCAGTTTCCATATTAAAAGGCGGAAGTGGTAATTTCTGTTCCATGGGTTATTATTTTTACGATTATTATTGTTCAAATTTTAGAATATCAAAGTTATCAGATATTGGCAATCCAAAACTTAGATAATGTACGCATATCCATGGACAATTTTCTCATTTAGGGATTTTATTGGAAGCTGCCCATCCTATCAATTTTTTGGATACGGCAGAACCCACTTTAAACGTAAAACTTCCAATTGCTGCACATATTGAAAGTGTGTTAGGAAAAGATTAAGTAAGTACAAAGATTAAGTCGTACGAGCAATTTAAAGCATTTTTAGGAAAACACTTGAAACAGCTATTCTATACAAGCGACTGCGAAGTGATTCTCATTCGTTTTTTTTATCAAGACCATAACGACCTCTATTTAAGTACAATATTAGTTTTTAATAAGAAAAAAACTTAATTTTGAATCTAAAAAAAAAATTTTTATTTATAGCATAAGGTCAACCCATCTTTGATGTATTGAGCCATTTTATAGCTAGTATCAACTAGCAAATAAACTCTTGTTTGAATCCAAATTAAAACGAAGAAAATGAATAGAAGGAAATTTATTGAGAAATCAGGAATAATAGGGTTTGCTGTAATTTTACCTGGATCCTATTTATCTGCAATTAACAATCCAAAATACAAAATGGGTTATCAACTCTATTCTATACGAGATGAAATGGCTAGAGATCCGTTGAACACCTTAAAGTATTTAAAAAAAATAGGTTATCAAGATTTTGAAGTCTATGGTTTTGATAATGAGAAAGATATGTATTATGGATATAAATCTTTGGAATTTAAGCAAATATTAGATGATTTGAACTTATCTGTTAGTAGTGGTCATTATGGTTTTTCTCCCTATTTAGAAAAATCTGAAGACGAGCTAAAACGTTTTGTTGATCAGTGTATCATTGGAGCGCAAACTTTAAACAGTAAATATATCACTTGGCCATGGATAGCTCCACAACAACGGACCATTGATAACTTCAAGTTGATGTCTGAAAAACTTAATGTTATAGGCGAGCAAGTAACTGATGCGGGACTCGGATTTGCTTACCACAACCATGGTTATGAATTTATAGACCAAGGCGGCGAAAATGGATTTAATATTATTATTAATGAGACAGACTCATCTCTAGTTAAACTACAGATGGATATGTATTGGGTAATGCATTCCTCCAAATACACTCCCAAAGAATTGGTACAAAATCAACCAGGTAGATATACCATGTGGCATATAAAGGACATGGATAAAGTTACTAAAGATTATACTGAGCTAGGTAACGGTTCTATAAACTATGAAGAAATATTACCCGATGCCAAAAAATCAGGTCTAGAATATTATTATTTAGAACAAGGTGGCAATTTCTTGGACAATTCTATAAAAAGTGCTTCTGATAGTGCTATTTATTTTAAAAAAGAGCTTCAGAAATATTTTTGATTATACATTTATAAAAGTTAGCTGCAAACAAGCTAAATAATTGAATACACATCTCCACAAAGTGTTATCACTGCGCAAATGACTCTGACTTTGCACAGTTTTGATGTATTATTACAAACTAAATAATTATAGGATTCAGGAGACTTTGTGATGCTATGTTTTCATAACTTGCAAACCACTTTTAGCAAGAAAACATTAGATTTCATTTTAAATCGTCACATCACTCTAATAGAAAGATAAAATGAACAATGACTTTGAATACATACAAATCCAACCAGACAAAGCACTATCGGATTATGTAGAAAGTTTTTGGTGCCTTCACAATCGAACAGACAGCAATAAAGAAACTATTGGATTACCCGATGGACGCATTGATTTATCGCTTTTCGAATCGGCTACAACTTCTTTTCGCATCTCACTTCTTGGCGTAGGTACTCAGCGACACGATCATGCCACAATTCCTGCTCATGGATTGCTATTTGCCGTTAGCTTTAAATTACTTGCTGTAGAGTACTTATTTCATGAACCAGTTGCTGACATTCTTAATAGTGGGAAACACTTACCAAACGATTATTGGGATTTCGATTCAGATGATTTGAAAGACTTTGATCGTTTTTGCAAAAAAGCATCAAAAAAAATTTATTCTCTTTTACCTGAAACAATTGATGCACGCAAACAAAAATTATTCGAACTAATTTATCTCACAAATGGAGCTATTACTGTAAAAGAATTTAGCGAAAAAATTGGTTGGAGTAGCCGTCAAATTAATCGGTATTTCAATCATCAATTTGGGCTTTCATTAAATGCCTTTTGTAAAATATTACGATTCAGAGCATCACTAGACCATATTGCTAAAGGGAAACTATTCCCCGAAATGAACTTTGCAGACCAAACTCATTTTATAAAAGAAATCAAAAAATTTGCGGGTGTGGTACCCAAAGAATTATTTAAAAATAAAAACGACCGATTTATACTATTATCAACACTCTCTTCAAAATAATTTTGTAAAATAATTTTTAGAGACAAAAACATGTTAATACAAAATAAAAAAATTGCCATAGTTGGCGGTGGGCCAGGTGGTCTTACACTGGCAAGACTTTTACAGTTGAAAGGCGCCAATGTAAAAGTGTATGAAAGAGATTTAAATACAGCTGCTCGTGTGCAAGGATCACCACTAGATTTGCATGATGAATCAGGTTTGGCAGCGCTACGTTCTGCTAATTTACTCACCGAGTTTAAAGAAAATTTTCTTGCTGGCGCCGATAAAATGCTGATTGTAAATGAACAAGCCCAAGTATTTTACAGCAACCATGAGACAAAACCAGATGAAAATTTTGACAACATAAATTTTCGTCCAGAAATAGGTCGTGGTGCATTAAGAAAGATACTATTGGATTCCTTAGAATCGGAAACCGTGATTTGGAACTGCCATTTTGTTTCAATGGAACAACAAAACGAAGGTTGGTTGATGCATTTTAAAAATGGAACCTCAGCATATGCTGATTTGGTCATTGCTGCTGATGGAGCCAATTCCAAAATACGTCCGTATCTAACTGAGGTTGTTCCATTTTATTCAGGAATAACCATGCTTGAAGGAACAATTTATAATGCCAAAAAAATTGCTCCACAAATATCAAACTTACTTCGTGGCGGAAAAGTAATGGCTTTTGGCAACAAAAAAGACATTTTATTAGGCCAAAAAGAAAATGGTGAAATTGGTTTTTACATCAGTTTTAAGACCAATGAAAATTGGGGAGCTACAAGTGGCTTGGACTTTACAAATAAAGCACAATTGTTAGACTGGTTTAAAAGAGAATATGGTGACTGGGGTAGTATTTGGTATGAGTTAATTGAAAAAAGTGCAACACCATTAATCCCGCGACCAATATTTTGTATCCCATTTGACCAAAATTGGAATACACTTCCAAATGTAACACTAATTGGTGATGCTGCGCATGTGATGCCTCCTTTTGCAGGCGAGGGAGTGAATATGGCGATGCTCGATGCATTGGAATTGAGTGAATTTTTAACTACTAATAAATACAATAGCATCCAAGAAGCGCTAGCTTTCTATGAAAATGCGATGCAAAAAAGAGCAGTAATTATTGCAAAAGAATCACTTGAAAATGGCGAACTAATGCATTCAGAAAATGCATTGGATAGCATGTTGGGATTCTTTGGCGGACACTAAAAAGAAAATGGAATAGCGGTTTTCAAAAGTAGGATTTGAAGCTTTTAACAATGAGTAAAATAGAAAAAATAAACTTTCACCACTTCTCACTGATAAAAATCGCTCCTTTTAAAGAGTTCGTATCCCAGAAGATATTTTCAATTAACAGATATTAACATTCTCTTTTGTAAGATTTAACACTATCATTTTATAATAACACCACTGCTCCATTTTATAATGTTTAATTTTACAGTAAACATTAAAAAAGTAAATCAAAATGAAAAACTTAAAACTGATTGCTCTAGGAATGATTCTGATTACAACTATTAGCTGTAAGGATACTAAAAAAAGTAATGAAGAATCAACTCCAGAAGCTCAGACCACTGAAGCTAACTACAGTCTAATTAATGATTCTACAAAAGTGAGTTTTACCGCTTACAAAACAACCGATAAAGTAGCTGTGGGAGGGAAATTTAAAGAAATAACATTAACCAATTCTGGTCAAGGAAAAACAGCATTTGAAGCTTTAAACGGGACTAAATTTAGTATTCCAGTAAGCAGTTTATTTACCAATGATGCTACAGGAACAAGAGATCCTAAGATTTTAAAATTCTTTTTTGGAGTAATGAAAAACACGGAACTTATTTCAGGTGAGTTTAAAGTTACTGGTGAAAACAATTGTTCTATCGATGTGACATTGAATGGAAAGACAGCCAACATCCCTTTAAAATTCACTGAAAATAGCGATACAAGCTTGGCTTTTGATGGAGTGATGAATTTAGAAAACTGGGATGGACTTGCAGCAGTTGCATCTATCAACAAAGCATGTGAAGCCTTGCATACAGGTAAAGACGGGATAAGTAAAACATGGAGCGAAGTGGCAGTGCATGCTGATGTTTTATTGAATAAAAACTAGATAATAGGAGTTCAACATTCAGAACAAGTATTGAATTACTCTATATTTAAACGAATACAACATAAAAAAGCGATTAACTTACAATGAGTTAGTCGCTTATTTATGACTTGATTTATTTATGTTCAAAAGTGAGTAGAAGCCTAATCAACTACTTCTAAAAATCATTAGAGTTTATTAAAATTAAACTTTTGACCACCAATAGAAGCTTCATACATGAGTCCCCCTTTTTGCATGGTGAATACCATGACGCCATCAGTATATTTTACGTTTGCTGATGCGCCTGCAGTTACCGCTACAGCTGAGGCTTGGGCTGCAAACTCAAATCGGCTGTCTTTGAATCTTTCCAGTTCATTTTTGGATTCAAAAAATATAACCTCTCGGTACGCTTGTCCCCCTGCTTGAAAACCGATGCTTAGTTGTGATAATTTGGCCAGACCAACAATCTTATTGTGTTCATATACCGTTCCATTACCAGCAGCACCACCAATACCAAACCCTCCTTTACCCACATTAGGGAAAATGACATAACCAGTTGCTTTGTCAAAAAGCCCTTTCATTAGCGGATCACTTTTAATGAACTCTACTTTTGCTGCATTACTGTCGGCAATAATTCTATTCTTTTTGGCTTTTGATTGCCCTATTGCAGGCGTAGCATTGATTGCACATGCCAATACTATTACCCAAATAATATTTAAATTTTTCATGTCTTAAATAATTTAATTGTTGCTATTTTTCTATATTAAAGATAACGAAAAAATCATTTAAATATTTAAAAACTACTGATTATCAGTGTTTTAATTATTAATACCCTAACTATATTTACCAATAGTTTCCTTTAAGTGTTTTTATCAATTGTATTTATTTTATTTAAAAAAAATAGGCTTATAAAAAACAGGTATTTATACGTTATAAAAAATATTATTTTTTATAGAAATTTGATAAATAAAACATTCTAATCTATTCCTATTCAGCTAGATTAAAAAGCAAGAACAATAAATGGTCCTTTTATTAGAACTCAGAAATTACATCTCAATTCTAAAATAAAGACGAGTCTAGTACATTCTCAAAAAAAGGTTCCATTAGAAAAGCCAAAGGAGTAGAAACTAAAGCAAATGTTATGAAAGTACAGGGTAAAAAAATCGATTTGTCAGATATTCATTTATCAAAAACTGATGAAAAGCAACACAAGGTTTTAAGTTACATGAACAATTCTACAGATGGAGGGTATTTATCTCCACAGCAAGTACAGTCCCTGATGCAAAGTTTGCACCTAAATTTGCAGGAATTAATGAATTATTTAGTACCCTATGCCACTAAGTTCGCCATGTCCCCTATATCAGGTTTTAAAGTGGGTGCTGTTGCACATGGAATTTCTGGAGCTATTTATTTTGGTGCTAATATTGAATTTCAAGATCAGGCATTGTCTTTTACCGTTCATGCTGAACAAGCATCTATAGCGCACGCTATAAGTTATGGGGAAACAGGTATCGACTATCTTGCTATTTCTGCTGCTCCATGTGGGTATTGTCGCCAGTTTTTGTATGAAATTACAAATTGTCCTTCAACAAAAGATATTACCATTTTAATTAATAATGAGAGTAATTCCTTGTCTAATTTACTTCCACAAGCATTTGGTCCACAGGACCTAGGGGTTACTACCCGATTAATGTTGGCACAAAATAATAATTTACAAATGATTCCCGTTCATGCAGATCCATTTGTAATTGCAGCCTTTAATGCTGCCAATACATCCTACTCTCCATATACATGTGATTATTCTGGTGTTTGTATAGCTACAAATTATGGTGCTTATGTAGGTTCCTATGCAGAAAATGCCGCTTACAATCCAAGTATGTCTCCTTTAGAAGCAGCAATCGTTCTGTTAATAATGAACGGAGATTCATACAACAATATTTACCGTGCTATTTTAGTTGAAGCTAAAAACAATAAATGCAGTCAACTTTCGGCTACTAAAGATGTCTTAGCAGTAGTAGCCAAAAATATTACTCTGGAATACTACTCTGTTAATAGTCAAAAAAATGGTTCAACACTAAACATTAAAGAAATGGTGTAATTCTATTCCTTTTTTTTTACTTGAATTTTATCTAATATTCCATTTCTTGCACTACAGAAAACTTGTGCGTAAGGGATTGCGGCGATATCCTTTATTTTCTTCTTTCAAAAAAATAAAGATAAAGCCAAAAGCCCGACCCCAAAGCTGAAGACGCATTCTCACTACATACAATCTGTCCGATTTGGGGTGACGCCCAAATAAGTTTTGATCTTCAATAAGAAATTCCTTGAAACTCTTTTTTATTGTACTTTTTATCTAAATTTGTATGATCAATCCCATTTTAGAATATCTTGAATATCATGATTACAAAAGCAAGCTTAAAAGATGTTTCTCACTTAAATACATTAATCAATTCAGCTTACCGTGGTGCTTCTTCTAAAAAAGGATGGACCACCGAAGCCAACATTCTAGAAGGACTCAGAACTACCGAAGCGGAACTTACGGAAATCATGGCCGATGCTAAAAACACGATTCTAAAATTTACGGAGAACGACCAAATAATAGGTTCTGTATTACTGATTGAAAAAGCGCAAAAACTATATTTAGGAATGTTAACGGTTTCGCCTAACCTGCAAAATAGTGGTATTGGAAAACAACTTTTGAAAGAAGCTGAAAAGCAAGCTTTGGCCTTGGGATTACCAAAAATTGTAATGACTGTCATATCTGTTAGAACTGAATTAATAGCATGGTACCAGCGTCATGGCTATGTAGATACTGGAGAAAGAGATCCTTTCCCTAGCAGTGATGTTCATATTTCAATCTCTGAAAAACCTTTGGAGTTTATGGTTTTAGAGAAAAAATTAAGCTAAATTAACACTTCATTTTCAAGATTATAAACTATTCATTTAATACTATTAAAATCAAATGGCAAACAATAGCAAAACACTCGTTATAAAAGATTTAAAAGAGAAATCTATCTTGGTATCCAGAGTCTTTAAAGCTCCTCGTGATAAAGTTTGGCGTGCTTATACCGAAAGTGAATACTTGGAAAAATGGTGGGGACCACAACCATGGAAAGCCGAGACCAAATCCATAAGCTTTACCGTTGGTGGCTATTGGTTGTATGCGATGGTAGGCCCCAAAAACGAAAAGCACTGGAGTCGAATGGATTATACTGCAATAAAACCATACGAAAGTTTGGAAATTAAAGATGGTTTTTGTGATGAAGAGGGGAATTTAAACACTTCCCTACCCGTTTCAACTGGATCTATTATTTTTAATCCAAGTGATTCAGGTACTTTGGTAGAATTCAAAATGTTCTATAACACTGAAAAAGAAGTGGAAACTATGATTGAAATGGGTTTTGAGCAAGGCATTACAACTTGTCTTGAACAATTAGAAAGGCTATTTCAAGAAAATAAAATATAACTAAAAACCCAATCCAAAAACAACAAATTAGTGAATCATAGCTGAGATTATCAGCATTAATTTAAGCTCAGAACATAATGAAAAACTTGGTTTATTTAGGATGTATGCTCTCTAACAAAGAGACAAGAACTCCATTTAATTCTTGAAGCGTACTAGGATTTGTAACTACCCCTATTTCATTCATTTTACTTTTGATGGTTCCAATAGTCAAAGTCGCTTTTTGGGGTGTATTAGTCCCCAAGGCCGAAAGCGTTAATAACAACGATGCTAATGCCTTGTCGCCACCCATTTGCATGGGAGATACACTGATTGCAGCAACTGGTTTATCATTCAATTCTCCTGAAGAAACGAGCCAATCTAATGCGTTTTTTAATACACCGGGAATACCAAAAGCATATTCGGGAGTAGAGAATATAATGCCATCAGCCGCTTTAATTTGGTTTCTAAAATAGGTAACTGTGGGTATTCCTTCGGTTATTTCAGGGTTAAAATGAGGCAATTGATCCAATCCATCAACTATATTTAGAATAACATTTTCTGGAGCAATCTTAGCTACTTCCCTTAAAATATTAGTATTTGCTGAAGTTGATTTCAAACTTCCCGAAATGGCAATAATAGTCGTACCCTGTTTCATTTTTCTTATTTATTTCAAAAATAGAAAAGTAAAAACTAACCTCGTTAATTAGTTTTTACTTTTTTAAATTCAATTTTATAACCATATTCCTTCTGTAGCATCTTACAGAAGATACTATTTTTATAACGCAGGAGCCAGAGGAAAATCTACAGGAACTTGAGTTAAATTATGCAAAAAATTCATCGCCGTTTTATCGCTTACTAGCAAAATCAAATCTACTAAATTTTCATTAGTATAGCCCTGTGCAAAAAATCCATCTACTGCTTCTGTGCTTGCATTTCCTTTGTTTGCAGCTATCTCTGCTGAAAGTTGTACTAAAGCATTTAATTTGGTATCCGTACTTTTACCTTTACGAATGTCTAACAATTGGTCATCCGAGAAGCCATTCATTTTACCTAAAACCAGATGGGCACTTTGGCAGTAAACACATCCATTAACTTGGCTTACAATTAAATTCACTGCTTCTTTTTCTTTATTATTCAAAGAAGTTTTTGCATTTTGATAAGCCAAAAAACGAGATAATCCGTTAGTAGAATGCGCGATAGTAGCGTATAAATTTGGTACAAAACCCAATGCTTTTTGTAGATTGTCAAAAATGTCTTGGTTTGCTGGGGCTACTTGTTCTCTAGTTGGAACTGTAAATGTTGTCATTTTATTTTTGTTTAAATTGGTTGTCAATATTGACTTAGCAAAGATGCGACAGCAATAAACAGTATAAAATGGATAATAAACGCCAGTTGATGGACGATTTATTTCTTTGAAATTTACAGCACTAACTCTTCAAACAAGCGTTGAATGGTTTTTTCTAAATCGTCACACAATCCTGGATGGGGTCTTGAAGTTTGAATTACGGAACTGCGCAAGGCCGTTAACCAACGAAAACGAGACGGAATATCCATTACTGCTATTGACCCACCATCTTTTGTACCGTGTGCTACTTTTTCGAAAGCAGATAAGTTCATTTGGATTTGTTCTACATCAGCTTCTGTCGAAAAAGAAAGAACTCTTTCAACGTTTAAAGCATGAATTACTTTTATAAATTTGGCTTTTTTGCAAAATAGAATAACCCCTACATTCAGGAATTCTTCGCGCTCTACCCTAGGTACAACCCGAATTACAGCATACTCATATAAGTTTTTCTCTTGCATTTTGTGCTTCCTTTATAAAAATTTCTGAATGATTTAAGCGGGTCAATAGGAACTGTAAATATACATTTCTCAATTCGGCAGGTGTGGCTTCTACGTCTTCCCATTGCAACCAATCCTCTGGGATTAGGCTAACAATCTCCTGAAGAATTTCTGGAGTTAATAGTTTTTTGAAAGCGGTATCCGTTTCAGTTAATGCGGATGCTTGAGGCAATAATACGTGGTCTTTGATCAAGGCAAACGGACTTTGAGCATGATTCTCCCAATTTGTCCAAGAATGATGAAAATACAAACTTGCGCCATGATCAATAAGCCATAATTCTTTATGCCAAATCAACATATTGGTGTTTCTAAACGTTCGGTCCACATTAGTAATGTAAGCATCCAGCCATACAATTTGCGAAGCCAAAACGGGATCAACAACGGTTACAACAGGATCGAAATTAATCGCTCCCGATAAAAAATGCAGTGCTAGATTCATCCCCTGACTTCCTTGTAATAAATCCTGAATTTCCTCATCGGCCTCTGTTCGTCCAAAGGCTTCATCGAGATTAGCAAAGACAAGTTCTGGCATTTTAATACCCAATGCACGTGCGATTTCACCACCAATCAATTCGGCGATTAAGGCTTTTACACCATGACCAGCACCTTTAAATTTAAGTACGTATTTGAAATCATCATCGGCTTCCGCCAAAGCAGGCAAGGAACCGCCTTCCCGCAAAGGAGTGATGTACCGCGTAACATTTACGGTTCGAAGATTGAAGTTGGTTTTCATATTCGGGTTTTACTGAAGTACAAACTTACAAATAACTAGACTGAGTTTCAAGATTGTTTTCTATTAAAGAAAAACCACTCACTATTTATTTAATGAGATTCCTCCTTCGTCGGAATGACAAAAATACGAGAAACTAAGTAGTGTAAAATTACAAGAGGCATTAATCCTGATTCTCTAAACTCAAAAATGCTTTCCCTAAATATTTAATTATATCCGAAGCGATAAAGGATTGATAGCCCGTTTCAGGCAAAGCAATATCTGCGGTCAAACCGTGAAGGTAAACGCCGAGAATTGCAGCGTCAATAGGTTCATACGATTGAGCCAGTAAACTAGTAATTATTCCAGTGAGTGCATCACCACTTCCCGCTGTTGCCAAAGCGGCATTTCCAGTTGTGTTTTCGTAAACCGTATCCCCATCAATAATTTGCGTTGGCGCGCCTTTCATTACAATAACGACATTGTATTGTTTAGAAAAAGTAATCGTTTTATCGAATTTATCTTCGTCTGAAGTCCATTTTCCTATTAAGCGTTCTAATTCTTTGGGATGCGGCGTTAGGATAGTTTTTGGTTGTAATAATTTCAGCAAATCTTTATTTTTTGACAAAATATTTAAGGCATCGGCATCGATTACTAGCGGAATTTTGTTGGTTTTTAGGAAATCATGAACTGCTTTTTGAGTTTCTGTTTCTTGTCCTAAACCTGGACCTATAGCAATCGCTTGTGGTTTTATGTTGAATGTAATGTTGGAAATATATTTCTCGCTTTCATCGGTAAGCGTCATGACTTCGGGATTTGAAATTTGCAGAATTTCATAACCACATTCAGGAACATAAGACGTTACGAGTCCGCAACCCGATTTAAGACAAGCTCTAGAAGCCAGTACGGCTGCTCCTATCTTTCCATAACTTCCTGCAATAATTAATGCGTGCCCCTGAATCCCCTTGTGAGTTTGAGAATCAATGGGTTTGTAACGTTGTATGATTTCGGCTTTATGGATAGAAATGGGCTGTTTCATTTTTGAATTATTTGTTTAAAAATACAAAATTAATAGGGAAACGAAATCCCCTAGCCCAGATTGAAATGGAAATCCTTTTTATTTTTTCTTTAAAAATAAAAAGATTGCAGTGCAAAGCTGGATATAGCTCCTAAATAGTATTGAATTTACATATTTAATGCCTTTAATATGATAATTTTTCAATAATTTAGCGACTTCAAATTTTATATACACACACAATGAAAAATACTGCGCTTACGCACATACACGAAAGTTTGGGAGCAAAAATGCTTCCGTTTGCTGGATACAATATGCCTATTTTATATGAAGGGGTGAATGCTGAACATGAAACAGTTAGAAATGCTGTGGGTGTTTTTGATGTTTCGCACATGGGGGAATTCTTGCTTTCGGGTCCAAATGCTTTGGCTTTGATCCAAAAAGTGACTTCAAATGATGCTTCTGTATTGACAATAGGAAGAGCACAATATTCTTGTTTACCAAACGATAAAGGTGGTGTTGTAGATGATTTGATTATCTATAAAATGAAAGAAGAACAGTATCTATTGGTTGTAAATGCTTCGAATATTGAAAAAGACTGGAACTGGATTTCATCTCATAATGATTTGGGAGTGGACATGAAAAACATTTCTGAAGACTATTCCTTATTAGCGATTCAAGGACCAAAAGCAGTTGAAGCAATGCAATCTTTGTCTTCAATAGATTTGGCTGCCATAAAATATTACCATTTTGAAGTGGCTGATTTTGCTGGAATTGACAATGTGATTATCTCTGCAACGGGTTACACTGGTTCAGGAGGTTTTGAGATTTACTGCAAAAATACTGAAGTGGAACAAATATGGAATAAAGTTTTTGAAGCTGGAGCGGCTTTTGGAATCAAACCAATTGGTTTAGCGGCAAGAGATACGTTGCGTCTTGAAATGGGTTTCTGTTTGTACGGGAATGACATTAGCGACACCACTTCTCCACTTGAAGCTGGATTAGGATGGATTACTAAATTCACAAAAGAGTTTACGAATTCTGAAAACTTGAAAAAACAAAAAGAAGAAGGTGTTACTAGAAAATTAGTTGCTTTTGAAATGCAAGAACGTGCAGTACCAAGACATGACTACGAAATCGTAGACGGAACTGGAGCTGTAATTGGGATTGTAACTTCAGGAACAATGTCTCCATCAATGAACAAAGGAATTGGTCTAGGTTATGTAACTGTAGCTAACAGCGCATTGGATAACGACATCTATATTCGCATCAGAAAAAATGATGTTCCTGCGAAAGTGGTAAAATTGCCATTCTACAAGAAATAAAATAGCTATTTAACCGCTAATTTTAAAATTGGCGGTTATAAATCATAAAAAACAGCGAATTTAAAGTTGCTTTATGTAATTTTATAATAACCAAAACGCTTTCTTTTTTTATGAATAAAATTTTAATCGTATTTTTCCTGTTTCCGTTTTTAGCACTTGCTCAAAATGAGGTTAAAACATGTGAGATACTTTCTAAAATAAACACACTTATACAAAACAAACATATTCAGCCTAAACCGGTAGACGACAGTCTATCGGTTTTTGTTTTTGATACTTTCATTGACAATCTCGACAATTCCAGAAATGTTTTCTTAAAATCCGAATACGATTTACTTGCTAAAAAGTACCGTTTAAATATTGATGATTTTATAAAAAATAAAAACTGTAGCTTTTTGACAGACATTATTTCTGTTTATAAAGGAGATCTCTTACGAAATCAGTCGATTTTAGAAAAAATGAAATTGGAAAATATTGATTATGAACAGAAAGATACTATTCGGTTTTACAAAAAAATATTTCCAATCTACATGCAGCAAATAGATGTAGAAAAAGTTTTGAAGAAAAAAGTGCGATACGAAATTCTTGAAGATATCGCCGCTGCAAATGAAAACAGAGACTCCTTAAATTTACATTTCACTTCATTAGAAAAAGAAACAAAAAACAGAATCATAGAAAATGAACTTTGTAAAATAAATGCCATCCTTCAAAATGAAATTAATTATCAAGAAGCTCTTTTTACCATTTTTTGTTCCTATTTTGATCCACACACTGCTTATTTCAGTAATGATTCAAAATCTAGTTTTGTAGCTTCTTTATCAAAAGAACACCTTTCACTGGGAATGAATGTGAATTTAAATAAACGAAATGAAATTATTGTACAAGATCTAGATGCCAATGGTCCTGCCTTTAAAACTGGTAAAATAAAAAAAGGAGATCAAATTGTTTCCATTTCAAACCTTAAAGATACCCTGCAGGTTTCCTGCGCTACACTGGAGTCTATATCCAATATGATTTTATCCGATTCTAATAAACAAATCATGTTAACCTTAAGACGGAATTCAGGCAAGTCATTTGATGTGGTCGTAGAGAAACAACTAATTAAAGATGAGGGGAATTCAGTTTACAGCTTTGTCATAGAAAACAACAATAAGAAATTTGGTTATGTAAAGATTCCAAGTTTTTATGGTGATCTGGAAGGAAATAATGGAAAAGGTTGTGCCGAAGACACTGCCATGGAAGTACTTAAATTACAAAAAGACAATATCAAAGGGTTAATTATCGATTTAACCGATAATGGTGGTGGCTCGATGGAAGAAGCCATAAAATTGGCAGGAATGTTCATTGATTCTGGTCCGATTTCTATTGTAGTTAACAATAACCAAGACCGAACGGTTATTAACGACCCCTACAAAGGAATGATTTATAAAGAACCGATCGTGGTGCTTATAAACGGAAATTCAGCTTCAGCAAGTGAATTTTTTTCTTCAATACTTCAGGATTACAATAGGGCAATATTAGTGGGAAGTACTTCAGTAGGAAAAGCAACTATGCAATCTATTTTTCCTCTAGAAAATAATGATGATGAAAACTTTGTAAAAATAACCATTAATAAGTTTTACCGAATAAACGGGAAAAGCCATCAAGGAATTGGTGTAATTCCAAACATAAAACTACCTGCAATTTATGAAACTATTACTCAAAAAGAGAGCAATAGCCCCACTGCCTTAAAAAATGACAGTATTGCAAGTACTATTTATTTTTTACCCTATATGTCTACTAAAGCGGTGTCAAAAATAGTGGAAAACAGTAAAAATAGAATTGCAGTAAACCTGACTTTGAATGAAGTAATTCAAATCAATAAAAAAATTGAAGAACTCCTTGAAAAACCTAAATCGGCTGTACCAATAACTATCGATGCCATATTCAAAGAACAAACTATTATAAGTCAATTATGGGAACTTATAGACTCTTTTGAAACCCGAAATAACGGATTAAACATTTACAATTCCAATATAAATAATTTTCTATTAACCCTTTATCCAAACGAGAACGAGAATAACAAATTTCAATTGGAAAATTTGAAAACAAATCACTATTTAAATGAGTCAATATCGATACTTGATGACGCAAATTCTTTGAAAAGAAATTAAAAAAGCACTAATTACCTTAATTTATTGAAAAGAAGATACTATGATTTTGGTAAAATAAGGAATAACTGTATTTTTGCAGTTCAAAATAATAAATTAGAAATGGGAAGAGCGTTTGAATTCAGAAAAGGTAGAAAAATGAAACGTTGGTCAGCAATGGCTAAAGCATTTACCAGAATTGGAAAAGATATTGTAATGGCCGTTAAGGAAGGTGGACCAAATCCTGAAGCTAACTCAAGATTAAGAGCCGTTATTCAAAATTCAAAGGCAGCTAATATGCCTAAAGAAAATGTAGAACGTGCTATCAAAAAAGCAACCGATAAAGATACTGCCAACTATAAAGAAGTTTTATTTGAAGGCTATGCACCACATGGAATTGCTATTTTAGTAGAAACTGCTACTGACAATAATAATAGAACAGTTGCCAATGTTAGAAGTTATTTTAACAAATGCAACGGTACAATGGGAACACAAGGTTCAGTAGAATTTATGTTTGACCATACGTGTAACTTCCGAATTCCTGCTGAGGGATTGGATGCTGAAGAATTAGAATTAGAATTAATTGATTTTGGTGCTGAGGAAGTTTTTGAAGATGAAGATGGAATTTTAATCTACGCTCCTTTTACAAGCTTTGGAACTATTCAAAAAGAATTAGAAAATCGTAATATTGAAATCCTTTCTTCTGGATTTGAAAGAATTCCGCAAATCACTAAAAAACTAACAGAAGCTGAAATGGCTGATGTAGAAAAATTGATTGAAAAAATGGAAGAAGATGATGATGTAATGAACGTGTACCATACAATGGAAGAAGCATAATACTTCTTTCTTATAATAGATAAAACTCTAGCTTCGGCTGGAGTTTTTTGTTTGAAATTATTGAAAATTTTAAAATCGATTCGAATGTTATTTCTTTTTTTAAGTATATTATGTAGCGTTACAGTAGGCGTTATCTTTAAAGTTGCTCGAAAATATACCATTAGTACGACTCAAATCGTAGCTTGGAATTATGTTTTCGCACTAATACTTTGTTATTTCTTTTTTAGTCCAGATTTAAGCGTAATTGATGCGTCGATACCGTGGGAGATTTATATTCCGTTGGGGATTTTATTGCCCACCATATTCCTATTTTTAGCAGCTTCCATCAAGCATATGGGAATTGTAAAAACAGATGCTGCACAACGTCTTTCACTCTTCATTCCTATACTGGCAGCTTGGTTATTATTTAACGAAGAGTTTAACAGCCTTAAATTGGTTGCTTTCATGATTGCCCTACCCGCTTTGTTATTGATTCTTTCTAAAAAAACAGATAACGCTAACAATAAATGGATTTATCCAGCAGTCGTATTAGTTGGGTTTGGTGCTATTGACATCTTATTCAAACAAATCGCTTTGGCGACAAGCCTTCCTTTTACAACTTCATTATTTATTGTATTTGGTATTTCGCTCCTTTTAATTTTGGCAGTAGCACTTTACGAAATAGCTTTAAAAAAAGTGCCATTTAAAAGTAACAATATACTTTTTGGAACGCTTGTAGGACTGTTTAATTTTGGGAATATTTTATTTTATCTTAAAGCACATCAGGCTTTCGCCAAAAATCCATCGACTGTTTTTGCGGCTATGAATATGGGCGTAATTATCATAGGAAGCGTGGTAGGTATTTTAATATTTAAAGAAAAATTGAATACAAAAAATTATATCGGTTTATTTTTTGCCTTAGTTTCTATTGTACTTATTGCTTTTTCTCAGGTCCTGAATTAATAAAAATAATATTGAATAATTAGTGTTTATAATTGGTATATTACCTAACTATTTGTTTCATAAATACAACCGATCAAATACGCATAAATTAAAGTAAGGAACGTTAGTAAACGAGTAGTTTTTTATATTTTTTTTGATAAATGCAAGTTCATTATATTTGTCTGACTTTTGATCTATGCGAAGCCCATAAAACTAAAGGTTTTTTAAACCATTTAGAAATTAATCGTTTGAAAGTTAAGTCGTTAAAAATTAACACAAATAATACACAAGGAAAAGTCATTTATTTACAATGATTTTCCAAAGGATATAGCTGCTGATTAAAATAAATGAATCATACAACTATTCCTAATAAAGAATATCGTTCTAAGGAACGTTTTAAATTATAACATCTATGACAAACAACATTCTAATTGAAAATCAATATAATAGAACAAGTTTATTTGAAAAGGAAAATGTAAACTATTTGGTTCGTATTTTAAAAAGATTTAATACCGTACCAAAGGTAAATAACATCAATATTATTACCTCTACTAGTGCCCCTACTATTTTTAAAATTGTACCCAATAAATCAATTATAATTGGTTCGTCCTACCTAGACAAGCCTGTTTTAGCTTTAGTTTATTTACGCTATGGTATCGAATGGCAGCTCTGGTACAAAGCGTTGAATAACGAAAAAAAAGATGCTGTTTTATGTGATATAGCAGCACTTGAAGTGATTCGAATATTTTATAATTTACTCCCAAAAGACGATAAGGAAAAATTAGAAGACCTTGATTATCTCTTAATTAACTTAATTAAAAATGATGCCGATTTATGTACGGTATCTACCATAAAAAACGAAGAGCTACAGTCTTTTCACGGCTTAAAAAATCCAAATACAGAAGTTAATTCATCTTGGAAACCTATTGTTGAAAATCTAGCAAGACCTACCGAATATTTATTGATGGCTGGAGGTGATCTTAGATTGAATATTGACGAAATTCATTTGTTAAACAAATATGGTTGTCGCCCATTCCCCAGACCGGATGCATTTACATTTGCCTCATCAACAGCTTCAAGCGTTTCCAATTTTGCTTTTGACAAAACAGATAAAGTGCGAAGTATTTTAATTAGAAATAGCTTGAAAAACGGTTTTAAAGAAACAACTATCGAGTTTTCGGAATTGTTAAAAAATAATCTTCGAAAAATATTTAAACTAAATGAAGAATGTGAAATAATTTTTTCCCCATCAGGTACAGATTCCTCTCTTCAAATAGCGGCTATAACACAAATTATTTCTGATAAAGAAATTACACATATTTTGGTAGCCTCTGATGAAACAGGTAGTGGTGTGGCTTCGGCCTTGAAAGGATGTCATTTTGAAAACACAACAGCGCTTAATTATCCAATTAAAAAAGGGGATAAAATTGAAGGATTTAGAGATGTCGATGTAATTAAAATCCCTTTTAGAGATGAAAATGGCGCGTTAAAATCGGCTAAGCAATTAGACGAAGAAGTATTTAATGCTGTTTCTAAAACCAAAGATTTAGGTAGACATGTTGTGTTGCATACTATGGATCAATCTAAATTAGGCTATCAAGCTCCTAGTGACCAATTAATTAAAAAACTAAATACGCTTGAAGATTTATCAATTCAGATTATTGTAGATGGTTCACAGTTAAGACTAGATCCAAAAGACATACAAAATTACCTAAACAAAGGATATATTGTAACTATTACAGGGAGTAAATTCTTTACCGGTCCTCCCTATTGTGGCGCATTAATTCTACCTAAAAATGTCACTAAATTAATTCATTCTGTAAAAACCTCATTGCCCGCAGGTTTAACCCAATATTACAATCATTCTGATTGGCCTGCTTCATGGTTCTGCTCCAATGAATTGTCAGATGGTTATAATTATGGGTCTTATATGCGCTGGAATGCTGCCATAGTTGAAATGGATAGATATTACAAAACCCCCATTTTATACCGAAATATGGGTGTTGAAATGTTTTGTAATTTTGTTGAAGACTCCATAAAAGACGCAGGTTTTTTAGAACCTATTTATGCCGACGAAGCCAAAACAAATAGTTATAATAGTAAAGAATTTGGAATAAGAAATATCCGTACCATTTTTCCTTTCTTTATTTTTAAAGATAATGAAGCCTTATCTGTTGATAAAGTAAAAAAAATGTATACTTTATTAAACTCTGATTTATCGGATCAATTTGAAGATTCTTCTATAGAAATCATTCGGCTTGCTGCCCAAAAATGTCATATCGGCCAAGCGGTTAATGTAAAATATACAAATGATATTGCAAGTGCCGTTTTAAGAATTAGTTTGGGTTCAAGAGTAATTTCTGAAAGTTGGGTCAATAGAGATATTAGTCTCTTTTTTAGAAATATAGAATTACAAATGAACCAAATTACAATCATAATTAAAAAGATAGAATTAATTCTTAGCAATCCTGAATTGCTTGACTAAATAAAATAATTATTGCCAATTCTATTCCATAAAAAAGTCCCATTTGCAAAAGCAGATGGGACTTTTAAAATTTATAATAATAAACTTATTTTATCATTTCTATTTTTTGAACTTCTTCTTCATTGACACTGTCAAAGAATCCTTGTTCATTCATCCAGTCGTCGCTAAACACTTTACTCATGTAACGAGAACCGTGATCTGGGAAGATTGCTATTACATTACTGTTTGCATCAAATTCTCCTTCTTCAGCATATTGCTTGATGGCTTGCATCACAGCTCCTGAAGTATACCCTACAAACAATCCTTCTTTACGAGTGATTTCTCTTGCGGTATGAGCACTCTCTTCATCAGTTACTTTCATGAACTTATCGATCATGTCAAAATCGGTAGCCGATGGAATTAAGTTTTTACCTAGACCTTCTATTCTATATGGATAAATCTCGTCGTTATCAAATTCTCTTGTTTCATGGTATTTTTTCAATACAGAACCAAAAGCATCTACTCCAAGCACTTTAATATTAGGGTTTTGTTCTTTTAAATATTTTGCAGTTCCTGAAATAGTACCACCGGTACCACTACAAGCAACAAGATGGGTAATCTTTCCATTTGTTTGCTTCCATATTTCTGGTCCAGTTGATTTATAATGGGCATCAATATTCAATTGATTGAAGTATTGATTGATATACACAGATCCTTTCGTTTCTTCATGTAATCTTTTGGCAACATTATAATAAGAGCGTTCGTCATCTGCTGATACGTGAGCTGGACATACATAAACTTTTGCTCCTAAACTGCGAAGCATATCGATTTTATCTTTTGATGATTTTGAACTTACGGCAAGAATGCAATTGTACCCTTTAATGATACTTACCATTGCTAAACTAAAACCAGTATTACCTGATGTTGTTTCGATAATAGTATCTCCTGGTGATAAAATTCCTTTTTTCTCAGCCTCTTCAATAATGTATAATGCGATTCTATCTTTTGAGGAATGTCCCGGATTAAAAGCTTCTACCTTAGCATAGAAATTTCCTTCTAACTTTTCGGTGACTTTATTTAGCTTAATAAGTGGTGTGTTACCTATTAATTCTAAAACATTATTATAAGCGTTTATTTCTTCTTTCATAAAAAAATAGTTAATCAAGGGCAATTTTATTCAACCTCGAAACGTTGCAAATTTAACAAAAAATTTCGAATTACTTTTTAATTTTCTCTAAATCTAATAAAAAACTAAATTCTTTAGCTAATTCTTTAAGTGCTTCAAACCTACCCGAAGCACCTCCGTGACCAGCATCCATATTAGTATCTAAGTATAAAACCGTATCATCTTTTTTTAATGTTCGCATCTTAGCCACCCATTTTGCAGGCTCCCAGTACTGCACTTGAGAGTCATGAAGACCTGTAGAAACATAAATATTAGGATATTTTTTCTCTTTTAAGTTATCATATGGCGAGTACGACTTCATATATTTATAATACTTTTTAACATTAGGATTTCCCCATTCGTCATATTCTCCTGTTGTCAATGGAATAGAATCATCTAGCATTGTGGTCACTACATCCACAAAAGGCACTTGAGCAATAACACCATTATACAGTTGTGGTGCCATATTAATAATCGCTCCCATTAACAATCCTCCTGCAGAACCTCCCTCAGCATATAAATGTTTTGCAGATGTGTATTGATGCTCGATTACATATTTTGAGCAATCTATAAAATCAGTAAATGTATTTTTCTTTTTGGCTAATTTTCCTCCTTCATACCAAGGTCTCCCTAAATCCTCTCCCCCTCTAATATGTGCAATCGCATAAACAAATCCTCTGTCCAGTAGCGAAAGTCTTGTTGAAGAGAAATAAGCGTCCATGGAGTGTCCATATGAACCATAAGCATATAATAACAAGGGGTTTGTACCATCTTTCTTCAGGTCTTTTTTGTACACCATCGAAATAGGCACTTTGGTACCATCTTTGGCCGTAGCCCAAACTCTTTCTTCGTGGTAATTGTTTTTATCAAATTGCCCCCCTAAAACCTCTTGCTCTTTTTTAACTTCTTTTTCTTTGGTTTTCATATTGAAATCAATCACAGACGAAGGTGTTGCCATAGATTGATAGCCATAACGAAGAATATCAGTATCAAAATCAATATTAGCAGTAGTATAAGCTGTATAGGTTTCACTTTCGAAAGGTAAAAAATACTCCGCATCCCCGTTCCATGGCATAATACGGATTCTGTTCAAACCATTACTACGCTCAGAAACTACAAGAAAATCTCTAAAAATATCAATATCTTCTAGCAAAACATCCTCGCGGTGCATGATTACTTCTTCCCAATTTTTTCTATTGGTTGCCTTTTCAGGCGTTTTCATTAGCTTAAAATTAGTTGCTTTATCTTTATTGGTAACAATATAAAAACTACCTCCGTAATACGAAATACTATATTCCAGTCCGCGAACTCTTTTTTGGAAAACCTTAAATTTTCCGTTAGGATTATCGGCTAATAAAGTTCTAAACTCCGTTGTTAAAGTACTTGAAGAGCTTATTAAAATATATTTTTTTGATTTTTCCTTTCCAACCGCGACATCAAAAGTATCGTCTTCTTCAAAATAAACTAACTCATCATCTGAAGTTTCATTACCTAACTTATGTTTTAAAACTTTATCAGAACGCAAGGTTTTAGCATCTTGATTGGTATAAAACATAGTTTGGTTATCATTGGCCCACGTTGAGTTTCCAGTAGTATTTTCGATTTTATCCTTTAAAATTTCTCCTGTAGTAAGGTTTTTAACATGCAATGTGTAAATTCTCCTTCCTACGGTATCTACTGCATAAGCTGCCAGATTATTATCAATACTAATGCTAAGCCCGCTTAATTGAAAGTATTTGTGGCCTTTCGCCAATTCATTACAGTCAAACATTATTTCTTCGTTTGCCGAAAGGCTTCCCTTTTTTCTAGAATAAATAGGATAATCTTTTCCTTTTTCAAATCGGGTAATGTAGTAGTAGCCATTGTATAAATAAGGAACCGATTCATCATCCTCCTTAATTCTAGCTTTCATTTCTTCATATAAATCTTTTTGAAAATCCTTAGTATGAGCCGTCATTGCTTCATAATATTCATTTTCTTTATTAAGATAATCAATGACTTCTGGATTTTCCCTATCCTTTAACCAAAAATAATTATCGATTCTAATGTCGTCAAACTTTTCTAATTGAGTAGGAATCTTCTTTGCTATTGGTGCTTGTATCTTTTCTGTCATTTATTGAACTTTCAAATTTTTACAAAAATAACATAAAGCCCATTTAGAATACAAAAGCTTTTCATGTTATTTAACATTGGTTATTCCTTCAAATATAGTAATTTCGTGTTTCAATAACTTATAAAATAGGAAAAATGGATTTAATGGGAATGATGGGTAAATTGAAAGAAACCCAAAATAAAATTGAGGAAACAAAAAAACGTTTGGATTCAGTTCTAGTAGACGAACAAAGTACTGATGGTTTATTGAAAGTAACAATTACAGCCAACAGAAAAATAAAATCAATAACCATTGCTGATGACTTATTGCAAGACAAAGAGCAACTGGAAGATTATATGATTTTAGTACTTAATAAAGCGATCGAGAAAGCAACCAAAGTAAATGAAGCGGAACTAGATGCTGTTGCAAAAATGGATATGCCAATGATTCCAGGTATGGACAATTTGTTTAAATAGTAAAAAAATAAGTGGTGAATTAGGAGTCTCAATAGTTGAAATTTTCTAATTCACCACTTTTAATTTATAACTTAGATAAAGTTTCTAAAACATAGGTATGCATGACTTCTCTATAGTCAAGATGCGTAACCATTCTAAGCTTACCTTGTCCCATCGAACTAATTGATATGTTTTTTTGTTTTAACTTTTCAATCAATTGCTTATCCCCGTAATTGGGTGCCAAAGAAAAAATTAAAATATTCGTTTCTACAGGTTCTACAGAAGCGACCCAATCCAACTTATTCAATACCGCTGCTAATTCTTTAGCTCTTCTATGATCTTCGGCAAGGCGACTGATGTTATGTTCTAAAGCATATAGTCCGGCTGCCGCCAAATAACCCACTTGACGCATACCACCTCCTAATATTTTTCTAATTCTTAATGCACGATGAATCGTTGCTTTGTCTCCAAGTAAAACAGAACCTATTGGAGCTCCAAGCCCTTTTGACAAGCAAACTGAAATAGTGTCAAAAAGTTGCCCAAAAGACTTTGGGTCTTGCTTTTTAGCAATCAATGCATTCCAAATTCGGGCACCGTCAAGATGAAATTTTAAATTGTTAGCAACGCAAACTTCTTTTATTTTTTTTAAATCTTCAATTTCATAACAAGCTCCTCCCCCTTTATTTGTGGTATTCTCTACACAAACTAAACTCGTTAACGGACTGTGATAAGACTCGGGATCATTTATGGCTCCAGCTACTTGCTCGGCAGTGATCATTCCTCGATTACCGTCTAGCAAACAAAAAGAAACTCCACTATTAAAAGAAGCTCCTCCTCCTTCATACAGGTAAACATGAGCATATTTATCGGCAATTATTTGTTCTCCAGGTTGGGTATGTAGTTTTAAAGCTGTTTGATTTGCCATGGTTCCAGAAGGAAAAAAAAGCCCCGCTTCCATACCGAAAATTTGTGCAATAGAATCTTCTAATTCAATAACGGTAGGATCTTGCTTGTATACATCATCACCCACTCCAGCATTAAACATGTACTGCAACATTTCATAGTTAGGCTTAGTAATTGTATCGCTGACCAAATTTATTTCCATATCTTGATTTTATAAATATTTAAAAGACAAGTCACCACTTGTCACTGCATAAAATTTTCTTATTTTTGCCCCACAAAATTACATAATTTATGACAACTACCGAACAAATTAAAGGTATTGTAGAGCGCCTTGGTGCGTTGAGGAGGTATCTTTGACGTTGATGCCAAACTAATTGAAATTTCTAACGAAGAAGAAAAGACTTTTGCCCCTGATTTTTGGAACAACGCCAAGGAAGCAGAGGTTATTGTAAAAAACCTTCGTAACAAGAAAAAATGGATCGAAGATTACAATAAAGCAGTTGAAATGACTGACGAATTGCAACTAGCTTATGAGTTTTATAAAGAAGGTGAACTTACCGCAGAAGAGTTAGACGAACAATATAATCTTACTCAGAATCATATTGAAGCGATCGAATTCAAGAACATGCTTTCGGATGAAGGTGACACTTTAAGTGCTGTAGTACAAATAACTGCTGGTGCTGGTGGAACTGAAAGCTGTGATTGGGCTGAAATGCTCATGCGTATGTATATGATGTGGGGCGAAAAATATGGATACAAAATAAAAGAGTTAAACTTTCAAAAAGGAGATGCTGCAGGTATAAAAACAGTGACACTTGAATTTGAAGGCGATTATTCTTTTGGATACTTAAAAGGCGAGAATGGTGTGCATCGATTAGTGCGAATATCCCCTTTTGATAGCAACGCCAAACGCCATACGTCATTTGCTTCCGTTTATGTATATCCACTTGTTGATGATAGTATTGAAATCGACATTAATCCTGCTGATATTGAAATTACAACTTCGCGTTCCAGTGGAGCTGGAGGTCAAAATGTGAACAAAGTAGAGACCAAAGTACAGCTTTTTCATAAACCAACGGGTATCCAAATTCAGTGTTCAGAGACACGTTCTCAGCAAGACAACAGACAACGAGCGATGCAAATGTTACGCTCTCAGTTGTATGAGATTGAATTAAAAAAACAACTAGCACAGCGTGCCGATATTGAAGCGGGAAAAATGAAAATTGAATGGGGTTCCCAAATCAGGAATTACGTAATGCAACCCTATAAATTAGTAAAAGACGTTAGAACGGGTTATGAAACCAGTAATGTTGACGGCGTCATGAACGGTGAAATAGATGAGTTCCTAAAAGCCTATTTGATGATGATGGGGCAAAAGGAAGAAGAATAGAAATTCAGTTTTACATCCCTTTGATATAATCCAATAAAAAAAATCCTTTCTACCTTTAATTTTTTAAAGTTTGAGAGGATTTTTTTATTTTATGACTTATTTTTAAACGCTAGGTGTATTACTCTCTTTACAATCCGTTTTTCAAAACATTTAAATTTCCCATAATAATTGTGGGGTTTTGTTTAGGATCTAACCAATTCACTAATGACTTCATCCTTACTTCATCAATCGCCACGCAACCTGCGGTAAAAGATGGCTTTTTTATAGCCAAATGAAGAAAGATTGCACTCCCCTTCCCTTTTACAATTGGGTTTGTATTGTATTCAATAACTAAACAGTATTTATAAGCATCATTATTCAATACTAAATTCTCATACGATTTTGCATTAGTAGCTCCTTTGATGTACGTATTGTAATCCTTTGAATTGGGGTCATCAATCCATTTATCCTCAGCAGTAGTTTGTTGGTTTTCTAATAAAGTTTCAAACTGTTTTTCATAACTAAATAATTTTCCTAAACGAAAAATTCCTGTTGGCGACTTACCGTCTCCTTCCATTTTATGAAATGGCAATGCAAAGCCGTTTTTCCCTATCCCTACTTCTACCGGACCTAGTTTTACATTATAACCAGTTCCTTTTTTTTCTAAAGCTACAAAAGAAGCTGTATAATTTTCTGGCTGATAATTATACACTACAAGTAATTGTTGTACATTTTCTAAGTTATTTTTGTTCTGTTTCGCAATTAACAAAGCATTTTCAATTGTAGCATTGTTCTTTTGCGCCTTGGAATGATTAGACGAAAACAATACTAAAGTTAAAAAGATAAAAGGATTCAAAAACTTCATTTTATTAGGGATTATTTATCTAATTTTTAAGATTCTAAAAATACCTTTTTTAGATTAATCTATTTACCTTTAATGAGTATTTGTCCTTAAAAATTCAAAAAAAATATAAATAAGTAAAATCCATTCTAAAGGCAAATCAATAAAAAATGGAATGATCCCTAAAAAGACTCCTTTTTTGTTATTAAAACGTTAATATATGAATGATATAAAACTTTTACTGCAGAAAGTTTTATCTTATAGATTCAACAAATTATTTTACAAACTTTAGTACTATTTTTTTTTAATAAAAACATAGACTTCGCAAAAATCCCCTAAATACCTTGTTGACTATTATAGATGCTGAAACTATCAGTTTCTTATTATAAAACATTTTTACAGAAGCAAAAAAATAAACCATTTTTTAAATATAAATATAGTAATAGTAAGCGACAGCGGATTATCCGATCCGTTCTAGAATAAAAAAATAAATCAGATTTTACATTTAATAAAAAAACAAAATATGTCAAAATTAAACGTTAGTCAGAAATTAATTCAATCGCATCTCTTACACGGGGATATGATTGCGGGCAAGGAAATTGGAATCCAAATAGATCAGGCTTTATTGCAAGATGCTACTGGAACATTAGTCCAATTAGAGTTAGAAGCTATGGGGCTGAAAAAAGCAAAAACAGAAATTGCAGTTCAATATGTGGATCACAATTTACTGCAAACCGATTCAAAAAATGCCGATGACCATTTATTCTTACTTTCGGCAGCACAAAGATTTGGTCTTTGGTTTAGCCGACCTGGAAACGGCGTAAGTCACCCAGTACATATGGAACGATTTGGCAAACCTGGAAAAACACTCGTTGGATCTGATAGTCATTCTTGTGCTGCAGGTTCATTAGGAATGCTTGCGATCGGAACTGGTGGTTTAGATGTTGCTGCAGCAATTGCAGGTCAACCCTATTTTGTTAAAATGCCAAAAGTAATGGGTGTAAAACTCACAGGTAAATTACCAGATTGGGTTAGTGCCAAAGATGTTATTTTAGAAATGCTAAGACGTTACGATGTAAATGGTGGTGTTGGGAAAATAATAGAATATTATGGTGAGGGATTAAAAAATCTAAGTGTGATGGATCGGCATGTTATTGCCAATATGGGTGCTGAATTAGGTGCTACAACTACTGTGTTTCCCAGTGACGCCGAAACCAAACGTTTTTTAATTTCCCAAGACCGGGAATCTGATTGGACAGAATTAGTAGCCGATGCAGAAGCGACTTATGATGAATATGTCGAAATCATTTTGGACCAATTAGTCCCTTTAATTGCACTTCCTACTAGTCCTGGAAATGTAGTTCCCGTGAGCCAGGTTGCCGGGAAATCAATTTCCCAAGTCGTAATAGGTTCTTCTGCCAATCCTGGATTAAGAGATTTTTGGATTGCCGGAGCCATTGTAAAAGACAAAACTATCAACAGTGCGGTTTCTTTTGATATCAATCCTACCTCGAGACAAACAATTCAAAATATGCTGAAGAATTTTACTTTTGCAAATTTAATTACTGCAGGCGCTCGGTTTCATCAATCGGGTTGTATGGGTTGCATTGGAATGGGCCAAGCTCCCGCAACAGGAACGATCAGTTTAAGAACCATGCCGCGAAATTTCCCAAGTAGATCAGGAACAGAAGACGATCAGGTGCATTTATGCAGTCCAGAAACGGCTGCGGCATCTGCTCTGACAGGAAAAATAACTGATCCTAGAGATTTGGAAAAAATCTATGGTATGAAATATCCTAAATTTGAAAATCCTGAAATAGAAATTATCAATACCGATATGCTTGTTGCTCCTTTAGAAGATGGTTCGGCAGTTGAATTACACAAAGGACCAAATATTAAATCTATCCCTGAAATCGAAGCTTTACAGCAAGATTATCGCATTCCTATCTTATTAAAAATGGGTGATAATGTTTCAACTGATGAAATTTTGAAAGCCGGAGCCGATGTTCTCCCCCTAAGAAGTAATATCCCTGAAATTAGTAAATATACATTTAGTGTAATCGATCCTAGTTTTTATGAGCGGGCCATGAAATCAAAAAAAGAATTTGGTGGACACATCGTGATTGCAAAAGAAAATTATGCTCAAGGTTCTAGTAGAGAACATGCTGCTCTTGCTCCTAAATATTTGGGACAAGTGGCTGTCATTGCTCATAGTTATGCCCGTATTGCTTGGCAAAATTTAGTTAATTTTGGAATTGTACCTTTAGAATTTATAAACGTTTCTGATTACGACAAAATCGAACAGGGAGATTTGATTCGTTTTAAAAACCTTCGAGATGACGTTATGAATAGAAAGAATATAAAAGTATTGGTTGAAAAGGAAGACGGAAGTATTATAGAATTTGAAACCAAACACAACTTAAGTGATCGCCAAATTAATGTTCTTTCAAAAGGAGGAATCATAAATGATTTTAGATCAAAACTATAAGTTGGATTTAAACAAGTTATATATGGAACTTAAAGAATAAAAATGAATCATACATTCAAACAAACTAAAATTCTGTAGCTTTTTTTTTACTTGTTGCAGCAATATTTGGTTATTTTTGCTTGGAAAATTCATCCTTTTATGAAAAAAAATATAATCCTTTTTGTTTTGTTTATGTCTCTCACTTCTTATGGGCAGAAAAAAGTTTATTATACCGAAGATTTTAAAGAACTAGCTTCAGCTAAAGATGCAACTTACTATAGCATTTATCAAGAGAGCAAAGACGGGACACAGAGAACAACTTACTATTTAGATGGTACAATTAGAAATAGTGATCAATTTTCTAATTTGCGAAAACACATTTTAAATGGCGAATCAGTAAATTGGTACAAAAATGGAAATAAGGAATCTATTTTATTGTATACAAAAGGGAAGCAAGAAGGAATTCAAACGCGATATTATGAGAATGGCCAAATTAAACGTACCGAAAATTACAAAAATGACGAATTTATTGACGGAAAATGCTTTGATCAAAATGGCTTAGAAATTGCTTTTTTTCCGTATTATGTAAAACCTGAATTCCCAGGTGGAATGCAAGAGTTCTACCGTTATATAGGAAAAAACTTTAAGTCAAAAAACAATGCAAAAGGACTAATAAAAGTTGATTTTGTTGTCGAAATAGATGGTAGTTTGAGAGATTTTAAAATAAAAGAAGGACTAAATTACGACATGAATGTTGAAGCTCTAAGAGTACTTTTTAATAGTCCGTTATGGATTCCTGGTAAAGTAGATGGTAAAGACTCACGAGTGAAATACAGTATTCCAATAACTATAAAATAAATCTTTCAACTAAACAACTTTGTTTTTATAACCATTCAATCAAAGAAACCCCAACACCAATGGTCGTTTGTAAATTGTTATAGTCAATTAGCGTTTCACCATAACCATGTGAAAGCAACAAATATCCTTTCAAGTTATTTTTAATAGGATATGACCATGAAAAAGAAGAATTCCCCCTGGCTTTTGATCCAAAATTCAAATTATGACTCCCTATAAAGGAAAATACATTTCCATTTTTAGCATAAATTATATTTAAATCTCCTCTACCTACATATTCAGAAATATCTGGATTATCATCTTTTGTAGCTTTCATTCGCAACCAAGGTCGTATATAAACCGTCCAATTATTGCGCTCAAAACCAGCATGAAAAATAATTCTGTTCCAGCTTCTAGAAAAAGGATCACTTTTCCCATTGGATTCGTGATTAAAAGCGACACCAACCATTCGGGTTTTAAAACCAAAAACTTTTAACTTTACAGGAATATTTAAAATCAGTTCTGGTTCGTAATTCACTTCTCTAAATGGTCTTGATAGGTTATTATTATAAATTTGCCAATGCGATATTTGAGTATATGCCACCCATAAATCACCCCTTCCCCAAAAAATACCTTGCAACACTTTGGTTTTAAAACTCAATTGAAATTTAGCTTCAATATTATTGTAATCAACTCCTGCTGGTGCTATATAATCTGGATCAACATTTCCTGAATGGGGCTGCTCATTTGGATTATTTGACCAACGAACTGGTAAAACATACATGGGTTTATAAGGTGTTACTAAAAAAGTACCTCGTACAGAATTTGTATCTAATTCCCAGCGCTCCGTTAAATTATGAAGCTGTGTTTTATTATTGAATAGCGCTTGAACTTGTGCATTTAAAGAAATAAAAGAACAAAAAGTTATAATAATCGTTAATTTTATTGATATTACTTTCATATTTTAAAAACATATATTAGCCTGTAAAACTAGCTATTAACTATTGCTCTTCGTTATATATTTATTCCATTTACTTACATAAATCACACATTTAAACTTGTTAAAGAATTTCGAAATATTAGGAATTAAAGTACCAATTTGTTTTATTTGACAACTTAAACAAACCAAACACATCTAGACTTAATGAAATCCTATTCACTCGAAGAAATTAATGAAATTTTAAATGGCTGTATCATTGGTAGTGTACTACAAAAAATTACAGCTCCTGAACAACTTGAAGTAGCAAATGAATCAGAAATTTCATTTATTGGAAACAAGAAATATGAGAAATTTTGGGCAAATTCCAAAGCTGGAGTTGCTGTTGTTAACGAGGATATTTCAATAGAACCTGGAGAAAACAGAGCTTTTATTAAAGTAAAAAATGCTGATTTGGCCATGTCCCAAATATTAGCTCTTTTTGCTCCTCCAACTCCAGTATTTCAATTAGACATTCACCCTACAGCTGTAGTGGATCAAACTGCAATTATATGTAATGGGGTAAGAATTGGTGCAGGCTGTTATATAGGTCCTAAAGTAGTTCTTGGAGATAATACTACTATATATCCTAACGTGACTATTCTAGATGAAAGTACAATAGGAAAAAATACCGTAATCTGGTCTGGAACAGTGATTAGAGAACGTTGCCACGTAGGTAATGATTGTATAATACATCCAAATGCTACAATTGGTGCAGATGGATTTGGTTTTCGCCCAGATCCAGAAAGAGGTTTAGTTAAAATTCCACAAATAGGAAATGTAATTATAGGAAATAGTGTTGAAATTGGTGCAAATTCTTGCGTGGACAGAGGGAAATTTAGTTCTACAGTACTTGGTGATGGTTGTAAAATTGACAACCTAGTACAAATAGGTCATAACAGTAAGTTAGGACGTTTTTGTATTATGGCTGGTAACAGTGGATTAGCAGGTTCCGTAACCTTAGGAAATGGAGTCATTATTGGTGGAAGCGCATCAATAAAAGACCATACAACCATAGGTGATGGCGCAATTGTAGGTGCTGGATCTGGTGTTACTGGAGATATTCCTGCTGGAAAAACCATGTTAGGGTATCCCGCTGTTGAAGCACGTGACGCATTAAAACAATGGGCAATATTGAAACGATTAGTAAATGATTCAAAAAAATAATTATTCCACTTTTTATTAAATTCATAAAAAAACAGAAGCTTACTTCTGTTTTTTTGGTTTTAAGACCTGAAATTTTCACATAAACCATGATAATCCCATTCAAATAATAATTTTATTAGTTGGGATTTTGTACTTTAGCACAAACTATTTTTAACCTTATTTCACCTATGGATTTGAACTTCAACAAAAACGAAGACCACAATAAACTTTTATTAAGTCAATTAAAACAAAATTTCTCTAAAGTAAAATTAGGTGGTGGTGAAAAACGAATTCAGAAGTTACATGCCGAAGGTAAAATGACCGCTAGAGAGCGTATCGATTATTTACTTGATCCTAAAGCAAAATGTATCGAAATTGGTGCCTTTGTAGGTGAAGGAATGTATGCTGCTTATGGTGGATGCCCTTCTGGTGGTGTAGTCGTTAAGATTGGATACATCAAAGGAAAACAATGTATTGTAGTGGCTAATGATGCAACAGTAAAAGCCGGAGCATGGTTTCCTATTACTGCTAAGAAAAATCTACGTGCACAAGAAATAGCCATGGAAAACAGACTGCCAATTATTTATTTAGTAGATAGTGCAGGTGTATTTCTACCATTACAAGATGAAATTTTCCCTGATAAAGAACATTTTGGTCGCATATTTAGAAATAATGCCCAAATGAGTAGCATGGGAATTACCCAAATTTCAGCTATAATGGGAAGTTGTGTTGCGGGTGGCGCGTATCTCCCTATAATGAGTGATGAAGCTATAATAGTAGATAAAACTGGAAGTATATTTCTTGCAGGAAGTTATTTAGTAAAAGCAGCTATCGGTGAAAGCATCGATAATGAAACGCTGGGCGGAGCAACAACACATTGCGAAATCTCAGGTGTTACCGATTATAAAGCCAAAGACGACAAAGACGCCTTAGACAAAATAAAAAATATAGTTGACAAAATAGGTGATTTTGACAAAGCGGGATACAGTCGTATTAAAGCTGTAAAACCGGCATTAGATGAAAAAGAAATCTATGGTATTCTACCAAAAGCGCGAAATGAACAATATGATATGATGGAAATCATCAATCGTTTGGTTGACAATTCTGAATTCGAACCATACAAAGATGGTTATGGTCAAACCATTATTACTGGATATGCACGAATTGATGGCTGGGCAGTTGGAATAGTTGCTAATCAACGAAAAGTAGTAAAAACTAAAAAAGGAGAAATGCAATTTGGCGGTGTCATCTATTCTGATAGTGCTGACAAAGCCACTCGTTTTATAGCCAACTGCAATCAGAAAAAAATACCCTTAGTTTTTGTACAAGATGTTACCGGTTTTATGGTAGGGTCCAAATCAGAGCAAGGCGGTATTATTAAAGATGGTGCAAAAATGGTTAATGCCGTTAGTAACTCTGTTGTTCCTAAATTTACTGTAATCGTTGGAAACTCTTACGGTGCAGGAAATTATGCTATGTGTGGAAAAGCATACGATCCAAGACTGATTTTTGCATGGCCAAGCGCTGAATTAGCAGTTATGGGCGGAACTCAAGCTGCAAAAGTATTGGCACAAATAGAAGCTTCTTCGCTTAAAGCAAAAGGAGAAACCGTAGATGAAGAAAAGGAAGCCGAATTGTTCAATAAAATCAAAGCTCGCTATGACGAGCAAACTTCCCCTTATTATGCTGCCTCTAGACTATGGACTGACGCTATTATTGATCCACTAGACACTAGAACTTGGATTTCTATGGGTATAGAAGCGGCAAACCACTCTCCTATTGAAAAACAATTTAATCTAGGTGTCATTCAAGTATAATATAGTACTGGCTCTCCGTTTTTATTTAAAAAAAATAATTCCCTTTCTAGCTAAAAACGGAGACCTAAACAAACACTATGAAAAAATTATTTACTTTAGTCTTTGTCTCCATATTGTTTATTCAATGTGCTTCTATCAAAAAGCACAATAGTCATTTGAATGATTTAATCTCGGCAAAAGATTTAAAATCAGATGTAGATTTTACATATAAAAAACTGCAGCAACTACATCCTGATTTATATGAGTACATCACTAAAAAAGAATTGGACTCGAAATTCGACAGTCTTAAAACAACGATTCGAAAACCCATGACAAGTTTAGCATTCTACAAAAAATTAAGTCCTGTAGTTGCTGCTATTAGACAAGGTCATACTTTTGTTTATGCTCCAACAAAACTAATGAGCAAAAAAGTGACTAAGGCTATTACAAAAAAAGGAACTGGACCGTTTTCACAATTTAATTTTGATTTTATAAATGATAAATTATATGTCGTTAAAAATAAATCAGACAATAAAACCATAAAGCCTGGGACTGAGGTTGTGTCAGTAAATGAAGTAAAACCCATAAATTTAATTGAGGAGTATAACACTTTTTATAGCTCGGATGGTTATAATACCACATTAAAAAAACGCTATTCAGGCAAACGTTTTTCTTCTTATTTTACTATAGAAAATGGATTAAAAGATAGTTTAAATTATGTTTTCAAAATTAATGATAGCCTAAAAAAAATAACCATACTAAGACACCAAGAAGATACAACTAGTAATTCCCTAAAAAAAAATAAACTAAAAAAAACAGCATTTAATCATGCTAAAAGAAAAGTCATCCGAAAGAAAAAAAGAGTTAATGGCTACAACAAAACCGAAAATATATTTAATAGAAATTTACGTTTTATTGAAAAAGACAGCAGTATTGCCATACTGAAAATAAATAGTTTTAAACTGGGGGATTTTAGAACTTTTTACAAAGAAAGCTTCAATAAAATAGACCGGTATAAATCAAAAACATTGATTCTTGATCTAAGAGATAATGGCGGAGGGAGATTAAACGAAATAGTTAATTTATATACCTATTTAGCCGATTCCTCATTTGTATTTATAGATGAATCAGAAGTAGTTTCAAAATCGAGCTTATTAAAAGGTGCTTATTTCAGCGAAGGTACATTTGTTGAAAAAATTATCAAAACCATTTATTCACCTCTACTTTATGGCTATTTATTTCTTACGGTGCACAAAGGACAAAACGGAAAAAATTATTATGCAACGCAAACAAGGCTTCATAAAATCAATAAAGCTGCATTTAAAGGAAAAATATATGTACTGATTAACGGAGGTAGTTTTTCGGCCTCCAGCATTATTTCATCCAATTTAAAGGGATCAAAAAGAGCCACTTTTGTAGGACAAGAAACGGGTGGTGGATATAACGGAACTGTAGCTGGATTTATGCCTAAAATAAAACTCCCTAAATCCGATATAAAAATCCGAATTGGTTTAATGTTGTTTGCGCCCCATTATAAAACAGATCAACACGGGCACGGTATTTTTCCCGATCAAGAAATAATACCAACCCTGCAAAACAAAATAGAGGAAATTGATGTTGAACTCAACTGGGTTTTAGAGGATATTAAAAAACAGAAAACAAAACATAATTAACACTGATTTACAGCTAGTTGCATTATTATTTCATAACTTTATATACCCAAATAGCAATCTAAAACATAATAATATGTTTTTCTTTTACACTCTTTTTCATTTTTAAAATGAAAAGAAATTACTTAAAAATTATAATGATTTAAAATTATAAGTAAGATGAAAAAGATTCCGATTCTATTGTTAAATGTATTGCTTATGACCGTACAGTCTGTTGTTGCGCAGGCCATAACTCCAGATAGCACCTCACCCAAAAAGGACAAAAAAATACATTGGGAATCAGGCATAAACCTTTCAGTACCTGTACACGTACAAATGTATCGTTCCCATAGGTTTGAAATTGGTTTGAATTTAAGGGCTTGGAGAAAAATTTCACCCAAATGGGACCTGGGAATTAAATTCGATTATGACTATTGGCTTGTCAAAAAAAATCCACCAGTACTAACACCCGAAAGTTCTTTAAGCGATAGAGCATTATACAGTAACTTTAGCATCTTTTCATTGAAAGCAAATACACAATATAGTCTCACCAACAAGTGGTATTGGGGAGCAGAATCTGGTATAGGCTATGCGCTTTCGGATGCAGACGGGAGGTTTGGACTTGGTTTTGTATCTGAATTTGGTGGTCCACAACGCTTTGGAATTTCCTCGAGCTTCTATATTGGGAGGTATTTCTTCCTTTGTAACCAAAAAAATAAATTAGGATTATCTATTGATTTCACACAATATTTAGCTCATGGGCATGCAGAGAACAGCCTTGGCTTGAAAGTAAAATACCGCTTCATTCATTAAGTAACTAGAATTTATATAGTATTATAGAACAAATAGAAACGATGCACTAAAAACCCCAATTTTCTATTTCAAACTGAAGGAAATTTATAGGTCTAAAAACACATTTTTACACTTAAAATCAGTAACTTAGTGTAGTATTTTTAAACTATCGCAATATGAATAATGTAAAACAACTAAATAAATGGGCCAATGCGCACACTTATTTAACTTTAGATTTAGTACGAATTGCACTTGGAGTATTTTTGTTTACAAAAGGTATTTCCTTTATTACAAATATCCAGTATCTAGTAGATTTAATTTCTCCAATTGATCGAATTGGTGGTGGAATGTTTCTAATTCATTATATTGCTCCTGCCCATATGATAGGAGGTATTATGATTGTATTTGGTTTGTTAACGAGGTGGGCTATAATTGCACAATTACCTATCCTGATAGGTGCCATTGTTGTCAATTTTATGGGAGAAATGCATTCTCAAAATTTATTATTGGCGCTACTTATATTAGTAGTATGCTTATTTTTCTTGTTTTATGGAAGTGGCAAGCACTCCGCTGACTATTATTTTAAAATGCAAAAGTGAATCTATAAAAAAAAGCATTATGAATTATCATAATGCTTTTCTTTTATAATAGAATAAAGGCTTTAAAAACAAGCCTAAATACTTTCTAACATTTCTTTCCTTTTTATTTTTCCGTTTTCGGTTTCCATAAATTTAGAAACATAAAAAACATTTTTGGGTTTTTCATATTTATCCAATCCGTCAAAACTCAATTCGACTGCACTGTCTTTTTCTCCTTCTATGACCAAAACTAATTTTTCACCTAGAATGGTGTCAGGAATTCCACCTAAAAAAAAGCGAGAATGAATTTCGTTAGCTAATTTTTCCTCAATTTGTTCTGGAATTAATTTTATTCCTCCACTATTGACTACATTATCAATACGTCCTAAAAACACAAATTGCTTTTCATTTAAAATTTCGACTAAGTCATTGGTAACAATAAGTTCTTCCGATATTTTTGGTGCATCAATTACTAAACAATTTTTCTCGTTTTGAGAAATTGAAATATTCGGCAAAATAGAAAAAGCGTTCTCCCCCACTTTTTTGGCAGCAATATGAGTAATAGTTTCAGTCATTCCGTAGGTTTCATAAACTTGAGTCTTCCCTTTTAATAGACTTTTTTCAAGAGACTTGCTCATTTTAGCGCCACCCACTATCATTTTCTTCACATTTTTTAAGCCAGCCAAAGAATTTTGAGCTTGTAAAGGTACCATTGCCACAAAATCATATTTGGTTTCATTCTTAGTCAACGGATGTGAGTTTGGTTCCACAAAATCAATATCAAGTCCTAAAATAAAACTTCGAACTAGCATCATTTTACCCGCAATATACTTAGTTGGCAAACAGTATAATGCTTTATCTCCAGGACTTAATTCAAAGAAATCACCTGTTGCTAAAGCCGAATTAACCATTGTTTGCTTATTTGTTCTAATAATCTTAGGTGCACCTGTAGTTCCCGAAGTTTGTAAATCAATGTACGATTTCTCATCAAACCAATCGAGCAAAAAGTCTCCAATCGATTTTTCAAATTCATCTCCTTCTTTTATCAAACAGTAAGATACACGGCATAAATCTTCTTTATTCAAATGATAACCATTCAATTTGAACTGATTATGCACGTTTTTATAAGTTATTTTTTTCATTACTAGTATGTTGTTTATAAGATGTTTGTTTCCTTATTTAATTCAATCTTTCCAGTTAATTTTTCTTTCCAGTCAGACCAATTGTATTTTCTACTAAAGATATATAAAAGTAATGGGTAAATAACTATTACTGGTAAGATAACATCGATTCCCGCTTTTGGTTCCGAAATATCTTTAAAAATAGAATTCGTTTGAAAAGCAGACCAATCTGAGGTAACTAATAATGCACTAATTAAATTATTTGCTGCATGGAAACCCAATGCCAATTCCATTCCTTCATCCATCAATGTAAGTATTCCTAAAAATAAACCGGTACCTATGTAATAAATAAAGATGATATTTCCCATTTTAGAGACTTCCGGATTCGATAGATGCATTGCTCCAAAAATAACAGAAGTCATCATTAATGGGAACCATTTGTTCTTCGCTAAATTAGCAAATCCTTGCATTAAATATCCTCTAAAAACATATTCCTCTGTACTAGTTTGAATAGGAATTAAAAGCGCTCCAATCACTACTAAAATAGCAAAAGGGACAGGTTTAAAATTGAAAACAAAATTCTCAGGGCTCGTGTAATAAAAAATTAAAGTAGAAGCAATTGTAAAAATAGACCAGATTGAAAAAGAATAAAAAAATCGATTCCAATCCATTTTTTTTCTTGAGGTAGTTATGGAAAGCATGGTTTGATTGTGAAGATACCGTACCACAAAATAAATCCCAATTAAAGTAAAAACAAACGAAATTAGGATTAAAAACAAAGTGAGATTAGGCTCAAAAAAACGCATTATATCTTCGTTATTTGACGGATAAGCCTTACCATTTATCATTACTTCATATAAAAGTCCAACTAATAATGGAATTTGCCCCACAAAAGAGGTCACTATAATTAAAGTAGAACCTACTAAATATTTCCAAAACTTATTTTCTGAATTAACACCTTGCTCTATAAACATTTATTTAATTTAAATATGAGTATAATTAGACTATCAAAGTCTATTTTTGTCAGTCGAAAATACCTTTTTTATTTTAATATAGACTAAAAAACAAAAATAAAACAAATGATACAAATATACCATAACCCTCGTTGCGGAAAATCAAGAAATGCATTAGCACTGGTAGAAGAAACAAAACAAGAATATGAAGTTATAAAATATCTAGAGCAACCACCTACTTATCCAGACTTAGTTTTACTATTAAAAAAGCTTCATTTAAAACCACTAGAATTAGTACGCCAAAAAGAAAAAATTTGGATTGAAAATTACAAAAATAAATCTATGACTGACGAATCAATAATTAATGCCATGGTATCAAACCCAATTCTTATTGAAAGACCCATCCTTATAAAAGGAGATAAAGCAATCATTGGCAGGGACTTAGAGAAAGTTAACCATTTCCTGTAGCGGGAAGCTTTTTTATTTAACAGTTTTTTATGATTTACCATTTAAACCAAATGCAATTTTTGCAATCAAATTGCCATAATCTAAACTAAAAACTAATGCGTTATCAATTAAAATATTATTTGACCCTCACCTTGTTCTTCACATTTTTACTGAATTTTGCACAACAAAGACCAGCTGGTCCAGCTGGAGCCGAAATGCCTAAAATAAAAATCACAGGAACTGTTATTGAGAAAATAAGTAAGCAACCGCTAGAGTATGCAACTGTTACTTTTATTAACTCAAAGAATGCAAAAGTGATTGCTGGAGGAATTACAAACACAAAGGGAGAATTTAATATCGATGTATTCCCAGGAATGTACACGATTAAAATTGAGTTTATTTCTTTTAAATCCATCGAATTAAAACAAACTTTAAAAGAAAATACTAGTTTAGGAACTATTTCTTTAGTTGAAGACGCCGCACAATTAAACGAAGTAGTTGTTCGTGCTGAGAAATCTACTGTCGAAATTAAGCTGGATAAAAAAGTATATAATGTAGGTCAGGATATGCTTGTAAAAGGAGGGACAGTAAGTGATGTATTAGAAAATGTACCTTCCGTTTCTGTAGATGTTGAAGGAAACGTTAGTTTAAGAGGTAGTGATAATGTTAGAATTTTCATCGATGGACGTCCTTCAAATGCTCTAAATATGGCTGAGGCTTTGCGCCAAATTCCAGCAGACGCAATTGATAAAGTGGAAGTAATTACAAATCCATCGGCACGTTATGATGCTGAAGGTGGTGCTGGTATCTTGAATATCATCCTTAAAAAGGGAAAAAATCAAGGTTTAAACGGAACCTTTATTGCCTCTACAGGAATTCCAGAAACCTATGGTTTAAGCGGAAACTTAAATTATAAAACAGAGAAAATGAATTACTTCACAACTACTGGTTATAATTATAGAACTAATGAAGGTGGTGGAAAAACAAACTCTCAATATTTCAATTCGGATGGTTCTACTAATAAATTCATTGATGAATCTCGCGATACACAAAGAATCAGAAAAGGAATTACAACCAAAACTGGTGTAGAATGGTCGATTACTCCAAATACGTTTTGGACAAACTCTATTAGCTATCAAAATAATACGGGAAGTACAGAAGACTTAGTGAACTATAATAATTTTGATGCCAATAAAATTTTTACTTCAAAAAGTTCTCGTTTAAATAGTGGAAACACAACTGGAAAAGACTTTGAATATTCTTCGAATTTTATTAAAAATTTCAATGATAAAGGGCATAAACTAACAGCTGACGCATCTTATTCTAGAGAAAATGATATCGATGATTCCGCAATCAATGGTATTAACGAAACATTCCCTGATCAAAACACGTATAGTACTACTTATAATGATGCAATACAAAAACAATATCAAATTCAAGCGGACTACGTTTTACCAATAGGAGAAGGAAGCCAATTTGAAGCTGGATACAAAGGAAACTTTAACAATCTAAACAAAGCCTTCGATATTTTCTCTGATGATGGTAGTGACCTTGGAAATCTTTTGTCAAATACATTAGAGTATAAAGAAAAAATTAATGCGCTGTACACACAATACGGTTTCAAGGTAAACAAGTTCTCTTACTTATTTGGTTTACGTTGGGAAGACACCAATATTGATGTTAACTTACTTGATACCCAAGAATTCAACAATAAAAAATACAATAAATTTTTCCCTAGTGCATTTGTCAATTATGAAGTTTCAGATCAAAGTAGCTTATCTTTAAGCTATAGCAAACGTTTATCTAGACCAAGAGGTAGATTCTTAGACCCTACTCCTAACATTTCAAGTAATATTAATATTTTTAAAGGAAACCCAGATTTAAATCCTTCATTAACGGATAAATTTGATTTAGGCTACATCAACCGTTGGGATAAAGTAACCTTAAATACTTCCATGTATTTTGAAAACACCACTGATGTATTTTCATTTGTACGATATGAAAGTGGAGAGTTTGTAAATGGTACTCCAGTGATTCTGAGCACTCCAATTAACATTGGAAAAGAGCAAAAAATTGGTTTTGAATTTACTTTAAACTACAACCCAATTAAAGCTTGGAAAATCAACAGTAGCTTCAACTTATTTAATACTAAAACAACAGGAGATTTTCAATATACAAATTCACAAAATGTAGTAGTAACTCAAAACCTAGATAACCAAGCAACCTCTTGGTTTACCAGAGTGAACTCTCGTTTAACATTACCCTACAAAATTGATTGGCAATTAAGCGGAATGTACTTTGGACCTAGTAAAACAGCTCAAGGTAAAAACCTAGGTCAATACGGTATCAACACCTCATTTAGTAAAGATATACTAAAAGACAAAGGAACGATTGCCTTCAATGTTAGTGATATTTTCAATACCCGAAAAATGAGATCCGAGACTAACTTACCTAGTGTAAGCAATTACAGTGAATTTCAATGGAGAAAAAGACAATTCAATTTATCATTCACTTACCGAATCAATAAAAAGAAATCGGATAGAGATAAAAATGCTCCGAAAAATGGTGAAGAAGAAGGCGGTGGATTTCCAGGATAAAAGCAAGATTAAGGACTCATGAAAATGGGTCCTTTTTTTTTTATTATAACAATACAACATTGTCCCTATTTATAAAATAATCCATAAAGCTACAATCTAAAAACACAATTTTAGGCATAAAAAAAAGGACTCGCAAAAACGGGTCCTTTTTTTATGTGTCAATCAAACTAAACTGATTGCTCTTTCTTTGCTTTTCTTTTCTCTTTATATGCTTCCCAAGTTGCTCCACCTACCCAATAGGATACGAAACCAACTAAAAAAAACATTAACCAAAATCCTAATGTAAGGATTGATAAAAAAAGTAAAAAGCCTAAATACTGTGAAAATTCAAACATGTTTTCCGGAATTTTTGAATGTAAGTACAAATGTATGTTTATTATTTTTTCTTAGCAATAAAAAAACAAATCAATTTTCATAAATTAGTATTTATACGTATTTTTGAGCTCAATTTTAGGAGCTATTCCCGCTATTCGTTACAATCTTACATGCCAAACAATGGCATATAAGGATTTTCACTACTATCGGGGCTAGAAAACAGAATGCAGTGCAACTAAATCAATTTTCAACATAACACAAATAAATAATAAAATGAAATTCAGAATAGAAAAAGACACCATGGGTGAAGTGCAAGTTCCAGCTGATAAATATTGGGGTGCACAAACAGAACGTTCTAGAAACAATTTTAAAATAGGACCATCTGCTTCCATGCCAAAAGAAATAGTAGAAGGTTTTGCCTACCTAAAGAAAGCAGCAGCTTATGCTAACTGCGACCTAGGAGTCCTTCCTGCTGAAAAAAGAGATGCGATTGCAGCTGTTTGTGATGAAATTCTTGCTGGGAAATTAGATGATCAATTTCCATTAGTAATTTGGCAAACAGGTTCTGGTACACAAAGTAACATGAACGTTAATGAAGTTGTAGCTAATCGTGCTCAAGTTTTAAAAGGATTTGCAATTGGTGAAGGAGAGCAGTTTATTAAAGCTAATGATGATGTAAACAAATCACAATCATCTAATGATACTTTCCCTACAGGAATGCATATTGCAGCTTACAAAGCGGTTGTAGAAGTTACAATTCCTGGAGTTGAAAAATTAAGAGACACATTACATGCTAAAGCAACTGAATTCAAAAATGTGGTAAAAATAGGTCGTACACACCTTATGGATGCCACTCCACTTACAGTAGGTCAAGAACTTTCAGGATATGTAGCACAATTAAACTATGGTTTAAAAGCAGTTAAAAATACTTTAGCACATTTATCTGAAGTTGCTTTAGGAGGAACTGCTGTAGGAACTGGACTAAACACACCTGCAGGATACGATATAAAAGTAGCCGAATATATTGCTGAATTTACAGGTCATCCATTCGTAACTGCCGAAAATAAATTTGAAGCTCTAGCAGCTCATGACGCTATTGTTGAATCACATGGTGCTTTAAAACAACTGGCTGTTTCATTAAATAAAATTGCTAATGATATTCGTATGTTAGCTTCTGGACCTCGTTCGGGAATTGGTGAGTTAATCATCCCAGAAAACGAACCTGGTTCTTCCATCATGCCAGGAAAAGTAAACCCAACACAATGTGAAGCGTTAACAATGGTATGTGCTCAGGTAATGGGTAATGATGTGGCAATCACTGTTGGTGGAATGCAAGGTCATTATGAATTAAATGTATTCAAACCAGTAATGGCGGCAAACTTCTTGCAATCAGCACGTTTATTAGGAGATGCATGTACCTCATTTGACGAACACTGTGCTCAAGGTATTGAACCTAACTACAAACGTATTAAAGAATTAGTTGACAATTCATTAATGCTTGTTACGGCTTTGAATACAAAAATTGGATATTACAAAGCAGCTGAAATTGCTCAAACAGCTCATAAAAACGGAACTACTTTAAAAGAAGAGTCAGTACGTTTAGGGTATGTTACTGCCGAAGATTTTGATGCATGGGTAAAACCAGAAGATATGGTAGGAAGCTTAAAATAATTATAAATTTTGATTTATAAATCAAAAACCCTGAAATGATAAAACATTTCAGGGTTTTTGTTTATTAACATATATGCAATAAGGACAACATTCAATACTAACTACTTCCCATCAACATAATCTTGTAAATAACTAAATCTTGGAGTCAGTTTTCCTTTTTCGGTCATTTTGGCTCTTTCAAGAATACCCTCTTTATCGCTATCAAAAAAGGCAGGAATAACATGTTCCATAAACATAGTTCCAAAACCTTCACTGGCATCTTTTGGCAATTCGCAAGGCAAATTATCAACGGCCATAACTACAATAGCAGCAGGGTGAAAAACATCCACTTCTTTATGCTCCGATGGTAAATAACCATATAAAGGCTCTGCTATAGTTGAAGCTCTAAGAGTAGATGCTATAGGTCCATTGATATCACAGGAAACATCACCAATTACTTTTATCTTACAGTCCTTTGCTTGAAGCATTTCTTTTGTCAGAATATCTGGTGCATCATTCCCATGAAAATGACCAGTAATTAAAATTTCAGATACTTTAGTGAATCGCTCAAAATCTCCTATATATTCTTTAGGATTATCGTAAAAATCTTTACAATTTAGTACTTGTCCGTCAATACGTTTATTATAATCTAATACATCAATCTGAGTATAAACAGCTTGTGCATACTTTTTAGATAAGAAATTTTCAACCGAAACCTCCGTGATTTTTATAGCATCCAGCACTTCTTTTATTCCCCCTCCTACTTTACCGCTTCCGGTAACAACAAATTTAATGGGTGGGAAAATAATCCGTTTCAATTGTCTAATTAACTCCTCTTTACCTGAAAGTGTCTCCGCTTTTGGTAATTTAAATAATTCAAATTTGATTCCAAAAGCACGAATCGTATTATAAGCACCAACTATTCCAGCATATCTACCAAAACCAATCAATCTGCGATTTTCGGCATCTACTATTGTTTCATGATCATATAAATCAATACTTTTTTCTAGAACTGTTTGTAATAATTTTTTATTGTAAGGCTGCTTCTTTATCGTATGTGAAAAAAAGAAATAGGATTTATTAGGGATTAGATTTTCAACAGGAACTTCTTTAACTCCAAATAATACATCACAATCGCTTATATCATCAGTAACTTCAATTCCTAATTTTTTATATTCTTCATCAGAAAAAATTCTAATATCTGAACTTTCTACTTTTACAATTGCATCTGGATAAAGTTGCTTTAATTGAACTAACTCACTAGGAGAAAAAACGACTCTTCGATCAGGTGGGCTTTTTCTTTCTTTTAAAATTCCGAATTTCATATCTTAGTTTTACATGTATTATTATAACTTTAATCAATGTTATTGTTACAAATATAACAATTTAAACAACATTAAGTTGGGTTTTATAAAAAAAATTAAATCCTAAAAAATTTTAAAAGCTGAGGTCCAAAACAATAGAAAAACAGTTCTAAAAACTTTAATAAAATACTGTTAACGTTTGCTAAAAAAAGGGACTAAAGGGATTGATTCCATATATTTGCCTTTCTAGCACCACAGTAATGATTTTTATAAAAAAAGCAAATATACTACAAATACTCATGCTCTTATTGGTTTTGAGTGGCTGTAAAGAAAAGAATAAATCGGAATCAAATTCAACAGCAAACACAAAAGAGAAAGCAAGTCTTGTAATCAATTCTGGGCCAAAACTTAGTGAAAAGTATTTTGAGTCTAAAAAGAATTCTATCCTTCATTTTTACAACAAAAACTGGCCTCATAATAGTTTAAATGGGGGTTTTCTTGTGGCGAAAAATGGTCAAATTATATTTGAACGATATGAAGGTATTTCAAATCACAAAACCAAGTCAGAAATGACTAGCACAACGCCCTTGCATATCGCTTCTGTTAGTAAAGTAATAACAGCAACAGCAGTATTAAAATTAGTAAGTGCCGGAAAAATAACATTAGACCAAAAAGTAACTACCATCCTAAAAGAGTTTCCTTATCCAGATGTTACTATAAAAACGCTATTAAACCATAGAACTGGGATGCGTAATTACGCCTATTTTACAGAAAAAAAAGGAATTTGGGACCGACATAAAATTCTAAGCAATCAAGATATCTTGACTATCATGGCAACAAAAGGGATTGATTTAGAATTTAAAACCAATACTCGTTTTAGCTATTGCAATACTAATTATGCCATGTTGGCATTAATAATTGAAAAAATAACAGGTAAGCCTTACAAAGATGCCATGCAAGAAATTGTTTTCAAACCATTAGGGATGAAAGACACTTATGTTTTTGATTATGAAAAAGACAAATTGACGGCTACACCTTCTTACAGAGGGAATTTTTCATTGATTAATATGGATTATTTAGATGCGATATATGGTGATAAAAACATCTACTCTACTCCTAGAGATTTATTAAAATTTGATGATGGTCGTAATTCTGCCAGTTTTTTAGATCCAAAATTACTAAAACAAGCCTTTATAGGATATAGTAACGAACATAAAGGAACAAAAAATTATGGCTTAGGTATGCGAATGATCAATTGGCCTACAGGACAAAATTTCTATTTTCATAATGGCTGGTGGCATGGTAATACTTCTGCTTATATTACTTTACCAGAAGAAAAGGTTACAATTATTGCTTTGTCAAATAAATTCAATCGAAGTACCTATAAGGTTCGGAATTTAGCTGCACTTTTTGGAGATTATCCATTCAAACTGGATGATGATGGAAAAGAGGAATGATATTTGTAGAATAAAAAGAGTGTTTAAAATGTAATTTCAACTAGAAAAGAATACATTTGCAAACTCAAAATTATCAGCGATGGTAAAATAAAAAGGGGTCGACTGGTTTTGACAGCAAGTCGAATTGACAAGTAAGCACGTCGAGAACTGGGACAATTCTCGTTAATAAAAGGTTTCAAAACACTTACACGGCGAAGGAAACTACGCTCTTGCTGCATAATCTGAATCATAGTAAGATTAGCCTAGTTCCTATAAGATAGGAAAGCAGGATTTACCTCGAAAGCTTTGGTTTATAGCGGTCGATCAAGGTGAATCGTAAATTTAAACCTAGATTTCCATAAGCTTCGGGTGGATTTCGAACTAAAGAAGATAAGTTATGTGCGGCTGTTTCTGGCCAATCACATAATCGAAAATTCAATCAGGAAATAAGCGTGTAGAAAGCTTCTTAGTTGCTTGTTTGGACCCGAGTTCGATTCTCGGCGACTCCACAAAAAACCTTGTAAATCAATTATTTACAAGGTTTTTTTTTATTTATTCTATTTCACAACTAGGAAAATGGACAATAGGAAAGTTACAAGAGTTCGCAATGAAACATAATTCGTTGGCTTTTTTATGTAAAGTTAATGCTTCCGCAATCTTTTCTGGTTGCCTAATAGCAACTTTAGGATAAAGACGAACTTCAATAAAACGACCACTACCGTCTTCAGTAACTTCAAGTGTTGCCTCAGCAGCATCTGTATAGGAAATAACTTCTATTCCTTCTTTCCCACAAACGTACAAATACGACATCATATGGCACGAAATTATACTACTTAATAACAAGTCTTCGGGATTATACAAAGTTGGATCTCCTTTAAAAGCTTTGGCAGCTGAAACACTTAAAATAGGCTTACCTTCAATTGCGATAGTATGACTTTTACTGTACGTCTTGACTATCGAAATTTCCCGATTTAAAATCGAAGACCATGTTACTTTTGCTTTAAATAAATGTTTAAATCCCATTCTTTTTTTTATTTCAAAAGTAATTAAAACTGCCTAACAGTTTAACCACATTTAGTATACAATTACAAAATCATTTGATGCATAAATTTTGTAGTTTTACGCACCTAAATCTACAATCAAAAAGTGAAAAATAAATTACTCAATATTCCTCCAATTCCAGCTGTTCTTTTCGCTATAATAAGTGTTCAGTCTGGTGCTGCAATAGCAAAAACTCTTTTCCCTTCTATCGGTGCCGCAGGCACTGCTTCGTTAAGAATTGGTATATCAGCAATCATTCTTTTTGCTGTTTACAGACCCAATTTATTCAAAATCACTCCCAATCAATGGAAAATTGTAATTCCATATGGTTTGTCATTGGGTGCCATGAATTTAATCTTTTATCTCGCTATTGAGAGAATCCCAATTGGACTTGCAGTAACACTAGAGTTTATTGGCCCTTTAGTAGTCGCAGTAATGGGTTCAAAGCGATTATTAGATTATTTATGGGTTCTACTTGCTGCCGCAGGAATTGTTTTAATAGCACCTTGGTCTGATAATGGAATTGATCTTTTAGGTGTACTCTTTGCGCTATTGGCTGGTGCTCTTTGGGCAGCTTATATCGTTTTGGGTGGAAAAATTTCGAAAATAATGAAAGGTGGAGAAGCTGTAGCCACAGGAATGCTATTTGCTTCGATATTAATAGTTCCTTTTGGAATTTTAGGAAACGGCTTAAATAGTCTCACTCCTACTTTCCTTTATTTAGGGATAGCATTAGCTCTTTTGTCAAGTGCAATTCCTTTTACATTGGAGATGAAAGCTCTTGGTCAACTTCCTGCCAGAACATTTAGTATATTAATGAGTCTAGAACCTGCAGCAGCCTCTATTTGTGCACTTATATTTTTACAAGAGCACCTCACTTTTAATGAAGTTTTGGCCGTAATTTTTGTTGTAATAGCTTCCGTTGGATCAACAATTACTTCAAAAAAAACAACTCCTAAAATTGATTGAAATTATAAATAGTTCCATTATATGGATCTCAAGTTTACATCAAGTTAAGTGATAAAATTTATTGATCAAGTAACGCAACAGTAAAAATAATAAACTTGCCACAACCGCAAATGCCAGGATAAAACTAAAAAGATTAATAACAATATTAGGAATAAACTTCAGTTTAGGATGAGTATAATAAGGCTCACGATGTAATCTTTCGTGGAGGTTTTTATTTACTATTTTAATTTTCTTTTTGATACTGTTACCCTTTTGAGTTATTACTATAATAAATTCTAACCTTTCAAAGCTATTCCTATTTTACTCTAAATTACTCAATTAATTTAAAATAAAGGAGTTATAAAATAAAAATAAAAAAAATACTATATTTAGAGAATGAAAATAAAATTACTAACCCTGTTATTTTTAATACTTCCTCTCTTAAGTAATTCTCAAGAATATGTCGATTTGATAAATGTCAATTATGGAGAATCTGGAAACACTTCTTTTGAAAATAGTTCCGAAAACACAACTATTTCAACCTTTAGAGCTAGTACATTATTTCCTTTAGTTCTAAACGATAAATATGCAGTTATTACAGGAGCCGACTTTAATAAACAATCCTTACAACTATTTCCAAATACAGAATATAATCATTTATATACTACCCGATTAAAATTAGGAATGAAAGTAAAATATTCTGAACATTGGAGTACTACTTATGTATTTCTTCCAAAATTAGCCTCAGATTATACTAACATAGATAAAAATGATTTTTATCTTGGAGGTGCAGTGGTATTTAAATATAAGAAAAGTAATACTCTTAATTATCGTTTTGGTTTATATAGTAGTAAAGAAGCATTTGGATTGTATTTTTCCCCTTTAATTGGAATCTATTATAAAAGTCCTAATTCCCTTTTTGAATTAAACGTATCTTTCCCTGGTGATTTTGATGTGAATTATAACATTGCTAAAAACACAAAATTAGGAATTGATTATTTTGGTAATTCTGAAAGTTTTAGACTTTCGAAAGAGAAACTAAATCCAAATTATGCACAAAACAACTCTTTAGAATTTTCATCTTATTTCCAAAACAACTCGTTAAATAAAAATTTATTATTACGTCTTAAACTAGGATTATCAACCAATAATTATGAAGTTTATCCAACAGATCAAAAAATGGATTTAGGAATTTCTTCCGTGCGATTTGGAGATAATAGAACTCAAATAAACTCAAATTTATCAAGTAGTCTTTTTTTTAAGGTTGAAGCAATTTACCGTTTTTATATTGTGTCTAAATAATCTTTTTAAACCCTTTTTTTAACCAAAATATACTTTTAATATTGATCTATTTCAAAAATTAATAATTGTAATTATCTGTTCTTAATATTTTAAAAACATAAAAAAACCGTCTCATTAAAATAAACAAGACGGATTCTTGAAAATTTTCGCCATTAATTATTCAACTAATTTATAGTAAAATATTTCTGGAGCTCCTACTACTCCCGCTTCCATCATGATTTTTTTCTTAGACTCAGAAGTTATTGCTGCCTTAGCTTTTTTCAAATCAGAAATTGCAAAAACTAAGGTTACCATATTAGGATCATCAACACTACGAGCCATTCCTCTATCTATAAGCCCTTCTTCCATTCTTTTTGCTGTCCCTTCGGCATCATACACTTTGAGCCATGCATCAAAATCTTTCACTTTATGGGTGACCATTAGTCGATCCTTGATGTTTATTTTTGAATCATCATTCCGTATTACATTGTAAAAAGAAAATGTAGGAACACCCATTACACCCGCTTTTTTCATCGCATCCTTAAGACTTGGCAGTGTACTAAATTCCTTTGCTTTTTTTATGTCATTCATTTTATCAATGACAATAACCATATTTTCATTATCCATACCTCTTCCTATCACAAAATGGGTTATTCCATAACTTTGTCTGATGGAGTCATGAGCATTATAGGCTAATAACCACTTATCATAATTGGCTACTTTGTGCTTTATTACAATTACATCAAAAGGGGTGAATACTGGAATTGCCGGTGTAACAGGTTCTTCCATTTTTTTGGGCTCCTCTACTTTTTCCGTTTTATTGTTTTTACAAGAGAAAACTGTAACCATCAAAACTAATAATAAAACGGGTTTCAAAAACTTTTTAATGTGTTCCATAGTACTATATATTTTAGTTGTTTATTATATAAATATAATGAAAAATACTGATAATCAGACATTTATATTTTTAATAAATTCAAAAAACTGTGTAGTAAAAAACGTACCCAACTAAAATTTTGATAGGTAATTGTCACATATAAAGCGTATAGATTACTATTTTCAAAAAAACTTCTCCATACATTTAAACTAAGAAACCGGTTCGCTTTTTAAAACGAATCGGTTTCTTTGTTTACTCTTATTCCCTTTTTTAAAATATAAGGAACAATTATATTCTAATGAATTTAAATTATTTAGAGGCCCAACAATTATCTGAAGGTGTAGCATCCATAAAAAGTCCCCCATCAATTGTTATTGCCTTTATTTTCTTTGAGCCTTTTAGGTTAATCGTTGTCATTTTTTGATTTGCTTCCCAAATAGCTGGCGTCTCATGTATCGTTTCTTTGGTTCCATCAGTATAACTAATTACTACATCAAACGGAATTGCAAATCCACCTTCATTTTTTATTTCAACTGACTGTTTTGTGGTATTCACATTTGCAATAGCAAGATCAATATAATTATTAGTAAAAAACCAGTTATTAAAAAACCAATTTAGATCTTTACCTGAGTTCGTATTCACTGAGTTGAAATAATCCCATGGAATAGGATGTTTCCCATGCCAATCTTCCATATAAGCATGTAGCACTTTTTTAAATAATTCATCACCTAATAAATCTTTCAAAGCTAGGTAAGAAAGTGATGCCTTTCCGTATGAATTATTTCCATAACCTGCTCCTGATAGCTGTGATGACATAGAAATTATAGGTTGATCTTCTTCGGCTGATTTATCATTTATGTAGCGATTGACCCTAAACTGTTTATAAAATTTATCAGCCGCTTCTTTGCCATGTTCTGAAATTCCTATCAAATATTCTAATGTTGTAGCCCAACCTTCATCCATGAAAGCATAACGAGTTTCATTAATTCCCATATAAAAAGGAAAATAAGTATGCGCTATTTCGTGATCTTGTACTAATTGTGCAAAAACAGGATCTCCAGTTTGAGAATCATTGACCATCATTGGATATTCCATATCAGCAAATCCTTGAAAAGCAGTCATTTTTGAAAACGGATAAGGTACCCCAGGCCAGTTATTAGAAAACCATCCCAAAGCATAATTGGTGTTTTTTACTGAGTTTATAAAATCGGTTCCTTTCACATCATAAGCTGCTTGTGTGCTCACACGACGTTTGGTCTTATTATCTACAATTACACTTCCCGCATCCCATAGATAATGATTACTTAAACCAAAACACACATCCGAAATAGCATTGGCTTCAAACTTCCAAGTATTCCAATCATTTTGTAAAGTAACTTTTCCTTCTTTCATTTCCTGTTCGTTTGCAATATGAATAACTGCATCCGAAGTATACGATTCTTTTAAACGGGATGAAAATTTAGGTTGTAACACCTCTTCAGGATTTAATAGATCGCCTGTAGCATAAACAACGTAGTTTTTGGGCGCTTTGATCGAAAAACTGTAGTCATTAAAGTCATTATAAAATTCTTGACCGTCTGTATGTGGTAATCTATCCCAACCATTGTAATCATCATAAACAGATACTCTAGGATAACTATAAGCTACATAAAATGTAGTTTCATCAATTTGACCTTCACGCCCACTTTCTTTAGACAAAGGATAATTCCAATCAATATCTAACGTAGCTTTACTATTTGGTGCTAATCCTTTTTTAAGTTTAACGTTCCCAACTGTACCCCAATTTTTTGCGTTTTCATTGTAGACTTCGCCATCTATTTTAAAAGAAGTGATAGTTAATCCCGCTGATAAAAAGTCAGGACTTACCTCACCTCCTCTAGGAGCAGTAGGCTTATGCAAGTTATTCACAAAACGAATCACTAGGGTTTTCAAAGTATCCTTACTGTTGTTTTCATAAACTATACTTTCTGTACCATGAACCATTTTAGAAGTAGGATCTACACTAATTTCCATAGTATATTTTCCGCGGTTTTGCCAGTAATTATCTCCTGGTTTTCCGATTTTGGAACGAGTTCCCTTAGCATAAGCTTCTTTTATATTTCGCGGAGTGTAGAGCTCCTGAGCTGAACTATTTTGTGCAAAAAATGCAATTGTAAACAGTAGTAATAAAATTGATTTTTCTTTCATAAATAATTTTTTAAAAATAAATACTAATGTACCATTAGTAGCAATACCTTCAAGATTGTAACACAAAATAATTGAAAATAAAAAAGAATTTATTTAGGAGAATTTATACCATAAAAAAACCGCCTAATCATAAAAATTAGGCGGCTATAATGGGCACTGAATGATTTATAAAATATAATCGGTAGTGATAAAATTAGATTGATCACTATTTAATAACGCTTGTAATATTTCGTTGTTATACTCATTGTCTTTTGAAGCAACAAAGGTTCTAATCGAGAAAGAACGTAAAGCATCATGAATACTCAATGTTCCTACAGCCGAGTCTTTTCGTCCTGTAAAAGGGTAAATATCCGGTCCTCTTTGACAAGAACTGTTTAAATTGACACGACACACTAAATTGACTAAAGTATCGATTAGTGGAGCTAGTGTTTTAATGTCTTTCCCAAACAAACTTACTTGTTGTCCATAATTAGACTCTGCCATATCGTTTAATGGTTCTTGAATGTCTTTGAAGGTTAAAATAGGCACTACTGGGCCAAATTGTTCTTCGTGATACACACGCATGTCCTTATTTATTGGAAACAGAACAGCAGGAAAAATATAATTTGGAGCATGTTCTCCCCCTTTTGCGTTAATCACTTTTGCTCCTTTACTAGTTGCATCATCAATTAATTCCTGAATGTATGCTGGCTTTTCTTTTTCTGGTAATGGAGTTAATGAAACCCCTTTTTCCCATGGGTTACCAAATGGAATTGCATCCACTTTAGCAGAAAAACGTTTATTAAATTCATCAGCAATAGCTTCATGAACATATAAAATTTTCAAAGCTGTACAACGTTGTCCATTAAATGACAATGATCCCGCAATGCATTCTTGGATTGCCAAATCTAAATCGGCATCTGGTAAAATGATCGCTGGATTTTTGGCTTCCAAGCCTAAGATTAAACGTAGTCTGTTCTTATTAGGATGTTGATCCTGTAAAGCAATGGCCGATTTACTATTCCCTATCAAAGCCAACACAGCCACTTTTCCCGATTTCATAATTGGAGAAGCCACTTCACGACCTCTACCATAAACAATATTAATTACACCAGCTGGAAAGCTATTTCTAAATGCTTCCAACAAAGGAGAAATTAATAGAACTCCATGTTTTGCAGGTTTAAATACTACTGTATTTCCCATAATTAAAGCAGGGATAAGCAATGAAAAAGTTTCGTTTAAAGGATAATTATAAGGCCCAAGACACAAAACTACTCCAAGTGGTCCACGGCGTACCATGGCATTTACTCCTTGACTTTTAGTAAAACGAGCACTATTCCTATCTAATTGTTTATAGTCTTCTATAGTATCATAAATGTACTCTACAGTTCTATCAAACTCTTTTTGAGAGTCACCAAGCGTTTTTCCTATTTCCCACATCAAATATTTCACAACCGCTTCACGGGTAGTTTCCATTTGAGTTACAAAACGAGTCATACATTTAATTCGATCTGAAACTTTCATTGTAGGCCATAATCCTTGACCGTTATTGTAGGCGGCATCGGCAGCATCAACAGCTTCCAATCCTTCTTTTTCTCCCATAAATGGAATTGACCCTAATATAGTTGGCGCATATTCTTCAGTGGATGAAATAGTTGAAAATACTGGAGAAGTTTGACCTTCCCAATTTTTCAATTCTCCATTTACTAGATATGTATCTTGATTAAGAAGCTCTTTAATCTGAAATTCTTCTGGTATAAAATTCATTTTTTTGGTTTTTATTAGTAATAATTAAAAAAGAGGCCAAAGCCTCTCTAAAATTATGGCGAAACGATATCTCCGTTCCATGCCAATATTCCTCCTGTTAAATTATAGGCATTTTCAATACCTAATTCATTCATAATCTCGCAGGCTTTTGCACTTCTTGCTCCAGAACGACAATAAACATAATAGTTTTTACTTTTATCTAATGCTTCAATGTCATTAATAAAAGCTTGACCTTGATGGATGTCAATATTTATGGCATTTTCTATTATACCATCATTACATTCATCCTCAGTTCTTACGTCTAGTATCACTGCATTTTCATCCCCTTCAAGTTGAGAAATCCAATCTTGTTGTGTTAAATTCATGTTGCTCTTTTTTGTAAAAATACAATGTTTTTTGCTAACTAAAAACTAACAAAATGTGAATTAAATAATAATTCATAGAAAACGTTTTCGCGACTATTTAATAATCAGACATTTACGTAAATTACTATTTATTTTCAAAAAAAAGCCTAGTAAATCTATGGGTAAATTGAAAAAACTGCAACAGCAAATTTTAAAAAACAAAAAAAACAATCCTCTAAAAGCCTTCTCTATTCATGTTCATTTTTTAATGTACTTTTACAATAGTCAATTCAAGCCGATTCATAAAACAACTACAAAATGCACGATTCTTTAAAAAACACTTTTCCTTCTTTTTCTAATGAATTAATTCAAGAAATTGAGAAGAATGCCATACATCAGTCCTATAAGGCAGGAGACGTCATCATGCGAACAGGACAATATATTAATAATACTATTTTACTAACTAAAGGACAAATTAAGATTTATCGTGAGGGAGAAAATGGCGGGGAATTTTTCATGTATTATTTGCAACCTGGCCAAGCTTGCGCTGTATCTATGATATGTGCCACCAAAAGTCAAACCAGCCAGATCATGGCTAAAGCGATTGAAGATGTTGAACTGATTATGATACCGCTTGCACTAATGGAGAAATGGATGATGGAACACCGTAGCTGGTATGAGTTTGTTATTTTTACCTATCGCACAAGATTTGAAGAAGTATTAGAAGTAGTTGACAGTATTGCTTTTAGAGCGATGGATGAACGTTTAGAGTTTTATTTAAAAAGACATGCTGATGCATGTGGCTGTAAAGATTTAAAATTATCACATCAAGAAATTGGAACTGAACTTAATACTTCAAGAGAAGTTATTTCACGTTTGCTCAAAAAAATGGAGCAAAGAGGATTGGTAAAATTACATCGTAATCATATTGAACTTTTAACCTAAAAAAATCACTCAATGTGATAAATGTTACTGTTCACAATAAAAATACAAACCACCTTTGCAATAAAAATTCATAGATGGAAATAATTGGATATTTAGCTTCAATAATAATTGGCCTTTCTTTAGGATTAATAGGTGGTGGTGGATCTATACTTGCTGTGCCTATTTTAGTATATCTTTTTAAGGTACATCCTGAACAAGCAACTAGTTATTCCTTATTTATTGTAGGTATTACATCAATGTTTGGTTCTTACAGTCATTATAAATTAGGAAATTTAAAAATCAAATCCGCTTTAGTATTTGCAATACCTTCTATTCTTTCATTACTTATTGTTAGGAAAATTATTCTTCCCTTAATTCCTGACACCCTATTTTCAATTGATAATTTTGATGTTACAAAGAATTTATTAATCATGGTGGTGTTTGCTTTTCTTATGATTGCAACATCTATTTCAATGATAAAAAAAGCTAAAAAGTTAAAAGAAGTAGTTGAAATCAACTTTAAAATGCTAGCAATAATTGGATTCTTTGTTGGATTAATTATTGGATTTTTAGGTGCTGGAGGAGGTTTTTTAATTATTCCAGCTTTATTATTCTTTGCTAACCTACCCATGAAACAGGCCGTAGGAACTTCGCTTTTTATCATATTTATCAATTCTCTAATTGGTTTTGGTGGTGATTTATTAGGAGGAGTTGAACTTGAATATAAATTACTTTTTATTATTTCCATAATGGCCATTATTGGGCTTTTTATTGGAACACAATTATCTAAAAAAATTGATGGGGCTAAATTAAAACCTGCTTTTGGATGGTTTGTATTAGTAATGGGAATTTATATAATTACCAAAGAAATTTTATTCAAATAACACTTATGTAACATAAGTCACTGTGTATCAAAATGTATCACTGTAATATTGTTCAAACCATAATACTATTCAATCATGAAAGAACATTTTCAAATACTAATAATCGGCGGTGGTAATGCAGGACTCTCAGTTGCAGCCCAATTAATTCGTAAAAAAAGCGACTCAAATATCGGAATTATAGAACCTTCTGAAAAACATTATTATCAACCTGCTTGGACACTTGTAGGTGCAGGAATATATGATGTTGAAAAAACGGTGCGTCAAGAAAAAGATTATATTCCAAAAAACAGTACCTGGATCATAGATGCTGTAACTGAATTTTTACCAACTGAAAATAAAGTAATTTGTAAAAGCGGTAAAGAAATAAGTTATGATTTTCTAATTGTTAGCCCCGGAATTCAATTGGACTGGAATAAAATAAAAGGCCTAAAAGAAACTTTGGGCAAGAACAGCATAAGCAGTAATTATTCATTTGAATTTGCTCCTAAAACTTGGAAATTTATCGAAAATTTCAAAGGAGGAACTGCGGTATTTACGAATCCTTCAACTCCAATAAAGTGTGGTGGAGCCCCGCATAAAATCATGTATTTAGCCTGCGATTATTGGTATAAGAAAGGTATTTTAGATAAATGTGATGTTCATTATATTTCTGGTGGCGCAAGTATTTTTGGCGTACCTGAGTATGCAAAAACATTAGTAAAAACGCTAAAAAAATATAAAATTCAAACTCATTTTGGAGCCAATGTTACTGCGGTTAATGGAGAAACTAAAACGGTAGAATTTGAAACAAAAGCAACTGATGATACCATCAAGCAAAATCTCTCTACTTTGGACGCTTCTTGTTATTCTATTATACCATTTGATGCAAGTGCCGAAACTAAAAAAATCACACTAAAATTTGATTTTTGTCATGCTGTACCACCACAATCGGCTCCTGATTTTATTAAAAAAAGTCCTCTTGCCGATGCGAAAAATCCGTTGGGATTTGTAGAAGTAGATAAATACACCCTTCAACATTCTCGATTTCCCAATGTTTTTGCCCTAGGTGATTGTACAAATGCGCCTTGTAGTAAAACAGGTGCTGCTATTCGAAAACAAGCGCCGGTGGTTGTTGCCAATGTATTATCACTATTAAACAATACTACATTAGTTGCCAAATATGATGGATATAGTGCTTGCCCAATTCCTACACAATATGGAAAATTGATGCTTGCCGAATTTGATTATGACAATAAACCTAAAATGACTTTCCCATTTGACCAAGCAGTACCACGCTGGACGATGTGGAAACTTAAAACAAAAATATTGCCTTGGCTCTATTGGAATAAAATTCTAAAAGGAACCGCTTAATTCTATTCATAAAGAAAAATGCCCTTGTAATTCATTTTACAAGGGCGTTTTTATATTTAAAACATTCCATTTTATTAATGCTCTCCATAGCCAATATCATCCATTTTACCGCTGAACACTTTATATTGGATAACGAAATAAGCAATCACTAATATCAGGGCTACAACAAACCAATACACTCCCACTGATAATCCGTAATCATCTGCAGCCACATTGTAGATGGTTAATGATGGATTTAAATTATTTGTAGAGGGCAAAACATTTGGAAAAATGGAAGCAGTCGTAGACGTAAATCCGCCTACAAGAAACAGCGATGAAAAAAGAAATCCAAGTCCCTCCTTTTCAAATGATCTTACCTTAAACAAACCAAAAATTCCAATAAAAGTAAGAGTAGGAAATACCCAAAGTACTGGATTGTCTATGAAGTTATGAAATGGTTTTTGCTCTATATTATGCCAAATAAGTAGTGAAACAATCACCAAAACTAGTAGAACAAAATTAAGCTTGAATACCAGTTGTTTTAACTTTGGATTCAAATCGGAATTGGTTTTGTAAATAATCCAATTGGCTCCATGTATCATCAAAGCAACTACACTTACCACGCCTAGAAACAAAGTAAACCAATCTATAATTCCCAGTTGATCTGCTTTTGGACTAAAAGTAGGATTCCATAATGGCAAAAAGAAAAAATGAGCTTCCTGCGTAGACACACCATTTTCTACCATTCCTAAATTCACCCCACGTACTATATTACCCAATGCTACACCAAAAAATAATGCCAATAACAAACTAGCAATACCAAAGGCTTTATCCCAAACTACCTCCCACATAGGATGATGAATTTGCCCACGCAATTCTAAACCAATTGCTCTAAAAATAAGCAACCATAAAATCATCATCAATGGCAAATAAAAACCACTAAAAGAGGACGCATAAAGCGTAGGAAAAGCAAAAAACAAAACGCCTCCAGCTGCAATTAACCAAACCTCATTTGCATCCCAAAACGGACCAATCGCATTGGTAATGGCTTTTTTGTCTTTTTCTGTTTTTGCAAAAAACAAATGAATAATTCCAGCCCCAAAATCATAACCGTCCAAGACAATATACACCGCCAATATTCCCATTAAAACCACATACCAAAAGAATTCCATAGCTTATATTTTTTTTGTTTCTGGACCGTTTTTAATAATTTTCCCCACTAATAATAAGAATAGTAAACCCAAAAGTAAATATAAACCTACGAAGCCAAGTAGGGTAAACAACGTATTTCCTGAAGAAACCGTAGGCGATGCTCCTGCTGTTGTGCGTAATAAATTATATACTAACCAAGGCTGTCTTCCTAATTCAGCTGTGTACCATCCCGTTGTGTTAGCAATATAAGGGAAGGGCAACATAAAAAGCAACGACCATAAAATCCAGTGGGTTACAAAAAGTTTTTTTCTAAATAATTGAAAAACTGCAGCTGCCATTAAACCTATAAAAACGGTACCCAAACCTACCATAATATGATAGGCATAATAAAGTCCAGAAATATTAGTAGGATGTGTTTTTTCATCAAACTGATCCAATCCTTTTACCTCTGTATTCCAACTACCGTAAGTCAAAAAGCTTAAAACATTAGGTACTGCAATCTTGTTATCTAATTTTTTATCTTTTACATCAGGCTGCCCAATTAAAACAATCTCAGCTCCTTTTTTCTCTGTATGAAAAATCCCTTCCATTGCAGCAAAAGTTACAGGCTGGTATTTCACTACATTTTTTGCTAATAAATCCCCTGTAGGAACAGCAACTACTATACTAGAAATCAACCCAAAAATAATTCCTGTTTTCAAAAATAATTTTCCGTAAAATTCACTCCTTTTACTTAAAATATAAAAAGCGCCAATACTAGAAACTACAAAAGAACTTGTAACCATGGAAGCCGCTTGATTGTGCAAATAAGAAGGCCAAATCCAAGGGTTTGTAAATAAAGCACCAAAATTATTAAGTACAAATTTACCATTAGCCAAGATCTCGTAACCCACTGGATTTTGCATCCAAGAATGGGTAGCAATTATTAAAAAGCCACTGGCCCATGATCCTAAACAAATAAGCAATCCAGTGACAAAATGCCATTTGTGTCCTAATATTTTTTCGCCAAAAAGAAACATCCCTAAAAATGATGATTCTAAAAAGAAGGAAAACATTCCCTCCATTGCCAATGTTTGTCCAATAATCCCCCCTGTCAATTCAGAGAATTTAGCCCAGTTTGTACCAAATTGAAATTCCATTGGAATCCCTGTAACGACTCCCATAGCAAAATTAAGAGCAAATATTTTCATCCAAAAATGAGTGGCTTTATTGTAATGTTCCTCATTCGTTCGTAGAAATTTCCATTTAAAATAAACAATGATTAAGGAAAGTCCCATCGTTAATTGGGGAAAGAGATAGTGAAAGGTAATCGTAAATGCAAATTGCATTCGATCGTAAAAAAGCATTTCTTCCATACTGATGTTTATGTTGTAAAATACTCGCAAATTTAACCAATTAAAACCGTAGCAGCCCAACATAATATTACTTTCTCATCCGCTATTTGTTACGTTTTATGGTAAAATTATTTATTTCTAATTTTAAATTACTTTATGTAACATTAGTCACGTTTAAATACAAATACAAGAATTATCTTTGTAATAGATTAAAAAAAATATATCATGCAAATAGAACAAATATATACAGGATGTTTAGCACAAGGTGCTTATTATATAACTTCAAATGGAGAAGCCGCTATAATTGACCCTCTTCGTGAGGTACAACCTTATTTGGATCGCCTAGAACGAGATAATGTAAAATTGAAATATATTTTTGAAACCCATTTTCACGCTGATTTTGTTTCAGGACATGTTGATTTAAGTAAAAAAACAGAAGCACCTATTGTTTACGGACCTACAGCAAAACCTGAATTTAAAGCAATTATAGCTACTGATGGGCAAATTTTCGAATTGGGAGCTGTCAAAATAAAAGCATTACACACTCCTGGACATACCATGGAAAGTACAACTTATTTATTGCTAGATGAAAACGGAAAAGAACACGCTATTTTCTCTGGTGACACCTTATTTATTGGTGATGTGGGACGACCAGATTTAGCCCAAAAAGCGGCTCATATGACGCAAGAACAATTGGCTGCAACATTATATCATTCCTTGAGAGACAAAGTGATGACTTTACCTGATGATGTTATTGTTTATCCAGCACATGGTGCAGGTAGTGCTTGCGGGAAAAACATGAGTAAGGAAACGGTAGGTACGATTGGTAACCAAAAAGAAACCAATTACGCTTTACGAGCAAATATGACCGAAGCAGAATTCATCAAAGAAGTGACTGACGGTTTGCTGCCTCCTCCAGCCTATTTTGGGATGAATGTAGCCATGAATAAACAAGGATATGAAAGCTTTGAAACCGTTTTAAACAATGGTATGAGAGCCATCAAAGTTATCGATTTTGAGGCTGTTGCCGAAGATACTGGTGCCCTAATTCTAGATACTAGAAAAAATGGCGTTTTTGCAAAAGGATTTATTCCGCAATCTATAAACATTGGCATCGAAGGTGATTTTGCACCTTGGGTAGGCGCGCTAATTGCTGATGTAAAACAACCTATAATTCTAGTTACCGAAATTGGACAAGAAGAAGAATCAGTGACTCGTTTAAGCCGTGTTGGTTTTGATAATTTAATTGGTCATTTAGATGGTGGTTTTGAAGCTTGGGCAAAAGCAGGAAAAGAAATTGATACTGTCAATAGAATCACAGCAGATGAATTTGCCAAAAAAGTAAAAATTGGCGAAAGCAAGGTAATTGATATTCGAAAAGACAGCGAGTATGCTGCGGAACATGTTGACGAATCCTATAGCAAGCCATTAGTAAACATCAATGATTGGGTGAAAGATATTGATCCTAAAGAACCTTTTTTCCTTCATTGTGCTGGTGGATACCGTTCTATGATTGCAGCTTCCATTTTACAAGCAAGAGGGTTTAGAAATTTCTGTGAAATTGAAGGCGGATTTAATGCGATTGCAAAAACAAATACACCAAAAACAAATTTTGTTTGTCAAAGTAAAACCTTATAATTTATTTCAATTATATTGATTATCAAATATTTATATTGTAATTTTATAGATAACGAATGCATTTTTTAACTAATTAATATAGGATATCATGAAAAAAAATATGGGTCAAATCGATAAAATAATTAGAGGAATTATAGCGGCTGTAATTGCAATTTTATATTTCACCAATGTAATTAGCGGTACACTAGCATTAGTTTTAGGCGCATTTGCCGTTATCTTTTTAATTACCAGCTTTGTTAGCTTTTGTCCCTTATATACCCCGTTTGGAATTAATACAAGAGAAAATAAGCAATAAATAAAACCAATCAATTTTGAATACAATAAAAAACACATCCAAAAGTACCGATTCTTGTTGTGTAGTATCTTGTGATAGACCACTAGATCAAGACTATTGGGATGCACAATACAAAGCCAAAACTACGGGTTGGGATTTAGGACAAGTGTCTCCTCCAATTAAGGAGTATGTTGACACTTTAGAAAATAAAAATAGTAGTATATTAATTCCTGGTTGCGGGAACACATATGAAGCAGAATACCTATTGCAAGCCGGTTTTACCAATATTACTGTCATTGATATAGCACCAACATTAGTACAGGAGTTAAAACAAAAATTTGAAAACAATTCAAATATAAAAATCATTCAAGGTGACTTTTTTGAACATAAAGGAACGTACGATTTAATTTTAGAACAAACCTTTTTTTGTGCTTTACCACCAACGATGCGCCAAAAATACGTTTGGAAAATGCACCAGCTTTTGGCCCATAATGGCATCATAGCTGGATTATTATTCAATAGAACATTTGAGGTAAGTCCTCCTTTTGGTGGAAGTAAAGAGGAATACGAATTACTTTTTAAAAATGCGTTTGACTTTTTAAAAATGGACGTTGCTCCAAATTCGATTGCTCCCAGAGCCAATTCAGAATTGTTTATCGAATTCAAGAAAAACAATAAAGTAAAAGTAAATCTCTATGAATTCAAAGGAATAACGTGCAGTGGCTGCATGAATACCGTAACAACACAATTCAAAGATTTAAACGGAGTCGAAAACGTAAGTATGAGCACTAATTTTGCTGAAGTTTTGATCGTAAGTAAAAATGAAATACCTGTTTCTCAGTTGCAAGAAATTGTCTCTTATGATGAAAAATACAGCATTATAAAAATTTAAAAATGAAACAATTACTCTATACAAATTGGCATGCCATGCGCTGGATTCGTCTCGTAATTGGTCTTTTCTTTGTACAGCAAGCAATTCAATACCACGAAATTTTATTTGGATTTATTGCTCTCTTTTTCTTATTTCAAGCTGCATTTAATACAGGTTGTAGTCTAAATGGATGTGAAGTTTCACCCTTAAAAAAAAGTAAAAATGAATAGTAGTTTTGACAAAATTATAAATTCCGAAAAACCAATTTTAATTGATTTTTTTGCCACTTGGTGTGGGCCTTGCAAAATGCTAGGTCCTATTCTAAAAGAGGTAAAAGACGACTTAGGAGATCGTATTTCAATTATTAAAATTGATGTCGATAAAAACCAGCAAGTAGCCTCACAATATCAAGTACGTGGCGTACCTACTATGATATTGTTCCAAAACGGAAAACAATTATGGAGACAATCAGGTGTTTTACAAAAAAATGATATTATTAAAATCATTTTAGAAAAAAGCAATCAATGACAAAAAAAGCAATCATTCTCACTGTGATAGGAATAGGTATTGGTGCCATAGCTGGTTATTTATATTATTTTTTTATAGGTTGCGCATCAGGGACTTGCGCTATCACCTCCAAACCTCTCAATTCCACTTTATATGGCAGTTTGATGGGAGGATTAATATTTAATATGTTTATTAAAAATGAAAAAAAGTAATTGCGATTACTTTTTTTTTCTACCTTTGTTAACCAAGTGGTTAAACCAAAAAGTTAAAACGAAATGACCACCGAAGAAAAAATATTTAATGCAGCCCGAATCGTATTCCAAAAAAAGGGATTTGCTGGTTCTCGTATGCAAGAAATTGCAGACGAAGCCGGTATTAATAAAGCCATGCTACATTATTGTTTTAAAAACAAGCAGCTGCTTTTTGAAGCTGTATTCATGAATGCATTTAGTCAATTGGCTCCACAAATCAATGCTATTTTTAATTCCGAGGAAACCGTTTTTGAAAAAATCACGCAGTTCACACACAGTTATATTTCATTTGTACTACTCAACCCTTTTTTGCCTCCATTTATTATTCAGGAAATGAATAACAACCCTGAATTTGTAAAAACATTTCTTAAAAATAAAAATACACCAAACCCTACGCTCCTGATATCCCAAATCAAAAAAGAAATAGCCGATGGAATCATTAAACCAGTTGATCCCCAACAACTAGTATTAGACATATTCGCTATGACGGTTTTCCCATTTGCAGCACAAATGATGGTAAAAGGAATATTACATATCACTGATCAGGAATTCAATGAAATGATGGAAAAAAGAAAAACCAGTATAGCAGAACAAATAATAAATTCTATAAAAAAATGAGAAAACTCTTGCTAGTCCTACTATTTGCAATACCTCTATTTTCTGTTGCACAACAAACGTTGTCACTAGAAGACTGTTACACTTTGGCCAATAAAAACTACCCATTAGCCAAACAAAATGAGTTGTTGCAACAAAAATCCAATTTAGATACTCAAGTGCTCAATACAGGAAAACTTCCAAAAATGGATTTGAATGCACAAGCTACTTATCAATCTGCAGTAACACAATTACCCATTAAATTACCAAACGTTACTGTAAATCCTCCCAACAAAGACCAATACAAAGCGACCCTAGACATCAATCAATTATTGTATAATGGAGGTTTGATCGATGCCAACACCAAAATTAAAGAAGCACAAACCAAAACCCAACAACAACAAGTTGAAGTAAATTTATACCAATTGAAAACTAGAATCAATCAATTGTATTTCTCTACCTTATTATTGCAAGAACGTGCTGCCTTATTGCTATCCAAAAACGAACAATTAGACTCGAAAATTAAGGAGATAAAAGTAGGAGTAAAGTTTGGTGCTATCCTTCCTGCATCCGAAAAAGTGTTAGAAGCAGAGAAACTAAAGATTAAACAGCAACTTGTTGAAATTCGCTTTGACAAAAGTAAAGCACTCGAAAGCCTATCGACACTCACTTATTCAACTATAGATGAAAAAGTGACTTTGCTAAAACCAAATTTAGTTAGCACTTTCGACACCCAAAATAATCGACCTGAATTAAAACTATTTGATTTACAAAACGAACAAATCAACCTTTCGAAAAATATACTTTTAAAAAACAATTTACCCAAAGTAAATGCTTTTGGACAAGCTGGTTATGGAAATCCAGGACTTAACATGCTTGACAATTCATTTCAACCTTTCTATGTTTTGGGAGTAAAAGCCAATTGGAATGTTTTTGATTGGAATAAAACCAAAACAGAGCAGCAAGCATTATCTATCTCCGAAGCCATTGTCACGACCGAAAAAGAAACTTTTGAACTCAACACCAATTTGCAATTGCAGGAAATGGTAAACGAAATCAAGAAAATAGAGGAAGTCATTACTACCGATGGGGAGATAATTGAGCTGAGGGAATATGTAGTCAAATCATCAGATGCTCAACTAAAAAACGGAGTCATCACAGCATCCGAATATGTAGTCGAACTAACCAATTTATTTGAAGCCAAAACAAATGAAAAACTCCATCAAATTCAATTGGCTTTAGCCAAGGCAAATTACCAAGTTATAAAAGGATTATAACTTGAAAATGACTTTTCACTTCAATGCAAATTATCAAGTTATAAAAGGGTTAAAATATAATTATAAATGATGAATTATAAATTTTGAATTATCCGCTTTGCACATTCAATTCATAATTACAATTCACAATCCAAAACTAAAATGAAAAAAATACTAACATTATTGATTTTCGGCTCTTTGTTCTCTTGCAATAACAGTGATGACAAAGCAGATGGATACGGAAACTTTGAAGCTACCGAAACGACCATTTCAGCAGAAACCAATGGAAAATTAACCTTTCTAAATGTAGAAGAAGGAGCTGTCCTAGAACCAAACATCCAGATAGGCCTTGTAGACACCATACAATTGTATTTGAACAAGCAACAACTAATTGCCTCTAGAAATACGATTGTTTCAAAATCTAAAAATGTTTTATCGCAAGAGCAAGTTTTGCTAGAGCAATTAAAAACGACATTGATTGAGAAAAAAAGAATTGAAAACATGTATGCCGAAAATGCGGCCACAAAACGACAAGTAGACGAGATTGACGGGAAAGTAAATGTCTTAAAAGAGCAGATAAAAAGTGTAGGAACACAAAATGCACCTATCACAAATGAAGCCAAATCAATCGATGTTCAAATTGAAAAAATCGACGACCAAATCCTTAAAAGTAAAATTATCAACCCAATAAAAGGAACGGTACTGGCCAAATATGCGGAACCAAATGAAATAACGTCATTTGGCAAACCTTTATACAAAATAGCCGATATATCCCAAATGACTTTGCGCGTTTATGTAAGTGAAACCCAATTACCAAAAATAAAAATTGGTCAAAAAGTGACCGTTAAAATTGATGCGGAATCAGCAATGAAAAATTACAGCGGAACCATTTCTTGGATATCAGCTTCGGCAGAATTTACCCCAAAAATCATCCAAACCAAAGAAGAACGCGTCAACTTAGTCTATGCTGTAAAAGTAACTGTAGTCAATGATGGTAGTCTTAAAATAGGAATGCCTGCCGAAATGTGGATCACACCATAAGTCCTAACAGTTTGTAGTAAAAATGTAAAAGCAATTTTCCAATTAAAACCTTTGTAACGTGAGTATTTCAGTTCAAAATATTTCAAAATCCTACCAAAAAACTGTTGCGGTGGACTCCATTACTTTTCAAGTGAAGACAGGGGAATTGTTTGGACTTATTGGACCTGATGGCGCCGGAAAAACAACCTTGTTTAGAATTCTCACTACACTCCTACTTGCCAATGAAGGCACTGCTACTGTAGCTGGTTTTGACGTTGTTAATGACTATAAATCCATAAGGAATGTGGTAGGATATATGCCTGGAAAATTCTCGTTGTACCAAGATTTGACTGTAGAAGAAAATCTTAACTTTTTTGCCACCATATTTGGTACTACAATTGAAGAAAACTACGATATCATCAAAGAGATTTACGTACAGATTGCCCCATTTAAAAACAGACGCGCTGGAAAACTTTCGGGCGGAATGAAACAAAAATTGGCTTTATGTTGCGCATTAATTCATAAACCCAAAGTATTATTTCTCGACGAACCTACCACTGGTGTAGACCCCGTTTCTAGAAAAGAGTTTTGGGAAATGTTGAAACGATTACAACAAAAAGGTATCACCATTCTTGTTTCTACACCCTACATGGACGAAGCGGCTTTGTGCGATAGAATTGCATTGATCCAAAAAGGAAGTATCTTAAAAATTGACAGTCCACAAAACATTATTGACAACTATGAAAAAACAATATATGCTGTTCAGGCAAAAAACACCTACCAACTTATCGAAGATCTAAAAAATTATTCAACTCAATACAGTGTTTTTGCCTTTGGGGAATACATTCATTACATTGATAAAAACGAATTTTTCGATACGCAGGAATTAGAAAAATATTTGCATAATAATCATCATCAAGACATTGTAATAAAAATTTCAAAAACTACAATCGAAGATGTATTTATGGATTTAACCAACCTAAATCAATAAGTTTTGAGCCAAGAAAAAATCATATCTGTAAAAAACCTCAGCAAAAAATTTGGTGCTTTCACCGCAGTGAACGCTATTACTTTTGAAGTGAATAAAGGAGAAATTTTTGGTTTTCTAGGAGCAAACGGTGCGGGTAAAACCACTGCCATGAAAATGCTTATAGGAATTTCAAAACCCAGCTCAGGAGAAGCAATCGTAGCCGGTTATGATGTCAAAACCAATTCAGAAATGGTGAAGAAAAGTATTGGTTATATGAGTCAAAAATTTTCAATGTATGATGATTTAACCATAAAGGAAAACATCACTTTTTTTGGTGGAATCTATGGATTGAACAAAACGCAAATCAAAGAAAAAACAAATCAATTGATTCAAGAATTACAACTTGAAGCCGTTGCTGATAAACTGGTTGGTTCGCTGCCATTGGGCTGGAAACAAAAACTGGCTTTTTCAGTCGCTTTATTGCACGAACCTAAAATTGTATTTCTAGACGAGCCTACAGGCGGTGTGGATCCCATTACTAGAAGGCAATTCTGGGAAATGATTTACGCAGAAGCACACAAAGGAACTACCCTCTTTGTAACTACACATTATATGGATGAAGCCGAATATTGCGACCGAGTTTCTATCATGGTGGAAGGTAGAATCGAAGCGCTGGATACCCCGAAAAATTTGAAAAAACAGTATAATGTGGATTCTATGAATGAAGTATTTTTAAAATTAGCGCGGAATATTGAATAAGAACAAAGAGTAAAGAGTAAAGAGAAGTAGAAAGTAAAACAAAAAAAATGAAACGATTTATCGGTTTTGTAACCAAAGAATTCTACCATATTTTTAGAGATAAACGCTCCATGTTTATCCTTTTTGGGATGCCTATTGCCCAAATTATGCTGTTTGGCTTTGCTATTACTAACGAAATCAATAATGTCAATATTGCTATTCTGGATCAATCAAAAGATACCGAAACTCAAAAAATAATCAATAAAATCAGTGCTTCTCCCTACTTTCATATCGAACAAGAAATTAGTAGTGAAACTCAGATTGAATCCATCTTTAAAAAAGGAAAAGTAAAAGCCGTTTTGGTTTTTCAAAACCATTTTATTAAAGATTTACAAACCAAAAAATTAGCAAAAGTACAAGTCATAACGGATGCCACTGATCCCAATATTGCCAATACAATTACCAATTATATCAATGCCATTTTGCAAAATTACCTGCAAGAAATCAATAAAATAAACCAACCTGCTTATCAAATACAAACCCAAACTCAACTGTACTACAATCCAGAACTCAAGAGCGTTTTCACCTTTGTTCCTGGGGTAATGACGGTGATATTAATGCTGGTTTCGGCAATGATGACCTCCATTTCAATCACTCGCGAAAAAGAATTAGGCACAATGGAGGTACTCCTTGTCTCGCCACTAAATCCTTTACAAGTCATACTTGGCAAAGTATTTCCTTATATTTTCCTGTCTATTGTAAACGCAATTGTAATATTGACCTTAGGTATTTTCGTATTTGGAATGCCACTCCAAGGCAGCTTATTTCTATTGGCACTAGAGAGTATTTTATTCATTATCACCGCACTTTCATTAGGAATATTAATTTCAACCATTTCTGCTTCACAACAAACTGCCATGATGCTTTCATTGATGGGATTAATGTTGCCTGTAATTATATTATCTGGATTTATATTTCCTATTTCCAGTATGCCTCTGCCCTTACAAATCATCAGTAACATTATACCTGCAAAGTGGTTTATCATTATTATAAAAGCAATAATGCTCAAAGGCGCTTCTATTGCTATCGTCTGGAAAGAAACACTGATTTTAATAGTAATGACCGTATTTTTCATTGCATTAAGCATTAAAAAATATAAAATAAGATTAGAATAAGTTTTAGGAGATATTTCCTGTTTTACGCTTCAATCTTTTCTCTCTTAAAAAAACGAGAGAAAAGGATTTCCACTTCAACCAGGGCTAAAAAATAAAAAATGAGAACAATATTATTCATCATACAAAAGGAGTTCCGACAAATCTTTAGAAATAAAGCCATGTTGCCTATTATATTTATTTTGCCATTTATTCAGTTGCTGATTTTATCCAATGCAGCTAGTTTTGAAGTAAAAAATATTAAATTTTCTTATGTAGACAGTGACCATTCTAGAGCTTCACGAGAATTGATAAGTAAATTTCAATCCTCAAATTATTTTATTGTTGTAGCTGATTATCCTTCAAAAAAGGAAGCCAATCTACAAATGCAAAAAGGTAAAGTCGATGTCATCTTAGAAATCCCAAATCATTTTGAACGCAATTTAATAACCGACAAAATATCGACACTTTCAGTTAGCATCAATGCCATAGATGGAGCTGCGGCCGGCGTAGAAAATGTCTATATCTCTCAAATTATAGCCAGTTACAATCAAAAAATACAAAGCCAATTGTATCAATACAATGAGGGATCCTACATACAGCCTCAAAATATTATTACAATTCCCTCTTTCTGGTTTAATAATACTTTAAACTACAAGACTCTTATGGTTCCGGGGATTTTAGTTTTATTAGTGACGATGCTTACACTTTTCCTATCCGCCATGAATATTGTTCGTGAAAAAGAAATAGGAACCTTGGAACAAATCAACGTGACGCCTATTAAAAAACACCAATTCATTATAGGAAAACTGTTTCCATTTTGGGTTTTAGGATTACTTATTTTAACGGTAGGCTTGACCATAGCAAGATTAGTATTTCACATTCCTATAATAGGGAATATTGGCTTAATCTACCTATTTACTTCGGTCTATTTATTAGTTATTCTTGGTATTGGTTTGTTTATTTCTAATTATACCGAAACCCAACAACAAGCCATGTTCATCGCTTGGTTTTTTACGGTTATTTTTATTTTGATGAGCGGATTATTCACTCCAATTGAAAGCATGCCCAACTGGGCACAGCAAATCACCCTATTCAACCCAATACGCTACTTTGTGGAGATTATTAGAATGGTAATGCTCAAAGGAGCTACTTTTAGCGAAATTTCCACTCCTTTTTTTATAATTGCTTTTTATGCTTTTGTTATTAACGGATTTGCAGTTTGGAGCTATAAAAAAACAAACTAGAAATCACAATTGACTTAATAGTAATTGCGAATTAATCCTATTTATTTAACCATTTTAAAAGCATGCTTTCTAAATCAGAAATAATGATCGGTTTTGGGAGATAATCATCCATTCCTGATTCAAAACATTTTTCTTTTTCTCCGGTCAAAATACCTGCAGTAACAGCAATTATTGGTGTTTTTGATGTATCCCCTTCCAATTTTCTAATTTCATAAGCGGCTTCATATCCATTCTTATTTGGCATTTGAATATCCATTAATATAACATCCGGTTTCTCCTTCACATACATTTCAACTCCCTCATTCCCATCCTTAGCTTCAAAAATAATACAATTTGTAATTAATCTTTTTACCAATGTTTTCGCCAAAAGCATATTGATTTTATTATCCTCAACAATTAGCACTCTCTTATTATTCAAAATTTCTGAAGGTATACTTTCCGTCTCAATTGAAGATTTTCCAAAATCTAATACGTTAACTATTGTAGGAGTGATTTTTTTTAATTTAACATCAAAGTAAAAATTACTTCCTTCCCCATATTCACTTTGCAAATGTAATTTACTGTCCATTAGAGCTAATAAATTATTGGAAATAGCTAGCCCCAAACCTGTTCCTCCAAATTTCCTACTCGTTGAATTGTCTTCTTGTACAAAGGAGTTAAATATTTTTTCATTGTTATTTAACTTTATACCAATTCCAGTATCTTTTACAGAAAAATTTAAACCTAAATAATCATCTTTAAATGTACCTGTCTCACTTATATCTAATCTAATTTCTCCAAAATCAGTAAACTTCAAAGCGTTACTCAATAAATTTACCAATATTTGTTTTAATCTTATTGAGTCGGCTAAAACATATTCAGGAACGTTATTATCCATTGTAAAAGTCAATTTAAGACCTTTTTGAACAGCTTGATATTTAAACAAATCAACAACTTGTTTAATTAATTCAAAAAGGTTTACTTCTTCAATACTTAATTCTAACTTTCCCGATTCAATTTTAGAAAAATCCAAAACATCATTTACTATGTGCATCAATGTTGTAGCTGATTCACTAACAGTACCCATATATTCTAATTGATTTTTTTCCAGATTTGTTTTCATTAACAAATGAGTAAAACCTATTATTCCATTTAATGGGGTTCTAATTTCATGACTCATGTTGGCAAGAAAATCCGTCTTTGCTCTATTAGCAGTTTCAGCTTGTTCTTTGGCTTTTACTAATTCTAGTTCCATCACCTTTTGTTCTGTGACATCGATAAAACTAATTACTACTTCAAATATTTCTCCATTAGCATCAATCTCTGGAAACCCATTAACTAAAAGCCAAATAACATCCTTGGTTTTAGGATTATTTATTCCAATTCTGAAATTCTTAAGTGATTTTTTATTGGAAATAATTTGGTTTATAGGGTATTCTTCAATTGCCATTATTGATTTATCTTCTCTAAAAAACACCCAAGCGGTATCCGCATCTGTTTTCCCGATCATTTTCCCATCATTTAACCCTAATAACTCTGCTGCTTTTTGATTGTTGACTATTATAGAGGTGTCAGGAGCATGAACTACAATTCCTGCATCAAGATTATTCATTAAACCACGGTACCTTTCCTCGCTTTTTAAATGTGCGTAATCCGATTGTTTTGCATTTGTAATATCTCTAGACAAACATATATAATGTATTTCATCATCTTCTCCCTCTTGCATAGGAGCTATTGACAGTTCAAACCAATGAATGCGGTTTTCTAACTGTAAAGAATATTGTCGACCAGTAGAAAAGCCTTTTTCTGCAGCTTCTAAAATTGCTTCTTGGCATATATTTGAAACATCAGAAGGTAATACATCTGAAAACCTTTTGTTCAAAAACAAGTCTGGAGGCAAAGCCAACAAATCATTGCGGCGAGAATGATAGTTATAAATTAGGCCATTAATATCTACTTCAAACAATAAATCAGGTATAGCTTCTAAAATTGCTTCCAATTTTTTATGCATTTTTTTAAACTCATCTTCTGATGCCTTACGCCTGCTTATATCTCTTACTATTGCCACAATACGTTTATCAACTAGCATTTTTGCCGAAATTTCAACAGGAATTAATGATCTATCTTTATGAATCATATGGCGCTCTAGAGATGTTTGGTCACCACTAAATAGTTCATTGTACATAATAGGCCTGCTCGCAAGCTCATCAATTGTATATAGATCCGTTAGATTTTTTGTGCAAAGCTCTTCTTTTGTATATCCAAGCATATCGCAAGCACTTTTATTTACTTCGAGTAAATTACCTGAAAGATCATTAATAAAAATAGCATCAGATGCTTGTTCTACTAGACTACTGTATTTTTCTTCACTATTAAAAAGCTGTTGTTTTATATTTTGTAATTCTGTGATTTCAGTCATACTTCCAATATAACGTACGGCCTTTCCTGATTCATCTCTGATTATAACAGCACGGTCAAAAAAGTAGCCATAATTTCCATCTTTTTTTAGAAAACGAAACTCATCTGACCAAGTATTCACATCACTTAAGTATACTTTTTCAAGTTTATCAATAACTCTTTCTCTATCATCGGGATGAAGTTTAGATCTCCAAATTTCTTTATTATCAGTATTACTTAATTGGTCATTATTACCAAAATTAAAGAGTTCAACAAATGCTTTATTATTCCAATTTTCCCCTGTCACTAGATCAACTTCGGATATCGCATCATTTGTTGCAACCGAAATTCTCTCAAATCGTTCATTGGCTATTTTTATTTCATTTTGAGCTTTTTTAATTTCACTTAGATTCAATCCCATTCCTAAAACGCATCTTTTTCCTTCGTACTCTACAGGAAGAGAGTTGATATAATAGGGAACTCTCTTATTGCTTTTAGTATAAAACTCAATTTCAATACCTGGTAATTTATTTTCTCCTACACAATTATCTTTGGCAAAAACATCTTCTATCCTTTTTTTAACTTTTTCTTTTTCTACTTCATCAAAAAAAGCTAAAGGCCCCATCTGATCAATTTCAATCGTACTATACTCAGTTACCTTTTCAAAATTAGCATTCCACTTCAAAAACTTTCCTGATTCATCGTATAGATAAAATATTCCCGGCAGATTATTTATTACTGTTTCAGAAAGTAGTTTTTCTTTTAAAATTAAACTCTCAATTTTTTTACGTTCTGTAATATCTGTGATAGTACCTATATACCCTATTATTTCATTTTTCTCATTTTTCTCAGGAATGGCTTGCCCTATAACCCAAGATACCGAACCGTCTGGCCTTACAAAACGGTACTCTGACAATGATTTTTCACCAATATAAGTTGCGTTTTCCCAACCATTTAAAATCCCTACTTTATCATCTTCATGTAGTGCTTTAAGCCAACCATTACCGATCGCTTCCTCAAATGACAAACCAGAAATTTCGCACCAACTTGGATTTACAAAAGTCGTATACCCTTCTACATCAGTACGAAATATCCCAACTGGAGATACTTCTGTAAGTGTATGGTAGCGTTGTTCACTTTCGAAAACTTTTTGTTCCGCTTTTTCTTTTAATTCTTCTTTCTCAAAGTTTTGTAAGGCAAATGCAACATCTCCAGTTGCTTCTTCTAACAAAGCAATTTCTTCGGCATCAAAAAAGTTCTTTTCAACCGCATAAAAAGTAAAAATGCCAATAACTTCACCGAATTTTTTTATAGGAACTGACATTATAGATCGAAAGTCACATTTTAATGCATCTTCTTTCCATGGTGCCATTTTTACATCATTTTCAATATCATTACATACACAATAATTCCCTGATCTAATGGCTGTCCCTGCTGGACCATTGCCTTCTGGCGTATTTTCGTCAGCAGTAATTGTTTTTATAATATCAAGGTATTCTTGGCTATTTCCTGCAATCATTGCATGCTTAACACTCTTATCTTGAGGATCAATCAATCCAATCCATGCCATTTTAAATTTACCTAAATCAACTGCTATAGTACAAGCTTCCCTAAATAGTGTTTCTTGATCGACAGTTCTAACAATCATTTGATTAATCTGACTTATAAATAAATAAAGTCTATTGGCTTTAAGTAATTTTTCATCTGCCTTAATTCGATCTGTAATATCAGTAACAATTCCATGACATATCACGGTCCCTTCTTCCTCAACAACAGGTAAAGAGTTTACTTCATGCCAAACGAGTCCTTTTACAGGGTGATAGTAGCGATATTGTCCTTTAAGAGGTACTAATTTCGTTTTCGTTTTTTTAATCTTTGCAAGTACGTTACCAATGTCATCAGGATGTATTAATTCAAAAATTTTATTTGCATTTTCTTCTATTTCTTCAAAACTAAATCCATAAATATCTTTTACGGCATCACTGGCGTATGGATAGCATAATGAACCATCCGAATTTTGGCGCATGGAATAAATTAAACCTGGTGAAGTAGCTGCAATTTTAGCAAACTTATCTCTTTCCTTTTGTAGCGCTTCATTAGACTTAATTCTATCAGTGACATTTCTAAAGTTAGCTACAATGCCTTTCACACTATCATCATGAAGCCTATTATTCAATACACCCTCCAGCCAAATATAATCTCCGTTTTTATGTTTCGCTTGAAACAAAATAAATACTGGTTCTTTTGGATGCTCTATTATTTTTTTAAAATTTTCATGAATATACTCTAAATAATCAGGATGAAAATAATCTGATTCAGGAAGCTCATCATACTCTTTGTCCGTATATCCAGTAATTTTCCTTGACGAAGGACTTCTAAAAATAACCTTTAATTTCTCATCAACAACTGTTATAATACCGTCAATATTTTCGACTAAAGCCCTAAAACGTTTTTCATTTTGTTCAATTAGGTCTTGAGCTATTTTACTTTGAGTGACATCTTTTAAATTGGCAACAATACCTTTTACATTGCTGTTATCAATCAGATTATTCAATATTCCTTTTAACCAGATATAGTGTCCATTCTTATGTTTTACCTGAAATAAAACTTGATTCTGTATACCCGGATTTTCCACAGTTTTTTGGATGACCTCCTGCATGTATTCTAAATAATCTGGATGGTAATAATCTAAATCAGAAATTTTCGTTAACTCTTCGTTGCTATATCCAGTTAATCGTTCCGATGAAGGACTGCGAAATATCGTTTTTAAATTTTCGTCAAGAACGGTAATAATTCCCTCATTATTTTCAACTAAAGCACGAAAATATTTTTCGTTACTTTCAATTTTTTCTTTAGCAATTTTTTCTTCCGTTATATCTCTAAAAAAAATGGACAATCCATCGAGAGATGGGTAAATATGATTTTCAAACCATAAATCATATGGTTCATAGTGTTCTTCTAAATAAATATATTTTTGTTCCTTTTTTGCTTTATAATACGCTGCATAAAATGGTTTATCAATTCCTTCAGGAAATTCCGTCCAAATATGTTTGCCTATCATCTCTTGTGGATTACAACCAAATATTTCACCCGCTTTTTTATTCATATACGTATAACACCAGTCATTATCTAGTGCTATAAAAGCATCCGTTATACGCTCAAAAGTATTGGTCAATAATTCATTTGCACGTTTAATTTCAGTAATATCTTTAACAAAACCCATAAATCGGTTTTCCGAAAGTTTTACTGAATCGACGCCACACCATTTAATTTCTCCGGATTTGTGGACTGTTTTAAATTCTCCTTTTGATACTCCTACTGTTTTTAGCCTATTAAAACACACTCCCAAATCATCCATAGATTCTTGGTATGTTAAATCCATCATTGATAATTTTAAGAGCTCTAGTTTTGAATAACCCGACATTAAAGTCACAGCATGATTTACCTCAATAAAATTGCCGTTTTCATCAACAATAAAAATTCCATCAGGTGCATTTTCAATATAATTTTTAAACTTATGGTTACTCTGTTCTTCTACTAATTTTAGTTTTAATTCAGCTTCTGTTTGTTTTCTTGTATCAAGTTCTTCTCTAATTTGCCTTTTTTCGTTAATATCTTGAGTATTCCCCCTTAAACCAATTACATCTCCTTTTTCATCGACAATTGGGTAAACAATAGCATAAACCCATTTTGTTTTATTCTTACTAATAATGGCAATTTGTTCAGCTTCAAATGGTTTTTTATCTATTTTAGATTTCTTTATTTTGTCTAAAAATATATCTACATCTGATTTAGAAAATCGTTTTACATATTCCTGAAATAAATCTTGATTATCTTTTTTCTCTAATTCATAAATCGAATACAATTCGTTTGACCAAATCATTTTATGATCAACATAATTATACTCCCAACTTCCTATTTTTGATATTTTTTGGGCATTTTCCAGTAGCTCTTCACTTTCTAATAAATCAGCCTCTGCTTTTTTAATTTTGGTAATATCTCGTCCTATTGCATAAATATTTTCTTTTGAAGAATCCACGCTGGTTGTCCATTGTATATAAACAATTTCCCCGTTTTTTTGGATAAATCTGTTTTCAAAATGTAATGATGAAATTCCTTGTCCTAATTGTTTTAATTCAGCATTTGATTTCGCTACATCATCAGGATGGACTAATTCTATGAAGGGGGTGTTCAACAATTCTTGCTTAGTATAACCCAATATTTTTATAAAAGCGGGGTTGATTTCTTTAAAAAAACCATCAAACCCAGCTAAACACACTAAGTCTAAAGATTCTTTGAAGTAGAACTCAAAATTTGCTACTAATCGTTCTTTTTTAATTAAACGACTAATTTCATACTCTTGATCTTTTGTTATTTTGAGTAACTCCTCATATGTAGGTCTTTTCTCTTTCATACTCATTATTAAAAATCATTATATATATGCTAAATATAATGAAAAAATGTTAAGATAAATTCTTGATAGTTTTTTAAAAACAAATAAAACCACAAACCTAATCTGAATGTGACATTTGTTACTGTGCATACCTAGCTCTGAATTTATCTTTGCCTTAATAATTAGAAATAAAAATTATGAAGAAAATAAATTTAATAGTACTATTAGGAACAATTTCCATCTCTACTATTAGTTATAGTCAAGAAACTTTGCCTATTTCTAAGAGTGAGCTTTCGCAAAAAGTCTCCGATAAAAACTTACAGATTAAAATCGCCGAACAAGATTTTAAATCGGCAAAAGCAGATTATAGACAATCTAATTCTCTTTTCTTACCCAATATTACGGCTTCACATACTGCCATTTCGACAACAAATCCATTAATGGCTTTTGGATCTAAATTAAATCAAGAAATCCTTACGGCTTCCGATTTTGATCCAAATTTATTAAATAATCCAAATCGCACACAAAATTTTGCTACTAAAATTGAGGTTTTACAGCCCTTAATTAATGTAGATGGAATGTATGGAAGACAAGCTGCAAAAGCTAAAATGAATGCTTACGGATTACAAACCGAGCGCACCAAAGAATATCTCGAGCTAGAGGTGAATAAATCGTATATGGAATTGCAATTAGCGTATAAAGCAGTGGCCGTTTTAGAAAAAGCGAATGCTACCGCAGATGCTAATTTGAAATTAATAGATAATTATTTCAAGCAAGGAATGCTGCAAAAAACAGATTTACTTTCAGTACAAGTACGCGTAAATGAAGTTAAAAATCAATTACAATATGCTAAAAGCAATGTGCATAATGCTTCCGATTATTTAGCTTTTTTATTGAATGAAGATATTGGTGATAAAGTTTACAAACCAACCGAAGAATTAGAAAACACGATTACTATTAAAAATATAGATACTACACTTTCTGAAAACAGAAAGGATATTCAAGCCATGGATCAATCGACTGAGGCCTATCAAAAAATGTTTCTTTCCAGTAAAATGAATTTCTTACCACGATTGAATGCTTTTGGTAGTTATGAATTGTATGACGACGTACTTTTTGGAACTAAGGCTAAGGGATATGTTGTAGGAGCTCAATTATCATGGAATGTATTTGATGGTTTTAAATCAATAGGAAAAATGGAAAAAGCGAAAGCTGACTTTCAAAAAGCGGAAATTGAAACCCAACAGTACAAAGCCAAAAGCCAATTGGAACTAAATAAAACTAACCGCCAGCTGAATGATGCCGAAAACAAGGTTACTCTTTCTAAGTTGGATTTAGAACAATCTCAAGAAGCATACAGAATAAGAAGCAATCGATTTTCTCAAGGATTAGAAAAAACGACTGACTTATTACAAACTGAAACTCAAATGTTCAAAAAAGAATTAGAATACTTACAATCTGTTTTTGAATATAATTTTACACAACAATATTTACAATTTTTAACGAAGTAACAATAGAGAAAAGAGCAAAGAATATAGAGAAAAGAATAAAGATTTAAGACAAAAAATTATCAAACGAAAAACCATGAAAAAAATAATAACACTAATTTCAATCTCCCTTTTTATTTTAACATCCTGCAACGGAGAGAAAAAAGAAGCAGTTGCTGAATCTCCTGCAATTGCTGTTAAAGTAAGCGGAGTATCAGAAAATGATAACAGTCCATTTGTAAGTGCAAGTGGGAAAATTGAGGCCGAAAATAGTGCCGATTTAAGTACCCGAATGATGGGTTATGTAACTAAAGTTCATGTAACTATAGGACAAAAAGTAAGCGCTGGACAATCATTAGTAAGCATCAACAATTCTGACTTACAAGCCAAAAAAGCACAAGTAGACGCTAGTATTCTTCAAGCAACTGCTGGTTACAATAGCGCTAAAAAAGATTATGATCGTTTTACAAACTTATTCAAACAACAAAGTGCTTCTCAAAAAGAACTAGACGATATGACTGCTCGTTACGAAATGGCCAAAGCGGGACTTGAAGGAGCTAAACAAATGCGAAATGAAGTAGTAGCACAATTTAATTATTCTAATATTACGGCACCATTTTCAGGAGTAGTAACAAATACTTTTGTAAAAGAAGGCGATATGGCTAACCCAGGAACGCCTTTAGTAAGTATCGAAGGAGCTTCTAAATTAGAGGTTACTGCCATGGTTTCTGAAACTGATATCACTTCTATTAAAAAAGGAATGCCAGTACAAGTTTTAGTTAAATCCTCTAATGAAAAATTAACGGGAAGAGTGAGCGAAGTGAGTTTATCTGCTAAAAATACGGGTGGTCAATATCTGGTAAAAATCAATTTAGATAAAACAGATAGTTCTGTCTTGTCAGGAATGTTTGTTAATGTTCAGTTTCCAGTTGAAAACAAAGCAAAGACTTCTGAAAGTACTGTTATTTTAGTTCCGGAAAGCGCTTTAGTACAGCAAGGACAACTAACTGGAATATATACTATTGGTAATGAAAATGTAGCGATTTTAAGATGGTTGCGTATAGGGAAAACTTTTGGCAACCAAGTAGAAGTTTTGTCTGGATTATCAGCAAACGAACAATATATCGTTTTTGCCGAAGGGAAATTGTATAACGGAGCGAAAGTTAGTATTCAGTAATTAGTATTGAGTTTTTGGGTTAAACCTGAAACTTTAAACTTTAAACAAAAAATAATATGCAAGAAGGAATTTCAGGTAAAATCGCCAATTTTTTCATCAATTCAAAACTAACCATTTTGATGATGGTGGGTTTGATGATCATTGGTGTATATAGTTCTTTTCTCATTCCAAGAGAAGAAGAACCACAAATTAATGTTCCTATGGCCGACGTAATGGTAGGTTATCCAGGAGCGAGCCCTACTGAAGTAGAAAGTCGTGTGGCTAAACCGCTAGAGAAAATCATCTCGAATATTAAAGGAGTGGAACACGTGCATACGATGGCTATGAATGGTCAGGCGATGCTTATTGTTCAGTTTTATGTAGGTCAGGATGTAGAGCGTTCGTATGTGAAGTTATACGACGAACTGGCAAAACACGAAGATATGTTCCCAAAAGGAGTGTACAAACCAATGGTAAAAACACGTTCTATTGATGATGTGCCCATGCTTGGAATCACGCTTTGGAGCGAAAAAATGGATGATTTTCAATTGCGTCAAATTGCTGAAGAGGTAACTTCGGAAATTGAAAAAGTAAAAGATGTTGCGATTACTAAAGAAATTGGTGGAAGAAGCCGAGTTTTAAAAGTGATTTTGGACAAAGATAAAATGGCAGAGAATGGCATTGATGCTTTGGGTATCATGCAAATGATTCAAGCCAATAACAGTAGTTCTCAATCGGGAAGTTTTGTAAATCAAGATCAAGAATATTTGATTACTACAGGTAAATTCTTAACCTCAGCCGATGATGTAGAAAATCTTGTTGTAGGTGTCAATAAAAATATGCCTGTTTACTTAAAACAAGTGGCTACGATTCAAGACGGACCATCGACTGCTAGAAATTATGTGTCTTTTGGTTATGGTAAAACAAACGAAAACTATAAAAGCGCCCAATCTGAATATCCAGCGGTTACGATATCTGTAGGTAAAGTAAAAGGGGCTGATGCCATGAAAATTTCGGAGAAAATAATTGAAAAAGTAAACCATTTAAAATCGAACTTGATTCCGAACGATGTTCATGTTGAGGTAACTCGTAATTATGGAGAAACAGCATCAGACAAAGTGGGTGAATTGTTAATGCACTTAGGAATCGCTATTTTGGCGGTTACCATTTTAGTGATGTTTGCTATGGGCTGGAGAGGTGGATTAGTAGTATTCTTCTCGGTTCCATTGACTTTTGCATTGACTTTATTCAGTTATTATATGCTGGATTATACGTTGAACCGTATTACACTTTTCGCCTTGGTATTCGTGGTGGGAATTGTCGTCGATGACAGTATTATTATCGCAGAGAATATGCACAGGCATTTCAAGATGAAGCGATTACCCTTTAAACAAGCCGCTATTTACGCGATAAATGAAGTAGGAAATCCAACGATTTTAGCAACATTTACGGTTATTGCTGCTATCTTACCAATGGCATTTGTATCAGGAATGATGGGGCCTTATATGAGTCCGATGCCTATAGGAGCTTCGATTGCCATGATTTTATCACTGTTTGTTGCCTTAACTGTTACGCCTTATTTAGGATATCATTTATTGCAAGAAAAAGACGAGCAAGGTCATAAAGAAGCCGAAGGTTTAGAAACTAATTTTATTTATAAAATATACAACAAGCTAGAGCGTCCTTTATTGGAAAGCAGCATGAAGCGTAGAGTGCTTGTAGGAGTAACTGTTTTATTACTGTTTGGTTCTGTTGCTATGTTTTTTACCAAATCAGTTTTAGTAAAAATGTTGCCTTTTGATAATAAAAATGAATTTCAAGTGGTGATTGATATGCCTGAAGGAGCGACTCTGGAAAGAACATCAGCAGTTACTAAAGAAATTGCACAGTATCTAACGACCATTCCAGAGGTTGTTGATTATCAAAACTACATTGGAACATCGGCACCAATCACTTTTAACGGATTAGTGCGTCATTATGATTTGCGTGGTGGAAGTAATATGGCTGATATTCAGGTGAATTTATTACACAAAGAAGATCGAAAATTACAAAGTCACGATATCGCAAAAATAGTACGTCCTGTAATTCAAAAAATTGCTGGGAAATATGGAGCGAATGTTAAGATTATCGAAGTTCCGCCAGGACCTCCAGTATTATCTACATTGGTTGCCGAAATCTATGGACCAGATTACAAAGACCAGATTAAAGTGGCGCAGCAAGTAAAAGACATTTTACATAAAACAGATGGAATTGTAGATATCGACTGGACTGTAGAAGACAATCAAGTTGAATACAAACTGGAAGTGGACAAAGAAAAAGCAATGCTGAACGGGATTGCACCACAACAAATAGTGGGGAACTTGACTTATTTATTGAAGGAATATCCTATTTCTAATTTGTATGCCGAAAATTCGAATGATAATGTAGGGATTGTTCTTTCGCTAGACGACAAAGACAAAACAAGCTTACAAGACATTCAAAACTTGAAAATAAAAGGAAGCCAAGGGAATATGATTCCTATAAGCGATTTAGTAAAAGTAAAAACTGATACTTTACAAAAAACCATTTATAGAAAAGATCAAAAACGTGTGGTTTATGTAACCGCTGATATGGCTGGAGCATTAGAAAGTCCGGTGTATGCAATTCTAGGAATGACAGAGAAATTGGATAAAATGAAAATTCCAAAAGGTTATAAAGTCAATGAATTGTACATGGAGCAACCTACAGATGAAAGTGATTTCACTGTAAAATGGGATGGAGAATGGCAGATAACTTTAGAAGTATTCCGTGATTTAGGTGTTGCCTTTATGGTAGCCATCGTAATCATCTATATGTTGATTGTGGGCTGGTTCCAGAACTTTAAAACACCAATCGTGATGATGCTTGCGATTCCGTTATCGTTAATAGGGATTGTATTTGGTCACTGGTTATTGGGCGCTTATTTTACAGCAACTTCTTTCATTGGTATGATTGCCTTGGCAGGAGTTATGGTGAGAAACTCAGTTTTACTGATTGACTTTATCGAAATACGATTGAATGACGGTGTGCAATTGAAACAAGCCATTATTGAGGCTGGAGCAGTGAGAACCTCTCCTATTCTATTGACAACTGGTGCAGTTGTAATTGGAGCATCTATTATCTTATTTGATCCGTTGTTTCAAGGATTGGCTATTTCATTAGTATTTGGAGCTATTGTTTCTACTATTCTTACTTTGATTGTGGTACCATTAATTTATTACATCACAGAGCGAAAAAAATGGGAAAAATAAAAATTGTTCAAAGTTTAAGGTTTAAAGTTACAGCACTAAAACCTTAAACTTCAAACTTCAAACCTTAAACAAAAAAACAATGAAACTACTTATCATAACAGCCATAATGGCATTTGACAAAGACATCAAAAAAATGCTTAAAAAAGCAGATGTAAAAACCTATACCTATAAAGAAGTAACAGGATTTAAAGATTTATCTGAAGAAGCAATTGAAAGTAATTGGTTTGGAAGCGAAATGAATGAAAACGAATCTATTTTGTATTATGCTTTTGTAAAGAAAGAAAATGTAGATCTGTTTTTTGAATTAGTAAATGAATTTAATTTGGAACAAAAGACTTTGTCCAATATTCATATTGCGGTATTAAACATCGAAAAATCAAATTAACAACTCTTAAATTAGAGGAGATGATTGCTTCATTCCTCGCAATGACATTATGAAAAATAAAGCATTTAGAATTATAGTAGGCTCTTTTATCCTAATCAGTTTAGCATTGTCGATCTATGTAAATCAAAACTGGTTGTGGTTTACCGCTTTTATAGGCGTTAATTTAATTCAATCTGGTTTTACCAAATGGTGTTTACTAGAGACTATTTTAACTAAAATTGGATTGAAAGACTAATTCTAGTTTTTATATAAAATTCAAAACCCGAGTTGTTAAAGCAACTCGGGGTTTTTTATGGATTGGAGTGAAGGAATCTATAAAACGTAAAAAGTTGTATATATTTGATGGTATAAGTTATTTGGCAAACATTTGAAAAAATCAGACGTGAATTAATTCAAATGCATAATTATAATCTATTAAACTTTTGCTTTTTTCATTCTCTAACCAAGCTTTTTCCTCATGGCTTTTCCCCATTATTTGAGTAGCATTGCAACCTCTGAATGTATTTACAATAACGTTTAAAGACTCTATTTCTTCGGAATTGAATAATTCTGAATTAAAATCTTTTTGACTGGATTTATAAAAGCATTTACCCCAATATCCATTTCCATAATCTTCCACTTTCATGAAAATATAGTCCTTATTTACAGCGTAATCAAATATACCTCCAAATCTTACTGGAACTGGACCATAATTATGCGCCATATAATTTGCGCCACTTATTGAATATGCTGTATTCTTATAATTATAAAAATCAGAATAAAATAATAATTTATTCATCATTGTTTCCGTAGGATTCAGCTTTTCAGCAAAAAACAAAATCATATTTGACATCTTTTCCATATCAGGTTTTCTATAACCTGTATAATTATCAGGTAACCTATTTTCAAATAAAATGCCTACATAATTTTTATCATCTTTGCTTTCTCGATAATTTTCAATGACAACTTCAATCCTTTTAAGGATTTTTATTTTTTCTTCATCATTCAAATCATTGTTTAAATCAACTAATAACTTAAAGTTCAAAATACTATTTGAAACCGTATTAATTAAATTAGCATTTGCTAAACTTGGAACTTCCCCCTTTTCATAATTCCTATAGCTATTCGTCCCAAAACCCAATATTTTGGACATCATACTTGCAGATAAACCATAAGTATTCCTCAATTTAATAATTTGGTCCGGAAATGGGATATTATGCTTATCCCTATATTGATTATACACTTGATTTAAATTAAATTCATCCATCTCTGTGGTTGTAAATGATTCTCCGCTATCTGCACAATAATAACTTTTGTGATTATATTCGAATTTTTCTTTTCTAAATTCCAAAATACTTTTTTCAATTTGTAAGGTCATTTCCTTACCTGTGATTGGACTTTTCATAATTAATTTGTTTTTTTAGTTTAATCCTTAAGAGGGAATTCCATTGGGAATTCAGCCTTATGAAAAGAAATACAAATTGCTTGGTCTGTGATTTTTGAAATAGTCAACTTAATATAAATTTGCTGACCTTTAATTGTTTTACCGAAAACCCACATTTCAGCTCCCCCTTGTTGAGTTTCCTCTAAAGGACCTTCACTATAATCATCAATTTCTAGATTGAAAATTATTTCTTCACGCATTTTGGCAGTAATACTTAAATCTGCAAGATTTTGAATACTATTTTTGGGGCGATTGGAGAAGATAATGCCCCATACTTTAATAATCTGCTTCAGTTTTTGCAAAAAAGATTTTGCAATTGCTTTATCCGCCATCTTAACGTGTTAAATTATATGCAAATATATAAACATTAAAATAAAAAACACTATAAAGTTGAACTATTAACAAAATATAAACAATTAAACAACTTTAAAGTTTATATAAAAAAAACAAACAGTAGTTTAATTTAATGATTTGTCTATATTTTTAAAGGCTTGGTATTGGCTCATTAACACCGAAAGCAAGCCTCGGGAATGTTATAACAATTAAAAAATACAAAAAATAACCAATAAACAACTCGCCCTATCTTCCAATACAATTTACTCTTTTTCAAAATTACAGAACGCAAACGCTCCTCATTTTCATCTCCCCAATGACCTAAAACTGAAATCACCAGAATCAGTGTTTTTCCAAAATCAATGACGTACTTATTCCATCATTGAAAACGGCGGTTTAATTATTTTCTTAACAAAACGAGATAGACCTTAAAATAAAGAAAATGCTACCTTTGTTGGTGGCATTTTCTAATTAGTAAAAATAAAATATGGCAGCAGAATTGAAGGAGATGTTCAATAAAAAATTCTATGAGCGTTTAGCAACAGCATTTAATAATGCAGATGAAAATTTTAATACTACAAAATTCATTGATGAAGTAACTATTGGATTAGAAAACAGGTCGTTAAATGAACGATTGCGTTTTACATCCATTACACTTAAAAATCACCTTTCTTTAGATTTTAAAGAAGCGATACAAGTATTAAACAAGGTAATTCCAAACAGTCCAACAGGTTATACGGCACTTGTTTTTCCTGATTATGTGGGGCAATTTGGTATTCATGATTTTGAAACTTCCATGGAAGCATTGGCTTATTACACCCAGTTTGGCTCTTCGGAATTTGCCATTCGCGAATTTTTAAAACACGATTTTGATAAAACCATTGAAGTGATGAAACTATGGGCAAATTCACCCAATCATCACATACGAAGACTGGCTTCCGAAGGTTGCAGACCCCGCCTACCTTGGGCTATGGCTATTCCTGAACTTAAAAAAAATCCTTCTCCTATTCTACCGTTATTGACCAATCTCAAATCAGACACCTCAGAATATGTTAGACGAAGCGTAGCAAACAATCTTAACGACATTGCCAAAGACAATCCAAAAATAGTTATTGAAATTGCCACCAACTGGAAAGGACACAGCAAGGAGACCGATGCCATTATAAAACACGGTTGTAGAACCTTGTTAAAGCAAGGAAATACTGAAATTTTAAAACACTTTGGACTTGATAGCTCAAATGTAGCCATCGCCAATTTTGAAATAAGTACTCCAAAAGTAGCTATTGGAAACCATTTGGAGTTTTCGTTTTCTGTTCAAAATAATAATGAAAAACAACAAACGGTGCGACTTGAATATGCGGTTTATTATCTTCGACAAAACGGCCAACTTTCAAAGAAAGTATTTAAAATAAGTGAACGTCTTTTTGAGCCCAAACAATCTTCTGATATTATAAGAAGGCAAAGTTTTAAACTCATTACGACTCGAAAATTTTACGTTGGACAACAAAAACTTTCGATTATCATAAACGGAGAAGAAAAAGATAGTGCTGCATTTGAACTGATTGATTAAAAAATCGTCTACGTCGAAGCTAAATATTAATTATATTCGCTACCACTAAAACCAAACCTAAAATGAACTTTTTACCCTTTCCAGAAATAAAAACAGAGCGCCTATTATTGCGAAAAATTGAAGAATCAGATGCTCCAGTTATCTTATACTTACGCTCGGATGAAACCATTAATCAGTTCATCGAAAGACCTGAGAACCGAAAAACAAAAACACTCGAACAAGCCTTACAATTTATTACCGATATCAATCAAGACTTCGAAAACAATAAATCGGTGACTTGGGGAATCGTTTATAATGACCAACCTGAACTTATTGGTACCATTTGTTTTTGGAATTTTTCGGACAACCATACCATTGCTGAAGTGGGTTATGGTTTAAGTCCTGAATTTCAAAATAAAGGAATCATGACAGAAGTGCTACAGCGTATTATCGATTTTGGTTTTAACGAACTAAAGCTCGCCAAAATAGAGGCATTTACACATACTAAAAACGAAAATTCTAGAAAACTACTAGAAAAATGTGGTTTGCAATTCATACAAGATCGAAAAGATGATGATAATGATTCCAATGTTATTTACGAGATCCTAAATTAGAAGAGTTAGCTTTTTATCTTAATAGTAAGTAAATTATCTTACAATGGGAACTCAAAGCAAATCTAAAAAAGGGATTCAAAAAGAGCTACACCCTACTTCTGTCTCCTTTTAAAACTAATCTAAAAACCACAATTTCATACTAATTAAAAAATACGGCTTTTAAATTGAACATATAACCACTTCAAAAAAAAACACATAATACACTGAAAAACAACTACTTACAATATAATCTATTCCGTCTAAATAAAATAATAACGAATAATTAACTTAACACTTGTATATACAAATAAAAAAAGTGTTACATTTGTACCAACAAATAAGATAAGGTATTATGAAAATTGAAGATGAAATAAAAAGCACCATACCATTAGATATTTCAAAAAAAATTATTTTGAATATTTTATATACTCAAAATATCACAAATGAAAAATTTAATGAAGTGATGAAACCTTATGACATCTCTGGAGAACAATATAATGTTTTACGAATTTTAAGAGGTCAAAAAGGAAATCCAGCTAACATGTGTGTGATACAAGAACGCATGATAGCAAAAACCAGTAACACCACTCGCTTAGTTGATAAATTGTTATTAAAGAATTTCGTGACTAGAAATGTTTGTCCTGAAAATAGAAGAAAAATTGAAGTGATGATTACTCAAAAAGGATTAGATGTTTTAACTGAATTAGATCCTAAAGTAATAGAACATGAAAAACACTTCTCGAAGAATTTAAATACCGAAGAGTTAGAATTATTAAATGAATTATTAGAAAAATACAGAAATCAATAAATATAAAAATTATGAATACCTTTTTAGATAAACAAAACTGGCGTTATGCTACAAAAAAATTTGATAGCACAAAAAAAATAACTGAAGCTGATTTAGACTTCCTTAAGGAAGCAGTTCGTTTAAGTGCATCTTCATTTGGACTTCAACTGTACAAAGTGATCATTATTGAAAATCCAGAAATTAAGGCACAATTATTGCACGCTGCTTATGGTCAAACCCAAATTATTGATGCTTCGCATTTATTTGTTTTTGCCAATCAAACAAACGTAGGAAATACCGAAATTGATGCTTACTTAAAAAACACAAGTGAAATTAGAGAATTGCCTTTAGAAGCATTAGCAGGTTATGGTGAGTATATGAAAGGATTTGTAAATCCAATACCAGAAGATGCTAAAAATGTTTGGACAGCAAAACAAACATATTTGGCTTTAGGAAATTTATTGAATGCCGCTGCTGAATTAAACATAGATGCAACTCCAATGGAAGGTTTTAATGCAGCACAGTTTAATGAAATATTAGGATTAGACAAACTAAACCTAAACGCAGCTGTAATAGCACCAGTTGGATACCGTCATACAGAAGACGATACCCAACATTACAAAAAAGTTAGAAAATCAAACGAAGATTTATTTATCACATTATAATTAGTAATCAAAATTCAATTCAAACAAAAAAATTAAACAAATGAAAAATTTAAAATCAATTGCATTAGCATTAGTAGTAGTTTTATCTACAGTATCAGTATCTGCACAAACTAAAAAAGTAGATGCAGCAGCAAGTACAATCAACTGGGTTGGAAAAAAAGTAACTGGACAACACAATGGAACAGTAAATCTTAAAGACGGTGCACTTGTTTTTAAAGGAGCAAAATTAGTAGGTGGAACTTTCACAGTTGACATGACTTCATTGACTTCTACAGATCTTTCAGGTGAATACCAAGGGAAATTAAACGGTCACTTGAAATCAGAAGATTTCTTTGGAACTGAAAAATTTCCAACTTCTACATTGGTTTTCAAAACTATCGCTGCTAAAGCAAAAGGTGTTTATGCAGTAACTGCTGATTTAACAATCAAAGGAAAAACAAATCCTGTTGCATTTGATCTTGCTGTAACTTCTAATACTGCTGCTACTAAATTTAATGTTGACAGAACTAAATATGACATTAAATACGGTTCAGGTAGTTTCTTCGATAACTTAGGTGACAAAGCAATTTCTGATGAATTTGAATTAGCAGTAGCTTTAAAATTCTAAATATTATATAATAATACCACGTTTACTAATTCACCCAACAAGTAATTGTTGGGTTTTTTATTTCAATCTATCTAATAATCTAACAAAAAAGATTAAAAAATTTGATTTTTTTTAGTTTATTGTATTTGAATAACCAAATTACATTTATATATTTGTAACATGAAAACAACAATAAACAATACTTGGTGGTGGAACAATTTACGTCAATAGTCGTGAACTAAGCTCCTATAGTATTATCAAATATAAATATAAAAGGCTTGTCATGACGACAGGCCTTTTTTTTGTGCTAAAAAGTTGCCTTTCATCAAATTATAAATCATAAAAATTATTTCAATTGAAACTATTTACTTTAAATACTAAATACAAACAAATACTTGCAGATACGATAACTCCTGTGAGTGTTTATTTAAAAATACGTGATAAATTCCCTAATAGTTTATTGCTTGAAAGTAGTGATTATCATGGAAGTGACAACAGTTTTTCTTACATCTGCTGTAATCCCATCGCTTCTATAAAAATAGAAAACGAAACTATTTTCAAAACCTATCCTGATGGGACTTCTGAAAAAACAGCGATTGATGAAAATACTTCAATTCCAGAAGTTATTCAAGAATTTTCACACCAATTTAAATCAGAAAAGAATGATTTTAAATTCATAAACAATGGGTTGTTTGGATATATCTCTTATGATGCAGTTCGTTATTTTGAAAAAGTAAAAATTGCCAAAAAAGAAAATAGCAATACCATTCCTGATGTGTATTATGCCGTATACCAAAATATAATTGCGATTAACCATTTCAAAAATCAAGCTTATATTTTCTGTCATAGTTTAGACGGAAGAAATAATATTTCAGAGATGGAGCAACTGTTACAATCAAGAAATATTGCCTCTTATAAATTTACCAAAGAAGGAGAAGGTTTCTCTAACTTAACTGATGAAGAGTTTAAACACAATGTGGCTCTGGCCAAAAAGCATTGTTTCCGTGGAGATGTATTTCAATTAGTATTATCACGCCGTTTTACTCAAGGTTTCAAAGGAGATGAATTCAATGTCTATAGAGCATTAAGAAGCATCAACCCATCCCCTTACCTCTTCTTTTTTGATTATGGTGATTTCAAAATATTTGGCTCTTCGCCCGAAGCACAAATTATCGTCAAAGATCGCAAAGCCGAAATTCATCCTATAGCAGGAACGTTCAAGCGTACTGGTGATGATGAAAAAGATGCGGTTCTTGCCAAACAATTATCTGAAGACAAAAAAGAAAATAGCGAACATGTGATGCTAGTCGACTTAGCTCGTAATGATTTAAGTCGCAACGGTCATAACGTAAATGTAGAACGCTATAGAGAAGTGCAGTTTTTCTCACATGTCATTCATTTGGTTTCAAAAGTAACGGGGCATTTACACGATAAAGCCACTACCATGCAAGTGGTAGCAGATACTTTCCCTGCTGGAACATTAAGCGGAGCACCAAAACACAGAGCGATGCAATTGATTGAAGATTACGAAAAAACAAATCGTAATTTCTACGGTGGCGCCATCGGTTTTATGGATTTTGAAGGCAACTTTAATCACGCGATAATGATACGAACATTCTTAAGTAAAAATCACCAATTGCATTCGCAAGCCGGCGCCGGAATTGTAGCCAGCTCTGATGAAGAAAGCGAAATGCAAGAAGTATATAACAAATTAAGAGCATTGAATACCGCACTTGATTTGGCAGAAACAATTTAAAAAATAATTAAAAGATTTAATAATTTAAGTATTTAAAGATTACTCGAAATGAGCTTTTTTCAATCTTTAAATCTTTCAATTTTCAATAAAAAAATGAAAATACTAGTTATAGATAATTACGATAGTTTCACATACAATCTGGTACATTACCTAGAGGATTTAAACTGTGAAGTGACAGTATATAGAAACGATGAATTTGATATTGATGAAATAGCGCGTTTTGATAAAATACTACTTTCTCCAGGTCCTGGAATTCCAGATGAAGCAGGATTATTGAAAGCTGTAATTCAAAAATACGGTCCTACCAAAAGTATCTTTGGAGTATGTCTTGGTCAACAAGCCATTGGTGAAGTATATGGAGGAACGCTTTCTAATCTAGACAAAGTGTATCATGGTATAGCTACCAATGTAAAAACCGTTGTCGACGATGAAATTTTATTTGAAGGATTAGGTAACGAATTTGAAGTAGGACGCTACCATTCTTGGGTGGTTGATGCCAGTTTACCCGATGTACTTGAAGCTACTTCATTCGACGAAAATGGACAAGTAATGTCGTTGCGTCACAGAACCTATGATGTACGCGGTGTACAATTTCATCCCGAAAGTGTTCTGACACCAAACGGGAAAAAAATGCTAGAGAATTGGGTTAAAGCATAATGTTCAATTTTTAGAACTTGAAACTTGAAACCTAAAACTTTAAACAAAAAAAAATGAAAAACATACTAAATAGATTAATCAACCACGAAATGCTATCCAAAGAAGAGGCAAAAAATGTATTGATTAATATCTCAAACGGAAGTTATAATCCAAGTCAGATTTCCGCTTTTTTAACCGTGTATATGATGCGTAGCATTAGTATTCAGGAACTTGCAGGATTTAGAGAAGCACTATTGGAATTGTGCATTCGTGTTGATTTAGCATCCTATAATGCTATTGATTTATGTGGAACTGGTGGTGACGGAAAAGACACTTTCAATATCTCTACATTGGCTTCATTTATAGCGGCTGGTGCGGGGATTAAAGTCGCCAAACATGGTAATTACGGTGTTTCTTCCATCTCTGGATCTAGTAATGTCATGGAAAAACTAGGAATCAAATTCAGTAATGAAAATGACTTCTTGGAAAGAAGTATTGATAAAGCTGGAATTTGTATTTTACATGCTCCCCTTTTTCATCCCGCTATGAAAAATGTAGGTCCAATCCGAAAAGAATTGGCCGTAAAAACCTTTTTCAATATGTTAGGACCAATGGTAAATCCTTCCTTTCCAAAAAATCAGTTGGTGGGTGTTTTTAACTTAGAACTAGCTAGAATGTATGCGTATTTATACCAAAATACCGATGTGAATTTCACTATTTTACATTCATTAGATGGCTATGATGAAGTTTCATTGACTAGCCCAACAAAGATTATCACTAGCAGTATGGAAGGAATGTTATCCCATGAAAGTTTTGGTGTTCGCCTTTTATCACAAAGTGAAATCGAGGGAGGAAAAACAATCGATGAGTCGGCACAAATGTTTATTGATATCCTATCAGGTATAGGCAATGAAGCACAGAATAATGTAGTATGTGCCAATGCAGCTATGGCAATTGCAACAGTTACAAAATGTACGCCTTTGGAAGGTTTCGCTCAGGCCAAAGAAAGTTTACTTTCAGGAAAAGGATTAAAAGCGTTGAAAACGTTGCAGGAGTTAAGTAAATAAAAAAATAGTTTAAGGTTTAAGGTTTAAAGTTGCTCAAAACGGGGACTTTAAACTTTAAACAAAGAAAACTTTAAACAAAAAACAATGAACATCTTAGATAAAATAATAGTTGATAAAAAACGAGAAGTCATTCTCAAGAAATCCATCATACCTGTTTCTCAATTAGAAGCTTCAGTTTTCTTTAGAAAAGAAACTATTTCGTTAATCCAAAATTTAAAGAATAGTACTACTGGAATCATTGCGGAGCACAAACGTCGTTCTCCTTCAAAATCAGTTATCAATCATAGTTTTACCGTAGAAGAAGTGGTAAAAGGATATGAAACTGCCGGTGCTTGTGGTATTTCAGTATTGACTGATGGGAAATATTTTGGAGGTTCTTTGGATGATTTGCTTTTGGCAAGAGCTTCAGTAAATATTCCGCTATTGCGAAAAGAATTTATTGTCGATGAATACCAAATCCTAGAAGCCAAAGCACATGGAGCCGATTTGATTCTACTAATCGCAGCGGTTTTAACGCGTGACGAAATCAAATTATTATCTGAGTTTGCCAAAAGTTTAGGGTTAGAGGTTTTACTTGAAGTGCATAATCTAGAAGAATTAGAAAAATCGATCATGCCTACCTTAGATATGATAGGTGTGAACAATAGAAACTTGAAAACCTTCGAGGTAAGTTTGGATTTCAGCAAGCAATTGGCTGATAAAATCCCGAATGAGTTCGTCAAAGTTTCCGAAAGCGGAATATCGTCAATCGAAGCCATAACCGAATTAAAGCCGTATGGATACAAAGGTTTTTTAATTGGTGAAAACTTCATGAAAACAGATAATGCTGGTCAAGCTGCAGCAGAATTTATAAAGCAATTAACTCGTTAGAGAAAAGAAAAAAGAGCAAAGAATAATATAGAATAAAATTAAAGCAAAGCTTAGCGAACTTCGCGAAACCCTTGCGCACTTTGCGGTTAAATACGTTTAAATAAAAGATTATGAAAATCAAAATCTGCGGTATGAAATATCCCGACAATATTCTCGAACTAGGACCGCTCCTACCCGATTATATGGGATTTATATTTTGGGAAAAGTCAGCGCGCTATTTTGATGGAATTATTCCTGAATTGCCAAAATCAATAAAAAAAACGGGCGTATTTGTCAATGAATCGATAGCAACTATTGTTGAAAAAGTAAAGCAACACGATTTACAAGCCGTACAATTGCATGGCAAAGAATCAGTCGCTTTTTGTGCCGAATTAAAAAAAATAGCACCAAAAAATATCGAAATCATAAAAGTATTTTCAATTTTGGATACCTTTGACTTTGAACAGCTTAAACCATTTGAATCGGTTTGTGATTATTTCCTTTTTGATACCAAGGGAAAATTACCTGGCGGAAACGGAACCACTTTCGATTGGAAAGTATTAGAGAACTACCCTTCGTCAAAACCCTTTTTCCTAAGTGGCGGAATAGGACTCGACGAAATGGAAGCGGTTAATGAAATTTTAAAAACTAATTTACCTGTTTATGCTATTGATGTAAACAGTAAATTTGAAATAGAACCAGGATTAAAAAATATATCATTCTGTAGAGAAGCGCTGCAGTGCGTCTCCACGTTGAATGATCCACAATAAAAAAAATAAAAAGATGTCATACAACGTAAACGAAAAAGGCTATTATGGTGAATTTGGAGGAGCCTACATTCCTGAAATGTTATATCCAAATGTAGAAGAGTTGCGTCAAAATTATCTAAAAATCACGGCTGAACCTGAATTTCAAGCCCAGTTTGACGCGCTACTTAAAGATTACGTAGGTCGCCCTACACCATTATATTTTGCAGAACGTTTATCTGAAAAATACGGAACTAAAATCTACCTAAAAAGAGAAGATTTGTGCCATACTGGTGCGCATAAAGTGAATAATACTATTGGACAAATATTATTAGCCAAGCGTTTAGGTAAAAAACGCATCATTGCTGAAACTGGTGCAGGTCAACATGGTGTTGCGACAGCAACTGTTTGTGCGTTGATGGGATTGGAATGTATCGTGTACATGGGAGAAATTGACATCAAACGTCAGGCACCAAACGTAGCACGTATGAAAATGTTAGGTGCAGAGGTTCGTCCTGCACTTTCGGGTTCAAAAACTTTGAAGGACGCTACAAACGAAGCTATTCGCGACTGGATCAACAACCCTGTAGATACCTATTATATCATTGGGTCTGTAGTTGGACCGCATCCGTATCCTGATATGGTGGCGCGTTTTCAGTCGGTGATTTCTAAAGAAATAAAAGAGCAATTATTAGAGAAAGAAGGTCGTGAAAACCCAGATTATGTAATCGCTTGTGTAGGTGGTGGTAGCAATGCCGCTGGTGCTTATTACCATTTTCTAGACAATCCTGATGTAAATATTATAGCTGTTGAAGCTGCTGGTTTAGGTGTGCATTCTGGTGAAAGTGCTGCAACTTCTGCTTTGGGAAAAGTGGGGGTTATTCACGGAAGTAAAACTTTGTTGATGCAAACGCCTGATGGCCAAATTACCGAGCCGTATTCTATTTCGGCAGGGTTAGATTACCCTGGTGTTGGACCTATGCATGCCCATCTATTTGCTTCGGGTAGAGCACAATTCATTTCAATTACCGATGATCAAGCCATGAATTGGGGATTGCAATTGTCCAAAATGGAAGGAATTATCCCTGCCATCGAGAGTGCTCATGCCTTTGCTGTACTAAACGAAATGAAGTTCAAAAAAGAAGATATTGTGGTCATCAATCTTTCGGGACGTGGCGATAAAGATTTAAATACCTATATCGATTATTTCAAATTATAGTTGGGTATACCCTGAATTTATTTCAGGGCGTTACCGTTTACCCTGAAAAAGTTCAGGGCAAGCGGTCGGGCTATTCGCTAAATTTTTTGTTTCGTTCCTAGAGGCGGGACAAAACAAAAAGATACCGCTGCTATCCCTAACGCAAACAAAAACGAGAAGATTAAATTTTTAAATAAATTTTCAAAACAGAAAAAATGGAAAAATTATTCGCTTACGGAACCCTAAAAGACAAAGACATTCAAGAAGATGTTTTTGGACGAACACTTCGTGGAGTTCCTGAAACATTGATGGGATACGTAGTAAAAGAAATCCTAATTGAAGAAGAATTTGGAATGGAGCCTTATCCTATTATTGCTCCTACTCAAAACAATGAAGACACCATTGAAGGGATGGTTTATGATTTAACCGAAAAGGAATTGCAGCTTGCTGACACCTATGAAGGGAGCCATTACAAACGTGTTGAAGTACAGTTGCAGTCCAAAGAAATCGCTTGGGCCTACAGTGCAAAAATTTAAACACCTATAAATAAGCTAAAAACAGATTTTACATCTGAAAAAATACAAAAATGAACAGAATAAATCAAAAACTACAAGAAGGCAAAAAAATACTCTCTATTTATTTTTCTGCTGGATATCCTAACTTAAACGATACGGTACAAATCATTGAAGATTTAGAAAAAAACGGTATCGACATGATTGAGATTGGTTTGCCATTTAGCGATCCATTGGCCGATGGGCCTACTATTCAAGCCAGTTCGACTCAAGCCTTGCATAACGGGATGACAACGCAACTGTTGTTTGACCAACTAAAAGACATTCGTAAAACGGTTTCAATTCCGTTAGTGATTATGGGTTATTTCAACCCCATGTTGCAATACGGAGTAGATAATTTTTGCAAGAAATGCCAAGAAATAGGCATCGATGGCTTAATCATCCCAGATCTTCCAGTGGATGTGTATGCAGAACAATACAAAGTCACTTTTGAAAAATATGGCTTAATCAACGTATTCTTAATAACTCCACAAACATCTGATGCCCGCATTCATTTTATTGATAGCGTTTCTAATGGATTTATCTACATGGTAAGTTCAGCAAGTGTAACAGGATCTTCGGCAGGTTTTGGAAGCACGCAAGAAGATTACTTCAAGCGCATTGCGGGAATGAATTTAAAAAATCCACAAGTGATAGGCTTCGGAATCAACAATGCCGAAACCTTTAATCAAGCCACTCAATTTGCCAAAGGAGCCATTATTGGTAGTGCTTTTATTACGCATTTAACGGAAAATGGAACAGAAAAAATTGCCGAATTTGTAAAAGCAATTCGATAAATAAAAATGTATTTATATACCGCAAATTCGCAAATTATAATAGCTATTTATTTAATTTTCGATTTTGCGGTTTCCTTTTTCATCATAATGATTAGAAAAGAATCAATCAACTACAAATAAAAATCATTCCTCCTCATGAACTACCAATTTAGAAAAGCCAATCTATCCGAAATAACTCCTATTTGGGAAATATTACAACAAGCAATCATTCGAAGAAAAGTAGAAGGTAGTGCGCAATGGCAAGATGGTTACCCTAACCCGGATGTAGTACAAAATGACATTGAAAAAGGAGAAGGTTTTGTTCTGGTTGATGGAGAAACAATTATTGGGTACAGCGCAGTAATCATAAATGACGAACCTGCTTATGCTGGTATTGAAGGAAAATGGTTGACAAATGATGATTTTGTAGTAATTCATAGAGTCGCGCTTTCTGAAAACTATTTGGGCAAAGGACTCGCTAAATTGATTATGGGTTGTGTTGAAGATTTTGCACTACAAAACAATATTTACAGCATCAAAGCCGACACGAATTTTGATAATTTTCCGATGATGAAAACATTTGAAAGCCTTGGTTATGTTTTATGTGGCGACGTTTTTTTTAGAGGCGCTCCTAGAAAAGCATATGAAAAAGTATTGAATAAACGCAACTAGTTCCTATTCAGTACGAACTTCAATCTAAAAAGTAAAAGACCGCAAATTAGCAAATTATTAAAACCGCTTCATTGGTTTAATTTGCAAATTTGCGGTCTCTATTTTTTATAAATAGGATTAAACAGTAGTCTCTTCTTCCACTTCGTCTTCTGTGACAAATTCCATATGATCTTCGACTTCAACAGCTACTTCAGGTTTAGAGGCTTTCAGTGCATTGAATCTTTCTAATTGTTCTAATTCTCCTTCTTCACCACTAAAATAAGGAAATACATCCATTATAGGCGATTCAGTAATAGCAGGAATACTATAATCTCCCATAGTTCCTTTCATCACCGCTGTTGTATTATCAAACGCTTCTTTCACATCATTGGCTTGCAATAAGATATACATATTGGTCTTGCGTTCTTTACCGCTTTCTTCGTCATAAGCCAATAAAGATACTTTGGATTTAAACCACCGATCACTGTTTTCAAAAGGATGGATCTCCGCATAATTCGCCACTTTGATATTCGTGATTTTAAACTCTTCACTAATATAAGCCGACATCTCTTCGTTAATTCTGCTCTCCGCCTCTGTATATGATAAAGCGTCAACTAAATAAGGTTCCGTTGTAACCTTTTGTAATCCAGTTTCATCAGTTTTTCTATATTTTACTTTGCATTCGTACCAAGTTGAACTCATAATTTTTTATTTAAGGATGTCAAAGATAGATTTTAAAGCAAAAAATAAACCCTATTCGTGAAATAGATATTCACAATTTCAAAATGATATTTAAACTGCTGACTTTCCAACTTTTTAATTAACAAAAAAGATACAATAATACAAACCCAATTGCGAAGAAGTGACCTAGAGCCTTTTAAAATAGATTTTTTTAATTTTTAAATTCCAAAATGCGTTCTAAAAATACAAGCACCAAAAAACACAACGATTTCAATGTTAATATTATGTTAAATTTAAATTAAACGATTGTTTAAATTAAACGGTTGTTTAATTTTGTGTCCAATTAAAAAGTATGTCAGTAGAAACCAATTTTAACGATAAGCAAATTCAAATACTACAAGTAGCTGAATCCCTTTTTGCCGAAAAAGGATTTGATGGTACTTCGATTAGAAATATTGCAAAAGAAGCCAAAATAAATATAGCAATGGTTTCTTATTATTTTGGATCAAAAGAGCGTTTGTTAGAATCATTAATCCTCTATAGAGCTACCGATATTAAATTACAATTAGACAATTTAATATTAGAGAATTTAGACCCAATGGAAAAGATTAACAAACTAATCGAATTATACATAGATCGTGTTCTTTGCTACAAAGGAATTTATAAAATTTTACATTTTGAATTTTCTTCTAAAAAGAGAAACGTAAACTTGGAGGCTTTTATTGAGTTAAAAAAAGGAAACTTAAAATCGCTAGAAACAATTATTGTTGAAGGTCAAGCAAAAGGTATTTTTAGAAAAGATATTATCATCCCACTTATAACACCCACGATACTAGGTACCTTTTTTCATTTCCAAACTAATAGACCTTTCTTTGAAACATTATTAAACCTTCATACCGACGAATTGTATAACAATTATATAAAAACTGATTTAACAAAACACATTCAACAAACAATAAAAGCGCTATTAATATATGAAAGTTAGTCAACTCATGCTTTTTGGATTTTTCTTTATTGGAATTTCCTCCGTGGAAGCACAAGACAAAACGAGTTTAACACTCGATCAAGCTATTCAAATGGCTTGGAGCAAAAGTAATGAAGTCACATTAGCAAACACAAAAGTGGAAACTTCAAGACTTGAATTGCAATCAACCAAAAATGACAAGTATCCTAACTTTAAAGTTTCTGGACAGTACCAAAGGTTAACTAAAGCAACTATTGACTTAAAAATCAATAACAATAGTAGTAGCTCAGAACCTATGCCAGTGGTTGATCAATTATTACTTGGGCAAGCCAATGCTACTCTACCTTTATTTGCTGGTTTTAAAACGGTAAATAAAATCAAGGTATCAGATAATATGTACCAGGCCGAGACTGCAAATGCATTACAAACTAAAGAAGAAGTAGCAATGAAAGTGGTTAATTTCTATGCTAGTTTGTATAAAGCACAAAAAACGGTGGAACTGCTAAAAGAAAATCAAAAAAGTGCAAAACAACGTGTAGTTGATTTTATTCAATTAGAAAAAAATGGAATCATTCCTAGAAATGATTTATTAAAATCACAACTTCAAGTTTCAAAAATTCAATTGACATTAGACAGAGCCATTAGCGATTTAAACGTGGTAAACTTTGAGCTGATTAGTCTTTTAAAAATGGACCCTAAGACGAAACTAGAAGTTAGAGAAAGTGATTTTGCTGACTTTCAAATGAATAATATTCCTACCGATGACCAACTTGCATTACAAAATCGTAAAGATCTTGAAGCGGTACAATTACAAGAAAAAGCAAGTTTAGCTAATATAAAAGTAGCGAAAAGTGGTTACTACCCTTCTATCTCGCTTATTGGAGGTTATACAGCCTTGAATTTAAAAAATGTTATTACGGTGCAAAATGCAATGAATATTGGTGTTGGCGTATCTTACGATATCAGCGGGATTTTGAAAAACGGAACCAATGTAAAAATTGCGGAAAGCAAAGCACTTGAAATTCAAAACTCAGAGGCTATGCTTACTGACTACATCAAAATACAAGTTCAAAAAGCAATCGAAGATTATGATTTGGCTCTAAAACAAAATGTGGTTTATAACCAAGCAGTGGAACAAGCATCCGAAAATTATAGAATCATAAAAGATAAATATGACAATGGGCTTTCGGACACCAATGATTTATTAGAAGCCGATGTGGAACAACTAGGCTCTAATATTAATAAAACATTGGCTAGAGCAAATGTTATTCAAAAATATTATGAGCTGCTTTCCGTAAGCGGACAATTAAACCAAACCTTCAATCTTTCAAAAATATAATCAATACCCAAAATGGAAAAGAAAAAATCAAACCCAAAGTTTATCATAATAATAGCTTCATTAGTGCTATTAGGTCTTGCTTATGGAACTTATAAATACATCCACTCGCTTTCTCATGAAGGGACTGATGATGCCCAGATTGAAAAAAACATGAATCCTATTATACCAAGAGTATCAGGATATGTGAGTAAAGTTTACATTAAAGACAATGACTTTGTAAAAAAAGGAGATACTCTTTTTACAATTGACAAAAGAGATTATCAATTAAAAATTGATGAAGCAACTGCAAATTTAGCTGCAGCCGAAGGAAATTTTGAAGTTTCAAAAGCGGATATTGGTAGTATTTTAGCTAGTATTTCAGTATCAGATGCCAACGTAAGATCAGCAGGTGGAAATATCGAATCTGCGAGAATTAAATTGGGACGTATGACTAGCGATTACAACAGGTATAATAATCTATATCAATCACATACGATTACAAAACAACAATACGAACAAGCATTAGCAGCAAAACAAGAAGCTGAAAATGAAGTTCGCATTTTACAACAGCAAGAAAAAGCGTCAGCTTTTCAAAAATCGGTTAATGTAGCTAAGTCAAAATCATCCGACAAACAAACGGATGTAGCAGCAGCCAACATTAAAAGAGCAAAAGCATTATTGGATACGGCCATTTTAAATTTAAGTTACACAATTGTAACAGCTGCAATTGATGGTCAAGTTTCTAAAATTGATATTCAACCAGGACAATTAGTTCAACCGGGACAATCCCTTTTTTATATCATCAATAACAATCAAGCTTGGGTTATTGCTAATTTCAAAGAAACGCAATTGAACAAAATGGTAGCTGGACAAAAAGTAACATTGAAAGTAGATGCGTATCCTGATTACGAATTTAAAGGGACTATCACTTCATTTTCACCAGCCACAGGGGCACGTTTTTCTATCTTGCCTCCTGATAATGCAACTGGAAATTTTGTTAAAACAATTCAACGTTTGCCTGTAAAAATTAATATCGATACAGACAACGATGTTGAGAAAATAAAATTATTGCGTCCGGGAATGAATGTGGATGTTGACGTACATATAAAATAAAATGGTAAAATCAGAAGACGATTTAGTAGAATACGGCTTTAGAAGAATCATTATTACAATAACAGCAGTACTATGTGCTTTACTGGAAATTGTAGATACTACTATTGTCAATGTTGCACTAACTAATATGCGAGGAAGCCTTGGAGCTACGTTAACTGATGTGGCTTGGGTAATTACTGCTTATGCTATTGCAAATGTAATTGTGATTCCAATGACGAGTTGGCTTTCACAACAATTTGGAAGACGTAATTATTTTGCCGTTTCCATCATCATTTTCACAACAGCGTCCTTTTTATGTGGTAATGCAACCAATATTTGGGAACTAGTAGCCTTTCGATTTATTCAAGGGCTTGGTGGTGGCGCACTATTGGTGACTGCACAAACGATTATTACGGAGAGTTATCCTATCGCTAAACGAGGAATGGCACAGGCTATTTATGGAATGGGAGTTATTGTAGGACCTACATTAGGACCGCCTTTAGGAGGGTATCTTGTGGATCATTTCTCCTGGCCTTATATTTTTTATATCAATATCCCTCTAGGAATCATTGCTACACTTTTGACTTTAACTTTTGTTAGAAGTCCAAAATATGGTGAGAAATTAAAAGCAAACCAAGTAGATTGGATAGGAATTATACTTTTAGCTTCTTTTATCGGTTCTTTACAATTTGTTTTAGAACACGGTCAGCAAGACGATTGGTTTAATGACGGATTGATACTAAGTTTAAGTGTTATCACCATATTTGGTTTGATTTTATTTATTTGGAGAGAGTTGACTTACAAATACCCCATTGTAAACTTGAGTGTTTTAAAAGATGGAAATTTAAGAATTGGTACTGTTATGTGCTTCATCTTAGGTTTTGGATTATATGGTTCGACTTTGATTATCCCTATTTATACGCAATCCATTTTAGGCTGGACCGCTACAGATGCGGGTCTATTATTAATTCCTGGATCTATAACAACCGCTTTCATGATGCCTATTATAGGTAAATTGATTCAAAAAGGAGTGCCGCAAGGATATATGGTAGGTGTAGGATTTTTAATTTTCTTTTTCTTTACTTTAATGATGCATAATAACATGACTCCTGATACTGGAACTGAGCATCTGTATTGGCCATTAATTTTAAGAGGAATTGGTTTAGGATTATTATTTGTACCTATCACAACTTTATCTCTTTCTACTTTATCCGGTAAACATATTGGTGAAGGAGCTGCATTTACAGGGATGATGAGACAATTGGGAGGGTCGTTTGGTATTGCAATCATTACCACATTTATAACAAGATTCAGTCAAGAACACCGTGTTAACTTAGTAGCTCATTTAGACGGAAGTAGATTTGAAGTACAACAACGAGTGATACAATTACAGCGTGCTTTTATGTCTAAAGGTTTTACTGCTAATGAAGCATTAAAAAAAGCCTATCAAGCCATTGATTATGCAGTTATGAAACAAAGTACAGTTTTATCGTATATGGATATTTTCTTATACTTAGGAATCATGTTTTTATGTTGTATTCCAATTATATTTTTAATCAAAAAAGGAAAAAACAAGATCAATCCTGCCGATGCTATGCATTAATACTAAACAAAAAAAATGCCGATATCACAATTGATATCGGCGTTTTTTTTATAATGTGAAATGTTTATCTAGTAAAAACCAAATGATTTCCTTTGGATAAATTAGCATCAAATTGGTAGCCATCATAATTGAATCCTTTCAAATCATCAATCGTTTTGGCATTGGTATCAATAATATAACGCACCATCATTCCCCTTGCCTTCTTAGCAAAAAAACTAATTACCTTTAGTTTCCCATCTTTATAATCCTTAAAATCTGGAGTAATTACAGGAACTTTCAAGGCTTTTACATCAATTGCCGAAAAATATTCATTACTAGCCAAATTAATAAATAAATCCCCTTTTTTAAGTTCTTTATTCAACGCTTTTGTAATAGTTGTTTTCCAATATTCATATAAATTTTTGCTTTCGCCAATAGGCAATTTGGTTCCCATTTCCAGTCGGTACGCTTGCATTAAATCCAATGGTTTCAACAAGCCGTATAGGCCTGATAGAATTCGTAAACTATCTTGTAAAGTAGCTAACTTATCCAATGGAATCGAGTAAGCATCTAATCCAGTGTAGACGTCACCATCAAATGTGTAAAGAGCAGGACGAGCGTTTTCTATGGTAAAAGGTGTTTTCCAAACTTGGTTTCTTTGCCAATTTAAATTAGCCAGCTTTTCTGAAATATCCATCAATTCTGATAAATTTTTTGGAGATTCTTGTTTCAATACTTTATGAATCTGTCTTGATTCTTTCAAAAATGAAGGTTCAGTATGTTGTAGTGTAGGCAATTCTTTTTCAAAATTCAAAGATTTGGCAGGCGAGATAACAATTTTCATAAATACTCCTTTTTCAGGTTGATGCTATTAACGTCCCAAAAGTACAAATTGCAAATAAGAATTCCCTATTTGTAAATTGAATAGTTCTATGGAGAAATAGAAATTAAAAATGGTTTCAAGTTTTATTTACATTATTTTTGAGTTTGATAAGAAATTAAAAATATAGTTTAAAATATCATGACACTAATCTCCATAAAAAAAGCTTCTTTATCGGATTTAGATACGCTGCAAAAAATAGGTAAGCAAACCTTCATGGAAACATTTGAACCGGTAAATACCCCCGAAAACATTGCTAATTACCTGGAACAAAGTTTCAATACTACTCAATTGACAACCGAACTTAACAACCCTGACTCTCAATTTTATCTAGCTGTTTTAGAACAAGAAGTAATTGGGTATCTTAAAATAAATTTTGGCAAAGCCCAAACTGAATTAATCAATGAACGCGCTTTAGAAATCCACCGAATTTATGTATTACAACAATTTCACGGAAAAAAAGTAGGTCAACTATTTATTGATGAAGTATTGAAAGTGGTACAACAAAAACCTGTTGAATATATTTGGTTAGGCGTTTGGGAAGAAAATCATAGAGCAATAGCATTCTATACTAAAAATGGCTTCACTCCATTTGACAAACATATTTTTACACTAGGAAATGATGTTCAAACTGATCTATTAATGAAACGTCAAATCCATTAATGAATAGACTGCATCTCCACATTTAGAATACAAAGGGGACTTATATAACGTCTCCAAATTAAATCAATAACAATGAAAAACAAATTCCATAACATCCCCATATCTATTTTAGATTTAGCCGTAATTTTAGAAGGAAAAACAGCAGCTAATTCTTTTAAAAATAGTTTGAGTCTAGCCCAAAAAGCAGAAAACCTTGGCTACAATAGGTTTTGGTTAGCAGAACATCATAATATGGCAAGTATCGCTTCATCAGCAACTTCAATTTTAATAGGTCATATCGCCAATGGGACTTCAACAATTAGAGTGGGCTCAGGAGGCATCATGTTACCCAATCATGCTCCTCTAATTGTTGCAGAACAATTTGGAACTCTAGCTTCCCTATATCCTGACCGCATTGATTTAGGTCTAGGACGTGCTCCAGGAACAGATCAATTGACGGCAAGAGCGTTACAAAGAAACGATCAGGCTGCATTTGAATTTCCAAAAACGGTACGAGAATTACAAGAGTATTTATCAATTGAAAATAGGGACTCACCAGTAAGAGCCATTCCTGGGGAAGGATTAAACATCCCCATTTGGATATTGGGTTCAAGTACGGATAGCGCTCGATTAGCGGCTTCGTTTGGATTGCCTTATGCTTTTGCTAGTCATTTCGCACCACAACAACTGCTAGAGGCTTTACGCATTTATAGAACCAATTTTAAACCATCGGAACATTTAAAAGAACCGTACGTAATGGCTTGTGTAAATGTTACCGCTGCCGAAACTACCCATGAAGCACAAGTACTTGCCACTTCGATGCAAAAAATATTTTTAGGAATACTTACTAATGATAGGAGACCGCTACAACCTGCAGATGAGAATTTTAAAATCAATGACGAAGCAAAAAGTGTTTTGAGACAGTTTTTAGCCTATTCATTTGTAGGAAGCCCATCTGATATAAAAACAGCACTTGAGCAATTTGTTGAAGAAACTCAAATCGATGAACTTATGGTTGTTTCGCATATCTATGATCATGAAGCAAGATTAAATTCTTATAAAATTATTAAAGAATCACAAGATGTTACAAAAAAAGATTAATCCTATTTAATTTAAACTAATCAAACCACAATTAGATTCAATGAATTGGAATCCTACTCCTTAAAAGAGATGTTATTTTAGGCAGATTGTGAAAAATAAGCCGTTAGAATACATTTTTAAAAATTTCTATTGCTAATTTTTAAAACATTATTATCCCTTTCTACAATGGGATTTACTTTGAATTGGTTATTTTTGTGAATCCTACCCTAACCAATAAAAATCAAATACGCCATCGGCACATTTCCGAGTTTTGGTAAAAAAAAATAAAGACTACATGAAAATAAAAATGAAGAAGACAATAAAGAAGATTTATAATAGTGAATTATTTAATGAGTTTTTTGAAAATGAGAAAGCCAGCGGAATCATCTTAATAGGATGCACTTTATTTTCCTTATTTATGGCCAATTCGATTTTCGGATCACAATATTTACATACTTGGCATACTCAATTTGCAGGTGAAAGCTTAGAATATTGGATAAATGATGGTTTAATGACCATTTTCTTTTTATTGATTGGATTGGAATTAGAGCGCGAAATATATGAAGGAGAATTATCCAATATAAAAGATGCTTTGTTACCTATTTTTGCTGCCTTAGGTGGTATGATAGTGCCCGCAGGCTTGTACCTTTTTCTAAATTATGGAACTGTTGCCCATTCAGGAGCAGGAATTCCTATGGCGACTGATATCGCCTTTGCCTTGGGTATCCTATCATTATTAGGAAGCCGAGTTCCGCTGTCATTAAAGATCTTTTTAACAGCTTTAGCCGTTATCGATGATTTAGGGGCTATATTAGTAATCGCTATTTTCTATACAAAAACCATTTTTTGGGGCAATCTATTTAGTGCTTTTGGAGTATTATTAGTTCTTTTCATATTAAATAGAATGAAAGTCCGTAATTTAATACCTTACCTTATTGGTGGTGTAATTATGTGGTGGTTCATGCTTCATTCAGGAATACATGCTACAGTTACGGGAGTATTATTGGCTTTTGTAATTCCTTTTGGTAATGGTGATAAAAAATCAACTTCTTATAAATTACAGCATTTTCTACATAAACCTGTTGGATTCATTATTCTTCCTTTATTTGCATTAGCGAATACCGCTATAGTAATTGGGGCTGATATCGTTGATATTGTAACACAACACTATAGTTTAGGAATCGCCTTAGGATTAGTCATAGGAAAACCTGTAGGTATATTTGTATTTAGCTTTTTAGCGGTTTCAGTAGGGTTATGTAAATTACCTGACGACTTAAATTGGAAAACAATATTTGCAGTAGGCTTTTTAGGAGGAATTGGCTTTACCATGTCAATATTCATTACATTACTTGCTTTTACTGATCAAACCATTATTAGCCATGCGAAATTTGCGATTCTACTTTCTTCATTAATTGCAGGTATAATTGGATTGTTATTCTTGAAAAAAACGTTAAAAGTGGAAGCAGATGCAAGCAACTCTAACTAAATTAATTGCTTATATCAACCTCCATAAAGGGGAAGAAGATAAAAATAAAGTCTTGGACGACGTAAAGTCCAACATTTCATTTAGAGGCTCTAATCTATGGATTTTAGCATGTGCTATTGTAGTGGCATCTATAGGGTTAAATGTAAATTCGACTGCCGTAATTATTGGAGCGATGCTTATATCTCCGTTAATGGGACCTATTGTAGGTGCTGGATTTAGTCTAGGAATTTATGATTTTAATTTACTTAATAAGTCCCTCAAGAATCTTTTGGTAGCCACATTAGTTGGTTTATTTGTATCGACAATCTATTTCTATGTTAGCCCTTTTAAAGAAGCTCAACCGGAATTATTATCCAGAACTGCACCCAATATCTATGATATTTTGATCGCCTTTTTTGGTGGAATTGTGGGTGCCGTAGCAATAACCCGTGTTGAAAAAGGAAATCCAATTCCGGGAGTAGCAATTGCAACTGCCCTAATGCCTCCACTTTGTACTGCTGGTTATGGATTGGCATTAGGGAATCTAAAATTCTTTTTTGGAGCTATGTATTTATACTCCATAAATTGTGTTTTTATTTGTATTTCCACTTTTTTAATTGTCAAGTTTCTAAAGTACCCTGTAAAAAAACAGCTAGATGAAAAGCATCAAAAACAAGTTAAAAATAGTATCACCATCTTAATCACACTTTTAGTACTTCCTAGTATTTATTTTGCCTACCAACTGTTTCAGGAAAAAAAATACCAACATCAAATAGACGTTTTTATGGAAACGGAATTTACAAATAAAGGGATTGCTATTTTATACAAAAAAACCAAATTCAATGTCAGTCCAAAAAAACTCGAACTTGGTTTTCTAACCAAACGATATAGTGAAAAAGAGATTAAAGCACTTAATGAAAAATTAAAGCTTTATGATATCAACAACACTAAATTGATTGTGATACAAGACACCACAGATCTTAAAAGTGATATTCTAAACGAAATCAATTTCAACAAATCTGTATTAAGTCAAAAAGATGTGACGATATTAAATCTAAAAAAAGAAATTACAAATAATAGATACGATAACAAAGCCATTCTATCCGAGATAAAAATTCTATTTCCTGAGATTGAAAACATTTCAATATCCAATCATACTTTTAATGAAAACACCGACAGTACAAAAATAGTTCCTGTTGTCATTTATAATAGTAAAAAAGAAATATCTGATTCCTCAAAAGCAAAATTAACTCTTTGGTTAGAACAACGCTTGACAAAAAAAGAAATCGAAATTTATAATAATCCCACTAAGGAAAAAACCACTGGTAAAACTAAAAAATAATCTTTTGACACACTAGTTTCATAAAGAAGCCCCTTCTGATTAAATCACAATCTTGACTTATCTCGATTGTGATTTTTTTTTGTTCTAGTTCATCCTAGCAAAGTATAAATTCGATTTTCTTCAAAACACGCATTTTACCCAAATAATCTGATTATAATCGGTTAATTTAGTTAATACTGCATTTAATTATTAGCTTTAAATTAGTTTGACAGACACGAACCTAAATTTCACACATTATGGGTAAATCTTTACACTGGTACTTACGAAGACATCCTTTATTATACAAAATACGCTATAGATTAGTTTCTAAAAAAGTGCCTGTATCTACTATTGAAAAATTTTGCTACAATACAATCAATAAGAAAAAAGATATCCCATCTCTTTATTTTGAGTTGAACCAATCCATTTTTGGTGATAACTATAAAAATCGAACTGATCTAAAAAAGGCGAAAAAAATTGCGAAATGGCTTAAAAATAATATTAAAGGAGGGCCTGGCTTGGGGAAATCATCTCAAAACGCATTGATTAAAATGCTTGCTGGACAAGGTGGCGTTTGCAGTGATTTAGCACAGGTATTTAATAATTTTTGTGTTATTAATGATCTAAAAGTAAAGGAATGGGGCTTAAAAATTGAATCCAAAGACAGTAATCTTAGAGGGGGACATTCCTTCAATGAAGTGTATTCTAGCGAATTAGAAAAATGGATTGCAATTGATGTTTCAAAGTCGATTTTATTTTATCAAACGAATTCGAAACAACCCCTATCGGTTATCGAAATGATTGATTTAAAAACAGAAAACCAAGAAATTTATTTTACTAATTTCAACAAAAAAAAGCAACTTGACGAAGACCGCGTTAGAGATCTTTACTTCACCCCTAATTCAAACCCTTTTTTAATTACCCATTACAGCAATAAAACCTACGATACTTTTCTGGATACTTTAGGATTTCTTCCAGAATCCATTATTCACGGATTAATTTATCTTACGGGGAACAGTTATGTATATGAGTTTCCGATTATTACCTCTAAAAAGCAAGTAGCTGCCAATAAAATAGTGGTTCAAGAACACCATTTTTCCATTTAAAAGTCAAGCAAAACTAAAAGTAGCAAGTTTCGGATTTTATACTCCTATTTAACTTCCGATATTTGTCTTCTAAAAACAAACCATGGATACTCCTGAAGCCCTTAATTACCATCGCATAGCTACCGCAATTGAATACATTAAAAATCATTTTAAAGACCAACCCAATCTGGATGAAGTGGCTGCCAAAGTAAACCTAAGCCCATTTCATTTTCAGCGTCTTTTTACGGAATGGGCAGGCACAAGTCCCAAGAAGTTTCTACAATACATTAGCGTAGCCCATGCTAAGAAATTACTGAAAGAAAACCAAACCACCCTTTTTGAAGCAGCCTTTGAAACAGGACTTTCGGGCAGTAGTCGCCTGCATGATTTGTTTGTCAACATCGAAGGCATGACCCCAGCCGAATATAAAAATGGGGGTAAAAACCTAGTCATCAATTATAGTTTTGCTTTCACTCCTTTTGGGACCATTATTGTGGCTTCGACTACAAAAGGAATTTGCTATATGGCTTTTTCCGAAGAGAAGTTGTTGGCAATTACTACTTTACAAAGTCAGTATCCCAATGCCCAATTCCAGGAAAGAGAAGATCAATTGCAACAAAATGCTTTACATATTTTCAAGAATCCTAAGGATAAACTACAAGAAATAAAACTGCATCTTAAAGGCACTGATTTCCAACTAAAAGTATGGGAAACGTTGCTTAAAATCCCTTTAGGCCAACTCACCACTTACGGTGGCATCGCCCAACAAATAGATAAACCAAATGCCTCCAGAGCGGTGGGCACAGCTATTGGCAAGAATCCCGTAGCGTTCTTGATTCCGTGTCACCGCGTGATTCAGTCCACAGGAACACTGGGCGGTTATATGTGGGGAAATACTCGAAAAACAGCGATTATAGGTTGGGAAGCCTCTAAATAGTAGTAAAATCTATGCCGCTATCTGGTAAAAATTAAATTGTAAATAGAATTAGGGCGTGCCCCTACGGGTCGGGCTTTACGTTACAATCTCCCGTAAAAACGGGAGGATTTCCACTGCAATCCCTCACGCAAATCCAACTATGATCACACACTCCCAAATCACCGATACCGAGCTCAAAACCAAAATCAAACACCAAGAAATTGCCTTTGGCGGCAACCTCAAACTCCACATTTACGGAACCCTACATTGCAAATCTGGTAAACGAATGAAAAGAGAAAATCGCGTGTTTTTTTCCTCCGAAGATGAAGCAATTCAAAACAATTTCCGACCTTGTGGTCATTGTATGAAAACCCAATATAAGCAATGGATTTATTCAACCCAGAACCAGACCAAAACACAAACCTATTGCCCAAAGACGGCACCGTAAACTATTATGGCACCTTAATAACGCCAACCAAAGCCAATGAATATTTGGCCGAATTACTCGAAAACATAGACTGGCAAAATGACCAAGCCATCATTTTTGGCAAACTCATCATTACCAAACGCAAAGTCGCTTGGTATGGCGATGCCAATTACAACTACACCTACTCTAACACCACCAAACAAGCCTTGCCTTGGACAGCCGCTTTACTGGAACTCAAAGCACTGGCCGAAGCCACCACGGGCGAAACATACAATTCCTGCTTACTCAATTTATACCATGACGGCAACGAAGGCATGGCGTGGCATAGCGATGGAGAAAAAGACCTCAAGAAAAACGGAGCCATCGCTTCCCTAAGTTTTGGTGCCGAACGCAAGTTTGCTTTCAAGCACAAAGAAACCAAAGAAACCGTTTCTAGAATACTACAAAACGGCAGCCTGCTGGTCATGAAAGACCAAACCCAAACCCACTGGTTGCACCGCCTCCCTCCTACTAAACTCATCAATAAACCCAGAGTAAATCTTACTTTTAGAACAATTGTGGTAGGGCAATAAATTAATTCCTAAATATCACTAAATGTGGGTATAGGATTATTAATTTATAATTAAGTTATTTACTACAAAGTAAATTAACAGCAATACCATTGTATTGAAAAGGCCATAGAAGTTGATGTTATATATTAGTTACCTGCAAGCTTAAAAAAAAACCGAAATAATATGAATATTAAACACTTCGAAATTGAAATTGAAAGGGAAAATCCTTTTGCAAATTGCAAATTGAATAGACAAAAATATTCAGATGTCTTAACTAATATTATCAATTCATATCCATACGGTTTTGTACTTGCATTAAACAATAAATGGGGAACTGGAAAAACTACATTTGTAAAAATGTGGGAACAGGATTTAAAAAACAATAATTTCCAAACTCTCTACTTTAACGCTTGGGAAAATGATTTTGAAAACAATCCTCTAACGGCATTGATGGGAGAGTTAAAAACTCTTACAACAGAAGAGACGGAGCCTGAATTCAAAAAAACTTTAAAAAAAGCATCAATCTTAACAAAAAATATTGCTCCAATAATAGCAAAAGCTATTGCGGACAGATATATTGACACAGATGCTATAAAAGATGCAATCGTAGGTGTTACAAAAGGATTATCGGACGTATTTGAAAATGAAGTTAATGAATACGCCAAAAAAAAAAGTATTTCTGATTTTCGATTAAGTTTATCTGAATTCATCGCAAACACAAATGAAGGAAAACCTCTTGTTTTTATTATTGATGAATTGGATAGATGTCGCCCAAACTACGCAGTTTCTATATTAGAACAAATCAAACATTTTTTCTCTGTACCTAACATTGTTTTTATCATATCAATCGACAAAGAACAACTTGGAAATGCTATAAAAGGTGTTTACGGAAGTGATCAAATCGATGCAGATGAATATTTAAGAAGATTTATTGATTTAGAATTTTCTATTCCAGAACCAGAAGTTGATATTTTTTATAAATATTTATATGATTATTTCGAATATGACGAGTTTTTCTTACTGCCTGAAAGAATAAAAAGTTATGAATTAAAATATGATAAATCAAATTTTATTGAAACTTGTAAATTGCTTTTTACAAACTCAAAAGTTCCATTAAGGCAACAGGAAAAAATATTTGCTCATACAAGATTAGCGCTAAGAAGTTTCACAACAAATATGTACGTTACTCCACATATTTTTGTCTTACTTGCCTTTATAAAAATTAGGCATAATCATTTTTACGAAGATTTAAAAAGCAAACAACTTACTATAAGAGAGGTTCAAGAGAATTTTTTGAAACTAATTAAAATAAATATAAACGAAGAAACAGAAAGCCAAATAATGTTGCTTGAAATATCCTTGATTAATGTTTATAATAATCTAACTACAGAAAGACACTATCGGGGAAAATTATTTGAAAGAGATACTTTAACAGGAAAGAATAAAGCTTTAATTGGTTCAATAATAAAAGAAAATGCAGAGGAAGAGGTAATGAGTATTTTGGAAGGTATTAATCGCGGACATAGAGAAGGAGATTTAGATTTGCTACATTATACAAAGAGAATTGATTTATTAGAAAACATAAAAACCTAAAAAAGCCAGCAGGTAACAGCTTTGATATAGTGTGTGATTTAGTGGAATTACCGTTTCGCATAAAGTTTCTGCAAAGCCGAAAATTGAGCAGTTACGAATTCCCCACCATCTCAAAGGCGACACGTTAGCGGTTATATTACAGCAGAACTTTAAAAAACAACATTTTATGAAATATATTTTAATCCTTTTTACATTTTTTTCAATTACTTTAAATGCTCAAAATATTTTAAAGTTTGACAAAACAAACGTTCAATGTGAAGATAAGTGGATTGCATACCAAATGGAAAAAGATAGTACTTATACATTAGGATTTATTTATATCGATTCACAAGCTGGATTAACATTAAACTATGAGGGAAAATTTAAAATTGAAAAAGATGGTAAATTTATTAGAATAGATAATGAAACTAAAAATGAAGTAGGTTTTATAAAAGCAAGGCTTCAACCAAACAGAACTGCAATAGCTGAAATTCCTGAAGCAAAATTTAAAGAACTAAATATTGAAAAAACACCTAATTGGTTAAAAACATATAAAACTGATGAAAATTCTGTTGAAAGATTATATCGTTGGGGTTATATGTATAATGGCTGGAACGAATGCGAGAAGGCTTTAACTTTTTTAGAAAAAGCAGATAAAATTAATCCGAAATTTAAAGGATTACAAACTGAATTAGCATTTTCTTATAATGCTTTACAGAAATTTGATAAGGCAGAAATATCATTAAAAAAAGCAATTATAGAAAATCCAGAAGACTGTTATACTTATAAAGAATTGGCTTATACTTATACAAAACTTTTGAATTTTGAAAAAGTAGCAGAAACTTATTTAACAATGTCTAAAATTTGTAAGGAACAAAATTTCATTCAAGAAACTGCATATAATTTAGCATATGAATATTTTAAAACAAAAGATGTAATTAAGTTTAATAAGTGGAAAAGTGAGGCTGAAAAATGGTCTAAATCCGAAAATCAGTACACACAAAACTTAAATAAAATGGAATCTGAATTAAATAAATAAAAAATACAACCGCCAACAGCCCCTCCGCTACCGAATCCTTTCGTGTGGTACTTGTTTGGTAAAGCACTAGTTTTCAATTCAATTTCAAGCGCAACCTACTGGATCAATCCTGTGATGTGGTAGATAATTAAGAAACTAATCATTCTATTTTAGATCCATTAAATTGAGTTCCAAAGTACGTATCCATTCATTATTCGAATAAATATTTAGGTTTGATTTTGAATTATAATTTTACAAAGTCATTTGAAAAATAAATAGTAAATTAGTATTCTAATTTGAATTTAAATCCATTCCTAAAACCACATATAATGGCAGCAATTACAATCGCAATCACTGATCAAGAAATTTTGATGTGCTGGGAAGCACTTTATGCATTAAGACCCATGTTGCAACCCCATCTTTTTGTGAATCAAATAAAAGAAATGCAAAAGGAAGGATATGTTCTTTTATACATAATCGAAGATCACAAAGTAGTTTCAATTGCTGGATATCGCATTTATAGTATGCTCTATTGTGGTAAAATGTTGTATATCGATGATTTGTCCACCCTTGAATCAGCTAGAGGAAAAGGACACGCATCTATGTTATTGAAACATCTTTATGAAATTGCGGCTAATCAAAATTGTAAAGCGGTTCATCTAGACAGTGGACACCTAAGAACGGTAGCACACAAACTATACTTCAAAGAAGATTTTACCATCAGTGCGTTTCATTTTAGCAAACCCATTGTATAAGTTGGGTACAATTATATAAACAGTATGATGCTAAAAAGAAGAAATGCAGTACTTGCCTTAGTAGCCGAATATGAAAAAGTACTTCGGGAATTACAAGCAGTGATTGAAGGTATCAGTCACACTACTTTAGTTGCAATTCTTGATGAAACGACTACCAACCCCGACTGCAAATCCATACAAGCGATGCTAACACATGTTGTCAGTGCTGGATATTCCTATTGTATTTACATCCAAAATTTAAAAGACCCAAATGCCAAACGACCCGATAAAAAGTATCATTCCAGCATTTCTGATTACAAAGAGGACTTAGATGCTGTAATTGCTTTTACCCAAAAAACCTTTGAATCCATTCACGATGAGGAACTCGAAGAATATGACAATTCGAAAAAAATAATGGCTTCTTGGGGGCAATTGTATGACATCGAGCAATTGATGGAACATGCTATTGTACATATTTTGAGACACCGAAGACAAATAGAAAGTTTTAAAAAAAACAACTAGAAAAAACATACAAAAACCCATTTTTAACTGTAACAATTAGCATAAAAACAGTCTAACAAAAATATAGGCTTTGAAAGGTAGCATAATTGCTATTTATATTTTCCTTACACCCTTTAACCATTTAATAAAAATTGTACTATGAAAAAAATAATACTGCCGCTGTTTCTTTTGCTGTCTTTTATTTCTAGGGCACAAATGAAAGCAGATGATGTAAAAACATTCACTCTTAAAAACGGAATGAAATTTCTGGTTGTGGAGGATTTTTCGATTCCCAATGCCAATATGTATTTGTTTTACAAAGTAGGAAGTCGCAATGAACACCAAGGAATTACGGGACTTTCGCATTTTTTTGAACACATGATGTTTAATGGAGCAAAAAAATATGGCCCAAAACAATTTGACCGTACCATGGAATTTAATGGTGGTGCGAATAATGCTTATACCACCGAAAATGTAACCGTATACACAGATTGGTTTCCAGCATCGGCCACCGAGACTATTTTTGACTTAGAAGGCGATCGTATTGCCAGTTTGAGTATTGATCCCAAAATGGTGGAAAGCGAAAGAGGCGTGGTATTAAGTGAGCGCAGTACAGGATTAGAAAACTCCCCTTGGAGACTTTTATCACAATCGATGCAAGCCACTGCTTTTCAAGAACATCCGTACCACTGGCCAGTTATAGGTTATGAGGATGATATGAAAAACTGGACACAAGCAGATTTAGAACACTATTTTAAAACCTATTACGCCCCTAATAATTGTGTAGTAGTCGTTTCAGGAGCAATCAAATTTGACCAAGTAAAACAATTTGCCGAAAAATACCTAGAGCCAATTCCCGCACAACCAGCTCCACCAGTGGTACATATCGTGGAACCAGCACAAAAAGGAGAACGCAGGATTACGGTTCAAAAAGAAGTGGCTAATCCGTACTTGATGATTGGGTACCATACGCCAGAATCAAAAAACGAAGATTATTATGCCTTGAACATATTGAGTTCTATACTTTCAAGTGGAGAATCCTCAAGATTATATACTTCACTAGTAGACAAACAGCAAATTGCCAATCAAATTTTTACCGATTATGGGGATAGTTTTGACCCAGGACTTTTTAATATTTATGCCGTTGCTAATACTAATGTTAGCGAAGTGGATTTAGAAAATGCCATCTATACTGAAATTGAAAAAATAAAAAAAGACGGAATCAGTGAAAGAGAGCTTCAAAAAATAAAAAATCAAAAGTTAATGGAATTTTACGGTCAGGTAGAAACCATCAACGGGAAGTCGAACAATATTGGAACCTATGAAGTCTTTTTTGGTGATTATAAAAAAATGTTTGACGCACCAAAAAACTACAATAAAGTTACCGTAGCTGATGTACAGCATGTAGCCAAAAAATACTTCACAAAAAGCAATCGAACTGTAGGTGTCTTAAAAACTAATGTAGAAAACTAATTTTATGGAATCAATAAATAAAAAATACATACTCATTTGCCTATTGGTTTTTAGTTCAATCAATATAATAGCACAAGGTTATAAATTACCTAACTATACCACTTTCAGATTGAGTAACGGACTTACATTTAACTTAATGGAACAACATGATGTTCCTATTGTTGATGTTTCTATTTTATTCCCTGCAGGAGCTATTTACGATCATGAAAAAGCAGGACTTGCTTCATTGACTGCAACCGCTCTTAAACACGGAACCATCAGTTTTTCCAAAGCCAAACTGGAAGAAGAACTGGATTTTATAGGTGCTAATATTGATACCTACGCCAACAAAGAATACGCTGGACTATCCTCTAATTTTGCTGCCAAAGACAAAGAAAAAGTTCTTTTATTAATCAAAGAAGTGGTACTGAATCCGGTTTTTGATAGTACCGAATTTGAAAAGGAGAAAGCTAGGCTACTAGTTCGTTTAGAGCAACAAAAAGAAAGCCCGCGATCTGTAATAGGATTTTACTTTGATGGTCTTTTATACGGCAATCATGTCTATGGTAATAATATCAATGGTACCAAAACTACTGTAGGTAAACTATCTGTAGATGATGTAAAGGATTTTTACAAAACCAATTATAGACCCGATGAATCTGTTATCAGTATTGTGGGAGATTTTAATTCGGCAGAGATGAAAAAAACGCTAACAAAATTATTTTCTAATTGGAAAAACGGTACACTTGAGAAAGAAAACTTGGCTTCAAAACCAATTGCCATTCCTACTGAAAATAAAGTGTTATTAGTAAATAAAGACGATGCCAAAGAGACAACTATGTATATTGGCGCTTCTGGAATAAATAGAAATAATCCTGATTATGTAGCAATTGATGTAGTCAACACCTTATTTGGCGGTCGATTTACATCGATGTTAAATGATGAATTAAGGGTAAACTCCGGTCTTACGTATGGAGCAAGTAGTCGTTTTAGCGCCTTGAAAAATGGGGGTTCATTCATTATGAGTACATTTACAGCTGTAAATACTACGGAAGCTACAATAGATAAATTACTAGAAGTATTAAAGAAATTACATACAAACGGAATTGATGAGCAATCATTGGCTTCAGCCAAAAACTATGTAAAAGGACAATTTCCTCCACGTTATGAAACAGCTGGACAATTGGCGAGCTTGCTTTCGCAAATGCATTGGTATGATCTTGATCGTTCTTACATTGATAATTTTGAGAAGAATGTAGACGGACTAGATTTAGCCAAAGCAAACCAAATTATTGAGAAATACTATCCTAAAGACAAATTACAGTTTGTACTCGTTGGTAAAGCCTCAGAGATAAAAAAAATAGCTAAAAAGTACGGACCTGTTACCCAAGTGGAGATAACAGAATAATGTAAAAATTTATTCAATTAAAAGCAGGACTAGTATCCTGCTTTTTTATGTTAAAAGGGTTTTCAATTTCAAACATTTGTAAAAATTCAGTTTTGTTTTTTAAATTTATATATATTTACATTTAATGCTATATGCTTCCTCTAAAAAAATTTGCTTTTAAAGAACAATCAGTAGCCCTAATTATAATCAATCAAATCGTATCATTATGAACTGGAAAATATCAATTTGTCTTCTTATTAGTTTATTTGCAATGGAAAGTAAAGCACAAAATAGTGAACAGGAAAACATCAAAAAGCTACTTGAAAAAGAATCAGCAACCTATCGTTCAGGAGATAGTAAAGCACACGCTTCTTGCTGGCATATTCAGCCTTATAGTCGAATATTAGTTTCTACAACGGATGGAAATACGTACGACATACCACCAGCTGAAATGGTGAAAATTTCTGAGGACAACACTCCTCGAGGCGGAAGTTCTATCAATACCAATTATAAAATAAGCATCAATGGCAAAACTGCTTGGGTAAGTCACAATGAAGAATCTACTGCCAAAGACGGAACAATAAGTTATTCTTATGAAATTCGATTATTAGAAAAAATAAAAAAGGAATGGAAACTTGTGGGACAATCGATTCATATGTATAAAAAGAAATAAATTCAAAATCTAGTTCGTTTTACCAAAAAGGGGCAGAATATTAAATACCATTCGCCCTTTTACCTAAACCCGAAAATAAAAACCCAATTGAGAATTAAACTTCTATATATTAGTTTTATTTTGTTCGGACTTTTTGCCTGTAACAATAAAGAAAAAAATACTTCCCAAACGGAACCAAAACCGATACAAGAAGGGATACGTTCTAAATCAAATTCATTTCAAAACCCCGCAGATACTGTAAAAGCAATAGATACTAAATATTCTATTGCTCAATTAGACAATACAAATGGACTTTCCAACAGCTCTACCAATGCCTTGTTTCGAGATTCCGAAAACTTATTATGGATAGGTACTTGGGATGGTTTAAATCGATATGACGGAAATAGCTTTAAAATTTTCAGACCAGAATTAAACAATGAAACTAGCTTAAGCAATCAAGTTGTTCTTAAGATAGATGAAGATGCTACTGGCAATATTTGGGTTTTGACCATGCACGGAATCAATCGATATGATAAAAAAACAGATCTTTTTCAACGTTTTTATTTTTCCAGACAAAACACTCCTCCGCTTTCAGAATCTGAATTTAACATGGCTTTGGACGGGTCTAAAAAAGTGTTTTGTGCTATAAAAGACTGGGGAATTGGCTATTATGATGGCGCTCATTTTCAAAAATTAAAATCTAAAAAACTGCCCAGCAAAGCCGTTAAAAAAATGGAATTCAGCTCCAATGGTGAATTACTGATTTTATATGGGGATGGTACACTCTATAATTTAAGCATTACAAATAAAAATACAACTGAAAAATTGATTTCCAAAATTGATTTGATTTCAAGAAATATTCAAAATTTTTCAGTGTTTAAAGATCAAAAAGTTGGCTTAATTAACAGTTCAGGAAACGCTAGTATAGTATCCCTATTCGATAAAAAAGAACAAATACTTCCTCAAAAAAATATTGAAAACATAATTGGTTCTCTTCCAGAAGGTTTGGTACTTTCTAGTAAATCGGGTTATACTATTATAGATAACTTAGGAAACAATGTTACTACCCCTTGGCTTAAATACCTGAAGAATCAAAAAATAACCACTATAATTCAAGGAAGTGAAAATATAATTTGGACCGGGACAGATGGTGATGGAATTTTTAAAATGTACCCTCTTAAAAAATCGTTCCATCTTATTTCCAAAACCCAAATTCCAGAACTGGATGGCGGTATTGTACGAGCATTTCTTAATATAGATCAAAAATCTTTTTGGGTAGGAACTAAGGGAAAAGGCCTTTTTCTATTTCCTCAAGATTTTCATCAAAATGCAGAACAGGATTTAAAATACACCAATTTTAATGAAAATAATAGTGTGCTAAATAATGCTGTTTTTTCTTTATGTAAAGGACAAGATGGTTTAATCTTTATTGGAACTGATGGAGTTGGTATTACAATTTATGATTTAAAAAAATCAAAATTAATTCCATGGTCTGCCATTATTGGGAATGAAAACTGTGATTATTTCAAATCCATTTACAGTATTTTTCAAGATAAAAACGGCATAATTTGGCTTGGAACTAATGGCTATGGAATGATTCGCTGCAAAATAGATCGCGCAGGAGAAAAACTTAAAATATCAGAATTCAAGCAGTATCTGGCTAACAATGGAGATCGTAAATCGTTAAGTAGTAACATTCTGTTTTCTATTGTTCCCAAAAACAACAACCAACTTTGGATCGGTACGCGATTGGGAGGACTGAACCTTTTCGATAAAAAAACAGGTTCTTTTCAAGTCTATAAGAATATAAAGGATAACCCCAATAGTCTATCGAATAATGATATTTTATGCTTGAAAAATGATGCCAAAAATAGGCTATGGATAGGTACTAGTTTTGGTTTGAATCTATTGCAGGATTTAAAAAGTGATGGTAGCGCTGTGTTTAAAAGTTATACTGTAAAAGACGGTTTGCCTAACAACACCATTCATGGAATCATTTCTGATAACAAATCCAATCTTTGGATTAGCACGAATTTTGGCTTATCTAATTTTATTTTAGAAGAATCTAAATTCATTAATTACACCAAAAATGAAGGGCTTCAAAATAATGAATTTTCAGATGGTGCTTTTTATCAAGATCCAAAATCCGATTATATTTATATGGGTGGAATCAAAGGATTTAATTATTTTCTTCCTCAAAAAATAAAAGAATCGGCGGTAGTTCCCGATCTACTTATTGACAAAATTAGTGGACAAAATCAAGCCAAACCGTACTATCAAGGATTAGTAATTCACCCCAATTCCACATCGTACCCGTCAATAGTTTTGCAGCACAATCAAAACTTTTTTGATGTTGAACTGGCCGCATTAACGTATATCAATAGTGAAAAATGCCAATATGCCTATCAATTGGAAAATTTTGACAAAGACTGGAATACCATCAATAACCGTAGAATAATTTCTTTTACCAATGTTCCTCCTGGGAATTATTCCTTGTGGATAAAGTGGACTAATAGCGATGGCGTATGGAGTAAATCCGTTCATGCGATTGACATCAAAATCAAACCTGTTTATTGGCAATCGAACTTGGCTCTAATTGTATATTCCATACTATTTTTCCTTTTTATATTATTTGTTTTAAGTTACTACAAAAAACGTCAATCCTTAAGTCAAAATATTCTCTTTCGAAAAAGAGAAGAAGAACTTCATGAAAATAGGCTAACGTTTTTTACCAATGTTGCTCACGAATTTCAAACTCCACTGACATTAATAGTTGGTCCCGTTCAAAAACTTTCAGAAACGGAGAATCTTAGCGACAAAAATCAGAAGTTTATCCAAATGATTCAACGAAATTCTTCTAGGCTGCTGTTCCTAACCCAACAATTACTTGAATTTAGAAAAGCAGAATACGACTATTTAGAAGTTTCGGTAAAGGAATTTGACCTTGTTAACTTAATAGAACAAATCGCAGAACTATTTGATGAATGGGCACTGGAGAAAAACATTGAATATAAACTGGAGATTCCTACTCAATTATTTGGATGGTTTGACAAAGACAAAATTGAAAAAATTGTTTTTAACCTCATGTCAAATGCATTCAAATACACGCCTATAAATGGAAAAATCGAATTAAAGATTTCAATTGAAGATATTGCTTCAAAAAAAATAAGCATCGCTGTCATGAATACTGGTAAAGGAATATCTAAAGAAAAATTAGATTCCTTATTTGATCGTTTTTTTCTATCTGACACGAATAGTAATACTGAAAATGACATGTTCCGTACAGGGATTGGGCTTGCCTATATCAAAAAATTAGTGACAGTGTTGCGAGGCGAAGTTTTGGTTTCCAGTATTGCAAATGAGCAAACCACTTTTACCGTAGTCCTTCCTTGCAACAAAGAAGCATTTACCGAAAAAGAAATGGATAGAGATGCAAGTCAGGTAGTCCTTTCGCAACATTTAAAAAACATCTTGGAAGAAAATCCAAACACATCAGATGGTATTCCAGAAAAAATAGCCTCAATTGATACGCTGATGGACGGTCGCAAAAAAATATTAATTGTTGAAGATGAAAAAGAAATCCATTTCTTTTTAAATGAATTATTAGGTATAAAATATAAAATCACTTCCGCTTACAATGGTCTTGAAGCCTTAGAAATGCTAAAAAAAGAAATGCCTGATCTAATAATCAGTGATGTCATGATGCCAGTAATGGATGGCATTGAATTTTGTGCCATAATAAAAAAAGAAATTATGACTTGTCATATTCCTTTTATTATGCTTACCGCAAAAGATTCTGTTTTACAACGAATTGAAGGAATTGAAAGTGGAGCTAATTCTTATATTCCAAAACCATTTCATCCGGATCATTTATTAATTCGAATACAAAAATTGCTGGAAGAAAAAGAACTCATTTTAAAACATTTTTCACAGGATACATTGTCCGAAGATCTTTCGGCGCTGCCATTAGAAAAAGAGGAAAAAGACTTTATTAAAAATGTAATTGAACTAATCCGAAAAAATATTGATAACGAAAATCTTCAAAGTTTATTCATTGAAAAAGAATTAGGCATCAGTAGTTCTCAATTGTATCGAAAAGTAAAGCAGCTTTTTGGTTTTTCACCAGGAGATTTAATTCGAACTATTCGTCTTAAATATGCAGCTGAATTATTGCGAAAAAACGTATTAACAGTCTCCGAAGTTTGTTACCAATCAGGGTTTAATAACAGATCCTATTTTTACCGTGAGTTTAAAAAAATGTATTCCCTGACTCCAAAAAACTATCAGCTTAAATACAAATTAAAGCAATAGTACACTTTTAAATACCTGAATAAAAGACACTTAAATCCTAGTGTACACTTTTGATGAAATAGTGTACACTTTTTTTTGTGCCCTACTCCTACTTTTATCAAATGATTTAAAAGTCATAAAAAAAAACCATTAACTCATTTAAACAACCTAATTTTTACAGACATGAAAAAAAATAGCCTGATTATTAATCAATTTAATACTTTCTCCTGATGAAAAAAAATATGATCTACAAATTGTTTTTACTTGGCGTACTATTATCTGGGAGTATTGTAAATGCACAAATGGTTAAAGGTATTGTATCAGATAAAAATGGTTCCGTACCACAAGTAAATGTAATTGTTAAAGGTACAACTACAGGTACAATAACTGATTTTGACGGTAAATACACACTGAACAACGTGAGTCCAAAAGCCATTTTGGTTTTCAGTTATATTGGGTATAATAAAAAAGAAGTTGCGGTAAACGGAATGAGCACTGTCAATATCACTTTAGATCAAGATGCACAAGTATTGGACGAAGTAATCTTAGTAGGATATTCATCTGCAAAAAAATCTTCTTTATCTAGTGCAGTAACAACGGTAAACATGGCTGATTTATCTAAAACAAAAGTCGCTGATGTTGCCCAAGCTTTGCAAGGACAAGTAGCAGGGGTTTTTGTAGCAGCAAATACTGGAGCTCCGGGAGACGGAATAAAAATTCGTATTAGAGGGGAAGGAACACTTGGAAATAATGATGTTTTGTATGTGGTTGATGGAGTTTCGACTCGTGATATTTCTTTCTTAAATCAATCCGATATAAAATCATTAACGGTATTAAAAGATGCTGCTGCAGGTGCCATCTACGGAGCAAGAGCGGCTGGAGGAGTTGTATTAATTACAACCAAAAGCGGAAAAAGTGGAAAAATGAGTATCACAACTGATTATTATACTGGATTCCATTCGGTTTCTAATCTTCCAAAGATGTTAAATACGGATCAATACTTAACTGTATTAGATCAAGCATGGCATAATACTGCTGGAAATTCAGCTACGGCTACAAGTCCCTATGCAGCAGATAGAAGCAGAACCGATTTGGCAAACACCAACTGGCAAGATGAATTGTTTACGACTGGAATTTCTAAAAACTTTCAAACTTCGGTAAGTGGTGGTTCAGATGATGTACAGTACTTAATTTCAGGTGGATACTATGGAATTGACGGTATTGTAGTAGAAGACCATGATAAATACCAACGCTTTAACTTTAGATCTAATATTAATGCAAATCTTTCGGATCGTTTTAAAGTAGGTACTAACCTTCAAATCAGTTATGCAAAACAAGACAAGCTTTCTTCTAGTGGTGATGCACCCGGGATCATAAGACATGCTTTGTTGAGACCACCCGTTTTAGGTGTTTACAAAGATATAAATGATCCAACTTATTCTGCTAGTAATCCTTATACCGATTTACCTTTTTACACGGGTCCAAATAGTGGTTGGAATAAAAATTATGAGTACACCTCAAACCCTATTGCCATCGTTCATTTTACAGATGACAAAAGAAATACTTACCAAACTTTTGGGAATTTATATGGCGAATATGCTTTCTTAAAAGACAAAGCTTTGAAATTTAGAAGCAATCTAGGAGTAGATATTCAATTCAATCATAACAAAAATTTCAGAGAAAATTTTGGTGATGCTGACATCAGTGATACTGGAAATCAATATTACGGAATGGGTAGAAATAATAGACCGAACGGACTAGATGAGAATAGAGGGGAAAACATGACTTTCACGTTTAGTAACACGTTGAACTACGTGAAAACTATTAATGAAAAACATAGTATCGATTTATTACTTGGTATGGAAAACATCAATAGTAAATCATCGGCTGTAGGTGGAAGTCGTCAAAATTATGACAATACCACAGCTGCGTTCCGATATTTAGACTATGGTAATACCACAAATGCTTGGAGTTCAGGATCAGCTAACAACTGGGCATTGCAATCGTTCTTTGGTTCAGCCACCTATGGTTATGCTAGTAAATATTTTGCAACAGCAACCATGAGAGCCGATGCTTCCTCTCGTTTTGGGCCGAATAACAAATGGGGTTATTTTCCATCTGTTTCTGGAGGGTGGATTCTTTCAAGAGAAAAATTCCTAGAAAAAGCAGATTGGATATCTAATTTAAAATTAAGAGCCAGTTGGGGACAATCAGGAAATCAAGAAATTCCAAATAATGCTTATGAAACATTGGTTTCAACATCTGGTGGTGTGGTAAACATCATTCGATATGGTAATCCTGATTTAAAATGGGAAACTACTACCCAAACCAATTTTGGATTAGATATGAGTGTTCTTAAAAACAAACTTTCCTTTTCGGCGGATTATTTTATTAAAAATACAGATGATATTTTGCTAAATGTAACCTTGCCAGCAGTTTCAGTTGGAGTCATCAATCAAACTATTGTTAATGCAGGATCAGTAAGCAACAAAGGAGTTGAATTTGGAGTGAATTTTCAAAATAACGACCATGCATTTAAATATAGTATTAATGCAAATATGGCCACTTTGACAAATAGAGTGAACAAACTTCAAACTTATGTAAAGAGTATTATCGATGATGGAACGCATACAAAAACAGAAGTTGGACAACCTATTAGTTCTTATTACGGTTTAGTATTTGACGGTATTTATCAAAATTCAACAGAAATAAATACACAGTTATTTGCTAATGCAAATGGTGCTCAGCCAGGTGATATTCGATTCAAAGATTTAAATGGAGATGGTCAAATTAATGCCGATGATAGAGGAATTATAGGAAATCCTATTCCTAAATTTACTTATGGATTCTCTTTCTCAGGAGATTACAAAAACTTTGATGTTTCTTTCTTAATTCAAGGTGTTCAAGGTGTAGATCGTTACAATGACTTGAAACAAATTTTGGATTATGATAGTCGCCCATTCAACAGCACAACTGCAGTTTTGAATAGCTGGCATGGTGAAGGAACTAGCAACACTACTCCTCGTGTTACATTTAACAATAATGGTGGTGGAAATGTTTCTAGTGTTTTTGTTGAAGACGCTTCGTATTTACGTCTGAAAAATTTTGAACTTGGTTATACTTTTAATTCAAAAACAACTGGAATTAAAGGAATGCGCATTTATGCGTCAGGTCAAAATCTATTTACTATTACAAAATATACAGGATTAGATCCAGAATCAACTTCTTTGATTGATAAAGGTACTTACCCTCAATCCAAAGCCTATTTATTGGGAGTACAAGTAAAACTTTAATTAAACTTAAATATTTAATCATGAAAAATATATTAAAATCGTTACTCGTAATGAGCCTACTTTTTTTAACGAGTTGCCAGGACGAACTTACTTCTGATCCAATAGGTGCAACAACGCTAGAACAAGCTAATACTACTCCTACATTGAGTGCAGTTGAACTTTCGGTTAATTCCTCTTATCAATTACTATCCAATAGGCTAAACATATTGGCTGAATGGGATTGGGGTGGTGGTCTTGTCTTTCAAAATGATTATGTGATGCAAGATATTGCTTCGGATGATATGGAAAAAAAATGGAATCCTGATGGAGATCAACCTTGGATGGATGACATTAACAATTTTACCTTTACTTCAACAAATGGTGGACCTAATGGGTTATGGAAATATGATTATGAAGGAATAAAAAGAACCAATATCGCCATTGGATTCTTAACCAAATCAGATATTGAAGGGACAACTGGAATAAGCACACAAAGAAAAAACCAATTGTTAGGAGAAGCTTATTTTTTAAGATCATACTATTATTTTTCTTTGGTAACTAATTTTGGAGATGTGCCTTTAATTTTAGGATCAGTTCAAACGTATCAAGAGGCTTTTGATGTGGCTGTAAGAGCCAATAAGTCATTAGTTTGGGACAGTATCAAAAAAGATTTAGCCTTAGCCAAAGACTTATTACCCAATTCTAAATATTCATCGGCTACAGAAAAATGGAGAGTTTCAAAAGGAGCTGTAATTGCGCTTCAAGCGAAAGCTGCTTTGTATACTGAAAAATGGGCCGATGTAATTACTGCTGTCAATGAATTAGGACCATTGGGATTTAGTTTAAACACCAATTATTTTGATAGTTTCAGTACTTCAAAAGAGTATTCCGATAATGAAGTTATATTTTCTTATAATCACCAATCTCAGACCAATCCAAGAAGTGGTAATGGAATTTGTGCACCATTAGGCTGGGGATTTTTTGCGCCAAGCGCTGATTTCCTAAATTCATTTGAACCTAATGACCCAAGAAAACTATATACCGTAGATGCTCCTAATCAAAATGTAAATAAAATGTTAGGAACATTGGATGGTGGTAACAAAGGAAATGATGATGCACCTACAAACAAAGTGTATATGCGCTATGCGGATGCATTACTTTGGAAAGCAGAAGCACTTAATGAAACAGGAGATTATGCTGGAGCTATTGCTATTATTAATCAAATAAGAGCTAGAGCTAGAAATACAGTTACCGCTTTAGGTACATTTCCCCCTTTAGGAACTTTACCAGACCGATTGCCTTCAACCGATAAAGCGATAGTAAAAGGATGGTTGATATCAGAGAGAAGAGCGGAGCTTGGGTTTGAAAATCAAAGAATGTTAGACTTGAAAAGATGGGGAATTGCAAAAGCAGTTATGACAGCACATGGGAAAAATTTTCAAGACAAACACATGCTTTATCCTATCCCACAGTCGGAGATTGATGCTTCAGCTGGACTACTAATTCAAAATCCTGAATATTAATATAATAAGTTGGTTTGTTTAGATTTATTATTACCTTGAGAAGCAGTTAATTAGTATATTGCTGCTTCTCTTTTATAAAATTAAACACCTAGAATTATTTTTTGATTAATCAAAAAAACAACACAAATGACAGATATTGCCAATCGCTATAAAAACAATCCCATACTATCTCCAAAAGACTTAAATGCTAGTGATGATGCTATGATTATCGAATGTTTGCTTAACCCAGGAGCATTTGAATTCAATGGAAGAATAGGGTTACTTTTAAGAGTTGCCGAAAGAACAGTTCAAAAGGACGGCCTTTTATCAGTTCCAATTTATAATAATGAGGGGAAAGTTGAAATTTTAAATTTTAAATTAGACGACCCTAAATTAAATGCTTCCGATTCAAGAGTAATTAAATATGATGGGACCGATTACCTAACCACTATTTCTCATTTGCGATTAGTTTGGAGCACAGACAGCGTTAATTTCATAGAAGACCCTAAGTATTCTTCTCTTTTTGGAGAAGGAGAATATGAATCCTATGGTATTGAAGATTGTCGTGTTACCAAAATTGAAGATACCTATCACCTTACCTATACGATGGTTTCTGCAAATGGCGTTGGTGTTGGGCTTAGAACAACAAAGGATTGGAAAACTTTTGAAAAAAAGGGGATGATTTTTAGTCCACACAATAAAGATTGTGCCATTTTTGAAGAAAAATTCAACGATAAATTTTATGCTTTACATAGACCTAGCAGTCCTGAATTGGGAGGTAATTATATATGGCTAGCCGAATCACCTGATGGCGTACATTGGGGGAACCATAAATGCATCGCTAAAACGCGTGAGGGAAAATTTGACAGCAAACGCCTTGGTGCAGGAGCGGCACCCATAAAAACAGATAAAGGCTGGTTAGAGATATATCATGGCGCAACAAAAGAAAACAGGTATTGTCTTGGGGCCCTTTTATTAGATTTAGAAGACCCATCTATCGTTTTGGCGCGTTCCGAAGAACCTATTATGGAACCAATGGAAACGTACGAACGAACTGGTTTTTTTGGCGAAGTAATTTTTACCAATGGCCATATTGTTAAGGGAGATGAAATTCAAATGTATTATGGGGCTGCAGATGAATTTGTTGGTTTAGCCACGTTTTCTATAACAGAAATCTTAAAAACACTACACGTATAATGGAAAAATTAGCAAGAATAGGCTTGAAGGATTTCACTAGAAGCACCAAAATATTAATACTTACCAATTTAATATATTCATTTGTATTGCCCGTAATTGATATTTTTGTAGCCTCTTATATAATGAGAAATTCAAATGATCCATCAAAAGTGATGCTGTATCAATTAGCAATATATACTGGTATTCCTATCACTTTTTTCATTAATGGTTTTTTGCTAAATAAAATAAATATTAAAAAATTGTTTTCACTTGGAATGTTATTAAGTGGCGTTTCCATGGTGTTCATGATGTCTTTGACTGAAATAACCTATTACGGGATAATTCCGGCTGGTTTAATCATGGGAATGTCTTTTGGATTGTATTGGTCTAATAGAGATTATCTGGTACTAGCAACCACAAGTGATAAAACCCGAAATTTCTATTATGGGTTAGACACTTTTTTCTACACTTTAACAGCCGTTATTGTTCCAGTAATTATTGGTTGGTATTTAATGAATGGAAATGGAACTTCTAATGCAGGAGTTAATTCTGGATATAAGGTAGTTACTGGAATTGTATTTATTTTCACCATTTTAGCATCAATAGTATTTCATTTTGGAGATTATGAAAAACCTAAAAATGAAAAATTTCTATATTTTAAATTCCACAAACTTTGGACAAAAATGCTGCAAATGGCGGTTTTGAAAGGCTTAGCTCAAGGATTTATAGTAACAGCTCCGGCGATGCTTATGATGAAATTTTTTGCCTCTGAAGGCGCATTAGGAACCGCACAATCAGTAGGCGCTATTATCGCGGCAGTTATTATGTTGATTTTAGGGAAACTTTCCTCTCCTAAACATCGGTTGGTCATTTTTAGTATCGGACTAATCTTTTTCTTTTTAGCTTCCTTTTTTAATAGTCTAATGTTTAATTCGACAGGAGTAATTATTTTTATCTTTCTATTATTGATAGCAAGGCCCATTCTTGACATTGCCTACTTCCCTATCCAACTTAGAGTTATCGATTTATTATCGGAAGTAGAAAATCGAAATGAATTCTCATATATCTTAAATCATGAATTTGGTTTGTATGCAGGACGCCTCTTAGGAGCAGGAACTTTCTTAGGAATTGCCTATTTTGGAAATGCCGATGATGCCTTGCGTTATGCTTTATTAATCATTGCCGTTATCCAATTACTCTCTATACTAATTGCCAAACAACTTTTGGATCAACAATCAAAACTAGAAAATAAACATGCTTAAAAAATCATATATACCGTTATTATTACTCTGTATTGGATTTAATTCTTGCAGTGTAACTCAATCTAAAATGGCGTTGGTTCCTGCTGTAAAGCAAGAATCGTTAGCCCGCATAACTGCAATGCCTAACCTTCCAAAACCATTTAAAATTTTAGATTTTAATCAATTAGCTAAAGACTACGATGCCAAAGTGTACGATGCAAATCAAACAGGGAAATACTGGCCACTAATTTGGAAAGATGATTCCCGTAAAAATTTCAATCAAGAAACCTTCGGGATTTACACTGCCATGGGCGATGTAAGACAGGGTGTAGAACATTATAAAGGCATTTTTCATGAATCGTTAGCGAGCATTGGATCCGTGATGGGGGCCAGTTTAGTAGGGATTGACAAGTCCAACCAAAAAGGGAAAGACTATGTAGGAATGCTGAAAAATTATTACAATAGTGATACCAAATGGAATATAATCATGAACAATACTTCTCCTGAGGTTGCTCTTCTTGGTGGTGGTTATGCCAGAGACTGGTGGTATGATGTATATCCCAATTTAATGTTTTATGCGGTTGCTGATTTTTATCCAAATGAAAAAGACTATACAACTATACAGCGTTCAATTGCTGATAAATTTTATCAAGCCGATTCAACAATGGCGGGCAATTACCATCATTCTTTTTTTGATTATTCCACTTTAGAACCTAAAGACAGTTGGATTTGCAAACAAGAAGATGTCGCCGCAGGTCATGCCTATGTGCTTTATTCGGCTTATCAAAAATTTAAAGACCCTAAATATTTAAAAGGCGCCGAATCATCATTGCAAGCACTTTTAAATCAAAAAGACAATCGGTATTATGAAATACTAATGCCTTTTGGTGCTTATGTAGCGGCCCGATTAAATGCAGAAGAAGGTAAAAGCTATGATTATTCTAAAATTATGGATTGGACCTTTAACGGCACTCCTGAATGTAGAGAAGGATGGGGCATGTTATTGGATAATTGGAATGGTTATGATGTTTCAGGATTAATGGGAAGTACGGTTGATCATGGCGGTTTTGCCTTTTTGATGAATACCTATGACTCCATGTGGCCATTAGTGCCAATGGTTCGTTACGACCCTAGATATGCCAATGTAGTTGGAAAATGGATGCTGAATGCCAGTAATGCTATTAAATTCTTTTATCCATACGAAATTGCAGATGACCATCAAACGATACCAGAACAAAAAGAGTATACTAAAGGTGTAATTGCCTATGAAGGTTTGATCAAAAAATCACATCTTAAAAAATATGAAAATATTCAAGCGCCTGTTGCTATTGGTGATGGTCCCAACTGGATAGAAGGAAATCCAGATGTTTCTCAGTTTAGTGTTTATGGAAGTGGTCATGTAGGAATTGCAGGAGCTATTATTGAAAAAACTGATGTTCCTGAAATTCTAAAATTGAATTGTTTAGCGACTGATTTTTATCGTGGGGAGGCCTTCCCAACTTCCCTATTGTACAATCCTTTTGGAGAAGAAAAAACGGTAATCTATCAAACAAAAAATAAGGCAAAAGTAGATTTATACGATGCTATTACACATCAGGTAATTTTGAAAAATGTTAGCCAATCTGGTAAAATAACAATTCCTATGGAAGGGTCCCGATTGATTGTAGAAATTCCAGCTGGATCAAAAATCATCTTAAAAGCTGGAAAATATTATGTAAACAATACAGTGATTGCATATTTATAAATTGTAATTAATTTTAATCCAAATGAACTACTCCAAAATAGGTATATCAATTGTATTGCTTTTGCTTTTTTTCTCTTGTAGTAAACAAAAGAAATCAACCTCAGATAAAGTGTGGTGGAAAGAATCCGTTTTTTACGAAATCTACATGCCTAGTTATAAAGACTCCAACGGGGATGGATTTAGTGATTTTAAGGGGTTGACATCTAAACTAGATTACATAAAAAGTCTAGGTGTAAAAGGAATTTGGTTGACTCCGTTTCTGGAATCTCCCAAAGTGGATAATGGATATGATGTTGCCAATTATTATAAAGTGGATCCCACGTATGGTACTATCGAAGACTTCAAACTATTTTTGGCGGAAGCCCATAAAAAAGATATTAAAATTATTATGGATATGGTTGTCAACCATACTTCCACCGACTCTAAATGGTTTCAAGAATCTCGTAAGTCAAAAGACAATCCGTATCGCGATTATTATATTTGGAAAGACAAACCCAACAATTGGGAATCCTTTTTCGGAGGATCCGCTTGGGAGTTCGACAAGAATACCAATCAATACTACTATCATCAATTTGACACCAGAATGGCTGATCTCAATTGGGGAAACCCGAAAGTAGTTGCCGAGATTCAAAAAATGTTACGATTTTGGTTGGATTTAGGTGTAGATGGTTTTCGCATGGATGTGATTAACTTTCTTACTACAGATGGAATTACAAAAGACAACCCTTTCAAAAATGGTATTCAAGAACATTTGAATGACATCAATCAAAAAGGAGTTAAAACTGCCATGAAATCAATAAAATCGGTGGTAAATGAGTATGAGAATCGGTTTATCGTAGGAGAAATAGGAAGCGACAAAATAGAAGTTCTTAAACAGTATCAATCTCCTGATTTACTGGATGTGGTTTTTAATTTCAATTTTGGGAGCATCAAAGAATTCTCTGCCAAAAGAATCTATGATGAGTTGCAAAGCATGGAGAAAAATATGCAAAACTACCCTACACTCTTTTTTGGAAGTCATGATATGCCCCGTTTGGTTGATCGTTTGGCAAAAAACAATCCCAAAAGAGCCGAATCATTAGCCGCTTTGATGTTAACTGCCAAAGGAGTGCCTTTTATTTATTATGGAGAAGAAATTGGAATGGAAAATATTGTAGCTAATTCGATTACTGAAATAATGGACATTCAAGGGCGTACCCAATATGAATTGGCGTTGAAAGCAGGAAAATCAAAAGTCGAAGCACTAAAAATTGGAAACGAACACAACCGAGACAAGTCAAGAAGTCCAATGCAATGGAATAATCAATCATTTGCGGGTTTTTCGGATAAATCTTCTTGGATTAAAGTAAATCCAAACTACACCAACTTGAATGTAGTTAATTTAGATAAAAATGAAAATTCCATTTTAAATAAATATAAAAAACTTATTGCTTTACGTAATTCCCAGCTTGCACTTCAATATGGAAGTTATACAAACTTATCGTTTTCGAATGATTGTATTCGATTTGAAAGAACTTTTAAAGGAGAGCATATTAAATGTTATTTCAATTTTGGAAAACAACCCCTTGAAATTAAATTAAACTCTAAAGAAACCATCTTAGCGGGTGAAAATAAAATGGAACCCGATAGTTATTTACTTGTAAAACAATAATAAATTTTATAAAAAAAGGACTTGAATAATTTCAAGTCCTTTTCTTATTTTAATCAATTGCCACTTTGTAAGTGGGATCTTCGATGATATTGATATCGATAACATCATCGGCATTGTGAAGTAACTGACGACAGTCGGCACTTAAATGGCGCAAATGGATCTTCTTCCCTACTTTGGCATATCGTTCCGTTAATTTATTTACAGCATCGATAGCACTCATATCAGCAATCTTACTTTCTTTAAAATCTACAATTACATCATTTGGATCATTTAAAATATCAAATTTTTCAGCAAAAGCAGTGGTTGAACCAAAAAATAAGGGTCCAAATATTTCATAATGTTTTACCCCTTTTTCATCTACATATTTTTTAGCTCGAATGCGTTTGGCACTTTCCCAAGCAAAAACTAAAGCTGAAATTATAACTCCGATTAAAACTGCCAAGGCTAAATTGTGTAATAAAATGGTAATCACCGCCACAAGGACACCAACAAATATATCTTGTTTTGGCATTTTGTTAATTATTCTAAAACTAATCCATTCAAATGTACCAATGGCAACCATAATCATTACCCCAACTAGTGCGGCAATAGGCAATTGTTCAATGATAGGAGCTCCAAATAAAATAATGACAAGTATAGTCAAAGCAGCAATAATTCCTGATAAACGAGCTCTAGAACCTGCTGATAAATTAACCAAGGTTTGTGCAATCATAGGACAACCACCCATACCAAAGAAAAATCCATTCAATACATTAGCACTGCCTTGTGCAATACACTCTCGGTTTCCTTTTCCTTTAGTTCCTGTTATTTCATCTACTAGATTTAAAGTCAATAATCCCTCCGTTAATCCAACTGAAGCCATAATTAAAGCATAAGGAAAAACCAATTGCAAGGTTTCAACAGTCCATTCAATATTTGGAATATGAAAAGGAGGAAAACCACCACTGATAGAAGCAATATCTGCCACTGTTTTTGTATGAATTCCTAGACCCAAAACGAGTCCAAAAACTACAATAATTGCGACTAAGGAGGCTGGCACTGCTTTTGTTATTTTAGGAAAAAACAAAACAATGGCAATGGTTAACAGTACTAACCCCAACATAATATATAGTGGATTTCCAGATAACCAAACACTTTGACCATTAACAATGGTTTTGAATTGTTCCAGTTGGGACATGAAAATAATAATGGCTAAACCGTTAACAAATCCAAACATAACGGGCTGTGGAACGAGTCGGATAAATTTACCCAACTTAAACAGTCCTACCAATATTTGCAAAATACCAGCCAAAGCGACTGCTGCAAAAACATATTCTAATCCATTTGACTTCATTAAAGCAATTAAAACAATAACTGTTGCTCCTGCTCCACCTGAAACCAAACCTGGTCTTCCTCCAAAAATAGCGGTAACCAAGCCCATTATAAAAGCAGCATATAAACCTACCAAGGGAGGAAAACCAGCTAAAATTGCAAAAGAAAGTGATTCAGGAATCATCGTCATGGCGACTGTTAAACCTGCTAAAACTTCCGTTTTGTAATTTACTTTTTGAGTAAAATCGAATAAATTGAAATACTGTTTCATTCTTTTGTTTAAAAATTTGTAAAAATAATGGCAGTGGAAAAATTTAAATTTCCAAAAAAAATGAAAAACCAATAAAAAATTGGAAATGACACACGTACCAAAATGCCTATGTCAAGGCGTAGTAACTTAAGAAAACGAGGGTTTTCTCTATTCTCAAGAATTACAAATGTAAATCTTTTTAACAGATGTTCAAATAGAATTATAAAAAGGATGAATTTAGAAAAACTATACTTAGTAATTTATTCCTATATATCTAAATTAAGGTTTCTATATAATTTTTCAAGAAGCACATTAAAATCAAATGGTTTTGATAAATAATCATTCATTCCTGAGTTAATACATCTCCTCTCTTCATCAGCAGTAGCGTGTGCAGTTAAAGCAATAATGGGTACTTTTGATTTTATTCCAGGAAGATTTCTCACCTTTTCAGTCACTTCATTACCATCCATTTCTGGCATTTGAATATCCATCAAAATAATATCATATTGATTTTCTATTATTTTTTCAAGAGCAATTAACCCATTTTCGGCAATTTCAATTTGTTTATTCCACTTCTCAAAAACTTTTTTTGTTAGAAGTTGATTAATCTTATTGTCTTCAACCAATAAAATATTTTTATTCTCTAAAAAACTAAAATCCAATTGTTTTGCTAATACTCTATTCAAGTCTATACTATTTAATTCTGCTATTTTATATTGAATTCCAAATGAAAACTCGCTCCCTTTTAAAAGTTCACTTTTTACTTTAATAGAGCCACCTTGTAATTCTATTAATTTTCGTGTAATTGTAAGTCCTAAACCCGTTCCTCCAAATTTTCTAGTAGTTTCATTTGATGCTTGATTAAAACTTTCAAATATAGCATCAATTTTATCTTCGGGTATCCCTATTCCGGTGTCAATTACATTAAAAAGAACTAATGTTGACTTGTCGGCCTTCTTCTCTTGATTTACAACTAATTCAACTTGTCCTTGTTCCGTAAATTTTAATGCATTCCCTACAAGATTAATTAATATTTGAGATAATCGTGTTGGGTCACCAATTAATGCATCATTAATTTTAGGATCAATTGTGCTTTTTAGAATAACTTTTTTTTCATTTGAAAGAGGAGATAATAATTCAATAACTGAATTCACTGTTTTTGACAATGAAAATTCAATTGATTCAAATGTCATTTTATCGGCTTCAATTTTAGAAAGATCTAAAATATCATTAATGATAACCATTAAATTTTTTCCTGCTATTTTTATAGCTTCAACACTTTGTTTTTGATTTCCATCCAATTCTGTAAATTCAAGAATACTAGCAAATCCAATAATTCCATTCATCGGAGTACGAATTTCATGACTCATGTTTGTCAGGAACCGCTCTTTAATTCGTACTGAGTTTTCGGCTATATTTTTGGCATGAATTAACTCTTTTTCTGTTTTCTTCTGTTCTGTTATGTCTTGAATGGTTCCTAAAACTTTGAACGGTTTATCACTTTCATCATTAATACAAATAATATATTCGTTTATGTGTTTTATAGTCCCTTTTTTAGTCATAATGCGATGACTAAAACTAACTTCTTCATTATTAGCCTTAACTTCTTCTAGTTTATTTTCAAATAATAAAATATCATTTGAAGAGGTAATACAAGACTTAAAAGTACTCATTGATGGCATCACTGTATTATCTAATTCAAGTATCTTAAACATTTCTTCAGAAAAGAATACCTCGCCATCATTCAAATTGATTTCCCAGCTCCCTATCTTGGCTAACTTTTGAGCCTCAGAAAGTCTTTTGGAATTTATTTTTAAAGCAAATTCAGTTTTTTTACGAAGATTCTGACTTTCAAATAATTTCATAGCATTTCTCACACTATGGGAAATACCATCAGAAGTCAATAGTGTTTTAGGCATATAATCAGAAGCACCAGCTAGAATCGCTTGACTTGCAATTTTTTCATCTCCTTGAGAAGTAATAAAAATCACAGGTGTTTCTATGGCTAAGCTCCTTATTTTTTTAAGGATACTTATTCCATCTGAATCTGGCATCATATAATCTAAAAAGATGAGATCAAAACAAACTGATTCCAATTTTTCAAAACCTTCTTTTGCTGAATAAGCACTTTCAATTTCAGCATTAATATCTGAACGAGAAATAGAACGTATTATAGTAATTGAATCAACTTTATCATCATCAATTATTAATATTTTTAATGGTTTTGTCATATTTTATTATTATCTCTTGGAAACTCAATAATGTCTAAGTATGCATTAAGTATAGAGTAAACTTCAGTTATTTTATCTTTATCCATAGGCTTATGAATAAAGCCAGCAATGTTTAAGTCTAAAGCTTCGTTCTTGTTACTGTCTGAATTGGTTAATACAAAAACTAAGAGGGATTTTAATATTGGATGTTTCCTTATTTTTTTCAATAATTCCATCCCGTTTACTCCTTCTCTATTTATATCTATAAAGATTACTTTTGGTACTGGACTTAATTTAGTATTACATTGTAACAATGACCATGCCTCAATTTCATTTTCAGCTAAATAAATAATAGACTGATAGTTTAGGCCCAAAAAAATATCTTTTGTGCTTTGAGCATCAATTTTATTATCTACCACAATAATATTCAAATTCTTCATAAATATTATTTTAAAATTTTACATCTCACATAACTGCCAATAATTTTTTAATGTTGAAACAGACATAAGAAATTTTTCAAATGATAATGGTTTAAGAATGTAACCTGCGACATTAAGATCATAGGCTTTAATTTTATCACTGTCTTCATTTGAAGTCGTCATGACAAAAACAGAAATATTTTTCAGTTTCTCCGTTTCTCTAACAATTTTCAAAAATTCAATCCCATTCATTTTCGGCATATTTATATCCAAAATAATAATTCTTGGTAAAGGAACTATAGTATTTTCAAGCATTTCAAGTGCTTCAACACCATTTCCAGCTATAAAAAGAGGATTTTTAATATTATTTTTTAAAAATGCTCTTTTAACATTCATTACATCTACTTCGTCATCTTCAACTAATAAAATGTTTACTAATTTTTCACTCATTTTTTTTATTTTAAAATAAATTTATATTTTTTTATTTGGGCCAATTAAATTTAAAAACGGATCCCCTATCAATACTAGGTGAATACTCCATTTTACCACCTACCCTTTTTATTATTTTATTGCAAATTGTTAATCCTGCCCCTGTAGTTTCTAGAATGTCCTTTGAATTAACGGTATAGAACATATTGAAAATTTTTTCTTTAACTTCTTCTGGAATTCCAGGTCCATCGTCTCTTATAGTAAACTCGTAATTCGTTGCTGATTCATTTACTTCAATAAAGATATTCATTTTCTCTTTATCGTGAAATCGGATTGCGTTATCTAAAAGATTTGTTAGTACTTTTTGTAGTTTCTTACCTAAAGAATTGCTGTTTTCATTTTCAATTGTATACAAAAAATGAAATTCAGCTTTATCTTTTTCTTTTGTCAGTTCGACACAATCCGCTATCATTCGAGGAATATTAAACTCATACATTTCATTATCAAAATTATTGACTCTTGAAAGTTCCAGTAAAGCATTCATCATCATTTCTAGACGTCCAACTCTATTTTTCAACAAACTAAAATTAGCCAAGACCTCATTATTACTAATTCCTTCTAGGTCTTCTTCAATCCAATTAGTAATATTAGTGATAGCTCTCATGGGACTTTTTAGATCGTGGGAAACGATATAAACAAATTCTTCGTGTTCTTTTTTGAGAGCTATTAATTCCTCTTCTTCTTCGTTTACGAATTCCTTCATTTTATTTTATTTAGGGATTGTAAAAATAAAACTTGTTCCGTTACTTTCTAATGATTCAATATATATATCGCCTCCTTTTTCTTCGATTATTTTTTTTACAATTGACAAACCAATTCCTGTACTTTCCTTTTTATCTCTTGCTTCAATTGTTTGGAAAACTCCAAATACTCTTTCCTGATATTCTTTAGGAATTCCAGGTCCGTTATCGCTAATTTTAAATTGATGAAAATCAGGTAATTCAATATAAACACATTCTATTTTACCAATTTCTTTATCATTATATTTTACCGCATTACCAATAATATTACTAAAAACTTGATACAATAAAATTTTGGCATCAAAAATTTGTGGTATTTTATCTGCAATCGAAACTTCAAAATCCTTGTTTGGAACTATCGTTTCTACAATTTGGTCCAACATTAACTTAATATCAATTGTTTCCATTTCGATCTGGGTTCTTCCAATTCTAGAATAATCCAAAACCCCATTAATTAAGTTTTCCATACGCAATATACGACCACGTAATAATCCTAAATTATTTTTTACATCCTCTGGCATTTCTGGCATATCTTCAACAATCCATTCAGCAAGGTTATTGATTGCTCTTAAAGGAGCTTTCAAATCATGCGAAACAACATAAGCAAATTGATCTAACTCTTTATTGTTTTTTTCTAAATCACTTAAAGCATGATTTAAATTTTCTTGAGCTAATTTTTGTTCGGTTATATCTGTACTTATTGCTATATATTGATAGATCTTTCCTTTAGTGTCTAAAAAGGGAACAATTGTAGTTTTTTCCCAATAAAGTGATCCATCTTTTGCCCTATTTCTTATTTCCCCTTTCCAAATTCCTCCATTTACAACAACTCTTAAAATACTTTTTGCAAATTCGAAGGAAAGATAATCTGATATCATCCGTTGATTTTTACCTATCAGTTCTTCTTTATTGAATTTTGAAATAGCGCAAAAATTATCATTTACATACGTAAATACTCCATTAAGATCTGTCACTGACACAATTGCTGACTCATCTAAAGCCGCTCTAATATCATTTACTTCTTTAGATTTTTCTTGAATCTTTTGTTCTGCTATCGTTTTTTCAGTAACATCTTGAACTGAACCTTGAAGCCCCACTATTTCACCCTTTGTATTCTTAAAAGGTCTTCCTATTTCTGATATATATTTTATTCTATTTTCTGGTAATAAAATTCTATAATTTGTATTGTAATCTTCTCCCGTTTTTATGATTTTTTTATCTAATTCATCTAATAACACTAAATCATCCTTATGTATTCTACCTCTATATGATTCATAAAGTTTTCCATCAGGTACATTATCCAATTCAAATATTTTAGATTGTCCCTTAGACAACATCAGGTCTTTTGTTACTAAATTAAATTTCCAACTTCCAATTTTAGCGATGTTTTCTGATTCATCTAATAACATATTGCTATTTAATAGATTTAATTCAGCTTCTTTCTCTTTAGAAATATCTTTTGCTATTCCTAAATATCCAGTTACCTCACCCTCATTACTTTTAATAGCAGTTACTGATAACCTCATAGGAAAAGTAGTTCCGTCCTTTCTAACATAAGACCATTCTTGGGAATCAGCTATACCAAATTCTCTAGCTTTCACTACAAATGTGTCATATCCAGGCTCGATTTCCCTTCCTAATTCAATAGATAACTCTTCCGCTCTTTTTACCACTTCTTCCTTAATATGAAAGATTTCTGGTGTAATTTTACCTTCGATATCCTCCGCTTTATAACCCAAGAGTTTTTCGGCCCCTCTATTAAATTGTTTAATAACACCATCGAGATCTGAAGAAATTATTGAAAATTCAGTTGCATTTAGGATCGCTTTTAAATCAGTTGTAGTAGAAAGTAGCTCCTCTTTGTGCCTATTTTCTATAGTCATGTCCCTAGCAATACAATATAAATTGCCAGTAACTGGATCAGGAGAAGCATTCCAACTAAGTCCTACATATTCACCTTTTTTGGTGCGATATCGATTTTCAAAACTAATTGTTTTTTCTCCTCTAGCGAGCTTTTCAACTTCTTTGTAAGTTTTATCTAAATCTTCTGGATGAACAAAATTTATAAAGGGGGTTTTCCCCAATTCTTCTTTTGAATATCCCAAAACAGTAGTAAAAGCAGGATTTACACTAACGAACAGCCCATCACTATTGGCGATACCAACCATATCCTTCGATAACTCTAAAAAGTTTTTAAACTCTTTTTGGGCTAGAATAAGTTGCATGTTTTTTCTACGAAGCTGTAGTAAATTTATAACTTGATTTGCTAATAATTGAAGTGCATTTTTCTGCATATCCGTGAGCGTCCTTGGTATAGTATCAATTACACAAAGTGTTCCTAGATTAAATCCTTCATGATCCTTAAGCGGTGCTCCCGCATAAAACCGAATATCAGGATTTCCAGTGACTAATGGATTATCTGAAAATAATGTATCCTCTAATGCATTTTGAACTTCATAAACCTCATCTCCCATTATAGCGTATTGACAAAAAGAAATAGCTTTTGGAGTTTCTTTTGCTTTCAATCCAACACTTGATTTAAACCATTGTCTGTCTTTATCTAAGAGGCTAACTAATGAGATTGGTGTATCACAAATATAAGAAGCCAATTTTGTAATAGAATCAAACTCTTTTTCAGTCAAAGAATCCATTACTAAATAACTTTCTAGTGCCTGTAACCTATCTTTTTCATTAGATGGAGTAGGTAATTCTTTCATATAAAATGAATTAGATTATTTGAAATTAAATCAGAATATGGGGTATTTATTCTAATTAATATTTGTATGTATTAAAATACATTGGTCTTTACAAAAATAAAATTAATTTCCAATTATACATGTATTTAGAGTTATAATATCCTAATAATTAAATTTTTAAAGCTTCTTAAATTCATAGTTACACATTCTAAGGCATGTATTATTTCGATAATGGATTTTAACTATTTCGATATCAAATGAATAAATTCTAGTTTTACTATTTATTATTTATAATATTTAAAAAACACCCAAAGTTTATAATTCACTACAAAAACAACATAAATACTTACAAAACAAGCTATTATGACTAAATTATATTCAAAAAAAATCATAATTTAACATTGAAAAAAAAATATTTGCTTAAATTTACGATATGTCCCTTTTATACAAGAAACAGGAATATCCTCTTGTATTTATCCGTTTCTAATGAACCCTAATTTGCTTTGAATCCCTTTTAGAATTTTTCTATATATGGCTTAGTCAATCTGTTATTCATTTGTTTTTTAAGTTAGAATACCAACCACCTTACATTTTAAATATTTAAAACGATATGGAAAATTCAAAACTTATTCTTTTTTTCGACCAAATTAGCATAACGGATATTGAAATTGTTGGAGGAAAAAATGCCTCTTTAGGTGAAATGTATAATCAATTGAATCCTTTGGGTGTAGCTATTCCTAATGGTTTTGCTGTTACTGCCAATGCTTATCGTTTTTTTAGAAAAAAAAACCATCTAGAAGACACCTTAAACGAATTACTCTTTTCGCTTGACACAAAAAATTATTCGAATCTTTCCGAAATTGGGAAAAAAGCAAGGCAAATTATTTTATCGGCTAAGATTCCAGATACCATTAAAACTGAAATTGATACTGCATACCAATTGCTTTGTAAGCAAACAGGTATTGACAATGTAGGCGTAGCGGTCCGAAGTAGCGCCACTGCTGAGGATTTACCTACAGCTAGTTTTGCAGGTCAAATGGAGTCTTTTTTAAATATTTCAGGAAAGGAACAATTATGGGACGCTTTACTTCATTGCTATGCCTCCCTTTTTACAGATCGCGCCATTAAATACCGCCATGACATGAATTTTACTAAAATAGATATTGCTATTTCGGTAGGTGTTCAACAAATGGTTCGAAGTGATAAAGCATCATCCGGCGTGGCTTTTACCATCGATCCGGATACAGGTTTTCAAAATACAATTATCATTAATGGTTGTTGGGGATTAGGGGAAAACATTGTTAAGGGAACAATTACTCCAGATGAATGGATGGTTTTTAAACCCACTTTACAAAATAAAAACTTCAACCCTATACTAAAAAAACGTTGTGGAAGGAAAGAGTTCACCATGATTTATACCGAAAAATCAAAAATAAGCTCTGCCGAAAATACCATTGTAAATATCTCTACTCCAATAGAAAAACAAAACCAATATGCATTGAATGATAGTGAAGTAATACAACTAGCGCAATGGTGTAAAACAATAGAACTACATTACAAGAAACCAATGGATATTGAATGGGCAAAAGACGGTATAAATAATCAGTTATACATAGTGCAAGCAAGACCAGAAACCATTTATGGGACAATTAAAAGGAAAATAAGAGAAATTTATAAACTCAAGGAAAAAGGGACTTTAATAACGCAAGGAATAGCTCTTGGGGACAAAATTGCTAGCGGTAAAGCTCGAATACTTAATAATCCTCAAGAAGGTAATTTATTACTTGAAGGTGAAATCCTAGTGACTGACATGACCAATCCCGACTGGGATCCAATAATGAAAAAAGCTTCGGCTATCATTACCAATAAAGGGGGGCGTACCAGCCACGCCGCGATTGTAGCTCGAGAACTAGGAACCGTTGCTGTGGTGGGAACTGGAGATGCAACTCAATGTATAAAAAAAGGGCAATTAGTTACCGTTTCCTGCGCCGAAGGTAAAGAGGGCAATGTATATAATGGTCAGTTAAAATGGGAAGTGACTGAGCATGATTTTAGTCAATTAGCAATGCCCGAAACGGATCCCATGTTTATCCTTGCTGATCCTGAGCGTGCTTTTGAGCTGAGTTATTATCCAAATAAAGGAGTGGGTTTGATGCGAATGGAGTTTGTCATTTCGAACTCGATAAAAATTCATCCATTGGCCTTATGTGAACCTGAAAAAATAACTGATAAAACTATAAATGCAGAAATTCAAACACTTACAAAAGGCTATCAAGACGGCAAAAACTATTTTATAGATCAATTGGCCGAAGCTGTAGCTACTGTAGCCGCTGCATTCTACCCCAAAGAAGTTATTGTTCGCATGAGTGATTTTAAAAGCAATGAATATGCAAATCTTATTGGTGGAAAATATTACGAACCTAAAGAGGAAAATCCCATGATTGGTTTTCGTGGCGCCTCTCGTTATTACAGTGATTTTTATCGAAAAGGATTCGCATTAGAATGTGAAGCCATGAAAAAAGTGAGAAATCAAATGGGTTTAAAGAACGTGAAATTGATGATTCCTTTTTGCAGAACAATTGAGGAAGGGGAAAAAGTACTTGCCGAAATGGCAAAAAATGGCTTAACCCAAGGCGAAAACAATCTAGAAATTTATGTTATGATTGAAATTCCGAGTAATGTCATCTTAGCCGATGAATTTGCTGCTCTTTTTGATGGATTTTCGATTGGGTCCAATGATTTAACACAACTTACATTGGGTTTAGACCGAGATTCTGAATTGGTAAGTTATTTATTTAGCGAACAAAATTTGGCAGTAAAAACCCTAATTAGGGAAACAATAAGTGCTGCCAAACGCAATAAGATAAAAGTGGGGCTTTGCGGTCAAGCCCCAAGTGATATTCCAAAATTCGCACAGTTTTTAGTCGAAGAAGGAATTGATAGTATTTCCTTTAATCCAGATGCCTTAATAAAAGGAATTGAAAATATATTGGAAGCCGAAAAGAAAAATAAAGTACGCCTATAAGTAATCAAAAAAAAGAAATTATGGTCAAAAAAAGTAAAGAATAAAGATTGAAAATAAACTACTGTATCGAGTTTATTTTTTATATAAAACCTTTCTAAAATACTAGTCTATAACAACTAAAAATCGCTATTCCTGTTGTTTTATTTCAAATTAATTATTAATAACTAAACCTATTTAATATGCAGACTTACGAAGTAAATTTAAAATGTAAAGACAATAGAAGCGGATTTTTAATTTCATCCGTATTTCCTCAAAATTCAGAAAAAGAGACACCGCTTGAGTTACCAAAAATGATGAAAGACATCTGGTCTCCCGAGCATTTATTGCTTTCCTCTTTAAACAGCTGTCTAATGACTACTTTTTTATCCAAAGCCGAAAATGCTAATATTCAATTTGTAAGTTTTGAAAGTAGTTCCAGCTGTTCTATTGAAGTCATAAAAGGAAAAAATATAATAAGTGAAATTACGCTAAGACCAAAAGTAGTTATTCCCTATTTCCAAAATCCAGAACAGGTTAAATACATTTTGGAAATGAGCAAAAATTCCTGTTTGATTTCAAACATCATTAAAACAAATATTAGATTAGAACCCGAAGTAAGTATTGAACTTACACTCATTTCTAAAGAAGAAAAATATGATTTTGGATAAAAAAAAAAATTCTAAGAGCCCCAAAAGTATTACAATTAACCTCTGATTATGTGGTTATTACCAACTGCAAAAGGCTTACCTTACTATTTGAATAACAAATTGAAGCCAATATAATTACAACTCTTATGGGTTGTGTTAAATAAAATACCAAAATCATGAAAATATTAATGTACAGCACCTTCGACTTTGAAAAACCATTTATAGAAAAAGCTAAACATGGCAAGCTAGAATTAGTTTATACTTCTAAAAACCTAAACCATGATACAGTGGATCTAGCTAAAGGTTTTGAAGGGATATCTCTTTTTACATCAGATATTGCAAATAGTACAATACTAGAAAAATTGTACCATTTGGGAATAAAATACATTGCTTTACGTACTGTGGGCCATGATCATATTGATTTAAAAAAAGCTAGGTCATTAGGAATAAAAGTTGCAAATGTGCCTGAATACTCCCCTTTTTCGATTGCTGAACATGCAGTCGCTTTACTTATGGCACTAAACAGGAAAATAGTTCTAGGTCAAAAACTAATGGAAATGGGAGATTATCGTTTGGATAATTTGGTAGGATTTGATCTACATGGAAAGACTGTGGGCATTATTGGAACTGGAAAAATAGGTAGCGCTTTTGCTAAAATAATGCACGGATTTGGATGTACCCTTCTCGCCTATGATCCCTTTATAAATGAAGAACTGATTCAACAAACCAAAATTCGGTATTGTAATTTAGAAGAATTATGTCAAAGTGCAGATGTGATTTCCATCCATTGCCCATTGAATGTAGATTCTAAATATATGTTTAATAAATCCATTTTTTCTCAAATGAAAAAAGGGGTTGTTTTTATAAATACGGCGCGCGGAATGATTGTGAATACTGAGGATTTAATAGAGGCTATCAATAAAGGTATTATTAGCGCAGTAGGTCTTGATGTTTATGAAAAAGAAAGACCTATCTTTTTTAAAAACCACATTAGTGAAAAATTTACGGATCATGTGTATACGATTCTTCGTTCTCTTCCCAACGTATTAATTACGGGGCATCAAGGGTTTTTATCTAACGAAGCCTTACAGGGAATCGCAAATACTACTATGGCCAATTTAAATGCTTGGGCGTACAATAGTATTTGTGAAAACGAACTTGAAAAATGATATCCTAAAATAAAAGCAAATCCCAAAAATTTTTACTCAAAATAACTTCTGATAAATTAGTGCTTACTTCCAGTTATTGAAGCACAAAACTATTCGCACTAAAAGAATAAATCCAATCGACACTTTAATAGCAAGTATTATTCAAATAAATCAGTTTTGAATAATACCAAAATTCTTAATAAACAATACCGACTATTCTTCAGAAAAAAGTCGTAAATTAGTAACGCATTGATTCCCATAATCTTTCGCTTAAACCTGCATTTTTTGATTTTCATTATTGACACATTTTTTTTCTAATTATGCTTTTTAAAGCATTTAAAAAAAAGAGAAATGAAAGGATCATTTAAACTTGGAAAAGTAGCAGGAATTGGTTTGTTCATTCATTGGACCTTCTCATTACTACTCCTATTTATCATATTTGTCAATTACCGTTCAGGATATAATATCCTTCAAATAACGTGGTCTATTGCTTTTATTCTTTCTATATTTATTACTGTTGTTTTACATGAATTAGGTCATGCTTTAGCAGCAAAAAACTATGGAATTAAAACCAAAGATATTACGTTGCTTCCTATTGGCGGATTAGCCAGGTTAGAAAAACTTCCCGAAAAACCAATAGAAGAATTAATCGTTGCATTTGCTGGTCCGATGGTCAATCTTTTTTTGGCACTATTGACCAGTATTTTTGTTACAGTACCCGAAAATGAAGAACTTCTTATGACTCAATTATCAGGAGGAATCAACTCGCACAACTTCCTCTTGAATTTCTTAATCGTTAATTTAGCGTTAGCTATTTTTAATTTAATTCCAGCATTCCCAATGGATGGAGGGCGCATTTTAAGAGCGCTCTTGGCATTTAAATTTCAACGACATACTGCAACTAAAATTGCAGCTCGAATAGGCCAATTATTAGCAATAGGTTTTATATTTATTGGTTTTTTCTCCAATCCGTTTTTAATTTTCATAGGCATTTTTGTCATTATGGGTGCGCAAATGGAAACCGAATATACTGCCTCGAAATACCTTCTTAAAGGCTACACAGTGCGGGACGTAGTCATGAAACAATACCAAACTATTGATGCAAATCAACCCATAAAAAGAGCTATAGAATTACTTTTAGACAGTCAATCCAAGATTTTTTTAATAACCGCGAATAGCCAACCTGTAGGAACCCTAAATAGAGATCAAATAATAATAGCTCTTTCTGAAAAAGGCGAGAATACTCCCATAGTCAATGCGATGAACAAAAACTTAGTCTTCTTAAATATAGAAACTCTACTTGCGGATATTTTTGAGTTGGTTTATCATAATAAATCTAATTTGATGTTAGTCATGGAGAACAATCAACTTGTGGGTACTTTGGATACTGAAAATCTTTTAGAGTTTATATTAATTAAAGAAGTAAAACAAAAAGGTGCTTATGCTAATTAACAATTACATTAAAAACGACATAGAAAAGGTAAAATTAGTTCATAGTGGAACCGATTATTTTTCACGTTTAGAATATATAATCCAAGAAGCAAAATATGAAATTCATCTTCAATATTATATCTTTAAGAATGATTCTATTGGAAATAAAATCTTACAAGAATTAAAAAAAGCAGCAGTACGCAGGGTAAGAATCTATATTTTATTAGATGGTTTTGGTTCCTTTTCGTTTCCCAAAGATGTAATTGAGGAATTAACAAAAACTGGAATTAATTTTCGTTTTTTTTCTCCATTCCTATCCTCAAGCTCTTTATATATGGGCCGAAGATTACATCATAAAGTTGTTGTTGCGGATGACCAGGTAGTGTTAATTGGAGGAATTAATATAGCTGACAAATATGTGGGGTCCAAAGAAAATGGGGCCTGGCTCGATTATTCAGTGCAAATAAATGACGTGAAAATTGCAAAAAAACTGCAATTACTTTGTAGAGACTTATTCTTTAAGAAAAAGTACTTCTTCAAAAGAAAAATAGAATCTGTCTTTAATTCAGGGGAAGAAACTGCTGTCAGTATACTACAAAATGATTGGCTGAAAAGTAAAAACGAAATATACAATGCCTATATAGGTGCTTTTACACATGCTGAAAAAGAAATCACCATTGTGGGTAGCTATTTTTTGCCAGGTCGAAGACTTAATAATGCAATTAAAAAAGCAGCAAAAAACAAAGTAAAAATAAGATTAATCTTATCTGGAAAATCAGATGTTCCACTTTCTAGAAGAGCGACTTACCATATCTATTCTACGTTACTTACCCATAACATCGAATTGTATGAATGGAATAAAACAATACTTCATGGAAAAGCGGCCATAGTCGATAATTATTGGACAACTATTGGCTCATTTAATCTCAATAATTTAAGTTGTTATGGAAGTTTAGAAATGAATGTTGAAATCAAATCCATCCCATTTTCAAATACATTTCAACACCATCTAGATGAAATCATTTCACAAAGCCATAGAATAACACCTAAATCATTAAAAAAAGGAACAATGATTTCCCGTTTAAAAAATTATTTATCCTACTGGACCGCCAGGTTCATTCTTAATTTTGTTACCTATTTCCCAAATAAAAAATTTAAAAAATACTACTAAATATCCAAAAAAAATAGGGAACTCCAATAGCCGTTAAAATTCCATTATTATAGCAATTCACTCTAGTTTGTTAAATAATCGTATGGGTTTTTAATTTTTATATTAAAAATTTTAACGATTTGTTAATAGTATTAAACGCATAAAAACACAAATATGTATATATTTACTATCCAATAAATTAAACAAACAATTATGAAGCATTTTTACTTAAAAAGGCAGTTCTTTCTTGTAGCTGTATTTACTTTTTTAAGTGTGATTTCCTTTGCTCAAGTTCCTACGTATTATAATGGAGCAAACATTAGCCAAACTGGAGATGCCTTAAAATCAAATCTTTCAAACCTAATAACCACTACACATACGACAAAGTTGTCGTATACACCTGGAGTTTGGGATGCATTAAAACAAACAGATTTAGATCCAAACGATCCAACAAAAGTTTTACTGATTTATGGTTATAATGATAGTGATTCTGATGTTACAAATGACCGAACTCGTTCTAAAGATCAAAATGGTGGAAACCAAGGCGATTGGAATAGAGAGCACATTTTTGCCAAATCATTAGGAAACCCTAATTTAGGTACTGATGGCCCAGGAAGTGATGCACATCATTTACGAGCTGCAGATGTTACTTTGAATGCAACTAGAAATAACTATCCCTTTGGTGATGGATCTGGAAATGCTAAATTAGTTAATGGTGCCTGGTATCCAGGAGATGAATGGAAAGGTGATGTTGCCCGTATGATTATGTACATGCACTTGCATTATGGTGCTCAATGTCTTCCTAGTGCCGTGACCATCAGTTCACAAAACTACAGTGTTGATATGGCTGATATTCTATTAGAATGGAATGTTGAAGACCCTGTTTCTCAAGTAGAAATCAATAGAAATACAATATTAGAAGGAGTTCAAGGAAATAGAAATCCTTTTATTGACAACCCTGCTTTTGCTACAGCAATTTGGGGAGGACCACAAGCTCAAAATAGATTTGATGGAAGTGTACAATTAGATACTGAGGCACCATCTGTTCCAGCAACTTTATATGCTACTAATACAACCCAAACTGGAACAACTTTAACTTGGGTTCAATCAACAGATAATGTTGGTGTTTTGGGCTATCGAATTTATAATGGAACAGTACAAATTGCTTCATCATCAACAGCTAGTTATGTTTTAACTGGATTAACAGCGAATACAAATTATACCTTGTCAGTAAAAGCATTTGATGCAGCTGGAAACAATTCAACTGCTAGTAATAGTGTAGCGGTAACGACTCTAGTTAGTACGCCACCTACAACTCCAGCAACTTCTGTTGTTTTCATTAACGAAATTCATTATGATAATGCAGGTGCTGATGTGGGTGAAGGTGTTGAAATTGCTGGAACTGCAGGAACCGACTTAACAGGTTGGAGCATTATTCCTTATAATGGAAATGGTGGTGCATCGTACACTCCTATAGGAAGTTTATCCGGTGTAATTCCGAATCAATCTAATGGATTTGGAACTATTTTCGTAGCCATAAGTGGATTACAAAATGGGGCTCCTGACGGACTTGCATTAGTAAATAACTTAGGAAATGCAATTCAGTTTTTAAGCTACGAAGGCTCATTTGTTGCTACTAATGGTCCCGCAATCGGAATGACAAGCACGGATATTGGCGTTTCTCAAGCTGGAACCGAAGCAGTTGGTTTATCATTACAACTGAAAGGGTCTGGAAATCGATATAGTGATTTTACATGGCAAACATCTGTAGCAAGCACGTATGGAAGCATCAATAACGGGCAATCATTCTCTACGGTTATCGAGCCTCTCGCGGCACCAACAAATTTGGTCGCTAGTAACATCACACAAACCGCGACTAATTTATCATGGGATGCAGCTACCTCTGCAGTATCGTATGAAATTTATAGTGGAACTACTCAACTAGGAGCTACAACATCAACTACTTTTGACCTGACTGGGCTAACGGCTAATACGGTTTACAACTTAACAGTAGTAGCTTTAGATGCTGATGATAATTCTTCTGAAGCAAGTAATATAGTTACTATAATAACCTTAAAAAATACTACGCCTACTCCAGCTGGAGCTGTTTTTATCAACGAAATTCACTATGATAATGCAGGGACAGATGTTGAAGAAGGTGTTGAAGTTGCTGGTCTTGCAGGAACCGACTTAACAGGATGGAAAATTATTCCTTACAATGGTAATGGTGGTGCTTCTTATACTCCAATAGGTAATTTATCTGGTAGTATTCCAGATCAATTAAATGGTTATGGTACTGTATCTGTAACTATAGCAGGATTACAAAATGGTTCTCCTGACGGAATTGCATTAGTAGATGCAAATAATAATGTAATTCAGTTTTTAAGCTACGAAGGTAGTTTTACTGCTACCAATGGTCCTGCTGCAGGAATGACAAGTACTGATATTGGTATCATTGAAGCAAGTACTGCAACTGTTGGAAATTCACTTCAGCTAGTGGGTAAAGGAACAAAATATGCTGATTTTACATGGGAAGCAGCTGTAAGTACTTTCGGAAAAGTAAATAAAGGACAAAAATTTGGTGATTTAGTTTTCATCAATGAGATTCATTATGACAATGCAGGAACAGATGTTGGTGAAGCAGTTGAAATTGCCGGTTATGCCGGAACTGACCTAACTGGATGGAGCATTATCCCTTATAATGGTTCAGGTGGAGCAAGCTATACCCCAATAGGAAATTTATCTGGTAGTATTCCAGATCAATTAAATGGTTATGGTACTGTATCTGTAAACATTGCTGGATTACAAAATGGTTCTCCTGACGGAATTGCATTAGTAGATGCTACTGGAAAAGTAATTCAGTTTTTAAGCTACGAAGGTAGTTTTACCGCTACTAATGGTCCTGCTGCAGGAATGACAAGTACAGATATTGGTATTGCAGAAGCAAGCACAGCTGCACTAGGAACTTCATTACAATTAATAGGAGCAGGATATAACTATGCTGATTTTACTTGGCAAGCAGCCAATACTACTTTTGGAGCTATAAATAAAGGACAATTTTTTGGTGATGCTTCTGATATTTTAGTTGTAATTCCAATTGCTGAAGCAAGAAGTAAAGCAGATGGCGATATTGTAACTGTAACTGGTGTTTTAACTGTTTCAGACCAATTTGCTGGATCAGCTTACCTCCAAGATGCTACTGGAGCGATAGCCGTTTTTGACAAATCAGTACATGGTACTGGACTTTTCAAAATAGGAGATTCTATCACTGTTACAGGAACTAGAAGTTCCTACAGCGAGCAAGTTCAAATAAGCCCTGTAAGTGCGGTTACTAATAACGGATTACCTAATCAACCTATTTCGCCAGTTACTATCACTTTGAGTGAAATGGCAAACCACCCAGCTGAATTAGTAAGAATAGAAAATACGACTTTCCCTAAGCCTGGTGCTATTATGTTTGGTAATTCAAACACTGATATTACAGATGCAAGTGGAACAGCTCAATTGAGAATTGATGCAGATGTAAGTGATCTTACCGGTTTTGCACAACCTGAAAATTGTTCAGAAATAATAGGTGTAGTTGGAAATTATTTTGCCACTCAACAACTGTTACCACGAATGAGAACTGACTTCCCGTGTGCCAATAAATACCAACAAACAGGAAGTGATTTAAATATTTCAAAAGACAAAACTTTAGATATTGCGACTTGGAACATGGCGTGGTTTGGTGATGAAACTAATTCACCTGCTGCAGGAAAAATTAATTCAGATGCGATACAAAAAGACGCAGTCAAAAATGTTTTGCAACAATTAGATGCTGATATTTATGCAGTAGAAGAAATATCTGATGATGTTTTATTTGCTCAAATGGTTAGCGAAATGAATGATTACAGTTATGTTTTATCTGAAGCAACTTCCTACCCAAATGATTTTAGTAGTCCAAAACAAAAAGTTGGTTTTATTTATAAAAACAAAACCGTTACACCTGTAAGTACCAAAGTACTATTAGAAACCATTCATCCTTATTATAATGGTGGCGATGTTTCTGCATTGGCTAATTATCCTGATGCTGATAAATCACGCTTTTTTGCTAGTGGTAGATTGCCCTTTATGATGACTGCAAATGTTACAATTGATGGAAATCAAAAACAAATCAATATCATTGACCTTCATGCTAGAGCAAATACAAGTGGTGATGCCCAAGGCAAATATGACATGCGTAAGTTTGATGTAGAAGTTTTAAAAGACACCTTGAATGCACAATATCCGGATGCTAACTTAGTATTACTAGGAGATTATAACGATGATGTAGATTACACCGTTTCAGATGTTCCTACAACTGTTTCTAGTTATGAAGCATATGTAAATGATAGCGCAAACTTTAGTGTTGTTACAAAATCATTAAGTGAAGCAGGATTTAGATCGTATGTGACCTATGAAAATATGATTGATCATATTACACTTTCAAATGAACTTGCGGATTTATACATCAATGAATCAGCAAGAGTACACTATGAATTTTACACGAGCGATTATACTAAAACAGCCTCTGACCACTTCCCTGTTTCAGTAAGATTACAATTAAAAGAATTGACGCTTGACGCTAGTAATACAACAGATATAACTTGCAATGGCGAATCTAATGGTACTGCTTCTGTATCTGTTTCAGGCGGAATTGCACCATACACTTATACTTGGAATATTGGTGAAATTACCGACACAAACTCTATATCAAATCTTGATGCGGGAACTTATAGTGTAACTGTAAAAGATATTTTAAATAATGAAGTAGTTGCAACATTTACTATAAATGAGCCTTCAATAATTGAAATTCCTGAAACTGAATCACCAACTGTATATTACGGGTATACAAATTCTTCTTGTACAACGCTAACTGCAGGCAATGTAACTGGAGGTATATTACCTTATTCATATACATGGAGTAATGGAGCTACGACAAGCAGTATTAATGTATGTCCAAGCGCAACAACAACTTATACATTAACTGTTACAGATGCTAATGGTTGCTCATCAGTATCCGAAAAAGCAGTAAATGTAATTGACGTAAATTGTGGTTCTAACCCAAAAAACTCTAAAGTTGCATTATGCCACAAAGGGAAAACAATATGTATTGATGAAAATGCAGTTGCCTCTCATTTAGCACATGGTGACGTTTTAGGAAGTTGCGATACAGCAATTGAGGATGTAAAAATCACAGCTGTAAACGTTTTTCCAAATCCATTTGTAAGCCAAATCAATGTGGAAATTAATAGCTCATCTATTGCAAAAGTAGATTTTCAAATTTATAATTTCTTTGGACAATTAGTCAGCCAATCATCTCATAACATTACTTCAGGAAAATCAACTGTAAATCTACAATTAGCTGATTTAAGAAGAGGATTCTATTTCCTAAAAACAGTAGTTAATGGAAACATAAAACATATTAAATACCTTGTAAAGAACTAATTATTTCAACAAGTTAGATTGAGATAATTTGTTTTTATCTAAAATTAAAGCCTCCAAAATAATTGTTTTGGAGGCTTTTCATTTTAAGTCGTAACAAAAAAAATCTGCACAGATTATACTAAAATGTAAATAAAAAATTGTAAATTTATGTAGAGATACACCCCATTAATCGTTTGATATTATAATACTTACAAATTAAAAACATCTTAATTGATGCTTTAAATACTTTGATATTATGGAACCAAATATAAAAGTAAAACAAAAAAAAGAGGAATGGATTACAAAGGATCTAAAAAGTAAAATCCCAAAATTAGATTCAAAAACCATTTATATTCCAAATCAGAATAAGTTGTCATTTTGATTTATTTTTAAAATTACGTTGGCTAAGCTAACTTTGGAGCAGTGAGTCACTGTTCTGTAATTGAATGTTTTTTCAAGCACTGGGTTTAAAAGGCTCTCCGCAGAGCTCCGAACCTTTTAAACCCGTATTCCTAATTGGAGTGAGTGACATAAAAGTCCTCACTCCATTAACGATTTTAAAGCTATGGATTTTGCTCAATACAAAGAAACTTTCATGAAAGAAGCCACAAAAATAGGCTACTCTAAACAAAACATAAATCGTTGTTTGAATTATGCTGAGCCATTGTTTTCAAACAATGTTCCTGTTATTTATAACTCTTCCCACTTAACCTTACTTGTAGGATATAAAAAAGAATACATAAAAAAAGCCGCATTACACACCAAATATTTTTATCGTGATTTTGAGATTACAAAAAAGAACGGAAAAAAAAGAGCCATTTCAGAACCACTCCCAAGTTTAAAAGAAATACAACATTGGATTTTAAAAAACATCTTATATAAAATTCCTATTAGCCCATTTGCAAAAGCATATAGACCTAATGTAAGTATTTTAGAGAATATAAGATTTCACAAAAACCAACCTAAAGTATTCACCCTTGACTTAGAAAATTTTTTTCCATCAATTAAAATTGAAAGTGTAGAGCAAATATTTTTAGAAGTGGGTTATTCAAAAAGCATTTCAAATCTACTTTCACAACTATGTACTAAAGATGGTTTTTTACCACAAGGTGCACCAACAAGTCCTTATCTTTCAAACCTCATTTTTAAAAAAGCTGATATGGCTATTGCTGATTACTGTATACAACATAAAATAAGATATACCCGTTATGCCGATGATTTGAGTTTTTCAGGAAATTTTGACGAAAAAAAATTACTCGAAAAAGTAACCGACAATATTCAAGTAATGGGATTGCAAATCAATGCTGCAAAAACAAATCTTATGACTCCAAATATGAGACAAACTGTCACAGGTATTGTTGTCAATGAAAAACCACAAGTCGTTTTCCATAAACGCAATAAATTGAGACAAGCCATGTATTATATCATGAAATTTGGTATTGATGAACATCGGGAATACAAAGAAATAGATCAGGTTCACTTTCTAGAACATCTCTTGGGAAAAATAAATTTTGTTTTGCAAATCAATCCAAAAGATCATGAATTTATCGGTTACAAATCACATCTTATCGAATTAAAAGAAAAGCAAAAAGCAAGAATGATAAAAACAGAATTACTACTGATGTAAAAAGCAATATGAACAACTAATAATAGTAGAAAAGCCCTTTATTGGGCTATTTTTATTTCGCTTCCTCTCTCAAAATAAAAATTTTAGACTAAATTCACAATTCAACACCCTTTTTTCGTTTCAGGAAAATTAGAGCCCTATCACAACAATACAAAGTTGAAATCACTAAAAACCCTTATTTAATGAAATCAAAAACTCAGTTATTTATTGCGCTATGGCAAGAAGGTAGAACTAGATTTACAAAGCAATTAGATTTAATTATAGAAAATGATTTGAAAAAGAAATTGGCAACTTCGCCCAATAGCCTTGGTTTTCTTATTCGCCATATTAGTGATGTTGAGTTGCTTTTTACAAAAAATATATTTGGTGCAAGCGAAGTTAAAGTAATTGCAAAAACAGTAATTGCAAAAAAGGATACCGGTGAATGGACCAACCTATCCGAATTAAAAGAATACTCCCATTATGCCTATCAAAATTTATTAGCTATACTTGAAAAACAAACGGATACCGACTGGGATACCTCTATTACTACTTCAGAATTTGGCACAAAGACAAAAGCTGAAGCCCTAGGAAGAATTGTATCCCATACTGCTTATCATGCTGGACAAATGTCCATCATTAATAAATATGGAACCAGTACCTAATTCATTGTTCTGCTAAATAGGAATTACTTTAGCTCCAATTTTTCTGAAATGAAAATGAAAATGAGGTATTAATGCGATGCCTAGCATAATTAAAAATATTACAATCCCCATAAAATAATAGTAATCCCTTGCGAACAAGGTATTAGTATGAATAGCAACTGCTTTACCTAACAATTTTTTAGCCACAACTTTAGCTTTCATTGCCGAAGCTCCGTTGGCAAGTGCTGCATTTTCATACAATTGCAAACGCTTACTCGATTCATAATTTAAAGTAGTAACTGAGTTGCCTAACTCATGATAATGCACACTTACTTGTCGTAGATTCATAAAAGAAATTAGCGCTAAACTCACAGTAAAAGCAAAAAATCGGAAAGAAACACCACTCAATGAGGCCGAAAAACTTTTGGATTCTGGTACTGATGCAATTGTAAACATAACGATAGAAAGCATTAAAATTCCATTTCCTAAACCTTGAAAAAACAGCGGTAATAAAACACTTTCTTCATTGGCCTGCGAGCCAAAAATAAAAAACATTTGAATATGATAGAGTAATAAAAAAGCGAATCCTGTAAGCCAAATTAAGCGCATATTTCTTTTACTTAACAGGAAACGAGCCGTTAATGCAATTCCTACAACAATTCCTAAAGCATTAAAAAACATAATGTAAGCATAATGATACGAATCTAATCCCATATCATTAAAAAGAAATGTGTTCGCAGCACTCAAATCTCCTTTACAAATATAATACAGTACGAGTAGCGCTCCACCTATTCTAAAATTTCTAAATTTGTAAATAGTTAAATCTATAAACGGACGCTTATTTTTTTGCTGCATGAAAATAAAAGTAGCAAGTAATAACATTATTGTCCCTAAACAAACCCAAATACGAATACTTTCAAACCAATTGTAATATTGTCCATACAAAAGAACATAGGCAATTAATGTTAGTAGAGAACTATAAATCACAAAACTTTTCCAATCCAATTGATGTAAGGGAAACCTTTTACTATGCAAACGTATGTTTGTTTTAAGACAAAGAAATAGTAATAATACTCCTGGAATTTGAACATAAATAATGGCAAGATACATTACATTAAAATCATAATTTTGGAATATATATGCATCAAACAAGTACGTAAAAGCATTCGAAATAAGTAGCGTTCCGTAAAAAACAGCATACCCTAATACTCTGGAGCGCTCTGAATGAAATTGAGAAAAAATCAAACTTAATGTAATTCCAATCATTGCAACAGTAACTGCTCCACCTAAAAATCGTAAAACAAAGAAAAGCAGTGCATCATTAGTAGTATACAAAACTAAGTTGATCCCGGTGAACAATAAAACACTCATTAGAAAATAAGTTTTGGAAGCAAAATAGCTAAAAAACCTTCTTTCTAATGGAAAAAAACTGGCAATTCCAACATAATACAAAACGATAGAAAATTGGATATCAGTAGGATCCAGACCATAATAACTGGCAGCACTACTTATTCCTCCGATGTAACCTGCTAACATGGATACCGCTGGCAGAATTACTAAAAAAATAACCGCTTTAATTAACCATTTAGGAACCCAACTTTTAAATATGTTTGATGACTGATCCATGTAACTATTATAATTTAGGAATCAATACCTCAGCATTCATCCCTGCACGTAGATTATTTGTTTTAGCAACAGCATCTGTCAAAAGAATTCGAACTGGAAATCGTTGAATAATTTTTACAAAATTTCCTGTTGCATTGTCTGGTGGCAAAAGAGAAAAACGAGATCCTGTAGCTGGCGCAAGCGACTGTATTTTACCGTGATAGGTTTCATCTGAATAAGCATCAACTTTAATCACTACCTCCTGCCCTTCTTTCATATTGGCAATTTGAGTTTCTTTAAAATTAGCTACAATCCATTTTCCCTGGTCCTGATCTACAATGAATCCTAAAGTTTGTCCTTTTTGAATTAATTGTCCTACCTGCAAGGTTTTGTCACCCATAATTCCATCTGCGGGAGCCGTAATAACAGCATAAGTCAAATTGAGTTTTATATTCTCGACTATAGCTTCTCTCTGCTGTACATTTGCTTTAGCAACGGCCAATTGAGAATCGACATCATTTATTCTCCCCCTGGCTGTTTTATAGGTATTTTGAACTGCTTTATACTCTGATTTTGCTATTTCAAAACTCGTTTTTATGGCTTCAAAATGCTGTTGTGTAACTGCTTCTTCATCCAATAGTTTTTTATATCTATTAAATTCTTGTCCTTGTTGCCACAATTTGGCTCTGGATGCGGCAATACTTGCTTCGCTTACTGAGGCGCTACTAGTAGTTGTTACAGCATTACTTTCTAATACCAACAAAGAAGCTTTTGCTGAACTCAATATGGCTTCGGCTTCTTGTAATTGCATTAGCGTTTCATTTTTATCTATCACAAACAAGGTATCTCCTTTATCAACTTTTTGATGATCTCTAAATTTAATTTCCTGCACAAAACCTGTTGTACGGCTCAATATTGGATTTATATATTCTTCTACTTGTGCGTCATTAGTTTCTTCATATCGATACATTTTTACCAGTGTATAACCACCATAAACTAACAATAAAATTAATACTATAGAGGCAATGCTATAGGTAATCTTAACCGTTATCCTGTCAATACGTTCGTGTTTTTCTGTTATTGTAGCCATAATTATAGGTCTCCTGTATTTTTTAAAAGTTCGTAATAATGTAATTGTTCTGATATTTTGGCTGAAATCAGCTCGAATTGGGCTTGCAATAATTGAGTATCTGCATCCAATAAATCAGTAATTAAAGACAATTGGTTAAAATAAGTTTGATTGAGAATTCGGTAATTCTCTGTCGCTTGTTTTATATTCAATTGTAGTTCTTCAATTTTTTCTTGATCCTCCATGTAATGTTTGTAAGATCTATTGATATCCTTACGCAAATTATCTTGCACATTTTCTTGTGCTATTTTTTGCTCTTCATATACTATTTTAGCTTCTTCTTCCTTATGAACATCATGATAAATCGATGAAATAGTATAAGATAATTTCACTCCTACCACACCTAATAAGTAAGGCGCATTTTCATAGGGATACAGCTTAATTTGTGGATACGAATAATTATAATCTCCAAACAACCCTATTCTTGGCAATTTATCTGCTTTTAACCCTTCAATATTTAATTTGCTGAGTGCTACTTTTTGCTTTGCAATCTTCTGTAATGGTGATTTGTTTATGGCACTGTCAATATAATCATCGTAGCTCATTAATTTTTGATTTTCCTGAAGACCTATATTATCTGTGGGTTTTAAATTTTGTTCATCTGGTTCCCCCATGAAAATATTTAATTCCTGCATGGCTAATTGTGCATTATTACGGATAGCCGTTAATGCCGTTTTCTGTTTGGACAATTGCAGTTGCGCTCGAAGTAAATCACTTTTTAAAACCACTCCTCCAGTATGCAGTTTCCCGATGAGTTTTAATCGTTCTTCATTTTGATAAATATTTTTCTTTACTAATTTTTCCAATTGTAAATACAGTTGTAATTTTAAATACGCTTGAGCCACTTGATAGTGAATAGACTCAATCGTTTCCTCTTCTATATATTGGGATAACTCTTGCTTCACCGCTTCTTTTTGAATGTTTGTTTTGAGCTTATGTCCGTTATAAATATCAAAATAAGCATCTATAGTAGCCCCATAAATAGAATGATCTTCTAACGGAATGTAATCAGGGTGGTGTAAAACTCCGTTATTAAAAATTGGAATATTAGCTAATTTACCATAGTTGGCATTAAAGCCTATTTCTGGCAATTGTTTGCTCTTTGCATTTTTTACAGCTTCCCTTCCCGACTCTGTATGCAAATGGTGCATTTTAATCTCTTTGCTGTTTGTAGCCACTTTTTCCCAAACTTTTTCTAATGATATAGGAATACTATCCTTACTAACTTCTTGTGCTTGTAGGGACACCAGTGGGAACAGGAATATAGGTACTACTATTTTGTAACAATTAAAGTGCATAATTAGTTCTTAAATTAAAATGCAAAATTGCGACATCTTTTTAAGTCTTATTTTGTTAATTAAGCCATTTATTTGTTAATTTGAGCCAAATTAAAAAGCAGCCTATGTCAGCCATAAAAGAGCTTGGATTTTTAGAAAAAGTAAATCAATATCCTAAGACCACTTACATATACCACACTAAGATTGAAGAGCGTCTTGACATGCACAGTCACAACAAGCATCAACTTACCTACGTTGAAGGGGGTGCGGCCTTTTTAAAAACAAACGACAATTCCTATTTTTTACCCGCCCGACATTATGTATGGATTCCCGCAGGGATGGAACATTTCATTGAATTAAAAACATCTGTAAGTATGATTCGAAATATTTATATTCCAACTCATATCCTTACTAACAATGAATTTTATTCGAAAATGGGAATTTACCCTGCTTCCAATTTAATTTTGGAGATGATACTATATACTGAAAACTGGAGTGAGAATATTTTTGAAAAAGAAAAAAGTAAATACCAATACATAAAAACTCTAGGTACTATTATTGCTGAAATCAGTAAAAACCCACTGCCTGTTGTTATTCCTACTACTACAAATGTACGATTGAGTCCCATTTTAAAACACATTCATTTTCACGTTGACCAACCATTACTATTAAAAGATGTTGCAAAATTATTTGGTTTTAGTAGCCGTAGTCTTTCCCGTTTATTTAGAGATACTTTGGACATATCCTTTCTACAATATGTAAAACTCACCCGAATTATTCTCAGTATGGAAAAACTGTTACAAACTGAATTGTCTATTAGCGAAATTGCCTATGCATCTGGATATAATAGTTTAGCCACTTTTAGTAATACTTTTTATAATTTGGCTAAAATAAGACCCGTTGACTTTAGAAAAACGAACCGAGAGATTTCTAAATAATTAAAACAACTATTTCTTAAAAAGAATAGCTATTCCTTTTAATAGAACTAATCCATAGCTAAAGTTTCAATTCTTATATGAAATAAATAAGCTATTGAAATAAAACCTTTTATACTTATTTATCATGTAAAAATTGATTAAATTTGAAAGAAGCAATTTCTCTTTGCTCGGTAAACCTTTATACCATAAATCCATAAAGACTTATAATTAGTAATTCTAAAAAAACAAAGTAAAATGGCATTTATAGACTATTACAAAGTATTAGAAATAGATAAAAAAGCAACGGAGACGGAAATAAAGAAAGCCTACCGGAAAATGGCTCGTAAATACCATCCTGACCTAAATCCCAACGACAAACAAGCCGAAATAAAATTTAAAGAAGTCAATGAAGCCAATGAAGTATTAAGCAATCCTGAAAATCGTAAAAAGTATGATGAATATGGTGAAAATTGGCAACATGCCGAAGAATTTGAGAAATCAAAAAGACAGCAACAACACTATCAAGGAAGCGGGCAACAAGGCGGCTTTGCTGGTTTTGAAGGAGGTGATTATTCTGATTTTTTTGAATCCATGTTTGGCGGTAGAGGGGCTAGAGGTAGTGGACGAGGTAGCGCACAATTTAAAGGACAAGATTTTAATGCCGAATTACATTTAGATCTTAAAGAGGTTTACACCACACACAAACGTACGTTAACTATTAGTGGTAAAAACATCCGACTCACAATACCTGCTGGAGTAGAAAATGGCCAAGTCATAAAAATCACTGGACATGGTGGCGATGGCGCAGGTGGTGGACCAAAAGGTGATTTATATATCACCTTCTCGATATCAAACCATACTGATTTTAAACGTGACAAGGACAATCTATATTCTACTGTGGATTTAGACCTTTATAGTGCCATTTTAGGAGGTGAAATTACTGTAAATACATTTGACGGAAAAGTAAAACTAAAAGTAGCGCCTGGAACTCAAAATGGTACTACAGTAAAACTTAAAGGAAAAGGGTTTCCTGTTTATAAAAAAGAAGGACAATTTGGAGACCTATACATCAACTACCAAATTGTAGTTCCAACCAACCTGACGGATAAAGAAAAAGAATTATTCACAGAACTTGCTAAGCTAAAAAAACCATGAGTATAGAAAATTTTATCCCCGTAAATACCCTATGTATTCATTATAAAATGGAGCAAAGCTTCTTTGGTAATTTAAGTGAAATGGGGCTTATTGAAATCCAAATTATTGATAAAACACCCTACATCCATCAAGATTCATTATATGAAGTGGAAAAAATGATTCGGATGCATCAGGATTTAGAAGTAAATCTTGAAGGAATCGATGTTGTTCTCAACTTATTACAAAAGATAGATTCCTTAAAAAAAGAAATTCATACGGTTAGAAACCGCTTGCGATTGTACGAAAACTAATAATAGCACCCCTTCTCTATTTTCTATTACCTATAAATAACAAATTTAAAATTTTAGAAAACATGATAAAAATAATGCCTGATTTACCAGACCAAGTTCTAGGTATTTCTGGAGAAGGAAAAATTACTGGAAACTAAAAAAAATTATGCATAGCAAGATACCAAAGAATTTAATATTTTTCAATACCAATCAAAAACAAGTACTTACTATACGACCATCGTGCAATGGCTCCGTCCATTGAATCAAAAATGACGCGACAACTTTAAAGAAATGCCTTGGCCCACCACAAAATACCGCAGGTTTTAGGAAGGTTGGAAACTACTTTATCGGCGCTAATACGTGAATATCTTTTTGTATCTTTATTCAAATCTTGTGCTGAATCACTAGCTACTGAAAATGCTAGAAGCTTGAGTGCTATGCAAAGAGCCGAAAAAAACATTTCAGAATTATTGGATACGCTCCATCATAAATACCATCGGTTAAGACAAAGTTCCATTGATGAAGAATTATTCGATGTAGTATCCGGATTTGAAGCATTAAAAAACAAATAGCATTCCATTTTTTTATTTAGACAAATGGCAAAAATTCGGGCCCATTGACAGCTACTTCTTTAAAATTTATTGTTTGTTTATGTCTTTTCAATTATGGAGAGATTCATTTTTATTTTTAGAATTGTCTGGTTTTAATTAAAATTTAATAATCACTAAAATGAAAACTGCATTTAACACTTTAAAACTCGTTTATCTTGGCATTGATACCCAAAAAGAAAATGTAGTTTTCATGCGTAAAGATTGTCATATCTGTAAATCTGAGGGATTTGAAGCACATAACAGAATTTTAGTTACTGCAAATAACCATTCAATAATTGCTACTTTATTTATAATCACCAATGGAATTATAAAAGATGGAACTGCAGGTCTTTCTGATAGTGCTTATGAAGATTTAAACGCTAAAGAAGGTGATGAACTTAGTTTTTCTCATGTGCAACCAGTTGCCTCCATGCGAAGTATACGATCTAAAATGTATGGAAAAGAATTAAATGATAATGACTTACAAAACATTATTGATGACATTGTGAAAGGACAATATTCCAACATAGAAATTGCCGCTTTTATTACTGCCTGTGCTGGCGATAATCTTAATATTCATGAAATTATTGGGCTTACGAAAGCAATGGTCAACTCTGGTAAAAAACTTTCTTGGAATAAACCAATAGTAGTCGACAAACATTGCGTAGGCGGGCTACCTGGAAACCGTACCACGCCTATTGTTGTAGCTATAATTGCTCAATATGGGCTTACAATTCCTAAAACATCTTCCCGCGCCATCACTTCTCCAGCTGGAACTGCGGACACATTGGAAACAATAACCAAGGTTAATTTAGATATTAATCAAATTAAAAAAGTGGTCGAAAAAGAAAATGGTTGTTTTGTATGGGGCGGTTCCATAAAATTAAGTCCTGCCGATGATATTTTAATTCGTATCGAAAGAGCCCTTGATGTCGATAGCGAAGGTCAAATGATAGCATCAGTATTGTCTAAAAAAATAGCAGCAGGATCTACTCATGTGGTGATTGATATTCCAATTGGTAAAACTGCCAAGGTAAGAACTGAAGAAGATGCTGAAAAACTACGGTATTATTTTCATGTTGTTGGAAAGTCAATGGGTATAGAAGTAAAAGTACTTTTCACAGATGGATCACAACCTATAGGTAGAGGAATTGGGCCATCATTGGAGGCTATGGATGTGCTAAGTGTGTTACGAAATGAAAAAGAAGCTCCTCAAGACTTGAGAAACAAAGCGTTATATATTGCTGGTGCCATTATAGATTTGGCAAATACACAATCAAAAGAAAATGGATTTAATACAGCCGAAAAAATTCTTTCTTCCGGTAAAGCTTATGAAAAATTCACTGCCATTTGTAAAGCCCAAGGTGGATTTAAAGAACCTGAATATGCAATTTATAAAAAAGACATTTATGCTGATAAATCAGGAATTGTAACCGAAATTAACAATCGTAAACTTGCTAAAGTAGCAAAACTTGCAGGTGCACCACATGATTCTAAAGCAGGAGTAATGCTTCAAACTCCATTAAATACTCCATTGAATAAGGGAGATTTACTATTTTCTATCTACGCTGAAACTGAAGGAGAATTAAAATATGCAGTTGAATATTTAAAAACGGAACCAAATATTATTTTGATACATTAAAATGTTATGAAAAAAATATTTTTTGCTTTACCTGAAAATGAGAAACTTACACTTCAACTAATTCAAAAAGAACAGGGAGAAAATGGTCAGGTCGAAATTCGTAAATTTCCAGACGGTGAAACTTATATTCGAATATTATCGGATGTAAGGGACAAAGAGGTATTTCTTGTTTGTACTCTTCACCAACCTGACAATAAAATAGTACCTCTATTTTTCTTGGCAAAAACGGCTAAAGAAATGGGGGCCAAAAGCGTTAGTCTTATTGCTCCCTATCTAGCTTATATGCGACAAGACACTATTTTTAACCCTGGAGAAGGAGTTACTTCTACCTATTTTGCTAGTTTTATTTCCAGTTTTGTAAACCGCTTAATCACAATCGACCCGCACTTACACCGCCGTAGTACCTTGGCTGAAATATATTCAATCCCAACAAAAATGAGACATGCAGCAGCTCTTATTTCTTTATATATAAAAAACAATATTAAAAAACCTCTATTGATTGGGCCAGACATGGAAAGTGAACAATGGGTATCTGAGGTGGCAAAAAATGCCAATGCGCCTTATATCACATTAACAAAAATTCGCCATGGAGATCGAAATGTAAACGTCTCTATTCCTCAAGTAGAACAATACAATAATCATACTCCCGTCTTGGTAGATGATATTATCTCGACTGGAAGAACACTTATTGAGACCATTCTACATTTGAAAAAAGCAGGAATGCAACCTCCTATTTGCATTGGTGTTCATGCCGTCTTTGCAGGAAATGCCTATCAAGAAATTTTAAAATCAGGAGCCAAAGAAGTTATTACTTGCAATACTATTCCACATCAAAGCAATAAAATTGACATCAGTGATTTACTATTGTCATAAATAAAAACGCTTCTTCTTCTTAGTATTATCCTTATCTCTCTTTTATAGGAATGTATTTACTAAATACTATAATTTAGAATTATAAATCATTTATTATCGATTAAACGACTAATAATCAGGCTAACAAACAATTAAAAAGCCTGATAATCAGCATAATAGTCGTATATTTGAGTAGCCCTTTCTTGTTAAAAATTAATTCATGATGCTTATGAATGCTATTTTTAAAATAATAAAATTGATTAATTCTTTTTTACTTGAAATTGGCGAACTCTCCTTTTTTGCTGGTCGCTTTTTCAAAGAATGCTTCAAACGCCCATCGGAGTTTAAAGAATTCCTTCGGCAATGTTACAATATGGGAAACAGATCATTGTTGCTTGTTTCAGTAACAGGTTTTATTATTGGGCTGGTTTTTACTTTACAGTCAAGACCAACTTTACAAGAATTTGGTGCTGTTTCATGGATGCCTTCTATGGTAAGCATTTCGATTATTAGAGAGATAGGTCCAATCATCACGGCATTAATATGTGCAGGACGAATCGGTTCTGGTATTGGAGCTGAATTGGGATCTATGAGAGTAACGGAACAAATAGATGCAATGGAGGTTTCGGGTACAAATCCATTTAAATACCTTGTTGTCACACGAATACTAGCCACGACCTTCATGCTTCCTGTTTTAGTTTTCTTTGGCGATGCCATTGCTATTTTTGGTTCCTACTTGGTTGAAAACATAAAGGGTCATGTTTCCTTTTTGTTGTACTACAATCAAGTTTTTAATGCTTTAGAATTTGGCGATCTAGTACCAGCCACAATCAAAAGTTTCTTCTTTGGTTTTGCAATTGGCTTAGTAGGTTGTTTTAAAGGCTATAATTGTAAAAAAGGAACCGCAGGAGTTGGTATTGCAGCAAACTCAGCTGTAGTTTTTACCTCCATGCTACTTTTTATAATTGATTTTATAGCTGTTTTTGTCACTGATATATTTTATGATTTATAATTGTATATGAACGCTCTATCCAAAAATATAAAACCCATTATAGAAATCAAAGACTTAAAAAAAAGCTATGGTGACAACCATGTGCTGAATGGTTTCAATATGGTTTTGAACGAAGGAGAAAATTTGGTTATTATGGGAAAATCCGGATCTGGGAAGTCCGTAATGATAAAATGCCTAATTGGATTAGAAAAACCTGATAGTGGTTCTATTACGGTAATGGGAGAAAATATTAGTGAATTAAATCAATCCACACTAGACGACCTCCGTACCGAAATTGGATTCCTATTCCAGGGTAGTGCGCTGTATGATTCTATGACCGTTCGAGAAAATCTAGAATTCCCATTAAGACGACACACTAAAAAATTTGGCGTACTAAAAGACACCACCCCATTAGTCATGGAAGCCCTAGAAAATGTAGGCTTAGCACACACTTTGAATTTAATGCCTGCAGAATTATCAGGTGGAATGAAGCGTAGAATTGCATTAGCTAGGACCCTAATTCTTCAACCAAAAATAATCCTTTATGATGAGCCTACAACAGGACTAGACCCAATAACGGCAAAAGAAATTTTATTGCTCATGAAATCCATTCAGGAAAAATACAATACCTCAGCTATTATTATAACGCATGACGTTGATTGTGCCAGAGTAATATCTAACAGGATGATTTTATTAGTAGATGGAATTAATTATACCGAAGGAATATTTGAAGAATTATCAAAATCTATTGATCCTAAAATTCAAGCTTTCTTTAAATAAAATATAATATGGAAAAAACAACTTCACAAAAAATACGTCTTGGTCTATTTGTAATTATAGGGCTTATACTTTTTGTTTTGGCCATCTATTTCATTGGCGACAAGCAAAAGATGTTTGGAAAAACAAATCATTTAGAAACTATTTTTACTAATGTAAACGGACTGCAATTAGGTAATAATGTTCGTTTTTCAGGTGTAAATGTAGGTACAGTACGTGGCATTGAAATGGTAAATGATTCTAACATTAAGGTCGATATGATTATTGACAAAACTATTTTTAGACACATTAAAAAAGACGCAATTGCTACTATAGGTTCGGATGGACTAGTAGGAAGCATGGTTATTAATATATTACCCGGCAAAGGGAAACTACCACCTGTAGTGCCTGGGGATGTGATTGAATCCTTGAACCGCATTAGAACCGATGATCTTTTAAATACTTTTAGTAAAACCAATAAGAATGCAGCACTACTCACCGAAAATTTACTGGAAATCACAACCGAAATTAATAAAGGAAAAGGAACCGTAGGATTATTAATAAATGATATTGAAGTAGCAAATGACTTGAAGGAAACTATTCATTATTTAAAAATATCAGGTAAACAAACTTCAGAATCGATAACAAATTTAAACAAAATCATTACTTCATTAAATAATAAGAATAATGTTATCGGGGTTCTGCAAGATACGGCTGTTGCCAATAACATAAAAACGATTATCAATAATTTAGACCAGTCAAGTACCGAAATTAATAAAGTAGTAGACAATCTAAATAAAACTATTTTGAATATTAAAGACGGAAAAGGAGCAATAAATTACCTTTCGAATGACCCAAGATTGGTAAAAAAAATTGATTCGACTATGACAAATATAAATGACGCCAGCATCCGCCTAAATGAGAATTTAGAAGCATTAAAACACAATTTTTTATTTAGAGGATACTTTAGAAAACAGGAAAGAAATAAATTGAAGAGAGACAAATAATACAATACTTAAAAAGATTACAACATAATCAACACCATTTTATGTTATGCTTACAATCGAAAAACTAGGCATTATTTTAAGTCCTACAGACAACGAATTTGAAAATAACGGGGTTTTAAATCCTGGTATTTATCAAGAAGGGAATACCCTGCATATTTTATATAGAGCAGTCCAAGAAGGAAATTATTCGACCATAGGATATGCGAAGACGGATGGTCCTATGAAAGTAACAGAAAGGCTAGATAAACCTTTAATAACTAATGAGTTAGATTATGAAAAGCAAGGAATCGAAGATCCAAGAATTGTGAAAATTGAGGGGATTTACTATATTACTTATACCGCCTATGATGGAGTTAATACCCTAGGAGCACTTACTACCTCTACTGATTTAATTCATTTCGAAAAAAAAGGAATAATAACCCCTCAAGTGAATTATCAACAATATGAAAGTCATGTTAATTCTTGCAACCCATCCAAACTCAACCCTAAATACCATCAATATTACAATCTTTTTGAACAAATAGGTCTCGTTAATGACGAAACAAGACTGCTTCGCGATAAAGATGTTGTTTTATTTCCTAGAAAAATTAATGGTCAATTTGTATTCCTCCATCGAATTTGGCCTGGAATTCAAATTGTAAAATTCGACCGATGGGAGGATTTAACTTTAAAATTTTGGGAAGATTATTTGACAAATCTTACTGATTATATTATTCTGGATCCAAAGGACCCTTATGAAATGAATTATATTGGAGCAGGCTGCCCACCTATTGAAACTCCAGAAGGCTGGGTACTAATTTACCATGGTGTCCATGAAACTACTACAGGAAAAATATACCATGCCAAAGTAGCACTATTACATTTAGACCAACCTGAGATGGAGATTTCTAGGCTACCCTATCCCCTTTTCTCTCCAACAAAACAGTGGGAAATAGAAGGTGTTGTTAGCCATACCGTTTTTCCTACCGGTGTTGCTCTATTTAATAATGATCTTTACATCTACTATGGTGCTGCAGACAAGCATATTGCAGTAGCCAAAGTCTCACTTAAAGAACTAGTACTGGAGTTAAGAAAACAACCTTAAAAACACCAAAAATGAAATTGGATAAAGGAATAAAAATGTTGATTGTTAGCTCATATCCGCCTCGTGAATGTGGCCTAGCTACTTTTTCAAATGACATTATCAATGCTGTTAAAACTGTATTTGGTAGTACCCTTCCTATTGAAGTTTGTGCCTTACAAAATGAGGAAAACGAGGTCACTTATAATTCCGAGGTCACTTTTACATTATTGACATCAAAACTTGATCAATACCCGTTGACAGCTGAAAAAATCAATGAACGCAAGGACATAGGGTTGGTTTGCATTCAGCATGAGTTTGGTCTATATGGTGGTGAGTATGGCGACTATATACTTGCTTTTATTTTAGCTCTTAATAAACCTATTGTAACGATATTCCATACTGTATTGCCTAACCCTAATGAAAAAAGAAAAAAAATAGTGCAAGCCATTATTGATTTGTCTGATAAGATTATTGTCCTTACAAAAAAATCAGAAGAAATTTTAATTACAAACTATGAAACTCCAATTTCAAAAATCAAAATCATTCCTCACGGAAATCACAATGTATTATGGGAACAAAAACAATCTCTTAAAAATAAATATCATTTTTCAGATAAAACAGTCCTTTCCACTTTTGGATTAATCAGTGAAAATAAAAATATAGAAACCACTCTCTTTGCTTTACCTGAAATCATTACGAATCACCCAGAATTAATTTATTTAATTATTGGAAAAACACATCCTGAAATTATTAAAACCGAAGGGGAAAAATACCGAAAAAAATTAGAATTCATTGTCAAAGAACTTTATTTAGATTCTCATGTGATTTTTATAAATGAATACTTAGAACTAAAACAACTATTAGAATATTTAACCTTATCCGATATTTATTTATTTTCCTCCAAAGATCCGAACCAAGCCGTAAGTGGCACTTTTACGTATGCGATGAGTTGTGGTTGCGCTGTGATTTCCACTCCCATTCCACATGCAGTAGAATCAATAGTAGATGGAACTGGAATATTATTAACGGAATTTGAAAATCCAGAAGAATTCCGAAATGCTATCATGTCACTACTTGAAGATGAAGAAAAAAGAATTAATATGGGTAAAAAAGCATTCTCACTAGCTCATATTACGTCTTGGGAAAATATTGCCATTCAGTACCGATTATTATTTGATTTATTAACAAACAAAGAAGAGGATCTAAAATTCAGTTTGCCTCCAATAAAATTAGACCATATAAAAAAACTCACAACCAATTTTGGAATTCTCCAATTTTCAAAATTTAGCCAACCTGATCCTGAATCTGGTTATACATTGGATGATAATGCAAGAGCGTTAATAAATATGGTTATGTATCATAGCCAATTTCCCGATGAAGAAGTTTTAGAGCTAGCAAATACTTATCTCAATTATATTGAAGGAATACAACGAGAAAATGGCTGGTTTGATAATTATAAAGACTTTAATCATCAATTGACAAAACAAAATACTGAAGTCAATCTTGAAGATGCAAATGGAAGAGCACTATGGAGTTTAGGGACTGTCATTGCATATAAACAAACTTTACCCATTGAATTTGTAGTAAGAGCTAAAAAGTGTTGGGACAAAGCTATAGTGAGAATTGAAGACATTAGTTCACCTAGAGCTATTGCCTATGCTTTAAAGGGACTTTATAACTATTATTCTATTTATAAAGAAGAAGCGACCGAAATGCAGATTGAAAAGTTAGCTGATGAATTGTTACGCCATTATCATATCAATTCAGAAGCAAACTGGTGTTGGTATGAAGATTATATGACTTACGCCAATAATGTATTGCCAGAAGCTATGATGTACAGTTACTTAGTTACAGGGAAGCAGAAATATAAAAAAATTGCTATTGTTACCTTTGATTTCCTACTTTCTCATTATTTTATGAAAGGACAAATAAAAGTAATTTCGAACCGAGGATGGTTTAAAAAAGAAAATGAAAGAGTTTTTTATGGAGAACAACCCATTGAAGTGGCAACCACAATTATTACGTTGGATTTATTTAATGATGTAACTAAGAATTCAAAATACAAAGACCAACTTAAACTTGCTTTCATCTGGTTTTTAGGCAATAATCATCTCAAACAAATTATGTATAACCCAGAAAACGGAGCTTCTTATGACGGACTAGAAGACAAACATATCAATATTAATCAAGGAGCCGAATCTACATTGTGTTTTTTTAAAGCCCGATTAATAATGGAAAAATATAAAAACCACAGCCACTGAATTAATATGAGATAAATTAGCCACTTTACTTACAGTTGGTTATGATATAAAAACAATAATAAATTGTGTTTTTATTGTTAGAAATCAAAAATATTTATGTTTTAACAACCAAAAGTACTATATTACACCGTGTACTAGCCCTATTTTACATTAGTACCTATTCAAAAACAATTTATTTTATATGACCATTATAATTTCACTTTGTCTGTTGTTGCTAGTAGCCTATTTATTTGACCTAACTGCCTCATTGACTAAAATACCTTCAGTAATCTTATTACTCCTTTTGGGTTGGGTAGTGCGAGAAGCAACTTTTCTATTCAGTATAGAAGTTCCAGACCTAACTTCAACTTTACCTATATTAGGGACTATTGGACTTATCCTTATTGTATTAGAAGGCTCATTAGAGCTTGAGCTTAATAAATCTAAGATAGGACTTATTAAAAAATCCTCTTTAGGAGCGTTTCTTCCTTTGATTGTGCTGGCTTTTTCACTTGCTTATTTATTGTATTATTATGGCGGTTATTCTTTTAAAGATAGTCTTACTAATGCAATTCCTTTTTGCGTTATAAGCAGCGCTATTGCTATTCCAAGTGTTCGGAATTTATCCAGCAGCCAAAAAGAATTTATCATCTATGAAAGTAGTTTGTCTGATATATTTGGGGTAGTTTTTTTTAATTTCATCGCTTTCAACACTAGTTTTGGCATAGAGACATTTGGTTATTTTTGTCTGGAAATTTTGTTTATAATCGTGATTTCTTTTGTAGCAACCATACTACTTTCTTTTTTATTGAATAAAATCGATCATCATATTAAATTTGTTCCAATCGTTTTACTGATTATTTTGATCTATGAAATTTCAAAAATATTCCATTTACCAGCACTTATTTTTATCTTGGTGTTTGGTTTGTCAATTGGAAATTTAGATGAATTAAGGCATTACAAATGGACACGTCAATTCAAACTTGACCTTCTAAACAAAGAGGTTTCGAAGTTTAAAGAATTAATAATTGAAGCTACATTTTTAGTTAGAGCCTTATTCTTTCTCTTATTTGGTTATTTAATTAAAACGGCTGAAATTATAAATACCGATACCCTAATATGGGCAATAGGAATTGTTGTTATTCTTTTTATTCTACGATTTATTCAGCTTAAATTATCTAAAATGCCTTTATTCCCCTTGCTTTTTGTAGCACCAAGAGGTTTAATTACCATTTTACTATTTCTTTCTATTACTCCAGAGCACACTATCGTTTTAGTCAATAAGTCATTAATTATTCAAGTTATCTTACTGACTGCTTTTATTATGATGTTAGGATTAATGATAACTGCTAAACAAAGAGAAACCATTTTAGAGGAAAGAAGGAAAGCAAAGGCAAAAGCACTAAAAGAAACAGAAAAAATTTAAATTATTTTATAAAAAAATCCGCTAAGCGGATTTTTTTTTATTTCATACTTTTCAAACCAGCAATTAATAAATCGACATCTTCCAAAGAATTATAATGACTGAAAGAAATACGTAAACTCGGTTTTTTCAAATCTTCATCAGAAAGTATTTCTGCCAATACATGTGATGGCCTTATACTACCACTTTGACAAGCACTTCCTCGAGAAACAGCAATCCCTTTCATATCTAAATGAAACAAAATCATTGCCGTCTTATCAGCCGAAAAAGGCAATAAAACATTTAATATATTATAAAAATCATCTGAATTACCATTAATTTTAAAACCCGGAAATTCCTTTTCTAATTGCTCAATTAGATAGAATTTCAATGCAGAAATATGTTTTTTCTCCTCTTCTAAATTAGAATAAGAAAGGTCCAACGCTTTAGCCATTCCAGCAATTTGGTGCACCGCTTCTGTACCCGGACGTAGTCCTTTTTCCTGTTCTCCACCATAAAACAAAGGTTGGAGTCCTGAATTTTTTCTAACAAAAGCAAATCCAACCCCTTTAGGACCATGAAACTTATGAGCGCTTGCTACTAAAAAGTCAATTGACAATTCCTGTAAATCAAAGTTTGTTTTCCCAATAGACTGCACCGTATCGGAGTGAAATAACACATTATGCTCCTTACATATAACCGAAACTCTTTTAAGGTCTAGAACAGTCCCCGTTTCATTATTAACATGCATCAAGCTCACTAACGTCTTACTATCTTGCGCTAACAAATCCGTTAAATCTGTTAAATCGATTGCACCATTGGGTTTAACCCTTACATAATCAACTTGAATATTATATTCTCGTTGTAACGCCATAATAGTATGCAAAACAGCATGATGCTCTATTTTACTTGTGATAATACGCTTTACTTTTAAATCTTTAACGGCTGAACGCAGGATCCAATTATTAGCTTCTGTCCCGCAGGAAGTAAAAATAATTTCTTGTGCTGTTGCATTGATATGCTTAGCAATCGATTTTCTGGAAAGTTCCAAAATATTTTTGGCATTGCGACCAAAACTGTGCGTAGACGAAGGGTTTCCGTAATCTTGAGCCATGATTTGAGCCATTTCTTGAATGACTTCAGTTCTAATAGCTGTTGTTGATGCGTTATCGAGATATACTTTTTTCATTGCTGCAAAGTTATGAAATATCAATTGTCTATTATCCAATATCAATTATCATTTTTTTCGCTATTTTTGCAGAAATAAATTTTTCAATGAAAAAAGTTCTAAGCCTATTGGTTTTTGCATTTGTATTAAATGGCTGTGATGACGGTAATTTAACGCAAGAAGATATTAATTTTGAAACTGCTACAATGCAAAGTTGTAGTACAAATAATATTATTTACAAGTTAAAAGACAAAGAAGCACTGCTAGTTGAGATTCCAGCAGCTTCATTCACAACGGAGCCGTCATTGACCGATACCCCAACAGTTCTTGACATTAGCACTACTAATCGAGTGGTATATCGTTTTTATGGTGGTACAGTATCTGCTGATAATATTTGCGAGACAATACCACCTGCAACGCCTATCGTAACGGATCAATGGAATGCAACTGACGGTAAAATACAAATATTTACTACAGCAGTTAAAACAACAAACACTACTACTAATAGTACTAGAATTACTGGATACAATCATAATATTGTTTTCAAGAACATCACTTTTGCAAAAAATAGCGGCACCCAAGTTTATGAAACATTCCCTTTTGGTGATTATGTAACTACTGCGACAACACTCCCTTTTCTTTTTGATCAAACTGTAGAAAAATGTTCTGCTTCTAATCAAATATATAACTACACCAGTAGTGAGGCTTTAATGTTAACAATAGACCCCAATTTAATTGTTAATGAAGTAACACCATTAAATACACCTCGAACTGGAATTATTGGAACTACAACAAATGTTCTTACGTACCGTTTATTTTCAGGACTACTTACCCCAGCTTATTTTTGTAATACAACCACACCAACTACTCCAGCTTTAAGCCAAGAATGGACAGGTGTAGAGGGTGTAGCAGGAACAAGCGGTATTGTAGAAGTGACTACAACGACGAATGGCCCTGGAAGTTTCAAGCATACAATTGTCCTTAAAAAGGTCACTTTAAAGAAAGGAAATAATGATTTTTTATTGGGTGATAATTTCATTTACGGAGACTTATTAACCACTAATTAATCCCCCATTATTTTCCGAAATTAGGAACAAAAAAAGGTCCCGTTTGCAATTGCAAACGGGACCTTTTTTCATAAAAATCAAATCCTTTATTTACTGTTTTGTTTTATAAAAACCTCCGTTGCTCCTTGTCCGTATTTTTGATAATTACCTTCTTGAAAAGCAATATTATCATAGCGTCCCAATAAAAAATCCAACTCTGCTTTTAGAACTCCTTCACCAACACCATGAATAAAAACTATTTTCGGAATGCGATTTCTAATCGCAAATTCGATATGCCTTTTAGCTGTTTCTGATTGTAAAGTTAGAATATCATAATTTGACATTCCGCGTTTATTAGGAACTAATTTTTCAATGTGTAAATCAAACTCAGGAGCCGAAATTTCGTTCTTATCTTTGCGTTCTTTTACAAAACTCCTTGCTTTTGGGATTGCTTTTTCCTTAGCAATTTCATCTACATTGATTCTTTTAATAGAATCCATTAAGTTACTGGAATTGTTTACTTTAATCAACTCGTTGACAAAAAATGTCATCATAAATCCATCCTCAGTTTCAATAGTAATCTCTTTTTCTTTGGTTGAAACAACAACTCCGTTTATTGCTTCATCAAGTACTGAAACTTTATCTCCTTTATTAAACATCTTTATCTTCTTTTTCTTGATTTTTACTCGGCGTTTTAGCACTCAATTGCATCATCCCAAACATAAAAACAACTATTGCAACAACAGTGATATAAACATTTTTCTCAGCACTTACCTGCTCAAAAAAAGCTACCAGTATAGCAATAATCATTATTGGAATTATTAATTTTTTCATATTTTAAATTTCAGATAACAAAAGTAAGAAATAAAAAAAGAGCACTCCTTTTAATAAAAAACTTTCTTTATGCTTAAAAAATAACAACTATAAAAAGTAACAGTTTTAAACCAAAAACAACAGTTAGAAAAGGACCACTATTTCCAACAAATTTAAAGCTATTTTTCTCGCTTTTTATTCTATAAAATTGTGCCTATTTTTTCAATTTGGAGTTTGTGAAAACAAGATTTTTATTTTAAATTTCTTTTGAAATTCTACTTAAAATATCATTCATCATCTCAATTTGAATTTTCTGAATTTCTATTAATTCTTCTTGTTGATGCCGAATTAAATGATCTAACTTTTCATGTAGCATTCTTATTTCTAATTCAGATTTTAAATTAATCATATAATCTTTTCTTGCTCGGTCTCGGTCTTTTTCTTCCTGACGATTTTGACTCATCATAATTACCGGAGCTTGAAGTGCAGCAAGACAAGATAAAATTAAATTCAATAAAATGAATGGATAAGGATCAAACCCTTTATTCAAGAGAATATAAATATTAGCCAAAATCCAAAGCACAATAAATATCCCGAATAAAATAATAAATCGCCAACTACCTCCAAAATCGGCTACTTTATCAGCTACAATTTGCCCAACGGTTCGAACTTCAATTTCATCTTCCACCTTACTTACTACAGAGTCGTAACCATCCAGTTCTCCAATAACTTTAGATTCGATTTTTGACAACTCCCCTATTTCATTTGACAAATAATTGGAGATGTATTTTTCTCTATATAAATTAAGCTCTTTTATTGATAAAAACTGATCGCTTTTGAAATTAGGAAAATCTGCTTTCATTAATTCCAAAATTGGATTCCGAATTAATTTTCCAGAAACTTTATCCGTCAATGGAAATTCTTTTTTGGAAAGATCACTTATAAAAGTATTAATTGGTTTCATTGTAGCGTTTTTTACTAGGCTAATTTACATATTAAAAAAACACTTTGATATTAAAATAATTATCAGCCCATCAATTCACTTTTATTAAAAAAAAGCACCTGCTTTTGTTAGACTGTGCTACATCTTACAACATAATCCAAAATAGTTCAATATATTTGTTTCGTTTTTATTTAAGGAAACCGTTTCGTTATGAACTACAAACAAATCATTTTTCTTTATAACATTCCAATTTCATCAAAATGGAGTTGTTGTTGCTGTTTCTAAATAAACAACTTTTAACCCATTCTATTAACAATTCACCCCCCATAATCATGACAAAAGATCTGATTATTAATACTATTGCCTCATTAAAGAGTCATTTTTCCATTAATTATGGAATCAAAACAAAAACAGAAACTTTTACTGAAAAGCTGTTTTATACCTTATTTGATAAAAATGCTCCATTGAGCGAAAGCATTGATGAACTTGAAAAGTTATTTAAAGACATTTCAGCAATTGCTTGTAAAAAGCCCCATGCCTTATGCGACTCCATGTGGGATAAATACCTGGAAAAATTACCGTCAGTACTTGAAAAACTAAATCAAGATGCAGCTTACATTTTAGAAAATGACCCTGCCTCAAATAGTATTGAAGAAGTGTACCTCGCTTATCCTGGATTTTACGCCATTGCCATCTATCGTTTAAGCCACGAATTATATGCTTTGGACCTATTGCTGTTTTCTCGATTAATGAGTGAATACGCGCATCGTATTACAGGAACAGACATACATGCAGGTGCAAGTATCGAATCTCCTTTTTTTATTGACCACGCTACCGGAATTGTAATTGGAGAAACAGCAGTTATCGAAAAGAATGTAAAAATATATCAAGGAGTAACTTTGGGCGCACTGAGCGTAAGCAAAGACATGAAAAATGCCAAAAGACATCCTACTGTAGAGAAAAATGTATGCATTTATGCTAATGCAACTATTCTTGGAGGAGAAACCATCGTAGGAAAAGGAAGTATTATTGGAGGAAACACTTGGGTGACCAAATCAATTCCAGCCCAATCAATAGTTACAAATACAACAACAACCGAAGTAAAAGTAAAAGAGTTAAGATAGTATGGAGCCAAAAAAATTATTAGATCTAATTGGGAACACTCCATTAGTAGAAACGGTTAATTTGATCAAGAATAAAAATGTAAAACTCTTATTAAAACTGGAAGGGAATAACCCTGGAGGCAGTGTAAAAGATAGAGCCGCTTACAACATGATTGCAGCAGCTTTAGAAAGAGGTGATATAAAAAAAGGCGATAAACTGATTGAAGCTACTAGCGGAAACACTGGAATCGCTTTAGCCATGATTGCACAGTTATTCAATATAGAAATAGAACTTGTCCTTCCAGAAGATTCAACCAAAGAACGAACACAAACCATGCGTGCTTATGGCGCAACCGTAATTCTTACATCAGCCAAAGAAGGGATTTTAGGCTCTAGAGATTATGCGGATAAAAAAGTGGCTGAAGGTGGTTATATTATGCTCAATCAGTTTGCTAATGAAGACAACTGGAAAGCCCATTACAAAACAACTGGTCCTGAGATTTGGAATGACACTAACGGTACCGTAACCCATTTTGTTTCGGCAATGGGAACTACCGGAACTATTATGGGAACTTCTACTTATTTAAAAGAAAAAAACTCAGATATTCAAATTATTGGAGCGCAACCCAGTGATGGCTCCCAAATTCCTGGAATTAGAAAATGGCCGCTAGAATATTTACCAAAGATTTTTGATGCCTCAAAAGTGGATAGGATTGTAGAAGTGAGTGAACAAGAAGCTAGAGAAATGACTAAAAAATTAGCTCTGGAAGAAGGTGTTTTTGCTGGAATGAGTAGTGGTGGTTCAGTTGCTACTGCCATAAAAATAGCCGAAGAACTAGAATCAGGCGTTATCGTAGCTATTATTTGCGACCGTGGTGATCGTTATTTATCTTCTGATTTATTTGATTAAACATTTCATATGATTAAAATAATTAGAACCACTCCAGAAAACATAGATTTTATCAGCTTGATAAATAAACTTGATAGAGACATCAAACTAAGGGATGGGGACGAACACACTTTCTTTGCACAGTTTAATAAAACGGATAGTATCAAGAATGCGATTGTGGTTTATGATGAGTTACAAGCGGTAGGTTGTGGTGCTTTTAAATTCTATGAAGAAGGTGTTGCCGAAATAAAAAGAATGTATGTAAATCCAGAAGCTCGTGGCAAAGGAATTGCTTCTAAAGTTTTAACCGAATTAGAATTTTGGGCAAAAGAAGAAAACTACACCAGTTGCATCCTTGAAACTGGTAAAAAATATCCAGAAGCTATTGCACTTTATAAAAAAAATGGATTTGTTGTAATCCCTAATTATGGTCAATATGAAGATATAGAAGACAGCATTTGTTTTCAAAAAACACTTTAAATACATTATTGTTACTTATAAAAGTCACTGCTTATTTTCAATTAACGAATCGGAATTTTTAATGAAAGCATATCGTTTATTTTTCGGATTATTTCTTTCATCATTTCTTATGGGACAAAAACTGCAGGCACAAGACTGGCCAAATTTAAATAAATATCAAAAAGATAACCTTCGTTTACAAAACGAACCTACTACTTCGAATAGCGTCGTTTTCATGGGCGATTCTATAACCGAGTTTTGGAGCAATGTAGCGCCACAATATTTTCAAACTCATAATTACATCAATCGTGGAATTAGTGGTCAAACAACGCCACAAATGCTGATTCGTTTTAGAGCTGATGTTATTGCTTTAAAACCTACCATTGTAGTTATTCTTGCGGGTGTAAATGATATCGCTGAAAATACTGGACCTGCAACCTTAGAAATGATTACAAATAATATTTTTTCTATGATTGAGTTGGCGAAAGCCCACAATATTAAAGTGATTCTTTGTTCTGTTTTACCTGCTTTTGATTTTCCTTGGAACCCCAATCAAAACCCAGCTACTAAAATCATGGCTTTAAACAACTTATTAATAAATTATGCCGACGTTAATGCCATTACTTTTGTTGATTACTATTCGGCAATGGTTGATGACCGCAACGGACTACCCTTAATTTATTCAGCAGATGGCGTCCATCCAAACAAAACTGGATATGAAGTAATGGCTCGATTAGTACAACAAGCCATTCAATTGAACTCGACTAAATAACTTGATCTAAAAATTGCAACAAAATGAAATATAGAACACTAGGAAAAACTAATTTTGAAATCTCCGAAATAGCACTTGGAACATGGCAAGTTGGAGGAAAATGGGGTTCCCCTTTTAATGATAAAACAGCTGACGAATTAATAAATACAGCAATAGACAATGGTGTAAACTTTATTGATACCGCAGATGTTTATGAAAATGGATTAAGTGAAACTGCAGTAGGTAGAGTGGTTCGTTCGCGTTCAGAACGAATTTATGTAGCTACAAAATGTGGTCGCCAAATTAATCCTCATACAAGCGAAGGATATCAACCTAAAGTGCTTCAAAAATTTGTAGAAGACAGTTTAAAAAGAACAGGGTTGGAAACATTGGACCTTATTCAATTGCATTGTCCTCCAAATCCAGTTTACTATCGTCCTGAGATTTTTGAAATGTTTGATCGGTTAAAAGACCAAGGTAAAATTTTAAACCTTGGAGTTAGTGTCGAAAAAGTGGAAGAAGCCATAAAAGCAATTGAATATCCCAACGTAAATACCGTTCAGATTATTTTTAATCTTTTCCGTCAGCGTCCTTCGGAGCTTTTTTTCAAAGAAGCCAAAAAGAAAGATATAGGAATCATTGCAAGAGTTCCTTTAGCTAGCGGACTCCTTACTGGACTTTTCAATTCAGAAACCAAATTTGAATCACAAGATCATAGAAATTTTAATCGAAATGGGGAAGCTTTTGACAAAGGAGAAACGTTTGCTGGCATCAATTACGAATTGGGTTTAAAAGCCGTTGAAGCATTAAAAGCATTATTCCCAAACACAACAAACTTAGCGCCCATCGCTTTGCAATGGATTTTGAGTTTTAATGAAATTAGTTGTATTATTCCAGGCGCTTCTAAAGTAAGTCATGTGGAATCCAACTTATCTGTTTATGATTTACCCGAGTTAACACCCGAAAAAATCAAGGCTATGAATGAAATTTATGAGCAATATATTAAACCCGAAGTACATCAGGTTTGGTAAATACATCAATTCTAATTTTATAAAAAAAAGGTCTCAATTATAATTGAGACCTTTTTTTGTACTTATTCTATTTCTTAAACCAAATTGGCTTCTGATACAATTTCTGCATTCAACAATTTAGAAATCGGACAATTTTTCTCTGCCTTAGTGACTAACTCTTGAAATTTTTCATTCGAAATTCCAGCTATTTTAGCTGCAACAGTTAAATGGGAACTTAGTATTGTTCCCTCAACCAAATTAATAATACATTTGGTCTCAATACTTTCTATTTCAAAACCTTCTTCGGTAACATAAGCAGAAAGTTGCATAGTAAAACAGCCTGAATGTGCTGCTGCTACTAATTCTTCAGGATTAGTCCCTACGCCTTCTTCAAAACGAGATTTAAATGAATATTGTGTATTTTCTAATGTTTTACTTTGCGTTGTTAATACACCAGCTCCCTCTTTAAGAGATCCTTTCCAAATAGCGGTTGCATTTCTTTTCATAATTTTAACTTTTTAGTTCTCTCAAATTTAGCTTTTTAAAATGTAAGAATTTTGATTATTATATTATTTAACGAAAATTTAAAATATGTTTACTATTTGTAATTAAATCTAAAAAAACCAGCCCAAATTAAATTGGGCTGGTTTTCTCTAAGTTCATAGTATCACCCAATTATTTTATTTTTTAATTACATTAATTGCTTTTTGATTACTTCCTTGTCTAATTAACAATAGATATTCCCCAGAAGGCAATTCTTCTCCTAATAAAATATTTTGAGCATTTGGTTTTTCTATTTTTTTAATCATTCTTGCAAGCATATCATAAACAAACACTTCTACTTTTTCATCATTACTACCTTGAATTGCTATCGTAAATTGGTGATTCGATGGATTAGGATACGCTTTTACATCAAATTCAGCTAAATCAATTATTTCTTGTTTCCCTATTACAAGAGGTCTATGTGCAATAGGTGCTTCACATTTCGCATTACAAGGTCCTAAGAAATCTCCATGTGCTAAATGTGCCGCTACTGCCGATTCATCTACACAAATTTCATTACAACTATTATTAGTTTTGTGGCAAATTTTAACTTTTGCATTACCACTTTTTCCAGCAAAACAACGAACATCTTCAGCCCAAACTTGAGTTGTTGTTATAAAACTACAACCAAATCGATCAGTAATTGTTGCTGTTATAATCGCGTCTTTCATTAATTTTACAGTTAATGCATAAGTACCTGTTGAAATAACAGTTGAAGTTACAGATGGAATACCTGTAGCACTACAAATGTTATTCATATTTAAACTTGAATTAGTTTTTGTTGCTTCTCCAGTAAAAGTTTCATTTCCTCCATTCACATTACATTCCATAGGTCGATTCAACTCATATTTAATGGTGTATGGACCAGTTCCCCCTGCTGGCAATGTAGTGATTGTTGCAATTTGATCTGTTGATAAACCAAAATACAATTGTTTATTATTTATAGATGTCGTAGCACTTAAAGAACTAGTAATGTTTACCTTAAAACTACAACTAGCAGAGTTCCCACTAGTATCTGTAGCTGTCCAAGTAACTATCGTCTCTCCCTTATTAAAAACTACTCCATCAAGGCTATTACCACTACCTATAGTAACTCCAGTAAGTTGATAAGTTACACTACTTAACGCATAATTATCTGTTGCAGTTGCATTCCAAACTGTTCCTTGTTTAGTATAAGTACATAAATTACTATTTACTTCAAGTTCCATATTCGATATGCAACTAATTATTGGTTTTTGAGTATCTGTTATGATTCCTGTTGTATTATTAATATAATTAATACTGTAGTTTAAACCGCCGTTGCCGTCACTAATTGTCAAGCCTGAAGCAGTCATTACTTTATTTGTACCTACATTTTTGTTATCATAAACTTGTAGTGGTATTGTAATAATTACATCTGGAGAAATAATTCCTGATATCGTAGGAACCGCTAATGAGCTAGTATAACCATCGTATTCTTTAGTGTCAGTTATTGCTGTGACTGTAACCTCTTTTTTACTAATATTTGCTATAGTTGTATTCAAAGAAATTAAATTGTAGTTATCCTTAGCAGGACCTGAAAGTGTAGCCCCAATTAAAGTCACTGTCTTATCTGTTCCAACATGTTTTGTATCAAAAGTACCTGAACCTCCCTCTAAACTCACATTTGTAAGATCTGTTGTCAGTACTCCAATCAATGAGCGACTAGTAACAGTAGCAGTATTATTCCCATCATAAATTTTATTACTGGCAGTGAATGAACCTTCCAAAGCTTTTGTAGTAATTACAAATGATGCTGTGTTATAAGTAATGTCATAATTACTTAATACTGAAGCTGGATTTAAAACAGCACTAATTATATATGGACTGCCTAAAACAGTTTCACCCGCAGTTCTACTGTATGAAGCCGTAACTACATCTGAAGAAAGAAACCCAACTAAATTACCGCTCAATATAGGATCTATCGAACCGTAAACTTTAGTATTTACTATTGGTGAAACACTCGCAACTTTTCGCAAAATCGTAAATGCTTCACTGTCTGAACTTGACCCGTGATTTGCATCTCCTGCATAAGTATAACTTGCTGAAGCGGTATTCACTCCTGCATCAATGTTATTGGTATAATTCGCAGTTGGAGTTAAACTCAATCCTCCTGCTCCTGTTACGGTAACCGAAGCCGGCTCAATTGCCGAACCGGTATAAGTAAATGGTGCGCCTGTGATTGTAACTGTGGTTACCGAAGCGGCTTTACCTATTGTAAAGGTTTTGTTGTCTGAACTTGACTCGTGATTTGCATCTCCTGCATAAGTATAACTTGCTGAAGCGGTATTCACTCCTGCATCAATGTTAGTTGCATAATTCGCAGTTGGAGTTAAACTCAATCCTCCTGCTCCTGTTACGGTAACCGAAGCTGGCTCAATTGCCGAACCGGTATAAGTAAATGGTGCGCCTGTGATTGTAACTGTGGTTACCGAAGCGGCTTTACCTATTGTAAAGGTTTTATTGTCTGAACTTGACTCGTGATTTGCATCTCCTGCATAAGTATAACTTGCTGAAGCGGTATTCACTCCTGCATCAATGTTAGTTGCATAATTCGCAGTTGGAGTTAAACTCAATCCTCCTGCTCCTGTTACGGTAACCGAAGCCGGCTCAATTGCCGAACTGGTATAAGTAAATGGTGCGCCTGTGATTGTAACTGTGGTTACAGAAGCGGCTTTACCAATTGTAAAGGTTTTGCTGTCTGAACTTGACTCGTGATTTGCATCTCCTGCATAAGTATAACTTGCTGAAGCGGTATTCACTCCTGCATCAATGTTAGTTGCATAATTCGCAGTTGGAGTTAAACTCAATCCTCCTGCTCCGGTTACGGTAACCGAAGCTGGCTCAATTGCCGAACCGGTATAAGTAAATGGTGCGCCTGTGATTGTAACTGTGGTTACAGAAGCGGCTTTACCAATTGTAAAGGTTTTGCTGTCTGAACTTGACTCGTGATTTGCATCTCCTGCATAAGTATAACTTGCTGAAGCGGTATTCACTCCTGCATCAATGTTAGTTGCATAATTCGCAGTTGGAGTTAAACTCAATCCTCCTGCTCCGGTTACGGTAACCGAAGCTGGCTCAATTGCCGAACCGGTATAAGTAAATGGTGCGCCTGTGATTGTAACTGTGGTTACAGAAGCGGCTTTACCAATTGTAAAGGTTTTGCTGTCTGAACTTGACTCGTGATTTGCATCTCCTGCATAAGTATAACTTGCTGAAGCGGTATTCACTCCTGCATCAATGTTAGTTGCATAATTCGCAGTTGGAGTTAAACTCAATCCTCCTGCTCCGGTTACGGTAACCGAAGCTGGCTCAATTGCCGAACCGGTATAAGTAAATGGTGCGCCTGTGATTGTAACTGTGGTTACAGAAGCGGCTTTACCAATTGTAAAGGTTTTATTGTCTGAACTTGACTCGTGATTTGCATCTCCTGCATAAGTATAACTTGCTGAAGCGGTATTCACTCCTGCATCAATGTTAGTTGCATAATTCGCAGTTGGAGTTAAACTCAATCCTCCTGCTCCTGTTACGGTAACCGAAGCCGGCTCAATTGCCGAACTGGTATAAGTAAATGGTGCGCCTGTGATTGTAACTGTGGTTACAGAAGTGGCTTTACCAATTGTAAAGGTTTTGCTGTCTGAACTTGACTCGTGATTTGCATCTCCTGCATAAGTATAACTTGCTGAAGCGGTATTCACTCCTGCATCAATGTTAGTTGCATAATTCGCAGTTGGAGTTAAACTCAATCCTCCTGCTCCGGTTACGGTAACCGAAGCTGGCTCAATTGCCGAACCGGTATAAGTAAATGGTGCGCCTGTGATTGTAACTGTGGTTACAGAAGCGGCTTTACCTATTGTAAAGGTTTTGCTGTCTGAACTTGACTCGTGATTTGCATCTCCTGCATAAGTATAACTTGCTGAAGCGGTATTCACTCCTGCATCAATGTTAGTTGCATAATTCGCAGTTGGAGTTAAACTCAATCCTCCTGCTCCTGTTACGGTAACCGAAGCCGGCTCAATTGCCGAACCGGTATAAGTAAATGGTGCGCCTGTGATTGTAACTGTGGTTACAGAAGCGGCTTTACCTATTGTAAAGGTTTTATTGTCTGAACTTGACTCGTGATTTGCATCTCCTGCATAAGTATAACTTGCTGAAGCGGTATTCACTCCTGCATCAATGTTAGTTGCATAATTCGCAGTTGGAGTTAAACTCAATCCTCCTGCTCCGGTTACGGTAACCGAAGCCGGCTCAATTGCCGAACTGGTATAAGTAAATGGTGCGCCTGTGATCGTAACTGTGGTTACCGAAGCGGCTTTACCTATTGTAAAGGTTTTATTGTCTGAACTTGACTCGTGATTTGCATCTCCTGCATAAGTATAACTTGCTGAAGCGGTATTCACTCCTGCATCAATGTTAGTTGCATAATTCGCAGTTGGAGTTAAACTCAATCCTCCTGCTCCGGTTACGGTAACCGAAGCCGGCTCAATTGCCGAACCGGTATAAGTAAATGGTGCGCCTGTGATTGTAACTGTGGTTACCGAAGCGGCTTTACCAATTGTAAAGGTTTTGCTGTCTGAACTTGACTCGTGATTTGCATCTCCTGCATAAGTATAACTTGCTGAAGCGGTATTCACTCCTGCATCAATGTTAGTTGCATAATTCGCAGTTGGAGTTAAACTCAATCCTCCTGCTCCTGTTACGGTAACCGAAGCTGGCTCAATTGCCGAACCGGTATAAGTAAATGGTGCGCCTGTGATTGTAACTGTGGTTACCGAAGCGGCTTTACCTATTGTAAAGGTTTTATTGTCTGAACTTGACTCGTGATTTGCATCTCCTGCATAAGTATAACTTGCTGAAGCGGTATTCACTCCTGCATCAATGTTAGTTGCATAATTCGCAGTTGGAGTTAAACTCAATCCTCCTGCTCCTGTTACGGTAACCGAAGCCGGCTCAATTGCCGAACTGGTATAAGTAAATGGTGCGCCTGTGATTGTAACTGTGGTTACAGAAGCGGCTTTACCAATTGTAAAGGTTTTGCTGTCTGAACTTGACTCGTGATTTGCATCTCCTGCATAAGTATAACTTGCTGAAGCGGTATTCACTCCTGCATCAATGTTAGTTGCATAATTCGCAGTTGGAGTTAAACTCAATCCTCCTGCTCCGGTTACGGTAACCGAAGCTGGCTCAATTGCCGAACCGGTATAAGTAAATGGTGCGCCTGTGATTGTAACTGTGGTTACAGAAGCGGCTTTACCAATTGTAAAGGTTTTGCTGTCTGAACTTGACTCGTGATTTGCATCTCCTGCATAAGTATAACTTGCTGAAGCGGTATTCACTCCTGCATCAATGTTAGTTGCATAATTCGCAGTTGGAGTTAAACTCAATCCTCCTGCTCCGGTTACGGTAACCGAAGCTGGCTCAATTGCCGAACCGGTATAAGTAAATGGTGCGCCTGTGATTGTAACTGTGGTTACAGAAGCGGCTTTACCAATTGTAAAGGTTTTGCTGTCTGAACTTGACTCGTGATTTGCATCTCCTGCATAAGTATAACTTGCTGAAGCGGTATTCACTCCTGCATCAATGTTAGTTGCATAATTCGCAGTTGGAGTTAAACTCAATCCTCCTGCTCCGGTTACGGTAACCGAAGCTGGCTCAATTGCCGAACCGGTATAAGTAAATGGTGCGCCTGTGATTGTAACTGTGGTTACAGAAGCGGCTTTACCAATTGTAAAGGTTTTATTGTCTGAACTTGACTCGTGATTTGCATCTCCTGCATAAGTATAACTTGCTGAAGCGGTATTCACTCCTGCATCAATGTTAGTTGCATAATTCGCAGTTGGAGTTAAACTCAATCCTCCTGCTCCTGTTACGGTAACCGAAGCCGGCTCAATTGCCGAACTGGTATAAGTAAATGGTGCGCCTGTGATTGTAACTGTGGTTACAGAAGTGGCTTTACCAATTGTAAAGGTTTTGCTGTCTGAACTTGACTCGTGATTTGCATCTCCTGCATAAGTATAACTTGCTGAAGCGGTATTCACTCCTGCATCAATGTTAGTTGCATAATTCGCAGTTGGAGTTAAACTCAATCCTCCTGCTCCTGTTACGGTAACCGAAGCCGGCTCAATTGCCGAACCGGTATAAGTAAATGGTGTGCCTGTGATTGTAACTGTGGTTACAGAAGCGGCTTTACCTATTGTAAAGGTTTTATTGTCTGAACTTGACTCGTGATTTGCATCTCCTGCATAAGTATAACTTGCTGAAGCGGTATTCACTCCTGCATCAATGTTAGTTGCATAATTCGCAGTTGGAGTTAAACTCAATCCTCCTGCTCCTGTTACGGTAACCGAAGCCGGCTCAATTGCCGAACTGGTATAAGTAAATGGTGCGCCTGTGATTGTAACTGTGGTTACAGAAGCGGCTTTACCAATTGTAAAGGTTTTGCTGTCTGAACTTGACTCGTGATTTGCATCTCCTGCATAAGTATAACTTGCTGAAGCGGTATTCACTCCTGCATCAATGTTAGTTGCATAATTCGCAGTTGGAGTTAAACTCAATCCTCCTGCTCCGGTTACGGTAACCGAAGCTGGCTCAATTGCCGAACCGGTATAAGTAAATGGTGCGCCTGTGATTGTAACTGTGGTTACAGAAGCGGCTTTACCTATTGTAAAGGTTTTGCTGTCTGAACTTGACTCGTGATTTGCATCTCCTGCATAAGTATAACTTGCTGAAGCGGTATTCACTCCTGCATCAATGTTAGTTGCATAATTCGCAGTTGGAGTTAAACTCAATCCTCCTGCTCCTGTTACGGTAACCGAAGCCGGCTCAATTGCCGAACCGGTATAAGTAAATGGTGCGCCTGTGATTGTAACTGTGGTTACCGAAGCGGCTTTACCAATAACAAAATTACCCGCAGACAAACCTGTTAAACTATTATAGTTTGCTGAATCGGTAGGCATGAAGCTAGCCGTAACTGCATATGTACTTGCATTGGTTTGAGTAGCCACTCCTCCAGTAAGGATACTATTGACATTTCCTGGAACAGAACTACTTGATACTGAAACTGTAGCCGATTTCCCTGTTCCATCATATGTAAGTGGAGAATTATTTACTGCTAGAGTTGCTGTTGGGGTAGCTTTGCTTATTGAAAAAGCAGTAGCAAGAGAACTAGCAGAATTGTAATTCCCATTTGCTCCAACTGTTGCAATCACCGTGTAATTTCCAGCATTTGTTGGTTGTATTGAACTTTGTGGATATGTAGTTGGACTTACCCCAACATAACTGTAGGTATAACTTGTTCCTGTTCCTGTATTAGTTGCCGAATTTGGCCCCTGAGGAGAACCATTATACACATAAGATCCTACTATTGGAGTAACGGTTGGAGTTATTTTTCCGCCCACAACCAAAGTCGCGGTTGTCGTTCTAGTGTTGACAGGATTATTATCGTCAGAACCAGATATATTTAAGGTGTAGGAGCCCGTGGGCGTAGCTACCGTTGTAGTAACTGTCAAGGTTGCATCTGAAGACCCATTTGGGCTTACAACAGATGGTGCAGTGGCACCTGTTGGAAGACCACTTGTTACACTATAAGTGACTTTAGGTTTTCCTCCATTATTTACTAATCCTGCAGTCATTAAAAATGAAACGCTACCAGCAGTTCCAGAGGTAAGAGAACCTGTTTGAGCTCCAGCTGATATTGATGATAAAGTTTGTTGAGCATCTGTAAACGTCCACTCTGCATGTAGTAAAGATGTCGCTCCATCCGCAGTCAAAAGTAAAGTGGCTCCAAGAGCATCACCTTGCGCAACTGTGGGTACATACCATGAGGAAGTAAACGAACCTAAACCATCTGCGACAACTGTCCAAGGCTGATGATACTGTGGATCTGTTCCTGCAGGTTCTTCACCTGCATGCTCCACTAATAGTGTAACAGTTTCACCAGCCTGAAATCCAGAACCAGTAATAATAGCTGTTGATCCTGGTGTATAATCAAGCAGATCAGTTGATACTGTCTGTGAATAAACCCCACTAGCAAAAAATAAATTGGTAATTAAAAAAACAAAAATCAAAAATCTGGAATTGCGTAGAAATGTTTTCATATTTATTGAATTTAAATAATAAAATAACGAACAATAAAAACTTAACTGTAGGATGGTGTTGAATCTATAGAAAGGGGGCTTTCTAATTGGTATATCAAAAACGCTCTTAGATAAAAAAGGCTTTTTTAAGGTTAAAAAAAGCGTGGCTCAATTATCTGTATTTCTTTAACTTAAATACTAATTTAAAGTATTTTAAAAATAGAATTACCTTTTTTTTTAATGTTTCCGATTAAAGTGTTAAAAAAAACTATAAACGACACAATAAACTGATTACAAATGAATTAAAAATAGTACAAAACAAAAATAAAACGAATTTATTATGAATTTTTCATGAAAAAATTTACCACAAAACAAAATCCGCAATAAAATTGAATTTTATTACGGATTCTTAAATACACAGACTAAATAGTGTTAAACTTCTAGATTGTAGTTTTAAAGTAACTATTAAATGTGCAAAGATTTAAACTATTAAAAAATAATAGTAAAAGTGGCGCCTTTGTTCTGGCCTTCACTAGTAGCTGTAAGTTGTCCATGATTTTTTTCTATTATATTTCGACACAAATACAACCCAATTCCAGTAGAGCCTTCATTTGAAGTTCCTAACTTGCTCATTTTTGTGAATTTTTTAAATAATTCACCAATTTGATTTTGGTTGAAACCAATTCCTCTATCGGCAATACTAATTATCAATTTTGCATTTTCTGAATAGACCTTTAAATTAACCTCGCTTTTAGAATAAGAAAATTTTATAGCATTATCGATTAAATTCACTAAAACCCGAATTAATAACTCCTCTTCAATTAAAAGTGTGGTTTCTTGAATATCAATTGACACAATTAATTTTATCTTTTTTATGTCTAACAACTGTTTCACTTGGGTTTCAACAGCAGCAATCAGAGGTTTAAAAAGTATCGTTTTTGAATCCGGACTTGTTTTTAAAACGGCATCTTGTTCTTTAAGTAATTTTAAAAAATTCTCAATATACATGAATTGTTGATTGGAAGATTGATAAATCAACTCCGCCAATTCTTTTATTTCTTCAGTAGGATTTGCATCTAATATCAACCTTGCCAATAATTGAGGTTGTCCTGCGAAGTTTTTTAAATCATGAGACAATAAGTAAACTAAGTCTTGCTTTTCAACAATGAATTTTTCGTGTTCCATAATCGTCTCCTGAATATTACGCATTAGAAAACCGGCTTCATCAAAATAAATAATGGGCAATTCTGGCACTTCTCTTTCTTTCTTATAATTTCTCAAAGCTCTTGAAGCCACTTCTATAGGTTTTATTAATTGTTTCAAGATAATTAGTGTAATACCAGAAGCCAATAAAGTCATTAAAAGCGCAAAAAACAAAATGGTATTTGGAGAGATGGAGAAATTTCCATATAAAACGAAAAACAACAATCCTATTAATGGAATATGAATGCCAATAAAAGCAACAAAAAGAAATTTAAAAGCATAACTTCTACTAAGAAAACTAATTTGAGATAATTTTTTATAAAAATACATGAATTTACTTATTTTAAAAAAATACGTAAAAAACCGTTCCTTGGTTTTAAAGTTTACAATAAATTTAAAAATCCCTTTTAGGTGTAAACAAAAAAACCCAATCCTAACTTTAAGGATTGGGTTTCTCATTAAATTCTTGTTTCTATTATTTTAGAACCGAAAATATAATCTTAGAATCATCATACACGCGTTGTGTTTGTTTTTTAAAATCTTCTGGTTTGGCATAAAAGATATTGTCAACATAGGTTTGCGGATTCAAATCAATAAAAGGAAACCAAGTACTTTGAATTTGAATTTGAATTTTGTGTCCTTTCTTGAACGTATGCATTATATCTTGTAATTTGATTTTCACCGCTGTTTTTTCATTAGCTACAAAAGGTTCTGGATGGATAAAGCTATTTCTAAAACGGCCACGCATTACTTCACTTCGCACCATCATATGGTAATTGCTCATTTTTAAATATGGAGCTACCTCAGGTGTTTCCGGTTCATCATTAGGGAACACATCAATTACTTTTACAATCCAATCGGAATCGGTTCCAGATGTGGACACTTGTAATTGTGCCAATATAGCCCCTGCTAGGGTTGTTTCCTCCGTTAATTTTTCTGTTTCAAATACTAAAACATCAGGACGTCTCGCTGCAAAACGCTGATCATCGGTCATGTATTTTCTTGGCGTTATCCCTTTTTGATAGATATCTTCGGTAAAAGGAACTGGTTTTTTTGGATCGCTGATAAATTCTTGAAATCCACCATCATTTTGTGGTACGGTCGATAACTTATTTTGAGTCAAATAATACGTTTCTTTTACTGCATTTTTTGGTGGCCAAACATCATAGGTTTTCCAATCTTTCACCCCTGTGTCAAAAACATAGGCTTCTGGTAATTTGTTTTCGCCCTTCCCATTGTCTTTTAAAAAGTGACGAAAAAAGTTGGCTTCAATATTTTTTTGAAAAAAACCAGAAATACTATCCCCAAATTTTATATTTCCAATCACTGCAGCAGGTGTATTTCTAGCCCAATCGCCATGACTCCACGGCCCCATAACAATCGTATTGTAATTTTTACTGCTTTTTTCGATAGCCTGATACGTATTCAAAGGACCGTACAAATCTTCAGCATCAAACCAACCTCCAACAATCATAACTGCAGGCTTGATGTCTTTTAAATGTTGTAAAATACCTCGTTTTTGCCAAAAATCATCATAGCTACTGTGGTCTTTTAGCTGTTGCCAAAATTCATTGTCTTTCCCATAAAATTTATCTAGGTTAGTCAAGGGACCCTGATCTAGAAAAAACTGATAATCATCTTTGGTTCCCATATCTGGAAATTGATACCAAGCTTTGCTCGTTTTCTCTGATTTTTGAATTCCAAACAAAGGAGTTGCTTTCCAATAGCTCAATAAATAAGCTCCATTGTGATGAAAATCATCAAAAAAGAAATCACTAATACAAGCCTGAGGCGAAACTGCTTTCAAGGCAGGATGGTTACTCAACAACGAATACGTAGAATAAAATCCAGGGTACGAAATTCCCCAAACTCCTACATTTCCATTATTATTGCCCACGTTTTTCACCAGCCAGTCAATCGTATCATAAGTATCTGATGCTTCGTCTACTTGGGTTTTCCCTTTTTTGTTAGGAATATAAGCGCGCATGTTATCATACAAACCGTCACTCATCCAGCGCCCACGCACATCTTGATACACAACAATATAACCTTCCTTCATCATGGTATCACTAGGGCCAATGCTCTTTTTAAACTGTGTTTCTCCATAAGGCGCACAACTGTAAGGCGTGCGCTGCATAATGATTGGGTATTTTTTAGAATGGTCTTTTGGCGTATAAATGGCAGTAAATAAAGTTACACCATCACGCATTTTAATACTTACTTCCTTTTTAGTGTAGTATTCTCCTACTGTACTTGGCGTTAGGTCTTGGGCAAAAACGCCAGTAGTAATTGCGAAAAATGCAATAAATAATAGTTTTTTCATGTAAACAATAGCTAATTATAGAACGGTAAAGATATTTAGAATAATAGTATAATAAAACATCCAATGATAGAATTTTGATATATCATTAAAATTAGGTCTTGTGATTCTAGTTTTTTTAGTGTCAATTTACTAATGATTAAATAAAACCTAAATTCTTTTCTATTTATGCTATCTGTTAGTAACAAAACTAAGGTAACATCGTCTTATTTATAAAGCAACATAACCTATATGAAACCAAACTTCTTTACTACTTTGTTCACGTTGCTTATGATTCAACTAGGATTTGCCCAAAATATAAAAGGAAAAATAATCGATTCTACAACTGGGGAAACCATTCCCTATGCTAACATAAAAGTAAATGAATCTGAAAACTTGGTTTCAAATGCCGAAGGTTTTTTTACACTATCTGAAAACAACAGCAAGGACGAAACCCTACTTACGGTTTCCTATTTGGGTTTTGTCAATAGAGAGTTGACTGTTGAGCAGCTAAAAAGGCTTGATTATACCATTAAATTAGATCCAGGCGTTTTTGAACTGAATGATGTGACTGTATCCAATGTAAAACCAAATCCCTATGAAATTATGGCTAATGTTCAAGCAAACTTAGCTCGTAATTATGAAACTGGAGAAACAGGGTCAAAAGAAATGCTTTTTTATAGAAGTTCTAATAATTTTAAACCCTCATTAATTGATGTTGAAATTAATAAATCGACAGGATTTACAAAACAAGCTTTAAACAAAGTCAATACTGACTTAAAGGCTTTTTCTAAACAATTAATTTCACATCCCCCGCAGGAATTCACTGATATCCTATGTAATTATTATTCGGTTAAAACCAAAAAAGGAGACAAGTTCCTTTTCAACTCAAAACTGAATATTCTAAAAGCCACCGTTTTAAAAAACGAAGGCCGTTCGAGTTCAGTAGATGATTTAGAAAAAACAGCCCTGAATATGATGTTACAACACTTAGACTCCACTAAATATTACCGCGCAAAAAGTGGCCTTTTTGGATCAAGAGATACGATTTCGTTACGTAAAGACTTCAATAAAAAGAAAAAAACAGGTGTTGACATAGAAATAAACAGCCAGTTAACGGCCACCAAAGCCAGTTTGAATTCCTTTCTGTCAGATGCAAATTTTCTAAATAGCAAAAAACTGGATTTTATTAAAAAAACAGACTTATATGACTATACCTATGAGGGCGAAACCTACACTAGTGAAAATGAATTCGCTTTTGTACTGAGTTTTAAACCTCGAAGAAGTAAAGCGAAATATTTGGGTAAGTTATATATTTCTGAATCAGATTATGCCATCCTGAGAACCGACTATATTTTAGACGAAGGAGAAAAATTGAATAATTTCAACATGAAGTTTCTATTAGGAATTAAGGCTTATGAAAATGTCAGCAAAGGAACGATAACCTACAAGAAAAAAGCGGAAGACGATAGTTATTATATGCAGTATGCCGCTATTGAAAAGGGAAATTACTTTTATTTAAATCGACCTTTGAAATTTATAGAACTAACCAGCAGTGAAAAAGATGTGCTAGCACTTGATATAAAAATTGAAGCAAATACAAGCAATAAAATAGAATTCTTAAATATGTCTCGTACTAAAACATCCCTAGCCACTTTTGAAAAAATTAAGGAAGCCGATTTTAAATTTACAACTATAAAATCATATGACCCTACCATCTGGAAAGACTATAATGCCATCGAACCTTTACAGGAAATGAAACAATTCAAAGCAATGAATTAAATTATTGATGGTTATTTCATTAAGCAAGCCTTGAATTCCTATCTATTAATTAAAGTGAGTTTAATTAACTCTGAAAAAAACATACTTTTCTACTTATGATTCTTGAAAACACCTCAACAGATACATATCCAAATCATTTAAAAACAATAAAAGAATTATTTTACAATAAATACGGACTTTCTATTACCCAACTTGTTATCAATTCAGAGAGTAAAGAATATGAAGCTTGTTCGTTTTTACTAAATGAAAAAAAAGTAGTCTACCGTCAAGCGAAAATTACTCCTACTAAGGCAGGACAATTTGTAACGGTGTGGAAAAGAAATGCATTGGGTATAACAGCTCCTTTTGATAGTAAGGATGTACTAGATTTTATAATTATAACTGTAAAAACAGCAACTCAATTAGGTCAATTTATTTTCCCGAAAGCAGTATTAGCAACAAAAGGAATTCTAACTCATAATGAGAAAGACGGAAAACGCGGGATAAGAGTTTATGCACCTTGGGACAGTGTGAGCAGCAAACAAGCGATACAAACCCAAGCATGGCAAACTGATTATTTCCTAGCGCTTGATGACAGTAACTCATTTGAAATAGTGAGAGCTAAGGCATTATTGGAACTGAAAAAATAGTGATACCCAAGGCGACCCCATTTGGCTTTATTGCTGTGCCTTAATATATTTAGCTACTTCAACCATAGGAGCAACCCAAATATCTTTTTTTCTTTTACTTAGGTATTGCAAGAACTTGCGGTGCTCTTCTAAATCAATATTTAATGCATGTTCCCCTCCAACTCCGTGAAATAGAAAAACAATAAAAGATTGCGCTTTTTCAGCAGCTTCAACTTGTGCGATCATTTGTGCTGCCGTAGTTCCAATCTGGACAAAGGCATTTACATTAGATAAATCAACCTCTTTTGCTGGAAGATAATTAGACTCAACCCCACGAGCGGCAACAAAATCATTCTTTAAAAAATCATAGTAAACTGTGTCGTTAACGGTAAGATCACCACAAGGATAGGCAAAAGTACGCTCCTCTTTTCCATCAATCGCTTTGAGTAAAGTATTTGTAGTTCGGACTTCGTTTACGGTTCTCGCTACAGAATACTTGGACAAATCATTTTCTGGAGTAACGAAACCCCTTCCTGGCAAAGTACCATCACAAGGGTGATTTAAAGAATGGTTTCCTAATTCATGCCCCTCTTTGGATGCAGCGCGCCATTCATCTATTCGATTAGCAACCACAGGTGAAGCACCTATCAGATAAAAGGTTCCTTTAAAATTAAATGAATCGAGCATAGGTATTACCTTGTCCAAATGAATATTTAAAGCGTCATCATAGGTCAATACAACCGCACATTTTTTACCATTCCATTTTCTAATTTCTTTTTGTGCTGTACCTGTAGTAATAGCTAAAAAAAACAATAAAAGTAGTAGCGTCTTTTTTAAATTCATATATGCAATTTTTAATAAAGAATAAGCATTTGAAATCCCTGTATTTATAACTTAATCAATACTTTACGCATTATTAAACACCTCGTTTTAAATAATTTTCATTAGTTTTATTTAGTGTTTTATAAAATAAAATTTGTATTAAAAGGATGTTTCTATCCAATTATAAAATGAAAGAAAGGGATTGTAAAAATAACATTTAATAAACCATTTTAGCAATATGAATTAATCAAAATATCACCTAAAATTGACCTATCAATACATTGATTTAAAACCAAAGAATAAAAACACTACACTAATTAAATTAATAACAACAAAATAAGTAATGTAACTAAAATACGACTTAGTCGTGTTTCTTCTTAAACTTAAAAAATAATACCACAGTAATACCAATCATAAAGAATACAAAAACTGAATGCCTTACTAGTTCGAGTTCTTTAAGCAGGTATTTCAAGCTGTTGTGAAATAGTATTCCAGCAGTGATATAAAGCGTTATAAAAATAAGGGTTCCAAATCCATTAACTAAAAAAAAAGTACGCCACTTAACACGAAAAAGTCCTGCGAAAATAGGGCTAAAAAATCTAATTTTAGGAATAAAACTCAATAGCAACAAGGTTCTTACACTGTGTTTTCCCATTCCGTCAATGTATTTCTTTTGCATCTTTTCTCCTATTTTATTTTTAAAGCGATTGATTAATTTGTTACCTGAAAAAGCCAACCAATAAAATAAATTATCAATAATAGTAAGCCCACAAAAAGCAGATAATCCTGCATAATACGGATTGATTAGATGTTGCTGCGCAATATAGCCTATGGATAACAAGGTAACTTCCTCTGGAATGGGAGTCAATTGATCTAGAAATAGAAACCAAATGAAAATACCAAAATAGCTTAGTGGATTATATGAAAAGATAAGGCTATACATATCCAATTTCATTAGTTATTCAAATTTACTAAATTAGAAAACCAAATAACTAATTGAATATCATTAAGTTAATTTATAAAAATCAGATTTTAAAATTTCAGTAATTAAATTAGTCTAATTTTGCTTTTCCTAAAAGTAGTAACACACAATTATGCTTTCAAAAGTACAGTTTAAAGAATGGTTTGATCGCTATAAATATGCCGAGTTAGCTGCGACCTCTGCCGCTTTACTAGGTTCTCAATTCAGTCTTTTTTTTAATGGCTTGACAACGGCTTACTTGATTACGTTTACGGAGTATTTTGCTTTTTATGGTGTTATCACTATCATGGCTTACAATCAAACAGCCAAAAAGAACATAGAAAATCAGCAACAAACAACATTTAATAATCTGCTACGAATTGTCAAGAACTTACTCTTAGAATTTGGTTATCCTGCAGTACTAGATATTGCATTTGTTCGGCCGTTTTGTATGTATTGGTTGCCTATTGCAACTGGAAATGCGGTAACGGGAATTATGGCGGGGAAAATTTGTGCTGATGTTGTTTTTTACTTTCTCACGATTGTAAATTACGAATGGATGAAACGTAAAAATCATATCTAGACAAAACCAATTTACACCCAACTCCCCTGCCCCCGATTGTAGTGAAAAAACCGAACTTGTGACAGCTTAGAAAGCCGTGCTAGAAAAGAGCGACCGCAGGAAGCTCCTTTTATAGCCGGATTTGTGCTGTGGCAACGAGGGTTTGTAGCGGAAAGCGGGATTGGGCCCAAATAAAAATGGTTCTTTTTTAAAAATATTTGCCAATTTGAATTTATAAAAGTTTACAAACGCTTATTTTTGCGCCATGGGAAGAAAAAATACAGACAAGGTTGTCTTTCATCAAATAAAAGTCCTTGATGCAGGTGCAAAAGGCGTATCGGTAGCAAAAGCACCGGATGGTAAAGTAGTGTTCATACCGAATGTGGTTCCGGGTGATGTGGTTGATGTACAAACTTTTAAAAAGCGTAAGTCGTTTTATGAAGGAAAAGCAGTGCATTTTCATGAGTTTTCGGAACACCGTGTGGAGCCTGTTTGTGAGCATTTTGGTGTTTGCGGAGGTTGTAAATGGCAAAATATGAACTACAACCAACAGTTGTACTATAAGCAAAATGAGGTCTTGAACCACTTGCAACGCATAGGAAAAATTGAACTTCCAGACTTTGAGCCTATTTTAGGGTCGGAAAAAAAGTTTTTTTACAGAAACAAAATGGAATTTTCGTTTTCTAACAGCCGTTGGTTAACTGAAAAAGAAATTGATAGCACAGAAGATTTAGGAAATAGAAATGCACTAGGTTTCCATATCCCAAAAATGTGGGACAAGATCCTAGACATCAATAAGTGTCATTTACAAGAAGATCCTTCGAACGCGATTAGAAATGAAGTTCGGGATTTTGCTAATGCAAATGGACTGACTTTCTTTAACCCTAGAGAACATTCTGGTTTATTGAGAACGTTAATGTTGCGTACGGCTTCAACAGGAGAAATCATGGTTTTGATTCAGTTTTTTGAAAATGATAAAGCCAATAGAGAATTGATCTTAGATCATTTATACGAGAAATTCCCTCAAATTACTTCATTACAATACGTAGTTAATAACAAAGCGAACGATACTTTATACGACACGGACATCAAACTGTACAAAGGGCGTGACTATATCTTAGAGGAAATGGAAGGATTGAAATTTAGCATTAATGCTAAGTCTTTTTACCAAACCAACTCAGACCAAGCTTATGAATTATACAAAATAACCCGAGATTTTGCTGGATTAACCGGAAATGAAATTGTGTATGATTTATATACAGGAACGGGTACTATTGCTCAGTTTGTTTCTAAAAAAGCAAAAAAAGTAATAGGTGTAGAAAGTGTTCCTGATGCCATTAAAGATGCTAAAGCGAATGCGGTACGCAATGAAATCACAAATTGTGAGTTCTTTGTAGGAGACATGAAAGTGGTATTTAATGATAGTTTCATCGCGCAACACGGACATCCAGATGTAATTATTACAGATCCACCAAGAGACGGAATGCATGCAGCTGTGATTGAACAAATCATGAAAATTGCTCCTAAAAAAATAGTGTATGTAAGCTGTAACTCAGCTACACAAGCGCGTGATTTAGCGCTGATGGACGAGAAATACAAAGTAACGCGCGTGCGTCCAGTGGATATGTTTCCGCAAACACATCACGTGGAGAATGTAGTGCTTTTAGAGAGAAGATAAATGGTAACTAGTGATTCGTAAACAGTCATTCGTTAGTAGCTAATTACTATTTACTAATCACTAATCACTTAAAAATATATGAAAAAAATAATGCTTTTAGTATTGGCTATTGCCTTCTCTTTCTCCAGTTGTGAGAAAGATGATATCTGTGATGCTAATACCATTACTACTCCCCGATTGGTAATTACATTTTATGACGTTAACAATCCATCTGTATTGAAAAACGTTACTAATTTAACCATAATTGGAGAAGGTATGACTGATGGGATTACATATAAAGGAAGTACCTTGATTAACGGAAGCACGGTCTCTATCCCCTTAAAAACAGATGCTGATGCAACTAGTTTTCGTTTCATTTTAAATTATGGGAATTCAAATCCAGCATTGGTCTATGAAGACAATTTGTTGTTTAATTATTCTAGGGCTACTATTTTTGTTTCCAGAGCCTGTGGTTTTAAAACCGATTATACTCTAGATCCTATAACACCTTATGTTCATACCGCTTCCAATGTAGCCGTTGATAAGTGGATTCAATATATTGCAGTAAAAAACAGTACTATCGATAACGAAAATGAAACTCACCTTGAAATATATTTTTAGTATTTGCCTCATTTTTTCTTTGTTTTTAGTAGAAGCACAAGAAACGACTCCTATAAAAACCACTCCCGAAAATAAGAAAACGGAGGAAGGTATTATTCCTGACAATTCGTTTAAAAATGCCAAAGTACTACCTAAACCAGTTATAAAAGACACTGTTATTCCTGCTAAAACTAATCGATACGGTTTGCGTGTAGGGGTTGATTTATTTAAACTGACACGTGCTTTGTACGATAAAGATTATAAAGGAATCGAGTTTGTTGGCGATTACCGACTAACAAAAAAATACTACCTCGCTGCTGAACTGGGAAATGAAAATAAAACGACGGATGACACTAGGTTAAACTCAACTGCCAAAGGCTCATATTTAAAAGCAGGTTTTGATTACAATGCCTATGAAAACTGGCTCGATATGGAGAATATCATTTCTATAGGGATGCGCTATGGTTTTAGTACGTTTAGTCAGCAATTGAACACCTACAAAATTTACAATGCCAATCCTTATTTTGGAGAGGTTCCAGCACTTACTTCTGGAGAAAAATACAGCGGTCTTTCAGCCAGTTGGATTGAAGTGGTTGCAGGAGTTAAAGCTAAAGTATTCAACAATGTATTTGTGGGATTCGGCTTTCAACTGAAAATGTTAGTTTCCAATAAAAAACCAGGGAATTTTGATAACCTATATATTCCGGGATTCAATAGAACCTATAATGGAGATTTTGGTGTAGGATTTAATTATACAGTATCGTATTTCATTCCTATTTATAAAAAGAAAGTAGTACCAGTTACTCCTCCTAAAAAACAATAAAAATAAACACTATAAAAAATAAAAAGGAGCTAATTATACGATTATAATTAGCTCCTTTTTTTATGTTGTTAAACAGTGTTATCCTATTTCCTTAACCTCTTTCATAAAAATCCATCTCATATACAACTTCTCCCCATCATTCGTTTTAATCGATTTGAATTTAGGTGCTAAAATTGTTCCTACCATAAAGGCAGTCATTGGAATCCAAAATCCAGTTAAACCTGTATAACGTTCTGCCAAATAACGTACGGATATAAATAAAATGGCGAAACAACCCATTTGATATAAAAATGCTCTTACTTGTAATTTTGTCATGCTATTTTGTTTAAAGTTTAAGGTTTAAAAAAGTTTAAAGTTGGATAATGTTTATTAATGATAAATTTGTACCCTTCTATTTTCTTTTTTCTTTCCTCTTTTTTCTATATTTTATATTCTTATTTCACTATTCCCCTTCAGTTACCTGAAATTTTGTTCTCTTACTACCCTCGTACATTTCGTATTTTACTAAACGTGCTTCGATACTTGCGTTGAAAAGTTTGATTTTTCTTGAAGGTTTTAACCCTACAAATTTCAAAGCTTCCAGGTTTCCAGTAATGAACCAAGCATTAGTTCCAGGATAATTTTTCTTTAGAGTATCTCCAATATTCTTATAGAATTCTTCCATATGAATATCCAATCGTTCATCATAAGGCGGATTAAATACCATATGTAATTTTCCTTCGGTAGTTTTCTCCGTATCAAAGAAGTTTTTCTCTTCAATCGTGATGTATTCATCCAAATTGGCATTCTTGATATTGTCTTTGGCTTTTTGAACTGCCGATGGTGCTTTATCGTATCCTTTTATCGTGTGATGAAACTCACGTACTCTTTTTAACAAGCTGTCCGTAATATTATCAAACAATTCATTATCCCAATCGTGCCATTTTTCGAAAGCAAATTCTTTACGGTTAATGTTCGCCGGAATATTACAAGCAATCATAGCCGCTTCCGCTAAGAAAGTTCCTGAACCACACATTGGGTCTAAAAAATCCGTTTGTCCGTCCCAACCAGAAAGTAACAAAACTCCTGCTGCCAAAACTTCGTTGATTGGCGCAATATTAGTTGCTGTTCTATACCCACGTTGGTGCAATGAATTCCCAGAGGTATCAAGAGCAACCGAAACTTGGTCTCTATCAATATGAATGTTGATTCTTAAATCGGGATGGATTTTATCAATACTTGGACGTTGTCCTGTGCGCTCTCTAAATTGATCTACAATTGCATCTTTACACTTTTGAGAAACAAATTCGGAGTGATTAAAGTTATCTGAATGCACCGTTGCATCAATCACAAAAGTTTGATTGGCATTAATGTATCGTGACCAGTTCACACCAGTAATTCCTTTGTATAAAGCTTGTTCGTTATTTGCCTTAAAAAAATAAATGGGTTTTAGGATTTTTAATGCGGTACGCAACGATAAATTCGCTTTGTACATGAATCCCTTATCTCCTTTAAAACTCACCATTCTTACACCCTGCTCCACGTCTTGCGCGCCTAACATTTGTAATTCCTTTGCTAATATTTCCTCAAAACCAAAAAAGGTTTTGGCAACCATCTTAAAATTATTTTCCATTTTTTTGTATCAATTAAAACAGACCTATTTCTGCTTTATGTTTAACCCCTGATGAAAATCAGAGAATTCTCTACGTGAATCTCCGTCTATCTCCTCAGAATCGTTATTTTTCAGCAAAAATACACTAAATTTGCCGGATAGAATAAATTGAAAAAGAATAAATGTCTGAAGAACAAAAATCAAACCCAATAAATCAAGAAGAACCAGCACCAACATGGTTCAGTTCTTGGTTCGATACTCCCTATTATCACATTCTTTATAAAGAGAGAAACTATAGAGAAGCGCAGCTATTTATGGATAACATCACCCATTACCTCAACCTTCCTGAGAAAGCAAAAGTGCTTGACTTGGCTTGCGGTAAAGGCCGTCATTCTATTTATTTGAACCAACTGGGATTTAATGTCTTAGGCGCTGATTTGTCGGAGAATAGTATCGCTGAAGCCAACAAAAATGCCAACGACTCTTTACACTTCAAAGTACACGACATGCGTGAACCTTTTGAAGAAAAATTTGATGCAATATTTAATTTGTTCACTAGTTTTGGTTATTTCGAAAACGACGATGACAATTTAACCACTTTAAAAGCCATCAAAGAAAGCTTGTCTGACTATGGTTTTGCCGTAATTGACTTCATGAATGTCAAACAAGTGCTCGATACATTAGTTCCTGAAGAAACAAAAACGGTTGAAGGCATCGATTTTCATCTGAAACGCTATTTAAAAGACGGACATATCTATAAAGAAATCGACTTTGAAGACAAAGGACAAAAATTTCATTATACCGAAAAAGTAAAAGCCTTAACTCTTCAAGATTTTGAAGCATTAATGGAAGAAGCAGGAATTTATCTTTTGGATATATTTGGCGATTACAAGTTGAAAAAATTCTACAAAAATGATAGCGAACGCTTAATTATGATATTTAAGTAGTTGATTAATCCATTCAACAAATAAACGATTCAACAAAAAACATGAATTACCTTTTACCCTTACTTTCTGTACTGTTAGGCTATATCATTGCATCAATTTTAAAACCAAAAAACAAAACCAACCTCAAGCTATTATTAGCTTTTAGTGGTTCTTTTTTATTGTCTTTAACCGTGATGCACTTGCTTCCTGATGTTTACGAAAGCAAAGACAGCAACATAGGTATCTTTATCATGTTAGGGATTTTGTTCCAAATCATACTAGAATTTTTTTCCAAAGGGGCAGAACATGGACACGTTCATGGACACGAAAACATGAACCATATTCCGTGGTTATTGTTTATCAGTCTCTGTATTCATGCCTTCTTAGAAGGATTCCCTGTAGGCCATCATCATGATAATCTAGCCATTGGTATCGCCATTCATCACCTGCCTATTGCCATCATCTTGACTACCTTTTTCATCAATTCGCATTTGAATCCAAAAGCCATTTTTGCCTTCATGATCACCTTTGCCGTCATGACGCCACTAGGAACACTCGCATCTGATTATTTACCTTTTTTAAACCAATATACTACTCAAATCACAGCCGTAGTCATTGGGATATTATTCCATATTTCATCTACCATTATTTTTGAAAGTAGCGAAGGACATAAATTCAACATTGCCAAAGTTTCCATGATTATCCTAGGAATCTTACTGGCTTACTTTTTATAATTCTATCATTTGGGCGTGCCCCTTCGTAAAAACTTCAGGTCGGGCTATTCACTTCAATCTTTTTATTTTTAAAGAAAAAATAAAAAGGATTTCCGCTATTATCCCTCACGCAACACAAGTACACAATACAAATAAATGGTTCACCTAAAACTAATATCAGAAAAAATTTACAATTCCTTGATAAACAGACTACAGTTGACTATATTTGAGTAAGATAAATTTGGACGATTGCTACACATATCGCCGCAAAAAAGACTGACTTTGTGTGATTTTTTCACACATATGCAAGTTTGTAGCAATTCGACGAGAAAAAATCGTACTAAATGAAAAGATTCTATTCCTTTTTAGCTACAATTATTATTGCAATATGCATTATATCATATTTTGTAACACAAGAAGTATTTGTCTCAACACAGTTTTCTACAATTATTGACATAATCAACGTTACTCAAGTGTTAATTTCAATATACATAGCTTACTTGTTATTTGATCGATTTGGAACTAGCAAAAAAATACTTGATAAACAGAATGAAATAATTCTTGATTATTTGGAAGAATTAAAAAAATTGAGAATCCATATTTATTTATTCGAAGGAGAAAAGCTCAAAATTGAAGTGAATACAAATATTTCAAAAGATATGAATTTTTCGAGAGAGCTTTTTGTAGATAAAAAAATCATGCTTGTAAAATCTGGTTACTTCTCATTAGACAAAATTAAAAAATTCAATGAATTAACAAATCATCCTTTATTTCCTATTGAACTTAAAAATGAATTAGACATATTTAACTATAGTGTTTTAACGTCAAGTTTATCTGAAAAGAAAGAGAACTTTGCTTTTTTTTCTTTAGAACCAGAATATGATTTTGATATGACCAAATGGATGATTCCAGGTCGCAAAGAAGATATTACAATTACTGATTTTTTTGATAAGATTGAAAATCTTCTTATAACAGTTGAAAATTGGATCAATAAAGAATCTTCAATAAGAATTAAATTGAATTTCTAATACGAATCTACTAACAGCCAACAAACCCACTCTGGTGCTCGATTGCATCGAGTACCTACTTTCTTGTATGAACAAAATAAAGCGGTTTGTTAATCAAAGATTTCCAACTTCTCTCAACTTGTACTATTTATTGTCGAAATACTAGATGAGATTGCTTCGTTCCTCGCAATGACAAAGTGCATCAAATTATAAATTCTGTAATACTTAAATTTTTTGTACTTCAATTCGCTACACAAATAAAGCAAATAGTACTATCCACAATCAAAGTCATAGCGAGGAACGAAGCTATCACACTAAAACACATCGACAATAAAACTAAGAAAATATGACAACGGAAACACTAGATGAGATTGGTACTTTCTTCGCAATGAATTAGTTATTGCTAGAAAAAAAATACGCATAAAATCCGTTTTCATCAACGTTTTGCTTTAGCAATCCGTTTTATCCGCGTTCTAAACTAAACCATAGACACACTCTGGTGCTCGATTGCATCGAGTACCTACTTTCTTGTATGAACAAAATAAAGTGGTTTATTAATCAAAGATTTCCAACTTCCCTCAACTTATACTATTTATTGTCGAAATACTAGATGAGATTGGTACTTTCCTCGCAATGACAAAGTGCATCAAATTATAAATTCTGTAATACTTAAATTTTTTGTACTTCAATTCGCTACACAAATAAAGCAAATAGTACTATCCACAATCAAAGTCATAGCGAGGAACGAAGCTATCTCACTAAAACACATCGACAATAAAACTAAAAAAATATGACAACGGAAACACTAGATGAGATTGGTACTTTCTTCGCAATGAATTAGTTATTGCTAGAAAAAAAATACGCATAAAATCCGTTTTCATCAACGTTTTGCTTTAGCAATCCGTTTTATCCGCGTTCTAAACTAAACGATTGACTTTCCCAATCTAATAGAAACTGTTCTTCATTGCCGAAATACTAGATGAGATTGGTACTTTCCCCGCAATGACGTAGCTAATGGTAAAGAAAAGACAATCATCAACCCTTCTAGTACGAATTTTTAAGCCGTTTCCAGAAAGAATTTCGACAATGAAAATCTAAAAACTGTATTGAAATTTAAAATTGCCTTGGACATTTGATCTAACTATAGTTAAAACAAAGTAGAAAACCATTTATGGAATGATTTTCTACTTTGTTTTAAAGACTATCTTCTAAGATATTTGGTATTATCTACCTGTTCTATTTTTTTCTTCTTGATTCCCAAAATCTCTATCTTTTACATTTATTTTTTTGTTCCCAAAATTATAAACCACAGACAGACGTACAAATCGATTGCTTTCATTGTTGGCATACACTTGTTTCACTCCATTTACAACCGAAACAAAATCTTTTAAATAAGAAGTATTAAAAATATCATTTGCCAGAAACGCCACTTGAACACTTTTATTAAACAAATCTTGCTTAAAACCAATATTTAAACTTGACATATAACCTATTTCATATAATCCTGCTTTATAAGGAGGAGTATAACTAAAATCAATTTGCAATTTTGCCGTTTTACCTAAGGAGAAAGTATTGTTTGTAGAAAGATCAAGTTCTAAACCATTTTTTGGTGTCGCGTTTATAGCACTTGTAAAATCAGTTTTTGATCCTAAAAAATACAATGAATTTTCACTTTGCCACCAATCTGTAAAATTAGCAGAATAAGTCTCTCCAATACCGTAATTCACCCCTTTAAAATAATTCTCTCTTGTCACAATTAGTGTATTCGTGTCAGGATTTGATGTAAATAGCACACCATAAGCATCTGTAATAACATTTAGGAAAACACTAGTTCTTAAAATTTCTTTATACGAATGTGAAAATTCAAAATTATCACTGAAAGAAGGCTTCAAAAACGGGTTTCCTTCTGAATAGCTATTACTGCTGATGTAAATACGAAACGGATTCAATAAGTCAAAACGAGGTCTATTGATTCTTTTTCCGTAATTCAAACTGAAATTATTGTTCTCGTTTTCGTTATAAGAAGCATAAAATGTTGGAAATAATTTTAAATAATTATTCACTGTTTCTTGATTCAAATTTTCAGAAAAACCATTGGTTTTAGTATTCTCTAATCGCAATCCCAATTGAAAATTCCATTTTTCATTAATTTTTTTAGCTCCATTAATGTAAACTGCCTGATTATTTTCGGTGTACTTAAATCGGTTTGATTGCTGAGGATCTAATTCTGGACTACCAGTAATGGTATTAAAATAGAACACATCGCTCTTGCTATTTGTAAAACTCATCTTTGCACCATACGATAATTTTAACACTTGAAGCGGATGTTCCATATCTGCCTTAAAACTAAAGTTATTGATATCTTGATTAGAAATATTTCTCCCTGACTGATTTATAGCTATAAATGTCATATCTGCCTCGTAGTTATTAGCAACAAACTTTCGATCAAATTTTGAATTATAATCGAAATAATCTACATCAAATGATAATTTTCGGTTAAGGGAATCCAGTTTTGTAATCAAATGCACATTATACGTTTGATTGCTAGATTCTTTGTCAGCAAAACTAGTATTGAGTATGTAATTTTGTAATTGCTTTTGTTTATTGTATCTGTCAATTCTAATATCTGATTGAAAATCAGGATTGTTTTTGGAGTTTAAATATTGAAAACCAACCGTTGTTTTTTCTGAAAAATCATAATCTAAAGCTAATTTTCCTGATGCATTTTCGTCTTTTACTTTTGTTCTCGCTTTCAAAATCGAAAGCCCTTCTACGAAATACACCTCAGAAACTTCATCGACATTTTTATATCCCGTTTTTCCATTTATACTTGCAGAAAAACGGAACTTATTTTTACTGAAAAAGAAATTATTTCTTAAAGAATAAATGCCATATTTATTTTGATCGTAAGAAGCTGTAGTCGTGTTTTTCCAGGAATCACGTGCTCCCTTTTTCATGATAATATTAATTAATCCACCAGTTCCTTCCGCTTCGTATTTTGCTGGCGGATTACTGATAATTTCAATGTTTTTAATATCACTTGCCGAAATTGATTTTAAAAAGTTGTTCAACTCCTCAGCAGTCAACTCAATCATTCTTCCGTCAATCATCACTCGAGAAGCTCCTTTTCCTAGAATAGTGATCACATTACTTTGCACCACAACTCCTGGCGCTGTATTTATGGCACTTAATGCATCACCACCAACCGTTGTAACATTATTTTCTAGATTATAAACCACACGATCTGTTTTCTGTTCGATGGTATTCCTTTTAGCTTGAATGACAATTTCATTCAAATTTGTTGCATTCTCTTTTAAAAGAATTGTACCTAAATCGAAATCATTTTCTATTGCAATTTCTTTTTCGTAGTCTGTAAATCCTAAAAGACTTACACCTATTTTATAAAAACCTTTTTTAATATTAATTTCAAAAGTACCATCTTGTTTAGTTGTAGTACCGTCAATAATTTTCCCCTGTGAATTTGATATGGAAACATCAGCCCATTGTAAGGGAGTTGTTTCACTAACTATTTTTCCTTTCAATTTTAAAGGTGCTTGCGCTAAACAAAACAAAGGCAATAGTAAAAAAATAAGGAGGTTCACTTTTTTCATAATTTCTAATTTTAAACTTGTTCGATTAATTTGAAGCAAAGTTCCCTTAGAAATTTTCAGAATTCGACCGACAAAAAAAAGTCGAACCAATTTCTATTAAAAAAATTGGTTCGACTTTTTCAAGTATGAAGTTCGACTTTTTACAAAACCTTTATAGTGAAGCGTTTCGGTAAGAGGTAGGCGTTAGATTAGTATATTTTTTAAAAGACGTATTGAAGGATGATTTTGAATTAAAACCTACTTCGTACAAAATTTCTAAAACGGTAAGCTGACTTTTGGATTGATCTTTTAAAATATGCATCGCTTTTTGAATGCGATATTCATTCACAAAATCAAAAAAGTGCTGGTTCATACGATGGTTAATCAACACTGATAAATCCCGAACTGGAATATTAATTTGATTAGAGAGTTCTTGAATTGTAAGCGACGGATCTAGATAAGGCTCCTTCTCTATCATATAATTTTTTAATGCTAAAATTTGAGAAGATACAAATTCGTCTTTATTGCTTATTATTTCTTTTGTAACCTCATTTTCTTCAGGAAGAAAATCTTTTGTCAGTTGCAATTTAGAATTGATTCCTCTAAAAAGTTCAGGATGATTTAGAGCTTTCATTACTAACCAACAAGTAATAAATAAAGCGACACTCCCTACTACAACATTTAACCAAAGAAACAGTTGTCTGAAATCGCTGTAACGCAATACATTTTTTAATGCCACCAAGCAGTGTGCGATAAGAAAAACGGTTGTCATCTGAAAAAGATACTTGTACGTAGAAGTACTTGGATTGGTATAGTTTTCCAGATAAATCTCTCTATATTTCTTCAAAATTAAAAATGAGCTCACGATATAAAACACGTATTGCAATTCAATTAAAACCTGTATAAAGTATATTTCTGGCATTTGCTCTAGAAATTCAAAAATTTCCTTTTCAGTATCACTAGCAAGATAAAGTCTTGGAAGAAAAACTAAATTAACTAGCACAATAGGAAATAAATGCACTAAATGCTTCCATTTTAATTTAAAATCAGAATAACAAACTGCTAACACATAAAGATAAAACAAAGGCATTGCCAACAAACAGATTGTCCATCTAAAAATCACTAAATTGACATAATCTTGAATATAATCTAAAACAAAAAAACCACAAAGGTCAATAGCAGAGACAATAAAGAACCACGCAAATAAACGGTTAGCTAATTTATTTTCGGTTTTAACGGTCAGTAAAAAAAATGCCATCAATAAAGACACAAAAACCCCGATGCGAGCAATCCCTTGCAATAAGCTTATTCTATCCATTTATCTTTTAATATGTAACAAATATAATATTTTAGTTCTTTTAACAAGAATTCGTCAGAGCGATAATGTGAACAAAATGAGAAATTAAATGTTTGTGACTTTACGCTATAAATTTCGAGATTGCAATAAAAAAGATTATTTTTGGGGAGTTCAACTATACTAAAAAATGACTTTCACAAAAACTACCGAGCAATCCTCAAAATACGAGCATCTTGAAAAAATGTCCGTTCACGAATTATTGACAAATATCAATCAAGAAGACAAAACTGTTCCTCATGCTGTTGAAAAAGCATTGCCACAAATAGAAAATTTAGTCACTCAAATTGTTGCTAAAATGAAGTTGGGAGGCCGACTTTTCTACATTGGAGCAGGAACTTCGGGACGATTGGGCGTGGTAGATGCTTCAGAATGTCCGCCTACTTTTGGTGTACCCTTTGATCTCGTGGTAGGAATTATTGCAGGTGGTGATATGGCGATACGCAGAGCGGTAGAAAATGCCGAAGATAATAACACTCAAGCTTGGAAAGATTTACAAGAACAAAATATAAATACCAATGATGTTGTAATAGGAATTGCAGCATCAGGAACAACACCTTATGTTATAGGTGGTTTGCAAGCCTGCAACGAAAACAAAATTATTACAGGTAGTATTTCATGTAATGCAGGAAGTCCACTTTCTCTTACGGCACAGTTCCCTATTGATGTAGTAGTAGGTCCAGAGTTTGTTACTGGAAGCTCAAGAATGAAAGCAGGAACAGCTCAGAAATTAGTGTTAAACATGATTTCTACAGCTACAATGATCCAACTAGGAAAAGTAAAAGGAAACAAAATGGTCGACATGCAATTGAGCAATAGTAAACTGGTTGATCGAGGTGTAAAAATGATTATGGGTGAAATCCCAGTAACCTACGAGCAAGGTGCTGAGTTATTAAAAACATATGGCAGCGTGCGGAAAGCGGTAGACTTTTACAATAATAAGTAGTACACAGCAGACAAAGAACTTGAAATTTTAAACCTGAAACAAAAAAATAATGGCAACAAATAAAGAGATGTTATCCAAAGGAATCAAATATTTAGCATGGGCTTTGCCGTTGTTGTTTATCGGTCCGTCTTTGATTTATAATGCCTTTATGAACAAACAAAACGTTTGGCACTATTTGGTTTTGGCAATTGGAATAATGGCATGCATTGGAGCAATGTATTTGATGTTTCTAGGTTTAAAAACAATTATGAAAGGCATATTTAACGACTAATGGAAGAATTAATACACATTCAAAAAACCTTTGAAAAAGTAGTCTTTATTGACAAAAAAGTAAGTAATCGAGAATTTGAAGATTGTACTTTTAAAAATTGTGATTTCTCAAATAGTAATTTCTCCTATAATAGTTTTCTAGATTGTGAATTCATCGATTGTAATCTATCGATGACAAAATTATCAGGAACAAGCATGAAAAGCATTCAATTTAGAAACTGCAAACTACTCGGAATTCAATTTGAGGAATGCGACGATTTCTTGTTTAATGTTAATTTCCAAGAATGTGTTCTCGATTATTCTTCCTTTGCCAATAAGAAAATGCCAAAAACAAAATTCAATTCTTGTTCGTTACAAGAGGTAACTTTTGTTGGTACTAATCTGACGCAAGCCATTTTTGATGATAGTAATCTAGAAGGCGCTATTTTTAATAATACGCAACTAGCGGGAGCTGATTTTTCGAAAGCCTCTAATTTTAAAATTGATCCCGAATTCAATCCCATGAAAAAAGCCAAGTTTTCTACACAAGGAATTATTGGACTTTTGGATAAATACGATATTAAAATTCAATAAAATGGAAACGAATCAACTGTATCTTGAAAGTGTAAAAAAGCAAATGCACTATTACAAAACAATCGGTGAGAAAGCAATCAATCAATTAGAACCGGAACAGCTATTTATTACATCGAACGATGATTCTAATAGCATTTCGACAATTGTAAAACACCTTTCGGGAAATATGCTTTCGCGCTGGACCAATTTCCTAACGACCGATGGGGAAAAAGAATGGAGAAATAGGGATTTGGAATTTGAAAATGAACCACAAACCAAAGAAGAAGTATTAGCAATATGGAATACTGGCTGGGATTGTTTTTTTAAAGCAATTGATTCTCTGCTTCCGGAACAGCTTTTACAAATTATATACATTCGAAATGAAGGACAAACAGCAATGGATGCCATCAACAGACAATTGGCTCATTATCCGTATCATGTAGGTCAAATCGTTTTTTATGCTAAGCAATTAAAAAATACAAATTGGGATAGTTTATCCATCCCGAAAAACAATTCAAAAGAGTATAATTCGGAGAAATTTGCTCAGGAAAAGAGCATCAAACATTTCACTGATGCCGAATTAAAAAGACTAAACAAATAAGGAACCGCTAATCAACTAGCCCTGATAGCAGTGGAAATCCTTTTTATCCTGATTTTTTTCAGGATAAAAAGATTGAAACGAATAGCAGGAATAAGCTTCAAAAAAAATATGAAAAAAATACTATTACTTCCTGTACTGCTCTCTATTGTGTCCTGTTATAATGTTGAACATAACTGCAAAGACTTTAAAACAGGGAAATTCCGTTTTGAATATGAAGTCGATGGGGTAAAAAAAGTAACCCTTTTTGAGCGAAATGACAGCATTGAAATTGAAAATTTTGAAGGTAAGATTGATACCGCATCGATTCGATGGGTAAACGATTGTGAGTATATTTTGAAGAAATTGCATCCAAAAAATATGGCGGAAGAAAAATCAATCGACATGAAAATTTTGTCAACATCAGGAAACACCTATATATTCGAATTTGGTATTGTAGGGACTGCACAAAAACAAAAAGGGACTGTTACTAAACTTAAAGACTAAACTTAAAGACTAAACTTAAAGACTTTTTTATAATTCTTAACTCAATAAAATGGAAGTATTTTTAAATCCTGATGCTTGGATTGCCCTGTTAACATTGACTTTTTTAGAGATTGTACTTGGAATCGATAATATTATTTTCATTTCAATTGCTACGGGTAAACTGCCCGTTGAAAGCCGTAAAAAAGCCACCAAAATAGGAATGTTCTTGGCTATGTTCATGAGAATCGGTCTGTTGTTTGGTATTAATTTATTGATTCAAATGAAAGAACCTTGGTTTACGATTGACCTAAGTTGGTTCTCTGCTGGAGTAACGGGACAAAGTCTCATATTACTTTTTGGTGGATTATTTCTTATCTATAAAAGCACTAATGAAATTCGTGAAAAAGTAGATGAAAAAGGACATGAGGAAAAAGAACTGGGCAAAGCGGCTACAAAATCATTTCAGAATGTATTACTACAAATTATTATGATTGATTTGGTTTTCTCTTTTGATAGTATTCTAACTGCTGTAGGGATGACTAATGGTGTTCATGGTGCTATATATATCATGATTACCGCTGTTGTAATTTCGGTATTAATTATGATGCAGTTTGCCGTTCCTGTTGGGACATTTGTGAACAACCATCCTTCCATCCAGATTTTAGGACTTTCCTTTTTGATCTTAATTGGCATGATGCTACTCACTGAAAGTGCTCATTTATCGGATGCACTTATTTTTGGTAGCCATGTGACACCGGTCCCAAAAGGCTATTTGTATTTTGCCATTTCCTTCTCCCTTTTTGTAGAAGTCATCAACATGAAAGTAACTAAAAAGAAATAAAAATTAGTAACTAAAAAAGCTTTCGTTTCGGCGGAAGCTTTTTTTTTATGCTCATTTCTAAGAATATGATATATAAATATCAAATTTTGTTTTTTTCTTTTTATCTCTAATTTTATAAATTAACTTAGTTGCAAATTATCGTAATGAAAAATACTATTTCCCATAGGGTTGCCGACTTTTTAAAAAACTTTCCACCATTTAGTTTTTTACATCAAAGAGAAATCGAAGCCCTTTCTGAGCAAATATCAATTATATATAAGGAAAAAGACAGTGTTGTATTTACTGAAAATGAAGAAACGCACAACAGTTTTTACATCGTTCACAAAGGAGCTGTAACCTTACGAAATAGTTTCAGTAACGCTGTTTTGGACATGTGTGATGAAGGTGATATTTTTGGGTTAAGACCACTTATAGCTAATGAGAACTATAAAATGGAAGCCCGAACTCATGAAGAAAGTATTCTGTATGCTATACCGATTGCCTTTTTTAAGCCCTATGCGCTTGAAAACAAAGCAGTAGGGAACTTTTTAATTGAAAGTTTTGCTTCAAACACACGCAATCCTTATTCCAAAAGTCATAGAGGGAAATTATTTGGTGAGGCTTCAGCAACTGAAACTTTGGATGCCAATAAAAGCATATTAGACATTCAGCCCGTAAAGTATTCAAAAAAACTAGTTAGTTGTTCTGCGTCAACTACAGCAAAAGATATTGCTGAAACCATGACTAAAAAAAACGTAGGTGCTATTCTTGTTGTCGAAAATTCACTCCCTATAGGCATTATAACTGATAAAGATTTAAGAAATAAAATTGTTACTGGAGCATTTCCCATCACCACAACTGCCAGTGTAATAATGACAACTCCTGTTATTACCTATCCTAAAAAAATGACCGTTACACAAGCGCAAATGGCTATGATGAAAAGTAATATTAGCCATTTATGTATTACCAAAGACGGTACTGCTAATACTAAAGCAGTGGGAATCCTATCCAAACATGATGTTATGGTGGAAATAGGTAATAATCCTGCAGTGTTAATAAAAGCAGTAAAAAGAGCTAAAAAATTCAAACAAATCAAGCCAATACGAGCTAATATAATGCAACTATTACAAGGATATTTAGATCAAAATATCCCAATGACTTTGACTTCTAAAATAATTACCGAATTAAATGATGTTTGTATAAAGCAAGTTATTGCCATTGCGTTAAAAAAAATGAAAACCACTCCTCCTGTAAAATTTGCATGGTTGGCCATGGGAAGTCAAGGAAGAAGTGAGCAATTGCTACATACCGATCAAGACAATGCATTAATGTATGAAGATGTCCCAGAAGAATTAAGTGCAGAAACCAAAAGCTACTTTTTAGAATTGGCAACACATGTCAACAAAGGCCTTTTTGACATTGGTTATGATTATTGTCCTGCTGAAATGATGGCTTCAAATCCTAAATGGTGTTTGAGTTTGAGTGAATACAAAGATTTAGTGTACCATTGGATTACTAATCCTGGAAAAAATGAGGTTTTATTGTCTTTTATCTTTTTTGACTATAGCTTGTCTTATGGAGATAAGGAACTTGTAAATAACTTGTCCGATTTTATTTTTGAAAATATAAAAGCCAATCCAGTTTTTTATATTCACTTAGTAAGTGGTGCATTGCAAAGTCCTTCCCCCACTGGATTCTTCAGACAACTTCTTGTAGAACAAGATGGAGAGCACAAAGACTTTTTTGACATTAAAAGACGTGCTTTAATGCCACTAGCCGATGCCGCTAGAGTATTAATCCTGTCACATTCTGTGAAATCCATAAGTAATAGTCCGGAGCGGTTTGAAAAATTAGCCGACTTAGAACCCCAAAACAAGGAATTGTATTTGGCTTGCTCCTATTCCTATAAAGCATTATTAAAATTCAGAACCAAACAAGGACTTTTACATCACGATTCGGGGCAGTTTATTGCCTTAGAAGCACTAACCAAATTAGAAAAAATAAAATTAAAACGAACCTTTAAAACCATTAAGGAACTTCAAGAACTTATTACTATTCGGTTCAATGCTTCAAATATATTATAATGAAGAAATTTTTAAAAAAAGGCCAAACCGTTTTATTGAATTTTTTGGGTAAATCAGAAAACCCATATGAAGAGGAGTTGCTATCAAAAGACATTGACTCCACCCGTTTTGTAATATTGGATACGGAGACCACAGGATTCGATTATGTAAAAGATCGCATTCTTTGCATTGGAGCAGTTGTTTTACAAAATAATACAATTGCAATTCAGGACAGTTTTGAGGTTTACATACAACAGGAGCATTACGATAAATCAACAGCTAAAATTCATGGCATTTTAAAAGAATTTGCATTAGACAAACCTAATGAATTAGAAGTGTTGCAACAGTTTCTGACATTTTTAGGAGACTCCATTATCGTTGCACATCATACCGTTTTTGATGTTACTATGATTAATAAAGCACTAGAAAGGAATGGATTACCATTACTAACTAATAAGTCTTTAGACACAGCGGTACTTTATAAAAAAACGCTAATTGTTTCTCACTTATTTGAGATTAAGGATACCTATAGTCTGGATGAACTTGCGGATAAATTTGATATTTCTATAAAAGACAGACACACTGCATTAGGTGACGCCTATATTACAGCTATTGCTTTTTTGAAAATTAGAAAAAAATTAGAAGCAAAAAAAATTACAACTCTAAAACAATTATTTAAATAAGCACATTCAAAACCGTTTAAAATTAAAAAGCTTCCACAGTTGTGGAAGCTTTTTTTATAGTTAAAATAAAATAATTTGGCCATCATCATCAAGATGTACATCAGTATCATCATTGTGATCATCGCTTTTAATCGGTTCCTCTTTAATTTCTACAGGAGGTTCGTAAGGTAATGATTCTAATAAGTTTACCTGTTTTAGTTTATCTGTTGTTAATTGATTTCCAAGTGCTTTAAATCCTTTGACAGCAATAAAATCTTCGATATCAATAGTTACACTTTCTTTTTGAACTCCTTTAATCTTTGGAAAAATTAATTCGGCAACGGGACGGTAATCTGTTGATACAATTTCCAATTGGGAATTTGGGTGTTCTGTAATGAAGTTTTCCTCTTTATTTTCGGTTTCCACCAAGAAACGTTTTAAGTAATAACGCTCTTTTTCACCATCAAAATAAATTGCAGATATTGGTTTCTTAGGAATCCATTTTTCCAGCACTACCATATCCGTGTCGAAATGAGTGGTTAATTCCGGAATGACTACTTTTAATTTTCCAGATTGCTGTATAATCAAGATTTTGTCATTTGGTCTAAACTCACCCAATAATTCTCCTCTACCATCAACATTCAAACGTTGTACTGTATCATCAAACCAAATTTTTCTTGGTAATAACGTTGAGATTCCTTTTTCTTTAATTTCAATTTTCTTAATCGGATATTTAGAAACCACATTTCCTTTAGAAGCACGTCCTTTTATACCAATTTTAGAAAAATCAATATCAAATTTCAGTTTTTTAATACTTCCCACCTGACGTAAAATTATAGTCACTACTTCAGCTTCTCCATTTGGATTACAGGTGAAATAAAGAATCTGTGACCCTTTGGTACCATTGGTTAAATCATATAATTTATCTCTAGTAACTCCCGAAACATTAAATCGTTTAATATAAGAAGGCCCCGATTTTCCATCGCGATAAATCACATTGTAAATAGTACGCTTGTCGCTTTTGTCAAAAATAGCAATGTGAATAATGTCTTTACCCACAAAGGTTTTGGCATCTACTTTGGTCACCATCATGTTTCCGTCACGTAAAAAAACAATGACATCATCAATATCTGAACAATCCGTAACATACTCGTCTTTTTTCAAGCTGGTTCCTACAAATCCTTCTTCTTTATTGACATATAATTTAGTGTTTCTCAATACTACTTTGGTCGCTTCAATATCATCAAAAACACGAAGTTCCGTTTGACGTTCTCTCCCTTTTCCGTATTTGTCTTTCAGCTTGACAAAATAAGCAATAGCAAAATCAATTAAATGTTCTAAATCATGCTTTACTTGCTCAATATTTCCTTCTAAGGCTTCAATTTTATCTTGTGCTTTATTGCTATCAAATTTAGAAATACGCATGATTCGAATATCCAACAAACGCAGAATATCTTCTTCGGTAATAGCTCGTTTTAAATGTTTTATATGCGGTTTCAATCCATCATCAACGGCCTGAATAACATCTTCTCTAGTTGTTTTTTCCTCAATATCACGATAGATTTTGTTTTCGATAAAAATACGTTCCAAAGACAAGAAATGCCATTGTTCTTCTAGCTCGCTTAATTGAATTTCCAGTTCGCTTTTTAATAATTGAACCGTTCTGTTTGTTGAAATTTTCAACATATGGGAAACACCAATAAACAACGGTTTGTTATCTTCAATTACACAACCTAAAGGTGCTACCGAAGTTTCACAAGCCGTAAAGGCAAATAACGCATCAATCGTTTTATCAGGAGAAACACCAGGATACAAATGAATTAGGATTTCAACATTGGCAGCGGTATTATCCTCAATTTTTTTGATTTTGATTTTCCCTTTATCATTCGCTTTCAAAATACTATCTATTAAGGTAGTCGTATTTGTAGAAAACGGAATTTGGGTAATTACCAATGTGTTTTTATCTAGTTGCCCAATTTTGGCACGCACACGCACACGACCTCCGCGCAATCCATCATTATAATTGGAAACATCGGCAATACCTTGAGTCATAAAATCAGGATAAATCGTAAACGGTTTACCTTTTAATATTTTTACCGAAGCATCAATTAATTCATTAAAATTATGTGGCAAAACTTTGGTCGAAAGACCTACAGCAATCCCCTCCGCACCAGAAGCCAATAGTAATGGGAATTTTACTGGAAGATTGTTTGGTTCTGCTCTTCTTCCATCATAAGACATTCCCCAATCGGTAATTTTTGGGCTGTATAAAACCTCCAAAGCAAACTTTGACAATCGGGCTTCAATGTAACGAGAAGCAGCAGCACTATCACCAGTAAGGATATTCCCCCAGTTTCCCTGGCAGTCAATCAGCAGTTCCTTTTGTCCAATTTGTACCATAGCATCACCAATACTCGCATCTCCGTGAGGGTGATATTGCATGGTGTGACCTACAACATTGGCTACTTTATTATAACGACCGTCATCCAACTCTTTTAGAGAGTGCATAATACGGCGTTGCACTGGTTTAAAACCATCTTCAATAGCAGGAACGGCACGTTCTAGAATTACATAAGAAGCATAATCCAAGAACCAATCTTTGTACATTCCTGTAACTTTGGTAATGGTATCCCCACCTTCTTCTTCGTTATCGTAAAAATGTTGTCCTTCAAAATTCTTGGCATCGACTTTGATTATTTCATCCGATTCTTCTTCTTGATTTTCATCAATTGAATTATCTTCTGAAGCGCTATCTTCATTTTCTGGAATTGTATTTTCGTCGTCTTCGTCTTTCATTAAATATATCCTATTGAATAGTAATTAATTGTATTTTAAACTGTTTCAATTGCATCCAATTCCACTTTCAAGTTTTTTATGATAAACTCTTGTCGGTCCGGAGTGTTTTTACCCATATAGAAAGACAGCAATTGCTCTACTGAAGTATTTTTGTCCATCATTACAGGGTCCAATCGAATATCTTCCCCTATAAAAAACTGAAACTCATCTGGAGAAATCTCTCCCAACCCCTTAAATCGGGTGATTTCTGGTTTTGGTTTTAATTTTTCAATGGCTGCTTTTCTCTCGTCATCAGAATAACAGTAAATGGTTTCTTTCTTGTTTCGAACTCTAAAAAGGGGTGTTTGTAAAATATACAAATGCCCTTCTTTTATCAATTCAGGAAAAAACTGTAAAAAGAATGTTATTAATAACAATCGAATGTGCATTCCGTCGACATCGGCATCGGTTGCAATTACAATGTTGTTGTAACGCAAGTTTTCCATATCATCTTCAATATCTAAGGCCGCTTGAAGCAAATTGAATTCTTCATTTTCATAAACAATTTTTTTGCTCATTCCGTACGAGTTCAATGGCTTACCACGCAAACTAAATACCGCTTGCGTATTTACATCACGCGATTTGGTAATCGATCCAGAAGCGGAATCTCCCTCGGTAATAAACAGTGTACTTTCTAAATAACGTGGGTTTTTTATATCTGGTAAATGCACGCGGCAATCACGCAGTTTTTTATTATGCAAATTGGACTTCTTTGCTCTGTCTTTGGCTAATTTTCTAATTCCTGAAAGTTCTTTACGTTCTCTCTCCGCTTGTAGAATTTTACGTAAAAGCAAGTCGGCCGTTTCTGGATTTTTGTGTAAATAATTATCTAATTTATTTTTGATAAAATCATTTACAAAAGTACGAACCGAAGGCATGCCAGGATCTGAACCCATATCGGTCGAACCTAATTTGGTTTTTGTTTGTGATTCAAAAACAGGTTCCATTACCTTAATACTTATCGCACTCACAATCGATTTCCTAACATCCGAAGGATCGAATCCTTTGTTGTAGAATTCCCGAATTGTTTTTACAATTGCTTCTCTAAATGCCACTAAATGTGTTCCTCCTTGCGTTGTATTTTGTCCATTTACAAAGGAATGGTATTCCTCACTGTACTGGGATTTACTGTGTGTAATTGCTAATTCGATATCATCCCCTTTCAAATGAATGATTGGGTAAACCATATCTTCTTCGGCAATATTTTCATCTAATAAATCTTTCAATCCATTATCAGAAAAGTATTTTTCTCCATTATAGATTATTGTTAAACCCGCATTCAGGTAACAATAATTCTTTAGCATTTTAATTACATATTCATTTCTGAATTTATAATTTTTAAAAATAGCTTCATCTGGAATAAAAGTAACCTTTGTTCCTTTTCGTTTTGTAGTATCAATAATATCTTCTTCCAGCACCAAATTTCCCGCTGAAAATTCGGCTGCTTTTTGTTTTTCATCTCGAACGGATTCAACGCGAAAATAATTGGATAAAGCATTTACTGCCTTAGTACCCACTCCGTTTAACCCTACCGATTTTTTAAAGGCCAAAGAATCGTACTTCCCACCTGTATTCATTTTAGAAACTACGTCAATGACTTTCCCAAGTGGGATTCCTCGGCCATAGTCACGAACCGTAACGGTCTTGTCTTTAATGGTTACTTCAATCGTTTTACCAGCACCCATTACAAATTCATCGATACAGTTATCCAAAACTTCTTTCAGAAGAATATAAATACCATCGTCCGCAGAAGATCCATCCCCTAATTTCCCAATGTACATACCGGGACGCATACGGATGTGTTCTTTCCAATCGAGGGAACGAATATTGTCTTCGGTATATTGATTTTGATCTGACATTTTAAAATTTATCGATTTTGTGCTAATATAGGATATCTCGATATATTTTAAAAGAGGTAACAGTCAAAGTTATTAAGAATGATATTGACAATTATTATGTAGTGTCACTTTTGGAGTACTAGATCCTTTTAAAGAAAACCAAAAAGTAACCAAAAAGTTAATTCTAATTAAATTTTGTAAGAATCAATTTGATTTTTACAATGATTTAATATCGGAAAATAAAATTAAATAACTGAAAAACAAATAGTTAATATTAAATCTAAAATATTGAAATTATTAAAATATTAAGGAACAGTAACCTGTGATTTTTGAAATAGCTAAATAATTAGGTTTGTAAAAAAATTAAGCCGTGTGTAAAATAAGTACTTTTCGATTGTCTCTATTACTATTAATTATCCCTTTTTTCAGTATAATTTATGGGTCTGAAATCAAAGGTCGAATATTGGATAAAAACACTAATGAACCTATAATAGGGGCTACCATTTATCTAACCGCTACAACTTATGGTTATTCTGGTTTTGACGGTACTTATATCATAAAAAATGTTCCTAAAGGAAGTTATATAGTGAAATGTAGCTATCAAGGATATATAAATCAAGAAACAACAATTACTGTAAAATTGGGTGCAATTACATTAAACTTTGAATTAGTAGAAAAAAACATCACCCTTTCCGAAGTCGTAATTTCTGTAAAGCAAGACAAAGAATCTTCAAAATATGCCTTACATAGAGAAAAAGAATCGCAAAATATTTTAAATGCAATTAGCGCGAAAAGCATACAGTTGCTACCTGATTTAACCACCGCCGGCGTATTACAACGTATGTCTGGAGTTTCATTAGAGCGCACCAGCACAGGCGATGCTAGATATGCCATCATAAGAGGAATGGATCAGCGATACAATTACACTCTTGTAAATGGAATAAAGATCCCAAGTCCGGATAACAAATATCGTTATGTCCCAATGGATATGTTTCCAGCTGATTTATTAGAACGATTAGATGTTATTAAAGCACTAACACCCGAAATGGAAGGAGATGCAATAGGTGGGGCTATGGATTTAATTATGAAAAATGCGCAAGACAAATTGGCGATAACCGCTAATATTGCAACAGGATTTAGTCAGTTTATTAGTGATAATGGATATGAAAATTTCGATAAAAAAGTAATTAACAGTAAGTCTCCTGCAGATATTAATGGTGCTAATTATATCGCAACACCTAATGATTTTACCTATAAAAACTTTGATTACAAACGTAAAACTTTGCCTTTAAACACCAACTTAGGATTTTCAATAAGCAATCGTTTTTTGAAAGATAAAAAACTGGGAGTAGTTGTAGCGACTAGTTATCAAAATGAATACAAAGGATCAAATAGTATATGGTTCAAACCAGAAAATCAACCTGCACCAGGGAATGTTCCTGCGTTTACAGATCTATATTCCAGAAGGTATAACACCAACCAAACTCGATATGGAATTCACACTGAGCTAGATTATATTTTAAATTCTAAAAATAAAATTAGTCTTTACAATGTGTATTTAAAATCCGAAGAAACTCAAAATCGTAAATCTATAGATACTAGTTTATCGATAGGTCGATCAGGAGTTGGAACAGGAAATACATACAAATTATACCGTTCCAGATATATAAAGCAAAGTATTTACAATAACACCTTGCAAGGAGAACATAAAATCAATGAATATTTAAATGCTGATTGGTCAGCTGTTTATTCTTTGGCTAAAAGCATCACCCCAGATTGGTCTGAATACCAAACTGTAGAACAAGTTGGTTATGATGCTAATCAAAATCAAACAGTTACTCCAGCTGTTTTAAATATTCCTTTTTATCGAATTTGGATGAACAACTCCGATAGAGATTATGCTGGTTACATAAATTTCAAGTATAAAAAAGAAATCTTAAATAAACCGATGGTCCTATCGATGGGAGGGCTTTACAGAAATAAATTGCGAAAAAACAATTACAATGAATGGAATTTAATACCTAATAATTCCAGTTCAGGCGAACCCATTCCTTATGATGGTATTTTATCTCCAGACAAATTTCATTTTAATGGTATTACTGCAGCACAAGGAAGTCCTAACAATGCTTTAAATTATGACGCTACGGAGAAAATTGCGGCCTATTATTTTCAAGATAATATTCAATTTAATGACAAACTTTCGATTCTTGGAGGTCTACGTATAGAAAATACGACACAAACTTGGAAAACAGCACAGGATGCTACCATAATTGCGGGAGCGGTTGGATCAAAAACCTATACTGATTTTCTGCCAAGTATCCATTTTAAATATAAATTAAGTGAAAAAGAGAATCTTCGGTTATCTTATTTTAGTGCCATAAACAGACCCGGATTCTACGAATATATTCCTTTTAAAATAGAAGGAGAGGATTTTAACATGAGTGGTAATCCAAATTTAAAACATGCAACTGCTTCCAACTTTGATATTAGATATGAATTATTTCCAAAAGGATTAGATCAGTTCTTAATTGGAGCTTTTTATAAAAACATTCAAAACCCAATAGAATCTGCCATTTTATTCACAGGGACATCAAGCGCCACTTTAAAACCTACCAATTTTGGAACAGCTACCAATTTTGGGTTTGAAGTAAACATGGCTAAATATTTTGGAAAGATTGGAATAACAGCTAATTACACTTACACTAACTCAAAAATTACTACTACTAAATTGTTTTACAACAGTTCTTATGTGAGCGAAGAAACGACTCAAACTAGACCACTACAAGGACAATCCCCTCATATTGCCAATCTTTCGTTATTGTATAAAAATCAAAATTCAGGAATAGATGTACAATTGGCCTACATCTATACAGGAAGAAAAATCACATTAGTTTCCCCTTATAAAGATTTAGATTATTGGCAAAAAGGAAATTCGCAACTTGATTTTTCTATAGAAAAAAGAGCATTTAAAAATTTTACTTTCTATAGCAAAATTACCAATCTTTTAAACACGCCCGTTCTTGTGCAAATTTTGCAACCCAACATTTATACTACTGGGAAGTTTGCCTTACCTAATCAAACAGACCCTGACAGAGTTACCGTACAAAAAGACTTGTATGGAATCAATTACACCTTTGGAATGCGTTATAAATTTTAATCATAAACAAAACAACTATAAATAAATTAAACAATGAAAAATAAATTAAATTTTGGAATTATAGCTTTAGCATTAATAGCTTTATCCTCTTGCAGTAATGATCAAGTCTCAACACCGCAATTTAAAGCTAGTACTACTATTACAGGAGAAACCCTTTCTGGAAGTGTAAAAGGAACAATGGAATCAGGCAAAACCTATTATTTTAATTCAAAAGTAACCATTAATGCTAATGATACATTGGTTATGCAAAGTGGTGTAAAATTATTAGCTACAAATCCTGCTGCAGAATTAATTGTAAAAGGTGTCTTTATTTCATTGGGAACAAAAGAAAATCCAAACTGGATTACTGGAAAAGATGCTTATTTGAATCCAGCTAATTATAAATTAACAACACTACAAGATCCTAATACTGATCCAGCTTTGAAACCAGATGGAAAGCTTTGGGGAGGTATTCAATGTGAAGCCACTTGTTCTTTATTGGATATCAAATGGACTCATTTAGATTTTGCAGGAGGAACTGCAGATGACTTAAATGCTGATCAAGGGTACAAATCTGGAGATGATTTATTCAATATCAAATTTGGTAATCCTGATGGAATTTTAATTCTAGAAGATTCATGGGTTTATGGTTCAACTACAGATGCCGTTCGTGCAAATGGAGGAAAAATACACATCATGAGAAATACAGTTGAAAAAGTTGCTTATAATGATGGGGACTGTTTTAACGTAAAAAATTCAAGCATAGGAGACATGGCTTATAACTTAATCATAGGAACCGCTAAAGGAGGTACAAAAGCATCTAATAAAGGTACTTACGGAAGCGTTCAAACGGAAATCAATATGTATAACAATACGTATGTATCTGGTGGTTTTAGAAGTGTAGATCCAGACCGTGGTGCTAATGCTAATATTGAGCAAGGTGCCAAAGGAAAAGTGTACAACAATCTATTTGTGAATTGTAGAACAGGCTTGCGTATTTTAGAAAACCCAGCTGCGGATTTTGCCAATTGTTTTTATGGTAATAACTTAAGTTATGGTGATACTGCCGCAATTGTAAATGAGTTTTACCCAACTACTCATGCAACAACTCCCCAAGCTACTGATCTTCCTTTACCTTCTTCTTTCTTACCAGTAGGTTATGTTAATGGCGCAGTATATAACGCTCCGCAATTAGTAGGTCAAAACAATCCTAAATTTGTAAACTTCCCGTTACCTGTTCCTGTTATAGCAAATTTAACTTTGTATAACTTTCAAGGAAATTATGATTTTCACTTAGCTGCTGATTCACCAGCAATTGGTAAAGGGAACGCTTCATTTACTGCAGTTAATGCAACAGCTTCTCTAACAAATCAATATCTAAAAGCCACCGTTACTCCTCCAAATGTTGATTTAGGCGCATTCCCTAAAAATGGTTTAGGTAATCTACATAATTAATAAAATTTATTTTAATTAGAAAGGCGGCTGGGAAATCCATCCGTCTTTTTTTATTTTTTTTGAATTATGAAATTACGCTTCTGTATTCTATTTGTATCTATATTAATACATTCATTCAGTTTTTCTCAAAACAAGAAAACGCCTTTTACTTTCATTGTATTAGGTGATATGCCCTACAATTTACCCAAAGACAATCTGAAATTTGAAAATGTAATTGCAGCACTTAACAAACGCAATCAAGCTTTTAATGTTTTTGTAGGAGATTTTAAATCGAGCAAAACACCATGCTCAGATACTGCTTTTCAAAAAATTTTAGGTTATTTCAATAGCTTCAAAAAACCATTAATCTATACTCCTGGCGATAATGAATGGACAGATTGTGGAAAACCTCAAGCGGGCTCTTACACTACCAATGAACGTTTATCTGCAATTAGAGTACAATTCTTTAGGGACACTTTACATAGTTTAGGCAAATCAACAATGGAGTTAAGTTCAGAATCGTCAAATGTTGCTTATGCGAAATATGTTGAAAATAAAATGTGGAAGTACAACGGGATTTCATTTGCCACCATTCATCTTGTAGGCTCAAATAACAATTTCAATACTGATAATTTAAATTCAAATGAAGAATTTTATGAGCGTTCAAATGCTGATATTTTTTGGTTGAATACCGTTTTTGAACAAGCAAAAAAGGACAATTCTTTAGGAATTGTGATCTTTGAACATGCAGATATGATTACACCCGATAAAGGAAAAGAGGGGTTTGTAACTTTCCTTAAAGAACTTCAAAAACGAGTAGAAACATACAAAAAGCCAGTGCTTTTAGTAAATGGTGATTCTCATGAATACAAAGTAGATAAACCATTGTATGAAAATGTGGAGTTAAAAAAAACAGTGCTAAACTTCACCCGATTGCAGGTATTTGGCGAAGCTGATATGCATGCTGTCGAAGTTACAGTAAATCCAAAAAATCCAGCACTTTTTGAAATCAACCAAATTTGGATTCCAGAAATTAATAAATTTTAAATTAAAAATAATGAAATACTCTTCCCTAATTGCATTTTGTTTTTACAGCATATTTCTAACAAGCTGTACTAGCGACACTACTAAAACAGCAGAACCTGAAGTTATTATTGACCCCGTTGTCGTTGAGCCAATAGTAAACACTCCTTTGGTTTCCGAAGTAGGCTTGATGTGGTCCTATGCACCTGAATCCTCTGGGATTGTCTTGACAAATGGTTCTATTTACACCTTTAATGATTCCGGAAACCCTAATGTTTTTTACAAAGTAAATCCTGCCGATGGAACTTTGCTGCAGTCTATAACCGTTACAAATTTTCCAAACGTAGATTGGGAAGATATTACAGCAGATGATAATTATATCTATTTAGGTGATTTTGGAAATAATGATGGAATCCGAAAAGATTTAAAAGTTCTAAAAATCAGCAAAGCACAGTTTATAAACGAAACAGCCAAAACGGTTAATGTAACAGCCGAAGCTATTGCTTTTTCTTATAATGAACAAACGAGTTTCATTTCTTCAAGCACTCATAATTTTGATTGCGAAACCATTATTTCAAAAGCAGATAATTTATATATTTTTACTAAAAATAGAGGAGATAATAAAACCAGCATTTATAAACTCTCCAAAACTCCGGGTCAGTATTCCGTATCATCATTAGCAAGTTATAACGTAAATGGGTTGGTCACTGGTGGAGATTACAATGCTCAAACTAATGAAGTAATTTTAGTAGGTTACACCCCTTCTGGTCATAAAAATTCTTTTGTTTACAGTTTGACTAATTTTAATGACGATTCGTTTTTTTCAGGAACTGTTGTTGAAAAAATAATAGGAAATAGTTCCAATGACTGGCAAACCGAAGGAATTGCTTTTGGTTCATTAGATGGAAAAAAAATATACCTTTCATGTGAAACAACAGCTTTTAGTAAAGCACAATTATACAGCACCGATAAGACCACTTTGGGTTTCTAAAAAGGATCAGACCTAGGTAGTTGACTTATTTGCAATAATCATTAGGGTGAACTTTTAAAATATCGATGGAACTTATCTAAAAAATTAGAAATTATTTACAATTCCATTCAATTCCTCATCCAATTGGGGATTAGAAATCTTATTGTTTGCGATATCAAAATTATCATAGAAACTAGGTAAAGAAAAAGTAGCTTTAATTTCGGCTCCATATCTTGGAAAAGCATTTTTAGCAATTTCTAATACTGTGGCTCCCCCTCTTTTTCCATCAGAAGTAGCCATAAGCAGCATTGGTTTTTCTTGAAAAACTTTCCCTTTGATTCGAGAACACCAATCAAAAACATTTTTGAACGCTGCAGAATAGTTTCCATTATTCTCTGCCATAGAAACAACCAAAATATCAGCTGTAGCAATTTTATCTAAAAATGCTTGCGCCAACGGATGCTGACCAATTTCAGCCTCAACATCAACACTAAACAAAGGCATTTGAAAATCGTTTAAATCCAACACTTCTACCTCGGTATTTTTAAATAAAGAAGTAGCATAAGTGGCTAATTTCTTATTGATCGAGTTTTTACTGGGGCTTGCGCCAAAAGCAATGATTTTCATAGTACTAGTTTTTTATAAAAATAGTAAAAAAGGATTTGACAACAAAGTCACAAAATATAAACTAAGCTCACAAAGTAAATAGATAGATTTTAGTGTACCTCAAATTCGTAACTTATTGAATATAAAAATTTCAAGCTCTGAAACTCCAAAAAAACTTTACTCCTCTGTCCACCATTTAGTACTTTCAGAAGTTTTTGCGGCAAACAACTCCCATATTTTTGGGACAATGAAACTTAGTTTTTTGGTTTCGGCTTTTTCTACAAATCGTTCTACTGGCTCTTTCCAAGGATATTGTGCTAATGCAAAACCTGCCCAATGTACTGGCATGCAATTTTGAACTTTTGCATCTATTGCAGCCTGAACACTCTCCTCCGGATACATATGAATTTGGTGCCAGTTTTCATTGTATTGACCACATTCCATAAAAGCAAAATCAAAAGGTCCCAAACGGTCACCTATTTCTTTAAAATGCGTACTATCACCACTAACCCAAATGTTTTCTTCTTCAGTCTTAAAAACCCAACCACCCCAAAGGGATTTGGCCCTATCAGTCAATCCTCTTCCTGAAAAATGGCGAGTAGGCGTAAACGAAATTTTTATATCATTAAAAATAGACTCTTCCCACCAATTAAATTCTGTAATAATATCCTCTGGAATTCCCCAAGAAACCAAATGTCTTTTTACACCTAAGGCAACATAAAAAAACTTCACTTTCCCCTTTAGTCTCAAAATACTTTCATAATCTAAATGATCGTAATGGTCGTGAGAAATTAATACCAAATCTATCTCAGGAAAACTATCAATAATAGCTAAAGTTGAATTACTAAAACGTTTCACTTTAAATGGTGCTATTGGAGCTGCATCAGGACCAAACATGGGATCGATTAAAATAGTCTTGCCCTTCAATTTCATATAAATTGCCGAGTGTCCATACCATATACTCTGCATGGATTGATTTGAACTTGTGAATAACCCATTATCAAAAGAGACAACTGGCAAGGACTTTGCTTCTCTACCCTCTTTCTCACAAAACTGCTTACGCAAAAAATTAGGCATCTTAGACAATGAAAAATCCATACTGGTTTCTTCCAAGTTTTCAAAAATGGTACCGTTCCAATACTCTGATTTTGAATATTTTTCTATTTCGGCTTTTGACGGTTTTGCTCCAAATTGCTTTCTCATAATCTTTATAATTGCTTCCTGAAAATTCTACGACTTAAACTTAGTAAAAAATAAACTACTTAACTGTTACTTTATATCCTTGTTAACAATCAAAAAAGCCTGCAAAATTACTTTTGCAGGCTTTACCTCTTTTTTATTTTCTAATTTATCTGATTATACGTTAAATCGGAAATGCATTACATCTCCATCTTTAACGATATATTCTTTTCCTTCAACTTTAAATTTTCCAGCTTCTTTCGCTTTTGCCTCAGAACCATAATGAACGAAGTCTTCGTATGAAATTACTTCGGCACGGATAAATCCTTTTTCGAAATCAGTATGAATTACTCCTGCTGCTTGTGGCGCAGTTGAACCAACATCAATTGTCCAAGCACGAACTTCTTTAACACCAGCCGTGAAATACGTTTGTTGTTTTAATAATTTGTATGCTGCACGAATAAGAACTGACGCTCCTGGCTCAGTTAATCCCATATCTTCTAGAAAAACTTGACGCTCTTCGTAACTTTCTAATTCTGTAATATCCGCTTCAGCACCTACAGAAAGAATAATCACTTCGGCATCTTCATCTTTAACTAATTCACGAACTAGATCAACATACTTATTTCCTGCAACTGCCGAATTTTCATCAACATTACAAACATATAGTACGGGCTTTGCAGTAATCAATTGAAAGCCTTCCATCAAAACTTCTTCATCGTTATTTTGAGGAGTTATTGTTCTTGCAGATTTTGCTTGTAATAACGTTTCTCTGATTCGGTCTAAAAGTGCTTTTTCAGTTTGCGCTTCTTTATTTCCAGTTTTAGCTGCACGATTTACTTTTTCCAAACGTTTTTCAACATTCTCTAAATCTTTTAATTGCAACTCGATATCAATCGTTTCCTTATCACGTATAGGATTTACATTTCCGTCAACGTGTACAATATTATCATTATCAAAACAACGTAATACATGAATGATTGCATTACACTCTCTAATATTTCCAAGAAATTGATTTCCTAATCCTTCCCCTTTACTTGCTCCTTTAACTAAACCTGCAATATCAACAATATCAACAGTAGCCATTTGAACACGTTCTGGTTTTACTAATTCCTCTAATTTTTCAATTCTAGGATCTGGTACATTTACGACACCTATATTAGGTTCAATTGTACAAAAAGGAAAGTTAGCACTTTGCGCTTTTGCATTTGACAAACAATTAAATAATGTTGATTTTCCAACATTTGGCAATCCTACAATTCCTGCTTTCATTTTATTTATGTTTACAAATAGTCTTTTACGCTATTCGTTTTTAGTATTAACTTTAAAAGTTTGCAAATATAAGATTTAATAAATCTATTAGTGAAAATAAACCCAAAATTTATATGAACAACATTATTTTCAAACAATTTATCAAAGTAATAATAATTTTTGTAACAATTTATGGATTCAATAATTAGATTGTGAATTTTCAACTAACCCTCAATTATTTTTAGAAATACAGCCGATATATTAATGTTATGTTAAAAAAATACTATATTGCACTAGATTTAAACCAAAAACCAAACTTAATCAAATTATGAAAAAAATCACATTACTTTTTTTACTACTAAATGTCAGTGTTCTTTTTGCTCAAAAAGAAATTTCTGGAGTAGTAAAAGATAACTCTGGTGCGGGATTGCCGGGAGTTAACATTGTCGAAAAAGGGACAAACAATGGAGTCTCTACTAATATCGACGGAGCATACAAAATAAAAGTTAAAGAGGGAGCTACTTTAGTTTTTAGTTATATTGGTTATTCTAAAGTTGAAAAAGCAGCAACTGGCTCAACAATTAATATCGTTTTATCAGAAGAAGGTGGTCAAGCCTTAGATGAAATTGTAGTTACAGGAACAAGAACTGCTCCCAGAAGTAACACTACATCTGCATTACCAATTGATGTAATTTCTTCTAAAGATTTAACATCTACTGGTCAAGCAACTTTTGACAAAGCATTACAGTACAAAATCCCTTCTTTTAACACGGTTCAAACACCAGTAAATGATGCGACTTCATTACTTGATCCATACGAAATTAGAAATATGGGACCAAGTAGAACATTAATCCTTATCAATGGAAAACGTAAAAACTTAAGTTCTTTACTTTATGTTCAAACTTCTCCAGGACGTGGTGAAACAGGTGCAGATATTTCTGCTATACCTACAGACGCTATCGAAAGAGTTGAGATACTTCGTGATGGTGCTTCTGCACAATACGGTTCTGATGCAATTGCTGGGGTAATGAATATTATCTTAAAGAAAAGTACTAACGGAGGTTCAGTTACAGTAAGAAGTGGAATAACTTCTGAAGGTGATGGTGAAATGTTAGGTGTTAGTTTAAACAATGGTTCTACTGTTGGAGATAAAGGGTTCGTAAACTATACTGTAGATTTCTCTAAAGTAAACCAATCAAACAGACCAGGTAAAGTAGATGCTGCTGGTGAAGCTGGAGATTTTGGTGCTTCTTTATCAGATGTTCAAGCTTTCCTTGCTAAACACCCAGATGCAGGAAACATCAATGGTTCTCCTGAAACTGCTGCTGCAAAATTCTTAGTGAATGGTGGAAAAGAATTAAGTGAAACATCTCAACTTTATTACAATGCTGCATACGTTTACAAAAAAGTAAACTCATTTGCGAATTATAGAACTCCATACTGGAGAACATTATCTGATTATCCATACCTAAAAGACTTTTTTGGCGATGGTACACCTGCATCTTATCAAGGCTATGTTCCTACATTTGAAGGAGATTTGAATGACTATAATGGAACATTAGGATACAAATCAACAAAAAATGACTGGAATACTGACGCAAGTATTACTGTTGGTGGTAACACACAAACTTATAGTGTAAACAATTCTCACAACAGATCTGACATACAAGACAGCAATGGAAATAACGTTTACTTGGAAAACAGTCCAATCTCTTTCAAACCAGGCGGAACAGCTTTCAATCATATTGTAGGGAATTTAGATATCTCTAAAGTATTGTCTGATAAAATCAGTATTGGTTTTGGTTCAGAAATGAGAACAGAAACTTTCGAAGTTATCGAAGGTGACAAAGCATCTTGGGATGGAATTGGAGCTGATTCATTTGCAGGTAATAGACCCGAAAACTCAGGAAAATGGAATCGTTACAACTTAGGAGCTTATTTAGATGTTGCTTACGATGTAACTAAAGACTTCTTAATAAACGGAACAATTCGTTATGAAGACTATAGTGATTTTGGTGGAGCAACCGTTTGGAAATTAAGTTCTAGATATAAATTTGCTGATGATAAAATCACATTAAGAGGATCTGTTTCTACTGGTTTCAGAGCACCTACTTTACACCAAATTTATACTCAAAAATCGCAATACTCTTTTGTTCCTGGACAAGGAATTCAAGTAAGTGGTTTAATCAACAACTCATCTCCACAAGCACGCATCTTAGGTATTCCTAAATTAGATGCTGAAAAATCAACAAACATAACTGTTGGTATTGGTGCAAAACCTTCTAGAAACTTCAACTTTACTGTAGATTATTACAATATTAAAGTAGCAGATAGAATTGTTTTAGGAGACAAAGTAGATACTCAATTTGGTACAGTAGCTTGGTTTGAAAACTCATTTGACTCAAGAACTTCAGGTTTAGATTTTGTTGCTAATTACACTAACATTGAATTAGGGACTGGAAAACTTGCTTTAAACTTATCTGGAAACGTTACTATTCAAAACGAAAGAATTTCTCCTGTAAAAAGTAATAATTTCAGCCCTACATTAGATGCTTTAATGTTTACTTCTAGACCAGATACAAAATGGATTTTGGGAGCAAATTATGAAATTGGAAAATTTGGTTTCTCTCTTAACAATACTTATTTTGGAAAAACTACATTCAAACAAGACGGTTTAGATTCTAACTTAAGAACTGAATTTACGCCGAAAATTGTTACAGACTTAGGAGTTTCTTTCTCTGCAACTGAGAAATTAACATTTGCTTTAAATGTAAACAATTTATTAAACGTGTTGCCAGAATGGAAATTCAAAGCAGAGAATGCCGCAGGTGCTGCATTATTAGCTGATGCTGCTCAGGTTAAAAACCAATCAAACTTGATTACTTTCAACCAACGTTATTCTCAAATGACATATGATGGTTTTCACTTTAGTCAATTAGGAACTATGTTTAATTTATCAATGAACTATAAATTCTAATTCGGTTATCGAATATATAATTTAAAAAGGCTGTCGAAAGACAGCCTTTTTTTATACCCCCTTTTTTCATAAATTTATATCGAAACAATTCATTTTCAAAATAAAAAGATACACAAAAAAATTATCATGAAACCGTATTAAAATAGTAAATTATGGCAACACTATACAATGAAAAAATGGCAACTATATATGATGCTATGTATCAAACTTTTGTTGATTACGATGAAGAGTATCAATTTTACAACTCCCTTATTCGGGAAAATAATTGCAAAAGCATCCTAGAAATAGGAAGCGGTACAGGAAATCTTGCCAAACGCTTTCAAGAAAACAAACAAGATTACAAAGGATTAGATTACAGTAAAAATATGATTGCTATCGCACAGGAACGGAATAAAAACTGTCTTTTTATTCACGGAGACATGCGTGATTTCAACTTGGAGAAACCAGTAGATGCCATTCTTATAACAGGCAGATCTACAAGTTATTTAACTTCAAATGATGACATTAACGAAACCTTTACGTGTTTAATCAACAATATTAATGACGAAGGAATTATAATCTTTGATTTTATAGATGCTAACCGGTTTATCCCTTTTGTAAATGAAAATCAAAAAATTAAACATGAAGCTAAACATGAAGGAGTGAACTATTTAAGGGAAAGCAATTGGGAAACAACCTCCTTAGACAACTTTATGCTAGAATGGAATGCAAAATACTTCACTATTACCAATGGCGAAAAAGAATTAATAGCGAATGATTTTTCAACCGTACGTGTTTTTACACTAAACGAAATTCAGCTTTTATTATACATAAATAATTTTGAAATCATAAAAACCATAGATCGAAAAACCTATGCCTATGATACCTATGTTATTGTAGCAAAAAAAAGAATTCTTAAAATTTAACCTTATTTAGTTTTGACAATAGCGTAAATAATATAATCTTTTATTAAAATCATATAATAATTAAGCTAACATCTATTTGTATTTTTGTGATATACAAATCATTAAAAACAAATATCATGAAAATTATAGCTTTAGGAATGGTTGCTTTTTTACTTTCGTTTAATAGTCAAGCACAAAACAAAAATGTAAAAACAGAAGTAAAAACCAATATTACAACAATAAAAGATTCCCAAGGGGAGAAAAAATTGGTTAAAACAGAAGAAATAAAAGAAGTTCAAGCAGTTGAATTAATGGATGCCGATTCAAAAGTTTTAAACAAAGACACAAAAGAAACTCCTGTTGAAGTTACCGCAACAACAAAAATCACGGCTGATGGAGTTACTAAATTAATTGACGTAGACCGATCTGCTTATTACGAATTAGACGGAGTAAAATACCAAGTTTCTAATGATAAAAGTGGTTATACTGTTTTTTCTCCTGACGGAAAAAAATCAGCTATCTTAAGAAAAACATCGAATAACAATTACATCTATAAATCTAAAAACAAAACTTCATTTGGTTATTTTGATAGTGATGGAAATTTAGTTCTAGAATCGTATGATGAAGCGACAGACACAATCACTGTTACTACTTATGTTATTGAAAAATAAAAAATAAGACATAGCACAAAAAAAACCTGAACGAGAGTTCAGGTTTTTTTGTGCTTAAATTAAATTAAACTTATTCATTATGCAGAAAAGCTTGTCTATTTAACAAGGTTTCTTCAGTTTCCACATGGTTATCATCTGGAATACAACAATCTACAGGACAAACAGCAGCACATTGCGGCTCATCATGAAATCCTTTACACTCCGTACACTTACCAGGTACAATATAGTAAACTTCATCAGAAATTGGAGTTTGAGCAGCATCTGAATCAACCTCTGTACCATCTGGTAAAATCACCTTCCCTGCCAATTTTGTTCCATCTTTATATCTCCAGTCATCTGCACCTTCATATATAGCTGTATTAGGGCACTCTGGTTCGCAAGCACCACAATTTATACATTCATCTGTTATTATAATTGCCATCGTAATTTATCTTAAAGTTTATATGTCTTAAGCCTTATAGTCTCAAAGTTAAAAGACAATTCAATCTTTTGACTTGATGACTTTTGACTTCGACTTTATTATGCTTATTTTTGTGCAAAATTACAATCAAAACAATTCATAAGCAAACATTATGACATTAGAAACAAAAAAAAGTGTTTTTGTTGAATTAGGAAAATTTTTAAGCCAATTTTCTCAAGATAATGATTCAAAAAAAACAAGCGTACTATATAATGACCTCTTTTTCGAAGAATTCATCAATTTAATAAAACTTTCCCAGTCCCATAATGGATGGTATACACCTGAACATGTATACTTTTCTATCCAATCTTGGGCCAAAGCACTGACCGAAGATAATTTAACGAAATGGACATCTGTCTACGCAATTGAAAATATAAAAGCCAAGAACGTTGCTTTAATTTTAGCGGGAAATATCCCTCTGGTAGGGTTTCATGATTTTCTGACTGTATTAATGACTGGCCATAATGTTTTAATAAAAACATCATCAAACGACCAACATTTACTTCCTTTTTTAGCAAAATACATTATCGCCATTGAACCTGAATTCGCTGAAAAAATCACGTTTGTTGAAGGAAAACTAGAAAATTTTGATGCTGTAATAGCAACTGGAAGCAACAATACAGCTCGTTATTTTGAATATTATTTTAAAGATAAACCATCCATTATCAGAAAAAACAGAAATTCTGTTGCAGTACTAAATGGTTCAGAGTCCAAAGAGCAGTTAATTGCTTTAGGAGAAGATATATTTAGGTATTTTGGACTAGGATGTCGAAATGTATCTAAACTTTTTGTCCCAAAAGACTATGTTTTCGATCCTTTTTTTGAAGCTATTTTTGAATATCAGGATGTGATTCACTATGAAAAATATGCCAATAATTACGATTACAATAAGGCTGTGTTTTTAATGAGTAATTTTAAGCTTCTTGACAATGGTTTTTTGACCTTAAAAGAGGATTCAAGTTACGCCTCTCCTATTTCAAGTGTCTTTTACGAGCGCTATGAAACCATAGCTGATCTACAACAAAGGTTAATAAATGAAAAAGAGCAAATACAATGTATTGTTAGTAATGGTCTTGTTCAAAACAGTATCGCTTTTGGAGAAACGCAAAACCCTCAATTATGGGATTACGCAGATAACGTAGATACTATTTCGTTTTTGTTAACAATATAGGTTAAAAATGTTTTATTTTTTCGAATTATTTAACGCTTTTTAAAGTCCTATTGCCGAAATTTGCATTTTAATTTTTCGGACATAAACTACATCATGAAAAAACACAACTACAGCGCAGGACCTTGTATTTTACCACAAGAAGTTTTTGATAAATCAGCACAAGCTATTTTAAATTTTAATGAATCCGGGTTATCTATATTAGAAATTTCGCATAGAAGCAAAGATTTTGTTGCGATTATGGATGAAGCTAGAGCATTGGCACTAGAATTATTAGGATTAGAAGGCAAAGGATATCAAGCACTTTTCCTTGCTGGCGGAGCAAGTCTAGAATTTTTAATGGTACCTTATAACTTAATGAAAGAAGGCGGTAAAGCGGCTTATCTTGATTCAGGAACATGGGCTAGCGGAGCAATAAAAGAAGCGAAATTTTTTGGAGAAACGGTTGTTGTTGCCTCTTCAAAAGAAGAAAATTACAATAATATCCCAAAAGGATACAGTGTACCTGCTGATGCAGATTATTTTCACTGTACAAGTAATAACACCATTTTTGGTACGCAAATAAAAGAATTTCCATCGTTAGACATGCCAATTGTTTGCGATATGAGTTCTGATATTTTTTCTAGAGTTTTGGATTTTTCTAAATTTGATATCATCTATGCAGGAGCACAAAAAAATATGGGGCCAGCAGGAACCACTCTTGTAATTGTAAAAGAAGAAATCCTAGGTAAATCAGGTAGAACTATCCCAAGTATATTGGATTACGAAAAACATATTAAAGCAGAAAGTATGTATAATACTCCTCCTGTTTTTCCTGTATATGCATCACTGTTGACTTTACAATGGTTAAAAAATCTAGGTGGTATTGCTTCTGTTGAAAAACTAAACAATGCAAAAGCTGCTTTACTTTACACTGAAATTGACAGAAATCCATTGTTTAAAGGTGCTGCTGCAATTGAAGACCGTTCTAATATGAATGCAACTTTCTTATTAAACAATCCAGAGCATGCAGCAACTTTTGACACTATGTGGAAAGCAGCAGGAATTTCTGGAATACCTGGACATCGTTCTGTAGGTGGTTATAGAGCTTCTATGTACAATGCTTTACCTATTGAAAGCGTTCAAGTTTTGGTAGATGTCATGCAAGCTTTAGAAAAAGCAATTTAAAAATTATAATTAGGGATTGATTTAAGGATTTCAAAAACTTTTTATAATCAATCACACCATTAAATAAACAGATTGAATTTTTAAATTTTCAATCTTAAAAAAAACAATAATGAAAGTATTAGCAAACGACGGAATTTCTAAAAGTGGAATTCTAGCTTTAGAAAAAGGTGGATTTGAAGTAATAACTACAAAAGTAGCACAAGAACAAGTGGCTAATTTTGTAAACGAAAACAACGTGAGCGTAGTTTTAGTTCGTAGCGCTACTAAAGTACGTAAAGATATAATTGACGCTTGTCCAGGTCTAAAAATAATTGGTCGTGGTGGTGTAGGTATGGATAATATTGATGTTGACTATGCAAAAAGCAAAGGGATTCATGTAATCAATACTCCAGCATCTTCATCAGAATCTGTGGCAGAATTAGTTTTTGCTCATTTGTTTTCTGGTGTTCGTTTTTTACATGATTCTAATAGAAACATGCCTCTTGAAGGAGATTCAAACTTTGATGGTTTGAAAAAAGCATATGCAAACGGAATTGAATTAAGAGGTAAAACATTAGGAATTGTTGGTATTGGTCGTATTGGTCAAGCTACTGCTAAAATGGCTCTTGGACTAGGTATGAAAGTGATTGCTGCGGATAGTTTTATCCCACAAGTTGACGTAAAAGTGGAATTCTTTGACGGACAATCAATCACTACTACTATAGTTTCTCAATCACTTGAATCTTTATTCAAAGAAGCTGATTTTATTACTTTACACGTTCCAGCTCAAGATGGTTACATCATCGGTGAAAAAGAACTAGCTATCATGAAAGATGGTGTTGGTATTGTAAACTGTGCTCGTGGTGGTGTTATTGATGAAGTTGCATTAGTAAAAGCATTAGACAGCGGAAAAGTATTGTTTGCTGGATTAGATGTTTTTGAAAATGAGCCAACTCCAGAAATGACAATTTTAATGAATGCTAAAATTTCTTTGACTCCACATATTGGAGCTGCAACTGGAGAAGCACAAGATAGAATTGGTACGGAATTAGCTTCACAAATCATTAGTTTGATTGGTTAATTAACTTAATTTTAGTTACATATATACAAGTGGGTTTGTTAATTTATTTTAACAAACCCACTTTTTTTGTAAATTGCAAAGCAAATCTAAAAAGTATAAAAATGTTTGAACAATTAACCCAATTAGCCCAACAATTTGGTGTAGATTCTGTGATAAATAATGCAGCAGTACCAAATGAAAAAAACGAAGCAGTACTAGGTGAAGCCAGTAATTCAGTACTAAGCGGATTACAAAAAGTAGTTTCCGAAGGAGGCATTGACCAATTAGCTGGATTATTTCAAGGTAACAATGCTACAAATAGTACTAACCCAGTAGTACAAAAACTAACACAAGAATTATCAGGTAACTTAGGTGAAAAATTTGGAATAAATGCCTCTGATGCCTCTGGAGTAGCTTCTAAATTAATTCCTCAAATTTTGGGTGCTTTAGTAAGTAAAGCAAAAGATCCAAATGATTCCAGCTTTGAAATATCCGATATTATTGGAGCCATCACAGGAGATGCTGGGAAAAACTCTGGAATTATGGATGCAATCTCTACCTATGGAGGACAATTTGGCTTAGACCAAAATGGAGATGGCAAAGTAGATATTAGTGACGCAATGGATGCTGTTACCAAAAAAGGTGGTGGAATTGGCGGGATGCTAGGTGGTTTATTTGGAAAATAATAAACAACATACTTATTTTTAAAAATCATTTGCTTATCGTAAATGATTTTTTTTTGTTAAAACACTCACAACCAACTAATTATTTTTGTAAATTTAATTTCAATATTTCAATCATGAAAAAAATTTTTTACATAGTAAGCGTTATTTTATTTTCCATTTTTAGTTGTAAAACAGCTAACACAGCTTTAGTAAAGTCTAATAAAACAATTCCTACTCAAAATGATACCATCCGAATTGCTAACGATGAATTAGAATATGAAGTAATAATTATTGACCCCGGTTTTAATACTTGGCTTGTTTCAAGAGCCTTTCCTCGAAATTATTATTCCCAATCGTATTTAGAAAGTAAAAATAGAATCTGGATCAGCGAATGGAATAACCGTGTTTTACAACCTTTTCGCTATAGTCCCAATTTATATGAAATGAGTATATCTTACGATCCCAATATTGACTATGGGTATGAAGTCAATTATTTAATTTATAATTATTTAGTTTATTTTCAAAATACCTATAAACAAAAACTTTTTGGATATGTTCCCTCAAGATAATCTTAGTATATTTGTAATCATTATAAATAAAAATGAAAGGATTGAAGAAACGTTGGGGAATAGAATCTAATTTTCAACTTACCATAATAATTATTGTTTTTGCAATTACGGGATCTGCTTCGGCTTGGTTATCTAAACCTTTTTGTTTATGGTTGGGAATTATAAAAGAAGATTTAGGTATGTGGTTTACTCCTATTCGCCTTTTACTGATTTTCCCAATTTATCAAGTCCTTTTAGTGTTGAATGGATTTATATTTGGACAGTTCAAATTCTTCTGGGCTTTTGAAAAAAAAATGCTAAAACGAATGGGATTACGTTTTCTATTTAAAGATTAATTCACTCTCTTTTTTTAATCCAATAATTATAAATCCAGGTCAAGGTAAAACTTGGAATAATATCGGTAAAGGGAATAATCTCTTCCAAAAAGGCGATCACACCCGCTACCTTTCCCACAGTTCCTTTATACATATGAGTCATTAAAAAACCTGCAATTGGCGCCCAAATAACATCAGAAAACTCCCCAATCATAGGCACCGTAAACGACAGCATACCTATTCCATCAAAGAGTATCCCAAGTATTAAATTCTTAGTTTTATTATTAGCTGCTAAAACTGGTGTATCCATATTCCATTACTTTAATAATTCGTTTCAAGAAAATTAATAATAGGTTTCTTATTTGAGTTTATCTTTAAAGACTTTTTTTAGCTTTTCGATTTTAGGAGTGATTACATAAGAGCAATACCCCTGCAATTTATTCTGATTGTAGTAATCATTATGATATTCTTCTGCCTTATAAAACGTAGATACTGGTGAGATTTGCGTAACAATAGGAGCATCAAAAGTATTTTCTTCAGTCATTAACGAAATATAGGCTTTCGAAATCTCTTTTTGCATTTCGCTGTGATAAAATATTTCACTTCTATATTGCGTCCCAATATCATTCCCTTGACGGTTTAATGTTGTAGGATCATGAGTTGCAAAAAACACCTCTAATAATTCGCCAAAAGAAATCTCATTGGGATCAAAAGCAATTTCTATGGCTTCAGCATGTCCTGTATCTCCATTACAAATTTCAGCATAAGTAGGATTTAAAGTATGTCCTCCAATATACCCCGAACCAACGCTTTTCACTCCCTTTAATTCTAAAAACACTGCTTCAGTACACCAAAAGCAACCTCCAGCAAATGTAGCTTTCTCCATTGTATTTCGTAATTCCATTTTATAAATTCTTAATTTAAATTCTATTTATGACTATCCAAATTTAACCTATTTAATAGACTTCTTTCTTTTTCATTAACTAAAATTTATAGTTTGTGGGATTAAAATTATACCAATAATCATTAAAATCTTTGTTTCTTTGTACAAACTGGTTAAAATGATACAAGCAAAAAATTTACATAAATATTACGATGAACTTCATGTTTTAAAAGGAGTTGACTTACATATAAAAAAGGGAGAAATCGTATCTATTGTAGGGGCATCAGGAGCAGGTAAAACTACTCTTTTACAGATTTTAGGAACATTAGATAGACCTTCAACAGAAAATGAAATTGTTCTTCGTATCAATAATGAAGATATTTTGACCATGAAAGATAAAAATTTATCCAAATTTAGGAATCTAAATCTGGGCTTTATTTTTCAATTCCATCAGCTATTGCCTGAATTTACTGCCTTAGAAAATGTATGTATTCCTGCCTTTATAGCTAATAAACCGAAAAAAGAAACTGAGATTGAGGCCGAAAAATTATTAACTTATCTAGGTCTTTCTCATAGAATGAATCACAAACCCAATGAGCTTTCGGGTGGAGAACAACAACGAGTAGCAGTAGCAAGAGCGTTAATAAATAAACCAGCGGTCATTTTTGCAGATGAACCTTCGGGGAATCTTGATACAGCATCAGCAGAGAACTTACATCAGTTATTTTTTAAATTGCGTGATGAATTTGGACAAACATTTGTAATAGTCACACATAACGAAGATTTAGCCAATATGGCCGACAGAAAATTAATTATGATTGACGGTATGATTAGTAACTAAAACAGTTTAAAGTTCATTAAAAATGACGAAACATTTTAAACATTAAACTTTAAACTTTAAACAAAAATGAATCCATCTGAACTCAAATCATTTCTTGATGAGAAAGTGATACAATACAATACACTCGACTTTATCGATAGTGATCCCGTTCAGATCCCACATCTTTTTACCCAAAAAGAAGATATTGAAATTGCAGGCTTTTTAAGTGCCACAATTGCTTGGGGAAATCGTAAAATGATCATCAAAAACTCCCACAAGATGATGGATTTAATGGGGAATGCCCCCTACGATTTTATAATGTCCCATACTGAAACTAATCTAGAACAACTGGAATCATTTGTACACAGAACCTTCAACGGACAAGATTTTACATTCTTCATTAAAAGTTTAAAAAACATTTATCAAAACCATAATGGATTAGAATGCGTATTTACTAATAACCAAGATTTAGAAACTATGCAACTATCCATTTCAGAATTCAAAAAAATATTTTTTGAAATTCCACATCAATACCGAACACAAAAACATGTTTCGGATCCAATGAACAATTCAGCTGCAAAACGCATCAACATGTATTTAAGATGGATGGTACGCCAAGACAACAAAGGAGTTGACTTAGGAATATGGAAAAATATTTCACCCTCTTCCCTATCCTGTCCTCTTGATGTTCATTCAGGCAATGTAGCTCGAAAACTGGGTTTATTATCTCGAAAACAAAATGATGGAAAGGCACTTGCCGAATTAGATCTACAACTCCGAAAATTAGATCCAAAGGACCCCGTAAAATACGATTTTGCCCTGTTTGGTCTAGGGGTTTTTGAAGGTTTTTAATTTATACACTAGTATATTTAAAATAACTAAACAAAAAGAATTTAAATATATCCCTCAAAGAGCTATTTTCTAAATTTTTAAATAAGATTTAACATTAAAAAAAGTAGTCTTTCACTTTCATATTCACAAATTAATGCCTTTAATCGATGTTTTTAGCATTTAATCGATGGGCGGAACGAAGATTTATATTAAATTTGGTTTAATTAAATAAGAAAAGACTTTAAAAGAAGAAAATCTAGATTAAACAAAATAACACAACTGAATTTCAATTATAAAAAAATTAAAAAAAGTCAAACAATGAGTGAATCAAAAAAAATTCTTTTGGCAGAAGATAATTCAATCCTCTCATTATTGCTCAAATTCAAATTAGAGAAAGAAGGGTATAAACTTTTCATGGCCATTAATGGAAAACAAGCAATTGAAATAATAGAAGAACACAGCCCTGATCTAATTCTTACTGATATAATGATGCCATTTGTAAGCGGATTAGAAGTAATAAGTCACGTAAGAAACAAATTAGAATACATAACGCCAATCATTGTGTTTTCATCAGCAGGTCAGGAAGAAATGGTTCTCAAAGCATTTAATTTAGGTGCAACTGATTTTATGAGTAAGCCATTCAGCCCAAATGAATTAAGTATAAGAATAAAAAGATTATTACGATAGAAAAAAATTGGTAAACAAAATATGGTAAATATATTTCAATATATTGTCGACTATCTAAAATATGCCCCTACAATTATTCAATTGTCTTGGGCTTTGAGTGCTGTATTTACATTTACAATAATTAGTTTAACATTCTATTTAAAACACTTAAGAAGTCGTCTAAGGACTAAAGAAAGAATCCAAAAAGTATATGAAAAAAAATATGAAGCTGATTTAATAGAATATTTATATTCGGGTAATGAAGAAGAGGAAGTGAGTCCTGAACAACAAAAAATTATTAATTATTTGAAAAAAAGTTCAGAAGATAGTTTAAAAAGAAAACTAATCATCTCGACCTTGTTGAAATTGAGAAGCGAAATTTCAGGTGAAACAGCTAATGACATCCAGAAACTATATTACCAAACAGGACTTATTAATTATTCCTCATCAAAACTGAAACATAAAAAATGGAATATAATTGCAAAAGCAATTAAAGAGCTTACCCAATTTGGAATTAAAGATGTGCATGACGACGTAATTCTTTTAATAAATCATCCAAAAAAAGAAGTGCGTAAAGAAATCCAAATGTATTTAGTAAAATTATTCCATTTTGAAGGACTTGATTTTCTAAATGTATTAAAAACTCCATTATCAGAGTGGGACCAAATTCAATTATTAGAAATTCTTCAAAATTTTGAAGACCAAAAAATACCAGATATAAATGAATGGTTAGAATCAAGTAATAGTACCGTTGTTCTTTTTGCTTTAAAACTAGCCAAAATTTACAATCAGTTTGAAGCCAAAGATGTAATTATAAAACTTCTGAATCATTCAGAAATGCAGGTTAGAATAGAAGCAATTGATGTACTTTCCAACATGGGAGTTATTGAAGCGGTCGCAATATTAAAAAATGATTTTGATCAACGTGATATAGAGGAACAGATTGCCTTCTTTAAAATGTTGGAAAGCATGTATGACACTAGCGATATTTCTTTCATTTCACAATTTATTAATCATGAAAACTTTTATATAAAAGTATCTGTAATGAAAATATTGAAAGTAATTAATGTTGATAATGAATCCAATACATTTAAAATAATTACTACAGATAAAGAATTTTCAGAAAGTATCAATTTAATTAAAGCCAGTTAATTATACTAAAAAACTACCCAAATGATAATAGATTTAATTCAATACCTATTTTTTGGTTTTGCACTTACTGCAATTCTATCCTATATCATATTAGCCGCAATTTCAGCAATTGAGACAATAGAATATATGAAAAAAAATAGCTTTGTTAATTATAAAGAAATATTATCATCCTCAATTTCTCCTTCCATTTCAATTATTGCACCTGCCTATAATGAAACTTTAAACATTGTAGAAAACGTACGCTCTTTATTATCAAACCATTATGTAAATTACGATGTAATCATAGTAAATGACGGAAGTAAAGATGATAGTCTTGAAAAACTTATTAAAGCGTATGACTTAGTTAAAGTAGACTACCTTATCAATAACCAAATCCCAACAAAACCGCTTAGAAAAGGAGTCTTTAAATCCACTAACCCTGCTTTTGAAAAATTGATTGTAGTTGATAAAGAAAATGGTGGAAAAGCAGATGCATTGAATACTGGACTAAACATTAGCCCTAATAAATATGTAGCATGTATTGATGTCGATTGTTTATTACTAGAGGAATCCTTACAAAAAATGATTAAACCCTTTCTAGAATCTACGGATGAAAAGGTAATTGCTGCGGGAGGAGTTATCCGAATTGCAAATTCATGCATCATAAAAGACGGTAAATTACTAGATGTGAACTTGCCTAAAAATTTAATAGTAAGAGGGCAAATTTTAGAATATCTAAGAGCTTTTTTATTAGGTAGAATGGCATGGAGTAAATTGAATGGTTTATTAGTTATTTCGGGCGCCTTTGGTTTATTTGATAAAAAAATAGCTATTGAGGTGGGAGGTTACGACACCAAAACTGTTGGAGAAGATATGGAAATCATTGTGAGAATGAGAAGACATATGGAAGAGCAAAAAATAAAATATAAAGTAGCCTATATTCCAGATCCACTTTGTTGGACTGAAGCGCCGGATAATTATAAAATCTTTATTTCACAAAGAAATAGATGGACCCGAGGAACCATTGAAACATTAAAAAAACATCGTAAAATTGGTTTTAACCGTAAATACAATGCATTAGGAACCATTAGCTATCCTTATTGGTTAATTTATGAAAGACTAGCTCCAGTAATTGAAATTATGGGTTTATTCTATTTTTTATTTCTTTTACTAAATCATAATGTAAAATGGGATTATGCAATAGCATTCATTGTACTATCTTATTTATTTACTGTATTCTTTTCGATTATTACTATCATTTCTGAAGAGCTTACTTACCACCAGTATAAGAAAAAAGGAATTGGTTTACAATTAATCAGCACAGCCTTTTTAGAGCCTTTCACAAATCATCCCTTTATTCTATATGCAGCAATTAAAGGTAATTTTGATTACTATTTTAACAAAAAAATAAAATGGGGAGAAATGACTAGAAAAGGAATGACAAATGATTAAATTACCTAAATAAATAGAGATAGTAAAATATGAAGATTAAGTCGTTTTTAAATAATTGTTTCCCTTATATTTATTTAACAATTTCATTGGTAATCGCTTTTTGGTTTATTACTGCATTTGAAATATATACTAAGGCAACTAACGGAATAAACATTACAAACACAACAACAATGTTGTTCTATAAATTACTCAATGATTTTGGAATAGCATTGTTGATTGGAGTATTCTTTTTTCCAGTATATATGCTCTTTTATTATGTTAGAAAACCATGGAGTGTTATTGTAATCAAAATCATTTTTTCTTTACTGATTATTGGTCAATTTGCATTGGTTAAATACAACCTTACCACGCTAGTAAATTTAGGTGCAGATATTTTAGGATATTCCTATAGTGACATGTACACTACTGTAACTGCATCCGAATCATTATCTTATTTATACTTTATTCCTTTTATTATTTTTCCACTTCTTTATTTAGGTATTAATAACCTATTGGTAAGCTATGGTAATCCAAAAATTATTTATATCATTTCAGGAATTTCAATACTTATCTTAGGAGGTTTAAAATTGGGAATTTCTGAAGCTTCTGATTCTACTTATCAAAATAAGTTGTCCTTCTTTGCAACTGATATCTTTCGTTTTCAATCAGATAAAAATGCGTTTAATGCTGATAATCTATTTTACAAAAAAGAGTATCCGTTAGTGCAACCATTTGAATCATCTCCGGATGTATTAGCCCCTTTTTTTGAAATTCATGAGGAAAAACCAAATATTGTAATGATCATAGTTGAAGGACTAGGTGATGAATTTATTGGTAAAAATGCCTATCGAGGCTTTACTCCTTATTTAGATTCCTTAATTCCAAAATCACTTTATTGGGAAAATTTCGTTAGTAATGCAGGAAGAACTTTTGGCGCCTTACCTTCAATATTAGGGTCTCTGCCATATGGCGAAAAAGGATTTTTAGAAATGAACCCATTGCCTTCTAATATTTCTCTCGTCAGTATTTTAAAAGCAAATGAATACACTACCTCATTTTATTGTGGTGATGAATCCAGTTTTGACAGAAAAATAAATTTTTTAGAATACAACGGAATCGAAAATGTCATTGATATAAATAAATTTGGTCCAGGTTATGTTAAAACAAAAGAAAATTCTGGTGGTTTTTCATGGGGGTATCCTGATGGCGAAATATTCAAAAAAACATTATCCGAATTAGATTCTAAAAAACTCCCAAGGCTGGATGTGATCATGACACTAACCAATCATGAACCGTTTGATTTTCCAGCTAAAAAAGAATATTTAAAAAAAGTAGATGATATAATCAATACAAATAAAACACTTGAATTAACAAAATCGGAGGTTAACACCTATAAAGATATATTTGCATGTTTATTATATACTGATAATTCTATTAAAAATTTCATTGAATCTTATTCCAAAAGACCTGAGTTTAAGAATACCATTTTTGTAATTACAGGTGATCACCGATTAATCCCAATAGCTCAAAAAGACAAACTATGTCGCTTTCACGTGCCATTGTATATCTATAGTCCGTTATTGAAAAAACCACAAACATTTAAATCTGTTTCATCACACTGGGATATAACACCCAGTTTAGTTTCATTTTTAATGAATAATTACAAAATGAATAAAATGGAGAAAACAGCTTGGATGAGTACAGGCTTAGATACGGTAAGAAAATTCAGAAACATTCACACTATTCCTATAATGCAAAATAAAGGAAGTATAAATGAAATGATTTATAAAGACTATTTACTTTCAAATGGTGACTTATTCAAAATCAATGAAAATTTTGACATTGCAAAAGTAAACGACGCCGCAATGCTGAAAGCAATAACTGACACTTTGAATGCCGCAAAAAAACTTAATGCATATCTAACTCAAAAAAACAAAATAATACCTAACTCAATTAATATATATACAAAACCTGCTTTTGAATTTTCGAAAACAGATCTTGCTACAATCAAAAAATTAACTAAAGGATTGACCTATGACGAAATATTCTTCCTTGCACGCGACTTTGCATTTAACAAAGAGCGCGATAAAGCCAGATTACTTTGTAATTACATATTAAATGAGTTTCCAAATTATGCAGACGTACGAACATTAAAAGGTAGAACTTTAGCATGGGATAAAAATTATGCAAAAGCAGAAACCGAATTTCTTGAAGTAATAAAAAGAACTCCCTATTACAATGACAGCTACCTTGCTTTAATGGATATGTATTGGTGGTCAAATCAAAACGAAAAAGGAATCGTTACTGGAAAAAAAGGACTAAAAAACAAAGTGGAAACACCAGAACTGGGAGTGAAATTAGCGCAAGCCTATTTCCGAACAAATAACTCGCTAATAGCAAATAAAATTATTGACAGTGTTATAAAAAAGCACCCAAAAGAAACAGAATTATTTAAAATTAAAAAATCCTTTGTAAAATGATTACAAAAAAAATAGCCAAACTAACATTTGTACTTTGTTTTACAATGATTTTTCAAATGTATGGGCAAGAAGAGAAATACAATGGCAATCCAGATACTTCTTTTGAAACTGCTCGTAATATGGCTTTCAATAAGCAACGCAAGCAGGCACAAGATACTTTGTCCCATATTTTAACTAAATATCCAGATTATCATGATATTCGTTCTTTCTTAGCCACAACCTATTCTTGGGATGGTGATTATAAAAAAGCGCGAAAGGAATTTGCCTATGTTTTAGAGAAAGATCCACAAAATAAAAGTACATGGATTGCTGCAATTAAAAATGAAATATGGGGAGACAAACCCTATACTGCTTTAGAAATGACAACCGAAGCATTGAAAAACTTCCCTGATGATGCCGAAATATTATACCTAAAAGCGAGTGCCGAAGAAAAAACAAATAAACCATTAGAAGCATTAAATACTTTAGAATCAATATTAAACAAGAACCCTGAAGATCAAAAAGCAAAAGAGTACAAATCGAGTTTAAGTACAACTCTAAGAAAAAACACGATCGGAATCAAAGCTGAAGTCGATATCTATTCGGAAGTTTTTGATCCGATGCAGTATTATACTTTAAATTACAGTCGCCAAACTAAGTACGGTAGTATTATAGGAAAACTAAATTTCAATAGAAGATTCAATGAAAACGGAACTCAAATTGAATTTGATCTATATCCAAAAATTACCAAAGGATTATATGCTTATTTAAATATAGGTTTTGCAAATACGTTTCTTTTTCCTGATTTACGATATGGAGCCGAATTGTATAAATCATTGCCAAAAAGTCTTGAAGTTTCTCTTGGATTCCGCTCTTTAAAATATACAACTACCACTAACATTTATACGGGCTCCATAGGTTGGTATACTGGGAATAGTTATTTGTCTTTTCGCCCGTATTTTACTCCGGGTGATAATGGAACCAGTACATCAGGGACTTTTACGTATCGAAAATACCGTTCTGATGCTGACAATTACCTCGGCTTCTCTTTTGGAATGGGATTTTCCCCAGAAATAAATCAATTTAATTTTAGTGGAAATGAAACAGCTATTGTAGATCTTAAATCTCAAAAATTAAATTTAAGCTATAATTTTACTTCTAAAAACAAACAAAATGCTTGGGGAACTCAGTTTGGTGTCGCACATCAAGAAATTAGTTTTGATCAAGGAAATTATTTCTGGATCTATTCACTAGCAGTTTCATGGGATTTAAGGTTTAGATAAAACAGCAGATTTTGCACAATTAGCATCTTTACACTCAAAAAACGTATCTTTGCACAAAATATACGTTTTATGACCACTTTCGAGCAATTAAATCTACCCAAATCAGTCCAAAAAGCAATAGACGATTTAGGTTTTACATCCCCAACTCCTATTCAGGAAAAAACTTTTTCTGTGATAATGTCAGGTCGTGATATGATGGGAATTGCCCAAACAGGAACTGGTAAGACTTTTGCCTATTTATTACCCTTATTAAAATTATATAAATTTATTCCAGGACATACTCCAAAAATAGTAATCCTTGTCCCTACTCGTGAACTTGTAGTTCAAGTGGCAGAAGAAGTAGAAAAATTGACCAAATACATGTCAGTTCGTACTATTGGTATTTTTGGTGGTGTAAATATCAATACCCAAAAAACAGCTATTTATCAAGGTTGCGACATTCTAGTAGGAACTCCAGGAAGAATCATGGATTTAACGCTAGATAATGTAATTCGTTTTGAAGAAATGCAAAAGCTGGTTATTGATGAGTTCGATGAAATGCTGAATTTAGGTTTCCGTACGCAGTTGACAGCTATTTTGGCTATGATGCCAAAAAAACGTCAAAACATTCTCTTTTCAGCAACCATGACGGATGAAGTAGATGCTATTTTGAATGATTATTTTGATTACCCAGAAGAAGTTACTCTTTCTGCATCAGGAACTCCATTAGAAAACATTACACAAATAACGTATAATGCACCTAACTTTAACACCAAAATAAATCTATTAAAACACTTGTTACAAGAAAATGAAGACATGAGTCGTGTGCTGGTTTTCGTAAATAACAAGAAAATATCCGATATGGTTCATGAACGTATCGAAGAAGATTTTGAAGGACAATTTGGAGTAATCCACTCTAATAAATCTCAAAACTATCGTTTGAGCACTATGGCTTCGTTCCAAGAAGGAAATCTTCGCGGTCTTATTACAACGGATATTATGGCTAGAGGATTGGATATTTCGAATATTACACACGTTATTAACTTCGAGATGCCAGAGATGCCAGAATTATACATGCACAGAATAGGTAGAACAGGTCGTGCTGATAAAACAGGTACTGCAATTAGTTTTGTTGCGCCCCGTGAAGAAGAGTATAAAGTGGAGATTGAGGTGTTAATGAATATGGAATTAAATGCTGAGCCTTTCCCTGAAGCAGTTGAAGTTTCATCTAAATTAATTGAACCTGAAAAAGACAGACAGCCGATTAAGTTTTTGATGAAAAAGAAAAAACTGGAAGGCGATGGTGCATTTCAAGAGAAAAGTAAAAAGAACAAGAAAGTCAATTTAGGTGGACCGGGGGTAACCAAGAAAAAAACACATGGATCTGTCAATCGAAATATGCTTAAAACAAGAGATAAAAAACGAAAAGACAAAAACAAATAGCATAAAAAAAGGCTTAAAAATGAATTTCATTTTTAAGCCTTTTTAATTTAAAACCCTCTCTAATTTTCAGTAAACACTAAACAAACTGGAGAACATAATTCAATTCTTTTTCCTGTATCTGTTAATGCACCAGTTAGTTGATCTCTTTTAAAAATAACAACATTGTTCGTGTATTGGTGGCCTACCAAAAGATAATTTCCTGTAGGATCAATAACAAAATTTCTTGGCCCTTTACCTAATGTACTCGTTTGTCCTTTTGATTTTAATTTCCCGTTTTTACTAATTTCAAATATCGAAATATCATTTGCTTCCCCTCTATTTGAAGCATATAAAAATTTCCCGTCAGGTGAAATATGAATATCCGCAGAACCAAAAGTTCCTTTAAAACCTTTAGGTAAAATAGTAGTTTCTGCCACTTTTTTTAATTTTCCGTTTGAATATTTAAAAGTAGTCAAGCTTGCATCCATTTCCTGCACTAGATACACAAATTTACCATCTTTACTAAAAGTTAGATGTCTTGGCCCGCTTCCCGCTTTAACAGCTACACTATCGCATACTTTCAAGGCTTCCTCATTTGTATTGGGATCGTATGCATAAGAATATACTTTATCAAGACCTAAATCATTTGACAAAACAAACTTTTTATCAGGAGAAAAATGCACCATATGTACGTGTGGTCCTTGTTGTCTTTGTACATCAGCTCCCTTTCCATAATGTTGAATTACTTGCTTAGCTTCGGCAAGACTTCCATCACTGTTTTTTTGAAAAACCGAAATGTTCCCACCAGAATAATTAGCAACAATAACATTTTTATCGTCATTGATAATATAACAAGGATCAGCTCCTTTTGAACTTAGTCTATTAATTAAATCTAATTTACCGCTAGATGGAATGTAGCTATAAGAACTAACCGTACTTTCTGGTCCATTTTCATTTACTGAATAAACATAATTATTATCCTTTGAAACGGTCAAATAACTTGGGTTTATACTGTTTTCAGCAACGTTTTTAAAACTAAAATCAGCTGTAGTGGTATCAAAATTATAAACATATATCCCCTTGCTTTCACAACTGTTAGTATAGGTACCTATAAGTAAATTAAGCTTTTGACTTTGAGCTTGAAATGCCGTTAATATTGAAAATAAAAAAAGAATTAAAACCTTATTTTTCATAATTGTGTGTTTTTTAAGAAAGCTAAAATACATAATTAACCTTAATTGTTTAATGCTTTTAAAAATTATAACAACATCTATAAAAACTGTCTACAAATTTGTATTTTTGACTACTAATATCCATTTCACTTCAAAAGAAATAGAATCCAATGAAGTAAACTAAAAACCGAATGCAGTACAAACATCCCGAAATTTTATACTTTCTTTTCTTACTGATTGTACCAATTTTGGTTCATTTATTTCAATTAAGACGGTTCAAAAAAGAATACTTTACTAATGTTCAGTTCTTAAAAGCTTTATCTATACAAACTAGGAAAAGTTCTAAAATAAAAAAATGGTTGCTCCTTTGCTGTCGTTTACTTCTATTAGCTTCTATTATTATTGCATTTGCTCAGCCCTTTTTTTTAGCCAAAGACAATAAGAATGCTTCAAATGAATTGTATATCATTCTGGATAATTCCTTTAGTATGCAAGCCAAAGGAAAAAAAGGAGAACTCTTAAAACGCTCTGTACAGGAATTACTTGAAAACACACCCGAAAATACCCGTTTTTCTTTGCTCACCAATTCCGAAAGTTATTGGAATACTGATATTAAAGAAATTCAAAATACATTACAAAATCTTGAATATAGCGCTATTCCGTTTCAATTAGACAATTTAATTGCAAAAGTAAAATCACATAAGTCCATTTTCAAAAAAGACATTATCATCATTACTGATGCCGTAGGTATTGATAAAAAACAATTAAAAGGCATTAATGAAAATGAAAATCCGTATTTTATAATTCCAAAAGCAGAACAAAAAAATAACGTAGCAATCGACAGTGTTTATATCAGTGAAACATTAGAAAATTTCTATGAAATTGAAGTAAAACTATCGAGCTACGGACAAAGCGAAAAAGAAGTTCCAATAGCTATTTACAACCAAAACAAATTGATTGCAAAAACGCTAGTCAATTTTGAAACGAAACAGAAAATAGTTCATTTTACTATTCCAAAACAAGTTTTTCACGGTTATGTAAGTATTACTGATAATGGTTTGGGGTATGACAATGTTTTATATTTTAGTATTTCAAAAACTAAAAAAGTAAAAGCACTTAGTATTGGAGACCTTCAAAAAAACACTTTTCTAAGTCGGATTTTCACAAATGAGGAGTTTGATTTCAATGCAACTACAATTTCTTCATTGGATTACAATGAAATAGAGAAACAAGATGTTATCATTTTAAATGAACTAGATGAAATTCCTCAAGCATTACAAACCACATTAAAATCAGTAGTAGAAAAAGGAGCTAATTTAATCGTGATTCCGTCAGGAAAATCATCTTTGAGTAACATCAATCCTTTCCTGAATATTTTTGGAAAACTACAATTCAACTCTTTAGAAAATTTTGAAAAACGAATCACCAAAATTAATTTTGAACACCCTTTATTCAATGGTGTTTTTGAAAATAAAATTACCAATTTTCAATATCCAAAAACGAATAGTTCATTTGAAATTTCAGGAGTAAACTCTGGAGCGCTATATTATGAAGACCAGAGCTCATTTTTGACTTCGTTACCCAATGTTAATTCAACCGTTTACGTTTTTTCGGCACCAATTAATACCGAAAATTCAAATTTTCAACAATCGCCATTAATTGTTCCTACCTTTTATAAAATGGCAGTAAGTAATCATAATGATGGAATTATTGCATTAACTATTGGGAATGAAAATCCTTTTTTGGTAGATGTATTATTATCTAAAGATGCCGTTTTAAGTGTAAAAAATAAAACGGAACAATTCATTCCCATCCAACAAATACTGAACAATAAAGTAAAATTAATTTTTAATGATTATCCCACACAAGCAGGGAATTTTGAAATTTACAACCAAAAAGAAGCGCTAGAAAACATTAGTTTTAACTACAATAGAAGCGAAAGCAACTTAGAAAATAGCAATGAAAATGCAGTAACAGACTATAAAACACTCGATTCAATTGCAACTGTTTTTGACACTTTACAAACAGAGCGAACAGACAATCAAATTTGGAAATGGTTTGCTATCTTTGCACTGTTATTTATGGCTGGCGAAATGGCAATCATACGATTCATGAAATAAAAAGCATATTTCATGTATTAAGAATTAAAAAAATAAAATCCACATATGAAACTTATCATCCGAGAAGCAAAAATTATCGACCCACAAAGTCCTTTTCATAACAAAAAAGCAGATATTTTAATTGTAGATGGTTTTATAAAAAAAATAGCAACTTCAATCCCAAATGAAGAAAATATCGAGGAAATAAAACGTGCTAATTTACATGTTTCCCAAGGCTGGTTTGACAGTAGCGTATCGCTAGGAGAACCTGGTTTTGAAGATAGAGAAACAATAGCAAATGGATTACATGTAGCGGCAAAAAGTGGTTTTACTGCAATTGCGTTACAACCCAACTCCTTCCCTATTATAGACAATCAATCCCAAATAAACTTTGTACAAAGTAAAGCTTTTGGAAGTGCAACTCAACTGTTTCCCATTGGTGCTTTAACAAAAGGAAGCGAAGGAAAAGATATGGCTGAATTGTATGATATGAAAAAAGTGGGGGCAGTCGCTTTTGGGGATTACAATAAAAGCCAAGACAATGCCAATCTACTAAAAATAGCCTTACAATACGTTCAAGATTTTGATGGATTAGTGATTGCTTTTCCACAAGATGAAAAAATAAAAGGAAATGGAGTGGCTAATGAAGGTATCGTATCCACAAGATTAGGCTTAAAAGGCATCCCAAATCTAGCGGAAGAATTACAAATTGCCCGCAATCTATTTTTGTTAGAATATACTGGAGGAAAATTACATATCCCCACAATTTCAACTGCAAAATCTGTGGAACTAATTAAAGATGCAAAAGCAAAAGGACTAAGCGTTAGCTGTAGTGCAGCAGTGCATCATTTGGTTTTAACAGATGAAAAACTAGAAGATTTTGACACACGACATAAAGTTACACCACCATTAAGAACAGAGCAGGATCGAAAAGCACTAATCGAAGGGATACTAGATGGTACAATTGACATGATTACATCCGACCACAACCCCATCGATATTGAGCATAAAAAAATGGAGTTTGATGCCGCCAAAAACGGAACTATTGGACTAGAAAGTGCCTTTGGTTCTTTAATGACCGTATTGCCTTTAGAAATAATAATAGATAAATTAACTGCCGGAAAAACTACTTTTGGCATCGAAAATTCTATCGTTACCGAAGGAGCCAAAGCCAACCTAAGCTTGTTTTCACCTGAAGAAAATAGCACATTTACAAAAGCATCTATTTTGTCAAAATCCAAAAATTCTGCTTTTCTAGGAGTAGAAATGCAAGGAACCGTGTACGGTATCGTAAATCAAGATCAATTAATTTTAGCATAAAAACATGAATAACAACACCGTTGAAAAAGGTAAAACTACAGCCATAACCAGTTATATTCTAGGAATTGGAGTCTTTATTGCCATGTCTATGAATGCTGAAGATAAAAACACTTTTGCCTCCTTTCATATTCGTCAAGGATTAGGATTAACAATTACATTTATTTCATTAGGGCTTATTGTAAGTAACTTTGATAGTTTAATGATATCAGCTCCAATGTGGATTTTTGTTTCTATTTTATGGACTTATGGTATTTTCAGTGCGATAAAAGGAGAAACAAAACCAGTTCCTTTAATTGGAAAACTTTTTCAAAAATGGTTTACAAACATATCTTAATCAAATGAAATTATCTTTAGAATACCTCGTAAGAGAACCCAAAATAAAATTAGACAAAAATCCTTTATTACTTTTACTCCACGGTTACGGAAGCAATGAGGAAGATTTATTCTCCTTTGCAACTGAACTTCCTGATGACTATTACGTGATTTCAGCACGAGCACCTCATACTTTGCAGTATGGCAGCTATGCATGGTACGCAATAAATTTTGATGAAAATCAAAATAAATTTTCAGATAACGAACAAGCAAAAGTATCCCGAGATTTAATTACTACTTTTATTGATGAATTAATAGCGACCTATCCTATTGATACGGATAATATTATCTTGACAGGATTTAGTCAAGGGGCGATATTGAGTTATGCCGTGGCACTTTCACATCCAGAAAAGATTCATAAAGTGGTTGCATTGAGCGGTTATATAAGCGAACCTATTTTTGAAGAAAATTATAAAAATAACGATTTCTCCAATTTAAAAATATTTGCTTCTCATGGGACTGTAGACCAAGTAATACCAGTAGATTGGGCTAGAAAAACTAAACCATTTCTAGATAATTTAAATATAAAATCAACTTATAAAGAATATCCAATAGGACATGGGGTTTCACCTCAGAATTTCTATGATTTTAAAAATTGGTTGTTAGAATAAAAAAAAGGTTCCAAAATTGGAACCTTTTTTTTTAGCGTTTTTGATATAATAAAGACTGAATCACCTCAAATGAAATCGTTTCATCTTGATTTACAAAATACTTCAGTAAAACTTCTCCCCAAATTTCACCATCGCTATAATCAGCGATAATCCATCTGTGATTTAACACTTTCACTTTGTTGATTATAAATTTATTAGCCCCTATTTGATCTTGTCCTACGTAAGGATTCCCTTTTGGATTTGAATTTAAATCCATCAATTTCTCTTTCACATAAGGAATTAACTTTTCATACTGGATTGTTTTTTCGGAACCTGAAGTATCAAAATAGTTTTGTGCATTTTCATTTTTTTCCAATGAAAAATAGTTCGCATCAGTCAATTTTGCCGTTACCGAATTCAAACTGTCTTTTAGTTTTTTGGTCGTTTTTTCGTATCTATGTTGCTCATATTCTACTTCTTTACTTAAAAACATGTAGGTATAGACGTTTAATAATGCAATAAGAATAAAGGCATACAGCAATAATGATTTTTTCATTTTATATTTAATTAAATTGTAATTTCTAAATTGTCAAAAGCAAGATAGACGTTTTTAGGTAATTTTTTTTGCACATCCTCATGAAACCCTAGTAAATGACTAATGTGCGTTAAATAGGCTTTTTCTGGATTAACCAAAGCAATAAAATCTAAAGCTTCTTGTAAGTTGAAATGAGAAAAATGATGTTCTTCTCGCAAGGCATTTATAACTAATACTTTTATGCCTTTTAATTTTTCAGTCTCGACATCTTCAATAGTTTTAACATCTGTCAAATAAGCAAAATCGTCTATTCTAAAACCAAAAACTTGAAGATTCCCGTGCATGACATTTATAGGAATTGCTATTTTATCACCAATAGGAAATGGTTGGTCGTTGATTATTTCAATTGTCTTTACAGAGGGTGCGCCAGGATACCGATTTATGGTTTCAAAAACATAATCAAATCGTCTTTTTAGATTCTCAATTACCCTTTGATGTGCATAAATAGGAATTTCTCCTTGTTTAAAATTAAAAGGTCGAATATCGTCTATACCAGCAGTATGATCCGAATGTTCATGAGTAAATAGGATTCCATCTACTTTTTGACAATTTGAAGTAAGCATTTGCTGTCTAAAATCGGGTCCGCAATCGATAACGTAAGAATAAGAATCCCACGAAACCCAAACAGAAACACGTAACCTTTTATCCTTATAATCAGTACTTTTACATACTGGATGGCTACTCCCAATTATAGGAATTCCTTGAGAAGTACCAGTGCCTAAAAAATATACCTTCAAATCTATTTTATTTTTTTACAAAAATAGGATTAATTATCTTTCATAAGAAACCTATTTCATTAACTTTGTACATTATTAGCCATATTTAAAATAAAAATGGATACTGCAATAAAACTAAAAGGTGACAAAGTCATCGAACAAATACCTTCAATAAAAGATAAGGCACTCCGTATTAATTTGAACGAAAATATATATGGAACTTTTGCCGAAATTGGAGCTGGACAAGAAACGGTAAGACACTTTTTTAGATCTGGTGGTTCTTCAGGAACTATAGCTAAAGCTATGTCTGCTTACGATAAAGACTTTAGTGATGCGATATATGGCACTGAAAATGATGGGCGTTATGTAACTGAAAATCGATTAAAAAAGATGTTAACTTTTGAAGGAGAGTTAATTGAAGAACGATTAAGTAGAGAAAAGCACCCTAATAAAATGTTTTTTAGTTATGCTAATACTGTAGCTACTATTGACTTTGCAAAGCAATTCAAAGGACATGGATGGGTTGGTATTCGCTACCAAATTGAGCCTGATGAAGATTATAATGAAATTACGCTTCATATTCGTTTTAAAGAAACGGATGCACGGTTACAACAAGAAACATTGGGTATTCTTGGAGTAAATTTAATATATGGTGCTTTTTATAAATACAACGACCCTAAGCGATTGTTGCGTTATTTATACGATCACCTTGACAAAGACCAATTAGAAATTGACACCATTAATTTTTCTGGACCTCGTTTTGCTGATGTTGACAATCGTTTAATGAGTTTACAATTAGTGAAAAACGGAATGACTGATGCTGTAATGTTTGACCCTAACGGTAAAAACATTCTTCCTGCCGCCATATTATACAAAAAGAACATTCTAGCATTGAGAGGAAGTTTCCGTCCTGTAACTAAGGTAAATATGGACATGTATGAGAAATCATTAAAAATGTTCATTGAAGAAAATAAAGTGGAAAAAGAAAATACATTAGTTGTATTTGAGATTACACTTTCTAATCTTCGTTCTGACGGAGAAATTGACGAAAGAGATTTTATGGATCGTGCTGAATTACTTTGTTCATTAGGACAAACAGTAATGATTTCTAATTTCCAAGAATATTATAAAGTAGTAGAATATTTTGCTAACTATACTAAAGCTCGAATGGGGCTTGCTATGGGAGTAAATAATCTAGTCGATATATTTGATGAAAAATACTACCGTCATCTAAGTGGTGGAATACTTGAAGCATTTGGAAAATTATTCTATCGCGATATGAAAGTATTCCTATATCCTATGCTAGATGAAAATGGAGATATTGTTACATCAGAAACACTAAAAGTACACCCAAGAATGAAAGAATTGTATAAATTTTTTAAATTCAACGGAAAAGTGATTGACATTGACGATTATGACCCTGAGAATCTGGAAGTATTCTCTCGTGAAGTACTTAAAATGATTAGTGATGGAAAACCAGGTTGGGAACCAATGCTCCCTTCTGGTATTGCGGAAATTATTAAAGAACATCATCTGTTTGGGTACAGCCCAAATAAAGTTTTAAAGGAAAGTAATTAATTTAAAACCAGAAAAAAGAGCCAAGAAAAAGACTACGATTCTGTCTATTTCTTGGCTCTTTTTTTATCTGCTTATTTCAGTATTTGATCAGCATGTTCTTTCGTTTTCACTTTTTCAATTACTTCATCAATAATTCCATTTTCATCAATTACAAAAGTGGTTCTATGAATTCCATCGTATTCTTTGCCCATAAATTTTTTAGGTCCCCAAACACCAAAAGCTTCAATAACTGATTTGTCTTCATCGGCTAATAAGGGAAATGGAAGTTCATATTTTTCCTTGAACTTGGCTTGCTTGGCTTGAGCATCAGCACTTACACCTAACAAAGCATAATTATTAGCTTCAAAACGCGAAAAATTATCGCGTAAATCACATGCTTCTGCGGTACAACCTGGCGTACTTGCTTTTGGATAAAAGAAAACCACTAGCTTTTTTCCTTTATAATCGGCTAATTTATGTGGTTTTCCATCTTGATCTACTGCTGAAAATGCAGGCGCTTTATCTCCTTTTTTTAATGTTGTCATCGTTTTATTTTTTTTACCACTAAGATCACTTGGATTTTTCGCTAAGTTCACTAAGCTTTGAATGAAAATTTTATTATTTATGAATTCTTTTTGTTTGTTTTTTTTAACCGCAAAGTTCACTAAGAGTTTTATTGCGTTTTTATTTGAAGCCCCAGATGGAAGTGAAAAGCCCGGACTGAAAAAAACTATTTTTTTCTTGTCAAGAAGAGCGACCAGAGGAAGCTCCTTATTTGACATTAGAAAAAATGTTTTTTAAAGGAGGACTTATAACGAACAGCTGGATTAGGCACATCCTAAAAATTATTCTATTTTTACAAGATATAAATTTACAAAAATGACCAAGCAAGAACGTGTAACATTTGTTATAAATACGTTAAAAGAATTATACCCTACGATTCCTATTCCGTTAGATCACAAAGATCCTTATACTTTGTTGATTGCTGTTTTACTTTCGGCACAATGTACAGATGTTCGTGTGAATCAAATCACGCCTTTACTTTTTGCTAAAGCGGACAATCCGTATGATATGATTAAAATGTCAGTCGAGGAAATTAAGGAAATTATTCGGCCTTGTGGGCTTTCGCCAATGAAATCGAAAGGCATTCATGGTTTATCTCATATTTTAATAGACAAACACGGAGGCCAAGTACCACAAAGTTTTGAGTTTTTGGAGGAATTACCTGCCGTAGGGCATAAAACAGCAAGCGTAGTGATGTCACAAGCTTTTGGCGTTCCCGCATTTCCTGTAGACACACACATTCATCGCTTGATGTACCGATGGAATTTGACTAATGGTAAAAATGTAGTTCAGACTGAAAAAGATGCTAAACGTATTTTTCCAGAAGAAATTTGGAATGATTTACACCTGCAAATTATTTGGTACGGAAGGCAATATTCGCCAGCTAGAGGATGGGATTTAGAAAAAGACATTATTACTAAAACTGTAGGACGCAAATCTGTTTTAGCAGCGTACTATAAAAAATAAATTTCCCCAATTTGAAAATCAAAATAGGGAAATTTACTTCATACAAGTCATCTTAACTTAACCTTGTATATTGCTTTTAAAAAGCTAATTAGCTATTATTTCGAAGCTTTGATTCTTTACATTTATGATGCTCAAAGCTTTTGAATAATTCAATAAAAAAGAAACGATTTCTTTTTTTGGCTTCATTGTCGTGGTAACAAATGAATTCTTAGAGTAAATTTTTGCCATGTTATACTATTTGTTTTCTAATACAACGTTGCTTTTATTAATTTATTGTCAATTAGTTAAAACTATTTGATGTTTATCAATCACTTTTCTCAAATTCATTAAAGCATAACGCATTCTCCCTAAAGAGGTATTTATGCTTACGCCTGTAATTTCTGAAATTTCTTTAAAGCTCATATCCTGATACATTCTCATAACCAAAACTTCTTTTTGATCGAGCGGTAATTCCTCTATTAATTTTCTGATGTCCTGCTCAACTTGCGCTGAAATTAATTGATTTTCAATTGTGGGAGAATCATCAGACATGATTGAAAAAATAGAAAACTCCTCTGTTTCTCTGAATAGGGGCATTTTTTTATTTTTTCTGTAATGATCAATGATAAGATTATGAGAAATTCTCATTACCCACGGCAAGAATTTACCTTCTTCGTTGTAAGAGTTTGATTTTAATGTTTTGATTACTTTAATAAAAGTGTCCTGAAAAATATCATTAGAAATATCTCTATCAGAAATCTTGGAATAAATAAATCCAAAAATTCTTGATTCATGCCTTTTTATTAATGTAGCCAAGGCATTTTCATTTCCTGATACATAATTTTGTACCAATAAAGCGTCTGGAAGTTCTAAATTAGCCATAGTTTTACCTTTTAGTTTAATTAAAAATTTTTCGAAATTTTTCTAAAAAAGTAGTTTTATGTATAGGCTAATTGTAGTTTTGTGTTAATAGATTGGTCAAATTTAACAAATATTTACTTGAAATTACAACTAAAGTTAAGAAAAAAATAACGCATTATATAAAAAATTCTTACTAATTGTTGTTTTTTTTTTAACCATCCAAAATTCAAATAATAATTAGCAGTTTTCTTAAACAATAGTCCCACAGTTAATTATAAAAAAAGAGATGATTTTACTTAACTAATATCAGGTCTTTTTTATTAAATATGAATTTAAATTTATTGATACACTTTTATATAATCTAAAATGAATTTTTTAGGAAAAATAGCGTCATCAACTTCAGGTCCACCAAAATTACCTCCAATAGCTAGATTAACAAGAAAATAAAACGGTTTATCAAAAGGCCAAGTATCTTCATTTTTGACTTCTGGATAAAAGGTATAAATCAAGATACCATCAACATAAAAATCCATTTTATCTTTTGTCCAATCGATACCAAATCGATGAAAGCCATCTTCAATGCATTCAATTTTAGTTTTCTTAGAATTTATAGAATTCCCATGACTATCTTGGGTATGTAAAGTGGTATAAACCATCTGCGGTTCTTTCCCAACGTATTCAAGTATATCAATCTCACCTGATTTTGGCCAACCTACTTCATCTATATTAGAACCTAGCATCCAAAATGCAGGCCAGATTCCTTGCCCAACAGGCAACTTAGCTCTAGCTTCAAAATAACCATACAAAAATTCTTTCTTGTCTTTCGTTGTTATTCGGGTAGAAGTGTATTTATTACCTTCTTTTTTAGCGGTAATTACTAGATTCCCATTTATTAATTCATGGTTCTCATTGGTATATAATTGCCTTTCATTATTACCCCATCCGCAATTAGGACAACCATTACCTAACTCTATGTTCCAAACTTTTTCATTTAATGATTTTCCTGAAAAATTTTCTTCCCAAACTAATTTTCGTTTGCCTTGCTGAGCAAAACCCAATTGCCCAATTATCAATAAGATTAAAAATTTATTCATTTCGTATTAATTAGTATATTGAAAATTAGATTCTAAAGTTGTAGCGGAGTTTCCTCCTATAAAAATCTTAAAATCACCCACCTTTGCTTCCCATTTAGAATTAGCAGTATAATATTGAATTGTATTTTGATTAATTACAAAAGTCACCGTTTTGGTTTCATTTGGTTGTAATTCTATCATCTCAAAGCCCTTTAGTTCTTTAAGAGGTCGAGCCACACTATCTAATGGACTTGTTTTGTTATTGTCCAATGTATTAATAACAATAATTTTTTGTTACAATTTATAAGTGTACTAACTCCTTTTCATTTATCAAAAGAGCTATCGCTTTTTTAACCCCGTCTAAAATAACAATATCATTCCATTATTTTCATCAAAAAGTTTGTAATTCCTAAAATTTGTGAATTGTTCACCCGCTTTTCCCCAATGAAAAATGATTACTTTTGTAAAAATATACCATTTCTTATGCAAGTTGATTTTTCCAAAATAGACCCCAAAAAAAACATTATAATTAAAGGAGCCGAGGTACACAATTTAAAAAGTGTAGATGTGGTAATTCCTAGAAACAAATTGGTAGTTATTACTGGACTTTCTGGTTCTGGAAAATCGAGTTTGGCTTTTGATACTTTGTATGCCGAAGGACAACGCCGCTATGTAGAAAGTTTATCTTCCTATGCAAGACAATTTCTTGGACGATTAGACAAGCCAAAAGTAGAATACATCAAGGGCATTGCTCCCGCTATTGCCATTGAACAAAAAGTAAATACGACAAATGCACGATCTACCGTTGGAACTTCTACGGAAATTTATGATTACATGAAATTGCTTTTTGCTAGAATTGGGAGAACATTCTCCCCTATTTCTGGTCAAGAAGTAAAAAAAAATACCGTTACAGATGTTATTACTGATGTACAAAATTTTACCCTAGATAGTAAATGGTTGCTTCTCGCTCCCATTCACCTAGAAGAAGGTAGGAAACTAGAAGACAAACTAAAGGTATTGTTACAACAAGGTTTTTCAAGAATCTTAGTTGACAATACAATGGTTCGTTTGGACGAAATTGATCAGCATTCATTAGATAATAAAGATATAACCCTTATTATTGACAGAATTGTAGTTAAAGAGGAAGAAGAGTTTTTTAATCGTCTTGCTGATGCCGTGCAAACCGCTTTTTATGAAGGAAAAGGAATTTGCTATTTACAGGAGTTAAACTCTGAAAAAAGATATTCTTATTCTAATAATTTTGAATTAGATGGAATAACTTTTTTGGAGCCTAATGTTCATTTATTCAGTTTCAACAATCCTTACGGAGCTTGTCCTGTATGTGAAGGATATGGAAACATTATAGGAATTGATGCTGAATTGGTTGTACCCAATACCACTTTATCAATATTTGAAAATGCTATTTTTCCTTGGCGTGGGGAAAGTATGAGTTGGTTTAGAGACGAATTAGTTAATAATGCATATAAATTTGACTTTCCTATCCACAAACCATTTTTTCAATTAACGGATGAACAAAAAGAATTAATCTGGACGGGTAACTCCTATTTTCAAGGACTCAATGATTTCTTTAAAGAACTAGAAGAAAAAAATTATAAAATTCAAAACCGCGTCATGCTTTCTCGTTACCGTGGTAAAACCAAATGCCATTCTTGTAAAGGAAAACGACTTCGAATTGAGGCCTCTTATGTAAAAATAAATGATAAAACGGTTTCGGATTTAGTGGATTTACCTATTAAACATTTAGTTGCTTTTTTTAAAGATTTAAAATTAGATGTTTATGATCAACAAATTGCTAAACGCTTGTTATTGGAAATCAATAACAGATTATCATTTTTAACCGAAGTAGGGTTGGATTATTTGACATTGAATCGAAATTCATCTACGCTATCAGGTGGTGAGTCGCAACGAATTAATTTAGCCACTTCTTTAGGAAGTAGCTTGGTTGGTTCCATGTACATTTTGGACGAACCTAGTATTGGGTTACACCCAAAAGATACAGAACGCTTGATAAAAGTATTGATTTCATTACGTGATTTGGGAAATACTGTAATTGTGGTGGAACACGATGAAGATATTATGAAAGCAGCCGATATGATTATCGATATTGGACCAGAAGCAGGAACCTTTGGCGGTAAATTAGTCGCGCAAGGAAGCTATAACGAAATCCTGAAGTCAACTTCTTTAACGGCTAAATATTTAAATGGCGAACTCGAAATCGCGGTTCCCAAAAAACGAAGACCATTTAAGAATTTTATAGAAATAAAAGGAGCGAGAGAAAACAATTTGCAAAATATTGATGTTACTTTTCCATTGGATGTATTAACGGTTATAACGGGAGTTTCTGGAAGTGGAAAAAGTACGCTTATTAAGAAAATTTTGTTTCCGGCGATGCAGAAAAAACTGGACAATGCAGGTGAAAAAGCAGGTCAGTTTAGTGAAATAAAAGGTTCGTTTTCACATATAAAACATATCGAATATGTGGATCAAAACCCAATTGGGCGAAGTTCCCGTTCTAATCCAGTAACCTATATCAAAGCATACGATGACATTAGAGAATTATTTGCCAAAGAAAAGTTATCTAAAATAAGAGGGTATCTACCCAAACATTTTTCTTTTAACGTAGATGGTGGCCGTTGTGAAACTTGTAAAGGAGAAGGTTCTATTAATGTTGAAATGGTATTTATGGCCGATGTACAATTACCATGTGAAACTTGTAATGGAAAACGATTTAAAAAAGAAGTCCTTGAAGTAACATTTGTAGGCAAAAATATACATGATATTCTAACACTGACTATTGATGATGCTGTCGCTTTCTTTGAAACTAATCAGCAACATAAGATTACTCAAAAACTAAAACCGTTACAAGACGTAGGATTGGGATATGTTCAATTAGGACAGTCCTCATCCACTTTGTCTGGTGGAGAAGCACAACGAATAAAACTAGCTTCTTTCCTTGTAAAAGGCGCTACAAAAGACAGAGCACTATTCGTATTTGATGAACCTACGACAGGATTGCATTTTCATGATATTAAGAAACTATTAGCGTCCTTTGATGCTTTAATTGAAAAAGGACATTCCATACTTGTTATTGAACACAATCTAGACCTAATTAAATGCGCCGATTGGATTATTGATTTAGGTCCTGAAGGTGGGGAAAATGGAGGGAAACTTTTAGCAGTTGGAACACCTGAACAAATTGTAAAAATAAAAGAATCCGTTACAGGTAAATATTTAAAAGATAAAATATAAGCTTTAACACTTGAGCAAAAAAAACTCCTATTCTGTTTAAAATTAAACAAGTATAGGAGTTTTTCTATTTTATAGACTAACTATTAACTAAAGCATTTATCTTCAAATGGATTACCATCTTCGTCAATAGCAATTAATATTACTTTTTCTTTATTAGACACACAATACAAATAAAACCATGGCAATGACCACAGTCCAAAAGTGATACATGAAATTAAAAAATTGAAATTATGGTTCACTTTTTTCCCCTTCTTTGATAAAACAGCAAAAGGTAATTTATCATTTCTTTCCACTACAGTAAAACCATTATTCATTTTTTCTTTCAAAATTTTCGTGAATTTAGAAAAATTTTCTTCTGGAGTAATTGTATTAATTTTCATCGCTATAATTGTTTTTATTTACCTAGTAAAATCGTCAACGGATCCTTTTATAAATAGGATATAAAATTAAACAGTTTTTCTAGTTGCCACAATACCCACTTTTAGTGATATTTCAAAAAACTTTGCAAAGCATTAGAATCTGTTCTTACTAATTATTTACAAATGTATTTCTTATAAAAAGATAAAATATTACAAATTAAAACTATAAGTTTATAAAATTCACAGTAATCTAAAACACTGTATAGCATTAATTTAACGAGAGATACAAGAGATACAAATAGGATTAAAAAAAGCAACTACAATTTGAGTTGTAGTTGCTTTTTTTAAAAAATTAATCAATCTGAAAAATATTTTTTAGATCCTCAAGATTTCGGGCCTAATTATATATTTATTTTTAACCTTTTTAAAAGATTATTTATCACTTGATTTATTTCGTTAGAAATGACAAATTTATAATTAAGGTAAACATATGAAATAGTTACCAGAATCGATTTTAACCCTATTGCAATAATGGGATTAAAGGGAAATTGCCAAAAATAAAATAATACAAATAATACAAGTGTTAGTGCCATTGAATATAAAGTTTGGTTTGTAAAAGGATACAAGTGCAATCGTTTTACTACAAACATTAATTTTGCCAAACTATATAACGTGATGGATAATAAAGTCGCAAAAGCAGAACCCAAAATTCCATAAATAGGAATAAAAATCATATTTAATCCAATAGTTAAAAAAACCAGTACTACTCCTAAAAACAAAACGGCACGATAGTATTTTGTATTGAAAATTATAGCATTATTGTTCCCCAATATTAAATCAAAATACTTGGATAACCCAATCATAAAGACAACTAATATACCACCGCTGTATTCCTTTGGAACCATTTCATACAGTTGACTTATGTTCACAAAAATGCACAACATTACAAACCCACCCACTACTTGTAAATTAATAGACGTTTTCTTGTACAAACTATTCATTTCTTCATGCTTGTCTTCGTGCATTAATTTTGCAGTTATTGGATACACAATTTGATGCATTGCACGACTAGGAACAGAAATAACTAGTGCAATATAGGTTGCCACAGAATAATAAGCTATATTTTCAATTTTAATGTATTGATTGAGCATTAGTTTATCAATATCTAAAAGTAAAGTAGCTACACTTCCAGATAAAATAATAAAAAAAGTATAGACCATAATTTCCTTCGCATTATGTGGAATGGAAAATTGAAAATTAGGTTTTTTTAAGTAAAAGGCATACAGCATTGTTACAATAAATGCAACAAAATAAATCCCTGCGGTAACATACACAAATTGAATAACCGAAATCCAATTATAATAAACTCCAACCAATGTCAATAATGAAAACGAACGCAAACCAACTTCTTTAATAAAATTACCAAAAACTGAATGCATATGAACCCTAGCCCATGCATAAAATATTTCGAAATAAGCCATGCATAAACCCGTAAATGGTATCAACCACAAATACTCTTTTACTATTGGATTTTCTTTTGATAAAAATTCTGAAATATCACTATAAAAAAACAATCCAATCAATAATAAGGGAATCGATAATAACAGTGGAAACAATACTGTAAAAGACAAAAATTTAGATTCTTCTTGTTCTGTTTTACATTGAGAATAAAATTTCACCAATGTATTTTGCATTCCAAAAGCCAAGAGCGGCATAATAATACTGGAAGCCGAAAGAACATAATTAGTTAGTGCATAATAGGTTGCCCCAAGAAAGAAAGGATACAAGTAAATTGTATTTACAGCCCCAATTCCAAAACCAACATAGGTTATTACTGTATTCTTTAAAGACTGATTTAATACTATTCCCATTCTTTACTATTGCGAGACACCAATAATCTCTTTATGTTATTTATTAAGTAGCTGTACTAATTCTTTAGTCAAATTTTTTCTGGAATATTTTTGCAAACCCACACCATTGGATTTTAATTTACCTTCTAAAAACTGATTATAAAAGTCCAAAAGTACACTTTTTAACTTCTCTTTTTCAGAATAGTTAAAGAACACTCCTGTATTCGTATTGGTAATAATTTCGGCAAAATCAGAATCTTTTGGACCAATCGCAATAATGGGTCTATTAGAAACCATATATTCGAATAATTTTCCAGGAATAATACTCTTAGTATCTTCAGAATCAATTTCAATCAGCAATAAAACTTGTGACTTTTTTTGATGAACAATTGCTTCCCCATGTGAAACATATCCTAAGTTTTTCAAATAAGGAACTAAATCAAAATTTTTAATTTCATCCAATACTTCTTGACTAACAGCCCCAATTAATTTTATTTCTAAATGTCTTTTAAAATCAGGTATTTCGTTCAGTAATTCTTTTATACTTTCCCATAAAATAATTGGATTTCTTTCGGACAAGAATGAACCAATATGAGCCAAGCTAAACTTAGTATCTAATTCCTGATTTGCTATGGTTTCCACGTCATACCCATTGGTAATTACTTCAATCGGCTTTGTCGTTATTGCTTGAAATTCAGCTTTTGTAGTTTTACTGGTAACAATAATAGTATCTGCAGTATTCAAAACCTGGTACTCCAAATCTTTATGTTTTTTTGCAGCATAATTCGATAAACGAAGTGATTTATGATATCCTATAGTGGTCCACGGATCACGGAAATCAGCAATCCATTTTAAATTTAGTTTTTGTTTTAATTCTAATCCTATAAGATGTAAACTATGTGGTGGTCCAGAAGTAATAATAGTATCAATAGTATTCTCGGCAATGTATTTTTCTAAAAAAGAAACAGACGGTTTAACCCAAAATACACGAGCATCAGGAATAAATAAATTACCTCGAATCCATAGGAACGTTTTGTCTAAAAAAGACTGTTTTTTTTGATTTGGAATTATCCCTGAACTTATCTTTTTGGTTTTAGATCTAGAAAAAAAAGATGCCAATTGATATGGCTCAAAAATTTTATGTTTTAAAATAACTGTAGCAGCCGAAACTTCTTTTTCTAAATCGGTATCCACAATAGGATACGTTGGGTTTTCAGGAATGTAAATGATGGGTTGAACTCCAAATTCTGGTAAATATTTTACAAATTTCAACCAGCGTTGCACACCTGGACCTCCAGCTGGTGGCCAATAGTACGTTATAATTAGAACTTTTTTAGTTTCAGCTTCCAAGTTTATAGTTTAAAGTTAAATAGATTATTCTATCTGCAAAATCTGAAATCGTTAATCAACAATCTTAGATCCATTTTTTCTTTCAAAATAAACTCCGCCTATTACCAATAATAACATTCCAGCTAAACTAATTAATGTTATAATACTTCCGGTTTTAATTACTTGTGGCTCAAATTTGAACTCAATTGTATGTTCTCCTCCCGGTACAATCATGGCTCTCAATACATAATCAACAGGAAAATGATCTGTTTTAACACCATCAATATAGGCATTCCAACCATTTTCATAATAAATTTCAGAGAAAACGGCTAGACCTTCTTTTCCATTTGTAGATGTATACTTTATATAATTAGGTTTGTAAACCTTTAATTTAATAGTCCCTGAAGTATCTAAGTTTCTTTTTAATCTGGCATTTTTAAATTTATCTCCATACAGATGAATATTGAAAATAGCGGCTCTTTTTGTATCGATTTTATCCAACATTTTCATTTCATCATTGGCTTTATTCACCAACTTAACATCATTTACAAACCAAGCATTACCATTGGCATCTGGATTAACAATTGGAAATTCTTTTCCTTCCTTATCCGTTTGAATGACATACTTTACATTTAGCATATTCAGTATATCCAAATTGTTTTTAGCCAGCTGATAATCAAATAATTGTTGCACTCTTCTAGGCCTTACAGCACTATACCCTCCAATTGACTTATGAAAATAAGAAGTCCTTGCTCCCATTAAATCTCCAGCCTCAAAAACACGGTAATGCGTAGTGTCCTTTAAAATTTGAGTATCAGAAGGTTTTTCATGGAAAGGAACTTCAACATCTCTTCCACTAACAAAATCTTTAGCTGAAACATATTTTTTATCTACAAAAAACAAATCCGAGACCATAAATAATCCTACCAAAATGATAGCGGTATTTTGAGCTATTTTATTTTTAATGAATAACCATAAAACGCCAGCTACTAATAGAATAAAAAAACCTGATCGCAACAAGTCCGCACTATACAAACTCATTCGGTCGCCTTTTAGTGCCTCTACAAATTGTGGTCCGTAACTTTCTAAATAATACCCATCATTTGCGCTAGAAAAGCTAAACATGCTTTTACATAAAAACAAAATCAAAATTATTCCTAAACCTAAAGTTCCTGATTCTAATAACCCTTTAGTTTGTTTCTCTTTTTCTAATTTAAAGAATGATTGCAACCCCATTATAGCTAAAACAGGAAAACACAACTCTAGTATAACTTGTATTGATGAAACAGCCCTAAACTTATCATACATAGGTACATAATCAATAAAAAAGTTGGTCAGTAACGGGAAGTTTTTACCCCAAGAAAGTAACAATGATACAACTGCTCCTGAAAGAAAAACATATTTAATTTTACGTTCATCAATAAACAAAGCTAAAATTCCTAAAAAGAAAACAACAACTCCTATATAAGCAGGTGCTGCAACAATAGGCTGGTCACCCCAATAGGTAGGTAGTCCCATTGTGAAATCGGCGGCTTGCCCTTCTGGAACGCCCTGACTAATCATGAATTCATACATTTTACTATCAGTCCCAACTGCTTCATGATTAGAACCTCCAAATAATCTTGGAGCTATCAAATTGAAACTTTCAGTAACTCCATAACTGTATTCAGTAATATAATCACGTGTCATAGCACTATTGGTAGTGTTTTTAGAACCATCAGGATTGTATGTTAGTTCACTTTTCCCACGAATACTAAAATTTGCATATTCAGAGGTTGCTAAAAGATTGGTAGCATTAGCTCCAATAGCAAAAATACCAGCAACGGCTAAAACTCCTAAAGATTTTAAAATTGCATTATACTCCTTGATTTTTACATCCAAATAAATAAAATAACCAGAAAGTATCAACAAGAATATTAATAAGTAATAGGTCATTTGAAAGTGGTTTGCATTTATTTCCAATGCAGTTGCAAACATAGTAAGCAATCCTCCAACAACATATTTTTTTCTATAAACCAAAATAAATCCAGCAATCACAAGTGGCATATACGCAATCGCATGAGCCTTGGCATTGTGACCAACACCCAATATTATAATTAAATAAGTAGAAAAACCAAAAGCTAAAGCACCAAAGAAAGCTTTTAACGGATCCGTTTTAAGAACTAATAACAGTCCGTAGAACCCCAGAAAGTACAAAAATAAATAATCGGCAGGACGCGGTAAAAATCGTAAAACATCATCTATTGCCCCAATAAAATCATATGGATATTTAGCTCCTAATTGGTACGTAGGCATCCCTCCAAAAGAAGAGTTCGTCCAATATGGCTCTATATGATCGGAGGCTCTAAAGTCATTTTGCTCCTTAGCCATTCCAGTATATTGAGCAATATCTGATTGGTAAATTTGTTTTCCCTGTAATACCGGATAAAAATAAAGAAGTGAGACAATTAAAAAACCAACAATGGCTAGCGCGTGAGGATAGAACTTATTTACTATTTTCAATTTTCGAGAGTTTATTTTTTTAAATATGTGTATGTAAACGAGGACAAATTTAATCTATTTCTTCGTAATCAACATATTCTCCTACTTTTTTAGTTTCCCGAGGATTTTTTTCGTTTTTAGTATCATAAATTACTTCATCATTCGTTGGTGATTGATTCCATGAAGTACCCTGAGAACGTTGCTGTTCCTGTTGAAAATTTTGCCCTGCTTTTTCCACTACTTTTTTAACTAATAGAGGCAAAAATAACTTTGCTAAAAACTTAAATATGTAATAGAAAGCAAGTATGTAAAACAATGTTCTTATAAAACCTGTAAAAGAGGCAGTTTGCATAATATAATATTTTTTACAAAATTAATAAATCCATCCCGAAACTTCGGGACAAAATTAAAATATCATTCTTAAATAAATGATAAAATATAGTACATTTGAAATGCGTTATTACTTTTAAACCCAAAAAATAATATGTCAAAACTCAAAACAGCCCTTCTTTTTGTCCTAATTACACTTCCCAGTTTTAATTATGGACAGCATACCGATCAAATAAATTCTAATAGACCCGGCAAAAGCATGTCCGCATTTGCAGTAGGAAAATCAGTTTTCCAAATTGAATCGGGACTATACGGAATTAAGGAAAACCACAGATTGCTTGGATATGATGCCAAAGGTTTTGGTTTAGATTTCACCCTTAGATGGGGATTGTTCATGGAAAAATTAGAATTAATAGCAGATTTACAATATCAAAATGAAAAATTTACAACACCTTATAGTGTTGTCGATAAAAAAGCATTAAAGCAAACCGTTTTAGGTGCAAAATATCTAATTTACGATCCATTCAAAAATTATGAGAAAAAAGTAAACATTTACAGTTGGAAAGCCAACCACAAATTTGACTGGCATCAAATGATTCCTGCCGTATCTATTTTTGCTGGAGCTAACCTCAGCTTTTCTGATAATCCGTATTCTTTCACTAATCAAGCCAGTATTTCTCCAAAAATAATGCTGATCACTCAAAATCATTTAGGTGACGGTACTTGGGTTTTTGTTACTAATATTATAGCTGATTACATTTCAACTGATTATCCTAGTTATGGTTACGTTTTAACTTTAACCAAAGGATTCAATGATCAATGGTCTGGATTTGTCGAAAATCAAGGCTTTAAAAGTGATTTTTACAGCGATGCTATTGTTCGTGGGGGAGCAGCCTATTTATTAAATAAAGACATGCAAATTGACGCATCGATAAGCACTAATTTTAAAGATACGCCAACCGTTCTCTATGGCGGAATTGGTTTTTCTTGGCGCTATGATGCCAATTATCAAGAAGTTAGAATGAGTCTTGACAAAGGCGGAAATAAAAAAACGAAGTCTCAAAAGAAAGTAGAGAAAAAGAATAAAAAACGCAAAGACGAAATAGAAAACACACAATAATATTTCGTAATTCAATAAAAATATAAGAAATATTTTACTAGAATATATTTATCATTAAGATAATTAACTACATTTGAAACACTTAAATACCACATTTTAATTTTTTAATGATAACAATTAAACTATATAAAATGAAACAAAACAAAACAGAACAGAACAGAACAGAACAAGTTATAAACTTGTCAAAATGTTGAAAAAATCAACATTACTATTGTTTTTAGGAATTACTTTTTTAATTTCTTGTAGTAAAGACGATAATCGAGATCGTAGATTATACACTTCTAATGAAGTTAATAAAATTACGGCTATTGATATCGCTCAATATTTTTTCAAAAACAGTAATTCTAAGGCTGGCAAAGGAGTAGATAATACAAAGACAATTAAAGACATTACCACCTACAAAACGCTTAAAAACGAAACTGCTTTTTATGTGATTAATTACAACCAAGGTGGTTTTATAGTAATAGCTGCAGATAATAGAATTAGTCCCATTTTAGCATTTTATGATATTGGCAAATTTAACACAAAACTTACCGAAACGCCAGAGCCAGTTATCGAATGGATGGAAAGCGAAAAAGAGCAGGTTCAATATACTGTAGACCATAATCTTAAACAGAGTAAAAACATTGCTTTAGAATGGAGAAAAATAACAACTGACATCAATGAAACTGGTCCAAGCCAACCATTAAAAAGTATTACGGGAAGAATAGATCCAGACCCAACTCCTTGTGCAGATTTATATATTACTAAAGGCCCTTTACTAAAAACATCCTGGGACCAATGGGGTAATGGTTTTAATAATTTAATTCCATATGATTGCCCTTCTAACCCTGGAGGAAAAGCACCAACTGGATGTGTAGCAACTGCAATGGCACAAATACTATTCTATTTCAAAAAACCAAATACTTACAATTGGTCAAATATGCCCACAACATATGGAACTTATGATACTCAACTTTTAATGAAAGATGCTGGTTTATCGGTAAATATGCAATACAACTGTGAAGGTTCTGGAGCATACGCGATAAATATTGTTCCTGCTTTAAAAAATACTTTTGGATATTCGAATGCATCATATACTACAACTTATAGCTCAACTCTGATTACTGATAATATCGACACTAATAAACCTGTCTTACTAGGAAGATTTCCATCCTCTGGAAGTGGACATGCTTGGGTTTGCGACGGATATCAAAGAAACACATATTATGAACGAGACAATCTTGGAAATTGTACTGGATTTGCTACAACTACATTATATTTAAATATGAATTGGGGATGGGGAGGTCAGAACAATGGATATTATGCATATAACAATTTTAACCCAGGAACTTCTTCTTATAATAACAATCGTACTATTATATACAATATAACACCTTAAAATCTAATTTATTATGAAAAAAATTTTTATTCTTGCTGCCGTAATACTATATATTTCCTGCAATAACGATGTTGAAAGCAAACAGGCTACCTTAATTTCTGCGAATATCAATGTGTACCTTAAAAATAGTGCTGGTGAAAACATTTTAAACACAGATAAATATCCCGAAAATAACATTAGTATAAAATACCTAATAGCTGGAAAAGAACTTGGTTATGGTTATGATACACCCAGTGCTATACTAGACAATCCTAAAGGTTTTTTTCTTGGCATACTGTCTGAAAACGAAACCGGAAAAGGAATGCGTGTCTTTTTAAATAGCGATGCTTCCGAAGAGTATCCTATTACTTATATTCATTGGAATTCTATAGAAACTGATATTATCAAAACAAAATATAAAAGAGGAAATGGAAATGATGGTACTTACGTTATATTAGAAAAAGTTTGGTTAAATGATGTTTTAGTTTGGGAAGTTGAAAAACAAGGTCAAACAAATAATAATATCACGATAGTCAAATAAAATAAATAGCTATTTTCAAACTCAAAAGCCCATTAATTTGGGCTTTTTTTTATGTCGTATTTTTTAATTCTTAGAAAGATAGCTATATTCGTGGTATCGTCTTAAAAACAAAACATTTTTCTTAATGATTACAATAAAAGAAGCCATTACAAAAAAGGAAATGACGGATTACATCAAATTTCCTTTTTCCCTCTATAAAAACAACGAATTCTGGGTTCCACCCATTATTGCTGACGAACTAGAATCATTTGATAAAGCTAAAAATCCTGCATTCGAAAATGCCGAAGCGTATTTTTACATCGCCTATAAAAACAATGAAATTGCAGGTAGGATTGCCGCAATTGTGAATTGGAGCGAAGTAAACGATCAACAAAAAAAGAAAGTCCGTTTTGGTTGGTTTGATGTTATAAATGATATCGAAGTGACTAAAGCCTTGCTTGAAAAAGTATACGAATTAGGCCGAAAAAACAATCTAGAACATGTTGAAGGCCCAATGGGTTTTTCTAATTTAGATAAAGTAGGAGTGCTTACTGAGGGATTTGACCAATTGGGAACTATGATTACTTGGTACAATCACCCGTATTATGCAAAACACTTTGAGCAATTGGGTTATGTAACTGAAAAAGAATACATAGAAAGTAAATTTCCTTTTGAAAATGTAAAACCGGAATTTTTTGAAAAAGCTAATGATTTAGTAAAAAGAAGGTATCAATTAAGTCCGCTTAATTTCAAGACTACTAAAGAGGTTATGCCGCATGTAGATAAAATGTTTGATTTATTCAATGCTTCTTACGCTTCTTTATCTTCATTTGTTGCTATTTCAGATACTCAAAAAGAATATTTTAAGAAAAAATACATCAGTTTAATCAATCCGGAATATATTAAATTTGTGGAGGATAAAGACCATAATATAGTTGCTTTTAGTATTGTTATGCCTTCTTTTTCTAAGGCGTTACAAAAAGCAAATGGTAAATTATTCCCTTTTGGATTCATCCATTTACTAAAAGCTAAAAAGCAAAGTAAGGATATGATTTTTTACCTCATCGGTGTACATCCTGATTTTCAAAACAAAGCAGTTACCGCTATAATATTCAATGAATATTATCATACGTTCAAAGAAAAAGGTATTGTAAACTGTTTCAGAACACCGGAATTAGCAGATAATATTGCAATTCATAACTTATGGAAACATTTTAAACCCGAAATTCATTGCCGTAGAAAGACTTTCCGAAAAAATCTTTAATAAAACAATAAATAGAAAATCCATCAACACAACTGATGGATTTTCTATTTATATTTGGTTACAAACACTGAATTACATTTTACAATCTACTTTTGATAAAACCATACTGTCATCAAAATTTAATTTTTTCACATCTTTAAAGATTACTTCCCCCTTATTATCATCTATAACTGCTCCGTACCCTTCCACATAATTATTCCCTTTTTTCAAGAAAACAACTTGACGAATTGAAGTTACACCTTCGGACATGAAAGTATAATCGGCATAAAGGGTATCCTTTTTTATTTCCCCAACCAATGTTCCAAAATTTTTATCCTTTTCATAAAAAACATAACTTAATTTCCCTGAAACCTGTTGATCTCCCTTAATATTCAAAGTCATATAAACCGTATCTTTTTTAATAACGGCGCTATAACATTCCTGAGAACTGGATGTATCAACAACAGCCTTTTCTGGTAGAGTTGTAGTCTCTTTTTTTTCTTTTTTACAGGAAACAAAAACACTCCCTAATAAAATACTTAATAAAATTACCTTTCTCATCAATCATTTAGTTTTTATAAATGTACAAATTCTTACATTAAATGAGTCCAAAAAAAAAACATCAGCGATTGCTGATGTTTTTTATACTATTATAAAAGTAAAGAATTAAGCGTCTAAATCTACTTTAGTTCTAGATGCAATTTCTTTGTAAGTACCGTTTTCTAACTTTTCACGTATTGCTTCAAATGCTACCAATGTTTCATCAATATCTGATAATGTATGAGATGCTGTAGGTATCATTCTTAACAAGATAATCCCTTTTGGAATCACCGGATAAATAACAATTGATAAGAAAATACCGTAATTTTCTCTTAAATCATTTACCATAACCATAGCTTCAGGTACACTTCCTTCAAGATAAACTGGAGTAATACAGGTATTTGTATCACCAATATTGAAATTTCTTGAACGCAATCCCGTTTGCAATGCATTTACGTTTTCCCAAAGTTTATCTTTCAATTCTGGGTGGTTACGCAACAATTCTAAACGTTTCAATGAACCCAGAGTTTGGATCATAGGTAACGATTTTGCAAACATTTGAGAACGCAAATTGTATTTCAAATAATCAATAATTTCTTTATCCGCAGCTACAAAAGCACCAATGTTCGCCATTGATTTTGCAAAAGTTGAAAAATAAACATCAATATTATCTTGAACTCCTTGCTCCTCACCTGCTCCAGCTCCTGTTTTACCAAGAGTACCAAAACCGTGTGCATCATCAACTAGTAAACGGAAATTGTATTTTTGCTTCATAGCAACAATCTCTTTCAATTTTCCTTGTTGTCCACGCATTCCAAAAACACCTTCAGTAATAAATAAAATACCTCCACCAGTGGTTTCAGCCATTTTAGTAGCACGTTGCAGGTTTTTTTCCATACTTTCTAAGTCATTGTGCTTATAAGTAAAACGTTTCCCCATATGCAAACGTACACCATCAATAATACAAGCATGTGAATCAACATCATATACAATGATATCATTTTTAGTAACCAAAGCATCAATAATAGACACCATTCCTTGGTAACCAAAATTCAATAAATAAGCTGATTCTTTCATTACAAAAGCAGCCAATTCTTCCTCTAATTGTTCATGGTATTTCGTATGTCCACTCATCATTCTCGCTCCCATAGGATAGGCTGCACCAAACTGAATTGCTGCATCTGTATCCGCTTGTCTCACCTCAGGGTGATTCGCTAAACCTAAGTAGTCATTCAAACTCCAATTCAAAATATCTTTTCCGCCAAACTGCATTCTAGGCCCTAATTCTCCTTCTAGTTTTGGAAAAACAAAATATCCCTCTGCTTGTGAAGCCCATTTTCCTAATGGCCCTTTATTGTTTTGAATTCTTTCGAATAAATCCTTTACCATAATATATTTAAGTAATAATTTTAATTTTAAGAAGTTGCAAAAATAAATATTTATATTTTATAAAAGTCTTGAAAGTAAATTTATTTTTTGTAGCTATTCCTGCTATTCACTATATCTTTTACTTTTTTAAAGAAAAAAAGTAAAAGGATGCCGTTCCTATCAGGGCTAAAAATTCGATTCCAATAATAAACTTTGTATATTTGAATAATATTTCAACTCAATTATAGATGTCACAAAATCCAACAGAATTAAAACTAGCTGTCCTTATTGACGCTGATAATGTTCCTTATAGTAATGTAAAAGGAATGATGGAAGAAATTACGAAGTACGGAACTCCAACAACCAAACGTATTTACGCCGACTGGACGCGTCCAAATGCTGGAGGATGGAAAGGGGTTTTATTAGAACATGCCATTACTCCTATTCAGCAATACAGCTATACCTCTGGAAAAAATTCTTCTGACTCTGCTTTGATAATTGACGCCATGGATTTATTGTACTCCGGCAAACTAGATGGTTTTTGTATTGTATCTAGTGATAGTGACTTTACACGTTTAGCCATACGCCTGCGTGAATCGGGTATGAAAGTAATAGGAATTGGAGAACAAAAAACACCAAAACCTTTTATCAGTGCCTGTGACCGATTTGTATTTATTGAAGTTTTGGATGGCGCAATCAAGAAAAACACTCCTAAAAGAGTTTCAAATACGGAAACGAAAAAAATAATTGAAAAAAGCACTGAAAAAGCAGCCGAGAAAAACACTCAAAAACCACTGAGTAAAATTGACGAACCTACAATTGATCTTATCGAAGACTCCATTGATGACATTGCTGATGATAGTGGCTGGGCTTTCCTTGGCGACGTAGGAAACCTCATTGTTAAGAAAAAACCTGAATTTGATCCTAGAAATTATGGTTTTCCAAAACTAACTCCCATGTTAAAATCCCTAACTGATATTCTAGAAATTGACGAAAGAGATTCTGACAAGAAAGGAATTAAACACGTATATGTACGCTTGCGTTTTAGTTAAACTAGCTTTTTTATCGCCTGATACAACGTTTCCTTTTTTATAGGTTTTGTTAAGTAATCATTCATTCCTATTTCTGTAACTCTTAATTTGGTGCCTTCCATAACATCCGCTGTTACCGCTATGATAGGAATGTTTGCATACGCTGAACCTATTTCACCATTACGTATCGCAATTGTTGCCTCATAACCATCCATAACAGGCATTTGCAGATCCATTAAAACAATATCAAAAGTATTGGTTTTAAAAGCATCCAATCCCTCTTGTCCATTATTCGCATAAACAACATTTGTATTCAACCATTTTTTAGTAATCATCTTAATCACCATTTGATTAATGGAATTGTCTTCAACCACTAAAATTGTTTTTCCCTCTAAATCATACACTTCAGGTTCAGCCGAAACTACATCCAATTTTGGTTGCTCCACACTTTCAAAATCAATCGTAATTTTACAAGTGGTTCCTTTACCTGGGTAACTATTCATTACAATAGTTCCTCCTTGCATATCAACCAACGTTTTTACAATATAAAGTCCCAATCCTAAACCGCCAAATTTCCTTTTATTATCAATACTATTTTGAGAGAATGAATCAAAAATACTATCCATTTTTTCCTTTTTAATACCAACACCGGAATCAGATATGGAAATAATCAAACTCACCTTATCATCTGGTTTAATTTGAGATTCAATATCGAAATTTACAAAGCCTTCGGAAGTAAACTTAATAGCATTACTAATAACATTATTTACTATTTGCGAAAACCGCATTTCATCTCCCTTCACTAAAAGTGGAAAACCATCTCTCTTAGAAAAATTAAACTCTAATCCTTTATCTTTAGATCTTAACTCTGCGGTCTCTTTAATTCGCTCCAAAGTATGCAAAGGATTGAAAGGCACACTTTCTAATCTCAATTCGTTCTTTTCAATTTTTGAAAAATCAAGAATATCATTTACGGAGCTTAATAAACTATGAGAAGAATACTTTATAACCTGACAGTTTTTTTTGATTTTTTCATCCTCCACATCACTTGAAACTGAATCAATTAAATTCATTATGGCATTCAAGGGCGTTCTTAATTCATGACTTATATTCGATAAAAAATAAGATTTCAAATCATTCATTTCTTCTGAACGAACCAAAGCCAGGCGATTTAATTCATTTTTTTCGTTTTTAAGATTTCTGATTAAATTAGACATCGAAAGCGAAAGAAAAATTATTTCTAATCCAGTTCCAAATTTCGAACTGTTTTGAGTTATAAAATTATTAGGCACCATTCCAAAGTTATTCAGGATAAAAACGGTGAACCCAAGAATTAAAAAGAATATACCAATTGTAAATAAAGAATCAACCTTCTTTTTTTTATAATAAAGGTAAATTACGGAACAAACAATTAGAATCAAAAATATTAGTGCCAGCACATTTACAGCTATATAACAAAATGATAAAGTGGCAGGAATAAAAAGTGTACAAAGAAACAAAACCCCTAACGTAGCATAACTAACATTAAATAATCTATAAAAAGATTTACTGTTATCTTTTATTTTCAAGAAAACTTCACTGTATTTACCTGATAAAAAAGCAGCGACAATAGCTAATAATAAAACAGCATGATTTGAAAACCATCCTCCATTTGGGGTGATGTATTTAAAGAAAAAACCATCTAAAGAAAACTGCAATAAACCAACAAAAACTACATATAAACTATAATATAAAAAAGTTTTTTCACCCAATGCAAAAAAGAAGAAAAAGTAAATTATTGCTGCAATTGTTAATATTCCATAGAATATACCAAATAGAAACTGCTCATTTGAAATCATGTCTATAAAACTCCTAGAAGTATATAACATCAAAGGCATTTTTAATACCTCACCATCACTTTTAAGATGCAAAAACATTTTTATTTTCGCTTTTGGTTTGATTATAATATTAAAAATCGACTTCCGATTGTCAAAAGAACGCATTGAGAAAGGAATATTATCTCCACTTTGTTGCTTTAAAATCTCTCCCGTTGACTCGTCTATAAGGAACAATTCAACCACATCAGTTATCGGGCGAGCCGTTTCGAGGTAATAATTCAAAACAGAATCACTATCGTTTTGAAGCTGCAGTTTCCCCCAGTAATTATCATTTGTAAAACCTAAATCCTCATTTTTAGTCTTTAATGCTTGAGGATGTAAAGAATCATAGTTTGAAATTATATATTCTATGTCAAGAGTCTTATCGCCTACATTTATTATCGATGCCTGTTTATGCAACGAAATGACATTAGGTAAATCATTAGAATGAAATACGTATTGAGAATAAGAATTTGTTAAAAAAAAGAAGAATAAAAAGAAGAATATTTTGGATTTACTTTTTGTGGTATTATTATACAATCTCATATCTTGACCTTTACTATTTATTAATATACGTAATAAAATATAGTTTAGTTTTATTGCAAATATATTGAAAAATAAAAATAGATATTTTTTCAATAAAATCTTACATAAATCAATAAAGAAGCTATATTCTTCTTAATTTAGTGCTCCCACTAAAATCATCTTCACATGAGAAAAAAATTTTTTGTTTTTGTAACTATCGCTTTCTTACTATCCATGCTATTCTATATCTATTTCAATACAAGTCTAGTAATATCAATCGTTTTATTATCACTCTTATTTATTGGGTTCCTTAATAGTTTACAACACAAGCATGCTATTTTACGAAACTTCCCTGTACTGGGATATTTTAGATATCTATTTGAAATGATAGCTCCCGAAATTCAGCAATATTTTATTGAAAGAACAACAGACGGCAAACCTTTTTCTAGAAATGAACGTTCCCTTGCCTATGAAAGAGCCAAAAATATTGATGCTACAACCCCTTTTGGGACGCAATTAGACATCAACCAATCTAGTTATGAAGGGATCAAACATTCTATATTTCCAGCAAAAGTTAATCATGAACTCCCAAGAATAACGGTTGGTGGCCCAGATTGCAAACAACCTTATTCCGCTTCTTTATTGAATATTTCAGCCATGAGTTTTGGCTCATTAAGCGAAAATGCCATTATTGCACTTAATAAAGGAGCTAAAAAAGGAAACTTTTATCACAATACAGGAGAAGGAGGATTAACTCAATTCCATTTACAAGGCGGAGATGTTACTTGGCAAATAGGTACTGGATATTTTGGATGTCGAACAAATGAAGGGAATTTTGATGCTGAAAAATTCAAAGAAAAAGCCAATCATCCTTTTGTGAAAATGATCGAAATAAAACTATCTCAAGGAGCAAAACCTGGACATGGTGGTGTATTACCTGCCACAAAAAACACAGAACAAATCGCAAAAATAAGAGGTGTAGAACCCCATACCACCATACTTTCACCACCTAGTCACACTGCTTTTAGTAACCCCGAAGGCTTGATTCAGTTTATAGCCCAACTACGTCAATTATCAAATGGAAAACCCATTGGATTCAAACTATGCATTGGCCAAACCAGTGAATTTGAATTAATTTGTCAAGAAATGATTCTGCAAAATTGTTTTCCTGATTTCATAACGGTTGATGGTGCCGAAGGAGGTACAGGGGCAGCTCCTCTTGAATTTTCAGACGGCGTAGGTATGCCATTTGAACCCGCATTGATCTTTGTAAACAAAACATTAATCAGTTTAAATATCCGTGATAGAATACGCGTGATAGGAAGTGGTAAAATTATTTCAGGCTATTCCATTCTTAGAGCAATTGCAATGGGGGCAGACATGTGCAATAGTGCCCGTGGTTTTATGTTTTCATTAGGCTGTATTCAAGCATTACGTTGCAATAACAATACTTGCCCTACTGGTGTTGCAACCCAAGATAAAATGTTAATGAAAGGATTAGTTGTTACAGACAAATCTGAAAGAGTGTACTACTTCCATAAAAACACTTTACATGCGGCTAATGAACTTTTAGCGGCAGCTGGTAAATCCAGTTATAATGAAGTCGATAATTCTATTTTTATGCGTGGAGATGAATTCACTAAACTATCTGATCTCTATTTTCCAGATAACTTAACGAATGTCTCTCGTTTTTAATAAAAATAAAAGAGAATCATTTTATTTATGCCAAAAAAAAGGAGGGCATCTATAGCCCTCCAGTTGTAAGTTCTGATTTACCATTATCAACTCATACTTCTAACAGTATAGCTGACTATTGCGTTTTTTTATCTTATGTGAAGATTAAAAATACACAAGTAATTAATCAAAACCACATAGTAAAGATACATTAAAATAAAACTCAAATCCATAAAAGACAACCGTTTAACCTCAATTTAACTCATTCTATTTAGAAATTATAAAAAAGATAGACTTTTAAGAAAAAAACTGAAATTTACATCTAATTCGTTTTCAACAAAGGATAAAACGCAAATAATAGAAACCTCTATACCTTTTAAATAATAGTATATTTGTTTTACTAAATTATAAAGTTTAAAAATATGCAGCTTGTTTTCGCGTCCAATAACAAAAATAAAATAAAGGAAATTCAACAATTACTTCCAGCAACAATACAATTGCTAAGTTTGGAAGACATTGGTTGTCATGAAGAGATTCCTGAAACTGCGGATACTATTGAGGGAAATGCAATTTTAAAAGCAAACTATGTCACTCAAAAATATGGTTATGATTGTTTTGCTGATGATACAGGGCTAGAAGTAGAAGCCTTACACGGTGCTCCAGGAGTGTACTCCGCCCGATATGCCGGAGAACAAAAAGATTCAAACGACAATATGAATAAACTGTTGACTGATTTATCAGGGAAATCGAATAGAAATGCACAATTCAAAACGGTGATTACTTTAAATAAAGATGGAAAACAACAACTATTTACAGGAATTGCTACAGGGAAAATTACTGAAGAAAAATGGGGTGACAAAGGATTTGGCTATGATCCCATTTTCAAACCAGAAGGGTATCAGGAAACTTTTGCTCAACTATCATCAGAAATAAAAAACAAAATCAGTCATAGAGGAAAAGCAACACAACAATTAATTGCCTTTTTAATAAACAAAGAATAATTGTTTGAAATACAACATTTTTTATTCAAAATTTTAAATTTCGAGCAGAAAAATAGCTCTTATAATTATAAATCATAACCCCAAAACTCGAAAGCAAAATATAACTTTCTGATAATCAAATAATAATAAAACATTAAAACTTAAAATAGCATTAGTTTATCTGAATTATAAACAGTAATTTTGCACCCTATTTTAAAAATACATATGAATAAATTTGAACAATTAGGATTGAGTGAATCGTTACTGAAGGCGATTTTAGATCTAGGATTTGAGAATCCGACCGAAGTACAGGAGAAAGCGATTCCCCTATTATTGGAAAAAGACACAGATATGGTTGCGTTGGCTCAGACAGGGACAGGGAAAACGGCAGCATTTGGATTTCCAGTTATTCAGAAAATTGATGCCAACAATAGAAATACACAAGCATTGATTTTATCTCCAACACGCGAATTGTGTTTGCAGATTACCAACGAAATTAAAAACTACTCTAAATACGAAAAAGGTATTAATGTGGTAGCAGTTTACGGTGGAGCTAGCATTACGGAACAAGCGAGAGACATTAAGAGAGGAGCACAAATTATTGTAGCTACTCCAGGAAGAATGCAAGATATGATTAATAGAGGTTTGGTAAACATTTCTCAAATTAATTTTTGTATTCTAGACGAAGCGGATGAAATGTTGAACATGGGATTCTACGAAGACATCGTAAACATCTTATCAACTACTCCAGACGAAAAAAACACATGGTTGTTCTCTGCAACAATGCCTGCTGAAGTAGCACGTATTGGAAAACAATTCATGAAAGACCCTATCGAAATTACTGTAGGAGCTAAAAATTCAGGTTCTGCAACAGTTTCTCATGAGTTTTACCTTGTAAATGCTCGTGACCGTTACGAAGCTTTGAAACGTTTAGCCGATGCTAATCCAGACATTTTCTCAGTAGTTTTCTGTCGTACTAAGCGTGACACACAAGCTGTAGCTGAAAAATTAGTTGAAGATGGATACAGCGCTGCTGCATTGCACGGAGATTTATCTCAAGCGCAACGTGATGGTGTTATGAAATCTTTTAGAGGAAGACAAATCCAAATGCTTGTAGCTACTGATGTTGCAGCACGTGGAATTGACGTTGATAACATTACTCACGTAGTGAACTACCAACTTCCTGACGAAATAGAAACTTATAATCACCGTTCAGGTCGTACTGGTCGTGCTGGTAAATTAGGTACTTCTATCGTTATTGTAACTAAAAGTGAATTGCGTAAGATTTCTTCTATCGAAAGAATCATCAAGCAAAAATTCGAAGAAAAAACAATCCCATCTGGAATTGAAATCTGTGAAATCCAATTATTACATTTAGCGAATAAAATTAAAGATGTAGAAGTTGATCACGAAATTGACAACTACCTTCCTGCAATAAACAATGTTCTTGAAGACTTAACGAAAGAAGAGTTAATCAAGAAAATGGTTTCTGTTGAGTTCAATCGTTTTATCAACTATTACAAGAAAACTAGAGATATTTCTAATCAAGCTTCAGGTTCTGAAAGACGTGATCGCGATGATAGAGATGGTGCTCCAAGAGAAAATAATAATGGTGGTGCAACAAGATATTTTGTGAACATCGGTTCTAGAGATAACTTTGATTGGATGTCATTAAAAGACTACTTGAAAGAAACTCTTGACTTAGGTCGTGATGATGTTTTCAAAGTAGATGTAAAAGAAGGATTCTCTTTCTTTAACACGGATCCAGAACATACTGATAAAGTAATGGAAGTATTGAACAACGTACAATTAGAAGGACGTCGTATCAATGTTGAAATTTCTAAAAATGACGGTGGCGGAAGACGTGACCATAATGGAAGAAGTTCAGGTGGAAGTTTTGGTGGAGGAAGAAGTTCAGCTCCAAGAAGAGAAGGTAATTTTGCTCCAAGACGTGAAGGTTCAGGAGGTTTTAGAAGCGACAGAAATTCAGCTCCAAGAGAAGGTGGTTTCAGAAGCGACAGAAACTCTGCTCCAAGAGAAGGTGGATTTGGTGGAAGAAGTTCAGCTCCAAGAGGAGAAGGATCTTCTGACAGAGCACCTAGACGTTCTGAAAGTTTCGGTGATTCACCTAGACCAAGAAGACCAAGAAGAGACTAACATTTATTGTTAATTTTCTGATAATTATATCTGAGAACTACAAAATATTTAATCCTGTTTTACTACTTTTAAAGTTTTAAATCAGTTTATGAAATATTTTGTAGTTTTCTTTTTTATATTACTTTCCATAACTAGCTCAGCTCAAGTTATCACTCCATCTCAAAAAGTATCTGGTTATATCTATAATGATAATACCAAAAGTCCATTGATTAATGTCAACATAATCAATATCAACAAAGTAAGAGGAGCTCGTACTGATTCTCAAGGATATTTTGAAATTGATGTGCAACCAAGCGACACTCTACATCTTTCTCTTTTAGGATTTCAATCATTGAGAGTTAAAGTAACCAATGACTGGATCAAAAACAAAGTAGCAAAAATCTACCTTACTGAAAAAGCAATTGCACTTGAAGAAGTAGTTATCCGACCATTTAACTTAACTGGTTATCTTGAAGTCGACTCAAAAACAATCCCAACAAACGAAAACTTCCGTTATAGCATTTCTGGATTAACTCATGGTTATGAAGCAGGGGAATATTCACCAAATGCTTTTGGAAGAGTTCTTGGCTCCATTTTCAATCCAGCTGACATGCTTTATAATTTCTTTGGAAACAACCCCAAAGAACTTAAAAAACTTAAGGAAATGAAAAAAGATGATACGGTACGTAATTTATTGGAATCTAAATTTGACAGAGAAACTATTGCTGTACTCCTTGGTGTTGAAAAAAAAGAAATAGCCGAAATTTTGCAACGTTGCAACTATTCCGAAGCCTTTATACAAACAGCAAATGACTTACAAATCATGGACGCTATAAGTGGTTGCTATGAAGAGTATAAAATATTAAAGAAGAAATAATAACACATTTACTAAAAAAATAACAATCCCTAATTACTTGTAGTTGGGGATTTTTTTTAACCTAATATACCTATCAACATGTCAAATATACCTTTTCAAACTATTAATTGGGATACCATAGAGAAAACAGAACACAAAGGAGAAAACGGAACTTCGTTTTGGCAAACTTTACAATTAGGAGGGTTACGAATTCGAAAAGTGAGCTATTCTAAAGGGTATCTAGCAGATCATTGGTGTCAAAAAGGGCATATTGTACATTGCTTAAAAGGAAGCTTTATAAGCGAACTGGAATCTGGAAATCAAGTTTCATTATCCGAAGGTGGAACTTATGTTGTCTCAGATGATTTAAGTTCTCATCGTTCTACTTCAATTTATGGAGTTGAATTATTAATCATTGACGGCGATTTTCTAAAATAAAATTCAAACACAATCAATAAATTATATACATTTACTTCAATCAAATAAATTAATAACCGAAAATCTAAATACATATCATGGCAAAAAGTCAAGACGCTAAGAAAACAGCAAAGAAAGAACCGTTAAAAACGGCTAAAGAAAAGAAAGACGAAAAAAGAGAAAAGAAAAACAGTCCAAAAAGAGACTAATTCTTATTAAATAACAAACCCTCGTTTATTACTAAACGAGGGTTTGTTTTATAATTTAGGCTGAAATTTATTTCAACGGAATATTAGCTAAAATTTCTACTAAAAATTTCCAGAATTTCTGAGAAGAAGAAATACTTGCTCTTTCATCAGGTGAATGCGCTCCATGGATTGTTGGTCCAAAAGAAATCATATCCATTTCAGGATAATTAGTTCCAAGAATTCCACATTCTAATCCTGCATGACACGCTACAACACTTGGTTTTGCTCCATTTTGTTTTTCATAAATAGGAACTAGAACATCTAATATTTCTGATTCAGCATTAGGAGTCCAACCCGGATAAGATCCTGAAAATTCCACTTCACAACCCATTAATTCAAAAGCAGAACGTAAACCGTTTGCTAAATCAAACTTAGCCGTTTCCACTGAAGAACGTGTTAAACATTTAACCGTAAGGTTCCCATCTCCTACTACTACTTTTGCAATATTATTAGATGTTTCCACAAGATCAGCAAAATCAGCACTCATAGCATAAACCCCATTATGAGCTGCATACATTGCTCTAACAAAATAAAATTGAGCAATTGAAGGCATTACTTTAGCAGGAGCTGCTTTTAATTTTTCGAAAACAACCTCAAGATTTGGCTCAGTCGTTTTTAATTCTGTTTTGATATCATTTACAATCTGTTGCATATCAAAAACAAATGCTTCATCATACACTTCAGCAATTACTACTGTTGCAACACTTTCTCTAGGAATAGCGTTACGTAAACTTCCTCCTTGTATTTCAGAAATTTGCAAACCAAAATTATCAAAACCATCAAATAACAAACGGTTCATAATTTTATTAGCATTCCCTAATCCTTTGTGGATATCCATTCCAGAATGCCCACCTTTTAAACCTTTTACCGTAATTTTATATCCAACAGAAGCTTCTGGTGTTTCCTCTTCATCATATTCAGCAGTAGCTGTCACATCAATACCTCCAGCACAACCGATATCAATTTCGTCATCTTCTTCAGTATCTAAATTCAATAGAATTTGACCTTGAAGAATCCCTCCTTTAAGATTTAACGCACCCGTCATTCCTGTTTCTTCGTCTATCGTAAACAATGCTTCGATAGCTGGATGTGGAATATCAGTACTTTCAAGAATCGTCATTATAGCCGCAACTCCAAGTCCATTATCGGCCCCTAATGTAGTCCCTCTAGCACGTACCCAGTCTCCATCAACATACATATCAATCCCTTGAGTATCGAAATCAAAAATGGTATCTCCATTTTTTTGATGAACCATATCCAAATGTCCTTGCATTACTATTGCTTTACGATTTTCCATTCCTGGAGTCGCTGGCTTACGAATAATTACATTACGGATCTCATCTTCAAAAGTTTCTAATCCAAGATTTTTTCCAAAGTCTTTCATAAATTCGATTACTCTTTCTTCTTTTTTTGAAGGGCGAGGAACTGCATTCAAATCGGCAAACTTATTCCAAAGTACTTTGGGCTCTAAATTTCTTATTTCTTGACTCATTTATTATTGTTTGAAGTTTAACATTTTTAAAGTCCAAAGTTACAAAGTTTAAATTCTTTTTCGGTACTAATTGATATTGTAATTATATTTACATTCTATAAATGAATCCTGTGAAACCGAAATACATTTTACCTTTTTTTCTAATTGTTCAAATCATTTTTTTACAAATCATTCCTTTTTACCCAGAATGGATAGAGCAAAACTATAGTAACGGGCTGTACCCTAGTATCGCAGCATTTTTAAGGACTTTTTTAGGAGCGATTCCATTTTCTATTGGAGATTGCATTTATTTTATTCTTATTTTTTTGATTATAAAATGGTTTTGGAATAAAAGAAAATCTTGGAAATTGCAGTGGAAAAATAACATTTTGACTATTCTAAGTTTCTTTTCCGTTTTTTATTTTTTGTTTCACAGCCTTTGGGCGTTTAACTATTATCGTCAACCTCTTTTTGAAAAAATGGCTATTCAAAGAGAATATACCGATGCTGATTTACTTGATTTCACCAAAGCTTTAATAATTAGAACAAATAGTATACAGAGACAGTTAGCCCAAAATGACAGTTTGAAAGTAAAATTTCCCTACACCCAAAATCAGGCATTCCAAAAGAATTTAAATGGGTATAAAAACCTATCCAAGGAGTATCACTATTTTACTTTTAACCAAATAAGTACCAAGAAATCACTACTTAGTTTGCCATTATCTTATATGGGTTTTAGTGGTTATTTGAATCCTTTTACAAATGAAGCACAAGTCAATGATTTAGTTCCTATGTATAATTTTCCTACCACTACCTGTCATGAAATGGCACACCAAATGGGCTATGCCAGTGAAAGCGAATGCAATTTTATAGGATTTATGGCTTCTATAAAAAATGAAGATTTGTATTTTCAATACTCAGGGTACAGCTTTGCTCTGCGATACTGCTTAGGTAATTGGGAAATACGAGATAAGAAAATTTTTAAACAATTACTAAAAACAGTTCACCCTGGAATTTTAAAAAATTACCAAGAAAGTAGCAATTTTAGAAAACAATACCAAAGCCCAATTGAAAGTGCATTCCATATTTTTTATGATAATTTCTTGAAATTAAATCAACAAAAAGATGGGATGGAGAGCTACAGTAAATTCATCAATTTAATGGTAAACTATTACAAAGAAAAAAAACTTTAGTAAGAAAACAAAAAAATGAACTTTCCTTTCTCACTTGAAATCTTTGAATCCTTGAATCCTTGAATCTTTGAATCTTTGAATCCTTGAATCCTTGAATCCTTGAATCCTTGAATCCTTGAATCCTTGAACCTTAAAAAAACTAAACCTCGTCACTAGTAAAAGAAGTAAAGCTTTTCTTTTTATAAGGACGAATAATTAATCGACCTTCCCGGTCAAAACGAATGTAATTGTACACCCAATTCAAGAAAACTACAGCTTTATTTTTGAATCCAATAAGGGAAAACAAGTGTACAAACATCCATACAAACCAAGCAAAAACACCACTAAAATGGTAATTAGGCAAATCAACAACGGCCTTATTTCGACCTATAGTAGCCATAGAACCTTTGTCATTGTATTCAAAAGGCTGCATCTCTTTATGCTGAATTAACTTTATTATATTCTCTCCTAATAATTTTCCTTGCTGCATGGCAGGCTGTGCCATCATGGGATGTCCTTCTGGGTATTCCTTCGTTTCCATAGAAGCAATATCTCCTACGGCAAATATATTGTCATAACCCTTTACTTGATTGAATTCATTCACCCGAATACGTTCTACTCGCTCAACAAGAGATTGTGCATCTAGACCCGCTACAAGCGCTCCTTGAACACCTGCCGTCCAGATTACAGTAGCCGTTTCAAAAGTTAAATCGGAATTAGTGGTAATGGTGCGTCCATCATAATTAGTTACTCGAACATTTTTCCAAATTGTAACGCCCAAACTTTCTAGAAATTTTTCGGCTGCCAATGATGATTTCTCACTCATTGTATTTAAGATTCGGTCTCCGCTTTGTATGAGGTTAATTCCCATTTTTGCAATATCAAGATCGGGATAATCTTTTTGAAGAATAGCTTTTTTCATTTCGGCCAATGCGCCTGCCAGTTCCACTCCTGTTGGTCCACCTCCTACGAGTACAAAGTTGATTAAGCTATTCTTTTCGGCAACATCTGTAGTCAAAACAGCTTGTTCAAAATTTTCCAGAATAAGAGAACGAATATTGAGTGATTGCGGTATGGTTTTCATAGCCATACTATTGCGTTTTATTTCTTTATTTCCAAAATAATTCGTTTTGGAACCGGTAGCAATAACAAGGTAATCATAGCTCAACTCCCCTATTTCGGCAATTACTTTTTTGTTTTTAGTGTCTATTTCTTGAACAGATGTCAATCTAAAATAAAAATTATCATATTCTTGAATTACTTTACGAATTGGATACGCTATAGATCCGGCTTCAAGACCACCTGTTGCTACTTGATACAATAAGGGTTGAAATGTATGGTAATTGTGCTTGTCCAATAAAACTACTTGTACCTTTTTATTTTTTAATTGTTTGGCTAGCGCTATTCCTGCAAAACCGCCACCGATAATAACAATTCTAGGTAAAGTTGAATTTGGGATATTCATAATTAAATGCTGTTTCAAATTTGTAAAACTCAAATATACAAAGTTTAGTGTTTGTTGTTCTAAATTACTGCAACTGAAAATGCAATTATGAAAAATAGACGGTATAGATAGCCCCGATAGCAATGGAAATCCCACGCTTTTTTGCGTGGATTGCAATGGATAGCGGGACAAGACTTTATTGTAATTCAAATCATGGTGCTAGAAAATAAAAAAGCGGTACTTTGTAACAAAATCTAAATTTAGATTACTAACGTATATATGAGTGAAAATCTAGAACATTCTTTTGTAAAGCAACTGAAGGACAATCAGAATATAATCCACAAGATATGTAGGTTGTATACTGACAACGAAGATGCACATAAGGATTTGTTTCAAGAAATCACCATTCAACTATGGAAGGCTTTTCCAAAATTTAGGGGCGATAGCAAATTTTCTACTTGGGCGTATCGTGTTGCCTTAAATACTGCCATTACTTTATACAGAAAAAACAAACGATCGATCGCTACAGTTGAATACGAGAGCCGGCAGCACTTTATCAAAGAAGTCGATTACAACTATGAAGAAGAAGAACAGATTAAGCTCATGTACAAAGCGGTTTATCAGCTCAGTGATATTGAAAAGGCGTTGGTCTTTATGTATCTAGAAGACAAAGATTACCGAGAAATTGCAGAGACATTAGGGATTAGTGAAGTCAATGCGAGAGTTAAAATGAACAGAATAAAAGGGAAATTAAAAAAGATATTAAATCCTTAAGGAATATGAAAGAGCTGGATTTATTAAAAAAAGACTGGAAAAAGAACGAGAATTCTTTTGTTCAGATAAGTGAAATAGAGATTTATAAAATGATTCATAAAAGATCCTCGTCTATAGTAAAGTGGATTTTGATTATTAGCATTTTAGAAGTACTTCTATGGACATCCATTAGTATTCTTTTTAATACTGATGACTATTTTAAAAAAATGGATCATGTTGAATTGATTCCTTTTATGAAGGGAATTACTTATTTAAACTATGGTGTAATATTGGTTTTTATCTATTTATTTTATAAAAATTACATTCAAATTTCAACTACCGAATCTACTAAACAATTAATGAAAACCATTTTAAGAACAAGAAAAACGGTTCAATGTTATGTATGGTATAATCTAGGAATGGCATTGATTAGTTTGATTATCGGGTATATAATTGCTTTGCTATACAATCCCGAGACAAGTGCTTTAATGAGTCAAATTACAAATAGCGGAAAAGTTATGGCTATAACTATTGGCGTTTTAGTATTAACAACTGTTGCCTTTTTTGGTGTTTTTTGGTTATTTTACAGATTACTTTACGGCATCCTGCTACGCAGATTGTATGCTAATTATAAAGAATTAAAAAAAATAGATTTATAAAAAAAAGAGTTAGCCATGGCTAACTCTTTTTTTTATAATTAATATTCCCACCTACGGAGCTTATTTAATTTTTCCTGCTCTTCTATTTCCTCACACGGAATTACCTTTAGGAAAGACGGATGTTGTTCAATAGCATACTCAACTTTTTCAACAATTTCATCAATTGTATCATTATCATAGTCAATTTCTAAAGGTTCTTTAATTATAAAAGACTGAAGAATTCCTTTCTTTTTCATACGTAGTCCCTTTTTGTCAAATGAACGTCTAAAGCCATCAATTACAATAGGTACCACTATAGGACGGTGTTCTTTTATAATGTGAGCCGTTCCTTTTCGAACTGGCTTAAAAGATTTAGTCGTTCCTTGAGGAAAAGTAATTACCCATCCATCATTTAGCGCCATTTTTATGTTCTCCGTATCGTTAGGGTTTACATCTTTTTTCTCTGTTACATCAACCCCTTTTGCTCGCCAAGTACGCTCTACGGATATCGCTCCAGCATATGCCATAATACGTGGCAACAAACCAGATTTCATTGTTTCTTTGGCAGCTACATAATAGATATTCATCTTCGGTTGCCATAAGTAACATACATTTTTTATGGTATCCTCACGACCACTTAGGCTAGCATTAAAAACATGAAACATAGCTACTACATCAGCAAAGTATGTTTGATGATTGGATATAAAAAGCACATTTGTATCTGGTAGATTCCTGATAATCTCCGAACCTTCAATTTTTAATTCATTAAATCCTCTATAGCGCCTGTGTGTTGCTGCACCAAAAAATCGAATTAACCATTTTTTCAAAAATAGTATATGACCAAAAGGATTTCTCTTAAATAACCCCATAAAAGTGTTTGTTTATTTTTTTGATTTCGGATTACAAACTTACAAAAATTATTTTTGTCGTGTTTTCGAAACACCTAATCTCTTATCCTACATTTATTTTACTTCAATTTTAAGTTAATAAACTAAATTCTATATTCTAGTGTAGAATTCAAAACATCTTTCAATTCACTCAACATCATTGCCGTAGCCCCCCAAACCACTTGCCCTTCTATTTCAAAAGCAGGAACATTAATATCATTTGCATACGAAGTTGAAAGTCTAGCATTAATAATTATTTCATCATTTAGAAAAACGGATAATGGCAGCTCAATTATTCTGGCCACTTCACTAGCATCAGGAACAAAGCAAATTTCCTCACTGCAAATTCCGAAAAAAGGATATACCATAAAATTACTTGGCGGAATATACATAGGTGTAAAAGGCTTTATTATTTTCATTTTTTCAGGAAGGACACCAATTTCTTCATGTGTTTCACGCAAAGCTGTTGTCGAAAAATTTAAATCCTCTTTTTCATATTTACCTCCTGGAAATGCAATTTGTCCAGAATGTACCCCTTCATACGAATTACGAACAATAAGAACCAAATGTGTTATTCCATTTTTAGGATAAAGCAACATCATTACTGCAGCTTTTTTAGCGTTTTTATTCTCCACAGTACTATTTAAGCTTTCAATCCTTTCCATAGGAGCCATTTTCACATGGGAAGCCATAGCGGGAAGTTTCGCTTCTGCTAAACAAGGAACAAATTCTAAAAATGATTGAAAATCCATTATCAAAGTCTATTTTTGCATTCAAATTATTATATAAATATAGTCTAGAAAATAAGATTTCGCAAATTTTCTAAAATCAAATTCAGAGAAACAAAATGTACAGCAAAGAAGAAACTCAAAAATTAAAAAGAGAATTCTGGATCACATTCGCAGAGAAATACCCAAGAAAATGGGTCCTATACGATACCAAAATAAAAGACTTCTCCTTTAAATTTTATGTTGACAATAAAAAAGCACAAGTCTTAATTGACATTGAACCTCGCAATGACGAAAAGCGTACTGCTTATTTTGAGAAAATGGTAGCTTTAAAAAATATTTTAGAAGAGGAATTTATTAAAGATTTAGTTTTTGAAAAAGACTATGTTTTAGAAAGCGGAAAAACCATTAGCCGAATTTGGGTAGAAAAACTAGGTGTAGGTGTAAGTAATAGAAACAATTGGGATGTAATATTTGATTTCTACAACGATAAAATGAGCGCCTTGGAACTTTTCTATTTAGAATATGATGAGTTTATTAAAGATGTAGAATAATTATCTTTATAAAGACCACGGTAAAAATTGTTTTTAAATCATAAAAAAAGTCGCTATTCGCGACTTTTTTTATGATTTAAATTACATATTGAAAATATTATATACAATAATTCTGTTATCATAATTGATATACAATTGTTTTCTATTGTCCTGATTTTTTCTTGTAATAATTGATAAGGTACAATCCTCTCCATTATTATCTTTACAAGTAAAAGAATACACAATATCAGTATCATTTTCGGCTATTGGTTGATACACGATAATCTCAAATAACTGAATCACTTCTGAATAAATTACAAATCTGCTTTTATTAGTGTCCAATGAAACTAAAATGTTGACCAAATTCAAGTCGGACCATTTCCCCCATTTTCCTCTTTCGTTTTTTTCCAAAACACTAAACCCAGAAGTTTTAAACTTATAATTTTGACTGTATCCCTGCTGCAGACCAAGTCCTAAAAAAAGTAATATGATATATAATTTTATTTTAGTCATTTCTTTATATTAAAAATCAAACACTTCAACTTCTTTTCTAGCTGTGTCAAAATCAGCAATCATTTCTATTATAATTCCTTCAGCAGATTTAATTTCATTGATCACTCCTGCTATTTGTCCTATTTCTAGTTCTCCTTCAATTAAATCTCCTTCAAACATACCCCGTTTTGCTCGCGCTCTACCTAATAAATCAATTAATTCTTCTTTGGTTGGGCATTTTTCATAAAGCGCTTGAACATCATTATAGAATTTATTTTTCACTAAACGCACTGGAGCTAATTCTTTCAATGTCAATTGCGTTCCACCTTCTTTGACATCTAAGATTGTCTTTTTGAAATTTTCATGTGCTGATGATTCAATTGAGGCCGCAAACCTACTTCCTACTTGTACCCCATCAGCACCAAGAACCATAACAGCTAGCATTCCTCTCCCAGTACCAATTCCTCCAGCTGCAATAATAGGAATTTTAATTTGTTCTTTAACTATTGGGATTAATGTTAATGTGGTTGTTTCATCCCTTCCATTATGACCACCAGCTTCAAAACCTTCAACAACAACAGCATCAACGCCTGCCTCTTGTGCTTTTAAAGCAAATACTAAACTACTCACAACATGCACAACAGTTATTCCTTTTTCTTTTAAAAATGATGTCCAGGTTTTGGGATTTCCTGCCGAAGTAAAAACGATTTTCACCTCTTCTTCGACAATTATTTTCATAATCTCTTCCAAGTTAGGATATAACATGGGAACGTTCACTCCAAATGGTTTTGACGTTTCTTTTTTACATTTTTGAATGTGCTCCCGTAAAACTTCCGGATACATTGATCCAGCACCTATCAACCCTAGTCCTCCAGCATTACTGACAGCGCTGGCCAATTTATGTCCACTAACCCAGATCATTCCTCCTTGGATTATTGGGTATTTAACATTGAAAAGTGTTGTTATTTTATTCATTTAGTAGATTAAATGTTACTGCTTTATAATTTTACCCATCTTTGAAAAACCATCCGATTCTATTTTATAAATGTAAACTCCATTACTTAAAGAATGTAATGAAATGGAATCTGAATTTGCACTCAGGTCTCTTTCTAGAATCTTTTGACCGGAAAAAGTATAAATAATTACTTTTCCTTTATTAAAACTTTCAGGAAATGAAACCGTAACAAAATCAGTTGTTGGATTGGGATACAGTACAAAACTAGTAGTAGAAAATTGATTTACATTTAGCGTTCCTTTATTCAAAGCTAAACTAAAATCAGGTATTCCATAACCATATTGATTTGTTGGATTGGTAAATCGATCTGCAGATTCAAGAATTAATTGTCGAATTTCTTTATTGGTTTTATTAGGAAATGCTTGCCAAAAACTCGCTATTATTCCTGCCATTATAGGACTGGAAAAAGAGGTGCCATTTGAAGTAATTATATTACCAAATTCATCTGATAAAACTGTCGAAACACCTTGTGCCATAACATCTGGTTTTATTCGCCCATCAAAAGAGGGGCCAATAGAACTAAAAGAAGCCCTAACCTCCGTTGCATTTACAGCACCAACAGCAAGCACTGAAACAGCATCAGCTGGGACTGCAATATAGGGATTTCTAGTTCCTCCTTCATTGCCTGCAGCCGTAACAACTATCATCCCTCTACTAAAGGCTATTTCGGCTCCGCGAGACATGAAAGTAGTCGTGCCATTCATTTCACTATAAGTATGATTATAGGTTGGATTATCAAATTCAAAATAACCCAATGAAGTATTAATTACATCAACTCCCAAACTATCCGCTTTTTCTGCCGCTTCAACCCAAAGAGATTCCTCGATAGGATTTTCTGAAGTGGTATCTTCTGTAATAAATAAATAATAGGATGCATCAGGGGCAGTACCAACTAAAGCATTTTCTTTATATCCTCCCATTGTGGAGAGCACCGAGGTTCCGTGTGAATTTCCTGTATAAAAATTTTCGCTCCTCGATACAAAATTATACCCTCCTAGTATTTGATTGTTATCTTTTAATCTTTGAAAAGGCAAGGCTGAATCCACTCCTGGATAACCAGCATCCATAATGGCAATTATTTTACCTGAACCAGTAAAATTTTGCTGATGTAAAAGCTGTCCATTCACCATTTGTATTTGATTTGCCGATGTTCCGTAAGTATAATCAGCTTTAATTCTCTTCGTTTTACTTTGCTCTTTAACGCTAGTTACCTTTGCTAGCTTTTCAGCTTTAACAGTCTTAGCACCTAGATTTAATGTTTTGTTTGCAAAATCAACTTTGTCTACAAAAGCAAAATCTTTTATTGAGTTTATTGCTGTTTGAGTTCCACGAACATGAATCGCATTTAACCATTTAGATTTAGCCATTACAGTAATTCCGGAAACCAATTTAACTTGGCTTACAAAGTCTTTATTCATTGGAATATCCATGAAGTCCAACGCAATATTTTGATTTGTCCTCCTATCCAAAGCTCTTTGAGAGAGCATCAGCAAAGGAGATTCATAATACGACTGTGAATTTGCTTTGGCATTAAAGTACACCCAAGCATCCTCTTGAGAAAAAGCGAATGTAGTCAGAAATAAAAAGAAGAATAAACAAAGCTTTTTCATAGTTAACAATTAGAATCAAGAAAACGTATTGAAATAAATATCTTCTGGTAATAGTTTTTTTTTTAACAATCTCAAAAATAAAACAGCAAGCTAAGAAATAACTCCCGAACCAACTAATTCATCTCCAATATACCAAGCTGCAAATTGACCTTCCGTTATTGCGGATTGTGGATCTTCAAAAGACACATACATCCCATTTTCAAATTGATGCAATACTGCTTTTTGTAATGGTTGTCTGTACCGTATTCTTGCCATCACTTCCATCGATTCTCCATTGGCCAATGCCAAATCATTACGAATCCAATGTACTTCTTCTTTTTCGATAAACAGTCCTTTCCTAAACAAACCAGGATGCTGGCTGCTTAAACCCGTATAAATTGTATTGGTCTCTACATTTGTTGCAATTATAAATAAGGGATCAGTTGTTCCTCCTACATTTAATCCTTTGCGTTGCCCAATGGTAAAATAATGTGCGCCTTGATGTTTTCCAACTATTTTACCCATTTCTGGAGTGTAATGAATTTTATTAGAAGCTATTATTAATTTTTCTTCAAGGGATAGTTCTTCTTGTTCATTAAAATTATAAATAGAATCATTTTTATCAATCTGAATTATTGTTCCCTCTTTTGGCTGCAATTTTTGTTGCAAAAATTCAGGCAAACGTACTTTCCCAATGAAACATAACCCTTGAGAATCTTTCTTTTCAGCCGTAACTAGTTCCATTTCGGCAGCAATTTCTCGTACTTCAGGCTTCGTTAGCTCCCCTATAGGAAATAACGATTTGGCTAATTGCTCTTGTGATAATTGACAAAGAAAATAAGATTGATCTTTATTATTATCAGCACCCGCTAATAATTGATAAACGGTTTCTCCATGCACTTCTATTTCATTCTTTTTGCAATAATGTCCAGTAGCTACATAATCAGCCCCAAGACTTAGAGCAATTTTCATAAAAACGTCAAATTTTATTTCGCGATTGCAAAGTACATCTGGATTTGGAGTACGTCCTTTTTCATATTCGCTAAACATATAGTCAACGATCTTTTCTTGGTATTCTTCACTTAAATCTACAGTTTGAAAAGGGATTCCTAGTTTTTCAGCCACTAGTAATGCATCGTTACTGTCTTCAAGCCATGGGCACTCATTAGAAATAGTAACGGAGTCATCATGCCAATTCTTCATAAAAAGACCAATCACTTCATATCCTTGTTTTTGCAGCAAATAAGCCGCAACACTTGAATCCACACCTCCAGAAAGTCCTACTACAACACGTTTCATTTCAAAATCTTTATTAATTTTATAAGACTGCAAAGTTACAAAGTTTTATTACAGTATTAGTTCCAACGTAAAGTTAATTGCGCTTGGCTTTTGGAGCACTTTGAGTAGCACTCATATTTACTTCTTTGACTCCTTTTCCTTTTTCAAAAAACTGCCAAACACCTGTTTTTTTTCCATTGATAAATTGTCCTTTTGAAACTACAGATCCATCAGGGTCTTTAAAAATAGCCAAGCCATTATATTCATTATTCTTATAAACGGATTCTTCAAGAACAATTCCGTTTTCAGAATATTTCTTATAATTTCCATCTTTAAAATTGGCAACATAAAAAGCTTCTTCAGCGATTTTACCACTGAGATAATATACACTTCTCACTCCTTCCAATTTCCCTTTTTTATAATTTTCGGTTGTCATAATCTTATCTGATGCCTGATGGTAATATTTCCATGAGCCTTCATATAATTTATTAATGACATTACCTTCGCTTACTTTGTTGTTTTTTTGATCGTAAAAAATAGTATAAGCTCCATTGTCTTTAGAATTGAATTCTCTCGTAGCAATTACAGAACCTAGTTTAGTGTCATCAAAAAACTTAAAAAGTCCTACTTCTTTTCCATGGGAAAAACTTCCTTCATATCTTGGTCTTTTAGACTCTTCATAAATGCCTTTCCAGACTCCTTGCTTTTTCCCATTTGCATCCAACACATTGGATTGTGCTTGAAGTAAAAAAACATTCAATAAAAGCAAAGCCAATAATCCTATCTTATAAAATACTTTCATAAATACTTTTTTAATACTAACGTTTCCGTGAAATTAAAATTACATTTAAAATAAAAAAATCCCGAATTAACGAGATTTTTTTTAAACTTAAATTATTTCTTTTTTTGTTCTGCTTTAATAGCTTCTTGTTGTGCCATAACTTCTTGCAGTTTTCTTTGAAACTTACCTTGTTTTTTGGGCTCTTTCAATTTGTTTTCTTGAATTTGAGCGTGAATTTTATCACTATCAATGATATAATTCTTAATTACAAGCATAATTCCAATTGTAATAGAGTTAGATATAAAATAGTACAAACTCAGTCCAGCTGCATAATTATTGAAGAAAAGCAACATCATTAATGGTGAAATATAAATCATCACTTTCATCATTTTAGCCATATCTGGCATCCCTTCTTGTTGAGGAGCTGCCATTTGTTGATCTCCAGTTGTCATTTTCATATAAAAGAAAATAGCAATAGAAGCTAATATTGGAAACAAACTAATATGATTCCCATAAGCTGGAATATGAAACGGTAATTCATAAACAGAGTCATAAGACGATAAATCATCTGCCCAAAGGAACCCTTTTTGTCTTAAACTGATTGCCGAAGGGAAAAACTGAAACAATGCATAGAATACTGGCATTTGCAATAAACCTGGTACACAACCGGCCATTGGGTTTACGCCTGCTTTATTATACAACTTCATTGTTTCTTGCTGTTTTTTCATTGGGTCTTTTTTAAATTTCTCCCCCAATTCAGCAATTTCCGGTCTCAATACTTTCATTTTTGCTTGTGACAAAAATGATTTATAGGTTATAGGAGACATTACCAGTTTGACTAATATTGTAAACAATACAATCGCCCAACCTTGTTGTAAGAACAAAGTCAAGAAACCAAACATTGGAATAAAAGCATGACGGTTAATCCAACCGAAAATTCCCCATCCTAATGCAACAATATCTTCTAAATTACGATCGTACGATTTCAACAATTTATAATCTGTTGGACCATAGTACCAATTCATTTTCTGGTCAATTTCTCCATTTTTAAAAGCCAATGGAACAGTTGCTTTAAATTGTTTGGTGTAAGTTGTATCAACATTATCACCACCAACCAAATTATTAGAATACAATTCCGCTTTTTCAAAAGGAGTGCTAGTCAATAAAATAGAAGAAAAGAAATGTTGTTTGTAGGCGATATAAGAAACACCTTCAACAGTTTCTGTTTTATCTTTACCAGAACCCATATAATTACTCTTACCATCTTCATGCTCATAGTACATCTCAGAATAACGGTTTTCAGTAGTTATACTTTTTTCATTAGTATACCCTTTTAAATCCCACTCTAAATTTAATGGTTTTGATGTATTCAATACTTTACTCAATCCTTGAGATTGAATATCAAAATCCAACATGTAATTATCGGCTTTCAAAACATATTTATATTCTAAATATTGGTCGTCAGCTGATTTCAAACGCATTGTCAAAATTTGGTCTTCCCCATTTTTTGTCAAAGTTGGTTCAAAATATAAATCCTTAGTATTTAAAGTATGATTATCACTTGTAAACAACTGAATATTTAAATTGGCATTATTGTCTTTAATCAACTTCACCAATTCTCCAGAACCTTTTTTAAATTTTTCAAAATTCTTTAAGGTTGCTTCAACAATATATCCACCCTTATTAGCAATTTTTAGTATTACTAATTTATTTTCGATAGTTGTATAAGCTTCTTTAGCTGAAGGAAGTGCTGCAGAATAAGCAAAATTCCCTAATGACTTTTGCAATTGAGCCATTTGTAGTGTATCTCCAACCGCCACAGTTGCTGGAACTGTAATCGTTTTTGAAGCATCTTCTTTGGATTTAGCTTCTTTTACAACCAACTCTTTTTTGGCTTTTTCTGCCGCAATATCTTTTTCAGATGGCTGATTGTTATACATTATCCATATTAATATCCCAAATATCAATATAAAACCAATTATCGAATTAGGATCAAATTTTTTTTCTTCCATTATAATTTTTGTTCAAAGTTTAATGTTTTGAGTGCTTATAGCAACTCGCAACAATTAGAATTAGTATTCTTGTGTTTAATTATTGATACAACAATCAAACTGGTTGTTGAATATTATTTTTTACTTGCTTTTACAGCCGCTGCCACAAAATTCACAAAAAGTGGATGTGGGTTAGCTACCGTACTTTTATATTCTGGATGGTACTGTACTCCAATAAAAAAAGGATGATCTTCTAATTCTATAATTTCTACCAAACCTGTATCTGGATTCACTCCAGAAGCTTTTAATCCTGCCTCATGCAAAACATTTACATACGCACTATTGTATTCGTAACGGTGACGGTGACGTTCTGATATTGTAGTTTGACCATAGATTTTATGTGCCAAAGTATTAGGCTTAATATCACATTTCCAAGCTCCCAGACGCATTGTCCCTCCTTTGTCAGTAACATTTTTCTGCTCTTCCATTAAATTCACCACAGGATGTGTGGTTTGTTCATTCATCTCTGTTGAATTTGCATCAGCATAACCTAAAATATTTCTTGAATATTCGATTACTGCCATTTGCATTCCTAAACAAATCCCGAAGAAAGGCATTTTATTTTCACGTGCATATTGAACTGCTGCAATTTTACCTTCAATTCCTCTTTCCCCAAATCCTGGAGCTACTAATATAGCATCAAGGTCTTTGAATTTTTCATTTACATTTGAAGCATCTATATATTCCGAATGGATAGAAATAACGTTCACTTTAGTTTCATTGGCAGCACCTGAATGAATAAAAGCTTCCAAAATTGATTTGTAACAATCTTGCATTTCTACATATTTCCCAATCAAACCAATATTTACAGTATGTTTTGGATTTTTTATTCTACGTAAAAAAGTATTCCAGTTTTTCAAGTCTGGAGCTGCTTTTTTAGGCAAATCTAATTTTTTTAAGGCTACAACATCAAGTCCTTCTTCTAGCATTAAATTAGGAACTTCATAAATAGTAGAAGCATCAATTGATTGAATAACTGCTTCTCTTTTTACATTACAAAATAAAGCCAATTTATTACGAATTTCATCCGAAATTTCATGTTCCGTTCTACAAACTAAAATATCCGCTTTTATTCCGCTTTCCATCAATGTTTTTACGGAATGCTGTGTAGGTTTTGTTTTCAATTCCCCAGCAGCAGCTAAATAAGGCACCAAAGTTAAATGAATAACAATAGCATTATGCTCTCCCATATCCCAAACTAACTGACGAACAGACTCAATATATGGTAAGGATTCAATATCTCCAACAGTACCACCAATTTCAGTGATAACTATATCAAAATCACCTGTTTTACCAAGTAATTGCATTCTATCTTTAATTTCATTGGTAATATGAGGTACTACTTGTACTGTTTTACCTAGAAATTCTCCTCTTCTTTCTTTTTCAATAACCGAAAGATAAATTCTTCCCGTAGTGACATTATTCGCCTGAGAAGTAGGAACATTTAAAAAACGCTCATAATGACCTAAATCCAAATCTGTTTCTGCTCCATCATCCGTTACATAACACTCCCCATGTTCATAAGGATTTAATGTTCCTGGGTCAACATTTAAGTAAGGATCAAACTTTTGAATAGTTGTCCTATATCCTCTTGCTTGTAACAGTTTTGCTAAAGATGCTGCAATAATTCCTTTTCCTAAGGAAGAAGTCACACCTCCTGTAACAAAAATATATTTTGTTTGATTCATTATGTTGTTGTTTGTATTGTAGTTGTGTAAAAAACTTGGCAAAAATACGATTATATATTGAGAAAATACTAATTTAGAAATGAGATAATTTGGAAAATTGACAATTGTTTAACGTCGTTATTTAAAAATAAAAACAGCATTAATTTAAGAAATTAACGCTGTTTTGGATATCTTTTTTTAATATTTAGTATCAATTCTTCTAACCCATTCAATTTTATCTCGTAAATTAGTTTTAATTGCTCTCCTAATTCTCCTTTTGGAAATCCTTTATTATGATACCAAACCACATAATATTCTGGTAAATTTATCAGATATCTTCCTTCATATTTACCAAAAGGCATTTTAGTATGAGCGAGCTTAATCAGTTGTTCTTGATTTTTATCCATTTTTTAAACTTAGAAAAAAAAGCAAAAGTTAAGATGCCAAAAGCGCTAAACCTCGTGCATCTTAACTTCCACTTTACATTTCTTTTTATTTCCAGTTAAAAGTAATTCGCTTCTCTATTTCAACATTCAAACTTAGAAAAACAGGACATGTCATCGCCGTTCTTTCTAAAATAGTTTTGTTTTTTTGATCCGCATCGACATTCATATGAAAAATTATTTCGATTGCTCCAATTCTTCTTGGTTCGGCATTCATAATTTTAGTTACTTCTGCAGTAGATCCTGTCAAATCGACATTCAAATCACGCGCTTTTATACCCATCACAGTCATCATGCAACTTGCCAACGCATTAGCTACTGTGTCTGTTGGCGAAAAAGCTTCTCCTTTTCCATTATTATCTATAGGTGCGTCCGAAACAATTTCACTTCCAGATTGCAAATGAATTGATACTGTCCTTAAATCACCCAAATAGGTTACTTTTGATGTCATTAGTTTGCTTCTTTTATTGTTAAATCGGAATCGTAGTACATTATGAAAACACCTTTGTTGGTATAACCACCATCTTCTTTTTTATAATACTCAAACTTATTCTCAATTTGTTTAGTTGCTGCTGAATTTACCGTTTCCTCAAAAGTTTTATTTTGAACCAATCGCATCATCGTATCAAAAGTCACATCAAATCCACGAGTAGCATAATCACTAGGATAAATGGAATTTATTTTTTTAAATTCTTTTTCAAAAACAATACCACCTGGAGTCTCATCATCTCGAGTCACTGATGGATACATTAGTTTCAACTTAATCAAATTGGCAAACTTAATTTCATCTGTATCCAACGTTTCATTAGGCTCTAATATTACCAATTGAACCTGATAATCAGACATAGAACCTACCATTGCTGCGATAGTCGTTTTTATCATCCATGTATTTCCAGTTTCCATAACTACATAATTCATCTTTCCTTTCTGTAGCATGCTTTTCAAACTTTCTCCAGACACGCTTCCATTTTCTTTGAAAGCTACAAATGGAACGTCTTTTTGGTATTCTTTGATATATTGAACTATGGATTCCTTTTTCTTATCTACAACCGCCATAATATTTCCATTATGCGCTCTCATATAATCAAACATGGTGTTTTTTATCACTTCACTAGTTGGAATTGTTTGATATAAATTAGCATACGGGTTTCCAACATCTTTTGAAAGTGGAGAAATCACTGGAATGTTATTTACACTCAATAACTGAGCAGCAATTTCAGCATTACTTTGATAAAAAGGACCAATAATTGCATTGGCCGTTTCAAGATTGTTCTTTTTGATAATTGAAGCTACATTTGAGCTATTTTTAGTTTCCTGCGAATCGTATATCTCGATATCTAAAGGAAGTCCTAATGTTTTAGCAGAATCAATTGCCATCAATGCGCCTGCATAAAAGTCCAAAGTCATATTCAAAAACTTATCCTTCTTCAAACGAGATGCATTAGAATTGATCGTATCACTTTCAATTAAAGGAATATTAAATGGTAATAACAAAACCATTCTTTTACGATAACCTAAATTATTATTTTTGGTTAACGCTGCGTATTCTTTTCTTTCTTCATTTACAAGAGAAGTTTTAACTGGAACTTTTAAAATCATCCCAATTTCAACTCCATTTTTCAGTTCCGGATTAAGAGCAACAAACTCTTCCTGACTCATCCCATAAGTTTTAGATAAGCTATAAAGTGTTTCTTTAGGCTGTACTTCATAAGTGGAGTACTTAACCTCCGTCGAAGTTGCTATTGGAATTTGCTTTACAATTTCTTTTTTAACTTCCTTTGTTTCCTTTTTTAAATCCGCTTGCTCCATTACTTTTGGAGCAGTCCCTTTAATTATTAATCGATACCCAATTGGCAAATTAGATACTACTTCGGGATTGCGTTTTTCTAATTCTGCAATTGAAATTCCATATTGTTTAGCAATGGAGTATTTAGTTTCTTTTGCGAGTACATCATGATACACGTACTTCTCTTGAGTTACTGTTGCCACTTTATTGACAACCGAATTTTTCACACTATTTTTCGAAGGAATCGTTAACACTTGTCCTATTTGCAAACCCTCTTTCTCAATAAAAGGATTGGCCTTTTTTAAATCTTCGTCAGAGACACCATATTTTTTTTCAATTCCATATAAAGTTTCTTTAGGAGTCACTTCATGCGTTACACCTGTTGGTCCTTTTACATTAGAATTAATAGGATTACTTTTAATCTCAACTATTTTAGCTCCAGATTTTTTTGGAATTAGCAAAACACTGTTTGGCTTTAATCCGCTTTGTGCATCTGGATTTAGTTGATAGATATCAAATGGAGTCACTTGATATTTTTGTGCAATTTGGCTTATCGTCTCTCCTTTTTCTACTTTATGTGTAATTGCTTTTTCTTGGGAAGAAATAGAATTAACAGACATTAAAATAGTAATACAAATCGCTAAAAAATATTTCATTATTCTTATTTATAAAATTATTGTTTCAAAGATAAGAAAACGGTATCAAATTTTATTCCAAAATCTGATACCGTCTTTATAATAATAGTAAAATTAATGATTCTTACAAACCAAAAACGCTACATTTTATTCCCATTCTATAGTTGCTGGTGGCTTTGAGCTAATATCATATACCACTCTATTTACCCCTTTTACTTTATTAATAATATCATTTGACACTTTCATTAAGAAATCATAAGGCAAGTGTACCCAGTCAGCAGTCATACCATCTGTAGACTCTACTGCGCGAAGCGCTACTACTTTTTCATAAGTACGCTCATCACCCATTACACCTACACTATTCACCGGAAGCAAAATAGCTCCTGCTTGCCAAACTTTATCGTATAATCCCCACGATTTTAGTCCGTCAATGAAGACTTTATCAACATCTTGTAAAATTTGTACTTTTTCAGGAGTGATATCTCCTAAAATACGAATGGACAATCCTGGTCCTGGAAAAGGATGTCTTCCTAATAATTCAGGATCAATTCCTAATGATGCACCTACTCTACGCACTTCATCTTTAAAAAGCATACGAAGCGGTTCTACAATTTTCAATTTCATATAGTCAGGTAATCCACCTACATTATGATGCGATTTAATGGTAGCTGAAGGTCCTTTTACCGAAACTGATTCAATTACATCCGGATAAATTGTTCCTTGTGCTAACCATTTTACGTCTTCAATAAGATGTGACTCATCATCAAAAACTTCGATAAAAACCCTTCCGATAATTTTACGTTTGGTTTCTGGATCACTAACTCCTGCCAATTCTGACAAGAAACGATCACCAGAATCTACCCCTTTAACATTCAATCCCATTCCTTTGTATTGATCTAATACGCTTTGGAATTCATTTTTGCGAAGCAATCCGTTATTTACAAAAATACAGTATAGGTTTTTACCAATAGCTTGATGTAATAAAACAGCTGCTACAGTTGAATCTACTCCTCCAGAAAGTCCAAGGACTACTTTGTCATCTTGTAATTTCTCTTTCAATTCTGCAACCATTTCCTCTACAAAAGCATTTGGTGTGAAATTTTGAGGAACATCAGCTATTTTAACCAAGAAATTCTCTAACATTTTTGATCCATCAGTAGAATGAAAAACCTCAGGGTGATACTGTATTGCGTAAGTAGTTTCACCTTCAATCTTGTACGCTGCAAATTCCACATCATGTGTACTAGCAAGCTTCACTCCATTAGTAGGTAATCTTTTAATACTGTCGCTATGACTCATCCAAACCTGACTGTTAAGGTCAACTCCATCAAAGAAAACTTCTTCTTCTTTTATATAAGATAAATTAGCTCTACCATATTCTCTCGTATTTGATGCTGCTACTTCACCACCACTAAAGTGTGCTAAATATTGCGCACCGTAACAAACGGCTAACATGGGTAATTTTCCTCTGATTTGAGATAAATCAGGATGTGGAGCGTCTTCTCCTCTAACAGAAAATGGGCTTCCACCTAGAATTACGGCTTTATAACTTGATAAATCACTCGGAAAATGATTGTATGGGAAAATTTCGCAGAATATATTTAATTCGCGAACTCTACGCGCAATAAGTTGAGTATATTGCGATCCGAAATCTAAAATAAGTACGTTGTGTTGCATGCGCAAAAATACTTTTTATATTCGGAATTGAAAAATTGAAATTTGAAAAATATTTATTTTTTTTTTACAACAAACTTTATTGCACTATTTACAAGCCGAAATAGTAATTTTAGAACTACTAATGAAAAGCACGATCAAAAAGTATTTAAACACAAAAAACGCTCCTGCTTCATTAAAGAACTTTCTGTATTTAATATAGTATATTTGCCAATCATACATTCAACCTATTTATTCAAAATACACTTTGAGTATGTGACCCAAATTTAAAAAGAAGATGAAAATAAAATCATATACCGTTATCGCTCTATTGTCCTTAGTTGTTTTTTCATGCAGTGTAATTGACAACCTACTCACTTTTACCGTTTCAAACCAAACTGAGTTTAAAATCGCTAGTAATTTCCCACTTAATGTGGCAAGCGGCATCGTTACACCAGATGTTCCGACCAACTCAAGTGCCCAATTTGATAATAATAACACGAAAGCTAACTTAGTAAAAGACGTTAAGTTAAAAGAATTGAAACTAAGTATAACAGATCCAACCAATAAAACATTTAGCTTTTTAAAATCAATACACATCTATATTTCAACGGATGCAAATGATGAAGTAGAATTAGCTTATTTAGATAATGTCAACGCTACCACAAACACAATAATGCTAACACCAACTTCTGAAAAATTAGATAAATATATCAAGGCATCCAGCTATAAATTAAGAACTGAAGCTGTCATTAAAGAATCTTTAACTACAGATATAACAGTTAAAGCAGATATGAAATTCCAAGTAACAGCTGATCCTTTTTAATTTAAAAAGGACAAAGACCGACTCTTATTCTTTTATAAATGTAAATTTAGACTTGACTCCTGTATCAAAATTATTCCACAAGTCAGACAATAACAAGTTTCCGTCGTTGTCATAAATATAAAAAGCGCCCGTATTCCCACCTAAGGCTCCACGATTCAGGGCTTCCAACTCTAGATAATTCAATCCCTCTTGAAGTTCGATTTTAATATCTTTTAAATTGCCTTCTAAGTATAAATTATTGGCTAGAACCGTACTCTTATAATTTTGTATAATAGTGGCTTTTATTAAATCGCCATCAATAGCGCCATAATCTCTTACTCGAATCACTAAGTTTTTAGATTTCGTACGAATAATTCCAAAACTTAAGTCCTTTTCATTTAAATAAGAAGTATCTTCTTTTAATCCATTATTGACTAATGATTTATCAATACTTTTATTCAATTTATCTCTTACTTCATCACCTGGATTTACAAAATCATTAGTTCTAGTCATCGAAATGGGATCAGGATCACCAATTTTAAAATTGGTACTAGGCAGTTTGGATTCTGGTTTTTTAAATAGATTAGGTGCTAAAATATCTGGAGGAGCCACTGTTACTGGTGCAGCTTTTTTAGCTTTAATACCTGTATCCAAAGGTGGTATTGCCTTAAACTTAGAACTAAACTCCATTTGAGAATAGCCGTTTATTGCAAAACACATCATAATTGCCAGTAATACCTGCTTCATATTATACCACTTTGTTTTAATTACTCTAAATATTGAGATGCCACAAATATACCAAGCTTTCTATTTAGAAAACAAAACCTCGAGCGAACATTAAAAAAAATTTAACCTAATCAATCTTAAATAATGCTTTCAAAACCTATCTTTTATATAAAAAATGTACTTATTCTTTGTTTATGATTATAGTAGCCATATATCCAATACCTATGTTCCATTGGCTAGACGAAATTAACTTCCCTTTATCGTCATACACTTGAAATTCGGCTGTATTAGGTGGAGCAAAACCTTCATTTAATGCCTCAAAATCGATTCTATTAGTTCCTTTTTCAAGTTTTACATCAAATACTTTAAAGTTACCATCCAAAAGGACATCATAATCTATAACCTTATAATTTACATAAATCCTTATTCTATCCCCATCGACATAAGCTCCATCACGATATTGTACTCTTGCCGTTTTAGAACTCGTTTTATAAACGCCTAAATCTTGATTTCTTCTGTAGGCTTCAGAAGCTACAATAACATTACTTTTAGGTACTTTAAAATTATTTTCTGGTATTGCAGTAGCAAAATAAGGCAATACTTTAGGTGGTCCCGGAATTGATGGGACTACTGGTTTTACTTTCAAATCTTTAGCCTTAGGAGGAATCGCTTTAAACTTTGTGCTAAATTCTTCCTGCGAGTATCCATTAAAAATCATCCCTAAAAGGAAAAGAAAGAGAAAAATTTGATTCAAAAAAATTTTATTATTATTCATCATTTCTTTTTAAATTAAAACCACTTTATAAAATCGGCAACCTCTAATTATAAACTCCTATTTATAACTATAAATTTTAATAAATATTACTTTTTCAAGCAAAAAAACATTTTATTAAAAACGAACATTTTATATAAAATCAGTGTTTTTTACTTTACTATATTTTTATAAATTGCAAAAAATATACCAAAATTTAAATTGAGTAGAAATCAACAATAAAAAACGAATAAAATGAAAAGAGAAAACATATTAACAGGCTCTCCTTGGGAAGATAAAATGGGTTACTGTCGTGCGGTACGCATTGGAAACATCATTGAAGTTTCAGGTACAGTAGCTATTGTAGATGATGAAAAAGTAACCGCAACGGATGCCTATGCACAAACATTCAATATTCTTGAAAGAGTAGAAAAAGTTTTAGAAGACCTAAATGCAAGTATGAAAGATGTGATTCGTACTCGAATATTTACCACTGACATCACAACATTTGAAGCGGTTGCTACAGCGCATGCAGCCTTTTTTAAAGATGTAAAACCAACTACAGGTTTTTACGAAATAAGCAAATTAGTGGCACCAGAATACCTTGTTGAAATAGAGTTTACTGCTGTACTTGCTTAAAAACAGCATAATTTAAAAGGATTGTAATACTTTAGCAAAATAAAGCATTACAATCTTTCTATTTAAACGCATGAATTTAGAAAAAATTAAAAAAATAATTGTGCTCGGTCTCAAATGGATTCTCATTTGTATCCTGATAGGCTTTTTCTCTGGTTCAGCCTCAGCTCTACTATTAGTTTCTTTAGAATGGGCAGCACAATATAGAGAACAAAATAGCTGGATTATTTGGCTTTTACCAATCGGCGGTTTACTTATTGGTCTTTTGTATCATTATTATGGAGCATCAGTGGTGCGAGGCAATAATTTATTGCTAGAAGAATACGAGACACCTAAAAAGACCATTCCATTAAAAATGGCGCCTTTTGTACTTTTTGGAACTATTGTAACCCATCTTTTTGGTGGTTCAGCAGGACGTGAAGGAACGGCGGTTCAAATGGGAGGTTCTATTGCCGACCAATTTACCAAAATCTTTAAACTCGAGCCAGCCGAAAGAAAAACATTAATTATATTAGGAATTAGCGCGGGTTTTGCCTCCGTTTTTGGAACACCATTAGCAGGTGCAATATTTGCTTTAGAAGTATTATATTTTAGTAAAATTACATCCAAAAGTATTGTTTTGTCTTTCCTAGTGGCTTTCCTTGCTTACTTTACAGTAGAATTATGGGACGTAAAACATACGCATTATTCTATTCCTATCACTCCCGACTTTGGGTTTGAAAAACTGCTTTGGATCATTCCAATAAGTATTTTGTTTGGACTTGCAGCCATGCTTTTTTCGAGAAGCACGCATTTTTGGGGAAATTTATTTTCGAAAACAATACCATACCCACCACTACGTCCTTTTGTAGGCGGACTCCTTTTTGCGGTGGCTATGTATTTCATCAGTACAACAAAATACTTGGGTTTAGGAGTTCCTATTATTGTTGAGTCCTTTTCAAAACCAAGTGAATATTATGACTTTTTACTGAAAATTTTATTTACAGGATTTACTCTAGGGGCAGGATTCAAAGGCGGTGAAGTTACCCCACTTTTCTTTATAGGTGCCACATTAGGGAGCACTTTATCCCTTTTTGTACCACTACCCATAGCACTTTTGGCTGGAATGGGATTTGTAGCTGTTTTCTCGGGAGCAACACACACTCCAATAGCTTGTACCGTTATGGGTATGGAACTTTTTGGAGTAGAAAGCGGTATATACATTGGACTTGCTTGTTTTATAGCCTATTTCGCATCAGGTCCTATAGGCATCTACCATTCCCAAATAGTCAAAGGACCTAAATATCATTTGTACGAAAAATTTAAAAGAAGAAATTTAGATAATTTCTAATATCTAAAAAGCATGTTAAATTGCAAATGATTAAAAACTTTACATTAAAAAAATGTAATTTCGCAAACTATGAAAACACAAGACATTCAAGCAGTACAAATACTATTGGCAACACCAAAAAAGATAGCAATCATCCCACACAGAGGTCCTGACGGAGATGCTATGGGTTCAACTTTAGGTTTGTATCATTTTTTATTAAAAAATAATCACCAACCAGTAGTAATTGCACCAAATGAATTTCCCGATTTTCTAGCTTGGCTTCCTGGGTCTGAAACCGTTAAAATATTTGAAAAAGACAAAGAAAACTGCACTAAAATACTGGAAGAAGCCGATTTGATATTCACATTGGACTTCAACGCATTACACCGTGTAGGATCAGAAATGGAAAAAGTACTAGCAGAGATGAAAGCGCCATTCATCATGATTGACCATCATCAAAAACCAGATAATTATGCAACAGTCACTTATTCTGATACTTCATTTGGGTCTACTTGTGAAATGCTATATAACTTCATTGTTTTTTTAGACAAAAAAGAAGCTATTGATAAAACAATTGGAACTTGCATCTATACTGGAATTTTAACTGACTCAGGTTCTTTTAGATTTCCAGGAACTACTGGAAATACACATCGTATTGTAGCTGATCTAATCGATTTAGGCGTTGAAAATACTAAAATACCGAATTTACTCTTTGAAAACAGCTCTTACAGTCGTTTACAATTGTTAGGAAGAGCGCTTCAAAACATGAAAGTATTGACAGAGCACCATACTACCTACACGACGCTTACTCAGGAAGAATTAAACACTTTTGAACATGTAAAAGGAGATACGGAAGGTATTGTAAACTACGGATTAAGTATAAAAGGAGTTGTATTTACGGCTATTTTTATTGAAAATAAAGAAGAAAAAATCATCAAAATATCTTTCCGTTCCCAAGGGGATTTTGATGTGAATGAATTCGCCAGAGAACACTTTAATGGAGGTGGTCATCGTAACGCTGCAGGAGGAAAATCAGACGTTTCAATGAGTGAAACAGTCCGTAAATTTGAAGATTTAGTAACAAAATTAACGATATAGTCCAATATGAAATATACCTATTTAATTGTAATTACACTCTTTTTATCTGGACTAATTTCCAGCTGTAAACAGCATCAAGAAGCCAGAAGACCTATTTCACATACGTCTGGGACTTTCATGAAAAAATCAGTGGCTAGAAATAAAAAACTAGTAGCGACTGAAGAAGATCAAATCAAGACACTAATGAAAAGCAAACCAACTGTTGAATATTTTTCTTCATCAAAAGGGTATTGGTATTCTTATGAAATAAAAAATGACATTGATACAATCAGTCCAAAAAAAGGAGATATTGCTTACTTTGATTATGAAGTAAAAGACCTTGACGGCACTATTATTTACTCTCAACTAGAATTAAGACCTCAGGTTTATCATATCGACAAAGAAGATATCATGATGGGATTAAGAGATGGCATTAAACTAATGCATAGAAATGAAAAAGTAAACTTTCTTTTCCCTTCTCATATGGGTTTTGGGTATCATGGAGACAATAAAAAAATTGGGGTCAATCAGCCTTTACTTTGCACTGTAACCCTACGTGATTTTAGACCTGAATCAACTTATAAAAAACAAGCAGAATTAGAGACATTATCTACTGACAATACTTTAAAAAAGGTAAATAAAGACACCACTCCAAGGTCTCAATCCGCCGTAAAAAAGACGATAACTCAAATAAAAGATACCTTAAAATAATTCGTTAATTAATATCAATATGAAAAAAAGCATCCTATTTGTATTACTTGTACTTGCTACCTTGACATCCTGTAAAGATGAAAACAGTAATCTTCCTGATGGCTTATATGCCAAAATAGAAACAAGTAAAGGAACAATCATTCTAGCCTTAGATTACAAGCAAGCGCCTATTACAGTGGCTAACTTTGTGACTTTGGCCGAAGGAAAAAATGACTTTGTTACCAATGATAATCTTAAAGGAAAACCTTTTTTTAATGGTTTAAAATTCCACAGAGTGATTAAAGATTTTATGATCCAAACTGGAGATCCACTAGGAACAGGATCAGGAGACGGTGGTTATAAATTCAAAGACGAATTTAACGATTTGCGTTTTGACAAAGGAGGTATTATGGCCATGGCTAATAATGGTCCAGCAACAAATAGCAGTCAGTTTTTCATCACTCATGTTGCCACTCCATGGTTAGACGGAAAACACACCATTTTTGGTCATGTAGTCGAAAACGGAATGGAAGTGGTTAATAAAATTGAGCAAAATGATTTTATAAAAAGTGTAACCATCATTAGAAATGGTGAAGCAGCAAAAAAGTTTAATGCTGTAAAAACATTTTTCAACTATTTTTCTGTTGAGTCAGAAAACCAAAAGAAAAAAATGGAAATCGATGCTCAAAATAAAAAAGCATACGATGAAAAATACAAAGATGTTCGAGAAGATAAAGTAAAATATTTCAATGCTTTAAAGAGTAAAGCGACTAAAACTTCAAGTGGTCTTAAATATGTAATCACTAAGAAAGCCGGTGGTAAAAAACCAGAAAAAGGGTCAACGTTATACATTCATTATGCAGGCTTCCTTGAAGATGGTCAACTTTTTGATAGCAGTATTGAAAATGTAGCACAAACTTTTGGAAAATACGATCAAAACAGAGCCAATCAAGGCGGATATCAACCTATTCCTTTTCAAGCAGGAAAAAAAGATGGCATGATTCCGGGCTTTATTGAAGGATTAGAAAAATTATCTTTGGGTGATAAAGCGATTTTATTCATACCCTCGCATTTAGCTTATGGCGCAGGTGGTGCAGGAGATGTTATTCCTCCCAATGCAAATATTGTTTTTGAAATAGAGTTATTAGATCCTAGTGCAAAATAATAAATAAGACCAAAAAAAGGTAGACCTTAATTTAAACAAGATGAAATTTAAACTTTTAATTTTAGTGTTTTTTGGAGTATTAAATACCCAAGCTCAAAACACAAAAAAAGCCGTTACTACAAAAAAAACAGCTGTATCTACAACAAAAGCAGTTGTTAAAGCACCCGTTGCTATTGAAGGAATTTTTGCAACGATTGCAACAAATAAGGGAGATATTACCCTGCAACTAGAATACCAAAAAGCGCCCATTACAGTGGCTAATTTCATTTCACTTGCGGAAGGAAAAAATGCTTTTGTAACTGATGAAAAATTAAAGGGAAAACCATTTTTTGACGGTTTAAAATTCCATAGAGTAATTAGTAATTTCATGATTCAAACTGGAGACCCAACTGGAAGTGGTGCTGGTGGAACTGGATATGCGTTCAAAGATGAATTTACCGATTTAAAGTTTGACAAAGGCGGTGTTTTAGCCATGGCTAATTCTGGTCCAGCAACAAATTCGAGTCAATTTTTCATAACGCACAAAGACACACCCTGGTTAAATGGCAAGCACACCATTTTTGGTCATGTAACTCAAGGAATGGATATTGTTAATAGTATTGCTCAAGAGGATGTAATTACTAAAGTGACTATTACACGAAAAGGAGCTGGTGCTAAATATTTTGATGCATCAAAAGTATTTGCTAACTACTATGAAAACAAAGCAGAGGACGCTAAAAAACAAGCTTTAATTGAAGCCGAAAAAGTAAAAGCAACTAATGAAAAGTATGCAGGCGTAATTGCGGCTAAAGTAGCCTACCTTGCTGCTGCCAAAGCAACTGCTACCACTACTCCATCTGGTTTGACTTATAAAATCATACAAAAAGGGACAGGAGTAAAACCAGTTGATGGCAGTACATTCTACTTCCATTATGCCGGTTATTTTGAAGATGGAACTTTATTTGACAGCAGTTATGAAGAAGTAGCCAAAGCATACGGAAAATATGATGCCAATAGAGCGGCACAAAACGGATACGCCGCCTTTCCTTTCCAAGCAGGGAAAAAAGACGGAATGATCCCTGGCTTCTTAGAGGGATTAAGCGTAATGTCATATGGTGACAAAGCAATACTTTTCATCCCTTCTAACTTAGCTTATGGAGAAAGCGGTGCTGGTGGCGTTATACCTCCCAATGCCACTTTAATTTTCGAATTAGAAATGTTTGAAAAACAACCTACAAAATAAAAAGAGTCCTCTTTATTCATCACAACCGATTTGCACCTGCAAGTCGGTTTTTTTTTATGCTTATTTTGGGCATGCCCCAGCTTCCACTCCTTTCCAGCAGGGTCGGGCTGTACGTTGCAATCTTTTATTACACTACGTTCCATAAAAGGATTTCCACTTCCATCCCTCATGCAACCCCACGATAAAGAAATACACTAGAAAATCAACACCCCTATTCACCTCTCTTTTAATAAGAGCTATTTAAATAATAATCAGTCACTTCAATCGTTTAGTTAGTAAGAAAAAACTGCGTTTACCTTAAAAAATCCTTAAAAGATGTATATATTTGATGTTATATACAAGTTAACTGCAAGCTAACCAAAAAACTTAGAATGAAAGAAATAATAGTATCACAAAATGAAATTGCTATTCCAATAGATAAGTTGGAATATCTACAAAAAGAACTAACTAATGTCAGAGAGGAATTCGCTGACAATAAATATATTACCGAAGCTAAAAAAGTTTTAGCAGCTGGTGGATTAAGAAGCACAATTGGGTGCTATTGGAACGCTGTAGTTGATGATTTGCGCAGAAAAATTATTCACACAAGTATTGATCTTTTCAATAAGGAGTATGACCAAAAAAGAGAAATAAAGACTTACGAAGATTTTCAAAATTATGTCATAGATATTGATTTGATTGAAGGTGCTTACAAAATTGGAGCAATTGGTTGGGAAGCTAAAAAACTTCTGCAACAAGCCCGCGAGACTAGAAATATCTTTGATGGACATCCTGAAAGTTCCGACCCGACTTATTTTAAAGTCTTTGATATGATTTCAGATTGTAACAGATACGTATTATCTCAACCTTATCCTATTCCGATAATAGATGTCAACGAATATATCTTAACAATGGATAGTGAAAACTTCAGTAAAAGTGAAATTGCAGTAGAACAAGCTTTTTCTGACCTGCCTGATATTTATAAAAATGAAATGTCTAATCGTCTTTTTACATTATATATTGGAGAAAATGCATCAACAACATTAAAAAGCAATATTGAGTTTGGATACCCAATTCTATGGAAAGTTATTTCTAAAGAAATTAGGCAACAAATTGGACAAAGATTTGATAAATTAATTGTATCTGGTAATTCTATTATAATCAATAAAGCGACGGATTTATTTACTTTTGTTAGTGGCTTAAGATATGTTTCGATTGCTAGTAGAAGAGTATTATACGAACCTTTGATAACAGAATTAGAAGTTAATTTAGACAATTGGGAGAATGAAGGTAATATAATTAAAAAAATACAACGCCTTGGAACAAATATACCAGAAAATTTATTAGAAAGATATGTAACCGCTTTAACACTAACCTATGTTGGTTATAAAGGTGGAAGTTATCAATATGCTAGAAAAGATTTTTATTCAAATACAGCTGCACCCAGAATATCAAATATGTTTGAATACTTTGACAATAATTCTGCTTCTTATTTTATTGAAACTATTAAAAAAAACAAAACTTTAAAAACCAGAATTGCTAATATTAATCAATTAAATCGATTGAGAAGTTTAGCAAATATAATCCTTAATAAACCAGAACTTTTAGAAGATACTAGAGAGTTTCTTCAATTAGTTACTAATGAAGAAAAAATAAAAGATTTCTTTTACGTACTAAATAAATAGAAAGCCTGCAGTTAACCGCCATTTTGAGCTAGCTGGAATTTAGTGGAATTATCGTTTCGCATCAAGTTTTCGTTAAGCCGAAAATTGAGCGGTTACGAACTTCCAGCCATCTCAAAGTGGCATAACGTTAGTGGCAAGCTATCGTGAACGGTAACAGAAACTACTCTGCAAAAGAAAATCAAATGAATAATTACAAATTAATATACATAGTTTTTTTATTTCCAATTTGTTTGTTTGCTCAAATCAAACCGACAAAATCAACAATTCAGAAAGTAGTTAAAAACAGTGTTGTGGAAATGGAAAAAGGAAAGTTAAATTTACCTTCAAACAAGTCTTGGGAATTTAATAATATTGATAATTTATACTTCAAAAAGGACTCTTTAAATGCATTTGTTTACAAAGAAGGAACGAAACACAAAAGTTTATGTGAAGTAGTTGATTGGACATTTTACCGTAAAAATGCTTTCGTCTTTGGTCAAGGTTCGAATTGTAAAGAACCAACAACAAGAAAAGTTACTCGAAATCCGAAAGACTATTATACAATTTCAATTTATACTGTTGAAAACGAAACTATGATAGATATTTTGAGATATGACAAAATGATTGTAGAATCTTTTATCGTAATTGAAGTATCCGAAACAGAAGATTGTACTGAAATAAAATTGGTAAGAAGATTTAATGGAAATTAGCCAGCCACTAACAGCCGTTTCTCGCAATTGCGAATTTTGTGGTAAGTTCACGTTTACGTTTCGCAAGAATTTTTATCTTTAACAGAAAATAATTTGTTCCGAAGTTCGCAACTGACGAGAAGCGGCGGAACGTTACCACTCATTTAAAAATGAAAATAGCAGCGAAAACATTAATTATTACATTTTTATGTCTACTTGTAACGATAATGTTTGCAGGTGGCGGACACGGAACATATATTCCTGCGAAAATAATTTTTCCCTTTACAATGTTATTAGCAAACTTAAATAACGAAATAGGTTTAATTGGTCTTATCATAGCTGTAATCCAAATACCAATTTATAGCCGAATTTTAATAGCCAAACCGAAATGGAAATACTTTGTTTTTGGAATACACTTATTTGCAATTGCTTTATGTTTTTATTTTAATAACGACTCATTTTGAATTTACAAAAACTTACTAAACCAAAAACTGAATATAAAAGTATTGCGCTTAAAAGCATATTGCTTTTTGTGATTCTTATATTGCTATTCTTAATTGAAATTTTTGTCTTTTGGGGAATTTATGGTGAAGGCGCAACTGCAAGCAGAATTTCAGAAATTTGGTATGTTGAAATAATATTGGACTATTTACCAATCGTAATAATCGGTGGATATTTAATATATCAAATATTTAAAAACTTTAACGAACAGAAATTTATTGAATCCAAAACTAACATAATTACATTAGTGATTTTGATTATTATATTCTTAATGCGAAACGAAATTCAACAACTGATCTTCTAAAGATAAACGAGTGGTAACAGCCGTTTTGCAAGATTGCGAATTTTGTGGTAAATTCACATTTACGTTTCGCAAGAAATTTTATCTTAGCCGAAATATCTCGGTTACGAAGTTCGCAACCTTGCAAAGCGACAAAACGTTATGTGCGATATTTGAGGAACGAACTACTAAAAGACAACATCGAAAAATGATATTGAGTGAAGCAATTTTAAATTGTAAGAATTACATAGACACTGAAGAAATTATACATTCAATTTTTGCAAAAAGAAATAATGGAAAATTTCTACCAGATTCTGAAGCTTTAGTTTTGGAATTAACTCCTGAAGAAATGGAAATGCAGTTGAGCATAATAGCCCAAACAAAATGTCCAGAATTTGAATACTTTTTAGAAATTTTTGTTTTACAAGATTTTTATGATGACCTATTGAAAATTGAAGAATTCAAGTCAGACGATAAAAAAGTTGAACGAATTATATACTATGCCGAATTTGATGCTTAACTAAAATGACTACACTTGAAAGACAAATAAATTTAATCGCCCAGAACATAACTGAATTTGACAAAGGTCAGAAACTAATCTTAAAAAGCTCTGAATTTGATTTCAAGATAACTTTTGCAATTCTAAAAAATTTCATTTTTAATTCTATTCGAGACAAATCTAATTATAATTCTGACTCTTATCAAAGAGCTATTGTTAGTATACCTATCAAACAAACTTTCACACCAGTCGTAATACTTAATAAATTTTCAACCAAAATTGCATTTAAAATATTAAGTGAATTACCTGAAAATGAATATGAAAAAATAATCATTTCGCTTCTATGGATTTTCAAAATTACTGATACTGAAAGACGAGAAACTGAATGTAAAAATGGATGTGGACATTATTGGCACAGTATCACGTAAAAAATACCGCACATAACACACGCTACAACGGATTTGGGCAATTGGCTTAATTTGGAAATGGTTTTGTATTTGGAAGATTTGGCAAATCCGAAAATAGGGCTTAATTTAGTCTTTAACTAATTGTAGCAAGGAAAAAACAACTAAAAAAAGTATAAAAAAATGAATACTAGCTATAAACCCCACGGATACAACTCTCTTTCACCCTACTTGATTTGTGACCATGCGCAATCACTTGCAGATTTATTGAAACTAATTTTTGATGCTGAAGAAACGAGACGCTTTGAGCGCACTGATGGAAAAATTGCCCATCTCGAGTTGAAGATTGACGATTCGATACTCATGATCTGTGATAGTACCGAAAACTATAGTGCTACTAAATCAATGATGCATTTATACGTTCCTGATGTGTTCTCTACCTTCCAGAAAGCGATGGAAAATGGATGTGAACAAATTGAAGCTCCAATAAATCTTCATGACGACCCAGATACTAGAGGTTCATTTTATGATACGGCTGGTAATTATTGGGCGGTTAGCACTCCACATAAATAAAAACCCGATAGTGTGAACTATCGGGTTTTATATACTACCTTAGAATTATTAAAATACAGTATTAGCTTTTAAACTTCCAGTCAAATTCATCCTTTTGATTGATGATAGCACCAATTTCAAATTTTACAACCTCATCATATTCCGTTTGAAAAATAATCCAATTCTCTTCGTTAAAATAGTTTTCGAAAGTATCAAATTCTTCCTGAGTAAATTTAGTAATCCCTTTTTGAGCAAGTTCTTTCTTTACATCACTTATTTTTCTACCAATCACCTTATTCCCGAATAATTCCAAATCAGGACTTGAAGCAACCATATAACCCAATTTAAATTCTTCTTCTTGATAAAAAGTCAAACGTATTTTGTGAGTATTATAAGCAAAAATAACATTGTCATCTTCGTCTTTGTAGTTTCTATCTGGTTTACCGTAAAGAGCGGTAACGTCTTTTTGTTTCATCCCGAAAATGAGCTTATCAATTCCGTTTTTTAAGTTTATTTTCATATCAAAGTATTTGATTGCAAAGTTCGCAAAGTTTTTAGCAAAACCCACTACCTTTTTGAGTAAAAATACAAAGGCATGCAATGTATTCGACCGAATTTGTAATCTACAAACGCTTTTTCATACTGTCAAACTAAAATTTTAAGTTAAATTGCAAGAGGTATAAATAATAAGAAATAGATTATTTTTATATTTAACTATTATTATAATTTTAGTTCAAAAATTTCAAATAAAAAGGTTTCTCTTCCTTAATAACTCACTTTTTCATAAACGTTATTTCCATATTGGAACGTTGTAAAAAAAATAAAAAAAGTATTTTTATGAAACTCCCCATCAAAGACAAAAAATTTATATTCCTTCTTTTTGCTATTACAATTGTCATTATTTTGGAAATCCTATCCATCATTGGCATACATATTCCTATGCCTTATGGACCATTTATTTTTGCTTTTTTCATTATCGGCATTGGGTACGAGGTGTTAATCAATGGTTTCAAAGCGCTATTTAAACTTAAATTCAGTAGCATTAATTTACTAATGACTATTGCTGTTATTGCCGCCTTTTATTTGGGCGAATATCCTGAAGCAGCTGTAGTAATCGTTCTTTATGTTTTGGGCGAAAGACTGGAAGATATAGGACTCGAAAACTCTAAATCAGCTCTGGATGAATTAATTCGTAAAGCTCCTAAAACCGCCTTTGTAAAATTAGAGAACCAAAATATTCCTATTAGTAAAATTGCTGTAGGAACAATTATACAAGTTAAACCAGGTGAAATGATTCCCCTTGACGGAAAAATAATTTCAGGAGAAACCATGATTGATGAAACAGCAATCACTGGAGAACCTTTACCTAAGGACAAACATCCTGGCGATATTATATTTGCTGGGACATTAAACAAAAATAGTTTTATAGAAGTTGAAACGACCAAATTATCCATAGACACTACTTTTTCTAAAATTATCCGACTGACTTTCGAAGCAGCGGCTTCCAAAAGTGACACTCAAAAATTCATTCAGAAATTCTCGCAATTTTACACGCCTACCATTATAGCGTTGGCTGTTTTAGTTTTAGTCATCCCCGTTTTTATACTTCACTTGGATTTTGATCTTTGGCTAAAACAAGCCATCACTCTGCTAGTCATTGCCTGTCCTTGCGCTTTGGTGATCTCTACGCCTGTTGCCATATATGCCGCTATAGGGAATGCTTCCGCAAAAGGGGCACTGGTAAAAGGAGGGAAATACATAGAAGGAATGGCCCGAATAAAAGCAATCGCATTAGATAAAACCAGAACAATCACTTACGGGAATCCTATAGTGACTGATGTATTTCCTTTGAATGGAACCAGTAGAGAAGAATTGCTGGCTTGCACCGCTGGAACGGAGCTATTCTCTGAACATCCATTGGCACAAGCGATTGTTACTGCCAGTAAAAAAGAAGGTTTTGAGCCACACAAAGCGGAAGGGTTTAAAAGTATTATGGGCAAAGGAGCTATTGCCAAATGTTTGGTTTGTGAAGATGAAACCGTATATGTAGGAAAAATGGAATTCATTAAAGAATACCATGAGGTCACTGACGATGCCGAAAAAATTGTGGAACAACTGGCTTCCGAAGGAAAAACTAGTGTCGTGATTAGTTTTGGTAAAGGAGTAGCTGGAATCATTGGTTTGACTGACGAAATAAAACCAGACAGTATCAAGGCCATAAAACAATTGCAGGCCATGAATATAGAACTTATAATGCTTACTGGAGACAGTAAAAAAGCAGCACATTATGTCGCAAAACAAGTAGGAATCGAGAAGATATTTGGTGGCTTACTTCCTGAAGAAAAATCCAGCAAAATAAAAGACCTAATCCATCAATTTGGTGATGTAGCCATGGTTGGTGACGGAATAAATGATGCCCCTGCTCTGGCGCAAAGTACTATAGGAATTGCAATGGGAGCCGCAGGAAGTGATACCGCAATTGAAACAGCAAATATTGCTTTATTGAATGATAATCTTTCTCTAATTCCGTTTTTAATCCAACTTAGCAAAAAAACACTTATTAGAATCAAAAGCAATACAATTGGAGCTATTGCGGTGAAAGTTATTTTCATAACATTAGCTTTTCTAGGATATAGTAATTTGGTTTTCGCGATTGCCGCTGATGTAGGAGTTACTTTAATTGTAATCTTATTGAGCTTAAATTTGATGAAATTTAAAAACAGTGCTACCTAAACATCTCTTCTTATAAACTGTTACTTTCATTTTTATACTATTTAAAAGGTAATAGTCAAATAACTTTCATCAAAACGACGCAGCATTTCACGATTAAAAAATTAAAACCCGAATGAATAAATTCAATATAATTCACTAACTTTCATAGATATAACATTCCCTTTTTGGGTTTTATTTAAATTAAATATAAAATCACTAGTCTATGAAAATTTCTTTTGAAAAAAAAATATTCCTAGGGTTTGTCATCAATGTATTAGTAGTAATTGCATCAGGGTTAATTTTCATAAATCGACTTGATACAGGGCGAGATATCACTAGGGACCCAGTTTTTGACTGGGTTGAACTTTCATTATTTATACTATCTATCGTACTCCTTATTGTGGTCTATATTATTATTAGAACCCAATTGAAAGCAAAAACAGAGTCACAAAACTTACTCAATCAAAACCGACTCTTACTGCAATCGATAATTGACAATACATCAAACCCCATTTTTATAAAAAAAATTAATGGAGAATATTTGTTAGTCAACAAACAATTTGGCTCTTTATTTAAAAACCCCACTGAACCAATTATTGGCAAAACAGATCACGACCTTCTACCCGAAACCATAGCTGAAGACTACCGGAACTCTGACCTTGAAGTAGTAAAACAATTAAAAGAGTTAAAAACAGAAGAAGTTATTACGCAAGAAGATGGCAAACACACTTATATTGCTGTGAAATTTCCATTGTACGATGCCAATAATAGGATATATGCTATAGGGGGAATATTAACTGATATTACAGCACGAAAAAAACTAGAAGATTCATTACTAGTTTCTGACAAGTTTTTCAATATGTCTGCGGAAATGATGGTTATCGCCTCGTTTGATAAATTTATCAAAGTAAACCCTGCAACAATGGAAATACTAGGATATTCAGAAGACGAACTACTAAGTCAGCCCTTCTTAAATTTTGTACACCCAGAAGATAAAGTTAATACCGCATCTGAAGTGGTCAAACTAAAATCTGGAATGAATTCTATGCAATTTAAAAACAGATACATCTGTAAAGATGGTGCTATAAAATGGTTACAATGGTCTACTTATTCCGAAATAACTTCTGGCTTGTTGTATGCGGTGGCCAGTGACATAACTCCCTTAATTGAAAAAGAAATTGAATTAAAAGCAGTAGACAAATTCTTCAATATGTCTTTGGATTTCATGGTGATAGCACAGAAAGATAAATTTATAAAAGTGAATCCCGCTACTAGTACCATATTGGGTTATACAGAAGAAGAGTTAACAACTGTTTCTTTCCTAAAATACATTCACCCTGACGACATTGAAATTACAAACGAAGAAATAAATAAGCTTGAAAATGGTGCTACAATAATAAAATTTGAAAATCGATGGATTGCAAAAGATGGATCGATCAAATGGTTAGTGTGGAATGCTGCAGCAGATATTGAAACGGGTTATTTATATGCCGTTGCCAGAGATATGACTTCACAAATAGAAACACAAAAATCTTTATTAATAGCTGAGAAATTTTTTAATATGTCTTATGACATGCTTGCCGTAGGAAGTGGAGACTATTTTATAAAAATTAATCCTGCTTTTACGAGAACACTAGGGTATGAACAAAGTGACATGGACCATAAAACTTTTTTATCTTTTACGCATCCTGAAGACATAAAAGCTGCTACTGAAGCTATCAAATCTTTACAAAAAGGAAAATCATTAATCAATCTTAGAGCTCGTGCTCGTTGTAAAGACGGAACTTATAAATGGTTGGATTGGACAAGTACAATTGACATTGAGACGGGAAAAATGTTTGCAGTTGCAAGAGATGTAACTGAAATGGTTAAATACGAGGAATCCTTAAAAGTAGCCGATAATTTCTTCGATATGGCTTTTGATATCTTATCCATTTCTAAAGAAGACCAATTTATTAAAATAAATCCTTCTTTTACAAAAACATTGGGCTATGAACAAAAAGATCTCAACAACATAAAATTCACTGATTTAATACATGCTGATGACAAAGTTTTGGTAGAAGAAGAATTTAATAAACTCTTGAAAGGAACCCTCATGATTAATTATAAAAACAGGACTCTTTGCAAAGACGGAACCTACAAATGGTTAGATTGGCATTGTAATTATGATGCCAAAAAAGGGTTGATTTATTCCGTTGCAAGAGATATTTCGGAAGAGATTCGATTAGAAAATGAGGAAAAAGTAATTATAAATGATTTGTATGAAAATGAAGAAAAATTACGCTTAATCCTAGAAAACATAGGAGAAGGTGTTATCGTTGCTAATGCAAATAAAGAAATCGTAATGGCCAATTATATGGCCAATGAAATTTTTGGAATTGAAGAAGACGAGAATATCCCTTTGAATATTACCGATCATTTTGATTTGTTCTTTCCTGATGGCAGAACTATATTTCCATCCCAGAATCTTCCCATGGAAAAGGCCTTAAATGGAGAAGTAACTAATGATATTGATGTCATCCTTTCGGACTCAGAAACGCATGAAAGAAGACGCGTTTTGATTAGTGGAAGACCCTTGATAGATCAAGAGAATAATGTAGTTGCTGCAGTTGTAACCATAAAAGATATTAGTAAATACAAACATCTAGAGGAAGAGTTACAAGAAGCCGAAACTAAATATCGAAAGTTAATTGGGTTTAAAAAAGACGAAGAAAAAAAAGAATAGATTAATTCTCAATCCGTTTTAATAAACTTGGTTTGACCTCTTCAAACCATTCGTTTCGTAGAATACTCAAAATAATGGAATCTCGTCTCTTTTCACTACCCACATTTATAGGCATGTGGTTTCTAAGGATTCCTTCTTCCTTACATCCTATACTTTTCATGGCAGCAATACTTCTCTTATTGTTATTGTCTGCACGAAACTCAACACGCTCCATGCCTAGGGTTTCAAAAGCAAATTGTAACAGCAAAAATTTACATTGTTTGTTAAGTCCAGTGCCACGAAATTGTTCTCCATACCAAGTATAACCCAGTTGTAGCGTTTTGAAATCTAAGTTTATGTCGTAGAAGCGAGTGCTTCCTGCGTATTTTCCTGATTTTTTATCAAAAACGATAAAAGGAAATTGGTTTTTATTCTCTCTTCCTTTTACTGCCGATTGAATATAATTCAACATATTTTCTTTTCCGTCAGCACGGATTAGAGAATATTCCCAAGTAGTAGGTTCATTGATGGCAAACTCTAGTAAATTTTCTAAATCACTTTCTTGAAGGGAACGTAGTAAGACATGATTATTTTCAAGAATTACCTGCTGAGAAAAGTTTAAACTCATAGTCAATTATTTAAAATACGGATAAACTATTCACTCATTTCATCGTAACGCTCTGGAACTTGTGGGTCATATAGCGGACATTTAAATTCCTCCATTAGATTTACCAATTTATCCATTGTACTTCCTTGGGTACCATAGCAATCAATTTTGACACTTTGTGGTGTTGTTCTAACGTGAAAAGCTCCTACTCCGTCGTTGTTTTTCCAACTTTTATCATCTACTTTTTCCCATTTTGAAAATACCGATGCGATGCGATTCAAGATCACTTGAACTGGAAGTTCTTCTAGTCCTTCAATTGCTGCTTGTTCTTCGGAAATGGATTCATAAACCAAGTGATGGTTTAAATATACTTCCTCTAGGTATTTCCAAAATACTAATTCGTACATGATATATATTTTTTAGCCCCGATAGTAGCGGCATCTCCCGATTTAGAAAAACAAGGCTTTTTAGCCTTAGTTTTTATTATCGGGAATACAGCGGATAGCGGGATTAGCTTCTTATTTAAAAACTGATTTAGTATTCAAAAGTTCCGTATACACTACTGATAGTTAATTTCTTGCTATCAGCTGCTTCTACTCTTCCTACGATTTGAGCATCTACATTAAACGATTTTGAAATCGCGATAATGTCCTGTGCAACCGCTTCAGGAACATATACTTCCATACGGTGACCACAGTTGAAAACTTGGTACATTTCTTTCCAATCTGTTTTAGATTGTTCTTGTATCAATTGAAAAAGAGGTGGGACTGGAAATAAATTATCTTTTATAATATGTAAGTTTTGTACAAAATGTAAAATCTTAGTTTGCGCTCCTCCGCTGCAATGCACCATTCCGTGAATATCAGCTGATGAATATTTATCTAAAATTTTCTTGATTATAGGCGCATAGGTTCTGGTAGGCGAAAGTACAAGTTGTCCTGCATCTATTGGTGAATTTTCAACGGCATCCGTTAGTTTTACTTGACCAGAATAGATCAAATCCTCAGGAACTGCTGCGTCAAAACTTTCAGGATATTTAGTGGCTAGATATTTTTCGAAAACATCATGACGTGCCGATGTTAAACCGTTACTTCCCATTCCTCCATTATAGCTTTTTTCGTAAGTAGCCTGACCAAAAGAAGCCATTCCTACAATTACATCACCTGCTTTAATATTGGCATTGTCAATCACCTTAGAACGTTTCATACGAGCCGTCACCGTAGAATCTACAATAATGGTACGTACCACATCTCCTACATCGGCAGTTTCTCCACCTGTAGAATGAATGGTTACACCAAAAGATTTTAACTCCTTGATTAACTCTTCGGTTCCATTGATAATCGCTGACAAAACCTCTCCTGGAATCAGATTCTTGTTTCTTCCGATTGTGGAAGAAAGCAAAATATTATCCGTTGCTCCTACACATAATAAATCATCTATATTCATGATTAAGGCATCTTGAGCAATCCCTTTCCAAACTGAAATATCTCCAGTTTCTTTCCAATACATATAAGCTAGAGAAGATTTGGTCCCTGCACCATCAGCATGCATAATTAAACAATAGTCTTCATCTTGGGTTAAATAATCCGGAACGATTTTGCAAAATGCCTGAGGAAATAATCCCTTGTCAATATTTTTTATAGCATTATGCACATCTTCTTTGGATGCTGAAACACCGCGTTGTGCATATCTTTTTGAAGTATCTGAACTCATGTAGTCTAGTTGTGTAAGCTGTTTTTAAGCAACTGGGTTGTGCGGCAAAGATAATTATTTTTTTGGGTTTTGCCTATTGGGATATAGGAAGTGTTTCAGGAAATAATAGGTCCTTAACTAAAAAATAAAGTGCAAAAAAAATGCCTATCTAAAACCGATAGGCATTTATAGAACACTGTATTTTATTTTATTCCCAATCCGGCATACTCGCGTTGGAAAAAAGTATTGTTCTTGCCGCAACAGTACTATTACTAGAAGGAACTTGTTTTACTATGTTTTTTGTTGATAAGCCATCATTGGATGTATTTACAAAAATGTATTCCGACTCGCTTGGAGAATATCGCACGTCCAAATCTAAAGTACCTGTAGGTTTATCTAATCCAATATCAGTAGTTATCCCAGTACTAAAGACATACTCATAAATCCTAGTGTCTAGCTGTCGATAATTGGCATTTTCATAACCTGAAATATCTCTCGTGAAAATTAATTTTTGCCCAGTTACTGAAAAATTCAGTCCTCCTAAAGCGCCATCAATTCCAGATAAAACTTGATTTATTACCGTTCCGGAAGTATTAATAACCCGTATTTCTGCATTATAACCACTCGCATTATTAATTTTCAAAGCAATTTTTGCACCATCAGTACTCCAGTCACATTCCGAAATAAATCTTCCGTCAGGAGTTTGATACATTTTAGTTAAGCCACTTCCATCTTTATTTATTCGATATAATTTATCAAAATAAGGATAGATAATTTGACTTCCTGAGGCATTCCAAGAAAAATTAATAAACTCCGAATTAAAGCCAGCAATAGGCACAGCATTCGTCACTTTAAAAACTCCAGATCCATCCGGATTCATAGTGTAAATATGATTTTGTGACCCACTTGATCTAATAAAAGCAATTTTTTTAGATTGTGTATTTTTTCTAGGCCTCCAACTATTGGTAGCAGAATTGGTAATTTGTAATTGATCGCCTGAATCATTACCTGAATAAATTACGTTATTATCATTTATATTTTTTACAAATAAAAATCGAGCATTAGGTAAAGCCAATGTAGTAAATGTATGCACCGCACTTAGCACTACTGGGTTTATTCCGTCTGAAGCTGATACTTGCCAATAATATTTGGTATTGTAGGTTAGATTTTTTAAGTTGTAACTGGGTTGAGCAACATTAGAGTAAACAACAACATCAGTATTCGCATCATTTCTTAATGTAATTTCATAGGTTAATGCGTCATTTTCAGGATCAGTGTCAGTCCAACTTAAATTCAATTCTAAATTTTGATTTACAGCATTGTCCGCTGGAGTGACTAGTGCAGGAGTTGTTGGAGGTTTGTTATTGGTGGTTGCTAATTTGAGTTCGAATACTAGATCTGTTGTGCTATTAATATTTACTGTTCCTGACTCAAATTTAGCTAGATAATTGTCTTTTTGAGCTTCAAAGGAGTATTGTCCTACTTTAATTTTTGGAATAGAAAAGCGACCGTCACTATCTGTAAAAACAATACTTGAACTTGGATTTGAAAAAACCTTTACATTCTCTAAAGGTTCAAATGTCACTGCGCTCACTACTCTTCCATTAACTGTCCCAAAATCTTCTCCTGAAATTTTTTCCTCACTACAAGAAAAGAAAAGAATTAAAAGAGACAGGCTTAGTTTTATATATATATTTTTCATTTTTTTAATATTAGATTTTAGGTAATAGAAAATTATTTAAGATAAGAAGATCTACAATTATTTAATTTGAATTTTATCTTTTTTCTTGGCAAAGTAATAGGTCAGCCCTACCCCAAAACGGTAATAATAATCATCCCGTACTCCTCTTTTTATATAATCGATATTATCACTAAAATTCAAGTTATGTTCCCCATACATTTTTATACCAATTCTATCTGAAACTAGATATTCAAGCCCTAGCCCATATTGCACTTTTGTATGGAAATTTTCAAAATCCTTATTCATACCAAAACCACCTCCGGCAAATACATAAGGAGAAAATTTATCTTTAGGTAGTAAAATAAATTCGGCATTAAGATCAAATGTTGCATACCATTTATCGAAACGGTCTTTATTAGCCAGATTTATAGCATTTGTAGAAGCACTCAAATTAAAACTTGGTGTTAAAAAATATTTTAAAGCCCCACGCCCCATTGGGCGCAATAATGGATTTGCATAATCTCCATCCATTAAGGTAACACCACTTCCAAACTCGATTGCAAATTTTGACCTTCTATCCGTTAATTTTCTACCATATATCGCCGTTGCATCAGCATCTTCATTTTCTTTTTGATATTTTAACATTACAGAGTCAATCTCTTCTTTAGGCACATCAGCTTCCCAAATACCATCTTTAATTCCTTCCATAACAAGTGAGGCTACTGCTTTTTCTATAGCTTCAGTAACTGCCATTTGAATGGGTTCATTTGTAGTATAGCCCGTTTCTACTTCCAATAGTCTTTTAAAATTTACATATTTAAATAAACTTTGATCAATAGCTTGCGATAAAATCGTTTTAGAAATATAAACGGATTTAAGTATCTTCCCATTTGCAGTAGAAACCATACGTAGATATATCGTAACTCTATCTTGTCGATATTTTACAGAACCTCCTGTACCAAAATATCGGGCACCAAAACCACCTGTAATAATATTAGAATCATACGAAATAATTCCTCCTTCAAGTAATACCCCCGCATATAATAAAGGGGATATTTGAGGTGCTTTAGGGTCTACATTTGCTGTATATTCTTGTCTAGTGGAACGGATAAGATTTCTCTCTTGAAGTAAGTTTCCTATATTTTCACGCTCTATAGGAACAAACCATTTTGAGTCTTCTAAAGCTTTAATTAAAATTGATGTCGCTCCTTGAGTTACGGCTGTACTAAAAGTACTTCCATTTTCGGAAGCTTTATATTGTCCCGTTTGGTCTCTAAATTTATAAATCCCTACTACTATAGGCTCTTTAGCTTTAGGAAGTCCTTTTAAAAGGGATGTTGCAGGAGTACTTTCGCCAATAACTGCTTTCTCAATACCTGTGGGTTGGTTATAAAAAGCACCGCAACCGATAAATAAAAAAATAATAGGAAAAATTAAATAGGATTTGAATTGCATAATATTAATTTGGGATAATAACTTGAGTTTGTTCACCTGTCGTGGTATCTAAAATATCAACAGTCAATCCTCCAGAGGAAGGATAAATCTCAACTGATAAACTACCAAAAGTGTAGCTTCCTGCCGAAAGACCTTGTGAACCAAACTGCTGGGTATATAACGATCTTGAGATTTGGTTTAATAGTTGCGAATTCAACTGATCAGCAAACTTTTCTAAATCCGTTTTAGCAGTTGTTGCTGATGATGTTTCTTTAAATTTATTTTGCGATTCAGCTGAACTAGCCAACCATTGATAATTAAATGTATCACCTCCAAAAGCTGGATTTCTTGGTTTATAAACTAAATCCTGCGCATTCACCGACATAGTCAATAAAACTATTATTAAGGAAAATAAGAACTTCATTTTTTTCATAAACTTAATATTGCGTAAAATATTTATTTTCTTTTTCTAAATTTTTTAAATAGGAATATGTAGCATAAATTGATTTTTGCACCATATTGTTTAAGTACTCTTCATCCGGTTTTGCCATAAATTCATAAATGGTTTCATTATTCATACTGATAACCAATTTAGTATTTCTTGCAAAACTTAATTCTTCACTTATTGAAACTATATTGGGTGCATTTATTTTATACTCATTGTATTTATAGTAATATAAATCGTAAAAATCTTTTCCTACTTTAGTTTTAGTTTCATCTATTACAATTCCTTTTAATTCAAAACCGTCAATTGGTAACGATTCTACTTTTTTTTCAGTACCAAGTACAATTCTATCCTTTCCAATTAGCTGCTTATTTTCATCGTAAAACAATAACAAAACAATAACCTCATCATCTTTACCTACATTTACTTGTGTCACTGATAATTTTTTATTTTCACTTGGTTCCAATGAAAACAACCCTTCTTGAGCATTATTAGATTGATTATTATTGATGTTGTTTTTTTTAATTACAGATAATTTATAGGACAAACTTTGAACTATTTCTGATAAATTTTCAGCTGTTCCAGTTATTTTAATACTTCCTTCAATTTCTTCCGTTTCAATTTTGGCTTTTACTACCGTATTTGAGATTTGAGAATAAGAAAGGGAAGAGACCAGTAAGACTATTACTCCTAAAAATTTCATACCTTTTTTCATAATTATTTATTATTTATAATAATTACAGCAGCACCATTTCCAGATTGAATAACCTTCATATTCTCAGAAATTGAATTTGTACCATAATTCTGGATATTTTGATTACTACCTTGTTGAATGAGCTCCATATTTACATTATTATTTGCGTACATCGAAAGGTCTTTAATTGAATTATTTTGACCATCTTGAACTACCTTTTGCTTGATTGAGTTTACTTCTTTATCTAATTCTAATTGATTATTATCTCCATTTTGGACAATATCAACCTTAATAATCGCTCCTTTTAAGTTAAGATTAAGATTATTATAGTCCCCTATTTGCCTGATATTTAACCCCCCAGATTGAATTAAATTTTCAAAAGGTGTTTCTTTTTTTGAAGTAAGATAATTTTCAGAAACAAATTGAAACGTTTTTTCTTTAGAGTCAAAAGCAGAAAACCCAGATTCATCGTGTCCTAAACTTCCCTTGTTTTCTTGACAGAATACTAAAGAGGAAGATATAATAACAAAAAACAACAACATTCTTTTAATTGAAAGTATCATAAATATTCTTTTTAATTAATACTGATGAAATTGTTCTATCTAAAAACAATTCCATCAGTATACTATTAGTATCTAATTCAAAACGCTCCTTAATTTGATTGTACTACATTAGAAATATTACTACCCCCATTTTGATTAACATAACTTGTATGTAAATCTCCAGTTTGAATAGTTGCAGCAAAATTTAAATCTCCATTAAACTGGTAAATCTCTGATCTATTTGAGTCTCCATTTTGCATTGAACTTGCTTCATTTTCATCGCCATAATATTGTTGAATAAACGAATAGTTAACCGCTCCATTTTGATTAATTGCAGCTTCATTAGAATCACCATATTGATCGGTATAACTTGAATTATTATCTCCAACAACGTTAATTGAAGCATTATTAAAACCCCCATGTTGATAACTCCATGAAGTGTTACTGTTCCCGTTTTGACTTAAATCTGCATTATTTGCATCGCCATATTGAGATGTAATAGAGTAATTAAAATCTCCAATTTGATCATGCTTTGCAAAATTCGAATCCACATATTGATACGAATAGGACCTATTACTATTTCCTACTTGATTTTGTGAAGTAGAATTATTTGAACCTCCTACATCCCATGCGCCTTGCGAAGCTTCGGCAGTATTTGAGTCCCCTATTTGAGTTTGTTTAGCGCTATTATTACCGCCTACAGTTGCATATTTATGCGTACTCCCATCCAACCAATCTATATAGAAATACTTATTTTGATGCACTGATGCCCTATTGCTATTTCCTTCTTGAACTTGAGAGGAAGAATTGACTGCACTTCCTTGCTCAGCATACGAATTATTAAAACTACCAGTTTGATCTTGAACGGCTAAATGCCCAGTTCCTATTTGGTCAATTTTAGCACTATTTGAATCTCCTTTTTGATCTTGATCTGCATTGTTTAAAGTGCCTAACTGAAATACATCTCCAGCATTAGCGCTACCATTTTGCAACACATCCGAAGTATTAGACAATCCTGTTTGAAGTACTACACCATTATTTGCAACTCCTATTTGATCCACTTTGCTTTCATTGCCTTGAGCAGTTACTATAGTTCCAATTAACAGTAAAGAGATACTTACAATTATTTTTTTCATAATTAATTCATTTTATAAAGGGATAGCAAAAAAGCTACCCCTTAATCTATTATAAATTAATTTGATTGTGTTACATTAGAGATATTACTATTCCCAATTTGACTAACTGTACTCATATGAGACATCCCTGATTGACTAGTTGTTGCTATATTTAAATCACCTAATTGCAAAATACTTGACACATTAGAATTTCCATTTTGCATTGAAGTAGCCCTATTATTATCACCAGTTTGATCCGATATTGATTCATTCGAATTTCCTACTTGACTTTCATAAGATGTATTTCTATCACCATGTTGTATAGCGATTGCAAAATTAGAATCACCCAGTTGAACTTGTGTAGCATCACCATTAGAAGCATCACCAAAAATTCCTTGACCTATACCAGCAATGTTACCATTACCAGTTTGAGTTTGTCTTGCGTCATTAGATCCACCAATTGATGAATCGTTTTGATAAACAACTGCCAAGTTAGAATTACCCAATTGATATTGATCAGACCAGTTCCCATTATCCCCTTGCGTAGCAAAAGCGATATTACTTACTCCATTCTGTGTTTGAATTGCAGAATGATCAGCTCCAACTTGATAAATTACAGCTCCATTTAATGAACCTGTTTGTTTTTGTTTTGCCGTGTTATCTTCTCCATATTGATTAATTAAAGCATCATTCAAGCTTCCATTTTGATCTTGTTTTCCATAGTTATCATCTCCTGCTTGGGTAATAAAAGCTATATTCCCTGCTGAGTGATTTGGACCAGAACTTTGATCTTGATACGCTTTGTTTTTATCCCCTACTTGCACAACAGTAGCAAGATTATTATCATACAATTGTTTTTGCTCAGAAATATTTTTGTTACCAGTTTGTGTCGCTGTAGCAACATTATTTTCGGCATTTCCAGCACCTTGGCTAATAATTGCTTTGTTTTTATCACCCAATTGTGTCACTGTACCTTTATTTAAATCTCCATCTTGTTTTACGTTTGATGTGTTTTTATTTCCAGTCTGTTTAACAGTAGCATCATTGCTCACACCACTAATTGGAGAAACTGACCCAAGTTGTTTTACTATTGAACTATTTTCTTGCCCAAGTTGGTTAACATCCGAAGTATTCATTGTTCCTTTTTGCGAAACATCAGAAATATTCGACAATCCAGCTTGAACCACTAAGGCATCATTTGCTGTTCCCGTTTGATTTACTGTACTTCCATTACTCTGTGCAACAGCGACAGAACCTACTAACAGTATCGCGGAGATGCTTAAAATTACTTTTTTCATGATTTTTATTTTTTATAAAGGGATAACATTTTAATATTATCCCCTATTAAGTTTTAATTTGATTGTGTTACGTTAGAAATATTACTAGCTCCGTTTTGGTTAACATTGCTAGAATGCATATCTCCTGTTTGGGTAGTTGCAGCAAAGTTAAAATCACCTCCATATTGTCCAATATAAGATTGATTTGAATCTCCATCTTGAATTGAAAAAGCTTCATTAGAATCACTACTTTGATAAACTGTAGAGTTGTTGAAGTTTCCTGTTTGTGTAGTTTCGGCTAAATTAAAATCAGCACTAAAATATTGATCAACGTGCGAATAGTTTGAATCTCCTGTTTGAATTTGCGCAATCTCATTAGAATTCCCTGGACTTGAAGTACCACTACCAGAATAACTGTTTTGATGTGCATAGGCAGTATTACCATTTCCTACTTGTGCAGTATTAATGATATTATCATTCCCATTTTGCCAAGAATCAGAGTAGTTACTATTCCCTTCTTGAGTTGTACGAGAAAAGTTAGTATCCCCATTAACACCTACAACAGCATTGTTTAAGTTACCTATTTGATTTGTTCCACTGTCATTTGAAGAACCCACTTGACTAATCCACGCACTGTTAGAGTCTCCTAATTGATCCATATCGGCAATGTTAGTAGCGCCTAACTGAATAACATCTCCGTTATTAGAGTTACCATTTTGCATTACATCAGATGCATTAGACATACCAGTTTGACTAACCATTGCGTCATTAGCCGTTCCTGTTTGATTCACAGTACTCCCATTACTTTGTGCAACTGCAGCTGCACTTACTAGTAGCATCGCTGAGATGCTTAAAATTACTTTTTTCATAATAAATATATTTAATTGGTTATTAATACAAGTTATCATGTAGGTTTTAAAAATGATTTGGGAATAATTTTTAAAAAAGAAATACTATAGCATAGTGCTATTTATTTCTAAATAGTTGAGCATATTTTATTTAAAAAATCTGCGCTTTTTAATCAAAATATAAACTTTAAGGAAATTCAAATTAATTATTTTAAAAGAATAAATCAGTATCTTTAAGTATTATAGTAATATCAATACAATAGCTACTATTAGAATTAAAAAATTGTTCTTAAAAAGAAGGGATAGTTATATAACTATCCCTTAATTAGATTTGCATTAATTTGATTGTGTAACATTAGAAATATTACTCGCACCGTTTTGATTAACATAACTATTATGCATATCTCCTGTTTGAGAAGTTGCAGCATAATTCATATTACCACCATACTGCGATATACCTGATTGATTTGAATCTCCGTTTTGAATAGAAAAAGCTTCATTTGAATCAGTTACTTGATAAACTGTAGAATTATTGTAATTTCCATCTTGTGTAGTTTCAGCTAAATTAAAGCTAGAAGTACCTCCATATTGGTCAACATGAGTGTAATTTGAATTCCCAGTTTGAATTTGAACAATCTCATTAGAATCACCAATTTGATGTGCATAAGCAACATTACTATCTCCATGTTGAGTAGTTAAAATGCTATTATCATTCCCTATTTGCCATTCATCAGAAAAGTTACCGTTACCAAATTGTTCAGCCCATGAATAATTTCTATCACCAACTACACTAGTAGCATACGCTCCATTATTATCCCCTTGGTCTTGATTACTTCCATTACTATTCTCATTTCCTACTTGGCTAACACTAGAATAATTATTTCCACCATGTTGATACATACCAGATTGATTATCATTACCTTGCTGAGACTGTATAGTAGTACTAGTACTTGCTCCATTAGAATACCCTTGCAAACTACTTGCATTATTACGATCCCCTATTTGAGTTTGAGTAGCAACATTATTACCTCCAGCACCATATAAATCAGCAAGATATACATTTTGATGTGCTCTAGCATAATTAGAGTTCCCATCTTGCACTTGAGTTATTGAATTGCTTTCATTCGCTTGCTCTGCAAATGCATCATTAGAAACCCCAGTTTGATCGATCGACGCCATATGACTTGTTCCCAATTGATCAATTTTAGCAATGTTAGTAGCTCCTAGTTGCGCAACATTAGCATCATTACTTGCACCATTTTGTAGTACATTAGACCCATTTGACAAACCTGTTTGAGCTACTAAGGCGTCATTTGACGTTCCCGTTTGATTCACTGTACTTCCGTTACTTTGCGCAACTGCGGCTGCACCTACTAGCAGCATCGCGGAGATGCTTAAAATTACTTTTTTCATAAAAATATATTTAATTGGTTATTATACAAGTTATCAAGTAGGATTTAAAAATGATTTGGGAATAATTTTTAAAAATGAAATAGAGCTAAATTGTTAAATTTAATTTACACAAATCTAGGTCTTGAATGCTTATTAAAAAACAGGTATAAATACCCGATTCGTAAAATATTAACGTTTTACACGTTAAAGAGTTGATTTATTCGATGAACTACACTTCATAATGAATAATTTACAATAAAACCCTAATAAGTTAATATGCAAACCTATTATAATACTTACAAACTATTATTTCACATCATTTATTCGCTAAATGTCTACTACTAATTACTATTTAATAATGAAACACATTGATGATGAAAAATTGTAAAAACAACATCCTAAATTATTGTTGCCAAATTATCTTTCTTACATTCCTTTATGCAACAGCTGAGCCGTCTATTAACAACATCTCAGAGCAACTTAAAACTAATTTTATTCAAAATACGTTCAAGTTATTATTACTTCAAGTTATTGATTAGATTTACAAAAGGATTTACGAATCATTTTTACAAAAAGGAACACAAGATTAGTGCGCCATTTCCTCTTAGAATTTGTAAGGTATTCTTTAACAAACCGGAATCAATACTTTTTTCGTCAAAATGCAAACATACCCGACTAAATACATATTTAAATTACTATATGATAAAAAATTAGATAAAAAACACTCTAATTATTAAAAAATATCATAATAACGAACCTCAATTTCAACATTATTTTATTCCTTAAAAATTTTATCTCATCTTTTATCCTTTTTATAAAATCCAAAAAAAACAATAACACATCATAACTTCATCTAATCAAGATTAAAACACCTTTAACCGATAATGGAATACCCCAACGCAAAAAAAAAGCCTATCCAAAAGGATAGGCTTTTACTTGAAATAATAGAATTACTTATTATTTTGTAAATAACAATTCTCTGTATTTAGTTAAAGTCCAAAGTTCATTATCAACTAAAAGTTCTAGTTTATCACAATGCTCACGGATTATTTCAAAGTAAGGTTTTACTTTGTCACAATACGCTTCAGCCATTTCTTGAGCATCAGTCAATACGTTTGCTTTTTTTCTTTCGTTTGTCATAGCAAGTACTTTTGAATTGATTCCTTCAATATGTTTTGAAATTTCTTTGATAATGATAATTTGCTCTTTAGCAATTGTTTCAAAATCAGATCCAAAAATATCTTTCAATCCTTTTACATTTTCGATTAACGTATTTTGGTAACGAATTGCAGTTGGAATTACATGATTTGTTGAAATATCACCTAAAACTCTACCTTCAATTTGAATTTTCTTAGTGTACTCTTCTAATTCAATTTCGTAACGTGCTTCTACTTCGACATGGTTCATAATACCCATTTCCGAAAATAAATCTAAAGCTTGTTTTGATGCTCTAGCTTTTAATGCTTGTGGTGTTGTTTTAAAATTACTCAACCCTCTTTTTGCAGCTTCTTTTTCCCAAGCTTCACTATACCCATCCCCTTCAAAAAGGATTTTTTTAGAATGCTTGATATATTCTCTTAACACATTGAAGATAGCATCATCTTTCTTCATGTCTTTTGTTTCAATTAATAAATCAACTTCCTTTTTAAAGTCTTTTAATTGTTTTGCAACAATCGTATTTAAAGTGGTCATTGCATTTGAACAGTTTGCTGTAGAACCTACCGCTCTGAACTCAAATTTATTTCCTGTAAAAGCAAAAGGCGATGTTCTATTTCTATCGGTATTATCAAGAATTACTTCTGGAATTTTCCCCACAACATTTAATTTTAAATCTGTTTTTTCTTCAGGAGATAATTTTCCTGTAGTCACCCCTTCTAATTCAGCTAATACTTTAGTCAACTGTGCTCCAATGAAAACAGAAATAATTGCTGGTGGTGCTTCATTAGCTCCTAACCTATGGTCATTACTTGCCGTAGCAATTGCAGCTCTTAACAAAGCTTCGTGATCATTAACCGCTTTAATCGTATTTATAAAGAAAGCTAAAAACTGTAAGTTAGTCATAGGGGTTTTACTAGGGCTCAATAAATTAACTCCAGTATCAGTTGCTAAAGACCAGTTATTATGTTTTCCAGAACCATTAACTCCTTTAAACGGTTTTTCATGTAGCAATACTTTTAAATCATGACGTTCAGCCACTTTTTGCATTACATCCATCAATAAACAGTTGTGATCTACTGCAAGATTAGTTTCTTCAAAAATTGGAGCAAACTCAAATTGGTTTGGCGCTACCTCATTATGACGTGTTTTTACTGGTATACCCAATAACATACATTCTTGTTCTAAATCTCTCATGTACGTTAATGCACGAGTAGGAATAGAACCAAAATAATGATCATCTAGTTGTTGCCCTTTTGCCGAAGTATGTCCTAGCAAAGTTCTTCCTGTCATCATAAGATCTGGACGAGATTCCGCCAATGATCTATCAATTAAGAAATATTCCTGCTCCCATCCAAGTGTAGCAGTAACCTTCTTAACATTTTTATCAAAATATTTACATACATCAGTAGCCGCTTCATCAATTGCAGACAATGCTCTTAATAAAGGAATTTTATTATCTAATGCTTCTCCAGTGTAAGAAATAAATACAGTAGGAATGCACAAAGTAGTACCGTATATAAATGCAGGTGATGTAGGATCCCAAGCAGTATATCCTCTTGCCTCAAATGTATTTCTAATTCCCCCATTTGGAAAACTAGAAGCATCTGGTTCTTGTTGTACTAATTGAGCTCCACCAAATTTCTCTACTGGATCACTACCATCGTATGATGTTTCAAAAAAGGCATCATGCTTTTCAGCAGTTGCGCCTGTAAGTGGCTGAAACCAGTGTGTATAATGAGTCACTCCTTTTGCCAGAGCCCACTCTTTCATACCCATTGCTATGTAATCTGCTAATTTTCTATCTATCTTAGTTCCATGCTGAACAGCACCTTGGACACCTTTAAATGCATCCGAAGTCAAATACTGCTTCATTGCCTTATCATTAAACACATTTGAACCGAAAATAGCAGATTTTCTTCCTGATTCTTCAAATTGAACTGGTTTTCTTGTAGAAGCTTCTCTCAAAGCTTGGAAACGAATTGTTGACATAATTTTTTTTTACAAAGATAACAAATACTAAGGAAAAAACCCAGATATCAGGATGAATAAAGCTCAAAAATAACCTCTTAAATTGATAATTTAAAAATTCAACCCTATAAAAAATAGGGTTTTCGTAAAAATAATAGGAATGAATACAAAAGCCCCCCCATATTTTTAACCGAATTAAAAACATCTTTATATTTGCATGAAAATTAAAACAACCAACAAAAAATTATATTATTATGGCTAAAATAAAATTAGAATATATCTGGTTAGACGGATATGAACCTACACAAAATCTTAGAAGTAAAACTAAAGTTGAAATACATGAAGATTTTCAAGGTACATTAGAAGAAATAGGAAACTGGTCTTTTGATGGTTCATCTACAAGACAAGCTGAAGGAGGATCTTCTGACTGTTTATTAGTACCTGTTGCCATTTACCCTGATCCTACTCGCATAAATGGATATTTAGTAATGACTGAAGTTATGAATCCTGATGGTACAGCACACCCTTCAAATGGTAGAGCTACTATTGATGATGATGGTGATTTCTGGTTTGGATTTGAACAAGAGTATTTTATCATGGATACTAAAACTTTATTACCACTTGGATTCCCAATTGGTGGATATCCTGCTCCACAAGGAATGTACTACTGTTCAGTAGGTGGAAAAAACACTCATGGTAGAGATTTAGTTGAAGAGCATGCTGATTTATGTATTGCTGCAGGACTTAATTTTGAAGGTATCAACCAAGAAGTTGCTTGTGGACAATGGGAGTTTCAATTGTTTGCTAAAGGTGCAAAAATAGCTGGTGATGAAATCTGGATTGCTAGATACTTACTTGATCGTTTAACTGAAAAATATGGTTACTATATTGAATACCACCCAAAACCACTTGGTGACACAGACTGGAATGGTTCTGGAATGCATGCCAACTTCTCTAATGAAGTATTGAGAACTTGTGGTTCTCGTGAAACTTACGAAAAAATATGTGAAGCTTTCAGACCTGTAACTGCTGAACACATTGCAGTTTACGGAGCATATAATGACCAACGTTTAACTGGTAAGCATGAAACTGCTTCTATCCATGATTTCTCTTTCGGAATTTCAGATAGAGGAGCTTCAATCAGAATCCCATTAATCACTGTTCAAAAAGGATGGAAAGGTTGGTTAGAAGACAGAAGACCAGCTTCAAACGGAGACCCATACAAAATTGCTGCTAGAATTATTAAAACAGTTAAATCTGTTTTGTAATTTAAGTTTATAAATATAAAAGTGCCATTGCTAACAATGGCACTTTTTTTATACCCGTCAATTAATATCCTCTTACCTCAAATATTTATTGAAGTTAAAAAGTATCTTTGTAAATCTAAATGAAAACTATTTATGATTGTCTGGATTTCTTTCTTTATAATAGTGCTAATAATTCTTATTTTAGACTTAGGTGTTTTTAATAAAACGCCACATATTATCAGTACGAAAGAAGCTACTAAGTGGACATCAATTTGGGTAACTATTTCCTTTTTATTTTCAGGTGTTATCTATTGGATCTATAATAACAATTACATTTCAAACCCCGATGAACTAAAGCCAATAGGAGCAGCCATAAAATTCATAACAGGCTACTTAATTGAATTATCTTTAAGTGTAGACAACATATTTGTAATTGCCATTATCTTCTCCGCTTTCAAAATACCAAAAAAATACCAACACAGAGTTTTATTTTGGGGGATTTTGGGAGCAATTGTATTTAGAGGAATAATGATTTATTTTGGAGTTTTACTCATCAATAAATTCTCATGGACCACTTATGTTTTTGGAGCTTTCCTTTTTTACACAGCGGTCAAAATGCTTTTCACTAGTGACGAGGAACAATTTGAACCAAAGAAATCATTGGTTTTCAAAATGATAAAAAAAATCATTCCAATTACTACACATATTGATGGCGAACATTTTTTTGTAAAAAGAAAATACATTAGAGCCGCAACTCCACTTTTTGTAGCATTAATAGTTATTGAAATAATGGATGTTGTCTTTGCCTTAGATAGTGTACCTGCAATATTAGCCATAACTAGTGATCCCTTTTTAGTATTTAGTTCAAATATTTTTGCCATCTTAGGATTGCGTTCCATGTATTTCTTTTTAGCTAACATGCTGGAAAAATTCAGTTATTTAGAATTTAGTCTTATTGCCATTTTAAGTTTTGTAGGACTTAAAATGCTCCTTAATGATTTTATAGAAATTCCTGAATGGGCTTCCTTAGCTTTTATTGCATTGGCTCTTTTCGCTGGAATTGTAATTTCATTACGAATGAGTAAAATTAATAATATTAAAGATTAATTTAATTCGCTGCGTGAAATTCAATTTATACTATTCGTTTTAACCACATAAAAAAGGGAGACTAAACAGTCTCCCTTTTTTATAAAATATATTATTTTTAGAAATTAATTTGTTGCACTTGACTTTCATTTATATTTAAAGCAGCCATAACATCAGCATAATTATTTTTATTTACTGACGCCGAAAAACTTCCTGGAACTATTACCACTCTAAACGTCTGATTATTTATATAAGATGGCGTTAAACTCAAATCATAGTTACCTCCTGCATAAATTGTGAAGTCTTCTTTACTAAAATCAAAATCATAATCTAGTTCTCCTTGTGGTAAAAAAAGAGTTCTTGGTATCAATTGCCAAATTGGTGTTGTAGAATCAATTGTTCCAGTCATTCTATAAATCAAAATAACATCCGAAGAATATATTTGAGGATTTAAAGCTCTATATATAGTATAGCCATCTGTAGCATTATAAGCAAAATTCACATTCTTAAGCTCAAAAACTTCAGAAATCAGACCATCTGCTCCATTTTGCCCATCCAAACCATCATAACCTGGAGGCCCCTGTGGTCCTGAACAACTTGAAATTACAATCATTCCAATAACTGCCAAAAGTGTACTTATCTTTTTCATAACTATTTTTTTTTAAAAAGGTTGCTTTATTAATCCTACGGTTCTTCATTGAACCAAATTTAATTTCTAAATAACTAATTTACAATTAATTATTTATTTAAAATTTCAAAAAAGGAAATCTTTCGACTTCCTTTTTATACTTTACTATTCAAAGTTAGAAGTTTATTTTCTGAATTTGACTCTCTTTTAGATTTAAAGCCGTAATAACATCCGAATAACTATTTTTGTTAATTGAAGTTGCATAATTTGCGGGTACAATCACAATTCTTAAAACTTGATTTATTCTGAATTCGGCAGTTACATTTTGTAAATTAGATCCTATCATATAAATATCGACGTCAGTATTCGTATAATCATATTTATACCCAAAATTCAAACTACCATCATTATAATAATGTGTTTCGGGCAATAATTCCCATATATCACCTTGTGAATTAGCTCCCGATAGTCGATAAACTAAAACTACATCCGAAGAATAAATTCTAGGGTTAAAAGTTACCAGTTTACCAAAATTATTGGTTGAATTAAACGAAGTGGTTATTTCAAACACTTCACTTGTAGTCGTTGTAGGTGCTATTTCAAAACTACCTGATGTGGTACAACTTTGCAAGGTTAACAATCCTGCAATAGCTAAAAGTGTAATTATCTTTTTCATGATTTCATTTTTTTATAGATTCTTATTTACATCTATTCATGAACTGTGCCAAAAATTTATTTGGATAACAAATACAAATTTGAAATACAGATGAAAAATTAAATTTATTTATAGTAATGCTTGGGTGCAGCACAGAAAAAACAATTATAAAGCAACACATTTTTTTTTCAAATTGAAAAGTTTTAGAATATTTAATCCTAAAAATGATTGCCTTTTATCCCAAAACTAAAGGAGAAACTCATAGTTGTCCTCTGCGCAAAATAAATAAACTATATGATGCTGTAGTTGCAATCATTGCTAAAGAAAAAGCTGAAATTACTACTTCATGTAAATTATTATATATTAATCTAATGGAATAATATATTAAATGAGTTTGCAAAATACTACTCTAAATTCTTACTGTTTCTAAAAGCTGAGTACCAGTTATAAAAAATCCAAAACTAGCACTTTCTACAAATATTATGATGTAAGTGAGCAGCTTCCATAGATAAATAAGTTTGATATGAATGTATCTGATCTAGCAGACCAATTGAATTCCTGATTCAAAGACAACTACTCTTTAAAAATTACTAAAACTGTAACTGATATAAAATAGATTAAATTATATATTAAGTATTTGAAATTAAAAAAGCAAACTGCTTTATAAGCCTGAATTATACAAATGAAAAAAGCATCCGTTTTGGTGGATGCTTTTTAGTAAAACTTTTACTATTTAATCTATTTGGAAGAAATTACTTTTTTAGAACTACTCTCTCTATCAGTAGTCAACTTCACAATATACACTTGTTCTTTCATTTTACTTGCATTTAAATCTAGTGTAATTTCTTTGTTCAAATAACTATTGGTGTCTTTTTTTGAAAGTACCAAAATACCTTGTGCATTGAATACTTCAATCTTCACATCCGATACGTAATCAAAATTGTATTTGATTGTTAGCTGGTCTTTAATAGGAACAGGAAAAGCCTCAAAACTTGATTTTGTAGTCACCTTGTTTGTCAATACCTCTTTTGGAACAACTGGTTCAGCTGATTTAAGAGCTAACACTACTCCACAGGTAGTTAAACCAGAACCGCAACCATTGACTGAAACAGAAACCTTATAGCCCGAACCCGCAGGTATATTACTAAATATAACGGGGGAGACTGCTGTCCCTATGTAAGTTGTTGCTGTAGTAAGCCCTACGATACCTACAATGGCATTTCCTTCTTTATTCAATACAGTATAAGTAGCTCCATTGATTACACCGGACAGAGTAATACTAAAAGTGGTTTGATCGCAAGTAGGAGCTGTGTATGAAACACTTGGCGGAGATGGATTTGCTATTACCGTTACTGTAGCTGTTTTTTGACAACCATTACTATCCGTATATGTGATAATAGAAGTACCTGCTGACACACCTGTTACCAAACCTGTAGTACTTACAGTAGCAACACTTGGAGTGGCGGACACCCAGGCATTTGAAATAGCTGGAGTGCCAGATCCGGTCAACTGTGTTGTAAAACCTACACACATACTAAGAGTTCCTGTAATAGTGGGCAATGCATTTACTGTAACCGTAGCCGTTTTTTGACATCCATTGTTATTGGTATAAGTAATGACTGATGAACCTGCTGACACTCCTGTTACCAAACCTGCAGCGCTAACAGTAGCTACACTTGGCGTAGCAGACACCCAAGGATTAGATCCTGCTGCAGTAACTGACCCTGTCAACTGTGTAGTAGAACCTATACATATACTAAGAGTACCGGTTATCGTAGGTAATGCATTCACCATAATTTTAATCGATCCGGTGCAACTACCATCGGCACTACTATAATTGATAGTTTTCTCCCCAGCACCACCAGAATTAGAGGGTGTAAAATAATAGGGACCGCTACCACTTACACCAGGCCCACTAAAAGTACCTCCGCTGGGTGTAGCCGATAGAAGATAAGCTGTTGTATCATCTGCGCATTTAGCCGCAATAGGAGTAATATCTGTACTACCAAAATCAAAATCCACAGGAATAGGGGTTATAAAATCTTTAAGTGCAGCAGTCGAAGCTGCAGAAGCTTTTGTTTTAACCCATAATGTTTTTATTTTTAGACCACTACAACTAGCTCCCCCAAGTACCTGATTTAGAAGATAAGTCACATTGACAGCTGCTTCTACAAATGCATATTGTTGGTACGTATTCGTTCCAAATGCAGAATAAGGTACATTCAATTCAGCACCCGCTCTGTTAGTTTCGGCAAATGCATTAGCGCCCAAAGCTGCCAAAGTTACCAATTCATAAGACCACTTGGTTCCACTCTGTTTCCACTGGTAAATATATACAATCGGTTTTGAACCCCCATTGGTATACTCCATGGAAATGATTATATCGTCTTTTGTTCTACCGCCGCCATTTGCCTTACTCGCCAATGGAGTTCCTGTAAAAGTTCCATTATCATTTTGAACAACGGTACCTTGCAATAATTCAAAATCTATATAACTGGTTCCATTAGTAGACTGACGGTCTCCGGAAATAAAGATCCACTGGTTGTTACTAGCGTCACGAGACACATGATACAGGGCATTATCAATATCGTTTTTATCTGGCGCTGAGTTTGTAAACCATTTTAAATCTGACACATAATCGTTAAATTTGCTTCCATTTGTAAAAACATCGTCATTAGAACCATAAGGCTCCTCTGTATCAACACGACCGCTTGTTTGAGCCGTAGCAGGTGCCAAAATATCACCCGCATTATCAAAGACAGAACCACCTGAACCTGAACCTGAAGCTCCGGGATACCAATCGCCCTGATTAGCGGTGAAGGGAGTGGGACTAATTGGCGTATTAGCTCTTAACCCTCCATCAATGGCGAATCCTCCCGATGGTGGGTTTACATCGGCAAACTGCCCATAAATTTGTGAAGAAAAACCCAGGAAACTAATTAAAATCAATGTCACCAAGTTTCTAAAAGAAAGTAGAAATCCATCATATCCTGATTTTGAAATGCTATTACGTGAAGTCTTTTTTGTAAGATTTAAATTCTGAAATCTAGAATTTAAATAAGAAAAATTAGGAATCAGAAAACCTAATGTGACCATACTATCTTTCGTTAAAAAAAAACTATTCACTTTACGGGATAAAAATTCGAAAAAATTCGAAATTGTAAAATTTTTCATGATAATAAAGTTTTAATACCATAAATTATTTAAAAGCAGGAAACTAGTGGACTTGGGAAAGAAAAACTTGCAGAAAAACAAAACATCTTCAATAAATGGATTTATGAAGTAGTCCATCATCAAAAAGAAATTATATTGTAAAGAGCAATAATGGATTCTTTTATCTATCGAGTAGTCATTTTTATAAAACAACTTAAATTTTAAAAAAATATAAATAAACCCCGAAAGTGTACTTTCGGGGTTTAATCTTAATGATCTAATCCTTCTCTATATTTTATAGAATTAGATGGTTATTAATACTACTATTGTGAAGACATTACTTTTTTAGAGCTGCTTCCTCTATCAGTAGTCAGTTTTACAATAAAAACTTGCTCTTGACCTTTATTTATATTTAAGTCAAGTACTACGTTTTTGTTTAAAAAACTATTAGTATCTCTTTTAGAATACACCAAGTTTCCTTGTGTATTAAATACTTCAATTTTAACATCTGATTGATAATCGAAACCGTATTTAATGGTTAATTGATCTTTAAAAGGAACTGGACTAGCAGTAAAACCTGCGATTTCAGTTTGTGTAACTTTAGATGTTAAACTAAGTACTGGACAATTCAATGGCGCAACATTATAACCTACGAATATTCTACATTCATCAAAAGCATTATTAAGTAAATCTTCTAATCCTGCAATTGCTGAAAGAGAAAGACCGTTTGTTGATCCTCCACCTAATGCTTGGTTTGCTAAATCAAACAATCCTTGAACTGTAGGGTTACCTCCTAAGGCAGTAACAACATTGCTAGGAATAGTGTAATATTTATATTCATTATTCACTGTTCCGTCTAGATTACAAGTGCGTTCTTTTGCTATTTCTGATCCACAGCCTCCTTGAGGAACTGCAACAGCTAAAGTTCCTGCTTGCAAGGTAAAGTTACCAAGGTTACTATTGATTCCTATATTAAGACCTAGTGCAATGGTTTGAGCCAATAAAGTATTATTGATTCTACCATTTTTCAAGTAGCTAGAAGGCAAACTATTTATTTCATAGTTACCTGCTGATAAAACATAGCTACCTCCTCCTCCAGGCATTACAGAGATAAGAGCATTTATATCGGTCATATTATTCATAATATAAACAGAATGACCTAGTGTACCAATAGTCATTTTACCTCCATAAGAAGTCAATGCTTTAGCAATTAGCTCTTTTGTTGAGTATGAAATACCTTCGGCACATGATTTACCTCCTACATTTCCATAATATCCTTGAGTATACGTACAGATCGCTTTAACACAAATTTGAGTTGTAACCAAAGCATCATCCGTAGCTGTACAACCATTGGCTGGATCAGTAACAGTGAGTGTATAAGTACCATCAGCATCAACTATTGGGCTCGCTGTATCAGCTCCCGAAACAATATGACCTCCATTACTAGCAGTCCACAAGAATGTAGCTCCTATTGTTGTAGAAGATCCTGACAATCCTACAGTGGTGTTGCCGCACAAAATTTGAGCATCAGCACCTGCATTTGCATTTGGTAGCGTATTGTTAACCGTTACAGTAACATCATCCGTAGCTGTACATCCAGATGTAGTATGTGTTTTTGTTACGGTATAAGTAGTAGTTACAGAAGGATTCACCATTGGGTTAGCACTTGTAGAAGTAAATCCTACTGGTGAAGATACCCAAGAATAAGTATATCCTGCTACCGCTGCTTCTCCTATTAAACCACCTGATACATTAATCAAACAGTTTTTAGTGAAGTCGGCTCCTGCAACAGCTACAACTGTTGGTTTATTTACCGTTACAGTCACATCATCTGTATCTGTACAACCAGATAAAGTATGTGTTTTTGTTACGGTATAAGTAGTAGTAACTGATGGATTCACAAATGGGTTTGCACTTGTAGAAGTAAATCCTACTGGAGAAGATACCCAAGAATAAGTATATCCTGCTACCGCTACTTCTCCTATTGAACCACCTGATACATTAATCAAACAGTTTTTAGTGAAGTCGGCTCCCGCATTCGCTGTTACATCTGGTTTATTAACCGTTACTGTTACATCATCTGTATCTGTACAACCAGATGTAGTATGTGTTTTTGTTACGGTATAAGTAGTAGTTACAGAAGGATTCACCATTGGGTTAGCACTTGTAGAAGTAAATCCTACTGGTGAAGATACCCAAGAATAAGTATATCCTGCTGCCGCTGCTTCTCCTATTAAACCACCTGATACATTGATCAAACAGTTTTTAGTGAAGTCATCTCCTGCAACAGCTACAACTGTTGGTTTATTTACCGTTACTGTAACATCATCTGTATCTGTACAACCAGATAAAGTTTGTGTTTTTGTTACAGTATAAGTAGTAGTTACTGATGGATTCACAAATGGGTTTGCACTTGTAGAAGTAAATCCTACTGGTGAAGATACCCAAGAATAAGTATATCCTGCTACCGCTACTTCTCCTATTGAACCACCTGATACATTAATCAAACAGTTTTTAGTGAAGTCGGCTCCCGCATTCGCTGTTACATCTGGTTTATTAACCGTTACTGTTACATCATCTGTATCTGTACAACCAGATGTGGTATGTGTTTTTGTTACGGTATAAGTAGTAGTTACAGAAGGATTCACCATTGGGTTAGCACTTGTAGAAGTAAATCCTACTGGTGAAGATACCCAAGAATAAGTATATCCTGCTGCCGCTGCTTCTCCTATTAAACCACCTGATACATTGATCAAACAGTTTTTAGTGAAGTCATCTCCTGCAACAGCTACAACTGTTGGTTTATTTACCGTTACAGTCACATCATCTGTATCTGTACAACCAGATAAAGTATGTGTTTTTGTTACGGTATAAGTAGTAGTAACTGATGGATTCACAAATGGGTTTGCACTTGTAGAAGTAAATCCTACTGGTGAAGATACCCAAGAATAAGTATATCCTGCTACCGCTACTTCTCCTATCGAACCACCTGATACATTAATCAAACAGTTTTTAGTGAAGTCGGCTCCCGCATTCGCTGTTACATCTGGTTTATTAACCATTACAGTAACATCATCCGTATCTGTACAACCAGATGTGGTATGTGTTTTTGTTACGGTATAAGTAGTAGTTACAGAAGGATTCACCATTGGGTTAGCACTTGTAGAAGTAAATCCTACTGGTGAAGATACCCAAGAATAAGTATATCCTGCTGCCGCTGCTTCTCCTATTGAACCACCTGATACATTGATCAAACAGTTTTTAGTGAAGTCGGCTCCTGCAACAGCTACAACTGTTGGTTTATTTACCGTTACAGTCACATCATCTGTATCTGTACAACCAGATAAAGTATGTGTTTTTGTTACGGTATAAGTAGTAGTAACTGATGGATTCACAAATGGGTTTGCACTTGTAGAAGTAAATCCTACTGGTGAAGATACCCAAGAATAAGTATATCCTGCTACCGCTACTTCTCCTATTGAACCACCTGATACATTAATCAAACAGTTTTTAGTAAAGTCGGCTCCCGCATTCGCTGTTACATCTGGTTTATTAACCGTTACTGTTACATCATCTGTATCTGTACAACCAGATGTGGTATGTGTTTTTGTTACGGTATAAGTAGTAGTTACAGAAGGATTCACCATTGGGTTAGCACTTGTAGAAGTAAATCCTACTGGTGAAGATACCCAAGAATAAGTATATCCTGCTGCCGCTGCTTCTCCTATTAAACCACCTGATACATTGATCAAACAGTTTTTAGTGAAGTCATCTCCTGCAACAGCTACAACTGTTGGTTTATTTACCGTTACTGTAACATCATCTGTATTTGTACAACCAGATAAAGTATGTGTTTTTGTTACGGTATAAGTAGTAGTAACTGATGGATTCACAAATGGGTTTGCACTTGTAGAAGTAAATCCTACTGGTGAAGATACCCAAGAATAAGTATATCCTGCTACCGCAACCTCGCCTATAGAACCACCTGATACATTAATCAAACAGTTTTTAGTAAAGTCGGCTCCCGCATTCGCTGTTACATCTGGTTTATTAACCGTTACTGTTACATCATCTGTATCTGTACAACCAGATGTAGTATGTGTTTTTGTTACGGTATAAGTAGTAGTTACAGAAGGATTCACCATTGGGTTAGCACTTGTAGAAGTAAATCCTACTGGTGAAGACACCCAAGAATAAGTATATCCTGCTGCCGCTGCTTCTCCTATTGAACCTCCTGATGTATTAATCAGACAGTTTTTAGTGAAGTCATCTCCTGCCACAGCTACAACTGTTGGTTTATTCACTGTTACAATCACTTCATCAGTATCACTACAACTTGTACCTGTTTTAGTTTTAGTAACAGTATATGTAGTGTTTACTAATGGATTTGCGATTGGATTTGCAATATTTGTAACAGATAATCCTTCAGCTGGGCTCCATGAATAGGTAAATCCAGCTTGTGGAGTTTCTCCTATTTCTTTACCATCAGGATTGCTAATACATGTTTTAGTAAAATCAGCTCCAGCAAAAGCTTTTGGAGTAAAATCCAAATCTAATTGAATTGGTCTTCCAGGGAAATCTTTTAATTCAGATTGACTTGAGTTTCCTGAACTTCTAGTTCTAATAAACAAGGTACTTATCGTAAAGCATTCATTACTTGTGGCTTTAAATACCTGAGTCAAATTTATACCACCTTCAGCCCATTGATTTGGTGCATAAGAACCTGTAGCTCCACTTCCATAAACATCAAAAGGTACATCAGTAGTTGAAGTATTATTAGTGCAAAAAATATTTCCTTTAATTCCTGGAACTGAATAGTTAACACCATCAAAAACAACTACGTATTGAAAACCACCGCCTGCTTTTTCAGACCATTTTTGAATTACGACAGTAGCATCACCACCACCCTGAGTAAACTCAATAGTAATTAACAAATCGCCTAAGGTACGACCACCATCTGTTCCCTCAGATATAAAGCTACCACTTCCACCAGTAATTGGTGCTGTATTAATTAAGGGATCGATCACTCCAGGATTGGGTAGTGCTCCAGTTATAGTTAAGCGTTTTTGTAAAAACTCAAAATCGATATAACTGCTACCATTAGTTACCTGACGGTCACCCGCAAAAAGGCACCACAAATCTTTAGAATTTCCTGTAATAGGAAAACTAAAGCTTGTACCATTAGTGCTTATTCCTCCATCCATACCATCTTTTCCATAACTAAAATGAGCACCACAATTTTGAATTTCATTTTTGTTCGGTGAAGATCCTGGACCCCAAGTATACGTATTTGGGTTATCATTTATTTTATTGGAACTCGTGAATATCGTTGGATCATTTTGAAACGGATCCTTTAGAAAAAAGGTAACTGGAACAGGATCAATTGTTCCAGGATAAAGAAGACTTCCATCTGCAAGGTTAAGTATCCCATGGTTAGTGCCATCAATAGGATAGTATTCTTGAGGATTGGTACCTGGAATGGGTTTACCACTTAAATAATTTTTTCTATCAAACAAATCTCCAACATTTAAGTAGATGGAACTGGTACCAGTAGGTTCATGAGCCCAACCATCACCGTCAATTCCATCACCTAATAATGGATATTGTACAGGTACAACCCCTTTAATAGACTGTGCATTTGTCGTATATCCCGTCACTAAAATTGCCACTAAAATAAGTGGCATAGCAAACCACTGGCGCCAAAAGTAGGACCAGTAATCCGAAATAAAATCAATAGCTCTTCTCTCCTTAAATTTTAAAAAATTTAATTTAGAAACTGTTTTTTTCGATATAAAGAAACTCATTACTTCATTAGACAAAACATCGAAAAAATTCGAAATTGTATTCTTTTTCATAATAATAGTATTTTTATGCCATACGTTATATTAAGTAGGATATTGAAAGAATGGGGGAATCAAATGTCTAAACATCATCTTCATAGCTGATTATGAAGTGTACCATCATCCAAAGGAGTAATGTAATTCAAACATGAAATACAATCAACCTCTAGCAATATTTGCGTCACTTTTTGCAAATGACTTTTAAAATTATGAGTAACAAATAGGTTCTATCAAATGTTTTCAAACTTGGGGAGAAAACTAGTTAAAAATCAAAATAACTTCAGAATTTATATTCTTGAAGTTTTCCATCATTTAAAGAAATTATTAAACAATAAAACAGCATCCTTTTACAAACCAAATATTTATTAATTAATAAAAATTGAAAACTTAGTTTAAAAAATTGAAAATGAAGACTGATAAAAGCTTCTATGCTTGATATAGAAACTTGCAAAAAAATAAAATCCAAAAAATTGATTCTCAAAGTTTCATTTTCTTTAAAAGCACTTTTGGAAAAAATCGTAATAATGCTTTCTTTGGTGTTTAAAAGCTACTTTAAATTACAACCTATCCCGAATTATTTGTTAATCAAAGTTAAAGGATTAACTAAAAAAAGGGAAGAAAAGGCGGTAAAACAAGACCAAATTCTATTTTTAACGATGAGGAACATTGTTCGTTAAGAAAAGCATTACATCAATAAAATATTAATAAAAAACTACTGGTTAACTTATTGTTTATCAATACATTATGAATAATATTACATAAATTTTGTTAAACATAAATTCGTGTTAAACTTCTAAAAAATAATCTAACATATTCTTATTCACTTGATTTTTATATTGATTTTTCCATAAAAAAATTAGAAAAATTTTTCATAATCTTAAATTAAAAAAAAGCAACACACTTTTTTAAATTTCCAAATAAGTGTTCAAAATTTTAACATAATTATTCATTTGAAAAATGGAGGCAAACAAAAAACAATAAAAAAGACATTTTTACTAAAAAGAGAAATCACTTTACGAACATAAACACATCAATAAACATTCTTGTAAAAATTTGAATCTACAGCTACAAAATAAACTTCATAACACTTTGAAAATCAACAACATAATACAAAATCGTTTTTAATTGATTCTTTTTTAAATAAAAAAGAATTAGTCTAATAATATGTCATTCCATTATTAACAAGTTTATTGTACTAATATCTTCATAAAAAGGATTCATTCAGTTCCCGTATTAATCTGCTTAATACAATTCCAAAAACAGTTTAAATAATTCCTTTTATTTATAGTTATGTTATCCAAATTTGTTTTTTTATAGTTCTAACTTTTCAAAAAAAACTTCCTCTTCTTATGAGGCTCCTTAAAGCACTGTATTTATTTTTTGGCTTATTGATTAGTAAAATAAGTTCCTTCAAAAGCTTCAATTGTTGCAATTGTTTATTTTTTGCATAAAATACAACCAGTATTATTTAGTTGCAAAACAAATTATTCATTGTTTTGAATTTAAAAACACTCCTTTTTTTTAACATAACAAAAAATATGCTTAACTTTAAGTTCCCTTAGTCGTAAATAAAAAACACACAACTAGCTGTACAACAAATACTTAGTAGCTAAAATATTACTTTTTTATTTCTACAGTTTTTCCTCTTATTTTATTAATTGAATTTAGATTACAATTAAAAAAACACTTACGATGAAAATAATACTTACAGGTGCAACGGGAGTTTTGGGTTCACAAATCATGTATGAAATCCTTGAACTATTTATACGAGATTCAATTAATGGAAAACTTTTATTGATTTCTAGAAGCAAAGGAAAAAAGTCTGCATTAGACCGCATCAATAAATTACTTTCCAGTAGTTACACTCCAAAAATATTAAAAGACCAAGGGCTTGAAAAGCTAGATCAATACATCGAAATTATTGATACCGATTTAGATTCGGTACAAGAAAACTTTTCTAGTAAAATTGATGGTGCTTATTTCATCCATTCGGCTGGTTACGTTAATTTATCAACAGACGAAGAACACCGAGAAAAAATATTTGACGAAAACACTAAAATCACCAAAGTCATTTTAAACAATTTTCATCATTCCATAAAAAAATTCATTTATATAGGCACTGCTTTTTCCTCAGGAGAACGTACTGGAATTGTAGAAAATGATTTTCACAATCTTGATTTCATTCCCCAACATCGCAACGCATACGAAAATGCCAAATTTTATTCGGAGAACTTTGTTGCAAAACGATGTAAAGACTTAGGATTGCCTTTTCAAATACTGCGTCCAAGTGTTATTTGTGGACGATTAATGGATGACGAAAACAAATATTTCGTTTCCAAATACATGGTTTTCTATCTCTTGGCTAAATTTTTCTATCTTGCTGCTCAAAGAACAACCGAACAGGAAAATGTACGTTTTATGATCAATGAAAAAACAGGTTTAAATATAATTCCTGTAGATTATGTAGCCAAAATAATTGTTTCCGTTTTCAGGAGAGATGACATTCAACAACTCAATATTGTAAGCCATAAAAGTTTAAATCTGGTCAAAGGGTTAGAATTAATTATGGATGAAATGGGCTATAAAAATTATACTATAATAAAAAATGCTCCCCATTTTGAGTACCAAAATACCACCGAAAAATTATATTACGAAAGTATTGGTAAGCACCTCAAACCCTATTTAGTGACTAGTGCCAAACAATTTAACACTACCTTATTGAATTCTATTCTAGAAATTCCAGTACTCGATGATGAAACATTTACACAACTCATTCGATATGCGAAATTGCACAAATTCAAAGATGTAAATATCTAATTTCGTTTTCTAATAATTACTTTCAAAAGTAAAACAAAATAAAAAAGACCTTCCTCCCGAAGATTCGGAACTGAAAGGTCTTTCTAATTTTTAATCTGTTCCACAAAAAAGGCAGAACTGCGATTCATCTCTTTTATGGAATGCAAAAGTGGTTCTCTGCTTACATATTTCTTCTGTATTGTCCACCCACTTCAAATAAAGCGGCAGTTATTTGTCCTAACGTACATACCTTAGTTGCTTCCATTAAGTGGTCAAATAAGTTTTCATTTTCAATTGCTGCGTCTTGTATGCGGTCCAATTGTTCTTTTACTTGCATTGCATTGGCTTTATGTAAGTTTTCCAAGGTATGAATCTGGAATCGCTTTTCTTCTTCCGTTGCACGAATCACTTCAGCAGGAATCACTGTTGGCGACCCTTTGGAACTTAAAAACGTATTTACTCCTATGATTGGGAATTCCCCAGTATGTTTCAACGTTTCATAATACAAACTTTCTTCTTGAATTTTAGAACGTTGGTACATGGTTTCCATAGCACCAAGAACTCCTCCTCTTTCAGTTATTCTATCAAATTCTTGCAGAACAGCTGCTTCAACAAGATCCGTTAATTCTTCAATGATAAACGAACCTTGAATTGGATTTTCATTTTTGGCTAGACCTAACTCTTTATTAATAATCAATTGGATTGCCATGGCACGACGTACTGATTCTTCTGTAGGTGTTGTAATCGCTTCATCATACGCATTGGTATGCAAAGAATTACAGTTGTCATAAATAGCATATAATGCTTGTAATGTGGTACGGATATCATTGAAATCTATCTCTTGCGCATGTAAAGAACGTCCAGACGTTTGAATATGGTATTTCAACATTTGCGCTCTTTCGTTAGCTCCGTATTTAACTTTCATGGCTTTCGCCCAAATTTTACGTGCCACACGACCAATAACTGCATATTCAGGATCTACTCCATTCGAAAAGAAGAAAGATAAGTTAGGTCCAAAATCATTGATACTCATTCCACGACTCAAATAGTATTCTACATACGTAAATCCATTTGAAAGTGTAAATGCCAATTGTGTTATTGGGTTTGCACCCGCCTCAGCAATATGGTATCCCGATATTGAAACCGAATAAAAATTACGAACATTGTTAGTAATAAAATATTCTTGAACGTCTCCCATTAAACGCAAAGCAAATTCGGTAGAGAAAATACACGTATTCTGCGCTTGATCTTCTTTTAAAATATCAGCCTGAACCGTTCCACGAACTTGTGAAAGTGTTCTAACTTTAATTTCATTATATACGTCTAAAGGCAATACTTGATCTCCTGTTATTCCTAAAAGGAACAAACCTAAACCATTATTCCCTTCGGGTAAATCACCATTGTAAACAGGGCGATTAACTCCTTTTTCTTTATATATTTTGCTAATTTTAGCTTCTACTTCTTTTTCTAAATCATTAGCTTTAATGTACAACTCACATTGTTGATCAATAGCAGCATTCATAAAGAAACCAAGCAGCATAGGCGCTGGTCCATTGATTGTCATACTTACCGAAGTCATAGCATGTACCAAATCAAAACCTGAATACAATTTTTTAGCATCATCTAAACAACAAATAGAAACTCCAGCATTACCAATTTTTCCGTAAATATCAGGACGCAAATGCGGATCATTACCGTACAAAGTCACACTGTCAAAAGCAGTTGATAAACGCTTAGCCGGTAAACCTGCACTTACATAATGAAAACGCTTGTTAGTTCTTTCCGGTCCACCTTCACCTGCAAACATACGTGATGGATCTTCTCCTTCTCTTTTAAAAGGATACAATCCGGAGGTAAAAGGGAATTCTCCTGGTACATTTTCTTGTAAACACCATCTCAATATATCTCCCCAAGCTTCGTACTTAGGCAAGGCAATTTTTGGAATTTGGGAGTGCGATAACGATTCCGAATGTGTTTTTATTTCAATAACCTTATCTCTAACTTTAAACGAGTAGATCGGGTTTTTATATTTGTTTACTTTTTCATCCCAAGTCAAGATTACTTCCCAATTGTAAGGATCTAAATCCATTTTTACTTTATCAAATTGATTCAATAAAAGGTTAAGAAAGATATTATTTTCATCGTGCTCTTTGATTGCACTTGGATAAACCGAAGTATCGTCAAGTCCAGTTTTAGTAATCACTGGAACATTTCCAGAAACCGATTCTATAGTTTTGAAAATACCATACAATTTTTGAGCTACTTTTTGTTGGCTCAAAGCGGTTTCATCATATTTTCTGTTGCTTTCGGCAATTTCAGACAAATAACGGGTTCTGTGAGGTGGAATTACGAAGATCTTCTCACTCATTTCACGCGTTACTTCAAAGGTTGATTTCAAGTCGGAATCCGTTTTCTCTACAATTTTATCCATAATGGATTTGTAAAGCGTATTCATTCCCGGATCATTGAACTGTGAAGCAATAGTTCCAAAAACAGGCATATCATCTGGATTTGCATCCCATAGATTATGATTGCGTTGGTATTGTTTTTTTACATCACGAATAGCATCTAATGCGCCACGTTTATCAAATTTATTCAATGCTACTAAATCAGCAAAATCAAGCATGTCGATTTTTTCTAATTGTGTTGCAGCACCAAATTCTGGTGTCATTACGTATAACGAAACATCAGAATGGTCCATAATCTCGGTATCCGATTGACCAATTCCTGAAGTTTCCAAAATGATGATATCGTATTTTGCCGCTTTGATTACTTGAATCGCATCAGCAACATATTTTGATAAGGCTAGATTGGATTGACGTGTTGCTAGAGAACGCATATACACTCTAGGACTATTAATCGCATTCATACGAATTCGATCTCCAAGAAGCGCTCCTCCTGTTTTACGTTTTGATGGATCAACCGAAATTAAACCAATGGTTTTCTCTGGAAAATCGACTAGAAAACGACGAACTAATTCATCTACTAATGATGATTTTCCAGCTCCACCAGTACCAGTAATTCCTAGAACGGGTGTTTTGCAGTTTTTATTTATTTCATGAATGGCATCCAATGCTGGTTTCGCAATTTCAGGAAAATTCTCTGCCGCCGAAATTATTCTAGCAATAGCTGTTGGATTTTTGGAAGCCAATTGCGCTACTTCATCCGTTAATTTGTCTCCAGTAGGAAAGTCTGATTGTTGAACTAAATCATTAATCATTCCTTGTAATCCCATCGAACGCCCATCATCTGGCGCATAAATTCGGGTGATTCCGTAAGCTTGTAATTCCGCAATTTCAGAAGGCAAAATTACTCCTCCTCCTCCTCCGAAAATTTTAATATGTCCTGCTCCTTTTTCTTTTAGCAAATCATACATGTATTTAAAATACTCATTATGGCCTCCTTGATAGGAAGTCAAAGCAATTGCATTAGCATCTTCTTGAATAGCGGTATTCACCACTTCTTCAACACTACGATCATGCCCTAAATGAATTACCTCTACTCCTGTAGACTGAATAATTCTTCTCATGATATTTATAGCTGCATCATGACCATCAAATAATGAGGCTGCAGTGACAATTCTTACTTTATTCTTAGGAATATACGGTGTTTGTGGATTCATTTTGAGAATATGATAATTTTAAGGGTGCAATTTACAAAAATTTTTAATGATTGTTCTATGTTCCTTTGAGATGTTAATAAAAAAGCAATAATCTTCTAAATTAGCCCCGATGGAAGTGGCATCCCACGCTTTTGGGCGTGGATACAACGGACAGCGGGACAATTGTTCCTAAATATAACATAAAGTTTATGCTTCTATAAAAAATTATGCAACTCTATTTGAATTAAATAGTATTTTTGGTCTAAATAAATAAAATTATGAAAAAATTAATAGCAATTATAGCCTTGTTTTCTCTTTCTAGTTGTGCTGAATTACAACAAATTGCCAATCAATATCCGACCCTTGGAACTGTGGGAAGTGTTAATATTGCAGGTGGTTTGCGAGAAGCTTTAAACAATGGAATTTCTAAACAAGTTACAAAGCTAACAGCGACTGATGGGTTTTTGAAAAATGAAGCTGTAAAGATCTTATTGCCACAAGAATTGCGAAAAGTTGATTCGGCTTTAAGAAGCGTAGGTCTTAGCTCGCTGGCAGATGAAGGTTTAAAAGTACTGAATCGTGCTGCCGAAGATGCTGTAAAAGAAGCAACTCCTATATTTGTAGATGCCGTAAAAAACATGACTTTTACGGATGCTAAAACTATTTTATTAGGCAATAATACTGCTGCAACTGCTTATTTACAAAGTAGTACTTCGACTGCGTTGTACGGCAAATTTAATCCTGTAATCAAGAATTCATTTAGCAAAGTTGGAGCTGATAAAGTGTGGTCTAACATCATCACTAAATACAACAGTATTCCACTGGTTAACAAAGTAAACCCTGACTTAACGGACTATGTTACGAATCAAGCGATGGATGGTGTTTTTAAAATGATTGCCGTTGAAGAATTAAACATAAGAACGAATATCACTGCAAGAACTTCTCCTTTATTACAATCTGTTTTTGCTATGCAAGACAAAAAATAATTAATACCTATTCTCAAAAATAATTATCCAAAATGCAAAAGATTACCTTACTCATTCATTGCAAAGACCAAAAAGGAATTATTGCCGCAGTAACTAATTTTATACTAAAAGTAGAAGGAAACATTACCTATATCGATCAACATGTTGATGTAGAACAAAATGTTTTTTTCATGCGTTTAGAGAGCCAATTGACCAATCCTGAAATTAGTTTAGCGGCTATAAAAGAAGATTTTGAAAAAACCATTGCCCATGATTTCAATATGGCTTGGGATTTTTATAATAAAGATTTAAAACCAAAAATGGCTTTGTTTGTTTCTAAATACAACCATTGTTTATATGATATTTTAGGTCGCTATAGTGCTGGAGAATTAAACGTTGAAATTCCTTTGATTATTAGCAATCACATGGACTTGAAACCTATTGCGGATCAATTTAATATTCCGTTTTATCATGTTCCTTTTACAAAAGACAATAAAGAAGAAGGAGAGAAAAAACAGATCGAGTTATTGAAAGAATTTGAAGTGAATTTTATTGTTTTGGCAAGATACATGCAAATCATCACGCCGAAACTGATATCGCTTTACGAAAATAAAATCATCAACATTCACCATTCCTTTTTGCCCGCTTTTCCAGGTGCAAAACCGTACCATTCGGCATTTAAACGAGGTGTAAAGATTATTGGAGCAACAAGTCATTATGTTACTGAAGAACTAGACGAAGGACCCATTATTGAACAGGACATCTCTCGGGTATCCCATATTAATTCAGTAGATGACTTTATAATGAAAGGTCGAGATTTAGAACGAATTGTTTTGGCAAGAGCCATAAAACTACATGCCGAAAGAAAAGTAATGACCTACAGTAATAAAACAGTCATTTTTCTATAAAATGATTTTTTTTCATCATGAAAACAGCTCACTTAATGTGGGCTATTTTTATAGAAATACATTCCTAAGATAAACAGAATTTAATAACGCATTGATATACAGACATAAAGCGTAAAAACTAAAAATCTTAACTTATACACAACAAACTAATAACACAATATTAACAGCTTTACGCTTCCTTATATATGATCTTTGCAGAGTAATAAACTGGTTATTTATTATTTGGTTTTGGTTAGTTAAAGAATTGCCGACATTTTAGGATGTCGGCATTTTTTTATTTATTTCGATTCATAAATAATAAAACCTCTTTATTGAAAATAGTAGGCTGCTCTACATTTACCACATGACCGCAATTTTCTATTACAAATAATCTTGATGATTTATAATGATTTTCAACCACCTTGCGAACGGCTGGTAAAAACATATAGTCTTCCTCTCCCATAACATATAGCGTAGGAATATTCAACTCTACCTGACGAAACCATTTTAGAACGGGATTAATTTCGGCAGTGAGTTTAAACCATTTAATAAATTCTTTTTGGTATAATTTTTTGGCTTCATTTATAAAAAGCAGTCGAGATTGTTTGTGGCTTTTTTTAGGCATAATCACAAAGGCGAAAAACCGATATAAAACCAAATAAGGTAAAACATACTTGAAAGCGTTACCCAATTTCATTAAAATCTGTGAACGAAAATTCATTTTCAATATGGCGCCACCAAGAATCATACTTTGTACGCGTTGGGGATACATTTCGGCCAATTGTCTAATTAAGATAGTTCCCATTGAAATACCGATAAAATGCGATTTTTCAATTTTAAGATGATCCAGCACTTCCAAAATATCATTGGCCAAAGCCGAAAAAGTATATTTTTGCTTAAAAGCCGTTTTTAAAGTAGTTTTAGATGCTCCATGACCTCGCAAATCCAATAACAATACATTATAATGCTTTTGAAAATCTCTAATTTGCTTGAACCAAATAGAAGAACTTCCACCTGCTCCGTGCACAAAAGTCACCCATTGCTTTGCCTGTTGACTTTCGATCAAGCTAGCAACATTTTTATTTTCATAAATTGTATAACAAATCACCGTTTTTTGGCAAAAATAGTACATTAATTCTAAATCTCAATCTTAACTAATTTTTAAGTATTTTATAAGAATCAAAAAAACTAAATTTGCAAAAAATTACGATTATGATTGGCTTACTGAAAGAGAAGAATGAAATTGAGAAACTCCAAGAAGAATATAAAAAATTAGCAGACACAAACTTTAAAGTGGACGCTACTATCAAAACTGAAATCCCAAAAGAAGAATTAGTTCTTGAAGAATGTGAATCATAGTTTTTGATGTAACATTTTGAAATAATCAAAGGCTTTTAGCAAGCGGCTACCGTACCACGAAAACATTTCTCCATCTACCAAGACGGTTTGCGCTTTATCCGTATAGTTGCTTATTTCATATCCATCTTCTTTTTTAAACGGATAAGGTTCAGAAGACAGAAAAATAAAATCGGGATCACCATCTTGAACAATTTCTTCTATGGCAACTTCGGGATAACGTCCTTTAGTGTCATATATGTTCTTGAAGTGGTTGAGTTTTAATAATTCGTTTATAAAATTATCCGAACCCGCCACCATATAAGGATTTTTCCAAATAAAATAGGCCGCTTTCTTCACTGGAATGTCCTTTATGAAATTTTTAAAATCGCTCAAGGCAAAAGCCAATTTGTCGTTCCATTTTTGAGCCTCGGTTCTACAATTAAACAGTCGACCAAAATCAGATATCATTTGGAAATTATCTTCAATTGTAATGATATTTGTAACCCAAACAGGGCATATTTCGCTTAATCTTTCAACAATTTCTTGGGTGTTCTCCTCTTTGTTGCAAATGATAATATCTGGTTCTAATAGACGGATTTTTTCATAATGCACTTTCTTAGTTCCTCCTACTTTAGTTTTGGTGGATTTAAAATGATAAGGATGTACACAAAACTTCGTTATCCCGATTATTTTAGCCTCTTGCCCCAAGTCATACAATAATTCAGTTTGCGAAGGCACAAGAGAAATAATTCGTTTTGGCGAAGTTATAAAGGTGTGTGAAGTCCCAAGTTGATCGATGAAAGAAATTTGTTTCAAGTTTTTTTGTTTAAAGGTTTAACCACAAAGTTCGCAAAGGACACAAAGGATTTTTTTAAGTTGCAAAGTTACGGAGACTCAAAGTTACAAAGTTCGTAGGTTTTAACTTGAGGTTTGAATTTCATAATTCGATCAGCGAATTTTAAGTACTAAAAACGTTAAACTTTTTAAAACCATGTAGGTATGAAGAAAAATCAAGACCTCTCTTTATAGACAATCCAAAACTTTAAACTTTAAACCTGAAACTTTAAACTAAATTACCCACAAACTGAGACAACTTGAAACTTTAAACCTGAAACTTTAAACTTACAATAGCCTCCATCTCCTGTTGCATTTTCAAGGCTTCTTCTCTTGCTTTGACGGTAAAATCAGTTCCGTTTGAGGCATAGATAATTGCTCTTGAAGAGTTGATCAATAACCCTATGTTGTCGTTCATTCCGTATTTGCATACTTCTGAAAGGCTTCCACCTTGTGCTCCTACTCCCGGAACTAGCAAGAAACTATCTGGAACAATTTTTCGAACCTCTGTAAAATATTCTGCTTTGGTAGCACCAACCACATACATTAAGTTTTCGCTGTTTTTCCAAGATTTAGAGGTTTCAAGTACTTGCTTGTACAATTCTTGTCCGTTCACAAGTAAAGTCTGAAAATCAAATGCACCTTCATTAGAAGTCAGCGCCAACATGATAGTATGTTTGTTTTCGAAAGCTAAGAAAGGCTCTACCGAATCTTTCCCCATATACGGAGCAACAGTTACACTATCAAAGTTTAAATCTTCAAAAAAAGCTTTGGCATACATCGAAGACGTATTTCCTATATCTCCTCGTTTTGCATCGGCAATCGTAAAAATTTCAGGATAATTGGCATTGATATATTGGATTGTTTTTTGCAAAGCCAACCATCCTTTTATACCGTAAGCTTCAAAAAAAGCAATATTGGGTTTGTAAGCAACACATAAATCATGTGTTGCATCAATAATAGCTTTGTTAAACTCAAAAATAGGATCTTCTAAATCTAAAAGATGTTTTGGAATTTTATTTAAATCGACGTCCAGACCTACTGCGAGGAATGATTTCTTGATTTTGATTTGTTCAATTAGTTCTTGTGTAGTCATTTTTCTTGTAGTTGTGCGACAAAATTACAAACATAGAGTTAATATCGGTTAGAATACTACGATAAAATTCCATTTAATTTACAAAATTAAAATCCGTAGTTCTCAGTTTAATGAAATCTTTACTACCCAACAAATTGACTATTTGTAAGTTCTTTTTTTAATACCATACAAATGAAATGGAACTGTAAAAGCGTAAAACAACTGTTAAAAAAAACACAAAATACAAGAAACTGCTACTAGAGTCTATTTTAATAACCAAAAAATCTCACAAATAATCCGCTAATAATCAACACACAACTATTATTTTATTGTCGAAAATTTCATAATTTCACGCCTAAAATTTAAAAAAATGATAGTACGAATGGGTATTCAATAAATTTAGTATTAACATTTTTATATCTTTACTAATTAACAAAAATGCTTATGAAAGTACATTTGAAGTTTGACTATGCTCAGTTAACAAAAAAGATTGTCCAAGAAAAACTATCCGAATTAGGATATAAATACAATTATATTGGGTTTGGTGAATTCAATTTTTTAGAAAAAGTACCTACTGCAAAAATAAAAGAAATCACTTCTATTTTCGATGAGTATGGTATAGAAATAGTTGAAAATCAAAAAAGCATATTAGTTCAAAAAATTAAAGACACCATCGTTGAAATGGTTCACAATGACGAGCAATTAAATATAAAAAGCTCCGTATACATTGCTGATAAATTAAACATGAGTTACGCCTATTTGTCTAATCTATTTTCAGAAGTCACTTTTACTTCGATTGAAAACTTTATTATAATTCAAAAAATAGAATTAGCAAAACAATTAATGCTTAACACCTCATTGAACATAACTGAAATTTCCATTCAGTTGAACTATTCCAGTGTAGCGCATTTAAGCACACAATTCAAAAATATGACAGGCATGACTCCTTCCGTTTTTCAAAAGTTAATTAACAAACGAAAAGAACAATTAGATAAAAATAACAGCTAAAACAAGACTCTATGACTACTGATTACATAAATATTTGCCTTGCAGACGATGACGAAGACGACAGGTTGTTTTTTACAGACGCTTTTGACGAATTGAAAATAAATACAAAAGTGAGCACTTTTAAAGATGGTGTAGAGTTAATGAATTACTTAAACCATTTTGATGCTGTTTTACCTAACATTTTATTTTTAGACTTAAACATGCCAAAAAAAAATGGTCTCGAATGTTTATTGGAAATAAAAAAAAATAAAACCCTAAATGATATTGTCGTTGCCATCTATTCAACCTCATCATCAGAAGAACATATCGATGAGACTTTTATAAATGGTGCTAATATTTATATTAAAAAGCCAAGTGATTTTGATAGTTTAAAAAAAATACTTTCTGACGTGGTGACCATTAACTGGCAATACCATACCTCTGGTTTAAATAAAGATAATTTCTTAATGAGAATGTAAAATGAAATATATTCAGCTTCATAAATCGCCGCTATTTTTAAAAATAATTTTTATTATCTCAGTAACGATTATATTTTTTATTGGCGCTATTACTTTTAAACACATTACTGTTCTAAAAAAAACATCCAATTGGGTAAGTAATAGTTATGAAGTAAATATTGAACTGGAGCGTTTAATTTCTTACCTAAAAGATGCCGAAACTGGAGAAAGAGGTTATATATTGACTAAAGAGAAAAGTTTTCTTGAACCTTATATTGCATCTAAACATTTAATCAAAAATTCTTTCAAGAAAGTAACCTTATTAACTGTCAACAGTAGGACTCAACAAGCAAATTTAAAAAAATTAATATTCCTCATTAATACCAGACAAAACTACCTTTCCAAAACATTGTATCTTGTTGAGCAGGAAAATTATGATCAGGAAGTTTTTAAAAGTTATTTAGAAATTGGAAAAAAAACAATGGATTCTATACGAGATAAAATAGAAGAAATGATTATTGTTCAAAAAAGACTTTTACAAAACAGGCAATTGGATTATGAGTCCACTATGAGTTATACTCCGCTACTTATTTATCTCACCCTCTTAGTGACGTTAGTTTTAATTACGATTGCATTTATTAAAATGAATCAGGACTTAGTGACCCTTAAAAATACAATTAACACACTTTCAGTTGCCAATGAAGCCAGTAATCTTGCGGAGATTGTGGGAGGTTTTGGAAGTTGGCAATTCAATTTAAATACAGAAACCTTTGCTTTCTCAGATAATGAATATCGCTTATTAGGATGTGAACCTCAATCTTTTAAGGCAAGTCTCGAAGAATTTTACAAATTTGTTCACCCAGACGATTTACAACACGTAATTGACAACGCGAACAACATTCCTATTGAAACAACTTTACCTGCATTTACTTATAGAATTATCAGAAAAGATGGCGAAATAAGATATTTCAGAGCTTTAGGACGAGTTGTAACAGTAGCTTCTGGCGAGAGAACACATATAGGAACTACAAGTGATGTTACTGAGGAAGTGTATGCTAATAACTTTATTGAAGATCGAAATAGAGAATTAGAAAGTAACAATAAAGAACTAACGGCATTCAACTACATTGCGAGTCACGATTTACAAGAACCACTAAGAAAAATTGAAACTTTTCTCTCAAGATTAGTTAGTAAAGATTATAACAATTTATCTAAAGCAGGACAACAATACGTGACCAGCATACAATATTCTGCTAATCGAATGCGTATTCTTATTGAAGACTTATTGCAATTCTCTAGAACTAATAAAACTGAAAAAGCTTTTGAAGACGCTGATTTAAATTCCTTATTAGAAAATGCAAAACAAGAACTAGCTCAAATAATTGAAGATAAAAATGCAAGTATTGAAAATACTGAATTACCTCATTTAAAAGTAATTCCATTTCAAATGCAGCAGTTGTTTATTAATTTAATTGGTAACTCATTAAAATATAGCAAAGAAGACAGCAGTCCAATCATTCAAATTAATTGTTCAACAATCAGTGCTAATAACGAAGAATTATTACCTAACAACAATCTGAACTATTATAAAATCACCATTAATGACAACGGAATCGGATTTGAGCAAGAATATGCTAAAAAGATTTTTATCCTCTTTAATAGACTTCACAACAAAAACGAATATAACGGAACAGGAATTGGTTTGGCTATTTGTAAAAAAATAGTAGAAAACCACAAAGGATTTATATTTGCCAATGGAGTATTGAATCAAGGTGCTACATTTACTATTTTTCTCCCTGAGGCATAAGAGTCAACCATATACTATCTTCTAAACTCAATAAAAGATACTTCAACTCCTGATAAAACGCACAAAAAAAATCTCTTTTTGGCATGTATCAGTCTGCAATAAGTTTTAAATTATATAAGACCACATTTAAATTCTGTAATAAAAATCGAAATTGATGTAACAAACTTTTGCTATCAACTATCGATCTTTGTATATATAAAACAAATCTTTAAATAAGATGCTGAATTAGAACATTTATAAAAGAATATGGGTTGCTTTATTAATGACGGGAATAACCAAATTAATGCAAGCAGCTAATACACTTTAATTATTAATTATATATAAAAACATCATGCAAAATTTATTATACATTGTAGCAGTAGTATTAGTAATACTATGGGCATTAGGATTCTTCGTTTATAGTTTAGGAAGTATTATTCACATATTATTAGTAATAGCTGTTATTGCAATTTTACTAAGAGTGATAAGAGGGTAATTAGATAAAACAAATGAAAAACAACAATTTAACAATAGGAATACTTGGAGGTTTCGTATTAGGATCTTATTTAGGAATTCTATTCACCCAAGAAAAAAGAGAAATTGCTAAAAATAAAATAGTTGACAACACCAACAATTTAAAAAAAATGGTAAAACACTCAACTAATATATTGAATGATACAATTTCTGAAAAAATAAATAGCCTAAAAAATCAATCACAACAATTGAAAGAAAACGCTATAGTACTTATAGAACAAGAAAAAACAAAATTAGAAAATATAAAAGACATTAATAAATCAGTCTTTTTATAATAGCAAGCGAATTAAATGTACAGTAAAAAACCGTACTATTTTAAAAAGCACATTCAATCTAAACATAAGAGTATTCAATAGCTTGCTACACTACTAATTCTATGTTTAATACGATGATCAATTGTATGAAAAATGTCCTTTTTAATGATTTTCAAGCAGTCAAAATAAAGGTGCTAAAAAACGGTTTAGTACATATCTATTTTAGACTTATATATGTAATAAAACCATAATAATACCAGAATGAAAAATTCAATACCACTATTAGGATTTTTTTTAATAGCAATTAGTTTGGCATCTTGCAAAACCCAAGAAGAAAAAAAAGCAGAACAAGTTACTAATAATTATGTTCGTTTTGTAGATTCGATCAGTCATAAAAATACTGATGATATACTAGCAAATTGGGATTCTATTAATACGTCTTTCGAAAATAAAACAGCTGAAATAAATACTGAAATTGACAAATTAGAGGACAATCATGATTTTGATGCCAAAATCGATTCGGCTATCGCCAAATATGAAGTTTTAAAAAAATCAGTCCTTCTACTAAAAGAAAACAAGTAAATATTCAAGAACTAAAACTAAAAAAAATGCCACACTAATTAGTAGTATGGCATTTTTATGTATTCAATATTTTTATTCTGTTTTCTTAAAAAACCTCACTGGCTTCTTTCAGTTTCTCCATGTTGTTCACTAATGCTAGTTCGTCAACAATTTTTTGAATATCACCATTCATAATGTTTCCTAGGTCATACAGGGTTAAACCAACTCTATGGTCCGTTACACGGCCTTGTGCGTAATTGTAAGTACGAATTTTAGCAGAACGGTCACCTGAACTAACTTGAGACGTACGTGTAGTAGCATCTTCAGCTTGTTTTTTGGCTAATTCTTGTTCGTATAAACGAGAACGCAATACGCCAAAGGCTTTATCCTTATTCTTGTGTTGTGATTTTTGATCTTGACATTGTGCTACCAATCCAGTTGGAATATGCGTCAAACGCACTGCCGATTTGGTTGTATTTACTGATTGTCCACCAGGTCCTGACGAACAAAAGAAATCCACACGTACATCATTCATATCAATTTGCACATCAAATTCCTCTGCTTCTGGCAATACCATAACAGTCGCTGCTGAGGTGTGCACACGTCCTTGCGTTTCCGTTTGTGGTACACGTTGCACACGGTGAACACCCGCTTCAAACTTCAATGTTCCATAAACATCCTCACCAGTAACTTCAAAGATTACCTCTTTAAATCCACCCGAAGTTCCTTCATTCATATCCACAACTGACGTTCTCCATCCGCGGCCTTCACAGTATTTAGTGTACATACGGAATAAATCCCCTGCAAAAATACTCGCTTCATCCCCACCCGTTCCGGCACGAATCTCCACCATCACATTCTTCGCATCTTCAGGATCTTTAGGAATCAACATAAATTTAATTTCTTCCTCTAGTTCTGGTAATCTTTCCTTTGCTTCGTCCAGTTGCATCTTGGCCATTTCGGTCATATCTGCATCACTACCGTCTGCAATTATTTCATTTGCTTCATCAATATTAGCCATAAGTAGCACGTATTCGTCTCTCTTTTCAGCCAATGCTTTCAAGCTTTTATACTCTTGATTCAATTGCACATAACGTTTCTGATCAGAAATAACATCCGGCTGGATAATCAAATCCGATATCTCATCGAAACGTTGTTTTACTATTTGAAGTCTATCTAACATAATCTTAGTCCTTTATTTGGAGTGCAAAAATACGAAATTTTTGTTTAAAGTGTAATGTTTAAAGTTCCAAGTTTTTTTAGGAGCTATTTCCTGCTATCCGCTGTATTCCCGATAATAAAAACTAAGGCTAAAAAAAGCCTAGTTTTTCTAAATCGGGAGATGCCGCTACTATCAGGGCTAGCGCATTTGTGATTAAAAAGCACGTGTTGAGGTTTCCCGTAAAGGTACTGGAGTAAAAGGTGTTACTTTTGTATAAATTCATCTTATCAGAACTCAATCAGAAAAGTATGATAATCCACCAATTGTCAAAAAACAATTTAAATCTATAATAATGAAAAATTTAATTACGTTACTTATTTGTACTTTCTTTTTCATCTCTTGCGGAAATTCAAATCAAGGGAATCAAAATAATGCAGAAAACATTATTAAAGTAAAGACCATAATTGGAAAAACCGAAAAAGAAATTGAAAAAATTTTAGGTAAACCTGATAGTTCTGAGAAAGTTTCACCCAGTAACACGCCTTGTAAAGATGAGCCTTGTACAAAAATGTTTTATCAAAAAAACAAATTTGAGATAGTTTATATTAATGGTAAATCAGATTGGATTACAATTAATAATATTTCAGATTTCGATTGCAATTCGGAGAATATTGTCTTACTTGGTTTACCTCCAACAATACCTGATTTTGAGAATTTAAATGGATTTAGATGGAGTAACATTGAGAATATCTCAGAAATTAATTTTTCCAATAATGGTGAGGATAAAATTGATTACATATATATTAAATCTACAACAAAATAAAGTTTGAAATTTATTTAAAACCCTCTAGTTAAAATGAATACTCAAGATAAAACACATTGTGGAAGTTGCAATAACATTATTGAGAACTCATCTTGCAACTGCAACTATTGTGGGTCTATTAAGAAAAAAATTTCAATCAATTTCAATGATGTTTTTCATGTTGAATTAAAAGACACATTAGAAGGAAAAATAACAAACCCTAATCTGCGCAGTAAAGATAAAATACGTGAGAAATTTTTCTTTGGTGCACAACAATCTAATAACGGCGAATGGATTGAAAAAACTCAAATTTATGACCGGGACAAAAATTATTATTTCGAAAAAATAGTAACTAAAACGGGAAAAACAATTCATTTTTGTGAAGAAAAATTAAGCAACCATAAAGGTCATGGATCTGATAAATTCAACAAATAAAAATTCCAGCCATTCGAAATATGTATATTCTGTAACAGCTACACATACTAATCTGGTAAATCACTCTAAGAAATCTCTTGACTAATTAGAACAAACTAAGCAATCAATACAATTCCGCAAACAAAGTCATTGCAAAGAACGAAGCAATCTCACGATCAAGAGCAAAACCAACAAATTATTTAAGTGGAGAAACTGGATGAGATCCCTCACTCTTCGGGATGAGAAGATTATGGAAATCGATTGAACACAAAATAACAAATCCAATAAAAACATCTACGCGGATAAACTGGATGAGATTGCTTCGTTCCTCGCAATGACAATCTAAACCCGCATAGCTCCACGATGTCTCCTAACTACGTAGCACAAACTAAATAAGCAATACAATTCCACAAACAAAGTCATTGCGAGGAACGAAGCAATCTCACGATCAAAAGCAAATCCAATAAATTATCTACGCGGATAAACTGGATGAGATCCCTCATTCTTCGGAATGACAAGAATATAGCAAAGGTCTTAATATAAAAAACCAACGATTCAAGCAATACTTATTTCGTATTCTTCAATCGTTGGTTTTAGTGTATTAGCTAAGTTAGAAAAGACAATAATTCATTCCTCGCTTGCAGATTATTTATCAACGCAATCGACACTTGTTAATTTATATTTTACATTATCATAATCGATAGGTTGCCCTTTAACAAAATAAGACTTTCCAAAATAGTATTCTATTTTTCCATTTCCTAAAATTAGGCTATCTCCCCTTTTTAGAAATGCCATTGGGTTACTAAATATTTTTACTTTGTCCGCTCCTTGATAAAAAGAATAGTCAACTAATAGCGTATCTCCATGGAATGATCCCGTAATTTTTCCAATCTTTTTTGGCTTAGCATAAAGACTCATTATCATATCCCCAGTTATTTTATTGTCTTTTGAAGTAATCATTTTCATTTCGATAGTATCACTTTCATACAACGCTTTATAGCAAGCTACGTTGGCAGAATTTTCAGCCTGTACTTCAGTAGCTTTAGTATCTTTTTGACTTTGCTCTTTTTTACAGCTTTGGAGTCCAAAGCATGATAATAGCAATAAAAATAGACCTAGATTTTTCATAATAGTAAACAGTTTAGTTTATAAATTGGTGAATATTTACTACTAATTTACGAATAAATAGCGTGATTTAACGCCTATTTTCAGTTTAATATTAGGACTGTCCGCAAATCGAACCAAACGTTCTTTATTTGGCTACTTTGAAACAAGTGAAAATATTTATTTAAAGCACTTTGTAGCATTTACAAAACGTTTTTTTATACTTTTATAAAACTAAAAGCTACTTCAAAATTTAAAACTACATCAACAATGAATCTCAAAGTCGACGACTTTATTAGTAATGCTAAAAAATGGCAGCCCGAAATGGAGCAATTACGACAATTGTTACTCGATTGTGGTCTGACCGAAGAGTTCAAGTGGCGCACGCCTTGTTATAGTTTTCAAGGGAACAACGTAGTTTTAATAGCCAGTTTTAAATCATTTTGTGCGCTTAGTTTCCTCAAAGGTTCGTTGCTACAAGATACCAACGGAATGTTAGTACAACCGGGAGAAAACAGCCAAGCAGTCCGTTTTTTTAAATTTACTAATGTATCTGAAATTGAGGAACTAAAACCTATCCTGAAAAACTACATTTATGAAGCGATTGAGGTCGAAAAAGCGGGTTTAAAAGTAGCTTTCAAAAGTAATAAAGAATTAGAGTTAGTAGATGAACTGAAAGCTATTTTAGATAAAAACCTAGCTTTAAAAGCAGCTTTTGAATCCTTAACTCCAGGACGACAACGGGCATATAACTTGTTTTTTGAAGCTGCGAAACAATCCAAAACTAGGGAAACCAGAATAGAAAAATACATTCCCCGCATTCTTGACGGTAAAGGAATCAATGATTGTGTTTGCGGTTTATCTAAAAAAATGCCCAGTTGCGACGGTTCACACAAATCCATTTGTGGAGAAGATAAATGATCTGATAGTACAATCCTAGATCTTTGGTTATTGTGAAAATAAAACGGAATTAATAGCCCTGATGGAAGCGGCATCTCCGATTTAGAAAAACAAGGCTTTTTTAGCCGTAGTTTTTATTATCGGGAATAGAGCGGACAGCAGGACCATTCGTTTTTATAAATCCTATTTATTCTGCTCCTAAAAAACCTTGCAATTTACTACCCGTTCATAACTCCCGACGATTTTTTTTTAATACCAATTTCTAAATTCCTAATTTGCGCCATCAAAATCAGTAGAAGAAAATGAAGGTCTGTATTGCCGAAAAACCAAGTGTAGCACGTGAAATCGCATCCGTTTTAGGAGCCAATACCAAGCATGATGGCTATTATGAAGGCAATGGTTATGCGGTAACCTATACTTTTGGTCATTTATGTACCTTGAAAGAACCTAACGATTACAAATCCTATTGGAAAAGTTGGGACTTGAACAACTTGCCCATGCTTCCTGAAAAATTTGAGACTAAAGTAGTTTCTAATTCAGGAATCCAAAAGCAATTTAAAATTATAAAAGGATTATTTGACAAGGCCACTTTAGTCATCAACTGCGGGGATGCGGGACAAGAAGGAGAACTGATCCAGCGCTGGGTGATGAACGAAGCCAACTATAAAGGCGAAGTGCAACGCTTGTGGATTTCGTCCCTAACCACCGAAGCTATTAAAGAAGGTTTTGAGAACTTAAAACCATCCGCCAACTACGATAATTTATACTACGCTGGTTTTTCGCGAGCCATAGGTGATTGGTTACTGGGCATGAATGCCACCCGTTTGTACACCGTAAAACATGGCGGTTACAAGCAAGTATTGTCTATAGGACGCGTACAAACGCCTACATTAGCGATGGTAGTCGATCGCTGGAAGGAAATAGAAAATTTCAAACCACAACCCTATTGGGAATTGCAAACCTTATATAGAGAAACACTTTTTAGCTATGAAGAAGGTCGTTTTTTGAAAAAGGAAGACGGAGAAATTTTGGCCAATAAAGTCAAAGAAAGTGAATTCGAAATTGTTTCTGTAGAAAAAAAGAACGGAAATGAGTTTGCACCTAAGTTATTTGATTTAACTGGATTACAAGTGTATTGCAATACAAAATTTGGTTTTACAGCTGATGAAACGCTTAAAATTGTGCAAACTTTGTATGAACAAAAAGTAGTCACCTATCCCAGAGTAGACACCACTTTTTTACCAAACGACGTCTATCCAAAAGTGGCCGGTATTTTACAAAATTTAACTAATTATGCTGCATTAACGCAACCGCTTTTAGAAAAAAAGATTAAAAAATCATCTAAGGTTTTCAACGATAAAAAAGTAACCGATCACCATGCGATTATTCCTACGGGAATTCAATCGAACTTGCAATACAATCAGCAGCAAGTTTATGATATTATTACAAAGCGTTTTATAGCTGTATTTTATGATGATTGCTTGGTAGCTAATACCTCAGTGATTGGGAAAGCAGCCGATGTGCTGTTCAAAACTACTGGAAAAGAAATCTTAAAAAAAGGATTTCGAGTTGTTTTTGAAGATCCAAATGCCAAAGAAAAAGAAGCCGATTTATTACCCAGTTTTACTGTGGGTGAGAAAGGACCTCATCAACCTTCCTTTTTAGAAAAGGAAACCAAACCACCCAATCAGTTTACGGAAGCTACGTTATTGCGTGCTATGGAAACTGCAGGTAAACAAGTTGATGATGAAGATTTACGGGAATTGATGAAGGAAAATGGCATCGGACGACCGTCAACACGAGCCAATATTATTGAAACCTTGTTCAAACGCCAATACATTGTAAGAAATAAAAAACAAGTATTGCCAACCCCAACAGGAATTCAATTGATAGACACGATTCAAAATGAATTAGTAAAATCAGCGGAACTGACGGGATCTTGGGAAAAGCAATTGAAAGATATCGAAAAAGGAACTTTTACCGCTGGTGCTTTCATCAATAATATGAAACGCATGGTCGAGGCCTTAGTCTATGAAGTACGCAGTGAAACCAAACGTGCTAATATTTCGCATGTGGGTAATATTCAAAAAGAAGTAGCTAAAGTAGAAAAAAAGAAAGCGGCTGGAATCATGGCAGAAGCCTGTCCTAAATGTAAAAAAGGTACAATTATAGCAGGAAAGTCGGCTTATGGTTGTACCGATTATAAAGCGGGTTGCACTTTTTTATTGCCTTTTACTTTTATGGAGAAAAAAATATCCGAGAATCAATACCTGCGATTGCTACAAAAAGGATCCACTGTAAACTTGAAAGATTTTAAAACGGATACAGGTACTGTAGAAGGATTACTGCGATTTGATGAAAACTTCAATTTAAAATTAGAACCCAAAAAAACGGCTGCTCCTGCTCCTGCAAAGAATACAACTGCTGACATGCTGGCTTGTCCCAAATGCCAAAAAGGAACCGTTATAAAAGGAAATACAGCTTATGGGTGCAGCAATTACAAACTGGGCTGTGATTTCAAAGTCTCTTTTGATGTGGTTCGAACAAAACTAAAAGATCAAAAACCGACCAAAGAATTGGTTCATACTATTTTGAAAGAAAGCATTTAAGATACTTTTTTTTAGGAGCTTCTTCCAGCTATCCGCTATATTCCCGATCATAAAAACTACGGCTGAAAAAGCCTTGTTTTTCAAAATCGGGAGATGCCGCTTTTATCTGGGCTAGTTGTGTATATTTTTCCTAATTTTGTATCCGTTCAACAAACAATAATTCGAAATCAAGATGTTTAAAAAAATAACTTTACTACTGCTGATCGTAACATTGCTATCCTGCAAGAAATCAGATTCATCTGATAAGAATGAAAAAGACAAGATAAAAACTGCCCATTGGTTACTGGGAACTTGGGAAAACAAAACTGCCGAAGGAAATTTATCAGAGACTTGGGAAAAAGTAAATGACAGTACATATGAAGGGCAATCGTATTTCATAAAAGGAAAAGACACGATTCACTTTGAAACCATTCAATTGCAACAAAAAGGAGAAGAATTAACTTATAATGCCAACGTACAAGGGCAAAATGAAGACAAACCGGTTCCTTTTAAACTAACTAAAACCACCGAAAAAGAATTGGTTTTTGAAAATCCAAAACACGATTACCCTCAAAAAATAAGCTACAAAAGCGTTTCAAAAGACAGTTTAATAGCGGAGATTTCAGGTATGCAATCAGGCAAACCAAGCTCCGAAAAATATGTGATGACGAAATCTAAATAGTACCGATTTAAGAAAAAATACAATTATGCTTCTTCGGTTGCAATTTTATTGACCATAAAAATCATAATGATTCCCAAAAGAGCCATTATTAAAAAGGCCCATTTCATACTCGAAATTTGAGAAATGAATCCAACCATTGGTGGCACAATCAAAAAACCAAGATATCCAATAGTTGAAATAGACGTTAGTGCGCTACCATTGCTCAAACTTTTTGATTTTCCAGCGATACTGAACACTAATGGGACAACACACGACACCCCAATTCCTATTAAAAAATAACCAATTATGGTTGTCGAAATAAAAGGAAAAAGAAAACAAATCAAAAAACCAGAGCTAATAAAAATACCGCTATAAAATAAAATTGGTTTTATACCATATTTAAATACGGCATAATCTCCCAAGAGACGCCCTAATGTCACCGCAGTCATAAAAAAAACAAAAGCTGCTGTGGTCCATTTTGGTGATGCATGTAATATGTTTTGAAAATAAATTCCGCTCCAATCATACATGGTATTTTCACAGGCCATCGACACAAAACAAATTATAGCAAACTTGATCAGGTTTTTGTCGGGCATCAAAAAGAATTTTTTCTTCTCCTTCACCGGTTCGGTATGAATTGTTTGTGGATAAACCCATGCTGTAACTGCCATCATTGCAACACTTACTCCCAACAAATGAAAGGAAGGCGCAATTTTTTGAGTAACCATTACATAACCTAAACCTGCTCCTATAAATCCTGCCAAACTCCAGACGGCATGAAAAGTAGTCATTATTGATTTTGGATACAGTTTTTGAACTTCGAGTGCCTGTGCATTCATTGATAAATTCAAAATATTTCTAGAAGAGCCAAAAATCAAGAGGATTATAACCAATTGCCAAACAAAAGCAGCAAAACCAGGTAAGGCCAATACGATATTAAACAATATGGCACCTAATAACATACAATACCGACTGCTATATTTATTCAATAACCTTCCAGTAAATGGCATAGTTAACATCAATCCTACTGGAAATGCAAATAAAACGGCTCCAAATTGCGCTTCACTTAAATGCAATTGCGCTTTAATAGCAGGAATTCGAGATGCCCAAGAAGAATATCCAAATCCCGAGATGAAAAAAAATACGGTGTTGGCAATTCTATATCCTTTAGGAGAATGCTGTATTTTTTTTAAATAGGATTGTATCATTTATTTTGAATGGTTTCAAAAATTATTGCTCTTTTTAAAAAATGATAGGCACTAATTCGAAGCTGTAAATTTAAGTATTTTAAAAACTAAATTTCTATGCTCCTTCCACTTTCTCCTAAAATTTAAAAAGTCAGTTTAAATACTACTATTTCATGTATCCAGTTCAGACAATTATTCTTGGATGAAGATTCATAAAAAAACGACCATTTTACATAATACATTATAAACAACAACCTTTCATATAAAAAACAGTATTATTTTCGATTCATAAAATGCTGTAAAACAATTGGGTAAAAACTTTATTTTTATTTAATCTAAATAACTATTGTTAAATAAAAATTAAAATATAGATTTGCATTATTCTTATTGATTCTAAATAATAATAAATCTATAACTTTAATTATTTTTTAATATGCACTATTTTAATAAAAAAACACCCACTTTCTTATTGCTCCTTTGTCTGTCACTAATATCATTAAATACAGCTTTTGGTCAGCAGCACAAAACAGCAATAAAAGGAACTGTTTATACCAGCGGTAATAAAGCAGCTGAAGGAGTATCCATTACCTTGAAAGGAAAAAACAAAACTACCATTACAGATAATGACGGTGTCTTTATTCTAAAAAATTTAAACGAAGGGGAATACACCTTAGTTGTAAGTTTAATTGGAAACAATGATATTGAAAAACGAGTTGCAGTAAAAAATAACGAAACAACCACTGTTGACATTACGCTTTCTCTATCAAACAATGAACTGAACCAAGTAGTAATTCTAAGTAATAAAAGTGCTTTTAAAACCAATAGAATTTCTTCCTCGTTGCGTTTACAGTCTCCCATCATTGAAATTCCTCAAAACATACAGGTAATCACTGGAAAACTAATTAATGACCAACAAATATTTGACATGTTAGAAGGGGTTACTCGTAACGTAAGTGGTGCTACCAGAGTAGAGCATTGGGATAATTATGCTAATATAACGATGAGAGGAAGTCAAGTAGCTGCTTTTAGAAACGGTATGAATATGAGTTCCACTTGGGGACCATTAACTGAGGATATGAGTATGGTAGAACGTATTGAATTTGTAAAAGGGCCTGCCGGATTTATGCTGGCTAATGGAAATCCAAGTGGTTTTTATAATGTAGTTACTAAAAAACCCAGCGGCCGTACAAAAGGAGAAGCGAGTTTGACTTTAGGAAGTTTTGACATGTACAGAGGGACATTAGATTTTGACGGAAAATTAACCAAAAATGGAAAATTATTGTACCGTATCAATGTAATGGGAGAAAAGAAAAACAGTTACCGTGATTTTGACTTCAATGATCGTTATTCCTTTGCCCCTGTTCTTAAATATTTGGTTTCAGATAAAACAGCAATTACACTTGAATACACCCAACAATTCTCTAAAGTAAATGCGATAGGAGCTAATTATTTGTTTTCACACAGAGGATATGCTGATTTACCCAAAAGTTTCTCTACATCCGAAGCTAATTTAGATCCTACAAAAATGATAGAAAGAAATATTCTTGCTATTGTAGAACATAAAATCAATGACAATTGGAAATTCACAGCACAAACGTCTTCCCTAAATTACCAGCAAGAAGGGATGTCATTGTGGCCAACTGGTTTTGATACTACTAATGATGCAATTCTTAAACGTGGTGCTGGTATTTGGGATGTTTTAGGTAAAGTATATGTAGGTCAAGCATTTTTAAATGGTGAAGTTCAAACTGGAGCTATCTCACACAAAATACTATCAGGCATCGATATGAGCGATAAAACATTCTATCATGACTTTGCACAATCTGTTGCTTTACCCGATTTAGACATTTACAATCCTGTACACGGAACACTAGCTGCCTCGCCTACTTTTGACAGAAGCAAAAGCCTAGAAGAAAGAGGTGTTAAATACCAAAATAACTACAAAGCTTTTTATGTGCAAGACGAATTGGGGTTTTTAGACAACAAACTGCGATTGACATTAGCAGGAAGATATACTGTACTTAAAGCATATAATGCTTATTCTGGCAACGCTAAAAACAACAAATTTACGCCAAGAGTGGGATTAAGCTATTCAATTGATAAAAATACATCAGCCTATTTTGTAAACGATCAATCTTTTAATGAAAACTATGGTACAGACTGGCAAGGAAAATCTTTTAATCCTGAAACAGGTGGAAATATTGAATTTGGCTTAAAAAGAGACTGGTTGAACGGAAAATGGAATTCTGTCGTTTCAGTTTACCAAATCACAAAAAATAATGTACTTACAGCTGACCCAGAACACGCTTCAGGAGGGATGCAGTATAGCAGAGAAAGTGGACAACAAAAAGTAAAAGGATTTGAAGTTGACATTAGAGGTGAAATCGTAAAAAACTTAGACCTTATAGTTAACTATGCCTTTACTGAAGGAAAAACTACTAAAGATACTGATGAATCTATAATAGGAAACCAAATAGCAGGAACTACCAGACACATTCAAAATACTTGGTTGAATTACAAAGTAGACAGAGGTACTTTGAATGGAGTTGGTTTTTCACTAGGTTATCAATACCAGGTAAAAAGAGCTCCATGGTATATCTCACCAGATAACACTGCTAGTTTACCTGATTATTTCCGATTAGATGGAGGAGTTTCTTACCAAAAAAACAAAGTATCTATCAATCTAGTTGTCAATAATATCTTAAATAAATACTTGTATTCTGGAGGCTACTATAGCTATAGTGATATGTATTACTGGCAAGCGGAAGCGGGTACTAATTTTCGCTTATCAGTTGGATATAAATTTTAAAGTTAGTTCGTTTTGTTTCAGTTTTGTTTAATTAAGCTCCTCATTTCGGTGAGGAGTTTTATTCTTATCTAATGAAAAATAATAATTTAAAAAAAGGAATAGGGAAAATACACTTATGGTTGGGTTTATCTTCGGGCATAATTGTATTTATCATTGCTATTACAGGTTGTTTGTATGCTTTTCAAGAAGAAATTCAAAACCTGACTGAGGAATATCGTTTTGTCCCAGAACAACAATCTCCTTTTTTGCCTCCATCTCAATTACTCAAAATTGCCCAGAAGCAACTACCTACCAAAACGATTCACGCTTTAAAATACAATAGAAAAACAGATGCTGCAGAAGCCATTTTTTTTCATTATGAGCCTACTTATTATTACACCACGTACTTAAACCCCTATTCTGGAAAAGTATTGAAAACAGTCGATAATGAAACTGGTTTTTTTCATTTCATTTTAGACGGACACTACTACTTATGGCTACCAGATCAAATTGGGCAAGTTGTAGTTGCCTCAGCTACTTTACTATTCCTAATTCTCATCATTTCAGGATTTATATTATGGTACCCTAAAAACAAAAATGCAGCCAAACAGCGTTTCACTTTCAAGTGGAAAAAAGGGATGAAATGGAAACGAAAAAATTACGATTTACATAACATTACTGGATTTTATGTTTTGCTGATTGCCTTCATTTTTGCGGTAACAGGATTAATATGGGGATTTCAATGGTTTGCTTTTTCTTATTATAAAGTTTTAGGGGGCGAAAAATCCTTAGTTTATGTCGAGCCAATTTCTAAAATAGAAAAAGAACCAAAAAATGCTCCAGCTTCACCTCTAGATATTATCTGGGGAAAAATGAAAATAGAACATCCCAAAGCCGAATCTATAGAATTACATCCTCCAGAAAATGATAATTCCTCGATAGCAGTAAATATAAATAGTGATAAAGAAACCTACAGTAAAATAGACTACCGCTATTTTGATCAATACTCCTTAAAAGAAATTAAGGTCAACCACATTTGGGGAAGAAAAAAGGATGCTAAACTTGCAGATACCCTAACGAAAATGAATTATGACATTCATACTGGTGGCATCTTTGGCCTAGCCGGAAAAGTATTTGCTTTTCTAATTAGCTTATTAATAGCCAGCTTACCCGTTACAGGAACTTTAATTTGGTGGGGGAAAAATAAGAAACAAAAAAACTAAAATTACGTAATTATACATTTTTGTCATCCAATAAAAATAGTAGATGACTAACAATCAAATTCTTAAAAAAAAATTAAAATAATTATTGATATTTAATCTAAATAAGCTTTGTCAATTCAAAATCAGATTATATATTTGCACCGTTATTTTTAATAAATCTAAATAAAATGAAAGCTCAACTTAGAATCATAGCATTATTATTATTTGCAACTCTTTTTGTAAACGCACAAGAAAAAGGAATTATACAAGGAAAAATAGTTTCTGCTGATGGATATCCTTTGAAAGAAATTGTAATTAAATTAGCAAAAGGAGCTTATACAAGTGAAACAAATAATGATGGAACCTTTAGATTTGATAATTTCCCCGTAGGTATTCATACCTTAACAATTGAGGGAGAAGGATTAAAAAAACAATCCAAAGAAATTAAAGTATCCCCAAATACAGTGACCTACGTAGAGTTCAAATTAAATGAAAACATTGAATCCTTACAAGAAATTGTAATTGTATTTAAAGGAAGTACCAATAAGAAAAAAGAAAATGTACTTTCTGGACTATCGTTAAAACCATTAGATATCCCTCAAAGTATTCAGATAATTGGTAATGAAATCATCACACAACAACAAGCCATCCGATTAAGTGATGTTATAAAAAATGTAAATGGTGCCTATGTAGGGTCCGCTCGTGGTGGTGCTCAAGAATCCATCTGGTCTAGAGGATATGATATGACGGCAAACAATATGTTTAAAAATGGGTTCCGTTTTAGTGGCGGATCTGTTCCCGAAGTATCATCTTTAGAAAAAGTAGAGATTTTAAAAGGAAGTGCCGCTCTTTTATTTGGAAATGTAGCTCCAGGAGGAATTATGAACATGGTGACTAAAAAACCTTCATTCGAAAAAGGAGGAGAAATAAGCATGCAAGCAGGTAGTTTTGCTTTCTATAAACCCTCTATTGATATTTACGGTCCTTTAAACAGCTATATTGCATACCGATTTACAGGATCTTATGAAAACTCTGAAAGTTTTAGGGATGTCGTAAAAAAAGAACGCTATTATATTAATCCTTCGTTCCTTTTCAAAGTTAGTGATAAAACGGAGATTGTATTACAAGGTGATTACCTACATGATAATTGGACACCCGATTTTGGTACAGGAATCATTGGAAAAGAAATTGCCGATGTACCTCGTAGTACTTATTTAGGAGCGACATGGTCTAATGGACAAACAAGACAATCTAGTGTATCTGGATTAGTAAAGCATGAGTTTAACAAAGATTGGAAATTAAATTTCAATACCTCTTTTCAAGATTACAACAGAATTTCAAAAGGAACAGAACGAATTCAACCAGCCGATAATGGAGATTGGAGCAGACCACTGGGACAAAACAAAAACCTGGAACAAAATATTGGTCAACAAATTAATCTACAAGGTTGTTTTACTACTGGAAGTGTAAAACACCAATTGTTTACAGGAGTTGATTTTGAAAACTCATTTGCACAAGCGTATCGATTTAGCTTCTCCCCCTCTACTTACGGATCTGGAAATATTTTTGATTTCGAAAATTTTGATCAAGGTGGTGCTATTCCAGAAGGAGATATTACTAGAATCGTAAAAACAAACACGAATAGTTTTGGAGTATATGCACAAGATTTGATTTCGATTACAGATAAATTTAAAGTATTAGCAGGATTACGTTGGTCATGGCAAGAATCACAAGCAACCACTCATGATTATACTACAACACCTATAACAATCACGGAAGATCAAATAAGAAATGATCAAGCATTTACTCCAAAATTAGGGTTAGTTTTCCAACCAACCAAAGACATGTCTTTATTTGCGAGTTATTCGAATTCTTTCACTCCAAATTCAGGAACTACAGTTGATGGAAAAGTTATTAAACCCTCTTTGATTGATCAATATGAAGCAGGAATTAAAAAAGATTTCTGGAAAGGTTTATTGAGCGCTAATGTTACTGTCTATCAAATTACCAATAGCAATTTAGCGCAAACGGCTGAATTCAAAGCCGATGGTACTTTTAATACAGATACTTCAATAAAAGTATTAAGCGGGGAAACAACTAGTAAGGGAATCGAAATTGATATTACTGCAAGACCAACTGATGGATTAAATATCAATGCAGGTTACAGCTACAATGATATGCGTTACACTAAAACATCAGGCCTTAACGGAAGTTTTATTGAAGGGGATCGTTTAGCAAGAACACCCGCTAATACTGCCAACTTAAGCTTCTTCTATACGTTACAATCAGGATTGTTAAAAGGAGTTTCTATAGGAGCAATTGGAAACTATATAGGAAAACGTGTGGGTGGATGGAACAACCAAATTCTTATTGATGCCAATACACAAGAACAAACTATAAGAGACAGACAAATTCCTCTTGGTGATTACACAACAGTAGATGTATCTGCAGGTTACGAATGGGGTAAATTTTCAATCCTTTGTAAATTATCAAATGTTGCTAATGTATTGGCTTATACAGTACATGAAAATTATAGTGTAAATCCCATTGGACCTCGTCAAGTAATGACTTCATTAAAATATAAATTTTAAACAATCCCTTTTATCTCTTTTTACTTTTAAAAAGAACTAGAATTATGAAAAAAATCAATTTCAGAAATTTACACCGCGACTTAGGTTATTTCTACATCGGGTTAATTGTTTCCTTTGCCTTATCAGGACTTATGATGAATCACAGAGAATCTTGGCATCCTGAAAAATATACTACCCAAACAAAAGCAATTGAAGTTCCACTTCCAGAAGAAAGTGGGTTAAACGAAGATTTTGCTAAGGACTTAGGTAAAAAATTAGGAATTGAAGACAAAATGAGACGTCAAATGGTTCGAAAAGGAACTTATAAAATTTCATTTGAAAGTCATGATGTCGAAATAGACATGAAAACAGGAAAAGGGGAAATTGTTTCTTTCTTTAAAACCCCCATAATAAGTCAATCAATGACATTGCACAAGAATACGTCCAATTTTTGGATTTATTATTCCGATATTTTTGCGATAAGCCTAATTATTATTGCCTTAACTGGAACTATAATGATAAAAGCAGGTAAATTCAGTTGGAAAAATAGAGGTTGGAAACTAGCAGTAGCTGGTGTTGTATTTCCTTTATTATTCTTGTTTTTATTTAGTTAGCATTTTTGAAAAAAATAAGTAAACCCCGTTTAGCAATAGGCGGGTTTTTTGCTTTTAAGAAGAATACAAATTTTTAGTATATTTGGTTCAAATAACACTTTTTCTTACAAACTTAACATCGTAAAAGTGAATAGATAATAAGTATCATAATCTCTTTTAGGCTAAGACTAGTTACACTTCTACTGCTACAGCTATTAAAAATTAAATTGCTATGACAAAATCAAAAAAAAACCAATTGAAAAAAAGTTTAGGCTTGGGTTTTGGAATTGCAATATTAATTGGAGGTACCATCGGAGTAGGAATACTGCGAACACCAGGTGCCATCGCGGGCATGTTGGACAATTATTGGCTTATCATTAGCTGTTGGTTTTTAGGCGGACTTTATATCTTAGTTGGCGCAAATTCCTATGCAGAATTAGCTACTATGCTTCCCAAAGCTGGTGGATCATACAATTACATAAAAAGAGCTTTTGGTGATTATGCCGGTTTTTTATCTGGCTGGTTTGACTACATTACTAATGTGGTCCCTCCCGCTTTTTATTGTATCGTAATTAGTGAATATCTAGTTATTTTATTTCCGAGTCTTGAAAGTCAAACAACAGTAATAGCCATCGGTTTTCTAGTCGCCTTTACCTTATTACACGTCAGCGGAGTAAAAAATGGCAGTTTCATACAAAAAATGACAAGTATAATAAAAGTCCTGTTTTTTGTTGCCTTAATTGTTGCTTGTTTTATCTATTCGGGATTTAAATTTAATCCTATTGAAAAAGATACTCCTTTCTTTGAAATGGGAATTGTTTTCGGTTTCTTTAAATCACTACAATTAATTATTGGTACTTATGATGGCTGGTACGCTGTTTGCTTTTTTGCTGAAGAAGATAAAAACCCAAGTAAAAACATCCCCAAATCTTTATATACTGGAGCTATAATAGTTATAGTAATATATATATTGATAAATATGGCATTCTTTCAAGTATTGCCCGTTTCAGCATTGGCTAATTCTCCATTAGTAGCTTCAGATGTTGCTAAAGTTGTGTTTGGACACAATGGTTCAATAATAGTCACTGTCATTGCCATTTTTTCTTTAATTAGCATTCTGAATGCCTATATGATGATACCTGCTCGCATACTATTTGGATTGAGTCGCGATGGCTTTTTTACACAAAAAGGAACTAGAATAAATAAGGGTGGCACTCCAATTGTGGCGCTTTTAATCTCTTCATTATTTAGTCTATTCTTGATTAGTATAGGTTCATTTGAAATATTGTTTTCGTTTGGAACCTTCATGTCTGTCATTGTTTGGGGATTGGCCTATTGCTCACTAATGAAATTAAGAACCAAAGAACCCAATTTACCAAGACCTTATTTATCTTGGGGGTATCCATGGACATCGATATTGATGATTATAGCCACCTTAACTTTGTTAATAGGCTTTGCCTACAGCGACACTAAAAACTTTGTAATTATTATAATTATTGCTGTACTATCCTATCCAACTTTCTTACTTATTGATCGTACAAATAAAAAAGAGTGATTTCTAAAATCCTAAAACTGAAAACTCCAGTTTTAAAAACATTAATAATCGAGTAGTATTAAAAAATTTATTTCATAAAAATCCCGTTCTCTTCCAGTAATTCTACTAGGCTAGTATGTTCATTAGGCTCATATTTTTCAATACCACTTTGATACCATTTTGAAATTATATTGATTTGATAAGCCGTGTATTCATCGGCATCTATAGGTAAACCGAACATGCCTGCAATAAGGAAATCTTCTAAAACTTTTTCAGTAACAATCCGATTTGGAATTCCGTTACTAATACATCCATTCATTCGTTCATAGTCTAAACGTCCTGATTTAAATCCAGCAATAAAACCTGCCTTTTTTGTACCACTAAATGGCAACAAAGGGTCTAAACCTATTGAATATCCGTCAAAATAATCTTTTCTGTAAGTGGAACTAAATATTTTTTTCATTGGTAGTAAATGTGGTATTTAATAATTACTGTACAAAAATATTAACAATTTGTCCGTAAATACGCATAAATCGTTTAAAGGAAAAAATACCCTTTAAAATACATTCACTATGATGTTCGTCGATAAAATAGGGCTACCATCTATTTGATTACACTTATTAAATGAGTTCGTTTTGCATTAAATCTAAAAAACCCATCTCATTTTAAATGAGATGGGTTTTAAATTGAGTTATCTGCTTCCCTTTATTTCAGTCCTGCCAAACTATTTTCAATAGTTTCAATTTTAGCCAAAGCATCAGCCTCTTTTTGCTTCTCATTTGCCAAAACTTTTTCTGGTGCTCCTGCAACAAATTTTTCGTTCGCTAATTTATTTTGAACTGATTTTAAAAATCCTTTTGTATAATCTAATTCAGCTGTCAGTTTTGCAATTTCTTCTTCAACGTTTATGTTTCCAGTAATTGGAATAAAATATTCATTAGAATTCACACGGTACGATAAAGCCCCATCCACTTTTTCAGTAACATATTCTAACGAAGTGATGTTCCCTAATTTAGTGATAACCGAATCAAAATAAGTAGAAACTTTATCGTTATTGATTGCTTTTAATTCAATCGCATCCTTAAATGGAATATTCTTATCCTTACGGATGGTACGAATTCCAGAAATCACTTCCATTGTGCTTTCAAAATCAGTAATTAAAGTTGCATTAAATGGTTTCATCTCTGGCCAAGTAGCAACAATCAAAGCTTCTTCCTTAGTTCTTGTAGCTAATATTTGCCAAATTTCCTCGGTCAAGAAAGGCATAAATGGATGCAATACTTTTAAGTTATTTTCTAGCATTTCTATCGCTTTCGCAAAAGTTACACTATCAATTGGCTGTTGGTATGCTGGTTTAATCATTTCTAAAAACCAAGAACAGAAATCATCCCAAACTAATTTGTAGGTTCCCATTAAAGCTTCTGAAATTCTGTATTTCTCAAAATTATCTTCGATTTCTAAAAGTGTTTGTTGCAACTTCGCTTCATACCATTCTATCGCCACTTTAGAAGATTCTGGTTGTGGAATACTTTCAGATACTTCCCATCCTTTGATCAATTTAAAGGCATTCCAAATTTTATTAGTAAACCCCTTTCCTTGGTTGCATAACTCTTCATCAAACATAATGTCGTTTCCTGCAGAAGCACTTAAAAGCAATCCTACACGAACCCCATCAGCACCAAATTTTTCAATTAAATCCAAAGGATCTGGTGAATTCCCTAATGATTTAGACATTTTACGTCTTTGTTTGTCACGAACTAAACCTGTCAAATAGACATTTGTAAATGGTTTTTTTCCTGTATATTCATAACCTGCAATAATCATTCTCGCTACCCAGAAAAATAAAATATCTGGACCCGTTACTAAATCATTCGTTGGGTAATAATATTTAAAATCTTCACTTTCTGGATCCATTATACCACCAAAAACTGACATTGGCCATAGCCAAGAAGAAAACCAAGTGTCTAATGCATCAACATCTTGTCTTAAATCTTTTGATTCAAGTTTTGAGTTTGAAGTTTTCTCTCTCGCAAGCACTAGAGCATCTTCGATCGATTCAGCCACAACAAAATCTTCTTTTCCGTCTCCGTAGAAATAAGCAGGAATTTGTTGTCCCCACCACAATTGACGAGAAATATTCCAGTCACGTATGTTATTCAACCAGTGTGCATAGGTGTTTTCAAAACGTTTTGGATGCAATTTAATATCTCCATCTACCAAAACTGATTGGATTGCTGGCTTTACTAAATCTTCCATTTTCAAGAACCATTGATCCGATAAACGCGGTTCAATAACAGCTTTCGTTCTTTCAGAAGTTCCTACTTTGTTCAAGTGGGTTTCTGTTTTTGCTAAAGCACCTAATGTTTCCAGTTCTTTTGCTATTTCTTCACGAACCACAAAACGATCTTTCCCTTGGTAATGTAAACCAAAACTATTCATTGTTGCATCTTCATTGAAAATATCAATAATTTCAAGGTTGTGTTTTTCCCCTAAGGTTTTATCATTCATATCATGGGCAGGAGTTACTTTCAAACATCCTGTTCCAAATTCGATATCTACGTATTCATCTTCTATTATAGGAATAATACGACCACAAATAGGAACAATGGCGCTTTTTCCTTTTAAATGAGCAAAACGTTCGTCATTCGGGTTAATACAAATTGCACTATCCCCAAAAATAGTTTCAGGACGAGTCGTTGCAATGGTCAAGAAGTCTTCACTTCCGTCAATTTTATATTGAATGTAATATAGTTTCCCTTGTTGCTCTTCAAATATTACTTCTTCATCAGATAAAGTCGTTTTAGCTTCTGGATCCCAGTTTACCATTCGATATCCACGGTAGATAAGTCCTTTGTTATACAAATCAACAAAAGAACGAATTACAGATGCTGACATATCTGGATCCATAGTAAATTTTGTTCTTTCCCAATCGCAAGAAGCACCAAGCTTTTTTAATTGATCCAAAATTACGCCACCATATTTATCTGTCCAATCCCAAGCATGTGCCAAAAACTCTTCTCGAGTCAAATCATTTTTATTGATTCCTTCTGCTTTTAATTTAGCCACCACTTTAGCTTCTGTAGCGATTGAGGCGTGGTCCGTTCCTGGAACCCAACAAGCGTTGAATCCTTTTAAACGTGCTCTACGAATCAAAACATCTTGAATAGTATTGTTCAACATATGCCCCATATGCAAGACTCCAGTGACATTTGGAGGAGGAATTACAATAGTATACGGTGTTCTATGGTCTGGCTGCGAATGGAAATAATTATTTTCCATCCAGTATTCATACCATTTGTTCTCAATAGTTTTAGCGTCAAATTGTGCAGGAATTGTCATTTTATAGTGAATTCGTTTAATCGTTATTTAGTGATCTAATTATTCTATTAATACAATGATTACTAGTCGAATAACCGACTGACCAAGTCATAAAAATAGTTTGGTCTAATTATTGCAATTCATATTGGGAACAAAAGTAAATAATAAAGTACACTATAAAAAGGGAAATAAAAATTTGTGCTCTAATTAAAACAAAGTATATTTACTTTTATTAAATAAAATTTAAAATGAAAAAAATAGCAACATTAATAGTGGTCGTATTATTCAGTAGTATTGGATTTGCACAAAACGGAGCTAAAATTGACTTTAAAGACGAAAATAATACGATTGACTACGGGACAATTACAAAAGGAAAAGATAATGGTATAAGAGCATTTGTATTTACAAATACTGGAAATGCTCCTCTTATTATATCCTCTGTGCAATCGACATCGAGTTGTACTATTTTATCGAAACAAACGGACACCATATTACCAGGTAAATCATCCAAAATAGAAGTAAAATACAACATGGTAGCAGGCCCTATTAGAAAAACAATTACTGTAGAGTCTAATGCTGTTAATTATGATGAAGGTAGAATCCCTTTAAAAATAAAAGGTGAGGTTATAGCTAACTAAGAACTAAAACAATACATAAAACACTTCTTGATAAATAGTTCAAGAGGTGTTTTTTTTTACAAAATATTTTGCAGTTGAAATTTAAATTTTAAAACTACCCCTTCTCTTAATACCTCTACAGTAATCCATTTTTCATCCTCCGATTTTAAAAAAGAATTGATTTGCTGTAATGTATATTTATGAGCTAAATTCGAATTGATAGAAACTATCACATCACCTAATTGTAAACCACAAAGAGCTGCTGGAGAATTTTTCCTAAGGTTTGCTATTTCATAAATAGGTTTTAATTTAAATTTATATTGAAAATCAGATGTTTTCTTTTCCACTTTTGAATCAAAAGTATCCGCCAATACTGGTACAGTCTGAAGATGAACGGTTTCTTGCACCCATTGCATTCCACTGTGCCTGATCTCAATTCCACTTTTATTATAATTAAAAGGAGCGAAGTACTCTTTCCCTTTTCTAAAATACAAGCTATTGTTAGGATAATCAAAAACTATTGAGAATCTTTTTAAAATTTCACCCCCTACTGAACCGAATCTGTTGGGTACCATTTTTACATGCTTCACTGAATTCGAATCTGGGAATGCTATAACGAGATTAGAAAATTTAAAATCGGAAATTATAAATTCTGAAATACGGGCTCTTCTCCCTTCCACATCTCCACTAAAACCTTTACCCAAATAATCTTCAAAATTTCTGTTTGGTACTTTTATTTTATCAGATACATTTTGAAAAAGCCAAACTGCATCACTATTACCAATATCGACCAATAATTTTGAAGCGATATTAACGGAGTCAATCATGACATTTGCAACAATATATGGCTTTGCTCTTTCAATGGAAATTGGTAATTTTTTATATTTTTTTTCAATCCTTCTCTTGTTTTTACCATTATCATGGTAAAAAAATATTCTTTTTTTATCGTAATTAATTTCTACTAGATTATTTTTAAAAAAAGAATATCCTATAATTCCATTTACAGGAATTCCAATATGAGATGACAGATTAAAATCCGGATCCAAAATAATATACAAAAGATGATTCCGCGATTCCATCCCTTTTACCTCCAATAAATTCCCAGTTGACTTTAGTCCTTCAACAGCTTCTTCACTTCCCAACCCTTTTAAACTTATTTTTTCAATGTTTTTTAAATTGATTTCCTTTTTATCTTCTAAACTAAATAATACTGTCTCTTCAACACCTGTATCCAATAAAAAAGTCAGCTCAACCCCATTAACATTTAATGGAATGAAGACTAAATTATTTATTAATTTAAAAGGAATACTTACTTTATTACTATTTTTCACAAAATGAAATCCATCTTGAGCATTAGTAGAAAAAGAATAAAGGAGTAAAAAAAAATACAGCAGATTTTTTTTCATAGAAATGATTTATATAAAATTACTAAAAAAACAGATAAATATTGCACATTTAACAACAAATAAGGGATATAAGCCTATTAAAATTGAGAAAAAAATCGCAAATTTGCATTTCAACAATTATAATCATGCCAAAAATATCGAATAAAGGTAATTTAATGCCTGAATCACCTATCCGTAAATTAGTTCCTTACTCGGAAATTGCTAAGAAAAAAGGCAATAAAGTATATCATCTAAATATTGGTCAACCCGATATAAAAACACCAGAAGTAGCTATCAATGCTGTTAAAAACTTTGATATAGAAGTTTTAGAATACAGTCATTCCGCTGGTTTTGAAAGCTATAGAACTAAACTATCTCAATTTTACAAAAACCAAGGTTTACCAATTAATTTTGAAGACATCATTATTACTACTGGAGGCTCTGAAGCGTTGTTATTTGCAATGGGTAGTACTATGGACCAAGGAGATGAGATTATCATTCCTGAACCTTTCTATGCCAATTACAATGGTTTTTCAACAGCATCTGGTGTAACGGTAGTTCCAGTTATTTCATCGATTGACACTGGATTTGCTTTACCTCCTATCGCAGATTTTGAAAAATTAATTACACCAAAAACAAAAGCAATCCTTATTTGCAATCCTGGTAATCCAACTGGTTATTTGTATTCCAAAGAGGAAATCATGCAACTAGCAGAAATCGTAAAAAAACACGATTTATTCTTGATTGCTGATGAAGTATATAGAGAGTTTACTTACGATGGTGATTTACACTATTCTGTAATGAACATTCCTGGACTAGAGGAAAACGCCATTATGATTGATTCTGTTTCTAAAAGATACAGTATGTGTGGTGCAAGAATTGGTTGTATTGTTTCAAAAAACAAAGAACTAATGGCAACGGCAATGAAATTTGCACAGGCAAGATTGAGCCCACCTACTTTTGCTCAAGTAGCAAGTGAAGCCGCTCTTGATACTCCACAAAGTTATTTTGACGAAGTAATATCTGAATATAGAGAACGTAGAGATACACTAATTACCGAATTAAATAAAATAGAGGGTGTAAAAGTAGCTACTCCAAAAGGAGCTTTTTATTGTATCGCAGAGTTGCCTATAGACAACGCAGATTATTTTGCACAATGGCTATTAGAAACTTACGATTTAAATGGTGAAACGGTAATGGTAGCACCAGCTGCTGGTTTTTATTCCACTCCTGGAGTTGGTTTAAACCAAGTTAGAATAGCCTATGTATTGAAAAAAGAAGATTTAATTACGGCTGTACACATCCTTAAAGAAGCAATTACAACTTATAATTCTAAATAATTAAATAGAGTACAATAAAATAAGGAAACCTTTAAAAAAATCCTTTCCATAGGGGGCTCCTGAAAACATAACCTATTAATTACAAAGGCAATAACTACCATTTAGTTATTGCCTTTGTTTTTTAATTATCAAAATAATGGCATAAGCTATGCCAATACCATTTAAAAGAGACCATTTATTATTAAAGCCTATAGAAATTCTTTAGTTTTTATTAATTATCTTTACATCCTAAAAATATATACCCACTATAACAGTACCTTTTAATGATAAACAATGAAGAAATTCATGACGAAATAGGAGATAATCATATTGGTTCATGTGCAAAAAATCCAGTTCGAGACGATGCTTTTGCAATAACTGACGACGAAAAAATTGAAAAAATAAAAAAAGATGTTGAAAGTATCCTAATTACCCTTGGGATGGACTTGACAGATGATAGCATGAAAGGCACACCAAATCGTGTTGCAAAAATGTTTGTTAAAGAAATTTTTGGAGGATTGAATCCTGCAAAAAAACCAAAAGCATCTACTTTTGACAATAATTATAAATACGGTGAAATGTTAGTTGAAAAAAACATTACACTCTACTCTACTTGTGAGCATCATTTATTACCAATTATAGGAAGAGCACATGTTGCTTACATCTCTAATGGTACAGTAATTGGACTTTCAAAAATGAATCGTATTGTAGAATATTATTCTAAAAGACCACAGGTACAAGAACGTTTAACAATGCAAATAGTTCAAGAACTTCAAAGAGCATTAGGAACTCAAGACGTTGCTTGTGTCATTGATGCCAAACATCTTTGTGTAAACTCAAGAGGTATTAGTGATATTGAAAGTAGTACCGTAACCTCAGAATTTGGTGGTAAATTTAAAGAACCTCAAGCAAGAAGAGAATTTTTAGATTATATCAAATTAGAAACAAAATTCTAGAAGGATTACTTAAAACAAATAATGCCCTAGCCCTGATTGAAGTGAAAATCCTTTTTATTTTTATTTTCAAAAATAAAAAGATTGCAGCGAAAAGCAGGAAATAGCTCCTAAAAAAATAAAAATGCCTCTATATAACGATCAATCTTTAAAAATATACAATTCTCTTTCGGGAGAAAAAGAAACATTTGTTCCTATTAACGAAGGAAACATTGGAATGTATGTATGTGGACCTACGGTTTACAGCAATGTTCACCTTGGAAATGTTAGGACATTTATGTCTTTTGATGTTATTTTTAGATATTTATTGCATTTAGAATACAAAGTTAGGTACGTACGAAACATTACGGATGTAGGTCATATTGTGGATGATGTAGATGAAGGCGAAGATAAAATTGCTAAAAAAGCGCGTTTAGAGCAACTGGAACCTATGGAAGTAGTGCAACGCTATACTGTAGATTTTCATGATATCTTGAAAGCGTTTAATTTTTTACCGCCAAGTATTGAGCCAACGGCTACTGGACATATTATTGAACAAATTGAAATCATCAAAAAAATTATTGAAACAGGAGTCGGTTATGAAGCCAATGGATCTGTATATTTTGATGTTGTTAAGTTCAATAAAACAAATCATTACGGAAGACTAAGTGGAAGAAATATCGAAGATATGCTTACTAATACCCGTGATCTTGATGGACAATCGGATAAGAGAAATCCGCAAGATTTTGCGCTTTGGAAAAAAGCAGAGCCACAACACATCATGCGTTGGCCGTCTCCATGGAGTGATGGATTCCCAGGTTGGCATCTTGAATGCACAGCGATGAGTACAAAATATCTTGGTAATCATTTTGACATTCACGGTGGCGGAATGGATTTAAAATTCCCGCATCATGAATGTGAAATTGCACAAAATGAAGCATGTACAGGTCAGACTCCAGTAAATTATTGGATGCATGCCAATATGTTGACTTTGAACGGTAAAAAAATGGCAAAATCTACTGGAAACAACATTCTTCCAAGAGAGATTTTGACTGGTGAAAATTCAATATTAAGTAAAGCATTTTCGGCATCAGTTGCTCGATTCTTTATGCTTCAAGCCCATTATAGAAGTATTCTTGATTTTTCTGACGATGCCATTGTTGCTGCCGAAAAAGGATATAAAAGATTGATGGAAGCGATTGATACTATCAAGCAACTAACTTCTAGTACTACTAGTACACTTGATATAGCTGCATGGAAACAATCTTGCTATGACGCTATGAATGATGATTTTAACTCTCCTATTTTAATTGCTCAATTATTTGAAGGAGTACGTTATATCAACCTACTAAATGACGGAAAAGAAAAATTAACTGCTTCTGATCTAGAACTGTTTTCAACAGCTATGCATGCTTTTGTATTTGATGTTTTAGGCTTAGAAGACGAAAATTCAGCTAGTAACAGTAATGACAAGTTAGAAGGAACAGTTAATATGCTTATTAGCATGCGAAATCAAGCGAGAGCCGATAAGAATTTTGCGCTATCGGATCAAATTAGAGATCAATTAATTGCTTTAGGAATACAATTGAAAGATGGAAAAGAAGGAACAACCTTTAGCATTTAAAGATCAATTTAAGATAGTCAATTACATTAAGTAAAAATAGAAATCAAGTGCAACACTTCAAAACTATACTATCAAATATCCTCATTTTTCCTTTTTTACTATTGGTCCGATTGTATCAATTAGTATTATCTCCACTTATGCCTGCAACCTGCCGTTTTGAACCTACATGTTCTGCTTATATGATTGAAGCTTTACAAGTACATGGTCTATTTCGAGGTGGTTATCTAGGTATAAAAAGAATTTTAAGTTGTCATCCTTGGGGAAAAACAGGCTATGACCCTGTTCCAAAAAAGAAATGCAACCATTAATCAAGTTTAACCGCATAATGAAAATCAGAATGTTATAAAAAGCTTAAAAAGTAATCTTTAACTTAAATTTCACACTGAAACTCTTAACAAAAAATGTATTTTTACATAAAATAAAAAATAATGACACACGCTTTAAATATAGTTTGGAATCCATCGGAAGGAATTGATCTTGGTTTTTTTATAATCCGTTTTTACAGCCTTATGTTTGTAATTGCTTTTGGATTAGGATGGTATATCATGAAAAATATATATGAGCGAGAAAATGAATCTATAGAAAAACTAGATTCTTTATTCATTTGGACTGTACTTGCCACATTACTTGGAGCCCGTTTAGGTCATGTATTTTTTTATGATTGGGAATATTATCGTAATCATTTAGTCGAAATTCTTCTACCTATTAGAGAAAATGCTGTAGAAAATTTGTTTGGCTTTATCCCTGGCTGGGAATTTACTGGATATCAAGGGCTGGCCAGTCATGGCGCAGCCATTTCTATCATAATTGCAATGTATTATTACAGCAAAAAAATACTAAAAAGACCCTTATTATGGATTTTAGACAGAGTTGTTATTGCTGTTGCAAGTGGAGCAATTTTTGTACGATTGGGTAATTTTTTCAATTCAGAAATTGTTGGAAAAGAAACAACTTCATCATTTGGAATAAAGTTTGTTAGAGATTATTTTAGTCCAAGAGATGCTGTTAATGCAACTCAAATTGCAAATCCAAAAGAAGCTTATCATGCGATAGCAACTAATCCAAAGTTTGCTAGTTTATTAGAGCAAGTACCTGCTAAACATCCAGCACAATTATACGAAGCATTTTGTTATGTTTTTGTATTTGCTATCTTGTTCTTCTTGTATTGGAAAACAGAAGCAAGAGAAAAATCAGGTTTCTTATTTGGTCTTTTTCTAGTTTTATTATTCACTGTACGAATAGTCGTAGAATTTGTAAAAGAGAGCCAAGGAGGTTTTGAAAGTGCCTTAGGTTTGCTTTCTACAGGTCAATGGCTCAGTATTCCTTTTATATTAATTGGTGCTTATTTCATCTTCACTGCTGAAAAACCTGTTACTATCTAAACATAAAACACATTTTAGAATTAAAAAAAACTCCCGCCATGGCGGGAGTTTTTTTGTTTTTAACGTTTTAATGAAAAGTGAGATTTAAACTTTTTTGAAATATTCTGTTCTGTATATTCAACTACAAACCAGTAATCATTGCTTGGCATTGGCTGCCCATTATAATTACCATCCCATCCATTTCCGTTTGGTCTAATTTCCTTTAGTAACTTACCATATCTATCAAAAATAAAAATTTTAGAACCCAATTCATCTTGTAATTCCGCTATATTCCAAGTATCATTATAACTATCTCCATTTGGAGTGAAATATTTTGAATAATTAATTACTAGAATATTTGATTTTGTAATTGGGTTACTACACCCTCCTTGGTCTATAACCGTTACAGAATGATAGCCCGAAGAAACATATTCAAATATTGGACTATCCTGTAGCGGTCCACTATCCAGCATATAAGAATAGTTCCCTGCTGCGGTAGCTGAAATTGTAATTACTTGATTTTCTGCAAAAGCTTCCGTTACAGTCCATGTGAAATCAACTAAAGTATTAGACGGTATTACAGTAACATCGATTGTTTGAGCACTAGCACATTGATTTGGATCTGGAATAAAGTCATATGAAGCACTTGTCATATTATCAACTATTCCAGGAGACCAAGTCCCTGTAATTCCATTTGGAGACGTTTGATTTAAAGTTGGAGGTATACTTCCTGAACAAACTGAAAACGAAGCAAATCCAGGGTTTATAAGTGCTGTAATTACAACATTAAGCGTCTGCGTATTTGCACATTGATTTGAATTAGGTGTAAATACATAACTTCCACTAGCGGTGTTATCAATTGTCGCTGGAGACCAAGTACCAGTAATTCCGTTTGGTGCCGTATTATTCAAAACAGGAGTTGCTGTCCCTGTACATATAGGGGAGATAGGTTGAAAATCGGGTGTAGCTTTTTGAATAATCGAAACATTTAATGTCTGTGAACTAGCACATTGATTTGGATTGGGTGTAAAAACATACGATCCGCTAGTAGTATTGTCAATTGTAGCAGGCATCCAAGATCCAACGATCCCGTTAGGAGAGGTACTTGTTAATATCGGTGCTGTTGTTCCTGAGCAAAAAGGGGCAATTGAAGCAAAATCTGGGGTAACATTTTGAACAATTGTAATAGTAACCATTGTAGAAGTTACTGAAGTACATTGCCCAGGGTTAGGCGTAAATGTATAAGTAACCGGGCCCAAAATTGAAGTATCTACAGTAGCAGGACTCCATGTTCCAGAAATAGAAGGCACATTATTTGAGTTAGAAGGTAAAACTGGAGCAATAGCATTTTGGCATACAGTTGCTGGAATACCGGAAAAAGTAGGTGTAATTAAAGGTGTAACCGTAACATTTAAAGCCTGAGTAGTAGCACAAGGAAATAAAACTGGATTTGGTGTAAAGACATAACTACCACTTGTTGTATTGCTAATGACAGCCGGTAACCAAGTACCTGTAATATTATTTGGAGACGTAGGCCCTAAAATTGGAGCTACCGATCCAAAACAAAAAGGAGCTATGGCAGGAAAATTTGGAGTTATCGTAGAAGCTCCACAAGGAACAGTACAAGTCAATGTTTGTGGAGGAACACAAGGATGTGTTGCAGATGACAAGGTCAATGTTGCTGATTCTCCAGGTGATACACCAAAAACCTCTTGATGCGAAACACCTGTGGTTCCACTAACTGTAGGACCTCCATTAATAGTATACGAATAATTATAAGTATTCGAAATAAGCGGGTTATTTGCCCAATCAAAAAAAACAGAAGTGGTAGTTGTAGCTTGCGTAGGGTCACACCTGAAAGATAAAATAGCTGCTCCATTATCAGCGACTACATTTACAACAATTTCGGCCCTAGTGCTCTCTCCTGTGCCATCGTTCTGACTTACGTAATACTTTGTCTGGCCGACTGTTGTTGTAGAAGGAGTTGGTGCAGATGCAGAACCTACACCGCCAATTGCATTTGTCCCATACCAAATTAAAGTCCCACCGGGAGAAGATGTAGCTGTTAAGGGGCTTGCTGCACTATTTTGACATAAATTAATGGGGGTATTTACTGTAGGCGGTGGGGCAATTAAATAAATTCTCTCTTTTAGATCAGAAAAACTGACACTAGCATGCACATGAATGATACTAGAAGATAAAAATATAATTATAAAAAGAGAAGCAAATAACCGGATACTATTTTTCATTATTTGAGGTATTTAATTTGATATAAACAAATAGTCGATTCTATCAATAGGAAGTAAATATATAAAATTTGAAACTTTTATAAAATAATTAACACATTTAAAATGATGGCCAACTCAAACAAAACCTAGAACACACTTCAAAATGTAAATAAAATCTTAAAAAAAACAGAATACGAAAAGAAATATAAAATTTACAATTTGTAGAAAATACCAAATTCAAAATTCTGAGTATTAAATCCAAGATTAGGACTACTTAGGCCTGCATTAGAAACATGTCGAAAACTAGGCTTGATTTCAATTGTAAAACTGTTAATTTCTAAATCAAATCCTATTGCTAACGTATTTGACAATGCAAACCCTTTGGCCAAACGTTCAGTTTCAACATCAGAAATTAAAGGTCCCACACTTCCCAAAACAAAAAAACTAAAGGCATTAGAAATTGGCTTTCTTAAAATAACTCCAAAGTTTAAAATGTACTGATTGATTCTATTAGTTTTGGAATAATATTCTCTTTTCACCAAATAATCAGGATCATCACTGGTAATAAAAAGAGGATTGATCAATTTATGATTGGCTAAATTTATTTCTGGCTCCAAAATTAATTCACACCTAAATTGCTTTAGTTGTTTGACTATATATCCTACATGTGCTTTATAAAATTTATTTTCAAATGTATAGTTCTTGTTTTTCAATTCATGTCCAAAACCGTATGAAAAACCCACTAATAAATCATTCTTGTTTTTTTGAGCAAAAGAAGCATGAATTAAAAAAAACACCAATAGCGCAAAATGTATTTTTTTAATCATAATACATTCATTTAAAAACGATTAAATATAAATACCCTTATTAAATTTAACCATTAAAATTGAATAAAATCCAATTTATTAAGACAAAAAAAAAGACCCAATTTTTCAATTGGGTCTTTAAAAATATTTAAAAAAGTTATACTAACTTTCTTGATGTTGTTTTTCAATTAATTTTTTATCTTCTCTAGATATGGTGTCAACCAATACTGGTGTTGCAATAAATAAAGACGAATAAGTACCTACAACGATACCAACTAACATAGCAAATATAAATCCTCTAATAGATTCTCCTCCAAAGATGAACATGATTAATAATACACCAATCATAGTCAATGAAGTATTAATAGTTCTTGACATAGTAGAGTTAATCGATTTATTTACAATTTCACCAAAAGTTCCTTTTGTTTTACCATCCAAGAATTCACGAACTCTATCAAATACAATTACAGTATCATTCATAGAATATCCAATAACTGTTAATATCGCAGCTATAAAGTGTTGGTCAATTTCCATTCCAAAAGGCATGAACTTATAGCATAATGAATAAATTCCTAATACAAAAATAACATCATGCGCAACAGCAGCAATAGCACCTAAACCATATTGCCATTTTCTAAAGCTTATTAATAAGTATAAAAATACAATTAACATAGCTCCAATAACAGCCCAATACGCATTCGTTTTAATATCTTCTGCAACTGTAGGTCCTACTTTAGAAGCTTGTACAATACCAAATTTCTTTCCATCATAAGCATTTACAAATTTCTCATAAGTCAATCCAGCAGCATAATATTCTTTTAAATTATCGAATAATAACTTATTAACTTCTTCATCCGCTTTTGTACCGTGCTCCTGTACTTTATATTTAGTTGTAATTTTTAACTGGTTGTCATTACCAAAAACTTTCACTTCGGCACTACCATCAAAAACTTTTGCCAATTGTGCTTTTACAACTTCTGTTTCAACTGGTTTTTCAAAACGCACTTGAAAAGTTCTTCCTCCAACAAAATCTACTCCTTGATCCAAACCATTTGTAAATAAAGAGACAAAACTCACTACTACAACAATTGCAGAGAACAAATACGTCCATTTTTTTATTTTTAAGAAATCAAAATGGAAATTAGTAAAGAAATTTTTAGAAAAATTTGTTACGAATGACAAATCATTTTTACCAAGAATATTTTTATCAATAAAAATCCTAGCTATAAAAATAGAGGTAAACAATGAAGTAATAATACCAATTAATAATGTAGTTGCGAAACCTTTAATTGGACCCGAACCAAATATAAAAAGAACTGTTCCAATCAAAATGTGAGTAACATTCGCATCAACAATAGAACGCATTGCTCCTGTCCAACTATAAGAAGCCACAACAGCTTCACTCAAAGATTTTCCTTCTCTTAATTCTTCTTTAGCTCGCTCGTATATGATAATATTCGCATCAACTGCCGTACCCATTGTCAATACAATACCAGCAATACCTGGCAAAGTCAATACAGCACCTAAACTTGCTAAAATTCCAAATAAGAATAGTAAGTTAACTGCCAAAGCAATATTTGCATACCAACCTGCTTTACCATAATAAACCAACATCCATAGAGAAACTAAAAGTAACCCTACAAGTGCTGAGTTAGTTCCGTTGTCAATAGCTTCTTGACCTAAAGATGGTCCTACTACATCTGACTGAACAATATCAGCAGAAGCTGGAAGCTTACCTGCTCTCAAAACATTTGCTAAATCTTTAGTTTCTGTCACATCAAATGATCCTGAAATTTCAGATCTACCACCAGAAATTGGTCCGCTAGAAACACCTGGAGCAGAATATACAATATTATCAAGAACGATTGCTATATTACTTTTTTGAGTATAAGCTCTTCCTGTTAATTCTTCCCAAGCTTTAGCACCTTGTCCGTCCATTTGCATAGAAACCGAAGGCTTTCCTGATTGATCAAATGAATCTTTAGCATCAGTAACAACACCACCACTCATTGCAGGAATATTATCTCTATTTCCTTTTAAAGCATATAATTCAACAGCTTCAACATCTTTTGCTTTAGCATCTTTGATCGTTGTCAATTTACCCCAAACAAATTTAGCGTAACGTTGATCAGCAGCTAATAATACTCTTATATCAGCTCTTTTTAAATATCCATTTACTGTAGCTGTATCTTTTGGAGAGAAAAGACCTAAAACTGGACCTCCACCTTGACCAATTATTTTATCCAATAAAGGATTATTTCCTTTTTTAGTAGAAGCAGAATCTTTACCATCCGTTAATAAAGCACTCAAAGAATCTTTAACAACTGCTTTTGTCTCTACCTTTGAAACTTCAGTATTTTTTAATGACTCATTTGCAGCCATTAAAAAACTTCCCATTTCATCAATCTTATACGTTTCCCAAAACTCTAATTGAGCAGTACTTTGTAATAACTTTTTTATTCTATCTACATCTTTAGCTCCAGGAAGTTCAACAAGAATTCTTCCAGTCTCTCCTAATTTTTGAATATTAGGTTGAGTTACTCCAAATTTATCAATACGTTTTCTCAATACTCCAAAAGCACTTTCTACAGATTCATCAATTTTTCTTTTGATTACTTTTTGTACTTGTGCATCTGTCATTTGATAATCTACACCACCTTCACCTTGCAAACTTCTGTTAGCAAAAATATCCGGCGAAGCTAATTTTACAGTTCCTTTAGAATTTGCTTCAAAAGCATCAAAAAACTTATCTGTAAAAGATTTATTTCCTTCAACATCTGCAGTAGCGTCAGCTAATGACTTATTGAAAACTGGGTTTTTAGAATTATTAGATAATCCTTTCAATATATCTTTAACTGAAATTTGAAGAATCACGTTGATTCCTCCTTCTAAGTCAAGACCTTTATTGATTTGCTTGTCACTTACTTCATTAAAAGTAAAGTTGGTAAAACCTAAGTTAAATACACTTTCCTTACCAATAGAATCTAAATATTTTACTTCTTTTTCAGAGTTTCCATTTGCAAAAGATTTTGCATCACTTTTTACTTTGCTTGCAACAAAAGTGAAAGAAAGTTGGTAAATACTTACCAATGCAAATAGAATTGCGAAAAATTTAATAAGTCCTTTATTCTGCATTATTACTAAAAATTAATTATTTTATATTTATTTATTTTTGCTTTAACCCCTATAAGACAAGTCCTGAACTTTATTTTAATTCTAAAAATAGAAACCCAAGAATTATAATATTTATTTTAAACCGAGCAAATATATAATTATGGATAAGATTAACCAATTTATTTATTGATTAATCTCAAAAAAAAGACTGCATAAGTGCAGTCTTCTCTATTATATGACTAAAATATTAAGCTAAAATTGTTTTTAAGGCATCATTCATCTGTCTAACAGCATCTGCACTTTTTGCAAACAATGCTTTTTCGGCATCATTCAATTCAATTTCAAGAATTTCTTCTACTCCGTTTTTCCCAATAATACAAGGTACTCCGATGCAAATATCATTTTGACCGTACTCTCCTTCAACAAATACAGAGCAAGCAATCATTTTCTTTTGATCGTTTAATATACTATCTACTAAAAAAGCAACTGATGCTCCAGGAGCATACCACGCTGATGTACCCAAAAGACCTGTTAGTGTTGCTCCACCAACCATAGTACTTGCAGCTACTTTTTGCAATGCCTCTTCAGAAAGAAATTGAGAAACAGGTATACCATTATAAGAAGCCAAACGAGTCAATGGAATCATCGTCGTATCTCCATGTCCTCCTATAACCATTGCTGAAATATCATTTGCTGGTTTACCTAAAGCCATAGACAAATAAGTTCTAAAACGAGAACTATCTAATGCTCCACCCATACCAATTATTCTATTTTTAGGCAATCCAGTTGATTTTAATGCTAAATATGTCATCGTATCCATTGGATTAGAAACAACTACAATAACTGCTTCTGGAGAAAATTCAAGTACATTTTCGGCAACTGTCTTAACAATTCCCGCATTAATTCCTATTAATTCTTCACGAGTCATTCCTGGTTTTCTAGGAATTCCAGAAGTAATAACTACTACATCACTATTAGCAGTTTTAGAGTAATCATTAGTAACACCAGATACCTTAGTATTAAAACCCGTATTGGTAGCACACTGCATAATATCCAATGCTTTTCCTTCAGCAAATCCTTCTTTAATATCTAATAACACTACTTCACTTGCAATTCCTCTATAAGAAATCACATCCGCACAAGTAGCACCTACATTCCCTGCCCCTACAATAGTAACTTTCATATTTTATGGTTTATCGGTTGTTTGTTAATTTTATTTTAATCTAAAACAATACTAATTGTTTTTATGGTTATGCATCAATATTTGCATACACTGCATTTTTCTCTATAAACTCTCTTCTTGGTGGTACTTCATCACCCATCAACATAGAGAAAACTCTATCTGCCTCAGCTAAACTATCAATGTTCACTTGACGCAATGTTCTAAAACTTGGATCCATTGTCGTTTCCCACAATTGTTCCGCATTCATCTCTCCAAGACCTTTATAACGCTGAATTCCTGCACTTCCACCCATTCTTTCATTGGCTTGATCACGTTGTAAGTCATTCCAAGCATATTCTTTCTTATTCCCTTTTTTAACTAAATACAAAGGTGGAGCAGCAATATAAACATGTCCTTCTTCAATTAGTTCTTTCATAAAACGGAAGAAAAATGTTAAGATTAAAGTAGAGATATGACTACCATCTACATCGGCATCACACATAATAATTACTTTATGGTAACGCAGTTTCGAAATATTCAAAGCTTTACTGTCTTCTTCTGTACCAATTGTAACTCCAAGAGCCGTAAAAATATTTCGAATCTCTTCGTTTTCAAACACTTTATGATGCATTGCTTTTTCTACGTTCAAAATCTTACCACGCAATGGCAAAATCGCTTGAAAAGCACGATCACGACCTTGTTTAGCCGTTCCTCCTGCCGAATCTCCCTCGACAAGATATACTTCACATTTAGCTGGATCTTGTTCTGAACAATCAGACAATTTTCCTGGCAATCCACCACCACCCATTACGGTTTTGCGTTGTACCATTTCACGCGCTTTTTTAGCTGCATGACGCGCTTGTGCTGCAAGAATAACTTTTTGAACAATGATTCGAGCATCATTTGGATTTTCTTCCAAATAATTTTCAATCATTTCACTCACCGCTTGACTTACCGGCGAAACTACTTCCCTGTTTCCAAGCTTCGTTTTAGTTTGCCCTTCAAATTGTGGCTCTGCTACTTTTACTGATATAATTGCTGTTAATCCTTCACGGAAATCATCCCCTGAAATATCAAACTTCAATTTATCTAACATTCCAGAAGCATCTGCATATTTCTTTAATGATCTCGTAAGACCCGTTCTAAAACCTTGCAGGTGTGTTCCTCCTTCGTGTGTATTAATATTATTTACATATGAAAAAATATTCTCTGTATAACTGGTATTGTAAATTAACGCAACCTCAACAGGAATCTCTCCTTTTTCGTGATCCATAGAGATTACATGAGCAATAATTGGCTCACGATTCCCATCTAAATAACGAATGTATTCTTTTAGACCTTCATCGGAATGAAAAATTTCACAAACAAAATTTCCGTCTTTATCTTTTTCTCTCTTATCGGTAAATGTAATTGTAATTCCTTTATTCAAATACGACAATTCGCGCATACGTGCCGAAAGTGTATCATACGAATACTCAATTGTTTGAGTAAAAATACTTGGATCCGGATAAAAAGTTACAATAGTTCCTCTTTTTGTCGTTTCTCCAATTTGTTTCACTGGATAAAGCGCTTTTCCTTTTTCATATTCTTGCTCATAAACCTTTCCATCACTGCTATGAACCGTAGCTCTTAAGTGATTTGAAAGTGCATTTACAACAGAAACCCCAACACCGTGAAGTCCTCCAGAAACTTTATAAGAATCTTTATCAAATTTACCTCCGGCACCAATTTTAGTCATTACAACCTCCAATGCCGAAACCCCTTCTTTTTTATGAATTCCTACTGGAATACCACGTCCATTATCTTCAACAGAAATTGAACCATCTTCATTAATATCTACTCTTATGGTGTCGCAATGACCTCCCATAGCCTCATCGATAGAGTTATCGACTACTTCATAAACTAAATGATGTAATCCTCGAACACCTACATCCCCAATATACATTGATGGTCGCATTCTTACGTGCTCCATACCTTCTAACGCCTGAATACTATCTGCTGAATAATTGTCCTTCTTGATTTCTTCGCTCATATATTTTATTCTAAAAAAAATGTACTATTTGTCTAACACGCAAATATATAAAAACACAAACTATATAACCGTTAAAATCATGTTTTAAGCGGTTAAGTTATTAACATAATGTTGATTTTTTAACATAAAAAAACGCTCTCAAAACTGAGAACGTCTTTATTTTCATGAAAAGTTGTTTTATCAAACAATAATTCTTGTTTTTGCAATTTCTATATCTGCTTTTACGTGAGCCGCATTTGCTCTTCCGCTTGGATCTTCATTTTCCTGCCATTTTGGAATCCATTTCCTCACTGTTTGAGCAGCACTTTGTTGTGGGAAATATTTATGAAAAATAGACCTGTAAAAATACGCTTCTTTTGTTGTTGGAGCATTATATTGAAACTCTGTAGCAGCTCCAGCTAATTGCTCATCAGTCACTTGTAAAGAACAATAACTTATCAATTCATCAATCCAATTGTAACCCACCCCGTCTGAAAACTGTTCTTTTTGCCTCCATAAAACATCATCTGGAAGATAAGGATCATCTGGTGTATCAAATGCTTTTCTTAAAATATATTTTTCTTTACCATCATATGTTTTAGGCATTTTTTCTTCTGCTTTTACTCGAATAGCAACATCTAAAAATGCTTTATCCAGGTAAGGAACTCTAGTTTCTAATCCATGTGCCATTGTCGATTTATCCGCTCTTAATAAATCGGCAGTAAATAATTTCTGAACTCTTTCGATTGTTTCTTTTTGAAAATCTTCGGCTGACGGCGCATTTCTAAAATACAAATACCCTCCAAAAATCTCATCAGCACCTTCTCCTGAAAGTACCACTTTTACACCTAAATCCGTAATAGCCTTCGACAAGAAATACATTGGAGTACTCGCTCTGATCGAAGTTAGATCATAGGTTTCTAAATTCCATATTAATTTCTCTAACACTTCCAAGCCTTCCTCTACAGTGAAGTAAATTTCATGATGTTCAGTCCCTAAAAAAGCAGCTACTTTTCTTGCAGCAACGGTATCTGGTGCATTAACATCTAAACCTATAGAAAACGAATGCAGTTTTTTTCCGCTTTCCGCCAATAATCTTGAAGCAATTGCTGAAGTTAATGAGGAATCCAAACCGCCTGACAGCAATACCCCAATAGGCACATCACTCATTAAACGCTTGCGGGTTGCTTCTGTCAAAGATTCTCTTATTGCAATCAAATCTAAATTCTGATCTGCATTTAAATAATCTTCATATTCTGGTTGATAGTACTTTACAAAACCTGTTTTTCCTGTATAATAATGTCCCGGAGGAAATGTTGCAAATGTTTTACATTGATCTGAGATAGATTTCATTTCAGATGAAAAATAAATTCTTCCCCTTTCATCTAATCCATAATATAACGGTTTTACACCCATAGGATCTCTACCAGCGATATAGTCATCTCCGTCAACAATTACAAATGCCCAGTCTCCATCAAGCATATTACAAAAGTCATAACCAAACTCTTCATACAAATGAACAATTACTTCCGAGTCGGATTTAGTTCTAAAAGTATGATTTTTCAAAATACCATCTCTCAATTCTTGATGATTGTATATCTCTCCGTTATGGATCATATACGCTGATTTAGTTCCTTGTATAGGCTGTTTCCCTGAATGTAGGTCAATTATAGACAAACGTTCATGACTTAAAATATGTCCTTTTTCAGTAACATGCAAATCGCTTTCGTCAGGGCCACGATGTGACATTCTTTTAGAAAGTTCCATAACAAGTTTCTCCTCTTTACCTTTCCCTATAATGGCTAATATTCCGCACATAAATCTATTTATTAATATTTTAATTCACCTTAACAAAACAAAGATGTACCATCAGTTACAAATACAAAAGACAATACTAGTATTTAATTATAAAAAATCACAAAAAAAGTAGATTTACATCAAATATGTAATACAAAAGCATGCAGAATCGATCATTATGTTATCTACTCTCAACCTCTTTTTACAAACTGCATTTTATTTTACTTTAACCCCTTTTATATACGTCCTAGATACTTTCATCTCCAGAATTTCGCTATCAATAATCTTCATAATATCTCTATCAAAAATAACAAAATCTGCCCATTTCCCAACTTCTAGACTTCCTTTTTCTTTTTCTTCAAAATTAGAGTAAGCAGCCCAAATCGTCATTCCTTTCAAAGTCTCTTCTCTAGTCAATGCATTTTCCATTTGAAAACCCCCTTTTGGATATCCCTTACTGTCTTTTCTTGCTACCGCTGCATGAAAAGTCAACATGGGGTTTACCTCTTCAACCGGAAAATCAGTACCTAATGCAATAACTCCCACTTTGTCCAATAATTTTTTATAAGCATATGCATTCTTTAATCGGTCTTTTCCTAAACGATCTACTGCCCAATACATATCTGAAGTTGCATGTGTGGGTTGTACCGAAGGAATAATTCCCATCTTGAAATAATCAAAATCTTGTTCTCTCAAAACTTGAGCATGTTCAATTTTCCATCTTCGATCTTTCTTACCTGTTAATGCTTCTTTATAGATTTTCAGCAAAACTGTATTTGCCGAATCACCTATAGCATGCGAATTCAATTGAAAGTCTGAATTAGCTATTTGTTGCGCAACTGATTTCAACTGAGTTATCGACGAAAGCAATGCTCCAAACTGCTTCGGCATATCCGAATATGCTTTGTGTAAACAAGCACCACGAGATCCCAAAGCACCATCACCGTACATTTTAAAAGAACGAACATCTAAATTATCTGTTTTGTATATTCCTTTTTTCAAATACAAATCAATGTTTTTTTGATTAGCGGTAACCATAGCATAAACATTTAATTTCATCGCTTTTGCCTTTTGCAAGCTATCCATTAAATTGATAATATCTGGATCTAAACCCGCATCATTTACTGTAGTTAATCCATAATCAAACATTACCTTTTCGGCATCTAGTAAAGCAGCAATTTGGGTTTTACGACTGGGTTTTGGAATTATATTAAAAACCAACTCCATCGGATTATCAATTAAAATCCCTGTAGGCTCACCGTCTTTAATTTCAATTTGACCACCCACCGCTTTTGTATGTTTTGTAATTCCAGCCAATGCCAAAACTTTACTATTTACAATTATTGCATGACCATCTACTCTATTCAGTACCACAGGAATATCTGGGAAATATTTATCTAAAATAGCTTTGGAAGGAAATTCTTTTACACTCCAATCGTTTTGGTCCCATCCATTTCCAACAATGAAATTTGATTTTTTTTCTTTTTGAAAAGCTTGAATGCGCTGTATCACCTCTATCATACTTTTTGTCCCACGTAAATCAACTTCTTGCAGACTTAGTCCAAAACCATAAAAATGACAATGCGCATCGATTAAACCTGGATAAATAAATTTACCTTTTGCATCTACATTTTTATCTGATTGAAAATTATTTTGTATTTGAGCATTCGAACCTATTCCAACAATTTTACCATTCTTGATTGCCATAGCTTGAGCAGTGTCAAAAGCTTTGTCAACTTTATAAATAGTAGCGTCTGTAACAATCAAATCAACCGAAGTCTTCATGTTTTTTAAACAAGAGCTAAGGGAAAACAATATAAGGATGACAACAAAACGTCTCATGGTGGGTATTTTAGATTGGCTAATATAAAAAACAAGACTTATATAAAAAAATGCTCTTAAATTATTTTCTAAAATGGCTAAATAAAAAATGCTCCCAAAATTTGGGAGCATTTTTTTATCAATAAATAATTTTAAAATTATGCTTTTACATAAGAATCAGTATGAACATTAGCCACTGCTCTTCCAGAAGGATCGTTCATGTTTTTGAATGCTTCATCCCACTCTAATGCAATTTTTGTACTACAAGCTACGCTTGCTTCTTGTGGTACACATAAAGCGGCTGCATCACTTGGAAAATGTTCTGTAAAAATAGAACGGTAGTAATATTCCTCTTTTGATGTTGGAGTTTGTAATGGAAACTTATATTTAGCATTTGCTAATTGTTCATCAGAAACTTCAACAGCTACTACTTCTTTTAACTTATCAATCCAACCGTATCCAACTCCATCACTAAACTGTTCTTTTTGTCTCCAAGCTACACTTGGTGGCAACATCTCTTCAAATGCTTTACGTACTACCCATTTCTCCATTGGGTGTTCTTTGTTAATCATTTTGTCTTGTGGGTTGATTCGCATTGCCACATCCATAAACTCTTTGTCTAAGAATGGCACACGTCCTTCAATTCCCCAAGCTGCTAAACTTTTGTTTGCTCTTAAACAATCGTACATATGTAGTTTTCCTAATTTACGTACGTTTTCTTCATGAAACTCTTGTGCGTTTGGCGCTTTATGGAAGTATAAATACCCTCCAAACAACTCATCAGCACCTTCACCTGACAATACCATTTTGATACCCATTGATTTAATAACTCTCGCCATTAACCACATTGGTGTCGATGCTCTAATCGTAGTTACATCATACGTTTCTAAGTTGTAAATTACATCTTTAACAGCATCTAAACCTTCTTGAATAGTAAACTTAATTTCATGATGAATGGTTCCAATATGATCTGCCACTATTTGAGCAGCTGCTAAATCTGGAGAACCCTCTAGTCCTACAGAGAAAGAATGCAATTGTGGGTACCAAGCATCAGCAGTATCTCCTGATTCAATGCGTTTTTGAGCATATTTTTTGGCTACAGCCGAAGTAATCGATGAATCTAATCCTCCAGAAAGTAACACTCCGTAAGGAACATCACTCATTAATTGTCTGTGAACCGCAGCTTCAAGCGCTACTTTGATATCTTGAATGTTTGTTTCATTGTCTTTTACAGCATCATATTCTGTCCAGTCTCTTTTATACCATTGTACAAATTCACCATCTTTACTTGTCATATAATGTCCTGGAGGAAACAATTGTATTTTTGTGCAATATCCTTCTAAAGCTTTCAATTCAGAAGCCACATAAAAAGTACCGTGTTGGTCCCAACCAATATATAATGGAATAATCCCCATATGGTCACGAGCTACAAAATACTCATCTTTATCTACATCATAAATTGCAAATCCAAAAATCCCGTTCATTTCATCTATAAAATGAGGCCCTTTTTCTTTGTAAAGTGCTAGAATAACTTCACAGTCACTTTCTGTTTGAAAGTTATATTTCCCTTCAAATTGTTTGCGTAATGCTCTATGGTTATAGATTTCTCCATTGGCAGCCAAAACTAATTTACCATCTTCACTAAACAATGGTTGTTTTCCTGAAGCTGGATCCACAATCGCCAAACGCTCATGAGACATAATCGCTTTTTCATTGCTATAAATTCCACTCCAGTCCGGTCCACGGTGACGAATAATTTTAGACATTTCTAATACTTGCGGTCTTAAAACTTCTGCTTTTTGTTTTAGATCAAAGGCACATACGATTCCACACATAACACTATATTTTTATATTTTTTTGATTTTATTTTTTTTGATGAAGCAAAGATGCAATAACAGTTACATTTGAAAAACACTAACAGCAATTATAGTTATAAATTAAAACTTAAATCGATGTTTTAAATTAAATTAGTAATCAAAAGCTATTGAAAATCGTTAGCAAGTTAAAAATCATAATTTATCATTATGAAATAGCTTCTATCAAATACTTTGTAGTGTTAATCTCAAACCCAAACCCTACTTTATTCCCCATTAGTTTACTTCCCAATGGTGATTGAGGTGACAAAGCAATTACATTAACTCCTTCAATAGTAATTTTTGGCAGTGCTAAACTGAGATACAAATAAATCCCATTGGCTTTAACTAAGCTACCCACAATAATAGTTTCAGCGGTTTTAGTCGAATCAATTTTATCCAGTACTGCTTTTTGAGTAAGCACTTCCTTCAATTTAGTATTGAGTTTTTCTTGTTCGATGTGCATCATGGACAGCGCTGTTTCATGTTTATCCCCAGCAGATCCTTTGGCATCATTCTTAGAATCTTCAGTAAGTGCCGTTATCATATCTCTAAAAACATCCATTCTATCTTGAACCAATTGTAAGTAGTACTGATGTATTTTTTGTTTAAATGTCATGTTTCTTTTTAAATTTATAATAGATAGAGCACTAATTGAAATATCACTGAGTTCGCTACTTCATGCGACCAAAGTTAACGTATTATTCCAAAATTGCGCCATATTTTCCAAACTCCAACTCATTTATTTACTAAATTTTAACATGAATTTTTAACTTTATAAAAAGACAATTGATAATTTTAACATTCTAATCATATAACTTTATAATACATACTATGAAAAAATCGACACTTGTAGCTACAGTAGCCTTTGCTTTTACATTGCTTTTATCTTCGAATGCAAATGCTCAAAAATTTCCCGACCTAGATAAAAGTCCAATGGACGTCGCCTCATTCCCTACTGATTATAAAAATCCTGCCAAAATTGCTAAAGTAACCTACAGCAGACCTCAACTAAAAGGACGTAGTTTAGACGAACTAGCTCCAAACGGAAAAGTATGGAGAACTGGTGCTAATGAAGCTACCGAAATTACTTTTTTTAAGGATGTAACTCTAGGAAGCACTAAAATTAAAGCGGGTACTTATACATTATATACCATTCCTGAAAAAGACAAGTACACTGTTATTATCAACAAAGACTTAAATGTTTGGGGAGCTTATTTTTATAAAGAAGAAAATGATGTAGCGAGACTAACCGTTCCTGTAACCGAAGGAAAAGAATCACTTGAATCACTTTCTATGGTTTTTACCAAAACGGATAAGGGGATTGAATTGAATATGGGTTGGGACAAAGTGAGAATTGCTATTCCTTTCTCAGAATAATAATTTATTAAACCTAAAAAAATAGGCTTCCTTATCAGGAAGCCTATTTTTTTGTCTTAGAAATTAAATCAATTAAAAATCAAATTTATAATTAGCTCCAACTACGATTTGAAAACCTTGAACAGGGTAATTCAACCATTTTTGATACGACTGATTCGTAATATTATTAGCTCTTATAAACCCAGTTAATTGCTCATTGTATTTATAACCTACATGTGCATTAACATCAAAATAACTATCTAAAGTTATTGGAGTAGAATCCACCGTGAAATTAGTATTGAATTTCATGTCCTTACGTTCCCCAACATAGAAAACAGTAGCACCTGCAAACCATTGTGGTGTAATATTAAAATCAATATTTGAATTTAATTTCAGTTCTGGCAAATTCCATGCTTCTTGCTGAAAATCATTCGTATAACTATTATACGTTCCGCTGATACCAAAAGTAACATTTTCTGAAAAATTAGCTTTTAAATCACCCGTAAAACTCAATGTTCTCATGTCATCATAAACCACCTGCATTGAATTCCCAAAAGCATAATTTTCATTGGAAGCATTTTCATTGTAATCATTGCTTCTAAACAACGCTTTATTTCTTTCGTTCACATATGACCCTTTAATGTTATAACTCACATTATTTGTAATTTTCCCTTTTAAACCAGCAAAAATATCATATTGTTTGTCTGTAGGCGCAATATTTAAAGTAGGAGATAAAAATGAGTTTTGATTCACAAAATCCATATAAGAATTTTGCTCCAAATTCCCTTCGGCTCCTGCATAAAAAATCATTAAGTCTCCAACCACTTTATAAGAAGCGTTGATTTGAGGATAGACAAAAAACTTATTATTACTATGCTCATTATCTAAACTATAAAATAAAGAAGCACCCAGATTCAAAGTCCAATCGTTATCTTGCATTACAAAAGTAGGTGAAATACCAAAGTTAGTGAAACCGTATTTTATAACTTGGGTATTGGTGTTTTGGTAATTTTTATCAAAACTTCCACCCACGTAATCCACAATTATATTTGTTTTTATCGCTTCGTCCATTATATTGAACTTCAACGAAGGTTTAACATAAAAACGATTTTCAGTAGAACCAAAAGTATCTGTAAAATGATTGAATTTCAAACTTGCATTGTCTAGAATTCCCTCATTAAAATCAATTTTTGAACCTAACGAAAAAGTATTGTAAACATGTTGTGGATTTATACCATTAATTAACATTGCTCTATCTGAAGAAGAAAGTGTACTACCAAACTCTGTTGGCAATCCATACCAATTATAAATTTGGTTTTGGTATCCTAAATCAACATTCCATGACATATCACTATAATTAGCACCATAAGTCAAATCAATTGCAGAATCATAATAACGGTCATCTAATTCCACTCCACTAATTCCACCTTGTGATGAAAGATGACGAAACATTCCCCCTACATAATCATTGCTCCCTAATTCTTGATTAACAAACAACTCGGCATTGAGCGTTCTATAACTCCCAAATCCTAATGTCGCATAATTATTATAGAAATGGGCTTGCTTTGTTTTGTCAACGCCTTCTGCTTTTCCTTTTGAAGGAGTAAATGTAGAAGCTACAGGGAAAGAAAAAATAGAGTACTTAATTGTTTCTTTTTTAGCATTACCTTCATCATCCAGCACTGGAGTTTCTTGTACTTTGAAAGCATCCGAAATAGTTGGGGTATATGGCTTCACTACATTTACTACTTCAGATCCTATGTTGTCCTCTTTTTTTTGAGCAAACGAAAACTGAAAAACTACTAAAAGTAGTACAATTGTAATTTTATTTTGGAAATTCAATTTCATATTTTTTGTTTTATTATAAAAAAGGCGATTAAAAGTTATTTACCCTCTCCTGCATTTTATACATTATCTTTTTTTACTACTATTTTTATTTTTTTAATCTACTTCCCATTCACCTTGTGCTACAAACTGAGTTTCTCCACCGATATTAATGTCAAAAAGAGGCTCTTCTCGTTTTCCTTCAAAATATATTTGAGAACTTCTATTGATATATTCTCCCTGGTTATTCACCATATTTATTTCATCTGCATGGTATTTCAATAAAAAAGCTTGCAAACAAGTACTAGCACTTCCTGTCGCTGCATCTTCTATAAGCTGGTTATTTTCAATACACAACATTCTACTGGTTAGCACTTCATTTTCTAAACTAAAAAAATACAAAGCCCTATGTTCCGTTTTACATTTTGCTTTAAGCCACTCGGCTGTTTTATCTTTATCCAATTCAACTGCTTTTAATGTCTCTCTATTTTTTAGAGGTACCATGACAAAAGCACTTCCAGTAGTTACTTCTTGAATTTCAAAACGAGTATCAAAATCAGTTACACTTAAATTACTAAATGAAGCAAAATCTTCCTTCATTAAAACATCTAGAAAATCAGGCTGTGCGGCTTTCAACCAAACTAAATCCGGAGTTTGCCTAACCGGAATTTCTCCTATTGGAACATTTAATTTAATCCCCTTAGGATGGTGTTTGAATACTTTATTCATCAAAACCCATGAAGTTCCTATTATTGGATGCCCAGCAAATTGCATTTCATGCGCTGGAGTAAAAATTCTAATTGTTGCTTTATTATTCTCAGGTGCTATAGCAGTTACAAATGTACTTTCGGCAAAATTAATTTCGCGTGCGATTTCCTGCATTTGATCAGTCGTTAAATCAGTCGCATTTAAAAAAACTGCCAGTTGATTTCCCGCATATTTTTTTTTGGTAAATACATCTACAATATAAAAAGGAATCGTCATTTTTTAATAATTTTAAATTCACAACAACGGCATCATCACAGTTGTTTTAAATATTCCTAATTGGTTATTGATGAATTTGTTTTAGACTCTTCGGCTTTAATTCTATCTAATTCATTTTGCGCCTCAGCAACTACATCTGAAAAATCAGTGAAATTTTTAATCACATTTTCTAAAATATAAGTCGCTTGAAAACTATCTTTTAGTCCATAAAAGTTTTTCGCCATTAGAATCAATCCTTTCGATCCATAAAATCTATAACTAGAATAGTTTTTTGCTAATTTTTGAATCGTCACATTTGAAGCTTCATATTTTGAATCTTTATTTTTAAAATAGGCATCATAATATAATGCTTCAGCGGCTAGTTCTCCTTTAGCAATGGTCAGCACTTTTGCATATCCCGCTCTCGCTTTAGCTTCATCACCTGTTTGCATTGCTGAACGAGCAATAATAATTTGCGCATCCGAACGAACATTATCATCTGTTTTAGGATTATTTAATACTTTATCCGCATAAATAACAGAATTTCCATAGTCCTTTTTATCGTAATAACACTTCATTAAGTTTGATTGAGCAAATACTTTGTTTTGAGGAAAATCCGATTCGTTTTCTAAACGAACTAAAACTGGAATTGCTTTATCTTTTTGATTGTTATCCAATAACACTTGGGATAATCTTGCCAAAGACTGTTCCGTAAATTCACTTCTAGGTTCACTAATTACATATTGATAATTAGCCACTGACTTGTCTTTTTGTCCTTCAGAGAAATAGGCTTGCGCCAAATAAAAATTAGCTTGAAGTGAATGAATTCCTCTTGGAAAACTAGAAATATAAGCACTAAATCCAGAAATGGCCTGCTTATTATTATTTTGCTCAAATTGTTTCAAAGCTGACTCATACGAGTCATTATCCAAATCCGCATCAGTAACCGCCACAAAGTCTAAGGTTCTCACCCAAGTAGCATACTCATTAACTCTTCCACCATCAACATATATCAATCTAGCAGTTGAAACGGCTTCAAGTGCTTCGGGAGTTTTAGGAAAATCAGCCGCTACTTTTTTAAATTTTGTTAAAGCTAGTTCACTTTTATCCGAATTATAGTAAATCAGTCCTTGACGCAATATTGATTTGGCAGTATAGCTTCCGTTTTTGTACTCCCCAATTAATCGATCAAATGTTTTTAAAGCCAAATCTTGTTTGTTTGCCGCTACATAAGTATTAGCCAATTCATACATGGCATCATCACGGTAACTTGATTTTGGATACATTTGTAAGAACGAATTTAATTCTTCAATTTTCGTGTCATTTTTGGATACAAAACCATAACAAATTGCTTTTTGATAATAAGCATAATCTGCATCAACACCTTTTAATTCAATTACTTTATTGTACGCTTCCATTGCTGGCCAATATTTAGAACTAACAAATCGGCAATCACCTAAACGCAAATAAGAATCATTCAATCTCACTTTATCGTCTTTTACTTTATCAATTTGATTTTGAAAATAGGTAGCCGCTTGATCGTACTCTTTCAATTTAAAATAAGTATAAGCAATATTATAATTGCTGTTTTTATATTCTGATGCCGAAGACGCACGAGGCCCATTTACAAACTGCTTATAACTCAACAAAGCATTATTGTAATCATCTTGAATGTACTCCGTTTCCGCTTTCCAAAAAGTAGCTCTGGCCGTAAAATCTGCATCAATTTGACCGTCTATTGATTTCTTAAACATCTTGGCCGCTTCTTGATAATTTCTGTCTGCATAAAGCTCTAAACCTCTATAGAAAGTCACTTTTTGATACGCCAATTTATTTTCTGGCCCTCTATTTTTTTCTAATAAAACCAAGGCTTCTTTGTAGTTTTTAGAAGAAATATAAGAATCGATTAACAGTTTTTCGACTACTGGACGACTTGCATTGTTTGGGTATTTTTTTATAAAATCCAGTAAAACCTGAGGAACAGTTTGATATGAATTCCCTATTTCATAACTCAATTTCGCATAATTCAAACTAGCGTCTTCTTGGATAGAAGCATCAAATGTCATTTCGGAAGCATTTTTAAACGCATTCAACGCTTGTTGTTTTTGATCTAAATTTAAATAGCTTTGCCCTAAATGGTAGTAGGCATTTTGCGCTACAAAATCTTTACCATTTATGATTTTATTGAATTGAGAAATCGCATTTTCAAAATCATTTTGCTTGTAATACGCGTATCCCAATTGGTAAAAATCAGTATTGTTCCATCTTCCTTTTTTACCTTTATAATCCGCTAAATAAGGGATGGCTTTATCATATTGTTTTAAATTAAAATAACTTTCTCCAATGATTTTATTTAATTCAGACTTTTCCAATGCGTTCGACTTTGACATTGCCTTTTGTCCTAAATCAATTGCTTTTTGAAAATTTCCTAATTTAAAATTCATATCGGCCTGATAGTAAGACAGTTTTTCTTTGTACTTTTCTTCGCCTGAAACCGCATCAAAATATTTGGTCGCCTCTTTATAATCATCTCCTTCATAGGCTATAAAACCCAAGTAGTATTTAGCTTGAGAACCATATTCAGCTGAATTTACCACTTTATTAAAATAAGTGGTAGCCTCTTTTTTATTTTTAGAATTAAAAAAAGCATACCCTTTTTGGAAATTAAATTTATCGCGCTCTTTATATGTTAATTGGCTCTCATCTACTTTTTCAAACCATTTTAGGGCTTGAGGATAATTTCCTTGTTCAAAATAATAATGCGCTACTTCTATAAAAGCTTGATTGCTCTTAGCACTTGTTGGATAGTCTTCAACAAATTTCTCCATCAAAACATCCGCATTCGCTTGATTCAAACGAATAGCACAAGATGCATCATAATAAGAACAATCTGATTTGATTTCTTCATTTGTAGTTTCCAAGTTTACTTTTTCAAAAATAATTTGGGCTGAAGCAAATTGATTGTCATTAAATAAGGAAATTGCCTTATTAAAATCTTTTAATTCATGGGTATATATTATTGATTTTTGAGCAGAAACAGTAAAAGTGCCAACAAAAATCATTAAAAGAAAAAGCCAAGAGAGTTTACGCATTTTGTTTGTTTTTTTTGATATTCAAAAGTATTATAACTAACGGGTATAACGAATTGTTATTCCCTTTTATTATGAACAAATGTTTTAACAAAAAATAAAAAAAATTAGAATTGATAATTGATAATTGACAATTGATAATTACTTTTACCCAATAAACAATTTTTCAATTATGTCTCAAACTGTACTGTCTTTAAAAAACGTAACCATTTATCAAGAAGATAAAGTAATTTTATCTAATGTAAACTTGGAAGTAAACCATGGTGAATTTTTATACATCATCGGAAAAACAGGATCAGGTAAGAGTAGCTTAATGAAAACACTTTATGCTGATATGCCTTTGACTGAAGGCGAAGGACATATAGTCGATTTTGATCTAGTTACTTTAAAAGAAGATGACATTCCTTTTTTAAGAAGAAAAATTGGTATCGTATTTCAAGATTTCAAATTATTGCCCGATCGCTCAATCAAAGACAACATGTTATTTGTCCTTAAAGCGACAGGATGGGTTGATAAAAATGAAATGGATCGTAAAATTGACGAGGTTTTAGACAAAGTAGGAATGAAAGCCTACGCAATGAAAATGCCACATCAAATTTCGGGTGGTGAACAACAACGTGTCGCTATTGCTAGAGCTTTACTTAACGACCCTGAGTTGATCCTTGCAGATGAACCTACTGGTAACCTTGACCCACAAACAAGTGCTGAAGTTCTAGAAGTTTTAAGAAGCATTAATGCTAATGGAAAAACGATTATAATGGCAACGCATGATTATGCCTTATTAATGAAATTTCCATCGAAAACATTGAAATGTGAAGACACTAAAATCTTTGAAGTAGTTCAAAGAACAGTGTAATGCTCTCCATTCTTATTCCAATATACAATTACAATGCCTATCCTTTAGTTCAGGAATTGCAAAAGCAATGCATGAAATATGAAATTGATTTTGAAATTCTTTGCCAAGATGATGCCTCTCAATCCCCACTAAACCAGTTTAATGAAAATATAAATTTACTCCCAAATTGTAATTTTATGTCATTAGATAAAAATATTGCCCATCGCGAAAACAGAAATTCGCTAGCTAAAAAATCTAAATTCGATAATTTACTTTTCATAGATGGTGATTCCATAATTTTGAATACCAATTATATCCATAATTACGTGGAAAATATTCATGATAGTGATGTAATTTATGGTGGCCGATTACATCCTGAAAAATGCCCTTCAAATCTTCAAAAACTAAGATGGAAATACGGTAAATTTATTGAAGATCAACCAACCTTAAATCGAAAAAAAACTCCCTACAAATCATTACTTTTTAATAACACTTTGATTAAAAAAAAATGTTTTAACAAAGTAAAATTTGACAAAAGCATCATTAAATATGGTCATGACGATACTCAACTTTCTTTCCAGTTAGCTTTATTACAAGCCAAAGTTAACCATATTGAAAACCCTGTTGAACACGGTGACATCGATACAAACTTAGTTTATTTAAAAAAAACAAAAGAAGCTTTAGAAAATTTAATGCTCCTATATGAGAATCGACAAATTGACGGAAAGTTTGTGAAATTAATTTTTTTATTTGAGTGGCTGAACAATTTAAAATTAACCTATTTAATATCTCAGTGCTATCTTTTTTTCGAAAAAAGGTTAATCAAAAACTTGAAAGGAAACAATCCTAATTTAGTTGTTTTTACATTGTTTAGAATTGGTTATTTCTGTACAATTAAAAGAAGCTAATTATTTTTTATAATATTTTCAAAAAGTGCATTCCATTGTAACATTATAATATCCAAATCATAATCGGCAACTGATTCACGGGCTTTTTTACCTAGTTGTTTTCGTAAAACAGCATCTTCAATAAGTACACTAAGTTGTTCTACAAAAAGCTGCTCCTTTCCTTCCGGTACAAGAATTCCATTTTCTCTATTTGTTATAATTGCTCTTGGTCCTACTGGACAATCATATGCAACACAAGGTAAACCGGACGCCATAGCTTCAATAAGCACCATGGGAAATCCTTCAAAACGGGAAGTCATTACAAACAGAGAAGCATTATTATATTTTTCTTCAATATTCATTACTGGTTTATGGAATCGTACCGTAGCATTAATATTTAATTTTTCAGCGACAGTCTCCAATGGTTTTAAATCATCACCATATATTTCTAGAATCCAATCAGGGTGTTTTACTGCTGTTTTTTGCCAAATCAACAGCAATCGATCTAGCCCTTTTTCATACGAATTTCTAGCTACTGTAATTACTTTCTTATTTTCTAATGGATTATCGGCGGTCACTTTCAACCAAGATGGATTAGGAATAATGGTGTAGTTCAACACATCCCATTCTTGTAAACTCTCATTGGATAAAGCTATAAATCGCTTGTATTTTTGTGCTCCCAAGTTTTTGAATTTATATTTAAAAAATTGAATTCCTTTAAAAAAAAAGGAAGCCTTCATTTTATTTTCTTGTATGTATTTTGAACCATGACACTCAAACACCAAAGGTATATTTGAATTGAGAAAAAATGGAATTGTAAATGCTTTCAACCCATTATCACAAACAATAATAATATCTGGTTTTATAATTGAGATTTGGAGTTTTAAACTATTTATATAATCCTTAAAAAACTGAAAAACACTACCTTTTAAAATCATATCGTGGAATACAATTCCAGAATTAAAATTATAAAAAGGACTCGTATTTCCATCATTTTGGGTAAGAATATGAATGTCATATCCCCATTTCTCAATAAGACTATTTGTTTTCACCGAAAGCACTCGTGCCACGCCACCTTCAGTATTACAACTGGGAACAATATAGAGTAGTCTCATTTTTTAGAACCCATAAATGCATCAAAATCTCTAATATAATCTTCCTCAATAAATTCATCCGAGGCTAAAACCAAACAAACAGCACCTGAGGAAAAATTCTCCAATTCTCTCCAAATCCCGTTTGGAATATACAATCCGATATTGGGTTTATTTAATACAAATGATTTTTTTTCGAATCCATCATTGAGTACCACCTCAAAACTACCACTCAAAGCAATTAGCACTTCCTCTTGTAAAATATGTGAATGACCTCCTCTAAAAGCATTACTTGGCACATCAAAAAGATAGTACACCCGCTTGAATTCAAACGGTAAAACATCTTTTTGAATAAAACCTAAATTCCCACGTACATCTTCAACGACAGGAATTATTACTAATTGAATTGCTTCTATTTTTGTCATTTTTTAGTTGGTACTTATTTGCATCAAATCTAACCATTGTTGCCCGATATTCTCTAATAGAAACGGACTAATACTTTCTATAGTGTTCTGTTTGCAATTTTGATATAAAGAATCATCTGTAACCATTTCATTAATGGCACTAGTCAGTTTTTGCCAATTCTGGTTTTCAACCAAAATTCCATTTTTGTGATGATGTATCATTTCTTTTGGACCAGAAGGACAATCAAAAGAAACAACGGGAGTGCCACAAGCCAATGATTCTAAGATAACATTTGGCATTCCTTCATTTTTACTGCTCAATACTAGGAATTTTGCTGCTTTCAAATATTTATAAGGATTGTCTTGATACCCTAAAAAATGAACGAAACCTTCCATTTTTACTTTTTTAACTGCCATTTCCAAATCAGTTCTATCACCTTCACCCAAAATTAAAAGATGAATTTGTTTTTCAGGCAAAACAGAATTCCCATAACTTGAAATCAACTGATTAAACTGCTTAATGGGATTTTCAAACTGGCCGATAGCAATAATATAATCAAAGGTTATATCAATCTTTTCTATACTTTTTTCATTAACCTCAACAATGTTAACGGGATTAGGAATCGTAACAACATTTTTTAAATTATGTTTTTGTTTTATTAGCACTTTCATATCTGGAACAAGGGCCACATTTGCATAACAATGATTGTACATGAATCGTGTCAACCCTGAAATATTAGGCATATAATGATCAATTAAAAAACTATGAACCGTAAATATGGTTTTGGTATTGTAAATCCATCGCGAAATCACAAGCTCTTGAATGACTTTAGTTCTAAACCTAAAATCAATTATAAAATCAAAGTCATTGCTATTTAAATAATTTCGCAATGCCGTTAATCGTTTGAATTTATTGATAACACCATTGGAACTATTTTTTAGCAAGCCTAAATTCATCAACTTCCCCGCATACAGAAAAGAGACTTCATCGATAACCGTAATAATATGCACTTCAATTCCTTTACTTTCGAAAAAAAGAGACAGATTCGCCATCACTTTATCACCTCCGCCACCGCTCAAACGGTAACCAATTAAAGCAATTTTATATTTTTTGTTAGGCAATATCATTATCGATTTCTTATTTTCGTATCAAATATATAACTCTTTTAAAAAGATATGCAAGATAAAGCATTAGTTACCATTATTTGCTTGTGCTACAATCAGGAAGCGTTTGTATTGGAAAGCTTAGAATCTGTTATCAAACAAGAGTACAAAAACATTGAACTTATTATTATTGATGATTGCAGTACCGATAATTCTAAAACTACAATTGAGAAATGGATAGTTGACCATCCAGAGGTACAATTTATAACTAATAAAACCAACTTAGGGATTACAAAAGCATTTAATAAAGGGTTGAAACTTGCCAAAGGCACCTACATTATTGATTTGGCTGCTGATGATGTTTTGCTTCCCAATTGTGTAAGTCTTCAAGTCAATACTTTTAAAAATAGCAACTATAAAAATCTAGGAGTTGTCTATGGTAATGCAGCTTTGATTACTAAAAAAGGGCTCTTAGATTCTTATTATTTTGCTGTAAATAAAGACAAAAAAGTAACCCAAAAAAGAATTACTGGAGACATTTACACCTCCGTTCTTGCTGGAGGAGACAGTATTTGCTCTGTTTCTAGCATGACCAAAAAATCAGTTTATGATGTACTTGACGGTTATGATGAAAACCTAGCGTATGAAGATTTGGATTTTTGGATTCGTGCTTCTCGAATTTATGCATTTGATTTTATTGATGAAATTTTGATTCAAAAAAGAATCGTATCCAATTCTATGGCAACCGATTTTTATAAGAAAAAAAATAAAATCAACCATTCTACCTATGTTATTTTGAAAAAAGCCATTGGACTAAATCGCTCCAAAATAGAAAACAAAACAGTACTAAAACGCATTCATTTCGAGATGATTTTGGCCTATAAAAATCTAGATTTTGTTTTGCTTGTAAAATATATTTTTCTAGAAATAAGAATTCGAATTTCTATTTTATAAGGTATTACTGAACGGTTAAAAATGCATCTAAAACCTTTCGTTCCCCTTCCCAATCTCTTGATATATTTGTCCTAATCAATTTAGCAGGCATTCCTGCCAATAAACAATTTTGCTCGAGTTGTGAATAGTCCTTATTGCACAAACTATTAGAAGCTATTGTACAATAATCCGGTGTGTGTGTCCCCGCCATAACCGAAACTCTACCGCCAACATAATTATAATTCCCAATATGAATGGCATTAGTGATTTTGTAGCGCTCACCTGTACTTGTGTCAATCATTTGATGAAAATTAGTATCAATAATCTGAGATTCTGGTCCAAAACGAGCATAATCACCTAAAACCACTTTTTCTATACAGGTTAATTTTGAATTCGAACCCAAAGAAGCCATATGCCCTAATTCACAATACCCATCCTTACCCACATAAATGAAATAGTCCTTACCAAATTGTACCTGCCCTTTAAAAACTAATTTACCAGTGATATTAATTTCTGCGATTCCGCTAGCCACTGTATTCATTTCATAATCTTGACCAAAACCAATCATCCCTCTTTGTATGGGTGCCGCAATTTCAATTTCGCCAGTAATCAAAGTAAGTTTTACTTTTCCATAAAAAAATACAGGTAACTTTTTTGCTGTTGCAAAAGGGAATTTTTTAAAATTAAAATAGAGTGTTTTTGTCCAATTTACGGAATAGTAAAATCGTATTTTGTAAAAAAACAATCGCAATTTATCATATTGATTTTTAATAATATCAGCCATTTTTTTTCTTGATTAAAGCATTAAAAACGGATTTCAACTCCATTTTTTTATTGATGTGAAACAACACATAACTAACGGAAACCAAAATCATGATAAACATTAAACTGTATTTTACAATCGGATTTGGTATATATCTCAATAAAAAAGTAATACCGCATAGAAAAATACAAACGAGATAAGTAAGGTAAAAATCTTTTTCAAAATACAGCCCATACCTTTTTTTGGAAATGATTTTTAATCCTACAAAATGAATGATATAATAGATTAAAAAGCTGAAACCAAGTCCTTCCAATCCATAGTACGTATAACCTAAAATATTCAATAACAAAGATATAACATTAAAACCAATAGCTGTTCGCAAAAACATTTTGGAATCTCCTTTTGCAATTAAAACAAATCCCATAGACCAAGAAACCGCTCTAAAAAGCATCCCTATTATTCCAAAACAAACCATCGGAATTATCAAATTAAATGATTCGGTATAAATCACTTTTACAATCAAAGGAACAAAGGTGAGGAACAAAATAATGATTGGCGTTATTATTAAAATCGAAATATAAGATTGCTGCATTACGCTTTCTCTTACTTTCTCGTTATCCTCACTTATGGCAGATAGTCTTGGAAAATAATCGGTGCTCATGACTGTAAAAATAATCCCAACATAGGAGTTTAGTAACGTAAAACCTGCATTGTAAAATCCTACTTCCTCTAATCCGCCTGTTTTCCCAATATAAATTTGAATTAAATAAGTTGTCACTAAAGTGAGTAATCCACTTATGGTTAATAGAATTCCTAATTTAACAACATTTTTTCCTTCGCTAATTACTTGCTTGGTATTTATCACTTCCTTTTGTATTCCCAATTGGTTCGAAAAGTAAAATGAAAACACTAAAGCTGATAAAGACACCACTATGATTGTGGGTATTATAGCGTCAATTCGATAACAATAATACAACGGAATTGAGACCAACAACCCCAATAAATTGCCATAAAAATTGGCTTTGGCTAAAAGACGCATTTTTCTCAATCCTTGCAAAACTACTAATTGACCCGAGCTAAGTTGCCTGAACAAAACTGTAATGGAAATAAAAATAAAAGCAGTCGCATAGTGGGTATTCCCAAAAGTAAGTGTGCTCAACCAAGAAGAAAAAACCACAGTTAATAACGTTCCAAATATTCCCGTAATCAAAACCAATTTTCTAACAATTGTCACAATTCTTGAAACACTTTTTAAGTCATTCTCTTTATAATCTCCAGAAATGTGTTTGACCGCGCTCGTTTCAATTCCTAAACTAGTAGCACCATTTATTGTGTTTAAAGCTGAATTTAGCAATGCAATAATTCCCATTCCTCCTGGACCAATAAAAACAGCTATCAGCTTAGTACGAATTATCGAAATGATAATATTTAAAAACTGTACACCACCAAAAAGCGAGGTCGTTTTTAAAATTTGGAGATAGGAGGATTTTTGGTCTGTCATCTCTAATAGTTATTTAGAGTTGCAATAACAAAATCAATTTCTTCCATTGTTAAAGCAGGATTTAAAGGCAAACTCAAAACCTCATTGTGAATTTTCTCCGTAATAGGAAATGACCATTCATTCCAGTTTTTCAAAGCTTTTTGTTTGTGTGCTGGAATAGGATAATGAATTACGGTTTCTATTCTGTTTTTCAATAAATAAGCTTGCAATTCGGCTCTATTTTTTGTTCGAATAACAAACAAATGAAAAACATGATTAGTAGACAAATCCCAAAATGGAAGCACAACTTTATCGTTTTTAATTTCTGATAAATAGCGTTTGGCAATTGCTCTTCGCTTATCATTCTCAGCATCTAAATGCGGTAATTTCACATTCAAAAAAGCGGCTTGTAATTCATCCAATCTTGAATTTACTCCTATATAATCAGTATAATATTTAGTTTCAGAACCATAGTTTCTAAGTGTTGAAACTACTTTTGCCAGTTCTTCGTCATTAGTAACTACCGCCCCTCCATCTCCCAAAGCGCCTAGATTTTTCCCTGGGTAAAAACTGTACGCTTGGGTATTCCCGCTTTCGAATTTCGACTTTTGACTTTCGACCTCAAAAAAAGCACCATGAGACTGAGCAGCATCTTCAATTACCAATAAATCATTAGCAAAAGCGACTTCATTTATCTGATTCATTTCTGCTAGTTGCCCATATAAATGAACAGCTAGAATGGCTCTGGTTTTTGAAGTGATTTTTTCTTCAATCAAGTCAGGATTAAGATTGTAGGTTTCCAACTTTGGCTCGACTAAAACTGGAACTAAATCGGCTTCTAGAATCGCCAAAATACTTGCTATATAAGTATTCGCGGGCACAATAACTTCGTCTCCTTTTTGCAATTTACCCAGCTGAATGTATCCTTTGAAAATTAATACCAATGCGTCAAATCCATTACCTACTCCTATGCAATATTCTGATTTACAAAACTGGGCAAAATTAGTCTCAAATTCCTTTACTTCATTTCCTAAAATATACCAACTACTATCTAAAACCGATTTCAATTTATCTTGAAAAGCAGTTTCATATTGTGCATTGATTTTTTTTAAATCCAGAAATGGTATCATTTAAAAAGGTTTAAGGTTTAAGGTTTAAAATTGCCGAAATTGTATTGATTAAAAAAGGTTTTATACTAATATGTTCTCCAATTTGGAATAATTAATTGTATCCACTTCATAGAAATCATGAACTATCGTGCTGGCACCAAAACTTTCTTTCCAGTAAGATAACCCTTCATTGAGTTTTTTCCCTTGGGCTTCATTCGAAACTCCAAAATCAAAAAATCGTTTTTCAGCAAATACTTTATGAATTAAATAATCATATAAAAAATCCAAACTCCCTAGGTTTTCGTCTTTTTCAAATTTGGATATGTATTGACAATGCACCACTGTTTCTGTTTCAAAAACAGTAGTCCCAGCCACTATTTTTCCTTGATAACACACATTGAACTGTCTAATATTAGTAGGAAAATCTTTTTTTAATCGCACTATTTCTTCTAAGGAATGGACTGGTTTTGCATTATGACGATTTGCTAGATTAGGAATCAATATTTCGGTCCAAAAAGATTCGAAATCCGTTTCTTCTTTAATCTCTAATCCCAACTTTATCCCTTTTTGAATCCCTCTTTTTCTAATTTTCGAAAAAGAAAATTCCTTTTTTAAATCAATTACGGATAAGGTATCTCTCCGAATTAATTTGGCATCAGCCAAAAACAAAGCATAAAGCAATTCCTCGGCTGGTTTTTTATGGTAAATGGAAGGCGTTGTTTTTAAAATTAATTTTTCGATTTTATTTTCATTTAAAAAAGCCAAAACACTCTTAAAAATAGCAATAACCGAAGCTAAGATCGTTTTTTCAGTATATACTAATCCTCCATAAGTCAATCCTTGATGAGAATGAACCACATTACCAACGCTATTGGCAGGAAGAACGGCTACCCAAGTATCACCATTCAAAATTACTAAAGAATTATCTTGAAATCGCTCTTTATGATAGTCCATAAAATCACGATGAAAAAGGAAAGTAGCATTTTTGGCTTGACCAATAAAACTATTCCAATTACCATAATCACTTTCTAGGTATTGTTTGACGGTGTATTTAATCACAATTAATTTTTAAACTTCGTGAAAGTAACTAATTTTTTATTTACTTTCAAAAGTAGGCAAATACCATTTGAATTTAACCGCCATCAATCGCACCGAAATAATGACCAGCGAAGTTATTAGATATAAAAAATCATCATTAAGATTAAATTTTTTCAGGATAAAAAAGACGACTCCTCCAAGAATACAAATAGTAGCATAAATTTCTTTTCTGAAAATTACTGGTATTTCGGTACATAAAATATCCCGAATAACTCCACCAAAACAAGCCGTCATTGTACCTAAAGCTATACATATCAAAGGGTGCAAACCAATACCGATTCCTTTTTCGAGACCAATTAAAGTAAAAACACCTAGCCCAATTGTATCAAATAAAAACAAGGACGTTCGTAATCGATCAAATTTCTTTCTGAAAACGATAGCTAAAACAAAAGCAAGAACAATGATATAAACGTACTCTAAATCGACCATCCATCCCACAGGTGTTCTCCCAATCAAGACATCACGTAAAGTTCCTCCTCCAACAGCAGTTACAAAAGCAATAATAAAGACGCCAAAAGCATCCATTTTTTTACTCATGGCCGTTAATGCTCCTGACATAGCAAAAGCCAAGGTTCCTATAATATCTAATAAATGAAACATGAAATCTTTTGGATTTTAAATTGAAGAAATGCAATTGCTCAAAAAAACAATTGGGACAAAATTAATTAAAATTAGTGGTGAAAAATGGTAATTAAAAACTTAAATCCACTTTATCCTTTTAGATTGCTAAATATTCTATTTTAAATTTATAATTCTGCATTTTCTCTGTGTATATTTGTTTCCTATATAATAATTAAATTTTAGAGTCTCTTGAAACAAATCACTTCTATTCAAAATCCATTCATAAAATCTTTGGTATTATTACAAGAAAAAGCGAAGAATCGCAAGCAAAGCGGTACGTTTTTAATGGAAGGAAAACGGGAGATTTCATTAGCGCAAAAAGGAGGATATGAATTAGAAACGGTTTTATTTTATCCTGAAATTTGTTCTGAAAATGAGGCCAAAAAATTAGCGCCAAATACCGAATTAATAGAAATTAATAAAGAAGTTTTCCAAAAACTGGCGTATCGCGATACTACCGAAGGGATTTTGGCTGTAGCCAAAACAAAATCGATGCAATTGACTGATTTGAAGTTATCAGAAAACCCATTAATACTAGTTGCCGAAGCACCTGAAAAACCAGGAAATATTGGTGCATTATTGCGCACTGCCGATGCTGCTAATCTTGATGCTGTTATTATTGCCAATCCAAAAAGCGATTTATACAACCCAAATATTGTTCGCTCCAGTGTAGGTTGTTTATTTACCAACCAAATTGCGACTGGAACAACTGCCGAAATTATTTCTTTTTTGAAAGAAAGAAACATTAATTTCTATTGCGCCACCTTACAAAACTCGACTTCCTATCATACCCAAGACTACACTACCCCAACTGCTTTGGTTGTAGGTACAGAAGCTACCGGCTTGACCCAAGAATGGCGCGATGCAGCCACTCAAAACATCATCATTCCCATGCAAGGAGAAATTGACAGTATGAACGTTTCTGTAGCTGCCGCGATTTTAATTTTTGAAGCCAAAAGACAAAGAGGGTTTTAGGTTAGACCTTAAAAACAAAAATCATTTTTAATACCCATTAGCATGAAAAAATATCTATTTGTAGCCATTACATTAATTGCAACTACATTCTCATTTGCACAAATTACAGCACCAGAAGTGGATCAATTAGTCAATCGTACTTTAACTGCTTTTAATGTTCCTGGAATTGCTGTAGCAATCATCAAAGATGGAAAAATAGTTTTAGCCAAAGGGTATGGTGTGAAATCTATAGCAACCCAAGAAAAAGTGGATGCAAATACGCTTTTTGGAATTGCTTCAAACAGTAAAGCCTTTACAAGTGCCTCTTTAGCTATTTTAGTTGATGAAGGAAAAATAAAATGGGATGATAAAGTCATCAAATACCTTCCCAATTTCAGGATGTACAATGATTATGTAACCCAAGAATTTACCATTCGAGACTTATTAACCCATAGAAGTGGTTTAGGTTTGGGTGCAGGAGATTTAATGATTTGGCCTGACGGTAGTAATTTTACTGCTCAAGATATAATCGTGAACCTTCAGTATTTAAAACCCGTTTCTCCATTTAGAACTAAATATGATTATGACAATCTGTTATACATCGTTGCAGGAGAAGTAATTCATGTAGTTAGTGGTAAAAGTTGGTGCGATTTTATTGAAGAGCGCATCATGAAGCCATTGGAAATGAACAATAGCGCAGCTTCCTATGTTCGTTTAAAAGACACTACAAATATTATTGCTCCTCATGTTCCTATAAATGGAAAGTTGAAAGTCATTAAAAGATACCAAAACCAATTATTCGATGCTGCAGCTGGAATTTATTCTAGTGTAAATGATTTAAGTAAATGGGCCATTATGCAAATGAATAATGGAAAATACGGTCCCGAAAATAAACAATTGTTCTCCGAAAAAGAACACGATGAAATGTGGCAATTGCAAACGATTATTCCAACCAAAACAAGAGCGCCTTACAATACTCATTTTAACGGTTATGGATTAGGTTGGTTTTTAAGTGATGTAAAAGGATACAAACAAGTGACACACACTGGAGGATTAGAAGGAATAGTTACTCAAACTACTTATATTCCGGAGTTACAATTAGGAATCATTGTTTTGACTAACCAACAATCGGGTGCCGCATTTAGCGCAATAACCAATACCATTAAAGACAGTTACCTAGATATTAAGTCAGAAGATTATGTAACGCTGTATAGTAGTCGAATGAAGGAACATGAAGACTCTGCCGATAAAGTAACAGATGAAGTTTGGGCTGCCGTTGCCAAAAATAAAAAAGACAATTTAAAACCCGATTATAAAGGAATTCTAGGAACATACAAGGACAATTGGTTTGGAGAAGTGGTCATCAGTGAAAAAAAAGGAAGATTATTCTTTGAATCTCAGCGTTCTTCACAACTAAAAGGAGAAGTGTTTTTCTATAAAGAAGGGAACTATGTTGTAAAATGGAATAATGCTTATTTTCATGCCGATGCCCATCTCTTTTTCAAATATGACGCAACAGAAAAAGCTACTACACTCAAAATGAATCCGATATCTGAATTGACTGATTTTAGCTATGATTTCCAAGACTTAGATTTCATTCGATTATAAGGCTAAATAGGCTTTAAACCGAGAAAAAAAACACTCAAAATATATTTTTTACGCATTAATTTATTGCTTGCATATATGCAAACTTATCGTTATTTTTAGGAATTGAACCATGCCGTTATGATAGAAATAGACATCGAAAAAGAAAATAAAGCAATTGCTCAAGAATATAAAGAATTACTTCGCATCAGTTACCAAACCTTAACTCCCGAAGATAAAAAACTAATTCGAAAAGCATTTGATGTTGCTGTAGAAGCGCATAAAGACCAGCGAAGAAAATCTGGTGAAGCTTATATATTTCATCCTATTGCTGTTGCAAAAATTGTTGCTTCTGAAATAGGTTTGGGAGCCACTTCTATTGCTGCGGCTTTAATGCATGATGTTGTTGAAGACACCCCTACTACAGTAAAAGATATTGAACGCATGTTCAATCCAAAAGTGGCACAACTTGTCGAAGGGTTGACTAAAATTTCTTTGGTTCAAAAAGACATGAATGTGTCTATGCAGGCCGAGAATTTTCGTAAAATGTTATTGACACTTAATGATGATGTACGTGTAATCCTTATAAAAATTGCCGACAGATTGCATAACATGCAAACTATGGAGTCAATGGAGAATTACAAACAAGTTAAAATTGCCTCTGAAACCTTATACATCTATGCTCCTCTAGCTCATCGTTTGGGATTGTATAATATTAAAACCAAGCTTGAAGACTTAGGTTTAAAATATACGGAACCTGCCGTTTTCAATGATATTGTTAGTAAAATAAAAGAAACCAAAGAACAGCAAGATGCTTATATCAAGGATATTTCGGATATTCTTAAAACAGCATTAGATGCTGAAGGAGTAGAATACATTATCAAAGGTCGACCAAAATCCATCTACTCTATCCGCAGAAAAATGAAAGCGCAAAACGTGAGTTTTGATGAAGTTTATGACAAATTTGCCCTTCGCATCGTTTATAAATCAAATCCACACGATGAAAAATTTCTAGCTTGGAAAATTTATTCAATCGTTACCGATCATTACAGGCCAAGTCCTAGCCGATTACGAGATTGGATTTCGTCTCCTAAATCAACGGGGTACGAAGCGCTACATATTACCGTCATGGGACCCAAAGGACGTTGGGTAGAGATTCAAGTTCGCTCGGAACGTATGGATGAAATTGCCGAAAAAGGGTATGCTGCGCATTACAAATACAAAAATGGAGCTACTGAAGAAAGCGGATTGGATGTTTGGCTTAATCTGTTAAAAGAAGCACTAGAAAATTCAGAAAGCAGTGCAGTAGATTTTGTCGAAGATTTCAAAATGAATTTATACTCCAAAGAAATCTACATTTTTACGCCAAAAGGAGATATTAAATCGCTGCCAAAAGGCGCCACTTCACTGGACTTTGCTTTTAGTATTCACTCCGAAATAGGAATCAAAACCCGTGGAACTAGAGTCAACGGAAAATTAGTTCCTTTAAATTACGAGTTGAAAAGTGGTGATCAGGTTGAAATAATAACCTCTCCAAACCAGAAACCTACTATCAACTGGCTCGATTATGTAACCACTTCGAGAGCAAAAAATAAAATTAGAAATGTATTAAATGAGAATACAAAGAAAATTGCTGAAGATGGAAAAGAACTACTTACCAGAAAACTAAAACACCTTAAAGTAACACTAAACGAAGGTGTAGTCAATGAACTAGTAAACTTCTTCCATCTCAAAACGAGTTTGGATTTATTTTACAGAGTAGGTATCGGATCCATAGAGAACCAACAGTTGAAAGACTTTGCCGCTCAAAAAAGCAATACTTTAATAAATTTCTTTAAAAATAAAATCAAACGTTCCGGCAGTACTGCAGATGTTGATATTCACAAACCCATGTTGAATAGCAATTATGATATGCTTGTTTTCGGTAAAGAGCAAGACAAACTGGACTACAAACTATCTGCTTGTTGTAATCCGATTCCAGGAGATCAAGTTTTTGGTTTTGTAACTATTAATGAAGGAATAAAAGTCCACAAAAAAGATTGTCCTAATGCCATCGCTATGCAATCCAATTATGCCTACCGAATCATGCAAGCCAAATGGATTGATTCTTCACAGCAAGAGTTTAAAGCAATCCTTAATATTACAGGAATGGATACTTTGGGACTTACTAACGAATTAACAAAAGTAATCTCAAACAACATGAATGTAAACATTCAAAGTATCTCCCTTAGTGGTGATGCTGGTTTATTTAAAGGGCAAGTTATTGTTATTGTTCAAAACATCACCATCTTGAAAAAACTGATTGACAATATTAAAAAAATTGATGGAGTTGACAAAGTATCAAGAGTATATCAAAAATAATTAACCTGTGAATTTTTGTATTAAAAACAGAATATTGTTGTGGATAGATTGTCAAAATTGGCATTTATAAAAACTGTTTTTGTTTCAAAACTCACAAAATTATCCCCTTATACTTATTTAAACTTGAAAACTATTAAAATAAAAAATTATCTTTGCCAGATATGACACTCATTTCCACAAATAATAACAAAAACCAAGAAATTGTAAAAAATGTTTTTACAATGTATCTTGAGCAAAAAGGACATAGAAAAACACCTGAACGTTACTCTATTCTTCAGGAAATTTACGAAAGTGAAGAACATTTTGATATAGAAAATCTGTATATCAAAATGAAAAACAAAAACTATCGTGTGAGTAGGGCCACTTTATACAACACAATTGAATTGTTATTAGACTGTGCTCTAGTACGTAAACATCAGTTTGGTCAAAATCAAGCACATTACGAGAAGTCCTATTTCGACAAACAACACGATCACATCATCATGACAGATACTGGTGAAGTAATTGAGTTTTGTGACCCTAGAATACAAAGCATAAAAAAAACGATTGAAGAAATATTTGATATTGAAATTACCAATCACTCTTTGTATTTATACGGTGTTAAGAAAAAATCAAAACCCGATAGTGCGGTTGAAGAATAACAAAAAAGAACAAAAAGTTAAAAAATATTATAGCAGAAATTAATCAGTACGGACGACATAAAAGTGGTCTCAACAACAAATAATAATTAGAATGACTGTAGATTTATTACTAGGATTACAATGGGGAGATGAAGGAAAAGGAAAGATAGTTGACGTTCTTACCTCAAAATACGATATTATTGCTCGTTTTCAAGGTGGCCCAAACGCTGGACATACTTTAGAATTTGACGGAATAAAACACGTGCTTAGAACTATTCCTTCTGGAATTTTTCATGGTAATAACATGAATATCATTGGTAATGGTGTTGTAATTGACCCAGTTGTTTTTAAAGGAGAAATTGATGGTTTGGCTAAATTTAATTTGGATATCAAATCGAAATTAATCATTTCAAGAAAAGCACATTTAATTTTACCAACGCACCGTTTACTGGATGCTGCTTCTGAAGCTTCAAAAGGAAAAGCAAAAATTGGTTCTACTCTTAAAGGAATTGGACCAACTTACATGGACAAAACTGGTAGAAACGGTATTCGTGTTGGAGATATTGAACTAGAAGATTTCGCAGCACGTTATAGAGCTTTAGCTGACAAGCATGAAGCAATGATTGCCTTTTATGATGTAAACATTCAATACAACTTAGAAGAACTAGAAAAAGAATTTTTTGAATCAATCGAAGATTTAAAAAAATTAGATTTTATTGATAGCGAAGAATACTTACACCAAGCTCAAAAAGCGGGTAAATCAATCTTATGTGAAGGAGCTCAAGGTTCGTTGCTAGATGTTGATTTTGGAACGTATCCATTTGTAACTTCTTCTAATACTACTGCAGCTGGTGCATGTACAGGATTAGGAATTGCTCCAAACAAAATCAAAGAAGTTTTTGGAATTTTCAAAGCATACGTAACACGTGTAGGTAGCGGACCATTCCCAACTGAACTTTTTGACGAAGATGGTACTACTATGGCACGCGTAGGAAATGAATTTGGATCTGTAACAGGAAGACAAAGACGTTGTGGGTGGTTAGACTTAGTAGCATTAAAATATGCTATTCAAGTAAATGGTGTAACACAATTGATGATGATGAAAGGAGATGTCCTTTCAGGATTTGAAACTTTGAAAGTATGTACAGACTACAATTATAAAGGTAAAAAAATTGCTCATTTTCCATACAACATTGAACCAGAAAATGTAACACCAGTTTACAAAGAATTCAAAGGTTGGAAAGCGGATTTGACGGGTATGACCACTTATGATGAATTACCTATCGAACTAAAAGAGTATATCGAATATATCGAACAAGAAGTAGAAGTTCCTATTAAAATTGTTTCTGTAGGACCAGACAGAAAGCAAACGATACTAAAATAAATTAATTAACGTCCCGATACATCGGGACGTTTTTTTTTATAAAAAAATGTATTTTTACTTGACTAAATTTCAATTTGTAAAAATTATAATTTTAATGAACCATCCTAAGAAAAATATTTTATTACTACTCCCCTTTCTATTTTTGATGCTTTTTCCTTCTTGTAAAAAGGAAGACTTACCCGTTTCAAATGAGAGTAATTTAGATTATTCCATTTCTGGTTCAGCAATTATGCACAAGGGTAAATCCATTCAACTCATTGGAGCCAATGCCTTTCATGTATTTAGTGTAGGCAGTCAAGACATGAACAGTTGGAATCTTGATATAGTGAGGGAATTCATTGGAAATGTTATAGAAACTCCAATCACAGCTGGTCCTATACAATCTACTAACGGATCGTACCTCTATTCATTGCAACGTATCGTAGATGACAATCGCATCAACGGTAAAATCACAATCCTTTGTGCTTTTGGTTGGGATGGAAACAGTCCAACTGAATTTACTGGAAAAAAACCCACGCAAACTTTCTGGTGGAATGATTATAAAGCGAAGTTAGCACAATGGGCGGTTCAGTTTAAGTACCAACCTGATGTTTGGATTGAAGTATGGAACGAACCGTATCAATATGATAGAGGCGATGGATATACCGATACGCTATGGATGAACGACATGAATGAATTGACATCGATAATAAGAAACACTGGAAATCCAAATATAATCCTAATCCCATGTGCCGAACAAGGCCAAGACGAGAGTGTTTTATTAAATAAAGCAACTGAATTCTTGGTCAACAAATCAAATATTTTATTTGACATTCATGCCTACGAAAAATGGCTTTTAGATACTCCAAATTCAATTAATTCCCGCTTAAGCCAGTTACAAAATAAAAAAATACCAATTATCTTTGGAGAAACGGCTCCCATGAATGCTGGCGTTCTAATGAATCCAAAATCCTTTTTAGACATCCTTTCTACCCGTGGAATTTCGGTTTGTGCTTGGGTTTGGAAAAAAGATGGTACTGATCATGATGCATTATTAACTGCTTCAGGTCTTCCAAATGACACTAACAATAATAATTGGGGAAGTACATTTAAAAATCTTAGTTTAACTCCTAGAAATCCTTAATTTTAACACTCAAAAATCAATATACATCACATGCAAAACCCTGAAATAAAAATCAAACAAACTGACCTACTATCCGACAACTGGTACATTCTAAACAGAGTCACTTTTGATTATCAAAAAAAAGATGATTCTTGGATTACTCAAAAAAGAGAAGTCTATGACCGAGGTAACGGTGCCGGTATTTTACTTTATAATTCTAAAGAAAAAAAAGTAATCCTAACTCGTCAATTTCGATTACCTACTTACCTTAACGGAAATCAAAGCGGAATGATGATTGAAGTTTGTGCCGGACTTTTGGATGCCGATCATCCAGAACAATGCATCATTAGAGAAACTGAAGAAGAAACGGGTTATCGCCTAACAACCGTTCATAAAGTAATGGAAACCTATATGTCTCCTGGTGCCGTAACTGAAATTTTATATCTTTTTGTAGGTGAATATGATGAATCCATGAAAGTAAGTGATGGTGGCGGAGTAGCACATGAAGAAGAAAATATTGATGTATTAGAAATGTCCTATGACGAAGCATATGCTATGATTGATAACGGACAAATAAAAGATGCCAAAACAATTATGCTCTTACAATATGCGAAAATACACAATCTTGTTTGATATAAAATACATCCTTAAAAAATGAATAATCAAACAAAAGGCGTTTTATTTGCCTTGACTGCAACTTTACTTTGGTCTGTAAATATGGTTATTGCCAGTGGTATAAAAGGGCATATTCCACCTGTAGGATTGGCGTTTTGGCGATGGACAATTGCTTGTGTGGCTTTGGCTCCTTTCGCGTTAAAGAGCACCATAAAACACAAAACTATTTTACTACACAATAAAGGATATCTGGTTGTAACAGCTATTTTAGGAATTACCATTTTCAATACGTTGATTTACTTCGCTGGCAAAACCACCTCGGCAGTCAATTTGTCTTTGATCGCAATTTCGATTCCGTTATTTATTGTTGTCTTATCCCGAATTGCCTTTAAAGAAAAAGTGGCTGCCATACGGATTCTGGGTATTGCAACCATTATTACAGGTGTTTTAGTACTAATAACCAAAGGATCTTTACAAGCATTACTGGAAATAAATTTTACAATTGGTGATTTATTAATGCTACTTGCTTGTTTTTTCTTTGCGAGTTACACTATTTTGGTACGGCTCAAACCCAAAGAAATTCCGTCAAATGTATTTTTATTTACCGTCTTTGTTATAGGAACCGTTCTATTGTTCCCGTTTTATCTATGGGAACATTTCTATTATAAAAAAGTTGTTTTTGATGCTACCACAATTTATGCTACAACGTATGTTGGGATATTTGCTTCCTTAATTTCCTATTACTTATGGAATGAAGCCATTCGGTTAATAGGAACCAATAAAACAGCATTGATTTATTATTTAATCCCTGTTTTTAGTGGAATATTAGCTTACTTTTTTCTAAATCAAGCGATTGTTTTAACCCAAATTATAAGTATGGGTATCATTATTACGGGGCTATTATTGACTAATAAAAAAGGCTGATTTTAAGAATTGGAATAAAACAATTTAATTTCTTTGCAAACGCTACGATTTTTCTTCTTATTAAATAGATTCCAATAACAAACGAATGCTAAAATATAGCCATGACAAAATAGCACCAATTGGGAGCTTTTTATAGATCTGTTAGGGTATTGAATTAATTATTAATTGTTGCTGTATCCACTGCCTGGAAGAAACGGCTTAGTTTTCCGTTGCTAACCGTCCAGACATGCGTAGCATTGGCTTTGAATGAATTACCAGTAGCGTTATTTGTTCCTTGATAATAACCTACCATGACTACTTTATCAGCTGCTCCAAATATTTCACTTACTGCAATATTGAATCCATCAAAGAAAACGGGCAGATGCATAAAAACGTTAGTTACTATTGCTTCTGGACCTGTAAAAATACCATCACCTTTCACAAAAGGCATACCCTTGCATTCGTGCCATTCCATTGCTGAATCAAATAGGGCTAATACGCCCGGCACATTGCCAGTAGAAAAATGGGAATATGCTTGCTTAACTAAATCTATATTTGTCATAATGATGTTATTAAAGTTAAAAAATAAAGATTAGATATAAAAATAGTGAAAAAGTAGATACCCTGAAAATAAAAATACATTTAACTGACAGCATAAATATTTAAATATCAGTACATTACAATCAACTCAGAAGATTCAGTCTGCTTTACAGCCGCTAGGAATAATATTCTTATTTAAGTAGGTACTCGTCACAGACAAACAGCAGCGTATAAGCAAAAAATGAGAGCCAGTGGTACCTCTTTTTATTTTGTTTGGCGATATAGTTTAGTGTGGTAGCTTCGTTCCTCGCTATGACTTTCTTTGTGAAATCGTATTGTTTTCTCAGTTTGCGTTAAAAGACGGGATAGATCACCCCGTTGAGTCATTGCGAGGAACGAAGCAATCTCATTCCGTTTTTTCGTTTCAAAAATTAAAAATTCGATAGCGTATTTTTAAACCATGGCAATTATCAATTCCAATTCACTTTCGGAGTTTAATTGTCCAAACTCTTTGTGTTCACGGATTGAATCAGTTCTTTGACACAATGTACTCCACTATAGCTTGTGAATGTATTTTAGTTGTGTCAAAAATTGGAATAGTAAAATCGTCTTGACTTATCAACAACGGTATCTCAGTACAACCTAAAATAATGCATTCTGCTCCGTCCTCAACTAATTCATTTACAATTGAAATGTATTTTTTCTTTGTTTCTGGATTTACAAATCCAACTCCTAATTCTTCTTTGACTGTCTGTTGAATATAATCTCTAGTTTCTTGTTTTTTGGGTGTCAATACTTCAAGCCCAAATTCTTCCAGTTTTTCTCTATAAAAGTCCATTTCCATTGTGAACTTTGTTCCCAAAAGCCCCACTTTTTTAAATCCACACTTGTTAATCGCTTTTGCTGTTTCTGCTCCAATATGAATGATAGGTAAATTGATTGTCTCTTGTAATTTGTCTGCAAAAAGATGTGCCGTATTTGCACACAAAACAATACTATCAACCCCATTTTTCTTTAGACTTTGACAGGCATTCAGCAAAATTTCAAATGAGTTTTCCCAACTGACCGCTTGAATGTCTCCAAAATTTAAAGAGTAGATAATACATTCCGCAAAGTTTAACCCACCTAATTTTGTATTAACTCCTTCGTTGATGAATTTGTAATAATCCATGGTCGAAACCCAACTAATTCCGCCTACTAAACCTACTTTATTCATATCCTTTTTGTTTATTACTCTTTTGCCAACTTATTTCAGGACGATAGCGTATCGATTTTATAAGTGGTTCAAAAAACATTTTATTTTTGTTATCTGCGTTGCAAACGCTACTATTTTTAACCTATTTAAGTAGGTCCTCGTCACAGACGAGAACCAGAGGATTTTTTTGAGTAGCACTTGGAAGCGTAAACAGCTAAAGCTTTTACAGGAGAAACTTCGAGTGAAAGTCTTGGAAAAAGTAGAAAAGAAACCTTTTTTACCCAAATGTCCTTGTTGCAAAACAGGGAATTTACATCGAATAGCAGTATTTGATCAGCGTGGTCCGCCTGCTTGGTATCTTGGCGGTAGCCAAAGTTTAAGTTCCTCTATTAACTAATTTATGGGTAAGGGATTTTATGCCCAAAAGTGACCGAAAACACTCAAAAACAAAGCAGAAACTACTCTAAAAAAAAGAGGACCATAAATCCTCTTGATATTCTCTCTAATTTTTTTACGATAAGTGCATAGGGTTGCGGAAGTGGAAGCGGTTCCGTTCAACCGGAGTTTCATTGTTCGTGCTACGCACGCAACGAAACTCTAGCTGTTAGCAGCTGGCTTTATTTTATCGAATTTATTATTTTGGAATGCAATTCTTTTAGTTTTTTATTTGTTTGTGGTATTTCTAAAATAGTTCCTAGGCTTTTAATTTCTTGTTCATTATGTGATTTTCTAGTCATTTGAGCTCGGTCATCTATAATTATGCGTCCTAATCTTTCTTTACTACTTTCTTCAACAGTGACAAAAGAATGACAAATCGTATCTCTTAAATTTCTCACAGTAACACCATTTATAAATTCCTCTGACAAATCAAGCTTTGGCATTTTTGAAGGCATTCCTGCGTCTAATTGGTCGTTAGTGGCGTAAGGAATTAATAAGTAAAGTGCGATTATTTCACGAACACCCGGTATTGAGAGAATTCTATCATTTCCTTCTAAAATATTTTGTGCAATTTCTGAAAGGAAAATTGAATGTTCTTTAAAATTGGTATCTCTGTCTTTATTCATTTTTACAGTTTAATAATATTTTTAGAAAAGTTTATAAGATGTTGATTTTTAAATACTTGACAGTCTATTGCTACTAACTAGTATATAAGCGAAACAAACCTTCGTATATACCCCAAAATTTGGGTAGATTGGCGAAGGTTTGTTTCGCTTTACCTACTCTCAAATATATAACTTATTCTTTAGAAAGTTTGTAAAGTAATTATAGAACCAAAAACGGTCTGCCTAGCCCTGATGGAAATGAAAATCCCGAGCCCTTGCGAAGCTAAAGGGTGAGGATTGTAATGTACAGCAGGACTGAAAGTGGTTTTGGAAAGGAATCGTTTTGCTCCTAAAAAATCTAGCCCATAAAAAAGGGAACTCCAGTAGAATTCCCTTTTTTGCCTTGTATTAATTCCTATTTATTAGGTTGTGGTGTCATCCTTAAATAGTATTTTATTCTTTCGAAACCTTTAGGGAATTTAGCAGGAATGTCTTCGTCTTTTATGGCGGGAGAAATCACTACGTCTTGACCATCTTTCCAGTTGGCCGGAGTAGCTACACTATAATGGGATGTCAACTGCAGGCTATCAATTACACGTAGTATTTCGTCAAAATTCCTTCCTGTCGACGCAGGATAAGTAAGTATCAATTTTATTTTTTTATCAGGTGCAATTATAAAAACGGAACGAACGGTGAAGGTATCGTTTGCATTGGGATGAATCATGTCATACAAATTAGCGACTTCTTTACTTTCATCGGCTATGATAGGATATTGTAAAGTCACATTTTGAACTTCTTCAATGTCTTTGATCCATTTTAGGTGCGATTCGAGTCCATCCACACTTAATGCAATGACTTTGGTATTTCGCTTGACAAATTCTGGATAATAATTAGCCACCGTTCCTAATTCGGTAGTACAAACGGGAGTAAAATCAGCAGGATGTGAGAATAAAACGCCCCAAGAATCGCCTAACCATTCATGAAAATGTATTTTTCCTAATGTTGTTTCTGCAGTAAAATCTGGAGCTATATCTCCTAATCGCAATGTTGCCATGAGTTTTTGTTTTAAATTTATTTAAAATTAGTCAAAAAGTCCCACAAGACACACAACCAACATCATAAATAAAACAAAAATGTTCTAGAAACACTGGTAATGAAACCTAAAAGATAAAGTGAATGGCGTTTTTAAAACCATTGCAAAATAAAGTACCAAAAAACCAAGCTGATAAAAGAGATTGGTATTCCATAACCAATCATCATACTGCTTAATCGGGGTTTTAGACCGTGAGTAGCAGCTAATATACTTCCTGTAATCATAGGCGCCATTGCTGCCTCCATAATAGAAACATCAATCATTTTAGAATGTTGGCCCAAAACGATTACATATAAAAAATAAATTAGCGCAGGTGTCAATAGCAATTTATATAAAAGACCCAGTCCTAAAAATTTCCAGTGCTGACTTCTACTCTCAAATCGCAACTGTAATCCTACTGAAACTAATGCTAATGGAGTAACTGCACTTCCTGTTTTTTGAAAAATAAACTGTATCCATTCTAGAAAATCATATCCAAATACATTCATGAAACAAGCAAAGAGAAATGTAATAAATGGCGGAAAAAACATAATTTTTTTTACAATCTGACCACTGCTTTGTTCCCCTTTTGAATATAAGGTTGCCACTAGAATCCCTAAGGTAGAAAGTACCACAAAAGTGCCCGGCTGATCGACTAATATGGCCGTTTTCATTCCGTCTGCTCCATATAAAGCTTGAATTATTGGAAATCCTAAAAAGGAGGTGTTTCCTAGTCCCGATGTTATAATTAAACAACCAGTCAATTTTTTGGACCACTTATATTTCTTTCCTAAAAAACGAAAAAACACAAATGAAAATCCAAATGTAATCCATGCGACTCCAATGGGAAATAACAATTGATTATTCCAGTGGATTTTTGGAATAAAATACAAGGCCAAAGCTGGAAGACAAATGTAAATAACAATCTTGTTTAACAACTTATAACTATCTGTAGGAAACCATTTTACCCGTTGTAAAACAAGACCGATGAATAAGTATATAAAAATGAGAAGAATATTGATCATAGCGCAACAAATATATTCACTAATTTATATAGTAGCTAGAATAAAAAACAAAATTATTAAAGAAGCTTCAAAAATTTTTACTGCATACTTTTTTAAATACTATTGCTCTTTTCTTATCCATAAAAAATTTAATTAATTCCAATAATTCCCGTTTAAGTATTAATTTTACGGAAAACGATTTAAAATTTTGGAAAACGACAACATAAAACATTCTGCTCTTAACGAAAAAGCTGGAATTTCACCTCCAGAATTTATCAGCTCAACTGTTGTAAAAAAAATTCAGAAATTCAGAAAAATACAACCTTCTGCCGAGGAATTAGTTGGTGGCATTTTATTGGGCAACATAACTGATTTAAGTCGGGCCATTACTTTAGTCGAAAGCTTAAATCCCGATCATTTGATAAAAGCGAATGAAGTGATCAATGCCTGCTTACCGCATGCCAATAAATCAGTTAGAATAGGAATCACTGGTGTTCCAGGTGTGGGAAAAAGTACTTTTATAGAGGCTTTTGGAAAATACTTAACGGAAATAGGCAAGAAAGTCGCTGTTCTAGCTGTCGATCCTAGTAGTTCTATTTCTCACGGAAGTATTCTTGGGGACAAAACCCGAATGGAAGAATTAGTAAAAGATAAAAATGCCTACATACGTCCCTCCGCTTCTGGAGATACATTAGGCGGCGTAGCACGAAAAACAAGGGAAACCATTACCCTTTGTGAAGCTTGCGGTTTTGATACTATTATTATTGAAACAGTAGGTGTAGGTCAGAGTGAGACCGCTGTTCACAGCATGGTTGATTTCTTTTTACTGCTAAAAATTGCAGGTGCTGGTGATGAGTTACAAGGTATTAAACGTGGTATCATGGAAATGGCCGATGCTATCGTTATCAATAAAGCAGATGGAGATAACATCAGAAAAGCAAAACTGGCAAAAACCGAATTCAATCGTGCTTTGCATCTTTTCCCTGCCAAAAAATCAGGATGGACGCCTACAACCGCTACCTGTAGTGCGATTACTCAAGATGGAATATCAGATGTTTGGGAGACTATTTCTACCTTTCTTGAGTTGACAAAAGACAATGATTATTTCTATACAAAACGAGCTGAGCAAAACGAATATTGGCTGATGGAAACCATCAATGAGCAGCTAAAATCTAATTTTCACAATGATCCAGAAATTCAAAAATTATTGGATTCTACTAAAAAAGCGGTGCAAAATGATGAAATTTCACCCTTTGCAGCCGCTCAGTTATTATTAAAAACGTATTTTAAAAAATAAAATTATTCTTTTTCGTAACGCTCCATTTCTCTGTCATAAAAAGCATTCGCCTGTTCTATCAAGCCTTCCATTTCTGAGTTCAATTCAGATTCATCTAGATCTTCTGCTTCTTCCATGAACTCCACTTCATCATCTTTTAGATTAATGATAAATCTAGGGTAATCCAAATGAATGATAAAAATATCATCTGGAAAATCAGTATTGTCGCCTAGTAAAAATTTTGGTAATTCCATTTTTTAATATTTATTGATTGATGTGTTTATCCTGTCTATTATAATCGTTTAAACGAATGAACAAATAACCGAATAAACTTTTAAAAAATCTATTTGTCAGAAAGAATTATTGGAGCACCGCCTTTACCATTCATGAAAATAATTTTCGTATTGGGTGAAGCTGCTAATTCTTTTTGGGCTTTAATCGTTTCGTATTGCAATTGCTTATCGGTTAATCCCGTTGAAATTATTTTTTGATAATCAGCGATACCTTGTGCTTCCACTCTTTTACGCTCGGCCTCTTGTTTTTCTTTTTGCAAAACAAATTGCATCTTTTGCGCATCTTGTTCTGCATTAATTTTACTTTCAATAGTTGTTTTAACAGATGCAGGAAGATTTATATTTCGAATCAATAATTGCTCTAAAATAAGTCCTCTACTTTTAAAATCAGCTTCAATACTTTTAAAAATTCGATCTTGAAATTCATTTCTTTTAGTTGAATATAAAGCTATTGCATCATAATAAACAGCATTGTCACGAATACGAGTACGAGTAACAGGTCTAACGATTTTATCAGAATAATTTACTCCAATTTGTTTAAAAATCTTAGGAGCATCTACTGAAGATACGCGGTATAACACCGTCAAATCAATTACTACTTCCAATCCATCATTAGATAATACACGAATAGCATCATCACCAACTTGAGCACCTTCGCCATGCTCTGCTGACATAGTATAATTTTGTGTTTGAATATCAAATTCAGTGATATCCAAAAGTGGATTAATTAAATGCAAACCACTCTCTAAAATATCCGGTTCTACATTACCATATAGTGATTTCACACCTACTTTTCCAGCATCAATTTGCTTGAAAGCAGAAGAGAAAAAGCCTATAATAATTATTAAAACTCCAATAATCTTAAGTAAGTTAGCAAATTTAGAAAATGGACTATGGTCATTTTTTAAAGTAAAACTCATAACCACTAAGATGATACCCAGAATAATAAATACAATCATTTTTTAAATTTTTAGTTGCCTAGATAAGACGATCAAATGAATAATAAGTTACACAGAATAATTATACTAAATTCAATGGTTTTCCAAAACCAATTTTTTAGTCAATCTAGTAAAGCGAATATACAAAAATAAAGCAGCAGTTGATAATCCTGCGAGAAGTCCTATCCAAATTCCAGTTGCTTTTAATTCAGTATATAAGCCTAAATAAATGGATATCGGAAACCCAACCACCCAATAAGCTACAAAAGTGATGTACATAGGCACTTTTACATCCTGCAATCCTCTTAATGCGCCTAATACAACTACTTGGATTCCATCGGAAATTTGAAAAACGGCGGCAACTAATAATAATTGAGCAGCAATAGTTACGACCTCCGTATTTACGGCTAAATCTTCCATATTTTTCATATCAACAAATAAAGCTGGTAAATAAGAATGAAAAATTACAAATAAAGCGGCAAAAAATGTTTCTAATACAATTGCTAATAAAAAGATAGAAAAGGCAACGATACGAAGTTGCTTATAATTAGCAAGTCCTTTTTGATTCCCTACACGAATCGTGGCTGCTACACTTAATCCCATAGCAAACATAAAAGTAAAAGTAGCCAAACTTAATGCGATTTGGTTGGCTGCCTGATTGATTATTCCTAAACGTCCAGAAAGCCAAATGGCTCCTGTAAACAAACCTACTTCAAAAAACATTTGCATAGCTGAAGGCGCTCCCAATCGGATGATTTTCATATTCACCTCCTTTTTTATATTCTTCAAAGAAAAATTCTCGAAAAAAGGATGAAACTTTTCCTTTTTTTGCATCATATAATGCATATATCCCAACATTACAAAACGGGAAGCTATCGTTCCTATAGCTGCGCCAACAATTCCCAACTCTGGAAAAATCCAAATACCATATATAAACAGATAATTTAAAACCACATTCACTACATTCCCTAAAATAGTAGCCCACATCGAATATTTGGTTTCACTCATCCCATCAGCAAATTGCTTGTATCCTTGAAATATGATTAACGGGATTAAGGAAAAAGCGACAATGTCTAAATAAGGTTTAGCCAACTCGACTACGTTTTCTGGTTGTCCCATGAAACCTATTAATGGTTTAGAAAAGAAAATAAGTCCAAAAAGAAACACGCCTAAAAAAGAACACAAATACAAACCATGATGAAAAGCACTTCGCCCTTCTAAAATGTTTTTTTTGCCGTCAGCTTGTGCAGCCAAAGGGGTAATTGCTGTAGAAAATCCAATCCCCAAAGACATGGCTATAAATACAAAACTATTCCCTAGAGAAACTGCGGCCAATTCAGTTGGGCCTAGTTTACCTACCATTATATTATCTACTATCCCAACAACAGTATGCCCTAACATTCCCAAAATTATAGGATAGGCCAATCTTAAATTATAGGAAAACTCTTTTGTATAACTAGCTAAATTCAATTTTTATTTTTTTTTTAGAAGCAAATATAATTAGAAGCATTTGATTGTTCTTGTATAAATCAATTTATAGCTGAAAAATTTTAAGATTTTTTTAAGGATTCAGATATTATGTAACAAAATCAAATAATTCTATAACATTTCAGGAGGGTCTCAGATATAAATTTGCACCAGTCATCAACACAAAATAAACATATAAGATGGCTTTAAAATTTAATAATATAAAACTCAAAATTATGAAACCTACACAAAAAATTAAAATTTTATTCGTATTTGCAGTCTCGACACTATTTGCAAGTAACGTTCAAGCCCAAGAAAAAACTGAAACTCCAAATTATGATCAAGGATTCCGTTTAGGAGTTGGTTTAAATGCAGGATATGCAACTCAAGACCCATACAAATTGGCTTTAGGAGCTGATGCTAGATTACAATATGATCTATCAAAAATCTACTCTTTGACATTAACTACCGGATACACTAATTTATTTGTAAGCAAAGCAGATACATTCCCAGGTCAAGTAGAAGGAAAAGATCTAGGAATAATTCCAGCAAAAGCAGGTTTTAAAGCATTCGTTTGGAAAGATCAATTTTATTTAATGGGAGAAGCAGGTGCTGCATTTGCAGTTAGTAACGTTGACAACACCAGAGATAAAACATCTTTATTATTGTCTCCAAGTATAGGATACGCTACTAAATACATTGATATATCTGTAAATTATACACATTATAACCATTTTGACCGTATTGACAGTAATGGTTCTATTGGCAGAGGAGTAGGACAAGTTGGTGTACGTTTAGCTTATGGTTTTAAACTATAAAATAGAATTGAATTAGTAAAAAAAATGCGCTGAAATTCAGCGCATTTTTTTTATTTATCATTTTTCAAAATGTCTTTATACATCTCAATATTAGCTTTTATTTTCTCGTCTAGTTCCGGCTCTTTAATATCCGTATGTTTTTGCATTTCTTCCCAAATAATTTTGGCAATTATATAACGGCACATTTCTTTATCATCAGCAGGCACGACATACCAAGGTGCGTTTTCAGTTGAAGTATTATTTATTGCTTCCTCATAATAATGCATATAATCAGCCCAACGTTCTCTTTCTTTTAGGTCACCTGTAGAGAATTTCCAATTGTGTTTTTCTTCATCCAATCGACGCAACAAGCGCTGTCTTTGCTCTTCTTTACTCATATTCAAAAAGAATTTCAGCACGATAATTCCATTTTGGGTAATGTGTTTTTCAAAATTCCTTATTTGCTCCATGCGATTTTCCCAAAATTCAGGCGTAATATCCTCTACCTTTTCGATTCCAGGAATATTTTCATTCATAATATATTCAGGATGCACTCGAGTGACCAAAACATTTTCATAATGGGTACGATTAAAAATGGCAAACTTTCCTTTCTCTGGCAAAGCTAGATAATGACGCCATAAATAATCATGCTCCAGCTCCGTCGAATTGGGCGTTTTAAAACTATGAACGATAACTCCTCGAGAATTGAATTCTTTAAAAACTTCGCGAATCAAACTGTCTTTTCCTGCAGTATCCATCCCTTGCAAACAAATCAAAACCCCGTAACGGTTGTGTGCATACATCACATCCTGCAACGCACTCAGCTTTTCCCGCACATTGTCTAATTTATCTTCTTTTTTATCATCACTTGCTCCAATACTTAAATTGGTCGCCATCTCAGCTAATTTTATGGCATTAACTACTTTAAAATCGTTGGGATCAATAGACTTCATAGGAAAAATTTTATCTTTATAGAATCAAATATAACAAATAATTAGGACTAATCCTGATGTATTTCAGGAGCTATTTCCGGCTATCCGTTGCAATCTTTCTAGTCCTGAACTTGTTTCAGGACTAGAAAGGATTTCCACTGCTATCCGGGCTAGGACATCCGCTTTCACAACAACAATTATGGGCAACTTTACACTCGAATTATTATTTCACATCATTGGCATTGGCTCAGCCTCAGGCCTTTTTTACAAAGAAAACAGCTTACTACTTATTGGCGACAATAGCGGATTCCTTTATGAATACCATCTGGATTCCAAGGCGTTAGAACAGCATCCATTGATACAAAACCCAACAGCAAATATTCCAAAAAGTGAGAAACCTGATTTTGAGTCCATAACTCATTTTCAAGATACTTTATATATTTTTGGTTCGGGTTCCACTCCAAAAAGAAACACGATGGTGGAATTTGATTTAAACAAAAAAAAGAAAATCAAAACCAACAATCTAGTTGATCTCTATGCCGTAATGCAAAGTTTTGGAGACATCAAACCCGAAGATTTTAATCTAGAAGGTGCCGTTTACGATGGTGACAATTGGTATCTATTCAATCGTGGGAATGGAGTTTCAAACAAAAACACACTCTTTACGCTGCATGCCAAAAAACTTAGTGATGAATTCAGCTTACTTTCAAATGATTACAAATTGCCCAAAATAAAAGGAATTTGCTCTACTTTTACTGATGGCGTTTTGATCAATGACAAACTTTATTTTTTAGCCACTGTCGAAGATACTCAATCCACTTATGACGATGGAGCCATTCTAGGCAGCTTCATAGGGCGCATTGATCTTGAAACCATGAAAATCGATTTTACAAAGAAAATAACTAGCATTAATAAATTTGAAGGCATAACTGTTTTCTCCAATTCCAAAGAGAAAATCGAATTCCTTCTCTGTGAAGACAAAGATACTGATGAGTTAAAAACAGCCATTTACAAATTGGTACTAGATTTAAAATAAGATGAGCGATAGTACAAAAACAGCCCAAAAATCAACGGTTATTGGTGGAATCGCATTTCTACTTTTCATCTTATTTACGACCACTTTTTTTCTTCCATCCATAAGACAGTTAGGCATTGATTACAAAACTGCCTTCTTCATCTCTAGATTAATAATTTGGATTTGCTTGCTATTAACATTCCTATATGCCATGTATATAGAAAAGCAACCTTTTTTATTATGGAAAGAAAAAGAATACTCTTTTCCCTATTATTTAGCGTCGATAGCGGTAACGATGATCGTTTTAGTCTTTGTTGTATTTGTAGTTTCTATGGTATTAAAAACATTGGATTCGAATCTTGAAAGTAAAAAAATGAACGAAATCATACAGTTTTTCAAGAATAACACGCCATTAATCTGGTTTACATCCATAACTGCAGGAATTACCGAAGAATTACTCTTTCGAGGCTATCTCATCCCTAGATTGGAAATAATAGTAAAAAATACTTTCCTATCAGTCCTTATTTCTAGTATTTTATTTGGACTTTTACATTATAGCTATGGGACTTTAATACAAGTAATAGGACCGTTTTCTATTGGCTTAGTTTTAGCCTTGCATTATCAAAAATACAGGAACATTAAAATCGTAATCATTTGCCATTCCTTATGGGATCTAGCATCATTATTAGTAAATACATCCCATTAACCCTAACTTTAAGTATTTTTTCACATTGCCCATTCATTTAAAAAAACGGAATGGTTTAACTTTGCTCACAACATCTAAAATTGAATGAAATGACTGACTTAAAAAATAAAAATGCACTGATCACTGGTGCCGGAAAAGGAATAGGAAAAGCAATTACTTTGGCCTTAGCTAAGGAAGGCGTAAACGTAATATTACTTGCGAGAACGCAAGAAGAGATTGATAATGTTGCTGCTAAAGCGCGTTCTTTAAGAGTAAAAGCACTTGCCTTAACCGCTGATGTAGCCGATATTGATTCGGTAAATTCTGCCGTTGAAAAAGCTTTGGCCGAATTTGGAACTATTGACATCTTAATTAACAATGCTGGAATTGCAGCTTTTGGTAAATTCTTAGAACTAGAACCTACAGCTTGGGAACGCATCATTCAAGTCAACTTAATGGGAACCTACTATATGACTCGTGCTGTTTTACCTAATATGATCGAAAGACAAACGGGTGACATCATCAACATTTCATCGACTGCAGGATTAGCAGGAAACGCATTAACGAGTGCGTATAGCGCTTCTAAATTTGCTGTTTTGGGACTTACTGATTCTTTAATGCAGGAAGTTCGTAAGCACAATATTCGCGTAACCGCATTAATTCCAAGCACGGTTGCTACTGATATGGCCAAAGATTTAAAACTAACGGACGGAAATCCTGAAAAAGTAATGCAAGCCGAAGATATGGCTGAATTAATTATCGCCCAGTTAAAATTAAACCGACGCGTTTTCATTAAGAATAGTAGCATTTGGTCTACGAATCCTTAAAATTAGACGAAAGTCAAATGTTTTAAAATCGAAAGACTAATTAGTACTAAAAAACCATTAAGAGATTAAGTTTATTAAGCGCAACACCTAATAAACTTAATCTCTTAATGGTTAAAAAAACTTATATCACTTTAATATTTAATCTTAGGATTGAAGAGTAAAAAACTAAATCTCTTAATGGTTAAAAATTAAACTTCTACTTCAATAAACTCCATTCGCACTGAACCATCCTCATCAATATGAGTCAAATTGATATTGTGTAATGTATTCACCAATTCTGGATTCCAAGGTGTTTTTACTTTTACGTAATTCTCTGTAAAACCGTGGATATACCCTTCTTTATTTTCACTTTCGAATAAAACGGTTCTATTACTTCCTAGCTGACTTTCATAAAAAGCACGACGTTTCTTTACGGATAAACCACGTAACATTTTACTTCTTTTAGAACGTACATTGGCAGCAACAACTCCAGGCATATCGGCAGCTTCTGTATTATCGCGTTCTGAATACGTAAAAACATGCAAATAAGAAATATCCATCTCATTTAAGAAATGATAGGTTTCTAAGAATTGTTCATCGGTTTCTCCGGGAAAACCAACAATTACATCTACACCTATACAAGCGTGTGGCATCACTTCTCTAATCTTATTCACTCGCTCTGTGTACACTTCGCGTTGGTAACGGCGTTTCATCAGTTTTAAAATTTCATTACTTCCTGATTGTAATGGAATATGAAAATGAGGCACAAAAGTTCTGCTTTTAGAAACAAACTCAATCGTTTCATTTTTCAACAAATTAGGTTCAATGGATGAAATTCGTAATCTTTCGATTCCTTCCACTTCATCTAATGCTTGCACTAATTCTAAAAAAGTATGTTCGTGTTTTTTATTACCAAACTCTCCTTTACCGTAATCTCCAATATTTACACCCGTAAGAACAATTTCTTTTATATTTTGTTTTGAAATTTCGTAGGCATTTTTCAATACATTCTCCAGTTCATCAGATCGAGAAATTCCTCTAGCAAGCGGAATCGTACAATACGTACATTTATAATCACAACCATCTTGTACTTTCAAGAAAGCACGTGTTCTATCTCCTATGGAATAACTTCCTACATAGAAATCGGCTTCCGATATCTCGCATGAATGTACCTCGCCCATATCATTTTTGGACAAGTCATTAATATAATCGGTGATTTTAAATTTTTCTGTAGCTCCCAGAACGAGATCTACTCCATCAACAGCCGCTAATTCTTCGGGCTTCAATTGGGCGTAACACCCTACAGCTGCTACAAATGCTTTGTCATTCAACTTCATCGCTTTTTTAACGACTTGCTTGAATTGTTTGTCCGCATTTTCAGTTACTGAACAGGTATTAATTACATACATATCAGCCACTTCTTCAAAATCGACGCGGTCAAAACCTTCATCTTGAAAACTCCTTGCTATTGTTGATGTTTCTGAAAAGTTTAGTTTACATCCCAGCGTATAAAAGGCAACCTTTTTTCTGTTTTCCATAAGTAAACTCAATTTAATGAAATCGTTGTCAAAAAAATTGAGTGTGCAAATTTACATATAAATTGCAAGAATTAAAATTGGATTATCATTATATTTGTAAATAGATTCTAAACAAAAAAAATCATGCAACCTACTAATTTACAAAAAGATAAACTGGAGTTAATTGATAAAATTATCCATACAGAAGATCAAAGCACTTTGGACTTTTTAAAAAATGTCTTAAATGACGAACCATTGGAATACGAATTGACCCATGAACAAAAATTAATTTTAGATGAATCTACAGCAAAATATTATTCTGGGGAAGAACCTTCTTTCACGTGGGAAGAAATAAAAAATAATGCTAGAAAAAACTTTCATGAAAAGAAATCTTAAATTTTCTTTTCGAGCTAATGTAGACACCATTGTTGCTTATGAATTTTATGAATCTAAACGTAAAAATCTAGGCGAACGATTTCTAAACGATTAGAAGAATGCTATAAAGCGATCGTTTTAAACCACACAACTTATAAAGTTGTTTACAAAATATACCATCAAGCAGTCGTGAAAAAATATCCTTTTGTTGTTTTGTATAGTGTTGACGAGAAAGATATTATTATTACCGCTATTTTCAACACTAGTAGAAACCCAAAGAAAAAACTTAGATAGAAATCTATAAGTTCTATGTTCTTTAGACAGATAAACACATTACTTACAAAGTTACTGCACACAAAAAAACCATTAAGAAATTAAGCTAATTAAGACTTACTCTTAACTTTCCTTAATTTCTTAATGGTTCAATTAAACTCTAAAAGATTCTAAGCCAATATAAATCGTCTTACCACCTCAGCAACGCCGTGGTTATTATTTGAAGCCACAATAACATCCGCTTTGTCTCTCAATTCAGGATCCACATTATCGACCCAAACACCTAATCCTGCATATTCAATCATGGTCAAATCATTCCCTGCATTACCTACAGCTATAATTTCCGCCTGAAGAATCCCCAATTTGTCGGCTAAAAATTTGATACTTGCGCCTTTATCTATTCCGTTTTGAGCTACTTCTAAAAAGAAAGGTTTTGACATACACACACTCAGGTGTGGCATTGCTGCTTTTAAATCTTTCTCCACTTCTTTAAGATAACAGGGTTCTTCTAATAAAATACATTTTATAGCTGAAGACTGTACTTCTGCTTTAAAACTTACTACTTTATTGTGTTCTAAACCGGTGATATTTTTTTCGATTTCAATGTATTCAGAATCTGTTTCACTCACGATTTTCCCGTCAACATAAGTAATTATATGCGTTTTGCTTTTTACACTATATTCATATAACTCATGAATTTGTTTTTGAGTTAACGTTTGCTCAAAAATAATTTTACCTTCTTTTAAATCAGAAATTACGGCTCCATTATAAGAAATCATATACGAATTATGTAAGTTCAATTCTTTTGCATAAGCCGTCATTGCGGGCGTAGGTCTTCCCGAAGCCAAAACTACATGAACACCAAGTTCTAGGGCTTTAGCTAGCATTTCCTTATTTTCAATCGAAACTTCATGATCATCATTCAACAAGGTATCATCCATGTCTAAAACCAACATTTTATATTTCATCCCCTTTATATTATTTTAATTTACAAAAAAGAAAACCTTGAGGGTATTTTAAGCATCAAGGAATTAATTTTATAAAACTATTATTGTATTAAATACTTAATCTAAATTCTTCAATAATTGGATTCACCTTAGCAAATTCAGTTTCTTGAACGAATAATTCTACAGCTTGACCATAACTTCCAAAACCTGCCAATCTTGCCGATTGAATATTGTCTTTCTTTACTACATCAACTCCTATTTCTTCAATTTTTTCTTTTAAAGCTAAAGCCAAAATCTCACTTCCCGAAAACACTTTCATTAGTCCCATTATAAATTTTGTTTTATTGTTTAAACCGCAACGTTTTCAGTGCATAAAAATTGAAAACATTGAAAGTCTTTTATTTAATTATTCCCATTTTCTTCATCCCCTTCTTGCTCCTCGAAATCTTCTACTTCCTCATTCTCTTCTTCGAAATCTTCAAAATCAAATTCAAAAGGTTCTACAAGCATTTTATCAGCAAGACTTTCAATTCGATCTGTCATTTGTTCCGTAAAAATGATGCGTTGTGTTTTTATGATGCTATTTGAAATACGCATGATTTTTGTTTCATGACGTAATTTCAAAATAGGATCTGCATCATCAAGAATAAACATTTTTAAACGGTTTACATTAAATCCTGCAGTGGTAAACATTTCACTCAACTTATTAGGTGTACCAATCAACACATCTACTCCACCAGAAATATAATTTTTGTCATATTCCATATCCCCCTTGTCATGCACTCCGTAAACACTGATATCAGTGTGTTTACCATATTTCTCAAAAAGTGCTTCCATGGCCAATACCTTGGCTTTGTCCTCAACAATGATCAAAGCACGTGGAGATTGCTCTCCTTCTTTAACTAATTGCTGGATCACATTGATTACAATAGTAGTCGTTTTACCACTTCCTGCTGGTGCCAAAATAAGGCAATCAGCACCACTTTTTAAAGTTGAAAAAGTTTCTTGTTGCATTGCATTGGCTTCTGTTAAGCCATTTGCAATTAAAGATTCTTTTAAGCCTTCGTTAATTTTTTTTAATTTCATTTATTTTATATTGAAAGATTTAAGAATTGAAAAATTAAAAGAATTTCCCTCCTAATTTTTAAATCTTTAAATCTTTAAATTATTCAATTATTTTGAAGCAAACAACTTCACATCACTCTCGGAAATTTCGTTTCCTCCAAGAATTATTAAACGCTCCACTACATTTCGTAATTCACGTATATTTCCAGTCCAATCGTATTCCTGCAATAATTTGATTGCATCTTTAGAAAAATGTTTTAATGCATTTCCTTGCTCAGAAGCAATTTTGTCAGCAAAATGAGAAATCAACATTGGAATATCGTCACGTCTGTCATTCAACGATGGTACTTTTATTAATATTACTGCTAAACGGTGGTATAAATCTTCACGGAAACGACCTTCGGCAATTTCGACTTTTAAATCTTTATTAGTTGCTGCCACAACGCGAACATTGACTTTGATATCTTTATCAGCGCCTACTCTAGTAATCATACTTTCTTGTAAAGCACGCAATACTTTGGCTTGAGCCGAAAGACTCATGTCTCCAATTTCATCCAAGAAAATAGTTCCTTTATCGGCCGCTTCAAATTTTCCTGCGCGGTCTTTTACAGCCGAGGTAAAAGCACCTTTTACATGACCAAAAAGCTCGCTTTCTATCAGTTCAGATGGGATTGCGGCACAGTTTACTTCGATTAAAGGAAAATCAGCTCTCTCACTTTTTTCATGCAATTGATGCGCCACTAGTTCCTTACCAGTTCCATTTGGTCCTGTAATTAAAACACGAGCTTCCGTTTGAGCAACTTTGTCAATCATCACTTTAATGTGATTGATGGCCTCACTATCCCCAATCATTTCGTAGTTCTTGCTGACTTTTTTCTTTAGAATCTTATTTTCAACTACCAGTTGTTTTTTGTCTAATGCGTTTCGAACGGTATTTAATAAACGGTTCAAATCAGGTGGTTTTGATATATAATCAAAAGCGCCCAAACGCATGGTATTGATTGCCGTTTCCATATCGCCATGACCAGAGATCATCACCATTGGGATTTCGGGTTTTATTTTTTTTACGGCTTCGAGTAACTCCACACCATCCATTTTCGGCATTTTGATATCACACAAAACCAAATCGTAATCGTTGTTTTTTATTTTTTCAAAACCTATCGCACCATCTTCGGCATCTTCTACTTCATAGGTATCGTTCTCTTCGGAAAGTATTTTTGTTAGTACTCTTCGAATAGCTGCTTCGTCTTCTATAATTAGTATTTTAGGCATGTTTTTTTATTATTTTACCGCAAAGTTCGCAAAGTTTTTTTGCAAAGTTCACAAATTAATTATAATCTATTTCAATAACCCTGATTGCAGTGAAAATCCTTTTTTAATTCGCTTCTTTAGCGAATTAAAAAAGATTGAAACGAAAAGCAGGAAATAGTTCCAAATTATTTTAATAGTTAAGCCATTTGTACAACTCTTTCCAAGTTGGTTTTTTACCGTACATCAATATTCCAACTCTATAAATCTTAGCAGCAAACCAAACTACTCCAAAGAAAGTGGCGAATAATAGTGTTACGGATATGGCAATTTGCCACAAAGGTACGCCAAACGGGATTCGCATCAACATAACAATAGGCGATGTGAGCGGAATCATGGAGAAAACGACCGCAATAGTTCCGTGCGGATCATGTATTACACTAAAAAATCCAACATAAACACTCAACATCAACGGCATGATGATAGGCAGTAAAAACTGTTGTGAATCGGTTTGATTATCCACTGCCGCACCGATTGCTGCGTAAAATGAACTGTATAGAAAATAACCACCTATGAAATAAACCACAAAACCCAGCAAAATATTAGCAATGGGTAAGTTCCACAATTCTTTGATATACATTTGGGCTGTACCAGCAAATTCTTGTTGTGCTTGTTGCATTAATTCAGGTGGGACTTTAGCTGTTGGCCCCACATTTACCCCAAAAAACAATGAAGCGGCAAACATTAATGATAGTCCAATTACGGCCCAAATTACGAACTGCAATATTCCTGCTAATGAAGTTCCTATGATTTTACCAATCATTAATTGGAATGGTTTAACTGAGGAAATAATGATTTCTATGATACGATTTGTTTTTTCTTCGATTACAGAACGCATCACCATATTTCCATAAATTATGATGAACATCATTATTAAATAACCAAAACCGCCACCAATAGCAATTTTAATTTCATTTAATCCTTTTACACTTTCTTCCCCAGAAGCTTTGGCCAGACTAATATTTACTACCGATTGTGCCTTTTTAATAGCTAAGGTATCAAGGTGTGCGTTCTCTAAATTTATTTTGGTGATTTTATTGCCTATGACATCTTGCACATTTTCAATAAAAGAAATACTGGGACTACTGTTCGATATGAATTGGATTTTACTTTCAAAATCGGTAATATTTGTTGATTTCGGAATGATTAACAGTCCTTCATAACTTTCGTTAGTGATGCTGTCTTTCAGAAATTTCGAATCGATTACCGATAAATCGAGGTATTTATATTCGCCCTTTTTACTGTTTTGTGCTGTAAAGTCTTTTACAAACAAACCGGATTCGTCGTGAATGGCGATTCGTTTTGTGTCTGCTTTCATCGAACTTAAATAACCTACAAAAGCGGCTATTCCAACAAAAAGTAACGGACTTAAAAAGGTCATTACGATAAAAGATTTATTACGCACTTTGGCAATAAACTCTCTTTTTATGATTAATGAAATGATGCTCATTTTAATTTAGAATTTAGGATTTACCAAAAAATTATTTTTCGCTAACGGATTGAATAAAAATATCATTTACACTTGGTATTTTTTCCACAAAATGAGTGACTTGTCCACGTTGCGTCAATACGTTCAATAGTTCATTTGGCAAGGCTTTCCCTAATTGAATTTCTAGCTTTAGTTCCTTATTTAAGGATTTGAAATTAGCAGGCCCCACAGTGAATTTTTGTGTAATATCATACATCAAACCTTCTACATTATCAGATAAAATCCCCACTTCATAGCTATTCGTTTTGAACTGTCTTTTTACATCACTCAGTTTCCCTTCTAATAATTTGTTTGACTTGTGGATTAAAGCGATATCATCACACAGTTCCTCAACACTTTCCATGCGGTGTGTCGAAAAAATGATAGTGGCACCCTCTTCTCTTAAAGCCAGGATCTCTTCTTTTATAACATTGGCATTTACTGGATCAAAACCAGAGAAAGGCTCATCAAAAATCAATAATTTTGGCTTGTGCAAAACACAAACTACAAACTGAATTTTTTGTGCCATTCCTTTAGAAAGCTCTTGGATTTTTTTGTTCCACCAACCTTGAATTCCTAGTCTATCAAACCAATAATCCAATTGTTTTTTGGCTTCGGCTTTTGAAAGTCCTTTCATTTGAGCCAAATACAAACATTGTTCTCCCACTTTCATACTGGTGTACAATCCTCTTTCTTCAGGAAGGTATCCAATATATTGAACGTGTTTGGGTTGTAGTTTTTCACCATCAAGAATGATTTCACCACGATCTGGAAATGTAATTTGATTTATGATTCGGATTAAAGATGTTTTTCCGGCACCGTTAGGACCTAATAGTCCATAAATACTGCCCTTAGGAACCGATAATGAAACTTCATTAAGCGCTACATAATCACCGTATTGCTTAACTACTTTATTAACTTCAAGTAAAATACTCATGCTGAATTTTGAATTTATTTCATCCGTTTAGCTCGTTATAGCCTAACGCGTGTAAAAGTAAATAATTAGTAGCAAAATAGGCCCAAATGTTACATAAAAAAACCCATCCTTATTTGAACAAGGATGGGAAATATATTTAATTTTTAACCTTTATAAAAATTAAGAAAACATATCTTTTACTTTCTCGAAAAATGATTTATCTGATTTTTCAGGATTTGGAACAAAGTTTTCATCATCAATGTTTTTTTCAAAAAATTGTTTTTGCTCTTTGTTTAATGTTTTTGGAGTCCAAACGTTTACATGAACTAGTAAATCACCACTTCCGTATCCATTAATACTAGGAATTCCTTTTCCTTTGAGTCTAAGGATTTTTCCTGATTGAATTCCTTCTTCCAGTTTGATTCTAACTTTACCATTGATTGCTTCGATATCTTTAGAGATTCCAAGAACCGCCTCGGCAAAACTGATGTATAAATCATAATGCAAATTCTCTCCTTCACGTTTCAAGAATTCATGTTCTAGCTCTTCGATAGCAACAATTAAATCACCTGGAACACTGTTCCCTGGGGCATCGTTTCCTTTATTAGAAACTTTCAGTTGCATTCCGTCAACTACACCAGCAGGTATTTTTATAGATACTGTTTCATCTTCAAGAATCATCCCTTGAGCATCCGCTTCAGATGGTTTTTTGTCTAAAATTTGACCAGAACCACCACAAGTTGGACAGGTTGAAGCTGATTGCATTCTACCCAAAATTGTATTGGTTACACGCATTACTTGCCCTTGACCATTACAAGTAGAACAGGTTTTATACGATACGCCAGGCGCTTGAACCTTGCGTTTTACTTTTACTTTTTTCTCTACACCATTGGCAACTTCTTCCAAAGTTAATTTTACTTTGATACGAAGATTGCTTCCTTTAGTTCTACGTTGACCTCCGCCACCGCCACCAAATCCGCCACCACCACCAAAGGCGCTACCGAAAATATCTCCAAATTGACTGAAGATGTCATCCATATTCATTCCGCCATGATGACCACCGCCACCAAAACCGCCTGAACCATCAAAAGCTTGATGACCGTATTGGTCGTATTTCGCTTTTTTATTCTGATCACTTAAAATTTCGTAAGCTTCAGCAGCTTCCTTAAATTTATCTTCTGCCGATTTGTCTCCAGGGTTTTTGTCAGGATGAAACTCTAAGGCTTTTTTTCTGTAAGCTTTCTTTATTGCTGCAGAATCTGCACTTTTTGAAATGCCTAATATCTCGTAAAAATCTTTTTTCATTTTTTTGTTTTTGAATGGTATAGAAGCAAAAAATTATTTCCTCTATTATTGCCCTATTACAACTTTTGGAAAACGAATAATCTTATCTCCCAATTTATATCCTTTTTCAAGAACATCAACAATTTTACCTTTCATCTTATCAGAAGGAGCAGGAATTTGAGTAATTGCTTCGGCAAAATCAGCATCAAATGCATCTCCTGCTTTTACATCTATTTGTTCCAATCCTTTAGCTACTAAAGTATTTTTAAGTTTTTCATGAATAAGCTCAACGCCTTTCATTAATACCTCATCCTCAGATTTAGCAATTTCAACAACTGCTCTGTCAAAATCATCTAAAACAGGAAGCATCGCCAATAAAACTTCTTGGTTTGCCGTTTTAAACAATTCGATACGCTCTTTAGTCGTTCTACGTTTGTAATTTTCAAATTCAGCAAACAACCTTAAATACTTATCTTTTTCTTTAGCTAAGTCTTGCGTTAATTGCTCCTCAACACTTAATTCTTCAGCAATTACTTGCTCTTCATTAGTATTCGTATTATTATCTGTAGTTACATCCTCTATGTTTTGATCGATTTCTGTATTATCAGTAGCCATATTACTAGTATTTTTAAAAATATTCTTAAACTTCATTTTTTTCACTTTTCTTTGAATTGCAAAAGTACTGCCAAATCTTATAAAATGTCAAATTGTCATTGTTTAATTTAACTAAATTTATTTTCATAAAATATTTCGTTCATTTACTTTTCAACCATAATTAAAATTTTAATATAATTTTAAGACTATTACGTTTTAGTTTCTATAAGTTTGTTACTGGTTCTGATCTAAAAATTTAAGGTTAGTTTCTGTATAATTATTAATTCGTGATTACCTTATATTAAAAAAAGCTTTGTTTACTAAAACAAAGCTTTTTTTTATGCCATTTTTAAAATAACCTAAAAAGAAAAATAAAGGATATTTAAATCAAAATTTACATTAAAGTAATTCTTAAAATCGCAATTTTAAAAAACACCTCTTTCCTGTTTCATAAAATACAGCCCTATGAAGTAAGAATGTTGTCTTAAAAACAGAAAATTACAATCTTCATTTATTCTTCATTTAAGGAATATAATTTTGACTTATAAAATAACCATGAAAAATTGAAGGAAAATTTCAGCATCAATGACGCTTCTAGAATTAAAGTCAAAAAATAGTGTTATCACTTATGAAATAGGGATTATTTGTAACGGAATATTTTACGATACTTTTTTCTTGACAAAATGGTGATTTTATAAAAATTACAGAAAAAGATTAGGTTATTTATATTTTAAAGTTGTTAGTAATAAAAGTCAGTAAAGCAGTTTGCTGGCTTTTTTTTAACTTTAAATAACAATTAAATAGTGTCATATATAAATAAATAGAGAGACCAAAAAGATTTATATTTGATTTGATTCTCAAAAAAATAATTAATGAAACTAACTTTATTAAAATCATTCCTAATTGCGTCTTTTTTAATTCTGATATCTTGTCAAGATAAAAAACAACCCCCTTACAAAGCTGGCGTAGTTATTTCTTTTGATGACGCCTATGTTGATGAATGGTACGAAGCTGATAAAGTACTAAAAAAATACGATTGGAAAGCTACATTTTGTGTTTGCAGAATAGACTCCATTGGTAAACCTCAAATGCAAAAACTGCATCAATTACAAGGTGAAGGACATGAAATTGCAGGTCATGGATACCACCATTATAATGCAGTGAAATTTGTAGCCAAAAACGGAATTGATAAATACATCAAACAAGAAATTGATCCAATGATGGTTTCAATGAAGAAAAATGGTTTTAACGTTTCTTCATTTGCCTATCCTTATGGGGAGCGGTCGGCTGCACTCGATACAGCATTAGCACCAAAATTTAAAATAATCAGAGGAAGAGATTTTGAAAATAAAAAACCGGAGAAAGAAGGCTGCTATTTTAGAAACTCCAAATACCTCTATGCTTTTGATATTGACAACAGTCACATCCATTTTAGCATTCCTTATTTATTGGAGTTATTAGATGATGCTAAAAAACAAAATAAAATTTTGATTTTATGCAGTCATAAACCCGTCAAAAACATAACGGGAAATTATCAAACAAAAATTGAAACTTTGGAGTTTTTATGTAAATACATGAAATTGAATAATCTGAAATTTTATACGTTATCTGACTTGGATAAATTAAAGCAAAACAACTAATATGAACTTACTTATAGTTGAAGACAATAAAGAATTGGCAATTGAACTAAAAGAATTTCTTTCTAGTTCAGGCTATATTTGCAAAATTTCAAATACTTGTGAAGACGCACTTGATGAAGCTAGTAGTAACAATTATGACATCATGATATTAGATTTAGGGTTGCCTGATGGTAGTGGTTTTGATGTTTTAAAATCGGTACGAAAAAACCAATTGAAAATGGCGGTAATTGTCGTTACCGCACGTGGAGAGTTGGAAGATAAAATCAACGGATTACAACTTGGCGCCGATGATTATTTGACCAAACCATTTGCTCTTACTGAACTGCAAGCACGACTTTTTGCCATTGTTAGGCGTTTAGGAGGTTTTGCTCAAAACGAACTCGAATTGTATGGGTTTAAGCTACAATTGCAAGATTACAAAGTAAGTTATAATGGATTACCTATAAAATTGACCAAAAAGGAATTTGATATTTTTCAATATTTAGTTTTAAATAAAAACCGAGTAATTACTCGTATGCAACTCATTGAACACGTTTGGGGTGACATTCTAGAAGTAACTTCCGACAGTAATTTTATTGATGTACATGTTAGAAATCTTCGAAAAAAACTTGATAAACATGCCTCTTTAGAATGGTTTGAAACGGTTAGAAATGTTGGTTATAGAATAAATATTTAGTAGTATAATTCATAATAACAAGATGTATACGTCAGTAAGACTAGTAAGTAAAAGCAACAATAGATGACCTAAAACAAATAACTTTTACAAATATGAAACTAAAACATAGACTTTCATTATTCAATATTGTAACAAAATTATTTTTGATAATTATTTTATGGATAACGTTACCCTACATCGTAAAAAAAGTAATTTACAATAATGCTGATGATGAATTATTAGAAAAGAAAGAAAAGTTTGTTCATAATCTAGATTCTAAAGAAATTAAAGACTTTTTATTAGCCAATGATTCAACTGAAGTATATAGTAATTTCACCATTTTACATAAAGAATTTACTCAATTAGAAGTATCGCCTAATCAAAAAACAATCAGTAAAGATGTTTTTTATAATGACCAAAGAAAAATTGAAAATCAAGAGGCTGAGTATCGAGTTTTACAGCATCATTTTAGCTACAATGCGACCAATTATCAACTTGAAATAGGAACTAATATAAAAGCAATAGATGATCTAATCGTTTTGCTTCACTATATAATCATAATTACTTTTTTGATAGTTACCTTTTTTACATTTATCATCGATCTTTTTTATGTGTCCTATTTATTGAAACCATTTAATAAAATAGTAACAACAAAAATTGCTTTAATCAATGAACCCGAAAAATTCAATCATACTCTAATACACAGTAAAACATCTGAATTTAAAGACTTAGATGATGCCTTAAATAATATGATGAATAGAATTACAGATGCTTTTGATAAAGAAAAACTATTCATAGGTAATGTGTCACATGAGCTCCTTACACCTATTGCTATTTTAAAAAATCGATTTGAAAACTTAATTCAAAACCAGTCCTTAGATGATATTGCTATTGATAAAATTTCTGATTCCTTAAACACATTGGATGCAATGAAAAAAGTAATCAATAATTTACTTTTAATTTCAAGAATTGACAATAAACAATTTCAAACCAATGAAGAAATTAATATTAGTGAGATTATTACGGAACTGATTGAAAATCTAAAAGATAGAATTCAAGAAAGAGAACTTAGTGTAGCTAAAAATATCAGAGAAAATTTTGATTTTAAAGGTAACAAAACACTTATTCAAGTTATGATTACTAATTTAATCACTAACGCAATAAAATACAATAACCCTTCTGGAAATATTACTGTTACAGATTCATGGAATAATAAGAACTATACCTTAATTATTTCAGATACTGGAATAGGAATGAATAAGGAACAACTTACCCAAATTTTTGATCGTTTTACACGAATTAATTTTGAACAAGATGGTCATGGAATCGGGCTTGCTATTGTTGATAGTATTGCCAAATTACATCAAATTGAAATTCAAGTCGAATCAGAAATTAATAAAGGCACATCTTTCAAAATTACATTCCCAATTTCTTAAATATTAATAAAAAGTTAAAAATTATTCCATCGCGAAATCTTCATTTTCTCTTCATTTAACGGTTATACATTTGACGTATAAATAATAACATTTATAAAAAAACAATAACAATTTAAATTTTAGAAATTATGAAAAAAGTAATCCTGTTAGCAATGTTAGTTTTAGGAACTACAGCTATGGTAAATGCACAAACTGCTACTAAATCAACTGCTCCTGCAAAAGAAGTAAAAATTGGAAAACACAAAAAGCACAACAAAAAAGAAGCTGCAAAAATGGAAGCAACTAAAACAGAAGCAACAAAAAAATAATAATTGCTAATCAAAAATTTTTAGTAATTATATGAGATTGAGTATTGACAAAAAAGCTATTCAAAATAAAAATTTGAATAGCTTTTTTTTATAACTCTTTTATGAAGAATGAAATTTTACATAAATAAAGTAGTAAATCTGAGCTTACTCCTTTTTAAAAATTGTATTTCTATTTTTTATTACTCTAGTTTTTTTTTCAAGACTTGGCTTATTACCTATTTTAATAATTCCTTCTTGAGTCCTTCAAGATCAAAAGAAATCTGTTCTCCTGTTACTAGGTTTTTAAGCGAAAATAAATTGGCTTCTATCTCATTTTCACCTGCAATTACTGCATAAGGGATATTTCGTTTATCAGCATGTTGAAACTGTTTTGCCATTTTTACAGCATCAGGATAGAGTTCTACTTTTACCCCTGAAGCCCTTAATTCTTTAACTGCTTTCATGGCATAAAAAGCTTCTCTATCACCATAATTTATGAAGAGTGCTTTTGTGGTTTCAGTAACTGTTTCTGGAAACAAATTAAGCTCTTCTACAACCAAATAAATTCGGTCCAAACCAAAAGAGATCCCAACACCACTCATATTTTTCAATCCAAAGATTCCAGTCAAATCGTCATAGCGACCACCGCCACCAATAGACCCCATAGCGACTGCCTTTGGCGGAGCAACTTCAAAAATAGCACCTGTATAATAATTCAGTCCTCTAGCCAACGTAACATCTAGATCAAGAATCGCAGTTGATAATCCCAATTCAGTAACATTATTACAAATGAAACGTAGTTCTTCTACTCCTTTCATTCCTTCAGCAGAAAGAGCTAAAAGCTGAGATAATTTTTCTATTTTCTCCGAAATTGTTCCTGTGAAATTAAACAAAGGCTGTACTTTTTCAATAGCCACTTCGTCAATTCCTTTTTCAATCATTTCTTTTTTAACTCCGTCCTCTCCTATTTTGTCTAGTTTATCTAAAGCGACAGTAAAATCGATCAATTTATCCGATGCGCCGATAACCTCAGCAATTCCAGATAATATTTTTCTATTATTGATTTTTACGGTTACTCCTTCTAAACCCAAAGCAGTAAAAACAGTATCGTATAGCTGTACTAATTCTACTTCTTGCCATAAAGACTTAGAACCTACCACATCAGCATCACACTGAAAAAACTCTCTAAAACGTCCTTTTTGTGGACGATCAGCACGCCAAACGGGTTGGATTTGGTACCTTTTAAATGGAAATTCGATCTCATTTTGATGTTGCACCACGTATCTTGCAAAAGGCACTGTTAAATCATAACGCAAGGCTTTCTCTGATATACTTGAGGTCAACTTCGTGCTGTCTTTATTTTCTAAATGAGTAACATTGGCTTTGGCCAAATAATCTCCCGAATTTAATATCTTAAAAATCAAACGATCACCTTCTTCCCCATATTTCCCCATTAAGGTATCTGAGTTTTCAAAAGAAGGCGTTTCGATAGGCTGAAAACCAAATTTCTCAAAATTACTTTTAATAATTTGCATGATATATTGACGTTTTGCCACCTCAGCAGGTGAAAAATCTCTAGTCCCTTTAGGTATACTCGGTTTTGATGCCATTTTTATAATTTATAATTCTTGCTGCAAATATCTTATTTTTAAAATAAATATTCCATCTTCTAAAACAAACTTGTAACAAAAATTGTATTTTCGTGTCAAACTAGTATGATGCTAAATTTATTCAAAGAAAATGTACGGATTGCAATTGGTTCTATTAGAACGCAATTATTGCGTACCACACTAACCGTTTTAATCATTGCAATAGGAATAACAGCTTTAGTTGGGATCCTTACTGTTGTGTCCGCATTAGAAAACACGATATCCTCTGATTTCGCATCGATGGGAGCCAATACATTCAATATAAATCAATACGAAAACACTACTCGAAGACGAGGAGAAGAACGAGAAATTATTAATCCAATTATTTCGTATCCCGAAGCTGTAGAATTTAAAAATAAATACAAATATCCTTTTACAGAAACTTCATTATCATTTACCGCCACATCAGCAGCTGAAGTAAAATTTGAAGCCACCAAAACTGACCCTGAAATTTCTGTTGTGGGTGTAGACGAACATTTTATTACAAACTCTGGTTTAGAAACTAAACTGGGACGAAATTTTAATGGTTTTGATATTTCTAATAATACGTATTCTTGTATTGTAGGTTCTGATTTTGAAAAAGGATTATTAAAAGACGTAAACCCAATTGATAAAATAATTTCCATTCGAGGTGCCCGTTTCAAAGTAATTGGAGTACTAAAAGAAAAAGGATCCACCTTTGGTAATAGCCAAGATTTAAGAGTTTTAATTCCTATTCAAGTGGCGCGGTCCTTATTTACAGCTCCTAATATCAATTATACCATGAGCATTATGGTTTCTAAGAAAGAACTTCTAGATCAAGCCATTGATAACGCTACGAGCACTATGCGAAGAGTTCGAAAATTGAGCCCTTTAAAAGACAATAATTTTGGAGTAGTACGCTCTGACGATTTAATAAATAGAATTTTAGGAATCACAAAATATTTAGGATTAGCTTCTTGGCTAATTGGAATTATAACCATCCTAGGTTCGTCAATTGCTTTGATGAACATCATGATTGTTTCGGTAACGGAGCGTACAAGGGAAATTGGAGTTCGAAAAGCATTAGGTGCCAAAAAAAGCACCGTGGCTTTTCAGTTTTTTATAGAAACGCTACTTATTGGTCAATTAGGAGGATTAATGGGAATTATTTTCGGAATTCTGATTGGTTACGGAATAGCAACTGCGATGAGTTTTGCGTTTGTAATTCCATGGGGCGCCATTTTTGCAGCTTTTTTAACCAGTTTCATTGTGGCAATTATATCTGGTTTATATCCAGCTATAAAAGCATCTACACTTGATCCTATTGAGGCTTTACGTTACGAGTAAATAGAAGCTTAAGATACTATATCTCCTTAAGTCAAACTACTTTTGGTCATTCTATCATTTCCGTAAATATCTTTACGCAATTCACTATTTTTAAAAGTCATTTCTTGCAGTAAATCAATCATTTCTTTCCCAAGATATTGATTGATTTCAAAAAACAATAAGCCGTTTTGAGTTAGGTTTTTCTGAGCCAATTCAGCAATTTTTTTATAAAAAATCAAAGCATCTGTATCATCTACAAAAAGAGCCAAATGGGGCTCGTTATCCAAAACATTTTTTTTGATTTCTAATTTTTCTAAATTCCGAACATAAGGAGGATTCGAAACAATAATATCAAACTGCTGCCCTAAATCTTCGGTTTCAAGAATATTTTGATGAATAAATGTGACGTCCACATTGTTTTCAATTGCATTTTTTTTGGCTGTAGCCAACGCTTTTTCCGAGACATCGATAGCAAAAACCTGAGCATCGGGAATATTTTTTGCTAATGAAATCGCAATACAACCGCTTCCTGTACCAATATCTAGAATTCTTAATTTTTGAGTTTTGAGTTTTGAGTTTTGAGTTTCAATAATCCATTCTACCAATTCTTCGGTTTCTGATCTTGGAATTAATACATTTTCATTTACTTCAAAATCCAAACCATAAAAACTCGTTTTCCCTAATAAATATTGAACTGGAATTTCTAGTTTTAGTTGTTCCAAAAAGGAATTCCAAACCAAGATTTCTTCATTTGTGAAAACTAAATCAGGCTGCAAAGCCAAATCAATTCTTTTTAATTGGTTTTTATCTTCTAATATTAAATAGAAAAAACTCTCAGCCTCATCTTCTCCATGAATTGGAGTAAGTGCTTGAATAAATTGATCACGGTATTGTTTAATTTTCATTTTTTTATTGCTTTATGAATTTAAAAATTCACAATTCATAACTTATAATTTTTTCAACATCCAAACCGGACAAGAAGTATGACCTGTGCATCCCATAGGAGAATCTATGTATTCAAAACCTACTTTTTTATACAGTTTTTGAGCGCCAAGCATATAAGGCATCGTTTCAAGATAACAGCTTTCAAATCCAAAATCTTTAGCACTTTGCAAACAAGTAGCCATCATTTGGCTCCCGATTCCCAAACCACGAGTTTCAGGTAAAAAATACATTTTTTGCAATTCGCAAATAGTCTCCGCTTCATTTTCAAGTGGTGCTACTCCTGCAACTCCTACTACTCTTCCTTCGTTTTCAACTACAAAATACGCTGATCTAGGCTTACTGTATTCTTCATACATTAAATCTAAATAAGGGTCGGCATATGCTGTTCCTACTTTTGGAATATTCAATTCATCAAAAACAGAACGAATTAATTTCGCAACGCTTTGATTATCTCTTTTTTCAATTTTTCTAATGATCCAGTTTTCCATTATAATTAAATGCTACTATTTGAAAGACAAAAATAGAAATACTTTATTGTTATTTACTGAAGTTTTAAAACTAAATCATAAACTCAAAAATAACTACTTTTGCATAGTGAAGAAAAATGAAACATACATCAAGCGCTGCATCGAATTAGCCAAAAACGGACTAGGAACTACCTATCCTAACCCTTTAGTGGGAAGTGTTATTGTTTATGACGGCAAAATTATTGGAGAAGGCTGGCACAAAAAAGCGGGTGAACCCCATGCTGAAGTAAATGCTATAAATTCCGTAAAGGACAAATCCTTATTACAAAAAGCGACCATTTATGTGAGCTTGGAACCTTGCAGTCATTTTGGAAAAACGCCTCCATGTTGTGATTTAATTATCCAAAATAAAATTCCAAATGTTGTTATTGGAACTGTTGACCCAAATGAAAAAGTGGCAGGAAATGGAATCAAAAAATTAATTGAAGCAGGAATACATGTCACTGTTGGCATACTCGAAGACGAATGCAACGAGTTAAACAAACGCTTTTTTACTTTTCATCAAAAGAAAAGACCTTACATAATTTTAAAATGGGCAGAAACTCAAGATGGTTTTATTGCACCGAAAGAAAAAACAGAAAAAAGACCCGTTTGGATAACCAATACCTATTCTAGACAACTCGTCCATAAATGGCGAACTGAGGAGCAAGCTATACTTGTAGGCACACAAACTGTGATGGATGACAATCCAAAACTAGATGCTCGCGATTGGAAGGGTCAAAACCCTATTAGGATCATTATCGACCAAAACAATCGGATCCCGAAAAACAGACATGTACTTGACAACCAAGTTAAAACTATAATTTTATGTAAATCCACATCAAATGTTGACAAAGAAAACTGTATCTTTGAAGTAATTGATTTTGGGCAAAACATAGCTCATCAAATCACAAATGTATTATTTCGACACCAAATTCAATCTGTAATTATAGAAGGCGGTAGACAAACTTTACAAACATTCATTGATGAAAACCTTTGGGATGAAGCACGAATATTCGTAAGCAACGTCTCTTTTTTATCAGGAACAAAAGCCCCTGCTTTAGAAAAAAATCAGATCGAAAAGCATTCGATTGGTACTGACGAACTTATAATTTACAAAAACCATGATTAATACTATCATTTTTGATTTTGGGGATATTTTTATAAATCTAGATAAGCAAGCCACTAGTGATGCCTTAAAAAAATTAGGATTAAAAGAATGGAATGAAGATCTAGATAAATTAAATATTGCATTTGAAAAAGGAGAAATTTCTAGAGAAATTTTTTTGATTGGAATTCAAAAACACATTCCTAATGCAAGTATAGATGAAATATTAAAAGCTTGGAATGCCGTACTATTAGACTTTCCATTGTATCGTTTGGAATTCCTTCAAATGCTTTCAAAAAAATACCGTTTATTTTTATTGAGCAATACGGATGCCATTCATATTAAAAAATTTGAACATAAAAGCGGAATATCCTTTTATAGTGATTTTTACCAATGTTTTGAAAAAGTATATTTTTCATTCGAAATTGGCATGAGAAAACCAGACAGTAGCATTTATAATTACGTTTTGAATAAACATGAATTGCAACCCAAAAGAACCTTGTTTGTTGATGACAAAAAAGAAAATACAGATGCTGCCCTTTTACTTGGGCTAAATATTTGGAATTTACAAGTAGGACAAGAAGATGTCGTTGATCTATTTACCAAAAATATAATTTAAAATTCCTTTTGAAAAACAAAGATACTTACAATACCATTGAAGCCCCAACGGAAGAAATTTTATTTAAAGAGAAAAATAGTAAATTTTTTGGTTATGCTTTTCCAATCCAATCGGAGGAGGAAGTAAAACCATTAATTGACGTTCTTAGAAAAAAACATCCAAATGCAGGCCATTTTTGTTATGCATATCAATTAGGCACCGATATGCTGTCCTATAGAGCAAATGATGATGGAGAACCAAGTAATAGCGCAGGAATGCCTATTTATGGACAAATACAATCCTTTGATGTAACAAATACATTGATTGTTGTGGTTCGAATTTTTGGAGGAACAAAATTAGGAGTAGGAGGCTTAATCTCAGCTTATAAAACAACAGCACAGATTACACTTGAAAATTGTACCATATTTGAAAAAACGATAGATATACATTATCTAATTTCATTCGATTATAAAAACATGAATAAAGTCATGCGGGTAATTAAAGAAAAAAAGCTTGATATTGTTTCTCAAGAAATGGAACTAAATGAAGAAACTGGATTACCAATTGGAACAATTGAAATAAAAACACGTAAAAAAAATGCCGAAACAATTTTCGACATTTTTAATTCGTTATATGAAATAGATATTAAAATTAAGGAATAATTATAATACAATTCTAATAATTTTAAATTCGTAATAACTTTTCTTTTACATAGTCTGGTGGAAGTGTGGGGCGAGTCGTTTTCATATCAACAAAAACCAAAATTGAGCTCGCAATTGTTAATAACTCCATTTTTTCATTATATATCTCATAGTCAAATTCTATCTTAACGGAAGTCTGACTTTTAAAAATAGTTTTAACAGTTAAGAGATCATCATATCGGGCTGGTTTTTTGTAATTTATATTCAAAGATACCACAGGAAGCATTATGCCATTTTCTTCCATCCATTTATACGAAACCCCAAGGTTTCTTAGCCATTCCACGCGTCCCATCTCAAAATACTGCGCGTAATTACCATGATAAACAACCCCCATTTGGTCCGTTTCTGAGTATCTAACCCGTACTGTAAATTCGTGTACTTTCATTATGAATTTTATTATTTTAACATTATTATTTTAACATTCAATACCTACTTACAACAATATTTCTTCAAAATCAACCCCTAATTATTTTTTTTTACAGAAATTTGTTCACATATTTGTTACCCCGAAAAATATCATCTTTTTTGATAATATTTAATAAGACAACGATTACTAAATAAAATAATTTACATAGAATTTATGAACAAAACTGCTCAATCAGTATGGGAAAACTGTTTGTCTTTTATAAAAGACAACATTCAAGATCAAGCATTCAAAACTTGGTTTGAACCGATCAAATCAGTTGAACTTACCGATAACGCATTATATATTCAAGTTCCAAGTAAATTTTTCTACGAATGGTTAGAAGAACACTATGTGAAATTATTAAAAGTTGCCTTAACTAAGGAACTTGGTAAAAACGCAAAGTTACTTTATAAAATTAAGATGGAAAACACTTATGGTAATAAACAACCGTTTACGGAACAATTACCAAGTGCCAACCGGGCTCCAATGAAACCACAAAATGTTGACGCCCCTTTTAAAAACTTAGATCCAGAATTAAAAAATCCTTTTGTAATCCCAGGAATTAGAAATTTAAAAATTGAATCCCAACTTAATGCCAACTATAGTTTTGATAATTTCCTTGAAGGAGATTCTAATAGGCTAGCTCGCTCAGCGGGCATGGCTGTTGCCAATAAACCTGGAGGAACATCATTTAACCCGTTATTGATTTTTGGTGGCGTAGGACTTGGTAAAACACACTTAGCGCATGCTATAGGAGTTGAAATCAAAGACAAATACCCAGACAAAACTGTTTTATACATTTCTGCCGAAATATTCACACAACAATATATTGATTCCGTTAAGAAAAATAATAGAAATGACTTCATTCACTTCTATCAATTGATCGATGTTTTAATTATTGATGATGTACAATTCCTTTCGGGTAAATCAGGAACACAAGATGTCTTTTTCCACATCTTCAACTATTTACACCAAAATGGAAAACAAGTAATTCTTACATCAGACAAAGCACCGGTTGATATGCAAGATATTGAGCAACGCTTATTATCTCGTTTCAAATGGGGATTGTCTGCTGAATTACACCAACCAGATTACGAAACTAGAATTTCAATCTTGAAAAACATTCTATATCGGGATGGTGTGGAGATTCCAGAAGAAATTATTGAATATGTAGCACGCAACATTAAATCAAATGTGCGTGAATTAGAAGGAGCAATTATTTCCTTAATTGCACAATCTTCTTTCAATAAAAAAGAGGTTACTATTGAATTAGCCAAAAGTGTGGTAGAGAAATTTGTGAAAAATGTAAAACGCGAAATTTCTATTGATTACATTCAAAAAATTGTTTCTGATTATTTCCAATTGGATTTAGAAACATTACAATCAAAAACTAGAAAAAGACACGTGGTACAGGCGAGACAACTGGCTATGTTTTTTGCTAAAAAATTCACTAAAGCGTCCTTAGCCAATATTGGTTCTCAAATTGGAGATCGTGATCACGCAACAGTATTACACGCTTGCAAAACAGTTGACAATCTTGTGGCAACCGATAAACAATTCAAAAAATTTGTTGAAGATATCCATAAAAAATTAACGTTATAAACGCATCATGCCCGTAAAAATTTTAATGGTTTGTTTGGGCAATATTTGTCGATCACCGTTGGCAGAAGGTATCTTAGCTTCTAAACTTCCAAAAGAAAAATTTACAGTAGATTCTGCAGGAACTGGTTCTTGGCATATTGGCCACGCTCCAGATTCTCGCTCCATTGCTATAGCAAAAAAGTACAAACTAGATATTTCAAAACAAAAAGGAAGACAATTCAATACTTCTGATTTTGAAACTTATGATTACATCTATGTCATGGACAAATCCAATTATGACGATGTAATCGAATTATCTAAAACTCAAGAACAAAAGAATAAAGTACAAATCATTTTGAACGAATTGTACCCCAACGAAAATGTAGATGTACCTGATCCTTATTTTGGTATGCCCAATGGATTTGATATCGTTTATAATATGCTAAATGAAGTTTGCGAAATTATAGCTACAAAAATTAAAGAGACCCACTCATAATTTTAGGAGTCCTATTTTACCCGCAAAACAAATTCATTTCTTTATTAATGCCGTTCTTTGCATTTCTAAATTAGATTAAAAACATAAATCGATCAAAATGAAACCAAATACTTTACTAGGAAAACTCTATTTAATCCCAACCACAATGGGGGATTGCGACCCAATGGATGTTTTGCCTCAAACTGTTAAAAGGACCATCGATTTTATTGACCATTATATTGTAGAAAACGACAAAACAGCTCGAAAATCGATTAAAGAAGTTAATCCCGAAAAGAAACAATCGGACTTAGTTTTGTTTACTCTAAACAAACGCACTGAAGTAAAAGAACATCTTGATTTTATCAAACCATTACTAGAAGGTAAAAACATGGGATTAATGAGTGAGGCCGGTTGCCCTGGTGTTGCTGATCCTGGTGCTGTTATCGTAAAACTAGCACATGAAAAAGGAATTCAAGTAGTTCCCTTAGTTGGCCCCTCTTCTATTCTATTAGCCATGATGGCTTCAGGAATGAATGGTCAAAGCTTTACCTTTCACGGGTATTTACCTATTGAAAAAGACGAGAAAAGAGCCAGTTTTAAAACTTTAGAACGAATTTCTTTCGAAAAAAATCAATCACAAATATTTATTGAAACCCCTTATCGCAACAATAAATTACTCGAAGATTTATTACTGACCTTGCATCCTGAAACACACTTATGTATCGCTACAGACATTACATTACCAACAGAATACATCAAGACTAAGAAAATTGCGGCTTGGAAAAAAGAAACGATTGATTTACATAAACGTCCTACTATTTTTATTATTCATAAAATGTAATTTTTAAACTATAAACTTTTTTATATAATAGAAATCTCAAAACCATATCCATTTTCCTATAAAGTAACTGCTTTGTACGGAAATGGATTTTTGGTTTTTATTAATAATAGTCTTAGCACTTTTTAATTTATAATATTAAATGGCATAAAATTCATTTTATTATCAAAAAATTAATATTAAACACTGATAATCAATATTTTATACTTAAATTTAATATCCCCTTATCTTAACCAAAAATCATCATTATAAATTTAAAAAAATTTAATTATGAAAAACAAGATTTTAAAAGGAGGATTAATGTTGGTTACTATGTCTTTACTGATAGCCTGTAATCAAAAAAAAGAGGCACCCATGGCCGTAATTGACAAAGACGCAATCAAAACCGAAATTCAGTCGATGGAAGATGCATTTGCAACTAACTTTAATGCGAGAAGCACCGATAACATCATGTATTACGCAGATGATGCCATCAGTTTTTCAAATGAAAAAAAACCTTTAGAAGGGAAAGCTGCCATTCAAGCTTCAATAAAAGAGGATTTAAAAACTTTTCCAAAAGGAGCCAAAATCAGTTTTGAAACTAAAGAAGTTCATGTTTCAAATGATGCCAATCAAGTGGTAGAAATTGGCGGCTATGAGGTCAAAGATTCCACTGATGCAAAAATCATGAGCGGCAACTTCATCAGCCTATTTGAAAAAAAAGACGGCAAATACATTTGTATTCGAGACATGGGAAACTCTGATATGCCTAAACCAAAAAAATAAAACAATATCATAAAAACACAAAGTAAAGTACTCCTAACAAAGTACTTTACTTTGTGTTTCCGTTTTAAATAAATACAATGTCGATTACAAAAAAATGAATCCGAAAAATGTATTTCTAAACTCAAATCAAATACTTACTTTTAGATCATTAAAAAAAGAAGCATGTCAAAACTCCCCAACATTGGTACAAGTATTTTTACAGTAATGTCTAAAATGGCAACAGAATATGATGCTGTCAACCTTTCACAAGGCTTCCCTAATTTTCCTGTAGACGAGCGTTTGACTACTATTGTAGCTCAGTTAGCCAGTGAAAATGTACATCAATATTTACCAATGGCAGGTTATCCTCCATTGTTAACCAAAATTGCTCAACAAACCTACCGTTCTTATAAAAGAACCATTCGAACAGACACTGAAATTCTTGTTACTGCTGGTGCGACCCAGGGTATTTTTACCACCATTCAAGCTTTAATTAAATCTAATGATGAAGTCATTATCTTAGACCCTAGCTATGATTGTTATGAAGCGCCAGTTCTTTTATGTAATGCAAAACCAGTGCGAGTTCCTCTTAATGATAATTATACTCCCAACTGGGAAAAGATAGAAAATGCGTGTTCTTCAAAAACAAAAATGATTATTGTCAATAATCCGCATAATCCAACTGGGAAAATTTGGATTCATTCTGATTTTGAAGCATTAGAAAATATATTACAAAAATATCCTGAAATGATTGTTCTCTCAGATGAAGTGTATGAATACATCACATTTGAAAAAAAACATATTTCAGCTCATACACGTGAAAAATTATTAAATCGTTGCATAATAATTTCTTCTTTTGGAAAATCCTTCCATGTTACTGGTTGGAAAATAGGCTATCTCATTGCTCCTGAACATTTGATGAAAGAAATCAAGAAAGTGCATCAATTTTTAGTTTTTAGTGTGAATAGCATTTGTCAGGTGGCTATTAGCAACTATTTAGACTTAGTATCTGTTGAAGAAATAAGTCAATTATATATTGAAAAACGGGATTATTTTAGCGCTTTATTAAAAGAGAGTCGTTTTAAATTACTGCCTTGCGAAGGCACTTATTTTCAAGTTGCATCCTATGCTTCTATATCAAATGAAAACGATGTTGATTTTTGCAAAAGATTAATCACAGAGCATGGGGTGGCGGCAATACCCATCTCTACTTTTTATGAAAACAACATAGCCCATCACCTCATTCGTTTTTGTTTTGCAAAAGACAATGCGACTTTAGAAAAAGCGGCAAAAAAACTATGTGCAATTTAGGTGTAGTCAATTACTTGATTTTATATGCATGCATACTATTTAATTTGTTATATTTACAATAAAAAAATTATATCATGGGTTATACAGATAAAATGTTACGCGATGATGCATTAAAAGGCAAAGTTATAGTCGTAACCGGAGGAGGAAGCGGTTTAGGTAAAGCAATGACAAAATATTTCTTAGAACTAGGTGCAAAAGTAGCAATTACGTCAAGAGACCTAGAGAAATTAAAAAATACAGCCTCTGAATTAGAATTAGAAACAGGTGGAACCTGTTTGCCTTTACAGTGTGATGTACGTCATTATGAAGAAGTCGAAAACATGCTGCAAGGTGTCTTGAAAGCTTTTGGAAAAGTAGATGTCCTTTTAAATAATGCTGCAGGAAACTTCATCTCTCCTACCGAAAGATTATCTACTAATGCATTTGATACCGTAATTGATATTGTTTTAAAAGGAACTAAAAACTGTACACTTGCTTTTGGAAAACATTGGATAGATACCAAACAAACATCATCAACTGTTTTAAATATTGTAACTACCTACGCATGGACAGGATCGGCTTATGTTGTGCCAAGTGCCACTGCCAAAGCTGGAGTATTAGCTATGACCAGAAGTCTGGCTGTAGAATGGGCAAAATATGGCATCCGAACTAATGCAATTGCACCAGGACCATTTCCTACTAAAGGAGCCTGGGATCGATTATTACCTGGAGATCTTGCCGAAAAATTTGATATGGCTAAAAAAGTGCCGTTAAAGCGTGTGGGAGATCATCAAGAGTTAGCCAACTTAGCTGCCTATATGGTTTCTGATTTTTCAGCCTATGTAAATGGGGAAGTAGTTGTAATTGATGGTGGTGAATGGCTTAAAGGTGCTGGACAGTTTAATTTGTTGGAAGCCATTCCAGAAGAATTATGGGACCAACTTGAAATGATGATTAAAGCAAAAAAGAATAAATAACTAAAATCAAAATTATTATATAAAAAGAGCGCTAATTAATTAGCGCTCTTTTTTTATAATTAGGCATTCAAAGCCATCAAAATCTCTGTTTTCAATAATCCGCTACCTCCCCCGTAATGCTGTACCACTGCAGTATTAGAATTTTGTTTCCTAAAAAACAAACGCAAATGGGTTTCGCTTTCTTCAGTAATTCCAGGTCCCAATAAAACTATTTCGAATTTTTTTTCTTGAAAAAGAACTTTAGCTTCTTCATCATTCAAAACACCAATCCCAGACCAATCAGCATTTGCATTAATTAATCGGACTACCGTACGTAATATCTCAAAATTTCTGCCTACGTATAGAATATTTATATTTCCCATAACTTTATCTAAAAAAAACCTCAACTACATGAAGTACCTGAGGTTATGCTAAAAACCGATTATTCTTTTATAAATTGAAGTTCTATTGCCAATTTAACTTCTTCACCAACTAGTACACCACCAGTTTCAAGAGCTGAATTCCAAGTTAATCCCCAATCTTTTCTATTAATTTTACCTTCTAATGAAAGAGCTAATTTTGTATTTCCCCAAGGGTCTTTCATTAATCCACTAAATTCTGCTGGTAGCTTTACTGATTTTGTTACCCCATGCATTGTTAAATCACCTACCAATTCATATTCCCCTTCATTAATTTTAGAGAATGAAGTTGCCGAAAATTTAATTGTTGGAAATTGCCCTGCATCAAAAAAATCAGCACTTAATAAATGGGTATCTCTATCCGCATTACCAGTTGCAATTGAATCGATTGCTCCGGTAAATTCAATTTTTGCATTTTCGAAATTCGAATCATTGGATTCGATTGACGCATCAAATTTTGTAAATTTACCTGAAATAGTAGTAAACATCATGTGTTTCACTTTAAACCCAATTTCTGAATGTGTTGGGTCAATTGCCCATTTTGTTGTTGACATAATAGTATTATTTTTAATTATTTAATTTATTTAGTAACTAATTATAATTTCATGGGTACTTCCATCAAAAGAATTTCGGCATTATCAGAATTAGCAATAAGATTGAATGAATCCGTATCAGTTATTCCCAGACCATCACGCTCATTTAAAGTAATACCACCAATAGTAAAGTCTCCTTTTAAAACAAAAGCATAAATACCGTTTCCTGCTTTCTTTAATTGGTATGAAGTCGAAAAACCTTTATCAAATTTTCCAATATGAAACCAAGCATCTTGATGAATCCAAACGCCTTCATCTTCTGGATTTGGAGATAAAATTTGTTGTAGATTATTGTGACGATCTTTCAAGTCCAAAGTGATTTGGTCGTAACGAGGTGTTACATTTTTTTTATTTGGATAAATCCAAATTTGCAAAAACTTAACCAACTGGTCTTTATTTTTATTATACTCACTGTGAAAAATCCCAGTTCCTGCACTCATCGCTTGAATATCTCCTTCTTTAATTACAGTAGTATTTCCCATACTGTCTTTATGTTCTAAATCTCCTTCGAGTGGGATAGAAATAATTTCCATATTATCGTGTGGGTGTTTTCCAAAACCCATTCCTTGACTCACTCTATCATCATTCAAAACGCGCAATACACCAAAATTCATACGTTCCGGATTGTGATAACCCGCAAAACTAAAAGTATGAAATGACTCTAACCATCCATGATTAGCATGTCCTCTGGTATTTGCTTTATGTAAAATAGAATTTGAAATCAAACCTTCTTTAGTACTATTTGTATTTTCCATTTTCGCTTTTGTTAATTATTATGATACAAAGTTGCGACTAAAAAGAAACTAAAGCATTGAACTAGGACAAGAAATGAAAATAGTTGAAATTAATTTTTAGCGAGTTTTGTTCTAATTTTACTTAGAAACTCAGGAGATATCCCTAAAAAGGAAGCGATATAATGTTGCGCTACACGCTGAGAAAGTGTAGGATATTTATCTAAAAACTCCAGATATTTATCTGTTGCAGTTTTAGAAATAGCATTAAACAATCGTTTTTGCGTTACTGCTAGATTGCGTTGCATTAATATACGGAAAGCCCTTTCAAATCTTGGTGCCTTTGCAAATAACACCTCTTTAGATTCGGGATTGAACATAAAAAATTCGCAATCTTCTAAGGTTTCAATAAATACATCACTGGGACTGTCCTCATAAATACTAAATGAAATATCACTTACCCAAGCATTTTCAATTGCTAATTGCAAAATCACTTCTATACCATTGGAATCTATATAATACTTGCGAACACAACCTTTTACAACAAAAGCTTCAAAATTGCATTTTTCACCTTCATGTAAAAGAATTGTCTTTTTTGGAATTTTTTTATTTTCTAATAAAGAATTAAAAATGCTTAATTCCTCTTTTTCAAAAGTGACATAACGGCTTATATTTTTATTGATTTGAGTATACAAAGTATTATTTTTAGGAAATTAAAGGTACTAAATTAATTCAAAAACTGGTGGGTAAATTGGCATTATAACTGAGTATCTCTTCGGTCAAACTAAAAATTAGCTATTTAATCTATAATGAATAATACGGATTTCCATTTTTAGTTTAAAAAAATTAATAAATACTAATTCTAATTTAGCAATTCTCTATTTTCAATCTATAAATTCCTATTTTTGCTTCATCAATAAATAACTCAACTATTATATGCTTATTATAGGAATTGCAGGTGGAACTGGAAGCGGAAAAACAACCGTAGTTCATCAAATCATGAATGAATTACCCGAAACAGAGGTAGGAATTATTTCACAAGATTCATATTACAAGGAAAATCACGGTCTTTCATTCGATGAAAGAGCACTAATCAATTTTGATCATCCACGTGCAATTGATTTCGAGTTATTAGTCACACATCTTAAAGAATTAAAAGAAGGAAATAACATCAATCAACCCGTGTATTCTTTTGTGACGCACAATCGAAGCGATGATACTGTTTTTACACATCCTCGAAAAGTGATGATTGTGGAGGGTATTTTAATTTTGGCAAATCCAGAATTAAGAGATTTATTTGATGTAAAGATTTATGTTCACGCTGATTCTGATGAAAGATTAATCCGTCGAATGAAACGTGATATTGCTGAAAGAGGTCGAGATATGGAAGAAGTTTTAAACCGTTATCAAACAACATTAAAACCCATGCATGAGCAATTTATAGAACCCACAAAAGCATTTGCGGATATTATCATTCCTAATGACAAATACAATACAGTAGCTATTGATGTAGTTCGGGCAGTAATAAATCAAAGAATTCTATAATTTTATTGTAATTTTATCAGAATATAGGATTCTAGAATTTAATTGCAACGGAAGGCATAAACTAAGCATTATTTTACGTTTTCAACTTTAGTTATGTTAATAAAACATTGGCTATTCGTTTAATAAGGACTTTAAAAAAAAAGAAATGACAAATCCACATAAAGACAAACCTTGGTTTAAATTTTTAAGTAATAAATACATTTGGGTATTGCTTTTCTTTTCAACTTGGATGGTTTTTTTGGACAACTATTCCTATTTTGACCATCGATTTCTAGACACTCAAATTAATGAACTTGAGGATAATAAAGAATATTATCAAGAGGAAATAAAAAAAGACGAAGAACAAATTAAAGAACTTAAAAACCCAGAACAAATAGAAAAATATGCTCGTGAGAATTACTATATGAAAAAAGACAGCGAGGACATTTATCTAATTGAATTTGAAGGTGACAGTATAGAGAACAGCAATAAACCCTGAATTATAAAAACCAAAAATTAAAATGGCTACTAATCTATTTGAAGATTTCGATCCTGTTTCTTCCAAACAATGGAAACAAAAAATCCAGTTTGAACTTAAAGGTGCCGATTATAATGATACCTTAATATGGAATTCTCCAGAAGATATTAAGGTGAAACCTTTTTATCACAAAGATGAATTTACCAAAGCTTTTCCAATAACCACAAAGGCTTCCAACTTTAAAATTTGCCAAAATATATTTGTTTTTGATATTGAGAAATCAATAGAAAGAGCTTTAGATTCTTTAAATAGAGGTGCTGAAAGTCTTCGTTTTACTATTGAAAATGATACTATTGACATTACTAAACTTTTAGAAAACTTACCATTAGAAAATGTTTTTGTTTACTTTAATTTAAACTTTATTTCAATCGATTTCGTAGCTAAAATCAATACAATAGCAATACAAAAAAAGGCAGTTGTATTTATCAATTTAGATCCAATAGGACAATTAGCCAAAGACGGAAACTGGTTTACAACTAAGGATAAAACCAATTTTGATACGCTCAATTTAATTACTACTGCCGTACCAAATCATTCGGTATTAAGCATTGACACTAGTTTATATCAAAATGCAGGTGCCAATATGGTACAGCAAATTGCTTATAGTTTAGCGCATGCCAATGAATATTTTAATAGGATTCCTATTATCAATCAACCCATCGTTTTTGAAGTTGCAGTAGGTACCAATTACTTTTTTGAAATTGCAAAACTACGTGCACTACGCCTTTTATTTAAGCTAATTGCAAAAGAATATAATCACAACTTAGATTGTCATCTCTTTGTTACACCCACAAAACGAAACAAAACCATTTATGATTATAATGTAAACATGTTACGTACCACAACCGAATGTATGTCGGCAATTATTGGTGGTGCGGATACTATTGCTAACTTACCTTATGATTCTTTGTACCATAAAGACAATGAGTTTGGAGATCGCATTGCTCGAAATCAGCTGTTAGTATTAAAAAATGAAAGCTATTTTGATAAAGTAAATAATCCCGCTGATGGAAGTTATTATATAGAAACACTCACCAATCAACTGGCCGAAAAATCGTTGACTTTGTTTAAAGACATCGAATCCAATGGTGGTTTTCTAAAACAATTGAATGAAGGAATCATTAAAAGAAAAATTCAGGAAAGTGCTGATAAAGAGCAAGATCTTTTTGACTCAGGAAAAGAAGTATTGTTAGGTACCAATAAATACCCAAACAAAGAAGATCACATGAAACAGGATTTAGAACTTTATCCATTTGTAAAAATCAATCCAAGAAAAACGTTGATAACCCCTATTATAGAAAAACGCCTTGCCGAGAAAACGGAACAGGAACGTCTCGCATTAGAGTAATTTTTCAATAAAAGGAATCAATTAAAAACGCATAAAAATTAGAGTCAAAATGATAAGAAATGACCTCAAACATATTAAATTAGAAAGTAAAAAGACAAATGATGACCCTCAAAATTCATCGTCAGAAAATTTCTTAACGGCAGAGGGAATCGAACTCAAACCAACCTATTCTGAAAAGGATATTGAAAATCTAGCGCATTTAGATTTTGGAGCTGGCTTTGCGCCAAATTTGCGCGGACCATACACTACGATGTATGTGCGCAGACCATGGACAATTCGTCAATATGCCGGTTTTTCAACTGCAGAGGAAAGTAATGCTTTTTACAGACGAAATCTTGCTGCTGGTCAAAAAGGATTATCCATCGCATTTGATTTACCCACGCATCGCGGATATGATTCAGACCATGAACGTGTTGTGGGAGATGTAGGAAAAGCGGGTGTGGCAATAGATTCGGTTGAGGATATGAAAGTATTATTCGATCAAATTCCATTGGATGAAATGTCAGTTTCCATGACTATGAATGGTGCAGTATTACCCATTATGGCTTTTTACATTGTGGCAGCCGAAGAACAAGGGGTAAAACCTGAATTACTTTCAGGAACGATACAAAATGATATTCTAAAAGAGTTTATGGTGCGTAACACTTACATCTACCCACCAACTCCATCCATGAAAATCATTGCCGATATTTTTGAATTTACAAGCAAGAAAATGCCAAAATTCAACTCGATATCTATATCGGGATATCACATGCAAGAAGCAGGTGCTACTGCCGATATTGAATTGGCTTACACATTGGCTGATGGATTGGAATACATTCGCACTGGACTAGCAACGGGAATGAAAATTGATGAGTTTGCCCCTCGTTTATCTTTTTTCTGGGCGATTGGAATGAATCACTTCATGGAAATTGCTAAAATGCGTGCTGGACGAATGATATGGGCCAAACTAGTAAAACAGTTTAATCCAAAAGATGATAAATCATTAGCATTAAGAACCCATTGCCAAACAAGTGGCTGGAGTTTAACAGAACAAGATCCTTTTAATAATGTAGCGCGTACGTGTATTGAAGCATCGGCAGCCGCTTTTGGAGGAACACAATCACTACATACTAATGCTTTGGATGAAGCGATTGCTTTGCCAACTGATTTTTCGGCAAGAATTGCTCGAAATACACAAATATTTTTACAAGAAGAAACCAAAATTACAAAAACTGTAGATCCATGGGCAGGTAGTTATTACGTAGAAAGCTTGACCGATGAGATTGTCCAAAGTGCTTGGAAACTTATTGAAGAAGTAGAAGAATTGGGAGGAATGACCAAAGCGATTGAAGCAGGGATTCCTAAACTAAGAATAGAAGAAGCAGCGGCTAGAAAACAAGCCCGCATTGATAGTGGACAGGACATAATTGTAGGGGTCAACAAATACCGCTTGGACAAAGAAGATCCTTTACAAATTCTAGATGTCGATAACCAGATGGTGCGAAAGCAACAATTGGAACAACTCGATCGTATAAAAGCAACAAGAGATACTAATAAGGTACAAGAATCAATTAAAAAATTAATCCTTTGTGCTCAAACTGGTGAAGGCAATTTACTGGAAATCGCAGTAGAAGCTGCAAGAAACAGAACTACGCTAGGCGAAATTAGTGATGCCTTAGAAACTGTTTTTGGAAGGTATAAAGCACAAATTAAATCCTTTAGTGGCGTGTATAGTAAAGAAATTAAAGACGATAAAAGTTTTGAAAAAGCAAAACAGCTAGCCGATACCTTTGCCAAACAAGAAGGTCGTCGTCCTAGAATCATGATTGCCAAAATGGGACAAGATGGGCACGATCGCGGTGCAAAAGTAGTAGCCACAGGTTACGCTGATGTAGGTTTTGATGTGGATATTGGTCCGTTATTTCAAACTCCTGCCGAAGCTGCAAAACAAGCCATAGAAAATGATGTACATATTCTTGGTGTTTCCTCATTGGCTGCAGGCCACAAAACTCTAGTTCCACAAGTGATAGAAGAGCTTAAAAAATATGGTCGTGAAGATATAATGGTAGTCGTAGGTGGTGTGATTCCGGCACAAGATTATCAATTTTTATTTGATGCTGGTGCAGTAGCTGTATTTGGACCTGGGACAAAAATTAGCGAAGCTGCTATTAAAATATTAGAAATTCTGATAGGGTAATAAATAATAATAATAATAATAGATAAATCATATAATAGTAAAACACCAACTTTATGTTGGTGTTTTTTATTTTAAAGCGTATTTTATCTAATTAAAAAAAAGGAACCCTTCCTATTAAATATATGGCAATACAGACTTCTATTATTAACAAAATTTACGTAAAACCTTAACTATCAAGTACTAAAAAAATAAATAACTTTACCTAATTAGGCAACTGAACTAATTGTATGCTCCAAGTCTTAACTGTTATTTTATTAAAAAGTGTAGATTAAATTATACTAATAAAAAGGGGAAGAAAACAACAAGCCTTACTAATTTAATTCTACTACTAATTATTAATCAATTAAAAATCAACTATTATGAAAGCGTATATTATTGCCATGTTTGCATTTGGAATAACAAGTTTGTCCTATTCACAGGATATAATGAATGATGATACTGAAGATGTAAGTTATAAAGTAGAAAATTTACCAGCAGTTGTTATCAAAAGTGCAGGAACAGATTTTTCAGTTTATTTACCAGACCGTAATCCTGACAATACCATTAGGAAACTTGAAGATGAATTTATTGCTTACGACTTGGGTAAAGACTATGAAGGTTATGAAACATATTTAGTCGTAATGGAAGTAAAAGATGGCTCATTGGCAGCAACATATAATGAAAAAGGGAAATTAATTCGTGTGGTGGAAAATTACAAGAATGTAAAGCTACCTAGTAAAGTAATTTTCTCTGTTTACAAAAACTATCCTGGATGGCAGATTGTAAATGATAAATATTTATACTCACAAAAAGAAGGAGATATTCAAAAAAAACAATATCATTTAAAAATTAAAAAAGGAAATGAAACACGTAAATTAACGGTTCATCCAGACGGTAAAATTATTGCAGGTATCTAAGTTTAAAAAATATAAAATCATTTGGCTGTTCTTAAAAAAGAGCAGCTTTTTTTGTTTTAACTATCATCAATGATGAATAAATAGCGCTTCAATTTGCTCCTAAAATAATACCTATTACAGTATAGAAAATATAATTTAATTTATCCAAAAGATGACAATTCTTAATAAAAAAAAGAAGTAGAAACCAATTTTATTAACATAAGATACGGATTAAATTAACAGAAATTAGATAAAAAAAAACTACCTTTAAGAAGATTACTTATATGATTATCAACGATTTAAAAAGACCTCAGCATTGAATTAACCTATAATATTATGTATATATAAATATTAATTTAAAAACTAAATATTATGAAATCATTTATTATTATGTTATTAGTTGTAGGCCTATCTTTTTCCGTTTATTCGCAAGATACAGAAAAAGGAAAGGTTAGTGTTGAAGAATTACCCGCAGTGGTAATTAAACGAATTGGTTCTGATTTTTCTGTTTACATTCCAGACAATCATCCCGACCAAGACGTTAGAAATATGGAACAAAAATTTATTGCTTATGACATTGGGAAAGATTATGAGGGATATGAAAACTATTTGGTATTGATGGAAACAAAAAATGGATCTTTATCAGCTACTTATGATGAAAAAGGAAAATTAGTTCGAGTTGTAGAAAATTACCAAAATGTAAGATTGCCTAATGAAGTAATTTATTCAATATATAAAACCTATCCCGGTTGGAATATTGTCAACGATAAGTACTTATATTCTCAAGAAGAAGGGGATATTGTTAAAAAACAATATAATCTAAAGATTGAAAAAGGCAAACAAAAAATGAAATTGTTAGTTCGTTCCAATGGCGAAATATTGAAAGCTAAATAAAAAAATGGCAGACCAAAAAAAATTGGGCTGCCATTTTTATTTTATCGTTATATTATTTAATTTAAGCTTGCTACTGCATTCACATTAGCTACAATAAATGAAGTGTCATATCCTCCAAATGCTTTCATATAACTTCTAATTGAAGTACCATAAGCATCTTTAATAAATTTCTTCCCATTGTGCTTAAAGTATCTTCTTACAGAACCTGCTCCACCAAGATGTGCAGCCGCCAAAATTCCTGATTCTGTTACCAAAATTCCATTAACTACTTTACCATCATACTTTTCGATGATATCTTGTAATATCCATTTGTTTTTTGATAAAAGTGCCACAAAGGCTCTTTCTTGTAATTTGGGGCTTTTTAGGAATAAAATACTATCCTTCACACCAACAGATCTTAAGGTTTCTATACCAAATTGGTATTTACCTAAATAACCGAGAGAATTGATTTTTTTGTACTTCCCTTCTGATTCTTTGAAACCAAGTGCTTCCTTAAAACCAATAAATAAATTTCCAGTAAAAGGGAAATTTAAATTGATATAATCTTCTTGTTCTATGGATGGATATAAGTATCGTGTTCCATCCGTGTTTTTTATTAGAAACCAATCATTTTTTTCTATTTTAAGAGGTTTAAAACCCGCACTTAAAAAGGCTATAATAATCGCCAAACTTGTATAAAAATACCACTTCTTTACCATAAATTGTTTTTCTTCAAAACGCTGTCCCGTTAAGAAATTTCTGCGTGCAAAGATACAATAAATTTTATAAAGCTGAAAATCAACCTATTAAATTTTTAAAAATATAAAATTCGTCCTCTAAAACCCTCGTTAACTGAGTATTCAATCGTTGGAGCTGGAATTTTAAGCGTATTAAAAACAGAAAAAAAAGTCTTCAAAAAATGAGATTTTGTTTCAATTTTCGTCAGGTCAACGTCAAAACTCAAATAAAACTGTCTGAATCTCTCTGTTTTCGGAAGGAGTAATTTATCAGAATTTTCGCTATTTCCACTCACCATTCCATCCGCTCCATAACCCATTGCGAGATTGAGCCATTTTGGTATTTTAGAACCTTTGGAAAAAGAATATAAATTAACCGAAAGCCAATACGTTTGACCGTTATAATCTTTAAGGATCTGCTCCGCTAAGTTGCTTCCTAAAACGTTGGGCCTATATTGGGCAAATTGTGTGGTGTGAAAAGAGAATTTTGGTATAATACGTTGTTCATTCCATAATAACTCTTGGGAAACATATAAAGCCGTTCCAGAAGCATTTGCTATAACATCTCCAGGTGATGCTCCCCATTCAGAAGAATAGCCATCTAAAACCTCAACAGCCGTTAAAAATGCAAATCCTAAACCAGCACCATATAGCAATTGCTTCTTTTTACTAGCTCCACTCCATTGTAGCATTTCACTTCCCATCCTTCCCAATTGATACGAAGAATAGAAATGTCCTATTTTATCCATTTGAAGCCATTCCGCATTATCATTTATAAAATGAAAATTAGATCTTGGATAATCGGCATACCATAGCTGGTTTAGGCCTACTAATGCTGCAGAGGCCAATATTGATTCTGAAAGAATAACTGTATTTTGTCTTTTTATATTTAAAGTGTCCGAAGGTTTTAAAAAACGATCGAATTTACTTTGAGCATCTGCATCACGCAGTCCACTTACCAAAAAAAACATCAGAAAAAAAATAGCTTTATATTTCAAACCTATCTTTTTACTCCTTGGCTGTTGATCCAATCCGAATATTTTTTAGCATTTTTATTATGCTCAGGCAAAGTCGCAGCAAATTCATGGTATCCAAAACGTTCTACACTAGCACAAAAATAAATAAAATCATTCTTTTCTGGATCCAATACTGCTTCTAGAGCTGTAATGTCGGGCATTGCAATAGGACCAGGAGGAAGTCCAATATTGACATAGGTATTATAAGGAGAAGACATAGTCAAGTCTTTAAAAAACACTCTTTTAATTACTTGATTAAAGTCATCGTCTTTTTTCTTGATAGCAAAAATTACTGTGGGATCCGCTTGAAGCGGCATGCCCAATCGCAAACGGTTTAAGTAAACTCCTGCAATTCTTGGTCTTTCATCTTTTTTAACCGATTCTTTATGTACGATAGAAGCTAAAATTGTAGCTTCAATTGGGTTTAAACCTTGTTTTTCTGCTTTAGCAACTCTTTCTTTATTCCAAAAATTACGGTATTCTTTAATCATCTTATCTCGAAACTTCTCTGCAGATGTGTTCCAATACGTTTCATAGGTATTAGGAATAAACATGGCCAAAACATTATCTTCATTAAATCCGTTTTCTTTCAAGAAGATAGAATCTTTAAATGAAGTTAATAATGATAAACTGTCCGCCTCAATTTGGGATCCTACTCGACCAGCAAGATTTTCCACTCGCTCTTGATTATTAAAAGCCAACTTTACAGGAACATTACTTCTTAAAGATTTGACTAATTCATAACTATTCATCCCTTTAGTAAAAAGAAAACGTCCCGATTTTACATTTTCAGGATAACTCATTTTACTGGCTACCATTTCTAAACGGTCGATATTTACGACATAATCTGCCAATATTTTTTTGACATCAGTATACGTTGCATTTGTTGGGATATGAACATAAACTTCTTTATCTGAAAACTTAGTGTTAGCAGCAAAAATTTGGCTCATCAAAACAAAACCGTAAATGATTAATCCACTTACTAAAACAACAGCTGCGATGGTAATATATTTTTTAAAATTCAAAACTTAAATATTAAAGTTGATTATTGATTAATTGAAAAACGGCTTCGTCTTTGTAAACACCATTCACCAGATTCCAATCTTTTTTTGTACCTATATTTTGGAATCCAAATTTAGTAAAAAGAGCGATACTAGATTTATTTTCAGTCCCAATATTTGCATATAATTGATGTAAATTTAAATGGTGAAATGAATACTGAATTAAAAGCTCCAAAGCTTCGGACCCAATGTTCTGTTTTCGATTTTCCTGCCCTTGAATTACAATCCCTACTCCTGCTCTATTATTCTTTGGATCAAAATCAAATAAATCGATTAATCCCAATGCAGGAAAGTCTTGGTCTTGACATATGGCCAAACGCAATTGCTTGGCTTCATAAATATCTTGATGCGCATTCTCCAAGTATTGCTTCACTAAAAATCGACTGTAAGGAGTTTGCGTGTTGCTTACTTCCCAAATACGCTGATCATTCTCAATGGCATAGATGAACTCTAAATCATTAGGTTCCAATGCGCGGATGTATATATTTTCGCCTTTTAGAGTTATCATACAAATTTTGTGAGTTGAAGTTTTAGGCTTTTATTAAATTTCAATAACACCTTTAAAAACAAATTTGGCTGGTCCTATTAGAAAAACATTAGTATATACATTGTTCTTTTTATCAAAAGAAACGGCTAGTTTTCCACCTTCCACATTCAAATCGATAGTTGTAGCATCAGTAACTCCTTTGGCATTCATCGCAATTGCAACCGCAGTCACACCAGTTCCACAAGCTAATGTTTCATCTTCAACTCCTCGTTCATAAGTACGGACCGAAAAAGTAGTATCATCAATTTTATTTACAAAATTGATATTACTACCCGCTTTTCCATATAAATCACCGTATCGAATTGCAGCACCATTTTCTTTTACATTATAATGTTCTAAGTCCTCTACTAACTGAACATGATGTGGAGATCCTGTATTCAGGAAAGAATAATCAGGAGTTTCTTTGATCTCTAAAACATCAATCATTTGTAATGATACAATTCCGTCTTCTGCTACACTTGCATGATGTAAACCATCTATAGCGTTAAAAGTAGCATCGTTTTTAATGACCTTTAGCTGTTGGGCGAAAGCCACTAAACATCTTCCTCCATTACCACACATAGTACTTTGATTCCCATCTGAGTTGTAATACACCATTTTAAAATCGGCTTCAGGATCATTTTCTAATAAAATAAGTCCATCTCCGCCAATTCCAAAACGCCTGTCACATAAATGAGCAATCAACTGTATATTTTCTTTTGGAAAAGTATTCGAACGATTATCAATCATTACAAAATCATTTCCGGTTCCTTGGTATTTATAAAATTCTATTTGCATTATTTTTTTAATTGTGTTTCACAAAAGTACGAACTATTAATGAAATGTTAATCATTGTTAAAGAGCGTTAAACTGTTTTTTAACAATCTAAAATAGCTTTATTTTTACTAGACAAATAACGTAAAACACACTCTATTATGAAAAAATATTCACACCTATTACTGGTGTCTCTGCTTAGCGGAGCCATAACATTAGGGGCTTACAAATTATTATTTGACACTAATGGTTATTTTTCCAACTCAAATCATTCCATAACTACCCTTGCAAACAACTCATTTACCAAAAATGTAGGCCTATCCCCAGATGTACTTGATTTTACCGATGCGGCAGAGAAAACAATTCACTCTGTAGTCCATGTAAAAAATGTTTCATACAAAACCGTTACTAATCCTATGCTGGAATATTATTACGGGTACAAAGGAGGGCAAACCCAGGAGCAAGTAGGAACAGGATCTGGAGTAATAATTTCAGAAGATGGTTATATTGTGACCAACAATCACGTAATTAAAGATGCCTCAGAAATTGAAATTACCTTAAATAATAAAAAAACATACAAAGCAAAACTGATAGGAACCGACTCTAAAATGGATATTGCTTTGTTAAAAATTGATGCCGACGAAAAGCTTCCTTATACTGCTTTTGGAAATTCTGATTCCGTAAAAGTAGGTGAATGGGTTCTTGCCGTAGGAAATCCATACAACTTAACGTCTACAGTAACGGCTGGAATTGTTTCGGCAAAAGCGAGAGATATTGGAACAAGTGGAATCCAGTCCTTCATTCAAACTGATGCTGCCGTTAACCCTGGAAATAGTGGTGGTGCTTTAGTAAACACCCGCGGAGATTTAATAGGAATCAATACCATGATCTCTTCTATGACAGGTTCTTATGTAGGATATTCATTTGCAGTTCCTTCTAATATTGCTCGAAAAATTATCGAAGACATTATGGAATATGGCAATGTACAAAGAGGAATTCTAGGTGTAGAAGGTGGGGAATTGAACGGCCCTGTTTCTAAAGAATTAGGAATCAACCAGACAGAAGGATTTTACATTAAAAATGTAACCAAAAAATCAGGAGCTGAGAAAGCTGGACTTACAAAGGGAGATATCATTGTGAAATTAGACAGTCAAAACATTGCTACTTATGCTGACTTATCTGGATATATTAACACTAAAAGACCTAATGATAAAGTGGATGTAACCATTATTAGAGACGGAAGTAAAAGAACTCTACCTGTAATTTTGAGTAAAAACGAATTTTTTAGTACGGAGTTCAAAGGAATTGAATTAGAAAATATTGACGCCACTGATAAAAAGAAATTTCACTTGGATTACGGAGTAAAAATTAAATCTATCAATAACGAAAATTTGGTCCAATACACAGATGAATTAAAAGGAAATATTATTTTGAGTATTGACAACGTAAAAGCCAAAGACATCGAATCAGTTTCCAAACTTTTAAATAGCAAAGACGAAAGTCAAAGTGTAAGACTAGAAATGGTCAACAAAAATGGAGAAGTATTTCGAATAATCATTTAATTCGATTCTTAAAAATCAAGGAAAGCCAGCTCATTCATTGAGTTGGCTTTTTTTATTTGAAAAAAAATGAAAAATAGTCTACGAAATCGATTGAAATGGGTATTTTTGCACCAAATTTAAAAAAATAACTACTCAATTTTTCAAATTTTCAAGTATGAAAAACACAGCTTTGTACCAAAAAGAAGTCTCATCTCAGGTAGATAGACGACGGGCGGGAGTCAAATTAATTAAAATCGTTAGTGATTTATGGTATGACAAATCCATAGAAATGGTTTTATTTAAAAATCAATTATTAGACAAAAATGTAAGTGACATTATCAACTTGCATCAATATGCAGCCGATTTTGTAGGCAAACCTATTAGTATTTTTGATACCGTTGAAATTGCCAAAGTAGTTCGAGAATTAGACTTACCTCCTTCCAAGTTGGACATTGGTAAACTAACTTACGAATACCTTTTAGAAGAAGACAAATTTGAAGATGCGAGACATTTTGTATTGGATAAACTGAAAGAAGCTAAAACTTCTGAAGAAATCCAACCCAAAGATGTAGTTCTTTATGGTTTTGGAAGAATTGGTCGTTTATTAGCTAGAGAGTTAATGTCTAAAACAGGAAAAGGAAATCAATTGCGATTGAGAGCGATTGTAACTAGAGATAAAAACGATGCTTCCAGTCTTGAAAAAAGAGCTTCTTTATTGCGTTATGATTCCATTCATGGTGATTTTCAAGGATCAGTTTCTGCCGATGTTGCCAATAATGCCTTAATTATCAACGGAACAACAGTACATATTATTACTGCTAATGCGCCTGAAGAAATTGATTATACAGTCTATGATATTGACAATGCTTTAATTATAGACAATACTGGTGCTTTTACAACTGAGGAAGCTTTAAGCAGACATTTAGTTTCAAAAGGAGCACACAAAGTATTGCTGACTGCACCAGGAAAAGGAGTTCCTAATATTGTTCACGGGGTAAACCAAAACGAATACAACCCAGACGAAATTAATATTTTCTCTGCAGCTTCTTGTACTACTAATGCCATTACGCCAATCCTAAAAGCAGTCGAAGATACTTTAGGCGTTGTAAAAGGACATTTAGAAACAATTCATTCGTACACAAACGACCAGAACTTAGTAGACAACATGCACAAAAAATACCGTCGTGGTAGAGCTGCTGCTTTGAATATGGTTATTACTGAAACGGGTGCTGGAACTGCTGTTGCAAAAGCACTACCATCTTTAGAAGGAAAATTAACTTCAAATGCCATTCGTGTTCCTGTTCCGAATGGATCTTTGGTTGTATTGAATTTAGAAGTTTCTAAGAAAACATCAATAAAAGAAATAAATTCGATAATGAAGAAATACGCTCTTGAAGGAGAGTTAGTAGAGCAAATCAAATACTCTATGAATAACGAATTGGTCTCTTCGGATATCGTGGGTACATCGGCACCATCGATCTATGACAGTAATGCAACTATCGTTTCTAACGATGGAAAAAACATTGTATTATACATCTGGTATGATAATGAATACGGTTACAGCCACCAAGTAATTCGCTTGGCAAAATATATTGCAAAAGTAAGACGTTTCACGTACTACTAGCAAATCGCTTACAGGTTGGAATTTGTAATTGCAGATTTTTAGTTTTTAGTTTTTAGTTCAAGTTTTAGATTTAAAGAGTATTGCAATCCAACCTGTATCTAATAAAAAATCCGTTTCGATTAATTTCGAAACGGATTTTTTTATTCTTATTAAAAAGAAAATAGAAGATAGAATCAAAAAAACAAATTATAAAGCATAACAGATTCTAATCTTTTGATTCTTACCCCTTGATTCTAGCTTCTTCTCTCTATAGTAACCTACTCTTTCGCTTTTGTCAAATAATAAACTGGAATACCTATTAACATAATCAATACACCCCAGCCACTTGTACTCGTTTTAGTGTAAAGCAAAGCAATACAAATTGCACTTGCAATAATGATATAAATAGCAGGAATTACTGGATATCCAAAAGCTTTATAAGTACGTTCAGCATCAGGTAATTTTCTACGCAAAATGAAGATTCCTAAAATAGTCAAGATGTAAAAGATCAAAACGATGATGACTACAAAGTCCAATAAGTCACCATATTTCCCTGTTAAACACAAAGCCGAAGCCCAAACACATTGTGCCCAAATAGACCAAGCAGGAACGCTTGCTTTATTCAGTTCAGCTGCTTTTTTGAAGAAAACACCATCTTGTGCCATCGTATAATACACTCTTGCACCAGCCATAATTAAACCGTTATTACAAGCAAAAGTCGAAATCATAATCATTACCGCAATAATCAAGGTCCCTATAGAGCCAAAAATATATTGTGAAGCCACTACCGCTACTCTATCTGACTCGGCTGTTGCTATTTCTTGCAAAGGCACAACCGCCAAATACATTAAGTTTGCCAAAATATAAATTACACTTACAATCAAAGTCCCCAAAAACAAACTCAATCCTACATTGCGTTTTGGGTTCTTAATTTCGGCAGCAATAAAAGTTACTCCTTCCCAAGCCACACTCGAAAACATCGATCCTACCAAAGCAGCCGATATTCCCGATATCAAAGCCGTTCCGCTAATAGGCATCCAAGAACCACTCGCTACATCCAGTGATTGCGATGTCCAGGCATTAGCCCAGTTCGCATCCCAAACCTCAGCTTTAGCGGCAAAAAAACCAAAAAGAATTAATCCCGCCAAAGATAAAATCTTGATTACCGTTAACACGGTTTGTAAAATCTTAGAGTTTTTTACCCCACGACTGTTGATATAACTCAATAAAATAATTGTAAAAATAGAAACCAGTTGCGCTGCATTCAGTTTAAAATCTCCTATTTCATATAGGATGTTTTTATCACTAAACGACGGAAATAAATAGGCAGCAAACTTGGAGAAAGCTACACCCACTGCAGCAATCGTTCCGGTTTGAATCACTGCAAAAAAGCTCCAGCCATATAAAAACCCAATTAATTTACCGTATGCTTCCTTAATGTATACGTATTGACCGCCCGCTTTAGGAAACAAGGCACTCAACTCGCCGTAACTCACCGCAGCAATCACCGTAATAACACCCGTAAGCACCCACATGGCAATCAACCATCCAGCCGAACCCAATTGACGAACCATATCAGAACTCACTATAAATATTCCCGAACCTATCATCGATCCCACCACCAGCATGGTTCCGTCCAGCAGGCCGAGTTCTCTCTTAAAATCGTCTTGGTTATTGTCTTGCATATTTGTTTTTGGTTTTAATGGTTGGCTAAAGATATACTTTTTTTCTAAAAACTTTAAGGTATCCTTAAAACTTACGCTTATTCTTTTTGGCGTGTCCTTGTTACAGAAAATTTCAGCAAAATAACTGCTTAAGTGCGGCAACAAGGTCAGGCTATCCGTTTCAAATAAAATTCACTGAATACCAAATAAAATAATATCAGATGAAGTAATCTCCCTGAAAAACGGGAGGATTTCCACTGCTATCCTTCACGCAACACAAAAATATAATTACTTAATTTACAATTTAGTAAAAATTGAATTCCAAAAAATGATTTGATAAAATAACAAGAAAAAACGCACTCAAGACATCGATTTGAAGATGAAATTTATATATATTTGATTAAAGCTTTAAGGTAATTACAACTTTAGATGATGAAAGTGTACAGAAAAAAAAGACAACATAGTAAACCAACTTTTCCAAAAGTGACACTTCATCAACTTGACTGGTTGGAGTGGATTTCAATTGGGCTTTGTATTTGGTTTTGGTTTTATCCTCATCCATATAAATTAGTTTTTGGTTTAGTTCTTTCGTTACCTATAATTGGACTCATTATAAACGGACTCTCAAAACCAAACCTAGCTTCATTAGTTTCAATTACAAATCAGAAAGGCGAAGAGAAATACGATCTTGCTGACTTTATAGAATTTCCTGGGCTTATTATTTTTATTAGGGTTTTAATTGATTACGAATTTGAAAGTTTTTTTAGCATATTAAAAGTAGGTACTATTAGTTTTCTTTTATTGCTTGTTATACTTGGAACAACACATAAACTTGTCCATAAAACGAATCCTAATATAGTACTAATTTATCTTACAGTTGTAGGTAATATTGCTATATATAGTTATGCAGCAACGTACGGAATTAATTGTGTTTTCGACAATTCTATCCCGAAAATTTATCAGGCTAAAGTAATCAACAAATCAATAAGCAGTGGAAGACGAAGTACAACATATTATTTTAGAGTTGAACCTTGGGGGCACCATCGTGATGCCGAAAATATATCAATAACAAAAACTCAATATAATGAAACAGAAATTGGACAAACAGTTTCAATTGATTTCAAAGAAGGTCTCTTAAATATACCTTGGTATTACATTGAATAATAATCTTATAACAAAAGACTAACCTCCATCTAACCTATGAAAAAAATAATTGCAATTCCAATATTACTATTTAGCCTAAAATCTTTATCACAACAAATAGACACAATTAAGCTTTCTGAAATAAAATTATGCGAATTAACCTTAGACAATCTAAAACAAAAAGACGCTACAATAATTCAAGTCAAGTTAGATGAAATGGACTTATGTACAGATGGCTTTGTACAAGATGAAAGATTTGAGAATCTAATTGGCTACGCCTCTATACTATATCCTGGTGTAATTTTTCAAAAATACAAATCAGATTTAAATACAATTGCAAAAATTCACTTAACCAAAGATTTTAAAGGATATTTACCTGATGGAAATTATGTTGACTTAAAGTATTTAAAAGCAAAAGATGTTCTTATAAAATATGATAGTTTGAATGTTTGGACTTCTAGAGGTTGTTCTGATTATTTAGGAATAAATAAAAGCAAAGCGCTTTACTTTTATGTAAAACTAAATAAGAAAAAAGAACCTCGTTATCCAATAGACTCAAAATACTACTCAGAACAGCAAATTGAAGGAATTGATATTGTTTCAGATTGTTACTCATTTAACAAAAAAGACAATCCAACAATTCAACCACTTTACATTCTTGATGGAAAAGAAGTGAATGAAGATATTTTGAGAGCAATTAAACCCGAAGATGTTGAGTCTATTAATGTTTTAAAAGATAAAAGTGCAGTTGACAAATATGGAGAAAAAGGAAAAAATGGCGTGATTGAAATATTTTCAAAAAGCAAATAATATAATTATTCCTGCAAAAAACAAATTAGCCTTCAAATAAAATTAGCTCAATATTTAAATTAATATTAATCAAATCTATGAAAAAATTAACATTACTACTCCTTATACTTTCTTTTTATTCAAAAGGTCTTGCTCAAGAAACTAAAAAATCAAATACTGACACCCTTTTGAAAGAGTTGGCTGAAAACAGCTGCAAATGCATAGATTCAATTAATGTTTACGATAAAGCTACTGATATAGTAGCAAAAGAAATTAGTAAATGTATTGATGAACAAACTGGAGCACTTCAACTAGGTAAAAAACTAATGAATATCAAAGACTTGAAAAAAAATGCCAAAGAGAAAGAAGGCAAAAAACAAGTGGATATTTCAATTGATTTTAACAAAAATTCAGAAGAGTATAAAAAATCTTATTACGAATTAGAACGGTATATGATGAGTAATTGTAGCTCTATAAAAGACAAAGTGGCGTCAACTGAAAAACAAAGTACAAAATCAGTATCAGAGAATAAAAAAGCTTTAGAATTTTATTCCAAAGGTCAAAAAGAATCTAAAAATGAAAATTATGAAAAAGCAGCACAATATTTTGAAAAAGCAGTGAAAGAAGATCCTGAATTTGCCTTTGCTTGGGATAATTTAGGCATTAGTTACAGACAATTAAATAATTTTGACAAAGCCATTGAATCGTATAAAAAATCTTTAGAATTAGACCCAAATGGATTAATGCCTTTGCAAAATATCGCAATTGTATATCAATATAAAAAAGAATATTCTAAAGCCATAGAAGCCTATGAGAAATTAGCTAAAGTAGACAACAACAATCCTGAAGTTTTTTATGGCATAGGAAATGTTTACACAACAAACCTAAAGGATTACGAAAAAGGATTAGATAATATGTGCAAAGCCTACAATCTATACATCGATCAAAAATCACCTTATAGAACTGACGCCGAAAAAATTATTAATATCATTTATTCTGAAATGAAAAAACAAGGAAAAGAAGAGCAATTTAACACTATTTTAAAGGCCAATCATATTAATCAAAACTAATGAATGCATCATTAGACTGATTTTTATTTCGTATCATAATAACTTCATCTACGCAACTCAAAAAACAACTCTTATTTATTTAACGAATTGAATTACTTTTGTTGAAACATAAAACAACTTTATCTTGAGAAAATTTAAAGCAAAAAAACATTCAATACTAATGCAGTCTTCCATTAGCATCGCATTGGTATTTACTGTTTCAATAATCTGTTTTTTTTCCTTAAAATATATCGATTACAGGATAACTGCATTAATTCTACTGATGACGGTTTCTATTGTTGCAATGCTTTTTGAAATTATACCAGTTGTAGTAACAGCTATTTTAAGTGGTTTGATTTTAAATTTCTTCTTTATACTTCCTCTTTATACTTTTCATATTACAAATACCGAAGACATATTACTGTTTTTAATGTATTTTATTATAGCGTTAGTAAATGCCGTTTTAACCTTAAAAATTCGAGAAGCCGAAAAAAAAGCAAGAGATAAAGAAGAGAAAGAAAAAACAATAAAGCTATACAATACCTTACTCAATTCCCTATCTCATGAGTTGCGAACCCCAATAGCTACAATTATTGGAGCAATTGACATACTCAAAGAAAATAAAAACAAACTTTCAGAAATAAATCAGAACGCACTATTAGATGAAATTGACTCAGCTACTATTCGACTCAATAGACAAGTAGAAAACTTATTAAACATGAGCCGATTAGAAACTGGAATGCTAAAACTAAAACTAGACTGGTGTGATAGTAATGAACTTATTTATGGAGTAATTCAAAAAATAGCAACCATAAAAAACAATCATACCATTCATTTTATTTCAAATGAAAAATTACCATTATTCAAGCTAGATGCAGGATTAATGGAAGAAATTATTCAAAATTTAATAACTAATGCACTACAATATACTCCCAAAAACTCAATCATAAAAATTGAAGCTTCACATCAAAATGACAGTTGCGTTTTTTCAGTTTCTGACAACGGAAATGGCTTCCCTGAAAGTCAAATTCAATTTGCTTTTGATAAATTCTACCGATTACCAAGCACAAAAACGGGAGGAAGCGGCCTTGGACTATCTATTGTAAAAGGTTTTGTTGAAGCCCATAATGGGACTATAAAATTAAAAAATAATCTGAATTCTGGTGCCAATTTCACCGTAACAATTCCTACGGAAACCTCTTATTTAAACAATCTCAAAAATGAATAAAGCCGAAATATTAGTGATTGATGATGAAGCGCCAATTAGAAAACTATTAGAAATTACATTAGAAAGTAACGACTACAAAGTGTGGCTTGCCGAAACAGGAAAAGAAGGAATTCTTATGGCTGTAAATCATCCTCCAGAATTAATTTTATTAGATATTGGTTTACCTGATAAAAGCGGACACGAGATTCTTAAAGAATTACGCACTTGGTACAATAAGGCAATTATTATCCTATCTGTACAAGACAGCGAAGATGATATTGTAAAAGCACTAGATAATGGAGCCACTGATTACCTAACAAAACCGTTTAGAAACGCCGAACTTTTGGCACGAATTCGTTCAGTAATTCGACGAAATCAATTACAAAATGATTGTAGTATTCTTACTTGTGGAGATTTACAAATTGATTTTGGAGCTCGAATCATAAAACAAAATGACGAAGTATTAAAATTAACTACAACCGAATTCAATTTATTATCCCTTTTTATGAAAAATGAAGGTCGAGTATTAACACATCAATTTGTCTTAAAAGAAATTTGGGGAGTGGCCTACCAAACAGAAACACAATACTTAAGAGTTTTTGTAGCAACATTGCGCAAAAAAATAGAAGAAAACCCAAACCACCCAAAACACATCATTACTGAAAGTGGTGTTGGATATCGTTTTATCTAATCTTTATAAAATCTTTATATTCTGCAAATACCATTTTAAAGACCTTTGTATCATTAGAATTTTAAAAAAATTACACAATGAATACAACAAAAAATGGTGTCGCTAATAAAGTAACTATTGCATCACTTTTAGTCGCACTTGGTATTATTTATGGAGATATAGGAACAAGTCCTCTCTATGTTTTCAAAGCAATTATTGGATCTAGAGATATTAACCTAATGTTAGTATATGGTGGTGTTTCCTGCGTTTTTTGGACTTTGGTTTTTCAAACAACAATCAAATATATTTGGCTTACACTTCGAGCAGACAACCACGGTGAAGGTGGGATTTTCTCTCTTTACGCCTTAGTTAGACGTTACGGCAAAAAATTAGTTATTCCAACAATACTTGGAGCTACAACCCTATTGGCCGATGGAATTATAACACCACCTATCTCTGTTTCCTCTGCAATTGAGGGTTTAAATATGGTACACGGTTTAGAAAATATAATTATTCCTGGTAATTTTTTAACTATTGGAATTGTAGTAGCTATTTTATCATTATTATTTTTCTTTCAGCGTTTTGGAACTCAAGTCATAGGTAAAGCATTTGGTCCTATAATGACAATTTGGTTTACAATGTTGTTAGTGTTTGGAATTAAAGAAATTGCGCAACACACAGACATATTACACGCATTAAATCCGTATTATGCTTATGATTTATTAGTAAATTACCCTAAGGGCTTTTGGTTATTGGGTGCTGTTTTCCTCTGTACAACAGGAGCCGAAGCTCTATATTCGGACTTAGGACATTGCGGTATAAAAAACATTCGCATCACTTGGGTTTATGTAAAAATAAGTTTAGTTGTTGCATACTTAGGACAAGCAGCTTGGCTTATGCATCAAGGCGAAACTTTATTAAATGGTAGAAATCCTTTTTTTGAAATTATCCCCACCTGGTTTTTATTACCTAGTGTCATAATTTCTACTTTTGCTACAATTATTGCCTCTCAAGCCTTAATAAGCGGAAGTTTCACCCTAATTAGTGAAGCTATGAACCTGAATTTTTGGCCTCGAATTACGGTAAGACAACCCAGTGACAGCAAAGGTCAAATATACATCCCAAGTATCAATACCATACTTTGGTTTGGATGTGTTTTAATGATGGTTTACTTCAAGGAAAGTGCACACATGGAAGCTGCATATGGTTTCTCTATTACCATTACTATGATGATGACCTCCTTATTATTAAGCTATTTTATTTATTATAGATTAAAATGGAAAAAAATATACGTCATCTTATTTCTAACCATTTTTGGAACTATTGAAATATCTTTTTTCATAGCAAATGTGGCAAAAATTAAAGAACGTTGGATGTTTTTATTCTTCGAATTGTTCATTTTTATGGTAATGTACATTTGGTATTATGCTCGAAAAATCCACAATCGTTTTACAAAATTTGAAGAAATAGGAAAATACAGTTCCCAACTTACAGAATTAAGTCAAGACGATGCCATTCCAAAATTTGCAACGCATTTAATATATTTAACTAAAGCTGACAGAAGACATGAAATAGAAGATAAAATAATCAAATCTATTTTTGCTAAAAAACCAAAACGTGCCGATGTATATTGGTTTTTACACATCAATCGTACCGAAGACCCCTTTACATTATCGTATGATGTTTCGGAATTAGTTGATGATAAAGTTATAAAAATAAACATCAATGTAGGGTTTCGAATACAACCTAAAACGGAACTTTATTTCAAAAATATAGTAAAAGAATTAGTAAACAATAAAGAACTTAATTTAGATATTCGTCCTGACGGATCCAGCAAATACAATAACGAGCCTGATTTTAAGTTTATTGTAATTGAGAAATTTTTATCTATCGAAAACGAATTTACATTACGTGAAGGGCTATTACTAAATGGTTATTTCTTATTGAAACGTTTAGGAGTAAGTGATGAAAAAGCATTTGGATTAGAAAAATCAGATGTTGAGATAGAACAAATTCCTTTAGTTTATCAGCCTATAACTAATATTAAATTGGATCGTGCAACAAGGTAACAACAAGTTTTTTAAACCCTCGTAAACATAATAATTCTACCACAATAAAAAAGCTGCATTTACTCAAAATGCAGCTTTTTTATAATTCAATTAGAAAACAAAACTTATTTATTTTGTTTTCATTGGTGGCAAATCAAACGCAGCTGATTCATGGTCAAAACCGTTGCGGTGTGAACCATCGCAAAAAGGTTTGTTAGATGACAATCCGCAACGACAAAGCCCTAATGCTGTTCTTCCTTCTAATCCGTATACTTTTCCTTCACTATCCATTATTTCAAAATCGCCTTCTATTTTAATAGAACCGTTCTTGTTGATTATTAATTTTGTCTTGCTCATAATGCTATTTATTTCTTTTTGGTTCAAAGATTGCAAAATAAAATATACAATTTTGTATTCGTGGGTATTTTTTATAATTTAAATTCCTAATTTACATCAATTCTATTTTATATAAAGTGTACTTAAATTCAATTAAAGACATGAAAAATGAACCTTCAGATACTGATTTTTTGGCTTCTTTACAATTTCAACCTTTAACCAAAAAGAATTGGAATCAGTTTGTACAATTATTTGGTAACAATGGGGCTTGCGGAAACTGTTGGTGCATGTATTACCGACTTAAAAAAAGTGATTTTGACGAAGGAAAATGCAATGATGGAAATAAAGAAGCGATGAAAGAACTTGTGTGGGACAATCAACCCACGGGAATTTTAGCTTTTTATGAAGATATTCCCATTGCTTGGTGTGCCTTTGCTCCAAGAGAAGACTTCTCAAAGCTAGCAAGATCCAGAGTGCACAAACCCATTGATGACAAATTAGTTTGGTCTATCCCCTGTACATTTATTGCAAAAAAATTCAGACGCCAAGGTGTTTCTGTCGCGCTATTAAAAGGGATTGCAAACTATGCCAAAACAGTAGGTATAAAAATATTAGAAGCGTATCCTACTATTCCCAGTCAAGAAAAACTCCCCGATTCTTTTGCTTGGATTGGGTTATATAAATCATTTGAAAGAGCTGGTTTTGAGATTGTCGATAGAACTTCTAAGAATAGACCGATGGTTCGCTATTATATCGAATAACAAAATCATTAAATTTTTAAAACACGATAATAATTATAATTTATTACTGAAAAATAAACGGTAAATTAGTGCTTCTTTTCTGAGGTTTATAGAAGAGCTCTATGCTCAAATAAAAATCAGATTATTTTTTTAAAAACAAATTAGCGCTATAAAAATGAATACATTAAAATTAGGATGGGTAGGCCTTGGAAACATGGGAAATCCAATGGTAATGAACTTGCTAAAAGCAGGTTTTGAAGTAACTGTTTTCAACCGAACTAAAGATAAAGAAGCTCCACTAATTGAAGCAGGTGCTACAACAGCAAATAGTCCACAAGAACTGATGGAAAAATGCGATGTTGTCATTACTATGTTATCCAATGATGCTGCAGTAAAAGAAGTTTTTGAAAGCCCAACGGGTTTATTATCCAAAGAGTATCCTACGAAAGTTATTATCAACATGAGTACCGTTTCGCCTGAAACATCTCGTTATCTGGCAAGCAGTTGTAGTACCCATAATGTCCATTTTATAGATGCTCCAGTTTCAGGAAGTGTTAAACCTGCTCAAGATGGAACACTAGTAATTCTTGTAGGTTCAAGTACTACTGATTACGAATTAGCAAAACCTATATTTGACGTTTTAGGTAAAACTGCAATACACGTAGGGGAAGCGGGTGTAGCAAGTTCAGCTAAACTAGCGATTAATTACCTTTTAGGACTCAACCTACAAGGATTAGCCGAAACCGTATTGTTTGCCGAAAGTAATGGAGTGAGCAAAGAAGACATGTTAAACATAATTAATGCTGGTGCGTGTGGCAACGGAATTACCAATATAAAAGCACCTTCTATCTTAAATGACTCCTACCCTGCCGCCTTTGCCTTGAAACATCTAGTTAAAGATTTACGATTAGCCAAAGAAGCGGGACTAGATTCTCCATTGATACATCCATTATTTAATAGTTATGCTGCAGCAGAAAAAGAAGGATTAGGAGATCAAGATGTAATGGCAATTTTAAGTAGTTTAAAAAATAAACAATAATTTACAATAAAAATATATGGGATTATTTTCAGCGCTTTTGGGTAATGCAGGAACTGTAAGCCAAGAACAATTAATGAAAGAATACGGTCAACTTTTAATTGATGGAGAAGAAATAGAAATGGGTTTTAAACTCATTCGAGACACTTTTATTTTTACCACCAAACGACTAATTCTAGTGGACAAACAAGGTTTAACCGCAAGTAAAACCGAATACAAATCAATATCCTATAAAAGTATTTCAAGATTTAGTGTTGAAACAGCCGGAACATTTGATCTTGATGCCGAACTTAAAATTTGGGTCTCTAGTGAATTGCAGCCTAGCATCAGAAAACAGTTTAATAAATCAGTCAATGTATATGAAGTACAAAAAGTATTGGCGCATCATGTTTTAAAGTAATACCTAAAAAGAAGTTTACCTAGATTTGAAAGTATGGAACGCGCGCAAAAAAATATAGATAGTTATATCAAAGATTTTCCAAAAGAGATACAAATTATCTTGGAAAAAATGAGAGAAACCATTAGAAATAGCGCTCCCAAAGCAAAAGAAACTATTAAATATGGTATTCCCACTTTTACTCTGCATGGCAACTTGGTACATTTTGCAGCTTTTAAAAATCATATTGGTTTTTATCCTACACCAGGTGGTATAGATGCTTTCAAACAAGAACTTTCAATATACAAAGGTGCAAAGGGATCTATTCAGTTTCCTTTTGACAAAGAAATACCCTATGATTTAATACGCAAAATTGTTGATTATAGGGTAAAAGAAAATGAAATGAAGACCCCTACAAATAAATAAAAGTGCAATACCATTAAATTAACTATCTAGTATACTAGCAAATAATCCCGATTCATTTAAAAAATTATTACTTTAGTAAAAAAAATATCATGAAAAAATTAGGTTTATTATTACTTGTACTTGTAGGTTCTGGTTCGCTTTGGGCGCAGGAATCTAATTTCTTTTCACTAACATTAAATCACGACGCCATATCGGTTAAGGATGTAAACCGTTCGGTTGATTTTTATAAAAATGTATTGCACCTTCAAGAAATTACGAATCGCACCGAAAAAGAAGGAATTCGCTGGATGTCACTAGGTGATGGAAAAGAACTACACCTTATTTCTACTATCAAAGAACCTGTCGTTATTAATAAAGCAGTGCATATTGCATTTACAACTCCGGAATTTGACCATTTTATGAATGTTTTAAAAGAAATGAAAATTACGTACTCTGATTGGGCAGGTTCATTGAACAAAATTAGCATTAGAGCTGATGGGATTCAACAAGTCTACATTCAGGATCCTGATGGGTACTGGATTGAAATAAATAGTGCTGAAAAAATATAAACTATTTTCGTTGCACTACACCAATAGCCCTGATGCAAGTGAAAGCATTATGAAATTCTTCCCCTCTTTTTCTTGAACTAAAAGAGCGACTAAAAGAAGCTCCTTTTAGGGCATTAGAAAAAAGGGAAGAAATAAAATAAGGCTGTAACGACAGCAGAAAAAAGCTCCATAAAAAAACTCCCAAGTAGCCTTGAGAGTTTTTTTATATATCTAATATGTGATTTATATTACAAAACACGATTGATTTGAGTTAACTTCTTACTATAATACTTTTCTTTTATCGAAGAAATAATAACTCCGCCGCCTACAGAAGCGTGGATGAATTTAATATCTCCATCATTTACTTCGACTACCATTCCAACATGATTAATTTGTCTTCTTCCATTAGTTTTAAAGAAAATTAAATCTCCTTTTTGTGCATCTTCATTATTTATTTTAACACCATAACGAGACTGCTCAATAGAAGTTCTAGGCAAATCGATATCAAATGCACCAAAAGTAGTACACATGAGACCGGAACAATCAAAACCCTCTTTTGTAGTTCCACCTGTGCGGTAGCGAGTCCCTATATTTTCAGAAGCGGTTGAAACTAATTGATCTAGAAAATCAGTTCCGTGAAAACCTTTAACATTATAATCTGGGGTTTGTGACGTTTCTGCAATTACTTCTTTAACAATAACGGGTTCAACAATTTTAAGACTATGAATTGACAATTTATAACCTACAGGTAGTCTTTTTACTATTTTAGGATTTTGTCTCTCTAGTTCTTTAACTGAAATACCAAACTCTTTTGCTATACCATATTTAGTTTCTTTAGGTAAAACTTCACGGGTTATTACTGAAGTTTCAACTATTTTATTATCTAATACAACTGGCTGAACAGGGTCTAAAATTACTTTTTCAGTTACTGTTTTATTATTATTATTATTATTATTATTATTATTATCAACAGTTGCGATTGGCTTAGTACTATTTTCTGGTTTCACAGGAATAATAATCTTTTGACCAATTTTTAATGCTTCTGTCTCCAATATTGGATTTGCTTTGTCTAAATCGGCAACCGTAATCCCATATTCTTTTGCAATAGCATATTTGGTTTCACTAGGTTGTATCTCACGAACAATTCCATCAGTAGTAGTTTCAGCAACAATTGAATTTGTTTCTGTTTCTTTTTTTGATGGTGTTTTTTCGGGAACTGTTGTTTTTGGATTTTCTTTTACTGGTTGTTGTACAGCTACTTGTTGCGTTGTAGTATTTAATTCGTTTCCTGGAATAGTGATTTTTTGACCTTTTTTTAATCCTGATTTTTCAAGTGCAGGATTGCTTTTGTATAGATCATTGACCGTAACTCCATATTGTTTAGCAATACCGTAAAGTGTTTCTTTGGAAAGAACTGTATGTGTTTTTTCAGGAAAATTGGTAGTAATTTCGGTAGTTGCAATTTTACCTTTTACTGTAGTTGAAGGAATTAATAGAACGGTGTGAAACTTTATCCCTTTTTTGGCATCAGGATTAAGTTCATAAATAGCACTTGTCTTGACATGGTATTGTTGTGCTATTTTAGTAATTGTCTCTCCTTTAGAAACGGTATGTTTTGTGTACTTTTCTTGCGAAAAAGAACTGAGCCCAGTTAAAAATACCATCCCTAAAATCCAATTACTATACCTCATAAAATACATTTAAACGCTACATACAAAAAACAACACCTTAATTACCAGCAATATATAAAAAAACTTTAATAAAAATCAATTATTTTTTATACTTTAAATTATAAAAAATCAAAAAAATCATTTGATAAAAGCGAATTTAACCAATTAATACAAATATCGTATTTTTTTAACAACTCTTTATATAGAATTTAACAAACCTCAAAAATTAAAAAAACTTTTTAAAATACAGTCATATTATCCTTACTTTTAATTCTAAAATAGAATCTCATATTAAAATTAATGCTTTGAAAAAATTAATATTCCTTTTTACATTTTCCTCCTTACTTACGTACGCACAAAGTATAAAAGGAGTTGTCCTAGATAAAAACACAAACCTAGGTATTGAGGATGTCAATATTACCTCCCAAAAAACAACGGCAACTGCATTAACGGATGAAGACGGCAAATTTAACTTAAAATTGAAAAATGAAATTCAATATAATGATTCCATCTATTTTTCGCATATAGGTTATATTACAAAAGGAATTCTTATTTCAGAATTCAAAAAAAATAATTTTTCTATCCAACTAGAAACTGAAATTGAAAATTTAAAAGAAACGACTATATACAGTACCAAAAATTTAAAAAGTAAAATTAGCTTCACCAAGTTAAGCAACTTAAAAAAAGGGATTTACTCTTTTGGCTCTGTATTAATTGATGGTAAAATATACGTAATTGGTGGTGATACTTCATTTGAATCAGATGCTTTCAAAAAATTGCAATACGAAAACCCCGACTTTACTTTGGAAGATTATATGAGAGAATTAGCTACGCAGTTCAGTGGTACTGCATTTTCAGGCAATTTATATATTTACAACATAAAACAAGATTATTGGGAAAAATCAACAGCTGACTTCAGAAAAAGAGCGTATCATAATCTTAATTATTATGACAATAAAATATACGTAATAGGTGGCAGAAGAAGATCTAGAAATGGTGTCTATGATTATTTAGAAAATACTATTGAAGTATACGATTTGAAAAATAAAACAATTGAAATTGATAAAACAAATCCACACCAAGCCACCAATTTTTCTTCATTTACCTATAAAGATAATATAATCCTCTTGGGAGGATCCACAAAATCAAATGAAAAAGGGGAGAAAATATATTCCAAAGAAGTTCACAACTATGATACTAAATCTGGATATTGGTACAAACTAGAAGACATGCCTACTGCAAAGGAAACATCCGGTGTTCTAGTAGGAGACAAAATTTATTTAATTGGTGGCTACGACAATAAACCATTAACAGAAATTACAACTCTCGATTTACTAACTGGGAAGTGGGATACAATTGGCAATCTACCATATGCAATGGAAAAACCTGCTTTGACAGTAAATAATGATACGATATATATATTTGAAAACGGGAAAATTATCACATTGGACCTCAATTCCAATATTTTAAAGGAATACTTAATTGACTTACCCATGAAGACTTCTCAATTGTATTTCTATAATGATACTATATATTTACTTGGGGGTTCAATAGAAAACTATTATTCGAAGAGCCCATCTGCTAATCTTTACAGTATTGATCTAAATGAATTTACTATTACAAAAATTTACCACTTAAAAACTTTATAACTTGATAAGATTACAAACAAAAAACGCTCTGTTTTCACAGAGCGTTTTTAAATATATAATAAAACTAAAAATTAAGCTTCAGCTGCAATTAAGTTTAATGCTGATCCAGCAACATACCAACCAATTTGCCCTTCATTGTATGTATGGTTAGCCAAGATAATATCTTTACTTCCATCAGCATGAACAAATTCTATTGATATTGGTTTCGCTGGAGCAAAATCGACTAAATCAATAAAGTTGATTGTATCATCTTCTTGGATTTTATCGTAATCTGCTTCATTAGCAAAAGTCAATCCTAAAAGTCCTTGTTTTTTAAGATTCGTTTCATGGATACGAGCAAATGATTTTACTAGTACTGCTTTTACTCCTAAGAAACGAGGTTCCATTGCAGCATGCTCACGAGAAGAGCCTTCCCCATAGTTATGATCTCCAACAACAACGGAAGGGACTCCAGCTGCTTTGTATGCACGAGCAACTGCAGGAACTGCATCATATTCACCTGTTAATTGATTTTTAACTGAATTTGTTTTTTGTGTGTACGCATTTACTGCACCAATCAACATATTATTAGAAATATTATCTAAATGTCCACGAAAACGCAACCATGGTCCAGCCATAGAAATATGGTCCGTTGTACATTTACCAAATGCTTTAATAAGCAATTTAGCTCCTGTAATATTTTTTCCGTCCCACGCATCAAATGGAGCTAATAATTGTAGTCTATCCGATGTTTCACTAACCACTATTTTAACACCAGAACCATCGGAAGCAGGCGCTTGAAATCCATTATCATCAACATCAAATCCTCTTTTTGGTAATTCATCACCATAAGGAGCTTTCAATTTCACTTCTTCTCCATTATCATTCAATAAAGTATCCGTTAATGGATTGAAATCTAATCTTCCTGAAATTGCTAACGCAGCTACCATCTCTGGTGAAGTTACGAAAGCATGTGTATTTGGGTTACCATCTGCTCTTTTTGAGAAGTTACGGTTGAAAGAGTGCACAATTGTATTTTTCTCCTGTTTATCAGCTCCTGCTCTATCCCATTGTCCAATACATGGTCCACAAGCATTTGTAAATACTTTTGTACCCATTTTTTCAAATGTAGCAATTATACCATCTCTTTCAATTGTAAATCTAATTTGCTCTGAACCTGGATTAATTCCAAACTCCGCTTTTGGAGTAATTCCATGCTCAACAGCTTGATTTACGATAGATGCTGCACGAGCCATATCTTCGTAAGAAGAGTTGGTACAAGAACCAATTAATCCCCATTCTACTTTTATAGGCCATCCATTTGCAGCAGCTTCTTCTTTCATTTTAGAAACTGGAGTACCTCTATCTGGAGTAAAAGGCCCATTGATATGTGGTTCTAATTCTGATAAATTTATTTCAATTACTTGGTCAAAATAGTGCTCAGGATTAGCATAAACTTCAGGATCGCCTGTTAAATAATCAGCCACTTTATCAGCAGCATCCACTACATCTTGACGACCCGTTGCAGATAAATACCTACGCATAGAATCATCATAACCAAATGTTGAAGTTGTAGCTCCAATTTCGGCACCCATATTACAAATTGTACCTTTACCAGTACAAGACATATTAGTAGCACCTTCACCAAAATATTCAACAATAGCACCAGTTCCCCCTTTTACAGTAAGAATATCAGCTACTTTTAAGATCACATCTTTTGGAGCAGTCCAACCAGATAACTTTCCAGTTAACTTAACACCAATTAATTTAGGAAATTTTAATTCCCATCCCATACCTGACATTACATCAACGGCATCAGCTCCACCAACACCTATTGCCAACATACCTAATCCACCTGCATTCACAGTATGAGAGTCAGTACCAATCATCATTCCGCCTGGAAAAGCATAATTCTCCAAAACGATTTGATGAATAATCCCCGAACCAGGTTTCCAGAATCCAATTCCGTATTTATTTGAAACAGAAGAAAGGAAGTCAAAAACTTCACTTGACTGTTGTTTTGCTACTGCTAAATCTTTCTCAGCACCTACTTTCGCCAAAATTAGGTGATCACAATGTACCGTTGTAGGCACCGCTACCGTTTTCTTACCTGCATGCATGAATTGCAACAAAGCCATTTGAGCAGTTGCATCTTGACAAGCTACTCTATCTGGAGCAAAGTCAACATAATCAACTCCTCGTCCGTACGCTTGCTTTGCCTTTCCGTCCCACAAGTGGGTATATAAAATTTTCTCTGTTAAAGTTAGCGGACGACCCACTACCTCGCGTGCAGCATCAACACGAGCAGCCATGTTGTCATACACTTTTTTAATCATATCAATATCAAAAGCCATAATATATAAGTGTTTTTGTTGTTCAATTTTAAACACCACAATATACAAAAAAATGAGGAGCTATAAAAAAAAGCCTGAGTTAATAACTCAGACTTTTCATATATTTAATAAAGATTAACAATTACCTAACTAATTGCTTATGAGGAGGTGCAAACTTAGTCAAATTGATTCCTTTTACAGCTACTTTGTATTCTTCTATAGTAGGAGTTCTACCTAAAATTGTGGATAAAACTACAACAGGTGTAGACGAAAGTAATGACTCTCCTTTTTTACCTTCAGTATCCTCAACAACTCGCCCTTGGAAAAGACGTGTAGAAGTTGCCATTACCGTATCTCCTTTGGCGGCTTTTTCTTGATTACCCATACATAGGTTACATCCTGGACGTTCTAAGTACAACATTTTTTCGTATGAAGTACGTGCTATCGCTTTAGGTATGTTATCATCAAATTCAAAACCAGAATACTTCTGTAAAATCTCCCAGTCTCCTTCTGCTTTAAGTTCATCTACGATATTATAAGTAGGTGGCGCCACTACAAGCGGTGCTTTGAACTCTACCTTACCTTGTTGCTCATCTATGTTTTTAAGCATTTGAGCCAGAATTTTCATATCTCCCTTGTGAACCATACAAGAACCTATAAAACCAAGATCTACTTTTTTATCACCACCATAGAAAGAAAGTGGTCTAATTGTATCGTGCGTATATCGTTTAGAAACATCAATATTATTTACGTCTGGATCTGCAATCATTGGCTCTGCAATCACATCAAGATCAACAACAACTTCAGCAAAATACTTAGCATCTGCATCTGGAGTCAATGCTGGTTTGTCACCTGATTTGATTTCCGCAATTCGCTTATCAGCAATAGCAATCAATCCTTTCAGAACTTGTGTTTTATTATCCATTCCTTTATCAATCATGATCTGGATTCTACCTTTTGCAATCTCTAAAGATTCGATTAATGTAGCATCTTCAGAAATACAGATAGAAGCTTTCGCTTTCATCTCTGCAGTCCAATCCGTAAATGTAAAGGATTGGTCAGCTGTAAGAGTACCAATATGTACCTCAATAACTCGTCCTTGGAACACGTTATCTCCTTTAAACTGATGAAGCATCTGAGATTGAGTAGCATGAACTACATCACGGAAATCCATATATTCCTTCATTTCCCCTTTGAAAGTTACCTTCACAGATTGCGGGATTGGCATAGAAGCCTCACCTGTAGCCAATGCAAGTGCAACGGTTCCTGAGTCAGCACCAAAAGCAACTCCTTTAGACATTCTGGTATGAGAGTCACCACCAATAGTAATTGCCCAGTCATCAACTGTAAGGTCATTTAATACTTTATGAATAACATCCGTCATTGCAAGATATTCTCCTTTCGGGTCACGTGCAGTAATCAAACCGAAGTCGTTCATAAACTTCATTAATCTAGGGATATTTGCCTTAGACTTATTATCCCAAACTGAAGCAGTGTGGCACCCTGATTGATAAGCACCGTCAACAATTGGCGAAATCACAGTAGCAGCCATAGACTCTAACTCCTGAGAAGTCATCAAACCAGTTGTATCTTGCGAACCCACAATATTTACGGTAACACGCACATCTGAACCAGCGTGCAATACTTTACCTGGAGTAGTTCCAACAGCGTTTTTATTGAATATTTTTTCAACTGCAGTTAGACCTTGTCCTTCAATAGAAATTTCTTTTGATGCAGCGTACACTTGAGGTATATCAATATTTAAAGTTTTACAAGCAAATGTTTGTAATTTTTTACCAAAAACGATAGCATAAGACCCACCCGCTTTTATAAATTCCACTTTTTGAGGAGTTAAAGAAGATGAAATATCAATCAATTCTTTGTCCCCATTATATAATTTCTTAGTCTTTGTGTTGATTGTAAGAACAGTTCCTGTAGCAACAGAGTACACTTCTTCAAGAATAGCCTCTCCTGCTGCATCAACGACAACATTTCCTTCTGCATCTAATTTTTTAGCCCAGTTTTTAAGATCAATCCCAATCCCACCTGTTACCCCAACAGTTGTTAGGAAAATTGGTGAAATACCGTTTGTACCGGCAATAATTGGAGCAATATTGATAAATGGAACATACGGACTTGCTTTTTTACCTGTCCATAATGCCACGTTGTTAACACCTGACATTCTTGATGAACCTACGCCCATAGTACCTCTCTCAGCGATTAACATAACGCTTTTATCAGGATTAGCTTCTGCCAATGCTTTAATTTCATCTTGTGCTTCAGGAGAAATCAAACATTTACCATGCAATTCACGATCCGATCTTGAGTGTGCTTGGTTTCCTGGAGAAAGTAAATCAGTTGAAATATCTCCTTCACCAGCGATATAAGTAATTACCTTAATTTCTTCAGCTATTTCTGGTAATTTTGTAAAGAATTCTGCTTGAGCATAGCTCTCTAAGATTTCTTTTGCTACAGCATTACCGCTTTTATAAGCCTCTTCTAAACGATCAGTATCTGCTTCATAAAGAAAAACTTGTGTTTTTAATACTGCCGCAGCATCTTTTGCAATAGCAGCATCAGCACCTAAAGCTAAGTCTAGCAACACTTCAACCGAAGTTCCACCTTTCATATGTGATAACAACTCTAAAGCAAAAGCAGGAGTAATCTCAGCAACAACTGATTCTCCTAAAATAATTTCTTTCAAAAATTTAGCTTTTAAACCTGCCGCAGGAGTAGTACCCGGTACCACATTATAAATAAAAAAGTCAAGAGAACTTTCTCTATCCTTGTTATTTAAATCTTTAATTTGCGAAATAACATCGCTTAGTAATTCAGCACCATCAATTGGCTTTGGGTTAAGTCCTTGGTTTTTTCTTTCTTCAATCTCTTGGATGTAATCCTGATACGTATTCATAATAGAAGTCTTTTTCAATTTTAATAGCAGATTCCATTGATAATTTCAATATCAAAAAGCCATTATATATAGGTGATTTTTGTTTTTTCAAGTGCAAATTTACATATTAAAGATGAGAATTAAAAAAATTTAATAGAGGTGCCCTTTTCAAAAATTATTATTATCTAATACTGATTTTTAATGCGTATAATTAGTAAAATAGAAAAAATTTAACACTAAAATGATTAATCCGTAATCAAACATTTGTATTAGTATTTTTTCTAAAAAGCAAAAATCACACTCAACAAGAAAACGTTGTAGTTCTATTCAAAACCCAACTACAAACCAGCTAATAAATTTCATTTTAAAGTAACTTTGAGATTATAATCTCTTCAGTTATCCCCTCAGCATCTGCTTTGTAATTCTTGATAATTCTATGGCGAAGTATGCCAATTGCCACGGCTTTGACATCTTCAATATCTGGCGAAAATTTACCGTTGAAAGCGGCATGAGCTTTGGCAGCTAAAATTAAATTTTGTGATGCCCTAGGTCCTGCACCCCAATCTAAATAATTTTTAACAAACCCATCAGACAAAGCATTATCAGGACGTGTTTTACAAACCAAACTTACTGCATATTCAACAACATTATCGGCAACTGGTATTCTACGTATCAAATGCTGAAAGTCTATTATTTCTTGAGCCGTAAAAAGAGGATTAATACTTGAACTCACATCAGAAGTAGTTCTTTTAACCACTTCTACCTCTTCATCAAATGAAGGATATTCTAATTTTATAGCAAACATAAAGCGGTCTAACTGCGCTTCTGGCAACGGATAAGTTCCCTCTTGCTCAATAGGGTTTTGTGTAGCTAAAACGAAATAAGGCAGATCCAGTTTGTAATTCTCACCTGCTATTGTAACAGAACGCTCTTGCATCGCTTCTAATAAAGCGGCTTGTGTTTTAGGAGGTGTTCTATTGATTTCATCCGCAAGAATGATATTCGAAAAAATAGGTCCTTTTATAAATTTAAATTGGCGATTTTCATCTAATATTTCACTACCTAAAATATCGGAAGGCATCAAATCTGGTGTAAATTGTATTCTTTTAAAATGAAGCCCTAAAGCTTGAGCCAGTGTATTTACTAACAATGTTTTTGCTAATCCTGGAACACCAACTAAAAGAGCATGACCTCCAGAAAAAATACAGAGTAAAATTTGATCTACTACTGCATCTTGACCCACTATTATTTTGGCGATTTCGTTTTTAAGATCGTTCCGTTTCTGTACTAAATTATGTATTGCTGCTACATCAGACATTTATAAACCTATTTAAATTAAAAAAGAGTTAACGCTATGAAAATCCATAAAGCTAACTCTTTTTATTTATTTTATAAAAATTATTTTTTCTTCAACCAGTTATTGGTAAAATCACAATCTCTGTATTCACCAAGAACCTTAATATACGTTTCATTTATTTTCTCATCAAACCATTTTCCAACAGCTTTAATTTGTTTTTCTTTTAAAGCCAACTCTTTTATTTTAAGATAATCGGTGGCATAATCCGCAACATGTTCGTTGATTCTATTTGTCACAGTAATAAGCTTAAAACTTTTTTTACCGTTTTCATCCGTATCCAATATAGGTTGTGAAATCGCATCATCTTTTAAATTTGAAACTTGACCATACAGACTAGGATCCATTTTTGTCAATTCGAAACGCGTATCTTGCGTTTTTGGATTAATCAAAACACCACCATTTGCTTTAGTTTCCTTTTGATCAGATTCTGTTCTAGCCGCTTCTGCAAAAGTTATTTTTTTATCTACAATTTTACTTCTAATTAAACTTATCTTCTCTTTAGCTTCATTAATAGCTTCGTCAGAAACTGTTGGCGTCAATAATATATGGCGTAATTCAATTTCTTGTCCTTTAATTTTCTCTATGTATATAATATGAAACCCGTAAATAGTTTCAAACGGAGCCGATATCTCCCCTTCTTGCAAACTAAAAGCAACATCCTTAAATTCTTTAATAAAAGCTGTTTTTCTATTCATTTTATAATAACCTCCATTTGTAGCTGACCCAGGATCTTTAGAGTATAAAACTGCTTTAGTTGCAAAACTAGAACCTTCTTCTACTTCTTTCTTAAACCCATTAAGTTTATCAATTACTTTTTGTTTTTCAGCATCCGAAACTTTAGGAGTAATTACGATTTGCGCTACTTCCATTTCTGCACCAAAAAGAGGCAATTCATCCTTAGGTATTTTTTTGAAAAAATTACGAACTTCTTCTGGTGTAATTTCAACTCCTTCAACAATCTTTTTTGTCATTTCAGAAGTTAATTTTTGCTCTTTCAAAATATCAAAAAAGTAACTTTTAAACTCCTCTTCTGAATTTTTTTTATAGTATTTTACTACTTTTTCAAGAGATCCAATTTGACCTACCATATAGGCTAATCTATCTTCCAACATCCCTTTTACTTCAGCATCAGTTACTTTAATACTATCCTGAATTGCTTGATGCGCATACAGTTTGTCTTCCATTAGTTTTCCTAACATCTGACATCTTGTTATATCTTTAATTGAACCTCCTTGACTTGAAATTTCTAAATACGATTTATCAATATCTGAATCCAATATAATATAATCCCCTACAGTAGCAACTACACCGTCTATTTTTTGTCTTTGATTGGATTGGATTTTCTTAACAGGAACAATAACACTGTCTTTAATTATCTCTTGAGCTCTTGAAATTGTACTTGAAAATAGTAAAAGAAAAAAAACAAGCGCAATTTTATTATTTATGGACTTCATTTGTAATTTATTTAATAGCATTATTTGAAATTTATATTACGGCAAAGGATTCTGTTCCTCAATTCTTCAAAATTTATTTATAGAAGTCTTTACTTTCGCGACCAAATATACGCTATAAGTATCAAGAAATAAAAATGTTCTTACAAACCTTTTCCCATAATTAAAACGAACAAAAATAACAATTCAATTACATAATACAAGTTTCCACTCTACTATTAACAAAATTTTATAGGAGCATTATTCTTTATTAGAAGTACTGCATTAATAGTCCTTTTAACTTATTGAAATCGAGTTTGCAATAATTATAAATGAGGCTATTCTAAAAGAGAGCCTCATTTTTTTTTATTAGCATTTATAAATAGTACTTTTGCAAACTATTTACAGTAAATATGAGCTTTTTAAAAGAAATACAAAGAAGAAGAACTTTCGGAATTATCTCGCATCCCGATGCAGGTAAAACAACACTAACAGAAAAATTGTTGCTTTTTGGAGGAGCAATTCAAGAAGCTGGTGCAGTAAAAAACAATAAAATTAAAAAAGGAGCTACGAGTGATTTCATGGAAATTGAGCGTCAGAGAGGAATTTCGGTTTCTACCTCTGTTTTGGCTTTTAATTACCAAGATAAAAAAATCAATATTCTTGATACTCCTGGGCATAAAGATTTTGCCGAAGATACTTTTAGAACTTTAACCGCTGTTGACAGTGTTATCGTTGTAATTGACGTAGCAAAAGGGGTTGAAGAACAAACAGAAAAATTAGTCGCAGTTTGTAGAATGCGAAAAATTCCTATCATCGTTTTTATTAATAAAATGGACCGTGAGGGAAAAGATGCTTTTGACTTGATGGATGAAGTGGAACAAAAATTAGGACTTACTGTCACACCTCTTAGTTTTCCAATAGGAATGGGGTATGACTTTCAAGGTATTTATAATTTATGGGAACAAAACATCAATTTATTTAGCGGAGACAATCGTAAAAATATTGAAGAAACAATCGCTTTTTCTGATGTTCAAAACCCTGAATTAGAAAAAATAATAGGTCAAAAACCTGCAAATACTTTACGTGAAGAACTAGAATTGATTGATGAAGTTTATCCAAAATTTGATCGTCAAGACTATTTAGACGGTAAACTACAACCCGTGTTTTTTGGATCGGCATTGAACAATTTCGGGGTAAGAGAATTACTAGATTGTTTTGTTGCTATTGCACCTTCACCTAGACCAAAAGAATCCGAAACAAGATTAGTAGATCCAAAAGAAGAAAAAATGTCTGGTTTTGTATTTAAAATCCATGCAAATATGGATCCAAAACACAGAGACCGTCTTGCTTTTATAAAAATTGTTTCTGGAACATTTGAAAGAAACAAACCCTATTATCATGTACGTCAGAAAAAGAATTTAAAATTCTCAAGTCCAAATGCTTTTTTTGCAGAAAAGAAAGAAATTGTAGACATCTCTTATCCTGGAGATATTGTAGGTCTTCACGATACAGGAAATTTCAAAATTGGCGACACTTTAACCGAAGGAGAAATCATGAGCTTTAAAGGAATCCCTAGTTTCTCTCCAGAGCATTTTAGATACATTAATAATGCAGATCCAATGAAAGCAAAACAACTGGATAAAGGTATCGATCAATTGATGGATGAAGGGGTTGCACAGTTGTTCACACTTGAAATGAATAACCGTAAAATCATTGGAACTGTAGGTGCACTTCAGTATGAAGTAATCCAATACCGACTAGAACATGAATATGGTGCTAAATGTACTTATGAAAACTTTCCTGTACACAAAGCATGTTGGGTAAAACCAGATGATGCTAAAAACAATGAGTTTAAAGAATTTAAAAGAATCAAACAGAAATTCTTAGCGCACGATAAATACGGACAATTAGTCTTTCTAGCTGATTCCGACTTTACAATCCAAATGACTCAAAACAAATACCCAAGTGTAAAATTATTCTTTACATCAGAATTTGAATAAGGTTATAAAAAATACAAGAACAAAAAAAAACGCTAATTCACATTAGCGTTTTTTTTATCCCTTTTAAATTTTATTTTGTTTATGCTAAAGCACTTTCAAAATTCACTGCTTTTTTCAAGAAAGCTTTAATCAATAAACGATTAGGTGCCAACCCAGAAGTCATAATTTGTTTTTTTGTATTTATACCCTCAGTAGATATTGTACTGTTTGGATCTTGTTTTGAACCCATGAACCAAAGAACAAATTCCATATTAGCTGCTTTGTTATTTTCTTGTTTAACCTCATTAGTAGATTCTGTAGTATTTGATACTAAAGAATTAACAATTTGAGTTTGAGAAAATGAAACATTAGACAACAAAATAAAAGCAAACATTAAAAATAATGTTATTGAATTTCTCTTGTTATTTATAGCTACTGAATTGATCATAATTTTTGTTTTTCAATAAGGATTATTAATTTATCTCCTTATTCTTTAGCAAAAATACAACCGCATTAGACTTTTAAAAAATATTTCCGATGAACACCACTTAAACTCGTTAACTAACAAAAGAACAGTTTAAACGCTAATATGTACGTTCACTGACCTACTAATTTTCACATTAACAACAAATATTTACTACTTACTACGAATATCCCATTTGCAATAATAAGATATAACAAAAAAGGCTCCATAAAAATGGAGCCTTTAATAAAAATTATGCTTGTCCTGCAGGACCAAAATTCAGCGGTATTGGAGGTTGTTCAGTATCTTTAATCTCACCATGGGCAAGTTCAAAACGATGAATATTTTCTCCAATTGCTTTCAACAATCTTTTGGCATGCTGCGGAGTCAAAACTATTCTTGACTTTACTTTAGCTTTAGGAATACCAGGCATGATACTTACAAAATCGAGAACAAACTCTGAAGATGAATGATTAATTATTGCTAAATTGGAATAAATTCCTTCAGCAGTTTTTTCATCCAACTCTATATTAATTTGTTCCTGTTGTTGTTTAGAATTACTCATATCTTAATAAATATATTCCTCTTTATTAGCCATCATATCATTATAATCTTCTTTTGATCCTACTATCGTGTGATCGTATTCTCTCATACCAGTTCCGGCAGGGATTCTATGACCAACAATAACATTTTCTTTCAATCCTTCTAAATAATCAATTTTACCCGCAACAGCAGCTTCGTTTAATACTTTAGTTGTTTCTTGGAAAGAAGCAGCAGAAATAAATGATTTTGTTTGTAATGACGCTCTCGTAATACCTTGTAAAACTGGAGTACCAGTAGCAGTAATAACATCGCGTGCTACAACAATATTTTTATCATTACGTTTTAAAAGTGAATTTTCATCACGTAATTCACGAGGCGTTATAATTTGACCTTCTTTTAGGTTAGTCGAATCACCAGCTTCTTCAACAACTTTCATACCATAAAGCTTATCATTTTGAACGATAAAATCTTTAGTATGAATCAATTGATCTTCTAAGAATAAAGTATCTCCAGGATCTTGAACTCTCACTTTACGCATCATTTGACGTATTACTACTTCAAAGTGCTTGTCGTTAATTTTCACCCCTTGTAAACGGTATACTTCTTGAATTTCATTAACCAAATACTGTTGAACAGCAGCAGGTCCTTTAATTCTTAAGATATCATCTGGTGTGATTGCTCCATCAGATAAAGGTACACCAGCTCTTACGAAGTCATTTTCTTGAACAAGAATTTGACTTGAAAGTTTTACTAAGTACTTTCTGATGTCACCAAATTTAGATTCGATAACAATCTCACGGTTACCTCTTTTGATTTTTCCAAAAGAAACAACACCATCAATTTCAGAAACTACAGCTGGATTAGATGGATTACGAGCTTCTAACAACTCTGTAATTCTTGGTAAACCTCCTGTAATATCTCCTGATTTAGAAGAACGACGTGGAATTTTAACCAATACTTTACCTGCTTTAATTTTCTCCCCATTTTCAACCATTAAGTGGGCACCTACTGGTAAGTTGTAAGAACGAATCAATTCACCTTCTTTACCGTAAACCAATAAAGTAGGTATTAATTTTTTAGCTCTTGACTCAGAAATTACTTTTTCTTGGAAACCCGTTTGCTCATCAATTTCAACCATAAATGATTGACCTTGCTCTAAATCTTCGTAAGCAATTTTACCCGTGAATTCCGAAACAATAACTCCATTATATGGATCCCATTTACAGATTACATCTCCTTTTGCAACGGATTGACCGTCTTTTACAAAAATACTTGAACCGTAAGGGATATTATGAGTATTTAATAAAATACCTGTTTTTTCGTCAATTAATTTTAATTCAGTTGAACGAGAAACTACGATATCAACTGCATTACCATCATTGTCTTCACCTTTAACAGTTTTTAAATCTTCAATTTCTAGTTTACCGTTAAATTTAGTAACGATGCTAGATTCTTCAGAAATACCACCCGCAACCCCTCCAACGTGGAAAGTACGTAATGTCAGCTGTGTACCTGGTTCTCCAATAGATTGTGCTGCAATTACACCAACTGCCTCACCTCTTTGTGTCATTTTACCAGTAGCTAAGTTTCTACCGTAACATTTAGCACAAATACCTTTAGGAGCTTCACATACAAGAGGCGAACGAACTTCCACTTTCTCGATTGGAGAAGCTTCAATTACTTTCATTATTGCCTCAGTAATTTGTTGTCCAGATTGTACTAATACTTCATTAGTTAAAGGATTAATAACATCTTGCAATGCAACACGCCCTAAAATTCTTTCTCCTAATGATTCAACAATTTCTTCATTCTTTTTCAATGCTGAAACTTCAACACCTCTTAATGTTCCACAATCTTCGATGTTAACAATAACATCTTGAGAAACATCATGCAATCTTCTTGTTAAATATCCTGCATCCGCCGTTTTCAAGGCAGTATCCGCAAGACCTTTACGCGCACCGTGAGTAGAGATAAAATACTCAAGGATAGAAAGACCTTCTTTAAAGTTAGACAAAATCGGGTTTTCAATAATTTCCCCACCACCAGCAGTCGATTTTTTAGGCTTAGCCATCAAACCACGCATACCAGTTAACTGACGAATTTGTTCTTTGGAACCCCTTGCTCCAGAATCAAGCATCATATACACTGAGTTGAAACCTTGTTGGTCTTCTCTAATGTTTTTCATTGCTAATTCAGTAAGCTGAGCATTTGCAGAAGTCCATACATCAATAACTTGGTTGTAACGTTCGTTATTTGTAATAAGACCCATGTTATAATTAGCAGAGATACCTTCAACTTGCTCTCTAGCATCTGCAATTAATTTTGGTTTTTGCTCTGGAATTCTAATATCACCTAATGAGAATGATAATCCTCCTCTAAAGGCGAATTTATACCCCATATCTTTCATATTATCCAAGAAAGCTGCTGTTTCAGGTACACTAGTCGCGTTTAATACGTGACCAATAATATCTCTAAGGTTTTTCTTAGTTAATACATCATTGATATAACCTGCTGCTTCTGGTACTACTTCATTAAATAATACACGACCCGCAGTAGTTTGAATGATTTTATATACTAATTCTCCAGCATCATTAAAATCTTTAGCTCTAATTCTAACACGAGCATTCAATTCTAATTTACCTTCGTTTAATGCAATATTTACTTCTTCAGCAGAATAGAAAGTCAAATCTTGACCTAAAATAATGTGTTCAGGAGTTGAGATACGTTCTTTGGTCATATAATATAGACCCAAAACCATATCCTGAGAAGGTACAGTAATTGGCGCACCATTTGCAGGATTCAGAATGTTATGAGAAGCCAACATTAATAATTGTGCTTCAAGAATAGCTTCTGGTCCTAACGGCAAGTGAACTGCCATTTGATCCCCATCAAAATCCGCATTAAATGCAGTACAAACTAAAGGGTGCAATTGGATTGCTTTTCCTTCAATTAATTTTGGTTGGAACGCTTGTATACCTAATCTGTGCAAAGTAGGAGCACGATTCAGTAATATTGGGTGACCTTTAATTACATTTTCAAGGATATCCCAAACTACTGGCTCTTTCTTATCTATTATTTTCTTAGCTGATTTTACAGTTTTAACAATACCTCTTTCTATCAATTTACGGATAACAAAAGGTTTGTATAGTTCAGCTGCCATATCTTTAGGGATACCACATTCGAACAATTTCAATTCAGGTCCAACAACAATTACCGAACGAGCAGAATAATCCACACGTTTTCCAAGTAAGTTTTGACGGAAACGTCCTTGCTTACCTTTAAGGGAATCAGATAATGATTTTAATGGTCTGTTAGATTCTGTTTTAACAGCAGATGCTTTTCTAGTATTGTCAAATAATGAATCTACTGATTCTTGCAACATACGTTTCTCGTTTCTTAAGATCACTTCTGGAGCTTTAATCTCCATTAATCTTTTCAAACGGTTGTTACGTATAATTACACGACGGTATAAATCATTTAAATCTGAAGTTGCAAAACGACCTCCATCAAGTGGCACAAGTGGACGTAATTCTGGTGGAATAACAGGAACTACTTTCATAATCATCCATTCTGGACGATTCTCACGGTTCAAGTTAGATTCACGGAAAGACTCAACTACTTGTAATCTTTTTAATGCTTCTGTTTTACGTTGTTTAGACGTTTCATTGTTAGCACTATGTCTTAATTGGTAAGATAACTCATCCAGATCAATACGAGCTAATAAGTCCATAATACATTCAGCTCCCATTTTGGCAACGAATTTATTAGGATCGAAATCATCTAAATACTGATTATCAGCAGGAAGTGTATCTAAGATATTCAAATATTCTTCTTCTGTTAAGAAGTCTAATCTTTGAACTGATTCACCTTCTGCATTTTTAGCAATACCAGCTTGGATTACTACGTATCTTTCGTAGTAGATAATCATATCTAATTTCTTAGATGGAAGACCAAGGATATAACCAATTTTATTTGGAAGAGAACGGAAATACCAAATATGAGCAATTGGCACAACAAGGTTGATGTGACCTACTCTATCTCTACGTACTTTTTTCTCAGTAACTTCAACACCACAACGGTCACAGATGATCCCTTTATAACGAATTCTTTTGTACTTTCCACAAGCACATTCAAAATCCTTAACAGGTCCAAATATTCTTTCACAAAAAAGACCGTCACGCTCTGGTTTGTGTGTACGGTAGTTGATTGTTTCTGGTTTCAAAACTTCACCTCTAGACTCTTTCAAGATAGATTCTGGAGAAGCAAGACCAATTGATATTTTATTGAACCTTTTTACAGGGTTCTTATCTTTATTATTATTTCTATTATTCATCATAGTTTTTACTATTGATTTAATTGCAATTAAAAATTGATTCTAGTAAAGGACTTCATGTCTTTACTACTCCGGATTACTTCTCAAAACTTTAAACTTGTTATTTAAAGCGCTAGTTACACAAATAGCAATCTGCATAAAAAATCGGAACGGTTTACGGCTCTAAATCCTAAAAACTTATTAAAAAAAGTGTTCAGTATTCAGCTTTAAGTGTTCAGTTTATCACTGATTACTAAAAACTGAACACTGAATACTAAAATATTATTCTTCTAATCTAATGTCTAACCCAAGACCTTTCAATTCATGCATTAATACATTGAATGATTCAGGTAATCCTGGTTCTGGCATAGACTCTCCTTTTACGATAGCTTCGTAAGTTTTAGCTCTACCAATTACATCATCAGACTTCACTGTCAAGATTTCTCTAAGTGTACTTGACGCTCCATAAGCCTCAAGTGCCCAAACCTCCATCTCTCCAAAACGTTGACCTCCAAATTGAGCTTTACCTCCAAGTGGTTGTTGTGTAATCAACGAGTATGGTCCGATAGAACGTGCGTGCATCTTATCATCAACCATGTGTCCTAATTTTAACATATAGATCACACCTACAGTTGCTGCTTGATGGAAACGCTCTCCAGTACCACCATCATAAAGGTGTGTATGTCCAAAACGTGGCACTCCAGCTTCGTCAGTCAATTCATTAATTTGGTCAAGAGAAGCACCATCAAAAATTGGAGTAGCAAATTTTCTACCTAAGTTTTGTCCAGCCCAACCTAATACCGTTTCATAAATTTGACCGATGTTCATACGTGAAGGTACCCCAAGTGGATTCAACACAATATCAACTGGCGTTCCGTCTTCAAGGAAAGGCATATCTTCATGACGAACAATACGAGCAACAATACCTTTGTTACCGTGACGTCCAGCCATTTTATCCCCTACTTTCAACTTACGTTTTTTGGCAATATATACTTTAGCTAATTTCAAGATTCCTGCTGGCAATTCATCTCCAACAGTAATAGTGAATTTCTCTCTTCTTAATGCACCTTGTAAATCATTCAACTTAATTTTATAGTTATGAATTAATTCATTCACCATTTTATTAGTTGAGTCATCCGCAACCCATTGACCTTTGCTTAAGTGAGCAAAATCTTCAACAGCATAAAGCATTTTTTGAGTATATTTTTTACCTTTTGGTAAAACTTCTTCACCCAAATCATTCATTACACCTTGAGATGTTTTACCATTAACGATTAAGAAAAGTTTTTCAACTAATTTGTCTTTTAATTCAACAAATTTAGTTTCGAATTCCATTTCTAAAGCGCCTAAAGCATCTTTATCTTGAGTACGTTTGCGTTTATCTTTTACTGCTCTTGCAAATAATTTTTTATCTAAAACAACACCATGTAAAGAAGGAGAAGCTTTTAATGAAGCATCTTTTACATCACCTGCTTTATCCCCGAAGATTGCACGAAGCAATTTCTCTTCTGGAGTAGGATCTGATTCCCCTTTTGGAGTAATTTTACCAATAAGAATATCACCAGGTTTAACCTCGGCACCAATTCTAATCATACCATTTTCATCCAAGTCTTTAGTAGCCTCTTCAGAAACGTTTGGTATATCATTTGTCAATTCTTCGTTACCTAATTTAGTATCTCTAACTTCTAATGAATAATCATCAACGTGAATAGAGGTAAAAATATCGTCACGAACTACTTTTTCAGAAATTACAATCGCATCCTCAAAGTTGTATCCTTTCCATGGCATAAACGCCACTTTCAAGTTACGACCTAAAGCTAGCTCCCCATTTTGAGTTGCATAACCTTCTGATAATACTTGTCCAAGAACTACTCTATCCCCTTTTCTTACGATAGGTTTAAGGTTAATACTTGTACCTTGATTGGTTTTTCTAAATTTAATTAGATTGTATGTTTTCTCATCAGTATCAAAACTCACCATTCTTTCTTCCTCAGAACGATCGTATTTAATAGTAATAATATTAGCATCTACATATTCAATAACTCCAGGACCTTCAGCATTTATCAATACTCTAGAGTCAGAAGCTACTTGACGCTCTAAACCAGTTCCAACAATTGGAGCTTCAGGACGAATTAATGGTACGGCCTGACGCATCATGTTAGATCCCATCAAGGCTCTATTCGCATCATCATGTTCCAAGAAAGGAATCAAAGAAGCAGAGATAGAAGCAATTTGGTTAGGAGCAACGTCTGTATAATCTACTTGAGCAGGATCAATAACAGGGAAATCACCTTCTTGACGCGCAATTACGTTTTCGGCAATGATTTTTCCAGAATTGTCCATTTCAATATTCGCTTGCGCGATTAACATTCCTTCTTCTTCTTCAGCACTTAAGTAAATAGGAGTAGACTCTAAATCTACAACTCCATTAGTTACTTTACGGTAAGGTGTTTCAATGAATCCCATTCCGTTTACTTTAGCATAAACTCCAAGAGATGAAATCAAACCAATGTTTGGTCCCTCTGGTGTTTCAATAGGACATAAACGTCCGTAATGTGTATAGTGAACGTCACGAACCTCAAATCCAGCTCTTTCTCTCGAAAGTCCACCTGGTCCTAGTGCAGATAATCTTCTTTTGTGCGTTATCTCAGCTAGTGGATTCGTTTGATCCATAAATTGAGACAACTGGTTTGTTCCAAAGAAAGAGTTGATAACAGATGATAATGTTTTAGCATTAATCAAATCTATTGGTGTAAACACCTCGTTATCTCTAACGTTCATACGCTCTCTAATAGTTCTAGCCATACGCGCTAAACCAACACCGAATTGTTGCGACAATTGTTCTCCAACTGTTCTAACACGACGGTTTGATAAGTGGTCAATATCATCAATATCTGCTTTTGCATTTATTAATTCAATCAAATACTTAACGATAGTTATGATATCTTCTTTGGTAAGCACTTGCTTTTCCATTGGAATATCTAAACCAAGTTTTTTATTCATTCTATAACGACCTACTTCACCTAAGTTGTAACGTTGGTCAGAGAAGAATAATTTATCTATAATACCACGAGCAGTTTCTTCATCAGGCGGTTCTGCGTTACGCAATTGTCTGTAGATATGCTCAACAGCTTCTTTTTCAGAGTTTGTTGGATCTTTTTGTAACGTGTTATGGATGATAGCATAATCAGCTTGATTAGCATCCTCTTTATGTAACAAAATAGATTTAACGTTAGAATCAATGATTTCTTCCACATTATCTTTGTCGATAATAGTATCTCTATCAAGGATTATCTCGTTACGTTCGATAGAAACTACTTCACCAGTATCTTCATCTACGAAATCTTCATGCCATGTATTTAATACACGAGCAGCTAATTTTCTACCGATATATTTTTTAAGTCCTGTTTTAGAAACTTTAATTTCTTCAGCAAGGTCAAAAATCTCAAGGATATCCTTGTCTCTTTCGAAACCTATTGCACGGAATAAAGTAGTTACAGGTAATTTTTTCTTTCTGTCGATATAAGCATACATTACGCTATTGATATCTGTAGAAAATTCTATCCAAGATCCTTTAAAAGGAATTACTCTGGCAGAATATAATTTTGTTCCATTCGCATGAAAAGACTGTCCAAAGAAAACCCCTGGAGATCTATGTAACTGAGAAACAACAACACGTTCAGCACCATTGATTACAAAGGTACCACTTGGCGTCATATAAGGAATTGTTCCTAGATATACATCTTGAACAATTGTTTCAAAGTCTTCGTGCTCTGGATCTGTACAATACAGTTTTAACCTTGCTTTTAAAGGTACACTATGTGTCAAACCTCTTTCTATACATTCTTGAATTGTATAACGTGGTGGATCCACAAAGTAGTCAAGGAATTCCAATACAAAGTTGTTTCTTGTATCTGTAATTGGAAAATTTTCCATGAAGGTATTATAAAGTCCTTCATTGCCTCTTTCATCAGATTTAGTTTCTAATTGAAAAAAATCTTGAAAAGATTTTACCTGAACATCTAGAAAATCTGGATAGTTCGGGATATTTTTTGTAGAGGCAAAATTCAATCTTTCAGTCTGATTTGTTATCATCAATGGACAAAATTTTGATTAAAAAGTAATTTTTTGTGTATAAACAAGAATTTATTTATACTTTTCTTTTACGACCATCACATCTTTAAAAACCAATTTAAGATAACTACTTTCTTATTATCTGTTAATTTTTTTTCCTCGTAATGGGTAAAAGGAATTTAATCTGAAAATCTATTTTGCAGTAAAACAAGATAGACTTTTATTATACGAAAAATGGTTTAGGTCTTTGGGCGACTAAACCCAAGACCTAAACCTAATTCTAAACTAAGAATGAATTATTTCAATTCAACTACAGCTCCAGCTTCTTCTAACGATTTTTTAAGACCTTCAGCCTCTTCTTTAGAAACACCTTCTTTAACGTTTGATGGAGCAGAATCAACTACATCTTTAGCTTCTTTCAAACCTAAACCTGTAAGTTCTTTTACCATTTTCACAACAGCTAATTTAGAAGCACCAGCTTCTTTCAATACAACTGTGAATTCAGTTTGAGCTTCTTCAGCAGCTTCTCCACCACCTGCAGAAACTACTACAGCTGCAGCAGCTGGTTCGATTCCGTACTCATCTTTTAATATTGTTGCTAATTCGTTAACTTCTTTTACAGTTAAATTAACTAATTGTTCTGCGAATTGTTTCAAATCTGCCATTTTTTCTATCGTTTTAAAATGATTTGTAAAATTATATTTTGTTTATTGTGCGCATTGTAAATAATAAAACTGAAGGAAACCTCCTTTTTTTATTATGCTTCTTCTGTTTGCTCTTCTCCAGCAAATTTGTTTTGAAGTGCAGAGATAATTCTTTGTGCTGGTGATTGAAGTAATCCAATAAGTTCACCAAGAAGCTCTTCTTTAGATTTGATAGTTGCTAACGCATCTAATTGATCATCTCCAATATAAACTTCAGCATTAATATAAGCTCCTTTTAAAACTGGCTTAGCCGATTTTTTACGGAAGTCTTTAATTATCTTACCAGGTGCATTTGCAACATCTGAGATAAAAATAGCACTATTCCCAGTTAAAACTGTAGGCAAGTCACCATATTCATTTTCAGAAACCTCCATTGCTTTTACAAGCAAAGTGTTTTTTACCACCTCTAATTTTATACCTGCTTTAAAGCAAGCTCTTCTCAACTTTGAAGTTGTATCTGCATTTAGTCCAGAAATATCTGCTATATAAACAATATTTGTACCAGCTAACTGTGCAGTTAAATCTTCAATCGCGATTGATTTTTCTTCTCTAGTCATACTAAAAATTTTTAACTACCAATTATACTGCTTTAGGGTCAAGCGCAATAGCTGGACTCATAGTGCTTGTAAGGTAGATACTTTTGATGTAAACTCCTTTAGCCGCAGTTGGTTTAAGTTTGATTAATGTTTGAATAATTTCATGAGCATTGTCAAAAATTTGTTCAGCCCCAAAAGAAACTTTACCAATTCCTGCATGCACTATACCAGTTTTATCAACTTTGAAATCGATTTTACCAGCTTTCACCTCTTGAACAGCTTTTGCAACATCCATAGTTACAGTACCTGTTTTAGGGTTTGGCATTAAACCACGTGGTCCTAAAATACGACCTAATGGACCTAATTTACCCATAACACTTGGCATAGTGATGATAACATCAACATCTGTCCAACCATCTTTAATTTTTTGTAAATACTCGTCAAGACCTACATAGTCTGCTCCAGCTTCTTTAGCTTCCGCTTCTTTGTCTGGAGTAACTAATGCCAATACTTTAACATCTTTACCAGTTCCATGAGGCAATGTTACCACACCTCTAACCATTTGATTCGCTTTTCTTGGATCTACACCCAATCGAACTGCGATATCAACAGACTCATCAAATTTTGCAGAAGAAACAACTTTAATTAATGCCGCAGCATCTTTTAAAGTATATAGTTTGTTCTTTTCAATTTTTGAAGCAGCCTCTTTTTGCTTTTTTGTCAATTTTGCCATGTTTTTCTCTTAATTAAAAAGGAGAATCTCCTGATACAGTTATACCCATAGATCTAGCTGTTCCAGCAACCATACTCATCGCAGCTTCCATAGTGAACGCGTTTAAGTCTGGCATTTTGTCTTCAGCAATAGCTCTAATTTGTTCCCAAGTAACACTAGCTACTTTTTTACGATTAGGTTCACCTGAACCAGATTTTAGCTTTGCAGCTTCCAATAACTGAACCGCTGCTGGAGGAGTTTTAACAACAAAATCAAATGATTTGTCTTTATACACAGTAATTTGTACTGGGCATATTTTGCCGGGTTTATCTTGAGTTCTAGCATTAAATTGCTTACAAAACTCCATGATGTTTACCCCAGCAGCTCCTAAAGCAGGTCCAACCGGTGGCGACGGATTCGCAGCACCTCCCTTAACTTGTAGTTTAACTACCTTACTAATTTCTTTAGCCATTTTTTAAAAAATTTAACACTACAATCTTTGGAAGCGATTGTAATAGATATTATATGTAATGTAACAAAAATTATACTTTTTCAACTTGCATAAAACTCAATTCTAAAGGCGTTTTTCTTCCGAAAATTTTCACCATTACTTCTAGTTTACGCTTTTCTTCATTGATTTTTTCAACCGTTCCGTTAAAACCATTAAAAGGGCCATCAATAACCTTAATAGTTTCTCCCAAATTGAAAGGAATAGCACGAGTATCAGTATTAACTGCCAACTCATCTACTTTACCTAGCATTCTATTAACTTCAGAAAGTCTTAAAGGAACAGGCTCACCACCTTTAGTCTCACCCAAAAAACCAATAACACTAGTTATAGACTTAATAATATGAGGTATCTCTCCAACAAGATTTGCTTCAATCATAACATAACCAGGAAAATAAACTTTATCCTTGATTATTTTTTTTCCTTCTTTTACAGTAACTACTTTTTCAGTAGGAACTAGAACTTGAGAAACATAATCACCCATCTCTAATCTAGAGATTTCAGTTTCTATGTAAGCTTTCACTTTATTCTCTTGCCCACTTACTGCACGAACAACATACCACTTTTTTACATTATTATCTGCCATCACAAAAACTACGCTTTTATCCAGTTAAAAAATCCAGCTAATGCTTTTGCAAAAAACTCATCTACTCCCCATGTTGCCAAAGCGAATAGAACAGAAAAAATAGCAACAACAATCGTTAGACGTTGCACCTCAGCCCATGTTGGCCAAGTCATATTTGACTTTAATTCCTCAAATGCTTCTGATATGTAATTAACTACTTTTGCCATTATGATATATTTTATTTTGCACGGGCGGAGGGATTCGAACCCCCATCAACGGTTTTGGAGACCGCTATTCTACCCTTGAACTACGCCCGTATTAAAAACCAGTAACAACCTAAGCCGTTACTGGTTTAAATTTATTTTATAGAATTATGCAATTTCAGTTACCTGACCTGCACCAACTGTTCTACCACCTTCACGAATCGCAAAACGTAAACCTACGTTTAATGCAATTGGACTTAATAATTTAACATCAATTGTTAAGTTATCTCCAGGCATAACCATTTCTACACCTGTAGGCAAAGTAATGATTCCAGTTACATCCGTTGTACGTACGTAAAACTGTGGACGGTAGTTATTATGGAATGGAGTATGACGTCCACCTTCTTCTTTTTTCAAGATATAAACCTCAGCTTTGAAAGTATCATGTGGTTTAACAGAACCTGGCTTACAGATTACCATTCCTCTTTTGATATCTTCTTTTTGAATACCTCTTAAAAGGATACCCACGTTATCTCCAGCTTCACCTCTATCAAGGATTTTACGGAACATCTCAACTCCTGTAATAGTAGAAGTCAATTTTTCAGCTCCCATACCAATGATTTCAACTGGATCTCCTGTATTAGCAACTCCTGTTTCGATACGACCTGTAGCAACAGTTCCACGACCAGTGATTGAGAATACATCTTCAACAGGCATTAAGAAAGGTTTTGCAACATCTCTTACTGGCTCTTCAATCCAAGCATCAACAGCTTCCATCAATTCAAGAATTTTTGGAACCCATACTGGATCATTGTTCAATCCACCTAAAGCAGAACCTTGAACAACAGGACCATTATCTCCATCATATTCATAGAAAGACAATAAGTCTCTGATTTCCATTTCAACTAATTCTAATAATTCCTCATCATCAACCATATCCACTTTATTCATGAATACAACCATTCTAGGAATACCAACTTGACGACCTAAAAGGATATGCTCACGTGTTTGTGGCATTGGTCCATCAGTAGCAGCAACTACAAGAATAGCACCATCCATTTGAGCAGCTCCAGTAACCATGTTTTTTACGTAATCCGCGTGACCAGGACAGTCAACATGAGCGTAATGACGATTAGCAGTTTCATACTCAACGTGAGATGTATTAATTGTAATACCTCTTTCTTTTTCTTCAGGAGCATTGTCAATTTGATCAAATGATTTTGCTTGACAGTAACCTGCATCAGATAACACTTTAGTTATTGCCGCAGTTAATGTAGTTTTTCCGTGATCCACGTGCCCAATTGTTCCAATGTTTAAGTGGGGTTTGTTACGGTTAAAGGTTTCTTTTGCCATTTTACTTAATTTTTAATCTAGTTATATATTCATTTCAATTTCCTACTTACTTGAGCCAATGTCGGGAATTGAACCCGAGACCTCTTCCTTACCAAGGAAGCACTCTACCCCTGAGCTACACCGGCAGAGACTTTCATTTAGATTTATCTAATCTAAATTTGTGGGGAGAGCAGGATTCGAACCTGCGAAGTTTACACAGCAGATTTACAGTCTGCCCTCGTTGGCCGCTTGAGTATCTCCCCTCTTTTTTTATCTTAATATTACATTTAGCCAAATGCAATACTACTGCTTATTTTGAGCCGGCGGAGGGACTCGAACCCACGACCTGCTGATTACAAATCAGCTGCTCTAGCCAACTGAGCTACGCTGGCAGTTTCAATAAAAAAAGTCCGCTATTTCTAACGGACTGCAAATGTAGAGATTTTATCTCTCAATCAAAACATTTTTTAAAAAAATTTTAATATTATATATGTGCTCTTATCTTTTCTTTCCTTTTTACCAACAATCGCTCTAAGGATTCAGCCGAAAGTTCTATTGCCTCTTCGAAAGTCTTACACTGTTTTTTTACTAAAAAATCATCTCCCGGAACATTAATTTTAACCTCAACAATTTTATTTTCTTTATCACTCGTCTTTTCAACTTTTAAATAAACATCAGAAGAAACTACCTTATCGTAATACTTCTCTAATTTATCCATTCGTTCTTGAACATAATTTACTAGTTTTCCGTCAACTGCAAAGTTAACTGCATGAACATTTACCTTCATAATCATTTTTTTTAATGGTTAAACTATTTCGAATTATTATTTATTCCTTGGATGAGCGTCCTTATACACTTTTTGCAATTCTGACAAACTACTGTGCGTGTAAATTTGCGTCGAAGCCAAACTAGAATGTCCTAACAATTCTTTCACTGAATTCAAATCGGCCCCGTTATTCAATAAGTGAGTCGCAAATGTATGTCTTAAAATATGCGGGCTTTTCTTTACTTTTTCCGAGACAGTACTAAAGTAAGAATTTATTAATCGATACACAAAAGATTCATTCAATTTTAACCCTTTTTTTGTTAGAAAAAAAAAGTCTTGATCTTTAATATATTCCAAATCAGACCGCTCTTTAATATAGTGAGAAAATTGAGACTTGATAATTGGTAAAACCGGCAAAATCCTTTCTTTATTTCTTTTACCAAGCACCTTAACCGTACTGTTTTCCACATTAATATTGTTAATATTTAGATGAATCAATTCAGCCCTTCGCATTCCGGTAGTATAAAACAAATCAATAATTAACTTATTTCTAACCTCTTCAAAACCAACAGGGTTCTCAACACCACTCAACACCGCCACCACTTCTTTTTCCGAAAAAGGAATCTGTAGTGTTTTTGGGATTTTCAATGCCTTGTGTTTCAACAGAGGACTAACTTCAATTTGCTTCGTCTTTAATAGAAATTTATAAAAAGCTTTTAAAGAAGCTATTTTCCTATTGACAGTTACATTAGACAAACCACCGTTTACAAGAGAAACGATCCAGCTTCTAATTCGACCATAACCCAGATGCACAATATTTTCTTCTTCAAAGTTTATTGTATTAAATGTTTGAAAGCTCAAAACATCATTTAAATACGCATTTACAGTATGTGAAGAATACTTTTTCTCCTTCAATAAATAATCCCGAAATGCCGCAATAATAGTAACCATATATAAAAATAAAAAAACCGTTAGCATCAAAGTTATAAAACTTTAATGACTAACGGTAATTATCATGTAAAAAGAACTACTTAGTTTTCTAAGTTGTCTTTCATGTTTTGAATATAAGCTGCTTTTTGAACTTTAATTCTATTTTTTACAGAAGGCTTAATAAAAGCAGTACGAGCTCTTAATTGACGAACAGTTCCTGTTTTATCAAATTTTCTCTTATAGCGCTTTAATGCTCTATCTATATTTTCTCCGTCTTTAATTGGTATAATTAACATAATATTGACACCCCCTTTCGTTAAGTGTGCAAAAGTAATCATTAATTTGAATTACAGACCATGAATTTCAATTATTTTTTGGTGTGCCGGCAAAACACAATTCCATTCCAAGACAACATTCCGTTTGCCGTCAGGCTATCCGCTACAATCTTTTATTCCGTTACACTTCATAAAAGGATTTTCACTTCTATCCTTCACACATAAAAAAAGAGCCAATAACTAAACTGGCTCTTCTAAATCACTCTAGTTCGTTCGCTTTTATTTCACCGCTGGCTTATAATTTTGTTTGTCAATTATCATTTTTGCTAAAATCTCCTTAAGAATTTCCGAAGTTCCACCCCCAATTGGCCCTAAACGACTGTCTCTAAACATACGTGCTAAAGGATATTCTTCCATATAACCATAACCACCTAACATTTGTAAACAACTATATATTGTTTCGTCAGCTACCTTTGTAGATTTTAATTTAGCCATAGTAGCCTCCTTAACCACATATTCTCCTTTATCCAATCGAGCTACAGCAGCATAATTAAACACTTTGCAATGCTCAACATCAGTAGCATGTTCTACCAAAGTATGTCTTAAAGCTTGAAACTTATCGATTGTCCTACCAAAAGCCTCACGTTGCCCCATATATTCGATCGTATAATCAATTGCATACTCCGCTCTAGCATGACCATTTATTGCCATAATCAAACGCTCTAAAGCAAAATGCTGCATAATATAAGGAAATCCCTTCCCTTCTTCTCCCATCAAATTTTCTACAGGAATTTCAACATTATCAAATGCAATTTCCGCAGTATCTGAAGCTCTCCATCCTAATTTATCCAGTTTTACAGCGGAAACTCCTTTTAAATTACTATCCATCAAGAACATACTGATCCCTTTATTACCTAGCTCAGGACTAGTTTTGGCTGCAACCACATAATAATCTCCATAAACACCATTAGTGATGAATGTCTTAGAACCATTAATAATATATTTATCACCTTTTTTAACAGCTGTCGTGCGCATACCAGCAACATCGCTACCTCCAAAGGGCTCTGTAATACACAAAGCGCCAATTTTATCACCAGATATACTTGGCGCTAAATACTCACGTTTAATTCGCTCATCCCCTTCTGCATTCAAATGGGTCATCGCTAAATAAGAATGTGCCCACATTGCAGCCGCAAAACCTGCTGATTTAATTTTTTGAAGTTCTTCTAAAAAAATAACAGTGTAAAATAAATCTAAGTTTAATCCACCATAAACCTCAGGATAGCGTATTCCGAAAAAACCCATTTCTCCAAATTTTTTCCATATAAAACGCTCAATTGCCCCCGTTTTTTCCCATTTTTCAATATGCGGAACAACTTCTTTCTGTAAAAAATCTTTTAAACTCTCTCTAAATAATTGGTGTTCTTCTGTGAAATAATTTGAATCCATGTATTTTAATATTTTTTTTTACTTTTATAAATTGAAGTGATTGAAAAGAAAAGCAAAGGCTTTATATTTCAGACTTAAGTTTTTTTTTTGAACTACATAACTAAGATCTGATTTAATGAAAGAAAAATACGCAACAAAAACAACTATTTTGCAGTAAATTAAAAAAATTTAAACCATTTCAATTATACACTTCTAATTAAAGTCCAAATATAAGGCAATTATTTTTGCTTTTTCAACAGGAAAACCCTTAATATTTATTAAATCCTCAATATTATTAAAATTTCCATTCATACTTCGATAGATAATAATCTCTTTAGCCAAAGGATATTTAAAATAAGGAAATTGAGCCATTTCTTTCAAAGACGCATTATTTATATTCACTTTTTTCAAATTACTACCAGCAACAATTTTAAAATGGGAATCAAGATTAGCGATCACTTCAGGAGATAAACCCCAAACGTCTTTCATTTGATCCATCGAAACAAAGCCTCCAAGACTTTCTTTTAAAATCAATATCCTTTTAGAAATCACCTCGCCTATACCATAAATTTTAATCAAATCTTCTTGCGTTGCCTTATTGATATCAATTAAAACTAATTTTTCCTTCTTAGGAAAATTTACAATCGACTTGTTTTTATAATCTACATATTCTTTACGTTCCTTTTTATTGTTTACCCAATCTGGAAATTTAAAAAGTGGCGCTATACTATTCAATAACGAGTCTGATACTTGAGTAACAGCCTGAAATTGTTTTGCAGAGTTTACATATTTATTCTCTTTTCTATAAGCGAGTAATCTATCTATTTCCTGAACTGACATACCCAGTTTGTAGCCTTTATAATCAGTGATGAAATTGGGGTTAAAAAGATAGACCTTAAATAGTGTTTTAGACTTGTCCTTTTTTAAAGCATCAAATTTAGACTGTATGGAAAGCCATTTTTGCTTACCCAAGTCAGTCTCTTGAATTACATTCTCATTAAAAAAGAAAAAACCCAATTGTAAAAACAGCATTATTACAACTAAAGAAAAAATACCAGCTCGTTGATCCTTTGAAAACTCAAAATAAGACTTTATATTTTTAAAATCCATTGACAAGAAATTGATTAAAAATTATATTTTTTTAGATAAAAATCGGTCAATATTTCCCTTTAATTACTGAGCTCTAAATTTATACAATTAAACGTCAAGATGGTTCGTACTAGAAAAATAATTTGACAATTATTAGTGTCAAATTGCTAAAAAAGCAATTTTATTATTAGTAAATAATAATATTATTTCGAAATTCGAAATTAAACAAACATCAAAGTCTTTTTATTTTTAAGTAAAATTGAAAAAATTATTTTTATATTTTGTAAAAAATAATACATTTGAGCACTAATAACAATTAAACCAATAAATATATGTCAATTTGGAAAACAAAACCTCTGTCGGTTTTACTAAATGAAGCTTCAGAAGACGAAAAAGGGTTAAAAAGAACATTGTCTTCGCGATCCTTAGTAGCACTTGGAGTTGGAGCAATAATTGGTGCTGGATTATTTTCCCTAACAGGAATTGCCGCAGCAGAACACGCTGGACCAGCAGTAACTTTATCATTTATCCTTGCCGCAGTAGGATGTGCTTTTGCAGGACTTTGTTATGCTGAATTTGCTTCTATGATACCAGTTGCAGGTAGTGCTTATACGTATTCCTATGCAACAATGGGAGAATTTATGGCATGGATTATAGGATGGGATTTAGTTCTTGAATATGCTTTAGGGGCCGCCACTGTCGGGGTAAGTTGGTCACGATACTTACTTGAGTTATTAAATAAATACGGTGTTCATCTGAACCCTAAATTCATATGCTCCCCATGGGAAACATTAACACTAGGTGATGGTACGGTTGTAGACGGAGGATACATAAATCTTCCTGCTATATTAATCGTTTCTGCTCTTTCCTTGTTATTAATTAGAGGTACAAAAGAATCTGCTAATATTAATAACTTTTTAGTAGTTCTAAAAGTTATAGTAGTTATTTTATTTATTGTCTTAGGATGGCAATATATTGACCCTGCTAATTACTCTCCATACATTCCGGAGAACACAGGTGTTAAAGGACAGTTTGGTTGGTCAGGAATTGCTGCAGGAGCTGGAACCGTTTTCTTTGCTTTTATTGGTTTTGACGCTGTTTCTACCGCAGCACAAGAAGCTAAAAATCCACAAAAAGGAATGCCAATTGGAATTTTAGGATCATTAGTTATTTGTACTATCTTATATGTGTTATTTGCTCACGTAATGACAGGACTTGTTCCTTATTATAAATTTGTTGGAGATGCAAAACCTGCAGCTACAGCGTTTGCTGTTACTGGATATTCATTCCTTCAAACTGGATTAATCGTAGCTATTTTGGCTGGATACACTTCTGTAATGCTTGTGATGTTAATGGGACAAAGTCGTGTTTTCTATACCATGAGTAAAGATGGCCTATTGCCTTCTTTTTTCGGAGATATTCATAAAAAATTCCGTACTCCATGGAAAACAAACATCTTCTTTATGATCTTTGTAAGTTTATTTGCTGGTTTTGTTCCAGTAAGTGACTTAGGACATATGGTAAGTATTGGAACATTATTAGCATTTGTATTAGTTTGTATTGGTGTACTAGTAATGCGTAAAAAAATGCCAGATGCTCCAAGATCTTTCAAAACTCCATTTGTACCATATGTACCTATCGCTGGTATTCTTGTTTGTGTGTATTTAATGTACTCACTTCCTTATGAAAGCTGGTTGCGATTAGTAATATGGATGGCAATTGGTATTGGGCTTTACTTTGCCTACGGTAAGAAAAATAGTAAATTAAATAATCCAGATAAATAATATCTGGTAGTCATAAATAGAAAAAGGGATTATAAAGTGTCAAAGCTTTATAATCCCTTTTTTTTATTTTTTTTACAAATCAAATACAGAGGTTCTTTTTGCGCGAATTAAATCTTTAAGCCTAATCCAAAAGGCCAAAGTTAAATAGACACCAAACCAAAGACCAGCTGTAACAAAAGAGATGTAAATAAAAAAAAGGCGAACACTTGTTACTCGCATTCCTAATTTATCAGCTAATCTTGAAGATACATGGAAACCATATTTTTCGAAAAAATATTTAAGTTTAATTACTCTAGCAATTTTTTGAGCCATTATCTATTTTATAAAATTGAATTTAGCAAAAATACGATATTATTTCTGATCTTCTAAACCAAAGAATTAATCTTGTTTCATCAACTCCATTCCCACTGCGCAATCTAAACACTTACTTTTTGAACAATATTCATTTTTAAGTTGCAATAATGACTGAGTTTCAAAAGCATTTGAAGTTTTTAATCCAAAAGAAGTAAACTTATCTATAATCGCATTTTTCTCTGGATGAACATCCATAACTAACTGGATTAGATTTTCAGAAATTTCTTTACCAATACTTTTTGCATACGCAAATTGAATAGGAATGATTGTATTTATAATCAATAAATCGACAAAGGCTTTAGATAATGTTTTCTTTTTCTTTGGACTTTCCTTGTCAAATTGATAATGATTCTCCCAATACTTTGAAGAAGCAATCTGAAATAAATCATAACAACTTTCAACTGAATTGAGATCAGTAATTTTAGAAAATAAATTATGTCTAGACTGATATAAATTAGCTAATTGAGAAAGTCGTATCGTTGGAAAATTATCGGGTCGGTGTTTAAAAAACTGAACTGGTGCCAGATTCATTTTATCTATTTGATACTTGTGCAGCAAATAAAAATACCTGATTTTTAAATCTTTAAAATAATTATCTTCCTTTTCGGAATCGAGTAGTCCAGCATTTCCAAAGAGTAAGGCTTCTAAATTTTCGACCTCCGCACTTTCTTTTCTAATGATAGTAAATGGAATTGATTTGGCATTTTGGTAAAAAACATCGCCATTCGTATTCAACCCAAAATTCTTAGCCAATAGACTAAATAAAACGGCTTCCCAATCATTATTGGTTTGTTCCAATAATTCATAAATAGGCTTGGATTTTCTTTCTAATCGTTCAAAAAACAAACGCTCTTGCCAATTTTTCAATGTAAACTCGCTTATCTCTTTTAACTGTTTTTCGCAATAAATCCAAGATTTAGGAGCCATTAAAGATTGATAATTAGCAACCGTGTTCTTATCTACATATTGACAGAGTTCTAAAACAGGAATTTCGGTATTGTCTTTCCTAAAGATTTCGGTATCGTGTTCCCAAACGACATGAAGAATCACGTTTTCATAACCCGCATCTCTTTCATGATGATGCACATACCAATCAGAAGATTTAAGATGGATCTCCACATTACCAGCCCATTTTTGATTGCCGATGGTAATTTGAGCATTAAAAAAATCCGGTCCTGCTAATTCTAAATATTGGCCAACATGAGTAATTGTAACCTCTTCTTTATTTGAAGTTTTTAAATTTAAAGTATCAAACTTCTTGAATTTCCAGAGGTAGTGCAGAAAATCTTCTTTCATCTTAAAGCCTTGTTGTTAAGAGACTAAAGTAATGAAAAAATAGTTCCGTTTCACTTAAAGGATGAAATTGAGCATCTTATCTCATCATATATAGTTTAGCACAAGCTCGAGCATCTGACAATGCTTCGTGATGATTTAAAGCAATATTCATTGCTCGGCAACAATCACTTAATTTTGTCGGTTTTAACCCTTTGGCTTTATAGATTTTTACGGTACATTCCCAACGAGAGGCAATATTTAAATCTTCATAATTTAAATTGTAAAGTGCCATCGATTTAGCCAATACATTCCTGTCAAAACTTTCATTATGAGCAACCACTACTCTATTTTGTAATCGTTTTTGAATTTCGGGATAGACTTGAGCAAATGTTTTTGCATTCAATGTATCACGTGGATATATTCCATGAACTTGAATGGTAAATGGAGAATATAAATTATTGGGAGGCTTGATCAAAGTAACAAACTCGTCCACAATTATTCCGTTTTCTACGGTAACAATACCTACAGAGCAAGGATGGAATGCAGTTGCGGTTTCAAAATCTATGGCAGTAAAAGTCATTTGTAAATTATAATTATAAGTAAGCAATTATCAACAACGAATTTATATAAATTAATTAAAAAAACTCGTTTTAGAAATTAAAAAAGCCACGAATTTAAAATAGAACACAAAATTAATTTATGCTTATCTATGTAATTCGTGGCAAAAAAAAAATTGGTTTGAAATTATTTTATTGATCCAATAATATCATATTTGGTAATTATATGGTGTTTCCCGTTTCCTAAATCAATCAAAACAGCTGCGTTTTCTCTAGAGAATAATTTAGATACTGCTTCAATAGTAGTCCCTAACTCCACAATTGGATAGGGTTTCCCCATGATCTCACGAATGGGTCTATCAGCGGTATTTTTATCGCTTACATAACTTTGAAACAAATCAGATTCATCAAGAGAACCTACAAATCCAGTAATATCCATTACAGGAATTTGAGAAATTTTATATTGACGCATTCTTTCAATAGCATGAGAAACTAATTCTTCAGTTCGTGCAACAATTAATGGTTTATCAATATGATCTTTGATAACATCTTCTGCTTTAGTAACTGTCTCTTCTAGGAATCCGCGTTCGCGCATCCAGTCATCATTAAACATTTTACCTACATAACGACTTCCTGAATCATGAAACAACACGACTACTACATCGTCTTTCTTAAAATGTTCTTTGAGTTGCAATAATCCTTTTACGGCTGCACCAGCCGAATTTCCAACAAATATTCCTTCCTCTAATGCAATTTTACGCGTATAAACAGCTGCATCCTTATCGGTTACTTTTGTAAACCCGTCAATTAAAGAGAAATCAACATTTTTAGGAAGTATATCTTCGCCAATTCCTTCCGTGATATAAGAATAGATTTCGTTTTCGTCAAAAATTCCAGTTTCATGGTATTTTTTAAAAACAGAACCATAAGTATCGATTCCCCAAATCTTAATATTTGGATTTTTCTCTTTTAAATATTTTCCTACTCCTGAAATCGTTCCTCCTGTTCCTACACCCGAAACAAAATGAGTAATCTTACCTTCTGTTTGTTCCCAAATTTCCGGTCCCGTTTGTTCGTAATGTGCTATGGCATTTGATGGATTATCGTATTGGTTTACGTACCAAGAATTAGGAGTTTCCTCCGCTAATCTTTTAGAAACAGAATAATATGATCTTGGATCTGTAGGCTCTACATCAGTAGGACAAACCACTACTTTTGCTCCCACAGCGCGTAGAATATCCATTTTTTCTTTGGATTGTTTATCAGAAATCACACAGATTAATTTGTAGCCTTTTATAATTGCTACTAAGGCTAATCCCATTCCTGTATTTCCAGAAGTACCTTCAATAATAGTTCCGCCTGGTTTTAGACGGCCGTCCGCTTCGGCATCTTCAATCATTTTTACTGCCATTCTATCTTTTACAGAATTTCCTGGGTTGAAGGTTTCCACTTTGGCAAGTACTAAAGCGTCTATTCCTTCGGTTACTTTGTTCAATTTAACCAAAGGAGTATTTCCTATTGTACCTAATATATTTTCAGCGTAATGCATTTGATTTTATTTTAATAATTGCAAAATGTTATAAATGTAGTCGCAAAGATAGCATTTTGTTATAAAATAGCATCAATTAGTCTGTTTTGCGTTCGTGATAAAAGCGACATCCTCTACTTGCTCCCTTTAAGCAAGTGGCAGCTATAGCGGATAGCAGGATGAAACGCCCAAGAAAAACTTAAAATCGAATGGGAATTAGTTAAAGAAGTTCCAGATTAAACCAAAGCGAACTGTGAAATCACGATACGGACTATTGGGTGCTGAATAGAAGTTATTTCCTGTAAAAGAAGAATTAAAATGCTCTGCTTTGAAGTAGATTCTTGTTCGTTGAATGCGAGCATTAACGAAAAAATCAACATTAGGATAATTACCAATTTCTTTTTTATTTTGAACAAAAAATTCTCCAATAACCGGATTATAATCATTCGCCAAGTAGCTTGTAAAATAATTCAATGTGAAACCAGTTTGCAAAAACAACGCTTTTTTGAACAGGTAATTAGTATAATAAATGGTGTTTCTAGTCACTATTTCGGGAACATTTAAAATAGCATCTTGTTGATCTGCTTTTTGGTATAAAACGGTATTATCTAAAGCAAATCTCCCGAATTTAAATTCCTTACTCGCTTTAACAGAAATGTAATTTATCGTATTACCATATTGTTTTGGCGTTACAATTTGCTGGCTGTCATCAGTTGCTGTGTTTTCAAAATACAAGTGATCATTTAATGTCATTAATTGAAGAGAAGCTTCAATCCATGGCGTCGACGCATTGGCAGTTATCGAATTTATTTTTTCGTTTTTGAAATCATTCGACCAGTTGTAATTTATATAACTACTTTGATATAAGTTGTAATTATCGTTTGGTAGTTTATTTAAGTTTTGGTATCCAAATGAAAATTGATAATCATCATTCATTTCATAATGCAACTTAGCATCTAAATTCGACAACGATTGATTTGTAACCGATCTTGAATACAAGAATTTTCCGTTCCATTTATTTTTTTGATATTCGTATTGCCCACCTGCACTATTAATATTTCTAGACAAAGAAGCAGGAACGGTTTTAGTATCAAAAATCAATATTTGATTGTAGTAATAATTCGATCTAAAATCATCGGCAAAAAACTGAAATTTACCTAAAGTCGTATTCTCATAAACCAACCCCACTTTATTATACATTTTATTGTAATGCGTTTGATCATTGATTCCAGAACTTACAAAAGAATCCCCAAATCTATAAACAATTGAAGAACCTACTGTAGAAGGAACCGTAGCTTGATTGTATTCGAAAAACTTATTTTCGTAATTGAATTGATGGGCAACATATAAATTATTTTCTCCCTTGGTTGGATTCACTCTGAAAAAATGATCCACAAAAAAACGTTTCCCTTTTAAGAAGGATTTGGCATCATTGAAATAAACCTCCAATCGTTGTCTATTATCGTATTTAGGATCTTCGCTTTCAAAATCAGAAATGGTTGTTATACCCCCATTTTCTTCATTTAAAATATCTTGATATGTAAAATGAGCATTGGCAACATAGCGGTTATTTAGCGTGTTGTAACTTGTTGTGAATCTAAAATTTCCTGTACTAGCCAACTGATTAATATATTTTCCCTCAGAACGCAATCCTTTATAAGCGATAGAAAAATTGAGTCTAGGTGACGTATTTATAGCAAAAAAAGCATCCAGAGATTGTCCTTTTTGCATAACCGATTTGAAGTACAATTCAGTTACTGGAGTTGCTACAGAGCTGTATTTAATTTGATTGGCTTCCAAAAAATTAAAATGTTTTGCCTTGAAACCAAATTCTGGATATGGAGAAAACTCTGTTAAACTATATTGAAGTGTGTTATAGGTTTGCCCTTCATTAGAAAAGGGTAAAAGTCCAAAAATGTCTTTTCGTAAATAATTAAACGAATATTCTCTTTTAATAGTAAGAGCAGTATCAAGATAAGTGGTATCACGTTCTATGTTTATAAAACGGTACATATCCATCGTAGCTACTTTTTGAACTTTAATTGAATCTGATTCTCTTTGATATTTATTATTGTTGTTATTATTGCCGCCATTTCCTGAATTTACTTGAGAAAACAAAAGAGTAGGAAATATTATGAAATATAAAAAAAAGAGGATTCTCATTGAAACGGATATATAATTAGGGCTATTATTTTCACACTAGTAATACGAGCAAAGGTAAATGATAAAATCATATAAAAAAACACCATAATTTACAGACTTAATATTGCAAATATTTAAAATAACGAAACATTATTAATAAAATTTCATAACCTTTGTTAAACCAAAAAAATAATATGCTTGCACTTAATTTTTCTAATTTTATTCTAGAAACTGGAACCGATGAAGCGGGACGTGGCTGTCTCGCTGGTCCTGTAACTGCGGCTGCAGTGATTCTACCACAAGATTTCGAAAATACAACCTTAAATGACAGCAAGCAGTTAACCGAAAAAACGAGAGAAAAACTAAGGCCTATTATCGAAAATCAAGCTGTTTCATTTGCTGTAACTCATTTGTATCCCAATGAAATTGATGAAATAAATATCTTGAATGCTTCGATGAAAGGAATGCAAGAATGTGTTTTGAAATTAAATCCAGTCCCTGAATTTATTATTGTTGATGGCAACCGGTTATTGAATGCAAAACTGGGTTTAAAAAGTACTTTTGGAAAGCAATTTTCAAAAACTGAAATTGAATTATTAAAATCAATTCCGAATCAAAGCATTGTAAAAGGAGATGCTAAATTCATGAGTATTGCTGCGGCTTCCGTTTTGGCCAAAACGTATCGGGACAAGTATATGAATGCCATTCATGAGGAATTCCCCATGTACAATTGGAAAAAAAACAAAGGCTACCCAACTAAAGAACATCGAGAAGCAATTAGAAAATATGGGGTAACTAAATACCACCGAATGAGTTTTCGATTATTGCCGGAACAGTATAAATTTGATCTATGATTAACGATTGATGATTTCAGATTTCACGAAAGTTGCATCAAATAATTGTGAGAAGTGTTTCAAAATTTTACCTTTAACTTCCTCTTCATCTACTCTTTCAACTCCCAATTCTACTTGTAAAGAAGTGACTGCTTTGCCTCGAATTCCGCAAGGAATGATGTTGTCAAAATATCCCAAATCGGCATTGACGTTTAAAGCAAATCCATGCATGGTTACCCAGCGCGAAGCACGAACACCCATAGCACATATTTTTCGTGCAAAAGGAGTTCCAACACCTAGCCAAACTCCAGTTTCTCCTTCGCTTCGTCCACATTCTAAACCGTATTCTTGAAGTGTAAGAATAATAGATTCTTCCAGAAAACGCAAGTATTTATGAATGTCAGTAAAGAAATTTTCTAAGTCTAAAATAGGATAACCTACAATTTGTCCTGGCCCATGATAGGTAATATCACCACCACGATTGATTTTGTAGAAAGTAGCTCCTTTGTCTTCCAATTGTTTTTCGGATAACAATAAATTACTCAAATCCCCACTTTTCCCTAATGTATACACATGCGGATGCTCTACAAATAGAAAATAATTGGGCGTTTCTAATTCCAGTTCTTCTCTCCTATTCTTAATTTTTAAATCTACAACGCCTTTAAACAATTCTTCTTGGTATTCCCAAGTTGCTTTGTAGTCTTTATTTCCTAAATCTTGAAGTTGGATTGTTTTATTCATTTTTTGAAGTCTCAAATTTTCAGAGGTACAAAGGTACAAAGTTTTTAAGAATGAATAAGTTGTTTTCTATTACACATTTGTCAAGTCGAGCGCAGTCGAGACCAACTAGATGAGTCTCGACTGCGCTCGACTTGACAAGAAAAACGATTTTTTAAGTTCAACATCGTTACTCTAAAACTACTTCCAAATTAGTAATCTCAGGATTTTGAAGACAATCTGTTAATAGAAAATGCAATTCCAATGATTTTTTGTCTTCGCTAATTATTGCCTTTGTGTTCGAAACAGATTTTATTTTTTTAGGGAAATGATAACGTAAAACATATGGCTGACTTATTTTTAAATTAGAAAACCGAATTTTTAATTCGGCTATTTTATCCTGCTGTTTTTTTAATTCAGCTTCATCAGTAATTTTTACCATTCTTTTAAAATGACTTCCGTCAAAAGTATAACTGACATTATAATAATGTTCTTCGGCAGATAAAGCATAATTATGTTCTAAATCATCTGCATATTCTTGAGTTTTATATAAATCAGGCACTTCTTGCATATTATTGAAATCTAGATTCATCTTTGTTCGAAATTCTTTCTCATAAGAACTATTCTTAATATGAACCTGAACTGCTGCATATTTTTGAAAAATAGCTTTTTCGAATGATGGAAGTTTTAAAAAATTCTCCAAATATTTATTTATGTAATCCTTAAAAATATAAGTAGTGTCTTCAAATTTCTCCTCTTTTGAATAATTTTCACCAGACAATTGCATATAACTATTTTCGTCCCGTAGCGATTCCGTTTCTATTTTACCAGAGCCATCTTGGTTTAAATAAATAGTTTCTGTTATTTGGCAACTAGTTAAGGATACCATTAAAATGAGAAGTAGATATATTTTAGTTTTCAAGTTTTTAAATTTGGATTATAAATTAGTATCGAATATAGTATAATTACTCGAATCCCTAGCCCAGATTAAAGTGGAAATCCTTTAGTTTTTTTCTTTAAAAAACTAAAGATTGTAACGGAAAGCTGGAAAATGCTCCAAAAAAAACTTTGCTCCCATAAAACTTTGCGATTTTGCGACTTATAAAGTATCTTTGCGCTCTTAAAATCAGCATAAAATGGCATTATCAGAACAAGAAATTATCCGTAGAGAAAAACTACAAAACTTACGTAATTTGGGAATAAACCCTTATCCAGCTAATCTTTTTCCAGTAAATCATACTTCGAAGCAAATAAAGGAAAGCTTTGAAGAAGGTAAAAAGGTCATTGTTGCTGGGCGTTTGATGAGTGTGAGAGATCAAGGAAAAGCTTGTTTTGCTGAACTACAAGATAGCGAAGGGCGCATACAATTGTATGTGAATCGCGATGTATTGTGTGAAGGTGATGATAAAACATTATACAATCAGGTATTTAAAAAATTAACTGATTTAGGTGATTTTATTGGTATTGAAGGAGAATTGTTTACTACTAAAGTAGGCGCACAATGTATTCGTGTGGATGGTTTTACTTTCTTGAGCAAAACATTACGTCCGTTGCCTTTACCAAAAGTAGACGAAGACGGAAAAGTACACGATGCTTTTAATGACGCTGAATTACGTTACAGAATGCGTTATGTGGATTTAACTGTGAATCAAAATGTGAAAGAAACGTTTATCAAAAGAACAAAAATGTTCAATGCGATGCGTAATTTCTTCAATGATAGAGGATATCTTGAGGTGGAGACTCCAGTTTTACAACCTATTCCTGGTGGAGCAGCAGCACGTCCGTTTATCACACATCACAACTCGCTCGACATTCCGCTTTACATGCGTATTGCAAACGAATTGTATTTGAAAAGATTAATTGTTGGTGGTTTTGAAGGAGTTTATGAGTTTTCTAAAAACTTCAGAAATGAAGGAATGGATAGAACCCATAACCCAGAATTTACCGCTATGGAAATATATGTAGCCTATAAAGACTACAACTGGATGATAGAATTTGCCGAAGATCTTCTAGAGCATTGCGCCATTGCTGTTAATGGAACTAGTGAAGCGACTTTTGGAGAACACACTATCAACTTTAAAGCACCTTATGCTCGCGTTACTATGACTGATTCTATCAAACATTTTACTGGTTTTGATATTTCAGGAAAAAGCGAAACGGAACTTTTTGAAGCGGCTCGCGGAATGGGAATTGAGGTTGACGCTACCATGGGTAAAGGAAAATTGATTGATGAGATTTTTGGTGCTAAATGTGAAGGGAATTACATTCAGCCAACATTCATCACTGATTACCCAAAGGAAATGTCTCCACTTTGTAAAGAGCACCGTGACAATCCAGATTTGACGGAACGTTTTGAATTAATGGTTTGTGGTAAAGAAGTAGCCAATGCGTATTCAGAATTAAACGACCCAATTGACCAAAGAGAACGTTTTGAAGAGCAATTAAAACTAGCTGCAAAAGGAGATGATGAAGCAACTGAATTCATAGACGAAGATTTCCTTAGAGCATTAGAATACGGAATGCCTCCTACATCAGGAATGGGAATTGGAATGGACCGTTTAATTATGTTCTTGACTAATAATGCCTCTATTCAAGAAGTATTGTTGTTTCCACAAATGCGTCCAGAGAAAAAACAAATTGTGGTGGAGCTTGAAGCAGATGAAAAAACAATTGTTGCTATTTTAGAAGCAAATGATAACCAAATGGAATTTGGTTTACTAAAAATAAAATCAGAATTGAGCGGTAAAAAATGGGATAAAGCCATGAAAAACCTTTCTTCACTTGGAATGACCGAAGTAGTTGTTGAAGGTGATGTTAAAGCGTGCCGATTGAAAGGATAATAGAGATACAAAAAGGAGTTCCAATTGGAACTCCTTTTTTATTTTAAGGAAAGATCAATATTACTTCTTGATAAATATACTAGTCCTATATTTTAAAGAATTATAAACAAAGTCATTATGTCAGAATCATTACCTATTAAACGAGCTAAAGAATTACAATCCATTACTGTTCATCATCATAACGGATTACTTTTAAGCAGGAAAATTAGAATTGGATTTAACAAAAAAATAGAGCCAAAACGAATTAAGAAATATGTAGATTGGTATTATGAAAATCAAATAGTCCCACATTTACAACTGGAAGAAGAACTTCTTTTTCCTATTTTAGGCAATCAAAATGAATTGATTAAAAGAGCTTTGACAGACCACCGCCGATTAAGGCGTTTATTCAAAAAATCAGAACAAATTGAAAAAACGTTAGTCCAAATTGAAGAAGAAATAGAATCACACATCCGCTTTGAAGAACACACTCTTTATGCTGAAATTCAAAAATTTGCATCGGTAGAGCAACTAACTGAAATCGAAGAAGCACATTCAAAAATGGCCTTTATAGAAAATGAAGAAGATCAATTCTGGAATTAACAATTCAGTACTTATTCAGATTAAAAAATGAGTTTGAGAACCTTTTCAAACTCATTTTTTAATTCATAAACTTTCACTAAATGCCATACAAAAAATTGTGGTAGCGTATAAAAACAAATGCTAAATCAAATTACTCCTCTACTAAAAAAGCGAGCTTAAAATTTAGCCTTTTTTGATAACTTTAAAAAAAAAATCTTTTTACCTGTAATAATTCTAAACTTTAGCCACTAATTAAGAAAAAACATAGTGAGTAGCGATTTTTACACCACATTCATTTTACCGTATTCAGGAATCATTATCAAGATTTGCAGGGCGTATACTAACACCCAAGAGGATTTTGAAGATTACTACCAAGAAGTTTGTTTACAGATTTGGAAAAGTCATGCTAATTTCCGTGAACAATCAGAATGGTCTACTTGGATTTACAGGATATCATTGAATGTGTGTTTGACTTTACTGAAGAAAAAAAAGAAACATCATTTCGTTTCTGATGCTATGCCTGACGAGGCAATAGAGGACAGCCGTTCTTTTGTAGATGAATCTCTTAACCAACTCTTTCAAGCCATCAGACAATTATCTGAAATTGACAGAGCAGTCATTATGCTTTATTTAGAAGAAAAGTCGTACCAAGAAATTGCTGAAATTATTGGAACAAACCAAAACAACATTGGGGTGCGCATTAAAAGAATTAAAGAACGCTTAAAAAAATTATTAGATGGAAAAGTCAATTGAAACAATTTGGAACGAAGGTTTTTTGAAAAATGATGCTTTAATAGCACCAAAATTGAATGACCTCTACAATCGAAAGTCGATAGATATAGTAGAACAATTTAAAAGAATGTATAAAATAAATCGGATTGCAGTTCTTGCATTTGCCTTTATCATTTTACCTATTTCTTTTTTAGTCAAAATACCCTATATGGGTATCGGAATATTTATTTTATTTAATGTATTAGCTGCTATTGCTGATAAATTTGGTAAAAGTTTAGACAAAATAGACAAAACCGTTAGCAGTTACCAATACCTCCTTTCGTTTGACAAATGGACAAAAGAAATGGTTTCAGTAAACACTAAGTTGTCAACTTTTTTATATCCTTACGTATTCATAATCATGGTTTCCGGTTTTTGGTTTGGAAGCATTGGAGGAGACGTTCCGGGTGACAGACTTTTAAACTATTTGCTTTTGGAATACCCCAACACCTATTTAATCTTAGGCTTTCCCCTAATTCTAATCATCATAGCGATTACTATTATTAGTTTATTAGCCTATTTCGGAGGGAGAATCGGGAAATGGGATTTGAATCTCGTATACGGAAGAATATTAAAAAAGCTAGATACTATGCTGGCGGATATGGCAGAACTAAAAGCCTAATTATTTTTTTTAACAACCAATACATTAAACAAGTTTTTGAGAATCTCAATTTCAGAAGATAAATAAAAAAAGCGGCTTGAAAATTCAAGCCGCTTTTTTTAAGCTAATTCCAATTCTGGAATTTTGATATTTGCAATTTCGGTTTTATACTGATCTAATAAATCAATTTTACTATTCACAAAATCCTTTACAAAAAACGGAGTTGCAAATAAATTCTCATAATATCCGATACCCTCTAAAAGATTATTTTTAAACAAGTTCCATTTTTTAATTTGTCCCGCTGTTATGGATGTAGAAACAGTAGCAATTTCATTTTTTAAATAATCGGTATACATCTTCAACTCTTTGACAAACATGTTTGGACGGCCTTCCCCATCTAATACAGTATCATTTCCATAAATATGTTGTACCATTTTTATTAATGAAACTTCATGATCAAAATACGCCATATTGGGTCCTGGGCAAATGACCACTCCTTGTGCTTGCCCTTTAATTTTTAGGTCGTTTTCAAGATAAGACGCATTGGCTAATCCAACGCAAAGACAGGATTTGTCAGTGATTTTATTTTTAGCATTCGCGTACATTGTTGCTGTCAAAGTTTCTTTTTCCACCTCTAATTCTTGCAATTTTACATCTTGGTATTTCTTAGAAGCGGTACAAATTCCTTCGGCTCCAAATTCCTTACTCAATGCTAAAAACCTTTTAGGACACGAACTTCCTGCTTTATTATCTTGAATTCGTTTTTGCTTGAGGGTTTCATTTGTCGTTCCTCTCAAAGTGTTAAACGGAATTCCTAATGGCGAAATTGGACTTAGATACAAATCTTCTTCTTTGGCTTTCGCCAATAATTCACGGGTATGGACATCTACAGAAGTTGCCTCGGGAACCAATAAAAAAGGACTTCCCCAACCGACAGAATCCACTTGATAGTGATCCAATAAAAAGTCATGTTCTGTTGCGGTTCCTACTCCACCTTGAACCGTTATTTTTAATTCTAATGGATTTTCAGGAATGTATTTCCCTTTAATAGCTAAAGCTTTTACCATCAATTCATGAGCTGATTGAATTAATTGTTCTTTCTTTTCTTTGAATTCTTCTAAAATAGGTCCTAATAAATAACCGTCAGTTGCGAAAGCATGTCCTCCACAATTCAATCCTGATTCTACGCGGTACTCAGAAACCCAAAGTCCTTTCTTAGCTAAAAAATTTCCTTGTATCATGGCCGAACGAAAATCACTAACTTTTAAAATAATTTTTTTATTCAGATGATTATTTTCATCTGGAAAAAAAACATCGAAATTTTCGAAATAGCTATACAATCTGGGGTTCATCCCTGCAGAAAGCACAACCGATGACGACAAATTACTATTTGCAAAACCACGAAGTGAAGCATGCGCGTCATTAAACTCAGTAGGCAATTGTTCGTCTTTTATAAAATTATCCTTGTCAATTTTAGTCATGATATTCACATCAATATCACCAGGGCTTAGATTACTTTCCAGATAATTCATAATTGCTTCCTTGCCGTCTTCCATCATGTTTTGCAACCCAATTTTAATGGCTGATTTGTTAGGCAACATAGCAATATAATTGTCTAATGCTATTTTGCTTTCAGACAATTCATTTTTAAAGTTTTCAAACTTATCTTTTACAATTTTGTCAACCAGATTCAAATAAGTTGTAATTCTTTTTGCACGATAATCATGCATTTTTTGTGTGATTTCTTGATAAGGAAGATTGAATTTAGAGCTGTAAAAAGCACTCATTTTTTCAATAAGATCATCATCAATAATTGAAATCACTGAGGAAATTCCAAATTTTGCAACTCGAATCGGACTATCAATCGTGTATGCCAATCCCATAACAGGAATATGAAATGTATGTAATGGTTTTGTAGTTGTCATTGATTATAATTTTAAATAAATAATCCACAAATATTGTTATTATCCCCCATAAAAAAACTGATATTTATCATGCTCTAATTTTAGATAAAACAAAAAAACTTGAATTTTGAAGACGCATCTCCAAAATTCAAGCTTTTATAAAAATTTAAATTGTTACAAAAAAAGTGCTTTTTACAAAGTATAATTCAAATTCACACTCCAACGATAATTGGCTTCAATTCGTCCACTAGATAAATTTTGATTGATAGGAAACATGGCATTGACACCAATAGAAAACTTATCTTTCCCCGCTTCTAAACCAAATTTACTAAACAGAATAGCTCCAGAAGTATCAGGCAATGTAGTCCCATACTGCTTATTGGACTCATAAACCTCACCAGCAAGACCAACTTGTGGCATCAGTTTTATAGCATCAAAGTCTAAAAGATAGAATAAAGTACTTCCATAATTAAGCTGATTCCCATACTGATAATTCTTTTTATTTTCTGTTTTAACAGTATAATTCAACATAGCATTCAAACCCAAATTTTGCTTTTTTATTACATATTCAGTCACAAACAGATAGTCAAAACTTCCTGTACCTACCTGAAAACTCTGGTTTACACTTCCTGAATTATTTGCCTCATTAAACTTACCTGTTGGTATTTTCACACCTCCACCAACTTGTAGATTATGCGTAAACAGCGTGCTGTCTTTTTCCGTTTGATAAACGGAATAGGTTGCAATTACTGAAATATCTCCAAGACCTTGAATATTTTCCGTTCCCGTGGTTAGTGCTCTTTCATGAAACTGATACGGAATTAAGGCGGCTAGTTGAATTTTTGGTGTTACCGGAATTCTAGCCCAAACTTGTACGGTATTGAAGTTTTCATCAATCCATGGGGAATTGGCAAAAATTCCATCACGACTCGTATAACTTTGATTAAAATAACGAACACCAATAAAATTACTATTAAGCATAGAGCTAAATCCCATACTTCCACCACTTGCCGAACAGCCGCAAGCATCACAATCATCCAGCAATTGCATTTTTACAAAGGTGAATCTGGAAATGCTGTCGTTTTCAATCTTTGCAGATGCATACTGAATAGCAAAAAGCGAAAAAAGAGTTATTATTATTTTATTTTTCATTGTAATTAATATTCTGAAAATCGTTTATCTGTAAGATATTGATTGTCGGTTAATGTATTTAAGAATGCAATTAATTGTACTTTCTGTGTGGCAGTAAGAGGAATCCCTACAATACCATTTTGTTTTAAAATAGGATCCAATGTTGGCGAATCAGTAACTCCTGAGCTGTAATAATCCAATACTGATTCTAAAGTTCCAAAGCGACCATCATGCATGTAAGGAGCAGTCATCGCTACGTTGCGTAAACTAGGCACTTTAAACTTATAATAATCGGTGGCGAGTTCCGTAACACGATACCTTCCTACATCATTTATTGCAGGGTTTATTACCAATCCATTATTACGGAACGAGTTATCCGTCATCAAATCAGTGGCGTGGCACGAAGCACATTTTGTATTAAACAATGCATATCCTGCTAGTTCCTCAGTGGTCAAGCTTCCTCCAGTTTCAACCCTTCTGTACTTATCAAACTTAGAGTCAGATGAAGTGAGCATCACCATAAACTGGGAAAGTGCTTTCAGCATGTTCTCAATAGTAATGTCTCCATTTGTAAAAGCCTGCTTAAACAAGGTTTTATAGACTGGATCAGCTTTCATCATTACTAGAATAGCATTTAAATCTCCATTCATTTCCACAGTACTTGTTAACGGTATTATGGGTTGTAAATCGAGATGATTCGCTGCTCCATCATACATAAATGTAGTTTGGTAGGCCATGTTTTGGATAGCCGGTGTGTTCCTAGTACCAATTCCTTCTCCTACTCCATGACTAAAAGTGTGCCCATGATGTGTAAATGCATTTTCCTGAATGTGACAAAATCCACATGAAACTAATCCATCTGAGGACAAACGGCCGTCATAGAACAACTTTTTCCCTAGCTCAAATCCTTTTTCCGTTGGTGGATTAAGAGCAATGTTATAGGCTAATTCTGGAAAATTGGACGGAACTACAACAGCCAATGGTTTATTGATATAAGCATCGTCATTATCCGTACAGCTGAATAAAAATGGAAATAGCAACAAGCAATAATATATTTTTCTCATCTCAAATGTTTTAGAAACGAAGAAGTACTAAATAGCCCCGACTGAACCGATATCCCGCGCCTTTTTTGGCGTGGATAAAGGATAAGGCGGGACAACTATTCCTTATGAAAAAGAATAGTTGTGCTCCTCCTTAATTATTTAATCATTATGAACATGAGCAACGGTAAACATATTAGATAGGTTAGCCGTGATAAGTGCTAAGCTGGAACCTCCCATAATAGTTGCATTCTCTGATAATTTGAATTTATTTGTTCCGTCGATGATTTTAGATACATCAGAAACAACGTGGATTTCAGGAGTAATTGTTGTTCTCACCATCGCATTTGTTGGTAAATCAAGTGTTACTTCGGTATAATTATAATCGGTTCCCGTTTGTCCTGTGTGTACTTTAAAATCTTTTGCAGTTGTTACTGTTGGTGAGGTAAATGTTCCTTCGAAAGCCACAAATTTATAACCTGCTGACCAACTCCACATCATTCCTGCTGCTTGAGCTTGAGCTAAAAAATCGCCTTGCCCTGTTGCTCCAAGTTCCCATTGTGCTTTATCTACTCCGATTCCGAATTTTATTTTGGTGTAATTTCCAGCAGGAATTCCTTCCAGTTCCGCTACTCTTTTATTAGAATCTGATTCATCAATAATAAAATAACTTTGACTTTTAGGATAGGTAAAAGTAGTTCCATCTTCCTTTGTCAAGACGATATTACTAATGATATATTTTACGGTACTAATTTTAAGCATTTCACTATTCGAAGTGGTATTTGCTTGAGTTCCTAATATTAAATCATTGGCTCCAAAAGCATTATCAAATTCAACTCCTAGATTTCCTGTTCCTGTAATTGCGATTTCATCACTTGAGCATGAAGCAAATGCTACACTAATAGCAATAATTACAATTGCTTTATTCAATATATTTTTCATTCTTTTTTTAAATTTTCATTCTTTTTTTAAAATAATTTTGCGCACAAGTCTATTTCAAATGAAGATGTTCAAATGAAAAGTACAGCTGGCACTGCTTTTACTAAAATTTAAGAAATAAAAATGGGGGGATGAAAAATAGAGTATACTTCTAAATGGGAATATAAATTAGTGTATTTAGAATTTAAAATATATTGAACTGGTTTATTACCAATCATAAATACATACTCACTTACTTCCTGGACAAAAAGGTCGTTTAACGTATTGGTATTTGTTTTTTTATTGGTAGAAAGGGGTTTTTCATCATCAGCTGCATTTGCCAGTTCTTTCATCAACTGACATTTTCCATTACAATGCAACTCCGGTTTGTCTTTATTTACACAAAGTACTGTAGAGATATAATCATAATTAACAATATAGTCTATAACCGGAAACACTGGTTTTAGAAAAAGAACTATAATGATTATGAGTGCGATTTTTTTCACTGTGCAAAGATAGCTTACTATTTTTAAAAATATCAAATAAATTTTAGCTTTTATTAAACTTTTGTTAAGGATTAAACCTTTGAAAGGTATCCCTGTCTTATTACTATAACTTAAAAATAATAAAAATGAAAAAATTACTTATTGCTGCATTATTGGTTGTTAGTATGACAAGCTTTGCACAAGACTCTAAAGGAATGGAAAAAAAACAACATAGAGCTGAGATGGAAAAATTAACTCCTGAACAACGAAATCAGCTAATGTTGAAAAAAATGACATTAGAACTGGATTTAAATGTAAAACAGCAAGATCAAATGAAACAAGTCATTATGGAACAAAGCAAAAAAAGAGAAGCTATGAGAGAGGCTCATAAGGCAGATAAGAAAGAGATGACTAGTGACGAACGTTTTGCCATGAAAAACAAAATGTTAGACGAACAAATTGCTATGAAAGCAAAAATGAAAAACATATTATCTCCGGAGCAATTTGAAAAATGGGATGCTATGAAAAAGAACCATCATCATAGAAAAGGAATGCATCAAAGAAGAGGGATGCATGAAAGAAACACAAAAGAAGAAATGAAAAAATAATTTTAAAAAAAACTCTCGGTTAATGCCGAGAGTTTTTTTTTGTATTAAAAAGTTTTAGCAACTTTGTCAACGGCTTGAATCGTAAAATCCAAATCTTCATATGAAAGTGCATCCGTAATAAACCAAGTTTCATACGCTGAAGGCGCAATATAAACCCCTTCATTTAATAATCCGTGGAAGAATTTCTTAAAAGTTTCATTGTCACCGTTCCCTGCCGTTTTAAGATCAACAACTGGTCTCGCATCAAAATGTACTGAAATCATCGAACCAATTCTATTGATTGTAAAAACAACATTATTAGCTTTCAAAACCTTTTCTATACCTTCATGTAAGTAGGCTGTTTTATCAGCTAATCTTTGAAAAATAGCGTTATCATTGTTTAATGTTTGCAACATGGCTAAACCTGCGGCCATAGCAAGTGGATTTCCTGATAAGGTTCCTGCTTGATAAACAGGTCCTAAAGGCGCTAAGTAATTCATTATTTCTTCGCGAGCTGCAAAAGCACCCACTGGTAAACCTCCACCGATTACTTTTCCGAAACAAACAATATCAGCATCCACATTAAAAAGTTCTTGAACTCCACCTCTTGCTAATCGGAATCCGGTCATTACCTCATCAAAAATAAGTAGAATTCCATTAGCAGTACAAAGTGTTCTTAATCCTTCAAGAAACCCTTTATTTGGAGGAATACAACCCATGTTTCCTGCAACAGGTTCTACAATAATTGCTGCAATTTCATTTTCATTGGCCTCAATTAAAGTCTTTACGTTTTCTAAATCATTGTAATTAGCCAATAAAGTATCCTTGGCAGTTCCTTCCGTAACTCCGGGACTATTAGGACTACCGAAAGTAATTGCACCACTTCCTGCCTGAATCAAAAATGAATCAGAATGGCCGTGATAACAACCAGCAAATTTTACTATTTTATCTCTTTTTGTAAATCCACGAGCTAGTCTTACGGCGCTCATACAAGCTTCGGTTCCTGAATTTACAAAACGTATTTTATCAATATTGGGCACCATTGCAACAGCTAAGGCTGCAATTTGAGTTTCTAATTCGGTAGGCATTCCAAAAGAGGTTCCTAGTTTAGCTTTCTCAATTACTGCTTGTACAACTGGTTCAAAAGCATGTCCCAAAATCATTGGCCCCCATGAATTAATGTAATCAATTAAACGATTTCCGTCTTCATCGTATAAATAGGCTCCTTTAGCACTTTTTACAAAAATTGGAGTTCCTCCTACCGCTTTAAATGCTCTTACTGGTGAGTTTACACCACCAGGTATTACTTTTTCTGCTTCAGCAAAAAGCTGACTACTTCTTTTATATATCATTTTTTTGTATAAATTCTAAATGTGAAATTATGATAATTTAATTTACTCTCAGTTTTTGTCCAATGGAGATTGTATTTTCTGACAGATTATTTTTTAGTTTTAAGTCGGTAACTAGTAAGTTGTATTTCCTAGAAATAGAGTACAAAGTGTCTCCTTTTTGCACTTCATAATAATCACCAGACTGTGTATTTACACTAGCTATTTTTATAGGTTGATTTTCTGTTCGTGTATAGTTGATTCCTAAAACTTGTGAATCATATTGCCCTAAATTATAGCGTTCAATATAAGATATTAGCTTTTCAGGGTATCTAGGATCTGTAGCATAACCTGCTCTTCTAAGTCCTTTCGCCCAAGCTTGATAATCTGATTTTGACAAGGCAAACAAACTGGAATACCTACTTCTCCCTGTCAAAAACAAGGCGTGATCTTTAAATGATTCAGCTGGTTCTTTGTATTTTCTAAAACATTCTTGACTGGAATCATCATCATGCCTAACACTTTCTCCCGTCCAATCTACATGGCATTTAATTCCAAAATGATTATTTGCTGTTACTGCTAAATCTCCTCTTCCTGCACCAGATTCCAAAATTCCCTGAGCCAGAATAATACTCGCTGGAATTCCATAAACTTTCATATTATTCATGGCAATATCTTTATATTGAGAAATATAATTTCCTATAACATCATTAGAAACAACCGTTCTTGAAGTGGATTCGATTATTTCATCTTCTTGTGCTCTCTTTTCGTTTTCTCTCTTTTCTTGAAGTACTTTCTTTTCAGCTATGGGTTTTGCAATAATTTTCTTTTTAGAAGTACGAACAACTGGCTTTTTATTACTTTGAGAAACTGCTTTGGTGGTTACAATTGGAGATTTTGTAGCGTTACAACTTATTAACGTTATAATTATAAAAAGGAGTACGATTTTTTTAAACATGGATATCTAGTGTTGGTAATTTTTTCTTTTTTAATTTCAAATTCATTCCCTGTATTCCTTGAATTCCACCAGTGTGAATCAATAAAATTTTGGAGTGCGAAGGAAAATGATTTGTAGCAATCCTATCCATAACGCCAAAAACCATCTTTCCAGTATAAATAGGATCTAATGGAATTTTATTTTCTTGATAAAACTGGTTTATAAAAGCAATCAGTTCTTCATTAATTTTACCGTAACCACCAAAATGATAGTCCGCAATTAGTTCCCAATTTTTATTCTGCGCAAAAATACGAATTTCATCTTTTAAAAAGTCTCCTTTTAAAGCGGGAAATCCTAAAACTTTTTGATGAGGAAGTGCGCTATTTATAATACCTGAAATAGTACCACCAGTTCCCACTGAACAACAAATGTAATCAAATTGACTATCCACAGGAGTTAAAATTTCCTGACATCCTTTTATTGCCAATTCATTAGTACCTCCTTCAGGAATAAGGTAAAAGTTTCCGTAAATACTTTTTAAAGTTTCTAAAAACAATGTTTCTTGCTTGTTTCGGTATTCTTCTCTAGAAACAAATTTAAATTCCATACCACAGTTTTTAGCAAATTGCAATGTTGGATTTTCTGCAATTTTACTTTCTAATTCATCGCCACGAATAATTCCTATTGTCCGAAATCCATTTTCTTGACCTGCATAAGCAACTGCAGCAATATGATTCGAATAAGCTCCTCCAAACGTGAGCAATGTATCTTTATGCTCTTTTTTTGCTTGAAGCAAATTGTATTTTAACTTCCTGAATTTATTTCCTGATACAAAAGGATGAATAAGATCTTCCCGTTTTATAGAAACGGTAATCGAATTTGGAAACGATATGGTCAGGTGTTGATTCAATCTTTTTTTTTACAAAGGTAAAATTTATATACAACAAAAAAATGCAATCAGTTACTGATTGCATTTTTTAGAATCATAAAAAACAAACTAATTTTTAATTATAATTTTCTGATTGAAAATCGCGTTTTCATTTGTAGCTAACTTCGCAAAATAAATTCCATCACTTAGGTTTGCTGTTGTAAAACTATAAGTAGTATTAGTCCCTAGGTCTTTTTTATTAAAAATGAGTTTTCCTAAAACATCATATAAACTACAAGACACTAATTCCTTTTGCAAAGGGTTACTAAGTGTTAGGCTTTTAGTTTTATTATTTTGATACATCAAAAATTTTTCTTTGTTTACATCCTCTACCCCTAAAGTTGATCCATTTTTGAAGGTGATTTCAAATTGGGTATTATTAACACCCGCAGGCAAGTCTACCTCATAAAAACTATTTTTGATATCAAAATAAGAATCGGAAGTTTTATCATGCAAATAAACATTTTCTATTTCTGTGAAGTTTATAATTTCTTTGACTGAAATTTTATAATTGGCTTGTGCTTGATTTTTAAATCCTAAAGGGATTTTTTTATCTATACCAAATTGTACCGCATCTATAATATATTCATTCTCATTTAATACAAAATAAATATCTGCTTGATCATTATCACTCGTTGATAAAGCATCCATGGCATGATCTACACCATCAGTAGCTTCAGGGACAAATGCAAGAACCATTTGACGAACACCCTGTCCATTCAACAATGTATTTAATCTAATTTGTGACGGAGGAGTTGTATTAATTGTCGTATAATCAAATCCTGAAACTGATTGTATGGTAGATAAAAACGAATTGCTTTTTACTGTTTTAGGGATATTGGCATTCTTTTCGAACTCAGATGAATTTGAAGCACCTTCTTTTACATAAACTCTGTAACTATTTTTCATTTCGACAATTCCATTAACCTTACCTTCAATCATAAAACCCTGGCCTACTGGTGAGAAACGTCTCCCATAAACTACTCCAGAACCAGTTGATATTACTTCATTTCCAGAACCATCATACGAATAAAAAGTAGCTGGAGTATACACTCCATTTCCAGATCCACCTAGCGGAGAATAAGCACCGTACCCCCCCTTATAATCAGCTATATAATGAGAATTTACTGTTTTATCTTGTTCCCAAAAATAAGCAATACCAGTAGAATTTGTTGCATTAGTTAAAAAAGCAGCTAAATCTATTGCAGATGGATATGGATTCCCTGTTAATGTTAATTCTTCATGAACAACAGGTATAGAGATAGTACCATCATTAGGTTTACCCCTAAAATCATAACGTTGTTTACTACCTGAATTATTTTGCACACCATTTACAGTAATGGAATTAATCCCTGATGTTCCCTTCATTGTAAAACCTTCACCCGTATTTAAAGTGGAACCTGAACCTACATAAACCCAGTTTGAAGTGGAATTGGCAGGCAGTTTCCATATCCAATATGGAGCAATTGCTAAAGGGGAAGAGGCACCATTATAATTATTTGATGGCAATATAGTCGATGAATTACTATTTGTCAAATCTACTACATCCATTAGTTGTGTAATTCCAAAAGCTGTATTTCCAACTGTTGCACTACTTCCTCCTACTGGTGAACACCAGTAATTATATTGAAAATTATTAGTTGTTCCTTCTTGAAAAACAGATAAAGTTCCTAATCCTTTATTAGCACTTGCTGCTGTAGTCCCTTGTAGCAATTGAGCATCTTTCCTTAAATAAAAATTACTAGTAGCCCCTTTTAATTCCAATTCATTTTTTATAAAAACAACTTCGTTATTTACAAAAACAGAACTATTTGGGCTAACAAACATTTGGGCATTAGAATCATGCAAAAATAAAAACCCAATAATAATCACTGTTGTATTCCTAAGTATTTTTGAGCTCATAAATAATTGTATTTTAATATATTACACTAATTTCTTGTTAAAAAAGAATTCTAATTATTGAAAATGTAAAAATAAAATCAAAAGATTTCTCTACAAACTGATTAACTTTAGAAGACTTTATTAAAGTTACTAAAAAATAATTTTGAAATAGGATAAAATGACGATAATAGGTAAAATAAATCGTTTAAATACATCTTTTTAATATAAAAAGATGTATTATCTTACATTTGTAAAAATGTAAAAACAAAACAAAAAAGATGTTTAGTTATATCTTTAAAATAGAAGTATCAAACTCAGTTGATGAATAAATATTTTGTGAATTCATAAAAGGATCTGTTTTTTAAATAATTCAAATCCGATTCATTAGCATAAGCTTCTCTTTCAAAACTAATATTCCTATAGGCCAAATTTCGATTCTTAAATTGAATCAAACGAACCAAATATTCCAAAAAATAACATACAAAAAAAGGAAGTATTAATAATTCTTTTTGTTGTCTCAAATGTATTTTTTCGTGATTGATAAAAACAAGATTTTCTTTATCAACATGGTGTTTTATAAAAATAAAAGGAAATGCGGTTAATCCGGAAAATCCTTTGGGTATTAAATATTTGGTAACTACTAGATACATTCGCTTTCAATTAAAAAATAAGAGTTATACTGATTGCAAAATAATCAAAATTTTATAAAACTAAACTTTAAAAAAAAACGTAAATTAAATTAGAATTCAATTACAAATTATCAATTTTAAAAAAAACAAACCATGTTATAAAATAAATCAATAAACAAAAAAAATATTTTACATTTGCAAATTATTTCTCCTACATAAGAGGCTAAATAACAAATAATTAATGACCTGATTAAGTAGGACCGTTAATTTCCAAAAAACAAAAACAAGTCACAAATTACTTTGCCACGAAGAAATATGACAAAAAAATTACTTTCTATGAATAAGGCCTTTTACGTATTTGGTTTTATTTTATTTTCTCTATTTACTAATGCACAATCACATACTATTGTATATGAAAATTTTGATAGTAACAACGGAAACTGGAGCTCCACTACAAATACAGGTAAAAATGGATCATGGGTCTATAATGCTAATCCTATTGTTGGTGAAGGTAGCTATTGGAGTATAACACCATACAGCACTTATTCAGATAATTCTTTTACTAGATTAACAAGTCCCGTTTACTCTACAACTGGATTTAATACCGTAAAGCTTTATATTGATATTCGATATAAAACGGAATCAGGAAATGACGGTATGAACATTGAATACACCACTGATGCGACAGGACTTACAGGATGGACTAGATTAGGTAATCAAGGCCAAGGTAACAACTGGTACAATGATAATGATGTTAATGGTATAGCGAACAATGTCCACGGATGGTCTGGACAAAATACAGAAACAGCTGCGAGTCCATCAAAATTTATTGAAGCATCTATATCTGCATCAGATGTTGTTGCTTTAAACAACCAAACATCACTACGCTTTAGAATCAACTTTGGCACAAATAATTCAACTAAAGATGAAGGCGTAGCCATAGATAATTTAATCCTAAAAGGAGAATTTATAACATCACCTAAAAACCCTATTAACGGACCTGGAAATATCAACTCGAATTTAAAACTTTGGCTAAAAGCAAATACAGGAACAAGTACTACCGTTAATAATACTGCTATAACACAATGGAGTGATCAAGCTTTCAATAACAATGCCAATGGTTACAGCTCTTTTGCACCAAAATATAGAAATGATGCCACTCGAAATATCAACTTTAATCCTGTTATCGATTTCTCAAGAAGTGCTAGTAATGTTCTAAAAGGAAAAGGCGGTTACTGGTCACAGGATTACTTTATTGTTGTAAAAACCAATGCTCCTTCTGATAAGACAACAAACAACTCCCAAGAATTAATATCTGGAAGAATTACTCCAGATAATTTTGGTCAAGACGGAACGGGATTAGGTTTGGGAAGAATCTCGTCAAGATTTAATAGTGATAATCTAATATCACATATGATAGGTGTTTATTCGCCAAACGGGACACCTGCCTCAACTGATTCGTACGGAAGATCTTATGCTCCTCCTTCTCCAAGTAACGCAACTAGTGGCAACGTAATGATTTTGAATGTAAAATCGAACTCAAATACTACTGAAATCTATTTGAACGGAAAAAAAATAGACAATCATACAGCTACAAATGGAACCTCTGGAACAGGAACTCCATTAAACTTCTCAGAATATAATAATTCCGTATTTCAATTAGGAGTAGGTCGATTTACATTGAATGGATTTTTAGTAGGTGGAAGTCTTTTCAATACTTATTTAGATGGTAGAATGACCGAAGTAATAAGTTACTCTACCCCAAGAATAGCTTTAGACCAACAAAAAATACAATCTTATTTAGCCATTAAAAATGGGGTTACTTTGCACGCAACTGGAAGTACAACCACTGATGATCTTTGTGATGTAAATTATATAGATACTGCAGGGAATATCATTTGGAACTTTACAAGTAACAGTGGATACAATTACGATATTGCTGGAATTGGTAGAGATGACCAATCCATTTTAAATCAAAAACAATCAAAAACCGAAAACCCTACGCAAGATATTAGTATGGGATTGGGTGATTTATTAGATATAAATACAAATAACACAAATACTTTTGACTCTGATAAGAAGTTTTTGGTTTGGGGTAATAACCATGGTACATTGGCAGCACAGCCAGAAGTTACTATAAATATTAGTTCTGGAATAACAACACCATCAACTCTAACAACTAATGTAAGTTTTATATCAGTTGGGAGAACTTGGAAAGTAGTCGAAACTGGTGGAAATGTTCCTACTGTAAAAGTATCGATACCCACAATCATGCTTTCAGCTACTTTAACACCTCCTGGTGATTACCTTATGTTCATTTCAAATACCCCTAATTTTGACCCCACTGCTGAATATAGAGTAATGACTGAAAACGGTTCTAATCTAGAAACAACTTATGATTTTGACGGTACTAAATACATCACTTTTGGGTTTGCTCCCGAAAAAACTTTTGAGCGATGTGTGAAATTCAACGGAACAACCGATTATATGGATGCAGGAAAAGTTTTAAACTTAAATACCTCTTTTACAGTTTCTGCTTGGGTAAATAGAAATTCGGTAAACAAAACAATTCTTTCTAAAAGAGATAATGGTTTTACAACTGGTTATGACTTAGGCATAAATACAGCTGGAAAAGCAGAAATGAGTTGGATCGTTGGTGCAACAAAATATACTATCACATCAAGCTCAGTTATACCTGCTGGTGTTTGGCATCACATAGGTGTTATTTATAATGGTACAGTTGCTAAAATATATGTGGATGGAATAACAAAAAATAGTGCTACAATTCCAAATGTACCCACTAATACACAATCTTTTTTAATTGCCGCCGCTGATGGAGTAAATACTACTTCCTATTTTAATGGCTCAATTGATGAAGTCCGTATTTGGAAAATAGCATTAAATGATGCCCAATTCCGCTATGTTATGAATCAAGAAATTTTAAGCAATAGCACTTTAACAAATGGTGCAATTATACCAAACACCATTACGTTAAATGATATAAGTAGCATTCCATGGACTAATCTAAATGCTTATTATCCAATGTCAACTTATACGTACACCAATGCAAAAGACAAATCAAGTTATAATTTAACAGCAGCTTTAAGAAATTTAAAAACGGTAGACCGACAAACAGCTCCTTTACCTTACGAATCTCAAGCCAATGGTTTATGGCAAACTCCTGGGACATGGTTAAACAATCTTGTGCAAGATTTACCCAATAGCACTTCTATTGAAGACCCTACTAAAACTATAGACTGGAATATTGTAAAAATGACTCACAATATCACTTCTCAAGGAAACAAAACTGTATTAGGGTTATATGTAGGTGTAGGAACAGGAAGTACTTTAACTGCAACAACAACTGGTGGATTACAAACAGACGGAACTAAAATAGAAGTTTCTCATTATTTAAAATTAGACGGTAAAATTGATTTAGTAGGTCGCTCACAACTCGTACAAAAATTAGGAAGTGATTTAGATGTTACAAGTTCTGGTTCAATTGAAAGAGACCAACAAGGACAGGCTAATAAATACAATTATAATTATTGGAGTTCCCCTGTAGGAACCATAAACAATTCAGCTAATAATACCCCTTTTACTGTAGGTACAGTACTAAAAGATGGAACTAATCCAGCTTCACTCGTAGCTATCAATTGGATTGGAGGGTATGATGGAGCTCCAACAACGCCAATTAGTTTAGCGCGTTATTGGATTTACAAATTTGATAACTTAGCCAATGACTATTATAATTGGAATCAACTTTTTGAAACAGGTACTTTACAAGCTGGTAAAGGATTTACGCTAAAAGGAAGTGGAGCTGCAACAGCTACGCAAAACCTTACCTTCGTGGGAAAACCAAATAATGGAACCATTACAAATACAGTTGGAGCCGATCAATTATTACTTACAGGGAATCCCTACCCATCAGCATTAGATGCAAATAAGTTTATAAATGATAATATAGGATCTATTGAAACCTCAACATCCAATCCCGCTATTGATGGTGCACTCTATTTCTGGGAGCATTATGCAACCAATGTTAGTCATAATTTAGGAAGTTACCAAGGCGGTTATGGAATCCGAAATTTATCGGGCGGTGTTGCACCAAGTTCAGTAGGCGTTAATTTTATTAGTGGTTCTGGAGCAACAAGCAAAGCTGCTCCAAATCAATTTATCCCTGTGGGCCAAGCTTTCTTTATTAATGGTAAAATAGGGTCTGGTGGTAACGTAATATACAACAACAGCCAAAGAGATTTTCATAAAGAGGATGAAATAGGAGTTTCACAAACCACTTATAAAATTCCTGAAAACCAAAAAGGATATGAAGCCCATTGGACTGATAACAGTAATGCTACGCTTGAAAAAGACAATTACAAAAGAGTACGATTAGGGTATAATTATTATAACCAAAATTTCCATAGACAAGTATTGTTAGCATTTATGGATGAAAAAGCAAATAGTGAAATTAACGATGGGTACGATGCTTCTGAACATTGACGACTCTCCTAGTGATATGTATCTATTAAATAAAGAAAATGAATTAGCAATTGAGGGTGAAGGCTATTTTGATACTAATGCATCATATCCAATTGGTATACGAAACGAAGTTGCCGGGAAAATTTCTTTTAATATAGACTCTTTAGAAAATTTTGACGAAAGTCAAAATGTATATATTTTTGACAAGGAAACTAATACTTACAATTCTATAAAGAATACAATGTATGAAGTTGAACTTCCCGAAGGCACCTTTAATGACCGCTTTGTTCTCCATTTTAGTTCTATGACATCCAAAACATTAGGAACTACAGACTTTAATTTAAAAAATGGTATAAAAGTAATCGTCAATAATGGAGTAACTGTACAATCAGACACAGTACTTATAAAAACCATCTTGGTATATGACTTATTAGGAAGAAAAATTGATAGCTACAAAAAAGTGAATGCTGCAACTCAACTCTTAAATCAGCTAAACAAAACAAATTCAGGATTGATACTCAAGATAACATTAGATAATGATGAAGTCATTTCAAAGAAAATAATTTATTAATTTTTAAAAAGCCACTTAATTGAGTGGCTTTTTTTATAGCCCTAAAATTTATAATCAATACAAAAAAGTAGAAGTGGTTAACTAAAAAACAAAAAATCAACTAAAATGATCGCTCATCATTATTAATTATTTAGCACTAAGAGAATACAATCATTATAAAATGTATAAATTTGTATTGGTAAAATAGTTTCTTTTAAAGAAAAACTCAATCGTTTGAGTTCTCTTTGAACTTAGAAATTTAAAATACATTTCAACAGAATACGACTAAAATGATTAACCCAAATAAGAATACTGAATTAATTGAAGGGGAAGATTTTTATTATACCACAGAAGGTTATAAATGCTTCACTGAAAAACACCACTTAAAAAGAGGCTATTGCTGTAAGAGTGGTTGTCGTCATTGTCCCTACGGATTTGATAAAAAAACGGGAACTATTAAAAAGTAAGCAGTGTTCAATGCTCAATCACAAATTCAACTCAACAAAATAAATGGATATTTGCTTTCAAAAATTTAGGATTACCATCTACAAATCCTATCACAGGTCGGATATTCGTTATCCATAGTCACTTTTTTTAAATAGAAAATGTGCTAATTTAAAATTAGAGTATTCTAATTTTAGCAATTATCACTTTTTCAATCTTTAAATTTTTCAATCTTTAAATTAAAAAAATGACTTTTCAAGAACAAATCCAACAAGGAATACCTACGCTATTGCCACAACCTAAACCCTATGAGACAAATATAAATCATGCTCCAAAGCGAAAAGAAATACTGTCAGCCGAAGAAAAAAAATTAGCGCTTCGTAATGCCCTACGCTATTTTGATGCCAAACATCATGCGGAACTAATCACTGAATTCAAAGCCGAATTAGAAACTTACGGACGCATATACATGTACCGTTTGCGCCCTGATTATGAAATGCGTGCGCGTCCCATCAATGAATATCCTGGACAATGCGAACAAGCAAAAGCTATAATGTTAATGATTCAGAACAATCTGGATTATGCCGTAGCGCAGCATCCCCATGAATTAATTACTTATGGTGGTAACGGAGCCGTTTTTCAAAACTGGGCACAGTACCTTTTGACCATGAAATACCTGTCGGAAATGACAGAAGACCAGACTTTAACCATGTATTCTGGTCATCCTATGGGTTTATTCCCTTCACATGCAGCAGCTCCAAGAGTGGTGGTGACAAATGGTATGGTAATCCCTAATTATTCTCAACCGGATGATTGGGAAAAGATGAATGCTTTAGGTGTATCGCAATACGGCCAAATGACCGCTGGAAGTTATATGTACATCGGTCCGCAAGGAATTGTACATGGAACGACGATTACAGTTTTGAATGGTTTTAGAAAAATAAAAAAAACGCCAGAAGGGGGATTATTTGTAACCTCTGGATTAGGCGGAATGAGTGGCGCTCAACCCAAGGCAGGAAATATTGCGGGTTGCATCACCGTATGTGCCGAGGTCAACCCAAAAATCACGCACATCCGTCACAGTCAAGGTTGGATTAACGAAGTCATCGAAGATTTGGATGAATTGGTAAGCAGAGTCGCTTTGGCGAAAGCCAATAAAGAAGTAGTCTCTATTGCCTACCTAGGAAATGTGGTGGATGTATGGGAAAAATTTGACCAAGAAAACATCCATATTGATTTAGGAAGTGATCAAACATCATTGCACAATCCTTGGGCAGGTGGTTATTATCCTATTGGAATCACGTTTGAAGAAGCGAATGATATGATGGCTAATAATCCTGATTTATTTAAGGAAAAAGTACAAAAAACGTTACGTCGACATACGACTGCTATTAATAAACATACCGCCAAAGGAACTTATTTCTTTGATTATGGAAATGCTTTTTTACTAGAAGCGTCCCGCTCAGGTGCGGATATTATGGCTGAGAATCACATTGATTTTAGGTATCCTAGTTATGTACAAGACATCATGGGACCTATGTGTTTTGATTATGGTTTTGGACCATTCCGTTGGGTTTGTGCTTCAGGAAAAACAGAAGATTTACAAAAAACAGATGATATTGCTTGCGCTGTGCTGGAAGAAATGGCAAAAACGGCTCCTATTGAAATTCAGCAACAAATGCAGGATAATATCAAATGGATCAAAGGGGCTCAAGCCAATAAACTCGTGGTGGGTTCACAAGCTAGAATTCTTTATGCTGATGCCGAAGGTCGTGTAAAAATCGCCGAAGCTTTTAATCAGGCTATAGCCAAAGGTTCAATAGGAACTGTAGTACTAGGAAGAGATCATCATGATGTTTCGGGAACGGATTCGCCTTATAGAGAAACCTCCAATATTTATGACGGATCTCGTTTTACTGCTGATATGGCCATCCAAAACGTAATTGGAGACAGTTTTCGAGGTGCTACTTGGGTATCTATTCACAATGGTGGTGGCGTAGGCTGGGGAGAGGTAATTAACGGTGGTTTTGGTATGGTTCTTGATGGTTCTAAAGAAGCTTCAAGACGCTTAGCCTCAATGCTTTTCTGGGATGTCAATAACGGAATATCAAGAAGAAGTTGGGCGCGTAATGAAGGGGCTATCTTTGCAATAAAAAGGGCTATGGAAACGCAACCTTTATTAAAAGTGACCATCCCTAATATAGTTGACGATAGTTTATTGGATTTTTAAAAATTTGATCGTAACTTTAGTAAACCCATATTAATCAAATAATCACACCATGAAAGCAATAAAACTTCTTCCCGTACTTTTTCTTTTCGTTTTGGGCGCTTGTAGCTCTATCAGAGTCAATTCTGATTATGATAAAAATGTAGATTTTAGTCAATTTAAAACTTATGCTTTTCAAAAAAGCGGAATTGATAGAGTACAGGTTTCTGAACTGGATAAAAAAAGAATACTTCGTGCCATTGATGCGGAACTCAGCAAAAAAGGAATGACTAAAAGTGAAAATCCAGATTTGCTAATCAACATTTTGACTAAAGAAAGAGAAAAACTAGACGTTAACCAGTACAATGCAGGTTGGGGTTATGGCTGGGGTTACGGTTGGAATCCTTACTTATGGGGAGGACGTACCTATGTTACCTCTTCTACTGAAGGAACATTATACATCGACTTAATTGATGCCAAGAAAAAAGAATTGGTTTGGGAAGGTGAAGGCGTGGGTTATTTAACTGAAAATAGAGACAAAAAAGAAAGTCAAATCAATGAGTTTGTTGCTAAAATTTTATCACAATTCCCACCAAAATAACAATAGCTTAAACCGTATATACTAGAAATGGCCTACCTTTGTGTAGGCTTTTTTTATACCCAATTATGACCATACAAACAGACATAACTACCCTAGACGATATTAAATTACTGGTAGATACCTTTTACGCTAAAGTGCAAAAAGACGATTTCATAGGTCCTATTTTCAATCAAAAAATAGGCAACCGCTGGCCTGAACATTTGGAAAAAATGTACCGCTTTTGGCAAACTATTTTACTAGAAGTACACACCTATTCCGGAAGTCCTTTTCCTCCGCACAAACATTTACCAGTGGACAAAGTCCATTTTGACCGCTGGATGGAAATTTTCATTGCCACAGTAGACTCCTTATTTACAGGAACTATTGCTGAGGAAGCCAAACTACGCGCCAAAAACATGGCTGAGATGTTCAATTATAAGATTAACTATTTCAGAGATGCTGGACAAAAAGGAGATCTTTTAAATTCTAAATAACACTTCATGCGCAAATTATTATTTTTAGCTTTTTTACAACTTGCTTTTATATCCTGTTCGAGTGTAAAACCTACAGAAACAGCAAACGGCAGCCCAACCTTACACTTCATCAACTCCACTGAAGTGCCTTTCAATCAAGAATTTAAAAACACCGTTATAGGCGGCTTATCCAGTATTGATTATGATGCCAAAAATGATTTGTATTATTTCATTTCTGACGATAGATCCATTTATAATGATGCCCGTTTTTATACTGCCAAAATTCATTTGGATTCAGATACCATCAAAAATATTGCTTTTGAGAATGTGGTTACTTTAAAAAATGAAGCTGGAGCCAAATACAGTAATTGGGAGACAAAACCGTCTCAATCTATCGATCCTGAAGAAATGCGTTACAACCCCAAAACGAAGTCAGTGGTTTGGAGTAGCGAAGGGGCTCGAGTGATTGCCAAAGATTTTGTGGTCTTGCAAAATCCTTCGTTGCAAACAGCCGACTTAAACGGAAATTTCGTCAACGACTTTAGTTTACCCACCAACCTCAACATGCAAAAAGAGGAAAAAGGACCACGTAGCAATGGTGTTCTCGAAGGAATAACCTTCAACAAAGACTACAGCAAAGTGTACACGAACGTGGAAGAACCGCTGTACGAAGACGACACCGAAGCTACAACTACCAAAGGCGGAATGATTCGTCTGTTTGAATTTGATACAAAATCGAGAAAAAACACGGCGCAATACGGTTACCTTCTCGATCCGATTGCACATGAACCCAACCCACATACTGGCTTTGCCGTAAACGGAATTTCCTCGATACAGTATTACAGTAAAAACCAACTCTTGATTGTGGAGCGCTCCTACTCTACTGGAAAACAAGCCTGCACGATAAAAGTGTATTTATGTGATTTTACCAAAGCGACCAATGTAAAAGATATTGCTTCCTTACAAAATCAAGGCATTCAATTGGCCTCCAAAAAACTGCTCTTGAACATGGACGATTTAGAAATTTTTACGGATAATATCGAAGGAATTACTTTTGGACCAAAACTAGCCAATGGCAAGCAATCCTTACTTTTTGTATCCGATAATAATTTCTCGGACAAACAGAAAACGCAAGTGCTACTTTTTGAAGTAAATTAAAAAATAGTAGTTTTTTATAAATATCGAAATCCGTAACAGTAATGTTGCGGATTTTTTTTTAATACTTATTCAACCGATTGGGATTTTGTTTTCCGTTGAAGATATCAATAATCAAGACAAAATCTAATTTGCGCTCATAAATGATTTTGTAAGACCAAATGCTAATATGCCGAAATCTTTCTTTATTGATAATTGGCTCTATGGCAAATTCATAACGAGAATCATGAAGAGATTCTGCTAATGCTATTATTTTATCCAAAACCATTTCAGCATTTTGAGGACTGTCTTCCAAAATATAATAATAGATTTTAGAAAGGGAGTCTTTTGCTTCTTTTGACCAAACTACAGTCATTCCTTTTTAGATAAAATAGAAGTACGAACTTGCTCAGAAGTATAGGTTTCAGCACCATCAGCAACGGATTGACTTATTGATTCAATATGCGCAATGTATTCTGATTTGGTTAAAGATTCTCCATCTAATGTTAGAGCGACAATAGAATCGCTATTTAAAATAGCATCAATTTTATCCAAAAGTGTTTCATCTTGAACATCAATTAATTTCTTAATCAACTGGTTTTTATGCGCTTCAATATTCATAACCATAATTATTTAATAGAGTAAAGATAGTTTATTTTAGAAGTAAATTAAAATAGTTTTATAATTACAAAACTGTATACCAAATTATAAGCAATTAAAAAATACTTTTAATTAATAAGATTTTTCAGAAATAAATTATATAACTAAACATTGATTTAATTGGTTTAGAAGACTAACTTTACTTTTTAACTTACAACGATTAAAATGAAGCGATTATACATCATCATAATATTTCTGATAATAAATCACAGTTTTGCACAATCTAAAATAAAATTTTCATTAGATGAGGTTTCTGATATGACTGTAATGTTATACCAACAAATTAATGATTCGACTGGAACTAACGGTACAGGAACTATTATCGAATACAAAAACAAATATTTCTTATTGACTGCTGCCCATGTTGCTAAAGAATTAAAAAATACTTCAAAAATTATTTTTAGAATAAATAACGATCAGCCAGCGGTAATCGATTTAGTATCTCTAAATCAAAAAATGAATTGGCAATTTCATCAAATTGCTGATATTGCAATCATGGAACTAATACCTTACAATTTAGATATAAAAAATAGATTTATCAATTCCTCATTTCCTTCAACATTAATCAGTGATGAAAAAACACTATTATGGAAAGAATTTGAACTGACTTTTCTGGGTTATCCAGTAACTGATTTAATATTGGAACACTTTTCAGCATTATCCTTTAAAAGTAATTATGCTAGTGGATTAATAACCCAAACTTTTTCTTATTATGGAAAAAATAAAAAGTGTTCGGTATTTTACTTAGACAAATCTAGTATTCAAGGAGCAAGTGGTTCAGGATTATATCTATCAATAAGTAAAATGGTAGAAATTGGTGCTTTAGATAGAACAATATTAGTAGGAATTGTTAGTGGAACACATTCTGACAATACAGGAGGTAAATTAGCGATAATAATGCCTTCATTTTACATATGGGATTTGCTGAAATTAAATTAGAATATTCCACCGCTACTGCACAAAATGAAATTCACCGAAGTTAATCCTTTCGTGTGGTTCATTATTATTACAACTACAATCCTAAAGAGAATATATTAAATTTAATTGGTTCATGTGATGACATTCGCCGCAGCGAACAGTTCTATCCTCCCCCCCGATTACTATGGTTTAAGCAAATAATAATTCATAAAATTTTCATTTATTTTTTGTGAATAATTCAATAACTTTGTGTTGAAAACAAACAATAAGTCTTGCGAAGGGGAAAAAGTTTTTACTACTTCTTCCCTATCAAAAGAAAAATTTATTTAATTGATCTTAAGCTATTTGTCTTTTTTCAAAGGTTCTGTTTTCCTTAATACATGCGCAAAGACGATGTATGAGTTTGTTTCTTACATTGTTAATTACGAGCATTTTGCTTTTTCCTTCTTGTACTTTTCGGCTATAATAAATTTTCAACTCTGGATCACTTGTGATTGCAGATAACGCACACATATGCAACTGTTTTTTTAATTTTTTATTTGCCATATAATGGACTTTTGGTTTTGAACGTACACTTTTTCCTGAAGTGTGTTCAAAAGGTACAACGCCTGCATAACAAGCCAATTGGCGAGGAGTGATATACATTGTAAATTCATTTGTAAAACAAATTAAGAATAAAGTTGTTACTTTTCCAACGCCTGTAACCGATGTCGATATTTTAAATATTCTAGAAAGATTTTCATCTTCGTTGATTATTTTGTCTAATTGTTTTTCTATTTTTTGCAAATCTGTTTCAATTCCTTTAATTGTACTTTTTTGGAGTTTTTCTGAGAGTTTAGCCACTTCTAAATCAAATGACTTAAGTTCTCTTACATTACGTAACAACGAAGCTTTTGTAATCACTAGCTTTTCTCTTAAAGACAATAAGTTTCTGATTTTATCAACTTCTTTTCTAGGAGCTTTGTACAGAACTGCTTCGTCAACATTCTTCATGGCATAATAAGCTATTCTTTCAGCATCAATTTTGTCGTTTTTACCTCTCTGAACACCAATACTTCGAATAATTTTCAACGACATTTCTACCCAAAGATCAAACTTAAATACCATCAAATACTTGATAAGTAACTTTCCATACATGCCAGTGTGTTCTAAACAAATCAATGTGTTTTCAAAAGTAGCATTTTGCTCTTTCAACCATTTGCGAAGTGCTTGGATTCCTTTGTAATCATTTACAAATTGATTATGGATGGTGTTTTGTTTATCTCCATTCAAAATCACAACAGCATCAAAATATTCTTTGGATACGTCAATGCCTAAAAAATGTTTAAATTTGTTCATAAGAAAATGTTTTAAAGATTAGCAACCAGTTTATTGAACACACTCATAACCTTGATAATAGGCCTAAAAACCTGAATTACTATTTGATGCTTGTTCAATACAAACTGACAAAGTCCTAATCGGGGGATAAGTCTAAAACTTTGCGGCGCGAATGGTTCACTTTGTCAGTTTGGTTGTTAATTTAAATTTAATGATTTTTCAAAGAACAAATCTAAAGGCTGCCGCACGAATCCTTTCGTGTGGCTCGTCTTAATAAAAGATAAATTTCATACAAATACACATTGGTTCTGGATGTGATTTACTTCGTCTGTTCCCTAACGCTCGAGTCACCTTCGTCGGAATGAAAAAGAATGTAGAATTTGTTTGTAAAAGAGTTTTAGTGTGATTGCGTCGTTCCTCGCAATGACTTGCTGCACGTTTACTTATTATTGGAATTCTTCATTGATTGGAATGAAAATAAACCTACAAGGTTCAAAAAAACCTTGCAGGACAGGAATCAATAAACAAACATTTTACCACAACTCCCCTAGCCCCGACTGAAATGGAAAGCTTTTTGTACAAGCCGTTTTTTTAGGTTTTCCTGTTTATAAAAAGCGACCAGAGGAAGCTCTTTTATAAACTATGGAAAAACAAACGGCTGGACAAAAACTTGCAATGAAAAGCGGGAAATGGCTTCAAGAATTCGTACTTTTGCATGATAACTACAACGATTTCGAAATGAACTCAATTATAGAAAGTAATCCGTTATTAGACCGATTACCCAAACATTTAAAGCAATTTATTAAACCTCAGGATTATAGCGATTATACGCCTATCAATCAAGCGGTTTGGCGCTATGTGATGCGTAAAAACGTGGATTATCTTGCTCAAGTGGCGCATAGCTCGTATCTGGAAGGGTTGAAGAAAACAGGAATTGAGATTGACAATATCCCGAGTATGTACGGTATGAACCGCATTTTGACCGAAATAGGTTGGGCTGCTGTTGCCGTGGATGGGTTTATTCCGCCCAATGCTTTTATGGAATTTCAAGCGTATAACGTTTTGGTAATTGCCTCGGATATTCGCCAACTGGAACATATTGAATACACGCCTGCTCCCGATATTATTCATGAAGGTGCCGGTCACGCGCCTATTATTGCCAATCCAGAATATGCGGAATATTTGCGCCGTTTTGGAGAAATAGGATGCAAAGCGATTTCATCGGACAAGGATTATCAAATGTATGAGGCAATCCGACTTTTATCCATCGTCAAAGAAGCCGAAGGTACGCCACAAGCTACGATTGACGCTGCCGAAAAAGCAGTCGAAGACTTGCAAAACAACATGGGCGAACTGTCTGAAATGGCTCAAATACGCAACCTACACTGGTGGACTGTGGAATATGGCTTGATAGGAACGGTAGAAAATCCAAAGATTTACGGTGCAGGATTGTTGTCGTCTATTGGTGAAAGTGCTTACTGCATGACGGATCAAGTGAAGAAAATCCCTTACGATATCTCAGCAGCCTACCAAAGTTTTGACATTACAAAACTACAACCCCAATTGTATGTTACGCCAACTTTTGCGTATTTGAATTTGGTTTTGGAAGAATTTGCGAATAAAATGGCATTGCGCACAGGCGGCTTGTCTGGAATTGAGAAATTGATTCACTCGGGCGCTTTGGGAACGATTGAATTGAGCACGGGATTGCAAATTTCGGGTGTTTTTACCAAAGTAATTGCTGATGAAGGGAAACCGATTTACATACAAACAATTGGAAAAACAGCTTTGGCTTCCCGCGAAAAAGAATTAGTAGGCCATGGTACTTTGACTCATGCCGAAGGTTTTGGTAGTCCAATAGGAAAACTGGAAGGAATTAACTTAGCGATAGAAGATATGAGTCCGAAGGACTTGCATGCCTATGACATTATAGAATCCAAAGCCGTTAAACTAGAGTTTGAAGGCGGTATCACTGTGGAAGGCGAAATTGTAACGGGTTCTAGAAACCTACAAGGTGAGATTATCTTGATTCGTTTTAAAAACTGTACGGTGACGCATGGTGAAACGATTTTATTCCAACCCGATTGGGGTGTTTATGATATGGCGGTGGGTAAAAAAGTAGTTTCGGCTTTCTCTGGTCCTGCCGATGTGAATAGTTTTGATTTGATTACCCATTTACCATCTAGCACCACCATTAAAGCGACACATACTGCAGAGCGCGATGATTTAGAAATTTTATACCAAACTGTTAGAATTATCAGGGAGACACATGACATCTACGCTTCGCTTAGTCCTATTTTTCATAAATTAAAAGTAAATCACCCAAAAGATTGGTTACTTTCGGTTGAGATTGTGGAGCTTTTAAAAGACCGCAATGATGCTCCACTATTGGATGAAGTATTGGCACATCTCGAACAATTAAAACTTGCCAGACCCGAAGTGGCGCATTTGATTACTGGAGGATTGGACTTGATTTTTGAGAAGGCAAAAGCATAAAATTTTAGCCACGAATGCACTGATTAAAGTTGATTCGTATTGTAAATAGATAACCGCAAATTCGCAAATTATTTTAGCGGACTTGCGGTTATCTATTTTGAGATAATTATAATAGAAATTAGTGAATTCGTGGATTTCACTTTATAATTAAAACTGACTATTGTAGAGGCAGATTAAAAAAAAAACGAACACAAATTCGCAAATTATTTTAGCGGACTTGCGGTTATCTACTTTGAGATAATTATAATAGAAATTAGTGAATTCGTGGCTTTCACTTTATAATTAAATTCGTGGCTTTTTCTTTTACAACTTTATTTGCTGACTTAAATCTTTATCGCTTTCAATTACTTTGCCTTCGTATTTTAAAGTCCAACCTAAATTACTGGTTGTAATAAGGATCTTAGACAATTCACTAATTAAGCGATTTTGAGCATTAGATTTTAATGTGGAAGTTTCCATTTTCTTAGCTAAATTAGCTTTTACTGACTTGTTGATTTTGTTATAATCATCACCCGTAAAAGGGTTCAGCTTGCTTTGTTCTACATCATAAAACTTGATATCAGGACTAATTTTTATTTCTTCTTTAGGGATATAAACAATCGAGATTGTTTTGTTTTTCTCATCAATATCGTATTTCATTTTGTGTAAATCGTAAGCCACTGTCACATCTGCATTTACGACAATCAATGCTTTTTTATCAAAAGAAAACATTCCCATCAAGTATTTCTCTTGGTTTTTATAGGTTATCACTTCAGAATAATGCCCTTCAGTAACAACCAGTTTTCCTACGTTTACAATTTGCTGCTGAATCAAACCAGCGCCATCTATAGTTGTAGCATCATCTGCTTTTTTAAATTCACAAAACTTGAATAACAGCACCACTGTTACTATTAAACCTATAAAAACGAATAGTCTTTTTAACATAATTAAAATTTCATGAATGAATATTGGGAAACCATTTTGCTGATTTTAGCTTGCAAATTGGATTCAAATTTTTGATGACTTTCAGATGCTGGATTAAAAGCTCGATGTTGTAATGATTTTTGAATGGTCGCAACGGCATCCATTGTTTCGTAAGCTGTTTCGGCAATATTTGTTTCTTTAAAACGCTCCCAAATATAATCAACCGCCAATGCGCTTGGATGTAACATATCCTCTGTGTAAAAGCGATAATCACGCAGTTCATCCATCATGATTTCGTAACTCGGGAAATAAGTAACAGCCGAAAGTCGAAAGTCAAAAGTTGCATGTAGCGCACTTATTAAATGCGCTTTACTTAGTTGATTATCTACAAAACCATCCTTAATGTGACGCACTGGCGAAACGGTAAAAATAAATTTTGCTTCTGGATTAATGGATTGAATTAACTGAATAGTGTTAGAAATACTTTCTTTAATTGTATGTATCGAAAGTAACTCTTTGGCGAATTGTTTTTGCGGTACTTTATGACAATTCGCTACTATTTCATTGCTTTCTGTAGCACGATAAACCCAAGAAGTTCCGTAGGTAATAATAATATGAGAAGCTTCCTTTAATTGCTGTTTTATAGTTTTTAGAATAGTATTTAAAGTCATTAATAGCTTTTCTTTACTATTGGAACTTAAATCCGAATGAACATCGAAACAATGCCAACGTTCGTTATGAAAGAAAACCACCTCCTCCGTAAATTGTTTTTCTGAAACCACTAACCGAACTAATTTTTCAATAGAAACAGGATTGAAAATAATCCCAAAAGGATTACAACTGTTTTGAAACTGATAATAATCTAGTTTCTCCGCCATATTGACTGCAAAACAAGAACCTAAAGAAATCACCTTTGAATTATAATCAAGGAGGGAATTACTTTTAGGAATAGGTATTTGGGTTCTGAATTGCATCATTCTAATTTACTACAAATTTGAATAATTTTAGTGACTTAAACACGGTTTAGTTCATTTTTCATTATTTAAAAAAATAGTATTAAAAAACCCTTTTAACGTTTTATAGTTGAAAGGGTAGTTTTATATGGTTTTACAAACTAAATTGTTTACTCATAGAAATATTGAAAAATAGCATTGAGTTTATCACCATTATATTCATAATATTCTTTTCTTTCAATAGGATATCCATTAGTATTGTAGGTATATTGATTGGTTGTTGGATAATACCCCGAAATATTTGTTTTTAAAACAGTGTTAGATCGATCTAAATGTGGTTTTGAATAAATAACACTAAAATTTGGTGGCAAATCAAAGTATATCATTTTATTAAATCCTAAAATATTTTTTTTGGGATTGGATTTCAAATCATATTCAAAACTAGAATACGTGTTAGTTCCATCTATAGAACCCATTTTAATAATATTTCTATTCGCATCAAAAACAATCTTAACACTTGCAGATGAATTTTCAATATTGTCTCTGGAATCTGTTGTAAACATTTTAAACTCCTGAGTATTATTATCAATTTTGGTATACAACACCTTGAAAATCATTTTAAATGAATCAAAATATTGTTCCCTTATCGATGAAATTAAATTTTCATTGCTATCATAAACAAAGTTAGTACTCATTACTAATTTTTCGGGTACTCCAAATATATTATTAACCTTAATGTTAGTTATTAAATTTCCTGTATAAGTATAGTCCATTCTATAACTATAGCCAACGTCCGTCCCCATACTAAAACTATTTTGCTTCCAAGACTCACTTACAATTTTATTCCCATCATAAGAAAAGGTTGTTGTGACTAATACTTTACCTGCTGAATCAGATGTAGTAATTTTCTTTACTAATGCAGAAGGCGCAACTACAACTGGCGAATCACTCCCAGAAGAATCACTTGAACATGAAAACAATAATGTCATAAAAACCACTAGTACTAAAGCTGATTTTTTCATATTTATTTTTTATATAAATAAAGTAAATAAAAAACATTTAACACTATTTTTTGCACAAAAAAACTCAATTGTCTTTTAATCAAGACCATTGAGTTTTTTATTATAATTCAATCTTTTTTATTCTGTTTTATTTGTAGAAATATTCAGTTTTTAAATACCCTGATTTCCCATCAGATGGCATCACTGATTCAGCAACTTTTTCAGTAGGATATCCTTCTTTATCATATTTAAAAGAGCTCTTGTAAAAATTAGCCGATGATGTGATTTGATCTTCTGCATTTGTAATTGTTGCTTCCACAATACCTATCTGGCTATTATTTATAGAAATTAAATCGTTTTGATTCAGCAACTTATCAAAGCCCAATATGTTATAAAAGGGATTGTTTTTTAAGTCATATTCATAACTCAGGTCGTAATTTGAAGTAATCCCTGGTTCAGTATCATCAAGCGTTCTTTTGTCTTTAATCAAGTTTTTATTTTTGAAAAACAAAACACCATGACAAACCTTAACCTCTTCATTCTGAGAACTCAAAGTTGTTTTTTGATAAGAAACCGTTTCATCGGACTTATGCGTGAATTTAATTGAGTAATTGTCTGATGATTTTATACCCACTAATTTGTCCTTATCATAAGTGAATTCTAAGGAAGTACTACTTTGATTTACCTTCGTCTTCGTAATTATCTTAGTGATTAAGCCATTCGTATATGTATAATCAACATGTTGTTTTTCATTATCTGCATTTACAATTTCATTTCCTTTATAAGTAAACAAAGTCGTATTTGATGTACCATCAGATGAAGTTTCAACTAATTTTTTAAGTAACTTTATGTTGTCACTATTATCTTTTGAACATGAAAAAAGAATCAATAAAAAAATTGACACCACCCCAAATAAAATTTTTCCTTTTCTCATTATAATAAATCTAATAGGGTCGACGCATAGGGCTTTACCAATATCAAACCTAAAAAAATAAAATAAAAGCTACAAAATTCATCGTTACAATCCTTATTTTTCGGATTAACTACTTATTAATAGCCTTGAAAAAACAGTATATAAGTAATGAATTTGGGAATTTACGAGTTAAAAACAATCCTATTTTATTTAAAAAATCATCAGTTCGCTACTACAAATTCTAGAATTAAAACAACCTACTTCTTGGAAGATGAATTTTATTTGTTGTTTTTTATAATGTTCATTAATTATAAAATAATTGCGACTTTAAATGATTCGCATTATGTCCTCCAAACATTTCATTTTCAGAAACTATTTCCGTAGGATAGTCATTCGAATTATATTTATATTTATTGGTGTTCATTTTGACAGCTGAAATAGCTTGATCTTCATTTACATATTTAACTGATGATGTTTCCATACTACTAATATCATTATTTGAAGAAATAAATTTAGAATAATCTAACAGTTTACTAAATCCTAAAATATTAAGCAATGCGTTATTTTTATAATCATAAGTAACCTCCATTTTATTAACTGCCAAAACTCCTGTCCCCACATTATCTAAAACTTTTTCATCTTTGATAAGGTTTCCATTTTGAAAATATAAAGTTCCGTGATTACTTCTAACCTCATTAGCATTTGAATCCTTTGTTAGTTTTTCATAAGAAACTGTACCATCTGTGTTGTGAATATAATTCAACGTATAATTATCTGAAGAAATAATTTTTACTAATTTATTATCAGAGTATACATATTCCAACGTATTTTGATTTTGGGTTGATTTATTTAACACAGTAATTTTAGTAATTAAATCTCCTGTATAATAAAACGTTGAAAATTCACCAACTTTATCAATACTCACAATTTTATTAGCTTCATAAGCAATAAATGTTGCTTTCGAAGATCCATCAACAGCAACTTCAACAATCTTTTTTAATAAAAGAGCTTGGTTGTCATTCCCGTTATCGTTAGTACAAGAACACAGAGTTATTAATAAGATTGAAACTAGTAAAACTATTTTAGTTGGTGTTTGCATGTTACTTAATTTATCCACATTTATTAAATGTTTCTGTTTTTTAAATTGATGGGGCAAACCTAAAAAAATAAAATAAAAGCTACAAAATTCATCGCTACAATCCTTATATTTCGGTTAAACTACTATTTTAAAAAACTAACAAATACAACCTATGAGGTTCATTTTACAATAGATTCTACAAATAATAAACCCTTTTAAAGCGCATGCTCTAAAAGGGTTATTTTATATAATGATTAAAACTATTTTACTTCACAAACTCAACTGCTTTATCTAAAGCTTCTTGAATTCCTTCTGATTTTTTACCTCCTGCAGTGGCAAAGAAGGGTTGACCTCCACCTCCACCTTGAATATACTTCCCTAATTCACGAACGACTAGTCCTGCATTTAAACCCTTTTCAGCTACTAATTCTTTAGAAATATAACAACTTAACATTGGTTTTCCTTCTTCGGCTGTAGCCAAAACTAGGAACATATTGCTTCCTAGATTTCCTAATTCATATGCCAAATCTTTAGCACCCTCTGGATTTAAATCCACTTGTTTTGCTAAAAATTGAATACCATTGATTTCTTGCAACTCTTTAGCCAAATCCCCTTTCATATTTTTAGCCTTCTCTTTCAATAAGGTTTCCAATTGTTTTTTCAATTTGGCATTATCCTCTTGAAGAGAAACTACTGCTTTCAGCGAATCTTGTGGGTTTTTTAAAGCTACTTTAATTTCGCTCAACATGTTTTCCTGAGATGCAAAAAAAGCTTTTACAGCATCGCTAGTTATTGCTTCAATACGGCGAATTCCTGCCGCAACTGCTCCTTCACTTGTGATTTTAAAATGCCAGATTTCCGCCGTGTTTTTCACATGGATTCCTCCGCATAATTCCATACTGTCACCAAATTTTATAGCACGTACATGATCTCCATATTTTTCTCCAAAAAGTGCCATCGCTCCTTCTTCTACCGCTTGTGCAAAAGGAATATTCCTAAGTTCAATCAATGGCAATTGTTCTTGAATTCTAGCATTTACAAAATCCTCTACCTGCTGCAATTCTTCATCCGTTACTTTTGCAAAATGTGAAAAGTCAAAACGCAAATAGTTCGGATTTACCAATGATCCTTTTTGCTCTACGTGTGTACCTAAAACAGTACGCAATGCCAAGTGCATTAAATGGGTAGCCGAGTGATTCTTGGCACTTGCTGTTCTTAAATTAGTATTTACTTTAGCAACAAAACTAGCATTTACATTTTCTGGCAATTGCTTAGCAAAAAGTAAAATAAGGTTGTTTTCTTTTTTAGTATCTATAATTTGAATGGTCTCATTTGCTGAAACCAATGTTCCTTTGTCTCCTACTTGTCCTCCTCCTTCTGGATAAAACGGACTATTATCTAATACAATTTGGTATAAAACGCCATCTTTTTTAGAATCGACTTTTCGGATACGGGTGATTTTCACGTCTGCTTCTGTGTCGTCGTAGCCTACAAATGTTTCTACATTTCCAGGTATTAAAACAGACCAGTCTTCTGTTGAAACTTCCGATGCTGCTCGAGAACGCGCTTTTTGTTCTTGCATTGCAATATCAAAACCCGCTTCGTCCAACTCTAATCCTCTTTCTCTTAAAATCAAAGCCGTTAAATCCTTTGGAAAACCAAAAGTATCATACAATTCGAATGCTTTAGCACCTGAAACTTCTTTTCCTTTTGTTTCAGTAATAACATTTTCAAGCAATTGCAATCCTTGGTCTAATGTTCTTAAGAAAGAAGCTTCCTCTTCTCTAATTACATTCGTTACCAAGTTTTGTTGCGATTTGATTTCTGGGAAAAATTCACCCATTTGATTGGCCAAAACAGCAACCAATTCAAATATAAAAGGTTCTTTAGTATTCAAAAAAGTAAATCCGTAACGGATCGCACGACGCAAAATACGACGAATTACATAACCCGCACCAGTGTTTGAAGGCAACTGACCATCAGCAATGGCAAAAGCAACCGCACGAACGTGATCCACAATAACGCGAATTGCTATATTCGTTTTGTTTTGTTCCTCGCTTATGTCTTTAACTTCGTTTGAAGTATATTTTAATCCTGTAATCTGTTCCACTTTCTCAATAAGTGGCGTAAATACATCCGTATCATAATTTGAAGTTGTGTTTTGCATCGCCATACACAAACGCTCAAATCCCATACCGGTATCCACATGTTGGGAAGGCAATTTTTCAAGAGAACCATCCGCTTTGCGGTTGAATTCCATAAATACATTGTTCCAAATCTCTACTACTTGAGGATGATCTGCATTTACTAAACTTCTACCTGAAACAGCAGCTCTTTCTTCATCCGAACGTAAATCGATATGAATTTCAGAACATGGTCCGCAAGGTCCTTGATCTCCCATTTCCCAAAAATTGTCTTTTTTATTCCCTAGAATGATGCGGTCTTCTGGCACAAACTGTTTCCAAATATCAAATGCTTCCTGATCAAAAGGGACATTTTCAGCTTCGTTCCCTTGAAAAACAGAAACGTATAAACGGTCTTTGTCTAATTTTAAAACTTCAGTCAAAAATTCCCAAGCGAAAGGCAAAGCCTCTTTTTTGAAATAATCGCCAAAAGACCAGTTTCCTAACATTTCAAACATAGTATGGTGGTAAGTATCAAAACCTACATCCTCTAAATCATTGTGTTTTCCTGAAACACGAAGACATTTTTGCGTATCGGCAATTCTATTGCTTTTGGGTGTGGCATTTCCTAAAAAATACTCTTTGAACTGAGCCATCCCTGAGTTGTTGAACATCAAAGTAGGATCATCTTTAAGAACAATTGGTGCAGAAGGAACGATTAAATGCCCTTTGCTTTGAAAAAAATCTAGAAATTGTTTACGTACGTCTTGTGATTTCATTATTTATTTTAGTTTAAAGTTTAAGGTTTAAAGTTGATTAGACCAGAAACTATCTCTTTTTATTATTTTTTTTCTTGCCCCAGATAGTAGTGAAAAGCTTCGAGGTTTTGAAATTTATTTTTTCTTGTGGTGGTAGAGCGACCGCAGGAAGCTCCTGCCAGCGCAGTAGAAAAAAAGATTTCAAGACGAGAACTTGAAACGAATAGCTGGAATAGGCACATTATTTTATTTATTCCTGAAAAAAGGGTTGAACAAATGAAACATTTATTAAATTTGTTCGACTAACATTTTACAATGTGCAAAAATAGGGTATTTTAAAACATGGCGAAAGTAAAATATTATTACGATTCCGAAAATCTAGCATATCGAAAAATAAAAACAAAAAAAAGATGGAAATTCGGTTTTGCCATCTTGTTTTTAGTGGCTTCTGCATTGTTTGGCGTTTTAAGTTTTGTCGTTTTATTGAACACCCCTTATTTCGACACTCCAAAGGATCGATTGTTATTGCGTGAAATTGAAAATTTAAAACTGAATTATGCTGTTTTAAATAAAAAAATGGACGAGGTGGATGATGTCATTGTAGCTATTGAAGATCGAGATAACAATTTATACCGCACGTACTTTAATACTGCTCCGATTCCCGAAGAGGAAAGAAAATCAGGTTTTGGAGATGTAAACCGGTATGTAGCACTTGAAGGATATAACAATACACAACTGGTTTTAAATACCACAAAAAGAATAGATGTTTTGAGTAAAGAATTGGCAATTCAATCTAAATCTTTGGACTATATTTTAAAATTAGCCAAAGAAAAAAACAAGCTATTGTCATCTATTCCTGCCATTCAGCCAGTCCGAAATGAAAACTTGAAACGTATGGCTTCTGGTTTTGGATATCGAACAGATCCATTTACCAAAGCGCGTAAAATGCATGAGGGAATGGACTTTACAGCCAAAACAGGCTCTCCAATCTACGCCACTGGAGATGGTGTTATAGCTGAAGCCAATAGTAATGCTTCAGGTTTTGGTAATCATGTGGTCATTAGGCATGGTTATGGATACGAAACGTTGTATGCGCATTTAAGCAAATACAACTGCAAAGCGGGACAAAGAGTGAAGCGTGGAGATATTATAGGGTATGTAGGAAGCACAGGGCGATCTGAAGCACCACATTGCCATTACGAAGTACATAAAGATGGAAAAGTAGTGAACCCACTTAATTTCTATTACGGAAATATATCGGCAGTGGAATATGTAGCCATATCAAAATTAGCCAACCAAGAGAACCAGTCACTGGATTAATTTATAATATAGACGTTATAAAATGGAGCGTTTGGCTTTAAAATTATAACATTAAACTTTTAAACAAGAAAATGCATATAGAACTTTCAAAAGATAAAAGATATTACAGCATTGGGGAAATCTCCAAAGCTTTTAATGTTAATGCATCCTTAATTCGTTTTTGGGATAGTGAATTTGATATTCTAAAGCCTAAGAAAAATGCCAAAGGAAATCGAATGTTTACTCCAGAGGATGTGACCAATTTACAGCTCATTTATCATTTAGTAAAAGAAAGAGGTTTTACACTGGAAGGAGCAAAAACGCATTTGAAAGAAGGACAAAAGAAAACCTTAGATAAGTTTGAAATTATTAGAAAATTAGAAACGATACGAACACAATTAACAAATATTAAAAACCAACTTTAAAATTAAATAAACATGAAAAGATTTTTGCCTTGGATTATTGGAGCTGTACTTATTTTAGGAATATACAGCTGGGTTAAAGGAATAAACAATACTGCTGTAACCTTAAACCAAACAGTAGAACAATCATGGGGAGACGTACAAACGGCTTATCAAAGACGTAATGACTTGATTGGAAATTTAGTTAATACTGTAAAAGGAGCAGCTGATTTTGAAAAAAGCACTTTGACTGCAGTAATTGAAGCTAGAGCAAAAGCAACTCAAGTTACAGTGGACCCAGCAAACATTACTCCAGAACAATTAGCTGAATTCAACAAAGCACAAAGTGGTGTTAGTAGTTCATTATCTCGTTTATTGGTAACGGTAGAGCAATACCCTGATTTAAAAGCGAATCAAAACTTCTTGAAATTACAAGATGAATTGGCGAGTACTGAAAATCAAATCTTAACGGCTAGAACTCGTTTTAACGAAGCAGTAAAACCATACAACACACACATCAAAACGTTCCCAAACAGCCTTTTTGCTGGAATGTTTGGATTCAAAGAAAAAGCATACTTTAACGCTGTTGAAGGTGCTGATAAACCCGTAGAAGTAAAATTCTAAAAACCGAATTTAAATTTTTGAGTACCGATTTTTGATAGCAGAATAAAAACTTCTCCAATCAGAAATCGTTACTCTTCATTAAAAAATAATTTCCATGTCAAAAGTAGAAGATTTTTTAACACAAGAAGAAGAACAAGAAATTGTAGAAGCGATTCGCGTGGCCGAAAAATACACCTCTGGCGAAATAAGAGTACATCTTGAAAAAACGACAGAATTAGATCCTTTTGATCGTGCTTTAGAAGTTTTTAATGAATTAAAAATGGATGAAACCCAACTGAAAAATGGAGTTTTAATCTACCTAGCTGTAAAAGACAAAACCTTTGTGATTTGTGGTGACCAAGGAATTAATGAAATTGTAGCTAATGATTTCTGGGATAGTACCAAAGACATAATGGTTACTCACTTTAAAAATGGCAATTTCAAACAAGGTTTGATTGATGGTATTTTAAAAGCGGGTGAAGAATTAAAAAAACATTTTCCATGGTCCGAAGATGATACGAATGAATTATCAAACGAAATATCTAAAGGATAATATGATTATATCTAAATCGAATACCCTACTTTTTTTCAAACTACTTATTTGTTTTTTTATTACTCAAATAGGTTTTGCACAATATACAATACCCAAAGTCCCTAGTGAACAAACCTCTGTTTATGATTATGCTAATCTTTTAAGTGCGTCAGAAAAAGCACAACTTGAAGAAAAATTAATCCATTATTCAGATACCACAACTACGCAAATCGTTGTTATTACTATTGAAAGTTTACAAAACGAAGATGTAAGTCAACTAGCAACTAAATGGGCTCAAACTTGGGGAATTGGAGGAACTGCAAAAGACGATAATGGAGTTATTATTTTGGTGGCTAAAGCCGAAAGAAAAATTGCAATCAACCCCGGTTACGGATTGGAAGATCGATTAACAGCGGGAATTGGAGGAGAAATAATTCGAAATATAATTACACCTGAATTCAAAGCCGGAAGTTATTACAATGGTTTAGACAAAGGAACTGATGCTCTTTTTGATGTTTTCAAAGGGAAGTACAAAGGAGAAAGAAAACAAACGCAGCAAAAAGACTTTCCAATTTTACCATTTATTGTTATTATCATCATCATCCTTGTTCTTATTTCTAAAAATAAAGGTGGCGGTGGCGGAAACTCTGGAAATCGCGGTGGTCGTGGCCCTAGTTTACTAGATGTCATTATCTTAAGCAGTCTTGGACGTGGCGGAGGCGGTGGTTTCGGTGGCGGTTCATCAGGAGGTGGATTTGGCGGCGGAGGCGGTGGCTTCGGTGGTGGATTTGGTGGAGGAGGATTCTCTGGTGGAGGCTCTAGTGGAGGCTGGTAATTATTTATTAGAACCTTTTTATAAAACGATCAACGGTACTATAAAATAATACCCTTGCAAAAATGCATACAATAATTTTAAATCCATACTAGTAAATGCTTTCACACAAAGCCAAATACGCACTAAAAGCACTACTCTTTTTAGCTCAGCAAGATGAAAATCATATTTCAAGAACAATTGAAATTGCAGAAGAGGCCAATATTCCAAAAAAGTTTTTGGAACAAATCTTATTGGATCTAAAACGAGGACATTATGTGGGTAGTAAACAGGGCAAATTTGGAGGTTATTATCTTTTAAAATCTAAAAACGACATCACTTTAGCCGATATTTATCGGTTATTTGATGGCGCTATTGCCCTTTTACCTTGCGCTTCTTTAAATTTTTATGAGCGATGTGCTGATTGCACCAGCGAACACAACTGCCTGTTGCGAAGCGGATTAATCACTGTTAGAGATGAAACTTTAAAGGCAATGGAAGAAATCACAATTGCTTCATTAGTAAAAAAATAAAAATTTTATTTTAAACTCTACTAATTACATAGAATTAATTATATATTTGTTGAAAATTATATAACACTAACTAGTTAAAGTAATTTTAAAAATAGTGCGTTTTTTAAACTCGACTAATCCTATATAATTAATTACATTATGAGACCAATTCAATCAAAAACTGAAATTTTAAATACTATAGCATTTTTAAAATTTAGAGCAATGGATTCTTTTTGTTATATGTGCCTTCGGGCATACTAAGCACTGTTTCATTAGAAATAAAAAAAAGAAAATAAAAAAGTATCCAATATAGATTTAAAAATAAAAATGAAAACAAAATACATACTCCTACTGATCATCACTTTTTTTTCAGTCGAAATAGTTTCGGCACAATCATCAGATGACTTAATCAATTTACTAATTCAAAAAGGCATTGTAAAACAAACTGATGCTGATTCGCTTCGTGCTGAATATGCTTTCAAACAACAAGAAGTAAAAGAAAAACAAAAACTATTTAATGTTCTTTCCAGCCGCAATATTACTATTGGTGGTTACACCCAGGTTCGCTATCAATCTTTACAAGAGCCAGGAAAGCCAGACGGCTTTGACATAAGAAGAGCTCGTTTTGATCTAAAAGGCAATTTTTCGCCAGAATGGGAATACCGACTGCAAACTGAATTTGCAATCAGCACCAAAATAATAGATGCCTATTTTGTCTACAAACCATTTGAGTTCTTAAAAATAACAGGAGGACAATTTTTAATTCCCAATTCATTAGATAGTACCACTTCGGACAATTTATTAGAAACCATTGACCGCGCTCAAATAAGTGGCTTAACAGGACGAAATAAAGATGCAATAGGAGATCAAAATGGCCGCGATATAGGAATACAAGCGAGTGGTAGTTTATTCAAAACAGCTTCAAATCGTTTTTTACTAGATTATTATGTAGCTTATTTTGATGGACAAGGAATCAATATCACTGCCGATAAAAACGAATCCAAAGACATTGCAGCTAGAATTGTAGGTCATCCTTATTCCTTTTTGGATTTTGGTATCTCATATTCAAACGGTCATGACTCATGGACTACGCCAGCTAGAAACCAAGACCAAGTACGTACTGGAGCTGATGTCGCAGTAAATTATAATGACTTTTCATTTAGAGCCGAATATTTACAAGCACAACAAGGCACTTATATTGTAAATGGAGTAAATAGAGATCTACTTAAGGACGGCTGGTATGCGCAGCTAGGCTATTTTGCACTACCTAAAAAACTACAATTTGTAGCAAAATACGACACGTTTGACCCTACAAAAAACAATCCTAAAAACGACATAACTTCATTCTATACACTTGGTGCCAATTTATATCCAAATTCATTTGTGAAATTTCAAGTCAACTACAAGCACAAAAGTGAACAAGGATATTCAATCAACAAAGATGAAGTCATCGCACAACTACAATTAAAATTCTAATTAATAAAATCCCTAAAATAAATAAAATGAAAACAAATAAAATCACATTAATAGCCGTAATAATTTTAGTATTGGCAAATGCGACCGCTTCAAAAGTAGCGGCACAAGATTTAAAAGGAAATATCAGTATCTCTGGAGCATTTGCTTTGTATCCCATTACAGTAAAATGGGCAGAAGAATTCAAAAAAATCAATCCAAATGTAAAAATTGACATTCAAGCAGGAGGAGCTGGAAAAGGAATAACTGATGTACTTTCTAAAGTAACAGATATTGGTTTAGTATCTCGTGATCTAAATGCGGCAGAGTTTAAAAAAGGAGCTTTTGCCATTGCTGTAACTAAAGATGCTGTGATACCTACAATAAGTGCTACGAGTCCATACAAAAAAGTACTGTATGAAAAAGGAGTTAAAAAAGAGGCATTTAACCACATCTTTATTACTGGAAAATACAAAACATGGAATAACTTAGGTTTTAAAAGCGAAGCTCCAATACATGTTTATACTAGATCTGATGCATCAGGAGCTGCTGAAACTTGGGCTAAATATTTCAATAAAAAACAGGAAGATTTACAAGGTGTGGCTGTCTTTGGTGATCCAGGTTTAGCACAGGCAGTAAAAAGAGATCCTTCTGGATTAGGGTTCAATAATATCGTGTATATCTATGATACCAAAACAAATAAACCAACAAATGGAGTTGTTCCAGTACCAATAGATTTGAATAACAATGGAAAATTAGATCCAGATGAGAATTTTTATGATGATATCGATCAATTAATTGCGGCTATTGTTAGTGGAAAATATCCATCGCCTCCCGCTAGAGATTTATATTTTGTGACTATAAATAAACCTACTAATCCAATCGTAAAAGAATTTATAAAATACATTCTTACTGATGGACAGAAATTTGTTCAAGAAGCAGGATATATTAAGTTTTCAAAAGAAAAAATCGCTAAAGAGTTAGAGAAAGTAAAATAAATAAATCGTTTCATATTCCCTTTAGCAATAATGGAAAGAACTTATAATTCCTTCTACAATCGAACTAATTGGAGTTTAAATAGTAAAAAATGAAAAACATACGACTCCTGAAAGACAGTGCATTGAGCAAACTATTTTTAGTACTGACACTATTATCAATTTCTACAGTACTATTTATAGGTTTGGGTTTGTTTTACAAATCTTTCCCTCTATTAAAAACACATTCTTTGACTAATTTACTATTTTCATCAGAATGGAAACCTTTCAAAGAAGCCTTCGGATTTTATCCTTTTATTATTGGAACACTATGGGTAACGGCAATAGCAATATGTATCGCATTGCCACTATCAATACTTACGGCAATCTTTCTTTCAGAATATGCTCCAATAAAAATCCGGAAATTGATTTTGCCGCTTATTGAATTATTATCAGGAATACCACCTGTTCTTTTTGGAGTTTGGGGCGTGCTGGTTATCGTTCCATTAATACAAGATAAGATAGCGCCTCATTTTATAACATTCACAACAGGATATTCTATACTGGCAGGAGGGATTGTATTGGCCATTATGATTTTTCCGCTTATTATCAGTATTCTGATAGAAGTGTTTGATAATGTTCCGCAAGAACTAAGAGATGCTTCATTAGCTCTGGGTGCAACAAAATGGCAAACCACAAAAAAAGTACTTCTTAGAAAAACATCTGATGGGATAATAGCGGGAGTAGTTCTGGCCATTTCCAGAGCATTTGGAGAAACTATCGCCGTATTAATGGTTTGTGGAAACTTAGCACAAGTCCCAAATACGGTTTTTGATTCAGGATATCCTTTGCCCGCACTTATTGCTAATAATTATGGAGAAATGATGTCGATTCCTATGTATGACTCGGCACTAATGTTTGCTGCATTACTCCTATTTGTCATTATCTTTTTGTTTAATGCCCTGTCTAGAATTATTTTATTCCGAATTGAAAAAAGAACCAATTAAATCCATCAAGATGAGAAAATTAGAAGAAAATATAGTTAAGTTTTTGATGGTACTCAGTACATTCATCATCAGTAGTACTTTGTTCCTGATATTGTATACCATTTTTTCAAAAGGTATCGGATCCTTGAGTTGGGACATGATTTCAAAAATTCCAGAAGGAGGATTTTACATTGGTAAAGGAGGAGGAATTCTGAATGCTATAATTGGGTCCATATACATCACTATTGGCGCTACATTTCTAGGTCTATTAATCAGCATTCCTGTTGTAATTTACATCAATGTTTATGCAAATAAAAACTCGCTCTTAGCTAACATTACGAGATTGAGTTATGATATTTTATTTGGAATTCCATCGATTGTTTATGGAGCCTTTGGATTTGGCATCATGGTATATATGGGATTAAAAACCTCATTAATAGCGGGTATTATAACAGTAACCTTATTAATAATCCCCATTCTTGTACGAGCCATAGATGAAGCGGTACGGGTTATTCCTGAAGAAATGAGCAGTGCGGTTTATTCCCTTGGAGGAACACGTTATGAAACAGCCAAAATTTTATTGCGACAATCTATTCCTGGAATCATAACCGCTATTTTATTATCATTTGGTAGAGCAATTGGTGATGCAGCTTGTGTACTTTTCACTGCTGGTTTTACAGATAGTATTCCAACTTCACTTGATCAACCTGCTGCAACACTGCCACTATCCATATTTTTTCAATTAAGCAGTCCAATACAAGAAGTCCAAAACAGAGCCTATGCATCAGCAGTTATATTAACTATAATAGTTCTGGTTATAAGTATCTCAGCAAAAATAATAAGCAAAAATCTTTCAAAAAATAAAATATGATCATTCAACCACATATTAGTATACAAAACTTAAACGTACACATTGGAGAAAACCACATCCTTAAAAACATCAATCTGGATATTCCTGATAAAAAAGTAACGTCATTAATTGGCCCTTCTGGATGTGGAAAAACAACGCTTTTAAAAACCATGAACCGATTACTAGACCGACAAACCGATGTACGTGTAGAAGGAAAAGTTTTAGTTGATGGCGAAAACATCTATGATCCAAAAATTGAAGTTACACACATTAGAAAAAAAATGGGATTACTCTCGCAAAGACCTTTTCCATTACCAATGAATATCTATGACAATATTGCTTATGGGCAACGAATTCATGGAAATAATAACAAAAAAGAATTAGATGAAATTGTAGAAAAACAACTTCGGGCTGTAAATCTTTGGGATGAAGTCAAAGACCGATTAAAATCACCTGCGACACGTTTATCCATAGGGCAACAACAACGATTGTGTTTAGCAAGAGGACTTGCTATTGAACCCGAAATCATTTTGGGTGACGAGCCAACCTCAGCATTGGATCCCATTTCTACACAACATATAGAAGAATTGTTTTTGCAGCTTAAGGACAAATATACCATTGTATTGGTAACACATATCCTTCGACAAGCACGCAGGGTTTCTGACTATATTGGTTTTGTGTATATGGGTGAAATTATTGAATTTGGTCCTACCGAGGAAATATTATTAAACCCGAAAGAAAAATTGACTAAGGACTATGTAAAAGGTTTTTTGAGTTAGATTGTAGCGTTAAAATCCACAGTTTTGTATTTAAAATTAACATATTGATTATAAGTTATTTAACTTATAAAAAAGTGCGTTTATCGTAACTTTAATAGAAAACAAAGCCATGAAAAATTTTGCAATTCAACTCGTGTGGTTTACCACTTTGTATGTATTTATTTTTGCCGGTTTATGTCAATTCAACATCCCATTAGCGGTATTAATCAGTTTGCTCATTTTTGGACATTTACTAATACTCTTTATGGTTTATACGGTTCTCAAAGATAAATACACCACTACAAAAACCTTTAAAGACTGGTATGAAGATCATCCCATGGACACTTTGGATGAGTAGAAACACCATTAGTTTCATTAAAGGTATTGATGTAAGAATGCGGCTCAGCTGCTGTTATTTCTGCTATAGGAAGAAGGCATTAAAGTTTCACTACATGCCTTCTTCCTTTTTTTATTGTAAAGATCAAAAACTAACGTACTTTACTTTTTAATACAAAACGATGCAGCAACTTCGGAAAAAAGCGTTTTAAATAAATGCCTAAAACTTCTTTTCCACCAATATAAGCCTCAAATTTATTAGCCTCTACAGCCTTAACTAGTTTTTTAGCAAAAACATCAACGGCCATTCCGTTTAAGGTTGCAATATCATCCTTATTTTGTTTTGTACCATCTCCTGTGAGTGCATTTATAGCCACATTAGTTTGAATAAAACCAGGGCAAATTAATGTTACATTGATATTATCTTTTTCATGCTCCATACGTAACACATCAAAAAAACCGTGTAAAGCATGTTTTGCACCACAATAACCGGAACGATATGGAGAGCCAAATTTCCCCATCAAACTGGTAATAGTTACAAAATATCCTTTTTGATTTTGAATAAAATGAGGCAATAACGCCTTTGATAATGCTACAGTGCCAAGATAATCCACTTCAATCAGTTTTTTATCCACTTCAAAGTCTGTTTCTACCAAAAGAGAACGTTGACTTACTCCCCCATTATTTATAAGAATATCAATTTTTCCAAAAAAAGAAATTGCATCGGCTACCTGTTTTTTGGCATTATCAAAATCCGACAAATCAAATGGTAAAACCGCAACTTCTGAATTTGCACATTTGGATTTTACCCGTTCTAAGTTTTCAATATTACGCGCCGATAGAATGAGTTTACAATTGCGGCCTGATAACTCATAGGCCAAAGCCTTTCCTATACCACTTGAAGCTCCTGTTATCCAAACTACCTTGTTATTTATGGAATCCATTTTTCTTATAAAAGTAAAAAAGTTTATCGAGTTATTACTAACTCAATAAACTTTCTGAAAACATTGTAGAAATAAAAACTATTTCTCTCTAATATAGATATCTATTGGCACTCCTGAAAAGTCCCAGTTGTCACGAATTTTATTTTCAAGATAACGTTTGTACGGTTCTTTTACGTATTGTGGCATATTGGCAAAAAACACAAACTGAGGCGTTGGTGTTGGTAATTGCATACAATATTTAATTTTTACATATTTCCCTTTTGTTGCTGGTGGCGGGTATGCTTCAATCACTTTCAACATGTATTCGTTGAATTTTGAAGTAGCAATACGTTGTTGTCTGCTTTCGTACACTTTTACCGTAGCTTCTAATGCTTTCAATAAACGTTGTTTTGTTAATGCAGATACAAAAAGAATAGGCACATCCGTAAATGGCATTAATTCTTCTCTAATTTTATCTTCATAATCTCTAGTAGACATGGTTTCTTTTTCAACTAAATCCCATTTGTTTACTAAGATCACAACCCCTTTTCTGTTTTTTTCAGCCAACCAAAAAATACTTTGATCCTGACCTTCAAATCCACGAGTAGCATCAATAATTAAAATACAAATATCAGCATGTTCAATGGCACGAACAGAACGCATTACAGAATAAAATTCTAAATCTTCCTTTACTTTAGCTTTACGACGGATTCCCGCTGTATCCACTAAATTGAATTCGAAACCAAAACGGTCAAATTTTGTATCAATAGAATCACGAGTTGTCCCCGCAATATCAGTAACTATATAACGATCTTTTCCAATCAATGCATTGATAAAACTTGACTTTCCAGCATTTGGACGACCTACAACTGCAAAACGAGGTAATGCAATTTCCTCTTGTGTTGGTTCTGGTTTTATTGGGAATGCTTCAATTAAAGCATCTAATAAATCTCCAGTTCCACTTCCTGAAATACTTGCAAAAGTGTAATATTCCCCTAATCCTAGGTTGTAAAACTCAATAGCATCTTTTTCACGCATTGCGTTATCTACCTTATTTACAGCTAGCAAAACAGGCTTAGTCACTTTACGCAATAATCTCGCAACGGCATCATCCATTGGTGTGATCCCTTCTTCAACATCAACTACAAATATGATAACATCAGCCTCATCGATAGCCAATTCTACTTGTTTACGGATTTCGCCTTCAAAAACATCATCAGAACCACGTACATAACCTCCTGTATCAATTACAGAAAATTCCTTTCCATTCCATTCACTTTTACCATAGTTTCTGTCACGGGTAACTCCCGAAACTGAATCTACTATAGCTTCTCTTCTTTGTATCAGCCTATTAAAAAGGGTTGATTTCCCTACATTAGGTCTTCCTACTATCGCAACAATATTGTTCATAATATAAATTCAAATATTTTGCAAAGGTAGTGTAAAAAGCGTGAATATCAATTATTTTACTATATTAGCTATAATCAACATTTTAACCCTTTAAAATCGATTAGATGGATACTGAAAATGAGATTACACTTCGTTTGCGTTTTCATAAAGATATTAAAGAAAACAGCGCTTCTCTACTTTTAAAATTCGAAAACTATTCTAAAATAAAATCGGAGGATTTCACCATAAAGACAAGTGATAATCACATTTGGTTAGCCATAGTCCCAGCAAAAAGAAAATATTGGACTCCACATTTGCATTTGGAATTAGAACCTAAAAGTGATTCCGAAACTCATATTAGAGGATTATATGGACCAGACCCTACACTTTGGACCTTCTTCATGTTTCTCCATTTTATAATTGCAGGTATATTTCTAATTTTTTGTGCGATTGCTTATTCGGACTATATTTTAAAAAATTCCATTACTTTAGATTTGATTATCATTACGTTGATGACTTTCTTTTGGTTTTTCCTATATTATCTAGCTAAATCCATTCGGAAAAAAGGACATCCGCAAATGAACGAATTGGAAAATTATTTTAATACCATTTTAGAATCGTAATAAAAATAAAAAAGCCCCGATACAATCACTAAAGATCGTATCGGGGCTTTTAATATAACTTCAATAAAACTATTGATTGTAACCAAAACGTTTTAACATATTGGCATTGCTTCTCCAGTTTTTATTTACCTTCACATATAGTTCAATATGTATTTGTTTTCCAAAAAACTTCTCTAAATCAGCACGAGAATCCATCCCCACTTTCTTTAAAGCGGCTCCTTTGTGACCTATTACAATTCCTTTTTGAGTTTCGCGCTCCACCATAATCAAAGAACGGATTCTAATGATGTTCTCATCCTCAAAAAACTCTTCGGTTACAATTTCTACCGCATAAGGAATTTCTTTGCTGTAATTCAATAAGATTTTTTCACGAATAGTCTCGTTAACGAAAAAACGTTCCGGTTTATCCGTTAATTGATCTTTTGGATAATAAGCTGGTGATTCTGGTAAAAGAGTAATTATTCTTTGGAAAACTTCAGGAACATTAAAGTTTTGCAATGCTGATATTGGAAAAATTTCGGCATTAGGTACTTTTTCAGCCCAGAAAGCTACTTGTTCTTCTAATTTTTCTTGATTAGAAGTATCTATTTTATTCAATAATAATAGTACTGGAATTTTGGCGTGGATGATTTTATTGAAAAAAGCTTCATCTTTCAAATCTTGCTCTCCTATTTCGACCATGTAAATCAAAATATCAGCATCTTCAAATGCTGACTTTACGAAGTTCATCATCGATTCCTGCATTTCGTATGCTGGCTTAATGATTCCAGGAGTATCCGATAAAATCATTTGAAAATCTTCTCCGTTTACAATCCCTAAAATTCTGTGACGTGTTGTTTGTGCTTTGGAAGTAATGATTGATAACCTTTCTCCAACAAAGGCATTCATCAAAGTTGATTTACCAACATTTGGATTTCCAATGATATTTACAAAACCTGCTTTATGTGACATTTAATATGTATTTATTTTGCAAAGGTAGTTATATCAAGTCAATAGATGAAATAAAACATTTTTTTAAATTTATCTTGCAAATACCAAATTTCGTTGTACCTTTGCACCCGAAACAACGCGGGATAGAGCAGTAGGCAGCTCGTCGGGCTCATAACCCGAAGGTCACAGGTTCGAGTCCTGTTCCCGCTACTAAGTTAATTTTATTGAGATTACAAACGCACATCGCGGGATAGAGCAGTAGGCAGCTCGTCGGGCTCATAACCCGAAGGTCACTGGTTCGAGTCCAGTTCCCGCTACTAAGAAAGCTTCCTAGAAATAGGAGGCTTTTTTCTATTTAAGACGACAATAGCCTGAACATCCTAGTCAATCCCCTCAGTAACTTTTATTATTTAATCGCTTTTTTAAGCTTATCTAAAGAATCATCATTCCATAACTTGATTTGATCTATTGCTAAACCCGCAATTGCCAAAGCGCCATTTTTACTTAAATGGGTATCATCTGATTTTCCTTCTGGGTAATATGGAATCTCTCCTGGTTTGAAATGTAAATGCAACCCTTTTGATTTTTCGGAACCATATGAAGCTTCTAATAATTCGGAATAATATTCTAAATCTACAAAAGGTACTTTATATTCTTGTGCTACCAGACGAGTTTCTAATGGATAATCACCATGCGTCCCAACTAAAACCCCATTCTCATTAAAATTCCTCCTTGCAATTGATGAAAACAAAATTGGAACCGCTGTAATAGTATTCCCAGGAGGAGGTTATTCACATTTAGCAATAAATAAAGAAGGGAATAAAGTTGCAGAATGGTTAAATACAATGGGGATAACAGCCTATGTATTAAAATATAGGTTACCAACTGATCAAATAATGAAAGATAAAACTACTGGACCATTGCAAGATGCACAAGAAGCAATACGGTACGTGAGACGAAATGCTGCTAAATGGAATATAAATAAAAATAAAATTGGAATTATTGGATTTTCTGCTGGAGGACATTTAGCCTCAACACTAGCTACACATTATAGTGAAAAGGTTTATCAATCAACAGACACTACAAATGCTCGTCCAAACTTTTCCCTCTTAATTTACCCAGTAATTTCTATGAATAGTGAGATTACTCATCTAGGCTCACAAACTAATTTATTAGGAAATCAAGCTTCAGCATCATCAATAGAGAAGTTCTCCAATGAGTTACAAGTAACGTCCGAAACTCCAGAGGCTTTTCTTGTCCACGCATCGGATGACACAGTGGTATCAGCAAAAAATAGCATTGTTTATTATGAAGCTTTAATTAAACATAAAGTTCCAGCGGAGCTCCATTTATATGAGAAAGGTGGCCATGGTTTTGGATTGGGTAAAGAACACAGCAGTAAATATTGGACGACTGACTGTCAAAATTGGCTAAAAGAACACAAATATGTTGATTAGAAAAAGTTTCTTTCAAAAAAAAACCTGTGATGTTTTACATCACAGGTTAAACTAACTAAATTTATCACAAAAACTTATTTTAAAACAACCAAATTTTATAATATATTTTTAATCTTCAGATACTAATGGTCTTTCAACATCCATTTTTACATCTAATAGTACTGCAACACCTTTATCATTAACCATTGTCATATTTAAAGTATCTAATACTGCCAATTTTCTTGATGTTAAACCACTAAACATATTGTATGAAATATTCATTTCTTTTAGATTATTTAATTTCTCTAAATCGAAAGGAACTTGTCCATCCATATTATTTTCAAATAAGCTAAGGTTTTCTAAATTTTCTAAATTGGCAACATTAACACTTAATTTCCCAACTATTTTATTACTATTTAAAAGCAAAACTTTTAATGTTTTTACTTCATAAAGAGAGTTAGGTATTTGACCTTCAATTTCATTATTAAAAACGGCTAAAGTTTCTAAAGATTTTAAATTCCCAATTTGAGAAGGCAATTCACCAGAAATTCTATTCATGTAAAGCTCAAGATCTTTTAAATTATTCATTTCACAAATAGTAGCTGGTATAATTCCGGTCAATTTATTAAACGAAAGATCAAGTACTTTAAGTTCTTTTAAATTTTCCAAAGCATAAGGTATACTTCCAGAAATATTATTTTTATGTAAATTTAATTCTTGCAAATTGACTAAGCTTGAAATTTCACTAGGAATTTCACCAACTAAGTTATTATCAGATAAATTGATTGCAATTACTTTGTCTCCATCCAATTTGACACCATACCAAGTAGAAATTGGGGTATTTAAATCCCATTTTGTAGTCCAATTGTCTCCATTAGTTGCTTTATACAATTTCAACAGCACTGCCTTATCAGAAAAAGAAACATCTGCCATCATCGAAAATGATGTTAAAACAGTTAAAAGTAGAGTTAAAATATTTTTCATAATAATTGGGGTATTACTTATTTGATAGAATAAAAGTACTTACAAAGGAGTTTATCAACAAATAAAATCGATGAAATACATCAATTGTAATTATAATGGTATAATATTCCTACAAAAAAATGAATTATTATTAATAAAAAAAATATTACATTTGAAATATCAACTTTAAATATAACTTTATGGAAATTAACTTTTTAGCACTTGTTGTTGCTGCAATTTCAACATTACTAGTCGGTTTTGTATGGTATCATCCAAAAGTTTTTGGAACAATATGGATGAAAGAGTCAGGAATGACCGAAGACAAAATGAAAGGCGGCAATATGGCCTTGATTTTTGGCATGGCCGTTTTTTATGCTTTTTTAATTGCTATGGTCCTTCAAACCCTAACCATTCATCAATTTGGAGCCTTAAGTATGGTTGGCGGTGACGCTACAATTGCAAAACCATCTTACACAGCATTTATGGCAGATTACGGAACAGCATTTAGAACTTTTAAACATGGAGCGTTACATGGTTTCATTTCGGGACTTTTTCTTGCGTTACCCATTATTGGAACAAATGCACTTTTTGAAAGAAAAAGCTACAAGTACACGTTAGTAAGTGGTGGTTTTTGGATAGTATGTTTTATGCTAATGGGCGGAATTATTTGTGCTTGGAAATAAAAACTAAATATTCTACTCTCTATTAAAATCTCATTTCATAAAAAAATGAAATGAGATTTTTTTTTAAAAAAGCTGTTCGATGGAATTAGCTAATTCAAAATCTTTATCAGTAAGTCCGTTGGCACTATGTGTTGATAATCTAATATCTACTTTATTATACACATTAAACCACTCTGGATGATGATTTTGTTTCTCAGCCAGCAATCCAACTTGAACAATAAACCCTAGCGCTTCACTAAAATTTTTAAAAATAAAATTTTTCTCAATTGCTTCATTTTTAAAAAACCAACCTTTTATTTCTCTCAATTTAGGTTGAGCTGTTTCTTCATTGTACTTTTCCATAACAATATGTTTTTATTAAAATTAGTTAAAATTTATATAATCTCTTTCTCATTTAACTTTATATATTAATTTAGACAAATACTAATTAACTATCTATTGGGCTCTAACTTTTCATTTCAAATCTATTCTTCCTCAAAAAATCTACCTGTTGGCTGGGATTCATTAGTTGTTGACAACATCTTTCTTTCAAGTGATTATTTATCTGTTCTAGAATCATCCGCCCCTACAAATATGGATTGCCATTTTATTGGTTTGTTTCAAGACCAAGAATTAGTTGGCGCGGCTTTGTCACAATTTATTAATTTAAGTGAGGTAAGTTCTTTTGGAGAAAGAGATCATTGTTTAAAAACGGTGATTCGGAATTTAGTTTTTAAAAATCTTAGTTCGAAAGTATTGGTGATTGGAAACAATATGCTTACTGGTCAAAACAGTTACTGCTTTAATGAAAAATTACCTGTAACTGAAGGCTTAATTTTATTAGAAAAAGCATCCGAGGAATTAAAGAAAATCTTCAAAAAAAAGGCATTAAAAATACATCTCACCATTTTTAAAGATTTTGCAAATCAAGAAATTCAAAATTTTAAAATTCCTGAGTACAATTCTTTTTTCAACTTTTCCACACAACCAAATATGGTTTTTTCTATTCAAGAAACATGGAATATATTTGATGATTACATCAATGATTTATCCAAAAAATATAGAGATCAATACAAGAGAGCAAGAAAAAAAGCAACAACTATTACTAAGAAAAAATTATCTCTAGAAGAAATAAAAGAATACAATATCAGAATACATGAGTTATATATGAATGTAGCAAAGAACGCACCTTTTAATACTTTTTATTTGCCTGAAAATCATTTTGAAGAATTTAAAAAAGCACTAAAAGACCAGTTTCTTTTTTACGGTTATTTTATTGATAATGAATTAATCGGATTTAATACCTTAATAAAAAATGGCAAAGACATTGACACCTATTTCTTGGGATATGATGAGAAGCACCAACGTGAAAAAATGTTATATCTCAATATGTTGTATGATATGATTGGTTATTCAATCAATAAAGGATACAAACGAATCATTTTTGCAAGAACAGCTTTAGAAATAAAAAGTTCGGTAGGCGCAAAACCAATTAAAATGTATGGTTTAATGAAACACAGCAATCCTTTTATCAATTTATTTGTATCTAGAACGTTTAGTTATTTTGAACCTGTAATGGAATGGAAAGAAAGAAACCCATTTAAATAATAGAAATATTATGGAATAGCTACCCTCATTTTTTGAGCAGAAATTGAAATATTAAGTTCCGTTTCTAACCCATAATATTCTCCGTCAATTTGAAAACTAACCGGTCTATCTGTTTTGATTATGGCTTTGTCCGTTGAAATAATCTCAATGTCTTCGGTATCTAATGGTAAATTCCCTGTAATAATTTTGCCAAAAACAAGCAAATCTAAATTTTTTATAATTACCAATTCAAATTTACCATCATTCATCAGTCCGTTTGGATTTATAGTCACTCCTGTTCCATATTTTTGAGAATTAGCAACAACAATCATTTGTGCTAAACAGTCAAACTTTTTTCCATTTGCCTCTATTGTTGCATTAAAAGGATCTTCTCTATCAATCAAAGTATTAAATGCTTGCAAAGCATAGCCCCATTTACCATGCAGCGCATTATTTTCATAGTTTTTAATAAGTGAAGCATTCAACCCTAAGTCACTTAAATGCAAACTTTTTTTACCGTTTATTACAACTATATCTATTTCTACATAATCATTATGAAAACATATCGTTAAATTCTCCTCAAGAGTCTTTGGTAAATTTAAATCGGTTGCTAATCCATTTGCTGATCCTGCAGGTAAAATTCCAAAAATAACTTCAGCATTTTCTAATGCTTCCACTGCTAACTTTATAGTACCATCTCCTCCAGCTACAATTATTCTTTCTGGTTTGAATATATTATAAATTTCTTTAATCTTTTTGCTATCAGCATCCCCTGTTGTTTCATATAATACAAAGTTAAGGTTTTCCTTAGCGACATAAAGTGCAGTTGCCTCTATAAATTCTGATTTGTCAATTCCTCCTGACACAGGATTAGTAATCATTACGATATTCTTTTTCAAAGTTTTATTGCTTTTATTGCTTAAAAATAATTAATTTTCAACTTACTTCAAAAGTACTACAAAATGAGACCTGTTTTAAAATTATATCGTGGTTATGCAAATGAGCAAGAGTTAATTGTGATGGGGCATGTTTTCAAGCCTACAAAAAAGAAAGATTATGACTTTCTTTCAAAAAACTTCAAAAACGCAAGCTCGGTAATCAGTATGTTCAGAATAAAAACAATGGCAAATGCCGATGTTTATTTGACCCATAACAATACCAAAATTCACACAAAAACATTAATAGACGGCTATTTTAAATTTTGTATTCCATTAGATCAAAACATTCATTATGGTTGGATTGATTATGAAGTGAGTATTATTCACGAAACGCATACCATTACAAGTAAGGAGAGCTTCATTCGACCATTCAAAGGAAATCTTGGAATTATTTCAGATATTGATGATACTTTTTTAGTTTCTTACACGATTAATCCACTCAAAAAACTATATCACCTTTTATTTAGAAATGTAAATACCAGAAAAATTTTCGCAGATGTAGCCCAGCATTATCAAGCCTTAAGCACTGCTGGAAGAAAAAACAATGAAGAACTAAATGCTTTTTTTTATGTTTCTAGTAGTGAATGGAACTTATATCGTTTCCTAGTGAAATTTACAGACATCCACAAATTACCAAAAGCTGTTTTATTATTAAAAGACATTAAAACAAGTTTGACTAACTTTTTTTGGACTGGACGTGGAGGTCATAATCATAAATTTGACAAAATAAAACATGTTTTAGAATTCTATCCAAATCTAAAATATGTCTTAATTGGTGATGATTCTCAACATGATCCATTTCTTTACGAAGCTATTAGTAAAATTTTCCCTTTAACCGTTAAGGTTATTTACATTCGGCAAACGGGCAAACATAAGAAAACTAAGGTGATTAAAGCCTTAACTAATCTAGAAACCTTAAATATTTCCGTTTGCTATTTTAAAACTAGTACTGAAGCAATTGCTCATTCAAAAAAAATAGGGTTAATTGATTAAAAAATAGTATTCAAATTCATACACTTATAGCCCAGATAGGAATGAAAATCCTTTCCATAAAAAAAATCCTTTTTTACAACTGAGGCAGAGCGACCAAAGGAAGCTCCTGCTACAGTTTTGTAAAAAAAGATTTTTTGTGGAAAGATTGTAATGAATAGCTGGATTGGCTACAAATTATCTATTTCTTCTTGTACGTTTTCCCAGTCAGCTAATAATTTATCTAACTCGGCTTTCTTTTTATTGTAGGCTGTAAAAAACTTAGCATCTTCTATGTGTTTGTCATAATTAGAAGCAAGCATTTTATCATCATTTTGAATGTCTTTTTCCAATTGCTTGATTTGGCTTTCGACTTTACTCAAGCGATTCTGTAACGATTTCCCTTTCTTTTGATCTTCGTATGATGCTTTATTACTTTCTTTAGGTGCTGCAGCTTTTTGAGCATCTTTTTTCTCGACTTCACGCATATTCTCTAAATTGCGTTGCTCCAAGAAATAATTTATATCACCCAAATATTCCTTTATCTTTTGATCTTTGAACTCATAAACAAGATTTGACATTCCCTGTAAGAAATCTCTATCGTGAGAAACCAAAAGTAAGGTCCCTCCAAATTTTTGTAAGGCAGCCTTTAGCACATTCTTAGATTTAATATCCAGGTGATTCGTAGGCTCATCCATCAGCAAAACATTGATGGGCTGTAATAACAATTTACATAGTGCCAAACGGTTTCTTTCTCCTCCTGAAAGCACTTTTACCTTTTTCTCTACATCATCACCACGAAATAAGAACGAGCCTAACATGTCACGGACCTTCATTCGGTTCGTATCGGCAGCGGCATCTTCCATAGTTTGAAGTAACGTAATTTCTCCGTCTAAGTATTCTGCTTGGTTTTGGGCAAAATAACCCAATTGTACATTGTGTCCTAATTTAATAGTACCATCGTACTCAAATTCGTCAACTATCGCTTTGATAAAAGTTGATTTTCCTTGTCCGTTTTGACCAACAAAAGCAATTTTACTTCCTCTTTCAACTAATAAATTAATATCTTTTAAGATGGTTTTATCACCATAACTTTTGGTTACGTTTTCAGCTTCAACTACTACTCTACCTGGCTCTTTGGAAACTGGAAAAGTGATGTTCATCACCGAATTATCATCTTCATCTACTTCAATACGTTCAATCTTATCTAATTTCTTAATCATAGACTGCGCCATAGAAGCTTTAGAAGCTTTGGCACGGAATTTCTCAATTAATTTTTCTGTTTCTTCAATTTTTTTCGCTTGATTCTTTTGTGTGGCCAATTGTTTCTCGCGAATTTCATGACGCAATTCTAAATATTGAGAATAAGGCTTGTTAAAATCATACGCTTTTCCTAACGAAATTTCGATCGTTCTGTTGGTTACATTATCCAAAAACATTTTATCGTGCGAAACAATAACAACAACTCCAGGGTAATTACGTAAGAAACTCTCTAACCAAATGATACTTTCGATATCCAAGTGATTGGTAGGCTCATCGAGTAACAATACATCATTAGCTTGTAATAATAATTTGGCTAATTCGATACGCATTCTCCAACCTCCAGAAAAAGTTTCTGTTTGATTATTAAAAACTTCTCTTTTAAAACCAAGACCAAGAAGAATTTTCTCCGTATCTCCCACGTAATTATAACCACCCAACAATTCAAAACGATGCGTATAATCCGATAAATCTTCAATTATTTTTGAATATTCTTCACTTTCATAATCAGTACGAGTGACCAATAAGTGATTAATTTCTTCTAATTTTTTTTCTACAATTTTAATATCTATAAAAGCTTCATATGCTTCTTCTAGAACTGTACGTCCTTGCTCAAAATCAATATCTTGACGCAAAAAACCCATTCTAACATCTTTTTCTTGAGAAATCACACCTGTGTCAGGAAGAAAATCTCCTGCTAACATTTTTAGCATGGTCGATTTACCTGCACCATTCTTTCCAACAAGACCTACTCGATCTCCAGCTCCAAGACGAAATGTTACTTCTTCAAATAAATAAGTACCTCCGAATGAAACGGATAAATTGTGTATATTAAGCATGTATTATGAGTTTATTCCTTTTTGAATTTGTAAATTTACAACTTCCAGAAAAGGAAAAATTAAATTTTTTGCAAATGTTAAAAAAAGGATCCAAATTATATAGCATTTTAACAGGAACTTGTCCTAAATGTCAGAAAGAGAGCATGTATTTAGATCAAAACGTGCTGCATTTGGGCAATATTTTAAAAATGAATGAAAAATGCAGTCATTGTGGTCTAAAATATCAAATTGAACCCTCCTTCTTTTATGGAGCTATGTACGTTAGTTATGGACTAAATGTAGCTACAGGAATTGCTGCCTTTATAGTTTCCTATTTAATTTTTGGCTCCTCTTTAAAAGTGGCTTTTATAGCTATAATAGCATCTATTATTATATTATTTCCATTTATATTAAGATGGTCAAGAAATATCTATATTAATATGTTTGTTTCTTACGATCCAAATTTTAAAGCTTAATACTTATTGTTTTTTAGGTTTAAACCGATTTATATTAATAACTGTATCTAAAGGTATTCCTTCTTCAATATTTTCAAATAAAGCTTTTGCCATTGCAGGTCCTAGCATTACGCCACGAGTCCCTAGTCCATTAAGAATATGCATTGAATTGTGCTCTGAATGTGTTCCTACCAAAGGTCTTCTATCTTTTACTGTAGGTCGTACACCAGCAAAGTGTTCCACAATTTCAAAATCACAGGTAATAATTTCTTTTATTCTGTCTATTAACTCCTGCTTGCCTTCTTCTGTAGGCAAATCTGTTTTGTCTTTCCAATTATAAGTGGCACCTACTTTAAACAAGTCTCCGCCTAGTGGTAAAATAAAAACACTAGTATTAATTATTACATCTAAGTTTAATTGTGGCGCTTTGATGATAAACAACTCCCCTTTTGTACCATCTAACGGCAAGTGGTTAAAGAAAGGATTTGCATGCATACCAAATCCCTCAGCAAAGATTATATTCTTAGCTTGGATATCTTTATAACTAACACCTTCATTATGGATGACTAAAGAATCATAATCAAAGGATTCGCACAAAAATAAATTATGCTCCATTAGATAAGCTCTATATTTTTCTAATAACAAAGCTGTATCAATATATCCAGTATGAAGTACTTCGCCATAATTATAAGGTGAGTGAATTCCAGAAAATTGGGTTGTAATTATATTTGGAGACAAGAAAGGAGATAAAGCTTCTTTATCCGAAGCTGTAAACCAATTATTTTGTTCTTCTATAGAAAAAAACTTTCTTAGAATTGGCTTTTTAAAATCGAATTGCATTTTAAGTTTCTCTTCAATAACAGAATAAAAGCTTTCCATCAATACTAATTGTTCCTGAGCACACCAAACTTCACTAAATCGTTTTAAAATAACAGGGTTGTACAATCCCCCAGCAATTCTAGATGAATTTTGAGAATAATTATCCAGAACCAAAATTGACTTATGATGCTTTAGAGCCATTTCGGAAAATGATATTCCTGCTAATCCAGAACCAACAATTAAATAATCAATCATATTAAAAAATGAATTTTAGAATAAAATACAAAGTACGTGTATTAAAAAATAAAACTAAGTCAGCTATAAATAAAAAACTCTTGCTTTACAGCAAGAGTTCTAATATTAACTAATAAATGAAATTAGTAATTCCACATATCAGATTCGAAATCACGTATCTTTTCTTTAACTCTTTCCGATTCCAACAATTGATTTTGAGCGTTATCTTTCATGTATTCAGCAATAGATCTATCACCATATACATTTTCTTCTTTATAGATAACACTATTAAAACGCCTTGAATTTAAAATTTGATCAAAAGAAATAGGCATGGCAGAATTCACGTCGTTAAATGCTTTTGCTTCATGCAAAACCTCTCTAGCCGACGGAAAAAAGATCCAAAATAATTCAATATAATCTTTTTCATCATTATTCATAGTGTACACATCAGGAGTCACAGGACAAATACCTAAAAGACGATATTTTAATTCACTTTGACGTTTATCAAAATACCAATATCCTTTAATCTTGTATTGTGTTACATCTTGAGCTGTTAAATCAGATCTCAAAATATACTCAGGAGAAACCTGTGATCCAGCATTTATTTGCTCCCTACCAGCATCCGTAGTATCAACTCTTGTTAAAGAAGATTGAATGTCTTTAAAAGATTTCTTAGTATTAAAATAACTATCAGAATAGACGTCACTAATTGCACCGCTTCTAATTGCTTTTGTCAAAACATCATATAAAGAACGTCTATCAGAACCAATGTTAGCAGTATCAATAGGAAAGTATAAAGCGAAGTTGATTTTCTCGCTTAAATCAATAATTTCCCAAGTCGTCTTACCCATTAATACATCTCTATCATGAACGTAACCATAGGCCAAAGGCTTATCATTATCAGAAATAAGCTGAGCAGCAGTTTTAAGACCTATTTCAGAAGGTGTTTTTGCATTTAGCAAATTAGATTGCGCAAAAGATGAAACACTTCCAGTAACGGAAATAATAACTAATAAAAATTTTCTCACATTCATCATGTTTTCATTATAAGATATTGAAGATGCCAATAAGGCAACCTACTTATTATTGTATTTCAAAAATAACCGGAGCAGTTCTAGGTAATAAATAACTACCAGCACCTACTAATTTTGTTTTAATTTCAGAAATGGTAACTTGATCTCCTCTTCCCGCTTTAGAAAGTACAGCTTTACATTGAGAATTTAATTTATCACCTTGTACAACTACTGTTGGCTGTCCAGTAACTTTTAAATTGAACCCTACAACATTTAACCCCACTTCAAAATCAAAATCTTCTAATTTAGCACCTATCGTTGCAATCTCAAGATTAGATTTAGGCCCTTTTACAACACCCGTTTCTCCTCTAATTGTTCCTGTTGGTCCTGGAATTCCTTTAATTCTAAATGTCTTTTTATCTGAAACTTTAGAACCATCAGGTAACGTACCTGTAACATTAATCACTACTTCATTCCCAGATGTAGGACTCATGCTAAATTTACCACCACCTGCAGAGCTTAATCCTGGAGCTGAAGCTGAAATTTTATCAGCAGAGATTCCAGCAAATGAAATAGTCATTGGATTAACAACACCTCTGTACACTACATTCATTTTATCCGCTGAAATGGTAGCCGATTTAGGTCTTGCAACAACCACATATTTGTCTTTAATTGCTAAACTTACTGTCTTCCCTCCCTCATCAAAATTAAACGAACCATTTATAGGATGTTCACCAATATTACCTGCTCCAAAAGAAAATTTAGCTTGACCAGCCATCGCTTGAATATTTGAACCATTCAATATAACTGATTTAGCCTGTAATGATGGATCAAATTTTCCTAATATAATTTTACCTGAAACTGCTTCACCTTGAAAGAATACTGATTTATCAAGAACTACAATTGGTTGATAAGCTGTAAGTGATGCAGCAGCAACCAAATCAGATTGAAACATTCCACTCATAATATCACTTTCTGTAGCCTTAATGTCAGCTTGCAATTGAGATATTTTAGTAATTGTAGCAATCAAAGGAAAACCTTTGTAGTTATAATCAATCCAATCTAAATTAGCACCTGCTTTTTCTGAATACACTGGTTTTGTAGCAAATCTAGCTTCTATTTTTGTCATTTCAGACTCTGCAATAGAACTACCTCCAATTTGCTTAATCTGAGCTGGATAACTATTTATTTTATCTAAAAATTCTTTACCTTGTTTAGAGACTTTATCTCCAGTAAAAAACATGCGATCTATTAAATCGCCCTTATCCATTTGTTCATAAGGCAAATTACCTTTAGCGTCTCTTTCAAAATTTTTAGTAACAGATGCTTTAATATTTTCTAAATAATCATTAAATTGTTTAGATAAAGCTCTTATCTTTTCAACTTTTACCTTTTTATCTCCAAATTGACCCGGCTGATCAACCGCTTTTTGCGCCAATTGTGCAAATGAGCCTTCATTTCTTTGATCTGTAATTGCATTTGATTCTACAATTTTAACATTTAAAATCCCAAAAGCAGATAAAACTTCTTTTGACATATTTAAAGCCAGCATTGCAATAAAAATTAAGTACATCAGATTTATCATCTTCTGTCTAGGGGTAAGTTTTCCTCCTGCCATATTTTCTACTAATTAGTTAGTTGTTTTTTTATAGTTCGAAACTAATTATCCCTTGTTATTCATTGCAGAAAGCATTCCACCATAAACATTGTTCAATGACGACAAATTTGTAGTCAATGACTGCATTTGCTCTTTTAATTTCAAGTTATTTTCGACAACTTCTTCATTAATTTGGGCATTTCTTGACGCACTTTGCAATTGTATTTTATATAAACTATTTAAAGATTCCATTTGAGCAGCAGCAAGAGTCAATTCTTCACTGTATTTCTTAGTTGATGCCATTGATTCAGCAGTTGGAGCAATACTTTTTGCAGCTGATTCGAAATTTTTAATGCTATTTCCTAAACTTGACATCAATTCCCCGTCAATTTTTGCATCTTTCAACATGGCATCTAATTTTTGAGAAAGTAAACCTTGAGCTTCAGCAACTGGAGCCTCTACTTTAGGTGCTTTCTTTTTTGCCTCACCATTTGCCAATTCTGGATATACTAAAGTCCAGTCTAATTCATTATCAACAGGTTCAAAAGCCGAAAGAGCAAAAATCCCAGCTTCAACCAACAATCCAATCGTTAACATTAAATTACCAGTTATAGGACCAAATTCTATGTGTGTTATTTTGAATAATGCTCCTACGATTACAACTGCAGCACCCATTCCATAACAGAAATTCATTGCTTTTTTGCTTAATATTGCCATAATTTAATTTTTTTTTAGGTAGTTAGTAGATTTGGTTTTTGTTTTTATTTATCTTTTAATTTTCTTACCGTTTCCGGTTGTTTCTAATCCCATGTAATCTTGAACAGTTCTGAATCCAATAAAACTTCTTGCAGAATCAGCATATTCAAAATCTCTAGTACTTACTTGTAGGAAATAAGCAACGTCTTTCCATGATCCTCCACGAACTACTTTACGTTTGTTTGAGCCATCCTGAACATTTGGGTTCATTGAAGAAACATATTCATAAGCATTTGGGTCATATGATGAATCAGTCCATTCCGAAACGTTTCCAGCCATGTTATACAAATTATAACCATTTGGCTCGTAAGATTTAGCTTCTACAGTATACAATGCCTGGTCAGCTGCATAATCCCCTCTATTTGGTTTAAAATTAGCAAGAAAACAACCTCTATCATTTTTAGTGTAAGGACCTCCCCAAGGGTAAGTACCTGACTCTAAACCACCTCTAGCTGAATATTCCCATTCTGCTTCCGTAGGCAATCTGAATGAATTGATTAAGTCGTGTCCTTTTTTCTTTGATTTGATATATGTATTTTTATTAAGTGTTCTCCAAGCACAAAAAGCTTTTGCTTGTGTCCATTTCACACCAACAACAGGATAATCTCCATATGCTTTATGCCAGAAATAATCATTATGCATTGGTTCATTGTAAGAATACGAAAAATCTTTAATCCAAACTGTTGTATCTGGATATACTTTTACTTCTTCTGTTTTAATAAAATCTTTTCTTTTTCCAACTTTAGCTTTAGCTGCGGCCTGAATATCCATCCAAGAGTAACGGAATTTAAGCTTATCTACATCAATAGTCCTTAAACCATTATAAGAAGCCGCTAAGGGCAAATACATCGAGTCCATTACTTCAACGTAATATTCGTCAGGATATAACTTAGTATCTTTAATTAATTTTACTTTTCTATTTAATCTTCTACCAGCATAAGGATCGTCGTCCGTACCTATACTGTAATAGTTATCGTACATATACTTATCATACGCAGTCATTTTTTCCGGATCAGAATCATTAAAAGCAAAATCACCTATACTTCCAGCATTTTTACCTTTTCCTTTTCCATCACCTGCTTTAATACCACTTTCATCTGCAAGAATAGCTAACCTTACTCTCATTGTAGAATCTTTTACCCATTCTACAAACTGACGGTATTCGCTATTGGTAATTTCAGTTTCATCCATATAAAAGGAACGAACAGTAACCGTTTTTGTTGGAGCATCTTGAATTGCAGCTACATCATCATCAGATTTACCCATTATAAATGCACCTCCAGGAACCAAAGTCATTCCATAAGGTTTTTCTGGATGCCATTTCCCTCCATTAATCCCTACCAATTCACCTTTGTCGCCTGATTTACCACAGCTTATTAATAGCGCCAAAATTGCCATAAATGCAATGAACTTCTTCATATAAATTCGGGTTAATTATTCATTATTATTTAAGTGTGTAAACCTATTTATTATTTTTTTAAAAAACAATTATTTTACACTAAACAACATTATTTTTTACAATAAAAATTCAGTAAGCTTAAAAACAATTTTTAAATACTGTTTTTACGCTGTGCCTTCCACCATCTTTCAGGTAATTCCTGATTACATGCCCCTATATATTCATCATAAGAACATGGTAATAACGTATTTCTTTTCAATTTATTATTCCCATTTGAAATAAATGGAATTTCAATCCACCATCTATCCGTCTTATCACTTTTATAAAAAACTAAAACTTCTTCTTCAGATGGAACTATATATTTTATATAATTTTCTCTACTTCCAAAAGGATATTCATTAGAACGATAATGAAACCCTTCAATAAAATACCAAATAATTTGTGCAACTAATACTGATTCCTGTACAGAATTATTATGATTAAATATCCCAAACATGGATACTTTATCACTTATACCAGCATACCTTGACAAGGAACAAATCTCTTTTCCATTAAAACCATTAGGCGTAAATATACTGAAATTTCCTGAATCTGAGGACTTTACAGAATTCAAATCAAGACTAACGATGTCAGCATCCCTAAAAACGGGTTCAGCCAAAGCTATATTATTAGAAATTTCACCCAAGCGATATCCATCAAAAAATAGCTTTTCAACTAAATCTATCTCTTCTTGAGAATTATAATAGGTTTGATATCCTATATTACAATAATTAAAGAGATTATTAGGTTCGTCAATTATTATCTTGGTCAAATAAGAATTTGAAGATGTTTCTTCATTTTCTTTTCCAAAATCAAATTTACTATCTATAGAAACTAGGTTAACCATTTGTTCTAATTCGTCATATGCTCTATATAAGGCATAGGTCAAATCTTGAGAACCTCCGATAATGATTGGAATAATTTTATTTTTAATCAAATTAGAAACTACTTTACGTAAAGCAAAATAAGTATCGGTAATCGTATCTCCGGCAAGAATATCTCCTAAATCCGCAATTGAAGCGTCCCAATTTCCCGGAAACATACTGTACAATTCTTTTCGAATAGCCATTATATCCACTTCCGAAAATGCAGTATCGCTTCCGCGATTTTCCAAAACTCCAATCACGGCGATATTAATTTTATTTAAATCTGGAAATTGATCTTTAGTATGAAAAACAATTTTACTTCCCAATTGCTGAGAAGATAACTTTTCCAAAAAATCACTATCAATGGGTTTTAAAAAATCAAATTCCATTTTATTTCTTTTTTACTACAGGTTTCTTAACGGTAACTTTTTTCGCTACTGCCTTTTTAGCTGGAGCTTTTTTCGCCGCTACCTTTTTCGCTGGTGTTTTCTTAGCAATCATCTCTTGAACTTCTTCCAAAGTTAATTTAGTAGCATCTACGTCCTTACTCAGTTCAATTTTAATTTTTCCTTTAGTAATAACGGAACGACCCCAACGTGCTTTTTCAACTAAAATCCCTTCTTCAACCCAGTTGTGCAATACCTTGTCGATATTTTTCTGTAATTTATCTTCAATCAATGCTTCTATGTCCGATTGCGATAAATTATCAAAATTATATTTTTTACTTACATTAATAAATAAGCCATTCCATTTTATAAAAGGACCAAAACGGCCAGTTCCTTTTTGAACTCCTTCTCCTTTATAAACAGCTATTGGAGCGTCAGCAATTGCTTTTTCGTCAATTAACTCTTGCGCTCTTTTAAAATCAACGTCAAGTGGATTCTCTCCTTTTGGCAAAGATACAAATGCAGCACCATGACGAATATAGGGACCAAAACGACCATTACTCACTTCGACCTCTTCTCCTTTGTATTCTCCTAAATTTTTAGGAAGCAAAAATAAATTTAATGCTTCTTCTAAATTTATATTTCCTATATTTTGGTCTGCCATCAAACTAGCAAACTTTTTCTCTTCATCATCTGCAGCTCCAATTTGAGCCATAGGTCCAAACTTTCCTAAACGAACAGAAACTGGCTTTCCACTTTTTGGATCTGTTCCTAAAATTCGCTCTCCACTTTCTCTTTCAGCATTTGCCTCTACATCTTTAACTATTGGATGAAATTGATCGTAGAATTCTTTCATCATTACTGCCCAATCAACATTTCCCTCCGCAATTTCATCAAAATCTTGCTCTACTTTGGCGGTAAAGTTGTAATCTAATATGTTTCCAAAATTCTTAACCAAGAAATCAGTAACAATAGTTCCAATATCTGTTGGCACTAATTTTCCCTTATCTGAACCGGTATTTTCTTTAAGTAACTTCTCTCCTACTTTATTTGATTGCAAAGTAAGTTGAGTATAATTACGCTCCTGACCGTCAAGATTTCCTTTCTCTACATAGTTTCTATTTATAATTGTAGAAATAGTTGGAGCATAAGTAGATGGGCGCCCAATCCCTAGTTCTTCTAATTTTTTTACTAAAGAAGCTTCAGTATAACGAGCTGGTGGTCTTGAATATCTTTCTGTAGCAGTGATGTAGTTATTTAATAACTTTTCATTGACTTTCATTGCAGGAAGCATTCCTTCTTGCTCCTCTTCATCGTCATCATGACCTTCAAGATATACTTTTAAAAACCCTTCAAATAGCAATACTTCACCAGAAGCTGTAAACAACTCTCCGTGATTATTAGCTTCAATTTTTACGTTTGTTCTTTCCAGTTGCGCATCACTCATTTGGGAAGCCAATGTTCTTTTCCAAATTAAGTCATACAATCGAGCTTGGTCTCTGTCAATATTTACAGTGTGTCTTGACATATCCGTAGGACGAATCGCCTCATGCGCTTCTTGAGCTCCTTTACTTTTATTGACAAAAGTACGAGGCTTAGAAAACTCCTTACCATAAGATTTAATAATTTCAGCTTGAGCCGCATCCATAGCATCCTTAGACAAGTTAACACTATCGGTTCTCATATAAGTGATAAGTCCAGCTTCGTATAAACGTTGTGCTAATTGCATAGTAATTCCAACTGGCAAGTACAACTTGCGTGCCGCTTCTTGTTGTAAAGTTGAAGTTGTAAACGGACCTGTTGGTGATTTTTTTGTCGGTTTCGTTTCTAAATCTGAAACCTTATAAGTAGAACCTACATTTTTATTTAAAAAATCTTCGGCTTCTTTTTTAGTATTGAAATTCTTAGGCAGCTTTGCTTTGAATGACTTTCCTGCTTCGTTAGTAAATTCTGCAACAACAGAATAAGTTGCAATTGAATTGTAATTTTGAATTTCTCTTTCACGCTCCACAATTAAACGAACGGATACTGATTGTACACGACCTGCTGAAAGTCCGCCTTTTATTTTTCTCCAAAGAACAGGAGATAATTCATAACCTACCAATCGATCTAAAACGCGACGTGCTTGCTGCGCATTCACTAAATTATAATCAATCTCGCGAGGATTATCAATTGCTTTTAAAATGGCATTTTTAGTAATCTCATGAAAAACAATACGCTTTGTTTTTTTTGCATCTAATTTTAATTCTTCCGATAAATGCCAAGAAATAGCTTCCCCCTCTCGATCCTCATCACTTGCTAACCAAACCATTTCGGCTTTTTTAGCCAATCCTTTTAGCTTGGTTACTAATGCTTTTTTATCAGCCGAAACTTCATATTTAGGTTTAAAACCATTCTCTACATCTACACCAATTTCCTTTGAAGGCAAGTCGGCAATATGCCCATAACTTGACTCTACTTGGAAATCACTTCCTAAAAATTTCTCGATTGTTTTTGCCTTTGCAGGTGACTCAACTATTACTAAATTCTTTGCCATTGCTCTATTTTTCTAGGACAAAAGTAGAAGTTTTTTTTAAATATTGGGCTTTTGAAAATTTTTAAAATATTTTTCATCCAAAAACTAATCCCTAAAACGGTAACTAATAACAATCATTAAAACCAATAAAATCAATTCTTTTACAACTAATACGTATACATTAATTAATAAGAATCATCCTTTTCCAGCAACGACAACATCAATACCAAATTCTTCTAGTTTTACTTTTGTTTCGTTATCAATACCACTATCCGTAATCAAAACGTCAATTTTATTTAAATTACAAATTTTACCAAACCCCCTAATATTCATTTTTGTAGAATCTGCTAACACGATAACTTTCTCAGCCACGTCAATCATCGCTTTATTAAGATGTGCCTCAAGAGCATTTGACGTACTCAAACCAAATTCTAAATGAAGACCATCCGTTCCTAGAAACAACTTATTACAAGAAAACTGACCTAAAGTGGCTTCTGCAATAGGCCCAACTGCCGAAGTCGAACTATTTCGAATATCTCCACCTAATTGAATTGTATCAATACTTGTATCTTTACAAAGCTCTAACGAAACCTTTAACGATGGCGTAAGGACTGTTAATTTATGAAAACCTTTAATAATACGTGATAAATAATGAATATTGGAACCCGACCCTAATATAATATAATCATTATTACTAATATACTTCAAGGCTTCTTCTGCAATTTGTTTTTTTTGCTCTACCTGCAACGTTTCCTTATCACTTACATCCCTTTCAAAAGCATAAATAGGCTGTTTACTAGCTCCTCCATGCGTACGATGTAAAAGTTTTTCGTTTTCCAAAAAATTTAAATCCTTTCGTATGGTTACGGTTGAAACATTATGTGTTTCACATAAATCAACCACATTCACATATCCTTTTTGATCTAATTCTTTAAGTATATCTTCTTGCCTTCTATTGATTATAGTCATAATATCTCTCCTGTTGCTTAATTTTGGTTATTTTTAAAGGTACAAAAATAAAATATATAAATAAATTTCATTTAAATAATTTTACCTTCATTTAATTTCATTATGTTTGTTATTCGAAAGTAATCGAAGCTACAAAACAACAAATATAACACACAATGAAACTATCCGAACAATTAACAAAACTAAAACAAACACCAGAATGGGATGTAATCATCATTGGTGGAGGGGCCAGCGGACTAGGAACTGCACTTGATGCTGCTAGCAGAGGGTACAAAACGATTTTAGTTGAAGCAGTAGATTTCGCAAAAGGCACCTCAAGTAGAAGTACTAAACTAGTTCACGGTGGTGTACGTTATCTTGAGCAAGGTGATATCTCTCTTGTAAGAGAAGCTCTTAAAGAAAGAGGTTTAATGGCCCAAAATGCTGGTCATCTTGTTAAAAACCAATCTTTCGTTATACCCAACTATAATTGGTGGGGCGGTTATTTTTACACTATAGGACTTACCATTTACGACATGTTAGCTGGTAAATTAAGCTTAGGCAAATCTAAATATATTTCAAAGAAAAGAACAATTGAGTTACTTCCCACAGTTGAACAAAAAGGATTAGTTAGTGGTGTTATCTATCAAGACGGTCAATTTGACGATTCACGTTTAGCCATCAATATTGGTCAGACCGCCGTGGAAAAAGGAGCCTGCCTTTTAAACTACACCAAAGTAGTTAACTTATTAAAGGACAGTAAAAACCAAGTTACTGGTGTGCAAGTAAAAAACCAAGAAACTGGAGAGGTATTTGAGTTAAAAGGAAAAGCGATCATAAACGCAACTGGAGTTTTTACTAATGCAATAATGAAACTAAACGATACTGTTTATAGAAAATACATTGTTCCAAGTCAAGGCATCCATCTTGTCTTTGACACATCGTTCCTACCTAGTGACTACGCATTGATGATTCCTAAAACAAGTGATGGACGTGTTTTATTTGCAGTGCCCTGGCATGATAAAATTGTAGTTGGAACAACTGATACACTAATCAAGAGTCACAGTTTAGAACCTATAGCATTAGAAAAAGAAATTGAATTCGTATTAGAGACAGCACAGCGATTCTTAGCAAAAAAGCCCACACGCGCAGATGTACTGTCCGTTTTTGCTGGATTAAGACCACTTGCAGCTCCAGAAAAAGAAGGAAAAAGCACGAAAGAAGTTTCACGAAGTCACAAAATAATTGTTTCTGAAACTGGATTAATCACTATCACAGGCGGAAAATGGACCACTTATAGAAAAATTGCTGAGGATATTATTGACAAAGCGATAACTGTAAGACATCTACCTAAAAAAGAATGTCAAACAGAACACATATCCATTCATGGAAATATTAAAACAAACACTGTTGATCGCGAAAACCACCTATACATATACGGAACTGATGCTCCTAAAATACTAGAATTACAAAATGAAGAACCCGAATTAAAACAAAAACTCCATCCAAATTATGATTATACCATGGCAGAAGTTGCATGGGCAATTCGCTATGAAATGGCAAGAACAGTTGACGATGTGCTTTCAAGAAGAGTACGCCTCTTATTTTTAGATGCTCGTGCAGCTATTGCCGTTTCAAAAAAAGTAGCTCAATTGATCGCTAAAGAACTTGGACACGATGAAGATTGGACAGAAAAACAAATAACCGAATTTAAGACTTTAGCCAACGGATTCCTTTTATCGGAATTTAAAATAAATTAATCTTTAACTATAAATGCCAACCATGCAAAATAAATTAATCCTTGCCCTCGACCAAGGGACAACATCATCAAGAGCAATCATCTTTAACCATAGTGGAGAAATAGTAAACATATCTCAAAAGTCATTTGAGCAAATATTCCCTAAACCAGGATGGGTTGAACACGATCCAAACGAAATTTGGTCTTCCCAAATTAGTGTTGCTGCCGAAGTCATTGCAAAAACAGGAATAAACGGAAAACAAATTGCTGCAATTGGCATTACAAATCAAAGAGAAACTACAATTGTCTGGGACAGAGAAACTAGCGAACCTATTTACAACGCAATTGTTTGGCAAGATCGAAGAACCGCAAAGTATTGTGATGAGTTAAAAGCAAAAGGACACGCAGAAATGATCCAGAAAAAGACCGGTTTAGTTTTAGATGCTTATTTTTCTGGGACAAAGGTAAAATGGATTTTAGACAATGTTCCTGGAGCGCGTGAAAAAGCGGAACAAGGAAAACTATGTTTTGGAACTGTAGACACATGGCTAATCTGGAAACTTACTCGTGGAGCCATGTTCATGACAGATGTTTCTAATGCCAGTCGAACATTATTATTAAACATCCACACACTAGAATGGGACACTGAACTACTTGAGTTATTTGACATTCCAAGAGCAATGCTTCCCGAAGTAAAAGAAAGTAGCGAAATATACGGAGAAACTTGCACCACATTATTCGCAACAAAAATCCCTATTGCAGGGGTTGCTGGAGACCAACAAGCAGCACTTTTTGGTCAATTATGCACAAAGCCTGGTATGGTTAAAAACACATACGGAACGGGTTGTTTCATGTTAATGAATACTGGAGAAAAACCTGTTTATTCCAAAAACAATTTACTAACTACGATAGCTTGGAAAATCAACGGAAAAACAACGTACGCATTAGAAGGAAGTGTTTTTGTAGGAGGTGCAGCCGTACAATGGCTGCGAGATGGAGCTAAAATAATTGAATCAGCAGAAGAAATCGAAGCTTTAGCATCACAAGTTCCAGATAATGGTGGCGTTTATTTCGTGCCAGCATTAACAGGTCTTGGCGCTCCATATTGGGATCAGTATGCAAGAGGCGCAATTGTAGGAATAACAAGAGGAACAACAAATGCACATATTGCCCGCGCTACTCTTGAAGGAATCGCCTACCAAGTATACGATTTAGTCAAAGCTATGGAAGCTGATTTTGGTAAAAAAGGAACCGAATTAAGGGTGGACGGAGGAGCTGCAGCAAATAATTTAATGATGCAATTCCAATCTGATTTATTTAATTTTAAAGTAATTAGACCAAAAACACTAGAAACAACTGCTTTAGGAGCAGCATACTTAGCTGGACTAGCAATTGGATATTGGAAAAGTGTGGACGATTTACAACAACAATGGTCAATTGACCGTGAATTTACCCCGGAAATGCCAAGAAATGAAGTCGAGATATTAGTACATAAGTGGGACAGAGCTGTTGGACGAGCTTCAAACTGGATCGAAGATTAATTGTAACCAAAAAAAAACACCAAAAGATGACACCATTTATAGCAGAAATTATTGGCACTATGCTAATGATTTTATTAGGCAACGGAGTAGTTGCAAACGTAGTTCTTAAAGGAACAAAAGGAAACAATTCAGGTTGGATTGTAATTACTACAGCATGGGCTTTTGCTGTTTTTGTAGGTGTCGCTGTGGCTGGCCCAGTAAGTGGAGCGCATCTAAATCCTGTTGTAACACTTGGACTAGCAATTATTGGTAAATTTGCCTGGAGTCAAGTAGCGACCTATATTATCGCTCAAATGATTGGAGCTATGCTAGGCGCTTTCTTAGTTTGGCTATCACATAAAGATCATTTCGCCGCTACTGAAGATGAAGCCTCAAAATTAGCTTGTTTTAGTACAGGTCCAGCTATACGAAACTATTCATCTAACTTAATAAGCGAAATCATAGGAACCTTTGTACTTATTTTTGTGATTTTTTATCTCGCAGGTCCTAATGTAAGTATTGCAGTAGCCGCTGATGCTAAAATTGGATTAGGTTCAATAGGTGCTCTACCTGTAGCAATTCTTGTATGGGCAATTGGATTAAGCCTAGGTGGCACAACGGGATACGCTATTAACCCAGCTCGAGACCTAGGCCCTAGAATTGTACACTCAATACTTCTAAAAGGAAACAGCGACTGGAGTTATGCCTGGGTTCCTATTATAGGCCCAATCGTAGGTTCAAGCTTGGCTGCATTATTATATTTATTGCTCATATAACCCTAACTTAAATAATAATAATAACCTCTGTAATTTCACTTACAGAGGCAACTTGACTTGTAAAAAAACACACTATCGTTTCTGATAAAATTCCCTTAAACGAATTTAAGTTTACACACTACTTTAAAGCGGCTTAAATAATCACAAATAACAACTGCAATGATCATAGTAGTAGAAACTCCATCTTTTTAGAATTGAGTTATCGCCTTTACCCGCTTTTAAGGATTGAAAAATAAATTTAAATACACAGACAGTACTGCTTTTCCTATTAATGAGATAAACATCTATTTGTCAAAAAATTGAAAGTAATTTTGATTTCGTATATATGGGTATAAAAGACATAAAAATATTTAATTTTTCAATTACAAACTAATTATTTCCACAAGATCAATGTGGAATCCTTACAATAAAATAACGCCCTATCCTCAGTCTAGATAGCTGGGAAAAACCTACAAAAAACTTCCGATTTTGGTGCCTTAAAAGCGACCGAAAGTAGCGCTTTATAATACTTGTAATCCTTATTTTTTATAAAACCTCGAAACAAAAAGTAAGAAACAGCTGTTAAAATAGTATTCCCAAAATGACTTAAAACAATGTTAATTCTTCGTCTGACATCTTGTCATATTGATTGAAATTGCCTTATCTTTGCGTTTTTAAAATATACAATGGAAAAGATTATTGAAGAAAGTAAACAAGGCGAAAGTCTTGTTCTGGAAAACAAACCTGAGAATACAAAAAAATTATTTATAGAAAGCTATGGTTGTGCGATGAACTTTTCGGACAGTGAGATCGTTGCTTCCATATTATCCGTAAATGGATACAATACAACGCAAGTTCTGGAAGAAGCCGATTTGGTTTTAGTAAATACTTGTTCCATTAGAGATAAAGCAGAACAAACTGTTCGTAAACGTTTAGAAAAATACAATGCAGTAAAACGCATTAACCCTAAAATGAAAGTGGGTGTTTTAGGCTGTATGGCGGAACGCCTTAAAAGTCAATTTTTAGAAGAGGAAAAAATTGTAGATCTTGTAGTAGGTCCTGATGCCTATAAAGATTTACCTAATCTATTAGCAGAAGTTGAAGAAGGTCGTGATGCCATAAATGTAATTTTATCGAAAGATGAAACGTATGGTGATATTTCTCCTGTTCGATTGATGAGTAATGGAATAACCGCATTAGTTTCTATAACTCGTGGCTGTGATAACATGTGTACTTTTTGCGTAGTTCCATTTACCCGCGGTCGTGAAAGGAGTCGTGAGCCACAAAGTATCATGAAAGAAATTCAGGATTTATGGGATAAAGGGTTTAAAGAAATTACTCTTTTAGGACAAAATGTTGACAGTTACCTTTGGTACGGTGGTGGTTTGAAAAAAGATTTTGAAAATGCCTCTGAAATGCAAAAAGCAACAGCAGTAGATTTTGATCAATTACTAGAAATGGTCGCTGAAGGTTTTCCTAAAATGAGAATTCGATTTTCAACATCCAATCCTCAGGATATGCATGAGAGTGTTTTACATGTGATTGCAAAACACAATAATATATGCAAACACATTCACTTACCGGTGCAATCAGGAAGTAATAGAATTTTAGCGGCAATGAATCGCCTCCATACCCGTGAAGAATACATGACCTTGATCGATAAAATAAGAACCATAATCCCTAACAGTTCTATTTCACAAGATATGATTGCTGGTTTCCCAACTGAGACTGAAGAAGATCACCAAGACACTTTGAGTTTAATGGAATATGTGAAATATAATTTTGGTTATATGTATTCGTATTCTGAACGCCCAGGAACTTTGGCTGGAAGAAAAATGGATGACGATGTAACCGAAGAAATAAAAGCAAGAAGACTGCAGGAAATTGTAGACTTACAACAAAAACATGCTTGGTTGCGATCAGAAGAATTTATTGGACAAACGGTAGAGGTCTTAGTTGAAAAAGTTTCAAAAAAATCGACTGAAGAGTTTTCAGGTAGAAATTCACAAAGCATCACTGTAGTTTTTCCGAAAGAGAATTATAAAATCGGTGATTTTGTAAATGTAAAAATCAACTCCTGTACTAGCGGAACTTTGAAAGGAGAGGCAGTGGGTTTAAGTGAGATGAATTAAGGAAGTTTAAAAAAATTACACCACAAATTACACAAATTTTCACAAATTATAATTTTCAATGTTGTTTATTAATCCCCTAACCTGATTATTTATAAATGCAATATTACAAACAAGAAGAGAATTATAAGATAGTTGGTATTTGTATGGAAGTTCATAGAATTTTAGGTCCAGGTCTACTAGAAATAGTATATAAAGATGCCTTGGAAATTGAATTTAAAAACAATAATATTCCATTTGAAAGAGAAAAATAATTTTCAATTCAATACAAAGGAAATATTCTTGCTCACAAATTTTATGCTGATTTTATTGTTTATGATGAAATTATCCTAGAAGTAAAAACAGTTAAAGAAATTAATAACGAACACATAGCCCAAACATTAAATTACATTAAACTTGCAGATTCACAAATTGGAATTATCGTGAATTTTCAGAATAAATCACTAACAAACAAACGATTAGTTATATAAATAAATTTGTGGAAATTTGTGTGATTTGTGGTAAAAAAGACAAATAAAGACATGACAAAAAAACAAATAATCATAGCAATACTTACTTTCATCATAGGATTTGGGGGAACGTTTTATATAATTAGAACCTACTTTCCAAAGCACAAAGTAGAAAAAACGAGTACTGTAAAAGATACTTTGACAAAAAAATAAATTACAACAGTGAATCGTTTAATTAAATAGAGTTCGATTTTGAACTTGAAAACTTAAACCTCAAAACTTTAAATACAAAATAATGGATACAGTTCAAGCCATAAAACAACGATTTGAAATTATTGGAAATGATCCAAAATTAAATCGTGCCATAGAAAAAGCCATTCAAGTTGCCCCAACCGATATTTCAGTACTGGTTGTAGGTGAAAGTGGTGTAGGTAAAGAAAGTATACCTAAAATAATACATTCGCTATCCCATAGAAAACACGGTAAGTATATTGCTGTTAACTGTGGTGCCATTCCTGAAGGAACAATTGATAGTGAACTTTTTGGTCATGAAAAAGGAGCTTTTACGGGAGCAACAAGTACCCGTGAAGGGTATTTTGAAGTGGCTGATGGGGGAACTATTTTCCTAGATGAAGTAGGTGAATTACCATTAACTACCCAAGTGAGATTACTTCGTGTTTTAGAAAATGGCGAATTTATTAAAGTAGGTTCTTCTCAAGTTCAAAAAACAGATGTTCGTATTGTAGCTGCAACCAACGTCAACTTATTTGATGCCATCGAAAAAGGAAAATTTCGTGAAGATTTGTATTACCGTTTAAGTACAGTTGATATCCTTTTACCTCCTTTAAGAGATAGAAAAGATGATATTCATTTATTGTTTAGAAAATTTGCTGCCGATTTTGCACATAAATATAAAATGCCTCCATTAAAACTAGACGAAAATGCAGTTTTAGTATTACAAAAATTTCGTTGGAGTGGAAATATTCGTCAATTGCGAAATGTAGCCGAACAAATTTCAGTATTAGAAACAAATAGAGACATTTCCGCTCAAACCTTACAATCCTATTTGCCTTCAGAAGGGAGTAACTTACCGTCGGTTATTAAAGATAAAAAAGCAGAAAGCGACTTTAGTACCGAAAGAGATATTTTATACAAAGTCCTCTTTGACATGAAAAGTGATTTACATGATTTGAAAAAACTAACTCTAGAATTAATGAAAAGTGGTGCATCAAAAGCACAGGACATCAATCCTTCTTTAATTCAGAAAATATATGGTTCGAAAGAAAATGACAGTGAAATAGACTTTGAAGAAGAACCAAGAACTGCTTTAATTTCCACACCAAATAAAGAAGAACGTTACGAAGAAAATGACGAGAATTATTTGTTTGCGGAGACTATTGAAGAAGAAGAAGTTTTAAGATTGGAACAAAAAGAAATCGAAATGATTAAGAAATCATTAGAAAAAAACAAAGGAAAACGTAAAGCAGCTGCAGATGAACTTGGGATTTCTGAAAGGACATTATACCGAAAAATTAAGCAATTCGACCTTTAAAAAATTAGCAAATAGTAATAGATATTTACAAACTATTTTTTGAATACCTTTGAACCGAGCGTTAGCCAACTAACGTAGCAATTTTTAAATGAAAATGAAAAAACTACACTATACCCTCTTAATCGCTTTGTTATTTGCACTTAACAGTTGCTCAGTATATAACTTTACAGGAACTGGAAAAATTGACGCCAAAACATTTCAAGTCAACTTTTTTCAAAATAATGCTGACCTGATTGAACCAGGAATTGACCGTACATTCACACTGGCGCTTCAAGATATTATACAGAATCAAACCAACCTAAATTTAGTGAAAACAGGAGGTGATTTGACATACGAAGGAGAAATTGTAGATTACAGAATAAGCCCAATGACTGCAACAGCGGATCAAAAAGCATCTCAAAACCGTTTAAAGATTAGAGTAAATGTTCGATTTACAAACAAAAATAAAGAAGTAGATAATTTTGAAAAAACATTTGAATTCTATTACGATTATCCTGCAACACAACAATTAGGCGGAGCAACTTTGAGCAACGCTTTAAAAGAAATATTCGATAGAATAACACAAGATATCTTCAATGAGTCATTAGCCAAATGGTAGATCATTTTATAAAACAATATATCCAACTGAATACTTATTTATGAACGTAACCGATTATACTTACTTAATTAATAAACCAAATGCGATTACAGAAAATCAAACGGAGGCTTTGACAAAAGTGCTAGATGAGTTTCCTTTTTTTCAAAGTGCAAGAGCTTTGCGTTTAAAAGGGCTGTATAATCAAAATAGTTTTAAGTATAATTTTGCTTTAAAAGTAACTGCAGCACATACAACAGACAGAACCGTTTTATTTGATTTTATCACTTCGGATAGTTTTATTGCGATTCAAAAAGAATTTTATGACAAGAAATCACTTGAGCTTCTTGACATAACTGTAATCGATAGTGAAGTCGTTATTTCAAAAGAAAATTTAAAGGTAGAGAAAACACCTATAGAACAATCTGTTCTCACTTCTATTAAGGAAGCTTCAAATGAAACTATTGACAGCACAAAAATAGTTGAAGAAAAATTGGCCATAGGCAAGCCTTTGGATTTTTCTAAAAATGAGACACACTCTTTTCAGGAATGGCTTCAGCTTTCTAGAACACAACCTATAATAAGAGAACCCGAAGTCAATAAAACTCCAAAAAACACTGTTCTGGACGAGACAAAAAAGAAAAAAGCAAAACTAATTGACCGCTTTATCGAATCAAGTCCTAAGATTTCACCTGTAAAACATGGAGTACCTTCCACTATTCATATTGATATTAATAAAGACGATAATTCGTCATTAATGACCGAAACTTTGGCAAGAGTCTATTTGGAACAAAAAAAATATCAAAAAGCGATTCAAGCTTATGATATATTAATTTTGAAATATCCAGAAAAAAGTAGTTTCTTTGCAGACCGTATATCGGATATTAAGATTTTACAACAAAACAATAATAATTAAACAATGAGCACATTTTCAATTTTTTTAGTTTTAATCACAATAGTTTGTTTTCTATTGATCGTAGTAATAATGGTTCAAAACCCTAAAGGTGGTGGACTTTCTTCTACATTAGGAGGATCGACTCAAATGGGTGGTGTACAAAAAACAACAGACTTTTTGGACAAGAGTACTTGGACATTAGCTACAATTTTAATTGCATTAATATTACTTTCTAGTTTGAGTTTTACTGGAACATTAAGCGATACTGATTCTAAAATCATTGACAATACACAAACTGCAGCTCCTGCTTCGCCAGTACAAAACACACCTGCACCAACAACACCTGCAAAATAATTTACATTATATAAATATTACTAAGTGCCAGCCTGTCAAAGCTGGCATTTTTTATAAGAAAATGTGTCAGTTATAGCAAGATGGCACAATTTCTGAAATCGTATTAACAATCTATATAAAACAATAAAAACATATAATTATGGCTTTAAACATTAAACCACTTTCAGACCGTGTTCTTATTGAACCAGTTGCTGCTGAAACAAAAACTGCTTCAGGAATTTTCATTCCAGATACTGCAAAAGAGAAACCACAAAAAGGAACTGTTGTTGCTGTAGGAAGCGGAACAAAAGATCACTCCATGACTGTTAAAATTGGTGATTCTGTTCTTTACGGTAAATATGCAGGTACTGAATTAAAATTGGAAGGTAAAGATTACTTGATAATGAGAGAAGATGATATTCTTGCAATAATTTAAATTTTGTTTCAAGTTTGCTTCGCCTGTTCACTATCGTTCGGGTCAGGTTTCAATTTTCGAATCCTAAAATGAAACTTTAAACAAAAAAATTTCAAACATTAAACAAAAAAATTAAGATGGCAAAAGATATAAAATTTGATATTGAAGCACGTGACGGACTAAAACGTGGTGTAGATGCATTGGCTAATGCAGTAAAAGTGACTCTAGGACCAAAAGGTCGTAATGTAATCATCGGAAAATCTTTTGGTGGACCAAATGTAACTAAAGATGGTGTTACTGTAGCAAAAGAAATTGAATTGAAAGACCCATTAGAAAACATGGGAGCTCAAATGGTTAAAGAAGTCGCTTCTAAAACTAATGATTTAGCTGGAGACGGTACTACAACTGCAACAGTTTTAGCACAAGCTATTGTAAAAGAAGGCTTAAAAAACGTTGCTGCAGGTGCAAATCCAATGGATTTGAAACGCGGTATTGACAAAGCTGTTGAGGCCATTGTTGCTGACTTAGCAAAACAATCAAAAGTAGTAGGTACTGATTCTGAAAAAATCAAACAAATCGCTTCTATTTCTGCTAATAATGACGAAGTAATTGGTGAATTGATTGCTACTGCTTTTGCAAAAGTAGGAAAAGAAGGTGTTATCACAGTTGAAGAAGCTAAAGGAACTGATACTTATGTTGACGTTGTTGAAGGAATGCAATTTGACCGAGGATATCTTTCTCCATATTTTGTTACAAATCCTGAAAAAATGGAAGTGGAATTAGAAAACCCTTACATTTTATTATATGATAAAAAAGTTTCTTCACTAAAAGAATTACTTCCTGTATTAGAGCCAGTAGCACAATCTGGAAAACCTTTATTAATTATTGCTGAAGATGTTGATGGTGAAGCGTTATCTACATTGGTAGTAAATAAATTAAGAGGAGCATTAAAAATTGCGGCTGTAAAAGCACCCGGTTTTGGAGACAGAAGAAAAGCAATGCTTGAAGATATCGCTATCTTAACAGGTGGAACTGTAATTTCTGAAGAAAGAGGTTATACTTTAGAAAACACAACAATTGAAATGTTAGGAACTGCTAAAAAAGTGACTATCGATAAAGACAATACTACTGTTGTAAGCGGAGCTGGTGAAGCTGACATGATCAAAAATCGTGTGAACCAAATTAAAGGTCAAATGGAGGCTACAACTTCTGATTATGACAAAGAAAAATTGCAAGAGCGTTTAGCTAAATTAGCTGGCGGTGTTGCGGTTCTTTATGTTGGAGCTGCTTCTGAAGTAGAAATGAAAGAGAAAAAAGACAGAGTAGATGATGCATTACATGCAACTCGTGCTGCTGTTGAAGAAGGTATTGTTGCTGGCGGTGGTGTTGCACTATTAAGAGCTAAAAATGCATTAACTACTGTAAAAGCAGACAATGCTGACGAAGCAACAGGAATTCAAATTGTATCTCGTGCAGTAGAATCTCCATTAAGAACTATTGTTGAAAATGCAGGTCTTGAAGGTTCTGTAGTTGTAGCAAAAGTAGCTGAAGGAAAAGGTGATTTTGGTTATAACGCCAAAACTGATGAATATGTAGATATGCTAAAAGCAGGAATTATCGACCCTAAAAAAGTAACACGTGTAGCATTAGAAAATGCAGCATCAGTTGCTGGAATGATTCTTACTACTGAGTGTGCATTAATTGACATTAAAGAAGATAACGGAGGTGGAATGCCAATGGGAGGCGGAATGCCAGGAATGATGTAATATCAAACCCTTCTAGATATAAAAAAATCCGTTCAACAATGTTGAACGGATTTTTTATTTATACTTTTTTTTGAAAATAATATTTCGTCAAATAAGCACTACTTTTTTAGTTCTATTCCTCTGAAACTGGATGCTTTCTAGCTAACTTGATTAGTACTGGCGATAAAGTAATTACTACCAAACCAATAACGATTAACTCAATATGTTCTTTCAAATTTATTTGATAATTATCTAGTAAAAATCCATATAAATAATGTCCTGCGAAAATCAATATAAATGACCATAGAAAAGAACTAACCACATTATAAAACATAAATTTCTTTTTATCCATAGTCACAATTCCAGCAACAATAGGAGCGAAAGTTCTAAATATTGGCAAAAACCTAGCGAAAATAATTGCTCTACCTCCATGCCTTTCAAAAAAATCTTTAGATTGAACAAGGTATTTTTTCTTAAACCAAAAAGTATCTTTTTTATTATAGAGATAGTATCCGCTTTTTGATCCAAACCAATAGCCGACAATATTACCTAAAATACCTGCAAACCCAACCATTGTCGACAAGAGAACAACATTTATAAAATCACTATCTATAAACAATATATTTTCAATCAATTCACGATTGTAAATTCCAGCAAGAAATAGCAAACTATCTCCAGGTAAAAAGAAACCAGCAAACAATCCTGTCTCGGCAAAAACAATAAACAATACTATATATATCCCTAATTTTATTCCATTCACATCAAAATGAATATAAAAAAGTGGGTCTATCAAATTCTTCCAATCAAAGCTATTCATTCTGTGGGGTTTTATTCAAAAATGTTTTGTGCGTGAAAGTAAGTATAATTTACATGAACCACAATTTATTGAATCTTTTTAAAGATTAATTAACGATTAATCTAAAATTAAAATACCATGACAACCCTACATGCTTCTAGTACAGATTTAACAATCTAGTTTTTTTACGCCTAATAGTATATTCAACTGAATTACAATATGAAGGATTAAAGGTCAAATTCTTGTCCCATTAGTGGAATGACACAATCAAATCCATAATGTTCATTAATTTTTATACGCAACTCATCAGCAGGAATATTTTCCCCATGGACTAAAAATACTTTTTTAGGTTTATTTTCTAAGGCCGAAAGCCAATTAAGTAAATCCTTTTGATCACCATGTGCTGACAGCCCTTCAATGTCAAGAATTTTAGCTAAAACAGGATAATATTTTCCGTAAATTTTAACTTCTTTGGCACCTTCAAGTAATTTGCGTCCTCTAGTTCCTTCCGCTTGGTACCCCACAATAATAATAGTAGTCTCTGGTAATCCAATGTAATTTGTTAAATAACTTAAAACACGTCCTCCAGTCACCATTCCACTAGCAGCAATTACTACTTTTGGTTTTTTATTATAAATAGCCTCTATTGTATCTTTATAATCCGTAATCATCGTGAACATTTTACTCATAGCCACGCAATCGTCTATGGAAAGCTTATGCCATTTTAAATTGTTAAAAAAAACATCAAATGCACTTACTCCCATCGGGGAATCAATAATATATTCAATGTCTGGGATTTTTTTCTCCGTTTTTAACTTCCATAACAAATACATTATACTCTGTGCCCGCTCTACAGCAAAAGAGGGAATTATTACTGTCCCACCATTTTTAAAAGTAGAATTGATATACGTTTCCAATTCTAATTTCGCATCCGTTTCAGGATGAAGACGATTACCATAAGTGCTTTCCAGAAATATATAATCCCCTTTTGTTGGCCTTGTGGATGGAAACATTAAAACATCATTATCCCTACCTACATCTCCAGAAAAAACCAAAACTTTACCTTCTAAACTCAATTCTACACTACAAGCCCCAATGATATGTCCTGCATTTGTAAAAACTGCTGAAATTTCAGCATCCAGTGGAACTGTTTCCTTTACATTAACAACTCTAAAAAAAGGAAATACTTTCTCGGCTTGCGCAGCAGTATATAAAGGTTTAGCGACTTCATGTTTAGAATATTTTTCCTTATTTGCTTTGTACGCTTCTTCTTCTTGAATTTTACCACTATCCAAAAGAATTAATTTAGCAATTTCTTTAGTTGGACTTGAACAATAAATTTTTCCTTTAAATCCCTGTTCAACTAAAACTGGCAACCAACCACAATGATCTAAGTGTCCATGGGTCAATAGAACAAAATCAATAGTTGAAGCCAAAACAGGCAAGGGATTCCAATTGAGTTCTCTCAAAGGCTTTATACCTTGAAAAAGGCCGCAATCTATCAAAATCCGCACACCATTACTTTCTACTAATGTTTTTGAACCTGTAACTGTTCCAGCTCCTCCAATAAATTTTATTTTCATGATTCCGTGTTTATAATGAACAATTAATCAAATAGTTATTTTATACACATTTACACAATTCCCTAACTTCTTTCAAAACATTTTTAATCCTATTGGAACTCAAACTAATTTTTTCTAAAGCATCTGAATTATTTATCAATTCCTTGGCTAAAATCACATCCAGAAATAATAATTTATCTTTTTCAGCAAGTGACAAAGTGGTTAAACAAGTGACTGGATAAAGACAGTCATTATCGTTTTTTGTTTTCAAACTATTATTTTTAGGATAATCCCAACTCAATAAATTCATTCCAGAACATTTAGCAAAAGCTATTGCATCTGAGGTGAATCGGTTGTTCGTTGAAATCCAACATTTTGATACCGTATCTTTTTTGGAAAAAATCATATGGTTTCTATCTTTCAAATCATTAAATCTTGAAAGCACATATAATGGTACTTTAACATCTGAGGCAGCTTCTCTACTAGAATGAAACTTACATTCTATCATTGCAATAGCATTATCTTTCTTTACTAAAACATCTATTTCATGTGAAACACACTTTCCTTGCAAAACCAGATTTGTGGTAGTTGTATATTTTTCGGCATCAAAAAGTCGAGCTATATATTTCTCGAAGAAAAAACCAGCAGGACCTAACAACTGAAGTGCTGCTCTTAGGTTATATCTGGCTGCATGTGAATTAGCCTCTTTTTTTAATAAAAGAAAAGCTCTTTTATAAATATGTTTGGTTGAAATTCCTTCGTAAAGTTCATTTTTAATTTTATTCAAAATATCTTCAACAATAACAGGACTAGCACCAGATTTCAACAATGAAACCTTTAGTTTTTCTGGCTCAAAATCAACAATATCTCCAGAGTGTTTTACTATTTTCATGACTCTAAATTATTGATTATTAATGATTTAATATTCAATTAAAGATAATGAAAATAAATCATTTATTAACCTTTTGGAAATAAAAAGCAGGAATAAACAATAGGACAAAAATAGGCTGAATTAAAAACCTCCTAATATAAAAAAGAAAAAGATTATTATTCACTCCATAAAAATTAATCACCATATAAAAAGAAGCGATTAAAATCATAAAAAAAAGCAGATACAAAATAGCAGCGAATTTAATTATCTCAACATCTTTAAATAATACATAAAGCAACCCTAACGAAATGATAGTATTAAGTCCATATCGAAATAAATAACCTATAAACAAACGATATGGACTATAAATAGGTAGCGGTAAATTATTAAAATCACTTTTAAAATAATTTAAGAAAGGATCATAGAATAAACGGTCTTCAAAGGCGCGAACTAAAATAAGTAATAGCACTAACAGTGCTGCCGCAACAAGTCTAAGTTTATGTGTTAGTAGAATTTTTAGCATATAATGAAAATTTATTAACCCAAATTACCCATAAAATAAAAACGACTCCATAAATAAACAACGGAAAAAACACACCGTGTAAAATAGATTCTTGTGTAGGAAAAAAATAAATCAGAACACACAACAATGCAATTCGCATCACATTTAAAACATAAATACCTAAACTTCCTCCGATAATATATAAAACTGTAGGTTTTAATTTTCCTGAAAAAGAAACTACAAACGAAATAAATAAAATAATAACACTAATCGCATTGCACCCCTCAATCAATCTGGCAACATATTTTTGATTGTAAATCAATTTGATGTAATCATCTGTTTTATTTTCTTCAAGTACCACATCAGCATGAAACAGTTTCAATAATTGTTCTGTGTTTTGGGCGACTAATTTTGTAATTGAATCTGTTTGATTGCTCTCAAAACCATTTAAGAACATTTGATAAACAAAAGCTAATATTATGTAGGTTAAAAAAAACTTTGCCAAAAAAAGCAAAAAAGGCTTATACAAAACAATATATTTTCTCAAAATGCAATTTTTAACAAATTTAATATAAATAAGATTAAGGACTTTAAATACTTTTGTATAAAAATTGAACAAAATGACATTTCAAGAATTGAAACCAAAAGTAACAGCAATAACATCAAACAATTCACTTACAAGAGACGAAAAATTATTGACCATTTGCCAACTTTTAAATTCCAGCATAGAATACTATAATTGGGTAGGCTTTTATTTTGCAAACCACGATACAAAAACATTACATCTAGGTCCTTATGTAGGAGCAGAAACAGATCATACCGTTATCCCATTTGGAAAAGGAATTTGTGGGCAAGTAGCAGTTTCAAACGATAATTTTGTTGTGCCAGATGTTGCCGCTCAAGACAACTATATTGCTTGTAGCTTTACTGTAAAATCAGAAATTGTTGTTCCTTTATTTGCAAATGGGCAAAACATTGGGCAAATAGACATTGACAGTCATGTGATTGACCCTTTTACAGAAGCGGACGAACGATTTTTGGAGTTTGTAAATGAGGAGGTTGCAAAATTGTATTAAGATTTAAAATAATTTACAATTCATAATTATTAATTGATAATTATTAATTACTTTTGCACCCGTCTTACAATAGCTGTATGACATACATAAAAATCATTAAACAAATATTGGAATGTATTTAACTAAAGAGATTAAAGAAGAAATCTTCGCACAACACGGAGAAAAAACAAACACTGGAAAAGCTGAAGCACAAATCGCTTTATTCACTTTCAGAATTAGCCACTTAACTGAGCACTTGAAAAAAAATCGTCATGATTATAACACAGAGCGTTCATTAGTATTGCTAGTAGGTAAAAGAAGATCATTGTTAGATTACTTGAAAAAGAAAGAAATCAACAGATATCGTGAGATTATCAAAGTATTGGGTATCAGAAAATAATCAATATAAAAAAGAGGTGCGTAAGTGCCTCTTTTTGTTTTTACACAAGAATAAAAAAGTTTGGTTTTTCATTGGGTTTTAGGCATTAACTACGCAAACAACAACTACAACACAACTAGAACCCATGTTTAACTAATAAATTAAATTTATGATTCCACAATTATTTGTAGAAAGTATCGATTTAGGTGATGGCAGAAACATCACAATCGAGACAGGTCGTTTAGCTAAACAAGCTGACGGATCTGTAGTAGTAAGAATAGGTAAAACTGTTATTTTAGGAACAGTAGTATCTTCAAGAAAAGCAAGTCCAGGCATCGACTTTTTACCACTTACGGTAGATTATCGTGAAAAATTTGCTGCAGCAGGACGTTTCCCTGGAGGTTTCTTCAAAAGAGAAGCAAGACCAAGTGATAGCGAAGTGTTAACCATGCGTTTAGTAGACCGTGTTTTACGTCCACTTTTCCCAGATGACTATCATGCAGAAGTGCAAGTAATGATTCAATTAATGTCTTACGATGAAGACATTATGCCAGATGCACTAGCAGGTTTAGCAGCATCAGCAGCATTAGCTTTGTCTGATATTCCTTTTGAAACATTAATTTCTGAAGCTAGAGTTGGTCGTATCGACGGAAAATTCATCATCAACCCATCTCGCGCACAATTAGCATTATCAGATATTGACATGATGATTGGAGCTTCTATGGATTCTATCGCAATGGTAGAAGGTGAAATGAAAGAAATTTCAGAAGCAGAAATGCTTGAAGCAATTAAATTTGCTCACGAACATATCAAAAATCAAATCTCTGCTCAATTGCGTTTACAAGCTGCTTTTGGAAAAAAAGAGACTAGAACGTATGAAGGAGAAAGAGAAGATGAAGCAATTTACGCTAAAGTAAAAGCGGCATCTTACGATAAAATTTACGCTATTGCAAGCAAAGGTTCTTCTAAACAAGAACGTACAACTGCATTTGACGAAGTAAAAGAAGAAGTTAAAGCATTATTTACTGAAGAAGAATTGGCGGCTGATGGAGATTTAGTTTCTAAATACTTCAAGAAAACAAACAAAGAAGCAGTTCGTAACGTAACTTTAGATTTAGGAACCCGTTTAGACGGAAGAAAAACTACAGAAATCAGACCAATCTGGTGTGAAGTAGATTACTTACCATCTGTACACGGATCTGCATTGTTTACTCGTGGAGAGACTCAAGCTTTGGCAACAGCAACTTTAGGAACATCTAGAGAAGCAAACCAAATTGATTCTCCATCAGAACAAGGTGAAGAGAAATTCTACCTACATTATAACTTCCCTCCTTTCTCCACTGGTGAAGCTCGTCCTTTAAGAGGAACTTCAAGAAGAGAAGTAGGTCACGGAAACTTGGCTCAAAGAGCATTAAAAAACATGATTCCTGCTGATTGTCCTTATACAATTCGTGTTGTATCTGAAGTATTAGAATCGAATGGTTCTTCTTCTATGGCAACTGTTTGTGCTGGAACATTATCATTAATGGATGCTGGTATTCAAATGATTCGTCCCGTTTCTGGAATTGCAATGGGATTGATTACTGACGGAGATCGTTATGCTGTATTGTCTGATATTCTTGGTGATGAAGATCACTTAGGAGATATGGACTTTAAAGTAACAGGAACTTCTGTAGGTATTACTGCTTGTCAAATGGACATCAAGATTGACGGATTGAAATACGAGATTATGGAAGCAGCACTAGCTCAAGCTCGTGATGGACGTTTACATATTCTTGGTAAATTAATCGAAACTTTAGCTGAGCCAAAAGCAGATGTTAAAGCATATGCTCCAAAAATCATTACAAGAAGAATCCCTAATGCTTTCATTGGAGCATTGATCGGACCTGGTGGAAAAGTGATTCAAGAATTACAAAAAACTACAGGAACTACAATTGTTATCAATGAAGATCCAACTACTGAAGAAGGAGTTATTGAAATTTTAGGAACTGATCCTGCTGGAATTGAAGCAGTATTGGCTAAAATTAAATCAATCACTTTCAAGCCTCAAATGAATGAGTCTTACGAGGTAAAAGTAATCAAAATGCTAGATTTTGGTGCAGTTGTAGAGTATACATCAGCTCCAGGAAACGAAGTTTTATTACATGTATCTGAATTGGCTTGGGAACGCACAGAAAATGTTTCTGATGTAGTGAACATGGGTGATGTTTTTGAAGTGAAATACTTAGGTATGGATCCAAAAACTAGAAAAGAAAAAGTGTCAAGAAAAGCACTTTTACCAAGACCTCCACGTGAGGAAAGAAAAGAGTAATCAGATCTTAGTTTACTAAAGGTTTATTTATAGGAAATCCCGTTTCATGAATTTGAAACGGGATTTTTGTTTTGCATTAGGGATGGCAGCGTTTGTTTGAGCTCTTTTTATGCAATGAAATGGAATAAAAAAGCGAGTGCGGACAGCCCGACCGCAGGGAATGCCCAAATTAAATGGTCTAAAAAATAAAATAAATATTTATTTCATCCCTTTTGTAACTTTTTCACAACTTCGTACGTATAATCACTTGTACACTTAAAACTTGAGGAGACAAAAACATGAGACAACTAAAAATTACCAAGCAGGTAACGAATCGTGAAACTGCATCATTAGACAAATATTTACAAGAAATTGGAAAAGTTGATCTTATTACCGCTGACGAAGAAGTAGAATTAGCTCAAAAGATTAAAGCTGGTGATCAAAAAGCACTAGAGAAATTAACAAAAGCCAACTTACGTTTCGTAGTTTCGGTAGCAAAACAATATCAAAACCAAGGATTAACGCTTCCCGATTTAATTAACGAAGGAAATCTTGGTCTTATAAAAGCAGCACAACGTTTTGATGAAACACGTGGTTTCAAATTCATTTCGTATGCCGTATGGTGGATTCGTCAATCGATACTTCAAGCATTGGCTGAACAATCCCGTATCGTTCGTTTACCATTAAATAAAATTGGTTCTATCAATAAAATCAACAAAATGTACGCTTTATTAGAGCAATCTAACGAGCGTCCACCATCTGCTGAGGAAATTGCAAAAGAATTGGACATGACCGTAAATGACGTAAAAGAGTCAATGAAAAACTCTGGACGTCACTTATCAATGGATGCGCCGCTTGTAGAAGGAGAAGATTCTAACCTTTATGACGTTTTACGTTCTGGTGAATCTCCTAATCCAGACAGAGAATTAATCCACGAATCATTACGTACCGAAATCGAGCGTTCATTAGAAACATTGACTCCTAGAGAGGCTGATGTGGTTCGTTTGTACTTTGGTCTTGGTGATCAACACCCAATGACTCTTGAGGAAATAGGTGAAACTTTTGACCTAACTCGTGAGCGTGTTCGTCAAATCAAGGAAAAAGCAATCCGAAGATTGAAACACACTTCAAGAAGTAAAATATTAAAAACCTACTTAGGTTAATTCACAATATTCCCCAATTAAAATCTTTAAAACTTAAATTTTTTAATTCAAAATGAACAACAGTTTGATTGACTGTTCGTTTTTTGATTGATGATTGAAACTCCGGCTGATTACCGGAGTTTTATTTTTTTAATCTGAATTCATTTCAGATTCTCTTCTATCTTAATTCCAGATCCTCGTTCCTCTTTTTTCTTTCCTCTTTTTTCTCTTTTCTGGCGTAACCCTTCGTAAAAACTTCGGGTCGGGCTTTATGTTTCAATCTTTTTATTAAAAAAAAATAAAAAGGATTTCCACTTCAATCCCTTACGCAAAACATGGGTAACTCGCGAGTTGTACCTTTTATAAAAAAACTTTCCCGTTTGTTTTAAATAAACTAATTTTGCACAAACAACAACTTAAGAATCTGAAATAAATTCAGATTAAACAACAAAACAATGAAAAATACACTTATTGCTCCATCAGTATTAGCGGCCGACTTTGCTAACCTGCAACGTGACATTGAAATGATTAACAACAGTGAAGCAGATTGGTTTCATATTGATATTATGGATGGAGTTTTTGTACCCAACATCTCTTACGGAATGCCCGTTTTAGAAGCAATCAACAAACATGCTAAGAAAACAATCGACGTACACTTGATGATTGTTGATCCTGATCGCTACATTAAAACCTTTGCAGACTTAGGAGCAAATATCCTTAGTGTACACTACGAAGCATGTACTCACCTGCACAGAACCCTTCAAGCCATAAAAGCCGAAGGTATGAAAGCTGGAGTAGCCTTAAACCCACATACTAACGTTGATTTATTAGAAGATGTAATCAATGATATTGATTTAGTTTGCATCATGAGTGTAAATCCAGGTTTTGGCGGACAGTCATTTATAGAAAACACCTATGCTAAAGTAAAAAAATTAAAAGAATTAATCACGAGAAAAGGAGCCAACACCATTATTGAAATTGACGGTGGAGTTACCAATAAAAATGCAAAACAATTAGTTGAAGCAGGAGCTGATGTTCTTGTAGCGGGAAGCTATGTTTTTAAAGCAGAAAACCCAACAGCAACTATTGCCGATTTAAAGAAATTGACCACTCTATAAAATCAAAAAAGTCCCTTAATTGGGACTTTTTTATTTAACTTTCATGAGTAGTATTGTATTAAATCATCATGAATTTTTTAATATCCTTTTCACTAATCTTAGGATTAGCGCCCTCTTGTCCTGCCACTAATGCTCCCACTGCGCAGGCATAATTTAATGCTTTTTGTGGCGATTTCCCTCTAAGTAATCGTATAAGAAGAGACGCTAAAAAAGAATCCCCCGCACCAACGGTATCTACTACTTTTACAAAATAACCGCTATTATAATAAAATTTATCATTATAATATAAAACCGCTCCAAATTCCCCCTTAGTTACACAAACTTGTTTTGAATTTGTTTTCTCAGCAATGAATTTTATGTTTTGTTCAAATGAGTTATATGGAGAACCCAACTCTCTACTTATTTCACGTAACTCTTCATCATTCAACTTAATAAAATCAGCTTTTTGCATCAGCTCATTTAACACCTCTGCTGTATAGTAAGGCGATCTTAAATTTGCATCAAAAACCTTATACTTTGCCTTGTCCAATAGGGAATTCAAAGTTTCACGAGAAACTTCATCTCTAGAAGCTAAACTCCCAAACACAAATACATCTGCTTCAGAAATCACTTTATCCATTACTTCTGTTTCTACAATTTTATCCCAAGCAGAGGGGTATAATATATCATAAGAAGCATTTCCCTTTTCATTTATCATTACATGAACGGCACCCGTTTTATATTCCTTAGTGACTTGAATTAAGTCAGTAGTAACTTCTTGAGCATTTAAAAAAGATAAAATATCTTCCCCATTTTCATCCTCACCTACTCGGCTTATCATAGTCGTTTCAACCCCTAAAGAGTTCATCCGTAAAGCCACATTTAAAGGAGCTCCTCCAATTTTTTTATGTGTTGGAAAAATATCCCATAGGACTTCTCCAAAACATACTGCACTTAAAGTGTATTTTGCATTCATAATAAAAACTAATTAAAAATTAAGAACAAGCACAAAAATAACTTATTCAATAAAACAGTTAAAAGTTAAAGGCAAGAATAAATCTTGCCTTTAACAGAATTAAAAAACCACCAAACAAATTTACTCCTTAATAACCAGGGTTTTGTTTGTACAACCCTGCTGTAAAATCTATCTCTCTTTGAGGTATTGGATAATACTCATCTCTACCTGCTGTAAACTTAGCATTAGTAAGAAAATCTCTTTTCGTTTTCTCTACATTAAGGTACGCATTTAAAACAGGCTCAGCTATACCCCATCTTACTAAATCAAAAAATCGTGGACCTTCCATACCAAATTCCAAACGTCTTTCAAACATAAGTGCCTTCATAGCATAGTCTTTCGAAGGAAAAGAAGAATACTGCTGCACTTTATAAACATTTGAAGCTCCTGCTACTAATGGCATAGACTCACTCGCACCTGCTCTAGCTCTAATTTGATTGATTAAAGGCAACGCTTCTGTATATCTATTTAATTGAATTAATGCCTCCGCTTTGAACAATAAAACATCTGCATATCTAATAAAATCAACATTTTTAGAAGTACCTATAAATGGTCCGTTTTTCACATAACAAGAACAATCTGGAGATTGTTGTTCTTTCATATTTCCAAAATACCCATAAACACCTGGATCTCTAGCCCAACTAAAATTATAAACCATATCTCCAGAAGTTTTTAAAGTGTTTTTATATTTAAATGGTCTTCCTGGAACTCCTACTGTATGGTCAATTCTTGGATCAAGTGTAACACCAGCAGCAAGAGGAGCACTACCATTCGTAATTGTATTAAAAACATCTGAATTATTGAAAGTATCTAATAATGGTAAGCCATTTGCATCTGTTTTAAAAGCATTCACCATATTTTGGCTAGCCATATGAAAACCACAACAGCCGTAAAGAGGTGTTCCATGAGGAGAATTTAAGCCTGTAACAAAACTTACTCTTCCAGTATTTGTTCCATCATTAATAGAAAACTGAACAGCCCAAATCGATTCAGAACCATTGTCATGACCATCCAAAAAATTATTTCCATAATCTGGCTCTAAAGCACCAGTAACTTTATCCGCATAATCTATTACTTCTTGTAATTTTGCTGCATCTATACTTGTAACTTGATGCGCATCATTTTGCTTATAGGCTTGATATAGACTTAATTTTGCAAGATAAGCGGCAGCGGCATTTTTATCAGCTCTACCTACTTGATCTTGACTTTGTGGTAAATTATCGAATGCAAATTTGAAATCTTCAGCAATTTTATCCCACAAAGCATCGCTTGTTAAATCATTTGACGTTTTTAATATATCTTCCTGAGAAAGTTCTTCTGTGATATACGGAACTTTATTAAACAATAACTTTAGCATAAAATGAGAATGTGCTCTTAAAAAACGCAATTCTGCTTGTCTTACTTTCTTTAACGGATAATCTGCATCAGGAATTTCATTGATTACAGACAAAGCAAAGTTTGCTCTAGAGATTGCTTTATAATGATTTGTCCAAGTTCTAGGCAACATCCAGTCACCATAATCAGCGATTGTTGTATTGTATTGTTCGTATGTATCTATCACATCAACATCACCACGACCACCTCCACCTTTGTAGGCATCATCAGATCGTACACTTCCATAAACCCATTGGTTTGTTATTGGCCCAACCATTTCATCATTCCCAATTGCTGCATAAGCTGCGGTAACAAGAGCGTCCGCATTTGCAGCAGTTGCCACATTCACAGAAGATAGCACTCCTGTTGGTTCATAATCTAAAAAATCGGAGCTACATGATGCCAAAAACAAAATTGACAAGCAACTGATAACTATATTATTATATTTCTTCATGATAATTAATTAAAAATTAAAGTTTACACCTAATGAAAATGTAGTTGGTACTGGTATTCTATTAACATCTGTTCGCTCTGGATCGGAACCAATATATCCTTTTGGCGTAAACCAAAATAAATTTTCTCCTTGTGCATATACTCTGCAACTAGTAATGAATCCCGATTTTTCAACTAGCTTATCTGAAAATGAATATCCAATTTGCATGTTTCTTAGTTTGAAATAAGAATTATTTCTTAAGATATAATCTGACATTTGTGAGTCATTGTGTGCTAATGAAAGAGAAGGCACCTCAGTATTTGTATTTGTTGGCGTCCAAGCATTCAATGTTCCAGGGGCAGCATTGTCTCTCCCTTGAACAAAATTATTCCAATAGATATATGGATCAACTCCAACTCTTCCAGCTACACCAGAACCAAAAATAGAAAAATCAACATTTTTATACGCTAAACTAATATTAATACCATATTCTAATCTTGGAAGTGTTGAACCAATAAAAGTTCTGTCATCTGAATTTATCACATTATCCCCATTGATATCAACAAATTTAATACCCCCTAATCGAGAACCTACTTGAGTAGCATGCGCATCAATTTCAGCTTGATTTTGGAATAAGCCCTCTGTTTTATATCCAAAAACTTCGAATTGTGAATGTCCAATTATCGAATTAGCTGCAGTTCCTGGATAAGCTGCTCTTACCTCTTCAGGCAAATCCGTGATTTTATTCTTGGTTGCACCAAAATTTGTGGTAACATTAAAATATAATCCATTTTCTAATTTATCAGCATATCCTACTGTAAGTTCCCAACCTTTATTTGCTGTCGAAGCACCATTTACAAAACGTTGTTGCCCTTCTCCAACAGCAGATGCAACTGGTGGTCTAATCAAGATTCCTTCTGTTTTTCTTGAGAAATAATCAAAAGAACCTGATAATTTGTTTTCAAAAAAACCAAAATCCAAACCTACGTTAACCTCTTTGGTAGTTTCCCATTTTAATCCTGAATTCGCAGCTTGTATAGATACAAAGCCTGAAGGCAAATTTCCAGTATTGGTTCCATTTAAATCATAAGCAGTTCCTACATTATAATAAATATTGAAAAAATCTGGATAATATACATTTTGATTCGGTCCGTATCTAGCTTCATATAGTCCAAAACGAGCATTATCACCAATGGATTGATTACCAACTTCTCCGTAACCAGCACGTAGCTTCAAGTTTGAAACTGCTTTCACATTTTTAAGAAATTCTTCATTATTTATCCTCCAACCTGCAGTAACAGCTGGAAAAATACCATATCTATTGTCTTGACCAAATCTTGATGAACCATCTCTACGAATAGTGAATGAAGCTAAATATCGGTCAGAAAAAGAATAATTAAATTTTCCAAACTGAGAAAGTAGTCTGCTACCGGTTGAAATTCCATTGTTTGTTCTCGCTCCTGTAGCCGCAGATAGTGTAAAATAAGATTCTGATTCAACTGCAAATCCCTCTGCACGGGCATACAACGTATTCAAATCTGTTTTAGTCGATTCAGTTCCTATCAGGATTCCGAATTTATGCTCAGAAACAGTAAGATTATAATTTAAAGTATTTGAAATCGTTAAACTAGAATATTTATTGGTATCAAAGGTTAAACTATTATTACCTCTATTAACAAATCCATTTCTAACTATTGGCTCAATGTCTTTTCTACTGAAATCATTAAAATCCATTCCAATACTATTTCTGAAGGTTAGCCCTTTTAAAATATCAATTTCTGTAAAAACATTACCATATAAAGCAATTTTTTTGCTATTATCCCATCTGTTCAGATATTGCATTAATAATGGGTTATTTCTATCTGAATAACCAGACCCCAATGGGCCAGCATAATCACCAGACGCAGTATAAACTGGAATAGTTGGTGCAAGAGTTATTGCTAAACCTGGTGTTGGAGCGTTTCCAACATCATTTGCAGCAGCTCTTTCATTTGACTGTGTAAATTGAGAATTAACACCAAATCTCACTTTGTCATTGAATAACTTGAAATTGGCATTAAGTCTTGCAGAATATCGCTCATAATTAGTATATTTTAGCATACCTGAATTATCTAAATACCCCATGTTTAATACTGCATTTGCTTTTTCAGATCCTCCAGATACAGATAAATCATTATTAATAAGCAATCCTGTTTTGTATACAGTATCTTGCCAATCTGTATCACCAACAGGAACATTAGTATCGCCACCTACATAAGGCTTTACACTTACACTATTCAATATTGGATTATTAAAATCATTATTCCAATCAAAATTATAGATTTCACCATATCCACCTGACGGACTTGCTCCATCATTAACAGATGCTTGCCATAATACTTTTCCTCTATCCAAAGCATTAAGCATTTTATATCGTTGTTTTTTCTCAGAAAGAACAGAAACATTTGTACTATATGATACTTTAGTCACGCCACCTTTTGCAGCATTTTTAGTTGTAACAATGATTACCCCATTCGCAGCTCTAGATCCATAAATAGAGGAAGCCGATGCATCTTTTAAGACTTGAATAGATGCAATAGCACTTGGGCTCAAACTAGCAAAAACCTCAGGTCTTGTTGTAGGAACACCATCGATAACATACAATGGATCTGTATTACCAAGTGTACTTACCCCTCTAATTAATATTCTACTATTTGCTCCGCTTGGATCTCCTGATTTCTCTATAGTCAAACCAGCTACCCTTCCTTGCAAAGCTTGCATAGCATTTCCAGAACTCATGGTTTGCCCAGTAATAGGTTTCAATTCTACTACAGTAACTGCACCCGTTAAATCGGCTTTTTTCTCTCTAGAATACCCAGTTACAACAACATCATCTAATTTCAAGGATTCTGCTTTCATTGAAATTTTTAAAGAAGTTTGTCCATTAAGCTTAATAGTTTGTGTTGCATAACCAGTATAGCTAAATACCAAAGTTGCATTTTTGTCTACATTGTTAATCGAAAACTGGCCGTCAAGATCTGTAGAGGTTCCTATTTTTGTTCCAGAAACCAGTACTGATGCACCAGGTAGAGACATCCCATCTTCCGAAGAAGTTACCACTCCTTTGATTCCAATATTTTGGGCCGATAAAGAAAAAAAGGATCCCATTAGGATTAGGTAAAGAATAATTTTGTGTTTCATAATTAAGTTGGTTTAGTTAAAATTTAGTTGATTAATAATTACGTTTTCAATGGTATACTCCGTATTAGCTTTAGAAGCTGAGAAAAATTCCATTGGTTTATCAGGAAAAAATATTTCTGTCATTACTGTCTTTCCATTATTATAAAAAATTTCAATTGAGGTTTTATCGACGATTATTCTTATATCCATTTTATCAAAATCACCAGTAAAAGGAGCTTTTGAAATCTTGTTTGCGAAAACATCAGAAAAAGTAATTTTACTGGATTTTGATCTATCTATAAAAAAGTAATTTTCCTTTTTATTGATTCCAAATTGAATTGAATTGTTAGCATCATTAGACAACGAAAAGCTGTAAACATCCTTTTTAAGATTCTTTAATGAAAATCGAATATCTAGTTTAGATAAATTGACTAAACCTTTATCGATTAAAACCGTTTCTTTATCTATTTTAAGAGATTCTTTTTTAATCGTTTTAGCGATGTAATTTTGTAATTCTTTTACAGGTTTAGACGAAACAATAAAGTGCCCATCCTCTTTTATAAGTACCAATTCTCTCGGAATTGTCATGCTACTTCTCCATGTTTCCGTAGGTACTTTTTGAGCATAATCCCAATTTGACATCCATCCAATAAATATTTTACGGCCATCTACCTCAGAAATATTTGACCAAGTAACACCCGCATAATTGTCTCTTCCGTAGTCAATCCAAAGGCCTTTTTGTTCTTTAACATCTTTTGCAAAAGATGTATCTATAGTGAATGTTTTTCCATCAAAATCACCTACAAAATATTGTGTAGCTGAACCACCATTAGGACCTCCAGGATTAATACTTGACAACATAACCCATTTGTAATCATCAGTTCCATCAATCAGCATGGGAAAGAAATCTGGACATTCCCATACCCCTCCGTGAGCACCAATCTCTTTTCCAAAATTGGAAAGCAGTGACCAGTCTTTCAAGTTTTTAGAACCGTAAAGCATTGTTTTATCTCCTCCTGCAAGTATCATAATCCACTGTTGATGAATTGCATCCCAAGTCATTTTAGGGTCTCTAAAGTCTTTGATATTTGGGTTTTTAATGATTGGATTAGCCTCATATTTCGTCCAGGTCAACCCTTCATTTAAGGAATACGCAATACCTTGTGACTGAAAATTAATCTCTCCAGCTTTTTCTTTAATTGCATCATGATAAGTAAACATAGCGACCATAGGAGGATTTTTTAAGCTCCCAAATCCTGATGTATTTTTGACATCAACTACGGCGCTTCCTGAAAAAATATACCCTTTTTCATCTGGATAAAGTGCAATAGGTTTTTCAGTCCATGAGATAAGATCAGTACTTATTGCATGTCCCCAATGCATCGGTCCCCATACATTTGAATCAGGATAATATTGATAAAAAAGGTGGTAATATCCATTATAATAAAACATCCCATTTGGGTCATTCATCCACCCTTTTTTGGGAGTAAAATGGAAATTTGGCCTGTATAATTCTGCCTCTGAATAGTCCTTCTTTTCATTAAGTAAAGATTGCTTACATCCTACTAAGACTACTGTACCTAAAATCATACATAAGAGTTTCAAAAATTCTTTTTTTATTATTGTCTTCATAACTATTATTTAATTAATTTTTTACTCAATTCTTCCAAAGAAATTCCTTTTGTTTCCGGCATCATAAAAGCAACAAACAAGAGTTGAAAAACCATCATCACTGCAAAAAATAGAAATACTGCTCCAGGTCCTACTGTAGAAAATAGATATGGAATTAATGATGGAATGATAGCTGCTAAAACCCAGTGTGTAGTACTCCCAAAGGATTGTCCTGATGCCCTTAAATGGTTTGGGAAAATTTCTGAAATAAAAACCCAGATTACGGCCCCTTGCCCTATAGCATGAGCAGCAATAAATAGAAATAAGAAAATAGGAACAGCCATTCCTTCCCAGTGAAAAAAGAAAGCCATTGCAACTAGTGAAAGTGATATAATGTAGCCTACAGAACCAATGTACATTAATATTTTACGACCTAATTTGTCGATTAAGAAAACTCCAAGCAGTGTGAAAATTAAATTCACTACACCTATTCCAATACTACTTAACAAAGCAGTGCTTTCTCCAAGACCCGCTTCTTGAAATATTCTGCTCGAATAATATAAAAAAGCATTAATCCCCGATAATTGATTGAAAAAAGCCATTAAAAAAGCCAATACCAACGGGGTTCTGTATTTCTTTAAAAAGATAGTATCATTAACTTTAGAAGCATCTTTATTATCTTTATCTATCTCTTCTTTTATTTTTTCATAATCCGCTTCTTGTCCCATTAACTGTAAAACTTTTCTTGCCTCCTCATTCTTAAATTTAGATAATAACCATCTTGGACTTTTAGGAATCGAAATAATTAACAAAACATAAATGACAGATGGAATTGCTTGTACTCCCATCATCCATCTCCATGAATTTTCACCCACATCATTTAAAAGATAATTTGATAAAAAAGCCATAAGAATTCCTAAAACAATATTGAATTGATAAAAAGCAACCAACTTACCTCTATCTTTTGCGGGAGCAATTTCTGATATATATGCTGGTGCCGCAATGGTTGATGCCCCAACACCAAGACCACCAACAAATCGAAAAGCAGCAAAAACAAAAGGATTATTTGCAAAAGCAGACCCAATAGCAGAAAACAAGAATAAAACACCTATCCATAATAAAGTATTTTTTCTCCCTATCTTATTAGTAGGAATCCCACCAAATATTGCTCCAAGAACGGTTCCCCATAAGGCCATTCCCATAACAACTGTTCCGTGAAATGCATCCGAGGAATTCCAAAGAACTTGAAGCTTTTTATCAGCTCCAGAAATAACAACGGTATCAAAACCAAATAGGAATCCTGCTAAAGAAGCAATCAATGCCCAAACAACTATTTTTTTCATTATCAAAAAATATTAAATTAGATTGCTAAGATATCCGTATAAATTCTGCCTTTATTTTGAGGATGTTACAATTTCATTTAATACCGTTTCACAATAACGAATAAACAACAAAGTGCTTATTATCAAATAGTTAAAATTAAAATCGCTAAAATAACTACTTCGTTGTAGTTCGATTATGTTACACGTGTTACAATCATGTTACACGTATTTTTCTAAAAAAAATAGATATTCAGGAATAAAAAAAGTCGCATGACGAATTTTATTCGATTAATAAAATTTTAAATTTATTTTTACAGGAAGTTTAAAAATAATCGATAAAAAAATGAATTTATTAAGCTATTCTATATTTTGAAGTATTCAAAAGCTTTTCAAGAAAAATCAAACAGATGAAATGCAATGTGAGCTCAAGATTCAGTGACGTTTTTATACCAGAGTACAGGAATTCCAACAAGAATAAGACAACTTGTATTAAAAAAATCCCAATATATCTTCTGCTCCGTTTTATTATACAAAAGGCACTCGAACCCAGATTCCGAATAGTTACATCCAGCGTGGAAAGCAGCAGAATTATTGCATTGAAATAAAGCCATAAAAAAAAACCATCAAAATTAGATTTTGATGGTTTTGATTTTAAGATTTCGCAGGTAAGAAAGTAAAAAATAAACAGAATTAATTTTAATTACTGATCCTTTAAAAACAAGCGTTATAAAAAAGATTAAAAAGACTAAAGTCACCCTTTTCTATACTCCTTTATTTAAAAATTTTTAAGTCTGAAAAAGTGACTTCACCATTATCCGAAAAAATAGCCCACGGATTCTGATTCATTTTATAGATACGGTTTGTAAAAGCGATTTCGTCATTAATGTATATCACACATACCGAATTTTCAGAAATGATTGTAACATCAAACTCTTTACTTGCCAACACAGTTAGCGGAAGCTGCGTTACATTTATGGAGGACGCATTTTTTATAACCTTATCTAATCTTAATTGATTTTTGGCTAAATCGAATACAATGGCAAATACTTCATTTCGTGTCCCACAGGCTCCAAATTCAAAACCAAATTGAGTGGATGATGTCGCTTTTATATGTGTTTTAATTTTAAATGCTCCAGTTTCTCTGTCAAACACTGAAAATGCTGTTTCAGAAGCATTACCCTTCAATGTATAGGCATCTCCTTGCTTTGTAGCTCCAAAACTTATTTTCGAATTTAAAGCTCTATTAATAATAAACTTGTTATCTACACCATTAGGTATCGCAATACCTAATGTTCCATTTGGATGCTGAACAATTCGATGCGTTACAAGAGATCCAGCCCAATCAAAATTATTAGAATCAATATCTTTATTTTTCGTAGGACACCATCCTGTTATATATCGATTGGTACCATCTGTAACTGTTTTTCCAGCATAAAAGGCAATCCCATCTAACTTATTATTTATAGGAGAAATCCAAGTATTAGCTGTCAGTAAACGGTATTTATAGTGTACCATTCGATCATCAATATTTGAGTAAATCAAATACTGATAATCACCCATCGTGAACACATCAGGACATTCAGTAATAAAGGTAGTTATATCCTCATAAAATGGCTTTTCCAAAGTCCAATCTCTCAAATTCACAGAACTGTATTGAGCGATTACTGCTCGCCATGGCACAGTACTATTAGTAACTAAACCAACCTCAGAACGTGTTGCAATCAACATTTTATAAGTTCCTGTACTTTTATCTTCTATGACGATTGGGTCTCTAAATTCATTGCGATCATATCCCCAAGAAGCCTGCAATAAAAAAGAAGGATCTTTGGTCCAATTTTTTAAATCCGTAGACGTTGCAAGCATAATTTTTTCTTTGGGATCAAGATTTCCGTTATGACCTGTATAGAAAGCGTAATAAACACCATTCCTTTTAAAAACGGATCCTGTACCCAATGCACCATCCTGCTGATTCGCAGTTCCTGTGGCAATCATTTCGCTATTGTCTGCAAATGAAGAAAAATCAGTTGTAGTTACTTTATACCAAGGATGAAACTTAGGCAAGGTGTTTCTGGCATCATACAAATAGAAAATATGGAATTTTCCGTTTTCATAAAATGGCATAGGATCTCCTACCCAACCAGTAGTTGGTTTATAAAAAGTGGTATACTGATTTGCCGATTCAACAGTCGTCTGACAAGCTAGCGCAGTTGTTTCGGCAACCGGAATTTCAATTCCTGGTTTATTATCACTACTGCAATTATAAATCAATGCAAAACAAAGTGGAAGACATAAAAACTTAAAACCTATTTTCATATTTTGATGGTTTACGAGAATGATTAAGTGCATAAAAAAGACATTAATACTCTTCGATTAAATATTTCTATGAGAAAAAGGAAACGATCAAAAAGAAATTAAAAACTTCCAAGATCTTTCGCAGCTGTAATTTAAATTGAAACAAAAAAATAATTATGTTTAGATCTTAAATTCAATTACCAAGATATTTTTAAAAAATCAGCTTTTATATCAAGAATAGTGTGATTTCATATAATGCTTTACAAAATCATAAAAAACAACTCAAAAACTCTAATTATCAACACATTATATACAAAATAAAAAAGCAACTACTTCGTTGTAGTTGCCATTATGTTACATAAAGTACAATTATGTTACGCTATTTTTGTTAGGAAGAAAATGGTTCCATCGATAATAATCTACTTTTTACTTTTGTATTCTTTAGGTGTAACTCCAAATTTATTTTTAAAGGAAGTTGAAAAATAATTTGGTGAAGAGAAACCCACTGCATAGGCAATTTCTGAAATGTTTAATTCTGACTTTTTCAGTAGCTCCTTTGATTTATCTAATCGCATATTATTTATATAGTCACTTACACTTATTCCTAATATAGCTTTCACTTTTCGATACAATTGTACCCTAGAAATAGTTAAACTTCGTGCAAGATCTTCAACAGTGTAAGCAGAATTATCCAAGTTTTTTTCAATAAGATCATTTAACTTTCTTACAAAATCTTGTTCAGAAACACCAAAATCACCATCCTCAATATTTAAAATATTATTTGTATAATAAAATCGAAGTTTCTCTCTATTAAAAAGCAACCCTTTTATAGATTGAGACAACACTTTTAAATCAAAAGGTTTTGTTAAGAACACATCAGCACCACTCTCTAATGCCCTTAAATAAGAATCTGGATCGTCTGAGGCGGTCAGTATCAAAACTGGAATATGTGAAGTTCTAAGATCTTTCTTTAAAATTTGACATATTTCAAAACCGTTTTTTCCAGGTAAGTTTAAATCACAAATAATAACATCCGGTATTATTTCCAACGATTGCTCAATAGCATCAAATCCATTAGAGGTGTATACGTTATACTGTACAGACAATTTATCTGAAATAAAATCAGATAAATCCTTATTATCTTCAATATACAAAACAGAATATTTATCCTCATTAGTTTTGGTACCTGAACTTTGAATTACCTCCTCATCCAAATAATCCGTTTGATTAATGATGTCTAAAACCAGATTCTTTAGAATATTCTTTTCGTCAAGATGTGCTTTTCCTAATTGTAATGTTATTATAAATTCAGTCCCATTTTTAGAAATAATCTCTATAGTTCCCTTATGCAAATCAATAAAACTTTTTGACAAATGCAACCCAACCCCTGAGCTATTTCTATAATTATTCGACCCTTGGTAAAAGGCATTAAAAACTTGATTTAATTCGTTTTCTGGGATTCCTATTCCCGAATCTTTAAAAGATATTTTTACTACATTATTAGCTTTATCTTCTCGTATTTTTATTGCGATTTTACCATTTTCAGGTGTAAATTTAAATGCATTCGACAGTAAATTAAAATAGACTTTATCCATTAAATTGCGATCAATATAAACTTCAAGTTCAGGATTATTTGACACCAAGGAGAAGTCGATATTACGCTTCTTAGCTTCTCTTGTAAAATCGACAATAATACTATTTGAAAAATCCAATAAATTAGTATTTGAAGCCCTTAGTACAAATTTTTTATCTTCCACTTTTCTATAATCCAATAGCTGATTAATTAAACGGAGTAGCCTTCTGGAATTATTATACATCAAATTAATCTCTTTATTTACTGAACTCCCCTTAGTTTTTAATTCAGTACTCAAAGATTCGACCGAACTCAAAATTAGAGTCAGAGGCGTTTTAAATTCATGAGACAAACCCATAAAAAAATTCAAACGTGCTTCATTACTTTGTTTTATTTCTTCCGAGTATTTTCTAATTTCATTTCTTTGACTTTTAATTTTTTTATTTCTCTCTTCTAATTCAATCTTTTTACGACTTATTGTTATACGGGAATAAATACTAAAAAAAGCTAAACCTAATGCCAAGATAAATAGAAAAAATAAAAGCTTTAAAAGGTTACTTTGATTTGAATATTTCTCTACTTGTTTTTTGATAACACTTTGTTGTTCCTCAATATCAAGTTGTTGCTTTGATATTTTATCATATTGATTACTCATAATATCTGCATTAAGAGAATTTATCAATATGGTATTGAGTTTATTATTTTTGGGTACACTCTCTTGATTCGCTATTTTCATTGCCAATTTGATAGCTTCGCTCCCTCCTGTGGGGTATAAAATGGTAGATTCCAGTATTTCGTCCTGAACAAGCTGAATCCCTCCAAATGGTCCATTAAGTCCATCGACCCCAATAAATTTTATTTTATTTTCTAAACCCTTTAACTTGGCTATCTTCCATGCATTATAAGCAATCAAATCATTAAAAGAATAGACATAATCTATATTTGGCAAACTGTCTAATAATTTACCAAAAGTTGATTTAGGATGCCCAAAGTCATTAGAGTCAGTAATAATAACTTTAATTCCAGGAAATTGCTTAACAATTTGTTGAAATCCTATACTTCTTTCAAGCCCAGGAGATGTTTTTAAATCTGCATCAATTTCAACCACAGTAGCATGTCCGTTGGAAATGGAAGCAATATGCTTACCCGCTAATCGCCCAACTTCAATATTATCTGCTCCTAAAAATGCGGTATAATTTGGAGTATTTGCCTTTCTATCCACCATAATTACTGGAATGCCTTTTTCTCTGGCTTTCTCTATTACAGGGACAATTGAGTCTGATTCAAAAGGAGAAACAATAATAACATCCACTTTATCAGCAATAAATCTTTCAATATCATGAATTTGCTTTTTTGCACTACGATTGGCATTGTAAATAGTCAAGTTAACTTCTGGATGAAGCGAGGCTTCTACTTGCATACTATGATCCATTGTTTTTCTCCAAATATCATGATCTATACTTTGAGAAAAACCAATAGTTATTTTACGATTATCCGTAGCTGAAGAATTACAAGAACTTTGTATTAAAACGAAACTTAAAAGCAGTACAAAAAAGATACTTCTTATCATGATCAGATTGGTTGGTTATAGTATATTATTAGTCTAGAAATACTAATAACTTTTAGTTTATGATGAAAAACACAGAAATAGCCTGCTATTTTTGAAAATACATTAGTTTATGAATGTGAAGTGTAGTATTTAATAATATTCCCTAGCAGCTATTATAAAGTATTGAAAAACAAATATAAAAAAAAATGGTACCAAAATTAAATTTACAACAGTAAATTAGAACAAACGAAATAAAATAAAAAGCTCCCTCTTTATAACTTTAAAACTATTCATCTATTCATATTGCTCCACAAAATATTTAATTAAATCCGTTGTAGTTACAATCCCCATTAAAACACCATTCTCACAAACTGGCAGTGCGTGAAATTCATTTTTGGATAGAATTTCAGCTGTTTCTTTTATTGTGGTCTCTGGGCTAATAATCACAATTTCTTTGGTCATTACTTGCCGAATTGAAAACATATTAAAAACGATTGACTCTACTTCATCTGCTTCCTTTTCAACAACATCTGCATAAGAGACTCTCAGCAAATCAGTATAACTTAGCATCCCAATAATTTTACCATCACTCACTACTGGAATATGTCTAATTTTATGCTTTTTAAATAAATCTTCTGCTTTAGTCAATTCGTCAGAAAGATTCAATTTAATTATGTTTCTGGTCATAATCTCTGAAACCGGAACTATACTTTTCATGACATTGCTTTTTTAATTTCTACTTAAATTTACAACTTAAAAATCACAATTAATAGCAATTTAAATTATTAAACAAACGAGAAAACTAAAAATATCTTTATATTAAATGGAAATAAATCCAAAAAACACGATATTTTTAAGACCCAATTTAATCCACTTTTTTATAAAAAATCACCGAATGTGGGTATTGTTTATCGATTTATTTTTTCAAATATTTGTGAGTAAATATTCACAAAAAAAATAAAGTTTAGTCTCTCCTAGAAATCAAACAGTTAACTAACTTATTGCTCGTCGAATCATTTAAATTAAAACAAACAACCCCATTAATTGAAATTAAAAAAAAGAAATGAACAAAATTTTTATTGCGCTTACCTTTATTATTTGTATAAAAGCCAATTCTCAAATAGCTAGTGACTACTACACATCAGGGAATAACAAAAACCTATTAAAAGATTACAAAGAAGCAGTTAAAGATTACAGTAAAGCCATTGAACTAAAACCCAACTTTAGCAAAGCTTACTACTCAAGAGCACTAGTAGAAAACATTCAAAAAGAGTACAAAGACGCTCTTAAAGATTTATCTAAAGTGATAGAAATTGATCCAAATCATAGCAAAGCATATTATTCTAGAGCAGCTACTAAAAGTATTTTGAAAGATTATAACGGCGCGATTGAAGATTATTCTAAGGCTATTGAAATAGATCCGAAATTTAGCAAAGCATATAATGACCGGGCTGAATTGAAGTTTAAATTAAACCAAACAGAAAGTGGCTGTAGTGATTTAAATAAAGCAGCTGAACTTGGCTATCCCTACCCCTTTGATTACATTAAGAAAAGGTGCAAATAAAAAAAGAGCGATTATATAATCGCTCTTTTTTTATGTAAAACTAAAAATTTTATATTATTTGTGGCCGCGACAGGGTTCGAACCTGCAACCCTCAGAGTCGAAATCTGATATTCTATCCAGTTGAACTACGCAGCCGTTTGATTTTAGATTAACGATTTTAGATTTGTGATTTAAAATCGTTAACCTTGAATCCTAAAATTTATGTCAATAGTTTTTTTACTATTGTAGAAATAACTTTCCCTTCGGCAGTACCACCTAATTGAGCAGCAGCTAATCCCATTACTTTCCCCATTGATGCAATACCAACAGCTCCAGTTTCGGCAATTATTTTTGCTATCACTACTTCTACTTCAGCTTCTGTTAATTGTGCAGGTAAGAATTTTTCGATTACTGCAATTTGAGCCAATTCTGGTTCGGCCAAATCCAAACGATTTTGTTCTGTGAAAATTCTAGCACTTTCCTTACGGGTTTTCACTAATCTTTGTAGTAATTTAACTTCGTCATCTTCGGTAATTTCTTCTTTTGATCCCGTTGCTGTCTGAGCTAAAAGGATCTCAGATTTAATAGCTCTTAAAGCTTCTAATGCAACTGTATCTTTGGCTCTCATGGCGGTTTTCATTTCGTCCATGATTTGTACTGATAAACTCATATTCTTTATTATTTATTTGATTAATCGATTATTCATCGATTGTTGAATTCCTGTTACGAACTATCTTTTGCCCCAGATGGTAGTGAAAAGCATTTTGAGAGCCAATGCTTTTTTTCTTGAATTTAAAAAGCGACCGAAGGAAGCTCTTTTAAAGACGTAGAAAAAACCATTTGGCGATAAAATCTTGTAACGGACAGCTGGATTAAGGCACAAAAAATATTCTTTGCTAAAATAGTGGTGCGAAGATAAAAAAAATAACCCGAAAATTAAATTCAATTTTCGGGCTAGTTCTTATTGGTTAAAATTAATTAATCTACATTGTCATGTAAATAAGAATTATTTGAACGCAGCTGTAAATCATTATTGCTGTCTGTACCAACAGAAATTCTAGAATTTGTATTGTTTGACTGTGTATTTGAGATATCTATTCCTAACCTTTTGTAAGCAGGTTCTCTTTCATATTCATCCACTTTAGAAACATTATTATGAAACTTATAGTTGAATTCTTTTAGCTTTTTTCTTCTCTCATCAGCTCTTAGCCTCAATGTTTCCTCAATTGTCATTTCCATTGGAGATATCTCCTCAAAATGAGAAGGAGCATTTACACTTTTATCCACTTGCTTCATTGTGATATTCAATTCAGCTGGTATCACTTCTTCCACAACTTTAGCAACTGGTTTTGAAGAAATCAATTCATTCTCCGCTTCCATATACTCCTCAAGAGAATATTTAATGATTCCATTATCAGACAATTCAGTTACTGGAACAAATTGAACGGGTTGATTCACTTTTATCTCACGTGTTTCATTTGTCAATTCAAATAAAACTTTCTCTTCTTTTATTTCTGCAACTGGCTCAGGTTTTGCAATTGGCAAGTCAAAAGAAAATGTTGTTTGCTCTTGTCTTTCAATTACTTTAGGCTGTTGCACTTCTGCTTCTACTTGTTTTGGAGCTGTAAATGTAAAATCAATATCTTTAATAGGAGAAACGATTTCAAAAGTAACATCTAAGTTCTTAATAAACTCAGACATGGCCAATAAACCTTCGTTTCCTGGAACTGGAACAATTGCTTCAGGCACGACTTTGTCTTCTAACAAATCAAATACGATTCTTTCATCGGAATTTGATTTTGGTGATTCTGTATTTAAATCAAAAGCAGGTACCGCATTTTTTGATAGATTATAAACATTACTTTGTTCATCCTCTAGTGCATGAATTATTTTTTTCGGCTCCGTATTTACGATTCCATTTTGTTGTTCAATATCAAAACCTGTTGCAATTATAGTAACTGCAATAGCATCACCAAGAGTTTCATCTTCACCAACACCCATAATAATATTGGCATTGTGACCTGCTTCATTTTGAATGTGGTCATTGATTTCTCCGATTTCATCTAAAGTGATTTCATTAGTTCCAGAAACGATGAGCAACAATACGTTTTTGGCACCTGTGATTTTGTTATCATTCAATAATGGAGAATCTAAAGCAGAAATAATAGCTTCTTTTGCTCTATTTTCTCCTTCAGCAACAGCCGAACCCATAATTGCAGTTCCACTATTAGACAAAACGGTCTTCGCATCACGTAAATCGATATTTTGAGTGTAGTGATGTGTTATCACTTCAGCAATACCTCTTGAGGCAGTTGCTAAAACTTCATCCGCTTTTGAAAATCCTGCTTTGAAACCAAGATTACCATATACTTCTCTTAATTTATTATTATTAATAACGATTAAAGAATCTACCTGCTTGCGTAATTTTTCTATTCCAATTTTCGCTTGTTCTTGACGCACTTTCCCTTCAAATAAGAATGGAAGTGTTACAATACCTACAGTAAGAATTTCTCTCTCTTTGGCTAATTGAGCAATAACCGGCGCAGCACCTGTTCCAGTACCACCACCCATTCCAGCTGTGATGAAAACCATCTTAGTATTGCGGTCCAACATTTTTTCAATTTCAGCAATGCTCTCAATAGCTGATTGCTGCCCTACATCAGGATTAGCACCAGCACCAAGTCCTTCAGTCAAGTTTACCCCTAACTGAATTTTATTAGGTACTGAACTACTTTGTAATGCCTGAGAATCAGTATTACATACAATAAAATCCACCCCTTTAATTCCTTGCTTAAACATGTGGTTTATAGCGTTACTTCCACCTCCACCTACACCAATTACTTTGATTACATTTGATTGGTTTTTTGGTAAATCAAATGAAATACTTCCAAATTCTGAGTTGCTCATCATTTTATTTGGTTTTTGATATTAATTATTAATTGTTGTTCTATTTTATTTAGGTTTACCCTATTCCGCGTTGTCTAAAAAATCTTTAATCTTATCTACATATCGGTCAAAAAAAGATCTTTTTATTTTATCTCCTGTAGACTCTTCCTTCTTGGCATGATTAATCCTTTTTTCTTCTTCATTTTCTTCAGGAATATCTTGATAACTTTCGGCAATTGGAGCGCGATAAACTGGAGCTTTTGGTTGTGGCACCTCTTCCTTTCTAATAGCGCTTTGCGTTTTATTTTCAATGCTATTCATTACTAATCCTACAGCCGTAGCATATAATGGGCTTGAAAACTCTTCATCAGAATCACCTGCTAAATGCTCATTAGGATATCCAATTCTAGTATCCATTCCAGTAATATATTCCACTAACTGCTTAATATGCTTTAATTGTGCTCCACCACCAGTAAGTACTATTCCTGCAATTAGTTTTTTACGAGGATCTTCATGACCATACGCTTTAATTTCAGTAAAAACTTGCTCCACAATTTCAACAACGCGTGCGTGGATTATTTTTGACAAATTCTTTAAAGAAATTTCTTTAGGTTCTCTCCCTCTTAATCCAGGTATAGAAACAATTTCATTGTCTTTATTTTCACCTGGCCAAGCTGAACCAAACTTTACTTTTAATAATTCTGCTTGTTTTTCAATAATAGAACACCCTTCTTTTATATCATCAGAAATTACATTTCCACCAAAAGGAATTACTGCTGTATGACGAATAATCCCGTCTTTAAAAATAGCTAAATCTGTTGTTCCTCCACCTATATCAATCAAAGCTACACCCGCTTCTTTTTCTTCTTGACTTAGGACTGCATCTGAAGATGCTAATGGTTCTAATGTCAATCCAGATAATTCAATCCCCGAACTCTGAATACAACGACCCACATTTCTTATAGAGGACGCTTGACCAACAACAACATGAAAACTAGATTCTAGTCTGCCACCATACATCCCTATTGGCTCTTTAATTTCAGACTGCCCATCAATTTTAAATTCTTGTGGTAAAACATGGATTATTTCTTCTCCAGGTAACATGGCCAACTTATTTACTTGATCAATTAGCAATTGAATATCATCACCACCTATCACTTCTTCTGGATTACTTCTGCTGATATAATCAGTATGCTGAATACTTCGGATGTGCTGTCCAGCAATTCCTACAACTACATCTTTTATTTTATACCCTGAATTATTTTCTGCTTCATGTATTGCTTGCTGAATGGACTGAATTGTTTGAGTAATATTATTTACAACACCTCTTGCAACACCCAAACTTTTAGATTTACCTACGCCTAAAATTTCAAGTTTACCATATTCGTTTTTTTTGCCAATCATGGCAACAATCTTGGTAGTCCCAATATCTAGACCCACTGCAATATTCTCTTTTTCCATTATCTATTTATTTTGTACAAACTACTTGTTTAGTAAATCTCAGGTCAATCTTTTTATATTTATATAAAGAACTATCTAAAACTGCTTTTTGAAAAAAGGCCTTGTAATCTTTGAATTTTTGTTCCACATTTACCAATCTTCCAAAATCAATTTGATAATTAAAATTTCTATTGAACATTTTTAAGCTACCATTAGGCATAATTTGAATCGCAATGATGTTTTTTTTCAAAAAATCATCGTCATAAATTACATGAAATAATTGAGCTAAATCTTCGCTATTTTTTTTATTTATCTCCCCCGAAACAAGTAGAACTCTAGCTGTAAAATTATCTGATAATGGCATCCTACCCCCTTCATAGTCAACATAAAACGAGTGTTCACCTTCGAAAACCCTTGCTATAGGAGTCTTTTGTTTTACTACTGCTTTTAGAACACCATCAATACTTACAAACACATCTGATTTCTCAATCATAGCATTTGAATCCAGTATCCTTTCCAGCTTATTCAAATCTAATTTATCTTTTTCAATGCTTGAAGCATTCTCTTTATTTTCTATTAACAATTTATTAACCGTTTCTCTTTTCACAAAAAGAGCGTTATCTCCTACAAAAACAACTACGGATTTCTTTAATTTTCTATGTTCATTTCGATTTGACGTAAATGAAAACAGGAAAATTACTAATCCTAACATAAGAAATAATCTAATATTTGTCCAGTTAAATATTCTCATTTAGCGCTTGTTTTATTGACACTACCATTTCCCCAATATCACCTGCTCCAATAGTAACAATTATTTGAGCATTACTTTCCAAAATAGTCTTTATTAATTCTTCTTTTTGAACTAATTTTTTATGCTGATTATCAATTTTAGACAACAACCAATCCGAAGTAATTCCCTCAATTGGCAATTCACGGGCCGGATAAATATCCATTAAAATAACTTCGTCAAAATTAGACAAACTTTTGGCAAAATCATCAGCAAAATCCCTTGTTCTACTAAATAAATGAGGCTGAAATACAGCCAAAACTTTTTTATCAGGATACAATTCTCTTACTGCCTGATGCACAGCATCAATCTCAGTAGGGTGATGCGCATAGTCATCAATGTAAACTAAGTTTTTTGTTTTAATTTGATACGAAAACCTTCTCTTAACTCCTTTAAATGATGCTAAGGCTACTGCAATGGCCTCGGTTGGGGTGCCGAATATTTCAGCCATTGCAATAGCCATTAAAGCATTCATCAAATTGTGTCTTCCTGGTAAACCAAAACGAAAATCTTTTAAAATCCCTTTTGGAGTATTTATATCAAAAACATAACTCCCATTTTCAATTCGCACATTAAAGACATTGTAAACAGCATCTTCATTTACCGCAACTGTCACCCCTTTTAAAGGCAAATCTTTAGTGATAAATAATTTATTTTTATCCTCAATTTTATTTGCAAATTCTACAAACGATTCTTCTATAGCATCACTTGTCCCATAAATATCTAAATGATCTGCATCCATAGATGTGATACAAGCAATATTAGGATGCAAATGCAAAAAAGAACGATCGAATTCATCCGCTTCAACTACCGTAACTGTTTTACCACTACCTATTAAATTTGAATTATAATTTTCTACAATTCCTCCAATAAAAGCTGTTACATCAACCCCACTTTCATATAAAATGTGCCCTAGAATACTTGATGTTGTTGTTTTTCCATGTGTACCTGCCACAGCAAAGCAAAAAGTGTCTTTTGTTATTATACCTAAAACTTCCGCTCTCTTTTTTACTTGATATTCTCTTTCCAAAAAATAATTCCATTCAGAATGCATTTTTGGTACAGCTGGCGTAATAATCACCAAAGTATTTTCTACATAAAAATTTTTCGGAATTAAATCAATATTATCTTCAAAATGAATTTCAATTCCACTTTCAATCAATTCTCTCGTCAGCATCGTTGGCGTTTTATCATAACCCGAAACTTGCTTCCCGATATTCTTAAAATACCGTGCCAAGGCACTCATTCCGATGCCACCAATTCCGATGAAATAGACGTTATGTATTTGATTTAAATTCATTGTTTTTAATATCTTAAAGTCCGTTGAACTTACTGTTTGTTATTTTTTAATTAATTTCACAATTTCATCAGCAATTTGCTTTGTTGCTTCTGGCATTGCTAGTTGTTTTATATTTTCGCTTAGCTGCTTTTGCTTTCCTTCATCTTTTAAAAGGGCCTCAAAAACAAGACTGAATTGAGAATCCAAATCTGATTCTTTTAAAAGCAATGCTCCTTTTTTGTCAACAATTGCTTTTGCATTTTTTGTCTGATGGTCTTCTGCCACATTCGGTGATGGAATAAACAGCACCGGTTTTCCAACAATACATAATTCTGATACGGATGAAGCACCAGCACGTGAAATAATAATATCTGCTGCTGCATAAACAAAATCCATTCTTTCGATAAAAGAAACAACCTGAACATTCTCCGTATTGTATTTTTTATAATCTTCGTAATATAATTTTCCGCATTGCCAGATAATCTGAACATTTTGAGAAACAATCTTATCTAATTCTTTTTCAATTAATTGATTCATTCTTCTAGCACCCAGACTTCCTCCAAGAACAAGCAACGTCTTTTTATTAGGATCTAAATTAAAATATTCAATTGCGTCCCCTCTCTTACTTTCGATATCAATCAAATCCTGACGAACTGGGTTACCCGTAAAAACCATTTTTTCTTTTGGAAAAAAACGCTCTAAATTTTCATAGGCAACACAAATAGCACTTGCTTTTTTGCTCAATAACTTATTTGTAATTCCAGGATAAGAATTTTGTTCTTGAATTACAGTAGGTATGCCCATTGTATTAGCTACTTGTAATAATGGTCCACTAGCAAAACCGCCTGTACCAATAACTACATCTGGTTTAAAATCCTTAAGTATCATTCCGGATTTCCATAAACTATCAACTAATTTAAAGGGAAACATCGCGTTTTTTAAATTAATCTGACGTTGTAAACCAGCAATCCACAATCCTTTTATATTGTAACCCGCTTGAGGAACTTTTTGCATTTCCATTTTATCTTTGGCTCCTACAAAAAGGAATTCAGCATTAGGGAAACGCATTTTTAATTCATTAGCAATAGCAATTGCAGGATATATATGTCCTCCCGTTCCTCCACCACTTAATATGAATTTATATTGTTTCATTTAATTTAAAATTACTGTTATGAAATACTTCAATTAAATATTATTTATTCATCACCGCATCCATAGGATTTCCAGCTTTATCTTCAATAGAATAATCCGAATTAATTTCTTCTTCAGAAGCTAGCTCAGCATCAATTAATTTTTGAAGCGCTTCTTCTCTTTTAGCTGCTACTTTTAATTCTTCCTCTATTTCTTCGTCTTTTTTAGTCACGCTTATAATGATACCGAGTGCAAAGCACGTCATCCAAATGGAACTTCCTCCGCTACTGATCAAGGGTAACGTTTGCCCTGTAACCGGCAGTAACTCTACAGCTACGGCCATATTTATCATGGCTTGAAATATCATTGGAAAACCGAGCCCTATGACGACTAATTTTCCAAATAAGGTATTTGCTTTATGCGAAGCAATGACAAAACGGAATAAAAGCAGAAGGTATAAGGTAAGAACACCAAGCCCTCCAATTAAACCGTATTCTTCGACTATGATAGCATAAATAAAATCAGAAGAAGATTGTGGTAAAAAATTCTTCTGAACACTTTTCCCCGGTCCTAATCCATAAATTTTACCTGAAGCAATAGCAATTTTGGCTTTCTCAATTTGGTAATCATCTTCGTCTGGTTTGTCGGTTGTAAAATTTTCAATTCGACTACTCCACGTACTTACCCTACTAAAAAATCTAGAATCAGGAAACGCTTTGGAAACAAGCACAAAAAAGGCAAGAAAAACAATACCTGAACCAATTATAAAACCAATATATTTTATTGGGTATTTACCAATAAAAACAAGCATAATTACCATTGAAAATATCAAGGCTGTTGTAGAAAAATTGGCAGGTAAAATAAACATTAAAGTTATAAATACGGGAATCCAAAGTTCTTTTAAAGATTCTTTAAAATCAATTGGTTCTTCTCGAGTTTTAGATAAATACCTAGCAACATAAATGAACAACACTAAGGATGCTAATGTTGATGTTTGAAATGTAATGCCCACAAACGGAATTTGAATCCATCGACTTGCATTAGCACCTGCAATTACCGTTCCTTTGATTAAGGTATAAGCCAATAATATCCAAACAACAGGTAATCCCACTTTAGAGATGGCTCTAAAATAATGATATGGCACTTTATGAACAAAATAAATAATAGTAAATCCAATACAAATATGAGCTAAATGTTTTACCAAATAACCCAATGTATTACCCGTCCCATGTCCTAAATAGGCTAAATTACTACTGGCACTAAAAACAGGCATAAACGAAAACAGCGCTAATAAAGCCACGAATGACCATATTACTTTATCTCCTTTTAAATTACCTATTAATTGCTTCATTTCAAAATTTGTTTAAAGTTTCACTTGTTTAAAGTTTAAAAATGTTCAACCTTACTCTTTATAATTTACCTTCTTTCTATAAGTTTTGTACCGCTTGTTTAAATTGTTTTCCTCTATCCTCATAGTTTTCAAACAAATCAAAACTTGCACATGCAGGCGATAACAATACAGTATCCCCTTTTTCGGTCAAACGTTGCGCCATTCTTACGGCATCATTCATATTGGTAACTTCAACCATAATATCAACTACATTACCAAATGCATCAATTATTTTTTTATTATCGACTCCTAAACAAATTATTGCTTTTACTTTTTCACGAACTAATGACATCAATTCATTATAATCATTCCCTTTATCGACACCACCTACAATCCACACTGTTGGTGTGTTCATACTGTCTAAAGCAAAGAAAGTAGCATTTACATTTGTCGCTTTTGAATCATTGATATATTGAACATTTTGAATTTTCAATACTTTCTCCAAACGGTGCTCTACTCCTTGGAAATTAGATAAACTTTCACGAATTGTTGCTTTTCTAATTTGCATCAATTTAGCCACAGAGGTTGCTGCCATTGCATTTTTCATATTATGTTTTCCTTCCAAAGCAATTGACTCCGTGTCCATTTTAAATTCCTCTTGATTAATTGATACTTCCATTATGTTGTTTTTGATAAATGCTCCTTCACTAAAAGTTTTTGTTAATGAAAAAGGGATTAGTTTTGCTTTTGTTTTATTTTTATTTAGCCATTCATTAATAGCCTCGTCATCTGCGTCATATATGAGGTAATCATCCTCTGTTTGATTCATTGTTATTCTAAATTTTGAATCAATATAATTTTCGTATTTGTAATCGTATCGATCTAAATGATCCGGACTAATATTGGTAATAATTGCTATATGAGGTTTGTAATCTTTAATGCCATCCAATTGAAAACTACTTAATTCTAACACATAGGAATCAAATGTGTCATCAGCTACTTGCCAGGCAAAACTCTTTCCAATATTACCCCCCAAACCGACATTCAATCCAGCCGATTTTAACAAATGATAGGCTAACATTGTTGTCGTAGTCTTCCCATTACTTCCAGTTATCCCAATAGTTATTGCTTTTGTAAAAGGAGCCGCAAATTCTATTTCTGATATCACAGGGATCCCTTTTTCGATTAGTTTTTTAACAATTGGAGCTTTTTCTGGAATACCAGGGCTTTTCATAACCACGTCAGCATTCAAAATCAAATCCTCAGTATGTTGTTCGTCTTCGAAATCAATACCATTACTTACAAGAACTTCTTTATAGTTTTCTTTTATCTTTCCAAAATCAGACACAAAAACATCATATCCTTTTTTCTTACCTAGGATTGCTGTTCCTACTCCGCTTTCTCCGCCGCCTAATACAACTAGTCTCATGTTATCTTAATTTTAAAGTAACAATTGAAAGTATCGCTAACATGATAGCTACAATCCAAAAACGAGTTACAATTTTACTTTCATGATAGCCCTTCTTTTGATAGTGATGATGTAAAGGAGCCATTAGAAATATTCTTCGTCCTTCACCAAAACGTTTCTTGGTATATTTAAAATAGGTCACTTGCAATACCACCGAAAAATTCTCAACTAAAAACACTCCGCAAAATAATGGAATCAACATTTCTTTTCGAACTGCAATCGCTAAGACGGCAATAATCCCACCGATCGTCAAACTTCCAGTATCTCCCATAAATACAGATGCTGGATACGAATTATACCATAGAAATCCAATTAGTGCCCCTGTAAAAGAGGCGATAAAAACCGTCATCTCGCCCGAATTAGGGATGTACATAATATTCAAGTAATTGGAGAAAATAATATTTCCTGAAACGAAAGTAAAAATACCTAATGCCAGTACGGATATTGCCGAAGTTCCCGCGGCGAGTCCATCTATACCGTCAGTTAAATTAGCCCCATTAGAAACTGCTGTTATAATAAAAATCACAATAGGAATAAAGATTACCCAAGCCCATTTTTCATATCCTTCTCCAGTCCAAGCTAATAATTCAGCATAATCAAATTCATTGTTTTTGAAAAATGGAATTGTAGTCGCTGTCGACTTTTCTTCCAAAGGAGCTTCATAAATAACATTCTCAGTGGTCATCTTAAAAACATCACTTTTACCCGTATCAGTACGTACTGTTACACTTGGATTAAAATATAGAACTGTCCCAACAATTAAACCTAACCCCACTTGTCCAAAAACTTTAAAAATCCCTTTTAGTCCTTGCTTGTCTTTTTTGAAAATTTTTATATAGTCATCTACAAAACCAATTGTTCCCATCCATAAAGTCGTAACAATCAACAAGACAATATAAATATTATGCAATTTTGCGAATAACATAACTGGTAACAATGTGGCAAATATGATGATTAACCCCCCCATTGTAGGAGTACCTGCTTTTTCGTTTTGCCCAGCCAAACCTAGTTCTCTAACTGTTTCACCTACTTGCTGATTGCGTAAAAAATTGATAATTCTTTTACCATAAACAGTAGATAATAATAGTGATAATAAGAAAGCCAATGCCGATCTAAAAGTGATGTATTGAAAAACACCAGTTCCAGAAACATTCATCGTTTTATCTAAATATTCAAATAAGTAATACAGCATATTTTACTATTTATGAAGTTGTTCTAATATTTCTTTTACAATTTTCATATCATCAAAATCATGGCGAATTCCCATAATTTCTTGATATGTTTCGTGTCCTTTTCCTGCTATTAAAATAATATCATTGGGTTGAGCCAATTGACAAGCTGTTTTTATAGCTTGTTTTCTATCAGTAATTGTCAAGATCTTTTTATAGTTTTGAGGAGCAACACCCGTTTCCATCTCAGTTAGAATAGTATCTGGATCTTCATTTCTAGGGTTATCGGATGTAAGAATTGCTTTGTCACTCAAATCAGAAGCAATCCCAGCCATAATAGGACGTTTTGTTTTATCTCTATTACCTCCACAACCTACAACTGTAATCAATTGTTCGTTTTTGGTTCGAATATCATTGATCGTTTTCAAAACATTTTCTAATGCATCCGGAGTATGTGCATAATCCACAATAGCAGTAATATTTGACTCAGAAACGATATATTGAAATCTTCCTGAAACACTTTCCAATTCAGATAACAATCTTAAAGTTTCTAAACTATCTAAACCTAATTCAATAGCGGTTCCGTAAATAGCCAAAACATTATAAGCATTAAAAGTTCCAATTAATTTTACCCATACTTCATTTCCATCAATTTTCAATAACAATCCTGACAATTGATTTTCTAGGATTTGGGTTTTATAATCAGCATACGATTTTAATGCATAGGTGCGCTTTTTGGCCGCTGTGTTTTGCAACATAATTGCCCCATTTTTATCATCAGTATTTGATAATGCAAATGCCGTTTTTGGAAGATGATCAAAAAAAGATTTTTTCACATCTCTATATTCAGCAAAAGTGGGATGGTAATCCAAGTGATCGTGTGATAAATTGGTAAAAACTCCACCCGCAAAAAATAATGCCTCCGTTCTTTTCTGATGAATTCCATGTGAACTCACTTCCATAAAACAATAATCAACATTGGCTGCTTTCATTTCTGCCAAGTAATAGTTGATTGTTATAGAATCTGGTGTTGTATGAGTTGCTTTATATTCAACATCATCAACCATTATTTTAACGGTAGACAATAACCCAACTTTAAACCCTGCTTTTTTAAACAATTGATACAATAAAGAAGCAATTGTAGTTTTTCCATTGGTTCCTGTAATCCCTACTAATTTTAAACTTTCCGAAGGATTTCCAAAATAATTAGCCGCCATATAAGCCAAAGCCTTGTTTGTATCCAATACTTGTACATACGTAACTCCTTTTACTAAAACTTTAGGAAAGGCATCGCAAACAATTGCTTTAGCACCTAAATTAATTGCTTTTTGAATAAAATCATGACCGTCCGAAATAGCCCCACGAATAGCTATAAAAATATCATTTTGCTCTATTTTCCTAGAATCAAAATCTATTTTGTTAATAGCAATATCCGTTGAACCGTTTATAGACTCAATAGCTACTTTATATAATATGTCTTTTAGTATAATCACAATAATTCTAATGTTATAGTTGTGTTTTTTATTATATTCTGACCCGCTTGAAGCGATTGCGTTTTTACTTTCCCCATTCCTACCGCTTTTACCTTAATGCCTAGATTTTCTAATAAAGCAACTGCATCCATTCCCGGCATCCCTTTAACATCAGGAACCAGTTCTTGTTGTTTTTGTACTTTAGCAAAGTAATTGTTATAGCTATCTTCTTGTTTTGGGACTTTCTTATTTAATTTTTTAATTTCATTAGTCGAAGGCACATCTGTAAATATTTTTTGTGCAATTCGCTTAAAAACTGGTCCAGCAACATCGGCACCATAATAATTATTGTTCACTGTACTCGGCTTATGCACGACTACAATACACGAATATTTAGGATGATCTGCAGGGAAGTACCCTACAAATGAAGAGGCATAGTATTTTCCTGCTCCTCCATCTTTGGCATAATTAACGGCAGCAGTTCCCGTTTTTCCAGCCATTGAAAATTCTTTGGAAAACAATTTAGAAGCCGTTCCTTTTTTAACCACATTAGCCAAGACTGCTTTTACTTTCAATAGAGTTTCCTTAGAACATATCTTAGGATTAATTACTTCTTTTTCGACCTTTACAATCGTTTTATTCCATTCTTTAATTTCAGAAACAAATTGTGGTTTCACCATTTCACCATTATTTGCTACAGCATTATAAAAGGCCAACGTTTGCATTGGCGTAACCGAAACACCATACCCAAAAGCCATCCAAGGAAGTGAAATATTAGACCAATTCTTGTCAGAAGGTTGCGGTATAAACGGCCTACCTTCTCCTTCAAAATCCATATTCAATTTTTTATTCAATCCATACGAATTAACGTGGTTTACAAACTTGGTAGGATTATTTTTATAATTATCATAAACCGCTTGAACCATTACCGTATTTGAAGACAACTCAAAACCTCTAGCCAATGAGATCTTACCATATCCTCCTGTATGAGAATCCCTTACCGATTTTCCGGAATATTTAACTACCCCACCATGTGTATCATAAACAGTACTTGTATCCGCCACTTTATCTTCAAGAATAGCCATTAAATCAGCCAATTTGAACGTTGATCCCGGCTCATGCGATTCAGCTACAGCATAATTTGTAGTTTCATAATAAGTACCATCGTTAGCTCTTCCTAAATTAGCTATCGCTTTTACCTTACCAGTTTGAGTTTCCATCACGACAACACAACCATGATCCGCTTGGTAATCTTCCAATTGCTTCAATAAAGCATGATGTGCAATATCTTGAATATAAACGTCAATAGTCGAAATTACATCGTAACCATCCTGAGGATCTACTTCATTTATATCACGTATGGGTTTCCATTGCCCTTTCGCAATTTTTTGTTTTAAGATTTTACCGTCTTTACCGTTAAGATATTTTCTATATGCCCATTCAATTCCTTTACCATCAGAAGTTCCATTGGAATTTCGACGCTCATAGCCAATCGTTCTTTCGGCAATTTTACCTATCGGATGCTCCCTAACGGTCTTTTGCTCAACAATAATTCCTCCTTTGTAAGCTCCTAATTTGAATAAGGGAAATCCTTTTATTTTAATATAATCGGTATAACTTAAATCACGAGAAATCAAATAATATCTATTATTATTTGCTCTAGCTCTTCTTAATTCATTTTGATAAAAACTACTCGGTTTATCTAGAACTGTAGCTAAAGAATCTGATAATGCTTGAACATTTTTTTCGAATACTTCTGCTTTTGGTGCCAAAGCATCAAAACGTATTTCATAATTAGGAATCGAAGTAGCCAATAAACTCCCATCAGATGAATAAATATTTCCTTTATTAGAAGGAATTACAAAATTCTTAACCGTTCTTTCTTTGGCTAATTTTCTATAATAATCCCCTTCAACCCATTGAATATTTGTCAATTTCACGGCAATCGCAATCGCTATCAAAAAAATAGCAAATGCAACCAGATAGATTCGGTACGATATGTATTTATCTTCTACTGCCATAATTTTTTAAGAAAACTTTTCTCTTCTTCTTTTTTTACTTTTATCTTAATTGGAGGAACTGTTGATGGAAAAATTTCTTTCTCAATCATTTTTTCAGAAACTGTCGACTCCATTTTTAACTTCATTAACTGTGAACGTCTGTCCACAAATTCGGATCGCAATTCTTTGACCTCAGTTGTTAACTGAGCTATTTGAAAAACTTTTTGTTCAAAACGTTGTGTATTTGCAATCATAACTATAGCCAGTAATATTAAAAAAACTATAAAACGCCAATTTTTTACCGCGTCATCATCGATAAGAAACTTAGCTTTCAATATACCGTAAATGCCTTTTTTCATTACCTTAAATTATTTCTTTTCGGCTATCCTTAGTTTTGCACTTCTCGCTCTATTATTAACTTTAATTTCCTCATTTCCAGGAATAATTAATTTACCTATCGTTTTAAAAGGAACAGAAAAATTACCAAAAAAATCACGCTCAGGCTCTCCATCAAACATTCCGTTTTTCATGAATCGCTTCACTAATCTATCTTCTAAAGAATGATATGAAATAACACTCAACCTTCCACCTGGATTTAAAATTTCTAATGATTGCTCCAAAAATTCCTTTAAAACATCCATCTCTTGATTCACTTCAATTCGAATAGCTTGGTAGATTTGAGCTAAAATTTTATTCCTAACTCTTTCCGGTAAATATTTTGCCAAAACTTCTTTTAGCGCATCGGTTGTTTTTATTGGATGCACTTCTCTTGCTTCCACAATTGTTCTTGCCAAAACAGGCGCGTTTTTCAACTCACCATAATCTAAAAAAACTCTTTTCAAATCTGCTTCGTCATACTCATTCACCACTCTGTATGCATTCAAATCGTTTTTTTGACTCATCCTCATATCCAATTCCGCATCAAATCGAGTTGAAAACCCTCTCTCCGCAACATCAAATTGATGTGAAGAAACGCCTAAATCACCCAAAATTCCATCTACACTTTTCACTCCGTAAAAACGTAAAAACCGCTTAATAAATCTGAAATTTTCATTAATCAACACAAAACGATCATCATGCAAGGTATTCTCTAAAGCATCTTCATCTTGATCAAATGCAAAAAGCTTTCCTTCAGGCCCTAACCTACTCAAAATCTCCTTAGAATGCCCTCCTCCACCGAAGGTCACATCTACATATATACCGTCAGGCTTTATATTTAAACCATCTACAGATTCCTTTAGTAAAACCGGATTATGATATTCCATTGTCGTCGTCATTTATATTTCCCATTACATCTTCTGCCAAATCAGCAAAATCAACATCTTCTCCGCTTATTGATTTTTCATATAAATCTTTATCCCAGATTTCAACAATATTTACTGCTGATGAAAAAACAACATCTTTTGTAATATTTGCAAAAACAACCAAATCTTTAGGAACTAATAATCTTCCCAAAGAATCAATCTCAACAATTTTAACTCCCGCAGTGAACCTGCGTATAAAATCATTGTTCTTTTTAACAAATCGATTTAACTTATTAATTTTCAACATCATCAAATCCCATTCTTCCATGGGATACAGCTCAAGACACGGTTGAAAAACAGAACGCTTCAAAACAAAACCGTTTTGAAGAGATGGCGCCAATTGCTTTTTCAAAGGAGCTGGTAACAGCACCCTTCCTTTAGCATCGACCTTACATTCATATGTTCCAACAATTGTATTCAAACAAATAGCTTTTAAATGATATAGAGCAAAAATATGAAAAATATTACCACTATTTACCACTATATCCCACTTTGTTGATAAGTTTACCCGCTTTTAGAGAAAACACCTTAATTTTTGGACTGTCAGACTGTTAGCATCTTAATAATTTAAGTGTAAGAATATTCAGGCTATCGAAAAAGTGAGCAAATTATAATCAATAATTTAACGTTAAGACGATACTATTTATATTACAAAAAGTCTTGCGAAAATTGAAATCCAAAGGATTTAGAAGCAATCCATCTATTAAAAAATAAATGATTAATTATATACTCAAAAATCGCATTCAAAAATTCTTTTTAATTTATTAAATCATATATTTGTGAAAATTGAAAAATCGCATTCATAAACATGGAAAAAAACTATAAGAAAGAAGGCAGATACAGTTATTATGAAGCTGGAGAAGGAACGCCTATCGTAATTTTACACGGGCTAATGGGTGGACTAAGCAATTTTGATGCAGTTGCTGAACACTTTTCTGATAAAGGATATAAAATAGTTATTCCAGACTTACCATTATATACTCAAAATATTTTAAAAACTAATGTTAAAAATTTCGCTAAATACGTTAAAGACTTTATTACTTTCAAAGGTTTTGACAGAGTAATTCTTTTAGGAAACTCATTAGGGGGACATATCGCATTGTACCATACAAAAATGTATCCCGAAAAAGTAGCGGGACTTGTAATTACAGGAAGTTCTGGGCTTTACGAAAGTGCAATGGGAGACAGCTACCCAAAAAGAGGTGATTATGAATACATTAAGAAAAAAGCCGAAGATGTATTTTACGATCCTAAAGTAGCAACCCCTGAACTTATTGACGAAGTATATGCCTCCGTTAATGACCGAATAAAATTAATAAAAACGCTAACGATAGCTAAAAGTGCGATTAGACACAATATGGCAAAAGATTTACCTAAGATGCATGTACAAACGTGTATTATCTGGGGTAAGAATGACAAAGTAACCCCTCCTGATGTTGCAGAAGAGTTTAACAAATTGTTACCTAACTCAACTCTATATTGGATTGACAAATGTGGCCACGCAGCAATGATGGAACAACCGGAAGAGTTCAATCGTTTGCTAGAAGACTGGTTAACACATACCCATTTATCAGTTCATTAAATTTATAAAGGAGAATTTATACCTAAAAAAAATGAAAATTAATACAGCCGAATTTGTAATTAGCAATTCAGATGTCTCAAAATGTCCTAAGGACTTTTTACCTGAATATGCTTTTATTGGCCGATCAAACGTAGGAAAGTCATCATTGATAAACATGTTGACCAACCAAAAAAAACTAGCTAAGACTTCTGGGCGACCTGGAAAAACACAACTGATAAACCACTTTTTAATAAACAACAATTGGTTCTTAGTTGATTTACCAGGATATGGATATGCTAAAGTTTCTAAAAAAACAAAATCAGTTTTTCAGCAATTTATTACGGATTATTTTGAAACAAGAGAGCAATTAGTTTGCGCCTTTGTTTTAATTGACATCCGACATGAAGCTCAAGCCATAGATGTTGAATTTATGTCTTATATGGGTGAAAGTGAAATTCCTTTTTGTATTGTTTTTACAAAAGCAGACAAAATTAGCAAAGTAAAAATTGACTCTCATATCGCAGCGTATAAAAAGAATATGTTTGCCAATAACTGGGCAGAAATGCCTCATTATTTCGTAACATCAGCTACTGAAAATATTGGAAAAGAAGAACTACTTTCCTATATAGACGAAGTAAATCAGGAAGTTTTCAAAAACAATGGACAGTTTTAAATTACTGTTCATTATCCACTTCAAAAAGAAGATTTTTATACCAAAAAAAGTACAGCTAGCGCTGTACTTTTTTTTTACTTTATATTTTAAAAAGAAACTATTTTGATTCCAACAAATGAATATTCTTTTTTGTACTTTCATCAATATCATCTTTTATTTCAAGATTTAGGACTTTCCATTCTTTATATATTAAATACTGATATAAAATATAGAACAAGGAATTAAAAAACCAAAAATCCAATAAGAATGGCTTAGTGAAAATCACTGAATCACTATTTCCACTTAAAAAGATACTAGCACTACTAGCCAAATAAAGTATTAAGCCGTTACAAAAATAAAAATAATCGCTTTTATCCTTTTTAATATTAAACACTAAAAACAAAATTCCATAACTAATTAACAATAGTGATGTAATACCAATTTCAAGCATATTAAATTGCCAATAAATAGATGGATCTATTGAATATTGAATTCCTAAAAAAAGAAGAACTGCTATTAATAAAAATGCAACAATTTTTTTTAAAAATCCAATTGAGAATATATTATAAAAAAACAGACTCATTGCAACAAATTGAAAAACAAAATAATAATGAGACAAATAAAAATTTTCTCCTGGCCTTAAAAAACCTATTAGATTGCAACAAAATTCAATAATAAACAACAAAATTAAATAAACAGTAATTATACGATACAAAACATCCTTGTTTTTTCTTGCCAAGTAAAATCGTATCCCGTTAATAAGTAAAAAAAACAAACCTACTAAACTAACAATAAATGGAAATAACATATCATCAAGATTTAATTGCAGACTAATTTAAAAATCAAATTTCCAATTGCACAACATCCCATTATACAATGTACTACATAACAAATATAACTAACTCATAAAAAAAACTAGCGCTAAAAATAAAATTTTCTGTTTTTTGACATAAAAAAAGGATAGTTTAAAAAAACTACCCTTAAAATATTTCACTGTTTTATTGCCACTACTTTGTCAACTCTAATTTTTCTGCAAAATAATCACAAAAATCTTTCATTGTATCGGCCATTTTTTCATCACCTGTAGCACGATGAAAAGTATCTGACATAGCAACTAAGGTTTGATGAAAGAAAATTTTCATCTCATCGACTGGCATTTCTTTTGTCCATAAGTCAATACGCATACTTTCTTTAGTTTTACTGTCCCACACAGACAACATAATCGCTTTCGCTTCCTCTAATTCCACCCCACCATCTTTGGCAGACCAAAGTAATTTTTCTGGAACACGGTTTTCATCTAATTCTACTAGAAATTTAATTTCTGATCTATTTATATCTGACATTACTTCTTTGGTTTATATTTTGATTTTTCAAATATTTCTTTAGCATTTGCTTTTAATAATCCTTGCAAAGATACTTCATTGTTATTCATATATGAACGAACAATTTGCCATCCAATCCAAGAACCAACTCTTCCCGGAGACTCATTATCAATTTCCAAATAAAATTTAGAAAATGGTGCTAGGTTTATAAATCGAGGAATCAGTTTTTGATCATCACTATATAGCATTTCTTTTTCTATAAAATAACGCCATATATAACTTTCATTTTCCTCACACCATTTAATTTGCTCAGGCGTATATCCCATTTTATCCGCATCGCTATAATCAGGCAAAAACATATCTTTTAAATACAATTCTTTCCCAGCATAAACCATATCAGACAATAAACTCTTTTCTTGATTAGGTGCCGTTATATATTTAAAAAAACCAGAAACTACATCAGGCATAATTTGTTCTTGTTCAAAATTTTGCTTGATATAATTAGGAAACTGATAAAACTTATGTTCTTTACCTAAATACATCTCAAGAGAAATGACTACGAGACTATCCGCATAAATTGCTTTGTTATTGTAATCCATTTCAGATATAACGGTAATTATTTTTGGAGTTTTCGTTTTAGGAAAATAATACTTTATATGTTGAAAAAGCGAAGTTAATTCTAATTTTGTTGGTTCAAAATCAGCATATTTTTTTTGCACTTCACTATATAATTCACGCCACTGAGGGTTTTGCATTTTTTCCACCCAAACTTCGTCATCATTACCTAATGGAAAGAAAAAAGGAAACTCTTTTTTAAGTTTATTTAAATCTTTGGGTTGTGATTCAAAAAAAAGCTTGTCAAAACGAACTACTTTTAATTCAACAGGAACTTCAGCTACTGCTTTTTCAATTTTATTTTTTTGACCACAGGATAAAAAAAACAGAGATAGAACAAAAGGAATTATATATATTTTCATTTTTTTAATTAAATTTGCATACGAAAAATAAGGCAAAAGTACATACTGCCAAATGACTTTGCAAATATACATTCCTCCTACCTAAAAGTTAAACTATTATGACAAAAAAAAATACTATTCAAGTTGAAAAAGTCAATACTCATATTGTAAACTGGTTAAAAACATATGCCGAAAATTCAAAAGTAAACGGGTTTGTTATTGGAATTTCTGGTGGGGTGGACTCTGCTGTTACCTCCACTTTATGTGCCCAAACCGGATTACAGGTATTATGTGTCGAAATGCCAATTCATCAACACGAAAGCCATGTAAGTCGTGGACGAGAGCATATTAAACAACTAAAGGAAAGATTCCCAAATGTTTCTAATGTTGAAACAGATTTAACCTTGCTTTTTGAAACTTTCAAAAAAACGATGCCTACAAATGTCGAAGATTGTAAACTCCCTATCACACTAGCTAACACTAGAGCACGTTTACGAATGACAACTTTATATTATTTCGCAGGAATTCACGGTTTGTTAGTTGCTGGGACAGGGAATAAAGTAGAAGATTTTGGCGTTGGTTTTTATACAAAATATGGTGACGGAGGAGTTGATCTCAGTCCAATTGCAGATTTAATGAAATCAGACGTTTTTGCGTTGGCAGCATATTTAAAGGTACCCAATTCCATTTTAGAAGCCACACCATCAGACGGCCTATTTGGAGACGAAAAAACGGATGAAGAACAACTAGGTGCAAGTTATGACGAATTAGAATGGGCAATGCTTGTAGACGAACAAGATAAATCTCAAGAAAATTTTACCGAAAGAGAAAAAATAGTTTACGAAATTTACAAAAGGTTAAACAAAATCAATCAGCATAAAATGAATCCTATACCAGTTTGTTTACTTAATCGGGATTAATAGCATTTTATCAGAAATAAATAGTGATTATCTATTTTTTTAACTAACTTTAATGACATCGTTCAGTAAAAAACTCTTAAAAAAACAATATTATGATAAAAGTTTGTTTAGCAGATAACTATCCGGTAGTGCATTTTGGAGTAAAGTCTTACTTCAAAGACCATAGTGAAATTTCAATTACCGCAAATGTGGGAAGTTTTTTAATGATTAGAGATATTCTACTCACTAAGGATATTGATGTTTTAATTTTAGACTTAGAATTGGAAGGCCTTTCAAGTATTTTTGAAGTAAAATCAATTTTGAAAAATTTTCCAAAAACAAAAATTATAATCTTCAGTGGACTATCTGAACAAATATATGCGCCAAATGCAATTAAGGCGGGTGTATCTGGATTTGTTCATAAAAAAGAAAAATTAGAAACACTTGGTCTATCCATTATAAAAGTCTACCAAGGTAAGATTATAATGAATGAGACCGTTAAGAAAAACCTTGCTTTAATTGCCAAACAAAGTAAAAGTGAACGACTGTATAGAAAACTATCCAATCGCGAAGTAGAAGTGCTACGTTATTTAAGTGGCGGGAAAAAGAACCATGAAATTGCAGAAATCCTAAATCTTAACGAAAAAACAATCAGTACCTATAAATTACGATTGTTAACCAAATTAAACGTAACCAATCTAGTAGATTTAGTTGATAAAGCAAAAAAGCTAGAAATCGTTTAATTAAATCTTGACATAACTCGTCCTAATTTTTTTGAAAAAGCATGAGTTAAGCCATTATAATCTTGAATCATTGTCATAGGTTCTGTATTATCTGCATCAGCTGATATTGAACCTTTTAATTCCTCAATAATCCTGCCTACTAGATACCAACGCAATGTCAAAATAGTTTCAGAAACATTTTGAGCAATGGTGTCATTTTTTGATTTGGGAAAAATATTTTGCCCCTCCCAATTGTGCATAACAAGCCTTTCCTCTTCCATCAAGATGTCTGTAACTTCTTGTGCAAATTCTGGCTGCAAATGCATTAAATATTGTTCTAAACTAAAAGAATCATTTTGGAGGTAATAATTTGTCAAGTCATTAAATATTTCTCTAAATAAAGGATTTGCTAATTGCACCTCATCTTCTTGTAGACTCAAATAAATTCTTTGAAAAACTTTAAATTCTCTTTTTTCAACAACCATGACAATCTCTCCTTCTTCATTAGTTTTCATGAATGTATCCTCAAACTCTTCTGTCTTATTGCCATACAAAAGTAATATTTCGATTATTTTTCGCTCCAAACGATAGAGAATATCGACTTTTTCAGCTTCAACTGGATTCTCATTTTTTATTACTTCAAAGGATTTTTTTCCTTGCTCCTGTTTTTGTTTTTTCCCAACCTCAACAACATCTTTTTGAACTAATTGAGCCAAAGTACTCACTAATACTTGTTCAGAAATATCCATTATTCTAGAACATTCCTGAATATAAATTTCTCTTTGAATTCTATCTGGTATTTTTGAAATACTCAATACCATATCCCGAATTAAATCGGCTTTCTTTATAGGGTCGTTCTTCGCTTCATTCATCAACATTGAAGCTTTGAATTGTATAAAATCCTTCGCATTGTTTTCTAAATAAGCTACTAAATCATCATAAGAAGTTTTTTTGGCAAAACTATCTGGATCTTCTCCATCAGGAAAAGCACATACTTTTACATTCATCCCTTCTTCAAGAATCAAATCAATTCCACGAATAGCAGCACGAAGTCCAGCTGCATCACCATCAAAAAGTACTGTTATATTTTTTGTCAATCGATTCACCAAACGAATTTGATCTGGGGTCAATGCTGTACCAGATGAGGAAACAACATTTTCAATACCTGCTTGATTGAATTGAATCACATCTGTATATCCTTCTACTAAATAACAGTTGTTCAATTTAGCTATGGATTGTTTGGCTTGAAAAATACCATACAAAACTTTACTCTTATGGTAAATGTCGCTTTCAGGCGAATTTAAGTATTTTGCCGCTTTTTTATCATTGGTCAAAATACGTCCTCCAAAACCTAAAATCCGACCAGACATGCTTTCTATAGGGAACATTACTCTCCCTTTGAAGCGATCAAAAGGCCTGTCTTCTCTAGCAATAGTTAAACCTGTACTTTCTAAAAATTCTAATTTATACCCTTTACCTAATGCTTCTTTAGTAAATGCATCCCAACTTTCAGGAGAATAACCTAGACTAAATTTCTTAATAGTTTCATTTGTAAACCCTCTTTCTTTAAAATACGAATAGCCAATAGCTTTACCTTCCTCAGAGTTTAAAAGGGTCTTATGAAAATAGTCTTTGGCAAATTCAGAAACTAGATACATGCTCTCTCGAACATCAGTAATGGCTTTTTCCTCATCTGTTTGCTCAGTTTCTTCAATTTCGATATTGTATTTATTAGCCAAATATCGAATCGCTTCTGGATAAGTAAAATGAGAGTGCTCCATCAGGAAAGCAACAGAGTTTCCTCCTTTTCCCGAACTAAAATCCTTCCAAATACCTTTGGCAGGCGACACCATAAAGGAAGGGGAACGCTCGTCAGAAAAAGGACTCAATCCTTTAAAATTACTTCCTGCTCTTTTTAACTGAACAAAATCGCCAATAACCTCCTCTACTCGAGCAGTTTCGAAAACAGTATCTATAGTCGCTTTTGAAATCAATTTAATTTGGGGTCAAAGTTATAAAAGGTCAAAGTTACAAAGTTTTTAAATAGTAAAACCCTTTCGAGATTCAATATCTGAAAGGGTTTATTAACTAACTCAAAACTATTCTAATTGAAATCAAAACGTAATCCTAGAGAAACATTATTTTGTTTTAGTACGTTTTCTTTAAATATGGGATTTAAATCATATTTAAGATACAAACTAGTTGCCTTGTACCCCACATATGTACTCAAACCGTAAATAAAATCATTGGTGTTAAAACCTCCTTTTAATTTATCAGTGACATCGTGATTATCGACTTGGTATTTTAAAATTTGTTTTGTTTTTAATCTTGTTCCTATATATCCTCCTAAACCAATTCTCCAAGATTGATGTGTTCTAAAATACGTTTGATCCTCTTTTGTCTTTTTTTCTGAAAAATCAAATTCGAAATGCAAAGGCAATACTAAATAAACATTTTTGAAACGAGCTTCCTCTATTTTTATACTATTACCCGCTGGATCATTAGAATTTGCCTGCAAAACAGTTTGTTTACCGTTAACTTCAAAAAAACGATTATCAGTAGGTCGTAAATTGTTATACATCACTGAAAATCCATATTTTAAGTGCAACAGATTATTTTCTTTAAAAAGTCTTGTATTAGAGGTAAAACCCCATTCGTAAAAGTGAGATGCTAGATATCTAAAATCAGAATCTTTAACTTCACCTTCAGTTGCAACATTATTTAATCCCAATGCAAAAACAAATTGAGAAGTAGTTCTTTTTTCATTTCTATTATTATTCTCATACCCTTTATCTCCTTTTTCCCATTTCAATATTAATTTATACGGTTTTTTTAATGTATCTGATTCTGATATTTGGCCGTCTACTTTTTCTTGAACCAAATTTTTCAAAGCTTCTTGTTCTAGTGCTACTCTATTTTCGATATTAGTTGCCCTTACTTCTGCCAGCTTTCTCTTTCTTAGCTCTGCTTCTTCTTTCGTAATGTTTCCATTAATTAATTCATCATTGACCAAATCTACTTCTAATTTCAAAGCTGATTTCTCTTCATTGGTAATCATTTCGATCGTATTGGCAATTGATTTTGCCCTTTTTTCGAATGAATCTTGTGCCATCATTTTACTTGCTAAAAGGCATGTCAGAAGTACTAAGTAAATTGTAAAATTTCTCATGATAATTTGATTTTAATAATGATTGATGATTTGTTTATTCTAAATTTCTATTCGCCAACGCTACTTTTACAGTTTGGTAATTTTTGTTAATTTTTACAATTACTTTTTCTCTAAAAGAAGGCTCTAGTTCGTTATCTACTTGTGAAAGTAAGTTATTCGCATTAACAGAAACTGATTGTTTTTGCCCTATTTGGTTCTCTTTAACCATTTTTGACTCAATAGATCCTAAAAGAGTATTGATTGTATTATTACTCGCTTTCTCAGCAACTAAAGGAACAGGGACATTATTTTGATTGTTTTCTGATTTGTTTTGATTGATGACTGAAACCTCCTTGTTTTTATTCAATAATTGCGTTGGCTTTCTGTTTAGATTATTATTCTCGGCCACCACTTCTTTCCTCCTAATCAAACTTTTAGTACTTATAGAAGTTGTAGTATCTTTACTATTTACTTTTTGTTCTTCAGTAGTATTCCGATCTAATTTTTGTTCCAATACAACTGGAGTAGTAGTACTTATTTTTTTAGCTCCAAAACCATTAAAAAAAATAGTCCCAACAATTAGGAAACCTATAAAGCTAGCTGCAATATACATCCAAGTAAAAGACCTTTTCGGTTTCTCAGTAGCAGTCAACATCGCATCCAATCGATCCCATGCTTGAGCAGAAGGCTGAATTTTTCTTGCCTCCAATTTCTCCTTTATTATGCTATCCAATTTATTCGGTTCCATAATCGTATTTTTTTGTTGCGTTAATTTGCTTCTGCAAAATTTTTCTTGCATGTGACAATTGTGACTTAGATGTTCCTTCATTGATCCCAAGCATAATGGCTATTTCCTTATGTTTAAAACCTTCAATAGCATATAAATTGAAAACCATTTTATAGCCATCAGGTAAATTATCTATCATACACTGAATGTCATCTGTTGAAAATTCGCATTCTTCAGCTTCGTCACTTTCCTCTACATGAACTACATCTTCAATAAAGCTTACTTTCTTATGCACTCGCAAAAAAGAGATACATTCATTAACCATGATTCGCCTAATCCAACCTTCAAAACTCCCGTTGTGTTGAAAATTTTTAAGACCAGTAAATACTTTCATGAAGGAAGTAATCATCACATCTTCGGCTTGTTGTACGTCTTTTACATAAAGCCGGCAGATACTTAACATTTTTGGTGAAAACCGAGAATAAATTTGCTGCTGTGCCTGACGATTATTCTCGACAGCTAGCTGGATCATTTCTTTTTCCTCTTGATGTAAGTTGATTACTTTCAAAGTCTTTATAAAGGGTTTCTATTAATATAGACGATTGACAATGCAAAAAGGTTGCATAGCAGTTAAAAAAAAATGGGTTTAAAAAATAAAACAATAACTGCCAGCGAGTTATAATTTTAAAAAAACTATTTCTTTCTTTCAATAACGTAATTAACCATTAAGATTAAAGCATCTTTAAAGGCCGAGTTGGGATAATTATCCAATAGCAAAAGTGCTTCTTGTTGAAATTCGACCATTTTGTTTTCGGCGTACCCTAAACCATTATTATCTTTTACAAACTCAATCACTTCTTTTACCCTTTTTTTGTCTTTGTTGTGGTTTTTTATGGAATTGATTAACCATGATTTCTCTTTTGAAGTACAGGTATTCAAAACATGAATTAAAGGAAGAGTCATTTTTTGTTCCTTAATATCAATACCTGTTGGTTTCCCAATAGCATCATCAGTATAATCAAATAAATCATCTTTGATTTGGAAAGCCATTCCAATAAGCTCACCAAATTTTCGCATATTCTCAACTTGTACCTCATCATCAATAACTGATTTTGCGCCAAGAGCACAACAAGCTGCTATAAGTGTAGCAGTCTTTTTACGGATAATTTCGTAATAAATATCTTCGGTAATATCGAGTCTTCGCGCTTTTTCTATTTGAAGTAATTCTCCTTCACTCATTTCGCGAACAGCGACAGAAATAATTTTAAGTAAATCAAAATCACCATTATCAATTGAAAGCAGCAATCCTTTTGAGAGCAAATAATCTCCCACAAGTACAGCGATTTTATTTTTCCACAATGCATTAATGGAGAAAAAACCCCTGCGACGATTACTATCATCCACCACATCATCATGCACTAATGTTGCAGTATGAATCAATTCAATCACACAAGCCCCGCGGTAGGTTCTTTCGTTTATTGTTCCTCCAGAAACCATCTTAGCAGTTAGGAAAACGAACATCGGTCGCATTTGTTTCCCTTTTCTATTTACGATATAATAAGTGATTCTATTGAGTAATGCCACTTGTGAAGTCATCGATTCATAGAACTTTTTTTCAAAAAGTTCCATTTCTTTAAAGATGGGCTGTTTTATTTGAGAAGTGACATTCATTTAGCATTCAAAGTTACATCTTTTGATAAATATATTCAGCCTTAAATTCAATTTTAGTCATTCATTTAAAAAAAACCTTCTCCTTAACATTGCTAACCCATTCTTAATTTCATATGTCTTTTTGTTAAAGTTGTCTTAATCTGATGTAGAAATCCTACCTATAAGTTTGCACAACGAAAACAAACAACAAAAAAAAATGAAAATTTCAAGAAAAAATCTACTATTTCTTTTACTTGTGTTTTGTGTGCATTTAGTGAATGCACAAACAAAATCAATCTCTGGAAAAGTCACCGATTCGTCTGGTTTCCCACTTACCGGAACAACAGTTTTAGTTAAAGGATCTAAAAATGTAACTATTGCTGATAGCAATGGAAACTATACTATTAATGTCGAAAAAGGAAAAACAATAGTATTTACTTTTATGGGATTCACAACCAAAGAAGTTTTAATTAGTAATCAAGAAAATCAAAATGTAATACTACAAGATGATTCCATATCACTGGGCGAAGTGGTTGTTACTGCATTAGGAATTAAAAGAGACAAACGTGCACTAGGATATGCTTCACAAGAATTAAAATCGGATGATATTAACAAAGTAAACTCATCTAATTTTGTTTCGAACTTAACAGGGAAAATATCTGGGGTACAAATCACTGGTTCTGGTAACGGAATTACAAGTTCTTCAAGAATAACAATCCGTGGTGATAAATCTTTGAATATTAATAATAACGGGCCTTTATTTATTGTAGATGGTATACCTATCAATAATAATGTATATGGCGTGGGTGGATCTGCAACGACCCAAACTGATTTACCAACTGATTATGGAAATGGTGCTTCGGAAATTAATCAAGAAAATATTGAGAGTGTAAACGTATTAAAAGGAGCAGCTGCATCGGCACTTTATGGTTCCAGAGCCGCAAATGGAGTTATTGTTATCACAACTAAATCCGGTAAGAAAGGAAAAGGACTTGGAGTTTCCATCTCTTCTTCTTTTATGACAAGTGAAGCCTTAAGACTACCTGAAATTCAAGGTGTTTATGGCGCTGGTTCAAAACAAACATATGATCCAGGTGCTGATACTAACTTAGGTCCTCGATTTGACTCTGGTATTTCTCTATTACAAAACGGAAGTCCTGGCTATTCAATAGGACAAGGGCAAGTATTACCGTTTGAATTTAGATACAACCTAAACGACTTTTTTAGAAAAGGAAGTTCTATTTCGAATACTGTATCTATTTCTGGTTCAGATGAAAAAACAAATTTCAGACTGAGCTATGGTAAAACAAATAGCGAAGATATTGTTCCTAATTCTAATTTGAAAAGAGAAAATATAAGCTTAAACCTTAATTATTCTATTTCGGACAAATGGAAATTAAGTACGGTAGCCACTTATACAAAAAGTTCAAGTGATAACACGCCTGTTACGGGTTACGGAAGCCAAGGTATTATGTATAATTTACTTTGGAATCATACTAATGTTGACTTAGACTGGCTTAAAGACTATTGGATTACAAAGGATGTGAAACAAAATAGCATGTTTGGTTGGGGAGATAACCCATTCAAGATTGCTTACGAGAACATCAATGCTTTCAAAAAAGGACGCCTTTTTGGTAATATTTCTTCTACTTATGAAATCAACAATGACTTTTCATTCATGGCTCGTATTGGGATGGATAATTCAAATGATTTTAGATGGTCCAGAAGACCTATTGGTTCTTCAAGATATACTAACGGAATGTATCGCGAACAAACCATTGGGTTTACAGAGTATAATGCCGATATGTTATTGAGTTACGAGCATAGTTTTGGTGATTTTTCCGTTAAAATATCTTACGGTGCGAATAGCATGAATCAATACACATCCGAAAGTAAGATTGAAGGGCAAGGGATCAGTATTCCAGGTATCTACAATTTACAGAACATCAATGTGATGCCGATTCAATCGAGAAACATTTACAAAAAGCGTATTAATAGTATGTATAGTTTGGCCAATATTGCATATAAAGATTATCTGTATTTAGACCTTACCGCAAGAAATGACTGGTCATCTACATTACCTGCAAACAACAACTCGTATTTCTATCCATCGGCATCATTGAGTTTTATTCCAACCTCATTATTTGAAATGAATGAAAATATTGATTTCTTAAAACTAAGAGTGAACGCTGCATCTGTAGGAAATGATACTGATCCTTATCGATTAGTAAAAACCTATGACAATGGAGCTTTGGCTGGGACTTTAACCAATCCTAATTCTATTTTAAACAGTAATTTAAAACCCGAAATTGCAACTTCTTATGAGGTGGGTGTTGAAGCTCAGTTTTTCAAAAAAAGAATTACACTTGATGCGAGTTATTATATTACCAACTCTAAGAATCAAATTGTAGGTTTGGATATTTCACAATCAACTGGTTTTAATTCGAATGTAATTAATGCGGGTAAAATTCAAAATAAAGGAATTGAATTAGGTCTAGGAATTACACCTGTTAGAACAAAGGTTTTTGAATGGTCGCTTAACGCCAATTTTACTCAAAATCGAGGTACCGTAAAAGAATTGACAGATGGAATTAACAATTATATCATTGCTCAAGGTCCTAATGGTGGTACCATTGAAGCACGTGTAGGTGAACGAATGGGAGATTTATACGGTCGTGGTTATTTAAGAAGTCCTGACAACCAAATTGTATATGACAATACTGGTTCTCCAATTTTAGATACTAAAATTAAAAAAATAGGAAACTACAATCCAGATTGGATGTTGGGTCTAACTACTAATTTAAAATACAAAAACATCAGTCTTAATGCTTTATTTGATGTAAGACATGGTGGAAAAATCTATTCGATGACCAATGCTATAGGAATGGAAAGTGGCATACTAGCGGTTTCATTACCTGGTAGAGAAACTGGAATCGTTGGAAAAGGAGTGGTACAAAACACAGATGGAACTTACAGCCCAAATACTACTTCAATAAGTGCCGAAAACTGGTATTACTCTAATGCCTTTCGTAGAGATAATATTGAAGCCAATTCATTTGATGCGTCTTATGTAAAACTAAGAGAAGTAAGTTTAAATTATAGATTTTCTGACAAATGGATTAAAGCGGTAAAAATGCAAAACTTAAGCATTGGTTTAGTTGGAAATAATTTAGCACTTTGGACAAAAGTTCCAAACATCGATCCAGAAACTCAAGCGATAAGCGGCGGTACATTATTACCAGGATTTGAAGTTCTACAACTGCCTTCTTCTAGAAACTATGGAATCAAATTAAATGCTTCATTCTAAAAAAATTATCATGAAAAAAATCATATTATTTATACTATTACTAAGTGTCAGTATTTCTTGTAACGATGGATTTGAAGAAATCAACACTAATAAAAACCAACCAACTGTCTCACAACCGAAGCAATTACTTCCCAACGTTATTTTCAATTTAGCAAATAATAATGTTTCAAACTCATTCAACTTTGGAGATATCGTGGCTCAATATGGCGGTAACTACGAGTACAATGAATTAGACATTTACAACTGGGGTGCCGACAACCGTTTTTGGGGAATGTACAAATGGCTTAATGACATCTACGACATTAAAAAGCAAGCAATTCTATTAAACAACAAAAACTATGAAGCGATAAGTCTGGTTCTTGAAACCTACACGATGAGTCTTATTACGGATTCTTATGGTTATGCCCCTTACTCTGAAGCCTCAAAAGGAGAAGAAGGAATTTTAAAACCTAAGTACGATTCTCAAGAAGAAATTTACACCCAATTACTTTTAAACTTAGATAAGGCAAATACTTTAATAGATACAAAAACAAAAGTAGAAGGTGACTTATTGTATGGTGGAGACATGTTGAAATGGAAAAAATTCTGTAATTCATTACACGTAAGGCTTTTGATGCGTATTTCTAATAAAATAAATGTAAGCGTCAAATTAAATGATATTGTTTCAAAACCTGCGGAGTTTCCTTTATTTCAATCCAATGCAGATAATGCTAACTATGTTTACTCGGGAAGTTTTCCTAATATTTCTCCTATGAGTGATGGTATCAATAGACTGTATGGATATAATATTGTGATTCCATCTACTAATTTAGTAAACACGTTAATTACAAATAACGATCCCCGACTAGAAGAATGGATTGATCCAATTGTGGGAACTACTAATCAGTTAGGACTTCAACCTGGTCTTACATTAGATCAAATTGGAGAACCTACAAAATATTCTAGAAGAGCGGAAGATTATTTTTATAACAAAACAAAAATATCTTCAATATTCATGACGTATAGTGAATTAAACTTTTTATTAGCCGAAGCAAATCAACGCAATCTCATCACATCTGGATCTGCCAAAACGTATTACGATACTGCTGTAGAAGCTTCTTTCAAACAATGGAATGTAATAATGCCCACAGATTACTTGACTACAACTGCACCATATAGTGCTACTTCTGAAGTTTTATATACTCAAAAATGGTTAGCTTTATACCATACAGGAGTGGAAGCCTGGCTAGACTGGAAAAGGACGGGTAAACCAAGTTTTATTAAAGCAGGTCCTGGTTCAAAAAATAATGGCAAAGTGCCTAGAAGAATCATGTATCCTAGTTTAGAGCAATCAGTAAATGCCGAAAACAATAGTGAGGCATTACAAAAAATGGGAAGCGATGATATCAATGTAAAAGTATGGTGGGATAATTTTTAATTTATAAAACAGACAAACATGAAAAAAATATTTTTAATACTCATTCTTTTAAGTGCTGTAATTACTCATGCGCAAAAAGCTGAAAATATCATTGTCATCACTACAGATGGTTTTAGATGGCAAGAAGCTTTTAAAGGAATGGACGAAACCTTAGCAAAAGACAAAAAATTTAACCAAGCAGATAGCGCCTATATTTATAAAAAATATTGGGCTGACAACATCAATGAACGCAGAGAAAAGCTAATGCCTTTTATGTGGTCAGTACTTGCCAAAAAAGGACAAATTTATGGTAATAGAACATTTGGCAATAAAGTAAACAATGCCAACCCATACTGGTTTAGTTATCCTGGTTATAACGAAATCATGACGGGATATGCTGATACTTTGATTAACTCTAATCACTACCCTGCAAATCCTAATATTACTATTTTAGAATATTTAAACAAGCAACCCAAAATAAAAGGGAGAGTTGCTGCTTTTGGTGCTTGGGATGCTTTTGATAATATTCTGAACGAAAAAAGAGCTGGTTTTCCTGTAATATCTGCATTTGACAAAGTGGGTGGTAAAAATCCAACGGAGAAACAAAAACTGATTAATGCTATGTTGGCAGACTCTTTTAAGCCTTTTCATGAAGAAGAATGTTTAGATGTATTTACACATTATGGCGCATTGGAAGAATTAAAAACAAACAAGCCACGTGTCTTATATATTTCTTATGGAGAAACTGATGAGTGGGCACATGCCGGTTTTTACCGTTCTTATTTAGATGCAGCTCATCAAGTAGATGCTTGGATAAAAGAGATTTGGGACTTTGTTCAAAATGATCCGCAGTACAAAGATAAAACTGCTTTGTTTTTCACTACTGATCATGGTCGTGGTGATATCACTAAATCAGAATGGACAAGTCATGGTCCAAAAATTAAAGACGCTTCTGAAATATGGTTTGCCACTATGGGACCGCAAATTGAAGCAAAAGGGGAAATGAAAAATGAAAACCAATTGTACCAAAACCAATTTGCACAAACAATGGCAAAAATTATGGGCTATACGTTTGAAGCCAACCATCCAATCGCAAAAGAAATACCTGGAGTAGTAAAATAATCACTTCTTAATATTGACAAAAAAAGGGTTTGACATAAGTCAAACCCTTTTTCAATTTCTAAAATATTTATTTATATTTAAATAAAACTACACTTCTTTATTGGCAAGTTGCCCACAAGCAGCATCTATATCTTTACCTCTACTTCTACGAACTTTAACTACAATCCCACTTGCTTCTAATGCTTTTATGTAAGCATTAGTCGCTTCTTCTGAGGCTTGTTGAAATTCTCCGTCATCAATCGGGTTGTATTCGATCAAGTTTACTTTACAAGGTACGTATTTACAAAATTTAACTAAAGCATCTATTGATTCCTTATTATCATTGATATCCTTCCAAACGACATATTCGTAAGAAATCTTTGATTTGGTTTTTCGATACCAATATTCTAATGATTCACGCAAATCTGCCAAAGGAAAATTAGCACTAAAAGGCATTATTCGAGCACGAATTTCATCAATAGCTGAATGCAGGGAAACGGCCAATTTAAATTTCACATCATCATCAGCTAATTTTTTTATCATTTTAGGAACTCCTGATGTGGAAACCATAATTCGCTTGGGTGACATTCCTAATCCCTCCTCGGATGTGATCATTTCAATAGCTTTCAATACATTATTGTAATTCATTAATGGTTCTCCCATTCCCATGAAAACAATATTAGAAAGAGGATGATTATGATACAAACGACTTTCTCTATCTATGGCCAAAACCTGATCATATATTTCAGCAGGTTCTAAGTTTCGCATCCTTTTTAATCGCGCTGTAGCGCAAAAATTACAATCTAAACTACAACCTACTTGGCTAGAAACACAAGCTGTTGTTCTGGTATTGGTAGGAATTAAAACAGATTCTACTACTAAACCATCATGTAAACGGACGGCATTTTTTACCGTGCCGTCTTCAGAACGTTGCATTGTATCTACCTTTATGTGATTGATTACAAAGTAGCTTTCTAACATCGCACGCGTTTCTTTAGAGATATTAGTCATATCCTCAAAACTGTGCGCCCCTTTACTCCACAACCACTCATATACTTGATTACCACGAAAAGCTTTGTCGCCACTGGTTACAAAAAAATCTCGTAATTCTTCTTTGGATACTGCCCGTATGTCTTTTTTCTCAATTTGCATGCTGCAAATTTAATGACTATTTATTGTATTAAATAATTATCCACACAAATTCAGCTTTTCAAGCTGTTTCGATTGCTGTTTTTAAAATAAAATTATTTCAAAAAAACATCAAAAATATCGATATAGTACTACCGTTTTTTAATAAACCCTTAACCACTGATATTTATCATGTATTGCTCTTCTCCTTCGGTATAAATTTGTCTCATAATTAATACAAAAAATGGAATTTACAAACTAGCATGAAATTAACTTAATAAATAACAGCATGAAATCAACAACACTTAAATCGGCTTTTTTAGCAATCACTTTATTGGGAATAATATGGTCTTCAAATGCGCAAAAAAACTATGAGTTAAATAAAAAACAAACTTTTTCTGTACTGGGAACTTCAACTTTACATGACTGGGAAATGGAATCAAGCACAGCTACTGGTACTGCAAATATTACTATTACCAATTCTAAATTAGAAGCCATTAATGGAATAACAATAAATCTAAAATCGGAAAGTATAAAAAGTGGCAAAGGCGCTATGGACAAAATAGCATACAAAACCTTAAACACAAATAAATTCAAAACCATTAAATATGTTTTAAAAACTGCTGAAAAGGTAAATGAAACAACTTGGGATTTACTTGGAACATTTAGTATTGCTGGCGTTAGCAAAGAATTCAAAACACAAGTACAAACAACAATAAGTAACGGTTCCGTTACTATACAGGGATCGAACAAAATTACATTTGATGAATTTGGCATGACCCCACCAACTGCATTATTTGGAACTATTAAAACCGGAAAAGAACTTACACTAAAATTCAATATTAACTTTAATTAAAGCAATCATGAAAATAATTTATCTTTTAGCTGCTGTCGTATTAAGTTTGACAACAGTAACTGCACAAAATAGTTTTGGACAAATTCAAAATACGATTCCACGTGATCAAAATGGAATAAATCAATTTGACGTAAAAAAAGACAGCGTAGCATATAAAGGAATTAGCGTTGATCTTGGAGCTGCATTTGCTTTGCAATTTCAAGGAGTAAAATCCTTTAATGACCAATCCAATTTACCTGCTCCTATTACCGGTTACAGATTAAATAATCTAGGAAATAATTTTAATTTACCTACAGCGAATATGATTATTGGAGCGCAATTATACGATGGTGTGCGAGTAAATTTAGAACTCTATTTGGCCGCGAGACACCACAATGAGACATGGGTAAAAGGAGGTTATTTACAAATTGATAAATTAGATTTTATCAAAAAAGACTTCTTAGCTGATTTTATGAAATATGCAACCATCAAAATCGGGCAAATGGAAAACAACTATGGTGATGCCCATTTTAGAAGATCTGACAATGGAAATACATTGGCCAACCCTTTTATTGGAAATAACATTATGGATGCTTTCACTACAGAAATGGGTGCTGAATTTTATTACAACAGAAACGGTTTTGTAAGTATGATCGGTGTTACCAACTCAAAACTAAATCAAAATGTAAAAGAAATAGTTGCAAGTTCACCTACTCAAAACACAACTATTAGCCCCACTATTTTAGCAAAAATAGGATTTGACAAACAAATTGATTCTGATTTAAGAGTACGATTAACTGGGTCTTTATATCATGTTTCAAATATAAGTGGAAACTTATATGGATCTGATAGAGCAGGTAGCCGCTTTTATGGTGTTATGTCTCATGCGGCATACACAGGAGTTTCTGGAGAAGTAGCTGACAACTTTGATCCTGCAGCAAACAAAGATACTGGCAGATTCAATCCTGGATATGGCAACTGGGCAACTTCATACATGATAAACCCTTTTATAAAATACAAAGGCCTTGAATTCTTTGGAACATTAGAATTCTCTTCTGGAGGAGATGCAAAAGGAAATGACGATAAAAGAACTGTTAACCAATATGTAGGTGATGTATTGTACCGATTTGGAAAAAACGAAAACCTTTATGTTGGAGCCAAATATAATTTAGTTACAGGAAAACTAAAAAATGCCGATGCAAATGCCGTTACAGTAAATAGATTAGAAACTGGACTAGGTTGGTTTATGACTAAAAACATATTGACTAAAGTAGTTTATGTAGATCAAAATTATAAAGATTTTAGTCAATTTACAGCAGGAAATCCTAATGATTTATATGGAGGAAACTTTAATGGAGTCCTATTTGAAGCCGTAATTACATTTTAATATAATGAAAAAAAGAATTGCAATAGGTATAATGGGTTTAGCACTTTTCACACTCTTGGGAGGTGCTAAGTCCACTGTTGCACTAAAAAATGCAACACTGATAATAAATAGAATTGAAATAAAAATTAGCGGAACTTCAAACGTGGGAAAATACCATTGTACCAATACTTTTTATATAAATGACACTATCAATTTGAACTTAAACAAGAAAAACTCTATAAATGCAGATATCCCAATGCTAAACTTTGATTGTGGTAATAAAATCATGACTAAAGATTTACGAAGCACTGTAAAATGCAAAGAATTCCCAAACAGCCATGTTACAATAACAGACATCAAAGCTTATAAGTCCGATTACAAATGCAACCTTACTTTTTTAATAACAGATAAAAAACTAAAATACAAAGACTTTATACTATATAAAGAAGATGACAAAATCCATGGCACTATCAATATCAATTTTTCAGATATTGACCTTGATCCGCCAGTAAAAATGGCTGGTCTTGTAAAAGTAAGAGACCAGGTTGTTATTGATTTTAGTTTATACAATAATTGATTTCTAACACAAAAAGCTTCCTTTAAATTTACTTTTAAACTTCTTTTATTCCCATTTTTTGATTTGTAACTTTGCATCAATTAAAAAAGTCAAAAATGCATTTCATCTCACAAGAATTAGAAGATTATATTGAACAACATTCTGAAAAAGAACCTGCTTTACTAGCCGCTTTAAATAAAGAAACGTATCAAAAAATTCTTTTACCACGCATGTTAAGCGGTCATTTTCAAGGACGTGTTTTGAGTATGTTAGCCAAATTGATTCGTCCTGTGAATATCCTTGAGATTGGTACCTATACTGGTTATTCGGCTCTATGTTTGTGCGAAGGGATTCAAGAAAATGGTGTTCTTCATACCATTGACATTAAGGAAGAACTGATCGATTTTCAGCGAAAACATTTTGACAAATCACCTTGGGGAAAACAAATTGTACAACATTTAGGTGAAGCTACTGCTATCATACCAAATCTTGACGTAAAATTTGATTTGGTTTTTATTGACGCAGACAAAGAGAACTACATTAACTATTTTGAGCTGATTGTTCCAAAAATGAATAAAGGCGGTATTATTTTATCGGATAATGTATTATGGAGCGGAAAAGTCTTGGAACCCTTAAACCCAAAAGACATTAGCACCAAAGTACTTTTGGAGTATAATGCCTTATTAAAAAATGACCCTAGAGTAGAAACTGTTTTGCTACCCATACGTGATGGACTGACTGTAAGTAGAGTACTTTAATTATTTTATCGTTTACTCAGATTTTCTAGCCCAGATGGAAATGAAAATCCTTATGGTATAAAAATGAAATTTTTCTAAACAAAAAAGAGCGCCCAACGGAAGCTCCTTTATTGTTATTGAAAAATCATTTTTACCAGAAGATTGAAATGTACCGCTGGAAATAGCTCCTAAAAATTAAACGGGAAAATATTTTTTTTGTGCTTTCTTATAAAGAATAGAACATAGAAATCCTGAAAATATCCCGAATACATACCCACAAAAAATATCTAGCGGATAATGCAGTCCTAAATAAATGCGACTGTAGGCAAAAATTAATGGCCACAAAAACAATAGAATAAAATAGAAAGAATATTTACGTAATGTGAAGTATAAAAATGAGGCTACTGCCATACTATTAGCGGCATGACCTGAAAAGAAACTATAGGAATTACTTTTCTTAACGACTCTTATTATAGTGTTTATTTCTGGATTATTACACGGCCGAAGTCTTTGAAACCCATTTTTAAATAAGTTAGTCACTTGGTCCGTAAACGTTAATAAAAGAGCAATAAACAACAGTAAATACAGGGTTTGTTTTGTTCCATTTTTTTTAAAAATTACATACAATAATAATAAAAATAATGGCAACCAGTTGAGCTGATTTGTTATAATCAACCAAAGTCCGTCATATTGCGTAGAACCCAAGCTATTTAAATAAATAAGTAAATCGGTATCTAAAGAAAGTATTTTTTCCAACATTATTTTTGACGTTTTACTGGTCCTGTAATGTCTTCAATATCTTCTTTTACCTTATTTGCTTGTACTACTGAATCTCCTAAAAGATCTGTTTTCACCTTATTTGCCTGAGCGACACTATCACCCATAAGATCTTCTTTTACTTTATTAATATGAGAGTTTATATCTCCTGTCAATTCAGACAATGATTTTGTATCCAAACCATTGGCCTCAACCCCTTTTTGAATTTCACTTTTGATATCATTTGTCGCATTTTTTAATTGCGCCATTGCTTTACCCATAGTACGAGCCATTTCTGGAACTTTATCTGATCCAAAAAGCATTAGTACTATAAACATAATAAAAACTAACTCTCCTCCTCCTATACCAAACATATTTTTTCTATTTTAATATTGCAAATATACCAAATTTTGATTCCGCCTCTTTTAAATTTTTCATAAAAAAAAAGACTCAAAATTGAGTCTTTTTTTTATATGAAAGTTGAACTTAATCAAATTTAGATTTTATCTCTTCTTTTGGCCAAGTGTTATTAGTCACATCAATATCTGCTGTTTCTAATTTTGGGTCAATTTGAATTTTTTTGATTGCTTTTTCAGTAGCATATACTTTCTTAGCGGTATCATTGTTCTTTCTCCAAATTTGAGCTGGATACTTATAATTATCTACCGTTCCATCTTCATAAGTAATTTCAACAAGAATCGGCATTATTAATCCTCCTGGCTTATTGAACTCTACTTCGTAAAAATACTTTGGAGATTTTAAAGTTCCTTTCTCTTCTGCTGTAAGCGTGCTCACATAATCAGAAAGTAATTTTACATCTTCTACTTTTAATGCTTTCTTTTGGTTTGATTTTAATGCTACATTGTTTTCTTCAATTAAATAAACAAATGGACCAGCATCTACACCAAAACGTCCTTTTCTTACTTTAGCATTTTTAAGTTCAGCCGAAGGTGTCTCCGATACATAATATTGCTTTACTTCATTGATACCTATATCTACAAAATCAGTGGAGTAAAACCACCCTCTAAAAAACCAGTCTAAATCGACTGCAGATGCGTCTTCCATTGTTCTAAAGAAATCTTCTGGAGTAGGATGTTTGAATTTCCAACGGTTTGCGTATACTTTGAAAGCATAATCAAACAATTCTCTACCCATAATTGTTTCTCTAAGAATATTTAATGCAGTTGCCGGTTTTCCGTAAGCGTTATTTCCAAATTGAATAATGCTTTCTGAATTTGACATAATAGGCTCTAAAAACTTTTGATCTCCACTCATATATGGAATAATATTTTTAGCAGGACCTCTTCTTGATGGGAAATTTGTTTCTAATTCTTGTTCAGCCATGAATTCCATAAATGAATTTAAACCTTCATCCATCCAAGTCCATTGGCGCTCATCAGAATTTACAATCATTGGGAAAAAGTTATGTCCCACTTCATGAATTACTACACCCATCATTCCGTTCTTTGTTTGCTCGCTGGTTACCCCTTTTTCATCAGGACGACCAAAATTCCAACAAATCATTGGGTATTCCATTCCTTGATCTTCTGCTGAAACAGATACCGCTTTTGGATAAGGATAATCAAAAGTGTGTGAAGAATAACTTTTTAAAGTATGAGCTACTGTTATTGTTGACGTTTCTCCCCAAAGTGGATTAGCCTCTTTAGGGTAGATTGAAACTGCCATCGCTGTTTTAGTACTCAATTGTACCGCCATTGCGTCAAGAATAAATTTTCTTGAAGTTGCTATACCAAAATCTCTAACATTTTTTGCGCTAAATTTCCATGTTTTTTTCTTAGTTGAAAACCCTTTTTCGGCTGCTTCTGCTTCCGCTTGAGTTACGATAACAACTGGTTTATCAAATGTTTTTTGTGCCAATTCCCATCTTTTTACTTGAGCTGGAGTAAACACTTCACTTCTATTTGTCAATTCTCCTGTTGCTTCCATAACATGATCAGCAGGAACTGTAATATTTACATCAAAATTTCCAAATGGCAAAGCAAATTCTCCGCTTCCCCAAAATTGCATATTTTGCCATCCTTCAACATCATTATACACTGCCATTCTAGGGTAGAATTGTGCTATTACATATAATCTATTGCCTTCTTTTTCGAATAATTCATATCCTGAACGACCCCCTTCTTTTTGATAATTATTGATGTTATACCACCATTTTACTGAAAAAGAAATTGACGTACCCGGTTTCATTGGTGAAGCCAAATCAATTCTCATCATGGTATGATTAATATTGTACGTCATTGAATTCCCTTTGGAATCCTTAACATATTCAATATTAAATCCACGTTCTAAATCTTTTTTCAAAAATTTATCAGCAAAATTTGAAGCAGGAAAAGTTTGTGTTATTTTTTCACTCTCAGCCAATGGAGATTCAGAATCTTTAGCAGCTTGATTTTGATCTAATTGTACCCATAAATAATCTAAATTATCAGGAGAATTATTAAAGTAAGTAATGGTTTCAGAACCCATTAACTTAGCATTTTTATCATCTAATTCTATGTCAATTTTATAATCAGCTTGTTGCTGATAATACGATGGACCAGGAGCACCAGCTGCATTTCTAAACATATTGGGCGTTGCCAATAAGTCATACATTTGACTAAATTTGTTGGTGTCGTATTTGCCTGTTTGTTTAGGAGTTACGGTTGTCGTTTTTTCTTGTGCAAAAATAAGAGCTGGAAGAAAAAGGAGTAAAGAAATTTTTTTCATAAATAAAACGCTAGTAGTTTCAGTTCGTGAAAATAATAATTTTTAACAAAAAACCGTCCTTTAATCAGTATTTTAACATTCCATTCCTTGAAGATTCTGTAAAAAGAATGCTATTTTTGGTTCCAAGCACCGTAATATGTGTAATGTTTTGCTGTTCAGAGCTCCAATCCATCAAAACAGAATTATAAATTTCAAGTGTACTGATTTTTGAAATTCCTTTGATATTAGAATAACAAATTAACACATCGTCTTCCACTTCTTTACTTAAAAAATTCATTGGTTTAGATTGCCCATTGACTTTAACCGAGAAATTCTCCCCAAGGTATTTTTTAAACAACTCTAGTTCTTCAGACGTCTCTTGATTAGTCCCAATATGGAAGTGTTGCTTTTTGTATTTTTTCTCCAATGTCTTATTTAAATCATCAAGAAAAATACGAGAAGTAATTTGTAACATTTTCTTTTCGGGTGCATAATTAATCTGATAGATACCCATATAAAATTTATGAGCAGCAAAAGACGACAAAGTCAATATTAAAAATCCAACAAAAAGGTATAAAGTTCTTTTTTTCATTTTCCAAAAGTAGCAATTCTTTTAAACTCTTTGTTTTTAGTAATCAAAAAATCCATTAACATGAATCTGTCTTCCGGTTTCAAATACTTCTTCGAAGCAGCATCATTCGAACAATAAAGCAAGAACAATTCCACCTCATCCTCTTTTAAACTTAAATCTTTAGAGAAAAAAGAGGGACTGAAATTAATTTTTACATATTCTGAGAAAGCAACATCTGAAATAAAATCTTCTTTAACTTCCTCTTTTTTTCTTAGGATTTTTTTAAAATCTTTAAAAATACGAACAAAATCCATTCCATTCTCTATAGTCCCATCTGCTGGCATTAATCGGTTTTTAGGCGATGATTTCTCATCATCAAAAAACTTTTTGTCTACAAATCGCTGTGACCCGCCACCTAAACTATTTACTTTTAACCCATTAGAAACAACTACTTCTTTCAATTCATTATTTACTAAATCCATTTGCACTAAGAAGAGTCGTTCTTGACAGTTTTTTTCAGTCAATACAATTTTTTTAGATTGAAAGGCTAAGCTTGAGAATAACAAAGTATCTTTTGGCTTTGCCAAAATATCAAACAAACCATTAGCATTAATAAAAGTCCGTGTTTGTGAGTTAATGTTTAACACATACCCACTTTCTAAAGTTAACGAGTCGTTTACTACCTGTCCATGTAACGGTTTTCTAGTTTCATTTTGCGCAAAGCAAACCTGAAAAAATAATACTGAAAAGATTAACCCTATTTTAGTTTTCATCGGTTATAATTTTATTATATTTTTCTGCTAAAGTAATAATCAAAAACATAGATAATGTTTTATTTTTAGACTTCAGTGCCGCTGCAAAATCGGTGTTTTCAACACAATAATATTGAAATCCTTTAATGTATTCTTCAGGAATTTTTAAAGTCTCTATATAATATTTATCTTCAAATAGATACTCTAGTTTATTCATGAGTTGCTCCTTATATTCTACTGCAACTTCTTTTTTTAACATTGCAGTTCTTCCAGACATCCAGTTTAAAGGCCTATCTAACAATCCCGATCTTGAGGTGTATAATTTTCTTTCGGCAGGGGTATATTTTTTTTGCCCTTCAGGAATTATTCCAAGATTTTCGGCATTGATTTGTGAGTTTTCATTTACCACAACCTCTTTTAACGGAATACTATTGGCTAGCATTTTAACACTTACATTTTCTTTTAAAATGTCCTCTTTAGATATCCTTCTACGTAAAGTTACGAGATTTACAGCAGAAAAAGCTAAAAGATCCCCATCTTTTACAAAAAGATGAAACACACCATCTTTATTAGAAGAGGTCGCTTTATCCGTTGTTAGATTGACAATATTTATCCCTTCAACCGAAGTCGAATCTGCAGTAATTAGGCCGTGAATTTTTTTTTCATTGGAAACTTGACCAAAAATAATTTGAGTAAACAAACAGATAAAAAATAAGAAAGTATTATTCGTTCTCACAGGCAATTATTTCTTTATACTTTGATGCTAGTTCTCCTAATAAAAATTCAATGGTTGTTTTATTTTTTTGATCTAGAATTTTGGTGAATTTATCGTTGTCAACTGCATAATATTGAAAGCCTTTTACATAATCTGAAGGAATTTTATATTTCCCAACATATTGATCTTCATCAAACATCTCGTCCAACATTACTAAATACATTTCTTTCTTTTCAATTTGAATTTCTTTCTTTAGCATAGCAGTTCGGCCCGAAATAAAATTAAGTATGGGATCAAATCCCATCGGGTTCAATTTTCCTGAACTTGCTGTTGCTAATTTACGTTCTGCTTCTGTATACGATCTTTGATTTTCAGGAATAATACCCAAGGACCTCGAATTGATATTATTGTATCTTTTAATCACAACTTCGTTTAATTGATTCATAACTGGAACCATCTTAACAAAGAAAAGTCTTTTATTAAAATCATCTTTAGTTAAAGCAATTTTCAATCCTTTATACTGAATCGAAGAAAACATTAAAGTATCTCCTACAATCGCTTTAATGGAAAAATAACCTTGTTGATCCGTAATTACAGCTTTTTCTATTTTTAAATTTATAACATAAATCCCTTCCAAATTAGACATATCTGCATTTACCTTTCCTTTCAATTCCGTACAAATAGATTCTTGAGCAAATCCAGCTGTTGCAAATAAAACAAAAAAGATACATCCTAATTTATTCATTGTATTTGTAATAACCATAATTATTGATAAGTTGTAAAAGTATCTTAATGTGTTCCAAATTAATTACTAAGGACATGGTAAAAAAATGTTAATAAAAATTAAGTCCAATTCGAAGTCTGATTTTATACCTTTAGCATATAAAATTCAATAAAAAAATGAAAAATATAATAATCGCAAGTACATCAACACTTCACGGGGGAGACTATTTAGAATATTTATTACCTGAATTGAGCAAACATTTTCAAGATTGCAAAACCATTCTTTTCATTCCCTATGCCAGACCAAGTGGTATTTCTCACGATGAATACACAGCCAAAGCAGCAGCTGCATTCTCTAAAATAAATATAAACGTAAAAGGAATACATGAATTTCAAAATCCAATTTCGGCAATTGAAAATGCAGAAGGGATTTTTACTGGTGGCGGAAGTACTTTTGTATTGGTTAACGAATTATACAAAAACAATATCATGACTGTGCTTAGTCAAGCGGTCAAAAAAGGGATTCCCTATTTAGGCACAAGTGCTGGAAGCGTCATTTGTGGTTTAAGCATGCAAAACACCAATGACATGCCTATTGTATATCCACCAAGCTTTCAAACGACAGGATTAATTCCATTTAATATAAATGCGCATTATTTAGATCCAGATTTACAGTCCAAACATATGGGTGAAACTAGAGAGACTCGAATAAAAGAATTTCATGCTTATAATTCAATTCCTGTTTTAGGATTAAGAGAAGGAAGCTGGCTAGACGTAAAAGGTTCAAAAATCATCCTGAAAGGTAATTTGAAAGGAATTCTTTTTAGACAAAATCAAGCTTCAGAAGAAATAGAAAGCCAAAGCGATATAAGCGATATCAAATAAAAAAGCCGAAACATAAAATGTTTCGGCTTTTAAGAGCGAAAGACGAGGCTCGAACTCGCGACAACCAGCTTGGAAGGCTGGAGCTCTACCAACTGAGCTACTTTCGCATTAACAGGGTGCAAATATATAAATTAATTTACACGAACACAAGTTTTTTTATAAAAAATTTAAACTCGTTTTATTTTAAATTTTTTAGAACAAAAAAATGCTTTTAAGTTCTAATAAAAAAGCCGAAACATAAAGTTTCGGCTTTAAAGAGCGAAAGACGAGGCTCGAACTCGCGACAACCAGCTTGGAAGGCTGGAGCTCTACCAACTGAGCTACTTTCGCATTACTGTGGTGCAAATATAGATAATAAGTTCACTTTGTAGCAAGTTTTTTTAATGATTTTTTTATAAAAAATTCAACCGCAACATAACCAATTTAAAATTAAATTGTTACAGCTTTATAATTCCAAACAAACATACCCTTCAATAAAAAAATAACACTTTTGAATACCAAAACTGACAGATATCAACCAGTTCGAGAATAAAAATCAATAGTCAACTTCTCGGTTTAGATCAAGAAACTTATTAATTAAAGTAAAATTTGGTCTTTTTATAAATCGGAAATCTCTAGGAGTCATTCCCTTTTTATAAAAAAAGCCAATCAAAATAAATTCTGATTGGCTTTATAAGTTATTTTTAAAATATTTACATCACTAATTTAGATGCTATTTTGTATGCTTTTGAAGGATAATAAACAAACAGACATGATTTATCTTTAATTGTTTGAATGATCTCATTTGTTAATTCCAAAGGAATTGCTGGGCAACCTAAGCTTCTTCCTAATCTTTTATTGTTTTGAATAAATGAATTCGAAACATATTGCGCTCCATGAATAACAACAGCTCTTTCTCTAGCATTACTATTAATCCCTTTTTCCAAACCGTCCAATTTTAAAGATTTACCATGTTTGCCATTGTATATCTCCCCTGTTGCGTAAAAACCCAAACTGCTTTTATAGGATTCTGCCGAATTTGAAAAGCTTGTTGCAAATTCATCACCCGTATTACGGCCATGCGCCACAAGCGAATTGTATAGGATTGTATTTGTAGTTAAATCTATAACCCAAAGTCTCTTTGAATTGGAAGACAGGCTGAAGTCGATGAGCGTTAATATATTTTTACTTACTAATCCTTTCTCTTTTAAAAGATAAAAACCTTTTAAAGCTTCAACAAAACTTTCTAGTTTAGGCAAAGAAAAATGGTTGGAATTCAAATTATTATAAACGAGCTCTTCACTAGTTTCAGAATTTGTTTTGATAGATTTAACCGCTTCCGTTCTTTTAATATTATGAGTTTCATTAAAGAACTCATTAGTTGAAATTAATGATAAGACAACAAGAAGCACAGTAGGAAATATTTTATAAATCATTGATTTTAATTATGTTATGTAATTTATTTGGGATTGCGAATATACTCAAAATTTGTTGAAAAAAAAATTAAGTAGAAAATTTAATATATTATTTGTAAACAAAAGATTACATTTAAAATCACATTGTATTTGCTTTTTGTGTTAAAAATGTTATTTTTGCTTAACCATATTCTTAATTTATGCATAAATCATACCCTTTAACACTACTCACTATAGTTTTCTTTAGTTTAAACGCTTATTGTCAGAAAAAAGTACTTAATGCAAAAGCAATTTTAGAAGACATTACTATTGATGGAAAAATAGATGAAGAAGCTTGGGCAAAGGATGAAGATATTGCAACAGATTTCGTAATGTTTGAGCCTGATAATGGGAAACCAATCAGCGATAATAAAAGAACCGAAGTAAAAGTAGTATACGATAATAATGCCATCTACGTCTCGGCGGTTTTATACGATAATGAACCTGACAAAATACAAAGGGAGATAACCAATAGAGATGTTTTTGGAGTTTCAGACCATTTTTCAGTATCTATAAATGGTTTTAATGATGGTCAACAAGACTTTCGCTTTTATGTAAGTGCAGCCGGAGTACAAATGGACTGTCTTGCAACCGAAGGTAATGAAGATTTTTCTTGGGATGCTATATGGGATAGCGAGGTCAAAATAACTGATTTTGGATGGGTAGTAGAAATGAAAATTCCTTACGCTGCATTGCGGTTCTCTGGAGCCAAAAAACAAGTTTGGGGTTTAAATTTTATGCGCGAAATTAAACGAGATGCCCAAAAATACACTTGGAATCATGTTGATACTAAAATTGGAGCCGTGATTACGCAAGCCGGAGTTTTGAAAGGTATTGAAAACATTAAAACACCAACACGTCTTTTCTTTATTCCCTACACTTCGGCGTATTACCAACAAGACAACTACACCTCTGACAGAACAGTGAAAGCTGGATTAGACATAAAATACGGAATTAACGACGCCTTTACTTTAGATGCTATTTTAGTCCCCGATTTTGGTCAGACAAAATTCGATAATGCCATTTTAAATTTAGAACCTTTTGAACAAAAATTAGATGAAAATCGTCCTTTTTTTACTGAAGGTACTAACTTATTTAATATTGGAAATATATTTTATTCTCGAAGAATTGGTGGAGCGCCAAGCACTTATCCATCAACAACTGATGCAGAAGAAGTCACAAACTATCCAAATTCTGTCAACTTAATCAATGCCGTAAAAATTTCTGGTAGAACCGAAAAAGGTTTAGGAATAGGTTTTTTAAATGCATTAACCGAAAAAACTTTTGCTACAATTCAAAACACTGATACCCAAGAAACAAGAAAAGAAGTTATTGAGCCATTAACAAACTACAATATCCTCGTTCTGGATCAACGTTTCAATCAAAACTCATCAGTTTCATTTGTTAACACAAACACGACGCGTAATGGAAGCTTTAGAGACGCCAATGTTTCTGCTTTAGTATTTGATTTAAGCACAAAAGCAAATACATATAATTTATATGGAGACTATAAATACAGTACCATAAACGATGTAGTTGATTATAATGGATACAAAACCTCTTTGAATTTTGCGAAAACGAGTGGGAAATACAGGTATTTACTCTCAGGAAAATACATATCAGAAAATTATGATGTGAATGATCTTGGAATCGTCTTTTACACTAACTATCATAATGCTTACGCCAATGGAAGTTATAGAATTTTAAATCCTACAAAATATTTTAATACCTTTAAAGTTGAACAAGAATTGAATTTAGAAATTCAAAATACTACAGGAAAACTGCAAGAAGCCTGGTATAAAACGGTCTTTAAAGCGACTACAAAAAAGAACGATTATCTTGAGTTTGCCATTGTAGCAACTCCTGTTGAGACATTCGATTTCTACGAACCCAGAGTTGGAGGAAGATATGTACAAATACCTAAAAGAGTCACCTCTTATTTTGGAGTTGAATTTAATAAAAATAACGCTTTTACTTTTGACTTTACTCCAAGTATCGCTGTATACGATCAAAATAAAAGAATCACTTATGGAATAGCTGTAGGACCAAACTATAGATTCAATGATAAATTATCTCTTTCTTGCATTTTAGATTATACTAATAAAAAAAATGACCGCGGCTGGGTGGGGTTTGATAATAACGACATTATTTTTGGACAACGAGACAGAGAGATTTTGCAAAATGACATTTCAGGGAAGTATGCAATTAACAACAAAATGACCGTTAATCTAACCGCTCGCTATTATTGGTCCTACTCTGAAAATCACAAATTTTTAACTTTACAAGATAATGGCTATCTAACGCCTAATAATACTTATTCTCTAAATAAAAATAGAAATTTCAACTCTTGGAATTTTGACCTTGCCTACTCTTGGTGGTTTGCTCCAGGTAGCGAATTATCCATTTTGTATCGTAATTATTCTCAAGAAAGCGCAAGTATTGTCGAAAAAAGCCTTACCACCAATTTGAAAAATGTTTTTAATAGCAACATGACTAACATTTTATCAATAAGTCTGCGTTATTTCATTGATTACAATAGAGTTAAAAATAAATTTTAATATTTTTTTAATATAAACTGTAACAATAGACCCTTACTTTAGTCTACTATACAAACCTAATTAAAGTACTATTTACTATAGTTTTAAAATTGGTTTTATCTTTTTGTTTCAACATTAAACAATTTCATGAAAAATCAACTTTTGATATTTTTTTTAATGGCTTCTATTTTTGGCTTCAGCCAAAAAAAAGTCTTAAAAACGACATTTATTACTTCAAATAACATTATTATTGACGGTAAACTCAATGAAAGCATCTGGGAGACAACTCCCGTAGCTGATAATTTCGTTATGTTTGAACCAGACAATGGAAAACCAATTCCTGAGAACAAAAAAACTATAGTCAAAGTAATTTATGATAATGATGCTGTTTACATAGCCGCTACATTATATGATGACGAGCCCAATAAAATATTAAAAGAAATATCCAAAAGAGACGAATTTGGAACATCAGATTTATTTGGTGTTTTTATAAATGGCTTTAATGACGGACAACAAGATTTTCAATTTTATGTATGCGCTTCTGATGGTCAAGCTGATTGCATTACCACAGATGCAAATGGAGAAGACTATTCTTGGGACGCGATTTGGAAAAGCAAAGCTTTAATTACTGATTTTGGTTGGGTAGTTGAAATGCGCATCCCTTACGCTGCATTGCGCTTCTCAGGAGAAAACAAACAGACATGGGGCCTTAATTTTTTTAGAGAAATTAAGCGAGACCGTCAAAAGTACACTTGGAATTATATTGACTCTAAAGAAGGCACCTTTACACAACAATCTGGAGTTCTTGAGGGAATTGAAAATATAAAACCTCCTACTCGTTTATTCCTTTTACCGTACTCTTCTTTTTATGTCAATGCAAATGCACAACAAAAAACAATTGGTACACTCAAAGGTGGACTAGATATTAAATACGGGATTAATGATGCTTTTACCCTCGATGCCATCTTAGTTCCTGATTTTGGACAAACAAAATATGACGACAAGATTTTAAATCTAGGTCCATTTGAACAGCAGTTCAACGAGAACAGGTCTTTTTTCACAGAAGGCACTGACCTATTTAGTAAAGGTGACTTGCTTTATTCTAGAAGAATTGGCGGAAGACCTACAGTTTACCCAACCACTACTGAAAATGAAGTAATTAAAGACAACCCTTCAAGCGTAAACTTAATCAACGCTTTAAAAGTTTCTGGAAGAACAAAAAACGGACTAGGAATTGGATTTTTAAATGCAGTTACCGAAAAAACGTATGCTACTATTGAGAACACAGTAAACAATGAAACTCGCAGAATCGAAGTGGAACCGTTAACAAATTACAATGTACTCGTATTAGACCAGCGCTTTAGAAAAAATTCGTCAGTTTCTTTTATTAATACTAACGTGACTCGAAACGGAAATTTTCGCGATGCAAATGTATCGGCATTGGTTTGGGATTTAAACACTAAGAAAAACACCTATAACCTTTCTGGAAATTTTAAAAGTAGTTTTGTAAATAATCTTGAGGATAAAAAAGGAATCGCTACTACTTTAAATTTTGCTGAGACAAGCGGCAAATATAGATATAGTTTTGGTGCAGATTTAGTAACAAAAGACTACGATAATAATGACTTAGGCATTAATTTTGAAACTAATTATTATTCGATTTACGGAAATGCTAACTATAGAATTTTAAACCCTACTAAACACTTCAACAGCTTTAGAATCAACTACAATATGTACACTCAGTTTCATAAAGAAACGGGTAAAATTCAAGGCAACAACATTAATTTAAACCTAAATCTGAATAACAAGAAAAATCATTATCTTGGTTTTGGAACTAATATAAGTCCTCTTGAATCTTATGATTTCTATGAAGCTAGGACGGAAAACAGATATGTAATTCTTCCACAAAGGTATAATGCTTGGTTGTACATATCCTCAAATTACAATAACAAATTCGCATTTGATTTTAATCCTTATTATGCCATTTTTAATGAAACAAAAAGAAACACTTTTGAAGTTTCTTTAGGACCTAGATATCGTTTTAATGATAAATTTTCCATGAGTTATAACTTTTATTTCCAAAGAAAAAACAATAATAAAGGATTCGTAGACAGCATTGATGATGATTTAAACAGTAGAACACCCGAAACCATTATTTTTGCAAATAGAAACGTAGTCACGTACTCTAACACTGTTTCTGGAAAATACTCCATTAGTAGCAAAATGAATTTCGATTTAGCTGTTCGCCAATACTGGTCTTATGCTGAAAATAATAACTTTTTGTCATTAGAACAAAACGGAAGACTAGTTGACTATACTAATTACACTACCAATAAGAACTCTAGTTTTTATTCTTGGAATTTTGACTTATCGTACTCTTGGTGGTTTGCACCTGGTAGTCAAGTTTCTGTTTTATATCGAAATAATGCTGCTAATTTTGAAGATACTATCAATAAAAACTTCGAAAAGAACATTACGAATTTATTGAATAATGACGCATTAAGCCATACTTTTTCAATTAGTGTAAAATACTTTATTGATTACAATAGCTTAAAACGCAAATCATAAAACACATCAAGCGTAAGAAACAGACTTTGTTCTACAACAAAATCAACTTTATTTGTTAATGTTCCGTAAGGAATGTATAATAGTCTTTTAGATTAGTCCGAACATTTTTAGAAATACTTTATCTTTGTTTAAAATAAATCGAAATGAACAAAAAAGTTATACTAATGATTTTGGACGGTTGGGGAAAATCTCCTGACCCAAAAGTATCTGCAATCGACAATGCTAATGTACCCTTTATAAACAGTCTTTACAAAAATTACCCAAGCGCCCAACTTAGAACTGATGGCCTTCATGTTGGTCTTCCAGAAGGACAAATGGGAAATAGCGAAGTAGGTCATATGAACCTCGGTGCCGGAAGAATTGTATACCAAGATTTAGCTAAGATTAATTTGGCTGTAGCCAATAAAACATTAGCAAAAGAACAAGTACTCAAAGATGCTTTTCAATACGCAAAAGACAACCACAAAAAAGTACACTTTTTAGGATTAGTTTCTGATGGTGGTGTTCACTCTCATACCTCTCACCTACGCGGATTGATTGATGCCACACAAGATTACGGTTTACAAGAAGTATTTGTTCACGCATTTACTGATGGGCGTGATGTTGATCCTAAATCAGGAAAAAAATACATTCAAGATTTAGAAAACTATATTGCCAACACCACTGTAAAATTAGCTTCAGTTATTGGACGCTATTATGCGATGGACAGAGACAAGCGTTGGGAACGAGTAAAATTAGCTTATGATTTATTAGTTAATGGAAAAGGAACACCCTCAAAAAATGCTATAGTAAGTATTGAAAAAAGCTACCAAGATGAAGTAACGGATGAATTTATTCACCCAATTGTCATGGTTGATGATAATGACAAACCACTAGCAACTATTCAAGAAGACGACGTTGTTATTTTCTTCAACTTTAGAACAGATAGAGGTCGCGAATTGACCGAAGCACTTTCTCAACAAGATTTCCATGAAGAAAACATGCATAAATTAAATTTGTACTATGTAACTCTTACAAATTATGACGAAACCTACAAAAATGTAAAAGTAGTCTACAATAAAGACAACATTACCGAAACACTTGGTGAAGTTTTAGAAAAAAACAATAAAACTCAAATTAGAATTGCTGAAACAGAAAAGTATCCTCACGTTACTTTTTTCTTTTCAGGAGGAAGAGAAATTCCTTTTAGAGGAGAACACAGAATTTTACGAAACTCCCCAAAGGTAGCAACGTATGATTTGCAACCTGAAATGAGTGCTTTTGAATTAACTGATGCCTTGATTCCAGAGTTAGAAAAAGGAGATGTAGATTTTGTATGTCTTAATTTTGCCAATGGCGACATGGTAGGTCATACAGGAATTATGGAAGCGGCTATCAAAGCATGTGAAGCAGTTGATAAATGTGTCGAAAAAGTAATCACGACCGCTTTAGCTCACGATTATACTATTTTAGTAATTGCAGATCACGGGAATTGCGAAACAATGATTAATCCTGATGGAAGTCCAAATACAGCTCACACTACTAACCCAGTTCCTTTTATTTTAGTTGATAAGGAATTAAAAGAAGTTCACGATGGTGTTTTAGGTGACATTGCTCCAACAATTCTAGAATTAATGGGGATTCAAAAACCAGCAGTTATGACTCAACATTCATTGTTGTAAAAAAGCATATTAAATTTAAATATTAAAGGCTATTCTATTTGGATAGCCTTTTTTTATGTGAAAAATATTGTTTTTGATAGTATTACTATTATATTTGCACTAAATAATATTAGTTATGAAGGATTTGATCGCGTCTATTAAAATACAAGTGAACGAAAACATCTATGTAAAAGATCCAGAAACATCAAAATTGGGTAAAAAAATTATTCAAGAAAGTATCCTTTTGATAGACGCGATTGGTTTTGACAATTTCACTTTTAAAAAATTAGGAGAAAAAATTGGCTCGAATGAAAGCTCTATTTACCGCTATTTTGAAAACAAACACAAATTACTGGTTTATCTTTCTTCATGGTACTGGAGTTGGATGGAATATAAATTGTTTTTTGCCACAAATAATATTGAAGATCCATTTGAAAAACTCAAAAAAGCGATCACAGTTGTAACTGAAAAAATTGAGGATGATGAAAAAACAGAACACATCAATGAATTAATTTTAAATAAAATAATCATTTCTGAATTCACAAAAACACTTCATACTAAAGAAGTAGATGAAGAGAACAAAGTAGGGTTCTTTTTAATTTACAAAAGAGTAATTAATAGAATTGTTAATTTAATCATTGAAGTAAATCCTGATTATCCATTTGCAAAAAGCCTAGCTTCAAATATAATAGAAGGTGCACTCCATCAGCATTTTTTAAAAGATCACTTGACAACAATTACAAACTGTAATGAAAAAATAAGCCCAACTGACTTTTACATTCATCTTATCACAACTATTTTAAAAAAATAAAAAGGCCATGACTCCACTAAAACGCTTTTACAACTTATTAGCACTTGACAAAAAAGACATTACCCAACTATTTTTTTATGCCATTTTTGCTGGACTAATCAGTTTATCACTTCCCTTAGGCATTCAGGCTATTATTAATTTTATACAATCGGGTCGCGTAAGTGTCTCTTGGATTGTATTGATATTTCTAGTCGTAATGGGTGTAGCACTAGTTGGAATTCTATCTTTAATGCAATTGCGAATTACAGAAAACTTACAACAAAAAATATTTGTTCGTTCTTCATTTGAATTTGCCGTTCGATTACCTAAAATTAAATTTGAAGAACTGTACAATACCTATCCCCCAGAATTAGCCAATCGTTTTTTTGATACAATGACCATTCAAAAAGGTACATCAAAATTACTAATTGACTTTTCGGCGGCTTTACTACAAATTGCTTTTGGTGTTATTCTTCTATCGTTATACCATCCTTATTTTATAGTATTTGGAATAATGTTAATTATTTTGCTTTACTTCATCTTTAAACTTTCCTATAAATCAGGTTTAGAAACCAGTTTAAAAGAATCAAAAAATAAATATAAAGTAGCAGGATGGCTACAAGAAATGGCTCGAAATAATTATAGTTTTAGAAACCAACTCAACTTTGATTATGGTCTTCAAAAAAACGATCAGTTAGTAAGTGAATATTTAAACTATCGTGAAAAACATTTTAATGTTATCAAAAGACAATTTACTCAATTAATTATTTTCAAAATTATAATCACAGCGAGTTTACTTTCTATAGGCGGGTTTCTAGTAGTATCGCAACAAATGAATATAGGGCAATTCGTTGCCGCCGAAATTATCATATTATTAGTAATAAACTCAGTAGAAAAAATCATTCTTGGTCTTGAAACATTTTATGATGTACTAACCTCGGTTGAGAAAATAGGTCAAGTAGCTGACTTGAGTTTAGAAGAAGAGTTTGATACCGAAAATACTAATTTCTGCTATGCAGATATCACTTTAGAAACTGAAAAAGTAAAATTCAAATTTCCGGATTCTAAAAATACAATTCTGAATGACATTTCTTTGAAAATTGAACAGGGTGAACGCATTGTAATCAACGGAGAAAACGGCTCAGGTAAATCAACATTAATCCGAATTTTATCGGGACTAATAAAACCTACAACTGGAAGTTTTTACATCAACGATGATACATTCAAAAAAATCGATTTGAAACAATACCGTTCTCAAATAGGAAGTGTTATTTATGGCGAAACTCCATTTGAAGGAACGATCCATGAAAACATCACTTTTAACGATGACTCAATCAGTCAAGAAGATTTAAAGTGGGCAATTGACGGGCTACAATTAACATCCTACATTAAATCACTACCAGAAAGTTTAGAAACAAAAATTTTCCCGGAAGGAAGACAACTTTCATCATCGAATGCTCAAAAAATACTGTTGGCCAGAAGCATCATTCATAAACCGAGAATTTTATTTTATGAGGATCCAACCGACACTATGGATGAAAAAGTAGCCAATGAAACTATTGATTTTATTACTGCCAAAGAAAACCAATGGACCATTATTGTATCCTCTAAAAACCCTTATTGGAAAACTAAATGCAATCGAGAAATCATCATGCAAAACGGACGTATTCAACACGACTCAAAAACACTATAGGTTATGCTAAACATATCTGACAATAACAAAACGAATTCACCGAGTTTAAAAAAATTCAATACAATTAAAAACCTGAACTTGAATTCGAATTCAAAGATTTTAAACAAAATCATCGTCTTGTTTTTTATTTTGGGAATATTAATTCTATTCCTTCCTTGGACGCAAAACATCTCAGGTTCTGGGGCTGTGACTACTTTAAAGCCCAACCAAAGACCGCAATCAATACAAAGTGTTATCTCAGGTCGAATAGAAAACTGGTACGTGCAAGAAGGCGATTTTGTCAATAAAGGGGATACTATCCTTTTCATATCTGAAATTAAAGAGGATTATATGGACCCAAATTTAGTGGCTAATACTCAAAAACAAGTTAATGCTAAGAAATTGTCTCTGGAGTCATATGGTTCTAAAGTAAAAACCATGACAGGTCAAATTCAGAATATTGAAAGTGAAAAAAAACTAAAATTAGAACAAGCACAAAACAAAATCAAACAGTCGCTTTTAAAAATAAAAAGTGATAGTATGGATTTAGTAGCGGTAAAAACCCAACTTAAGATTGCAAATACGCAGTTTGATCGTGCCGTACAGTTGAATAAAGAAGGTCTTAAACCACTGACTGATGTCGAGGATAAAAAATTGAAACTTCAAGAAGTAGAAGCTAAAATTATTACTCAGGAAAATAAATTCCTAACTAGTAAAAATGAATATATCAATTCCAAAGTAGAAACCAACCGTATTACTGCTGAATACGCGGAGAAAGTATCCAAAGCACAAAGCGATCAATACACGGCTATGAGCAATCAATTTGATACCGAAGCACAAGTAAATAAATTAGAAAATCAATATGCAAATTATAGTATTAGAAACGGAATGTACTATATCAAAGCACCACAAAGTGGTTATGTAAACAGAGTGTTACAAGCAGGAATAGGCCAAACAGTAAAAGAAGGAACGCCTATTGTGAGCATTATGCCAGCACAGTACGACATTGCCGTTGAAACGTATGTTGACCCAATAGATTTGCCCTTAATTAATAGAGGGGAAAAAGTGAGAGTCTGGTTTGATGGATGGCCAACAATCGTTTTCTCAGGTTGGCCTGATGTTTCTTATGGAACTTTTGGCGGCAAAATTGTTGCTATCGAAAACTTCATTAGTGACAATGGAAAATACCGAATTCTAATTGCTCCAGACAAAGAAGAAGCTCCTTGGCCTAAAAAAATAAGTATTGGTTCAGGTGCCGAAACTATTGCCTTACTAGACACCGTGCCTATCTGGTTTGAAGTATGGAGAATTTTAAATGGGTTTCCACCAAATTATTATAAAACAGACGTAAAAACAGTTAAAGAAAAAAAATAATGAAACAACTTCTTATCCTTTTTCTATTCTTTGGATGTGTTGCTTTTGGACAATCCCCAAACGATAACTCTTACAAAGAGTTTACTTATAATGAGTTTTTGGGCTATGTCAAGAAATACCATCCACTAGTAAAAACAGCCAACTTAGAAATCAATAAAGCACAAGCTAATTTGATGATGGCACGCGGTGGATTTGACCCGAAAATTGAAGTTGATTTTAAAGAAAAACAATTTAAAGACAAAGAATATTATTCAATACTAAACAGCAGTTTTAAAATCCCTACTTGGTACGGAATCGAAATAAAAGCGGGTTTTGACAACAATGACGGAATTTACTTAAATCCTGAAAACACAGTGCCTAACCAAGGTTTAACCTCTTTAGGAATCACGGTGCCACTAGGACAAGGTTTGTTTATCAATCAAAGAATGGCCGATGTACGCAAGGCAAAAATTCAGTTGAAACTGAGCCAAGCTGAACGAAAATTACAAGCAATCGCTGTTTTGTATGATGCCTCTATCGCCTATTTTAACTGGAAGAAAACCTATAATGAAGTTAAACTATACGAAACCTACAGCAGCAATGCACAAATTCGTTTCAACGGTATAAAAGCATTGATAAAAGCAGGTGATAAACGTGCTATAGACAGTATCGAGGCTGGAATTAGCGTAAAAAACAGACTGCTTAATCTGGAGGACTCTAAATTAAAATTGAACAAAGCCAAGCTAGAGTTATCTAACTTTCTTTGGTTAGAAAATTCGATTCCGCTAGAATTAGCTGATAGTCTTATTCCAGAAACAGCTGTGGATGCTAGTATTCAAAAAACATTAAAAACAAATGATTTAGTGAATTCTGATTTCACATTGGACAATCACCCGAAAATTAATGCGCTTGAAAACAAAATCGAAATTTTGACTGTGGAAAAAAAGCTAAAAGCGAATATGCTACTGCCAAAAATTGACGTGGGTTATTCTTATATCGCTGAACCCAGTTATATTGACAACTATCAATTTGAAAATTATAAAATTGGTTTGAACTTTTATTTTCCTTTGTTTTTACGAAAAGAACGCGGGAGTTTGAAACTAGCACAATACAAAATTCAGGAATCGGAGTTTACTTTGAATCTAGAACGCGTGCAACTTTCGAATAAAATAAGTGCTCAAAAAATAGAAATTCAGTCTCTGGAAAAACAAAATAAAATTATTAAAACACTGGCCGAAGATTATACTGTGATGCTAAAATCAGAGGAACGCTTGTTTACTTTTGGCGAAAGCTCACTGTTTTTAATAAACAGTAGAGAGAACAGTTTGATCAGTGCTCAGCTGGCTTCAATAGCTTTAGAAAACAGATATTTTAACTCAAATGCTGAACTTTTTAAAATTATGGCCAATCCTGATTAAATAATTTAAAAATCGTACTTTTGCCAACTGAAAATTAGAAAATATGATTATAGTTAAATCCCGTGAAGAAATTGAGTTAATGCGCGAAAGTGCCTTAATCGTATCGAAAACATTAGGAATGATTGCTTCTGAAATCAAAGAAGGAGTAACTACATTACATTTAGATAAATTAGCCGAAGAATTCATTCGTGATCATGGTGCTGTGCCTAGTTTCCTTGGTTTATATGGTTTTCCAAACTCATTATGTATGAGTCCGAACGCACAAGTGGTACACGGAATTCCAAATAATACGCCTTTAGAAAGTGGTGACGTTATCTCTGTTGATTGTGGTGCATTTAAAAATGGATACCACGGAGACCACGCTTATTCTTTTGAAATAGGTGAAGTTTCTCCTGAAACAAAAAAATTATTACAAGTTACCAAAGAATCTTTGTACGTAGGTATCCGCGAATTTAAAGCTGGGAATCGTGTGGAAGATGTTGGAAATGCTATCCAAAAATATACAGAATCTCATGGTTATGGTGTGGTTCGCGAATTAGTAGGACACGGTTTAGGGCAAAAAATGCATGAAGATCCTGAGATGCCTAATTACGGAAAACGCGGTCGCGGAAAACTGTTTGTCGAAGGAATGGTTGTTGCTATTGAACCTATGATTAATTTAGGAACTAGAAATATCAAACAATTAAAAGACGGTTGGACAATCTTAACTGCTGATGGGAAACCAAGTGCTCATTTTGAACATGATGTGGCTTTAATTGATGGCAAACCAGAGATCCTTTCTACGTTTGCTTATGTATATCAAGCATTAGGCATTGTGAGTAATGAAGAAGATGAATTTAGAAAAGTGCCATTAGTTTTATAAAATATAAATCCGAATTTATTAAAAACTTATATGGCCTTAAATGTCTTATATGGTTTGTAAATAACTTACCATTTAAGACATTTAAGGTCATTGAAGTAAAACTTAAACTTTTTTACAAAGATTCTTGCGAAATAAATATGAAAAAACTATTCAAACTCGTACTCAATACCATCCCTCGTCCTATTCTTATTCGTTTAAGTTATGTAGCGAGACCTGTTTTGGCTTTGGCCTTAAAAGGAACTGCTTTTACTGATCCTATTGACGGAAAAAGTTTTAAAACTTTCTTGCCGTATGGGTATGGAACGCAACGAAATAATGTTCTTTCGCCAAGTACGCTTTCTTTAGAAAGACACCGTTTATTATGGTTGTACTTAAATGAAAAGACTGATTTTTTTAAACCTGAACTCGTTTCAGGTTCCTCTGTTACAAATACAAACAGAATTAAATTACGAGATACTGAAATGAATTCAGCATTAAAAGTCTTGCATTTTGCTCCTGAACAAGCATTTTATAAATTGTTTAGAAACCAAAAAAATCTAGATTACACCACAACCGATTTATTTTCACCTTTGGCAGATGTAAAAGCAGATATTTGTGATTTGCCTTTTGAGGACAATCAGTACGATGTTATTTTATGTAATCATGTTCTAGAACACATTCCGGATGACACAAAGGCCATGCAAGAATTGTATCGCGTACTAAAACCAGGCGGAATGGCTATTTTGCAAATCCCACAAGATTTGAAACGCGCGGTAACTTTTGCTGACGATACAATTACAGATCAAAAAAAACGTGCTGAAATTTTCGGGCAATACGATCATGTACGTATTTACGGTCGGGATTATTTTGATAAGTTAAGAAGCATTGGTTTTAAAGTAATCGAAGAAGATTACACCAATACAATTGCACTAGAATTAGTAGAAAAATACTGTTTAGCTAAAGGAGAAATCATCCCAGTTTGCTTCAAATAAGTAAAAAGGGGAAACTATTTATAGTTTAGCATGCTCTTTGATACGCTATTAGTATGGCTTAAATTCTTATATTTACATTCTAGCAACTATAGAAAACATGCTCTACTCTTTTTTTCGAAAAATAATATTGCTTTTTATAATCACCTCAGCTTCTGCTCAAGTAGAAACTGAAGTTGCTCCCCCATTTAATATCAAGACGGTTTCTTTTATCCAAAATAATCAAAATACAATTCCTGTTTTTGAATTGGGTAGTGGGTTTCAATTACAATTTGATGACTTATACGGAAATGAAGCTGATTATTACTATGAAATTATCCATTGTGATTACAATTGGGCACCTTCAGAAATACCAAAAAACGATTACTTACTAGGATTCGACAACCAAAGAATTCAAGATTACAGTAATTCTTTTAATACTTTACAGATATACTCTCACTACAATCTTTCCATTCCCAATCAATACACCCAACAATTACGACTTAGCGGAAATTATATATTGAAGATTTTAAATGAAAATAAAGAAGTTGTTTTTTCTAGAAAATTTATTCTTTACGAAGACTTGGTAACCGTTCCAATTCAAATAAAAAGAGCCCGAACAGTAGCCAATTTAGAATATAAACACAATCTAGAGTTTTCTATAAAATCAACTACAATCAACTTTCAAAATCCCTTAAAAAATATTAAAGTAGTACTATTTCAAAATGACAAGTTGAACAATGCTATTAAAAATATAGTGCCTCAATATACGATAGGTAACGATTTAATTTATAAATACGACACGGAAACCCAGTTTTGGGCGGGAAATGAATTTTTATATTTTGAGAATAAAGACATAAAAGTGGCCAATAATAATGTAGCTAATGTGGATTCAAGCACTGATATTTATGGTGCCTATTTATATACTAATAACGCCCGAACAAATTTCCCTTACTCTTTACGGGAAGATATAGATGGTCGTTTTCTAGTTCGTAATATCAATGCTGAAAATAATGAAATCGAAGCCGATTATGCATGGGTTTATTTTAGTCTTTCCGCACCTACTTTTAGAATAAACAAAGACATTTACATCAACGGGATGTTCAACAACTATAGTTTGGCCCCAGAATACAAGATGGATTACAATGCTAAAAAAGGGATTTATGAAAAAGCGTTGCTAATAAAACAAGGATTTACCAATTATGAATATGTAGTATCTGATACGAAAGGAAACATCGATTATGAAAATGCAATAGATGGAAATTTTTATCAAACCGAGAATAATTACTCCGTTTTAGTATATTACAGAGAAAATACCGATCGCTACGACAAGGTTATTGGCAAAGGAACCGCTAGTTCGATAAACATCATAAACTAAAAAACATTGCGAAAAATAGCTCTACAAAATCAAAATTTCGTAATTTTGTTGCTATTAAACACGTATTAAATACTTTAAGATGGTTTCTCAAATTACAAGAGGCATAAAAATTTCCGTTTTGACTAGTTTTGAAGGCACTTACTTCAAAAACTATAAGATTCATTTTGCCTTTAGTTACGAGATTACAATTGAGAACCACAGTAAGGATTCGGTTCAACTAACTTCTCGTCATTGGGAAATTTTTGATTCATTAAATGATATAGAAATAGTTGACGGTGAAGGCATAATAGGAAAAAAACCCGTTTTAAAACCTGGTGAGCTTCACACGTATAGTTCTGGTTGTCTTTTAGCTTCGCCTTATGGAGCTATGAAAGGGTACTTCAATATGATTAATTTCACTACTACAAAAACCTTTAAAGTATTTGTTCCTACCTTTAGATTAAGTGCACCATTTGCTTTAAATTAATCTATTTTGTTTCTTTAGAATATATTTCGTTTTTCTTATACTTTCTTTATCAATTTTTTAAATTATCCTTTGTACTTTTGTTGTGCAATAAATTATTCGCAACATTTAGTGCAATTATCTATCTTTGAATGTCTAATCTTATCTGTATTTAAACAGATTAAAAAATTACAATATCATGCTAAAAGGATTTTTTCACGTACCAAAAGCGGTAAACGAACCAGTAAAAGGGTATGCACCAAATTCACCTGAAAAAGCAGCCGTACAAGCAGCTTACACTAAAATGTGGAATTCTAAAATCGATGTCCCTCTATATATTGGAAGCGAAGAAATTAGAACTGGAAATACAAAAAACATGTCGGCTCCTCACGACCACAAACATATTGTAGGAACATACCACCTTGCTGAAAAATCACATGTTGAGAAAGCTATTGCTAATGCTTTAGAATCTAGAACAGCATGGGCAAACATGGCTTGGGAACAACGTGCAGCTATTTTCTTAAAAGCAGCTGAACTAATTGCAGGACCTTACAGAGCTAGAATCAATGCTGCAACAATGATTGCGCAATCTAAAAATATACACCAAGCAGAAATTGATGCTTCCTGTGAGCTGATTGACTTTTTACGTTTTAACGTAGAGTTTATGACTCAAATATACGGAGATCAACCAACGTCTACTTCAGATATGTGGAACCGTCTAGAATACAGACCCCTAGAAGGATTTGTATACGCGATTACTCCATTTAACTTTACAGCAATTGCTGCTAATCTTCCTGCAAGTGCTGCCATGATGGGTAACGTAGTGATTTGGAAACCAAGTGATAGCCAAGTATTCTCAGCACAAATTATTATTGAAGTATTCAAAGAAGCAGGAGTTCCTGATGGAGTTATCAATGTTGTTTTTGGTGATGCGTTAATGGTTACGGATACGGTTCTTGCAAGTCGTGATTTTGCAGGATTGCATTTCACAGGTTCAACTCATGTTTTCAAAGACATTTGGGCAAAAATTGGAACAAACATTCACCACTATAAAACATACCCAAGAATTGTGGGAGAAACTGGTGGTAAAGATTTTATCATTGCACACCCTAGCGCTAATGCGAAACAAGTTTCTACTGGAATTGTACGTGGCGCTTTCGAATTTCAAGGACAAAAATGTTCAGCAGCTTCTAGAGCTTATGTACCACAAAGTTTGTGGCCAGCGATTAAAGAACAAATTATCACTGATGTAAAATCAATGAAAATGGGTTCTCCAGAAGATTTTGGTAACTTTATCACAGCTGTTATTCATGAAGGTTCATTTGATAAATTAGCTGGTTTTATTGACCAAGCTAAAAAAGATGCAGATGCTGAAATCATCGTTGGAGGAAACTACGACAAATCAGTGGGATATTTTATTGAGCCTACAGTTATCGTAACAACAAACCCTCATTACACCACAATGGCAACTGAATTATTCGGACCAGTAATGACTATTTTCGTTTACGAAGATGCGAAATGGGAAGAAACACTGGAATTAGTAGATACTACATCTGAATATGCATTAACGGGAGCTGTTTTCAGTCAAGATCGTTATGCAATTGAAGTAGCAACCGTAAAATTACAAAATGCTGCTGGTAACTTCTATATCAATGATAAACCAACAGGTGCTGTTGTAGGTCAACAACCATTTGGTGGAGCAAGAGCTTCAGGAACAAATGACAAGGCAGGTTCTCCATTGAACTTATTGCGTTGGGCTTCTCCTAGAACTATCAAAGAAACTTTTGTTACTCCAGTTGATTACAGATACCCATTTTTGGGAGAATAGATCGCAAAATATAAAGGTTCAAAGTACTTTTAAAAATAACAAAACCCACAAGAACCAATAGTGTTCTTGTGGGTTTTTATTTTAAAGAAACTTTTTTGCCCGTTTCGGCAGCTTCGTAAATAGCTTCTATAATTCGGACATCCTTTATTCCTTCTTCTCCAGTAATATGACTAGGTAATTTTTTATTTTCTAAAATCAATTTTCCTATTTCATCAAGTTGCGTTTGCTGTTGATTTATTTCAGGGAAATTCAATTCTCCATTACTAGTTCTCCCTTTAAATGGTCCGTAACTTATAGCAGGACTTAATTCAAAAAAACCATCATCAGCCGATGCAAATAACCTATCAACTCCACAATTATTAGTACTAGCGGAGTTACTAACTGCACCACTTGGAAAATTCATTTGCCATGTAATCGATTCTTCAACCTCGGCATATTTAATTTTATTAGTAATGGGGCCAAATTGCGCCGTTACCGAAATAGGTTCTTCACCCAGTATATAACGACTCGCTTGAATGCAATAAATTCCTAAATTAACCAACGGCCCACCTCCCGACAATGCCTTTTTTTGATGCCAATCAATCGTATCGCCTGTATTATAACCTAAAGAAGTTTCTATTAAACGCACTTGACCAAAAACCTTTTCTTGACCCAATCGTTTCATCTCTAAATTATACGGTTCGTAATGCAAACGATAACCAACGGCTAATTGAACACCCGCTTTCTCGCAAGCGTCAATCATTTCTTGACAATCACTAGCCGTAACTGCCATAGGTTTCTCTACAATAACATGTTTTCCTGCCTTTGCAGCCCTAATCACATATTCCTTGTGCATCGCATTAGGCAAAACCACATAGACCAAATCAATGTCTTTGTTGTGAATGATGCTATCAAAATTTTGATAATTGTATTTATTTTTCTCTGGAATATTGTATTTCTTTCCCCAATCTACAGCTTTTGAAGGTGTTCCTGTTACAATTCCCGCTAAACGACAATATTTAGAAACTTGTAATCCCTCGGCTAAATATCCTGCATAACGACCCAATCCGATAAGAGCAATATTCAGTTTTTTTTCGTCATGAATGGCACTATTATTTTCAGCCAAGCTCATAAATGAAGGCAATGATGCCATTACTGTTGTTGCCCCAACTCCAATACCAAAATTATGTACAAAAGTGCGTCTAGATATTTTTTTCATTGTTCTCCGGTTTTAATTATCAGCTAAATAATAAGACAGTTGAAACTTTCGAATGTTACAAAATTTGGATAAAAAAAGAAACCCTACAAAAACACAAAGTCTTTGTAGGGATAGTTATTTCTGAATTTAATTTTCGAATATAATGTTAATTCATTGTATTAAACCACAAACTTCAATGGTAAATGCACCACCTTCTTGGTTTCAAAGAATTCATCTTCAAAAAAGTCGGCTAAATTATATTCTGTTGCCTTAGGAAAATCCTTCAACTCTTCGGTTAAATCTCCTCCTTTAAGGTATAAGATTCCGTTTTTCAAAGCGTGTTTCTGTTGCTTTTTTATTTTGGTTTTCACCCAAGAAACAAAATCTGGCATATTCGTAACGGCACGACTTACGATAAAATCAAAGTCTCCCTTCACATTTTCAGCACGTAATTGTTCTGCTTTTACATTTTTTAATTCTAATGCATCAACAACTCCTTGAACTACTTTTATTTTCTTGGCAATTATATCTATCAAAAAGAAACGCGTTTCAGGAAAAAGAATCGCCAAAGGAATTCCAGGAAATCCTCCACCAGTGCCCACATCGAGAACAAAAGTTCCTGGTTCAAATTTCATAACTTTTGCAATTCCAAGTGAATGCAAAATATGCTTAGTATATAAAGCGTCTATATCTTTTCTAGAAATAACATTTATTTTTTCATTCCAATCGTGATATAAAAAATCCAATTTTGCGAATTGTTCTTTTTGAATCTCAGTTAAATAAGGAAAATACTTAATAATCTCATCCATCGTTCTAATTTTTTAACAAAAGTACTATTTTTAACTCTGAAATATTTAACTCAATTTTGCAGAGTTGAAAATTTTAATAATTATCTTTGGAACTTATTACAATTACTTATGAATAATACTGCACCTACATTTGCAAAACAAGATAAACTGAAGTTCTTCAGAACACTTAACTCGCGGGTGAACAATTACTTCAAGGAAAATAACATCCAAAAAACAGGAAACTGGAGGCTTTATTTAAAAACGATAATTCTTATTACCGTTTTTCTAGCTCCTTACTTCTTGATTTTAACATTAGACATGCCTTTCTGGGCACACCTTCTATTAACCATAGTTATGGGAATAGGAATGGCCGGAGTAGGAATGAATGTAATGCATGATGGAAATCATGGTTCATATTCTAACAAAGGTTGGGTTAATAAATTTATGGGAGGAACCATTTATGTTTTGGCAGGAAATGTTCACAACTGGCAAGTACAGCATAATGTACTGCACCATACCTATACTAATATTCCCGGTCATGATGAAGATCTAGATGCAGGAAGAATTATTCGTTTTACAAAAGACGCAAAGTGGCATAATTTCCACCGTTTTCAACAATATTACTCTGTCTTTTTATACGGCTTACTTACTTTTAATTGGGCTTTAACAACTGATTTCAAGCAAATGAGAAGTTACCTAAAAAGAAAACTATCTTATGGTGAAGCCAAGAGCCCAAAAATACTTTGGACCACATTAATTATCACAAAAATCATCTATGTTTCTATCTGGATTGTGTTGCCAATTGTTATTGGAATCACTTGGTGGAAAGTATTAATAGGATTTTTTGTAATGCATTATACTGCTGGATTAATACTAAGTGTTGTATTCCAATTGGCACATGTTGTAGAAGAAACGACTAATCCATCACCAAATGAATTAGGCGAAATGGATAACACCTGGGCCATTCACCAATTGTTCACTACCACTAATTTTGCTCCAAAAAATGCTATCGTAAATTGGTATACTGGAGGATTAAACCACCAAATTGAACACCATATCTTCCCAAATATTAGTCATGTCCATTACGGAAAAATTGCGAAAATCGTAAAAGAAACAGCACAAGAGTGCAACCTTCCTTATTACGAATACAAAACAATGCGTTCAGCTGTAATTGCGCACTTTAAGCATTTGAAAGATTTAGGAATGAAACCAGAAATGATATAATGTAAAGACGCAATTTGCGTCTCTACAACAAAATAAAACTAAAAACTAATCATTAACCTCCCTAAATTAAGACAGTATTCAGGGAATTCAACACTATTTTTAATGAATCCACTTTCAGACAGAATTAACAATCTAGCGACTTCACAAACATTAGCAATGGCTGCTTTAGCTAGAGAATTAAAAGCACAAGGAAAAGACATCATCAGTTTAAGTTTAGGGGAACCTGACTTTAATACACCTGACTTCATCAAAGAAGCAGCAAAACAAGCTATTGACGATAATTATAGCACTTATTCTCCAGTTGAAGGATACGGTGATTTGAAAGAAGCAATTTGCCGAAAATTCAAAAGAGACAACAATTTAGAGTACAAACCATCTCAAATTGTAGTTTCAACAGGAGCAAAACAATCTTTGTACAACATTGCACAAGTAATGTTGAACGATGGTGACGAAGTTATTTTACCAGCTCCATACTGGGTTTCATATTTCGAAATCGTAAAATTATCTGGAGGAGTTCCTGTAGAAGTTCCTACTTCTATCGAAACTGATTTCAAAATCACTCCAGCGCAACTAGAAGCAGCAATCACACCAAAAACAAAAATGATGTGGTTCTCAACTCCTTGTAATCCATCAGGATCTGTTTACAACCGTGAGGAGTTAACAGCTCTTGCTGCAGTATTAGAAAAACACCCTAACGTATATGTTGTTGCTGATGAAATTTATGAGCACATCAATTTCTCAGGAACTTTTTGTAGTATTGGTTCTATCCCAGGAATGTTTGACAAAACGATAACTGTAAACGGAGTTGCCAAAGCTTTTGCTATGACAGGATACCGTATTGGTTACATTGGAGCACCTGAATTTATCGCTAAAGCGTGTACCAAAATTCAAGGTCAAGTAACTTCAGGAGCTAACAGTATTGCACAACGTGCTACAATTACGGCAGTCGATGCTGATCCATCGGTTTTGAAACACATGGTTGACGCTTTTCATTCTCGTAGAGATTTAGTAGTTGGTTTATTGAAAGAAATTCCAGGAGTAAAAATCAACGTTCCAGAAGGAGCATTTTACGTATTTCCTGACGTTTCTTCTTTCTTCGGAAAAACATTAAAAGGTACTGAAATCAAAAATGCAATGGATTTATCTATGTACCTATTAGCCGAAGCTAATGTAGCTACGGTAACAGGTGATGCTTTTGGAAACCCTGACTGTATCCGTTTCTCTTACGCCACTAGCGACGAGATATTGAAAGAAGCATTAAAAAGAATCAAAGATGCATTAGCACTATAATAAAACATCTTAAAGTCTACAAACCGACTTTTACACATACTAAATACCTCAGGAAATTTTCTTGAGGTATTTTTTTTGGGCGTGACCCAAAAAGGGTCGGGCTATTCGCTATATCTTTTATTCCGCTCCGCTACATAAAAGGATGCCGCTACTATCCCTCACGCAAATTCTACTTTAAGTACGTATTATTAAGAAAATAATTCATGAATTGGAAGGAATAAAAATTGATTTATTTACTTTTACTATCTCAATAAAGATAACAAAAACATGAAAATACTATTGCTAGGTTCAGGTGAATTAGGAAAAGAATTTGTAATCGCAGCGCAGCGCATCGGGCAAACCGTAATTGCCGTTGACAGTTATGAAAACGCACCCGCCATGCAAGTAGCTCATGGATTTGAAGTTATCAATATGCTTGATGGAGTCGAACTCGATCGTATTGTAGCCAAACACCAACCTGATTTTATTGTTCCTGAAATTGAAGCCATTCGTACCGAACGTTTTTATGATTATGAGAAGCAAGGAATTACAGTAGTTCCATCAGCAAAAGCGGCTAACTTTACCATGAATCGCAAAGCCATTCGCGATCTCGCTGCTAAAGAATTGGGATTAAAAACAGCCAAATACCGTTATGCCACAACTGCCAAAGAACTGCAAGAAGGGGTCAAAGCTGTCGGAATGCCTTGTGTGGTAAAACCCTTAATGTCTTCCTCTGGAAAAGGGCAATCAACTATAAAAACAACTGCCGATATTGAAAAAGCATGGAATTATGCTGTAGAAGGTTCTCGTGGTGATGTGGTAGAAGTTATTGTGGAAGCGTTTGTAAAATTCAATTCGGAGATTACTTTATTAACCGTTACCCAAAATAACAATCCTACATTGTTTTGTGCGCCTATTGGTCACCGACAAGAACGGGGCGATTACCAGGAAAGCTGGCAACCTGCTAGAATATCGGATGCAGCCTTGTATGAAGCACAAGACATGGCCGAAAAAGTAACCGAAGCACTTGGTGGTGCTGGACTTTTTGGTGTAGAGTTTTTCTTGGCCGATGATGGGGTCTATTTCTCTGAACTCTCCCCTCGCCCACATGATACTGGAATGGTAACACTCGCAGGAACACAAAATTTCAATGAATTCGAATTGCATTTACGAGCCATCTTAAGTTTACCGATTTCTGGAATTACACTTGAAAAAGCAGGAGCCAGTGCGGTAATTTTAGCTTCGGAAAACAGTACAAATCCAACATTTATTGGACTAGAAAAAATAGCCGCTTTACCAAAAACTGATTTTAGAATCTTTGGCAAACCCACATCACGTCCGTACAGAAGAATGGGAGTGGCATTAACAAATGACACCTTAGAAACCCCTATTGAAGAAATTGTAGAACGTGCCAAAGAAGCAGCCGCATTAATAGAAGTTCATTATTAAATTATTGCTTTGATAGTCGAAATCCCTTTGGAGTCATCGAAGTATTTTTCTTAAACAAACGCACAAAATAAGAGTAATCATCGTAACCTAATTTGGTAGCGATTTCGTTTATGGTTAAGTTTTTATTCATCAACATGCGTTTTGCTTCCAGAATTATTCTGTCTGTTATAACCTGAGTCGTTGTCTTTTTTAGGATTTCATTACAAATTCTATTGAGATGCTTTAAGCTAATATTCAGTGCATCTGCATAAAAAGAGGCTGCTTTTTCATCAATAAATTTTTTTTCTACTAATTGCCCAAATTGCTTGATTTTACTATTGTAGGCATGTACTTCAGGTACTACGGTCTCATTGTATTTTCGAGCCAATTCAATATGAATACAATCCAATAAATTCAAGATTTTGTCTTGTTTAAAAATTTTATATTCTAAACTTTCCGCAAGCATCATTTTAAACAACGGCTGTAGTGCTATTGATTCTTGATCTGTTAATAAAATTTCTGATTTGGTGTTCACCGAAAAGTAAAAAGGAAAACTGTCTACGTCTTTTTGTCCAAAATAGAGATTGTACATTTCTTTTGAATAAAAAACAACAAAACCATCTACGTCTTCTGATAAATTCCAGTGATGCATTTGCCCTGGTTGCAAAACAAAAATACTTCCAGGTTGCACTTTAAACTTATCAAAATCCACCTCGTGACTGCCTGAACCAGCTGTAAAAAAGACTAATAAATAAAAATCATGCCGATGCGGTTTTTCTACAAAACTATGAGTCACTAAATGATTCTTAAACGTATTGATATAAAAATCACTGTTGACTGAATTGCAATTGAACTGTTGTATGTTGTAAATAGGGTATTTTTTCATACTGTACAAAATGTCTTTATTGTGCTATAACTAGCGAATATATAAAATAGCTAGAAGAGAATGATGGAATACCTTTGAAAAAAAAAATAAAATGGCAAATTCACTTGTTCACATCCTAAATAATGAATGTCCTCACTGTAATAAAGGTAAGGTTTTCAATGAAAAAAGCATCTTTTTTAACATTGGGTTTCCAAAGATGAATCAAAGTTGCTCTCACTGCCACTATAAATTCGAGAAAGAACCCGGTTACTTTTTTGGCGCCATGTATGTCAATTATGGACTAACTGTTGCACAATCAATTGCGACCTACGTTATAGCCCAATTTTTCTTTGTAGAAACATTCGACTTACGTATTATTGCTATCATCGCCTTTGTAATCATAGCAATGGCTTCTTTTAATATCCGTTTTTCTAGATTATTATGGATTTATATGTTTAAAAATTATTCGTTATAAAACAAGCAAACGAATTTTATTAAAAACTATTATCTTAGCATCTGAAACCTTATAAGATGCCTTTAATACTTCAAAATATTGCAAAACACATCCTACTCACACCTGAGGAGCAACAACTATTTTTATCCAAAATTGAAGTACACCATTTTAAGGCAAAAACTATTTTATTGAACTCAGGAGAAATTTGTACCCATTCCTATTTTGTAAATTCTGGACTGTTGAGAAGCTTTAATATCAATGATAATATAGTAGAGCATGTACTTAATTTTGCCTGTGAAGGCTATTGGATTGGAGATATGTATAGTTTAATATCACAAAAGCCAGGAAATCTTTTTATTGAAGTACTAGAAGATGCTGAAATTGTTTTTCTTTCTAAAGAAAATCAAGAACTATTATACAGCAAAATACCAAAACTAGAGCGCTTTTTTAGAATCCTAACCGAAAATTCATTGGTAGCCAATCAAGAGCGTTTAATGGACAACTTAAGCCTATCTGCTGAAGAGCGCTTTGAGAAATTTTGCAAAAGATACCCAACACTTATTCAAAAAGTTCCTCAAAAACAAATTGCATCCTATATAGGTGTTACTCCTGAATTTTTTAGCAAAATGAAATCTCGACTACTTAGAAAGTAGTTATTTACGGAACCCTTTTTATCCTGCACTCCTTTTCTTAATCTAGGTTAAGTGCTTTCCCCCTTCACTATTTGTAAATTTGTAGTATAAAAATCACTAAATTTATACAAGATGAAAAATACAGTTTTACATAAAGCGAATACAAGAGGACATGCTGATCACGGATGGTTGAAAGCTAATTTTAGTTTTAGTTTTGGAAGTTGGTACAATCCTGAAAGAGTACAATTTGGCGCACTTCGCGTTTTAAACGATGATATTATAGGAGAAGGAATGGGTTTTGGAACGCATCCACACGATAATATGGAAATCATCACTATTCCGCTAGAAGGTGATTTAGCACACAAAGACAGCATGGGAAATGCCGCTACAATCAAAAATGGAGATGTGCAAGTAATGAGTGCTGGAACCGGAATCCAACACAGTGAATTCAATCCTAATGCCGATTTAAAAACAAAGTCATTACAAATTTGGGTTTTTCCAAACAAACGCAATGTCACTCCTCGTTACCAACAAATCTCTTTAAATAAAGAAGATCGTAATAATAAATTACAACAAATCCTATCACCAAATCCAGAAGACGATGGCGTATGGATTCATCAAGATGCTTGGTTTCATTTGGGTAAATTTGACAAAGACAGTGTTGTTACTTATGATCTAAAAAAAGAAGGAAATGGCGTTTATGCCTTTATCCTTTCTGGTAAGTTGACCATTAACGGACAAGAATTAGAAACTCGTGATGGTTTTGGAATTTGGGATGTCAATTCATTAGAAATAAAAATGACAACTGAGGCTGAAATTTTATTAATGGAAGTTCCAATGAAATATTAACTTTATAAAGTAAAAAAGAAACGATGACACAGGATATAAAACTAGAAGTAAACGATAAAAAAGGTTTTTTCTACATAGAAAATGAAGGGAAGCTTCAAGCTAAAATGACATTTATTTTTGCAGGTGAGCACCAAATTATTATTGATCATACTGAAGTCAACTCGAACCAAAACGGAAAGGGATTCGGAAAACAAATGGTCGAAAGTGCTGTTGCTTATGCACGCGAAAGAGGAATTAAAATTCTCCCTTTATGCCCATTTGCCAAAAATGTTTTTGATAAAAATACGACTTTAAACGACGTATTATAACATGGAAAATGTATTAGAGAATAACATTACTGGACATATTGGAACTCAAAAGTATTTCTGTACTATCACATGGCGAAACGGTAAACTTATAATGGATGAGCCCGATAGTATTGAAGGAAAAGATCTTGGTCCAGATCCTTACTCTACACTCCTAGCATCACTAGCAGGCTGTACGTTATCTACTTTACGAATGTATATTGACCGCAAAGGTTGGGATATTCCAGAAATAAATGTTTCTTTAAACTTTTACCAAGAAAACGATCCCGAGCTGACTACAACAATTTCACGCTCCATTAGTTTTTCAAAGGATATTGAAGAAGACATTAAGAAAAGGCTTTTAATAATTGCTGAAAAATGTCCCGTTTCTAAAATATTAAAAAACAATATTATAATCAATACAACACTATAATTATGGATCCAAAAGACATTAAAAAAGAATATACCAATGGTGAAGTTACCGTTGTATGGCAATCTGGGAAATGCATTCATTCTGGAAACTGTGTTAGAAACAATCCAGATGTATTTCAACCCAAAGAGAAACCTTGGATAAAAATTGAAGGCTCTTCGACTGAAAAAATAATTGAAACCGTAAATAAATGCCCTTCGGGTGCTTTGACTTATTACAAAAACAAATAAAATGAAAAAAATTATCGCTTTTGGTGCTTCATCAAGTACTACCTCTATAAACAAACAATTGGCAGTTTATGCTGCCGAGCAATTTAAAAATGCAACTGTTGAAGTTTTGGATTTGAATGATTATGAAATGCCCATTTTTTCTATGGACAAAGAAACAGCAAATGGGATTCCAGAATTAGCCAAGGATTTTTTTGCTAAACTAGGGAGCGCTGATTTGCTAGTCATTTCATTTGCAGAACACAATGGTGCATACTCTACTGCTTTTAAAAATATTTTTGATTGGACATCAAGAATCCATTCTAAAACATTCCAAGAAAAACAAACGCTTATCATGGCAACTTCACCAGGGCCAAGAGGTGGAGCTTCTGTTTTAGAAATAGCAAAAAATCGTTTCCCTTTTCAAGGCGCAGTGGTAAAAGGAAGTTTTTCTTTACCTAGTTTCCATGAAAATTTTGACGAAAAAGAAGGAATTACAAACACCGATTTAAACAATGAATTGTTACAAATTGTACAATCAATTACGCTGTAGTTTTATTTAAAATTCCTATTTCAAAAAAATGCAATTCTATTGCAAAAGCGTTGTGTCGAGCACCGCTTTTTTTATGTGTTGAAATTAAAGTTCGCTATATTTAGCCCTGATGGCAGCGAAAATCCTCGCAGAGATTGTAGCGAACAGCAGGAGAAGTGTTCCAAAAAACAACTATTGTTGGTGCTCCTAAAAAAAATACTATTTTTGCAGTCGGTTTTGTTGTTGTAATTTAAAGAACTTAAACCTTAAACTTTAAATAAAAAATATGAAAGCATACGTATTTCCAGGTCAAGGAGCGCAATTCACAGGAATGGGAAAAGACTTATATGAAAACTCTCCATTAGCCAAAGAATTATTTGAGAAAGCAAATGAAATTTTAGGTTTCCGCATTACAGACATCATGTTTGAAGGAACTGCTGAAGAATTGAAAGAAACTAAAGTGACACAACCAGCTGTTTTCTTGCATTCGGTTATTTTAGCAAAAACATTAGGAGCTGATTTCAAACCTGAAATGGTAGCGGGACATTCATTAGGTGAATTTTCAGCATTAGTAGCTAACGGTGCTTTATCATTTGAAGACGGATTAAAATTAGTTTCTCAAAGAGCCTTGGCAATGCAAAAAGCATGCGAAATCAAACCTTCAACAATGGCAGCAGTTTTAGGACTTGCAGACAATATTGTTGAAGAAGTTTGTGCCTCAATTGACGGAGTTGTTGTGGCTGCAAACTACAACTGCCCTGGACAACTAGTAATTTCTGGAGAAACAACTGCAGTTGAAAAAGCTTGTGAAGCAATGAAAGCAGCAGGTGCAAAACGCGCATTATTATTACCTGTAGGTGGTGCTTTTCACTCCCCAATGATGGAACCAGCAAGAGAAGAACTAGCAGCGGCTATTGAAGCAACTACGTTCTCTACTCCTATTTGTCCAGTGTATCAAAATGTTACTGCAACTGCAGTTTCTGACGCCAATGAAATCAAGAAAAACTTAATCATACAATTGACTGCTCCTGTGAAATGGACGCAATCAGTACAACAAATGATAAAAGATGGAGCTACTTTATTTACTGAAGTGGGTCCCGGAAAAGTATTAGCAGGTTTGATTGGGAAAATCGACAAAGAAGCGGTTACAGCAAATGCTTAATTAATATTCAACTCCTATTTTAATTTAAAACAGGCTTCAATATCATCCTCATAAATTAATTTTTGTGAGGATTTTTTTTTGTGATAATTTCTAAAAAAACTTTTTTGAGTAAAAAGTTGTACATTTAACACTCTTGTTCTTCTAAAACAATTAATTATCAAAACATTAAAAAAAATGAAAAAAGTACTTTTAAGTTTAGCCCTTGTCTTGGCATTAATGACCTCTTGTAAAGAAAAAACACAAGATAAAATGGGAGAAGCCACAGAAGCTGTTGGCGACGAAATGGATGAAGCAATGGATACAGCTGCGGTCAAAATTGATGCTGCGGTTGACTCCACTAAAGTAAAAGTTGGAGAAACTCTTGAAAAAGGAGCTGCAAAAATGGATGAAGCTGGTGAAAAAATGAAAGAAGCAGTTTCAAAATAATGGAATTAAAGGCTGTCAATTGACAGCCTTTTTTATTTTAATATGGGTATCAACCTATTTTAAATCCAATGACCTCGCTTGAATAGCCGTATCTGTAAAGTCAGAAAACACCCCATCCAAACCTAGCCTATAAAAAGCTTGATATTCTAAAAGGGGGTTGTTATTGTAATCACTTAACAAACGATGGCTTTCATTTCTAAAAGTATAGGCATGCACTTGCAATCCTCTTTTATGTGCTTCATTAATTAAGCTTGTAGGCGGTAATGCCATTTTATCGGCTTCATTAATTTTACCATCGGCATTTTTATCATCTGCAATACCATCCTTATTTACGTCAGTTGCTGTATAAGGAATAATAAAAGGTTTCCAAGGACCAATTCCAGTGGCGTAGGTTTTTACAAAATCCAATCCTTTGGGCGTGATGAAAAATCCAAAATCTCTAGTATCCCCTTTTAAATACCAATCATAAGGCATTCCATCAGAAATCAATTCTCCTTTAGGTACTGAAAAAATTAAGTCCCCGTTTAAAGCAACATCTGTGCAACTTAACAACTGAATGGTTTTTACAGTTGATTTGGATCTAATGTATTGTAAGTTAGAAACTTCAAAAGATTGAACAAATACTGGAGCCTCACTATTATTCCAGCCAGCTACTTCTAATGCCGTTAATAATTTATCGGTAATAGGTAAGTTTAGCGCTTCATGAAATGAAGGGTGTTTTGTTTCTGGATAAATCCCAATGGTCCTTCCTAACTCTTTTGATTTTTGTTTTGCCAAAGCAATAACTTCTTCAAATGTAGGAATTAAATACAAGTTATTGAATTCTTGTGGCCTTTCGGCAAAAGCCTGTTTCGCACGCAATTTTTTTATCTCTGCCAAGGTAAAGTCAGACACAAACCAATCCGTTATTTGTTTTCCATCAATGTTTTTGGTTGTTTTTTTAGAAGCAAACTCGGGCATTTCTGAAACATTTGTTGTTCCTGACAACATGGGTTCATGGCGAACAACAAGGAAGCCGTCTTTGGTTACAACCAAATCGGGTTCAATAAAATCAGCCCCCATTTTTATTGCATTGGTATACCCTTCTATAGTATGCTCTGGCAAATACCCAGGCGTGCCACGGTGCCCAATAACAATTGTTTTTTCACCAGACAAAGTAAACTGTTTTTGAATTGGCATATTATTTTTTTTTACATCATAACTTTTACATGATACTATAAAAATTAAACTCAAAAACAGCATATTTTTCTTTATCATACTTCTATTTTCTAACTTTCTGTTCCCAAGCCCATGCACTAGCCATTGCTTCGTCAAGTGTTGACTCTGCTTTCCAACCTAATACATTATTTGCTTTATCCGTATTGGCAAATGCTTCGATCACATCACCCTCACGACGCGGAACAAGTTTATAAGGCAATTTTTTACCACTCCCTTTTTCAAATGAATAAATAACTTCAAGAACGGAGCTTCCTGTACCTGTTCCTAAGTTAAAAACTTCCACTTTTTCTAAATTCTTTTTATTTAACAAGCGTTGTAATGCAATAACATGGGCTTTCGCCAAATCTACAACATGTATATAATCGCGAATACAGGTTCCATCAGGTGTAGGATAATCATGACCAAAAACAGATAGTTCAGTTCTGATACCCATTCCTGTTTGTGTGATAAAAGGGACAAGATTTTGAGGTACTCCAAGAGGCAACTCACCAATTTCCCCAGAAGGATGTGCACCTATCGGGTTAAAATAACGCAATAAAATAGCATTGATATTAGTAACCTTGGCCGTATCAATAATAATTTCTTCTCCTATTTGCTTAGTATTTCCGTAAGGTGACATTGCTGTTTGAACAGGAGCATCCTCCGTAATTGGCATTTTTTCGGCTTGACCATACACCGTACAAGAAGAACTAAAAATAAAACTAGCCTCCTCTTTTTTCTCTAATTCCTGCAAAATATAGATTAGCGTACTTAGGTTATTTTCATAATACAACAATGGATTTCCAACACTTTCTCCAACTGCTTTTGAAGCTGCAAAGTGAATTACTCCTGTTATATCGTGGTGTCTATTAAAAAACGCTTGTACCTTAGTTTTATCTCTTAAATCTAACTTTTCGAATGCTGGGATTTTTCCAGTTATATTTGAAATTCCATCCAATACACTTAGTGATGTATTTGACAAATCATCTACAATTAGTACATCAAAACCTTGATTTTGTAATTCTACAACAGTATGTGAACCTATAAAACCCAAACCTCCTGTTACAAGTATTTTCATAATTTATTTTTAATTAAAATGAGAGTTCTCATTTCATTTTATAAAAAAGACGCGATAAATCGCGTCTCCATTTTGCTTATTTTAAAAACTCTAAAACACTGTCCGTAATGAATTTTATTTGTTCATCATCAAGCTCTGTATGCATCGGTAACGAAATAACTTCTTTTACCAGTTGGTTTGTCACAGGAAAATCTTCTTCTTTGTAACGAACATCCATATACGCTTTTTGAGAGTGTAACGGAATTGGATAATAAATAGCACAAGGAATTCCTTTATCTAATAAATGCTGCATTAATCCATCTCTATCCGCATCTATAATGCGCAAGGTATATTGATGAAAAACATGACAATCACAAATGTCACAAATGTTTGGCGCAATAATGTTTTTATGTCCTTCAAATGCTAGTGAATACTTTCTAGCTGCATCTTGTCTTGCTTTATTATATTCATCTAACAAAGGTAATTTAGCATTTAAAACAGCAGCTTGAATACTATCTAAACGGGAATTCACTCCTACTACATCATGGTGATAGCGCTCGTACATTCCGTGATTTACAATTCCACGCAATGTATGTGCTAAAGCATCATCATTAGTAAAAATAGCGCCACCATCACCATAGCACCCTAAATTTTTAGATGGAAAAAATGAAGTAGCTCCAACATGACCAATAGTACCTGCTTTCTTTTTAGTACCATCCGAGAATTTACAGTTGGCACCAATCGCTTGTGCATTATCCTCTATAACATATAAATTATATTCCTTGGCAACTGCCATAATCGCTTCCATATTGGCCGCTCGTCCAAATAAATGAACTGGTACAATTGCTTTTGTTTTTGGAGTAATGGCACGTTTTATTTCTTCAATAGAAATATTCATATTATGTAGATCCACATCTACTAAAACTGGTGTCAATTGCAACAAAGCAATTACCTCTACCGTTGCAGCAAACGTAAAATCAGCAGTAATAACTTCATCTCCTGGCTTCAAACCCAATCCCATCATGGCGATTTGCAAAGCATCCGTCCCGTTTGCACATGGAATTACATGCTTAACATCTAGATAATCCTCTAATGTTTTTTGAAATTGGTGCACTTGAGGACCGTTGATATAGGTATTTGTGTTTAAAACTTCTTGGATAGACTCATTTACAACAGCCGAAATTTTATCATATTGACTTTTTAGGTCAACCATTTGAATTTTTTTCATTTATATTTTATTAAAACCAATTCATCTAAAAATTAAAAAAAGCACAAAACACAAAAATTACTGTTTTGGGGTTAATTCTTAGCCTTATAACATTAAATTAAACTGATTAATTTGAACTTTATCAAAACTCTTAATTGCAAAAATATGAATTTAAGCACTAAGATTTAAATGATAAACAAAAGAAACTGTATTTTAGCAAAATAAAATTTCTGGTATGCTTTTTCTTTATAACATCGTGATACAAATTACGGGTCCACTCTTAAAATTTATCTCTCTTTTTAACCCAAAAATCAAACTTTTTGTCAATGGACGAGAAAACGTTTTTCAAATTCTAGAAGAACAAATCAAACCCCAAGACAAATCATTTTGGTTTCATGCGGCTTCATTAGGAGAATACGAGCAAGGAATTCCTATAATTGAAAGAATAAAAAACGAGTATCCTTTACATAAAATTGTAGTTACCTTTTTTTCACCTTCGGGATACGAAGTTCGCAAAAACAATACCATTGCCGATGTAACCGTCTATCTCCCTTTGGACACCAAGAAAAACGCGAAAAGATTCCTAGAAATTGTTAATCCAGAAAAAGCTTTTTTTATTAAATATGAATATTGGCTGAACTATTTGAGTGAATTAAAAAAACAAAACACACCCACGTATTTAATTTCAGGTATTTTCAGAGAAAACCAAATGTTTTTTAAATGGTATGGCGGTTTTTACAGAAAAGCGTTAGACAGTTTTACCTATTTTTTTGTTCAAAATGAGAAGTCCAAACTATTATTACAGCAATTAGGAAAAACTAATGTTGTTATTTCAGGAGACACCCGTTTTGACAGAGTGGCTACTATTCTAGAAAAAGACAATACGCTACAATTTATATCCGATTTTAAAAACGATACCTTGACTATCGTTGTAGGCAGTTCATGGCCAAAAGACGAAACTCTTTTACTTGACTTTATAAATAACAACACCTTAAATGTAAAGTTCATTATTGCACCTCATAACATCAAAAAAGAACAAATAGAAGAATTAAAAAATAAGATTTCAAAAAAAGTGGTTCTATTCACTGAAATGGAAGGCAAAAATCTTTCAGATTATGATGTCTTTATAATAGACACAATCGGCATTCTAACAAAAATCTATAGCTATGCTGACATCGCTTATGTAGGTGGAGGATTTGGAAAATCTGGAGTTCACAATCTATTAGAACCAGCCACTTTTGGAGTTCCAATAGTGATTGGCCCTAATTACTCCCGTTTTGCTGAAGCAATTGCTTTAGTAAACATTGGTGGTTGCGTATCTGTTTCTAAAACAAGTGAACTTAATAGTATCTTCAAAAACCTTGTTCTTGATGAAGCTTTCAGAAGCGAACAAGGACATATTTGTAGCACTTTTGTATTAATGAATAAAGGAGCAACAAATAGCATCATGAATAACATCTCCTAAAAAAGCATGTAAAAGTGATAAAAAACGCTTTGATTATATCGCAATAAATAAGGCTATTTTTTTAATTTTTACAAAAAATAAACATCCATTAAATTTTTTAGATAATTGCCTTAGCCATTTACTTCTAATTCAGTATCCGTAAATCTTAAAACAGTACCGCTAAAGAAATAATCACAGGTCTTAATCAAGTTGATCTACAAAATCATAAACACCTCATATATAGAATACTATGACTTAATTTCTATTTACAAGATACAATAAAATCGTTTAAATCCAGTCCGAAACAACTCCATTTTTTGCTACTTCTAATTTTACAATATTTAGTAAAAAATTAAATTGCATATTATTTTAAAAAAAAATTGAAAAAATAATTTACATATCAAAAATTTTATATCTTTGCGTCGAATTAATAATTAACCTTTATATTAAATTAAGATGAAAAAAGTATTTTTAAGTTTAGCTGCTGTTGCTGTTTTGACTGTTGTATCATGTAAAAAAGCTGACGCTTCTGCTGAAGACGCTTCTGCTGTTGTTGATTCTGCTGCTGTTGTTGTTGATTCTGCTGCTGCTGTAGTTGATTCTGCTGCTGTTGTTGTTGATTCTGCTGCTGCTGTTGCTACTGAAGCTGCTGCTACTGCTACTGAAGCTGCAAAAAAATAATTAGAATTTAATTCTAAAAATTTTAAAGCCATCCGCTTAGCGAGATGGCTTTTTTATTTTACATAACTTATTTACAGTCATAAAAAAGGAGCTCTTGATTAATTAATCAAGAGCTCCTTTTTACTTTAGCATAAAATTTCCCTAATCTTCAAATATAAAATCATTATTGGAGAAATCTAATATTTCTGCTTTTGAACCATATTTGACTATTTCATCAATTCCTTTTTGAACCATCAACTCTGTGGTATATTTTCTGCTAGTTGCCTTGACAACACCATCAACTACAACCCTGAAAAAGAACTTCCCTTTAGTAGTTTTAAACTTCACGTAAGAACAAGTTTCAAAAACCGACCGGATATGCTCCGCATCAGCCTCACAATCCATTCTTAATTCATATGCATTGCTAGTGAAAATTGTTTTTCCTTTTCTAGAAGTAAACTCAAATTTATAATCTCCGCTAAACCTTTTACTAATAACAAAAGAACCCATATTTTATTTAAGTGATATTTATGAATTTTCCATACAGACAAAAAAAAAAGCCTCTTCAAAAGAAGAGGCTTTAGTACTCAGAGCGGGACTTGAACCCGCACGAACATTGCTGTTCACTGGATTTTAAGTCCAGCGTGTCTACCAATTTCACCATCCGAGCATTATGTGGTGTCGAGCGAAAAACGGGGCTCGAACCCGCGACCTCGACCTTGGCAAGGTCGCGCTCTACCAACTGAGCTATTTTCGCATTTTCAATCGTTAAAAAGAACCGCGATACTTGTTCTGTATTGCGGATGCAAATCTAAGACATTTATTGAATTACGCAAGCCTTTTTCACAAAAAAAATCAAGATAAAAGTTAAACTTCTGATAACCTAAACTTTAAAAATAAAAAAAAAAATTACTTTCTTGTCAGCATTCTTTTTATTTCGTTTAATTTCATTAAAGCCTCCACCGGCGTTACTGTATTTATATCTAAATTTAATATCTCTTCCTTAATTTCTTCTAACAACGGATCATCTAAATTAAAGAAACTCATTTGCATTTCATCCTTGTCTGACTTAATTCCATTTAATGCTTCACTGGAATGATTCCTTTCTAATTTCTTCAAGAGTTTTTGTGCTTTCAAAATTACAATCTGAGGCATCCCTGCCATTTTTGCTACATGAATTCCAAAACTATGAGCACTTCCTCCTTTGACTAATTTTCTAATAAAAAGAACAGTGTCTTTTAATTCCTTAACTGAAACATTATAATTCTGAATCCTAGGCAATGATTCACTCATTTCATTCAGCTCATGATAATGTGTCGCAAATAAAGTCTTGGGTTTAGACGGATGTTCATGTAAATATTCTGCGATGGCCCAAGCAATTGAAATCCCGTCATAAGTACTCGTTCCTCTACCAATTTCATCCAAGAGCACCAAACTTCGATCCGAAATATTATTCAAGATGGATGCCGTTTCATTCATCTCCACCATAAAAGTAGATTCCCCCATCGAAATATTATCCGAAGCCCCTACTCTTGTAAATATCTTATCAACTATTCCCATCCTAACACTATCAGCTGGAACAAAACTTCCCATTTGCCCTAACAATACAATCAAAGCAGTTTGACGTAAAATAGCCGATTTACCAGACATATTAGGTCCAGTAATCATTATCAATTGTTGTGTTTCTCTATCTAGATAAACATCATTAGCAATATAAGGTGTCCCTACTGGCAATTGCTTCTCAATAACAGGATGCCTTCCGTTTTTAATCTCTAATTCAAAAGTTTCGTCAAGAATTGGACAAACATACTTGTTTTCAATTGCTAATTGCGTAAAAGAACACAAACAATCCAACTGAGCTACTAAATTAGCATTCAACTGAACAGGCTTGATATAAGTGGTAATCCAAGCTACCAGTTGCTCGAATAATTCCGATTCTATTTTATGAATCTTTTCTTCGGCTCCAAGTATTTTAGTTTCGTATATTTTTAACTCCTCCGTAATATAACGTTCCGCATTAACTAAGGTTTGTTTCCGAATCCATTCCGGCGGGACTTTATCTTTATGGGTATTTCTAACTTCGATATAATACCCAAAAACATTATTAAATGAAATTTTTAAAGACGAAATCCCTGTTCGTTCTGACTCTCTAGCTTCAATTCCTTCTAGAAATTCTTTACCCGAAATGGATATCGCACGTAAATCATCTAATTCTTCATTAACACCTTTAGCAATAGCATTTCCTTTGGCTATAGCCACTGGCGCATCCTGATTTAAAGTAGTTTTGATTTTTTCACGTAACAATTCGCAACTATGCAAACTGTCACCAATAATCTTAACTGCTTCCTGCGGGCTTTCTAAAGCCAATTTTTTTATTGGAATAATGGCATCCAGCGACTCTTTAAGGTATACTACTTCCCGAGGCGATACTTTTCCTGTTGCAATTTTGGAAATTAAACGCTCCAAATCGGAAATTTGCTTAATTTGATATTGCATTTTCTGCAAAACCTCTTGATTCTCTTTCAAATAAGAAACTACTTGATGTCGGTTTTTTATTTTATTTCCATCTTTTAATGGCAATGCCAACCATCTTTTTAACAAACGACCGCCCATTGGCGAAAGCGTCTTATCTATAACATCCAAAAGCGTAACCGCATTGGGGTTATAACTATGATATAATTCTAAGTTACGAATGGTAAAACGATCCATCCAAACATAAGCATCTTCCGCTATTCGTTGAATCGAAGTAATATGCTGCACTCTATTGTGTTGTGTTTCAGATAAATAAAATAAAATAGCACCTGAAGCTATAATCCCTTCTTTTAAATCTTCAATTCCAAATCCTTTAAGGGAAATAGTTTGAAAATGTTTCGTTAAAGTTTCTAAAGCATAATCTTCTTTATAAATCCAATCTTCCAGATAAAAATTATGAAAATCTTCCCCAAAAGTATCTCGAAATTCATTCTTATAATTTTTGGGAATTAAAACCTCCGAAGGATTGAAATTTTGTAATAACTTATCAATATACTCCGCATTTCCTTGTGCAGTTAAGAATTCACCTGTAGAAACATCCAAAAAAGAAATACCAATCGATTTATTTGCAAAATAAATTGACGCTAAAAAATTATTCGTTTTAGAATGTAATACTTCATCATTCATGGAAACTCCTGGCGTAACTAATTCTGTCACCCCACGTTTCACAATAGACTTAGTCATTTTAGGATCTTCTAATTGATCACAAATTGCTACACGAAGACCAGCCTTAACTAATTTTGGCAAATAGGTGTTAATAGAATGATGTGGAAAACCAGCTAGTGCTGTTTCAGTTGCCGATCCTGCACCACGTTTCGTTAATGTAATACCAAGGATTTTTGAAGCTCTAACAGCATCATCTCCAAATGTTTCATAAAAATCACCTACACGAAACAACAAACAAGCATCTGGATATTTCCTTTTTATGTCGTTATATTGTTTCATTAAGGGCGTTTCCTTAACTACTTTATCTTTAGCTGCCAAATTATATGTGTTTTGATATATGAGAAAAATATCAGCGAATTTAAATATTTAAATACGAATAACTAAACACTTGAAAAAAAATTAAATACTTTTAAGGAAATTTTAAGTCATTGGCATGATTTTTTCTTTAGATTTGTTAAATCAATTTTAAACTTAAAAAAATGAAAAAAATAATTTTACTAGCTATGCTGACTGTTTTAGGAGTAACTTCTTCTCAAGCACAAGAAACTACAAAAAAAATAAAAGCTACTGCAGCTAAAGTTGCAAAGGTAGATGGCGCAGGAATGGTGTTTGTTTCTGAAACTATTGATTACGGAACAATTGCTCATAATGCAGATGGAAAACGTGAGTTTGTATTTACTAATAATGGTAACAAACCATTAATTATTACAAATACTCAAGGTTCATGTGGATGTACAGTACCTTCTACTCCAAAAGAACCAATTGCTCCAGGAGCAAAAGGGGTTATTGGTGTAAAATATGCTACAGACAGAGTTGGTGCTTTTACAAAAACGGTAACAGTAACTTCAAATGCTGCAGGACAAGCTACAAAAATCCTGACTATAAAAGGTGTAGTATTAGCAGATGATGCTTCAAAAAGCTAAATTTTAAAAACATTAAAAAAAAGCTTCCCTTAACAGTGGAAGCTTTTTTTATTAGATCAAATCTTAAAAAATGAGAAAGCTAGAAAATAGTGAGTTGGAACGAAAATCAATTGAAGCTTTTAAAAAATCTGACAAAACTCCATTGATTTTAGTTTTGGATGACGTTCGCAGTTTACACAATATAGGTTCTGTATTTAGAACAGCTGACGCTTTTTTAATAGAAAAAATATATTTGTGTGGCATAACTGCTACACCTCCAAATAAAGAAATCCACAAAACAGCGTTAGGCGCAACTGATACAGTGACTTGGGAACATAATGATAATGTATTAGATGTAATTCAAAATTTAAAGAATCAAAAAGTGACAACTCTTGCCATTGAGCAAGTAGAAAGCGCCATTTTTCTTCAAGATTTCAAAGTGGAAAAAGGCGAAAAATATGCTTTAGTTTTCGGGAACGAGGTACATGGTGTCTCACAAGAAGCTGTTGCAATTTGTGATGGTTGCATTGAAATCCCTCAATTAGGAACAAAGCATTCCTTAAATATTTCTGTTAGTGCTGGAATTGTTGTTTGGGATTTATTTCAAAAAATGAATTGGCCTGCTAATTAAGAAAATAAATAATTGGTGCATTATCCTATAGTTTAATTGATTTATTATTATTTTGTCACTTATTTATGAAAAAACTATTCTTCCTTCTTGTTTTGCTTGCAAATATTACTGCACAAGCCCAATACACATCAATTCCTGATGCGAATTTTGAGCAAGCTTTAATAAATTTAGGCATTGATAATGGAACAATTGACGGAAGAGTTCTTACAACAAATATTAGTGGAGTTACTAGCATAAATCTTCAATTTGCAAACATATTTGATCTGACTGGAATAGAGGATTTTACTAGTTTGACATATTTAGCAACCAGTATAGGAAATCAATTTAACAATTTAGATATTTCAAAAAATATTAATTTACAAGTTTTGATTTGCGATCAAAACAATTTAAAAACTCTTGATGTTTCAAAGAATATTAATTTAACATTTTTAAGTTGCGAACAGAATCAATTAACAAATTTGGACGTTTCTAAAAATACAAAACTTGCGCGGTTATATTGCAAGAACAACAAACTCATTACACTGAACTTAAAGAACGGAAATGATTTAGCCCTAGACTCAACTCTAAACCCCGATTTATCTTGTATCTTAGTTGATAATGTAGCATATTACAATGCCAGTTACACTGTTTTTAAAGATTTAACTTCTCGTTTTTCAGCAACTTGTCAAACAAATATTGCTCCTATAATTACAGCGAGCGGAAATCAAATTTATTGCCCGAAAACCTCATTAAAAATTGTCACCGATGTTACAATCACAGATCCTGACGATTTCAGCACAGATGCTATTTATATCCAAATATCATCTGGATATGTCAACGGACAAGACCAATTGTCATTAGCAAATCCTTTGTCACATCCAACAATTAGTGCCATTTGGAATTTAAATGAAGGCAAACTAAAATTATCAAGCCCTATTAGCGGAACACCCGTAACATATGCAGATTTTATTGCAGCCATTAAAGATGTTGAATTCTCAAATTCCACAACCTCCCCTTCTGGAACTAGAGATTTCTCAATTAGTATTGGTCAAGCCAATTATCTCCCTAGAAATGGTCATTATTACGAATTTGTTCCTTTTTTAGGAATAAGTTGGACTAATGCAAAACTAGCTGCTGAAGGAAGTAATTACTATGGTTTACAAGGCTATCTAGCAACTATCACGTCAGCAGATGAAGCAAAAATATCTGGAGAACAAGCAGCAGGTGCTGGTTGGATTGGTGGAAGCGATGCAGAAACAGAAGGTGTTTGGAAATGGGTAACAGGCCCTGCCGTAGATCGTGTTGTATTTTGGAATGGCGCATCTAACGGCTCCACTCCTAACTTTGCATTTTGGAACACAAACGAACCCAATAACACCAACAACAATGAACATTACGCACACATTACAGCTCCCGGAGTAGGAATTAAAGGCTCCTGGAATGACCTAAGAGAATCCGGAGACCCAAGTGGGAACTACCAACCTAAGGGCTATATTGTGGAATATGGAGGCATGCCAGGAGACCCAATTCTTCAAATTTCTGCAAGTGCTAGTATAACAATTTCTAAAATAACAGGAACAATCCCTGCAACGAATTGTGGCCCTGGTACTTTGACGCTTCATGCAACAGCTTCAGTTGGAACTATCGATTGGTACGATTCTCCAACTTCAACCACTACATTACAAACAGGTAATAATTTTGACACCCCTTTATTAAATGCAACTACCACCTATTATGTGGATGCAGGATGCATTTCAACTAGAACTCCTGTTATTGCAACTATCAAAACAATACCAACAATTACATCAACGACTCCATCAATAGTTTGTGAATCTGGACCTGCAACTTTAGGAGCAGTAGCTTCGGCAGGAACAATCAATTGGTATGCCACATCCACTGGCGGAACTTCCTTGCGCACTGGGAGCTCATTTACAACTCCAAATATTAACGCAACAACAACTTATTATGTCGATGCGATTTCAGACGGATGCATAAGTCCTACAAGAACTGCTGTTACTGCAACAGTCAACGCTGCTCCTACAGTAATTGTTACAACCGCAGCATCACGATGTGACTCCGGAACTGTAATACTAGAAGCATTTGCATCGGTAGGCAATATTAATTGGTACAAAGAGTCGATTGGTGGTTCTATATTATTTACAGGAAATTCATTTTTGACTCCTAATATAGATACTACAACTACCTATTACGCTGAAGCGTTTTCTGATGGATGTCCAAGCTCCCGAATCCCAGTTACAGCAATTGTATATCCTATTTCTACTATGAACCAAGACGTTGTCTTGTGTCGAGGTGAAACGAAAATACTAGACGCATCCATTCCAAATATGACTTATTTATGGTCGCCAGGAGGAGAAACCACACAGACAATTGAAATTTCAACTATTGGTGACTACAGCGTATCCATAAGTTCCCCAACTGTTATTTCTTGTGAATCGAAAAAGAACATTAGCGTAATAGAGCATCCAGAACCTATTATTAGTTCGATTGAGGTTAATGAAAATTCAGTTACCATAGAGCTTGCAAATCCAGAAAGCTATTTCGAATATTCAATTAATGGCTTAGATTTTCAAGTTTCAAATCAATTTTATTTTATTTCCAGTGGTCAACATACCGCTTTTGTTAGAGAAAACAATGATTGCAACTTAGTGGCACAAGATTTTACCATTTTTACAATTCAAAAATATTTCACACCAAATAATGACGGTTTTAATGATGTATGGAAAATAAAAGAAATGAGCGATTATCCCAATTCAAGTGCTCAGATTTTTGATCGATATGGAAAATTAATAATAGATTTAACCTCAGTTAAATATAGCTGGGATGGCAGTTACAACACCAATCTTTTACCTGCAGATGACTATTGGTATGTATTAAAACTAGACGACACACAACCCGAAATTAGAGGTCATTTTTCGTTAAAAAGATAAATTATTATTTTTTAAACACCTTTAAACAAACACAATAGAGCTACTCATTTACTTTTACAAAAAAATAGAATACTTTTATAAAATGAAAAGCAGTCTTTTTTTTAAGTGTAGTATTCTATTGTTGTTTTTGACTTCAAAAATGACGTATGCTAATCATGCATTTTATGATTTAAAAAAAGACACACTTTCATCTAAAGAAGGAAAATTAAATTATACCATTTCAAAAAAAAAATTACCTCAAATTATAAATGTGGGATTACCCATTTTAAAAGCAACTGGAAATCAAATATACTGTCCGCAGACCAGCTTAAATATTGTAACGGACTTTACTATAAATGATTCCGAAAAGACAAGCACAGAAGCTATTTATATCCAAATTTCAATTGGCTACAACGATACACAAGATTTATTATCACTTACGGGATCACATCCTTCTATTATAGCAAACTGGGATATAAATACTGGAAGACTTACCCTTACAAGTTCAAATCCAGGTTCACTTGTCTCCTATACTGAATTCATTAATGCGGTAAAAGATGTTGTATATACAAATTCCTCCTTGAAGCCAACTGGAAACCGATCCTTTTCGATAAGTGTCGATAAAGTTAGTTTTTTACCCTCAAACAACCATTTTTATGAATTTGTTCCAGGTTCTGGTCCTGCACCTAAATTTGGATTGGATTGGGGAGTTGCAAATGACTTAGCAAATGCCAAAAAATACTATGGATTACAAGGCTATTTAGCAACTATTTTATCTGCCGAAGAAAATCAATTAGCAGCAACACAACAATCAGGAACAGGATGGATAGGAGGGTCTGACATAGTTGAAGAAGGCATTTGGAGATGGATGAGTGGTCCCGAAAAAGGCATACAATTTTTTTACAATCTTGAAAGCACAATGACACCTGGAGTTTACAGATCAAACCCTCGCGGCATCGGATCAACACTCAATTATGTGAATTGGAATAGAAGTAGTCGCAATTGGTATGCTGGGATTCCTTATTACGAACCAGACAATCTATACAATATCGATAACGAAGACGAAGATTATGCAATTATTGTTGAAAATGATGGTCTTGGCACCAAGGGATCATGGAATGATATAAATTACTATGGAGAATCATACAAAGGATCCCAACAAGCCAATGGATATATTGTTGAATACGGAGGGATGCCAGGTGACCCAGAGATTTACATCGCTACAAGTACTTCTCTTATTATACCCCAAATCACTGAAACCTCAACTGATTCAAGATGTGGCACTGGTACGTTAACATTGGGGGCAACCTCCAATTTAGGGACTATTAATTGGTATGAAACCGAAAATGGCGGAACAGCAATTGCTACAGGAACTAGTTTCACCACACCCGAAATTACAAAAACCACAACCTATTATGTGGAAACAAAATATCCCTTATGTACAAAATCAGCAACTAGAACCCCTATTATCGCTACTATATTAAACATTCCAGTTATAACTACTCCGAATTCCAAATTCTCTTTATGTGGTGAAGGTGACATCACCCTCACTGCATCAGTAAGTGAAGGTACTATTTATTGGTACAGTGAACCAACAGGAAGTTCGTTGATTGGGATTGGAAATAGTTTGACTCGGTTTTTAAGTACAAATACCACATTTTATATTGAAGCCGTAAATAAAAACTGTACCACTGGAGCAAGGCTGCCAGTAGAAGTAGTTGTTTATGACTTGCCAAAATTTCAAGATCAAAACATAGTAAAATGCAAAGATGAAAAAATAACAATTGCTGGCTCTCTATACGGAGTTAAATATTTATGGTCGACAAATGAAACTACACCTACTATTGAGATAAATACACCTGGCACTTATACTGTAGCTGTTACAAGACCAGCACCAGAAAGCTGTATTCTGACCGAAACAATTACCGTTATAGAACATCCTGCACCAAAAATAAAAGAGGTGCTTATTGAGGAAAACACTATTTCGATTCAACTTGAAACTCCTGCTGACTATTTTGAATTTTCGATTGACGGAATTAATTTTCAGAGATCCAATGTTTTTCCTAAATACACTAGCGGATTGCAAACAGCAACAGTTAGAGATACAAAAAATTGCAGTTTTGATAGTCAAACATTCATTACTATTATTATGCCTAAATTTTTCACACCTAATAATGACACTTTTAATGATTTTTGGGAAGTTAAAGGTTTAGAAAATTACCCCGAAGCCACCGTAACCTTATTTGATCGCTACGGAAAACTAATTACCATTTTAAATCCGTCAAACACAACATGGGACGGCACTTTTAATGGAGCTGATTTGCCTGCATCCGATTATTGGTATGTATTAAAACTAGATTCTGAAAGCCCCGAAATCAGAGGTCATTTTTCGTTAAAAAGATAAATTACGAAGCAATTTTCTTTCTAATTTCGTCTAAAATATAAAGGTAATCTTCTTGATTTTTTACAAAATCTTTATCCGAAACATCAATAATTAAAACATTTAAGTCTGTTTGTGATTTAATATAATCCAGATAACCACTGTTTATTTTGTCCAAATAATCAGCGGGGATTTTTTGCTCGTAACTTCTTCCTCTTTTCTTTATGTTTTGCAAAAGACGTTCTGAATTTTGATACAAATAAATATAAAGATCCGGCTTGGGCATTTCTCTATAAATAATATCAAATAAATTACGATACAAGCGATACTCATCTTCGGCAAGAGTAATTTTTGCAAAAATTAAAGATTTAAAAATATGATAATCAGCCACAAGAAAGTCTTTAAAAAGATCAAATTGTGCTAAATCATCTGACAATTGTTGGTATCTATCCGCTAGAAATGACATTTCAAGTGGAAAGGCATATCTATTTTGGTCTTTATAAAATTTGGGTAAAAATGGATTATCAGCAAAACGTTCTAAAACAGTTTTGGCATTAAAATCTTCAGCTATTTTTGTTGCCAAAGTCGTTTTACCCGCTCCAATGTTACCTTCGAAAGCTACATAATTAAATTGTTCGAAAGAAATATTTTGCAATGGACTTTCTAAATTATGAACCACAACGCAATTACTGTCATCCGGACAATCTTGTAATAATACTGAAATCGATTTTTTCAAAATAGGATGTTCCCAATTCAAATCTAAATCCTGAATGGGCAACAATACAAATTTTCTATTTTGCATTAAAGGATGCGGAATTTGAAGCTTTTCAGAATCAATAATAATATCATCAAAAGCTATCAAATCAACATCAATAATTCGAGATTGATATCCTTTTTCATCAGTACGAATCCGACCTAGTTTTTTTTCGATTTTTAATGCTAGATTAAGCACTTTATTGGCCGAATTAAAAGTATGTAATACCAATGCACAATTATAAAAAGCATCACTTTCAAAACCCCATGATGGTGTTTCATATACTTTAGAAACTTTAATAATGGTACCTATTTCTTGGTGAATTAATTCCAGACACTGTTTAATGTTTTCAAGGCGATTGCCTTGATTACTACCTAGAGATAAAACGACCTGATGTTGTGATTTCATATTAAGCACAAATTAACTAAAACAATTTTAGAATAGAACTATATTTGCACAAAGTGTTAGTAACTAAATTTAGAGGTTATACATATCTTATCTGTAACATTTAGATGCTTTTTGCGACATATTAAAAAAATAAGATTATGAAGTTTTTAGGAAATGTATTAGCAACTATTGTTGGTTTGTTTGTCTTTTTTATGTTGTTTTTCTTCGGGATAGTGCTTGTTGCAGCTGTTTTTGGAGGAGAATCGGAAGCGGTAGCAATAAAAAGCAACTCGGTAATTGAATTAAACTTAGAAGATATAAAATATGATTATGCCGGAAAATATGAAGATCCTTGGATCAACATTTTTTCAGACAAAAAAAGCGTTGGTTTATCTGATGTTATTAATGCGATTGAAGTCGCTAAAAATGATAGCGACATAAAAGGGATTTCTATTTTAAATAACGAATCTTCACTGGGAATGGCTCAGAGTAAAGAATTAAGAGATGAGTTAGAAAGCTTTAAAAAATCAGGGAAATTTGTTATGGCTTATGCCAATTCCTATACGCAAAAAGAATATTACTTAAACTCCGTTGCTAATACGATTTACTTAAATCCAGTAGGCGACATGGATTTCAAAGGATTATCGGCAGAACTGATGTTTTTCAAAGATTTTCAAGAAAAAACAGGGGTAAAAATGGAAGTAATACGCCATGGAAAATACAAAAGTGCAGTAGAACCTTTCCTTGAAAACAAAATGAGTGATGCCAATAGAGAGCAAACCACTGCTTTATTAAATTCAATTTGGGGTTCTGTAGTTTCTGAAATTGCTTCCAGCCGAAAAGTCTCCGTAGAAAAATTAAATGAAATTGCTAATGGTCTTCTTGCTAGAACTCCAGAAATGGCTAAAGCGCAAAAATTAATAGATGTGATTGCTTACGAAGATGTGTATCATGATGCGATTAGAAAAGCATTAAAAGTGGACAAAGATGAAGATTACAACAAAGTGAACGTTTTTGACTACGCTAAAAAAATAAAAACAACTTCCATTGTTACTGATACACAAAATAAAATTGCCATCATATATGCTCAAGGCGAAATTCAAAGTGGAGAAGGTGATGTGAATACTATTGGTGAAGGATCTATGCGTCGTTCTCTACAAGAAGCCCGAAAAAATAAAGATGTAAAAGCAATAGTACTTCGTATTGATAGTCCAGGTGGAAATGCATTAACTTCTGACTTAATTTGGAGAGAAGTCGAATTGACTAAAAAAGTAAAACCAGTGGTTGTTTCTATGGGAAATTATGCTGCTTCAGGTGGGTATTATATTGCATGTAATGCGAACACTATTTTTGCCGAAAACAACACTATTACAGGATCTATAGGTGTTTTTGGAATATTACCTAATTTCAGTCAACTGACGAAAAAAATAGGTATTAATGTGGAACAAGTACGAACTCATGAAAATGCGTCCCGTTATAGTCCATTTGTCCCATTAGACGAAAAATTTAAAGCGGTTACTCTTGAAGGTGTAGAACATATCTACAATACATTTGTTACTCATGTAGCCGAAGGACGTAAAATGACTTTCGAACAAGTAGACGCTATTGCGCAAGGAAGAGTTTGGGCTGGATCAGAAGCCTTAAAAATTGGACTTGTAGATAAAATTGGTAGTTTGAATGATGCTATCAAAGAAGCAGCGAAGTTAAGTAAAACACAAAAATATGGTACTCAAAACTATCCTGAGTACAAGAAAGATTTTAATGATCTATTATCTAGTCTACCGTTTGCACAATCAAAAGTAAACTTCATAAAAGAGGAAATAGGCGAAGAAAATTATATGCTAATGGAACAAGTAAAAAGATTTCAAGAACAAAAAGGAGTGCAAGCCATGATGCCATTTGAAATTAATATAAAATAATAATAATAATAATAATAATAATATACATTTATCTTAATCCGTCTCGTTTAGTTACCAGACGGATTTTTTTTATATTTATAGGACTTAAAACCAAACTACTGCTAACAAAAAAGATATAACTTATTATGAAAATATTATAAATTATCTTAGCCCTAATACGCTATTTTTGTAAATAAATTACGGCAACATTTTTGTACTACAAATAAAAATAAACAGCAAACCTTATGTTAAAGAAAATATTAAAAATCGTTGGAATCATAATGCTTTTAATAGTGGCATCTCTTTTTGCTATTCCTTATTTCTTTAAGGATCAAATAAAGGCTAAAATTACTGATGCTATAAATGAAAAAGTAGATGCCAAAGTTTCCTTTGCGGATGCTGATTTGAGTTTGTTTAAAAACTTCCCGAATGCAAATGTTACATTAAATAAGCTGGTTATTATCAACAAAGCTCCGTTTGAAGGAGATACTTTAATCTCATTGGGAGAATTGAATTTAAAAATGTCAATCAAAGAACTTTTTAAAGGCAAGAATGAAGCGATGGAAATCCAAGGAATAACTTCCAAAAATGGTTTGATAAACATTCTATTTAATAAAGATGGAATAGGCAACTACGATATTGCTATAAAAGACAATTCTAAAACTGATTCGAAAAGTAGTCCCTTAGCTTTAAATATTCAAAATTATAAAATTGAAAATTTCAAGTTCAAATACTTTGATGAATCGTCCAAAATTAAAATGGTCATCGACAGCATTAACCATGAAGGAACAGGTGATTTTGCAGCTCAAAAATTAGACTTAGTAACAAAGTCTACAGCCAAGGTATCTCTTGATATGGATAAAGTCAATTACATGAATAAAGTTCCTTTGACATTGGACGCTGTTCTAGGAATTGATCTAGATAAAAGTAAATATACTTTTAAGGAAAATAAAGCTTTAATCAATCAATTACCATTGGAATTTGACGGGTTTATACAGCTTGTGGATGCTGGGCAAGAATATGATTTAAAATTTAAAACCCCAACTTCCTCTTTCAAAAATTTCTTAGGAATCATTCCAGCTGCTTACGCATCGAGTTTAGACAATGTAAAAACAACAGGGGATTTTACAGTGGCTGGTTTTGCCAAAGGATTATATTCAGATACAACTGTACCTAAATTTAATATTGATATTGCGTCAAATAATGCTTCCTTTAAATATCCTAACTTACCAAAATCAGTACAAAATATTGTAATTGATACTAAAATTATCAATGAAACGGGGACTTTGAATGATACTTATATCAATTTAGATAAGCTATCTTTCAAAATAGATCAAGATGTTTTTAATGCTAAAGCAAACATCAAAAACATAACACAAAATGCAATTGTGGATGCCGTACTAAAAGGGACAATCAATTTGTCCAATTTATCGAAAGCCTATCCAATTAAATTAGATAAACCCTTATCAGGAATTCTAAAAGCGGATGTGACGACAAAATTTGACATGCAATCTGTTGAAAAAAGCGAATATCAAAACATCAATAATGCTGGTAAAATGAGTTTGTCTGGTTTTAAATATGTAGATGAAAACGGCAAATCAATGAACATCAGTAATGCATTAGTGCAATTCAATCCTAGTCAAGTAAATTTAAAACAATTTAATGCAACAACTGGAAAAAGTGATTTAGCTATAACGGGAGTTTTAGAAAATTTCTATGGTTTTATATTTAAAAACCAAGAATTGAAAGGGAATTTTAATTTGAATTCAAATCAATTGGCCGTAAGTGATTTTATGACACCCGAAACAAATTCAGGAGCTGAAGCTAAAAAAGCAGAAGCGATGAAAATCCCAGCTTTCTTGAACTGTTCGCTTACTGCAAAAGCAAATACCGTTTTATATGATAATTTAACATTGAAAGAGGTGTCTGGAAAATTGATCGTAAAAGACGAAAAAATGACCATGGAAAATGTTAAAACGTCAATTTTTGGTGGAACAATTGGGTTGAATGGTGCCGTTTCCACAAAAGGAAAAACACCAACTTTTGAAATGAACTTAGGTTTAAATCAAGTGGATATTGCACAATCTTTTACCCAACTGGACATGTTAAAAAAGATTGCTCCAATAGCCGGTATCATTAATGGAAAATTAAACTCCACCATTAAATTAAACGGAAATCTTACAGATTCTATGAGCCCAGATTTAAAAACATTGACTGGAGATTTATTAGGACAATTGTTATCAACTACGTTAAATTCAACCAACTCTACTTTGCTAACAGCATTGGGATCTAATTTGAAATTCATTGATGTTAGTAAAATTAATTTGAATGATTTAAAAGCAGCCATTACTTTTGAAAATGGAAAAGTGAATGTAAAACCATTTGACATCAAATACAAAGACATCAAAGCGACAATAGGCGGAACGCATGGATTTGATCAAAGCATGAATTACAATTTAAAATTTGATGTTCCTGCTAAATACTTAGGAACTGAAGCCAATGCACTTATAGCTAGATTATCTCCTGCAGATGCTGCAAAAATGGAAAGCATCCCTATTAATGCTGTTTTAACTGGGAATTTCACTTCTCCAAAAATTACAACTGACATTAAAACAGCGGTTACTAATTTGACAAATCAATTAGTTCAACAACAAAAAGAGCGACTAGTAAAACAAGGAACTTCTGCTTTGACTGATTTAATCAATAAAAATAAAAAACCTGGTGATACTACAAAAACAGTTATCCCAGTTACCAAAGAAGAAATTAAAACAAAAGCTACTGAACAAGTAAAAACGAAAGCTACCGATTTACTGAATGGTTTTTTTAATAAAAAGAAAAAAGTGGTCGATACAACCAAAGTAAATTAATTAAAAACCTTATTTGAACAGTAATGAAAAAGGGGAATCTCAATGCTGAGATTCCCCTTTTTCATTTCATTATACGATTTAATTTTAAACTAAAATCTTTACCACATATCCTTCAGAACTACGGATATTAAAAACAGTTCCATCTTCAAATAAAAGATACTGCCCTTTAATCCCTGTTAATTTCCCCTGAAAACTAGGCGTTTTGTCCAAACTTAAACTTTTCACTTTTGTGGGATATTCCAACACTGGATAATGCATTTCATACAAGTCATTTTTATTCAAAAAGAAATACTCATGAACCTCTTTTGGAATCAAATTTTCTAATTTTAAACGTTCAGCAATTAAGTCTACATGTTCCACATTATTTGTAAGCATTTTACGCCAGTTGGTTTTATCAGCATAATAATTTTTCAGCGCTACCTCTGTAATTCCAGCTAAATAGCGATTAGGTACCTCAACAATTGAAATAGCTTCATTTGCTCCTTGGTCGATCCATCTTGTAGGTACTTGTGTTTTTCTTGTCACTCCCACTTTCACTTCACTAGACAAAGCCAAATAGACTATGTGGGGTTGCAACTGTACTTTCTCTTCATAGGCCAAATCCCTATCTTCAATTCCTAAATGTGCTGTACTTAATTCGGGTTTCATAATCCAATCCCCAACCGAAGCACTGGAATAAAAACAATCATAACAACATCCTTGTCTAAATATTTTTTTCTTCTTTCCACAATTCAAACATTGATACCCTACAAAGTCAATTTCAATTTTTTTATCTAGTAATTGATTGACATTTAAAAAACCGTCCTCGAAAACTAAATAATATTGAATTGGATTTCCAAATTCAGTTTGCATTTTAGTAAGTACACCTTCGTATTGCATTAAGTTTAAAGTTTAAAGTTTGATGTTTGGCAAATTTTGTTATTTTTGGTAAAGTTATCATTCATAATGCTAATTTCATAACGCCAATTTTAAAAAATGCCATTAACTATAATCAATTCGTTTGCATCTTGGGTTTTAAAACAACGAATCCATCAGATAGAACTTTTCCTGAAATACCCAAATGAGGTTCAGGAGGAATTGCTTATGAATTTAATCCATTCTTCAAAGAACACCGTTCTAGGTAAAGATTATGATTTTGCATCAATAAACTCGTACGCTACTTTTAGCGAAAGAGTTCCGGTCACTTGTTACGAAGACATCAACCCCTTAATTGAACGAACCCGAAATGGAGAACAAAATTTATTTTGGGAAACGCCCATTAAATGGTTTGCAAAATCAAGCGGAACAACCAATGCAAAAAGCAAGTTCATTCCAGTAAGTAATGAGGCATTAGAAGATTGTCATTACAAAGGAAGTAAGGATTTATTATGCCTGTATTTAAACAACAATGAGAATTCAGAATTATTTTTAGGCAAAAGCCTTCGCCTTGGCGGCAGCTCTCAGATCTATGAAAACAACAGTAGTTTTTTTGGAGATTTATCTGCTATTTTGATTGAAAATATGCCTATTTGGGCAGAATTTAGTAGTACGCCTAGCAGCAAAATTTCGCTTATGAGTGAATGGGAAACTAAAATCGCAGCAATTATAAATGAAACTAAGAAAGAAAATGTAACCAGTTTTGCTGGTGTTCCATCCTGGATGTTGGTCTTAATGAATAAAATGCTAGAGGAAACAGGCAAAGGAAATCTATTTGAAATCTGGCCTAATCTTGAAGTGTATTTTCATGGAGGTGTTAATTTTGATCCATACCGCGAACAATATCAAAAAATTCTACCTAAAAAAGATTTTAAATATTACGAAATATACAATGCTTCCGAAGGCTTTTTTGCCATTCAAGATTTGAACAATTCAAGTGATTTGTTACTGATGTTGGATTATGGGATTTTCTATGAATTTATTCCAATGGACACCTTTGGGACTCCCAATCAAAAAACCATTCGATTGGCAGATGTTGAATTGTTTAAAAATTACGCCATTGTTATTACTACTAATTCTGGCTTGTGGCGTTACTTAATAGGTGACACCGTACGTTTTACATCTTTAAATCCGTACCGAATTCGAGTGACTGGCCGAACCAAACATCATATTAATGTTTTTGGTGAAGAATTGATGGTCGAGAATACGGATCAGGCCATTGCTAAAGCCTGTTGCATTACCCATTCTGAAATAGTTGATTATACTGTTGCTCCCATATTCATGGTTGATAAAGAAAAAGGAGCTCACGAATGGATGATAGAATTTAAGAGAAAACCTACTGATATGGTTCTTTTTCAGAAAGTATTGGATGAAACTTTACAGTCTTTAAATTCAGATTACGAAGCTAAAAGACACAATAACATGACGTTAAACCCGTTAGTAATTAATGTAGCTCGCGAAAATTTATTTTACGATTGGTTGAAAGACAGGCATAAATTGGGAGGGCAACATAAAATTCCTCGCTTGTCCAATCAGCGTGATTATTTAGAAGATTTAAAACAAATGCAGATTAAAGTGATCTACTAAAAATGAAAAAAGTCTTACTTTTATTAGTTAGTATTACCCTACTTGCCTCCTGCGGACCACACCGCATGCGATGTGGAGCCAGAGGAATATGCAAAGCTCCTCATCATCTAAAATCTATGGAAATTAAGAAGCATACCCTTGTTTTTAATGAGAATTAATTTTCATTTTCATCAAAATTCACCATCCAGTGAATTCCAAATTTATCCACAAACATTCCGAAATAAGCCCCCCAAAACGTTTTATTCATTGGCATAAAAGGATTCCCTCCCGCAGACAGTCCGTCAAACAATTTATCCGCTTCTTCTTTACTTTCAGCATTGATAGAAAGAGAAACATTTCCTCCAAAAACAACGGAGCCACTGGCTGAATTACTATCACTACCCATTAATACAGATCCTTTACCAATGGGCAAGGTAACATGCATTATTTTATTGGCATCTTCTTCAGAAAGCGCTGGTGTACTAGTATCGGAGGCTGGCATGTCTTTAAACTTTCCCAAATAAGGAAATTCACCCCCAAATACCGATTGATAAAATAAAAATGCCTCTTCGCAATTGCCATTGAAAATTAAATAAGGATTGATTGTTGCCATGATTCTATTTTTTTAAATTATTAAATTATCTACTTTTGAAGTTTTCCAAAATCCATATATAAAACGTTCCAACGATGTCCATCTAAATCTGCGAAACCAAAGCCATACATCCATCCTTCATTTTCAGCAGGTTTAGAAAAAACAACACCTCCAGCATCAGTTACTTTTTTTGCCAATTCATTTACTTCTTTCTTACTTTCTGCATCTAACGAAATTAATATTTCCGAACTAGATTTAGTATTGGTAATCTTATTTTGTAAAAATTTACCAAAAACAGATTCCTCAAAAAGCATGACCACAAAATTTTTATCTCCTACTATCATACAAACCGAATGCGCTGTTTCATTTTTCTCATTAAAAGAAAAGCCTATTTTCTCAAAGAATACTTTTGATTTCTTTACATCCTTAACAGGTAAATTAAGCCAGATTTGTTTTGTCATTTTGCTAACTATTAAATTATTTTCAGCATCACTTTTCAATTGAGGTTTCTACTGCTTTATGTAAAAAAAACGAACATTAAAATTACAACTTATTTAAAACCAAATTCTTTTTTAATGAAAATATTAACAATAAAAAAGCCTTAACTCAATTTGAGTTAAGGCCATAAATATTTTTATAATAATAATAATAATAATAATAATATATTACTCCATCATATCAATATGTCTATCATGATACCCCAAAAGATATAAAACACCATCCAATCCCAAACTAGAGATTGAAGTAGAAGCACTTTCTTTTACTGTAGGTTTAGCATGAAAAGCAATTCCTAAACCTGCCAAGTTTAACATTGGCAAATCATTGGCTCCATCACCTACTGCAATGGTTTGGTTGATATGTATTCCTTCTTTATCGGCAATGGCTTGTAGGTATTCGGCTTTTTTAGCTCCATCAACAATTTCCCCTATATATTTTCCTGTTAGTTTTCCATCAATAATCTCTAATTCATTGGCATGAACGTAATCAATTCCCAATTCCTTTTGCAAGTATTTACCAAAATAGGTGAATCCACCAGATAATATAGCCGTTTTGTATCCATAATACTTCAGGGCTTTCATCAAGCGATGTGCTCCTTGTGTTATTGGTAAATTGACTGCCACATTTTGTAAAACTTCTTCACTCAAGCCTTCTAATAAAGCCATACGTTTCTTGAAGCTTTCGCTAAAATCAATTTCGCCGTTCATCGCTGATTCAGTGATGGCTCTCACCTGCTCCCCTACTCCTGCAAGATCCGCTAATTCGTCAATTACTTCCGTTTGAATTAAAGTAGAATCCATATCGAAACAAACCAATCGGCGGTTTCTTCTATACATATTGTCCTCTTGAAAAGAGATATCGACATCTAAAGTTCTGGAAATTTCCATAAAACTAGCTGTCATCAACGTTTTATCTACAATATTACCCGTTACGGATAATTGTACACAAGAACGAGGAAATTCCTCCTTTTCTACAACAGAAGTTCTACCCGTTAATCTTTTGATAGCATCAATATTTAAATTTTGATCCGACATGATTTTAGTAACCGCCGCTAATTGAACAGCTGTCAATGTTTCTCCCAAAATATTGATGATGTAACGTTGCTTGCGTTGCGCTTTTACCCAAATTTCGTAATCTGGGATTGTGATTGGAATAAACTTCACTTTGATTCCCAGCTCATAGGCTTTAAACAATAAATCCTTTAAAACAGGTGCTGAAGAAGAACCCGATTGTATTTCGAATAAAATTCCTAGAGAAAGTGTATCATGAATATCAGCTTGACCAATATCTAAAACAATAGCATCATAAGTTGCTAATATAGAAGTTAAACCAGCTGTTACACCAGGCTTATCCTGACCAGAAACTTTTAATAAAATAATCTCTTTATCTTCTGTTATCATTTTGTTTAATATTGATTTACGCGAACAAAAATCGGCAATCTATTGTAGATATAAAAGAATAATGTTTGTTTTTTTTTACAATAACAAATAGTGTAAAGTACCCATAAAAAAACCTGTTCAAATCAATGAACAGGTTTATATTTTTGAGAAAAACGCAATCTTTATGAAGCAATTTCCAAACGCTTCAATAAATTTCTATTCAACGTTTCTTTAGCGTAATCTACATCAATTTCTAATATTTTATCATCAGAACTTGGTAGTTCATACATGGCATCCGTCAATATCGCTTCACATAGAGAACGCAATCCACGAGCCCCTAATTTGTATTCTAATGCTTTATCAACAATAAAATCCAATGCTTCATCAGTAATGCTGAAATCTACTTCATCCATCAAAAATAATTTTTGATATTGTTTGATTAAAGCATTCTTAGGTTGAGTCAAAATCGCTCTTAACGTTTCTCTGTCTAATGGATCCATGTGCGTTAACACTGGCAAACGACCAATAATCTCAGGAATTAATCCAAAATCTTTGATGTCTTTTGGAATAATGTATTGCAACAAATTGTCTTTATCAATGTTATCCACATTTTTAGAAGTAGAATAACCAACCGCTTGACGGTTCAATCGTTTCGAAATAATTCTTTCGATTCCATCAAAAGCACCACCAGCAATAAACAAAATATTTTGTGTGTTTACCTCAACAAATTTTTGGTCTGGGTGTTTACGTCCTCCTTTTGGTGGTACATTAACTACCGTTCCTTCTAGTAATTTCAATAAGGCTTGTTGCACTCCTTCACCTGAAACATCACGAGTAATAGATGGATTATCACTCTTACGAGCAATTTTGTCTATTTCGTCAATAAATACAATTCCGCGTTCTGCTTTGGCTACATCATAATCCGCAGCTTGTAGTAAACGAGTCAAAATACTTTCGACATCTTCACCCACATAACCAGCTTCAGTAAGTACCGTAGCATCTACAATAGCCAAAGGAACGTCTAACATTTTAGCAATGGTTTTAGCTACTAATGTTTTTCCAGTTCCAGTTTGTCCTACCATGATGATATTACTTTTTTCAATCTCTACTTCATCATCTAATTGCTGTTGCATTAAACGTTTGTAGTGATTGTAAACTGCCACCGACATTACTTTTTTAGTTTGGTCTTGCCCAATAACGTATTGGTCTAAGAACGCTCTAATCTCTTTTGGTTTCTTTAAAATAAGATCCCCTACTAATTTAGAACTGCCAGATGATTTTATTTCTTCCAGTACAATTCCATGCGCTTGTTCGATACATTTATCACAGATATGCGCATCTATTCCAGCAATTAATAGTTGGGTTTCCGGTTTTTTCCTTCCACAAAATGAACATTCTAATTTTTCTTTTGCCATCTTTTTTTGTTTAAAGTTTAAACGTTTAAAGTTTAAAGTTACCACAGCAACCTTAAACCTTAAACCTTAAACTTGTAACTATTTTTTTTTAACTCCTTCTTAAAACTTCATCAATCATTCCGTATTCTTTTGCCTCATCAGCAATCATCCAGTAGTCACGTTCGCTATCGTTGTGTACTTTTTCGAATGTTTGTCCTGAATGGTGCGAAATGATTTTATACAATTCGTCTTTTAGTTTCAACATTTCTCTCAAGTTGATTTCCATATCAGTAGCCACACCTTGTGCTCCTCCTGATGGTTGGTGAATCATTACTCTTGAATGTGGCAATGCCGAACGCTTTCCTGCTGCTCCTGCACATAACAATACCGCTCCCATAGAAGCTGCCATTCCTGTACAAATAGTCGCTACATCTGGCTTGATGTATTGCATCGTGTCATAAATTCCTAAACCAGCATAAACACTTCCTCCTGGAGAGTTTAAGTAAATTTGGATATCTTTAGAAGCATCAGCGCTTTCTAAGAATAATAATTGTGCTTGAACGATATTTGCAATTTGGTCATCAATTCCTGTACCTAGAAAAATAATTCTGTCCATCATCAATCTTGAGAAAACGTCTAATTGAGAGATGTTCAACTGGCGTTCTTCAATGATGTATGGAGTCATATTTGTAGGATTCATTGCTGCTACGATTTTATCGTAATACATTGCATTTACTCCTTGATGCTTTGTAGCAAATTTTTTAAATTCTTTACCGTAGTTCATTTTTATAAGTTTAAAAGTTTGAAAGTCTAAAGTCTGAAAGTTACATAATCCGTAAGTCAAAGTTCATACCCTAAATACAAATAATGTCAATTTGTCTCCTTTTCTAGCCCAGATCGCAGTGTAAAGCTTTTTGAAAACTGTTTTTTAGTTTTTTCATTCTTGTAAAGCGACTGAAAGAAGCTCTTACAAGAAGAATAAAAACTGAAACAGTTGAAAAAACTTGAAACGAAGAGCTGGATTAGCTTCTGAAATTGATTCAAATAAAAGAGCGTCAAAGAAAAAAATTCATTTGACGCTCAAATATAACTATTTTTTATTATTTAGTCTTTGTAATAAAATCATAATTTTTGACATTTGACTTTATGACTTTTGACTTTAAGGACTAAAATTTATTCTCCGTAAGACGCAGCGATAAATTCGTCGTAAGTAACTTCTTTAGTAGTTGGTTGTGCTTTTTCTTTGAACAATTCCAACAATTTTTCAGCAACCACTTGGTCAGAAAGTCTTTTTACTTCGTCTTGGTTAGACAAAACTCTTGCAACAATTCCTTGAACTTCTTCGTCCGTAGGATTTGTTTGTCCGAATTGTGCCATTTGCTGACGGATGTTTTTTGTAGTAAATGTTTTCAAATCTTCAAAAGTGATTTTGATGTCTGATTGAGCCATTGCTCTACCTTCGATCAATTGAAAACGCAATCCTTTTTCAGAACGTGCATATTCAACTTCTGCTTCTTCAGGAGATAATTTTTTCTCTCCAACAGTTTGCAACCATTTTTTCAAGAATTCTGAAGGCAAATCAAATTTTGTGTTTTCGATTAAGAACTCAGTAACATCTCCTAATAATTTTTGGTCCGCTTGAGTTGCAAATTGCGCCTCAGCATCTTCTTTGATTTTTGCTTTCAACTCATCTAATGAAGCTACAGTTCCAGCACCAAACAATTTGTCAAACAATTCTTGATTCAATTCAGCTAGTTCCGCTGCGTTGATTGCTTCAATAGTGAAGTTTACATCAACCTCTAAACCGTGAACATCATCATGACTTACTTTCATCACGTCCATCAATTGGTGGTCGTCTTCAAATAAACCTTTAGTATTTACAGTAACCACGTCACCTACTTTTTTACCAATGAATAAATCAAAAGTCGCTTTGTCTTTAAAAAGATCAGCAGCAATAGTAGTTGCGTTATTAATTCCTTTTTCTTCGTTAGAGAATGTTCCAGTAACATCCGAGTCAGCTGCAACAACCTCTTGAGGAATTGCAGTACCAAATTGTTTTTGGATACGAGCTACTTGACCATCGATTAATTTATCATCAGCAGTAACTACATATTTCACGATATCGTTTTTAGCCTCTAAATCCAATTCGAAGTTAGGAACCAAACCAATTTCATATTCAAAAACCAATTCTTCAGCAGCCCAATCAAAGTTTTCGTTTACTTTAGGAAGTGGAGTCCCAAGAAGGTTTAATCTTTCTGATTGTACAAAACGCTCTAAAGCCAAGTCAACCACTTTTTTAACTTCTTCTTCTTTTATCGCTTTACCGTATTGTTTTTCAACAAGATCTTTAGGCACAGCTCCTTTTCTAAATCCTTTAACTGTTGCCAAAGGCATTTTTTCGTTTATTCTTTTTGCTACTTGACCTTTGTAATCCATCTGAACAACTGTCATTACAATCGTTTCGTTTACAGCGTCTATTGCTACTCTTTTGATATCCATCTTCTTCTTTAATTTACATGATAAAATTCGCCTGCAAAATTATAAAATTTTTGCTCGCCAACCAAGTTTTTTTACCACCGATACTGAAGCGTCAATACAGAATGAAATTTCTATGCGTTTTAGACTGCAATAACGAAGATTTTCCTAAGCATTTGGGCGTGACCCTTCCTAAAAAGTACGGGTCAGGCTGTTCGTTCCCGCTTTTATAGTTTTATCCCGAAGGGTAAAACTATAAAGAGCTCCACTGCCATCCTTCACGCAGTTCCTAGTCGAAAGTTAGAAAGTCGAAAGTCTTAAAGTCAACCCCAAGTTTCAAATCAAGACGATTCGAAAGAAAACAATTACAATCCATAAATAGAAAGCAGAAAAAGTTGCATATATTTGATGATATATGCAAGTTAGTGGCAAATTTTCAACCCTACATTTCAAATGAAGTTTCAACTTAAATTCGACGTAAGCATTTACAACAAACAAATGGATTTGTTGTTCGATTTGGCGTGGAAACGAAAAACAGAATATTACAAGAACTCACATTATTTTGGATTCATACTTTTGGTAATTAGTGCTTTTCTAATCTTTGAACGTCCAAGTTTTTTTGGCTTTGCAATTTTGATTTTCGGTTTAGGTATTCTTGTTCCATATTTCTATTACTATATTAAAATCAAATCTCTATATAGAAAACTAGAAACAGAAAAGACTCGAGAAATTGAAATTTCGAAAAGTCAAAATTTGTTGTTTTGGGAATTCACAGAAACGTCCTTAATAATGGAAAGTGAAGGAAACCAAAGGAAACTGAATTGGGAAGATTTTGTATCTCAATTAGTAAAAGAAAATAATCTGTTCATGTTTACCAAAGAAAATGAACCTATAATTTTAGGAGAAGTGGAAGTTGGAAAAGATAACTTTAAAATGATTGTAGACTTTGTTGACGCAAAAATCTGCCACTAACAGCCGTCAAACTGTCTAAAAACCTCCCTCCCCGTTATTTTATCCCTTGATTACTATGGTTTAAGCAAATAATAATTCATAAAATTTTCATTTATTTTTTGTGAATAATTCAATAACTTTGTGTTGAAAACAAACAATAAGTCTTGCGAAGGGGAAAAAGTTTTTACTACTTCTTCCCTATCAAAAGAAAAATTTATTTAATTGATCTTAAGCTATTTGTCTTTTTTCAAAGGTTCTGTTTTCCTTAATACATGCGCAAAGACGATGTATGAGTTTGTTTCTTACATTGTTAATTACGAGCATTTTGCTTTTTCCTTCTTGTACTTTTCGGCTATAATAAATTTTCAACTCTGGATCACTTGTGATTGCAGATAACGCACACATATGCAACTGTTTTTTTAATTTTTTATTTGCCATATAATGGACTTTTGGTTTTGAACGTACACTTTTTCCTGAAGTGTGTTCAAAAGGTACAACGCCTGCATAACAAGCCAATTGGCGAGGAGTGATATACATTGTAAATTCATTTGTAAAACAAATTAAGAATAAAGTTGTTACTTTTCCAACGCCTGTAACCGATGTCGATATTTTAAATATTCTAGAAAGATTTTCATCTTCGTTGATTATTTTGTCTAATTGTTTTTCTATTTTTTGCAAATCTGTTTCAATTCCTTTAATTGTACTTTTTTGGAGTTTTTCTGAGAGTTTAGCCACTTCTAAATCAAATGACTTAAGTTCTCTTACATTACGTAACAACGAAGCTTTTGTAATCACTAGCTTTTCTCTTAAAGACAATAAGTTTCTGATTTTATCAACTTCTTTTCTAGGAGCTTTGTACAGAACTGCTTCGTCAACATTCTTCATGGCATAATAAGCTATTCTTTCAGCATCAATTTTGTCGTTTTTACCTCTCTGAACACCAATACTTCGAATAATTTTCAACGACATTTCTACCCAAAGATCAAACTTAAATACCATCAAATACTTGATAAGTAACTTTCCATACATGCCAGTGTGTTCTAAACAAATCAATGTGTTTTCAAAAGTAGCATTTTGCTCTTTCAACCATTTGCGAAGTGCTTGGATTCCTTTGTAATCATTTACAAATTGATTATGGATGGTGTTTTGTTTATCTCCATTCAAAATCACAACAGCATCAAAATATTCTTTGGATACGTCAATGCCTAAAAAATGTTTAAATTTGTTCATAAGAAAATGTTTTAAAGATTAGCAACCAGTTTATTGAACACACTCATAACCTTGATAATAGGCCTAAAAACCTGAATTACTATTTGATGCTTGTTCAATACAAACTGACAAAGTCCTAATCGGGGGATAAGTCTAAAACTTTGCGGCGCGAATGGTTCACTTTGTCAGTTTGGTTGTTAATTTAAATTTAATGATTTTTCAAAGAACAAATCTAAAGGCTGGCGCGAGCGTCTCGCTCGTGAACACAAAGTATAAAAAGAGCAACAGGAAATTTAGTTAATTAATGAATATCTACTTTTAAAATAATTAGAAATTGATTTTGATTGCGGACACGAGCGAGACGCTCGCGCAAAGCATGTAAGTTTAGTGTAAGATAAAAATTTAACTAGCTGCAACTTTTGTACTTTTGAATTATAATTTAAACATATACAATTGACAAAACATTTAAAATACCTTCTTTCCCTCTTTCTGGCTTTTGGCTTGATAGTGAATGATGGCGTTTTAGAATCTCGATCTAATTCGGTTGAATATTATCAATATTCTAATGCAATTGTAGGTAGTGAATGGAAAACTAGCCGTTCTAAATTATACGTTTTCAATCTAGTAAACGCTATAAAAACAGCGATTTCGATTCCTTTTAAATACCTTCGGTTTGCAACTAGTTACAGTCTTACCATTCCTGTTCTATTTAAATTAAGAACACAGGTTTATCAAAAAGTAAGTTCATTTATCGAACAACAACTCTTTATAAACGAGAAAAGTACTTCAACCAACTCTTATACCATTTTATACATAGCCTAGAAAAGTCTTTCTACGCATTTATGCCATCCCTTGCATAACAATGATACCTAATGTCTCATCATTTATCATTTACACCATGTATAAAAACAAAAACCAATCTCGTTTGGAGCCATCCAAGCACCCTATTCTTTGGGCTAAAAGAAAAATCATGCTATTCCTAACCGCATTTATGATAGGAATGTCAAACGGAATGAATGTAGGCGACAACATGACGCACAACAAACAAAATCAAACCGAACAACACCATAAAAAAGATTGATTTCATTGCTTTTAGCATTCTAATTTAAAATTCATCTTGTCATTTTCTTCATAACAATAATGCAATCATGCCATGTATAATGGCTCAATTGGATATAAAAAATGCCATGAGTACTTCATGGCATTTGTATTTTTATGAGTATCTTAAGTAACTTTAAACAACTCCTTTTTTAGACACCTCTATAATAGCACCAACATTAACACTTCCCTCCTGTTGTGCAATTAAATTTTGACCAAAAATCACATTATTACCTACTCTTTTATATTTAGACAAAGTAAATAGAGGTTCTTTTCCGGCAACGATTCCTTTTTCGGGATCTACAGTAACCATTACACATCTTCCGCACGGTTTCACACCATAAAAAGGAAAATTTCCTATGGTGAATTCACTCCAATTTTCTTCTTCGTATTCTTGTCCTCCAGTGAACACAAAATTGGGGCGGAATCGTTTCATGGGCACTGCTTCTTTCAAACGGGAATTCAGATCATCTAAAGACGACTGCCCAATAATTAAAAAAGGAAATCCATCCGAAAACGAATTGATATCATTCCCTGAAATGGCATATTTAGGCTCTACTTTTCGGTGACTTTCTTCGGGCATATACACCAATCGAACGGAGTATTTTAAAATTTCAGAAAACCAATGCGATAATTCTTTATCGACTTCATACGCATCAATTGCATCTTCCCAAAGAACTGTTTTTATATTCTCCTTCTTTTCTTCCACAGGTGAAGGATTCAGTGGTACTTTTATTTTATTAGTTGGGTTTTCTTTGTGAGTAATAATTAAAAACTCGCCCTCAATTTCAGTTTGGAAAAGGGCTAATTCAGGAGTGGTTCTTTGCGATAGAAAAACACCATCTTCATCTACCAACATCCAGCGGCGATCGTGTTCAAGTCCACGATGTGTAACATTAGATTCTTGAAGGAGAATTCCTCCTAATGATTTTACAGGATAAATCCAGATTTCAGAAAGTTGAAGCATAACTACTTTATTTTTATCAAATCTACAAAAAAGTACAGCCAACACAAACAACAAAAAAAGCCTCGAAAGGGTTAGTTTTCGAGGCTTACTTTTTGTTTCTAGGAAGGAAATTGAATTAATTTACACATTCAAAAAGTAAATTCCATTTTCAAAAAATACTGAAATCCTTATATGTAAAATATTGTAGCCCGTAGCGGAATCGAACCGCTCTTACATGGATGAAAACCATGCGTCCTAACCGATAGACGAACGGGCCTTGCTTTTCTATTTCGGGTGCAAAAATAGCACTATTTTTGAGATGTACCAAGCCAAATTCCAAAACGGGCTAGTGAAAACTCCTTTTTTTTTATTTACAAATTATAATTAATTCAGAATTAGCACTTACCGTAAAAAAGAATTACAAAGTTTTTTTTTAAAATGTAAATTCTTACTTTTAAAATAAAGACACAACTTCATTAGCCCACTCTATTTTAAAACAGCGGCTACGTGTCGAAATTTAAAATCGACAATTGCCTTTTCGTTATATAAAAAATGCCCCCAAATAGTATCTTACTATTTGAGGGCATTTATGTAAACAGACTAATCTGTTATATTTGTATTTAAAACTGATTAGTTGAATTGAGCAGCCATATATTCAATTAAACTGTCGTCACTCATCTTAATAGAAGTACTTTCTTTAGCCTCCACATTTTTATACTGTGGCGTCTCATTCAAATAATTAATAAATTGTTCTTGTGAAATTCCAGTTCCAGTCACATGCAGTTCATCAACATTTTGCATATGTGCAGTGATGTTCTTGAATAATTTATGCAGCATATCTCTTTCTGCATTGTTTGATGCGTTTTCGCTTGTATGTACAAATTGATCTTCAACATTTTCGTGACCTAAAACAACGAACTTACCTGAAACTACATTTTCTCTTCCTACAATAGTTGCCTGATGTGAATCCATCCAAACTCCAAATTGTTTTTTATTTTTTCCTGACATAATTATATATTTATTATATTAATACTTGTGTTAAATTGTAAAAATTGTGCGCTAAACAGATGCACTGCTTTTCTTATCTTGCAATAGTAGCCTCATGAATCAAACCGTCACTAATTCAATGAGTAGCTATTTATAAGTAAAATTTAGGGGCATTATTCCAAATTATTTAAACTTCTTTGAAAGTGGTTCCTACAGCTAAAACAATGAAACCAAAAAGCAATAGCGTGTAATTGTGTTCTGTTAAAAACGGAACAGCTGCAAAATGCCCGATTATTCCAAGGATACCAAAAATCAATCCTATAATCCATGTAATTTTCTTTGGTGCTGAAGGGTTTTTCATATAAATAATTTTAAATAATGGTCCGAAATCAATGCGTTCCAGTTAAACAAAAATAACCCTATCCCTTTTCAGAAGTGTCATACAATTCGTTATAATGATTATATAATTCACATGTTTTGTGAATGTACTACACACAACAACCTTATTTTAAGCTTATTAAAAAGCCAGCTTAGATAGTAAGCTGGCTTTTTTAAGTAATGAATACTAGTTGTCGGTATTTAGCAATACAATATCCGCCTATACTTTTTTTAAAAATTACTTCTCAATAGATTTAATAATTCACATTCACTCCAAAACCTACACCCATATCACTATCGTAATGGGTCGTTATTCCAATATTTTTACCTACAATATATTTTAATCCCGCCATGTATTCTTTATCGGTATTTACCATAAGCGCCATTCGTAATCTTTTAGAAACTGGAATGTCTTCTCGCATTAATTGCAAACGAACATTACCATCATGAAAAACCTCAGCTTGTGCAATAACTAAAAGTGGCAAGGTATAATTAACCCCTAAACTGACTACCGAACGATTGTCTTTAGTATTCTTTTGACCAAAAACATTTTTTTCTACTTCGTTCATTCCAAACTTTCTATAACGCCAGTCAAAACCTATGAACGGCATTAACCATTGATTTTTCCCGATGTATCTACCAATATGTGTTTCGGTTTCATAACCGTGTTCGTCCATGTACCCCAAACGCCATTCAGTACCAAAACTCCATCTTGCATTTTGCGCCATCGCTTTACCATCATTTCCATTGGTAGCAAAATCATTTTCAGCCATAAGATGAAGTCCGTTGCTTTCAGATTGTAATTTTTTATAAGCCCATTCTTTATTTGTTAAAAGGGGGTTTGGCGCCGAATTTTCATAACTAAAAACCCTGTTCATTCCTGCCATCATATGATATAAAATATGACAATGAAAAAACCAATCTCCATCCGCATTCGCATTAAACTCAATCGTATCTGTTTCCATTGGCATAATATCTAGTACGTTTTTCAATGGCGCATACGCTCCTTGTCCATTCAATACTCTAAAATCATGTCCGTGTAAATGCATGGGGTGACGCATCATGGAATTATTATGCAATACAATCCGTACGTTTTCTCCTTTTTTGATTAAAATTTTATCCGTTTCAGATAAGACTTTGTTATCCATGCTCCACAAGTAGCGATTCATGTTTCCTGTTAATTCAAAATGCAATTCTCGCACGGGAGCATCTTTAGGAAGCGTAGTAACAGTAGGTGATTTTAACATCCCATAATTCAAGGTTACAATTTCATCAGAACCCATGGTATGTTTTGAATGATCCATTTTGGAATCATTCCCATCCATTCCTTCTGATTTCATATCCATTTTGGAATGATCCATCTTTGAGTGATCCATTTTTGAATCCTTCATATCCATTTTGTCCGACTTCATGTCCATTTTCATTGCTGAACTACCCGTGATTTCTGGGTACATCACCGTATTCATGTCCATTTTTTGAAGGCTCATATCCATGCCCATTTCATTCATACTACCATCCACATTCATCATATCATTCATCATCTTCATCCCTTCAAAATAGTTCAATTTTGGTAAAGGTGAAACTAATTGTTTGATACCGTTGCCTATATACAATGAAGCTGATTTGGTTCTGTCTTCGGGTGTTGCTAAAAATTCATACGCTGTATTATCCGCAGGAATGGTAACTACAACATCATACGTTTCCGAAACTCCAATGATTAAGCGATCCACTTCAACAGGTGCTACATCATTCCCATCATTGGCAACGACCGTGATTTTCCCTCCGGCATAAGTCAACCAGAAATAAGAGGAAGCACCCGCATTTGAAATTCGCATACGTACTTTGTCTCCCCCTTTAGATTTACTTAAAACGTTAGCCATAGATTCTTTGGCACCATTAATCAAGAATTTATCATAATACACGTCACTCACATCCATGGCTAACATGCGTTTCCACTCGTTATTGAATTTGGTTTTAAAATGTCCGCTTCTAATGGCTTCCGCATAACTTTGTGTAGTTCCTTTTTTAATTGCAAACCAATCCGAAGCGTTATGTAACATTCGGTGTACATTTTCTGGTTTGTAATCCGTCCATTCGCTCAAAACAACAGGAAGCGTAGGCAAATCATCAATTCCTTTTCTGAAAGTAGGATCGCTTGTTTTTTTCTTCAAAATTAAAGCCCCATACATACCTATTTGCTCTTGCAAACCACTATGGCTATGATACCAATGGGTTCCATTTTGTACAATTGGAAATGTATATTTATGAGTAGTGTGAGGCGCTATCGGCATTTGAGTAAGAAATGGCACTCCGTCCTCTTTATTAGGTAAATACAAACCGTGCCAATGCAAGGAAGTTCCTTCTTCAAGTTCATTATGCACATAAATTTCAGCAATATCACCCTCTGTAAAAGTAAGGGTTGGCATCGGAATTTGTCCGTTGACCGCTATCGCTTTTTTATCTTTTCCTGAAAAATTGACAATAGTATCTCTTACGTACAAATCATATCGAACTGTTCTAGGCGGAGCATCTGCCACAATTCTTTTAACTGGTTCTTCTTTAACTTTAGTGGTTGTTGCAGGAGCATCTAAATGATTTTTATGCGATTCATTGTTTACTGCATTTGTTTTAACAACACTTGATTTTGACGGTGCCGTTTTCGACGCTAGCTTTTTTGGAACAAATTTACTTACTGATTTTGCTTTTTCCTTAATCAAATCCATACCACATTTTGGGCATTTGCCTGGTTTGGCAGCATGAATTTCAGGATGCATTACACAAGTATAAGTTACAGCTTGAGTTTGGAGAATCTCTTGTTTTTTCGAAACCTTACTCTCATTCCTATTTTCTGCTTGAGCATAGGAATAAAACATCAAGATCAATGCTACTACTATTATTCTTCTCATAGTTAAAATCCTAAATATTGATTAATCATTTTTTAAATTTCTAATAACGTAATTCATGCCCGTTTTTCTTTTCCAGAGAAATTAACTATCCTCTCCTTTTCATACAAACCATAGCGAACTGTTTTTTGGTTGTTTGTTGCAAATGCGATAAGTAATAGAAAGAATTTGATTTGTTTTTTCGTTATTTGGCACCAAAATATAACCTTACAATTGCTCGATTACTTTTTTCAATCGATCTCTTATTTCTGAAGCAATTTCAGCAAGTTTGTCATTTCCTACCGCTTGCATAGAAGCTGCCGGATCAACCGCTGAAACCTCAATCTGACCCGCTACTTTCTCTTGAAGAATTACATTACAAGGCAACATAGTACCTATTTTATCTTCTGCTAACAGTGCTTGGTAAGCGAACGGTGGATTACAGGCGCCTAAAATGGTGTAATTATAAAAATCTACATCGAGCTTTTTCTTAAGAGTAGCCTTCAAATCAATTTCGGTTAGTATCCCAAACCCTTCCGATTTTAAGGCTTCCGTTACTTTTTGAATCGCGTTTTCAAAGCTGTCTGAAATTGTTTTATTGAAGTAATAATCCATAATTCTTTTATTTTTTAAATTAAACTTATTTCCTTTTTCTAAATCTATGAGCTACCGCTAATAGTACTAGTGCAAAAATCAATATGGAGACCCACCAAAAAAAGTGCATTCCCATAAATGAGTAATTTCCCATGTGCATTCCTTCATTTCCATGATTATTCATAACTTTTCAAGTTTAGGTTTATACTCTATTAATGGTGTGATTTATGATCTTCTTCTTTTTTGGATTTTTCGTCCATCGCTTTCATTTTTTTATCTTTTTCCATTTTCTCCATCATTTCCATCATCTCCTTATTTTCCATCATGGATTTACACATTCCAGACATCATAGCGCTATCCCCTTTTGATGAGTCCATCATTTTCGACATCATACTTTTCATCATTTCTGGGTTATCTTTCATCCCTTTCATCATTTCAGACATCATGTTTTTCATCATTTCCGGATTTTCTTTCATCATGTTCATCATTTCAGCATGCTTGTCTTTCATCATTTCGGGATGATTTTTCATCATCTCTGCCATCATGCTTTTCATCATTTCCGGATTTTCTTTCATCATATCCATCATTTTAGCATGATTTTCTTTCATCATTTCCTTTTTCTTTTCCTCCATCATCTCTTTACCCTTTTTGCTATTCATTAGTATACCCATCATCTCTTTGGACATACTCTCATTATTAGCAATGGTATTCATAATCTCCATTCTCTTTTCTGATTTAGATAAGACTTGATTGGTTGACTGGCAAGAATACAACAGTCCAATTAAACCCATCAACAGCGCTACTTTTTGTATTATTTTCATGATTTTAACTATTTAAGATTACTACTATAATTACAATTTTAAGCCTCGTAATCGCAACGCATTTGCAATTACCGAAACTGAACTAAAACTCATTGCCAAAGCGGCAATCATAGGAGATAATAAAATCCCGAAAAACGGATATAAAACTCCAGCGGCTATTGGTATTCCCAATGCATTGTAAAAGAAGGCAAAGAATAAGTTTTGATTGATATTTTTCATCACTGCATGGCTCAATTTTTTGGCTTTCACGATACCTTGTAAATCGCCTTTGACCAAAGTAATTTTGGCACTTTCAATCGCCACATCTGTCCCTGTTCCCATCGCAATCCCAATATCAGATTGTGCCAATGCAGGAGCATCATTAATTCCATCACCAGCCATAGCTACAATTTTACCTTCGGCTTGCAAGCGCTTAATTTCTTTGAGTTTATCTTCTGGCAAACAACCTGCAATAAAGGAAGTCAATTGCAATTCATTGGCCACAGCCTTAGCCGTATTCTCGTTATCACCTGTAAGCATAATCACCTCAACTCCTTGACGCATCAATTCTTTTATAGCCGCAACACTTGTTGATTTTATGGCATCCGTGATGGTCACATAACCTAGAACTTCTTTGTCTATCGAGATGTATGAGACTGTTTTACCTAGTTTTTGTTCGGCAATTATTTTGTTTTCAATATCTTCCGACACTGAAGCACTTACTAGTTCCATTAGTTTTTTATTTCCTAATGCTACTTTTTTATTTGAAACCGTTCCTATTACTCCTTTTCCGGAAACAGCTTCAAAATCTTTAACTTCGATTAATGAAACTTCTTTCGTTTTCGCAAAATTGACCACGGCTTGCGCCAAAGGGTGTTCACTGTATTGATTGAGTGAAGCTATATTTTGCAACAAATCATCCTCTTGATTATTAGATGAAAAAACTTTTTCTACCGATGGTTTTCCCTCGGTAATAGTGCCAGTTTTATCTGTAATTAAAACATTTACCTTATTCATGTTTTCTAGTGCTTCGGCATTTTTTATCAAAACTCCTGATTGCGCTCCTTTACCCACTCCCACCATTACTGACATAGGTGTTGCTAAACCCAATGCACAAGGACAAGCAATAATTAAAACGGCAACCGCATTAATAAAACCGTAGATTAATGCGTTTTGTTCTGGACCAAACTTTGCCCAAACAAAGAAAGTAATCACTGAAACGGCGACAACGATAGGCACAAAATACTTCGAAATTCTATCGGCTAATTTTTGGATGGGTGCTCTTGATCGACTGGCATTATTGACCATTTGTACAATTTGCGAAAGCAAGGTTTCTGAACCAATTTTTTCAGCAACCATTACAAATGATTTATTCCCATTAATAGTTCCTGCAACAACGGCATCATCAACTTTTTTATCTACAGGAATAGGTTCTCCCGAAATCATTGACTCATCAATGGTACTTTCACCATCAGTGATTTTCCCATCAACTGGAATTTTATCACCAGGTTTCACACGCAATAAATCTCCTTTTTTAATATCATGAATTGATATTACTTTATCTCCTCCTTCAGCTACCAAAGTAGCTTCTGTAGGCGCTAATTTTAATAGTTCTTTTATCGCGCCACTCGTTTGACTGTGCGCTCTAGCTTCTAATAATTGTCCTAATAAAACTAATGTTAGGATTACTGTTGTGGCCTCAAAATACAAATGAACGGCTCCATTTTCATTTTTAAATTCTGCTGGAAAAACATCTGGAAAAAAAAGAGCAAAAATACTAAACAAGAAAGCGACTCCAGAACCAATTCCGATAAGGGTAAACATATTGAGATTCCATGTAACGACTGATTTCCAAGCGCGAATAAAAAACATCCAAGTCGCATAAAAAACAACTGGTATAGACAAAACTAGCTGCACCCAATTCCAGCTTTTCATATCCATGATTTGCATCAAAGGATTGTTTGGTATCATATCTGACATGGCTATTATGAAAATGGGCACGGTAAAAAGAAGTGCAATTTTCATTTTTTGCACCAAGTCATTGTAGGTTTTATTTTCCTCACTAGCTGTGGGTTCCATTGGAACCAAATCCATACCACAAATCGGGCAAGAACCTGGTCCGTCCTGCACGATTTGTGGATGCATCGGACAAGTATATTGTGTTTTTACAGCAGTTAAATCTGGCGCTTTTACTAAATCCATCCCACATACAGGGCAGTCTCCCGCTTTATCATATACTTTATCGCCTTCACAATGCATGGGGCAATAATATTTACCTGGTGTATTGGGAATCGCATTGTCTTCCTTTTTATGATGTTGATGCGCGTCATTACTACAACACGCTTTAGCTTTAGTCTCTTCAACTGTTTTATCCATCGCCATTTTAGGATGGCTCATTTCTATAGTGTACTTCCCAACTCCTGACAATGCTTCTTGCAAAACGGGTGTTGGAATGTGTTTTTCCATTGTAATTACAGCTTCTTGTGGATCAAGAGAAACCACCGCTTCAACTCCTTCAACTCCATTGAGTGTTTTCTCCACTTTGGTTCGGCAACCATCGCAAGACATTCCAGTAATTGTGTATGTATGTTTCATTTTTTTCGCTATTTAAAATTATAGTACAAATATCCGAATGAAACCCATTTTTATTATTACACAATTGTGGAAGTGATTTGTATAATTTACAAAGAGTCTATTTGTTTTCGGGTATTCTCTTTCATTTTTTTAAAATAGGTAGGTGTAAATCCAGTCACTTTTTTAAATTGGTTGCTCAAATGGGCTACATTACTATAATTGAGTGCTATGGCAATTTCACTTAAAGTAAGTTCATCATAAACCAACAATTCCTTCGCCTTTTCGATTTTCTGGGCAATAAAATAATGTTCAATTGTTGTGCCTTCATTATCCGAAAACAACTTACTCAAAGCACTATAATCCTGATTTAAACATTCAGATAAATAAGTCGATAAATTGACTTTCAACTGATCTTTTTTATAATGTACTAGTTCAACGATCAAGTTTTTAATTTGTTCAATTGTCTGGCTTATTTTATCTTCCAGTAATTCAAAACCTAGTTTTTCCAGGTTAGTACTGAGTTCCTGAATTTCAATATCCGTTAATTCTCGAGACAAATTCACTTCACCTAATTTAATGGAACTTACAGGAAGCTTCATTCTTTCTAACTCCAATTTTACAGCCATTTCGCAACGGCCACAAACCATATTTTTAATAGTAAGCTTCATTTATAAAGTGTTTGTTAGAACATGCTATCAAAGTTCAACCTTTTTGAATTAAAACGAGGCTTTTTTGACAGAATATTAATATTTAAAACCTTGAAATATAGATAATTAATTTAATTTACATTTTCATTCCTGCCATAGGATCATTTCCTTTTCGAAATTTATATTCGCTATTGATAGCATACGCTCCAGTAATTACTACTTTTTTATTAGGATCTATGTCCGATTTGATTTCAATCATCCCATTTGATTCCACACCTGTTTCAACCATTACATTTTCAAAAACACCATGGCTTTTTTCGACCCAAATAAAAGTGGCATTTTCATCCCTGATTACGGCATCAATAGGAATAAACATTCCATTTAAATTGGATTGTATTAATTGTGCATTGGCCTGCATTCCTGGTTTTAAAAGCATATTAGGATTGGGTACTTCCATTCTAATTAACAGCAATCTAGAATCCGGATTAATTTCTGGATTGATAAAAGAAATGGCTGCTTTTATAGTCTTTGTGGGATAATCCATAAAAGAAATTGTAGCTGTTTGACCCAATCGCAAACTTTTGGCATAATTTACATTGACTTGCGTTTCTAACCAAAGACTACTTAAATCGGCCAATTTAATAATAGCCGCCCCTTCCATCACATAACTACCTTCGGTCGCAACAATTTCAGAAATGGTACCACTATAGGTACTATAAAAAGTAGTATATGGCGAAACTTCATTCGTCTTTTTAATGGATTCAATCTGCGCATTGGAAAGTCCATAAAATACTAGTTTTTGTCTGGCTGCATCCAGCATATTCTTTGCATTTTTACCAAAATCTCCTGGCATAGCCAGTTGCCTGTAAGCGGTTACATAATCTTGCTTGGCTATGGCAATAGGTTCACTATAAAGTTGGTAAACCGCCTGGTTTTTTTGAATATAATCCCCTTCAGTTTTAAAATATAATTTTTCGATTCGGCCCATTGCTCTAGCAGAAACACTTCTTATTTTCTCTTGATTTATCGTCAAAACGCCAGTGTAACCTGCTTGCAAACTGCTTTGTGACTCTGAAATAATAGCAGTAGTAATATTGCCTAACTTCATTTGCTGGTCACTTAATGAAATTTCATTTGAAGCTCCATTGTCTTTTTGTATTGGAGTCAAATCCATATGACATATGGGGCATTTTCCAGGTTTGTCTTCTTTTATTTGAGGATCCATCGAACACGTATAATAAATACTTTCTTTGTATTGATGCTTCTCGTGTTCCTCTTTATTTTTAGTATTGCAGGCCACAACCAAGGTGAATGCCAGCAATAGAAAACCGATTTTTTTGAGCTGTTTCATTATTATTTTGTTTTTATAAAGCTTCCGCTATCTATCAAATATTGGGCATTATCAGCAAGGATATCCGAAACTGAAATACCATCTACTATTTGTACAAAGCCATTTATTTCGATACCCGTTTTTATTTCGGCAGTTTGAAAACCATTTCCCTTTTTGATAAAAACTATTTTTTTGTTACCTAAACTAACCAAAGATTGTTTTTGAAGCCAAATCCCTTCTACTGCATTCGTTGCTACTTTCCCTTGCAAGCGCAAACCAATAGGGAATTGCAGTTTTTCATTATTGAGATACACGCGAATGCGATTGGTCTTATCTGTTGGATCAAGTTGTGTTTCAATAAAATTTACTTTTGCATTGACAATCGCATCTGCGTCCAATTCTGATGAAATTTGAATCGACTGATTGACTTTTATTAGACTATTATAGCCTTGGATAACATTAAAAACACCCCAAACTTTATTCGTGTTTACTAATTTAAAAACCACAGTGTTTTTTGTAATATAATCCCCTTCCTTCAAATTTAAAGCAGTCGTTGTTGCCGTTGTATTTTGCATAGTGCCAATACTAGTAGAAACCATACCATCCGTTCCATCCACAATTCCAGTCACTGGACTGTAAATTGAGATTACTGGATTTATTCTTTTGGCTGTAGCCAAAGCATTAATCTGATTGGTACTCATCCCATAAAGCGCTAATTTTTGCTTTAATGCTTTTAGTATGGCTGAATTCTCAGAATCATTTGAAACCAAATAAATAAAATTCTGCTGTTCCGTTACTAATTCTGGACTGTACAAATCGAATAGTTTTTGCCCTTTTGCAACTTTTTGAAATTTATAATGAACATACATTTTTTCAATTCTTCCATTAATTCGTGCGGCTATATTCACAGCTGAATTGGGATCATAGGCCACCAGTCCAGGTAAATTTATGGAGCTATTGAGAACAGTATCTTTGGCAGTAGTTGTTTTAAAATCTCCCACCACAAAACCATCTGTCGGTTTTAATAAATGTTCAATTGAATGACTTTCAACAGGCTGACTTTCAGAGACTTTTTTTACTAAATTCATTCCGCAAATAGGGCAATTACCCGGTTCATTTCGTATAATTTCGGGATGCATCGAGCAAGTATAAATTTCTTCCTTCTGCTTATGCGTCGCTGAATTATTGGCTTTTTCGACAAAATAATATACGGCAAAACCCACCATTACAACGGCAATAGTCCATAAACTATATTTTAAATATTTGTTCATAATTATTTTGTTTCCAGTTGTTTTTCAATTTCTACTTGAGTATTCAAAATAGCTTGTAATTTATCTAACTTATCCATTTGAGCCATGTTCAATGCTTCCCAAGCATCTAGCACCACAAATAATTCACCCGTATTATTTTGCCAAGCCAAAACTGCCGTATCATAATTCCTTTTCAAAGCTGGAATGATGCTTTTATCGGCGATCTCATATTGTTTTTTTAAGTTTGTCAATTCGGTTTGCATTCCTGAAATCATACCTGTTGCTTCGTTCAAAATCATTTGCTTTTGCCATTCCAAGCTCTCATTTTTTATTTGAATACTATTGATTGTGGCCTTGTTCATTTTAGTAGACCATGGCATCGGAATAGTGACCATTGCCATCAAATTAAACTGTTGTGGGTTCTTCCCAAAAGCAAACATATGATCATATTTTACTCCAAACTCGGGTAATAACTTTGATTTTTCGGTGGCAATTTCCAACTGATTTAATTCCATTGTTTTCTCAATTGCCTTCACATCGCTTCGGTTTTGAGAAAGTGCCGTGGTATCTGTTTGTAATAAATCAAACTCTTTTAAAGTATAATTGGGATCAATTTCAAACAACAGTTTTTTATCTCTTGCCATCAACGTATTCAACATAATTCTTTTTTGAGAAATTTCATTTTGCAACATAACCACCATACTTTGCAATTCGTTGTATTTTGATTTGGCTTTGTAGTACGTTGACAATTTATCCATGTTGTACTGGTAGCGAATTTCCATGCTTTTTATCATGTAATCCATAAGCAACAAATTGTCATTGGCTATTTTTATTTTTTTATCCAATACGATCCATTGGTAATAATTAGTTTTTGCTAAAGCTTCCAACTGATTGGCAGTATAATTTTTATTTTCGGCTTCCACAGATGACATAGCACTCATGTAATTAAAATCGGCTTTTTGTCTGGATGCATTGGGGATCATTTGCGTAAAGCCTACCATATATGCGCCCATTCCTGGATTCATTTCATCTGCTTTCCACATTTTGACATTATAAGGTGTCATAAACAAACCGGTATTTATTTGCGGTGCCATCCAGCTTTTGGCTCCTTTGGCAGCAGCATCCATACTTTGAATGTCAGCATCATACATTTTTAGCTGTGGATTATTGGTCTTGATGGTCACCAAAACTTCATCTAATGAAAGTGATTGCGCATTTACATTTGCAAATCCGAACATCAGTCCACTTATAATGATATACTTTTTAATGTTTCGCATTGATGATTTCTATTTTACCTTTTGTTCTTAATTCACGAAGTTTTGTCATTTCAAAAACAACTGGCGTTACTAATAATACATAAATAGTGGAAGTAATTGTCCCTCCAATAAGTGGTACTGTAATTGGAATCATTACATCCGCTCCAGTTCCTGTTGACCATAGAATGGGGATTAATCCAAACAAAGCCACAGAAACCGTCATTAATTTAGGGCGCAACCTTTTGGCCGAACCATAAATAATATAATCTCGCAAAATATCTTCTGTAATGGTTTCACTACTATTTCCATGTTTTTCGACCATTTTAATCATGGCTTCATTTAAATAAATGGTAATCAACATGGCTGTTTCAATGGCTAAACCAAATAAAGCAATAAACCCGACAGCCACAGCCACAGATAAGTTAATCCCATAAAAATAAACCATAAAAATTCCACCAATCAAAGCAAAAGGAACTGTAATCATGGTCACGAATGCTTCTTTCATGGAGCCATAAGTAAAAAATAAAATCAAAAATATTATTACTACAACAAGAGGCATAATCAAGCTTAATGTTTTGTTGGCCCGAATTTGGTTTTCCCACTGTCCACTCCATTCCACGTAATATCCTTTTGGCATTTTGGTCATCATCGCATTCAGTTTGTCCTGCGCTTCTTTTACAGTGCTCCCTAAATCCCGATCTCTAACATTAAATAAAACGCTTCCACGGAGCATGGCGTTCTCACTATTAATCATGGGCGGTCCATCGCTGATTTTAATATCAGCAACAGTTTCTAATGGTATTGGTCCGTATTCCATTGTTTGCACCTGTAATTTTTTCAAGGCTTCTAGGCTATTTCTGTATTCTTGTGCATAGCGTGCATTGACAGAAAAACGTTGTCGTCCTTCAATTGTGGTCGTTAATGTCATTCCGCCAATCGCTGCTTCTACAACACTATTTACATCATCAACACTAAGACCATAACGACCTATAACTTCTCGTTTAGCAACAATATCAATGTATTTCCCTCCTGTAATAGGTTCCGCAAACAAGTCTTTTACTCCTGCTGTGCCTTCTAAGGATTTTTTTATTTTTTGTGCCAATGCATCTATCGTGTCCAGATTTTCACCGTAAATTTTAATTCCTACATCGGTTCTAATTCCTGTAGATAGCATATTGATCCGGTTGATAATGGGCTGAGTAAATCCATTAGTCACACCTGGAATTTGGAGCTTATTGTTGATTTCAGTTATAATATCACTTTTAGTTTTCCCTTCTCTCCATTCATTATGAGGTTTTAGTAAAACGATGGTTTCAATCATACTTATCGGACTATTGTCCGTTGCTGTATTAGCTCTTCCTGCTTTTCCCAAAACATGGGTTACTTCTGGAATTGATTTTATCAATTTATCCTGAACCTGCAAAATTCGCTTAATCTCTGCATTCGAAACATCAGGTAAAGTTACTGGCATAAATAAGATTGAACCTTCATCCAATGGTGGCATAAATTCAGACCCCAATCGAGTAAACATCAATCCCCCAATTAATAAAGCGACGATGTTTACTGCCAATACTGATTTTCTCCATTTCAAACAAAAAGTTAAAATAGGCGTATATATACTTTCCAATTTTCTATTAATTGGGTTTTTATTCTCGGGACGCAATTTCCCTTTTAACAAATAGCTGATTAAAACCGGCGTCAATGTGATAGCTAAAAAAGCATCCACAATTAGAATAAATGATTTCGTCCAAGCTAACGGGCTAAACAATTTCCCTTCCATTCCTGTTAATAGAAAAACGGGTAAAAAAGAAGCAATCACGATTAATGTAGAATAAAAAACACCTGGCCCTACTAATTTTGAGGAGTCTTCAATCAGTTTCATTCTTTCTTCAGAAGACACTGGATCATGTTCTTTTTTGAATATATTTTTAAATATTTTTTTCATTGCTGTTGATTAATGTTTATTGTCCAGTTCTTCCTGTCTCTCAGAGATACTTCGATAGGCATTCTCCACCATCACAATCCCATCATCAACCACAACACCAATAGCTAAGGCAATACCTGTAAGCGACATAATATTGGATGAAATCCCAAAGGCTTGAAGAAAAATAAATCCTATCGCCACGGATATAGGCAATTGTATCAGAATTATAAGCGCGCTTCGCCAATGAAAAAGAAATAGTAAAACAATAATCGACACTGCAATCATTTCTTCTATCAAAGTTCCTTTAACAGACTCGATTGCCTTTTCTATCAATTCACTTCGGTCATACGACGTCTTGAAAGTCACCCCTTCTGGCAAGCCTTTTTCGACTTGTTTCATTTTGGCTTTTACTGCTTGAATTACTTTATCGGCATTTTCGCCGTAACGCATCACTACAATTCCGCCTACCACTTCCCCTTCACCATTAGCATCAAAAATTCCCAAACGCAAATCGCCACCCATTTGTACCGATCCAATATCACTGACTTTTACAGGAACCGAATTGTAGTTTTTAATGGCAATTTCCTCCACATCCTTTATGTTTTTGATATATCCCAATCCTCTTACTACATACGATCGGTCACTCATTTCAAATTTTCTGCCACCCACATCATTGTTGCTGCTTTTGACCGCTTTCATCACTTCCATCATACTAACATTGTAGTATTGCATTTTGAGTGGATCTAAAACCAATTGGTATTGTTTTTCGAACCCACCAAAAGAAGCGACTTCCGCCACTCCGGGAACCGTTTGCAAGGCAAACTTCACATACCAATCTTGCAAAGCGCGCTGTTCACCTAAATCCATTCCTTTAGTTTCTAAGTGATACCAAAAAATATGACCAACCCCTGTACCATCAGGTCCTAGCGTGGGAACTACACTTTCGGGCAATAGCCGTTGCGCATAATTCAAACGTTCCAATACACGGGTTCTAGCCCAATAAGGATCTACATCATCTTCAAAAATGATATACACAAAACTCATCCCAAACATGGAGGAAGCACGGATATTTTTGATTTTTGGAATCCCTTGTAAATTAGAAACCAAAGGATACGTTACTTGATCTTCTATAACTTGTGGGCTTCGACCCATCCATTCCGTAAAAACAATCACTTGATTCTCGGATAAATCCGGAATTGCATCAATAGGATTTTGTTGCACACTATAAATCCCCCAACCAAACAAACAGGCCGAAACCAGTAAGACAGCTAATCGGTTTTTTAATGAAAAAGAAATTAATTTTTCGACCATAACAACTTATTTTTTTGATGAAAGGCTATCTTTCATTTTATCAATCCATTGAACTACTTCTTCTTTTTGAACTGAAGTAAGGATTGCGTTTCTATGAATTAGTGTGTAAGACGTCAAAGGCATTTCACCCTTCTTTATTTGTTTACTAATTTCATTTAATTTGTTTCCTTGTTTTCTAAGAGAATAATTCCCCCACTCACTAAAATTCAAATTTTCCTTGCCTTCTTTTATATGACTATCCATCAACATTCTTGCAGGCTGAATATTTGAATACCAAGGGTAATTTGTAGTATTACTGTGGCAGTCATAACAAGAAGTTTTCAAAATAGTTTCCACTTTTGTTGGAACTGCATAAGCATTCATAAAATCCAAAGCTGGAACCGGTCCATAATCAATCGTACGAACAGGTTGATACAATTGCATCAACAAAAAAGCAATAAATGCAATTGCGACTATTTTTTTGAAAACTTTCTTCATTTTACCATTCTTTAGTAATTCCACCACAGGTTAGCATTTCGGATCCATAATAGGGATTCTTAATATCCTTAACCTCACTAATCCAATAGCCACTTTTCCCTTGATCATACATTGGGCAATAATCTTTATATATTTTTTTATCTGTTCCAAAGATTTTAATCAAATCATTTACATCCTTGCTTAACATGGCAAAATGCTCTCTTTGGTGGTCAATTTTACCTGCATTATCACCAATATGTTCGGCATGTTCTTTGGCATCATCAGTGATATCTGCATAGGTTTTTTTAATATTAGCTTCAATTTTATCTGAGTTCGAATTTTTTAAAGTAGCATACAATTCCTTTCCCGCTTCGGCTGCCCCTTTAGAGTCGTCTTTTGTCAATGCATTTTTTAATTTCAAATAATTATCTAAAATAGGGTCAATTGAAAATGAAGAGTTACTTTTAATAATTTCCACCTCTTTCACCGCTTCAATAACTGGTTTAGCTTCAACAACTGGCTCTGACAATGACATTCCGCAAACAGAACAAGCCTCGCCTTTGGCTCCTGTCACTTTTGGATGCATCGGACAGGAATACAATTGATTATCTGCAGTCTTCTCTGAATTTACTTCACTTTTAGTTTCTGTTTTATTGTCCTTACATGAAGCAAAAGCCAATACTAAAAGGATGATGCTTAATTTGAATACGTTTTTCATTTTTTTGTTTTTAAATTATTTAATAGTTTCAACTGTTTTACCACAACTCATCATTTTTGAACCGTAATATGGATTTTTAACTTCGTTTTCTTTGCTTAACCAATTTGCTTTTACCATCGGACAATATTGATAATATGTTGGTGTGTCTGTTTTTGATACTTTCATCAACTCATACATGTTTTTTGAAACCGATTTAAAAAAATCTCTCTGAATTTTAATATCTTGTGTTTCAGAAATACTTTTAACATCTGAACCCAGCTCTTTATAAACCTTCATCCAAGCCATGTGCTCTTCCATTTTTAAATCTTCCATTTTTACGGTAGCAATAGCTGTCAATAATTCTTTTGCTTTCATTGAAGCCACTGAAGCATCTGTTTTAACTAAGGCATCTTTTAGTAAAAAATAATCATCAAAAACTAACTTTAACTGATTCACTTGTTCTTTTGTCGTAACACTGACATCCGAATGATTATCATGCCCACCCATTGTATTCATTGAAGACATTTCCATTTTTTCAGCAACTTTAGCCTCTCTTTCATATTGACAACATCCTGGAAGTGTATTGAATGCATCCGTTGGCGCAAGGAATTTTTCACTATCATAACCTGCCAATGCAATTCGTTTTAGAATTTCATCTGGATTGGTTTTAGCGCTGTCATAGGTAATCGCGGCCATTTTGGTGTCTTTATCCCAGTCTACACTGGCTAGTTTATTAAGACTGCCTGCTTTTTCTATGGTAGTTTCGCACATTCCACAGTTACCAAAAATCTTTACCGTTTCGGTTTTGGCATTTTTAATTTGCGCATTAGTAAATGCGACTGATAGCAATAATGTTATTGCCATCACTGATTTGTTTAGTGATTTCATTGTATAAATAATTTGAAGTTGAATAGGGCAAATCAATATCCAAACGATAGTAATTAAACTATAATTTGTCCAATTGTAATGACCATAAATAATTGATTAAAGCAATATGAGCTTTGAATTTGACACACGATTGGCTGTCAAAAAAAGAATTTAGCCTATTTTAGGAATAAGCCAGATAGAAGAATAGCCCGCAGAAGTAAAAGATGCGGATTGGTAAAATTTTTGTTTTTTGGTAGAAAAATTAAAGACATTGTCTTGAACCTCTAATGGAATAGAAGAAACTACCCCTATATTAAATGATGAAACGCTACACATAGCATGTCCACATTTTCCATTACAACCATTGTGATTTTTGCTTTTTGAATGAGAATTCGTGCTGCAACAATCTTTCATTCCTGTTTTTGAAGACATTTCTTTAGAACAAGAACTTTTTTCTGAATGATTACCACATGCAAAAGTTGAAGTTGGCATCAAGAAGACGCCAAGCAAAACGATTAGTATGATGTGGATTTTTTTCATTTTTATTGTAATAAGGAACAAAATTAGTAAATCTATATTTAGATAACCACTAAATAATTGTTAAAACAACTTTACTAATTCACTTTTTTCTTACTGTTTTATTTAGTTTCCCCTAATATCGAATACATAAGTGACTGAGAAACAGAAAGTATAATACTAAATAACAAGGCTGTAAAAAAGGAATCAACACTAAATCCACCTACTATATTATCACATAATAAAATGATTAACGCATTAATTACTAATAAGAACAAACCTAAAGTTATAAAGGTAATAGGCAATGTCAAAATGACCAAGATAGGCTTTACAAAAATATTTAGCAATCCAAGAACTACCGCTACAATCAATGCAGTAGTAAAACCTGCGACATGAACACCAGTCATAAAATGCGAAAGTAAAAGTACTAAAACAGATGTTATAAGAATTCTAAAAAGTAATTTCATGTTTTTTATTTTAATTAAAAGTACTAAATTTTTAAATGAATCAATTTATTTCTAAAAAAGAAATTACCAATTCATGAAACATTTTTGGATTTTCGGCATGAAGCCAATGACCTGCATTAGGGATTGTTTCAATTTTTAAATTCGGAAAATGTTTTTTTATCACTTCAAAATCACTGTCCAAAATATAATTAGAGTTTCCACCACGGATAAAAAGTGTAGGCTTATTAAAAATTGCATTTTCTGGAAGTGCCACTCCTATTTCCTCCATTTTTTCATTAAAAACGGATAGGTTGAATCGAAAGGCCAATTGACCTGGCTCTTGCCAATACAAACTCTTTAGCAAAAACTGCCTTGTACCAAAATCCGTTATATATTCTGATAGGGTTGCTTCAACATCTGAACGACTTGGTTTGTTAGCAAAGTCTACTGCATTCAATCCTGCTAAAATAGTTTGGTGGTGTTGCGGATAAAATTTAGGCCCAATATCGGCTACGATTAATTTATCGATCAATTCTGGATAACTAGTTGCCAACAGCATTGCAACTTTACCACCCATAGAATGTCCTATTATATCTATAGAATTTAAATTATGGCCTTGACAATATTCAACAACATCCTGCACCATAAATTCATAACTAAATTCCTCTGATTGTAAACTTCGACCATGGTTGCGAAGGTCTAACATATGAACTTGAAAACCATCTGAAGCAAATTGTGTTCCAAGTGTTTTCCAATTGTCAGACATTCCTAAAAATCCGTGAAGAATTAAAAGTGGCTTTCCTTCGCCTTCTATTTTTGAATATAACATTATTTAAATTTAATGATATTAATTTACAAATATAAGAAATGAAATTTCATTAAAACACAACACTTCTTAAAGTAATTAATACAAATATCACTAAAAGTGGGTATTGTGAGCCAATAGTTAACTGACTATTTTTGTAAGACTATTTTTATCAAAAAATAAATAAATTGTCAAAATAGTGCAAATCTTTAAATAAAAAACTATGATTAAAAAATTTCTTTTACTAGGCCTTATTGTTACTCAACTTACTACTTCATGTAGTAGTGATAATACTGAAAGTACTGAAGTAACTTCTGAAAATCTAAATGATCAGATTGCAAACTTGATTAAACAACCCTATTCTAAACTAACACCTGCTGAACAAAAGGTAAAACTAGAAGCTGAAGCCAATACAATGTTAGTTGAAATGAATACTTCAAAGACTTCTGGTGCCATTGAAGCTATACAAAATCTGGAAAATCTATTAGAAGTTAGATCAGTTGACATTTTTGATGGCAAATTTAATAACGAAATTGAAAACATTTTAAATGTTTCTGGTGTTTACGGTATTTATACATGGAATAACACAAATAAAATTTGGGTTAAAACAGCTTCATCTACTGAGTTAAAATTTGTTTTTCCAGCTAAAGCAAGCTCTACAACAAACAACGCCTCATTATCATCAAAAGCTATTGAATCTAATATAAAAGTAAAAATCACAGACACTTATGGCAACTGGGTTTATGACCCCACTATTGAGGATTATATTCAAACTCCCTCTGTATATGATGAAATCTTCTTACCTACTTCTGTAGACGCAACCTTAACTATTGATAATGCACAAGCTGCAACTTTTGTAACGAATGCAAAATATACAGGCACTAAAGAGACTCCAGATGAATCTAACTTCAAAATGGTTTTAAATGATGGTTATGCTTATGGAATTAGTAGTAAAAAAGGAGATGTAAATTCAGTTGAATCCACATTCACATATAAGGAAAAAAACCTTGTGAAATTTACTTTAGGAAGTACAGCTAAAATTGACGCTTTAATTGATGATAATGAAGCATTAGTTAGTTATAGAGGAAAAGCGAACGGACTTGTTGAATTGATGGACAATTTTGTTATTGTTGCTGATATTGATATTGCAGGTTTAGGAAATGATCAAACTGCATTAGAGAAAACTTTGGTAGAGCCTGATTATAACACTAGTACTTATTATTCAAAAATAAATGATTATAATAAAGCCTATTCAGAAGCAGAAGTTCTTGCAAATAATAAAAACATGAAGTTGATTTTAGTATCTAAAAAAGATGGGACAAAAATAGCCGATGTCATTTCTAGGTCAGTTAAAGGGTATAGTGACATATATCATTATGAGTGGAATGCAGCTGATAAATATTGGTCATGGAATGACAATAACACTGGTATGCTTTATCAAGAATACGACCAAGTAAGTTACTTAAAATTCAACGATAATACCGAAGTTGAAATGAGCGCTTACTTCTCTACTGGTTTTGATGATTTAGAAAAAAAATTCGAAGTCTTTTTAAAGTCTTTTGAAAGATAAAATCTTAAAAATTGACTTAAAGCCGAACTGAAAATCATTCAGTTCGGCTTTATTTTTTGGGAGGAGTTTTTACGATAATTGTGCTCTGACCATAACCGGTCCATAGTCCTAAACCGCCTTCAATATTTGATTTTAAACTTGTGTTTGAAGGATAAATAGGATTTCTACCGTTTACAATTTCGTTTTGCCAACTATTCCAAAAATTATAAGCATCCTTGTTTAGCGTTTTTAATTTAACATAAATCAAATCACCATCAGTAAAATAGGGCTTGAATTTAGTTTTAGGAAAAATCAAAATTCCTCTATTGATCTGCATAGCAACTGTACTTGAAATAAAGCTGTCATCATTAAAGTTTCCATAAAAAGCAGGAACAAAAATAGGCTCCTCTTTGTCTATTCTAGTTGTAACCTGATAGTAATTTTTCTCTAAAACTGGATCGTCAAATTCTATAAATACATAACCCGTAGTATCTTGTGGGTTCTTCTTTATATAAGATGCTTTTTTTAAGTGTACCACCTTAGGAATTATTGTTTTCGCTTGGAGTACTTTGTCTAAATACTCTATTTTTAACGAATATTCTTTCCCTGATTCTCCAAGTATTTCACTTCCATAGTATACAAATGGCGGGATTCTATCACTGTCCCTTTTCAATCTTAATACCTCTACTTTTTCACCATCAGAAATCGTGATTTTTGCTGACCTAATTACGTGGTTCAAAATGGTTGTTGAATCAATCGTAGCTGCAATAGGAATACTTGTAGATAATATTACTTGTGCATAATCATTTGTTTCAATCCATCCCTCCACAACAATCTTAGAATCAGTATTACTACTTTTATCAAAAGTATCTTGATTACAGCTTAAAAAAAGCATACAAAAAAACAATAATACAAACTGTTTCATATTCATTTAAAATTTAAATCTCCAACTTACTGAAGGTAAAATGGAGTACAATGTTTTCCTTTCTGGTATTACCTCTATTTTTTGTTTGTCTTCATCAATGGCAACATTTAGAACAGTATATATTGGGTTCTCAATATTAAAAGTATTGAAAACAGAAAAAATTAGAGCGCTTTCCTTTTCTCTCGTTTTTATAAAATAATAATTTACAGATAAATCTGTACGTATATAATTTGGCATTTGTGCATTATTATATTTTCCATATTCCTTTACGGGATTATTATTAATAAAATACCACGATGTAGGTAATGTAAAACGATTTCCTGAACTAAAAATTTGAGTAATTCCAAAATTCCATTTTAAATTTAAATCAAAAGTTCCTACTAATGCTAAATTATGTCTTCGATCATATTTAGCATAAAAGTGATCCCCATCATTAAGCGCATCAAATTTACGATTAGCCCAACTTAAAGTATAACTCAACCAGCCTGTAAATTTTCCGTTATCCTTCTTTAACATCCATTCTAGTCCATAAGACTCCCCTTTTCCAACTACAATATCATTTTTAAAGGTTGTAATTTCATTAAACTGTGTTACACCATATGGATATTCAATTAAATTATTCATTGTGCGATAAAAAGTATTTAACGAAAAATCAAACTCTCTCTTAAATTTTTGACTATATCCCAATGAAAATTCATTAGAAAATTGTGTAGGGATACCATCTAAGCTAGCTACCCAAAAATCTGTAGGGATCCCAACACTTGATGTTGTTATAAGATTTAAGTATTGATTTTGACGTGTGTACGAGGCAAAAAAAGAAGTGTTTATTTGCGGAAGGTAATTTAATAATATTCTTGGCTCTAGATGAAGGTAATTCGTTTTTCCCTTATCTGATGAATAATAATTTACACGAAAACCAATCTCTGCAGAAACCTTATCAAATAATCTTGGCTTTGCACTAGTATATAGTGCTAAGCTATTCGCTTTAAAAATTTCTGCTTGTTGATTAGTAGCATTCATACTCAAATTACTAACTTCAATTTTTTGTGGTAGTAATTCATGAATAATATATTGCAAACCTGTTTCAAAAGGAATTTCATTTATTGAATATTTAATCGAATTAGAGAACCCTAAGTCTTTTACATATGAAGCAATATTCATTTGCACAGTCGCTTGCTCCATATATAGTCTATTCTCGTAACGAGTATAATAAAGAGAATTTGTCATTATTATTCCTTTGGACACTAGATACTGCCAAGAAGGCGAAATAGTAGTATTACTCCATTTTAAATTTGAATTAAGTGCCAAATTAGAATCCGTAATACGTAAAATATCACCACTTACAAAAGCATCTACCGTAAATAAATGTTTTTTGGTAAGCGCTGCAATAAATGTCAAATTACTATCTCCAAAACTATATTTCAAGCCTTTTACATCACTATTCTCATTACTTTTAGAAGAATTAAACAATGGACCTACAATTTCATCAATATATGTTTTCCTCGCAGAAAGATACAGTCCCATCGTGGTTGATATCGGTATTGCTAATGTAGCTTGAGATGCTATCAATCCTAAATTACCTTTGGCAGAAAATTTAGTTGGTACTTTTTTATTAGTCAATATTGAAACTGTGGCACTTAATCTACCTCCATTTCTTGCGTCTGAATTTGATTTATCAAACAGAACTTCCTTAATGTGATCACCATTATAAAAAGGAAAAACGCCAAGTAAGTGTGCCATACCATATATAGGAGTTTCAGCGTAAAGCATTAAATTATGCCCTGGATCACTACCTCTTACGTATAAATACCCATTTGCATCTCCAGAGTTTTGCACTCCAGGAGTAAGTTGTAATAATTTTATTACATCTGGAACACCCATTAATGAGGGGATAGAACTTAGTTTTTCAGGGATAAATGACAATCTATTTCCTGATGAAATTGATAGAGGCTTTTTTGAGTTAGTTACTACTATAACTTCTTTTAATAAACCTCTTTCTCTTTCTAAAATAACATCAAGGGAAGTTTTGTTTGAAATAGTATTTTTTAAATATTGAGAAACAAATCCAACATTACGGATTTCAATGTTATAAAAATCAGGGGGTAATTTAATAGAGTATGAACCTATAGAATCCGTTGAAGTAGAAAAAGTATTGCTTCTAGAAACAAAAGTTAGGTTAGCCCCAATAATAGCTTGCTTCTCCTTACTTCTTACTAAACCTCCTACAGTAAATTTAGACTGAGCTACCATTTTTAAACCAAACAATAATAAAAAAGAAGATAGTATAATTGCTTTCAATAGCTCATTTTTAATAAAAGGCTAAAGTAACCATTTCTAATATAAATTAGTAAAATTATTCCTGTTAAGATTATTAATTATAATGATAAATAGTAGGGGGGTATTAATTGAGCTTACAACTTAGTTTGCGTGAGGGATAGTAGCGGAAATCCTTTTTATATGGAGCGATAGCGGAATAAAAAAAGATTGTAGCGAATAGCCCGACCCGCCTTTTTTGGCGGGTCACGCCCCAATTATTTTATTTTAATTTTTGTAAATACATATTGACCACATTCTCTAGTCCTAAATATAAAGCCTCCGAAATTAGTGCATGCCCAATGGAAACTTCTAATAATCCAGGGATATTTTGTTTAAAAAACTGAATGTTGTCCAGACTCAAATCATGTCCTGCGTTGATTCCTAAACCTAGTTCGTTAGCTAAAACTGCTGATTTTACATACAGATCAATTCCGTTTTGATTCCCCAAACTATATTGGTGCGCAAAAGCTTCGGTATATAATTCGATTCTATCCGTTCCAGTTTTTTTAGCCCCTTCAATAATATCCAAAACTGGATCTACAAAGATGGAAGTCCTGATTCCGTTGCGTTGAAATTCTTGAATCATTTCGGTCAAATACGATTGATTTTTTATGGTATCCCAACCCGCAGAAGATGTAATGGCTCCAATAGCATCAGGAACTAAAGTAACTTGGTCCGGTTTACACTCTAAAACCAAATCGATAAAATTATGTAGTGGATTTCCTTCTATATTATATTCGGTGTAAACAATGGCTTTCAAATCGCGAGCATCTTGATAGCGAATGTGGCGTTCATCAGGACGAGGGTGAATGGTGATTCCCTCAGCTCCAAATTTTTGAATATCGGTGGCTACCTTCAATAAGTCAGGAACATTTCCACCACGAGCATTACGTAAAGTAGCTATTTTGTTGATATTTACACTTAACTTTGTCATTGGAATACTTTTTGATTATAAATAACTGTTTAATAGAAGCAAAAATACAAAGTAAAAGGTAGGAGTTTTTGCCTTTTTTTGATTATTTTGCATAAAAATTGAGGATTTATTTAAGATGGAAATTACAAACTACATAACCACTGATTTTAAAGCCATTGACAGTCAAGATACCATCGAGACTGTTAAATATTTTTTTGATGATTTGAACTTTTCTCATTTTCCAGTTGTGGAAGAAGGGATATATATAGGAAGCATTGCATCTGAAGACTTAGAAACTTTTGAAAATGATAAAAAAGTAATTGACTACAGATATACTCTTGAAGGGTTTTTTACTAAAACAGACTCTTTATGGCTTGAAGTTTTAGAAGTTTTTGCGAAAAACCATTCTAATTTGATTCCAGTTTTAGACGAAAACAATACCTATGTAGGCTATTATGAAATAGATGACATCATGAGCTTTTTTCACCAAACTCCCTTCTTGAAAGAGCAAGGACGAATTATAAAGGTAAAAAAAGGAATTCTTGATTATTCCATGAGTCAAATCACTCAAATCGTGGAAAGCAATAATGGTAAACTTTTAGGATTATTCATCTCTGAAGCTGATGTAGACACTATTGAAGTTACGATGAAAATAAGTTTAGGCGCCATCAACGAGATCATTCAAACATTTAGAAGATACAATTACGAAATTACATCTGAACATCAAGAGGATGATTATATAAACAACTTGAAAGAGCGCTCAGACTATTTAGATAAATACCTTAATATATAAAAATAGTTGAGGCAATTATTAGATTAAAAATTCCAAACAAACGATTAAATAAAGAAATGAAAGTAGCCATTTACGGTCAATATTATCAAAACAGTACAGAACCAATCATAAGAGATATTTTTGTTTTTTTTAATCAAAACAACGTAGAATTGGTCATTGAAGCTAATTTTTTGGACATGTTATATGAAAAAAAAATTATTCAAAAAGATTACAATACCTTTTCTTCCCATGCAGAGCTTGACGCTACTTTTGATCTGTTGGTAAGCATTGGTGGCGATGGAACTATTTTGAGAGCAGCCACTTTAGTTCGTGATTCTGGTGTGCCGATCTTAGGAATAAATGCAGGTCGATTGGGTTTTCTTGCCACTGTTCAAAAAGAAAACATTCATGAATTTTTACAAATTGTGATTGATAAAAAATATACTATTTCTAAACGAACCTTATTAAGTTTAACCTGTGACCCGCCTAACGAAGCACTTCAGGATATTAACTTTGCAATGAACGAAGTTTCGGTAAGTCGCAAGGACACCACATCCATGATTACAATTGACACCTTTTTAAATGGCGAGATTTTAAACTCATACTGGGCTGACGGATTAATTATATCAACCCCTACAGGATCTACTGGCTACTCCTTGAGCTGTGGTGGCCCTATACTGACTCCCGATGTAAAAAGTTTAGTTATTACCCCAATAGCTCCCCATAATCTTAATGCAAGACCACTTGTCATTCCTGATGAGACTGAAATTAAACTAAAAGTTTCCGGTCGAGAAGAAAATTATTTAGTTTCACTGGATTCCCGAATTACTTCTGTAGGAAACGAATCTATATTGACAATTAAGAAAACCCCTTTCCAAATAAACATGGTGGAAATCCCCGACGAAACGTTTCTTAAAACACTTCGCACAAAACTACTTTGGGGAGAAGACAAAAGAAATTAATTTTTTTATTACTGCGCTATACGATTTTATCATTTTTTTTCGTTTTGCTTTAACAACTTCAATACATATCAATTGGGCGGTCATAAATGAAATAATTATGACATTTAACACAATGAATATTGATTCCTATTGATAATTATTATATTTGCACGCAATTTTAAATTAAAATGACTAAAATCTTCAGCTTATTTATATGCTTATTCTTGAGTATAGCCATGCACTCTCAGATACATGAAGTTGGAGTTTTTCTAGGTGGAAGCAACTATATTGGAGACGTTGGCCCCACTACTTATATAGCTCCACATGAGCCTGCTTTTGGACTACTTTATAAGTGGAATAAAAGTCCAAGACACGCCTATCGTTTCTCTTATACACAATCAAAAATAACCTCAAATGACCTTGATTCAAAAGAACCAGGCAGAAGCCAAAGAGGCTATCGTTTTGAAAATAATATAAAAGAAGTATCTTTAGGCCTTGAATTCAATTTTTTTGATTTTAACCTGCATGAATTAGATAGAAAAACTACTCCTTATGTATATTCAGGAATTAGTTATTTTAGGTATGACGAGTTGTACATTATATCAGGAGAAACAAGAAAAGATCAAGCAGAGAATACATTTGCTATACCTATGGTTCTAGGAGTAAAATCAAATATTACTCCGCGTTTAATATTAGCGTTAGAAGTAGGAGCACGTTACACACTTACGGACAATCTTGATGGGAGCAATCCAAAGAATGAAAGTTTGAAAACATTACAATTTGGAAATATAAATAATAATGATTGGTATGTTTTTTCAGGTATTACTTTAACGTATACTTTTGGAAACAAACCTTGTTATTGTGCAGACTAAAAAAAATGGATTTACTAGACAGTATAGATAAAAATAAATTACCAGAGCACTTGGCCATTATTATGGACGGTAATGGGCGTTGGGCTAAGCAACAGGGGTTATTACGCGCTTTTGGTCATGAAAGTGGAACCAAATCCGTTAAAATCATTATTAAAACTTGTGCCAAATTAGGGATCCAAAACCTTACTTTGTATGCCTTTTCTACAGAAAATTGGAATAGACCCAAACTGGAAGTAGACACTTTAATGAAGATACTCATCAAATCATTAAAAAAAGAACTGACAACGCTCCAAGAAAATAATATCAGACTGAACACCATTGGTAATTTAGAAAAAATGCCAACATCAGCGCAAAAAGAGCTCCTTGATGTTATTGAAAAAACCAAAAACAATACCCGAATGACCCTAACACTAGCATTGAGTTATGGTTCAAGAGAGGAAATTGTAAATGCAGTAAAAAACATCAGTAATAAAGTTAAAAATAATATAATTTCAATAGACTCTATTGACGATTCAATTATAAATGAGCATCTTTACACGCAAAATTTACCTGATGTAGATTTATTAATAAGAACAAGTGGAGAACATAGGATAAGTAATTTTCTGTTGTGGCAAATAGCCTATGCTGAATTGTATTTTACTGATGTATTGTGGCCAGACTTTAAAGAACAGAATTTATATGAGGCTATTATTAGTTATCAAAAAAGAGAACGTAGATTTGGAAAAACAAGTGAACAAATTAAATAATTTTTTAGTGTTGAATAAAAGTATAAAAGCAGTCCTTACCCTACTATTATTGGGAAGTTTTTCACAAATTAAAGCGCAAGACAGAGTTCCCTTTGATCAAGGTAAAAAATACATTTTAGCAGACGTAGCTGTTACAAATAACATTAGCTTCAACAAACAAACTGTTGTAACATTTGCCGGACTTCAAAAAGGACAAGAAATCACTATTCCTGGAGAAGAAATAAGCGCAGCTATAAAAAAATTAGGGAAACTGGGTCTATTTGACGAAATTTCATTCTATATCAATAGAGTTGAAAATGATAGTATTTACTTAGATTTAGACATTAAAGAATTACCCAAATTAGGACAAGTTAAGTTTGTTGGTATCAAGAAAAACAAAACGGAAGCCTTAATTAAAGATAACGGACTAACAAAAAGTAAAGTTGTAAATGAAAATTTAATAACAACTACTAGAAACTACATCGAGAATAAATACAAAAAAGACGGTTATTTTAATACTAAAGTTAATATTAATATAATTAAAGATACAACTACCATTAACCAAGTTAATATGGTGGTTAATATCGACAAAGGTGATAAAGTTAAAATTAGTAAAATTGACTTTATTGGTAATGAAAAAATATCTGACAAGGCTTTACGCAAAGCAATGAAAGATACAAAACAAAAAAATCCAATACGCATATTAAAAGCCTCAAAGTTCATAAAAGAAAAATACAAAGCCGATTTAGAAAAGGTTATAGCAGCTTACAAAGAAAAAGGATATAGAGACGCAAGAATCCTATCAGACACTGTTGCATTTGATAAAGATAAAAATGCCTTATCTATTAAAATAAATGTAGAAGAAGGAAATAAATATTACTTTGGAAATATTAAGTTTTTAGGAAACACCGTTTATTCTGATCAATATTTAAACAGAATAATAGGAGTGAAAAAAGGAGAAACGTATAATGGTGTACTTCTAGAAAAGAGAATTGCAGATAAATCAAAACCAGATGGTGAAGATATTACCAATTTATATCAAAATAACGGATATTTATTCTCGAATATAAATGCGGTTGAAGTAAAAACTGCAAATGACACGATTGACTTCGAAATTAGAGTTACTGAAGGACCTTTGGCTTATTTTAATCACATAACAGTGGTAGGAAACGACAAAACGAATGACCGTGTAATTTATAGAGAACTCAGAACGAAACCAGGAGAAAAATACAGTAAAGAACTATTAGTAAGAACAATTCGTGAAATTGGTCAATTAGGATTTTTTGATCCTGAAGCAATCGATCCTAAATTCAAAAATGTAGATGCAGCAGCAGGTACAGTAGATATTGAATACAATCTAGTTGAAAAAGGATCTAGCCAAATTGAACTTCAAGGAGGTTACGGTGGAGGTGGATTCATAGGTACATTAGGTTTGTCCTTTAATAACTTTTCAGCAAGAAACTTACTCAACAAAGAAGCTTACAAACCTTTACCGATGGGTGATGGACAAAAAGTATCCTTACGATTACAAGGAAGTACTTATTTTCAAACCTATAGCGTATCCTTTTCTGAACCATGGTTTGGACAAAAGAAACCTGTACAGTTTAGCTCATCTATCTCATACAGTAAGCAATTTTTAAACAATTACATTACTCAAAGAGTTGATAAAAGTAAAAGTTTTAATATCTTAACATTATCAGTAGGATTGGCAAAAAGATTAACCGTACCAGATGATTATTTTGTATTATCACAATCATTAAGTTACCAACATTATGATTTACATAATTACAACACTGGATTATTTACATTTGGAAATGGAGCTTCGAGAAACTTAGCATATACAGTTGGTATATCCAGAAGTAATAAAGGAGTTAACCCTATTTTCCCAACTTATGGTTCAGAATTTAGCTTAACAGGAAAATTTTCACTTCCTTACTCTTTACTTAATGGTATAGACTATGCCACTTTAGGAGATAAAGAAGAATATAAATTAAAAAACACTACTGACAGATCTAATCAAGTCGATGCTAATGGAAATACTGTTAATATTGGTGACTATATCGATGCTGCGGGAAACAAAGTATTCAATTATAAAGATGCTGCCGCAGACCCAGCATTAGTGGATCAAAAGAAATTTAATTGGTTAGAATATTACAAAATAAAGTTCAAAGCAGACTGGTATACCAAAGTTTATGGTAAATTAGTATTACGAACATTGACTGAGTTTGGATTCCTAGGTGCATACAATCAAGATAGAGGTGTAATTCCTTTTGAAAGATTCTATGTTGGAGGTGATGGATTAGCCAACTATTCAATGGATGGTAGAGAGACAATACAGTTGAGAGGATATCCTAATAACTCATTGACTCCTATAAATAGTGCTGGAGAACAAATTGGTGCAACAGTGTACAATAAATTCTCTATGGAACTACGTTATCCAATAACTTTAAAATCATCAGCTTCTATATATGCATTAGCCTTTTTAGAAGCAGGTTCATCCTATGCTGATTTCAAGAGCTACAATCCTTTTGCTTTAAACAGATCAGCGGGAGTTGGGTTACGTGTATTCATGCCTGCATTTGGTTTATTGGGTATTGATTTCGGTAATGGTTTTGACGCGTTACCTGGACAGACAAAAGCTAATGGATGGGAAACCCATTTCATTATTGGACAACAATTTTAATAGATTGGCATATGATTTTCTAATACCATGAAGCTATGAGAAAACAATTTTTATTTTTATTTTTAGCGATGACTGTAGCACATACGATTCATTCGCAAACCAGAGGAACAAAAGTTGGCTACATTGATATGGAATACATTTTACAGAATGTACCCAATTACACAGAAGCTACTGTACAATTAGAACAAAAAGCACAAAAATGGAAGCAAGAAATTGAGGCCAAAAAAATTGAAATAAGTAAAATAAAGGATGCATTAAGTGCTGAAAAAGCTTTATTAACAAAAGAATTAATAGGAGAAAGAGAAACAGAAATTAAGTTTCTTGAAACAGAAATGTTAGATTACCAACAAAAAAGATTTGGTCCTAATGGAGATTTGATGATTCAAAAATCCGTATTAACAAAGCCAATCCAAGATCAAGTTTTTACCGCAGTACAAGATATTGCAGAAGTAAAAAAATATGATTTTATTTTTGACAAATCTTCGGATTTAACTATGCTTTTTGCTGCAAAAAGGTTTGACATAAGCGACCAAGTGTTGCGAGTAATAAACCGATCTGAAAAAAGAGAGCAACTAACAAAAAAGCAACTTGCTGCTGAAGAAGCTAAAGACAATAAAGAAGATGCTGCTGATGAAAATCCAGTATTAGCCGAAAGACAGAAAGCATTAGAAGAAAAGAAAATAGCAAGGGATAAAATTATTGAAGAAAGAAAACTTGCCCAAGAACAAAAGAAAAAAGATTTTGAAGAAAGAAGACAAAAAATAATAGCTGACAGAGAAGCTAAAAAAAATGGCACGGTTTCTGCCTCTACAAAAACAGAAGCTACTACTTCGGTAAATAACGATTCTGAAAAAGAAAGTGCTAAGACAAAAGCCGAAGAAGCTAAACAAAAACAAATCGACGCTAACGCTCAAAAATTAGAAGAACGTAAAAAAGTAATTGAAGACCGTAAAAAAGCAGTAGAGGACAGAAGAATACGAATACTCCAAGTGAGGGATTCCATAAAAAAATCAAGAGAAGAACAAATTAAACTAAAACAATAATTAATTACTTAATATTTTAAAAACGATGAAACAGATTAAAACTTTATTAATTGCTGCACTATTTATTCTTGGAGCAAATCAAACTATTACTGCACAAGCAAAAACAGCACATGTTGATGTAAGTGAAATCATGGCAAAAATGCCAGCTATGTTAGATGCTCAAAAACAACTTGAAAAATTAAGTACTACTTACGATGCAGATTACAAAAAAATGGTTGAAGAGTACCAAGCAAAATTAAAAAAATACGAAGCTGAATCTGCAACTGTTACTGACGCTATAAACGGCGACCGTTCTAAAGAAGTACAAGACATGCAAAAAAGAATTGTTGACTTTAGAGATAACGCTCAAAAAGAATTGCAACAAAAAGAATCAGATATAGTAAAACCATTAATGGAAAAAGTAAGAGCATCAATTGAAAAAGTTGGAAAAGCAAAAGGTTTCCAATATGTTCTTGATGGTTCTACACTTTTACTTGCTGACGGTCCAAACTTAACTGCAGATGTAAAAAAAGATTTAGGTTTCTAGTAGAATACAAATCATAATATTTTAAAAAACCGCTCATCCTAACACAGGAAATGAGCGGTTTTTTTGTAGCACTATTTTTTAGGATATTTAATGTAGAGCACTTAACTTTGTTTTAATGAATAACAATCAACCCATAGGAATTTTTGATTCAGGCATAGGAGGAACTTCAATATGGAGAGAGATTCACCATTTACTCCCTAATGAAAAAACCATTTATTTAGCTGACAGTAAAAATGCTCCTTACGGACAAAAGTCAAAACAAGAAATCATAGCTCTGAGTATGAAAAATACAGATCTATTACTTGAAATGGGTTGTAAATTGATTGTTGTTGCCTGTAATACAGCTACCACAAATGCAATTAAAGAATTAAGAGCAAAATACAACATCCCTTTTATTGGTATTGAACCTGCAATAAAACCGGCGGCTACTAATTCCAAAACACAAACAATTGGCATTTTGGCCACTCAAGGTACATTAATCAGTGAACTGTTCTACAATACAACACAAAAATTTCAAAACACAAAAATAATAGAACAAGTAGGTCACGGATTAGTACAGCTCATTGAAAACGGTGAAATAAACTCACCTGAAATGAGCGAGTTACTTCACTCCTATTTGCAACCTATGATTGAGGCTGACATCGATTACCTTGTATTAGGCTGTAGCCACTATCCCTACCTAATTCCACAAATAAGAAAGATTCTACCAGATAATATTCAAATAATAGATTCAGGTGAAGCTGTGGCCAAACAAACTAAAAATATATTAAATAATAAAATTGGTTTTTCCACAGAAGAAAATAGCAACCCCGTTTTCTATACGAATACTAATCCTAAAGTCTTAAAAGAAATTTTAGAAAACAAATATGAAGTTATAGAAAGAGATTTTTAGTTTATTCAAATTTTCTTTTAACGAACCAAATCCCATCTAAACTTAAATTAAGTGAAATTTTATGATAATTTTCCTTAATTAGACCATTACTAATACTCCCTTTTTGACCATAAGAATACGTCACATTAAGAGTTGAAAAAGTTTGATTCTCAACTGGTAATGAAACACCAACCGAAAAAGATAGATTATTAATTCTTTTATTATCAATTTCTAAAAATCCAGAATCATAATTAAATCCCGTTGCATATTGAATTCTATCAAAATAACTTCTTATACTCTTCGTTTTACTATACGAAAATCCCATAGCAAATTTATCTTGATTGAGATAATTCCCATATATATCAGATTGATTCGTACCATTCCACAGGCTTTTTTTATAATCTATAGTAAAGTTTAAATTATTCTTAAAAACCTTACTTAACCCTACTCCAATTTCTAAAGGCAAATAATAATCATCTACATCATAATTTGCGTCCGTTTCAATTGTTGTAGTTATTGAGTTATTATACGAAATAACAGATTGAACTTTTGAAGCTTTAATTTGACTCGGCGATTTAAAATTCACACCCAATGACAATGTAGAATCAATTTGTACCTGACTTCCTAATGATACCCTTACTCCATTGTAATACGATTTTTTATTTATGGTAGTTATTGAGTTCGAAACAGTATAGTCTCTATTATCTATTGTATTACCAAAAAGAAAATTAGTTGAAATCCCTAATGCAATTTTTTTTCCAATTCTGTATCCATAAGAAAGGTCAAAATCATTTAATCCTCCTGAACCAGAAGCATTCAAAACATAGGTGTCAGCACTATTTTCAATTGGCAAAAGTAAATTTGATATTTTAAAAGCAGCGCTTGAATACGGTTGTAAAGCAACACTAACAGCAGATTTTGACGTTACAGGAAAAGCTAAAGCAATATGAGAAAACTGAAAATTATTTCTACTTTCTTTTTTTGAACTGTTTTCATAAGTGGATAAAATGGACTTACCACCCACATCAAACAAAAAATGATTTTGATACATATAACCCAAAGATGCAGGGTTTAGATTATTGATAAATCGATTGGAAGGCAAAGCAATTCCCGAAGAGCCGATAGAAGAAATCGAACCAAAATCGGAATCATATAAACTTCCTAACCCATACATTGAATAAGGTGAACTTGATATACTTTGTGAAAATGTATTTATGGTAAAAAGCATAAATAAACTTGCAAGCGCTATTTTATTTTTCATTTAATAAGAAATATAATAAATTTTCAATTGAATTTTATTGTTGCTATTTTTTTGATCTCCCACTAGTAATCGATCTACTGCTTTGGAAATACTTGGTAAAGTGAGAATTAATGACAACCTTGAATCAGACTTTTTTATCATTTCATTTTGCAAAAAAGTACCAATAGATACTTTATACCCTATGTTTTCATTAAACTCATCAGCATCGGTATTCAAAATAGCATACGTAGCACTGCCCGTACTATTCAAAGTACCTGAAATTCTATTTAATTTGTCTGCCACAAAAACTCGTAAGGAATCTACCAATGGATAGGAATCAGAATAGGAATTGCTTATGGGTTTAATAATGAGTTGAGCATCAACAATTGCCCCTTTATCCGAAATGTATTTCAGTTGTTTTATATTTGGAAAATCAATTCTACATGCCAAGCCTGTTCCAGATTGAATGAATGCGTTATTTCCAGTTTGCAAACTAGACAAGTGGTCTGTAAAAACTGGCAAGTCCTTTATTAAAGTACCGCTTCTGTCCAAACTTATATTATTAAACTGCTTTGTCGCATCCAAAATATTAAAATCCTTGACTAGTGACTCATCAGAATTTCCCAAATATTTTGAATAATACAATCGGAGTACGCTAGCCGTATTGAAACCTACAATACTTGAAGAACCACTAGTTGTTGTTTTTATAACAAGTCCCCTAAAATATTCAGTAAACTCGTCAAAATTTGTTATCTCTCTTTTTTTTATTTTTTGAAAAAGAGCATCTCCAAAAACATCTTTAATATTTACAACAACAGAATCTTTACTGTGGGGTTTTGGCCTGAATGAAACAGAACCTAAACTTTCAGAATCAAAGTCAAGACTGGAATCATTATAAAAATTGGTGTCATCAACATTTGGCTTCACTTTTTGAAGTAATCGATGAATACTAATTGTTTGTACTTTAGTAGTATCGCCATAGTAATACTTATCAGGCCTCAAAATCATTCGTATAGAATCAAAAACATAGTTTGGAGCATCAGTATCAGAATTATCCGTATTTAAAGTATACCCCGACGAAGACAATTGAAAATAACTATCTGATTTTACCTTCCCAAAATATGGATCGTCATAATTTCCAACTAAAATTCTTTTTTGACTTGACGTTATTAATGAATCCAAATTAATTGTCGAAACATCAACCGTCAAAGTATCTATCAATATAACTTTATTATTTACTGATAAATAATCCGACCCAACAACGAACTCTCCTGTATCTACATCAGAATTACAAGAGGTTATTACAGCTCCAAGAAAAAGCAACAACAATAACTTATACATAAATGTTTTTGAACAAATATATAAGAGCCATTTTTATAGTGCATTATAACATATACCGTTCCTAGTTTTATCTCTATAAAAAGCCACATTATGACTACAACTGCAATAACTCAACTGTAATATTGATTCAGCTATATAAACGACCCGTTTGTCTATGAAATAGGCGGGTATATATATCTTCTTTTTTTAGATTAGATAATGCAACTACTTTTGAAACAATAAAAAAACAATGAGAATAAAGATTTATGCAGCACTGCTGTTTCTGTTTTCAATTTTAGATATTTCTGCCCAAAGCAGTTTCTCTTTAGAATTAAATACAAAAACAGAACCAACAGAAAAAATAACTAGGAACGAAACCGAAATTGGGTTTGGTGTTTTAAAAAACATTGGTTCGGAAATTAAAATAACAAATACTTTAAAATACAAAAAAACAGGAATAAATTATGAATTAGAAAAATACAACTTACAAGATAACCTTACTGATTTTTCCAGTTTTGAAAATAATTTTGAAATTACATATGCTTTAAATAGAAAAACAAGCTTGAATATCGAAATTAAACCAACAATCAATTTTGAAGAAAATGTAGGGATTTCAGATGTAAATATATTAGGCGGACTAAAAATAAATCACATTTTTAATCCTTCAAACTCAATATCTATAGGTACTCAAAGAAGTACCCTTTTTGGAAAAACAACTATTCTGCCAACATTTTCATTCCTACATCGTATGCATCAAAATATGGCAATTGAAATTGGGTTCCCAAATTCACAGTTTTCATATTCGAATAATAATAAAAACACATTCTTGTTTAAAAATAATTTCCAAGGGGCTATTTACAATTTAGATACTCCTGATCCAAATGACAATTATAATAACGCAACAAAAATGACCTATTCACAAATGGCAACAACACTTGAATACGAAAGAAGTATAGATTCTTCCTGGTCAATAAATTTCAAAGGAGGTTACGGATTCCATAATAAATATTATCTAACGGATAATAAAGGGGATTTAAAATATGATTTTAATAGTAACAACGGATACATTTTTAATATAGGTATAAAATTCAAACATTAACAAAAACAATAAATATATGAATAGTTTAAAAAAAGGAATGTTGTTCACCACACTTATTATGAGTTTAGTATTGGTAAGTTGTAGCAATGATGACGATGATGATTTAGTTGGAAACTGGATTAAAAAGTCCTCCTTTGATGGTCCTGCAAGATCCAGTGCAACAAGTTTTGTGATTGGTAGTTATGCATATGTTACAACAGGATATACAGGAGATGAATATTTAAAAGATCTATGGGCATACAATTCAGATGGCGATTACTGGGAGCAAAAAGCGGACTTTACAGGTGTAGAAAGAAGTGCGGCCTCGGGATTTGAATTAAATTCTAAAGGGTATGTAGGTCTTGGTTATGATGGGACGAATAAATTGAAAGACTTTTATGAATATGATCCAGTAAGTAATAGTTGGACTCAAAAAGCCGATTTTGCTGGGACAGCGCGCTATTCTGCAGTAGGGTTTCAAGCAGGTGGAAAAGCCTACTTTGGAACGGGATATGATGGAAATTACCTTAAAGATTTTTACCAATATAGCCCAACCGAAAACACTTGGACATTAGTAAATGGCTTTAGTGGAAACAAACGTAGAGGCGCAAGTATTTTTGTAATTGATGATAAAGTATACTTAGGGTTAGGGGTTAATAGTGGAACATATCAAGTAGATTTTTGGATGTTTGATCCTGCTACTGACATATGGACAAGAAAACGTGATATCGATCAAGACGACGACGATGACTATTCATACAATGATGACTATGTAATTGTAAGGTCTAATGCATCCAGTTTTTCAATGAATGGATTTGGATATGTAGCCTGTGGAGAAGGTACCAGATCCGTTTGGGAGTACGATCCTACAAACGATATTTGGGAAGAAAGAACGTCTCTTGAGGGATCTGCACGAACTGATGCAACAGGGTTTGCAATCAACCAACGTGGATTCCTATTATTAGGAAGGTCAGGATCTTCCTATTTTGATGATTCTTGGGAATTTAAACCATTAGACGAACAAAGCGATGATGACAATTAATTTAAACAATAGATTCTTCTGGGCAACAATCCAGAAGAATCTATTTCTAGTAAACAAATACACTATTTTATTGATATTTAGTTTTTCTTTATTTATTTCGTGTAATCACACCGAAAATTTAAAAGTAAAATCTTTAAAAAATGATTCTGGTTGGGGATATATAATAACTAAAGATGAAAAAATAATTATTAAACAAACGGTAATCCCTGTAATAAGTGAGAATAAAAGCTTTAAAACCGAAGAAGAAGCCTTAAAAGTGGGTAATTTAGTATTGCAAAAACTGAAAGATAATTTATCCCCTACTGTAACAAAAAAAGATTTATTTTTATTAGCTATAAAAACCTAGATGAAATTAGACGGAATTAAGAATAACAATTTAAACAAAATACTAGTACATAGTATCATTTGGTGCTTTTTTATTATTACTTCTTTAATTTCTTTTTCAGAAAATCTTTTATTTATAAAACCTGATTTCTACGTACAATGGACTACTGGCATCATTTTGTTTTATTTAAATTATTTTTATTTTGTCCCAAAATTACTCTTGAATAAAAAATACTGGTTCTTTTTAGCAGTAATACTATCGATAATCACTTTTTTTATGATTATAAGGTCAATCTATTTCATGCCAAGTTTCAAAGAGTTCGCTCATCCAAGAATGTTCGACTCCTCAGGCCATGAAATGATAAGATCAAAGGTTTTTCAGGGAAGGGCTCCTTTTTTTATGAAAATATTTCCCTCCATTTTTTATGTTTTTATAATAGCTACAAGTACAATTATTAAAACGTTATCGGAATTTTATAATAATCAGCAAAATAAGCTTATAGCTGAAACTCATAAAACTACTACTGAACTAAACTATTTGAGAAAACAGACCAATCCACATTTTTTATTCAACGCTCTCAATAGCATTTATTCATTAGCTTATAAGAAATCTGATTTGGTTCCAGATGCCATAGTTACCTTATCCGAAATGATGCGTTATATGCTTTATGAAACAGATAATAAAACTGTATTTCTTGAAAAAGAGATAAACTACATTAAAAATTATATTGAACTACAAAAGTTACGACTTAACAATATTGAAAATATTTATATAAATATTCATGGAGAAACTAGAAATAAATATATAGAACCCTTACTTTTAATTTCTTTTATAGAGAATGCTTTCAAATACGGGACGGATTACAAAGGAGTAGCCTATGTAAAAATTAAAATTAGTATTACCGAGAATGTTTTGGATTTTTGGATAGAAAATAAAATGGAAAATTATAAAAAAGATCCTGAAAACTCTGGAATTGGACTAACAAACATTGAAAGCAGACTCGATCTTCTCTATCCAAATTCGCATCAACTGACTATAACTGAAACTGAAAATAATTATAGCGTACATTTAAATCTGATTTTAGATCAAACACAAGGAACCATTATCTAGATTAAAATAAAAAGTTATTAAATAGAAAATATGATGAAATGTGTTATTATAGATGATGAACCACTAGCGGTTGATTTGATTAAAGAATTTGTTAGCAAAGTAGATTCACTTGAACTTGTTAACACCTTCAACAACGCCATTGATGCAATATCAATAATCAACCAATCTAATGTAGATTTAATTTTTTTAGATATAGAAATGCCCCATTTTTCCGGTATTGACTTTATTAATGCAATTGATAAAAAACCATTAATAATATTTACCACAGCTTATTCTGACTATGCTGTGGAGGGTTTTAATCTTGGTGCTGTAGATTATTTAGTAAAACCAATCCCATTTCATAGATTCTTGAAATCAGTAATGAGGGCGCAACAAATTTTCAACCCACAAAATGTACCAACAAATACAAATTTGATTTCTGCACCTGAAATCGAGCAAGATTTTATGTTCGTAAGAGCTGAATATGAAAATGTTAAATTGAATTTTTCGGATATTTTATATATTGAAGGCTTGAAGGACTATGTCAAAATATATACCACTGACAACAAATATACTTTGACATTAATTAGCTTAATAAAACTCGAAAACTTACTTTCATCAAAGGGATTCTCTAGAATACATCGTTCTTACATCATTAATATAAAACACGTCAAGTCAATCCAGAAAAACAAAGTAGTAATTGCCGAAAAAAGAATACCTATTAGCGAAAGCTACAAGAGTTCCTTCTTTGAACGAATCAATTTATAAATTTTTATTATATAAACCCTATCATTTAATGATGTTCAAAGTGACCAACATCGTTATGATGAACAATGAAAAAAGACCTATCAAGAAAATTAAATCTGCTATTTTTTCAAAATGAGCACTTGGTTTTTTAGTTTTTCGCATGGATAAAAAAGACAGAATACTACTTGTCATAAACATCACAATAGAAATTGCTATAAGTTGATCAATAATTGTAGTCTCGCTGCTGTTATTGACTTTAATAGAAGTAAGTACTAAAAAACATATTCCTAATAAAGTTGATGACGTATTTAATATATGTGATGCTTTATCTTTTCTTTTTCCCATCCTATTAATTATTGAAAAGTAAAACTGATTATTCTTCTTCTTTGAACCAACTGGAATACATTACATAATTGTTAGAAATACGTTCAATTTCCCCTGCAAAATTAGACTGATCAATATCTTTTACTTTCTTGGCAGGAACACCAGCCCAAATCGAACCTGAAGAAACAACTGTATTTTGAGTAATAACAGCTCCAGCAGCAACAATTGAATTACTTTCAATAATACAATTATCCATTACAATCGCTCCCATACCTATCAAAACATTGTCATGTACAGTACAGCCATGAACAATAGCATTATGCCCAATGGAAACATTATTACCTATTATAGTTGGGTGCTTTTTATATGTACAATGTATTATGGCACCATCTTGAATGTTTACTTTATTACCAATTTTAATAAAATTCACATCTGCTCGAATAACAGCATTGAACCATACACTACATGAATCACCAAAACTAACCTCACCGACTATAGTTGCATTTTCAGCAACATAACAATCTTTTGGTATCAGTGGTGTTTTTCCGTTGACCGACTTTATTAACATGAAAGAAAATTAGAATTAATTAATCGCAGGGCAGTTACATTCGTATTTTTCAGGCTTACAAAACAAGTTAAGCCCCAAAGTAATTTGATGATATCCTCCATTATCAAATTTAACTGCGCCAGAAACATGAGAGTAAGTATAAGCAAACATCACATTTTTGTAATTTACTCCAATAATAGGAGTAATATATTGTAATTTTTGTGTAGAAATCCCTGAAGCATCTGAATACTCTGCACCATCTAAACTTCTACGGTAGGACAATCCCGCCCATAGTGTTCCAAAATCCATGTTTTTATATGCTTTCAAATTAAAATCAAATGATTTTTCTTTTGTTTTATCTACTAATTGAAATAAAATAGATGGTTCCCATAAAATTCTATCTTTGTCCCCAAAAACGTATCCCGTACTCAATAAGAACTTTCTTAAATTATCACTTTCGTATTCTGTATAAATATCTCTTCTAGTTTCAAGTACATTCTTTACAGTACCATGTACATAAAAGTCCAAAAAATTATAAGAAGCTCCAATATCCATATTGAAATAAGAATCTTTTTGTACTATAGTTCCATCAATAATAGGATCAAAATCGCCTGATTGAAGAAAACTAGTTTCGTCTAATTGACTCTGGATCAAACCAGCACTAATTCCAAAAGACAATTGATTCAAATCTATTTCATCTCTAGAAAACATAAGATGGTAAGCATAGGATAATTTAACTCCTTTTTGAGAATGATATCCGTTTTTATCATTAAAAAGAATAATCCCTGCCCCTGCTTTCTCACTCACCCTGCCATTAAAACTTACTGTTTGGAGTTTAGGAGCATCTTCTTGACCAGCCCATTGCGAACGAGAGGTAAGTCTTATTTTTGCACAATTTGCCGCACCTGCCATCGAAGGATGGATCAAATAGTAATTATCTGATAAATAATCAGAATATACAGCGATACCTTCTTGTGAAAAAGAATAGGAAGTAATAAAAAAAAGTACAAATAAAATTTTAATTTTGATATACATTGAAATACTTTTATATAAAAAATGAATATAAGTGTTACAGAAAAAGAATAGATAGTCCGTAATAATACTAAACTAAAGTTAATTTATTCATTAATATATCAAATATAGTTATTCGTAGAAAATAACTTTACTAAATTTGTAAAAATTTACAAAAGTTATGACAAAAGTTACCATAAAAGAAACGCAAAACCCAACTATACTAAAATTTGAATTTGAAGATTTCATTACTAAAAATGAAAGTTTTGAGTTTAAAAACATTGATGAAGCAAAAGCATCACCACTTGCACAACAATTATTCTATTTACCATTTGTAAAAACGATATACATTTCTGGAAAATTTATTGCTGTTGAAAAATATAGTATTGTAGAATGGGATGATGTAAAAGATGCCGTTGCTGAACAAATTGAAACATTTGTTACTAATGGAGGTACCATAATTACAATTGAGGAAAATAAAACAAAAAAACAGCCTATTACTGTTTATGGAGAAACAACACCAAATCCATCAGCTTTAAAATTCGTCGTTAGTAGAATGCTAACTAAGAATCCTATTGAGTTTAAAAACATTGACCAAACTGCTTCATCTCCCTTAGCAAAAGAATTATTTAAATTCCCATATGTAAAAGAAATTTTTATTGATGAAAATTATATTTCAGTAACCAAATATGAGGTCAATAACTGGGAGGAAATTACTTTGGAATTAAGAAGCTTCATCAAACAATATATTGAAAATGGAGGAACAGTTTTAGACGAAAGTCTAATTCAAACTATTGTAAAAGACGAAAAAACAAAAGATGCAAATTTTGATTCATTAGACGAAACTTCTCAAAAAATCATTAATATATTAGAAGAATATGTAAAACCTGCTGTTGCTGCTGACGGTGGTAACATTGCCTTTGAATCCTATGACGAAACTTCTAAAACCGTAAAAGTAACTCTCCAAGGAGCTTGTAGTGGCTGTCCATCATCAACATTTACTTTAAAAAGCGGAATAGAAAACATGCTAAAAAGCATGCTTAACGACGATAAAATAAATGTAGAAGCCGCTAACGCCTAATAATTACAAAATACTGATTTACTGATAATTATGATATATTTAACCTTTTTTATAGGGGGGAAATTAAAAAATTAGTTAAATTTAAGTTTAACTAAAAAAGTAGAAATTATGTCAGTATTAAAGGTAATTGAATTACTCTCAAGTTCAAAAACGAGTTGGGAAGAAGCAACACAAAAAGCCATAACGAAAGCATCAAAATCTGTAAAAAATATACGATCTGTATATGTTAAAGATCAAAGTGCATCAGTAGATGGAGGCAAAATATCAGAATACCGAGTAACACTTAAAGTAACATTCGAACTTGAGTAAACTTTATTCTAAAAAAAATTAAAGCGTTTCTTACGAAACGCTTTTTTTGTACAACTACATCATTGTTTCTACATTTTAATTTTGAAATGAAAATAAAATCACAAAATATTGATAACCAATAAATTAATTGCAATAAAATTGTTTAATATTGTATTAGAAATTTAAAACAATAAAACATTATGGGAGTATCATCATTTTTTAAAAATTTATTTGGCTCAGCCAAAGAATCTTCGAGTGAATTAGCTAATAAAGCAGAAATTAAGTTGGAGCAAGCAAAAGAAGCGTCAACTCCTTATATTGAGAAAGCAGAAAATTTTGCCGAAGAGACAATGGCTAAGGCTAAAGAAACCGCTAGTGAATTAGCCTCAAAAACAGAAAAAGCGATGGAAGATGCAAAAACAGCAGCTGCTCCAATGATAGAAAAAGTTGAAGATTATGCAGACCAAGCTAAAGAGACAATCAGCGAGTTCAGTCAAGAAGCTGGGGATGTATTAGGAAAAACTATCGCTTCTATTAAAGAAAATGCCGAAATTGCAAAAGACAAAATAGATCATTTAGCGGTCGAAGCCAAAGGAATAGCAAGTGATAAAATTAAATCTTTAACACCGCAAGACAATCAAGAAGACGCTCAAAATAAAATTGGAGAATAAGTCAATTAATTACTCTATTATTTTTTGTAATTTTGCTTTATAAACACAAACCTTCTTTATAATAGAAGGTTTTTTATTACCTAAAAATGACCCTAACTACCGATGTTGTTACTAATTATGCCAACATATATTTTAAAGAATTTATTACTTATTCTCCTAAACTGATATCAGCTTTTATTATTCTTTTCATTGGGTTATACTCAATTCGCATTATCAATAGGCTTATTAGAAAAATAATGGTTAAAAGAGAGCTTGACCCCACACTAACCAAGTTTTTAGCTGATATTTTATTATGGGTCTTAAGAGTATTACTATTTGTAACATTCATTTCTAAACTAGGAATTGAGACTTCTTCATTTGTTGCTATTTTAGGTGCAATGGGACTTGCTGTAGGACTGTCATTACAAGGTTCCTTATCTAATTTTGCAGGAGGAATGCTAATTATTCTATTTAAGCCATTCAAAGTGGGACATACAATAGAAGCGCAAGGTACACTTGCAACGGTAAGTGAAATTCAAATTTTTGTAACCAAATTAATCACCGCCAACAATCAAACGGTTTTTATTCCAAATGGAGTATTGTCTAACGGCACTATCATAAATTACTCTTTACAAAAAAACAGACGTGCTGATTTGACCTTCTCTATCTCTTATGATTCGGATATTAAAAAAGCAAAAGATTTAATTATTGAAATTTTAAACAATAACCCAAAAGTACTTCAAACTCCAAAACCAGAGGTTTTTGTTAAAAACCTAACTGATAGCGCTATTCAATTAGCAGTAAGACCTTGGGCAACTAATGAAGATTTTGGAGCTGTTTTTACAGAAACTTTGGAAAACTGCAAAGCAGCATTTGACAATGCTGGAATCAATATACAACCGTATGTGAAAGAAATGTCTCAAAGCAATTAACCATTACTTTTTTGGAGTAGTAATCATAAAATCCTTTAAATAATAAGGTTCAAAATAGGCTACATCGACAGTATCGTTTATTGCATATTTCGCAAAGCTAAGAGCGCACATTTCTCTAGCTGATGGGTATTTTATATCATCAAGAAATATAAAATTATCTTTTGTTAATACCATTTTACATTTCTCAGCGCAGTCACCTACAAAATAAATGGGCTCTTTTATATTTTCAAAAGAATTTTCAGTAATAACTTCAGCTTGAGTTTCTCTTTTATTTTCTAATTCAGCAGAGAAAATAGCACTATACACTTCCATTCTTCGAGCATCAATCATAGGAATAATTAATCCATCTGAGACTTTCGTTTGTGCTGCCAACACTTTTAAAGTATCTACAGCTATCAAAGGGATTGACAAGGCAAAACAGAGTCCTTTGGCTGCTGAAACGCCAATGCGAAGTCCTGTATACGATCCTGGGCCTTGACTTACAGCAACTGCGGCTAAATCTTTAAATGTAATTCCCGCTTCTGTCAAAACCGACTCCATAAAAACATGTAGTCGCTCTGCATGAGAATATCCTTCTTCAGCAATTTCATTACAAACAATCGTTTTACCCTCTTTTGCAATTGCAACAGAACAGTTTTTTGTAGCTGTTTCAATATTTAGAATATATGACACGTCATTATGAGATTTAAATTAGAAAAAAAAAGGAACCATCAAAGGCTCTGCAAAGGAATAAAAAAACGGCATAGAAAACAATTCAAAAATTGAAAGACTTCTTAATTGAAAACAAAAAACCCTTTGCTCTCACAAAGGGTTTTAAAAATATTCAATACTAGTTATTGAATAATCTATTTTTTATCTTCTTTCTTATCTGATTTCAACACTACTTTATCACCAGAGTTTAATTCTTTTGTAACAGTAGTATAAGGTCCCGTAATTACAACATCACCTTTTTTCAAACCGCTAAGTATTTCAATATTTGTATCGTCTTGAATTCCCGTTTTAATAATCCGTATTTTAGCTTTATCACCCACTTTCACAAAAACACACTCAAACTTTTTATCGCTTTTTGGAGTTGCATTTTTTTCTTCGGGAGTCTCCACCATTTTAATTTCTTTTACAGCTGCTGTATCAGACTTGATAACGATAGAACTAATTGGAACATTCAGCACGTTTGATTTTATTTTAGTCATAATATCAACTGTAGCTGTCATTCCAGGTCTAAAAGGAGAATAAGTAGCCGGTTTCCCTACTAATAAATCTTGGTACGATTCTTTAACAATTCGTACTTTAACTTTAAAATTAGTTACTTGATCTGAAGTCAAAGTACTACTTGCAGAATTAGAAATACTTGTAACCACACCCTTAAATTTCTTTTTTAAATAAGCATCAACTTCAACGTTAGCTTCATCCCCTTCTTTAATTTTAACGATGTCATTTTCATTTACATCCACTTCAACTTCCATATTATTCAAGTTGGCTACTCTTAAAAGCTCAGTACCTGTCATTTGTTGTGTTCCTAAAACACGCTCTCCTAATTCAACATTAAGCATAGAAATTGTTCCATCTGCAGGAGAGTATATAATAGTACGCCCTAAATTGTCTTTAGCTTCATTTACAGATGCCGAAGCACTTTGTACATTAAAATATGCCGATTGTTTTGTCGCCTTGGCCACTTCATAAGAAGCTATGGCTTTGTCCCAATCAGATTTAGAGATAATTCCTTTTTGAAACAAAGTTTTATTTCTTTCATAACTTGACTTAGCCTCATTAAACTGAGCATCAGCTTGAGTTAATCCTGCTTTTGAACCTGATAGACCAGCAATCGTTCTATTTAAACTAGAAGTATATAAATCCGGATTTATTTTTACCAATAATTCTCCTTTTTTCACGACTTGCCCTTCTTTTACAGGTAATGAAATAATTTCTCCAGAAACCATTGATGAAATTTTCACTTCGATTTCAGGTTGAATTTTTCCAGTTGCCGATACTGTTTCAACAATTGTTGAAGTATTTACCTGAGCAATTTCTACTTCGGTACCTTTATCCTTATTTCCTATTATTCCAGCTTTTGAAAGCGCTATTAATGCAACTATAAGTAGAACTACTCCACCAACTATATAATAAATTGATTTTTTTGACATAATGTATTTAGTTTTTAATGATAGGAATTCCGAAATAGAATTCTAATATTTTAATTTTAAAAATGTAATCGTATTTGCTTCTCAAAACTTCTGATTGCGCATTCGACAGTAATGTTTGTGATTGATTCAAATCGAAAGAATTCATCAAACCAACATCAAATTTGTCCTTGGCATAATTATAAGAAGCTTGTCTCGATTCCAATGCCACAAGAGCAGATTCATGAGATTTTAATGCTCCTTTTGCATCTGCAAATGCAGTATAAACATTTCTTTGCAAATCTAAATTTTGTTGTTCTAAAGCAATCTTAGACTTCTCTAAACTTACTTTAGAGCGCTCTACATTATTTCTAGCAGAGAATCCATTAAAAATAGGAATATTCAGTTGTACACCATAAGACTGCCCTTTATTATCACTAAACTGATTAAAGAACGGTGGTGCAGACTGTACTCCGATAACAGCTCCATTGCTATCTCTTAACGCAATATCAGCATATGATATTCTCGTATTAAAATTATAAAAACCTTGTAAAGTAGGTTGAAATTTCCCTTTTGCAATAGCTACATTTTTTTCGGCAATTTCTAGATTAGTTTGAGCAATTTTTAACTCTGTTCTTCCCTCTTTTGCTTTATCGTAAATGGCAGTAGGCTCTTGAGACAATATATTATTTTCATCTTTAGCCATTGTATCATCAACTACATCAAAATTTTCAAAACTATCCAATTGAAGTAATTGCGCTAAACTTAATTTTGAGATCAACAACGAGTTTTCGGCAGCTATGACTTTTTGATTATCCGATGCCAAAGTAGCTTGAATGTCTAATAAGTCACCCCTAGGTATTGTTCCAGCATTTACCAATTCTCTGGAACGAGTTAACTGCTTTCCATTTATACTCAATTGTTCATTTTGCACCTTTAAATTTTCTTTATTAAAGAGCACTTGTAAAAAAGCGTTCGCAACATTAAGTGCAATATCTTCTTGCATTTTTGTTAATTGATACTTTGCTACAATTATTGAAAGCCTTGCTTTTCTAAGTGTATTTTGGTTTTGCAGTCCTTTATAAATATCAACACCAACACTAGCACCAGCCGAGGTAAATTGCGTAGTTTTATTTTGCAAAAGCCCCGTAGTAATATCTTGATTCAAACCAATATTCCATGAATGAGAGGCTGAAGCATTAACCGAAGGAAGAAAACTACCCAGTGCTCCTTTTTTATCAATTAAAGCGGACTCACTATCTAATGCTGTTTGTTTTATTGAAATATTATGATCTAATGCATATTTCACACACTCTTCTAGAGTCCATTTTTTAGTTTGTGCACTTGATGACAAACTAAAGGCAAAGAGTAAAACTAAAGGTATCCAACTATTTTTTTTCATATATTTTGAATGGAAGTGTAACAAAGGTACTACACAAATTTAACATTTATCTATAAACTAAAAATCTTTTAATCTGTTTTTTATTCTTTAGAATCTGGGCCTTTTAAACCTTGATTCCAAATTTTTATCTTGTCAGAAGCCGTTATTCCGCTTTTTATTTGAACATAAATCCCATCACTCACACCTAAAACAAGATCCTTTCTAACAAATTTTTGGGAGCTAGTTTCTACTTCAACATAAGGCAATTGTGTGTTTTTATCAAATTGAATTAGCGCTTCTTTTAATGCTAAAACTTTATCTGCTTTTTCTAAAATAATAGAAGCATTAGCACTTAATCCAGCTCGAATAAAGGTGTCATCTCTATTTTCTAAAGAGGCTTTTATTTCAAATTGAATCGCACCATTTTCCGTCACACCCTTTGGTGCTATATATTGCAAAACAGCATCAAATTTTTTATTTTCAATTGCGCCTACAGTAATTTCGATAGGTAACTTTTCTTTTATTTTACCTACTTCTGATTCATCAATTTTACCAACAAAAATCATTCTTCCTACATCAGCAACACTGGCAATTGTCGTCCCTTCATTAAAGTTATTACTCTCAATAACCTGATTCCCCACTTTTACAGGAACGTCAAGTACCATTCCGTTTACAGTAGATCGGATTAAAGTATTAGCATAACCCCCAAGTCCAGATGTAGTTCCTGTTTTAACAATATCTAAGCTTCTTCTAGCTGCGTTATAATTTTGCTTTGCACTATTATACGCTAATTGAGCCGCATCGTAATCATTTGCTGAAATAACCCCTTTATCAAACAATGTTTTTTGTCTTTGATGTAATTTTTCTTGATTATCTAATTCAATTTTAGACGACTGCAATTGATTTTGCGTATTACTTAAATTAGAAACATTAGCAACAACTTTAATTTTAGCAATTAAATCTCCTGCTTTAATGTTTTGCCCGGCTTTAATATAGACAGCTTCAATAATTCCCGAAATATTAGGTTTTATTAAGACCTCTTCATCTGGCACAATATTTCCTGTGGCAATAGTATTTTTAACAATTGTTTTAATTTCCGCTTTATCCGTTTTAAAAACTACGGGAGCTTGTTGATTTTTTGCATATAAATAATATAACGCTCCAAAAAAGACTAAGGCGATAAAAATTAAAATAGTTATGGTTACTCCTTTTTTCATTTGTTTTGATTTATTCGTTTATTTTTTGATTGATAATTTATTCCGTTCGTAATGCATCTACTGGTTTGATATTTATTGCCGTTTGTGCAGGAATATATCCAGCTAACAAACCTGATCCTACTAATATAAATAAGGCAATAAAAACTACAGTCAGGTCAACACTGGGGTTAGCAAACATCATTCCCTCACTAGGCATACTATCTAATACCATATTAATAAGTGCAACAACTCCAGTCGCCATGGCAATACCAAACATCCCTGCAATGATTGTTAAAAAAATAGCTTCTAATAAGATTTGAGATCGAATTGCAGCTGGCGTAGCTCCTAAGGCTCTACGAATTCCTATTTCTTTAGTTCTCTCTTTTACTACGATTAACATGATATTTGAAATCCCTATCACTCCAGATAGCAATACCAAAGTCCCTACGAAATAAGCTATAAATTTTAGAATTAAAAACAATCCTTGGATCTTACTAAACTCTTGGTATAAGTCAAAATTACCAATGGCTCGATCATCATCAGGATGTATTGAATGTCTGGATTTTATAAAGTCTAATATTTGAGGTTTTAAAGTTGTTATCGACGCATTATCATTGGCAGTTAATGCCATCCATCCCACAGTATCCCCATAATTGAAAGCTTGCTGAAAAGTAGAAAATGGTATAAATATATTTTTTTGAGCCGATTCAGCATCTCCATTATTTCTAGATTTTGAATTATAAACACCCACCACCATAAAATTTACGCCATTAACTTTAATATAAGAACCAATAACATCTTCAGTTCTATCATACAATTCACTAATTACACCACGGCCTATAATTGCTACTTTCCGTTTCAATAGAATATCTTGTTGATTGACAAAACGTCCATTAACAATTTCCATTTGCTCTTGTTTAACCAACTCCGGATAATCTCCAAAAATGGTATACGAACCCGTTTTTGTTCCTCGGATAACGTTACTGGCTTCATTGTGCCCGCCTAATTGATTTCTTGGAGAAACATATAGAAGATCTGGAAAATTTTCCTTTAAGGCGACAACATCATTGTTTATAAAATGATACTGCCTTGTTTTTGGAAGCCCTTTATACGGTTTTGAAGTAGTTTGACTCCACATAAACATGGTGTTTGTAGCAATTCCATCAAAACCCTTTTTAACACCATTTTCTAAACCTTTACCCGCAGCTAATAAAATTACTAAGATAAAAATTCCCCAAAAAACACCGAAAGCAGTTAAAACAGTTCGGAAAGTATTTGCCGTTAGCGCCTCTAAAATTTCAATCCATCTATCTCTATCAAACATAATTATTCGTCTCTAAGTGCTACAATCGGTTTAATACTTGCTGCTCTATAAGCTGGAAAAAAACCAGCTAAAGCTCCTGCAAAGACAAGTAAAATTAAAGTAGTTAAAGCCACTCCAAAATTCACTTCAGGATTCAAAAAATAATCACTTTTAACCAGCGGACCTACAAATTCTAGTAATAACAAACTTGATAAAAGCCCTACAAATCCAGAAATAGTAGTTATAAAAATAGATTCATGTAAAATCATTACAACAATAGAGAATGGAGAAGCACCTAGCGCTTTTCTGATTCCAATTTCTTTTGTTCTTTCCTTTACAATAATCATCATAATATTACTTACCCCAACAACACCAGCAATGATGGTACAAATTCCGACCCACCAAAAAAACAATCTGATATATAAATTTAAATCGTAAAATTGCTTAACGTTTTCAATTGTACTATTGATTCCAATACCACTCAAATCATCTGGTGAAACAGTATTTTTACCTTTAAGCATTTGGCTAATCTCTGTAGTAAACTTAACTGACTCTGCTAAAGCCTCTTCGTAAGTATCTTTTTTATGAAGTGTAAAAGCCAAATTACTAATCTTGTCACTACCCACAAAAACCTTTTGTACAGTAGTCAATGGCAAATAAGCTCTAGATTCTTCTCTTTCTCCACCAGGATCCATAAAGACACCAACAACTTTGAACTTTATATTACTTATAGCAATTTCTTCCCCTACTGCTTCTTTATCTTTAAATAAATCCAACCTTAGTTTTTCACCAATTACTGCGACTTTTGTACTATTAATTAAATCATTCGCATTTATAAATCTGCCTTTTATAATAGTAAGTCTCTCTATTGCCTGATGCTCGGGAGTTACTCCTTGATTATCATAGTTCCCCGTTTCTTTACCATAAACAATATTCGCATTCCAAAGTGCATAATTGGAACTCTCTTTGTCTATTTGTTTATCAAATTTTTGCGTTGACAACTCATAATCACTATTATGTAGCTGAATCTGCCTTCCTGGATTTAATCCTTTATACTCTTTTGTGGTGGTTCCGGCCCAAATCCAAATAACCCCATCTGCATCGTTTTCAAACTGTTTAGATATCCCGTTTTCAAGCCCCTTACCCACGCCCAGAAGTATCACTAAAATAAAAATACCAGAAGCCACAGAAATACCCGTGAGAAATGTTCTCAGTTTATTCTTAGCAATAGCTTCAAATATTTCCTGCCAGCGTTCTGTATTAAACATAAGCAGCTGCTCTAACTTGTTCTACCATTTTATCATCAATGATTAATCCGTCTTTTAAAACAACATTTCTTTTACACATAGCTGCAATATCCGGCTCATGAGTAACAATTAATATCGTTTTCCCTTCATCATTAATACCTTGAATTAATTCCATTACCTCATATGAAGTTTTAGTATCCAAAGCCCCTGTAGGTTCATCGGCCAATAATACTTTTGGGTTTGATGCCAATGCTCTAGCGATAGCCACACGTTGTTTTTGTCCTCCAGAAAGTTCCGAAGGTAAATGATGTGAATGCGTACCCAATCCCACTTTTTCAAGGTATCGCATCGCAATTTCGTATCTTTCTTTTCTCTTTACACCTTGATAATACAAAGGCATAGCCACATTATCTAATGCACTTTTATAATTAATCAGGTTAAAAGATTGAAAAACAAAACCTAAAAATTGATTGCGGTATCTTGAGGCGATAGTCTCATTTAATTTTTTGATTGGAACTTTATCTAATATATAATTTCCCGAATCCGCTTCATCTAAAATCCCAAGAATATTTAGTAAAGTCGATTTTCCAGAACCAGAAGACCCCATTATAGCAACTAGTTCCCCTTCTTTAATATTAAAATTAATGCCTTTTAAGACATGTAATTCGGAGCTTCCCATTTTGTAGGATTTATGTAAGTCTTTAATTTCTATCATAATATTTATATTTTATAATAATAGTTTATTCGAATAATAAAACCATTATCAACCCTAAAGCTGAATCGCCACCTAACATCTTAATGCATAAGACTTAATTATAATATAATTGTTACAGTTTCATTAGAAAATATATTTCTTTTATTAATTTTACAGCTTCAAAACATAACAAAATGCTGAAATACATTGCGAGTCTTGCCCTATTTTGCTCTTTTCTATTGAGCTGCTCCACTTCACAAAAAATTGACACATTAAGACCCGCCCCTGATGATGCAAGTCCGATAGTCTATGAAAATGTTCCTTCCTTTATCAACTTACCCATCAGCGTTAAACTGAAAGATATCGAGAACAAAACCAACTCACTGTTGAATGGATTGATTTATGAAGACACAAACATAGAAGATGATGATATTGAGATAAAAATTTGGAAATTGGCTCCTATTACTATCCAAAATGAGAATGCAGTTTCTGGTGAAAAAATAAAAACCATTTTACCTCTAAAAGCTATAATTAAATATAGAATAGGAACAAAAACAATGGGGGTTGAACTGTATAATACACGAGAATTTAATTTAAATGGCGTACTTACTTTGAACAGTGATGTGGCATTAAATAATTGGAAATTAAAAACAAAGACTCAATTAAAATCACTCGATTGGAATGAAAGTCCTACAATGACCGTTTTCGGGAAAAATGTTCCAGTCACGTATCTAATCAACCCTGCAATCAAAATTTTTAAATCGAAAATTGAAAGAAAAATCGACGAAGCAATTGAAAAATCAATGGACTTTAAACCTAATGTGTTGACTGCATTAGAGAAAATTTGCACCCCTTTTCAGATGAATGAAGCATACGAAAGTTGGCTTAGGATTGTCCCAGTTGAAATATACACTACCGCAGCTAAATTAAAAGATGATACTTTTTTATTGCAAATGGGTATGAAATGCAATATGGAGACATTAATCGGACTAGAACCCGAATCTAAATTTGATGCCAATAAAATCACATTAAAACCTGTTTTGAAAATTCCCAATCAAATTACAGCAAATATTGTAGCGGTATCCACCTATCAAGATGCATCAAAGATAATACGTAAAAATTTTATAGGTCAAGATTTTGGATCTGGATCTAAGAAAGTCAAAATTCAAGACGTATCTATTTGGCATAAAAATGGAAAAATGGTTATAGCACTGGAATTAATTGGTTCTGTAAATGGAACAATTTATTTAGCTGGATTTCCACAGTATGATGATAAAACAAAAGAAATCTATTTTGACAAATTAGACTATGTTTTAGACACCAAAAACAAATTAATGAGAACTGCTAATTGGCTAGCACAAGGAATAGTTTTAAGAAAAATTCAAGAAAACTGTCGTTATTCCATTCAACCTAATTTAGAAGAAGGAAAGAGAACCATGACAACTTACCTTAAAAATTATTCTCCAATGTCAGGTGTATTTGTAAACGGTAAAATGGATGACATTCAATTTCAAAAAATCGAATTAACAAAAAATGCCATTATTGCTTTTATTAAAGTAAATGGTGAAATAAATATTTCAGTAGATGGTTTAAAATAACTAGTTGAATTAATCCAATTTTTTCTTTTTTCTCATTCTATAAATAGCATACCCTAGAAGAGCCACTAATAAATAGGGTATAACCATTAAAAATACAATTCCATCATTTACAGCTTGAGCTTGTGCCTTATTTCCTTCACCCCCTAATGCTGCTCTACACATGGCACATTGTGCACTTGACGATACAGAATAGATAAAAAAGAAAACAAGAAATAAATATTGATTTTTTTTATTTTTAAACATAATACGGAGAGATCATTAAATAAACTATAACACCAGTAACGGCTACATACAACCAAATAGGAAAAGTGATTTTAGCAATTTTTTTATGTTTATCAAAAATTTGAGCTAAAGCACGAACATAAGTAACTAATACTAACGGAATAATAATTACTGAAAGAATGATATGAGAGGTTAGAATAAAATAATAAACATACTTAATTACACCTTCACCTCCAAATTTTGTAGAATCAGAAGTCATATGATAGGCAACGTACATTGCTAGAAAAGCAATAGAACAGCCTACTGCTCCTTTCATTAAGTTCTCATGCAATTTCCTGTTTCCGTTTTTTATAGCTAAAACAGCCGAAACAAGCAAGACAGCAGTAATACCATTAATTGTTGCGTAAATAGGTGGCAAAAAAGTAAGAGGCTCAACATCAAAACCCATCTTACGCAAATTAACACTAAAAAGCAAAACGACCACTAAAGGAATTGCAACTGACAACAGCACAATCCATTTATTATATTTATTTTCTAAATTTTGTTCACTCTCCTTCATATTCCTTTATTCTTCTAATAAAACATTAATATCTTGTTGAATATCTTTAACTCCTTTTTTGTCAAGACCATCATAATATAAGATTGGATTTCCAAAATCATCTCTTCTGCAACGTATATTACCGTCTTTATCTATTAAAGCAAATAATCCTGAATGTTCAAATCCTCCAGCAACATTACTATTGGCTGCAGCATAAAGGTTAAATCCTTTATTAGCCAAACTATATATGTATTCACGATCACCAGTTAAAAAATTCCAATTAGAGGATTTCACACCTAATAACTCCGCATGATCCTTTAAAACTTTTGCAGTATCGTGATTTGGATCAATTGTAATTGAAGCAATACCAAAATTAGGGTTTCCAAAAAATTTCTTTTCAATAAGCAACATGCTTTGATTCATTTTCGGGCAAATTGAAGGACAAGTAGTAAAGAAAAACTCTAAAACGTATACTTTCCCTTTATAGCTATCATTAGTAATCTTTTCATTATTTTGATTAACCAATTCAAACTTAGGTGCCGGACCAATTTTTACTAATTTACCCTCTTTATTAGATACGGTTTTAACCAGATCTAAACGATCTGCCTTTACAACTTCCCCATTTTGTATTCTATCAATAATTTTAGGAACAGCATAAATCCCAAAGATTAAAATAACAAATGAAATACCGATATATGATTTATTTTTAAACATATTACTCTTTTAATAGTTGTTTAGTAGCATTATGATTTTTTTTAAGAGCAGCACGATACTCATATAAAATTACTTTAAAATCATCTAACATTTCATTACTCAAGTCCGCAGGGTGAAAAGTATTATAGCCTTCTTTATATTCTTTCTTCTTCTTTCTTCCTCTAAGATTTCTTTCTTTATCAATAATATAAACAAGTGGAGTTCCTGAATTTTTATCAAGGGTTCCTACTAAATTAAGTTGTTTATAATATCCATTAATTTCTTGGGGAGTAGTAAAAACAAAATGCCATTGTGAAACATCTGTAAATTCATCAAGTGCATCTAAAATACTTTTGATATCGTTTTCAGTACCAACTGGACAAATCATTACAAATTGCAAATCTTTGAATGTATGATAACGCTGGTAAATTTTTTCATTTAGATTAAATAGATTACCTCTGTTTTTTAAAACATCACTTCCAGAAAAACCCAAAATAGTTATTTTATTATCTAAAGTAACTTTTTCATTATTTAAAGACTCCCAATTTCCAAGGTCAGCAACTTTTGGGGTAATAACAGGTAATTTTGTAAAACTATTTATACCTGAAGCAAAAAACAAATAAGCAACGATAGGTAAAATAAAAAGAATAAAAAGAACAATATTTTTTTTCATTACTGGATAAAAATTAAAGTACAAAAATAAAAAAAGGCACGCAATGCGTACCCTTTTTTTGAATTAATATATTGTTAAAAATTCCATTTAATGGTCGAATCTTTAAAAACCCCATAAATATAATGCCCTTCAGTCAAAAGAATGAAAAGTAAATATAAAATTAAGAAAATAACAGGCAAAACAACCGCCCATCTTAGACTACTTTTTTCACCTTCCATGTGCATAAATGCCCATACAATATAATAAGCTTTAAAAACAGTCAAAATATAAAATATCCAATTCAGCAAATTCATGCCAAGAAAATGGTTAAGGTGTAAAAATTCTGGTTTTATAATCCCAAGAAAAACCTCAACAGTTGTTACAAGAGATAATAATCCGAAAACAAACCAAATTCTCTTTGTATTAGAAACGTGTTCGTGTGACATAATAATAATCTTTAAAAATTAAACTAGATAGAATACTGTAAATACAAATACCCAAACTAAATCGACAAAGTGCCAGTATAAACCAACTTTCTCAACCATTTCGTAACTCTTTCTTTTCTCGTATGTTCCAAGAAGTACATTAAAAAATATAATGATATTTATAATTATACCTGAGAATACGTGAAAACCGTGAAATCCTGTTATAAAGAAAAAGAAATCAGCAAACAGCTTACTACCGTATTCGTTTCTTGTCAAGTTTGCACCTTCAACAACATACGTTGCTTGAGCCAACCTCAACTCAGACTCTTGTCTAGTAAGAATCGTTTTGTGTTTAATCTTTGTTAATTCATGATTAATTTTAGGATCTTTAGCAATTGCCTCGTCCCCTTCATAAATAACTTCTGTTCTGATTAATAAATCTGGATGTGCCTTAAAACCTGCCTGAACTTCAGCAACAGAATAAGATGGCAAAGCTGGCTCACTAATAAACCAATCTCCTTTATTACCAGTTAATCGCTCTCTACCTTCATTCAAAGTTGCAGCGAAATCAGCTAAAGCAACACGATGCCCTTCTTTATCGACAAACTGAAGTAAACTACCTCCTTTTGTTTCAATTGCACCATACTCCCCTTTTATGAAATTTTTCCATTCCCAAGCTTGTGACCCTACGAAGATCATACCACCGATAATGGTTAAAAACATATAAACAACAACTTTGTTTTTTTTCATTTGATGACCTGCATCAACGGCCAATACCATTGTCACAGATGAGAAAATTAAAATAAAAGTCATTAATGCCACATAATACATCGGTGCAGATACACCATGCATAAATGGGAAGTGAGTAAACACTTCATCGGCCAATGGCCAGGTCTCAATAAATTTAAATCGAGAAAAACCGTAAGCTGCTAAAAATCCAGAGAACGTTAAGGCATCTGACACGATAAAAAACCACATCATTAATTTACCATAACTTGCTCCCATTGGCTCATTGCCGCCTCCCCAAGTTTTTTCTTCACTATTTGCAGTAGTAACTGTCGCTTCCATAAAAGTTATTCGTTAAAAAGTTCCCAAATTTACGTTTTTTTCTTATTTAAAGAAATATAAAAATACAAATAAATAAAGCCATAGGAAATCAAGAAAGTGCCAGTACATTGCACCTAGTTCTATTCCAAGAGTTTGAGTCGAATTGTATTTTTGTTTAAAATGATTATAAATTATAATAAGGAGAGAAATTAGCCCTCCAGCAAGATGAATTAAGTGCACAACGGTAACAATATATAAAAATGTTGTTGTTATTGAACTCTCACTTCCTGTAAAATAATACCCGTTTTCTACTATTTGTCCAAAGCCGACAAATTGTAAAACAACAAATAAAATCCCCAGCGCTAAAGTAGCTAAAAGAAATGTAGTAGTCGCACTTTTATTGTCTTTTTGAATCGCTTTTTTTGCTAAATGGAATGTAACACTACAACCAATAATAACAATCGTACTATAATAGAATGCTGTAGGCAATTGAAAATCCTTCAACCAGTCCACTCTCGATTTACTTACCACAAAAGCACTTGTAAGCCCTGCAAACATCATAGTCATACTAACCATCGCAAACAACAAGATCAGCTTATAGGATCTTGCGGTTCTTAATCTATGTTCATTCGTTGTCATTGTAACTTCCATAACTATCTTAAAAATTTATCAAATATATAAACTAACTGCAACAACGTAATATACGAAACACTTACTAACATAAGAGTTCTTGCTGCTTTTGCACTTCTTAACTTGTACAATTGGACTGAATAATACAACATCCATATTCCTAATAAAAAAACCAAAATTGCAGCAACTGGCGTTAAAAATAATTTTCCCGTATAGCCTAATGCTGGCAATAACGAAGCTATAATCAACCAGATGGTATATAAAATAACCTGTAAAGCCGTACCCTTATCTTTTTTTCCAGTAGGAAGCATAAAAAAACCTGCCTTCTCATAATCTTCATACAAAAACCAACCTATTGCCCAAAAATGAGGAAACTGCCAAAAAAACTGTATTAAAAACAAAGTTCCCGCTTCAATTCCAAAATTTCCAGTTGCCGCAACCCAACCCAACATAAATGGGATAGCTCCGGGAAACGCCCCTACAAAAACTGACAACGATGTCATCGTTTTCAAAGGAGTATACACACTCGTATATAAAAATATTGAAATCGCCCCAAACATGGCCGACTTCGGATTAATAGCATAAAGCAATGAAATTCCAACGATTGTTAGCAAACTAGCTACAATCAAAGCAGTATTTGGAGACATTCTACCTGCTGGGACAGGACGATTTTTAGTTCGATCCATCAATGCATCCAAATCTTTTTCAATAACTTGATTAAAAGCATTTGAAGCACCTACCATACAATACCCACCAATGATAAGCATTATTAACACAGACCACTCAAAAGGATTTGCATCATCTATCCCTAAAAAATATCCAGCAATAGAAGAAAACAATACACTAATAGCAAGTCCAGCTTTAGTAATTTCTTTAAAATCTAAAAAAATCCTCTTTAGAGAAAATGTATTTGTTGTAGTATTCAATCCGGTATCCATTAGGTTTTTATAAAACTGGTGCAAAGGTACAAATTAGATGTAGAAATAAGAATGAAGAATTTAGATTTTTTAAAACTAATATTCATAGCGTAATTATTATCCGTTTTTACACAACCAAAACACAACTATTAATTTACTTTTAATTAAACCCGTTGCGAATCTCGATTAAATACTAATAATCAAAATACCAATTAAAGACATCAGCTCTTAAACCTATCGTAAACCAATTAGTACTTTGGGTAAACGCAGTTTTTGTATTCTGTGTAGGATCAAAACTTCTATAAATATAACTTCCAAAAAGTTTTAAATTGGTAGTCGGATTGATCAAATACCCTCCTTGAATATCTGCAATAAAAACTTCCGTTTTGTTTCCTTGACCTACTTTTACTCCGCTATCAAATGGACGATTCTCATCATAATCCTTATAAATATTTCCGCCATAATTAAAACTATCAGTACTTGTATCAAAATCCAAACCTCGGGTACCCGCAGTAATTTTTGCATCAGCAAAATACCTTCCTTTATGATAACGAGCAATTGCTATAAACTCTTTAAAATTACCTCCCCACTGATGCCCAATACTTTGATTATTATGGCCGTAGTTAGTTATCGGTTCACTATGAGAGTACACATAAGGACGAACATGATTGTATTCTAATTGCAACAATAAATTATCAACCTTAAATGCATTGTAATATTTAACTCCTAGCTGATAACCATATTTGTTTTTCCAACTATTATCCCCCCTTTTAATATCACCAAGTGAAAATTCATCCAAAAGGAACTGACCATAAAAATTGATTTGATTACTCCATTTGTATTTATAACTAAAACCCAAAAGTGCGTTTCCAGTTCTTGCTGAAGAAGCAAACTCAACAGATCTATAAAAAATAATTGGGTTTACAAAACTAACATCAAAACCTCTATTATTGGTATTAGTCCAAATTACTGATTCAAAAAGACCAATATTTAATCTATTCGAAACATTCCAACTTAAATAATGATTGGCCATAAACTTGGTAGCATACGTTCTTTCTAGAGTAACTTCGGGACGAACGTCTTTTAACCACATATAGGTATTCGTGTACTTAATTTTCCAAAACTTAGTATTTATTTTAAAATAAGGGTAAGGACTGGCACCATCACTTTCCAAAAGTGAACGATACCCATCACCAATAAAATTTCTGCCATAGCCCAATTGCAAGTCAATATTTTTATTTGGAGCAAATGTAATATTGGCTTCAGCCAAAGGGAAATCATATGAATTTGTTTTGAAGTCTTTAGCTATTCCTATTCCAGGTATAATAGCAGGATTCCCTCCTGCAGGCGCAATAGATTCAGCATATTGATTAAAATAATCAGCAAATCGTCCTTGGCTTTCAAAAACAGTAGTTGTGAAATTAAGTTGTTTCCCAATTCCTCCTCTAAAATTAAGTGCTCGTGTATTAACGTAGGTATAGGAAACATCACTATGTGTTGCTTTTCCAACTTGTAAATCTAATATTGGATTTAATGTAAGCCAATACCCATCACCTTGAATTTCGACAGCATTTTCATTCCATAATTTTTTTGCCCACCAATTTGAAGCTTTTATTTTAAGTTTTTCATTTGCTTCTTTAAGATTGTAATATTTAGAAACTTCTTGATAAGTATATGGTTTAGAAGCAGTGTGATTATTACTTCCTACTTGATTCATTGCACCATCAAACTGAGCATAATAACTATGAGAGAAAGGTATATTTAGATTGCTTTCAAACTCAGGATTGTTGTATTTTTTATAAACGATACTATCCAACTCTGTAAGTTGTTTTGTCTTATTTGGAACAACTTCTGCTCTAGCCAATGCTTCTGACGCGATTGTTTCCTGGCTTTTCAACGGAATTGAAATCGCAATATTATATCTAGAATAGACTGCTTTTCCATTGTAAGTAGAAGGACTAATTTTAGGAAACTTACTAAAAACTCTTTTGGTTTCCTGAATTAACTCTTCATCTACTGCATTAACATAAATTACTTTAAAAATACCATTACTGTCTACTTCAAAAAGCACTTTTATATTCCCTCGGAAATTATTTTTCATTAAAGTTTCTGGCACAACAAAATTTTGAAAAACAAAATCTTGAACTTCACTATAAAAACAACTTTCTAACGCTACAGATTCTAAATTTTGACATTTAGGAAAAACGGGGAACCGTTCTGTAGACAATTTGGCTTGCAAATTATTAGTATCTTCAACTTGAGAATACGTAAAAAAAGATATAAATGATATAAATAAAGTTAAGAAACTTTTTCTCATATTAATTTTGATTGTGAATTTAGTATTCTAGTTGTGTTCCTGCACCATTTGCAATTATTTTCGCTCCAGAGGTACCTATTCGCTTTACACCTAATTGAATCATTGCAACAGCCTCCTCATACGTTCGGACTCCACCAGCCGCTTTAACTGGAAGCGGAAACGCATTTTCAAGCATCATGGTAATTGTTGAAATTGTAGCCCCGTTCGGAAGATTACCTTGGGTTATAAAAAAACCAGTTGAAGATTTAACAAAAACCGAATTATAAAAAATTTCTTTGAAATTTGAAACTACTACATTTTTTATTAAAGCTGTTAATTGAACGACCTGCTTATCATCAAGGGCAGCCACTTCAATTATCCACTTTACTACTTTTCCCTTTTCCAGACCAAGTTTTGTACACTCTAAAACTTCCTCTTTAACTAAGTCGCTATCGCCCGCAATAAATGCGTTATAATTACAAACAAAGTCTAAATCATCCGCGCCATCTTGTATTGCCAGATTAGCTTCAACAAGCTTGTCCTCTACATTTGAATTCCCATCTGGAAAATCGATTACTGTTCCTACTCCTACTTTAGAATTGGCTGTAGTTATCATTTCTTTTGCAATAGCAACCATATTAGGCCGAATCATAATGAGTTTAAAATTCTCATCAATAGCTTCCTGAATAAACTTCTTAACTACAACACTATTCTGGTCTTCATCAAGTCCCGCTTGAATCGCCGTTTTTAAATAGGTAGAATCTAAATATTGTCTAATGTTCATGTTATATCTATTCCATTATAAATGATAGGTTACAAAAATACATTTTATATTCAAAAGAGTTAATTATATGTAATTACTTTTTAAATTTTTACTATAAAAAAATCCCACCAAAGTGGGATTTAAATTGAATTATATACTGTTTATTTCTTGTTTTTAAAATATAGAATCATAACAACGATTGCTAAACTTGCTCCCGTTATATTGGCCAAAACATCAAAAACATCAGCAGTTCGGGTAGTGGTCAATACTTCTTGTAATATTTCAATTGTAATTCCAAAAAAAACAGATAAAACAAATGAATAAAAAAAAGGCTTATAATTATTTGGACTTTGCATTTTTACTTTGAAGAACAAAACCCAAAGAGTAGTAAACACAAAATGAAAAAAGATATGAATCAATTTATCAAGATATAAAATACTTACTTCTGGAATATTACTTGACGGTGTTAAACAAAGAAAAGTAACTATTATAGTCCAAAAAACTGCAATCCAAAAATACAATTGTTTATGCACCGATCAATTCTTTGTAAGCTTCACTAGATAGTAACGAATCAAAATCCGCAACATCAGAAACTTTTATTTTTATCATCCACCCCGCTCCGTAAGGATCTGAATTTACAGTTTCTGGAGTACTTTCTAAAGCATCATTGAATTCAATAATTTCTCCAGCTAATGGAAGAAATAAATCAGAAACTGTTTTTACCGCTTCAACAGTTCCAAAAACCTCATCTTTTTCAAGAGTTTGATCTAACGTTTCTACTTCAACATAAACAATATCTCCTAATTCTTTTTGAGCAAAATGAGTAATCCCTACTGTTGCAACATCCCCTTGTAAACTAACCCATTCGTGATCTTTAGTGTACTTTAAATTTGATGGTATATTCATATAAATACTAATTGATAATTGATAATTGATTTTTTGTACGGCAAATGTAACAATCTTCTAATGAAAATTGGTTTAGATTTTAAAAAATTAATTCCCAAAATTATAACGAAGTGTAAACCCCGAACGGATATTTGTTAATGGAAATGAAGTCGATATTACAGCTTTAGAAAAAGAATGATCGTAATAGAATATTGCAGTTAGGTTCTTACTGAAAGAGTAATCAGCAGTTAATTTTAATGACCAAATATTTTGACCTCCCGCCAATTGATTATTATCGTAGTCCAAATAACGTACAATTGTTTGATTATTTCGATAAGAAAAATCAGCTTTCATATTAATATCTCCTTTTATAATGCCTGATGGATTATCAGCCAGTCTAGAAGAAAAGATAACATCTTTAAATCGATATCCTAGCCCAACAACATATTCAATTCCTTTTACCTCGGTCAATAAATTATTATCAAAACTCATCGATAATGCTCTATCTTTTTTAATTTCAGTAAGAATTTTCAATGAGCTTTTCAATTCAAAATCCATTCTAATCAGCGGACTAAATTGCTCCACTAAGTTAATATTTGACATGATTGTTTTATTCAAAAAATTACCACTTGCATCAACTCCATTCTTGTCATTATCATAATCAAAATTAGATCGGTATTGATTAATGGTATAAGAAGCTCTATAATTATGCTGCAACGAGAATCGTTTAAAATTCCTTTTAAACAAATCATAACGCATTAATCCATTGTATTTTACAGCCCAGTTTGGTATTGGAAAACTTCTAAAAATCCCTAAGGAAACATTTGAGGCACTACTGCCAGAATAGGCAGCTAAAAAAGCTGGCAATAAAACTGCTTGATTATTTTTACCATACCCTAACGGATATCCATCTTCATCCAAATTAGCTGGGTTAGTAACATCAATACCACGTTGTGATGCCAATCGATTAGCAACTATTAATCTATTGCTTCTAAAGTCATCAAATGCCACTGAAGAAACTTCATTGCTTGCCGAAAAAGACGTTTTAATCAAAACCGTTGATATTGAAAAAAGTCCGTATGTATAAGGAGATCTCGAATTATATTCTCCATTAGTCACATCGTATTGTTCTGAATAATTTTCAGAATACGATCTGTCTGCATTTAAATCAATTTTTAAATCGGGGAACAAATCTACATTCGCAGTTGACTTAAACATCTTATTACTTACCTGTGAAAAGTTTTGATTAAAATCCTGATAATTGGTCAACCAACCATTTTTAGCAGCTTCATAACGAACATCATCTTGACTACCAAATATAAACCCTAAAGTAGGTCTTGAAGACCCAAAGAAACCTACACTTGGAGTATAACCCGGTAAAACTGTACCGCTGTTCTCCGTATAATTTACCTGAATATTTTTTACACTCGTTAAAACACCCATAAGTCCATCTACAAATTCATTGTTTTGAACAACTGGTTTTGCTGTATTATTCACTACCTTTTCTCCTGGTTTAGGAGCTGAAGCTTTGGGTTTACTTGTTACTTTAGCATTATTTTTTGTTAACCCTAAATACTTATAAAGCATATCCATATTAAAAGTTGCATTCAAAGTATTCGAACGCGCATTTTGAACCGTATTTCCTAAATTATAATCTACTCCTCCTATTTCTATTTGTGACAATGCATTTGACGAACGTTGCCAGCTATAGTCTCCTGTATAGGAATAATTTGCTTTCACAAAACTAAATAAAGGAATCTTATTGATTGGAATTTCATAATTCAAAACCAACTGTTGCATGTGTTGGTTAGGCGTTCCTATGTTCCAGTAGCTATCCCAAATCGTAAAACTGTCAATAGGTTCATTATCCTGATTTAAATAATTTTTTACAATATTATTAGATGACGCTGTATAACTTAGTTTTAAAGATTTTGTAAGGTTATAATTAAATCCATACTGATAATTAAAGGAAAAATTTCTTCTATACAAAGGATCCAAACCAATCCCCTCAACATCAACTTGACGAAATTGTTGACGATTGTATTGTCTAATTATATTAGTATTAAAAGAAACATTTGAAGGCAAATAATTAAAATTGAAATCACTAAGCAACTTCCAATAACTACTTTTTTTCATGAATTCCGTTTTCTTGAATGGCTCAACAGGTTTTGGCTGAAAACTATAAGCATAATCCACTGACGTATTTACTTGTTGATCAATATAATCTTCAATTTCAAAATCATGTCGCTCTACCTTATTGTATGACTGAGAAAAAGTAAAGTTCTCTGGGTCATAAACATGCTGTTTTTGCTCAGGACTTCTTTGTTTTCTAACACCAATAAAATTAATACTTGTTCGTTTTGTATAATCTACTGCTCTATTTGTAATATTATTTCTCTCCGCAGTATCGGTTGTATTGTCCAACAACTGTTTTAGTTTGATATCTTGATTAAAAGGATCATATTCTGGTGTGATTGTCTCTTCTCCAACGGCATAATTAAATGGTAAATTTATCCCCCATTTTACTGGCAGTAATTTCCCCAAATTAAGATTAGTGACAATATTATATTGTTCAATATCTTCCCGACTTCTCTCATTTGGCCCTTGCTCCAAAGCTCCGAAACCAATAGTACTTTTTTTACCTGTTGCGGAAATAGTTGCAAAATCGGCAAGGTTTGTATCAACATTTAAAACTGCCGCCATACCGCCTTGATTATCCATATCAGCCAAGCGAAGTTCATTGAACCAAACTTCTCCTTTTATATCTTGGTGTGTTTCATTGCTTTTCACACCAACCATAAGTGTACGAACCAATCCAAAATTAGGATTTCCTTTTATCCCCAATCTCAACTTATTTGTTTTATTGGCCAGACTTGGGTTTAACTCATCTTCATTTTGATAATAGATTCCATCCAATGGTAGAGTACTCAAATCGATACTCATTGCCTGAATTTTAAGCTGAGTTAACAAGGCTAGCGTTAAATCAATATTATTATCTTCTGGCCAAACCTCTTCTGCGCTCAATGCGGAACAATTAGAACCTGAAGTAGAAGAAGGAGTCGTTACTTTCAAAGGAATTTCTATTTGATAGAAGTTCTGTGTAAAATCATTTCCAAAACGAATAAATCCAATCATTTGATCGTCTCTAAGTACTGTTTGATTTGGCAATGATTCTGCATGCAAAAACATTTTTAATTTTTTGAACTGCCTCATATCGATGCTAACATTCTTAAAAACGGCTCTTGAATCTTCCGGCTCAAGACCGTTCCCAGAAACTCTAAGTGACAGCGACTGTTCATTTTGATTTATAATCGTATTATTATTATACAATTGTTCCCGTTGCACTCCAGGAGGGATAATATAATTAACTGGGCATCTGTCATTATTTTCTTGAACATTCACTGCTAACACATCTAAATCAGTTCCATCATCAGCTACGTTTGTATCATTAAAATCCAATGTATTCGTATATCTTCTCCATTCTCCTCTGACCAAATCTAGAGCACCAAAACGAACAGTTACGTCTTGATTAAAACCAGTCATAAACATTCTCATAAAACGAATGGATCTAAAATCTGAAATATTTCCTATTGTATTTTCTGGCTGAGAAACTGGGATTTTAAATTGTAACCATCTTGCATCAGTAACTTCACCATTTGCTAATGTTACTTGCGTATTTTTCACATCAGTAATATAGTTTTGACCAACATTCATATTCGGTTGAATATCCACACTATATTCATAATAAGCATTAATGGTATTCATTGTATTATCTCTATTAATATCTTCAACATCTGGAACTGTTGATGAGCCTCTATTGGGATCACTTACACTTACAGCTGAGTTTCCATCAACACCATTATAGTTCTTATATCGCTCTTTTACACTACCTGTAGTGTTTAAGTAATAGGTATAATCATCAGCTGCTGGATCAGACTCTGAAGCAAAATTAGTATAGACAGTCCCTTCATTCGCATTAGACAATCCATCTAAACCTATATCTTGATTCTTTCTATTATCCGCATTAGTATCAAAAGCATAAATCAAAGATTGTGACGCAGGAACATCTCCCCAAATAGGTTTTGGATTTACTAATATTTGATCTGGCCCTAGTCCATTTTCATATTGTTTGCGCCCATCTTTCAAAACATCTTCTGATATCTCCCCTAAATTGAAATATATTTTTCCAGTATTATCATTTGGAACCTGGCCTTTACCAACGTAGGGATCCATTACCCAAAACTGAATATATTCCACATTTCCTTGTTCAAAATTTGTTGAATTTATAGCTCTCATAATTCCACCATAATTAGTTCCGGGGCTTGCAGAAAAACTCGAACTGTTATTATAAGGACCTCTATCAGAAGGATAATAACTTAAGTCCAAAGTATTAACAACTTGCGATTGTCCTTGAGCAATATCAGTTAATGGGTATAATTCTTCACTATAAATTCTTCTTGTAGTATTCAATGACAAATCATCATTTGAAATTCCAGATGGTTTTTGCGTATAAAAAACGGGATCAATAGTATACCAAGCTAGCTTCGCTCTTTTAAACCCATAACTTAAATCATTAGCGTTAGCGTTAAAATCATAGGCACTTCTTGTATTTCTATCTGGTGTAGAAGATAAACTCCAGGCATAAGCAGAACGCATATCAATTGTAGATTGAGATCCCTCAAAGTCATCTACATAAATTGTTGACTCTCCTTGAAACTGATCTGCTTTTGGTGTGTCTGGTTTCAAAAAAGCGATTTCTCCACGTACCGAAAGATTTGAAGGCACATCGGTATCAATATTAGGGAGTTTATTCACTAATCGAGTAAAGAAAGGAACCTCAGTAGAATAATTAGTATTAAAACCAAAAATAGTATTGTTTACCGATTCTTGACCAAAACTTGATTTTTGAGTAAAGGGTTTTTCAGTCATTTTTAAAAATGTAGCTCCAACCAAAAACTTATCCGAAATTTTATGTTCTACATTTACCCCCATAAACCTTCTGGTTTGCTGACCAAAAACAGAATTATTTTCCAGAGAAACATTAATAGGCGTATTTGATGCTTGAAGAGATGGATCCAAAATTTGAACCCTACCCAATTGATAATTTACACTATAATCAATTCCTTCAACTAAAACTCGTCCTCCAGCAGTCACTACAACGGAACCTTGAGGAACATTGAACGCTCCAATAGGAATTCCATCACCTCCTGATGATTTATATTTACCTCTTAAAAGAAATTTATTCTTGTCACTATCTTGCAATGCTCCAGATTGGGTGTTGCGATACATATTACGAAACACATATTTCTTTTGATTTGCATTATAAGTATTAGCATCGTTATAGTTTTCTCCTGAACCTGTGTTTGACAATTTGGAAAACAATAATTCACCAAATGGCTCTTTGGTAGTAAATATTATTCTTCCATTTTGGGAATCAATAGTGATGCCTTGCATAAAATCAAAAAAACCATCCCCTCCAGTTTGTGGATCATTATTATAATTTAATTTATCTAAATTAAATACTTTCAATAAAGGAGTTTCAGCAACTTTATTATCAGGTGATGGACTTGCAGGAAAAGGACTTCCCGACACTTCAGTAATGTAATTTAATGGAGACGGATCAGTATATAGTATATTAAACCTAAAATCCTCTTGTTTCACTTGATAAGCTCCTGGTATTTGATAAATGTTTTTCATCATCAAGTTCCAAACTGGATTTTTGACATTTGTTAAATTACTTTTCAACATTTTCAAAATTAAACTTTGAGTGATAATTGCTTGGGAAGAATTAGTCCCCGTTACAACAGTTGCATCGATACCATCACTACCAAATTCACCTACCTGATACACTTTATCACCTATTGTATATTGATAAGCAACGGCTAGCACCTCATCATTTGCTAATCGTTGTTGCAACGATATATATCCTAATTGAGCATTATAGGTATATTCATTTGAAGTTAATTTTCGAGCATTTTCTAATTTAGAATAATCTTGACCTTCGCTAACAGTGACATTAAATCCAGAATTAGAAGTAACTATTTCCCTAATATTACTATTTAACAAACCTGAACCAGTTAAAATTTGTGCTGGATCATAATCGTTATTAGAGTTGTCTGTGGGCGAATTTATTGGATTATTAAATATTCCTGTTGAAGGATCAAGCACTACCACTTCATTATCTGCCAAGCCCGATAATTGCGATTCTCCTAAATCTTGAAGCGCAATAATATTTCGTAAGTTATTTGAATTAGTACTAACACGAGTTTGTTTATTAGTAACCCAAATTTCAAGTCTTGTAATTTGAACCCTACTATCAATAAAAGGGTAGTTTTTTAACGAAGCATCGTATTTATTTCTAAAATATTGTGACAAGAAAAAATGCCTGTCATTATCGTAATCAAGCGCATACATATCAAAGTCCTGAATTACTCCACCACCTTCTGCAACTACACTTTTTGTTTTTGATTTTTGTTCTGAAAAGACTCCTGTAACTGTAGTTTTTCCAAATTGCAATTGGGCTTTTACACCAAATAAGCTTTGCGCTCCCCTAATTAATGAGCTATTCAAAGGCATACTTACATTTCCAACTTCAATTTTTTGAATAATATCATCTTCTGAAGGAGCATATTCTAATTTAATTAAATTTTGAAATGCGAAAGTAGACTGCGTATCATAATTTGCATTAACATTCAACCTTGTACCTACTTTCCCCATTAAGCTCATGCTTATCCTTTGATTAAAATCAAAAGACAAATTAGATCTATTTCTTGGAGAGAAAGAAGGATTATCTTGTTTGGTATATCGAGCACCCAAATCCATTTCAACGGAACCTGTAGGCTTAACATCAATTGTATTACTCCCGAAAATTGACTCAAAAAGACCAGAATTTACATAATATTTAGGTAATAAATCTTTTTTCGCAGCCTCACTTCCTTCTTTTTTACCATCGATAGCATCCGTTTTTTTCTTGAAATAATCTCTCATAGATTCTTTCAAGACTAAACTTTCATACTCTTTTGGAGTTAATATAATAGGGTAATTGATAGAAAACCCATCAACAGAATTAGTATAAACATACCTATCCGTAACAGGATCATAAGTATAGGCCGAGAGAATACTTTGAGGGTTTTTTATTTGGACTTTTCCTAAAGAGAAACCCTTATTAATTGTATCTTGAGCTTCTTCTTTTACTTGAGCCCTAGACGCAAAACCACAAAATAAAACTAACAAAAAAAGACAAATTTTCTGCATATAATTCGTGTTTCCGAGTTCCTTTTATAAGTTCTTTAAAGCTTTTTTAATAATTGATTCAACAGAAGCATCTGGATCCTCTTTTACAATTTTTTCAATGATTTTTTCAGAAGTTTTTCGAACAAAACCTAATACCTCCAAAGCTGATAACGCTTCATCTCGGTTTGTATTGCTTTGCACCATTGAAACTTCATCTAAATCATATAGTTTCAACACTTTTTCTTTTAAATCAAGTATCACCCTTTGAGCTGTTTTACTACCGATTCCTTTTATCGATTGAACTGTAACTACATCCCCTGAAGCAATCGCATTTGTAATTTGTTTAGGATCTAATGACGACAACATTGTTCTCGCAATATTGGCCCCAATTCCCGAAACGGAAATTAACAATTTAAAAATCTCTTTCTCAGATTTTTCTACAAATCCAAATAAAGTATGCGAATCCTCTTTAACTTGAAGATGTGTAAATAACTTTACAAAATCAGTATTAGGAAGCAATGAATAAGTATGTAACGAGATATTTACATGATAACCAACACCACCGCAGTCAATTACGATGTGTGTTGGTGTTTTTTCCACTAATTTCCCTTGTAAATGTGCTATCATTTATAGTTTGTATATGAAACAATTTATTGTTTTTATAAAGCTAATTATAAAGAAGCATTAATTTGTTTTTTCTTTTGTTTTTCCTGCGCATCAATTACAGCAATTGCTGCCATATTGACCATCTCTTCTACACTTGCACCTAATTGAAAAATGTGAACTGGTTTTCCCATTCCAAGCATAATAGGCCCAATTGAATCCACTTTGTTTAATTCTTTCAATAATTTATACGTAATATTAGCAGAATCTAAATTAGGAAAAATTAAAGTGTTTACCTTTTTTCCAGCTAGTTTAGAAAACGGGAATTTCTCTTTCAGCATTTCTGGATTCAAGGCAAAATCTGCTTGAACTTCACCGTCAATAATAAGGTCTGGATGATGCTCATGTAAATAAGCTACTGCCTGTCTTACTTTAGCAGCATTAGCATCACTAGAAGAACCAAAGTTAGAAAATGAAACCATCGCTATTACTGGCTCTACACCAAACATTCTTGCTGTTTTAGCAGTCATAATAGCAATTTTTGCCAAGTCATCTGCAGAAGGATCGATGTTTATCGCAGTATCTGACAAAAACATTGGACCACGAGCAGTCATCATCATGTTTGTAGTCGCCACAATAGAGGCTCCAGGCGCTTTTTCAATTAATTGCAACATTGGTTTCACTACAGAAGAATAACTTCTAGAATGACCTGTAACTAATCCATCAGCCTCTCCTTCATTGACCATCATGGCAGCAAAATAATTTCTTTCACGCATTAACTTTTCAGCATCATATAAAGAAATTCCTTTTCTTTTTCTAGTTTCCCAATAGGTAGTCGCAAATTTATTTCTTCTAGCGTCTTCTTCTTTTATTTTAGGATCAATTATCTCAATATCAGCATCAAAACCTAATTCTTCTTTTAATTCTAAAATAATTTCCTTGTTTCCTAATAAAATAGGATGTCCAATTCCTTCTTCTAATACAATTTGTGCTGCCTTAAGTACATCTAAATGATCTGCTTCTGCAAATACAATTCTTTTAGGATCCATTTTAGCTCTATTGGTAATCAATCGAACCATTTTATTATCATTCCCTAATCGGTCTAGAAGTTCTTCTTCGTACTTATGCCAATCAGTAATAGGGTTTAATGCCACACCAGAATCCATAGCAGCTTTAGCAACTGCAGGAGCCACAATAGTAATTAATCTTGGATCAAATGGTTTTGGGATAATATAATCTCTACCAAAAACTAATTTAGTAGCGCCATAAGCAACATTAACTTGCTCTGGAACTGACTCTTTAGCTAATAAAGCCAATGCTTTAACAGCAGCCATTTTCATCGCTTCATTTATTTTAGTAGCGCGAACATCTAAAGCACCCCTAAAAATATATGGAAACCCAAGTACATTATTCACTTGGTTAGGATGATCAGATCTTCCTGTAGCCATGATAATATCTTTTCGTGTTGAAATAGCAAGATTATAATCTATTTCTGGGTCTGGATTTGCCATTGCAAAAACGATTGGATTATCAGCCATTCCCAATAACATTTGAGGACTCATAATATCTCCAGAAGATAGTCCTAAGAAAATATCTGCTCCCTTTAAAGCTTCTTCAAGACTTACTGGCTTTATATCTTTTGCATATTTTAATTGCATAACAGATAGTGATGGATTGTCTTTTGTCAAGACTCCTTTACTGTTAAACATCAATATATTTTCTATTTTAACTCCTAGTAAAACATATAAATCAGCACAAGCTAATGCTGCTGAACCTGCACCTGAAACTACCATTTTCACATCCTCAGCTTTTTTATCAGCTAATTCCAATGCGTTTATTAAAGCTGCAGAAGATATAATTGCTGTTCCATGTTGATCATCATGCATCACTGGAATATTCAATTCTTCAACTAACCTACGTTCAATTTCAAAAGACTCAGGTGCCTTTATATCTTCTAAATTTATCCCTCCAAATGTAGGAGCAATATTTTTTACGGTTTGAATAAATTCCTCAATATCTTTAGTACCAATCTCAATGTCAAAAACATCAATATCTGCAAAAATCTTAAACAATAATCCTTTTCCTTCCATAACTGGTTTTGAAGCTTCAGGTCCAATATCTCCTAGACCCAAAACTGCAGTTCCGTTAGTAATTACCGCAACTAAATTTCCTTTAGCTGTATATTTATATACGTTATTTACATCTTTAGCAATTTCTAAACAAGGTTCAGCTACACCAGGTGAATAAGCCAAAGATAAATCTCTTTGGGTTGCATATTTCTTAGTTGGAACTACTTGAATTTTTCCTGGAGTAGGTTTTGCATGATATAATAACGCTTCTCTTCTTTTGCTGTTTTTGTTCATTTTTTAATGTTTTATTCTAGCTTACAAAGATATAAGACTTGGTTTAAAAAGCAGACTTTTCTTCTATTCTTTTAAAAAAAAACCAAACCCTATTTGTAGAAAAAAAAATAGCCGCACTAAATTGCAGCTATTTATACTTATTTTTAAATTCTATTTTAACCTTTTGATCCACTAATATAAGAATCCAAATGCTGAATTGTTTCTTTTTGAATTTCTATTATTGCTTTCACTACGTCACCAATTGAAATAACACCAGTAACGACATCATTTTCTACAACCGGTAAATGTCTAACCCTTCTTTTACTCATAATTCCCATACAGAAATCAAGATCATCCGTTGGTTTTACCGTAATGACATCCTTTTCCATGATTTCATGTACAAACGTATCTTTTGAAGCTTTATTTTTTAGGACAATTTTCCTAGCATAATCTCTTTCAGAAAGTATTCCTTTTAAAATATTATCTTCAATGACTAATACTGCTCCAACATTTTTTTCTCCCATCACTTTCAATGCATCATATACGGTGATTGTAGAAACTATAGAATGAACATCCTTTCCTTTTGTGCTTAATATTTGATTTACAGTCATGTTGAAAAAATTTAGTTGACTATAAAGTTAAAAAAAATAACATACAAAATACAGCTTTACAAAAAAAAAATTAGCCTTTAAATAAATCTTCCGGAGAAGTAAGTCTATTTAGTTCTTGTTTCAAATGATCGTTTAGTATTTGCAATCCATATTGATAGGACGCATTAACCCATCCAAAACCTTCTTTAGAAATATAATCGAATTCCGTCCCAACATTACCATACTCTGCAAAAACTTTATGGGAACTGGTTTCCAAATCAAATTTCTCTGGAATCGTTCCATTGTATTCCACTGCATTTTTAGTAATCAACCAAAGCCATCTGTACACCATTTCTTGGGCTTTATCAATAAAACCATAATTAAGTAAACCCTCCCATAACAGCATTTGGTGTGGAGCCCACCCAAAAGGATAATCCCACTGCCTTTGTGGCGCATCCTCAGGAAAATTTGCCGTACTTGCTTTTGTACTTCCTGTAATTCCTCCACTTTTTATAAATTGTGGCAAGGCTACTTCGACTAATTGTTTTGCCTGATGAGCATTGCATAATCCGGCCCATAAAGGGAAAAAAGTAGTTGCAGCTTCAAAAGGGAATTGTCTATTATTTACAAAATCATAATCAAAATACATAGTTGATTCTTCATTCCAACATAATTCATCCATTTTTTCTTTTCTTGAATTTGCTTTGGATTCCCAATCTTTAGATGTGTAATGAGTATCAGCTATTTGTATTTTATCATCATAGAAATTCTTAATCAAAAAGGCTATATCTTTTTCATATTTGTAAAGAAAACTATTTACATCAACTGAATTTAAGTTAGCACAAGTATTAATCAATCTATTAGTAGTGTCATGTCCGCTTTCGCGTAAACTTCTATCATGAACAAAATACTCATCAAGTTCAGCATCAACAATAGTTCTATTTAAATATTGCTTTTCAAATTCTCTAATTGGCAAATTATATTTTATTGCATACGATTCTAAAACATCATCAAAATGTCCTGGCTCCACTTCAAAAGGCATTCCTACACCACCTGACTTATATCTATTTAATCCTGTAGGAGTCAATCGACCACCTTGCACCATCCAAACTGTATTGTATTCTAGAATAACCGTTTCTAGATGGCCTTTCAACCATTCTAAATTTGGAACTTTATTCTTTACAATCTCAACTAATAAAGAGGAGTATAATGGTGGCTGTGTTCTAGTTAAATAGTAACTCCTATTGGCATTTAGTATTTTTCCGTAGTGAACAATTTGATATTTAAAGTTATCTGCTATAGCCATCGCTTTCTCCAGCTGATTATCAATTAGCAATCCAACACCAATAAAATAGCTATCCCAACCATACATTTCATTAAATCTCCCACCTGGGACAACAAATGGAACTCCTTGTAAACTGTATAATTTTTGCTCTAAAGCCAACGCAAGAATCCCGGGTTTTGTATTCAACGTATCAACATACTCTTCTGTATAATCTTCCGGTAAAACTCCTACTTTGAAATTTTGCAGTTCTTTTTCTAAATCCTGAAAATACTTCACCCCTTGTTTATCTTTAGCGGAAACATATAGAGTTGGTATTTCATTTGTCGTTTTTTCATCTTGTAGAATTTGCATCAGGCCTTTCTTATCAATAGTTCTAGTAAGTTCATCCCAATAATCCTCTCTGATTTTTCTCGAAATACGATCTACAGGCTCCTCTTGAATCCGTGTTAAATCGACTTCACCCAATTCCGTTTTTTTATCTTTGAGGACTGCCAGTTCTTGAAGTAAATTTGCCAAATGATAGGTTCCTTCAATTACTCTTTCTTTTTTAGTTTTTTCATCAACTAAAACGAATCTTTTAGGACCATTGTCATCCTTTGTAATCTTTTTATCATTATCAGTATCCTCTTGAAGCAAAAGTTCGCGAAATGTTTTATCTATGTTTAGTGAAATTTTCATGATTTAGCAGTTAGTTTTTTTAATATAAAGAAAGAGACTAATAATAAAGACATTGGAATCAAAGTATAATAGAACGCATTTTCAGGCCCTTCATTTTTAAACAAATACCCAATTACTCTTGAACCTAATGTACCTCCTAATGCTGAAAAAACAACAATTAAACCCGTCATGGAACTGTGCAGTTTCTTGGGCAAAGCACTTAAAACAACTGAATTTAAAAGGGGATATATTGGAGCGATAAACAATCCCACAAGAGGAAATGCAAATCCTATTAAAGGAATATCTCCTAGCGAATTGATTTCTTTAACATCCAGCCCAACCGTCCTTGGCAATACAAAAATAACGATTAACATGGCCATCACAATACAAAAACTAAGGACCCAAATCCAATTTATACTTTTAGTAATTACACCCGCAAGTAATCGTCCTACCGCCAAAGTAATAGCCAAAATACTCGCCATCATTATGCTTATATTCTCTGGAAGGTGTAATACTTTACTATTAAAAGTAGGCAACCATGACATAATTCCTTGTTCAATCATTACAAATAGAAAGGCACTAATTACAAAAACAATAGTCAGTAGTTTAGCAAACAGCTTGAACATTTGTTTAAAATCATCCGCTAAATCAACTCCAGGAATATCGGTTTGGTCTTCAAATTTGGCAAAGAACAAGAATCCAAATGATAACAATGAAATTCCCGCTAATAACCAATACACGTTCAACCATGCATCAGGATCCGATTCTGAGTTGAAAGCGGGGAATAAAAAGTATGCCAGCGCAATTCCAATCATAAAAACCCCTTCAATACTACTCATTAAACTATTGTGTTCTTTTTGATTTTCAGTAACGGTTCCAATAAGAGAATAAACGGACACCTTTATCAAAGCAAATGAAACTCCAACAGTCGCAAAAAGTATTTTAGCTGTTTCAAATGAGTTTCCAAAATACATCGTAATACAAGCTACAGATACCAAAGCTAAACCAATAAGCATGGCTTTTTTATAACCTAATCTAGGCAAAAAAGAAGCTATCAAAAAAGAGACAATTGCGATAGGTAAATCTTTAAAAGCCTCTAGAATACTAGCTTGTAACTCATCTACTCCATAATTTTTTTGGGCTTTTAAAATCACTATTCCTACACTATTCAATAGAATAGCAAAGACAAAATAATTCAAATACATCGCTAATTTAATAGTACTTTTTTTCATTTTTAATTGGTTTTATTATTTTATAAAAACTAGCTGTCCGTATTCAAATAGGTAGCAATATTAATCCCCTCTGGTAATCTCCCTACGTTTTGCAATTTTAAAACGGCTAACTTTTGAGCAATCGTAATGGTTTCTTCAAAATTTTTATTCAATAATTGCGCATACAAAAAACCAGTCCAAAAAGCATCTCCAGCACCAGTTGTGTCTTTTATCTCATCAATTTTTTGTGCTTTTTGATAAAACATACCAAAATTTTTATCAGATAAGACCACCCCATCTTTCCCTTTAGTCAAGCATATTGTTGCCGCACCCAAATCATGAAAATAGTCAAAAATAAAATCTTCGGTTTTTGTTTCAGCAAAAAGACGATAACAATCATCTTCACTTAATTTTACAAATGGGTTTGTTCCCAAATATTCTTTCAAAACCAGCTTAGCTTCCTCTCTATCTGGCCAAATTCTCTCCGAAAAATTAATATCAATACTTGTTTGCAAACCTAACGATTGGGCTTTTTTTGCACTTTCTAAAATAGTCGTTCTAGCTGGGTTTTTGCTTAATGCAAAACAGGTTGTATGAAAAATTTTGGCACTTGCCAATAAATCGTCTGGAATTTGACTCTGATGAATTTGGTAATCTGCCTCTCTATATGGAATAAAATCAGGAGTTCCAGTCGATTTTGAAACAAAAATAACAGAAGTTGGCTCTGTATCTGATTTTCTTATTTGGGAAGTAATCACCTTATTTGCTTTCAGTTTACGAACAATATATTCTCCCAATCCGTCTTGACCACAAGTTGCCACTAAAACAGAGTTCAAACCCAACCTTGCCGCATTCACCGCTACATTAGTTGGAGAGCCACCTAAAAATCGGTGGTAATCTTTTGTTCTGTTTATTGAAGTATTTACTTCGTGTCCTATAAAATCTATCAGTACTTCCCCTGCACAGATTATGTCAATTTTCTTTTCCAATTTAAACTAAAAATTTAAAATTTGTATTTATACTTTGATGCAACATTACTGTTGCGGCGCCACTCCATGCACAAAATGGAACTCCATTTGGCTTTTGAGTTTCACTATTGAAATTTTCATAAAAACTATAATCCTCCACTTTGTTCACTGCATTTATAGCCTCTAATATTTCTAATGCTTCGCTACTTTTGTTTTTAGATTGTAATGCTAATCCATAAAATCCATTGACCATAGACCAACTACCTCCATTATGAAATTCATTTGGATAATTTCTAAATTCATATTTGCAATTGTTCTTCAAAAGATTCCAATCAATATCACTTTCCTCTATTGGAGGCCAAAAGGCGGGCAACAATTGTAGAGGTCTTTCCTTTTTCAGTTCAATTGAATACTCTAAAATAGAATGCTGAAAATTTTCTGATCCAATATTTAAGTATAATGCCAATGAGTTAGCAAAAGCATCAAACTGGGTTTTGTAACCCGCTGGTGAAAAAGAGCAAGGCATAAATTTGTTAATATTTATTTCGTTGTATGCTCTTTCATGGTATTTCTCTCCAACTGAATTTGGAGTAAAATTAATTTCAATCTGTTCCGTTATTTTTTCTATTTTTTCTGTAATTGACTCCTTCTTTGCAAAATGATTGTAACTTCTTAATGCCCAAATTCGGAGCAATTGATCGTATAAAACATAGCCATCCGTTATATATTCATCAGCCCAATTTCCAGAAAGCGGGACATACAACAGCCCTTTATTATTAAACTCCCAAGCCTCAAGAAGTTGCAAGCATTTTTGAATGTTTTGTTCGTATTTTATTACGAAAGAAGGATCCTTTTTATAAAAAGCATATTGACAAATTCCAATAACAAACCAAGTAACTGCATCCACTCTTCCTGCTAATCCACCATAACTAACTTCTACATCGGCTCCATTTGTCATTACATTTGAAGGGATTGTTCCGTTATAATGTTGATTTTCAGCCAATGTGTCTAATGTTTTACGAAAGGTTTCTATCAAATCATTATCCCCAGATGCTAAAGCGGCCAATCCACAAATTACTCCATCACGAGCCCAAACTCTTTTGTAATTAGAAATATCCTGAGCACTCGCTAAAAACCCCTCAGTTGACGAAGCTTTATGCAACAATTCCAATGCCTTTTTGTAATTTAAATCATTCACTTAATTCCACTTTTTTTGTTTTAATAAATAAGGTACATATCGCACTAATAACCAATAGTACTCCTGCAAATGTGATCGCTAATCTAGGATCATTGTTTAAAAAATGTTTTAAAATATACCCGAAAGTAATCGTTTGGATAAACATAGGAATAACAATCATCATGTTAATGATTCCCATATAAACCCCATAACGTTCTTTAGGAATATTGTTCACCACCATTAAATAAGGGATCCCCATCATACTTGCCCAACCGATTCCAAAACCAGTTATAGCCGGGAATAATAAATATTTATTTTCAATATGCGGAAATATTAAAAATCCTATTGCTGCTAATACTAAACATGAAAAATGCACCATTTTTGGCGAATATTTCTTTGCAAAATAGACCAATCCAAAAGCGCATAAAAAAGTAACGACATTATACCATCCATTTACTAAGCCAGTCCAACTAACAGCCTCTCCATATAATTTCATGTCTTTTTGAGGAGTAGTATGCCAAACAGAAAGAGCAATACTTTTTGATGAATTTTGCCAATAACAAAATAAGGCATACCATTGAAACAAATACACCAAAGCCAATTGCCACATTACTTTTGGCATGTCTTTTATTGCTGAAAATATATCCACAAATGGAGTAAAAACATGTAAGGGTTCCTCTTTAATTTTTTTTAATTCTTCTTCAGTAGGCGGAATTTCTTTAGTAGTATGTGAACTCCACCAAACGGATCCAATCGAACAAACTGCACCAAGAAAAAAGGAAGCAAATACCCAAGTGGGTAGTTTCCCTGTTGTTCCAATAAAAATTAATGGGAAAATAAATAGTGAAACGTTTGCCAAAGTTTGCCCAAAACCTGTAAAAAAACTTTGAGCTTGAAATCCTGTAGGCTGTTGATCAGTATCTAGTGTATCAGCAATGAAAGCTCTATAAGGTTCCATAGCTGTATTATTACCTACATCTAATATCCAAAGTAACCCTGCGGCCATCCATAACGAACTACTAAAAGGAAACATAAATAAAGCGATACTACATATCAAAGCTCCAATAAAAAAGTATGGCTTTCTTCTTCCTCCTAATTTTGGAGACCATGTTTTGTCACTCATTGCACCTATAATTGGCTGAATCAACAACCCTGTTAGTGGACCAGCAAGATTAAGCAATGGTAATTGATCAGGACTTGCGCCCAAAAAATCATAAATGGGATTAACGGCGCTTTGTTGTAATCCAAAACTATATTGAATTCCGAAAAACCCAACATTCATATTAATTATCTGCCAAAAACTAAGCTTTAATTTCATTGCACTTCTTTATAAATTAATTATTTCGTAAATTTTTTAGATATTTTATTTAAAATTAATTTTTAAATCGACAATTTATTGCATTATAAAAATAAAAACGTTTTCGGAAGTACCGAAAACGTTTTCGAATTCTTAAAATAAACTTAAATTATAACTTTGTAGTTTTACTCAAATGGGATAACAATTTTAGTTTCCCAAGATAGTTCATCCCCTCCGTTGAAAGGGTTAGCAAGGAAGTGTTCAAGAGGTTTATTAACTAATTTATAATTATGGGCTTTAGCATAATCCAACAAAGCAAACCAAGCTCTATCTGACGTTCTGAAATTGCCATAATAAGTGGCTTCTAGACCTTTTACTGCTTTTATAGTTTTAAATTTTACAATCCCATTATTGATCATTTTTACATCCTTATCAATAGGGAAGCAATAATTAAAATCAAGTTGCTCTTTGTCAAGATCCCAATTTTCAATTTCTAAATAGGGCCTTCCTATAATTTTAATTTTACTTTGTTCCAAAAAACCAGTAATAGCAGCATCATTCATTATCATGGTTTGTGCCTTTTCCTGCAGTACACTTTTTAAACTGATATAGGCCACAAAAGTTTCTTCAGATTGTCCTAACCCATCAATTTTAACTTTAAAATTTTCTAAATGCTTATTTAAACCATTTCTAAAATCAGTAATCTTTTTAATTTGTTCTTTTTTAAAGCTAGTATTATAAAAGGGCGCTGTCAATCTATTGTATATGCTATTCTTTTGCTCCTTTATACCTACATTCACCATAGTAATAGAATCATTTATGGAATTAAAATCCCAAGTATATTCCATTTTAGTACTATCTTTTGTCATTTCTTGCTTAATAAAACCAAAGTTTTTCTTTTCAACAAGAACAAAATTTTCTTTATCAGTAGTCATACGTGTCTTTGACCACTCTTGAACTCCTTGAAAAACAGTACCAGTCGCAGTTTTAATTTTAAATGAAATACAATAGTCACTTTCTTTAATAAATAGATACCAGATTAAGAAAAGAGAGAAAACAAAACTAAAAACTAATATTATTATTTTCTTTGTTTTCATTTTACTTCTTCATTTTTAATTTATCAACTATAAAATCGGCTATTTCCTTTCCTTGAACTATCCCGTTTTCAATTGCTGCTCTATAATGAATCCCTCCATAAAAACGACTCATAGCCGCTTCTTTTGATGCTTCATTAAACGATTTAAATGTCCTATTTGGCAAACCAAATTGTAATTCTGAATCATCTACAAAAGAGAAATTATCACCGAAAATAGAAGTCAAGATATTTGAAGACACTGTAGAAACAACTGAATGCCCACTTGTATATTCAGGAAATGGAGGAGTTTGTAAAGCGGGTTTCCAGTTTTCATCAATTTTTTGATTAATTACAGTTTCTGGACGTATTACATTACTTCTGAATTTTTCATCCCAACAACTTATAAAAGCTTCAAACATCCCGATTGAGGTTTCTGTATAAGCGAATACCGTTTTCTCAAAATTAGCTTTCGATGTTTTACATGCAATTTTTGTAATCCCCATCCAGTGTGCACCTGGAGTAATTTTCTTTTTAGCAAACATCATGTGCCCTTGACTCACTGATACATACGGGTTACAGTCCCAAAATTGAGCCATTTTTACCTCGTTGCACGTATCTCCCATTTTTTTCATCTTCAAACTGATATCATAAACTTCTTGTACTTCTTTGAAAAAAGGAGAGTTTTTATCTAATGAAAAAGGAAGAGCTGGAATGGGTTTAAATTGTGAAGCTGAATCTAAAACCAGAGTTCTAATCTCAGCCCAATGAGGCTCAATTGCGTCCATATATGCTGGAGGTGTAGGCTGCCATCTACCAGCAACATTAGGAAGTACAGAAAACTTAGACATTGTACGCGTTTCCTTGTAATTATCCTTATCCATCCATTTTTTTATACGAGCAGCCACTTTTAGCCCGTATTCTTTAGAAACTTCAAATTCCTTTTCATTTTCCTTACTCCATTTTTGGTACAAACTATCTCTGAATTTTTCCACTAATTCTTCAGAAAAAACCAATTGTTTACTAACATCCATATGGGCAACTAAAGCTGCAACTTCTATATTCACTCCGCTTTTAGGATCCAATTTTGGAATAGAATCTAGGCCTTTCAATTGATTTTGAAGACTTCCGTAGGTCTTACTGTTTTGAGCAATTATCTCGTATGCTGCAATATTTGGATATACAAAAATCCTACTAGCAACTGGTGGCGAAAAAATATCATGAACCATAATTTGGGTCACATTTTCAACAGCAGCACTATATTCATCTGGAGTTACTATAATCGATTTTTCTTTTTTACAAGAAACAAAAAGGAGACTTAACGAAGTGATTATAAAAAATTTAGTTTTCATTTTAATCTGTTTTTTAATATTTATTTTAGAATGAATTATTGAGCCATTGGTATTTCGAATACTTCAGCTTTATTATTATTAACAGTTACTAATAGGTACTTTTTACCATTAAATTTTATAATATCTAAATGTCTAACTGCCTTCTGTGACAAATCAATACCTATTTTACTCCCTAATATTATTTCTTTTTGGTTCTTAATTAAAGCACCAGAAAATCCATCAAATCTACTATGATAAGGAGCTACCCCAAAATAATTTCCAGCTGCAAATACAGATTCTTTTTTAGCAGAATCAAAATTTGATTTTACAAAGCAATTAATTGGTGCCACTTGTAAATCATTTGAAAAAGGTACAAAGATGAATTTACCATTTTGATTTTTCAAATAACCTGATTTCAAATTATCAACCTCAAACAATTTAGCTTTAGAAAGCATTTGTGGACTAAATACCTCTTCTACCGTTTTTCCTGCAAATGATTTATACGATTTGAATTTCTTTTTTATCATCCCACTGAATTGTTCGGCAAGCTCATCAAGACCTAATGTAGTGTAGTATCTTCCATTTTTTTCAATGGCCACAATTGTTTCAAAAGAGCCATTAGCATCAAAATCATCATAATACATTTTCATTGGAAATTCATCAGAAGCTTTAAACTTGGAATTTAATCCCCAATTCCCAACCATATAGTCTAAATCTCCGTCATTATCAATATCAAACGGAATAATAGCTTGCCATAAACCATTACTTTTTTCTGGAAAAACGGTTGCAGTTACATCAGTAAATTTTCCATTTTTATTCGCAAAAAATGTTGGTTTCATCCACTCTCCTATAACTATAATGTCCACTTTACCGTCTTTATTGAAATCAGTAAAGACAGCGTCTGTAACCATTCCAACTTTAGAAAAAGTTTTATTTTCTACTTTAGTAAATACCCCTTTATTATTATTTAGTAAAAAACAATCTGGCATACTTCCAAAACGATTGTTTATTGAACTATTCCCTATAAAAAGATCCAGGTCCCCATCATTATCATAATCAAACATTCTGACAACTGAAGCATTTTGAGCTAATTCCGTCAATGTAGTTTTGGCCAGTTGCTTATTCATAGAAAGATACAAACGATCTTGCAAATTAGAGGCGTTTTCACCACCTCCAGAGACAACAAATAAATCATTTAGTTTGTCATTATTAAAATCACCTATAACCGCAGATGCATCTTCATAAATAGAATCTTTTTCAATTTCAGCAAATGATTTTTTTGAAAACCCATTTGAGTTTTGAATGTAAATACTCGCTTTTTTATCTTTAGAACCTCCAAAGAATATATCTTCTTTACCATCTCCATTCAAATCGCCAATAGCTGTTGCTGGACCACGATCAGAACGTTGGTATGGTATCATCTTTTGTGCTAAGAAATCAATATAATCATTTTCTTGGTGAACAAAATTAATCCCCAAATTAGTTTCGTTCTTTCTAAAAACTGGCGAAACCATAGGATGCAACTTTTGGTAATCAAATACTTTTCTGTTTTTAGCTGCCTTTACAATAAGCGTTTGATTTACTTTTACATTTTTTAATGTTTGATATGTTTTGTCTGGCCAAATCACAACTAAAGAATCTACGATGGTTGTTTTCCCATATCCAAAATGGATCATTGGTTCAGACGAAGATTGAAAACCTCTTGTAGTTTGCAATTCTTTAAATTGTTTTTTGCCTTTTACATATGAAATTACTTTTGCTCCTATTCCAAAGGTGTTTTTCCCTTCAAACTCCAATTTCAATTTTAAATAATTTGAGGCAGTATCCGTTCGATTAATATAAACTGATGCAATGCTATTTAAATTATTTGTGATCACATCAAGATCTCCATCATTATCAATATCAGCATATCCACTACCATTTGAAATTATAGAATCATTTTCAATCCATTGCTTTGATTTATTTTTGAACTGCAAATCTTTAGATCCTTGAAAAACAAAATTGGTCACATTTCCTTTCGGCATTTTTTTCAACGCTTCTTTATCTAGTAATTTTGTAGATGTAATTTTATTTTTTATTTGATCATTTGAGTAATATTTCACATAATCCAAATCATTTGGACGCTTAGGAATTCCGTTACATATAAATATATCTTGTTCACCATCTTGATCATAATCCGCAAAAAGAGCACTCCAACTCCAGTCTGAAGCTGCAACACCATTTAGTAATGCCGTTTCTGTAAAGTTATTTCCAGCATTATTCAATTGCAGCATATTTCGAGTATATTGATAATGATACCCCAATTTTTCAGTTCGCATTTTCAACATCTGAACATTATCATCTCCTAATGAAGATTTTAATACTTTTTCATCCTCAGGAAGCATATCTAAAGTTAAGATATCTGGAAAACCATCATGATTAATGTCGGCTACGTCCACTCCCATAGAAAATCTACTAGTATGTCCAAAATGACTTTTTAAACTTTCCGTAAAAGTTCCATCTCCATTATTCAAGTAATAATAGTCATCTTCATGAAAATCATTCCCTACATAAATATCTGGATAACCATCTAAATTAAAATCTGAAATAGCCAATCCAAGCCCATACCCATTAGCTCCACCAAAAATTCCTGCTTTTTCACTTACATCAACAAATTTTCCATTATCATTTCGAAATAACTTGTCTCCACATTCGTAACTTCTTTTATTTCTAATATCTGAATTTCCAAAAGACTCTTCCGAATGGACTGCGTGATTTAATAAATACATATCTAAATCCCCATCTAAATCATAATCAAAAAAAGCTACTGATGAACTATAATTATCAAGATCCAATCCATATTCTGCAGCACTTTCTGTAAATGTATTGTTCTTATTATTGATAAATAATTCATTATGCCCTTCGAATCCATTGATTCCAACTACTGCACAAACATAAATATCTAGATAACCATCTCCATTTACATCAGCCATCACGGTGCCTGAACTCCAATCACTTTGACCCTCAACTCCCGCTTTTACGGTAATATCTTCAAATTTATTTCCCCCTTTGTTTAAATACAACTTATTCTTACCTTGATTTGAAGTGAAATAAATATCTACTAGTCCATCATTATTTATATCTCCAAGCGCTACTCCACCTCCATTATAATAATAAAGGTAGTCCAGAATTGAAATATTTTTGGATGGGTCTAACTGGTTGTTGAACGTAATATTACTTTTGTCTGAAGCTAGTTTCTCAAATAAATGGTTTTGTTTTTTAGTACAACTTACCACCAAAAAGGAAAATAGTACTATTCGAAAAAAATTATTCATTGCTTTTAAATATTTTTGGTGAGTTGTCGTTAATAACTGCAATAACCGAAACAGAGTTATTTGCATTTTTTATTGATTTTAAATGTTTTACTTCCCCTCTCATGAAGAATCCTGATTTATTATAGGGAACCCAAGAATAGGTTCCGTTTTTATTTCCTAGAAGTAGGCTTCCATAGTTTGAATCCAATCTAGAAAACTGAGGTTTAAATTCATATTGATTTCCACCCAAAAGAATATCTAAAATACCATCTTTATTCACATCCATAGTACAAATTGTATTTACACAAGAGAACTGAACTTCTTTAGGAAGCAATTTTATTTCAAATTGTCCATTCCCTTTATTAATAGCAATTACACTTTCCTGAATCGTAGCCTCTTTTTGTATTGTATTGTCAACAACCTCTTTAGCGAATAATTCTTGAAAAGTCTTTTTAGCATAATCAGCATAACTTAAATTCTTCTTTTTAATCATCGGAATTTGTTTTGCAACATCTTGTTTTAAGTTCAGCGGTAAATCCTTTCCGTCAATAGAACGCGTTGCAATTTGCTCAATTGTTCCATTATTGTCAAAATCATTTACAAATAAACGCATCGGATTTGCCTTTGTAGCCTTGTAATTTGTGTTTGTTCCTTTATTTCCTAAAATCAAATCCTTTTTTCCATCATTATTCAAATCAACACAGGTTACTGCATTCCAAAAACCGGAATATTCTGAAAGATTAGACTTGAATTCAGCCAATCTTCTCCCTGTGTTTCTAAATATTCTTGGAGCCATCCAATCCCCAACAAGGATTAAATCTTTTTTGGAGTCATTATCAATATCTTCCCAAACTGCATCTGTAACCATTCCAACTTCATTCAATTTGAATGCCACTTTATCAGTACTGTTTGTGAAATTTCCTTTTCCATCATTTTCTAATAGTAAATGTTTGGGATTAATTCCATAAACCCCAGGAACAGATCGGCTACCAATAAAAACATCAACATCCCCATCATTGTCAAAATCATAAGCTGCTATAACAGAAACGTTACTGTTAGTTGTAGGAACAACCGTTTTACTTTTGGTAAACATCCCTTTTCCATTATTCAAATACAAACGGTTTTTATAATTCGCCTGATCTGCTTTTTCATTTCCTCCAGAACCAACTAATAAATCCAAATCGCCATCGCCATCTGCATCAAAAAAGCTGGCAGCCGTATCTTCATAATTAGCATCCGAATCTAAATCAACTTGGTTTGTGATAGCAAAATTATCATTTCCTTTATTCAAATATATTTTTCCTGGGGCTCCTTTAGCGCCACCAATATAAAGATCCTCATTCCCATCACCATTAATATCTCCAACCGCTAGTGAAGGTCCTTCTTGAGAAAGTTCTTTTGAGATTAAACCTTCGTAATCAAAATCGATATAATCATTTTCTTTATGTGTAATGAATTTTGATTTCTTTTCTGTAAATAAAGGTTTAGTTTTATCAACTTTAGGAATATAATTTAATTTAGCATCTGCAACATTCAAATTAAGTGTCGTATTATTGACCACTTTATTAATGGTTTGAAATTTACCATTTGGCCAAATTACTTGTAATGAGTCAATTTTTTTAGTTCCAATACCAAAAGTCATTACATAATCTATAGACGATTGAAACCCTCTTGAAGGAATTAATTCTTGTCGTATAATTTCATTTCCAGAAAACAATTCTACAACACTCCCTACACCAAATTTATTCAGATTATCGCCTTTCAACTTCACTTTTACAAAATGATTTTTTTTGTTTTTCTCTGAATTATTTTTATAAACAAAAGCCTCCATATTAACATTATTGACAATCAAATCTAAATCTCCATCATTGTCTAAATCACCATATGCCGCACCATTTGAAAAACTAGGCGTACTTAATCCCCAGTTTTGAGCTTCATTTGTAAAGGTTAAATTTTTATTGTTTTTAAAGGCATAATTAGGAATAGGTGTGCTTGGCATCCTATTTATAATGGTTTCAATTTGCTCTTTTTTACCAGTAACAACCATTTTTTGCATAAATTCATTCGCAAAAAAATCAACAAAATCTTGATTGGTTAAATCATGATAAATACCATTACAAACATAAATATCTTTGTATCCGTCATTATCCATATCAAACATTAAAGCCCCCCAACTCCAATCTGTTTTTGAAACCCCTGCATAATTGGCAATTTCCGAAAATTGATTGTTGCCATTATTAATTTGAAGGGTATTTTCCATGTATTGATTGAAAAAATCCAAATTCAATTTTCGAAGATATAAATCGTAATTTTCAAAACTAGTAGTGTTTTTCAATCGCTCATCTCCTTCAGGCAACATATCCGTTACAAATATATCTGCCTTACCATCATTATTAACATCGGCCATGTCAGCACCCATCGAAGATTGACTGATGTGAGAAGCCCATCCTTGAATTTGCTCAGTGAAGGTTCCATTTTTATTATTTATGTATAAGTAATCTCTTTCATAAAAATCATTTGAGATATAAATATCTGGATACAAATCTCCATTTACATCACCTACTGTGACTCCTAAACCAAAACCAATAAGGCTTCCATATATCCCAGATTCCTTACTTACATCAACAAATTTACCATTATCATTACGTAATAATCTGTCTCCACCACCTTTTAGAATATCGGCAACATCCCAGTCTTTATCCCTTAATTCTCTTTTATTAGAATAATTAAGACTACTTACAGGTATAAAACTATTATTTAAGATATATACATCTAGGTCTCCATCTTTATCATAGTCAAAAAATGCAGCATGGGTTGTTATTCCGGTATCGGCCAAATTATATTGTTCAGCTTTATCTGTAAAAGTACCATTTCCATTATTAATAAAAAGTTCGTTTTTTTGATTATCACCTTTAATACTTCCTGCATTACAAACATAAATATCTAATAATCCATCCCCATTAAGGTCGACCATTACTACACCAGTTGACCAGGATTTAGTCCCTTCAACACCTGCTTTTTTAGATATATCTTCAAATTTGAAATTTCCTTTATTTAAGTATAATTTATTAGCACCCAGATTTGAAGTAAAATAGATATCAGAAAGCCCGTCATTGTTTATATCACCAATAGCGACACCTCCACCATTATAGAAATTTCGGTATTTGAATATATTCATATCCTCCCCATTTTTCACCTCATTAATAAAATTAATACCGGTTTGTGAAGTTTCAAGTTTGGAAAAAAGGGCATTTTTATTATCAGAATTTTCTTGGGAACAATTGACAAAAAGAAGAATAAAAATTGAAAAGAAAATAGAACGATTAAACATATTATACGTAGTATTTGGTTAAGACATTTTGAAAGGAAAGAAAGGTCTAATTTATATAATATTCAGTAAATAAAACAATGAATAGCGTTAAAATTAAAAAAATAAAGAGGGCAATACGATTGCCCTCTTTATAACTAACTCAAAACATAATAATATTTTCTAAAACCTAGTAACCAGGGTTTTGTTTCAAATTTGCGTTAAATAACGCATCTGCTGGAATAGGAAACAAAGCATATCTTTTATCAGATACGTAAGGTTTTAATTCTCTTGCGGCAAGGAATGTTCCAAAACGAATCATATCATTTCTTCTCCATCCTTCTAACCACAATTCTTTACCTCTTTCTTTATATATTCCATCTAGAGTAGTTGGAAAAACTCCAACTTGCCCAGATCTAGAAACGATTGTTGCCAATTTAGCTACATCATTTGTACCAGCACCACCTCTAGCTATTGCTTCTGCTTTCATCATTAAAGCATCAGAATATCTCATGAATACAAAATCATTATTAGGTGCACCAAGATTGGCAGCATCTGGAATGTATTTTTCCATTCTAATACCTGCTGTTTCTAGTGTAGCTCCACTAGTAATCAATGTTATTGCAGATGTATAAAATAAAGGATTTCCATTTCTGTCTTTTAAAGCAACAGTTCCACCCGGTTTATACATTTGACCTATTTGCATCCCAACATTGTTACCAAAATCAGCAATGATTTGTGGATCTGAATTTTTAATACGTCTGTCATTAGGATTAAAGTTATTGTAGTATTCTGCTACAATTGCAAAACCATTCCATCCATCAGGAGTTTGGTTGTAATGCATCCCCATTCTCCAGTGGTATTGGATTCCTCCACCTGCACCACCTTGAACATTTTTAGAAGAAAGCAAAATTTCAGGTGATGTATTGTTTGTTGGTTTAAAGTTATCCCAATAATCTGTAGCTAAAGAACTATTTATTGCATCAACATTTGTAACCACTTTCGTCATATCAGCAGCAGCAAAAGTAAATGGTCCAGAAGCATCTGCTGCTTCAAAAACCCCTTTATTCAAGTACAATTTAGCTAATAAAAAGTGAGCAGCATCAGCATTTGCTAAACTTGCATCTCCAGCTGTTCTTGCAGGCAACGAACCTACAATAGCTTCTAATTCGCTAATTACGAATTCCGTTGCTTCTGTTCTAGTCCATACTTTAGGATCATCAGTTAACGGCGACCCAGCTTCTCTATAAGGAGCTTGTCCAAACAAATCGATTACATTGTAGTAATAAAAAGCTCTTAAGAAACGAGCTTCAGCAATTTGTGAACCTGAACCATTTTCAATAACTAAGTTACAATTGTACACTTGAGACAATAAAGCGTTCCAAGCATTTTTAACCTCATTATGATCAGGAGCCCAAGTATGCACGTGGATTTGTCTCCAAGTAGCGTTATCATCCCAGTCACCTCCACGTGTTGGTCCAACTAATGCATCAGATGACATTTCGTCCAAAGCAAACATTTGCCCTTGCGTCTCAAAGCCTCTTAAACCCTCATAAGAACTAGTTAAAAGTGAAGCAGCGTTTACTGTTCCTCCACCCGTATTAGAGATAACAACACCATCTAATACTTCTTCATCTAGATTAGTACAACTTACACCTAATACTATCGTACTAGTTAATAAGATGCCTTTTATAATATTAATTCTTTTCATCGTTTTTTAATTAAAATGTTACGTTAAGACCTACAGATACACTTTTATCTCTTGGATATGATAAATATTCCATTCCAGCTGAAGGAACACCATTCAATGATTTATCAGTATCTACCTCAGGATCTGTTCCTGAATACCCTGTTATTATAAATAAATTAGAAGCATTTACATATAATCTTGCTGTAGACATTTTAAATCTATCCAAAATAGCACCTTTAACTGTATAACCAAAAGTTAAGTTACCCATTCTTAAGAAATCTCCTTTTTCTAAGTATTTAGTAGAAGGTGAATTTGGATCTCCTTGCGCTTGAGCAGATGTAGCTGCTTCTTGAGTTACGTTTCTACCACCTAAGAAAGCTCCTTTAAAGAAATAAGCATTCGTAGTATTGTTGTAAATGTAATGTCCAAAAGCACCATAGAATGAAGCTCCTAAGTCAAAATTCTTGTAAGTAAAGTTTGTATTGAAACCAACATTGATTTTTGGTAACGGTTGTTTGTCTAATAATTTTTTAGCTGCAGTACCTAAACCAGTATCATTTCCTGCTGCATCAGCGTAAATTGAATTTCCTGTTGAATCATATCCTCTCCACTCATACATGTAATAAGAATAGATTGGTTTGTCATTAGTAATAACTTGTGCATAAGCACCTGATAAACCTTGACCGTTAATTCCACCTGTAGAAATGAAACCCGCAAAATTTGTCATTTTATTACTTAAGAATGAAGCATTCCCAGAAACATCCCAACTAAAATCTTCTTTGTCAATCACTTTATAGCTTAAAGAAACCTCAAAACCTTTATTGATTAAGTTTCCTGGTAAGTTTTTGAAACGTGGAGATGGAGGACCTGGTTGCGTTGCTGCAGCAGGAACAGGGAAGATTAAATCTTTAGTGTCTTTTTGAAAATAATCAACTGTACCAGTTAATCTGTTATTGAATAATTCAAAATCAGCACCTACACCATACGACTTAGTAGTTTCCCATTTCAAATCAGCATTTGCGTTACTATCTACATTCAAACTTCCGTTTAGACCATAAGCCCCTCTTGAAATAGCTGAGTTAGGTGCAAATTCTTGGTTACCTGTTTTACCAAAGTTTCCTCTAATTTTAAAATCATTTACAATCCCGTCTTTATTTTCAACTACTTTGTAAGCGATACCTACAGATGGGAAATAATCGTATTTATTATTTACCCCTAATTTTGTAGAACCGTCAGAACGTAAAGTTCCAGTAAGAATTAATTTATTATATAAAGTTGCATTAACTCTTGCGAAATAAGACTGTAATTCCGATCTGTTTCTAGCAGAATAAACTCTAAACTCATTTTGAAGACCACCTTCAATATTGTCAATCAAATTAGTTTGAGCCATGTCATACCCTTTACCTATTGCAGAATTTGCATCATAAGTATAGTCATAGTAAGAATAACCAACTAAAGCATCTAAATTAAAATTATCACTAAAATCATTATTATAATTCAATGTGTGCTCAAAAGTTTTATTAAACTTATTAATAGCATTAATTGACGCTTGACCATGTTTAACATCTGTAGATCCAGGAACTGAAGCTTGTGCCACATTCTGAATATCCATTGTAGGTAACAATTGACTTTTTCTACTAGAAGTTGAACTTTCGATACCAAATAAGAATTGGTATTTCAATTTACTGTTGATTTTCCAAGTTGTATTGATACTTCCTAAAAATTTATTAGTGTTTGTAAAATCTTTATAAGAATTCAATAATTGAACTGGATTCAAATATGTATTACTAACTACATTATAAGTACCATCTGTATTATAGATTGGCAAAGTTGGATTCCAGTACAAAGCAGTACCAATGATGTTTCCAATATATCCAGCATCGTTAGACAAGATAGTCGTTTCATCTTTTAATGAAGCATACATAATTCTTTCTTCTACTTTCAAAGCTCCACCAAAGAAGTCATTTGAGTTGTAAACAGTAGCCGAATATTTATCTAAACCTGTATTTTTTACAATACCATCAGTATTAGATGCACCCAAAGAGATTCTTGTATTCGAATTCTCAGTTGATTTTGTAAAAGATAAATCGTGATTCATAGAAAAACCATTACGTAAAACAGCATCTTTCCAATTGTAACTTCTAGATCCTTTATCATCACCCCCTGCAGCAACGAATTGCTCTGGAGTCATCACATCAAAATTCCCTGCCATTTTACTAAATGTCACAGAGCTACTGTATGCTAATTGTGGTTCTTTAGATTTTCCTTTTTTAGTTGTAATAACAATTACTCCATTAGCTCCACGAGAACCGTAGATAGCTGTAGAAGAAGCATCTTTTAATACACTAATGCTTTCAATATCATTTTGGTTTACGAAGTTCAAAGGATTTCTTGCAGAAGAAGCTCCTAATAAATTATCTCCACCTCCAGAAACGCTTCCTCCATCTAACGGCACACCATCAATAACGATAAGTGGTCCATTACCTGAACGAATAGAAGTATTACCACGAACTCTAATTGCAACTCCACCTCCTGGCTCCCCACTTGATTGTGTCACTTGTACACCCGCTACTTTACCTCTTAATAATTGTGCTGGTGAAGGAGAAGCTACATTGTCAAAATCTTTTGCACCAATCTGGTCAACTGCACCAGTTGCATCTTTCTTTTTAACTGTACCGTAACCTACAACAATCACTTCTTGTAATTCAGCTGAGTCTTCTTTTAAGATAACCTTAACTGAAGTTTTTCCTGCTACATTTACTTCTTGAGCTTTAAGACCAATGTAACTAAAAACTAAAACTGCATTTGCTCCAACATTTCTGATAGTAAACTTTCCATCGAGATCTGTTTGTGCTCCAATTGTTGTTCCTTTAACTAATATTGAAGCCCCTGGAAGTGGACCGCTAGCGTCAGATACTGTACCAGACACATCTTGCGAATACGTCAAACTTGTACATAGTACCGTTAGAAACACCATCAAGCCTTTGATTAGACTATTTTTCATACGTAATAAATAAGTTGGTTAATAAATTGTTTAAATGGTTTTGTTTAAATTCAAAACCAAACTTAGACAAAATTTATGAAAATTTTAAGAAACCTTTAAACTATAACGTTTTCGTTAAGCCGAAAACGTTTTCGATTTTAAAATTAATCCTTCAAAAATTTAATAATAAAATTATATAAAACATAAAAAAAATAAGAATAATTATTAATTGTCATGATTTTTTAAGTTTTTAGAGGTAAAATGATTGCATTTTTGTTAAAAAAAACGGCCTAAACTAGAAAACGTTGCAGATTAGTTATTCTTTTGCCATTTTTTTTGATTTTTATTCAAAACAGATTTAAACTTATTACCTATGCGTTTCGTACTATTTATCCTAAAAAACCTAAAACCAACAACATACCTATTAAAGCAGAGAATATACAGGGAAATTTAAAAAACAAATGCATCTATCCTCATTTCATTGGATAGATGCATTTGTGGTAAAAAAATGTTAAATAAATAATAAGGAACTATTCTATTTTTATGGTCTTATTATCTACACCAAGGCCTATTATTTTTAAAGATTTCCATTGTTTTGGCAAAAGTCCTTTGTTGTACTTCAAGCCTTCATCAGTTTGTTCTACTCCACCAAAACCATAAATTACAGCTTGAAGCATCGCTCCTGCCCCTGTTGCAAAATAAGGGTTATTACTATTAGCTGATTCAGAAAATACCCCAAAAGGAGGGCGACTGTTTGGCATATATGATTTTACAAAGTAACTATACGCTTTTTCCCTATCTCCCAAACGGGCATACAAAACAGATAAAACTCCGGAAGCCATGGCTGGTCCGTCTTTAGGGTCTATTTTAGCAGCATAATACTCCAAATCCTTTTCAATTTGTTTTTTATCTGTAATTACATGTAAAGGGTACGCTAATAAATTCACATCGGCTTGTTTAATTATTTGTCCGTCATATCCTTTATAATTTTGAGTAATCCCGTTTTTTGAATGAATAACCAAATGATCCGAAACTTCAATCCATCTAGGATCAATTGGTTCTCCTAGAATTGTAGCCGCTTTAATTGTATTCTTTAAAGATTCAATAGCCGATGCATTAGTAAAAGCATTGTCATCTATATGTTGCGCATATTCATCTGCACCCACAACATTTAATATAGAATAACTACCATCTTGATTTTTTACCACTCTGCTCACCCAAAAATCAGCAGTCTCTTTCAAAACATTCCATTCTTTTTTCAACCACGATTTATCCTGTGTATAGGTGTAGTAATTCCAAAATGCTATAGAAACATCAGCTGTAATATGTTGTTCAAAAATACCTGTCAATGCCCAAGTTGGAGTTGCCTCCTCACCTGTATCATCAGATTCCCATGGAAACATTGCTCCTTTATACCCATAAACAGTTGCTTTTTGTTTTGCTTTTTGTAAACGATCTGAACGGTAATCTAAACATGATTTAGCCATATCAGGTTGTAAAGCCAAAAGTGTTGGATACATCCAAAGCTCAGAATCCCAAAAAATGTGTCCATTATATCCTTGAGAAGACAATCCCATTGGCGCAACACTTTGTCTTGTTTCTGGACGGATAAATGAATATAAGTTATACAATGCAAAACGCACTCTTTGTTGTGATTCTAGATCTCCTTCAATTTGTATGTCTCCCGTTTTCCATAATTCAGCCCAAGCTTTTTTATGTTTATCTAATAATTTATCAATTCCTTCTTGAAGTGCATATATGGGTTGTCTTTCGGATTCATTTAAAGGATCCGTAAAATCTTTGGAAGTACAAATTCCACCAGCAATCGCAAATCTATATTTTTTGCCTTTCAAAAGTTTTTTCGAAAAACCAACTTCATTTCCTGTTTGCTTTAAAGTCTCATTTTGTCCATCAAACAAAAATGTAGTAGATGCCGAAACAATATATTTCCCAAATAAAGTTTTTGCCGTAGTTCCAAAAACTGGCATCATATATTGATTGTCTTTTAAAACACGAAATTGACTTTTGGCTTCTTTCAATTCATCGGGAACAACCATATAATTATTAGCTACAATTTCTATATCTTTTTTAGGGGTGATTTCTACAATAGCCATAGCTGAGTACGGAATTGCCCTATTGGCCAAAATAGTATAATCTACAGCAACCAAATCTTTAAAAGTAAATGAAGTAGTACTCATTCCCTCTTTCATTGAAACCACCTGACTCCAATTATCAATATTATCTGATTTAATTTCTTGATTATTAATCGACAAATGAAGGTTTAAAAATTCAATTCCTCTCACAATTCTACTTATTCCATTTTCAGGACTGCCTTCATAAACGCCATTTAAAATAATTTCTTTTGTTTTCAACGGAGTATCATCAGTGACGATTCCAATTTGACCATTGGCCATAGCCACACCATAATAATTAGCTCTTGAATTAGCGTACAAATGCCATTCATCTGATTTTGTTTGTCCAAAAACAACTGGGCCCACTAAAAGCACTAATAAAAAAATCTTCCTGTATACAATCATAATATTTCTATTTTTTAATATTTCAAACTTACATAATTAAATACTTAAGCATCCTTTTATTTCTTAAAAAGCCGAACCGATAACGTTTTCGGAATTTCGAAAACGTTATCGATTTTTTCAAATGTGATTTATTCAAAATGAATGTTAATTTTATGATAAAAAAACACAACCCATAATTAAATGAATATAAAATTACAAAAAATATTATTTTTAAGCATAATTTCGGTAGTATTATCATTCTATTCTTGCGCTAAAAAATTAGAAAAAACAGCAATAACTGTTAATTCTAATGAAAAAATAGTAGTTGACTCAACAAAACGGTACAAAGAGCCTTTCCGACCACAATTTCATTTTACTCCAGAAATAAAATGGATGAATGATCCAAATGGATTAGTTTATTATAAAGGCATCTATCATCTATTTTATCAGTATTATCCAGATGACATCGTTTGGGGACCGATGCATTGGGGGCACGCTACTAGTACTGACTTAATTCATTGGGAACATAAAAAAATAGCACTATTCCCTGACAAACTTGGACTTATATTCTCAGGAAGTGCCGTTGTCGATTTAAAAAATAATTCAGGATTAGGAACTCTTGAAAACCCTCCCATGGTTGCGATTTTCACTTATCATAATATGGAAGGTGAGAAATCAGGTAGAAAAGATTTTCAAACACAAGGATTAGCTTACAGCTTGGACGAAGGTAATACTTGGCTGAAGTACAATGGAAATCCAATCATAAAAAACACCAACCAAAAAGATTTTAGAGATCCGAAGGCTTTTTGGAATCCAGAGACAAATCTTTGGAATTTAGTTTTAGTAGCAGGTGATCACGCTCAATTTTACACCTCCAAAAACTTAATTAATTGGGAGTTTGAAAGTGAATTTGGAAAAAACACAGGAGCACATGGAGGTGTTTGGGAATGCCCCGATATTTTCAAACTAAAAGTAGCCGATTCAAAGGAAGAAAAATGGGTGTTGCTTATAAGCATCAACCCTGGCGCACCGAATGGTGGTTCAGGTACTCAATATTTCATTGGTGACTATGACGGTGAAAATTTCATAAGCGATCAAAAAGACATCAAATGGCTAGATTACGGTACAGACAATTATGCTGGTGTCACCTACAACAACACCCCTGATGGCAAGCGTATTTTTATTGGTTGGATGAGTAACTGGAATTATGCAAGAGATACGCCAACTAAAAATTGGAGAAGCGCTATGACATTACCGAGAGAACTTTCACTTGAAAAAATAAGCAATAATTATGTATTAAAAAGCAAACCTGTTGAACAACTACAAAAACAATTAAAACAGGACTATTCGAATAAACTAATTGCTTTGAAAGCAAACGAAAAAGCAGTTGTTAATTATGGAAATTTAAATCAATCTGAAATTAAATTCACAGGAGAAAATAAAGATTTAAAGTTTATTTTCTCAAATGAAGCACACGATTCTTTAAGAGTAGAGTACAATGCCAAGCAGAAAACATTTTCTATAGACAGGCGCCATTCCGGAATTGTCGCTTTTGAAGAAAGCTTTGGGAAACAAATTCACAAAACAGTAATTCCTAATGTTATTTCGAAAACTATTGATTATCAAATCATCATGGATTGGTCATCAATTGAAATCTTTCTAAACGGAGGGATTTATAGCTTTACTGAACAAATTTTTCCAAATAAACCGTACACAAAAATGATCCTAATATCGAGTGAAAATCAAGATATAAAAGATTTCACAATCCACTATATAAAAGACATTTGGAATAAAAAATAAACCAAAAAACAATAAATAAACAACCAAAAAACCAATAAATGAATAAAGTTAGAAACTGGTCTCTCACCGTAGCGGTAGCGGGATTTTTATTTGGATTTGACACTGTCGTCATCTCCGGAGCCAACTTGCCAATCAAAGAATTGTGGCATACTACTCCCCTGTTTCACGGAATTTTCATAATGTCAATGGCATTATGGGGAACAGTATTAGGTTCATTACTAGGAGGAATACCATGTGATAAATGGGGACGAAAAAAAACATTATTTTGGATTGGAATATTATTTTTGGTATCGGCTATAGGTTCGGCATTAGCACCTAATCCATATATATTCTCGTTTTTTAGATTTATAGGTGGTATTGGCGTAGGTGCTTCGTCTGTTGCGGCACCCATTTATATATCAGAAATATCTACTCCTGAAAACAGAGGTAAATTAGGTACCCTGTTTCAATTCAATATCGTCTTTGGAATCTTAATCGCCTTTTTTTCCAATTATTTATTTGAAGGATTTGGAGGAGTTAATGATTGGAGATGGATGATAGGAATAGTAGCTTTACCTGCACTTGTTTATAGTTTAATTGTCACACAAATACCCGATAGTCCCCGCTGGTTGATCTTGAAAAAAAGGGATGATACAACTGCTATGAACGTACTGGAAATGATTTATAACAAAGAAGATGCTTTAGCCAATTTTAACGAAATAAAAAAGGACCTTGTTGAAGACTCAGCTTTTAAAGAAACTATTTTCTCTTACAAATATAAACTACCTGTAATCTTAGCTTTTTTGCTGGCTTTCTTCAATCAATTATCTGGAATCAATTTCATCCTATATTATGCCCCAGAAATATTAGAAATGGCGGGATTAGGATCTAAAGAATCTTTAATGAATTCTATTTTAATTGGATTTACAAACCTGATTTTCACCCTTGCAGGGATGCGGTTAATTGATGTTCTAGGAAGAAAACAATTAATGTTAATAGGATCTATTGGTTACATTTTAAGTTTGGGAATGGTGGCCTTGGCCTTTCTTAATAATCTAGGACCAATTGTTTTAATGGTATCAATTCTCGTATTCATTGCTTCTCACGCCATTGGTCAGGGAGCAGTAATTTGGGTGTTTATTTCTGAAATATTTCCAAATAACGTTAGGGCAAATGGACAGTCATTTGGAACAGGGATCCATTGGATTTTTGCTGCCTTAATCACTTTGGCTGGTCCAGTAGTAATCGATTTATTCAAAGAAAATCCTTGGCCAATTTTCGCTTTCTTTGCGTTTATGATGGTATTACAGTTAATATTTGTCTTATTTATGATGCCTGAAACAAAAGGTTTGTCACTAGAAGATTTAGAACATAAAATGCTTAGCAATGGAAAATAATTTACAAAAACCTAATGTAGTATGTTTTGGAGAAGTGCTTTATGATGTTTTTCCAACGCACAAGAAAATTGGTGGAGCACCACTAAACGTGGCTTTACGTCTTGCATCCCTGGGCATAAATACTCAAATAGTAAGTCGTATTGGTAATGATGAAATTGGAAAAGAACTCCTGTCTTTCATAAAGAAAAACAAAGTAAAAACAAATTTGATTCAGGTTGATCCTGTTTATAAAACGGGTGAAGTAATAGTAGAATTAAACGACAAAGGATCGGCATCTTACACTATTAATTATCCTGTGGCTTGGGATAAAATTGAATGCAATCCAGAAATAGAAAATACAGTAAAAAAAGCAGATGCATTTATTTATGGCAGCCTAGTTTGCAGAGATTCTACCTCTTTTGAGACCTTAGTTGAATTAATAGGATACGCTAAATACAAAGTATTTGATGTCAATCTACGCGCCCCATTTTACAAGAAAAAAGTACTTATTAATTTGATGATGCAGTCTGATTTTATCAAGTTTAATGATGAAGAGTTGTACGAAATAAGTAAGTTTCTAAATTCACCTTACCATTCTTTAAAGCAAAATATCCTTTATATAGCTGAAACAACAAATACAAGTCGCATATGTGTAACATTAGGGTGCCATGGAGCCATTTTATATTATGACGATACGTTTTATTACAATAGTGGATATGAAATAAAGGTAGCGGACACTGTTGGAGCTGGAGATTCATTTTTGGCCGGTTTAATTAGTGAATTACTAACCCAAAACGACCCTCAAAAAGCTCTTGACTTTGCTTGTGCTTTAGGTGCTCTTGTTGCTGAAAAAGAAGGAGCTAACCCAATAATTTCAAATTCAAAAATAACTAAATTCATGAATCCAATATAAGTAATTATGAAACCTATATCTGTTTTTACACTAACGCTATTATTTATAAGCATGACTATTAACGCACAAATTGATAAAAATCTAATAATCCCAGTTAAAGATGCCAAATGGTGGAAAGAAGCTGTTGTTTACCAAATATATCCTAGAAGTTTTAAAGATAGCGATGGTGATGGAGTTGGAGATTTGAAAGGAATAATATCTAAATTAGACTATATAAAAAGTCTTGGAATTGATGCCGTTTGGCTAAATCCAATCTATACTTCTCCAAATGACGATAATGGATACGACATTAGTAATTATCGGGAAATCATGAAGGATTTTGGGACTATGGAAGATTTTGATGTTTTGTTGAAAGAAATGCATAAACGCAAAATCAAACTTATCATGGATTTAGTGGTCAATCACAGTAGTGATGAACATGATTGGTTCAAACAATCCAGAAGTTCTCGTGACAACCCATATAGAGATTATTACCATTGGTGGCCAGCCGAAAAAGGAAAGCCTCCCTACAGATGGAGTTTCTTTGATGTAAATAGTGAAGCTTGGAAATACGATGCGAAAACGGATTCCTATTATCTACATTACTTCTCACAAAAACAACCTGACTTGAATTGGGAAAACCCAAAATTACGAGAAGAAGTATACGATATCATGCGTTTTTGGCTGGACAAGGGAATTGATGGATTTAGAATGGATGCTTTTCAATTTGCCTCAAAAGATACAACTTGGCCAGAATTACCAAAAGGGTATGAAAAAGACATTATAAAATACTATGGTGTAGGACCCCATTTACATGAGTATTTACAAGAAATGAATAAAAAAGTATTTAGCAAATACGACATCATGACTGTAGCCGAAGGTGCTGGAAGTTCACCAGCAGATGCATTACAATTTGTAGATCCAGATCGAAAAGAACTGGACATTGCGTATCATTTTGAAAGTGTTGACATTGGTAAGCATGTGCTTGATTTTGGCTTAGTAAAATATAAAAAAATATTTTCGAGATACGATAATGCATTCAAAGACAAAGGATGGTTAGCCATTTTTCTTGCTAATCATGATCAACCAAGAATGGTGAGTAAATTTGGAAATGACACCCCTAAATTTAGAGAAATCTCTTCAAAAATGCTTTCAACTTTTATCCTGACTATGAGAGGAACTCCTTTTTATTACAATGGAGATGAATTAGGAATGGTTAATATTCGTTTTGATTCTATTGAAGATTATCAAGATGTAGATACCCGTAACAAATACGTCGGGTTGAAAAACAAGAATGGAGATTTAGAAGGATTCTTAGAAGGACAAAAACAAACTTCAAGAGAAAATGGACGTACCCCTTTTCAATGGAACACTACAAAAAATGCAGGTTTTACATCAGGAACTCCGTGGTTGAAGGTAAATCAAAACTTTAAAACGGTAAATGCTGAAGAGCAAGAAAAGGACCCAAAATCAGTTTTGAATTACTTTAGAAAATTAGTTCAAGTCCGTAAAGAAATTCCCGCACTTATTTATGGTAAATATACCTTATTGGATGAGAACAACTCAGCTGTATATGCCTATACAAGAGAACTCAACAATAAAAAAATATTGGTTTTATTAAATTTTACCAATAAAAAAGCTACCTATAATTTAAATTTCAAGCTAGGCAAACATGAAGTGATTTTAGATAATTATGAAGATTGTAATAAAGTTAAAAGCAATTCATTAAGACCCTATGAGGCGATGATAATTCATTTTGATTGATTTAGAATAATTAGTTCAACTACCACATAGCGTAATCAACTATAATTTTTAATGTAACTGTTTATTTGAAATCTGAATTACAATAAATAAATTGTAAGTTTGTTTTCAAATAAACAGTTTTTCATTCTAAACAATCTGGAAATCAATTCATGAAAGAAGCTACTCTTAAACAAATCGCTACTCAACTAGGGGTGTCAATTACAACTGTTTCTAAAGCACTGAAAAATTATCCTGATGTTAGTGAAAAAACAAAAAAAAAGATTGTAGACTTAGCAATTAAACTAAATTATACCCCAAATAGTTTTGCAGTTAACTTACGAACAAAAGAATCAAAAATTATAGGAGTTATAATACCCACGGTGGATTACAATTTTTTTTCCAAAGTTTTCAAGGGTGTGCTAGAAGAAGCTGAAAAAAGAAAATACCAAGTAATAATATTACGCTCCAATGAAAAGCTAGAGGTTGAAAAAAAACAAATTGAACTTTTATTAAACAAACGAGTTGACGGAATTATAATGTCACTTTCTAATGAAACTGGGGATTTTAATCATATTAAAAACATAATTAAACATAAAACTCCTTTAGTTCTTTTTGACAAAATCGCAAAATTAGTCAACTGTTCAAAAGTGGCAATCAATGATCGAAAAGCAGCTTATGATGCTGTAAATTATCTTATCAAAAAAGGGCATAAAAAAATTGCCCACTTTCGAGGATCCTATATGCCACAAAATTCTATAGATCGTTTTTTAGGTTATAAAAAAGCACTTGAAGATAACAATATTGTGTATGACCCCTCACTAGTATATTTATGTGATAATAATACCGATTTTGAAGACGGGTATGAAAATGCGAAAAAAGTTTTAGTGGAACACCCAGATATTGAAGCCATTTTTGCTATAACTGATCTCGTGGCAGTTGGAATAATAAAATACTTTAATGATATAGAGCTAAAAATACCCGCACAAATAGCAGTTTTTGGCTTTTGCAATTCATTCATGTCCGAAATAATAACTCCAAAGCTAACAACAATTGACCAACCAGGATTTGAAATTGGCAACAGAGCGGCTTCCATTTTATTTGATGAAATTGACTTAAAAAAGAAAAACAAACCTGTCGTCTTTCAATCCATTGAATTAGAAACTAAAATAATTGAAAGGGATTCTGCATAAAATTTAATCTAGATTATTCTTTGTGAATTTATTTTTAATAAATACTACCTGAATTTTAACTAATCTAATTTATTCGTTAAATAAAAAAAATAACACACATTTAAGATAAAAATTAATATCTTGGTAAAGAAAATTACACCTCCATTTTATTTAAAAATAAGTCTAAACGAGTTCCAGACCTTAAAATAGAAAAATAGTTGATTCGAAAATGTATTTTTTAAACTTAAACTATTAGAAAATTAGTTCATGAAAGACATCACTCTTAAAGAAATTGCAACAAAATTAGGTATTTCGATAACGACCGTATCTAAAGCATTAAAGAACTACCCTGATGTTAGTGAAAAAACTAAAAAAGCGGTCATTGACCTTGCACAAAAATTGCATTATACCCCAAATAGTTTTGCAGTAAACTTAAGAACAAAAGAATCCAAAACTATTGGTTTAATTATTCCAGAAGTAATGCATCATTTTTTTTCCAATATTATTAATGCAATAATTGATGAAGCTGAAAAAAATGGTTACCTGGTTATCATTTTACAATCAAACGAGTCATTAGCCTTAGAAAAAAAACAAGTTGAACTACTAATTAACAAACGAGTAGACGGGATTTTAATCTCCCTATCTAATGAATCAAATAATGACGAACATATAAAGGAAATTATAAATAGAAAGATTCCATTTGTCATGTTTGATAAAATATCTAAACTTTCTAAGTGTTCTAAAGTAATTATTGATGATCAAAAAGCGGCTTTTAACGCTGTTCAGCATTTAATTGATAATGGGTGCAAAAAAATTGTTCATTTGCGTGGCCCATTAAACCCACAAAATTCTATTGATCGTTATATTGGATATAAAAAAGCTTTAGAGAAAAACAACATTCCTTTTGATTCAAAATTAGTATACACTTGCGAAAATGTTACATTTGACGAAGGTGTTTATTTTGCCAAACACATAATAGAAGAACATCCAGATGTAGACGGAATATTTGCAATCACTGATTTAGTAGCAGTAGGTGTATTGTCCTATTTTAACGATCATAAAATTAAAGTTCCAGAACAAGTAAAAATAATAGGATTTAGTAATTGGTTTATGTCGCAAGTATTGACTCCAAAATTGAGTACTGTAGATCAACCGAGTAATGAAATGGGTGTTGTATCATTTAATCTACTATTAGAAGAGATGAACTGTCATAAAAATGATATCGCCTTTACACCTAGAACTATCGAACTAGAAACCAACGTATTAATTAGAGAGTCCTCATTAAAAACCGATAATTAGATTTACACACTAAAAAAAAGCTACTTAATAAAATCAATATTACGCTTAATACCTTGAAATTTTGATCTTTTTAACGGAGAGTCTTTAAATACCGCTTTAAAAGTTTCTTCAGTAATTTCATTCCAATCTTTTTTACTAAACTTTAATAATTCGGGATTTGGATTAAATAATGGTTCACTATGAGGTTTAGAGAACTTATTCCAAGGACAAACGTCTTGACATATATCGCAACCAAAGGCCCAATCATCAAATTTCCCTTTCATCTCTATTGGAATATTTTCTTTAAGTTCGATAGTAAAATAAGAGATGCATTTGCTGCCATCCACGACGTAAGGAGCAACTATTGCTTCTGTGGGGCAAGAATCTATACAAGCAGTGCAAGTACCGCAATGATCAGTAGTAGCGTAATCATAGTTTAATTCCAAATCAATAATTAATTCGGCAATAAAGTAAAAAGAACCTGCTTTTTGAGTCAATAAATTACTGTTTTTACCAATCCATCCCAAACCACTTTTGGCTGCCCAAGCTTTATCCAACACTGGAGCTGAGTCAACAAAAGCACGTCCTGACACCTCTCCTATTGTAGATTGAATAGAAAAAAGAAGTTCATTTAATTTTTCTTTGATGACAAAATGGTAATCTTTACCATAAGCATATTTTGAAATTTTATAAGAATCAGTTTCTTGAAATTGTTCTGGGTAATAATTTAGGAGTAAAGAAACCACACTTTTTGAATCATCAACCAGTAAAGTAGGGTTTAAACGTTTGTCAAAATTATTTTCCATATAGGACATTTGTCCGTTATGGTTGTTATTTAGCCAAGTTTCTAATCTTGGTGCTTCTTGTTCTAAAAAACCAGCTTTGGATATACCACATGAAAGGAAACCGAGCCGTTTCGCTTCTGCTTTTATAAATTGGGTATATTTTGTTTTAGAATTAATAATATATCTTATAAATGATGTTTTAGCCCTGATGGCAGCGGCATCCTTTACTTGCTTTCTTTATGCAAGTAAAGATATAGCGGACAGCAGGAAATAGCTTCTTAAAAATTAAAACAAACCTCCTTGAATATTAGAATTAACTTTCCCTAAATGCTTATATGCTTTTTCGGTGACTTCTCTTCCTCTAGGAGTTCTCATAATAAAACCTTCTTGAATCAAAAAAGGTTCATATACCTCTTCAATTGTTTCACTACTTTCCGAAACCGCCGTTGCTAAAGTAGATAACCCTACAGGGCCTCCCTTGAACTTATCAATAATAGTATTTAGAATTTTATTGTCCATTTCATCTAATCCGTGTGCATCAACATTTAACGCTTTTAAGGCATAACGAGCGATAGCAACGTCAATAGTTCCGTTTCCTTTAATTTGGGCAAAATCACGTACCCTACGCAACAAAGCATTTGCGATACGAGGTGTTCCTCTACTTCTACCAGCAATTTCAATGGCTGCTTCTAAAGAAATAGGCATTTTCAAAATACTTGCGCTACGTTCTACGATAGTTGTTAATAGTTCTGCTGTATAATATTGCAAGCGTGATGATATTCCGAAACGAGCCCTCATAGGAGCCGTTAAAAGACCTGAACGAGTAGTGGCACCTATTAATGTAAATGGATTTAAATTGATTTGGACCGTACGCGCATTTGGTCCAGATTCAATCATAATATCGATCTTAAAATCCTCCATTGCTGAATATAAATATTCTTCCACAATGGGGCTCAACCGATGGATTTCATCAATGAATAAAACATCTCTTTCCTCAAGATTAGTTAGCAAACCAGCTAAATCGCCCGGTTTATCTAAAACAGGACCAGATGTGATTTTTATACCCACCTGCAATTCATTAGCCAAAATATTAGCCAATGTAGTTTTCCCTAATCCTGGAGGTCCATGGAAAAGGGTATGGTCCAAAGCTTCATTCCTTTGGTTAGCTGCTTCAACAAAAACCTTAAGGTTTTCTAACACTTGATCTTGTCCAGCAAAATCATCAAATGATAAAGGTCTTAATTTTTTTTCAAGATCAAATTCTTCCGAATTATAACCATTGGTAGTTGGATCTAGATTCTCATTCATACAACAAAGATAAGACAAAGTTAGAACTAAAAAAAAATGCCTTTCCATTTAGAAAGGCATTTTATATATAAATAAAATCTAGTGATGTAAAACTTCTTCACCTGGTTTCATTGGAATATTTTGAGGAACAAAATCTTCGACATGACTTGGGTTACTATAATCATATGGCCATCTATGAACTTCCGGAATTTCTCCAGGCCAGTTTCCATGCATATGTTCTACAGGCGCTGTCCATTCAAGAGTATTAGATTTCCAAGGGTTTTGTACCGCTTTCTTACCGTAGAAAATACTGCTAAAAAAGTTATACAAAAATACCAATTGAAAAGCTCCACCAATTAATGCGAAAGTAGTAATCAATACATTTACGTTTTGTAAATCATCAAATAAAGGAAAATTAGTATTTGTATAATAACGTCTTGGTAAACCTGCTAGTCCAATAAAGTGCATTGGAAAGAAAACACCGTAAGCACAAATCGCAGTTACCCAAAAGTGAACATACCCTAAGTTTTTATTAAGCATTCTTCCAAACATTTTAGGAAACCAGTGATAGATTCCAGCAAACATACCATAAAGAGCAGAAATACCCATTACTAAGTGAAAGTGTGCTACAACAAAATAAGTATCGTGAACATTAATATCTAATGTACTATCTCCTAATATAATTCCAGTCAATCCACCAGTAATAAAAGTAGAAACTAATCCGATAGAGAATAACATTGCTGGATTTAATTGTAGATTACCTTTCCAAAGAGTGGTAATGTAGTTAAAAGCTTTAACGGCAGATGGTATTGCAATCAATAGAGTTGTAAAGGTAAATACAGAACCTAGAAATGGATTCATTCCTGAGATAAACATATGGTGACCCCAAACAATAGTTGATAAAAATGCAATAGCTAAAATTGACATAATCATCGCTCTATAACCAAAAATAGGTTTACGTGAATTTGTAGCAATAACTTCAGAAGTAATACCCAATGCAGGTAGCAAAACGATATAAACCTCAGGATGTCCTAAAAACCAAAACAAGTGTTCGAACAATACTGGAGAACCACCTTGATAATGTAATACTTCACCCGCAATATATATATCAGACAAGAAGAAAGAAGTACCAAAACTTCTATCAAAAATCAATAATAAAGCAGCTGATAAAAGAACAGGAAATGAAACGATACCAATAATAGCGGTTACAAAAAATGCCCATATAGTTAAAGGTAGTCTAGTCATAGACATTCCTTTTGTTCTCAAATTAATTACTGTAACTACATAATTCAAAGATCCCATTAAAGAAGATGCAATAAATATAGCCATTGAAACTAACCATAAAGTCATACCTAAACCAGAACCTGAAATAGCCTGAGGCAATGCACTTAAAGGAGGGTAGATTGTCCAACCAGCATTAGCAGGACCTGATTCTACAAAAAGAGACCCAATCATGATTACGCTAGACAAAAAGAATAACCAATACGAAATCATATTCATAAAACCAGAAGCCATATCTCTAGCACCAATTTGAAGTGGAATCAATAAATTACTAAAAGTTCCACTTAACCCAGCGGTAAGTACAAAAAATACCATTATAGTTCCATGAATAGTAACTAAAGACAGATAAATATCGTTAGCCATTACACCATTGGGAGCCCATTTGTCTCCTAATAATATATTAAATATTTTAAAAGACTCCTCTGGCCATGCTAATTGCATTCTAAAAAGCATTGACATACTAACTCCAATAATTCCCATAATAATACCAGTAATAAGGTATTGTTTAGCAATCATTTTATGATCAATACTAAAAATGTATTTAGTAATGAAAGTGTCTTTATGATGATGTTCGTGTTCGTGATCGTGTCCGTGATCGTGACCTTCTGCTGACATATATGTATACTTTAAATATTCTTATTAATTATTTCATAGCTATTTTAGAAATAGCTGCTGTATCTTTTGATTTTAAAGAATCTGTACTTATTGCACCTTCAACAGGAGCTGGTGTATTAGCTTCTTTTACTTGTTGTACTAAAATTGCTTGCTCAGACAACCATTTTTTATAGTCTTCTGGAGTATCAACAATAATTTTCATTTGCATATTATAGTGAGATGCACCACAAATTTTGTTACAAAGAAGCAAATAATCAAATGAATAAGGATCAAGAGCAGTTTCTCCTTTTGCAACTAAAGCAATACTTTTCTTAGCTCTTAAAGCATTAATATTAGAAACCTTTTCTACCATATAAGGTAATTCTCTATATTCAGCTGTAGTATAAATTGGTTCAAAAGCAAATTCTGTAACCATTCCAGGAACACAATTCATTTGCGCTCTAAAGTAAGGCATATAAGCTGAATGCAATACATCTTGAGATCTCATTTTAAAATGAATCTTTTTTCCTTTAGGAATATGTAATTCAGAAACCACAATATCATCTTGAGAATAAGGATCTGCAAGATCAACACCTAAAGTATTGATTCCTTCAATGTATCTAACATTTGCTTTTCCAAGAACATTATCTTCTCCTGCAATTCTAGCTGTCCATTTAAATTGTTGTGCATATAATTCTACTACAACAGTATCATCTTCATCATCGATGAACATAATATTTGTCCAAGCATATAATCCGTAAAGAATTAATCCAGCTAAAACAATTGCAGGAATTACACTCCAAATCGCTTCTAATTTATTATTATCAGCAAAATACAATGCTTTTTGATCTTTTTTACCTCTATATTTAAAAGCAAAATAATGTAATAAAACTTGCGTAATTGCTTGAACAATAAAAATTAAAACCCAAGTAATGTTCATCAAGTTGTCAACCTGACCTCCATGTGCTGATGCTGGTGTATGAAGAACTAAAGGTCCCCATTGAAACAAACCATATATAGTAAATATATATATGAAAGCTAAAAAGCCAAACATCAAATAACCTTGAACATTATTATCATTATCAGAAGCTATCTGAGAACTGTCTGAATCAGAACCTACTTGCGTAAGGTCAAATATTTTAGTCAATTGCCATAAAGCAACAGCTAATAAAACTAAAACTATAATTACCAACAAACTTGTCATCTGTTTATTTCTTTAAATATTAATAATGAAAATGTTTACTCTCTTCGATGTAAGGATTTCTTTTTGGCAATAAAGGCGCTTTAGTCAATGCTGTAAAAACAACATAAATAAATAAACCTAAGAAGAAAAGTACAGAAGCAATTTCTGATATTCCAATAAACCACTTATCACCTACTGTTCCTGGCATAATCATATTAAAAAAGTCAATATAATGTCCAGTTAATATTACTACCCCTGCCATAACAAGTATCCAAGTAATTCTTTTGAAATCTGTATTTACTAAAATTAGTATTGGGAATACAAAATTCATAACAACAGCACCAAAAAAGGGCAAATTATATAATTGTATTCTAGTTACGAAATAAGTAATCTCTTCAGGAATATTAGCATACCAAATCAACATAAATTGAGAGAACCAAAGGTAAGTCCAGAAAACACTAATCCCAAACATAAATTTAGCTAAATCATGGATATGACTTGTATTTACATATTCTAAATACCCTCTTGATTTCAAATACAAAGTAACCATCGCAATCATTGTGATACCACTTACGAAGAAACTAGCAAAAACATACCATCCAAATAAAGTACTAGACCAGTGAGGATCTATTGACATGATCCAATCCCACGACATAATTGATTCAGTAACGATAAAGAATACTAAAAAACCAGCCGTTATGTTAAAATTCTTTTTGTAGAAAGCATCATCTGTTGCTTCATCTTGAGCTAAACAATTCTTTCTTGAATAAAACCTGTAAAGATTCCATCCAATTAAAAATACTGCGGCTCTAACAATCCAAAAAGGAAAGTTTAAATATCCTGACTTACCAGCAATAATTTTATCAAAATTAGGACTAGTAGGATCTGTAACACCTTCAACTAACCAAGCAAATAGATGATTAAAATGAAGACCACAAAGAATCAAGATAACAAAGAATATAACTGAACCTACAGGCAAATAAGCTGTGATTCCTTGCATTACTCTAAACAAAACTGGAGACCAACCTGCTAATGCAACTTGCTGAATTGCATAAAAAGCTAATACTCCCATTGAAAGCAACATAAAGAAAATACAAGCTACATATAATGCTGCCCAAGGCTTATTTTGCAATTGATGCAAAACATGAGTTAAGTGCTCTTTATGCTCTGTAGCTTCATTTGTATCTTTAACTTCTTCATGAGAAGCTTTAACAGCATGAGCTTCATCAGCTGATTCATGCTTAACCTCACCATGACCTTCATGGCTTTCAGAAGCAAGAATTTTCTCCACTTCTTGAATATCTTTAGGTGCATTTAAAAAACCATATCCAATTCCTAAAAGACCAATAGCCATTAAGACGAGAGAAAAAGTTTTTAATTTACTTGAAAATGTATACATATCTATTACGATCAGTTTGTTCAACAATTATAATTGGCTTTTTAGTTTTAAAACATAGTCAGCAACTAACCATCGCTCATGAGCGCTTAATTGATTAGCATGAGACCCCATTGCATTTAAACCATAAGTTTCAACAAAAAAAATACTCCCTTCTGTGATAACCCTATCTTTATAACTAGGCACTCCAAGAAATTTTTCTCTTTCAACTAATTTACCTTTACCATTTCCAGCTGCACCATGACAACTAATACAGTAAATTTCAAAAAGTTCTTTACCTTTTCCAGAATTTCTATCTAAAGAATCTAATGGAGATTTAAGGTTAGCTTTAGCTAGTTCATAATCAGCAGTTGTATTCTCATAAGCAAAAGGCTCAAAACCTCTATTTATAGTACCAGCTACTGGAAGTTGTCCCTCTTTACCATTATTGAATGCATTAGACTCTGAATATGTTTCATACCCAACAGACTCGTACATATTTGGAAAATACTGATAGTTTGGTGCGGAATTATTATGACAAGACGTTACTAATATAGTGATGCCAAATAATAGTGTTATTTTATATATCGTTTTCATATCTAAATTAATGCTTTTCTATTACTTTAACTTCTACAGCTCCTGTATTCTTGAAAAAAGAAACTAATTCCTCTTCATTATTATTCACTGCAACTTCCATTAAAAAATGATCATCTGTTGTTCTAACATCTGGATTTTCAGCTTTTTTGAAAGGCCATATTTTACTTCTCATATAAAAAGTAACTACCATTAAATGCGCTGCAAAAAACACAGTCATTTCAAACATAATAGGTACAAATGCAGGCATATTTTGAATGAAACTAAAACTTGGTTTACCTCCGATATCCTGAGGCCAATCTTGAATCATTATATAATTCATCATTGTTGTTGCTACTGTTATACCAACACAACCGTACATGAAAGCACAAATAGCTAATCTTGTTGGAGCAAGCCCCATCGCTTTATCCAAACCGTGAACCGGAAATGGAGTAAAAACTTCTTCAATATGATGATGAGCTGCTCTGGTTTGTTTAACCGCATCCATCAATATATCATCGTCATTATAAATGGCGTATATTACTTTATTACTCATGATGTGAATCTTTATTTGCTTCTCTTTCTCTTTTGTAATTATCTCCTGTTCCTTTTAATATTGTTTTCACCTCTGCTTGAGCTATAACTGGGAAAGTTCTAGAATATAACAAAAATAATACAAAGAAGAAACCTATTGTTCCAATGAAAATTCCAATATCAACAAACGTAGGAGAAAACATAGTCCATGAAGATGGTAAATAATCTCTATGTAAAGAAGTAACAATAATTACAAATCTTTCAAACCACATACCTATGTTTACAACAATAGATATGATAAAAGAAAACATAATACTTGTTCTTAATTTTTTAAACCACATAAACTGAGGTGAAAAAACATTACATGTCATCATCGACCAGTAAGCCCACCAGTAAGGTCCAGTAGCTCTATTCAAGAAGGCGTATTGTTCATACTCAACTCCTGAATACCATGCGATAAACAGCTCAGTTATATAAGCAACCCCGACTATAGAACCCGTAATCATAATTACGATATTCATCAACTCAATATGCTGTATAGTAATGTAAGCTTCAAGATTAGAAACTTTTCTCATGATAATAAGCAAAGTATTTACCATTGCAAATCCTGAAAAAACTGCTCCTGCAACAAAGTAAGGAGGGAAAATAGTAGTATGCCATCCTGGTATAACAGAAGTAGCAAAGTCCATCGATACAATAGTATGTACAGAAAGTACAAGTGGAGTTGCTAAGCCTGCAAGAACCAAAGATACTTCTTCAAAACGTTGCCAGTCTTTAGCTCTACCACTCCATCCAAAACTCAAGATAGAATATATCTTTTTATTAAAAGGAGTTATTGCTCTATCTCTAAGCATTGCAAAATCGGGTAATAAACCAGTCCACCAAAAAACAAGCGATACTGATAAGTAAGTTGATATTGCAAATACATCCCAAAGTAATGGAGAGTTAAAATTCACCCATAGTGAGCCAAATTGATTTGGAATTGGCAATACCCAATAGGCCAACCAAGGGCGACCCATGTGAATAATTGGAAATAAACCTGCTTGAATAACAGAAAAGATTGTCATAGCTTCTGCAGAACGGTTAATTGCCATTCTCCATCGTTGACGGAATAATAATAGAACTGCAGATATTAATGTTCCTGCGTGACCAATACCTACCCACCAAACGAAGTTCGTGATATCCCATGCCCATCCAACAGTTTTATTTAATCCCCATGTTCCTATACCTGTAGACACGGTGTAAATTATACAGCTCACTCCCCAAAGGAAGGCTATTAATGCGATTGTAAATACAATCCACCAATGCTTGTTAGCTTTTCCTTCAACAGGTGCAGCTATGTCTACTGTTACGTCGTGATAAGATTTATCACCTATAACTAAGGGTTTTCTAATGGTTGCTTCGTAGTGAGACGACATAATACTTTATATTGTTTCTTAATTAATAATTTTTTGTACTAGGTATTTCTAACTTTAACGTGATAGATAACATTAGGTTTTGTCCCAACATGCTCTAATAAATGATACATTCTATCATCAGCAGCTAATTTAGCAATTTGACTTTCTGTATCATTAACATCTCCAAAAGCCATTGCTCCAGTAGAACAAGCATTTGAACACGCCGTTTGAAATTCTCCATCAACAATAGCTCTACCTTCTCTCTTCGCACTTAAAATTGTCGCTTGTGTCATTTGAATACACATTGAACATTTTTCCATTACTCCACGAGAACGAACATTTACATCTGGATTTAAAACCATACGTCCTAAATCATCATTCATATGATAATCAAATTCACTGTTTTTGTTATACAAGAACCAGTTAAAACGACGTACTTTATAAGGACAGTTATTAGCACAATAACGAGTACCAACACATCTATTATAAGCCATCATGTTTTGACCTTGACGACCATGAGAAGTCGCAGCAACAGGACAAACTGTTTCACAAGGTGCGTGATTACAATGTTGACACATTACAGGTTGAAAAGAAACTTGAGGATTATCTCCTGCTTTTTCCATTTCATTAAAAGTAGACAAAGAACTAGACAAACCAGCTATATTCTCTTTTCTTTCATTATCACCTGCAAAAGTACTTTCAGAAGAGTAATATCTATCGATACGCAACCAGTGCATATCACGACTTCTTCTTACTTCAGACTTACCTACAACTGGCACATTATTCTCAGCGTGACATGCTATTACACAAGCCCCACATCCAGTACAAGCATTTAAATCAATTGAAAGATTAAAATGATGTCCAACTGAACGATCAAATGAATCCCATAAATCAACTTTTGTAGCCTCTACTTCTTCATGGTCTAAAGATACCATAGGTACTTCATTCCAAAATTTAGCATCTTTAGTATTGAAGATTTCCAAGGTAGTTTCCTTGATGATATCCCCTCTACCCATTAATGTTTTTTGACCTTGAACACAAGCAAACTCATGTTCTCCATTAGCTTTAACTAAACTAACAGATTGTACATCATTAAAACCTTTATATAAAGCGTAAGCATTTAAACCTACTTGCATTTCTTCTTTCAAAGCCGCTTTACGACCATAACCTAATGCCAATCCAATAGTTCCTACAGCTTGACCTGGCTGAACAATAACTGGCACATTATCTAATTTTAAACCGTCAGCAGTAGTAATTGTAGCATAACTACCATTCAAACCACCATTAGCAACGATTTCATTAGTCATCAACAATTGTTTTGCATCTGCATTAGAAACAGTAACATAATTATCCCATGACACTCTTGTAATTGGATCAGGAAACTCTTGTAACCAAGGGTTATTAGCCTGTTGCCCATCACCCATACCTGTTTTAGTATACAGTACCAATTCAAATCCAGCACCAGCTTTTGATTTTGCTAAAGCATTTGCAGCAGCAGAATAATCAGCAGAACCTCCAGATAAAGATTGAGAATCTCCAACATAAACACCATCATGCAACACTTTATTCCAAGAAGCACCTGCAATAACTGAAGCAGAAGTTGCTTTTAAGTAATCGTAATAAGTACCTGACATTCCATTCAAAGACATTAAAACATCTTGAAATTGTTTTGTATCAAATAAAGGACGAATTGTTGGTTGCGTTAAACTATAAGTTCCTTTTGTCAAACTTAAATCACCCCATGATTCCAAATAATGAGGAACTGGCATAGCAATAGTAGTTACAGAAGCAGTTTCATCTTCTTTCAAAGATAAAGAAACTGACGTTTTAACTTTCTTAAGACCTTCAGCGAATAAACCTGAATCGGCCAAAGTATATATTGGGTTAACACCACTCATTATTAAGGTATGAACACTACCCGCATTCATGTCACTTACTAACTGAGCCACTTTTTCATTAGACCCTTTTCTAATTTGTCTTGTTCCAGAAGTTATAAAAGCTTCACTTGATAAAGCTTGATTAATTGCTAAAACTAACAATTGAGCATTTTTATCTTGAATACCAGAAACTAAAACTCCATTTGACCCAGCAGCTTTCAACTGTTGAGCCGCTTTACTAACTTCAGCTTTAAATTTATCATCTAAATTTACCGCTACAGAAGAACCAGTAATAACATTATATATATGTACTAACGCTTGTTTTTGATTTGCAGTTGACATAGCCAAACGCTTATCAGCAGCAGCACCAGACAAAGTCATATTAGCTTCTAATTGAAAGTGACGAGACATTTTTCCACTTTTAGGAATCCTACCTTGTGCATAACTAGAATCATATCCTCCACCTTGCCAATCTCCTAAGAAATCCGCACCAACAGAAACAATTAGCGATGATTTTGAAAAATCATAATCAACTAAAGCTCTTTCACCATAAACGGACTCAAAAGCATCTAAAGCTTCAGATGAAGAAACAGCATCATAAACCACATGCTTAGCAGTAGGATTTAACGCAATAAATTCTCCAATTAATTTTTCAGTGGACGGGCTAGCTAAAGTATTAGTTAACAATACTACCTGACTACCATTTGCTTTAGCTTCAGCCAAACTTGCTTTTATATCTGCATCAACTGCAGACCAAGTAGCACTTTTACCTTTTGACTTAGGCTCTTTCAAACGCATACTATCATATAAAGATAATATAGACGCATGAATTCTAGCATTAGCAGCAAATTTAGCTCCTGAAATAGTATTATTATCTATTTTAATAGGACGCCCTTCACGTGTTTTAACAAGTAGATTTGCAAAATCAAAACCATCAAAAACAGAAGTAGCATAATAATCAGCTACTCCAGGAATGATTTGCTCTGGCTGCAATACATAAGGAATCGACTTGTTCACAGGACCTTCGCATGCCGCAAGCGTGGCTGCAGCAGTACTAAACCCAACGTACTTTAAAAAATCACGACGTGATGTTGAAGAAGATGACATTGCATCATTATTTCCTAAAAAATCTTCAGTAGGAATTTCTTCAACAAATTCGTTATTTCTAAGCGTCTCAACAATAGAACTATTTTCTAGTTCCTCAACACTTTTCCAGTATTTTTTGTTTGATGACATTGTATATAAATATTAAAATCTTAATAATTTGATTAATAGTGGCATTTACCGCATTCTAAACCTCCCATTTGAGCTGCAGTCAATTTGTCTACACCATATTTTTTAGAAAGTTCTTTGTGAATTTTAGTATAATAGTCGTTTCCTTCCATTTTAACATCGGTTTTTCTATGGCAATTAATACACCATCCCATCGTTAATGGAGCGAACTGTTTTTGAATTTCGTAAGTTTCAACTGGACCGTGACAAGTTTGACATTCAATTCCAGCAACAGTAACGTGTTGTGAGTGATTGAAATAAACGAAGTCAGGCAAGTTATGAATACGAACCCATTTAACTGGCTGTGTTTTACCAGTATAAGATTGTGTTGCTTTATCCCAACCCACAGCAGTATACAATTTTTGGATTTGCTCATCATAAAATGCTTTACTGTACTCAGGAGTAGCAGTAGATTCAGCAACTTCAGAAATGTTTTTATGACAATTCATACAAACATTCAAAGAAGGAATTCCAGAATTTTTACTCACTCTAGCTGCAGAGTGACAATATTTACAATTTATCTCGTTATCACCAGCATGAATTCTGTGTGAATAATGAATTGGCTGTATTGGCTCATATCCTTGATCAACTCCTACCTGCATTAAAAATCCATAAACAAAGTACCCACTGGCCAATAATAAAAATATTGAAGTAATAAGCACTAAAAATTGATTTTTAACAAATGCCTTCCATATAGGCGTAGTTGGTGTTTTAGGAGCTACTTCAATTCCATTTGATTTTGCTACCTTAGTTAAAACATTGTTCACCAAGAACAACATCACAACTAACATAAGCATCACAAGAGCCAAAGCACCTAAGATTATATTATTAGAAACACCACTTTGATCAGCCGATCCCGCAACAGCAGTTCCTGGTACAGGAGCCGGTGCCTCAGCCTTAACTTCAGAAGTATAAGCTATTATATTATCAATATCTCCAGTTGCTAATTGTGGAAATGCAGTCATTACTGACTTATTATTATCCGCAAAAAGTTTAACAGCTGCAGCATCTCCTGATTTAATAAGTTCTGAGCTATTGTGAACCCACTTGTAAATCCAAGCCATTTCGTGCTTACCAGCAACCCCTCTTAAAGCAGGACCTGTTGATTTTGCATCAAGCTTATGACACGCAGCACAATTTGAATTAAAAAGCTCTTTACCCTTTACTGGGTCACCACCTTGTGTAGCTACTGGTGCTTCCGTTGCTGCCGCAGGTGCAACAACTTGCGCAAATGAAGTTAAGGAAAAAGTTAGCATTAAAGCTAAGCTATAAAATAATTTCCTTGAAGTCGAATTATGGTTACCCACCTTTTTCATAAAGTATAATGATTATCTACTAAAAATTGGCACAATTTTTTCTATATAGACTTATAGAAAACTGTTCCTTTATTTTAAAACTTCGACAAAAATACGACTTATGAACTATTCTCAAAACCTTAAAATAGTCTTAATTTCAATTTATATTAATTCTAAATAATATTTATGTTTTACAATCATTCAATAAATAGTATTTTTGCTTAAAAACCATCACGTTATGAGAATTTTAACAACTTCAAAATTCATTTTCTTTACAATAGCCCTTAGTATTTCAACAAGTAAATTAATGGCACAAGATCAAAACATTAACATTCGCCAAGATCCAAAGTTTGAACAATTATTGATTGAAAAGAGAAAAACAAACAGTTCATCAGCTGTTAATGAGCGCTATAAAATCCAAATTTTTAGTGGAGAAAGTGAAAAAGCAAAAAAAGCACTTAATGACTGCAAACAAGAATTTAGAGACTTAGACGGTACAATAGTGTTTAATACCCCAAATTACAAAGTGTGGATTGGAGATTTCAGGACTCGCATTGAAGCAGAAAAGTATTTAGTAGAAATTAAGAAAAAATACGATAATGTCCTTTTAATAAAACCACAGAAATAAATTCTAAACAGAAAAAAAATAATTTTAATATAAAAAGCAACTCCTTTTACGAGTTGCTTTTGTGCTTTTTGACTTATTTAATATGCCCTTGATGATAATTTGAATTAAATATTGCTCACGTTAGATAGATTGAGACTGCTTTTTTTAGAAACTTGGTAAATACCCATAGTAACGATTGACTATAACCAGGAGAACGCTTTCAGAACTCATTATACATGCACGGTCCTTTTAAATCACTTATCATTATTTTATATTTTTATTACCAAGGACATTTCTCAATAGTATAAAAAAGCATTTATTTAGTCCGTGCAATGAATTAAATACATTGTATCATTTAATTCGATGATCTCTAGGTTCAGGTACAAAAACGAGAACTTGTCATTACCAAATTACCAACCAATAAATAACCAAATTATTTTCTAAATCGATTGCATATCCTCTACTAAATCCATCTTTCCATTCATTAGGCATATACCAAGTTCCGTGATGAAATTTTTCAGAACAACATTGTTTAGGCTCGGCTTCAATTAAATATATTGCATATGATTTGTTCAACAAATTATACCTATCCCCATCAAAATCACTTACTTTATAAAAATTCGGTATTGGAACTGCACTTTGGTGTTCTATTTGTGCTTTAAATTGTTCATGATTTTTAGTGATGCTTAATATATTTGAATCTCTGAGGTATTTATTTACAATATAATATGATGAATCTGAATATTTAATTTTGCGAGAAACCGAGATTAATGAATCAACCATTGATTTGGATTCTTTCTGCCTAACAATTAATTGCGAAGGTGAATACATTGACAAATAATTATGATGAATCTGATAATCGGATTTTATTTCCTTTTCATTTGGGAAATGTCTTGTCAGTCCCTTTGGGTATTCTCTTAAGAATTGTAAATAGCCTAATTTCAATTTCTGCTCCTGAGCAGATTTATCTTGGCAGGATAATACAAAAATGAAAGACAAAAACACTAAATATAATTTCAATTTATTCATAACTATTTTTTTAAACCTCAAAAAACTAGGCTTTGCAATCCGTAGCAACAAAAAAAATAAAAGCCTAAAACAAATCTAATCCAAAAAAATCTAAACCCTCAAAATACATAAACACTTAAAAACAAAAAAATCCCGATTGCTCGGGATTTTTTAACAAATATATTGAAAATTCTATTTCAATTTTTTCTTGATCGCTACCTCATGGTACGCTTCAATAACATCTCTTTCTTCAATGTCGTTGTATCCTTTAATTTGAATACCACAGTCATACCCTTTAGCTACTTCTTTCACATCGTCTTTGAAACGTTTCAGTGCAATAAGCTCTCCTGTATGAACAACAACTCCTTCACGGATAACTCTAATTTTAGAGCTTCTAGCTATTTTACCGTCCATAACCATACAACCTGCAATAGATCCTACTTTAGAAATTTTAAATATCTCTCTAATTTCAGCAGTACCTAGAATTTCTTCTTTCATTTCAGGAGCTAACATTCCTTCCATTGCATCTTTCAAGTCATCAATAGCTGCGTAGATAATTGAGTAGTAACGGATATCGATTTCTTCTTTATCAGCCAGTTGTCTCGCATTTCCTGCAGGACGAACATTAAATCCAATAATAATCGCATCTGAAGCAGAAGCCAACATAACGTCAGTCTCCGTAATTGCTCCAACTCCTTTATGTATAATGTTAATTTGAATTTCTTCAGTCGATAATTTAGAGAACGAATCAGATAATGCTTCAACAGAACCATCAACATCTCCTTTAAGGATTACGTTCAATTCTTTAAATTGACCTAAAGCAATACGACGTCCAATTTCATCAAGTGTAATATGACGTTGTGTACGTACGGATTGTTCACGCATTAATTGAGAACGTTTAGAAGCAATTTGTTTCGCTTCTTTTTCATCTTCAAAAATATTAAACTTATCTCCTGCAGTAGCTGCACCATCTAAACCTAATACTGAAACTGGTGTTGAAGGACCTGCTACAGTAACGATATTTCCTCTTTCATCATGCATAGCTTTAATTTTACCATGATGTTTTCCAGCTAACATATAATCTCCCACTTTCAACGTTCCGTGTTGAACTAAAATTGTAGAAACATATCCTTTCCCTTTGTCCAAGAATGCCTCAACAACAGTTCCTTGAGCAGCCTTATTAGGATTAGATTTTAAATCTAAAACTTCCGCTTCTAATAAAACTTTTTCTAATAATTCTTTAACTCCGGTTCCCACTTTTGCAGAAATATCATGAGATTGGTATTTACCACCCCAATCCTCAACAAGTAAATTCATACCTGCTAATTTCTCTTTAATTTTTTCAGGATTAGCATTTGGCTTATCCACTTTATTAATTGCAAATATAATTGGCACACCAGCCGCTTGAGCGTGACTGATTGCTTCTTTAGTTTGCGGCATGATATCATCATCTGCTGCAATTACAATAATTGCAATATCTGTAACTTGAGCTCCACGTGCACGCATTGCGGTAAACGCTTCGTGACCTGGTGTATCAAGGAATGCTATTTTTTGTCCGTTATCTAAAGTTACTCCGTAGGCACCAATGTGTTGTGTAATTCCTCCAGACTCTCCTGCAATAACATTTTCTTTACGAATATAATCCAGTAAAGATGTTTTACCGTGATCGACGTGACCCATTACCGTAACAATAGGCGCTCTAAACACTAGGTCTTCTTCTTTATCTTCAACAACTTCAATTGCTTCTTCAATATCAACAGTTATGAATTCAACTTCATAACCAAATTCATCAGCAACAATAGTTAATGTTTCTGCATCCAAACGTTGATTCATGGTAACCATGATTCCAAGCGACATACATGTTCCAATAACCTTAGTAATTGGCACATCCATCATTATCGCAATTTCACCAACGGTAACAAATTCAGTAACCTTAATAGTTTTACTACCTTCGTCTATTGCTCTTTGCTCCTCATCCGATTTTTGACGGTGCGTATCTCTTTTGTCTCTTCTGTATTTCGCTGCTTTAGATTTACCTCCTTTTTTACCTTGAAGTTTTTCTAAAGTCTCACGAATTTGATTTTTAACTTCCTCTTCTGTTGGCTCAACTTTAGCTACAATAGCTGGTCTATTCCCTTTAACAAATCCAGGTCTAGAACTTCTATTTGCATTAAAACCACCCCCACCAGTATTTGGTGTAATTTTGTTTGGGTTTGGCGCACCAGGAACTCCAGGAGGTCTAGGTGTTCCAGGTTTTGGAGCAATTCTTTTACGCTTATTTTTATTTGCACCAGCAGCTCCTGGAGCACCAGGCTTATTAGGTGTAATTTTAGGCTCTTCTTTTTTCTTTTTTGGCTTATTAAATTGAGACAAGTCAATTGTTTGACCAGTTAATTTAGTACCAGATAATTTTTGATACTGCGTTGTGATTGCCTCTTCAACAGGAGCTTCATCAGTTTTAGGAACGACTTTTGCTTCAGGAACAATTGCCTTAGCAACCACTTTCTTAACATTTTCTTTTTTCTCTTCCTTTATTGCCTCTTTTACTTCAACAGTAGGTTTTACTTCTTTTTTGTCTGAAACAAGATTTTCCTGTACTGGTTCTTTTTCAACTGGTTTTTCAACTGGAACTATTGCTTTTGGAGCCTCTGTTTTTTCAACTTCCGCTTTTACTGGAGCAACTACTTTTTTAGGATTAAGATCTATCTTCCCAACTTGAACAGGACCGGTAACTACAGCTCTCGCTTTTATCACTTCTTGTTGTTGTTTCAGAACTTCATCGTCATGCTTGCGTTTATCTTCAATTTCTTTTTCTCGCTCCACACGCAATGCCTCTTTCTCTTTTCTTTTCTCTTCTCCTACTTCTTTCGAAGCTTCTTTTTTCCCTCTGTCACCTGCAAATTGACCGCACAAGACATTGTACACATCATCAGAAATTTTTGTGTTTGGATTTGCTTCAATAGCAATCCCTTTATCTTTTAGATAATCCACAGCTCTTTCCAAAGAAATGTTCAATTCCCTTAAAACTTTGTTTATTCTAATAATTCTCTCTTCAGACATAAAACCTTTTTATTATTACCTTTTTTGTTATTCCTCACTTTACTCCCAACTAGGCACTTATTGACCAAGAAAATTATAAAGTGGCATGTTTATCGTTGAAGATACATTGACTAACTGTCAAATTCTTCTTTCAATATTCTCATTACATCTAGAATCGTTTCCTCTTCTAGGTCAGTTCTTCTTACCAAATCCTCTACATCTTGTTTTAAAATACTTTTTGCAGTATCCAATCCAATTTTTGCAAATTCTTCTATTACCCACTCTTCAATTTCATCCGAAAACTCAGTTAATTCAACATCATCTTCATCAGCAGTTGCTCCAGCTACATCACCTTCACGAATCACATCTAATTCATAACCTGTCAATAAACCTGCTAATCTAATATTGTGTCCACCTCTACCAATTGCTTTAGAAACTTCTTCCAATTTCAAAAACACTTCAGCTCTTTTAGTTTCTTCATTAATTTTAATTGAAGATACTTTGGCTGGACTTAATGCTCTTGTAATATATAATTGTATGTTACTTGTAAAATTAATAACATCTATATTTTCATTTCCTAATTCACGAACAATACCGTGAATACGTGATCCTTTCATCCCAACACAAGCTCCTACAGGATCAATTCTATCATCATAAGAATCAACAGCTACTTTTGCTTTTTCACCAGGAATTCGCACTACATTTTTAACCATTATCAATCCGTCAAACACTTCAGGAATTTCTTGTTCAAATAATTTCTCTAAAAACTTCTCAGAAGTTCTAGACATAATAATTTGAGGTTTGTTTCCTTTCAGCTCAACGCTTTCAATGATACCACGAACATTATCTCCTTTACGGAAAAAATCGGATGGGATTTGTTTTTCTTTTGGCAAAACAATTTCATTCCCTTCGTCATCAACTAAAATAACAACTCTAGGTCTTACATGATGCACTTCGGCAGTATAAATTTCACCAATTAAATCTTTAAATTGCTTGTAAAGATTCGTGTTGTCATGTTCATGAATTTTAGAAATTAAGTTTTGGCGTAAAGCCAAAATTGCTCTTCTTCCTAAGTCAATTAACTTCACTTCTTCAGAAACTTCTTCTCCAATTTCAAAATCTTCTTCTATTTTTCTAGCTTCAGTAAGTGTAATTTCTTCGTTTTCAAAATCTAAATCTTCGTCAGCAACGATCACCCTTCTTCTCCAAATTTCCATATCTCCTTTATCAGGATTTATAATAATATCGAAATTATCGTCTGAACCGTATTTTTTCTTCAATGCATTTCTAAATACATCTTCCAAAATTGCCATAAGCGTTACACGATCAATAAGTTTATCATCTTTAAACTCTGAGAATGAATCGATTAATGCTAAATTTTCCATGCGAATTCTTTAATTAAAATGTTACTGTAACAATTGCTTCTTTTATGTCTACATAAGGTATCTCAAGTCTTTTTTGAACTGTCTCCTTACCTTTTCCAATTTTTTTAGGTTCTCTTGCTTTCCACGACAAAATTACAAAATCATCATTAGCTTCCACCAATTCTGCCTCTATATTTTCTGTTCCCGTTTTAACAATCAACATTCTACCTATGTTTTTCTTGTATTGTCTTATCAATTTTAAAGGTGATCCAACTCCTACTGACGCTACTTCCAGAGAGTAATCTTGCTCTTCTCTATCTAAATTAGCATCGATAAAACGACTCACATCAATACAATCTTGAAGAGCCACACCATTGTCTCCATCTAAGTTCACAATTACTTTAAAAGCATCCGTAATAATTAAATCAATTAAGAAGATAGAGGGCTTATCCACAAGACCTTCCGCTAACAATGTATTTACTTTTTCTTTAAATGTCATATTTTTTATAAAAAGAGGGGACATTTAGTCCCCTCATTATCTAGATTTTAATAAATAACGGTGCAAATATAGTGTTTTTTTTATAAACCAAAATAATTGATTGCTGTTAAAATATTTCTTATCTTTATTGGAGCATTTAAATAAAGGTTTTCTGAATAATTAATTCTATAAATTATGAAACGAATTCTAGTTCCTATCGATTTTTCAGCTCATTCTGAAAACGCTTTAAAAGTAGCTGCTCAAATTGCAAAAAAAAATAATAGCGAAATCCATTTGCTTCACATGTTAGAAATTCCAACTCAAATGAACGATGCTATTACTGGAGCAACAGGCATCCCAGAAGTCATGTTATTTATTAAAAAAGCCAATGAAACGTTACAAAAATTTAAAGAAAAAAACTACCTAAACGGCATACAAGTTACTGAGCAAGTGAAATTTGAAAGAGCTTTCGAAGGCATTCTTTCTTATAACAAAAAAAACAACCCTGACTTAATCGTCATGGGATCACATGGCGTTTCGGGCATCGAAGAAATTCTAGTTGGATCTAATACTGAAAAAGTAGTTCGCCTTTCAGATACCCCTGTTTTAGTAATTAAAAAAAGCATCCCTGAATTTAAATCTGCTGATTTTGTTTTCGCTTCTGATTTTTCAAAAGAAATAAAAAAACCATTTAAAAAAATGATTGAGTTTACTAATCTTTTTGATGCAAATTTACACTTAGTCATGATTTGCACCCCTAATAGTTTTAAAACTACTGAACTTTCAGAGAAAATAATGAATGACTTTTTAGCTGAATTCGATATTAAAAACTATTCAACGCATATTTACAATGATGTTAACATTGAAAAAGGGATCCTTAATTTTTCAAGAAAAATAGATGCTGACTTAATAGGCTTGTGCACACATGGCAGAACAGGATTATCACATTTCTTTTCAGGAAGCGTATCCGAAGATTTAGTAAACCATGCTATTAAACCCGTAATAACATTTAAAATTTAGCCAAAAAAAATCATAACTGACTAAATAAAATCATTTCTCACTCTAAATTTAATCCAAAAAAAAAGCCTCTCAAAAATTGAGAGGCTTTATGTTGGTCTACAAGGACTCGAACCTTGAACGACTGCACCAAAAACAGTTGTGTTACCATTACACCATAGACCATCATTGCTGTTAAGCGAGTGCAAATTTATAATAAAATTTAGTTTGCGCAAACTTTTTTAGAGTTTTTATCAAAAAAATTTACGTCAGAAACCAATAAAATTAAGCAAAACCTTGAAAAATACTAAAAACCAATACGTTACCAAATGTAAATAGTTTCCCAGAAAATTTTGTTAATGCCTACATCCTTAAATAAAAAAACATTTTCTTTGTAACTTAAAATATAACTAAATTTTAATACATGAATAAGGCGACATTCAATTTCAATAAATGGAATACGATAATAGGATGGATTACATTTGGAATCGCACTAATAACATACACGCTTACAGTGGAGCCCACAATGAGTTTCTGGGATTGTGGAGAATATATAGCAACTGCCGCTAAACTCGAGGTAGGTCATCCACCTGGAGCACCCTTATTTCAGATGATTGGCGCTTTTTTCGCCATGTTTGCCTCAGACAATCAGCACATCGCATTGATGGTTAACATGACATCCGTATTCTCAAGTGCATTTACGATCTTATTCCTTTTTTGGTCATCATCCATGATTTTAAAAAAATTAGTTTTAAGAGTTACTGACAATACGAATGATAACAATCAAGACTCAACTCTTACTAAAAGCAATGCGATTGTAGTTTTAGGAAGTTCATTTGTTGGCGCTTTAGCTTACACTTATTCAGATAGTTTTTGGTTCAATGCCGTTGAAGCGGAAGTATACGCTATGGCTTCACTGCTTATTTCTTTACTTTTTTGGCTTGGGTTACGCTGGGAACAAGACATGGATTCTCCAAGAGGAAATAAATGGTTACTCATAATTTCGCTTGTAATTGGTCTTTCATTTGGTGTTCACTTCATGGCATTATTGACCATTCCTGCTATAGGTTTTTTATATTATTTCAAACATTACAAAACGGTTACAATCAAAAACTTCCTCCTAGCCAATGTTGTTGTAATCTCTATCCTATTGTTCATTTTCAAACTATTACTTCCGTTAACAATGGCTTTCTTTGGTAAAACAGAAATATTCATGGTTAACAGCCTAGGAATGCCTTTTAACTCTGGAAGTATATTTGTTACTCTAGCATTAATAGCTTTCTTTTATTTTGGATTAAATTACACTCGCAAAAAAGAAATGGTTCAATATAACACCTTATTATTGTGTGTTTTATTTATTTTTATTGGATTTTCAACATGGATGATGCTACCTATTAGAGCAAATGCCAATACCGTTATTAACGAAAATAAACCTTCTGATGCTGCCGAAGTACTGGCTTATTACAACAGAGAACAATATGGTGTAAATCCATTATTCTACGGACCGCAATACACAGAAACATTTGCCGGATTAGACAAAAACAACCCTTACCTTGACAAAGCTCCAAATTACGAGAGAGACTACAAAACAGGCAAGTACGTTATTGTAAATAACTTTAAAAATGCAGAGCAAAATAGCGATGATAATCAAAAAACTATTTTGCCAAGAATGTGGAGCGCTGATCATATTTCAAATTATATGAACTTCACCAATCCTCCTGAGTTCAAAATAAATCCAGCTTATCCTTATGAAAATGATTTAGCGCAATACGGAATTGACGCTAGTAAATTATCTGAAGAAGATTACAATAAAGCAATCGCTCAGTTGAAAAATGAAGTAGCAAAAACAGTTACGGAATTTAGACACGCCTACGCACAAAAGCAAATTGACAATGACGGATACGTTAAGTTTCTAAAAAGTTACGGCGATTATCTAATAATTGAAAAACCAACAACAATTGACAACTTAAGTTTTATGGTCGAATACCAATTTGGCTATATGTACTGGAGATATCTAATGTGGAATTTTGTTGGACGTCAAAGTGATGTACAAGGAAGATATGACAATCAAGATGGTAACTGGATAAGTGGAATCAATTTTATAGATAATTTACATGTTGGCTCTCAAGATAATTTACCTTCGGATGTTTTAAACAACAAAGGACGTAACGTATATTACTTTCTTCCATTCATTCTTGGACTTATAGGTTTAATGTATCATGCCAATAAAGATTTAAAAAGTTTTTATGTCTTGCTAGCCCTATTCCTTTTCACGGGTTTAGCATTGAAAATCTACTTAAACGAAAGACCCTTTGAACCTCGTGAGCGAGATTATGCCCTCGTAGGTTCCTTTTATGTCTTTGCCATATGGATTGGTTTTGGAGTATATGCTCTTTACGAAAGTTTGCAAAAATACTTAGCTCCAAAAATAGCTGGACCAGTTATTATTGCTGCTTCTTTATTGGCCGCTCCCGTACTTATGGCTTCTCAAAACTGGGATGATCATGATCGCTCTGGCAAATATACTGCAACTGCAATGGCAAAAGCGTACCTTAACTCTTGCGACCCTAACGCCATATTATTCACTATAGGAGACAACGACACCTTCCCACTTTGGTATGCCCAAGAAATAGAAAAAGTAAGAACCGACGTAAAAATTGTGAATACAAGCCTTTTCATGACTGATTGGTATATCGATCAAATGAAAACAAAAACTTACGAATCAAATCCATTGCCTATTTCATTTACACATGACCAATATGTAGGAGACAAACTGGATTATGTAGTTCATATTCCAAAAACAGAAAGCAGATGGGAAATAAAAGATTTTATAAATTTTATAAAAAACCCAAAATCAACAGTTGATATGCAAAATGGACAAAGAATTCATTTTTACCCAACTAATAAAATCAGAATTCCTGTAGACAAAAATAGCATCATAAAAAACAAAGTGGTTGCTACAAAATACAATGACTCTATTGTTCCCTACATTGATTTAGACATCAAAGGAAATGCATTGTATAAAAACAGATTAATGATGTTGGACATTGTAGCCAATAACAACTGGAAAAGACCTATTTTCTTCAGCCCAGGAGCTTTTGATGATGAAGATTATTTATGGATGAAAAACTACCTTCAATTGGACGGAATGGTTTATAAACTAGTCCCAATAAAAACCGCTATTCCTAAAGATGGAAGCCCACTAGATATGGGGCAAATTGATTCTGATAAGATGTATACCAATATTATGAAATGGGATTGGGGAAATAGTGATAGCGATAAAATCTATCATGACCCAGAAACCAGAAGAGAAAGCATAACCTATAGAACAAATCTTGCTCGACTAATGGACCAATTAATTGTGGAAGGAAAAATGGACAAAGCCAAAAAAGTAATTGATTTGGCAATGAAAAAAATGCCATTAGAAAAATTTGGCTATTATTCCCTTCTAGAGCCTTTTACAAGAGGATATTATCAAGTTGGAGAAAAAGCAAAAGCACAAGAACTTTTAGGGAAGCTAATTACAAAATACAGAGAAAACTTAAATTATTATTCAAAACTAGCTCCATCAGAACAAACAAGTATCGCTATTGACATCATTACAGATATTGAGCGCTACAGAGGACTGCTACAAGTAATGATTGAAAGTGGCGACAGTGCGTTTTACAACCAAAACAAAGTTGTATTCAATACCTACATTACGATGTTTGAACGTTTTGGACGTAAAAAAGAATAACTTTAAATCATTTTTAATCTAAAAAATGCAGCAAAATCTTCTGACTTTGCTGCATTTTTTTTAATTTTATAAAAAAACAAATGAGCTTTTATTGGATAAAAACACACTCAATAATAAAGAAATTATTTTCAAAATACATTTGGGATTTACCCAATACTGAAAATAAAATATATCTTACTTTTGATGACGGTCCCACACCAGAAATTACCAAATGGGTGCTAGCAGAATTGAAAAAACATTCCGTCAAAGCTACTTTTTTTTGTATCGGGAAGAACATCGAAACAAATCCAGCCATTTTTAATCAAATAATAAATGAAGGTCACGCAATAGGAAATCACACTTTCGACCACTTAAAAGGATGGAAAACAACTACAGAAACATATATACATAACGTTTCCCTTTGTGCAGATTCAATTTCTAACTTTAAAAAGGGAAAAATAACTTTATTTCGTCCTCCTTATGGCAAAATAAAATCCAATCAAGCTAAAATATTAAAAGCCCAGGGATATAAAATTATTATGTGGGATGTACTTAGTGCTGATTTCGACCAAGCAATAACTAAGGAAAAATGTTTAGAAAATGTGATCTCCAATATGAGATCAGGAAGTATAATAGTCTTTCACGATAGCATAAAGGCATTTGATAACCTCAAATATACATTGCCTAAAGTTTTAGATTATATAGCTGAAAATAAATTATCCTGCGAAGTTTTAGAATAATAGAAAGTAAAACTAAAGTTGTTCCTGAACAATACTAATGATAGTATTCGCATCCAATTCACCAGATTGTCTCCAGATCATTTGTCCCTCTTTATAAATCATTAAGGTAGGAAGCCCTTTAATTCTTAAAGCATCTGCTAATTCTTGATTTTTATCCACATCAATCTTGATGACTTTTGCTTTGTCACCAAGAGCTGCTGCAACATCTCTAATAACTGGATGCATCGAAACGGATGATTCATTCCAATCTGTGTAAAAATCGATTAACACAGGTACTTGTGCGCTTATAAGTTCTCCAAATTTTGACATAAAACCAAAAATTTAATTTTTAAATCTATTAAAAAAAATAGATATAATTTACAAATGTAGCATTTTTAACGAATTATGCCACATTCTTGCCTTTTTTTAGTTCAATGACTGTGATTTCGGGCATAATTCCCACTCTTCCAGGGTAAGCATGAAACCCAAACCCTCTATTCACATAGACATATCTACCTAAATTTTCGTATAAACCTGCCCATTGTGCATAAACATATTGTGCCAAACTCCATTTAAAATAACCTGGGATTTCTATTCCAAATTGCATTCCATGTGTATGTCCTGACAATGTAAGATGAAAATTTTTTACATGATTTTTAATTTCATAATCCCAATGACTCGGATCATGACTCATTAAAATCTTAAAATCATCTTGAGCAACATCCTGAGAAGCTTTGTTTATATCACCTGCTTTTTTAAAATTATGTCCCCAATTCTCAACCCCGATTAGAGCAATTTTATCATTTCCCTTTTCAATATAAGTATGCTCATTCAACATTAGTGTAAAACCAATTTTTCCGTACAACTCTTTTATAGCTTGAAAATTATCTGCTTTATCTTTCTCTGAAGGCCAAGTCACATATTCTCCATAATCATGATTCCCTAGCACCGAATATTTACCATATTCATGCTTTTTAATTCGGTTGAAGGTCTCTAACCACGGATGCATTTCTTTAGCATCAGTATTCACAATATCTCCTGTAAAAAGAATCATATCTGAATTTTGCTCATTAACTAAATCAATTGCATAATTAATTTTCTCAGGATTATCAAAGCTTCCGCTGTGAACATCTGATATTTGAGTAATAGTAAAACCATCAAAAGCATCTGGTAAGTCCGGAAAGAAAATACGTTGCTTTATTACTTTATAATTATACTTCCCTATTGTAATACCATAAATCAATGACATAAATGGAATTGCCGCCAATCCTAACCCTATCTGGCTAACAAATTTTCTTCTTGAACCCAAAAAAGTATCGTTATTGTTTTCTAAAAAATAGTTCACAGAACCAGCACCAATTCGAAAAACATCTTCACCAAGAAGCAAGAATGTAACTATTAATTTCGGAACATATACTATTAGGAGCAACCCCATAGTAAACATTGTCTGTTTTGTTTGCCCAACCGAACTATCAAACTTGGTAAAAGAATAGAGGATAAACAACAAGACTAAAACACTTATTACTTGATATGAAATTAAAATCCATTTTAACTTAACTAATGTTCTAAATGCTTGGAATGCATAAATCTCTATAATAAGAAGAATCAAACCTAGTAACAGTATACGAAAAACCATTATTATATATTTTTTGACAAAATAACAAATTAAGAAAAGACTATGTGCTTATATTAATCAATATTTAACAAAAAGAGACCATTTTTTTTTCAACCTGTCATGTATTTAGAAACAAAAAAGTCAGCAAAAAAACTTGCTGACTTAAAATTATATTAATTTTCATTTCCTTCACAGTTGCTTTTAATTAACCGACAAATTTAAAGAAACTGTTAGCATACTCCCACTTCCAGAATATCTTTCAGCAAAAACTTCAATAAAATCATTTGGACTCAATTCAAGTGTAGTTCCAATAGGAATTGCCAGAATATCGTTTGTTGTTGTTGAATTGACATACACTTTAGATTGATTAACAACAGTACCATTTTTTGCAATATATACAATATAGGTAGTTGTATTCGCTGAGGATTGAAATGAAAGCGAACCGTTTACTCTAAAGTAGCGTTTTTTACTGCCTAAATATTTCAACCTATTATTAGTTACATCAGTTGAAAATCGAAATAAATTATTGGATGTAGTCGTTCCTAATAATTTGGTTTTAGTACTTCCCGAAAAAGAAGTTGATGCTCCTGAACCAACTGGATAATCAAAATTAACATCTCCAGTTGAAGCCATATCACTTTCAACAGGAATTCCAGGACAGTTTACCGCCCATTTATTATCAAAATTAAATCCAGAATAACTACCAACCGTATATCCATTTATGTACTTACCAGAAGTAACTACTCCCGTAAAAACTACTTCTCTTAAAACAGCATCGTTTGTAATCATTGGATTAGAGACAACACTCAATCCAACACTACTACCTACAACTTCAGTAAACCCTCCTATTTTTGCCACTAGTCCAAAAGTCCCTTGTAATGTTTCATAAGTACCACTATTATTTCCAAACCAACCAGCATTGTTAATCAGTAATTTATTAATGTCCTTATAAACAATCCCAGTTGTATTTCCTGCAAATTGAATGATACTAACAAAAACCAAAGAAAAATTTTCAATTTTACCAACATTAGAGGAGCTTGCAATAATAGCATCTCTTACAATTAAATTTTGAGTTTGGGTTCCTGCCCCTATTGATCCTGTACCTGTAATATTAAAAACATTACCAGAAGAAGCAACTAATGTCAAAACCCTTATTGACCCTCCTGTTATTCCTGTAAATAAATCTCCTGAAGACTTCACTAATTTATCATCGCTAGAATCCAGCCCCACTACATAGGCATTATTTAACTCAATTGGTAAATCAACAACAACAGTCCCATTAATCTCATATAGAGTTTGAGAGTCTAATAGATACTTTGTACCTCCACCTGCAATTTTTTCAGCAGCTAAAACAATTGCTAAAACATCTGTAGATTTAATTCGCTTGAATTTTGACCTTCCATCACTAGCTGAAGCACCAATACTTACCCAAGAAATAGTAGAACTATCATAATAATTAAACGCTTTAAGCGTGGTATCATAAACCATTAAACCATTAGCTGGACTAGTTATCGCCATTTTTTGCATGGTAGTCATACGAGGAGTTAATAATCCTTGCGTTGTAGAAGACACATCAAGGACAGCACTTGCGTCAGGCGTAGTAGTCCCTATCCCTACTTGTGAAAAAACACTCAAATTTGATATCATGAAAAATAAAAAAAGATAAGCTGAAAAGTTTTTGAAAAATGTAATTTTATGCATGATATTCGAATTAAGAATTAAACAATCTACCTAAGTATTTAGTTGTACTTATTTTTAAATATACAAATAAAACCGATTAAAAGCTAATTAATCCGATAAAGAGTTGCTATTTTTAACTAAAACCCCTTAAATAAAATATTTTATAAGCTATGTATTACAATTTTTAAAAGCCAAATTAAATTTAAAACTCTTTTTTTTACAAAAAAAACAAGCTCCTAAATAAATAAAATTCTTTCAAATTAAATAATCGAAACGACAATTATAAATAATAAATTCTAGCACTTCAATATCTTTTAAGTTTTGTACTTTTGAAATCTTTATAAAATTTCAATCATGTCACAACAAAAACGTCTTTTCCTTCTCGATGCATACGCCTTAATATTTAGAGGTTATTATGCTTTTATAAAAAACCCTAGAATAAATTCTAAAGGAATGGATACATCAGCAATTATGGGGTTCATGAATTCCTTGATGGATGTAATAAAAAGAGAAAAACCAGATCATTTGGCCGTGGCCTTTGACAATGGTGGAAGTCAATTACGAAATGAGATTTATCCAGAATACAAAGCACATCGTGACGCCACTCCCGAAGCTATTAAAATAGCCGTGCCTTATATCCAAGATCTATTGCGCGCCATGCACATTCCAATAATTGAAGTAAAAGGCTTTGAAGCCGATGACTTAATTGGAACCATAGCAAAACAAGCTGAAAAAGAAAACTACAAAGTTTTCATGGTTACTCCAGATAAGGATTTTGCTCAATTGGTTTCTGAAAACATTTTCATGTACAAGCCCGCTCGAATGGGGAACGGAATAGAAATTTGGGGAATTCCTGAAGTTCTTGCAAAATTTGAAATAGAAAGACCAGATCAAGTAATCGACTTCCTAGGGATGATGGGTGACGCAGCTGACAATATTCCTGGACTACCAGGGGTAGGCGAAGTAACAGCCAAAAAATTCTTGAAAGAGTACGGAACAATGGAAAACCTTTTAGCAAACACTGATAAGCTAAAAGGAAAAATGAAAGAGAATATTGAAGCCAATAAAGAAAAAGGACTTTTATCTAAAACTTTAGCCACCATATTACTCGATTGCCCTGTCGTATTTAACGAAACTGATTACGAACTATCAACTCCTGATGTCGAAAAAACAGATGCATTATTCAATGAATTAGAATTTCGCCGAATGGCAGAACAATTTGACGCCATATTCAAAAAAGGAGACACAATAGCTACAAGCAATCCAGCTGACGAAGCCAAGTTATACAAAAAACCGCAACCAAAAAACGAAGACCAATTTGACCTTTTTGGAAGCACAATAGCTAATGAAACCTCAGAAGAAACACATCACCAATATTATAACACTTTAGAAAATACAGAACATTCCTATCAAATTATTCAAGGTGATTTAGGATGTAAATTACTATTACAAAATTTACTAAAACAGACTTCCGTATGTTTTGACACTGAAACTACTGGCTTAGATGCATTACATGCAGAACTAGTTGGTGTTTCATTTTCATATGAAAAAGGAAAAGGTTTTTATGTTCCTTTTTCAGAAAATCAAGAAGAAGCAAAAATTTTGATTGAGAAATTCATTCCTTTTTTCGAAAATGAATCTATAGAAAAAATTGGTCAAAATTTAAAATACGACCTAAAGATTCTATCCAACTATGGCGTTTCAGTGGAAGGAAAATTATTTGATACGATGATTGCTCACTATTTGATCAATCCTGATATGCGTCATAATATGGACATCTTGGCCGAAACCTATTTGAAGTACTCTCCAAAATCGATTGAGACATTAATTGGAAAAAAAGGAAAAAACCAAAAATCGATGCGTGATGTTGATTTAGAAGAAATCAAAGAGTACGCCGCTGAAGATGCGGATGTGACTTTTCAATTGAAAGAACAATTTGCTGTTGAATTAGAAAAAACCGAGACAAAAAAACTTTTTGAAGAGATTGAAATTCCTTTGGTAAAAGTACTAGCCGATATGGAAAAAGAAGGTATTCGTTTAGATACCGATTTCTTAAAATCATTATCACATGATCTAGATAATGATATTAAAAAACTAGAAGCTACTATTTACGAAATTGCCGGAGAACATTTTAATTTAGCTTCACCAAAACAACTTGGAGATATCTTATTTGACAAATTAAAAATAGGCGGAGCCAAGCAAAAAAAGACAAAAACAGGTCAATATGCTACAGGTGAAGAAGTATTGAGCTACTTGGCCAACGAAAATCAAATCGTAAAAGATATACTTGATTGGAGACAATTAATTAAACTAAAAAACACTTATGTCGATGCCTTGCCAAATCAAGTTGACCCAATTACATTGCGTGTTCATACTGATTATATGCAAACGGTAGCAGCCACAGGCCGATTGAGCTCTAATAATCCCAATTTACAAAACATTCCTATTCGTACAGAACGAGGAAGACAAATACGAAAAGCATTTGTAGCCAGAGATGAAAATTACACTTTAGTATCTGCGGATTATTCTCAAATTGAACTTCGTGTTATTGCTGCTTTGAGCGGCGAAGAGAATATGATCAAAGCGTTTCAAAATAATGAAGATATTCATAAATCTACTGCTTCTAAAGTTTTTGATGTCCCGTTAGAAGAAGTAACAAGAGAACAACGTAGCCATGCTAAGACGGTCAATTTTGGAATTATATATGGGGTTTCAGCATTTGGATTAAGCAATCAAACTTCACTTTCCCGTTCTGAAAGCGCTACTTTAATTGAAGCGTATTACAAAACATATCCAAGACTCAAATCATATATTCACGAGCAAATTGAATTTGCACGTGAAAACGGATACGTACAAACCGTTCTAGGAAGGCGTCGCTATTTAAAAGACATCAACTCGCAGAATGCAATAGTTCGTGGTGGCGCAGAACGTAATGCAGTAAACGCACCAATTCAAGGAAGCGCTGCCGACATTATCAAAATTGCCATGATTAATATCCATGAAAAATTAAAAACAGAAAACTGGAAAAGTAAAATGCTCCTTCAAGTTCATGATGAACTTGTGTTTGATGTACATAACTCGGAATTAGAAAAAATCCAACCGATGATCAAACACGAAATGGAGAACGCTTTCAAACTTGATGTTCCATTAATTGTAGATCTTGGAATGGGTAAAGATTGGCTGGAAGCACATTAATTTCAATTAAAAAAAGCACAAAAAAACCACTCTTATATAAATAGGAGTGGTTTTTTTTAATATTAAAAAAAACCACTCTTATATAAATAGGAGTGGTTTTTTTTAATATTAAAAATTCTAATTATCCGTTTCTTGTAGACTCTCTTTCTTTCAAAATTGTTTTAATAACCACCGTTTTAAAAGGTAAATTTTCTTCTTTAGCTTCTAAACGATCAATTAACAACAAAGCTGCTTTTTCTCCAATTTCAGGCGCATGTTGGCTTACAGTTGTAACACTTGGAGTTAGCCTTCTCGAAGCTAATATTCCATCTGCAAAACCAATAATTGATAATTCTTCAGGTATTTTAAAACCATGTTTTAGTCCATACTTTAATGCAGCAACCGTATCCGTTTCTTCCAAAGCAAAAATTGCATCTATAGGCTCATTTGAAGGAATATTTAAAACAGCGGCACTTAAATCATCTTCTGAGTTTGTTCTTAAAATAATAGTTTCATTTACTGCAACACCATTATTTTTCAACGCTTGTAAATAACCATCTGTACGCAATTTACCAACACTAAGTTTATCTACTGATGAAAACAATGCTATGTTTTTACAGCCTAAATCAATTAATCTTTGTGTAGAATTTAAAGCTGAATTAAAATCATCAACCACGACTTTATCACATTCAATTTCATCCGCTATTCTATCAAACATTACTATAGGAGTTCCGTCATTTATTATTGCTGAGAAATGAGAATAATCCTGAAGCTTCTGTGCTTCTTCAGATACTGATAAAATGAAGCCATCAATAGTTCCATTACTAAGCATTTCTAATGTATTTATTTCCTTTTCAATCGACTCATTAGAAATACAAGTAATCACATTATATCCTTTTTCATCCGCAACTTTTTCAATACCACTAAAAACTTTTGCGAAAAAAGAATTTAAAATATTGGGTATAATAACACCAATTGTTTTTGTTTTTCTGTTTTTTAGATTTAAACCAATAACATTGGGTTTATAATTTTTAAGTTTAGCGTATTCTTTTATCTTAATTTTTGTTTGATCACTAATCTCAGGACTATCATTAAGGGCTTTTGAAACTGTAGAAACAGAAACGTTAAGTTCTTTTGCAATTTGTTTAAGAGTTGCTTTAACTTTCATAATTATGTATTTGTTGACTAAATTAGTAATAATAGTATCTTGAATAGTCTCTAACTTTAAATATAATAGCAATTTACATGCTATAAAAAAAGACAGTATTATTCTATAAAAATAGCTGGTAAGAATGCAATATAAAAATTTTATTATTGATAACAAAAGTAATACAAAAATAGAATAGATGTATTAAGTAAAAATCCAAAAGATAAAAATACAACGACACCCTAAATATACAATTGATTATCAGTGTAAAAACAAGTGAAAATTATTCTTTTAAGGTATTTGTATTTAAAATAATTAATTGTACTTTTGCATCCCCTTTAATGGGGATGGAATGTTTAATTAAAAAATTATTATGGACGCATTAAGCTACAAGACACAATCAGCAAGCAAAGCCACTGTTACAAAAGAGTGGATCGTTGTAGATGCTGAAGGTCATAACTTAGGTCGTCTTGCTTCAAAAGTCGCTATGATTTTAAGAGGTAAGTACAAGCCAAGTTACACACCGCACGTTGACTGTGGAGATAACGTAATTGTTATCAACTCAGAAAAAATTAACCTTACAGGTAACAAAATGGACGAAAAGATTTACATGCGTCACACAGGTTACCCAGGAGGACAAAGAACTTTAACTGCTAAAGTATTGCAATCGAAAAACCCTGCATTATTAGTAGAAAAAGCAGTAAAAGGAATGTTACCAAAAAACAAAATTGGTGCTGAACTTTTCAGAAATTTAAATGTTGTTGTTGGTTCAGAGCACAAACAAGGTGCACAAAAACCGAGAACAGTTAACCTAAACGATCTTAAGTAATGGGAGTTATTCACAAAATCGGTAGAAGAAAAACCGCTGTTGCACGTGTTTATGTTTCGGAAGGAACAGGAGTAATCACTGTAAACAAAAAAGAATTCGCAACTTACTTCCCAACAGCTACTTTACAGTACAAAGTAATGCAACCTATGTCTATGACAGAAAATGCAACTAACTTTGACGTAAAAGTAAATGTTTATGGAGGTGGTTCAACTGGTCAAGCAGAAGCTGTAAGAATGGCATTAGCACGCGTTATGTGTGAAGTAAATGCTGAAAACAGATTAATCTTGAAACCAGAAGGTTTATTAACAAGAGATCCAAGAATGGTTGAGCGTAAGAAATTCGGTCAAAAGAAAGCTCGTAAGAAATTTCAATTCTCGAAACGTTAATATTGCCTGTCTTGAATACATTTATTCAAGACTTATTGAATTTATTATTGAATTTAAAACAATGTTGTTGTTGCCTACCGAGGTAGGAATTAGTTTAGCATCTAAATGTATTTAGCCGAGAAATCGCCATTCATACATTGCTAATCAACAGAACGTAAACTAGTACAAAAAATGTCAAACAAAGTAGAAGTAAAAGAATTACTAGAAGCAGGTGTTCACTTCGGACACATGACTAGAAAATGGGATCCAAACATGGCTCCGTACATTTATATGGAACGTAATGGTATACACATTATCAATCTATATAAAACTGCAGCAAAAATTGAAGAGGCTAATGAAGCTTTGAAAAAAATCGCTGCATCAGGTAGAAAAATATTATTTGTTGCTACCAAAAAACAAGCAAAAGACATCGTTGCTGAAAAAGCAAAAGCTGCAAACATGCCTTACATCACTGAAAGATGGCCTGGTGGAATGCTAACTAACTTCGTAACTATCCGTAAAGCTGTTAAAAAAATGGCTACTATTGATAAAATGAAGAAAGATGGTACTTTCATGACACTTTCAAAGAAAGAGCGTTTACAAGTTGATCGTCTTCGTGCTAAATTAGAGAAAAATTTAGGTTCAATTTCTGATATGTCAAGATTACCAGCTGCATTATTTGTAGTAGACATCAAAGCTGAACACATCGCAATAAAAGAAGCTCAAAAATTAAACATTCCAGTTTTTGCAATGGTTGATACTAACTCTGATCCTCGTGAAGTAGAGTTTGTAATTCCATCAAATGATGATGCTTCTAAATCAATCGATAAAATTTTATCTTTAGTTACAGCTGCAATCACTGAAGGACTTTCTGATAGAGGGTCTGACAAAGAAGCTGACGCAACTGAAAAAGCTGCTCCTGCTGCTGTAGCAACTGCTACAACTGAAGAAGTAGTAGCTCCAGCTGCTGAAACAGCTGCACCAGCAACTGAAGAATAAAAAACAAATTTTAAATTCCAAATTTTAAATTCCAAATTCCATAAAAAAATTAGAAACAATAAGTTGATAATTTAATAAAATTGGAATTTGGGATTTAAGAATTGGAATTTTTACTTTTAACCTTAAAAAATAATACAACATGGCAACAATTACAGCTGCAGACGTAAATAAATTAAGAACAATAACCGGTGCAGGAATGATGGACTGCAAAAAAGCATTAGTTGAAGCAGAAGGAGATTTTGATTTAGCGATCGAAAACCTTCGTAAAAAAGGACAAAAAGTAGCGGCTAACCGTTCAGATAGAGAATCTACTGAAGGCGCTGCAATTGCTGTTGTAAATGCTGACAAAACTGCTGGTGTAGTGATCACTTTAAACTGTGAGACTGACTTCGTAGGTATGAATGAAAGTTTTGTGAAAATGGCTACTGAAATGGCTACTTTAGCATTAAATTTTGATTCAAAAGAAGCATTTTTAGCTTCAGATTTCAACGGAATTACTATTGCTGATAAATTAATTGAGCAAACTGGAGTTATTGGTGAAAAATTAGAAATCAGAACTTTCGAAAAATTAGAAGGTGCTTTTATCGGATCTTACATCCACTCTGGAAACAAAATCGCAACTTTAGTAGCTCTTTCTGCAAAATTAGAAGGTGGTGAAGAGGTAGCTAGAAATATTGCTATGCAAGCTGCTGCAATGGCTCCTATCGCGTTAAACGAAGAAGGTGTTGATGCTGCAACTATCGAAAAAGAAATTGAAATTGCTAAAGATTTACTTCGTCAAGAAGGAAAACCAGAAGCAATGTTAGACAATATCGCTAAAGGTAAATTGGCTCGTTTCTTTAAAGACAATACTTTAGTAAACCAAGATTACATCAAAGACAATAAATTAAGTGTTGCTAACTACGTAAAATCTTTAGATAAAGATCTTATCGTTACAGGATTTAAAAGAGCGGCTTTAGGTTAATCCTAATTTACTTCCAAAATAGAAAAAGAGCGATTTGTTTATTCAAATCGCTCTTTTTTATTTAATGCTACTTAAACTATTATTTCAAAAAAAATCAGACATATTCTAAATCAATGATTAAAACTTAAAACTCAAAATAAAATATTAAATTTGAGTTTTAAATTAGTTTTATGCTCAAAACAAAAAAAGAATTTGTCTTTATCATCCTTGCAGGAATCTTCATCACTAATGCTGTTGTAGCAGAATTAATAGGCGGTAAATTAATCCAAATTGGCCCTTTTGTAATGAGTATAGGAATCTTGCCTTGGCCAGTTGTATTCCTAACAACTGATTTAATTAATGAATATTTTGGAGAAACAGGCGTAAAAAAACTGTCCTTAATAACGGCTTGCTTAATAGCATATGCTTTTGTCATATTGTTTTTTGCCATAAATGTTCCAGCAGCTGTAGGCATCAGTCCTGTAAATGACAATCAATTTTATGCCGTTTTTGGGCAAAGTATGTGGATTATTGTAGGAAGCATAATTGCATTTATGGTTTCTCAACTAATAGATGTTAGCATCTTTTGGTTTTTCAAGAAGCGCACTGGAGAACAAAAAATATGGCTTCGTACTACTGGTTCCACTGTAATCTCACAATTATTTGACTCCTTCATTGTTTTAGGAATTGCATTTTGGTTGCCTGGAAAAATAAATTTCGATACTTTTATCTCATCTGCATTAACGGGTTATGTTTTTAAATTAACCATTGCTATATTACTCACTCCGTTAATATATTTAGGGCATCATATTATTAAAAAATACTTATCTGAAGAAACTGAAGAATAAAATGGAAGAAAAAACAAGATGCGGCTGGTGCTTATCAAGCGATTTATATAAAGAATACCACGATCAAGAATGGGGAACTCCTGTTTATGATGACGCTACGCTATTCGAATTTTTAATTCTTGAAACCTTTCAAGCTGGATTAAGTTGGATAACTATACTCAACAAAAGAGAGAATTTCAGAAAAGCTTTTGACACATTCGATTATAAAAAAATAGCCAACTATTCTGAAGATAAAATTCAAGAATTACTATTAGACAGTGGAATTATTCGCAACAAATTAAAAGTTCGATCGGCTGTTTCTAATGCACAAGCTTTTATCAAGATTCAAGAAGAATTTGGAACTTTTTCAAAATATATTTGGGGATTTACTGATGGAAAACCGATTGTCAATAACCCCAAAACCCTAAAAGAGGTTCCAGCTACTACTCCATTGTCCGACGTTATTAGCAAAGATTTAAAAAAAAGAGGCTTTAAATTTGTCGGCTCCACTGTAATCTACGCCAACATGCAAGCCACTGGAATGGTTAACGATCATGTTCAAGATTGCTGGAAACGCAACTAATTTTCACTTTCAATCGTAGACTTACCTATTTATAATATCACAAAAAACCACAAACAACCTCAACTTTAAACTTAAAACTTAAAACCTTTAAGTAAAAAAACCATTACATTTGCTGCACACTTTAGGGGTGTCTACAATTTTGTAGGCTGAGAATTACCCTCTGAACCTGATCTAGTTCATACTAGCGTAGGGAAAAGTAAGATGACTTCGTCGCGTATTTTTATGCGCCCTTGTAGCCATTCCTAAAGTATAACTATACTAAATTTAAAAAGGAATGGAGCTTAAAATCAACAACCAAACAAAACAATTTGCCGCAGACAGCCTAACTGTTCAAGCACTTCTGGACTTGGAAATTCCCGAAAAACAAAACGGAATTGCCATAGCCATCAACAATACGGTTATTCCAAAATCCACCTGGAATTCCCATTCTATACAAGAAACCGACATTATTCTAATCATTTCTGCGACCCAAGGAGGCTAATTTGGCTGCTCGGGCGGGCTATCCGTTTCAAGTCCGCACTGCAATCTTATAAAACATAGTCTTAGTTAAAGCTTCTTTCAGTCGCTTCACTAATCCTTGTTTTACATCGATTCCACTTTACGGGCTTTTCACTGCTATCCCTAGCAGAAAAGAGTGCATTTTAACAGAGGAAAGAATCAAGATAAAAGAACCAAAAGAAAATCAACAAACTACTACAAACTGAAAAATCCGCTTCAATCCGCGTTTCTGCTTTAGCAAATCAGTCTCATCCGCGTGCCATTACACACAATTAAAACAGACTTTAAGACTTTCGACTTTATAACTTTAAGACCTAAAAAAATGACAAACGAAGAAAAAATATCAAGAACTCCTTTCCCAAATTCCACCAAAATATATGTGGACGGAACAATTCATCCTATAAAAGTAGCCATGCGAGAAATCGCATTGGCGGACACTAAAATGTCAAATGGACGAATTGAAAAAAATCCTCCCGTTACCGTTTACGATACTTCGGGACCATTCACCGATCCAAATATCGACATCGACATTCGAAAAGGTTTGCCTCGCATCCGCGAACAATGGATTCTAGATCGTAATGATGTAGAAGAACTTACAGAAATCACATCAGAATACGGAAAACAACGACTACGTGACGAAAAACTTAACGACTTGCGTTTTGAATATTTGCACAAACCCATGCGTGCCAAAAAAGGGGCTAATGTATCCCAATTGTATTATGCAAAACAAGGAATCATCACTCCCGAAATGGAATACATTGCCATTAGAGAAAACCAAAGAATTGAACAAATAAATGACCAAACTAAAGCAATGCAGTGCCAACATGGTGGTCAAAGTTTTGGTGCCAACACGCCAAAATCTAAAATCACACCAGAGTTTGTTCGTTCTGAAGTAGCCAGAGGTCGTGCCATTATTCCAAACAACATCAACCATCCAGAAAGTGAACCTATGATTGTAGGCCGTAACTTCTTAGTGAAAATTAATGCCAACATTGGTAATAGCGCAGTTACTTCAACTATCGAAGAAGAAGTAGAAAAAGCAGTTTGGGCTTGCCGCTGGGGAGCTGACACAATTATGGATTTATCAACGGGTAAAAATATTCATGAAACCAGAGAATGGATTATCCGTAACTCTCCAGTACCAATTGGTACGGTGGCAATTTACCAAGCATTGGAAAAAGTAAACGGAATTGCCGAGGACTTAACATGGGAAGTTTTTCGTGATACCTTAATCGAACAAGCAGAACAAGGAGTTTCTTATTTTACGATTCATGCCGGAGTATTATTACGCTACATTCACTTAACAGCGGAGCGTGTTACAGGAATCGTTTCTCGAGGTGGTTCGATTATGGCAAAATGGTGTTTGTTCCACCATAAAGAAAACTTTTTATACACCCATTTCGAAGACATTTGCGAAATCATGAAACAATATGATGTTGCTTTTTCATTAGGAGATGGTTTACGTCCGGGTTCAATTGCAGATGCGAATGATGCAGCACAATTTGCCGAATTAGAAACTTTAGGTGAGCTAACAAAAGTAGCTTGGAAGCACGATGTACAAGTTTTTATTGAAGGCCCTGGTCATGTTCCTATGCACATGATTAAAGAAAACATGGACAAACAACTAGAACATTGTGACGAAGCTCCATTTTACACCTTAGGGCCCTTAACTACAGATATCGCACCTGGTTACGACCACATTACTTCAGCCATTGGCGCGGCAATGATTGGTTGGTATGGTTGTGCTATGTTGTGTTATGTTACCCCAAAAGAACACCTTGGACTACCCAATAAAAAAGATGTAAAAGATGGCGTTATCACTTATAAGATTTCTGCACATGCAGCAGACTTAGCCAAAGGGCATCCAGGATCACAATACCGTGACAATGCTTTAAGCAAAGCACGTTTTGAATTCCGTTGGGAAGACCAGTTTAATTTATCATTAGATCCAGACACAGCAAGAGAATTTCATGATGAAACTTTACCTGCTGAAGGAGCTAAAATAGCACATTTTTGTTCGATGTGTGGCCCAAAATTCTGCTCGATGAAAATTTCACAAGAAATCCGTGATGTTGCCGAAGCCGAAAAAGGAATGAAAGAAAAATCAGAAGAATTTATTGAGCAAGGGAAAGAAATTTATATCTAAACGAAAATATAAGAAAGAAGTAAGATTATGATAGTAATCACAAACCCTATTCCCATAGCAAATGAAATCAACACCATTCATTCTCTTTTTGAGAGTGGATTGGAGTTGCTTCATGTCCGCAAACCTGATTATTCTGACGAGGAAATGATAGCGTTTTTATCTAAAATCGAATTAAAACACTGCTCTAAATTGGTTTTGCATCAACACCATAATCTAGCTGAAGATTTTGGAATAAACAGAATTCATTTTACAGAAACTAAAAGATTTCAATTAAGGATTACCGCTGACCAATTTATAGAATCTACCTCAACTCATTCGATAGAAGATTTCAATTCATTAAATACTGGTTTTAATTACGCCTTCCTATCTCCTATTTATCAAAGTATTTCAAAACCAAACTATGTGCCTAGACTGAACCTTATCGAAACGGTAAAACAACGAACTAATTTCAAAACTAAACTCGTTGCCTTAGGTGGAGTTTCTTCAAAAAATATCAAAGAAACGTACAAATTAGGTTTTGATTCAGTAGCCCTTTTAGGAACCATTTGGAACAGTAAAAATCCGATAGAAAATTTTAAATTATGTCAACAATTCGCCCATTCGTTCTAAGCATAGCAGGATTTGACCCTTCAGCCGGTGCTGGCATTTTAGCAGATGTAAAAACATTTGAACAACATCAAGTTTACGGTTTTGCCATAAGCACAGCCAATACTATCCAAACTGAAGAGGAGTTCTTCAAAATAGAATGGACTGACATTAATTTTGTTTTAGAATCACTAGAAAAATTATTGAGTACCTATGATATAAAAGCAGTAAAAATTGGAATAATACCTTCATTGGATTACTTAAAAAAAATTGTATTAAGTATCAAACGACTTTCTCCACAAACCAAAATCGTGTGGGATACAGTTTTGAAATCCACAACCCAATTTAATTTTATAACTGTAGAACAGCAAGATTTATTAATAGAAATCTTAAAAAAAACAGATTTAATAACACCCAATTACGATGAGATTTTATCGTTTTCATTGGATGAAAAAAACCCAGTACTAATAGCTCTAACACTTTCAAAATACACTTCGATTTTACTTAAAGGAGGACATAATTCAGCTGCAGTTGGGACAGATTATTTATATAGCAAGAATGAAATTTTCAGGCTTTCACCAAAAACCACTTTGGTTTTCCAAAAGCACGGTTCTGGTTGCGTATTGTCATCGGCCATTACTGCCAATTTAGCTTTAGGCCAAGACTTATTAACTGCTTGTAATAATGCCAAAATATATATAGAAACATACTTAGCATCAAATCAAACTAAATTAGGATATCATTATGTATAATAAATTACAATACATTTCTCAAGGAAATACAATCAAAAAACAGTTGTATGCTATCCATAGCGCATTAGACAATGGGTGCAACTGGATTCAAATGCGATTCAAAAATCCAAATGTGCTTGAAGTTTTAACTTTGGCAGAAGCCGTAAAAAAGTTAACTCAAGACTATACATCCACATTTATCATCAATGATAATGTCCAATTAGCAAAACAACTGGACGCAGATGGAGTCCATTTAGGCTTAACAGATATGGGGATTATTGAAGCCCGCTCCATTTTGGGGCCTACAAAAATCATTGGAGGTACTGCTAATACATTTGAAGACATTCTTAGAAGAGCTGCTGAAGATTGTGATTATATCGGATTGGGACCATTTCAATACACAACAACAAAACAAAATTTGAGCCCAATTTTGGGATTAGAAGGCTATTGTGATATCATAGAAAAAATGAGGACATACTGTATAAAAATACCCATATATGCTATTGGTGGTATCGATTTTGAAAACATAGAAAACCTAATGGAAACTGGCATTTATGGTATTGCAGTTTCTAGTTTAATTACAAAAAATAAAAATCCGTCAGAACTTATTACTCAACTTAACGAAAAATTATATGTCAGTATTTAATTTAGGAGATAAAACCTTCCACTCCCGTTTATTTTTAGGCACTGGTAAATTTGGTTCGAACCAACAAATGGCAGAAGCAATCTTAGCTTCTGCCAGCGAATTAGTGACGGTTGCTTTGAAACGAATCGATTTAGAAACCGAAACAGATGCTATTTTATCACATCTAAAACATCCTCACATCAACTTATTGCCTAATACTTCTGGCGCTAGAAATGCTAAAGAAGCTGTTTTTGCAGCACAATTGGCAAGAGAAGCACTCGAAACCAATTGGCTGAAACTAGAAATTCATCCCGACCCAAAATATCTAATGCCAGATGCCATCGAGACCTTAAAAGCTACTGAAGAATTAGCCAAACTCGGTTTTATAGTCTTGCCTTATATTCATGCCGACCCCGTTTTATGTAAACGGTTAGAAGATGTTGGAACCGCAGCAGTAATGCCTTTGGGCGCACCAATAGGAAGTAATAAAGGACTTAAAACAATTGATTTTCTTGAAATTATAATTGAATCCTCCAAAGTTCCTGTGATTATTGACGCTGGAATTGGCTCTCCATCTGATGCTGCAAAAGCAATGGAACTGGGCGCAGACGCCGTTTTAGTAAATACTGCAATATCAGTTGCTGGAAATCCAATATTAATGGCAGAAGCTTTTAGAGAAGCTGTAATTGCAGGTCGAAAAGCATATGAAGCCAAGCTGGGACAGCAATATAAACACGCAATGGCTTCGAGTCCCTTGACAGCATTTTTAAATCAATAAATTAACCGCAAAATTCACAAAGATAGGCACTAAGCGCGCAAAACTTTGTGAACCTTGCGAAAAACCGTACGCACTTTGCGTTTAAGCTTATGAAAACATTCAAATCTATTTTTGAACAATACGATTGGGAAACCATTAAATCAAAAATATACCAAACCACTTCAAGAGAAGTTGAGCAATCCTTAGCTAAAACTAAAAGAAACCTAGCTGATTTCCTTGTCTTGATTTCTCCTGCAGCCCAACCCTATTTAGAACAAATGGCACAGTTAAGTCATGAACTTACAAAAAAACGTTTTGGCAAAACCATTCAAATGTATGCTCCATTATATTTAAGTAATGAATGTCAAAATATATGTACCTACTGCGGTTTTAGCCTCGACAACAAAATAAAAAGAAAAACTCTAACCGACTCTGAAATTAAACTTGAAGTAGGAGCTTTAAAAAAAGCTGGTTTTGATCATGTACTATTAGTAACTGGAGAAGCCAACTATACCGTTAATATCAATTATTTTCTTAATGCTATAGATGTGATAAAAGAACAGTTTTCCATTATTTCCGTAGAAGTGCAACCGCTGTCCACAGAAGATTATGAGTGTTTGCATCAAGCTGGTGTTTATTCGGTATTAGTCTATCAGGAAACCTACCATCAAGAAGTCTATAAACAATACCATACAAAAGGGAAAAAATCAAATTTTGATTATCGACTAGAAACTCCAGATCGTGTGGGATCGGCAGGAATTCACAAAATAGGTTTAGGGGTCTTACTCGGATTGGAAGATTGGCGTACAGATAGTTTTTTTAACGCTTTGCATTTAGATTATTTACAAAAGACCTATTGGCAAACAAAATACACTGTTTCATTTCCTAGATTACGTCCCGCCGAAGGGGTGATAAAACCCAATTTTATTATGGACGACAAAGATTTAGCCCAACTCATTTGTGCGTATCGTTTGTGGAATGAAGATCTAGAGATTTCTTTATCAACACGTGAAGATGAAAAATTTAGAAACAATATTATTCCACTTGGTATTACTAGTATGAGTGCAGGTTCTAAAACAAATCCAGGTGGATATGTGGTAGATCCACAATCGTTAGAACAATTTGAAATTAGCGACGAACGATCTTCTTTTGAAATTGCATCAATAATTTCTAATAGCGGATATGAACCGGTTTGGAAAGATTGGGACAGGACTTTTAGCCAAAAGTCTAATTGAAGTCAAGAGCTTCCAATAGACTATTATTAAACATAAAAACCTCATACTTTAATATATAAAATAAAATGGGTGTAATACAAGATTTTTTGCGCTATAACCGCCAAACCATGCTTCCCGAAATAGGTAATGCGGGACAAGAGAAACTAAAAAAAGCCAAAGTACTCGTTATTGGTGCGGGAGGATTGGGTTGTCCCGTTTTACAATATATAGCCACTGCAGGAGTGGGAACTATTGGAATAGTAGATTTTGATATTGTAGAACTACACAATTTACACCGTCAAATTTTATATACTGAAAAACATCTTGGCCATTCGAAAGCAATTATAGCAAAATCAGTTATAGAGTCTTTAAATCCATTAATTAAAATTGATGCTTTTCAAGAAAAATTAACTTCAGATAATGCCATACAAATTATTGCCAATTTTGATATTATCGTCGACGGTAGCGATAATTTTGCTACCCGCTATTTAGTCAATGACACTTGCGTAACTTTAGGAAAAACAGTTGTATATGGAAGTATTCTAGGTTTTGAGGGACAACTTGCTGTTTTTAATCACCAAGGCGGTAAAAACTTGCGTGATTTATTTCCGGAGGCACCTGATCCTAAAGATGTTCCTAACTGCAATTTAAATGGTGTATTGGGTACTTTACCGGGGATGATTGGCACCATGATGGCACATGAAACATTGAAATTAATTATTGGGTTGCCGAGTTTAAGGAATGAATTGGTATTGTTTAAAACTTTGGACTGGCAATTTACTAAATTGAAGTTTTAAGTCAGTCTTAAAATCTATTTTGATTGTGTGGAATGGAACGCGTATGATGCGGATTTACTGAAGCAAAAACACGGATTAAAACGGATTTCAAATTATTCTGTTTACTGTGTTTCTTATTGATTTATGTAGATTGTGTGTCGTAGTTTTCTTTGTAGGATTGTATGTGTTTTGCCCCAGATGGGAGTAAAAAGCCCGGACTTAAAAAACTATTTTTTCAAGGAATAAAAGAGCGACCGTAGGAAGCTCCTTTTATGATTTTAGAAAAAAAGGTTTTTAAGGAGGACTTGTAACGGACAGCTGGATAAGGCCCTACCCTTTATTTTCAAGAATGGTTATAAAATCTTCTCTTTCGATTTCTCGGCATCCTAGAGTTTCTAAATGAGGATTATAAACTTGACAGTCTAAGAGTTTATAATTGGCTTCCTTTAAATGATTCACTAACGAGATAAAAGCGACTTTGGAAGCGTTAGAAACTTTAGAGAACATGCTTTCTCCACAAAAAACATGACCCAAATCTATTCCGTACAAACCACCAACTAATTCCCCATCTTGCCAAACCTCAACTGATTTTGCTACTCCCAATTCATGCAATTTGCAATAAGCATCAATCATATCATTGGTAATCCATGTTCCGTTTTGACCGTCTCGTTTTATTTTTTGACAATTAGAAATAACGTCTTTAAAATTATGATTAAATGTAACAATAAAGAGATCCCGATTTAGAATATTTCGCATACTTTTAGAAACAATCAATTCATCTAAAAACAAAACCATTCTTGGATTAGGAGACCACCAAGTAATAGGTTCACCATCTTCAAACCAAGGGAAAATACCGCTTTTATAGGCCAATTGCAGCCTTTCGGGAGATAAATCACCACCCAACGCAATAATACCAGAAGAATGCGTTAAACTAACATCTGGAAAAAATAAATCTTGAGACAAATAATACATATTTTAAATAATATCTAAATCATTACACTTAACTTTGGTATACAATTTTAATTTTCAACCCATTCATTCTTATAATAAAGTCATCCTTATGAAATACAAATCAATTCTACTTGTTTTTATAGTATTGGCAACACAAATGTATGGACAAAAAATTGATACGTTATCAACTTCCAAGAAACTCAGCTATAAACCTTTTATTGTTCCAACTGCTATGATCACAGCCGGAGTAATATTACTCAATACGGATGATAATCAGGAAATACAAGATAAATCAAATAATTTTTTTGGAAAAAATTTCCATTCTACAGCTGACAACATATTCCCTTTAGTTCCAATTGCACAAATTTATACAGGACGTTATTTAGGTTTTCAACCCAAAAACAACTTTAAACACCAAACTATTGATATTGTCGTTGCCAACGCAACCAGTTTAATTATTGTTGAGATTCTTAAAAATACCATTAAAAAAGAACGCCCCGACCAATCAGACAATTTGAGTTTCCCCTCTGGACATTCGGCCATCGCTTTTACGAATGCAGCACTGTTGTTCAACGAATATAAAGACTCTAATATTTGGTATGCAAGTAGTGGTTTTCTATTTGCTACTACTACCGCAGTTTTTCGAATAGCCAATAACAAACATTACAGTTCTGATGTGTTGACTGGAGCAGGAATCGGCCTGGCATCGGGAATTTTAGTATCGTATTACAATCCTTTTCAATCCATGCGATTTGGAAAAACAAAAAAGACAACTGCTTTCATTTATCCCCAAATTGGCAATAAAATTGGATTTGGGTTACTTATAAAACCTAATTATTGAGATGGGAATTGATTAAACAAAAAAAGCCTTGAGATAAACTCAAGGCTTTTTTTTTGTTTTTCTTTTTATTAAAAAGGCAAATCGTCTGGTTCATCTTCATTAAGATTTGTAGCAGGAGCAAATGCTTGTGCTGCTGGCATAGGTGCTGAAGCTGCTGGAGCATCGGCAACTAATTTTTCAATTCTCCATCCTTGAATACTGTTGAAATATTTAGTTTCACCTTGTGGATTAACCCATTCTCTACCTCTTAAATTGATTGAAACTTTTACAGGTTCACCAATACTATAATTGTTTAACAAATCACATTTATCTTGAGTAAACTCAATCATAATGTGTTGTGGATACTGCTCTTCTGTAGTAACAACTAATTCTCTCTTTTTAAATGAGGCACTAACTTGTTGTTCTGGATTAACAACTTTAATTTTTCCTGTAACTTCCATCTTCCTTTATTTTAATTGTTATTTAAGATTATTTTTTTGCAAGAAGTACTTTCCATGCAGAAAGAACATCGTTTTCATCTAAGTATTTCTTTGCTTCCAAATGCACATTTTTTTGGTCATCTGAGCTTAAAACTGCTTTTATCGAAAAATTCTGTTTTACAAATATACTAACTTCTTCTGTTGTAGGCAAGGCTTCTATGTTTCCTAATTTACCAAAATCATTTCCGTCAAATACAACGCTATTCCTCAAATGATTAGGAATTGCATCTACCCCAATTCCAAGAGTGGACAATGGCTTTGGTACTTCAAACAATCCTTGATTTGACCTTGAATACCAATTCCCTCCTAGCCTGGAAACTAAATCAATTTTATGTTGATCAATAGCTCCGTTTTCATCTAGTATAGCTTCATCAATATGCAACTTAATCACTTCACACAGAATTAAATTCCCAGCTCCGCCTTCGGTCCCCAAAGCAATAATCTCAATTACTTTACATTCAAATTGCACTGGTGATTCTTTTACTCTAAAAGGTTTTACCAGATCAGATGGTATAGCAGTAAACCCTGATTTCAAAAATTCATTTACCCCATCAGCATACTCTGTACTAGCAAGTGAAGTTTGTTGCACCATATCAAAATTGACAACATTGATGACTACTTCTTTTGTAGCTTCACAATTAATTAAGGTATGCTTTACCGAATTATCACGTACTCGTCTGGCTGGTGAAAAGACTAGAATTGGCGGATTAGCACTAAAAACATTAAAAAAGCTAAAAGGAGACAAATTGGGATTTCCGTTTTCATCTATAGTACTTGCAAATGCAATTGGTCTTGGCCCAACAGAACCCTGTAAATAACCTTGCAACACAGCAGTTCCAACACTTTTTGGATCAATACTAATCATACTTTTTATCGTTTTTATTTGTTTAAATCGCTTAGTTTACAAAAGTAAGCAAATCGTTTAAGTTTAAAAAAGAAGGTACACTATTTTAATCTTAAATGTTTAATACCACGTAAAAAATTTTCTTTCACCTACTAAAACAATCCAGTATTTATTTCGTTATATTTATACCTCAAAATAACATTTATGCAGTTTTCTGAAAGAAGAAATACAAGTCGTTGGATTATTATTTTTGCTTCATTTTTGATTATCTCTCTGATACTTTGGAATACCTATACTTTTTTTCAAATTTTTAAAAACGAAGAACGTTTAAAAATGAATCTTTGGGCAAATGCTCAAAAAACACTTATAAATGCTGATGCAAATACTGATGTCGAATTGCCATTACAAATATTCAGTAACAATACGTCGATACCCATCATTCTTACCGAAAATGACAGCATTATAAATACCGTTAATATTGATGAAGTGATTATAAAAGACAGCAATAAAGCAACTCTTTTTTTAAATGACTTAAAAAATGAAAATGACCCAATCGTAATTAAATACGGCCCTGGGAAATTTCAAAAATTATATTATGGAAATTCTGCTTTACTAAATAAGCTTAAATATTATCCTATTGCTTTATTACTTATTATTGTATTATTTGCCGCCTTAGTCTATTATTTTTATCGAAGTACAAAAATTGCAACTCAAAATAAACTCTGGGCTGGAATGGCCAAGGAAACCGCACACCAAATAGGCACACCACTCTCCTCTTTAATAGGGTGGGTAGAAATATTAAAAGCAGATAACGTAGCTGAGTCAATTACAACTGAAATTGAAAAAGACATCGATCGTTTACTAACTATCACAGATCGTTTCTCGAAAATAGGATCAGAACCCATATTAGAAAATAAAAATATTGTTGAAGAAACACAGCAATCGTATCACTACTTACAATCCCGTTTCTCCAAACAAATTGAATTTATATTTGAAGCTCCAGAGAAACCCATATATGTTATGCTGAACTCTAGCTTACACAGTTGGACTATAGAAAACTTGGTCAAAAACGCCATTGACGCTATGAAAGGAAGAGGGAAATTAACGTTAAAAATTGAACAGGATAATGATTATGTGAAAATAAATGTGTCCGATACCGGAAATGGAATTCAGAAACAACAATTCAAAACAGTATTTGAACCCGGCTTTACTACTAAAAAAAGAGGTTGGGGATTGGGCCTTTCTTTAACAAAAAGAATCGTTGAAGAATATCACAAAGGAAAAATTAGAGTATTAAATTCTGAAATAGGGAAAGGAACCACCATGCAAATTGTATTAAAAAAGAATAAGCCGCTTAATATCTAATGATGGTACGAAACATAGTCTCTCTTGCTGGCTCTGATTTACTTAAGTATTTAAACACAAACTTTTCATGTTCTTGAGTCAATTGCATTGCAACACTTAAAGATTTTTTTATTGAATTTAGGCTTGCAACATTTTTATCACCTACTTGCCCCAAATTATTCAACAAATATTGACAGTTACTAAATATATCTTTGGGGTTACGTATCATTCTTTTTAGTTCTTCATCTGAATGAATGGGTCTAAATTGCTTGTTTCTATAATTAATGAATTCATTTAATTTATTAATCCCTTCTTTATATAAGTTTACTATTATTTTAAAATCGTCTAAAGCTTTGACTTGATCGTAATATTCTATTTTCTTTTTCTCATAAGAAAGCTGATCCAAAATCATAGAATTGATAACACCATTCTTTTTAATTCTTTCCGAAGAACTTATTAATTGTTCTTTCTCTGATAGCGTATTATATCTTGAAATTTCTGAATCAAAATCGAAACGTCTTTTTGATGAATTGATTTGGGTTTGCCCATTATAGAATTCCTTATTAGATATTGTATAATTAAGAAATTGCCACATATAATCAAATGGAATGTGAGATGAAATTATTTTACTTGGATCTGTTTTAAAATAATAATTATCAATTGCTTTAACAAATACACCATTTCTTATATAACCAGCGCCCCAAGTTGGATCAAAAACATACCATTTATTATCAATATTAGCACCACACCAAGCATGTGGGTCAGTAAGAATTTCTCCTTTATATTTTGTATATCCGTTTATCACTACGGCATTAATTCCTGCTTTAATTGCAATGTCTTTAAATATTTCTGCATAGTCACTACAAACTCCTTTTCTAGTTTTTAATGTGTTTTTTATTCTGTTTTCAAAAGTATCGGTATAGTTAAGGACACGCATGTTTTCAATATCATAATTGATTGTTGATGCAGTCCAATAAAAAACTGCCCGAATTTTTTCGTCATTAGTTTTAAAATTAGATGTGATATAATCCGCAATTGAATTTGTAGAAAAGGTCAATCGATTTGGAATTTCAGCCATTTTCTTATCAATTGAAGCGTACTCTATTTTGGCTTGACCCAAACAAAACAGGGAGAAAAAGAAAGTGATAAAAAGAAATAAAAAACTATTTTTCATTGTAATGGTGCGCTCTAAATTAAAATTAGCAATTGCTTATTTCATTTTAAACGAAAACCGTACCACTTTATTGGATTGTGCTGATAAACTACAAATTGGATTGAATTTGCTCTGCCAACGATTCAAATTCTTCTTTAGTTAAAGAAACTTTATTTTGAAAACGCATTTCATCCATTTCATTAAGAGGAATTAAATGAACATGGGCATGAGGTACTTCAAGCCCTACAACTGCCATTCCTACTCTTTTACAAGGAACGGCTTTCTCTAAGGCTATAGCTATTTTTCTAGAGAAATGCATTAATCCCAGATAATGCGCTTCGTCCATGTCAAAAATTTTATCAACTTCAAATTTAGGAATACAAAGTGTATGCCCTTTAGCATTAGGATTTACGTCAAGAAAGGCCAAATAGTTATCGTCCTCCGCAATTTTATAACAAGGAATCTCACCGTTTACAATTTTGGTAAATATGCTACTCATAATTTAAGTTCATTTGAAGTTTTAATATATCCTATAATTGAGTACAAAATTAGTCACGCGAAATTTCTAAAATTTCAAATTTCAACACTCCATTCGGCACCGTAATTTCAGCAAATTGACCTACTGATTTTCCTAGCAATCCTTTCCCTATTGGAGATGTTACTGAAATTTTTCCTGTTTTTAGATCTGCTTCACTTTCAGCTACCAAAGTATATTTCATTTCCATTCCGTTGGCTTGATTTTTAATCTTTACAATAGATAAAACCAATACTTTAGAAAGGTCAAGGTGTGTTTCGTCAATCAATCTAGCGTTTGAATGTACCTCCTCTAGTTTAGCAATTCTCATTTCTAACATCCCTTGAGCCTCTTTGGCTGCATCGTATTCTGCATTTTCAGACAAATCTCCTTTATCTCTTGCCTCAGCAATATCTGCAGAAGCTTTTGGACGCATGACACTTTTTAAATAATCTAACTCTTCTCTTAATTTTTTTAATCCTTCTGCTGTGTAATAAGATATTGCGCTCATAGTTTAATTATATTATTTGTTGGGTCATATGTAAGCTTTGAATTAAAAGTGTGAGTATCATTCTTCATTTAGTTTAACCCAAATCAAACTTAAATTCTCTTAGCTTATATAAATAGAAAAAATCCCATCAGGACGGGATTTCTTTCCACAAAGATAGTATTATTTTTTTAGTATATAATTATATGTTAATCATATCTAATTCAAAGTTAAATAATTTAAATTTGTTTAACTAATACTTTTAAAATATTATTATTTAATGAAAAAATGTATCGTATTACTCGTTATTATAACTGCTTTTTGGGGCTGTAGCAACAGTGATTTCAATAATAAAAACCCCTATATACCTAGCTATACTTTTACTGTTGATATCAACATGAATTTACCTGCTTACTCAAACTTACAATATCCTAGCAATGCTATCTATTACTCTAGTGTTGGAGCAAAAGGAATTTATATTTTCAATACAGGAAGTGGCTACAATGCATTTGATGCCGCCTGCCCTAATCAAGCAATTAGCAGTTGCTCTACGATGACATTAAAAGGCATTAATGTAGTTTGCCCATGTGATGACACTGAATATAGTTTGTTTACTGGACAAGGAAAATTACAATATCCTTTAAAACAATATCGAGTTGAAGTAAATGGAAATGTATTACGCGTGTATAATTAATAAAAAAGCCCGAAAATAAAAACTTTCGGGCTTTTTTATACGTTTCACTATGTTTATCTAAAACTTCAATGTTAATCCTACAAGGAAGTTAATTCCAGCTTGTGGATAGTACCCTGCTCCTTCTATCGTTTTAATTTGATTTGGATCGCTCCAGTTATCATCGTACGTATAGAAATAACCGTTGGACACATATTTATAATCAAAAATATTATTAACTAATCCTGTTACTAAAATTGATTTGAATACTGACTTCGGTGTAAACTCATATGAAACATTCAAGTCGTTTACAAAATAAGACTTCAATTTAGATTCTTCTGAATCTATATTTCCCATGTATTGCTGACCAACCATTTTTGATAAAAACGAAACTTGAAAATTAGTAATTGGCATAAAAGTGATTATGTTCCCCGCAATAAAATCTGGTGAATAGGCAATATTAGTATTTCCTAAAGCAGTTAAGACTCCGTCTCTTTCAAAATGAAAATCTTTATTTTTATTACTACTTAGGGTAAAGTTTGGTCGAATGATTAAATTATCCAATACTGCTATTGTAGCATCAACCTCTACACCTAAGCGATAACTATCCCCGCTATTTTTGCGAATTGGACTTCCTACATCATCTAATTGTCCCGTTAAGATCAACTGATCTTTGTAGGCCATATAATAGACATTTGCGTTTAATTTTACTTTTGCAGTACTATGACGCAATCCCAATTCAAAGTCATTTAACTTTTCAGGTCTTGGACTTCCGTTTTCATAATCGGTTCTATTTGGTTCACGATTCGCTCTTGCATATGAAGCATACAGTTGATTGTTGTCGTTAATCTCAAAATTCAATCCTGCTTTTGGATTAAAGAAATTAAAGTTGTCATTTACTACTCCTGTTTCAGGGCTATCTGCTTTGTAACGTACATTTCTCAATTGCAAATCTCCATATAAACTAAACTTCTCTGCAATTTGATAATTGGCTTTTGCAAAAACATTTCCATCAGTTTTGGTGGCATAATCATCATAATAATGGTCTCCCAATTCGGTTGTTGAAGCAAAACGTGCCCAAATTACTTTTCCAAAATGACTTCCTTCGTATTTATTGTATCCTCCTCCAAGTATTACATCTAACTTTTCACTTTTATAATTAGCAGAGAATGTAGTTCCATAGAAATCATTGTCTAACCATTTTTGACGGACAAGGTCGGTAGTAGTCACTGTCCCAACAGGCTGTAAACCATAATCAGCCATATCAGCATCTTCCTTGTAATTTTCATAATACCCCTTCCCTTTGGTATAATGAAAAGCTAGGTTTGTATTCCAGTTATCAGATACTTTTTCGTTCCAATGCAATTGGTAATGATCTTGCTGGTAATTATCCGTTTCATTATCATAAAATCGTGTATTTCCAGATTCATCTGTAAATATTCCAGCTGAATTAAATGTCCTGTCACTGATCAATGTTTCCGCATCAATACCATTCCAAGATTGATAGGTTTTTTCCTTTCCCCCAAAGGCCAACGCTTTAATCAAGGTTGTTTTACCTACATAAGTTCCTTGTAAGAAATACGATTTTAAGTCGGAACTAGCGCGATCAATATAACCATCTGATTTTAAAGCAGACAATCGTCCTGCCAATTCAAAATGATTGTTCATTAATCCCGTACTGAATTTAACTGTATGTTTTCTAGTATTGAAACTTCCAAAAGAATTAGAAATCTCCCCATTACTCTCTTTAGAGTAGGCATCAGTCAACATATTTAAACTAGCTCCAAAAGCTCCTGCTCCATTTGTTGATGTTCCTACACCACGTTGCAATTGCAAGCTTTCTACTGAAGAAGCAAAGTCGGGCATATTTACCCAATACGTTCCGTGACTTTCAGAGTCATTATAAGGGATTCCATTAATAGTTACATTCACACGGGTAGCATCACTACCTCGTACCCGAATTCCTGTGTAACCTACTCCATTTCCAGCATCTGATGTTGTAATAACCGAAGGTAGATAGTTCATCAAAATAGGAATATCTTGACCTAGATTTCTAAACTTGATGTCTTTTTTATCTAAATTACTAAAACTAACCGGCGTTTTTGTAGTAACCCGAACCGCTGAAACCAGTACCTCATCGAGTTGGTTTACTTTGGTAGTGTCTTTAACTTGTGAAAAAGAGATAAAAGAAAAAAGAGAAAAAAGAATTGACGTTGAGATTGTCAATTTTTGTTGTTTTGCAGCTTTGCAGCTTTGCAACTTTGCGACTTTGTAATCAATAATAGTATTCATCCGTAAATAAGATTACGAATAAAAGGGGGAATTATTCTTTTGTTAAATTAATAAATGATTGTTTCCTATGACTATCAGATAGCGTACACACTATTGATTTATCATTTTTTCCCTTGACAACATTACTCGTCTAGGTTCGTTGGGTATAATCTCAGCTCGTTATTTAGAGCACCCCTTTGAGACGGTGCAAATGTAATCTTAAAAAAAATAAAAATCAAACAAGAAATTACAATTTAATTAAGAAAAACAGACGAATGCAAACAAGTTAAAAACCACCATAAAACCTAGCTACTCTATATCTGGTTTTTTCCTATTTTGCTTTATTTGAGAGATATTCTTTTTATTCTTAATCCTTTTTCTAATGGCTGATTTTGGAACTTTTGTCTCTTTTCTCGGTTTTTGTACAATTAGTCCCTTTCTAATTAATTCCAAAAATCGTTTAGTGACAATTTCCTTATTTCTTAATTGACTTCTGTCTTCATCACAGTTGAGTATCAAAATTAAATCATCAGTTAATCTTGTGGAAAGACTCATTTCAAGCACTGCTTTTTCCTCATCAGACAAAGCATTAGAATTTTTTAGATCAAAAGTCAACACTATCTTAGAAGAAACCTTGTTTACATTTTGTCCACCGGCACCACTACTACGGACGGCTTTGTACTGTAATTCCGATATGATTTTTTGAATTTCCATTATGCTTGCTTAATGCTATAAAACTATTGAGGTTGATGCGCTAGATTTAATAAATCATTCACTGTTTTAACTGGATTAAAGGTAATTAAAGGTACCTGTACAAAAACCGTTAACCAATTAGCCATTGCTCCATTCCACAATCCTGGCAATTCGTATGCTTTTATATCTTTCCCTGAAATACTTTTTTCAACAATAAATCCACGATCATGATCTACAAAATTCATTAAATCAAACTTTTCATTTTTGTAGTTTTTTAAACTACAAACCAAATCTACAGGGTTAAAATGAGAAGCGTTTTCCATAATTTTCAGTTGGCCTTTAACTGATAAATCTACCTCCGATGATTCTACAATTTGAAGTGATACATTTCCATCATTCTCTTTCGTCCAAAAAGGACCACCTCCTGGCTCACCTTCATTTTTAACCATACCGCAAATACGAATAGGTCTATTTAAAATAATCTTTATTTCTTTAACACTATTTTCAAATGTAAGACTTTGAAAATCTGAAGAAAATGACATGTTTAATTTTTCTTTCAAAAATGTCATTGTCTCCTCTAATAATTCTTGATCAAATGCATTAGTATCAATTGCATTGAGATATAAAAATATTTTTTGTTGTAAATCAATCAAAATTCCTGCTAACGCTTTCTTATACAATGAAATTTTATCGTGATTAATTTGAGTTACATTATCAATATTTTTTATAAAAACAATATCAGCATCTAATTCATTTAAATTTTTAATTAATGCCCCATGACCACCAGGTCTAAACACTAATCTGCCATTTTCATTTCGAAAAGGTTTATTGTTTAAACCCACTGCAATTGTATCAGTGCTTTTATTTTGAAAAGAAAAATTCACGCTTATTGAAGTCTCCGTTTTTTTCTCTACTATAGGTTTAACCTCTTTTATTATATCTTCAAATTGCTCTAAATGAGTTTCAGAAACAGTAAAATGTAAATTTGAAACCCCGTTTGAACTTGAGTAATTAGCACATTCATACAAATGTTCTTCTATTGCTGTTGCGCTATGTGTTTCATATTTATGAAATGGAAGTACTCCTTTTGGTTTATTAGAAAAATCAAAATAATCCTCCGATAACATTAATTTTATAAAATAGTAATTTTTTAAATTGCGATGAAGAGAGTCAAAACTTATAAATTCTTCTTTTAATTTTTTATTTATCTCTTCATAAAAAGCGAGTCTTTCCAACCCTACCACAAAAACAGGTAGCTTACTATTCTTTTTTCTATTTACATAAGCCTTAATACTTTCGTTTTCAACATCAAATTCATTCAAAAAAGTAATCAAAAACTTAAACATTCTACTAGCAGCGCCAGATGCTGGAACAAATTTCTCTAACTTTAATTCCGCCTTATTTGAATCAAAATAAGCGGCTTTCTCTTTAAATTCAATTTCGGATAGCTTTAAGATTCCATTGTATAGGGTTGCAGGCTCTAATAACACCGTTTTTTTAACACCATTTTTAAATATCGACAACTGTTTTCGAATATTCTCTAATGGAATCCCATATTCATAAATCTGTACAAAATCACGGGAGCTCAAACCCATTTCTTTAGCCTTAGCTAAATCATCAATAATAGAAATTGCAGTATTTAATCGAAGATTTTTATCTCCAGACAGTGTTATAAATGGTTTTTTATTTTCTATCAATGCCCTTTTAAAAACCTCAAAAACAGATTTTCTACCTTCTGGCTTGTCCCTCAAATCATCTTTTTCCCACGGCACATCGATATCAGTAAGAAAAAACAAGTCGTATTCATGTTTAAGCGCAGCTTTATCTAGCGAAGGGTCGCAAAAATTATAGTAAACTTCAGAAAAAACTTTTGTCACCATTAAGTTGGTATCACAAAACAAATAATCATTTGCATGAGCAAGAGCATCATTTTCTAATTTAGTTTGGCCATACGCAATGGGTAGCATATCATTAACATCACAAGCAAGTTGCTGCTTATCCCATTTTTCTTGTAAATAATCACGCGCAAACTCTGGAACCCACAGTGTCTTATAGTATTCCGCAAGTTGCTTTGCTAAAGTTGTTTTCCCTGTACTTTCAGGGCCAAACATAGCAATTTTTATAATTGCAGACTGCTTTTGTTTAAGATTTTCCTCCATTCTAAATAAGCTGAAACAGCTAAAATTGTAAATATTAAATATTGTAAAGACAACATCCCTAACCCTCTATAAGCGTACAACGGTGTTACAATTATATCACCAATAATCCAAAGCGTCCAATTTTCGATTTTTTTATTGGCCATATACCACATCCCTGTAAAGAAAACACCAGAGGCAATGATGTCTATATAATTATCATTATGAATTTTATAATCAAATAATTTATATATCCCGAAAACTACGAAAATTGTCACAAAAAACAACAAAATACCAATTAATTTTTCTTTACCATTTGTTCTCGTTATTGGCAATGAGTCGCTATCTTTTGTCTTTCTAGTCCACTTATACCAACCATAAATACTCATAATTGTAAAATAACCGTTAATCATCATGTCACCAAGATAACCAGCTATAAAAAGTAAATATACTGAAATTATTGTGGCTATCAATCCAGTAGGATATACTAAAATATTTTCTTGTCTAGCAAACCAAACGCTTAATATCCCAAAAACGAAAGCTATAAACTCTAATACAATATGCATCATACTTACATCTTTGTAAGCATTTAAAAAAAAATCTATCATTGATTAAAGTGATTAAAAAAATTAAAATCTTTTTCAAAAGCAGTCCCAATAACTACCAAATCAGCCCCTGCAGCATATGCTTTTTGAATTCCTTGTAAATCTACAATTCCACCCCCAACAATTAAAGGAATTTCTAAATTTTGAGCAACTAATGCAATCATTTCAAATGGAACTGCTTGCTGCGCTCCACTACCCGCTTCTAAATAAATGAGCTTATTACCCAGCATTTCGCCCGCTTGGGCAGTTGCAAGCACTAAATCACCGTTGCTTCTCGCTACAGGATTTGTTTTACTAACTCTGGCTACGGCAGTTTCATTTCCGCTTTCGATCAATATATAACCTGTCGAAATAATTTCGAGATCACTTTGTTTTAAAATTGGAGCTGCTATAACCTGATGGCCTATTAAATAATCTGGATTTCTTCCTGACAATAAGGAGAGAAACAATATCGCATCGGCTTCATTTGAAATTTGAGACGGATTGCCTGGAAAAAGAACGATTGGTAAATTAACGTTCTGCTTTAATCGAATAATTAATTCATCGATTCGATTCGATTCTACCAAACTCCCACCAATGAAAACATGTGAAGCAGGAGATTGATTAATTTTCAAAATCAAATTATCCAAATCTCTCCAGACAATTTTATCTGGATCCAACAAAATGGCCAATAGTTTTTTTTTATCTGCCTTACTTTTTACTATTTCTTGATATGTGTTTTGTGTTTTTTTTTGCATTGGAACGTAAAAGTAAAAGTTTTTTATTAAGCACAAGAACTATTTTTGAAACATTTATATTTGTTTAAATGTTCTCAATCAAAAACCAACAAAAAAATGATTGCTATTGAATTACTTGAAAAATATGGTGCCGTAAAAAAACGATACGACAAAGCCTCCACTATATTTGAAGAAGGAAAATTACCCACGCATTATTATCAAATTCTTTCTGGCGAAGTGAAAATGAATAATTATAATGACGATGGGCGCGAATTTATTCAAGGTTTTTTTTATGAAAATCAATGTTTTGGAGAACCTCCTTTATTCCTAAATCGAGTTTATCCAGCTAGTGCAGTTGCCTTAGAAAATACCGAATTGATTTGCATCATTAAAGAATGCTTTTTAGAATTGCTCGCTAATAATCCTGCAATAAGCATAACAATAATTGAAAACTTAGCACAGCGATTGTACTATAAATCAGTAATGGCAGCTGAAATATCTTCTGAAGAACCCGAACATAGAGTCTTAACACTCATTGATTATGCGATTGCTAATTTTAATTTAAAAAAATCCCAACATGGATATCTAATCAATTTTACTAGGCAACAAATTGGTGATTTAACAGGACTTCGTGTAGAAACGGTTATTCGAGCTATCAAATCTTTAGAAAAAAAAGGGCTCTTAAAAATCATTAATCGAAAGGTCTATCGTTAAGTTGTCCTTTATGATTTGAATCATAAATACCACGAGTCCCATACCTCTAACTTTGTCATATTAAATTTTTACACTATGACACTTTATAAAAATACATTAGAGAATTTCGACAAAAATTTTATTGGTTTTTCAACTTTAGCCATATTAGGACAAAGCTGTCTCGGTGGAGCTGCAGCTATGATGATATTAGCAAATGGAACTTCTTTTGGACAGATGATTCAACTTAGTATTATTGTACTAATTTGCATGCTAGTGAACACTTCTATTTTAGCACAAATGAAACACAAACTAATTTTTAATCTAATTATTGCAAGTACTATTCTAAGCACTTTATTGATTGTATTAAATAATCTTTAATAATGAAAAAGACTATTGATAACCGAGCTGACATTTCACTTTTAGTCACCACTTTTTACAAGAAAATAAGAGCTGATAGTGAAATAGGTTTTTATTTTAATGACACCATACTTAACTGGGAAGAACATGTAACAAAACTGACCGATTTTTGGGAAACCAATTTATTTGCGGTCAAAAAGTACAGCGGAAACCCAATACTGGCTCACAATACAATCGACAAGTTATTTACTAACCAAATATCATCACACGAATTTGGCATTTGGCTGAATTTATGGTTTGAAACCTTAGACGAGTTATTTTTAGGAGAGAATGTGGATATTCTAAAAAGAAGAGCCCGAAAAATGAGTACTTTTCTTTATATGAATATGTTCGAAAGCCGAACTAAAGTGTAGTTCATTTATACCGTTTTGCAACACATATTACTTTTTCTCAAAAGCATACACAAGCCCAAAGTCTTCTATTTCTTCGTGAAATATTTTAAAATCTTTCACTAACTTATCAAAGTGAAGTTCTGCTCTTAATTCTTTATCATCTAAACGGAAGGCTTTGACTTTAATATGATCCTTGAAACTAATTCCCTTTTCATTTCTAATTTTAAAAATAGCTTCTTTGGCTCCCCAAATCACAGTAAGTTTTTTTATGTATTCTTCGTGATTTTTTATATCTAAATAGTTGAACTCTTCATCAGCAAATTTATCAGCGATGCGAATGATTTTTTCTCTTTGTAGCTCAATATCGATGCCTACGGTTTCATCACTCAGAATAATAGCTGAAAAATGGTGGGAATGTGTAATAGAAATGTATTTACCATCTATAAGATGTGGCTTCCCAAACTCATCGTAATACAAGTCTAAATCATTATAACCTGCCTCTTGCAAGAGTTTACGAACGCTTAAAAAACCCCGTTGATGCAAGTCGGATTTCATATTATCAAGTCGGATACGGTTTTTCATGTTTAACACAACTTCCCCATGGAGTTCATCAAAAGATTCGGTGATTTTCCAAACCAGAATTTTAGTATTTATCCCAACGCTTGGGGAGAAGTTTATGGTCTTGTATAAAGGCATGATTCTATATCGTGATTTTTAGCCCCGATGGCAACGGCATCCTTTTTATCTTGAAAATTGTTTTAGTTTACCAAAACAAGTTCAAGATAAAAAGATATAGTGAACAGCGGGATTAGCTCCTGAAAATGAAGCTAAACAGTCTTTAAATTATTATTTTACTGATTTTTAAAAGATTACACTATTAAACAATTCATAAATATAAGTGAATCCTTTTTAAATCATAAGTTATTACGTAAATTTGCAAAAAATTACAATACAAATATACTATAAATGAGTACTACAACTATGCCTTTTGTGGCTTTCAAAGTAAAAGACATCTCTCTAGCAGCCTGGGGAAGAAAAGAAATTGAACTAGCTGAAGCTGAAATGCCAGGTTTAATGGCACTTCGCGCTGAATACAAAGACGAACAACCTCTTGCTGGTTCTCGTATTGCTGGATGTTTACACATGACGATTCAAACTGCAGTTTTAATAGAGACTTTGATTGCTCTTGGTGCTGAAGTGACTTGGTCTTCTTGTAACATTTTCTCAACTCAAGATCAAGCTGCTGCTGCTATCGCTGCTGCAGGAATTCAAGTATACGCTTGGAAAGGTTTGAACGAAGAAGATTTTGACTGGTGTATTGAGCAAACATTATTCTTTGGTGAAGATAGAAAACCATTGAACATGATTCTTGATGACGGTGGAGATTTGACTAACATGGTTATTGACCGTTACCCAGAATTAGTTGCTGGAATCAAAGGATTGTCTGAAGAAACTACAACTGGAGTTCACAGACTTTACGAAAGAGTAAAAGCAGGAACTTTACCAATGCCTGCTATCAATGTTAATGACTCGGTTACTAAATCGAAATTTGACAACAAATACGGTTGTAAAGAAAGTGCAGTTGATGCAGTTCGTCGTGCAACTGATATTATGCTTGCTGGTAAAAGAGTAATCGTTTGTGGATATGGTGACGTAGGAAAAGGTACTGCTGCTTCTTTTAGAGGTGCTGGATCTATTGTTACAGTTACTGAAATCGATCCAATTTGTGCTTTGCAAGCTGCAATGGACGGTTTTGAAGTGAAGAAATTAAACACTGTTGTTGGAAATGCTGATATCATCATCACAACAACTGGAAATAAAGATATCGTTCTTGGTTCTCACTTTGAGCAAATGAAAGATAAAACAATCGTTTGTAACATTGGACACTTTGATAACGAAATTGCAGTTGCTTGGTTAAACACAAACCATGGAGCATCTAAAGTTGAAATCAAACCACAGGTTGACAAATATACTATTAACGGTAAAGATATCATCCTTTTGGCTGAAGGTCGTTTAGTAAACTTAGGTTGTGCTACAGGTCACCCAAGTTTTGTAATGAGTAACTCATTTACAAACCAAACTCTAGCTCAAATCGAATTATGGAAAAACAGTGCATCTTATGATAATGATGTTTACATGTTACCAAAACACTTAGACGAGAAAGTAGCAATGCTTCACTTGGCTAAATTAGGAGTTGAATTGGAAACGCTACGTGACGATCAAGCGGCTTACATTGGTGTTCCAGTTGACGGACCATTCAAACCAGAATATTACAGATACTAAATGATTGTAAATTAGCGATTGCTGATTATAATTTTAGATTTATAGAAACCCTTGCAAGAAACTGAACTAAATTCAGTCTGAATGCGAGGGTTTTTTGTTTTTGGGCGAGACCCTACGTAAAAACTTCGGGTCGGGCTATTCACTATATCTTTTATTTCTTCCCGAAGTTTCGAGACGAAATAAAAGGATACCGCTACTATCCCTTTCGCAGTTCCCACGAGCTAGGGAATCCCTTCCTGCACAGATTTTCACGTAGAGCTGCAGTGAGGCTCTGCAATTACGCAACGTTTTGACACAAACAATTTTTACAATCAAAAAAATCCATTTCCCGTTCAGCCACCCTCTCCTTTAGTAAAGGACTGGGAATTATCCACAAAAAAACCCGCTTCTTTCGAAACGGGTTTTTAATAAATTGAGAAAATCAATTATGCTTCAACTTCAAATGGAAGTATAGAAACGTATGATTTGTTGTCTCTTTTCTTTTGGAACTTTACAATCCCAGGTACTCTAGCATGTAGTGTGTGATCTTTACTGATGTAAACATTTTCACCTGGATTGTGCTTAGAACCTCTTTGTCTTACGATGATGTTCCCTGCAATAGCAGCTTGTCCTCCAAAAATCTTAACGCCTAAACGTTTTGATTCTGATTCTCTACCATTCTTGGAACTACCGACACCTTTCTTGTGAGCCATGACGTATTAGTTTAATATTGTTATTATTCTTTAGTATCTTCTTTTTTCGCTTTTGGAGCTTTTTTTACTTTTGGAGCTGCCTCTTCAGTAGTTGCTTCAACCGCTGCTTTCTTAGGAGCTGCTTTTTTAGCACCTGCTGCAGTAATACCTTCAATTACAATTTGAGTAAGATATTGTCTATGACCGTTTCTCTTTTTGTATCCTTTTCTTCTTTTCTTTTTGAAAACGATTACTTTATCTCCTTTTAAGTGTTGTAACACTTTAGCTTCTACTGAAGCACCTTCTATAGCTGGGGCGCCTAAAGTGATAGATCCATTGTCATCTAATAAAAGAACTTTGTCAAAAGAAACTTTTGAACCTTCTTCATTAGTCAAACGATGAACATAAACCTTTAAGTCTTTGCTTACTTTAAATTGTTGCCCTGCTATCTCTACGATTGCATACATACCGAATTGATTTATTGATTTTTAAGGTTGCAAATATACAATTTATTTTTTACCATGCAATCACTTAAAGGAAAAAATGTTTTCATTGCTTTTCTCCCCATTTTCAAGACTTTAGAAGCCCTAAATATCATTAGTTTACGTATTAATTAAAAACTATTGCACTTTCATCCTTAAAAAAAAGGTATTTTTGGAGTAACAATAATCCACTTTCAATAACTTATTGTAAATACATTTTTATTAATCTTTATGAAAAAATCAATAATGGTATTAAGTTCTGCCCTTATGCTTGGTGGAGTAGCAACTGCCCAAAAAATAGCTTTTGAAGAATATGATCTTGATAACGGAATGCATGTTATTTTGCATCACGACCCTACAGCACCGGTAGTTATCACCTCCGTAATGTACCATGTAGGCTCAAAAGACGAAAATCCTGAAAAAACAGGTTTTGCCCATTTTTTTGAACACTTATTATTTGAAGGAACTGCCAATATAAAACGCGGAGAATGGTTTAAAATTGTAGCTTCAAATGGAGGTACTAATAATGCCAACACTTCTGACGACCGAACCTATTATTACGAAGTCTTCCCTTCCAATAATTTGGAATTGGCTCTTTGGATGGAATCCGAAAGATTAATGCATCCTATAATCAACCAAATTGGTGTTGATACTCAAAACGGTGTTATAAAAGAAGAAAAAGCATCCCGTTATGACAATCGCCCTTATGGAAAAATCATAAACGTAGTAAAAGAGCACCTGTTTATTAACCATCCGTACAGATGGTCCACCATTGGCTCCATGGAACATTTAGATACCGCTACATTGGAAGATTTTCAAGCTTTTAATAAAAAGTTCTACACCCCTAATAATGCTGTACTGGTTGTTGCAGGAGATTTTGAAAATGCAATTACTAAAGAATGGATTCAAAAATACTTTGGAACTATCAAAAGAGGAGAAGAAATACAAAAACAAGTTTTTACCGAAGAACCCATTACACAAACTATTAAAGCAACTTATCAAGATCCAAATATCAAGATCCCAATGATTGTTGCCGCATATAGAACGCCTTCAATGAAAACTAGAGACGCAGTTGTTTTGGATTTCATTTCTGCTTATTTAAGCGATGGTAAAAGTTCAAAATTGTACAAGAAAATTGTTGACCAAAAGAAAATCGCCTTACAAATTGGAGCCGTTAATCTTAGCGAAGAAGATTATGGAATGTACATTTTATATGGTCTACCAATGGGCACTAATTCATCTGAAGATTTATTAAGAGAAATAGATGAAGAAATCCTAAAAATACAAACTGAATTAATTACTGACAAAGACTATCAAAAACTATTGAATCAATTTGAGAATCAAAATGTAAATAACAATTCTAATGTAGAAGGTGTTGCCGAAAATCTAGCCAAGTATTATTTGCTTTATGGTGACATTCATTTAATAAATAATGAGATTGATATTTACCATTCTATTACCCGAGAGGAGATTCGAACAGTGGCTAAAAAATACTTAAATCCAAACCAACGATTATTATTGGATTACGTTCCCGCTACTGAAACAGCACAGAACTAAGATAATCATGAAAAAAATAAGAATTACACTCATCCTTTTGTTTATAACAGGAATTATGCAAGCACAAGATCGCCCACAACCCAAAGCCGGAAAAGCTCCAGTGGTAAACATAAAAAAACCACAAACTTTCTTTTTGGCAAATGGACTTAAAGTCATGGTAGTCGAAAACCACAAATTACCAAAAGTTACTTTTAATCTTACGATAGACAATCCCCCATTTGCCGAAGGCGATAAAAAAGGGGTAGATGAACTTTGCAGTTATTTAATAGGAAGCGGAAGTACTAAAATCACAAAAGATGATTTAAATGAAGAAGTAGACTTTCTTGGTGCAAATATCAGCTTTAACTCCCATGGCGCATACGCGAGTTCTCTTTCTAAATATTCGGGGCGTATTTTAGAACTACTTTCTTATGGTGCTTTATACCCTGATTTCACTCAAGAAGAATTCGATAACGAAAAAGCCAAACTTCTTGAAAATCTAAAATCGCAAGAAAAAAGCGTTCCTGCTATTGCCAATAGAGTCATAGACGCCTTAGCATTTGGAGAAAACCATCCATCTGGAGAATACATTACTGAGGAAACTATAAACAATGTGACTCTTGCCGATGTTAAAGCTAACCACACAAACTATTTTGCTCCTGAGAACGGTTATTTAGTAATCATCGGCGATGTCAAATTCAAAGAAATAAAACCAATTGTCGAAAAGCTTTTTGGAACTTGGAAAAAAAGGAATACTCCTAAATTAACTTATACTGCACCACAAAACGCACCTTTTACTCAAATAAATTTTGTAGACGTTCCTAGTGCTTCACAATCTGAAATTTCATTAGTCAACACCATAAATTTAAAAATGGGAGACAAAGATTTTTTCCCCGCAGTAATTGCTACCTATATATTAGGAGGAGGCTTCAATAGTTACTTAAATATGAACTTACGAGAAGAACACGGCTGGACGTATGGCGCTAATGCTATTATAGGTGCCGGTAAATATGTGTCCAAATTAAGATCAGCATCATCCATTAAAACTAGCGTTACAGATAGCGCAGTCGTTGAATTTATAAAAGAAATCAAAAGAATCCGAACCGAAAAAGTGTCCGTACAAACACTTAACGAAGTCAAAGCGGGCTATATTGGTCGTTTTGTAATGCAGGTCGAAAAACCACAGGCCGTTGCACGATATGCATTAAACATTGAAACGGAAGAACTACCAAAAGATTTTTACGAAAACTACATCAAAACAATAAATGCGGTAACCCCAGAAGATGTACTACAAGCTGCTAACAAGTATTTTTTAATTGACAATACTCGAATCATTATTGCTGGTAAAGGAGCCGAAGTAATCCCTGGCTTAGAAAAACTCAATATCCCTATATCCTATTTTGATAATTATGGAAACTCCATAGAGAAACCGAATTACAAATAAAAAAATAGTACTCTTTTTAAAACACAAAGGCGGTCTAGAAAGACGGCCTTTGTTGTTTATATCATATTCAAAAGAGCAGCTACTACTTTTTCGCCGATAAATACACTCCTATTAAAATAATGAATGCACCAAAAAACTGTACAGGTGTCAACATTTCATTATCTAATAACCCCCAAAAGAAAGCCACAACTGGAATCAAATAAGTCACTGAAGTTGCAAAAACGGGTGATGAAATTTGGATTAATTTAAAAAATAAAATATTAGCAATCCCAGTTCCTACTACACCCAAGATCATAATGAAATAAACCGAATGCTGTACTTTTTCAACTGCTAGCACATCATAAAATCCTGTAAAATACAGAATTGTTAATGCGGGAAATATTAGAAATAAAAAATTTCCCGTTGTTATACTAAGCGGAGCTAAATCAGACAGAAATCGTTTGATTAGATTTACGTTGACAGCATAGCAAAGTGAAGCAATAACAACCAAAATAGCATAATAATAATTTTGATCCGGATGGTTCATTGCTCCGTTAAAAACGAGAAGTAAACTCCCAACCAATCCAATAAAAACACCCCAGACCTGTCTTCTTTGAAAATTAACACCAAACACTAAAGCACCCAAAATCAACGTATTTAAAGGAGTTAATGAGTTTAGAATCGAACTTACTGAACTATCAATTTCTGTTTGCGCTAATGCAAAAAGAAAAGCAGGAACAAAAGTCCCAAATACCGAGGTTAGAGCAATATATTTCCATTTCTCTTTAGGGATCTTTGACAAACTTTTAAAACCAATCAACAACAAAAAAATGGCAGCAAATATAATTCGTAATGAACCCACTTGAATCGCGGACAACCCTATTAATCCTTTTTTAATTAGAATAAAAGAACTCCCCCAAACCAAAGAAAGCACCAATAAATAACCCCATTTTAATTGTTTTGATTCCATATCTGTAATTTTACCCCAAAATTGTAACAATTTTATGAATAGACTGCCTTTTTTTAATTTATTTTAGAAATAAATTACAACTCCCATCAAATAAGTACAATACAATATCACAGCTAATTGCTCTCAGAAAAATTGAATCAGAAATTTGAAACAACTATCTATCAAAAATAACTTTGAAACATGCTACCTAGCATTTTACTCAAAAAAAAAGCGTCTCAATTGAGAAGCTTTTATATGAAAATTTATTTCCATTTTAAGGTTTCCAGCAGTCTTTGCATGTCATTTTTCACATAACTAGCTGCAGGCATAATGGAATCAAAATTAGGTTTTGCGTAGAAATAGATAGAACCCGTTACAAAATGCTTAATACTGTCAGTAGCATAAAACTGAGAATTCGTAGCCGCATTCCCATCTACTTGATAAAACATTCCAAACACTTTTTTTTGCGGGTTCAAATAGGGTTGCTCTAATATATCATCGGCTTTTATAACATGCTCATAAGTTAGTTTTTGAGCATCCCTCAATAACTTATTAATATTGTTATTTACAGGCTTATAAGTCAGATAAATAGTTGCTTTCATTTTTGGATAGGTAATCGTAAAACCACAATCCTTTTCTCCTTTTATAACAGCTTCTGAATTCATTTCAAAAGTAAACGGGCACTTATTTTCAAAACCCACATATTTAGCCACTGGATAATCCAAACGCAAATAGCTTGATGGTTTAGGAATAACATCATCTTTACAACTTGAAAAAAGAAGTACCCCTGAAAATAAAATTAAAAACACTACTGCTGTTTTAAACTTTATAGGTGCTGTTTTAAAATTAAGCATCAATTGTAACTTTTATTTGTTTTATACGTTTCTTATCTACAGTTTCAATAGTAAACAAACAGTTTCCATATGAAATTTTTTGTCCTTTATTTGGGAAGTTCCCAGAGATTTCGAGGATAAATCCAGCCAACGTTTCGGCTTCCCCTTTTTTAATTTCAAATAGATCTTCATCAACATCTATAATTCGGTAGAAATCTTTAAGATTTATCTTCCCTTCAAAAATATAATTTTTATCATCTAACTGAGAAAAATTAACACCCTCGTCATCAAACTCATCGCTAATATCACCAACAATTTCCTCTATTACATCTTCCAAAGAAACCAAACCAGAAGTCCCTCCATATTCATCAACAACTATAGCCAAATGGCTTTTCATATTTTGAAAATCTTTCAACAAATTGTCTAATTTTTTATTTTCTGGTACAAAAAACGGCTCTCTAATTAATGTAGCCCAATCAAAATCAGTAGTATTTAAGTGTGGTAATAAATCTTTTACAAAAAGTACCCCTTCAATTTGATCTACATTATCTCTATAAACAGGAATTCTAGAATACCCTTTTTCAATAATTTTAGCATATATTTCACTAAAGGTTTCAGTTATTTCCAAAGCAAAAATATCAATCCTAGGACTCATTACCTGCTTTGTATCTGTATTTCCAAAAGAAACAATTCCTTCAAGAATTTTTTGTTCCTCAGATGAAGTTTCGTCAGATGAAGTAAGCTCTAATGCTTGTGATAATTGATCCACAGAAAAACTAGTTTTTTGCTTTCCTAATTTATTATGTAAATACACCGTGGCCTGACGCATTGGAATACTTAATGGCGAAAGTAACTTGTCAAGTATTACTATTGGATAAGCAACACCCTTAGCAAATTTAATATTATTTCTACTTGCATATACTTTGGGCAAGACCTCTCCAAATAGTAATAATAAAAAGGTCACAACTATTACTTCTAATATAAATTTTAAAATAGGAGAACTGATTGCCGCAAATAAGTCATTCCCAATAAATGAAAATAAAATTACTACTCCAATATTGATAAAGTTATTAGCGACAAGAAGTGTAGCCAGTAATTTTTTTGGCCTTCCTAAAAGGTCAGACAAAATTCTCCCTTTGGAGGCATTTCCCTGTATTGCTTCATCAATATCTTTTTGAGATAAGGAAAACAAGGCAACTTCGGCTCCAGAAACTAATGCAGAGCAAAAAAGCAATACAAATATTCCGGCAAAACCAAACACTAGATCAGTATCTAATGTATAGGCAAAATTTAAACTGGGCTCTGGGTCCAAATTAAAAAAGATTAGTTAAACAATTAAAACGGCAAATCATTGATTGGTAAGCCGTTATTCTGTGGGTCAAAGTTAGTGTTTTTTGTCGATTCTTGAATGGGAATTTGCTTGTTGTTTTCTCCATCCTTTTTTGTGGATAAAAAAGTGAACTCTGTAACCTGTATTTCAGTAGTGAATTTTGTTACACCTTCCTCCGTTTGCCATTGACGTGATTTAATTCGACCTTCTACGTAAATTTTATCTCCTTTCGAAAGATATTTTTCGCAAAGCTCAGCAGCTTTATTACGTACTACCAAATTATGCCACTCTGTAGAAGTTATTTTTTCATTAGTCGTTTTATTTATATAGACTTCATTTGTTGCCAATTGAAACCGTCCAATACAATTTCCTCCATCAAAATAGTGCATTTTCACTTCATCACCAAGATGCCCAATAAGCATCACCTTATTTAACGTTCCGTTCATTTTATTTATTATGGTATTTCTATCAAAGATACATTTTTTACAAACCAAATATTATTCCTTTTCAATAAAATTATGAATCACTATTGGAAAAGGGAACGTCTTTAAAGCAACATTGTCAACCCCATTTTCAATCACCCCTTTTACTTTAATTTTCCAGAACTTAATATATAGGTGTTGATGTGATAATTTATGAATTATACTTTCAGCATTACACTCCATTATACTGACAACCTCATTATTCTTAAAAAAATCATTTTTCACCTGCATGGCTACATATTCAAAATCTTCCACCTTATCCGTTTCAATAACTGGAAATTCATATAGATTTTGCCAAATCCCTTTTGAAGTTCTCTTTTGGATTAGCGTATCCTCACGCTCATCAGAAACCACTAAATAATTAAAATAACGATTTCTAACTTTTAGTTTCTTAGACTTAACAGGCAATTGGTCTACTTTGTTTTTTTGTAAGGCTGCACAACTTTCGTTAAAAACACAAATGCTGCAATTAGGACTTTTAGGCACACATTGTAAAGCACCAAACTCCATAATTGCCTGATTAAAGGTTGCCGGATTATCTTTAGGCATTAATTCAAAAGCCAAAGCGGCAAACTCTTTTTTGGCGGAAGCCAAAGCGATATCCGTTTCAATATCAAAATAACGAGATAATACTCGAAACACATTTCCATCTACAACAGGAACCGTTTCATTATAGGAAAAAGAAGCTATGGCCGCTGCAGTATATTCGCCAACTCCTTTCAACTTCAATAACTCATTATAAGTATCAGGAAAAATTCCTGATAAATCATTAGCTACATATTGCGCAGTTTTATGTAAATTGCGAGCACGGGAATAATACCCTAAACCTTGCCATAGTTTCAAAACCTGTTCTTCATCGGCTTTAGCCAAATCAAATACAGTAGGAAATGCTGTAGTAAAAGACAGAAAATAAGGCATTCCTTGCGCTACTCGAGTCTGTTGCAACATGATTTCAGAAAGCCAAATAAAGTAAGGATTGGTGGTATTTCTCCAAGGTAAATCACGTTTATTTTGTAAATACCATTGAATTAGCAAGTTAGAAAAAATCATTATTAAATATTTGTTTGCAAAAGTAAAAGTTTATATGATTAAAATTTAACGAATTAGCTTGATTTATTGTTTTTTAAATTCCTATATTTGCACACTCAAAAAAATTATTACAATATAATAAATAAGGAAAGAAAATGACGAAAGCAGATATCGTAGCAAAAATTTCAGAAAAATTAGGTCTTGAAAAAGGTGATGTTCAAGCAACAGTAGAGACTTTTATGAATGAAGTTAAAAATTCATTAGAAACTGGAGACAATGTTTATTTAAGAGGTTTTGGAAGTTTCATTGTGAAAACAAGAGCTGAGAAAACTGGTAGAAATATTTCTAAAAATACCACAATAAAAATTCCTGCACATAACATTCCTGCATTCAAACCTGCAAAAGTTTTTGTAGAAGGAGTAAAAATAAATAACGAAGCAAAATAATATTAATTAATCATAAAATCAACACAATATGCCAAGTGGTAAAAAAAGAAAGAGACATAAGGTAGCAACTCACAAACGTAAAAAAAGAGCGAGAGCTAACCGTCACAAAAAGAAAAAGTAGTTTATAACTACTTTTTTCTTTTTAAACGTTCATTGAAATCGAAAATTAGTATTCAGTCGTCAGTTTTTAGTATTCAGTTTACTGATCACTTATTACTGCAAACTGCCAGCTAGTTTTCTCCGGGTTCAATACCTGTTAAAATTATTGTTTAATCCATCCTTACAATTCAGTTATGAATTATGAGTTAAGAGTTTTTAAAACTTTAAACTTTATATTAAAACTAAAAGTTTGGATAAAAATTTACAGATGAATAAAGAATTGATCATTAGATCTAGTTCTGATTTCGTAGATTTTGCCTTATTAAAAGATGGAAAACTAATTGAATTACACAAGGAAGAAGAAAAAAGCAATTTTCAAGTTGGAGATATTTTTATCGCCAAAATTAGAAAACCCGTTGCTGGACTTAATGCCGCTTTTGTAAATGTAGGCTTCGAAAAAGATGCTTTTTTACATTATCACGATTTGGGTCCAAATTTATCTTCCCAACTGAAATTCATAAAACTTGTAAGCGCAGGTAAATTAAAAGATTTCTCCCTAAAAAACTTTCAGTTTGACAAAGAGATTGATAAAGATGGTACTATTACAGATGTAATAAATGCCAATCAATCTATCCTTGTACAAGTCGTAAAAGAACCAATATCTACTAAGGGTCCAAGAATTAGCGCTGAGCTTTCTCTTGCCGGACGTTTTATTGTTCTAGTCCCATTTTCTGATCGCGTCTCTATTTCTCAAAAGATAGAAGACAAAAAAGAAAAAGACAGACTAAAAAAACTTGTACATTCAATCAAACCCAAAGGTTTTGGTGTTATTGTTCGCACAGTAGCAGAAGGCAAAAATACAGCCGAATTAGAAAAAGATTTGCAGAACCTGCTAAGCAGATGGGATGCAATGTGTAAAAAATTACCAACTGCTCATCATCCATCCAAAATATTAGGAGAGCTTAATAGAGCTTCTTCGATATTAAGAGATGTTTTTAATGATACCTTTAGTGGTATTCAAATTGATGATGAAGAGTTGTACAACCAAACTAAGGATTATTTGCAAGAAATTGCACCATCCAAACAATCAATTGTTAAGTTTTATCAATCAAACGATACACCAATTTTTGAGAAATACAATATAGAGAGACAAATCAAGACTTCATTCGGGAAAACAGTATCCATGAGTAAAGGGGCTTATCTTATTATTGAACATACTGAAGCTTTGCACGTTATTGACGTAAACAGCGGAAACCGTTCTAATAAAGCTACCAACCAAGAAGACACTGCCATGGAAGTCAACATGATAGCTGCTGCTGAAATCGCTAGACAATTGCGTCTACGTGATATGGGTGGTATTATTGTAATTGATTTTATCGATATGTCTAATCCAGAAAATCGTAAAGTTTTGTTCGACTTCTTGAGAGAAGAAATGAGCGATGACAAAGCGAAACATAAAATCTTACCTCCTAGTAAATTTGGATTAGTCCAGATTACAAGACAAAGAGTAAGACCAGAAGTAAATATAAAAACTAGAGAAGAAGATCCAAACGATGTTAAAGGCGAAATTGAAGCGCCAATTTTAATTATCGACCGAATCAATTCTGATTTAGAAAGAGTTTTAAAAACCCACAAAGATGTTGTACTTAATGTACATCCATTTGTGGCAGCATACCTTACCAAAGGTTTTCCATCATTACGTTCAAAATGGTTTTTTGAACATAAGAAGTGGGTGAAAATCATACCTCGTGACGCTTACACGTATTTAGAATATCATTTCTTTGACAAAAAAGGAAATGCTATAAAAGACTAAACAAAAAACCGCCTTTCGTGAGATTGGCGGTTTTTTTGTGCGTCATTGCGAGATTATTCGAAACAATCTGTAATTTATAATTTATTTGTTTTTAAGAGCTACTTCCAGCTATACGCTGCAATCTTTTTATTTTTAAAGAAAAAATAAAAAGGATTTCCACTGCTATCTGGGCTAAAGTAATTTCATTATCAATACAATTACCTTCTCTCCAGAACGAACAAAAAACAAATTGCAATTCAGTTGAAGATCTTAAAAACAAGAAAACTGTTCCTATAAACTAGAGTTATCTACTTATAAATCAATAGTCACTAACAAATTTAGTTGTTTTGCCATTTTAATATTCGGCGCTTTCTCTGAAGAAAAATTGTTGTAAAAAACACCCCTGATAATGCCATCACAACTCCAACTAAATTAGGAGTTGCGTAGCTTAAGCCAGCGACTAGAGGCAAACCACCAAGAAAGGCACCTAATGCATTACCCACATTAAATGCGGCTTGAATTGCAGCCGAAGCAATCATCTCTGAGCCTACAGCCGTTTTAATCATCAGCATTTGAATAGGAGCTCCTATAGAGAATGAAATACATCCAGTAGTAAATACTAACAACAAACTCACATATTGGTTTGAAGAGAATAAATAGACTAAGATTAAATCAACCGACAGAAATAGAAGAATCGATATAATTGTAATTTCAGGAGAAAATTGATCGGTCAACTTCCCTCCTATTAAATTTCCTATAACCATCCCAAACCCAGCTAAAACCAATATATATGAAACATCTGAAGCAGAGAATTGTGACACTTCTGTGAGCAACGGAGCGATATAGCTAATCCAACAAAATAATCCTCCAGTTCCGATGGCTGTAATTAAAATAACCAACCAAGCTTCCGGTCTCTTAAAAAATTGCAATTGACTCTTAACTGTTTGTTTTGCTCTAGCTTCTAAATTTGGCATCCAAAAGTAAAGAGCAACAAATGTGATCATACCAATAAAAGCAATTATTATAAAAGTATAACGCCAAGCAAAATGATGTCCTATATAAGTTCCAATAGGCACCCCAGCAAGATTGGCAATCGTTAAACCAGAAAACATAATTGATATAGCTTGCGCTTCTTTCCCTTTATCGGCAAGACGAGTAGCAACCACGGCACCAACACCAAAAAAAGCTCCATGTGGCAATCCAGAAAGCAAACGTGAAATAAACAGCAAACTATAAGATGGTGCAATTATAGATAATGAATTAAAAAAAGCAAGCATTGCTGCTAATATCAGCAATATCTTCTTTGGCGGCTCATTTCTCGCTATTATTACAATTAAGGGCGCACCAATAACAACACCTAAGGCATAAGCCGAAATTAAATATCCAGCAACTGGAATGGATATTTTTAAATCAGAGGCGATATCAGGCAATAGTCCCATCATTACAAACTCTGTTATTCCTATTGTTAGCCCACCCAACAAAAGAGAAAAAAGACTTTTTTTCATGTAAAAAAAATTAATTATTTGAATATGCAGCTTTTTTTAAAATAAGCTGCTATTAGATTTTGCAAATTTATTTATTAAGCAATGGAATAAATTGTAGATTTACACTATAAACTTGTAGTTATCCGTTATGAAAAAGTTAAATCAATTTGAGTCATTAGTTATTGATGAATTTGAAGAAGAAAAGTTTCACCTCCCAACGCATAGTCACACCTATTACGAAATCATCTACATCTTAAAAGGAAACGGAATTCATCATTTAAACAAAAATCTATTACCCTATAGAGCTGGAGATTTATTTGTGATTTCACCTGATGATGAACATTATTTTGACATTAAAAAAAGTACTCGATTTGTCTTTATAAAATTCACCGACACTTATTTTAACTCAAACAAAAAACTTTCTTGTGACGAGTTTCTTTTAAACACACCAGAGAATTTCATGCGAGACCAATCTCTAAAAGAAAATGTTTTGAGATTCGATGAAACTTGCAAAATAATACTAAAAAATACAATCGAAAACATCACTAAGTACAATTGCAAAACAAACATTTCAAGTTCACCAATCATTTTCTATCAAATACTTTCTATTTTTGGGCTAATCAAGGAAACTATGCGCAGCATGAATATGCAAATCACAGGAAACGCTATTGATAACGATCAAATCATTTCCTATATTCATCAAAATATTTACAATCCAAAACTAGTTCAAATCAAAACAATTGCCAATCATTTCAATATATCCCATACGTATTTTGGTACTTATTTTAAACGCAATTTTTCTCTAACTTATAGAGACTATATCAATAACCTAAAAATACAACTAATTGAAAAAAGAATAATTCATAAACAAATGTCAATTAAACAAATTGCATATGAATTTGGTTTTACTGATGAAAGTCATCTCTCAAATTATTATAGAAAACAAAGAAATAGGAAACCCAGTGAGATTAAAAAGGATTAAATCACAAATCAAAGTCAATTTAATTTGAGTCTTTATTTTCACCTTCTAAGAACGACACTATATTAACTGTTTATTCCCTATATTAGTTGCCTAACTATAGCTAAACTACTAGACAAGACCAACATTAATGTTGAATTTTTGATAAGATTAAAATAAATACTATGAACTATTTTGTTTTTTTTCTAGGAATCATTCTCCTTTTGGTAACTACTTCCGATTTAATAAATACATCATTATCCGTTCGTGGAGCCGGTTTTATTTCAAAAAGGTTATCCAAATCTATTTGGAGTCTATTATTGGTCATTAATAAAAAAACAGGACGCAAAAAAGTTTTAGAACTTGGAGGAGCTTTTATTTTAGTTTCGATTCTGATTAACTGGCTTTTTCTTATATGGATATCGGCTAGCTTGTTGTTCATTAGTGATCCTAATTCAATTATGAATGTTGAAACAAATTCGAAAACGACAATTATTAATAAGATTTATTATACTGGCTATACACTATCTACTTTAGGTTTAGGTGACATGGAATCCTCAGGTGAATTTTGGGACATACTTACTGCCATACTTTCTTTTACAGGTTTGATTTTGATTTCTATAGCGATTACCTATTTAATTCCAGTGGTTTCAGCTGAAATAATGAAAAGAAAAATAAGTGTTTATATCAATACACTTGGTGGATCGGCAGAAGAAATTCTATTGAATTATTGGAATGGAAAAGATTTTAAAGAGCTGGAACAACCTTTTATAAGCCTCATAGATTCTATCATTTTACACGCCCAAAATCATAAAGCCTATTCTGTCTTGCACTTTTTTCATTCCTCAGACAGAAAAGAAGCCTTTGTTCTCAATCTTACGAACCTTGACGAGATGCTTACTATATTACTTTATAATATTCCAGTAGACCAACGACCTTCAAAAAACATTCTTATTAGATTGAGGAAAGCCATTTCTAGCTATCTCGTTACTCTTCCAGCCACTTTTATAGTACCTGGTAAAGAAATCCCACCCATACTAAAACTTACAGCCCTTGAGAATAAAGGAATAAAAATTATATCCGGTGAAAAGGTAGATTTAGAATATGAAAAACTAAAAACCAGACGTCAATTATTACTGTCACTTATTAAAGATGATGGCTGGGAGTGGGCTGATCTAAAAACCAGCGGCTATAATCATGCAATAAATACGGGAGAAACTTACTAAATACTTGTCTAACCTTTAATCAAATTATCGCTTTTGGGTTTTTAAAAAATCACTTCCTTTTTCCAGCAAAAAACCGCTTCATCAATTCGGCAGCTTCATCTGCTAGAACACTATGAACAACAGTTGTTTTTGGGTGTAGTTGCGTTCCCATTTTTTGAAAACCGCGCTGCAAATCACTGGCTCCAAAAACAATTTTAGAAATCTGGCTCCAATACAAAGCTCCGGCACACATCTGGCAAGGCTCCAGCGTAACATAAAGCGTGCAATCTTTCAAATATTTTCCCCCAAGATAATTAGCCGCTGCCGTTATGGTTTGCATTTCAGCATGTGCCGTCACATCGTTCAATAATTCTGTCAAATTATGAGACCGGGCTATAATTGTATTATTAATCACAATAATGGCACCAACAGGAATTTCTCCTTTTTCAAAAGCTATTTCGGCCTCATTCAAAGCCTTTTTCATAAAATATTCGTCGGTGAAAATGTTTTCCATAATAATAGCTACAAATTCACAAATTTTAAATTCTTTGTGAATCATCCTTATGTTTGTTAATCTTTATCTAACAACTTTTTTATCGAATGTAAAAATACAATTTCAAATCGTACATTTGCTTTATGTCAGCTAATTTACTTTCAAAGATAAATACCCCAACCGATTTACGCCAACTTGACGAAGCGCAACTTCCTCAGGTAGCTAAAGAATTACGTAATTTTATCATTGATATTGTATCCGTAAAAGAAGGTCATCTAGGGGCTAGTTTGGGCGTGATTGAACTTACGATTGCCTTGCATTATGTATTAAATACTCCAGAGGATTTATTGATTTGGGATGTAGGTCATCAAGCGTACGGACATAAAATATTGACTGGTAGAAGAGAAACTTTTCATACCAATAGGCAATTAGGCGGTATATCTGGCTTCCCTAAAAGAAGTGAAAGCATCTATGATGCCTTTGGCGTAGGTCACTCCTCTACTTCTATTTCGGCCGCATTAGGAATGGCAATTGCTTCAAATTTAAACGGAGACTTTGAAAAACAACACATAGCAGTCATTGGGGACGCCTCCATCGCCTCCGGAATGGCTTTTGAAGGATTAAATCATGCTGGCGTTACCGATGCTAATTTATTGGTAATTCTTAATGATAATGCTATTGGCATCGACCCTAGTGTAGGTGCTTTAAAAAACTATCTAACTGCTGTAAAAGAAGGAAAGAATCCAAGACAAAACAACATGATTAAGTCCCTGAATTTTGACTATTCAGGACCTATTGATGGTCATGATATTTTTGCAGTTATCAAAGAACTAAAACGATTACAAAAAATAAAAGGCCCAAAATTCCTTCATGTGATAACTACAAAAGGAAAAGGGCTAAAACAAGCTGAGGAAGATCAGGTAAAATACCATGCTCCTGGAAAATTTGATGCCAAATCGGGAGAAATTCATTTAAAGTCGGAAGAAAATCTTGCTCCAAAATACCAAGATGTTTTTGGTTTAACCGTATTAGATTTAGCCAGAAAAAATAAAAAAATTATAGGTATCACACCAGCTATGCCCTCAGGAAGTTCCCTAAAATTTATGATGGAAGCACTTCCTGAACGTGCTTTTGATGTTGGAATTGCAGAGCAACATGCAGTAACACTTTCAGCAGGAATGGCTACTCAAGGCATGATCGTTTTTTGTAATATATACTCGACCTTTTTACAGCGCGCTTACGACCAAGTGATTCATGATGTCGCAATACAAAACTTACCTGTTATATTTTGTTTGGATCGTGCTGGTTTAGTTGGCGAAGATGGCGCAACGCATCATGGTGTTTTTGATATTTCGTATTTACGCTGTATTCCAAATATGATTATTTATGCCCCTTTAAATGAAATTGCCCTTCAAAACATTTTATACACTGCCCAGTTAGGTCTAAAAAACCCTATCGCTATTCGCTATCCTAGAGGCCGTGGCGTAACACCTGATTGGCAATCCAAACATCTAGGAAATTATGAAGAAATCGAAATTGGAAAAGCAACTTGTTTAAAAAAGGGAAGCGAAGTAGCCGTACTTTCTAATGGAACCATCGGAAAAAATGTCATCGAGGCTTTGGATAATTTAAATAATCCAGAAACAATCTCCCATTTTGACTTTCCTTTCGTTAAACCTTTGGACGAAAAGGAACTACACATTATATTTAAAAAGCATAAATCAATCATAACGATAGAAGATGGGTCAATAACTGGAGGATTTGGATCAGCAGTTTTAGAATTTGCATCTCAAAACGAATATACTACTAAAATAAATACATTAGGAATCCCTGATCTATTTATTGAGCAAGGAAGTGTATTAGAACAACAACAAATTTGCAAAATTGACGTTAAAAGTTTGGAATTAATTTTTTCAACTAAATGAAAATAATTATTTTGCGCCCTTTAACGAATCGACCCATGACCAAACTACTTTCTTTCGCTTGTCTTCTATTTTTGTTCTCTATTAACACCTTTTCACAGAAAATTATAACCACTATACTTCCTGAACCTAAAGTAAAAGACACGATTACACATTGGGTTAAAAAAAACAAAATAGGTTTTGACATATCAGAGATTGCCTTTGTCAATTGGAACGCTGGGGGAACTAGTTCTATTTCCGGTTTATTGAAAACCAAATTTAACCGAATATACACCAAGGACAATTACAATTGGTCAAACGAACTGATTATGCGTTACGGGTTGAATAAACAAGATGGGGTTGAACTTCGCAAAACAGATGATGTCTTCCAGTTTAATTCTGCTTTTGGATATAGAAATGACACTATTTCAAACTGGTATCATACCGCCAAATTTAATTTTAATACTCAGTTTACGGATGGTTACTCCTACCCAAACAAAGAGATTTCTGTTTCAAAACCTTTTGCTCCAGCTTATGTATTTTTAGGTCTAGGAGCTGAATATGCTACAAAAAAGAAAGACAGAATGCTTTATCTATCCCCTTTTACTTCTAAAATGACTTTTGTTATGGATCAAAGATTAGCCAATCAAGGATCTTTTGGGGTTGAAAAAGCAATTTATGACATTAACGGAAATCTAATTAGACAAGGAGAAAAATCAAAAATTGAGCTTGGTTTTTTATTGACTGGATATTATAAACAAGAAATTTTAAAAAACATCACCCTTGAAAATCGTTTAAGTTTATATTCTGATTACATCCATCACTTTGGGAATATTGATGTAGATTACGATTTATCGCTGGATTTAGTCGTAAACGAACATGTGAGAACCAACATAGGGGTTCATCTTATTTACGACGACGATATTAAAGCTAAAGAAGATGTTGGTGGCGTACAAGTCACTGTTGGTCCTAAACTTCAATTAAAACAAGTATTAGGAGTTGGGATTGTTTATCTTTTCTAATACTAAATTCCTTTTTTTCCGTTAATGGTATTGAATAATTCTAATGCATTTCCGTCTGTTAATAAGGAAATATAATGACAGATATGCAAGAGTCTTTCGTACAGATTTTCTTTTTCTAAATGATGCTTTTCAGGTAACATCTTTAAAATAAGTTCATCATAATTAGACGCCTTCCCATTAAATTTATTATCATATGCAGTAATGAATTTATCTAGTAATGTTTGAATAATTTGGTAGCCTACAATTTCCTTTTCAATCACTTCGCGACTTTGATAAATATTATTCACACTGATTTTGATGATATCATCCATTTGTGCTTTGTATTTACTTTTATCGGTCAAAGCATGCGGGAATTTTCCATTTAAAATTGCTTCTTCATTATCCACAAAAACTTTTACAGCATCATTGATTAAACTACCAATAGCTAAAGCACGTAAATAACTGATTCGGTCTTCCTTTGTTTCTAATGTTTTGTATTTTGAAGTATCAATACTGTCTTTTACCAATTTGATTAAATATTCCAAGGCAAAATCCTCAGAAACTAATCCCAAATTAATTCCATCTTCAAAATCAATAATCGTATAACAAATATCATCCGCGGCCTCTACTAAATAAGCCAGTGGATGTCTTTCAAATCCAATATCACTGCCCGACTTATTAGGAATCATACCCATGTCTTTAGCCACATGTTCAAAAAACTTTTTATCCGTTTGGAAGAATCCGTATTTTTTATCAGCAATATTTTTGGTTGGTTTTTTAGGCAAACTTTCCTTTGGATATTTCATAAAAGCACCAAGTGTCGCAAACGAAATACGAAGTCCGCCTTCAATTCCTGGTCGGCTTGCTGTAAGCACCGAAAAACCATTGGCATTTCCTTCAAAATCAATTAAATCCTGCCATTCTTTGTTAGACAATTGGTCTTTGTATTGTTTACCCTTTCCAATTGAAAAATACTCTCCAATTGCTTTCTCTCCAGAATGACCAAAAGGAGGATTCCCTATATCGTGAGCCAATGAAGCTGCTGCTACAATAGCGCCAAAATCATTCATATGGTAGCCATGAACTTCTTTTAAATGTGGGTATTTATCAATTATTTTTTTACCTACTAATCGACCTAAAGAACGTCCCACAACTGAAACTTCTAAACTATGCGTCAATCGAGTGTGTACAAAGTCGGTTTTCGAAAGGGGAATTACCTGTGTTTTATCTTGTAAACTTCTAAAAGCGGCAGAGAAAATAATACGGTCGTAATCTACTTCAAAACCCAAACGGGTGTCATCTTGTTCAATACGTAATCTTTTGCTTGTGTCGCCTTGTCGTTTTAATGATAAAAGTTGTTCCCAGTTCATACTGTTTTTGTCGAATTTGAATATTTGGATAATTATTCAAAGATAGAGAAATACCAATAACTAAAAATAGGTTTATCTTGATTTATAAAAGAGCCCAAAGAAAACCTTGCCTTAAATGGAGTTATCATTTAAAAATGATTAAAAACAACAATAAGATTATTTAATAAATTGATACTACAAAACCATTTTTAAACAAACAGATTGTATTTTTACAACCAATAACTACTAGAGCAATGTCCAAAAAAATAATCATATTGGGAGCAGGATTAAGCGGATTATTAACTGCTTATCGCTTACAAAACAAAGGTTTTGAAATCGAAATTATCGAAGCCAGAGAACGCGTAGGCGGACGAATTCACACCATAAATACAGATACCGCTCAGGTCGAAATGGGCGCGACCTGGTTTAATGCTATTCATGTTAACTTTAGAAATCTTTTAAGCGAACTAGAATTGGATTATTTTGAACAATTCATGCAAGGCACTTCCTATTTCGAACCATTTTCGGCAGCTGCAGTACAAGAAATCCAGATTCCAGAAAATAGCCCAAGTTATCGTGTTTCGGGTGGCACAAGCCAACTTATTGACACCTTAAAAAACAAACTAACAACTGTTCCTATTCACTTAAACGAAACCGTTTCTAGTCTTGACTTTGAAAATGAAAAGATTCAAATTAAAACTCAAAATCAATCTTTCGAGGCTGATTATGTGATTTCGACTTTGCCACCAGCTTTGTTTACAAATGAAATTATCGTTACTCCTGCTCTTCCACAAAAACTAACTGATATCGCAAATAAAACGCATACTTGGATGCAAGATTCTATTAAAGTTGCTTTTGTCTATGCAGTACCGTTTTGGCGCAATAAGAATTATTCGGGTACTTTATTTAGCAATGTGGGTCCAATAACCGAGTTCTACGATCAATCAAATGTTTCCTTAGATAAATTTGCCCTTTGCGGTTTTATTAGTTCTGGAATGGAAATGTATTCTAAAACAGAACGTTTAGAAAAATTAAAAACACAATTGGTTAAGGTTTTTGGTAAGGATGCATTAGATTTTACGTCTTATCACGAAACAGTTTGGGCACAAGAAAAACAAACCAAAAGTACTAACCAAATTGGTTTTATGTATCCGCATCAAAACAATGGACATCCTTTATTTAGAGAATCTTACTGTGAAAATCGTTTGTTTTTTGCAGGGACAGAAACAGCAAATCAATTTCCTGGTTATATGGAAGGGGCTGTAATTGCTGCCGAAAATGCGGTTAATGCTATTTTAAAATTAAAATAAAGTCTTTTAATTAATGGATTTGGTTTTCACCAAATTGATACTTCCAATGGAAATTTACTTAAAAACTACCAATTGTAATCGCTAGCCCCGATTGTAGCGACATCCTCTAGTGTAAGCGAAAGCAAACACTAGAGATATAGCGAAAAGCGGGACCATTGTTGCTAAAACCAATAAACCGTCTGCTCCTAAAACGACAAAAAATATTGTTGCTATTAAAAATTCAAGGCCGTACTATGCTTAATTTCCCCCATTACAAAAATAGTTTGGGTATTCCCTATATTGTCAATCGTGGACAATTTATTCATTACAAAGTCCTGATAACTTGCCATATCCTTGACTAATATTTTCAGCATAAAATCATAATCTCCAGCAATATTGTACGATTCTATGATTTCAGGAAGTGCAACAATATCTTTAACAAAATTGCTACCTACATTTCGAGCGTGCTCTTTTAATCGTACGTTACAAAAAACAATCATACCCAAATTCATTTTTTGTTTATCCAATAAAGCGACATATTTCATAATATATCCTTCCCTTTCCAATCTTTTTATACGCTCGTAAACTGGTGTTGCGGTTAAGAACAACTTACTCGCTAGGTCTTTTATGTTGATATTAGAGTCTTCTTGAAGGTGTTTTAGAATTTGTATGTCGGTTGCATCTAGATTTTCCATAGTGTTTTTTACTGCTAATGTTATTTATTTAAATACTAAACAAAATTAAATACTGTATTTTTTACAATATACAGTTCATATTACTTAGTTAAAGGCCAAAATTAAGTATTTAATACTAAGCTTATACCTTTGTTTAGAAATAAATACTAAAAAATGAAAACAAACAATTTAGGTTATCCAAGAATAGGCAGCAACAGAGAATTAAAAAAAGCAAGTGAATTATACTGGTCTGGTAAAATCACAGCCGAAGAACTTATTTCTACAGGAAAAAACATCCGAAAAGAAAACTGGGCACTTCAATTTAATGCTGGAATTGATTTAATTCCGTCAAATGACTTCTCTTTTTACGATCAAGTACTTGATTTATCTTTAACGCTTGGCGTTATTCCCGAGCAGTATAAAGCTTTCGCAAAAGAGAATTCGGTGCTCGATTTATATTTTGCTATGGCAAGAGGCGCTCAAAAAGAAGGTCAAGATGTTGTAGCCATGGAAATGACCAAATGGTTTGATACTAATTACCATTATATTGTACCTGAATTTTCTAAAAATCAAGAATTCGAATTGTTTTCAGAAAAAATTATTGACGAATACAAAGAGGCAAAAGCAGCAGGATTTCAAACTAAACCTGTAATTATAGGACCCGTTTCTTATTTACTTCTTGGAAAAGAAAAGCAAGAAGGTTTTCATAGAATTGACCTCATCAATAAACTACTTCCTGTTTATTTTGACATTTTACAAAAATTACAAGAGGAAAAAGTAGAATATGTTCAGTTTGACGAACCTTTTTTGGCTTTAAATCTAACGGATATTGAAAGAGCCGCATTAGTGTATGTATATACTAAAATCAATGAAAAATTCCCAAACATCAAAATCATTCTTGCCAACTATTTTGATTGCTTCGGAGAAAATTTAGCAACTGCTTTATCCCTTCCAGTTCATACTTTCCACTTGGATTTAGTGCGTTGTTCATTGCAACTAGACGATATTCTAGAATCTAATTTATTAGCAAAAACAACTTCGCTTTCACTAGGAGTTATTGACGGTAGAAACATTTGGAAAAATGATTTCAAAAAATCGTTAGCACTAATCCAGAAAGCTAAGGATGCTCTTGGAACTGACCGTATTTTTATTGCTCCATCTTGCTCTTTAATTCATTCGCCATGTGACCTAGATTTAGAAACCAATGACGAAACGCTCACTCCAGAAATTAAACAATGGCTGGCTTTCGCCAAACAAAAAGTGGACGAGGTTGTTGTTCTAAGAAATTTAGCTTCGAACGAAATTACGGAGAACGATCAAGCTGTTTTTGAAGAAAATACATTGGCAAATAACAACAGAAAAAAAGCAACAATCATTCACAATGAGGCTGTAAAAAACAGAGTTGCTAGTATTGTCGAAGAAGATTCGAGAAGAAAAAGCCCTTTTTCGGTGAGAAGACAACAACAAATTGACGCTTTACAATTACCGTTGTTCCCAACCACCACTATTGGTTCATTCCCACAAACTCCTGAAGTACGTAGCTGGAGAGCCAAATTTAAAAAAGGAGACTTATCCCAATTGGAATATGACGACCTTCTTCGAAAAGAAACCGAAGAAACCATCCGTTTTCAAGAAGAGTCTGGCATTGATGTTTTAGTACATGGTGAATTTGAGCGTAATGATATGGTGGAATATTTTGGAGAACAACTCGATGGATTTGCTTTTACAAAAAACGGTTGGGTTCAAAGCTACGGAAGTCGTTGTGTAAAACCACCCGTTATTTATGGTGATGTATCTCGTCCAAAACCTATGACAGTCAAATGGGCCGAGTTTGCACAATCCTTAACACCTAAATGGGTTAAAGGAATGCTTACAGGACCCGTAACTATCTTGCAATGGTCATTTGTACGTAATGACCAACCAAGATCAGAAACCTGCACGCAAATTGCCTTAGCGATTCGTGATGAAGTGGTAGATCTAGAGCAAGCAGGAATCAAAATCATACAGATTGACGAACCAGCCATTAGAGAAGGATTGCCATTGCGCAAAGAAGAATGGGCAGCCTATTTAGATTGGGCCGTAAAAGCTTTTAGAATTTCGGCAAGTGGTGTAAAAGATGACACTCAAATTCACACACACATGTGTTATAGCGAGTTCAATGATATCATTCAGAATATAGCCGATATGGATGCGGATGTGATTACAATAGAATGTTCCCGTTCCCAAATGGAATTACTAGACGCCTTTGCTTATTTCAAATACCCAAACGAGATTGGACCTGGCGTATATGACATTCATTCACCACGCGTTCCATCGAGTCAAGAAATGGTTCATTTATTAGAAAAAGCAGCTGCCGTGATACCTATTGATCAATTGTGGGTCAACCCAGACTGTGGTTTAAAAACACGCCATTGGAATGAAACCAAAAAAGCATTGATCGAAATGGTTGCCGCAGCTAAAAAAATGCGAATTGCCGTTACCAATACCGCCACTATTTAATTGAAAGCAAAAACCCTAGTGTCTCATACGCACTAGGGTTTTTTGATTATTCGGCTCTACCAAATTCTTCTGGATGATTAAAGTACTGTATGCTTTTCGCTAATTTCCTTTTCTTAACTACATAAGTCCCTGAAAAGCGATCATGCCATCCCCAAGAAACGGATCCTAAGTAGGACAAGCCCTCAAAAGGGATAAAACGACAAATAGTTCGAATAAAAATCATATCGATTGTAGGCTTTAAACCATCACTTTTAACCACGATAGTTCTGGTAACTAATTTAGCTAGTGTTCTTGAGAAATAAACCTCGGTTAAAAAATAATAAAGAAACAGTATTAACAAGCCATAGGATAAAATTGCGGTCCAACTTAGGGTTTCAACCCAATCAGAGACCGTAAATTTATTAGCAACATCTGCTATCAAAATAATGGATGTCCCTACGCTTAAAATAATAATATAAATGAAAAGTAAGTCAAGTAGTAGATTCAAGAAACGCTGCCCTTGACTAGCAAGCAAATGATCTGTAATTGTAAATGTTTTATTTTTCATAATTGCTTTTTTTAAGAATTTAAAAAAGAATTTTAATAAACCATAACCTACTCAAATATAGTGAATTATTCTTAAAATATTAATCAGAATATTCACGATTATGAAGTATAATCAATCTATTTTATAAAAAATAAAGAATAGGCAGAACAAAAAAAAGCTACCTAAAAAGGCAACTCTGTATTTTAAAATATAATCCTCGATCTAGCAAAAGCCAACACGAGTTAGTCTTCAATTCATTTTTTAAACACATCCATGAAAAAACTGTCGGCAATAAAAAGACGATTGCATTCTATAAAAAAGGCTAAAATAAATATCTCGATATTACTAGCTTGTTTTGAATAAACAATCAATTCATTAGTACAAGTAGCATAAAATAAATGTATCATTTTTTTGCTTATTTCCTTAGTTTTTTCAATTGCTCTCATAATTCTGCCATTTGATATTACAAATATACCTCCTATGCAGCTCAATCATTTTATAGAATTATTTGTTAGTTTTATATAATTATACCTCACAAAAAGAACGGTTTAGCTTTTTGAGTTGCAATTAAAAACCGAAATAACTCCAAATAAAGAGCAGCTATCAAAATTGATAGCTGCTCTTTATATTATGACCAATGTTTTGGCTTTTTCAAAACATATCCATCTTTCTTTATAACTTCTAGTTGAAATTGACTATCTACAAGTTTTTTTCGACCAATAGTTAATGACCCTTTTGCAACCAATGAAACAGATTGATTATGCCTTTTTGGTGGAAAAGCAGCAAAAACTCTTTTGTTCTTAAAAATTTCATGTACTGCTCTCATTGGAGGAACTAAATCACTATCGCCAGAAATCAACATTGCCATATCATATTTATCTTGATAAGCGTCAATCAAAATTTGTGTTGCAATATTAACATCAGTCATTTTCTCGTTAAATTTAGGCCAAACATTTTGACATCTTTTACATTCAATTTTATCAGACTGATAATTTCCAAAAAAAATATTAACGCCGATAGCCTCAAGTGCTTCAATGTATGTATTTTGTCTTTTCTGCTTTTCAGGATTATTACTTACCCTACTAGTAAAATACTTAACCTCTACTAAAACCTGATTAGATTGCAATAAATTATTAGACAAAAGAATCAAATCCAGCCACTTACAATAATCAAGCCCAGCTTCTAACATCCCAAAATATAAGTTAAAACCATCTATATAAACGATAACTCTTTCTTTTTTTGTTAAAACATTTGTTTCACTCATCATTTTTTACTTATATTTGCAACACATAAACAACACTAAAGATAGCATCTTTAGTCCGACGCCTCTCTTGAGGCGTTTCTTTTTTTATACCCATAGTAATCTTATCAATTTCTCACAATAAGAATTGATGAAATCACATTTAAAATACATAAAGAACCCTTGCAATTAAATACTAATAAGCAAGGGTTTTGTTTTTTATAACTAAATATTAACTACCACACATTTCACAATCGTCTGGACCTGCATTTTTAGCCAGTTCAATCATTGCTCTGTATTCCTCGGCACTCATGGCCGCTGGTTCTACTGCTTCCACTGCAATTGCAACTTCTTGTTCTTTAATTTCTATTGGTTCTGTTTTTTTATCGTTGTTCAATGTAAATTTAATCGCATCCACTGCCGCTTTCGTTCTTAAATAATACATTCCTGTTTTCAATCCAGATTGCCATGCATAGAAATGCATAGAAGTCAATTTAGAATAGTTAGCATTTTGCATAAACAAGTTCAATGATTGAGATTGATCTACAAAATAACCACGTTGACGTGACATATCTATAATATCTTTCATTGACATTTCCCAAACAGTTTTATACAGTTCTTTCAAATCTTGCGGAATGTTTAAGTCCTGAACTGAACCGTTATTACGCATCAATTCTTGTTTCAACGTTTCGTTCCATAAACCACGTTCTACTAAGTCATGTAACAAATGTTTGTTCACTACAATAAACTCACCCGAAAGTACTCTTCTAGTATAAATATTAGACGTATAAGGTTCAAATGCTTCATTGTTACCTAAGATTTGTGAAGTAGAAGCTGTTGGCATAGGCGCTACCAATAAAGAGTTACGAACTCCATGTTCAACCACTTCTTTTCTTAAAGAACCCCAATCCCAACGACCAGATAGTTCTTCATCTTTCATTCCCCACAAATTGTGTTGGAATTCTCCTTGAGAAATTGGTGACCCTTTGAAAGTAGAATACGGCCCTTCTTCTTTGGCCATTTCCATTGAAGCCGTTACAGCTGCAAAATATAAAGTTTCAAAAATTTCTTGGTTTAGTTTTTTAGCCTCATCAGATGTAAAAGGCAAACGCAACATAATAAATGCATCCGCTAATCCTTGTACTCCAAGACCAATTGGTCTGTGACGCATATTAGAGTTTTTAGCCTCTTCAACAGGATAATAATTCCTATCGATTACTTTATTTAAGTTTCTTGTAACACGTTTGGTCACTTTATACAAAGCGTCATGATCAAATTTTCCATTCTCAACAAACATTGGTAATGAAAGTGAAGCTAGGTTACAAACCGCTACCTCATCTGGAGAGGTGTACTCCATAATCTCCGTACACAAGTTAGACGAACGAATCGTTCCTAAATTCTTTTGGTTTGATTTACGGTTAGCCGCATCTTTATATAACATGTATGGCGTTCCAGTCTCGATTTGAGATTCTAGAATTTTCTCCCACAATTCATGCGCTTTGATCGTTTTTCTACCTTTACCTGCTTTTTCATAATCAGTGTACATTTTTTCAAATTCTTCACCATACACATCATACAATCCAGGGCATTCGTTAGGACACATTAAAGTCCAATTCCCGTCTTCTTGTACACGCTTCATGAATAAATCTGAAGTCCACATCGCAAAGAATAAATCTCTAGCACGCATTTCTTCTTTTCCAGTATTCTTTTTCAAGTCTAAGAAGTCAAAGATATCCGCATGCCACGTTTCGATGTAAATAGCAAAACTTCCTTTACGTTTTCCTCCACCTTGATCTACATAACGTGCTGTATCATTAAACACACGCAACATAGGAACAATCCCGTTTGACGTTCCGTTAGTACCACGTATATAAGAACCTGTCGCACGAACATTATGAATAGAAAGACCTACTCCACCTGCTGATTGAGAAATTTTTGCCGTTTGCTTCAACGTATCATAAATTCCATCAATACTATCATCTTGCATAGCCAAAAGGAAACAAGAAGACATTTGAGGTTTTGGAGTTCCTGAATTAAACAAGGTTGGCGTAGCATGTGTAAAGAACTTTTTAGACATTAAGTCATACGTTTCTAAAACAGAATCTAAATCATCCAAGTGAATCCCCACAGAAACACGCATCAACATATGTTGTGGTCGCTCTACAATTTTCCCGTTTATTTTAAGCAAATAAGAACGTTCTAATGTTTTGAAACCAAAATAATCGTAGTTAAAATCTCTATTATATATAATATGTGAATTTAAAAATTCAGCATTTTCTTGAATTACTTTATGTACTTCTTCTGATAATAATGGTGCTTTTTGACCATTTCTTGGATTAACATAATGAAACATTTCGTTCATCGTTTCTGAGAACGATTTGTTAGTATTCGAATGTAAATTTGAAATGGCAATTCGAGCCGCTAATTGAGCATAATCAGGGTGTGCGATAGTCATTGACGCTGCTGTTTCAGCTGCCAAATTATCCAATTCTGATGTCGAAACCCCATCGTAAAGTCCTTCAATAACACGCATTGCCACTTTCACAGCATCTACCAAATCATTTAAACCATAGCATAGCTTTTTAATTCTATCCGTGATTTTGTCAAACATTACTGGTTCTTTGTGACCATCTCTTTTAATTACATACATAAGCTCAATTGTTTTTTAAAAAACAGAAAATCCCTTTTCTATTTTTTGGGTATTTGTTAATTTTTTTTGGGAAGCTAATCCCGCTCTCATTCCTATCTTTGTGTTTTTTAAAGAAAAAAACACAAAGGATATTCCCTTCCATCGGGGCTAGCTGCCACCGGTAACCTAAAAGCTAATTTCTAAAAATCAGCATCAAAAGATATTTTTTGAGCATCACCATCCGTGTTCATCACACCTGATTTTTGATATTCAGCCACTTTCTTTTCGAAGAAATTGGTTTTCCCTTGCAACGAAATCATATCCATGAAATCAAAAGGATTTGTAGTATTGTATTCTCTTTCACAACCTAATTCCACCAATAATCTATCAGCCACAAACTCTAAATATTGAGTCATCAAAACTGCATTCATCCCTATCAAACTCACAGGAAGTGATTCCGTAATAAATTCTCTTTCGATGTTTAACGCATCTACAATAATACTTCTAATTCTTTCTTTTGGCACTTTATTCACCAAGTGATGGTTGTGTAAATGCACTGCAAAATCACAATGAACTCCTTCGTCACGAGAAATCAACTCATTAGAAAAAGTTAATCCAGGCATTAATCCACGTTTTTTCAACCAGTAAATAGAACAAAATGCTCCCGAGAAGAAAATCCCTTCTACTGCTGCAAAAGCAATTAATCGTTCTGCAAATGAATCCGATTCAATCCATTGTAAAGCCCAATCTGCTTTTTTCTTAATGGCAGGGAAAACTTCTAATGCATTAAACAATTCATCTTTCTCAGCTTCATCTTTTACATAAGTATCAATTAATAAAGAATACGTTTCACTATGAATATTCTCCATCATGATTTGAAAACCATAAAAGAATTTTGCTTCCGCATATTGTACTTCGTTTACAAAATTTTCAGCTAAATTTTCATTTACGATACCATCTGAAGCAGCAAAAAAAGCTAAGATATGTTTTACAAAATAACGCTCGTCATCAGAAAGTTTATTATTCCAGTCATTTAAGTCTTGTGATAAATCTATTTCTTCAGCTGTCCAAAAACTAGCTTCCATACTTTTATAAAATTCCCATATATCATGGTGCTTGATAGGAAAAATTACGAAACGATTTTTATTCTCTTGTAATATTGGTTCAATTTGCGACATTGTAGTTGTTTATTTTTTGAAAATTTATGTATTCCGTGGATTACAAAGATTGGAAAATATTGCCATTATTAAAAGCCAAACTTATCCACAATCGGCACTAGTTTTTAACAAACATAAAAATTAGGATTCTTTTTTGACGTAAATACAATTGACTGAAAAACAGTATTTTAAAAATTTAAAAGTGTCGTTAAGCACCGTAATACATAGGATTTTTAAAATCCAAATACAATGATTTAACAATGTTTTTTTGTTAAATTTTTTCCTTCCAAATAAAAATTAATAGACAATTTGTTTCGGATAATCGAATCGAAAACAAAATACTTTAATCTAAGATGCAAATGAATTAAAGTTTCATCTCAAGAGCCACTTTTTCAAGCTCTAAATACCAATCCTCACCAAATTTTCGAACTAAAGCCTCTTTTACAAATTTATAAACAGGTACTTCAAGCTCTTTACCTAGTGAACAGGCTGGATCACAAATATCCCATTTGTCATAATTAACAGCGGCAAATTCAGTGAAATCTTTTACACGTATTGGATATAAATGACAAGAAACAGGTTTTTTCCAGTCAATTATTCCTTGATTGTAGGCTTGTTCAATACCACAAAGTGCCGTTTTACCATCAAAAATAACATAAGCACAATCTTTATTGTCAATCAGTGGCGTTTCAAGATCACCATCCGTTCCGTTTACCCAAACTCCTTGTGCCTCGATAGCTTCAATTCCTTGTTTACGAAGAAACGGTTTTACTTTTGGATAGATTTCTTCCAGAATTTTTGTCTCCTCTAAACTTAGTGGTGCACCAGCATCTCCGTCTACACAACAAGCCCCTTTACAAGCGGACAAATTGCAAACAAAATCTTTGCTTAATATATCTTCTGAAACGATGGTTTTTCCTAATTGAAACATGCTTTTTTTTATAACTATTGAGAATGCAAAGGTAGCATTAAAGTAATCAAGTTGCAAAGGAAAGCGTCATAAGCAATAAAACCACTGCGGTTTAAACCACTATTATTAAAGACCATAAATAAACCCGTACAGCAACTCTGTTTTTTATTTAGGAACAATTTCTTTTTTTAACACAAATAGTTCATTTTTAATCAATTTACATCAAAAAAAGAGAGAGAAATAGCTATCTCCGTAAAGCATTTAAAAATCAAAAATAATTGTACTTTTGTGCCCATAAAAAATTAAAAAAATGTTTGAGTTAAGTTGGAAAGAAATTGCTACCGTTGGAATGGTATTGTTTGCCGTAATTGATATTTTAGGAAGCATTCCTATTATTGTTGATTTACGTACTAAAGTAGGGCATATCCAGTCTGAGAAAGCCACTATTGTAGCCATGATCATTATGATTCTATTTCTTTTTGCTGGAGAAGAATTGCTAAACATAATTGGAATTGATGTCAATTCATTTGCAGTGGCTGGTTCTTTTGTATTATTTTTTCTAGCTTTAGAAATGATTTTAGGTATTCGTTTATATAAGGACGAAGAGGAATCTACAACTGCTTCAATCGTTCCCATTGCCTTCCCATTAATTGCTGGCGCTGGAACCATGACCACTTTGTTATCCTTAAAATCTCAATACCATACAATCAACATCATTATTGCCATTTTACTCAATATGATCGTCGTTTACCTAGTTTTAAAATCATCTTCAAAAATCGAGCAAATGCTTGGAAAATCTGGCTTAGGTGTCATCAGAAAAGTTTTTGGAGTTGTTTTGCTGGCAATTGCTGTTAAATTATTCGGCGCTAATGTTAAAGGTTTGTTTGTCTAATATTTTTTTTTATAAATTTACCCCCTAATGTACTCTGTAAATATAATCTGATTTTTAAGAGAAAAACATTTTTTAAAAAGAACACTCTCAATATTTTTTATATTTTCGGAACAAAAAAAAAACATTATGAAAATCTTTACTAACATATTAGTGTTTCTAGCATTGGCACTTATTGTTTTCAATATTACTTTGTTAGACTTCAAACACCCGTTTCAAGGAGATAGCGTAGTTGCTTTCATAGGAATTGCCGCTTCGTTTTGTGCTGTATTAATTCTTTTAATTTTTAGAATGTCTAAAAAGATAGAAGAAAAAATGAATGATAAGTTATAACACCTATGTTCGATGTATTAATTATTGGTGGTGGAGTTTCAGGGATATCTTGTGCACTTGTCTTAGGTTCTGCAAAAAACAAATCCTTTGTCACTGACAAGCAAATTGGAGTTATCACTCATCAAAAAGCATCTTCGCTTCAGGACGCCCTTTTTAATAATGCCTATGGAATTGCTCCAGGAACATTAGGGACTACTCTACTACAAGAAAGTACACAACATTTATCAGAGGCTTATCCTCATATAAAGCAAATACCAAACGAAAAAGTCCTTAAAGTTGAAGGGGTTTATCCAGAGTTTACTATTACTACAAATAAAAACACCTATACAAGTAAAATTGTTGTTATTGGTATAGGATCCGCAAATACGTTTGCTATTGAAGGATTAATGCAATATGTAGAACCACACCGAAAAGCACTACCCGAAAAACAACGAATCCAGCTACAAAATTCAGATCATAAAGTCGCTGATGGAATTTATGTTATCGGAACTTTGGCAGGATGGAGAAGCCAGCTGGCTATTGCTGCAGGAAGTGGCGCTGCGGTAGCTACAGATATTCTTACTTTATGGAATAACGGCATCCAAACCCATGCGCACGACAGCATTAGATAAATAGAAATTAGCATATTAGAAAATTAATAGTAGATTTACCTTTTTTATAAATCAACACTATGTTTTCATTTCTACTTGGCCTACTCAGACTTATCGTTTTTATCCTATATATTTCCTTTTTTTCATTAACCTTTTATTTGGCAAGTTTTTTTTGGAGTGAAAAAACTACAAATCGCAATGCCCTAATCCTACGTGATTTTATAATAAAAACAACAAATCAAATTTTAGGAATCCGCACTATTGTTTATGGTGAATTACCGAAAACTCAAGGGTTAATTGTAGCCAATCACCGTTCTTATTTTGATCCAATAGTAATTGTAAGTCATATTCATGCTTATCCTGTAGGCAAAAAAGAAGTAGCGTCATGGCCACTTATTGGCTATCTCTGTAAAATATCAGGAGTGATTTTTGTTGAACGAGAGTGCCAAGACAGCAGACAGAAAACGTGTGACATGATCAAGAAAACACTAAATGAAGGATCTTCAATAATTAATTTCCCTGAAGGAACAACTGATATTTTACCCACCACATTACCTTTTAATTATGGTTCGTTTAAAACTGCAACTCAAATAAAAGCAGCAATAATTCCTGTTGCAATAGACTATAAAGTAAAATCAGATGCCTTTGTAAATGACGACACTTTTATCCCTCATTTTTTAAAATGTTTTGGAAAACCAACTACCGAAATAAAGATTACTTATTTCCCACCAATCTATTCCGATGATGCTGAATTTTTATTAAATACATCTAAAGTAATGATTGACAAAGAACTTATTCGCTTTAGAAAAGATTGGGATAGTGAAAAATAAAAGACCTTAAAAAGAATCAATTTACTAAGAAACCGATACGGAATGAATCTTATTTCTTCTCCAAAATTTCCTTTGTAATAGCATTAACTTCTTTTATCAATAAAGGAAAAGCAGGCTCAGGCATGGAGACATGATCAAATCCTTCGAGCTTGTATAACGTAGTACGTTTGTGACCTGCAAGTTTCATCATACGCCACATATAGGCATTTTCTTCATAACGTCCCAACATTTCCAATTCAGGATCACCCGTAATAAGTACTAAGGGTGGCGCATCAGGACGAACAAAATAAAGAGGTGCATATTCATCTATTAAAGGCTGAATATCATTCATCCCTTTTTCTTTACGAATGGTAAAATGAGTAATTGTATGCCCACTAAAAGGAATGTTTCCTGCTATTTTATTGGCGTCAATGCCATACTTACTTAAATACTTTTTATCAAGACCTACCATCATAGTAAGATAACCGCCAGCCGAATGCCCCGATAAAAAAATTAAATTCGGATTCCCTCCATAATTACTAATATGTTGAAAAGCCCACGCTATCGCCGCAGCAGCATCCTCAATATACACTGGTGCTTTCACTTTGGGTGAAAACCTATAGCCTACTCCTATTACTGCGAAACCTTTTTCTAATAATGCAGTTGGTATTTCTTTATGTCCTCCAGTAAGTCCTCCTCCATGAAACCAAACCACTGTAGCGAAATTGCTCGTTTTTTTAGGATAATAAATATCCAAAGTACATTGAGAGTCTATATATTTATCACTTTTACTTAGTGAATCTGAATAATAATGAATGTCTTTTTCTAACGAATATTGTTGTTGTGCAATTCCCGAAAAAGTCGATAATAGTACCAGTAAAAAAAAGAGTTTCTTCATCATTATTTTTAAAATTAAAATCTTACCCTAGCACAAATTGAGATGTATTTATTTTAAGACTGCTTTTATCATTGCGTCTTCTTTTAAAATCACCTCATAATAACTGCTCTCTCCATAAAACTGTCTAGCTAGTTCGGCTGTAAGGTATCGCTTCACAATCGCCTTGTTTTTGACAAATTTTATATCCAACCCATTTTTGGAAAGAAACTTTTGGAAAGCATTAAAATACAAATCGGTTTCGTTCATTTTTGCAACAAATTGCTCTAAAGACAATCCTTTAAAAACAGTACGGTTTTTGTCTAATTGTTCGAAAACAAAATTTCCAACAATTCCAGATTGCATGAGATAAACAGTGTTCTCATTTCCGTGTTCTAAAGCAATAGGAACAAAAACATCAGGAACAATCCCTCCTCCACCGTAAACTAGTTTCCCTTTTGGCGTTTTGAATTTAAGACTATCCACTACTTTAATACTGTCTTTCTCGTACAATTCCCCATTAGCAAATCGAGATTCCGACTCCTTAAAATAGGATTCATTCCCTTTTGTGTACGGTTTTTGTATAGAGCGACCAGTGGGGGTATAATATCTAGCAACAGTTAATCTAACTGCCGAACCATCGTCAAAATCCATTTCACGCTGTACTAATCCTTTCCCAAAAGAACGACGTCCCACAATAGTTCCTCGGTCATTATCTTGTATAGCACCCGCTAAAATCTCACTTGCTGAAGCACTATTCTCATTAATTAAAACAAAAACATTTCCAGTTTCAAAGTCTCCTTTTTTTGTTGCATAGGTTTTATCAACCTTCCCTTTTTTATTTTTGGTGAAAACAATTAACTCTTTATCTTTCAATAATTCATCAGCAATTTCAATGGCTTCTTCCATGTATCCACCACCATTATCCCTAAGATCAATAACCAATGTTTGAGCACCTTCTTTTTTCAATTTCAACAAACCAACTTTAAATTCCTCATAAGTGGTTTCTGCAAATCGGTTTATTTTTATATATCCTGTTTTGGCATTTAGTAATAATGAAACATCCACACTTTTTAAAGGAATGACATCTCGGATAATATTTAATTTTAATTTTTTATGCTCCGATTTTCTATAAATAGTGAGTGATACTTCCGAGCCTTTCTCTCCTTTTAAATAGGAATATAAACTATCACTAGGTAATTTACGACCAAATAATTTTGTCTTATCGGCATATAAAATTCGGTCACCCGCTTTGATTCCCGCTTTTGCCGAAGGGCCATTTTCAACTGGTTTTATTATCGCTACTGAATCATTATACATGTAAAAATTAACGCCAATTCCCACAAAATTACCTTTCATGTTTTCTGCAACTTGCGCTTGCTCACTTGGCGGAACATATACAGAATGTGGATCTAGTTGTCCTAAAATATTATCAACTGTAATATTCACAATTGAATCCGTATTTACATCATCAACGTACTCATTATCAATGAAATCAATTAATTTATTGAGTTTGTTTTTAGAACTACTTTTTGCTACTAGAAAATCATCATTGGAATTATTAAAATACTTACCAAGAACGATCCCCAACGACAGCGTTGCACAAATAATTATAGGCAAATATATTTTATTGATGTTCATTTATTCTTCTAATAATGGAATATGTTCGACCACCACACCCGCTTTCTTTAAAAACTGAATTCCAGAATCATCTCGATATCCTTTGTGATACACTACTCTCTTTATACCCGATTGATGTATCAATTTACTACATTCTTTACAGGGTGAAAGTGTAATATACAAAGTTGCTCCTTCGCAGGATTGAGTAGATCTTGCCACCTTTAATATGGCATTAGCTTCTGCATGTAAAACATCCCAACGTGTTAATCCTTCTTCGTCTTCACAACAATTTTCAAAACCAGAAGGAGTTCCATTATATCCATCAGAAATTATCATTCGGTCGCGAACAATAATAGCACCTACTTGTTTACGCTTACAGTAGGACAAAAGCCCCCACTCTGTTGCAATTCTGAGGTAGGCTTTATCGTACTTATTTAACTTTTTATCTTCCATTTTATTATCTAAACCAAATTTCATTTTCAATAATCATAGGCAATACTACCCCTATTATAAATGCTGACATAACCAAAGTCCAATCTCTTTTAGAAAACCTAAAAATGGTTTGAACAATATATGACAAAACTAAAACAATAAAAACAACTACAATTTGTGCCGACTCAATACCTAAGGAAAATTCTCCTAATGGCAGTAATTTAGAGGTTGCCGTTCCGCCAAGAATGGATTTAAAATAATTTGAAAATCCCAAACCATGAACAATCCCAAAGAACAGTACAATAAAAAATACCAAATTAATGCTTTCTTTCTTGTTCGACTTACCAGCTGTAAAAAGGTTAAATAGCGCCGTTACTAATATGGTTATAGGAATTAATAATTCTACAACATTAACTTTAATAGCAATAATTCCAAATACAGAAAGAATCAAGGCCATAGTATGCCCAATTGTAAAAAGGGAAACTAAGAGTATAATTCTTTTCCAATCTCTAAAAGAGAATGGAACCGCCAAAGCGATTAAAAACAAAACATGATCATAAGAATGTATATCTAAAACATGTTTTAATCCTATTTGAAAATAAATCCAAAATTCTGACATAGGTTTTTTTATTAAATTGATAAAGGGGTTGTAAACTTACGATTTATTTTGAAAATGTTGGATTCGAAATCCCAATTCCAAGAATAATATTATAATTAAAACTAAGGTTGTTAAAGAAAAATTAAAAAGAAAATTAATAATTTAAAAATTGAATTATCTTTGTCGAATATAAATAAAAAATTAACTATGTCATTTTCAGATTTATTTGATAACGAATTCAAACAAAGAAACAAAGGTCACTTTGCTTCTATAGTAAGATTAGCATTAGCTGATGGTGTTTTTGCTCCAGAAGAAAAAGAGTTTCTAGACAAATTAGCCATAAGACTTGAAATATCTGCAGCAGAATACGAAGAAATTTTAGAGAACCCAACAAAATACCCAATCAACCCTCCTTACTTAAACTCTCAAAGAATTGAGCGTTTATTTGATTTGGCTCGAATCGTAAATGTTGATCACCATTTAGGTGACAACCAAGAAGTGATGCTAGAAAAACTTAGTTTAGGTATTGGATTCACACCCGAAAACGTAAAAGCTGTTGTTGCAACAGCACTTTCATTAGCAGATGAAAAAGCAGATTTAGATACTTTCATACTAGAAATAGAGAAAGCGGAAAAAATGAACTAATTATATAAAAAAAGCTTCCGAAATTTCGGAAGCTTTTTTTATATTTTTAATACTTACTCAATTTGGCTTCAAGCATAAACTCCTCTGCTTTTTCAACCATATTGTAACTCCCACAAAAGAAAGGTACTCTTTCATGCAATTCTGTTGGTTCAATTTCCATTATTCTTCCAAAACCATCAGACGCTTTTCCTCCAGCTTGTTCAACAATAAAAGCCATTGGATTACACTCATAGAGTAATCTTAATTTTCCTTTTGGAGCTTTAGAACTTGTAGGGTAAATATAAATACCTCCTTTGATCATATTCCTATGAATATCCGAAACCAAACTTCCTATATAGCGAGAAGTATAAGGCCTGTCTCCTTCTTCGGATTGACAATACTTAAGATAATTTTTTACTCCTTGTGGAAAATGGATATAATTCCCCTCATTTATGGAATAGATATTTCCATCTTCAGAAAACTTCATATCAGGATGTGATAAGTAAAACGTCCCAATAGCGGGATTTAAGGTAAAACCATTTACTCCATGACCTGTAGTATAAACAATCATCGTTGATGTTCCATAAATAACATATCCAGCAGCAACTTGATTTGTACCAGGTTGCAAAAAATCTTCTAAAGTAACAGGTGTTCCTATAGGAGTTATTCTTCTATAAACCGAAAAAATAGTTCCAACAGAAACATTTACATCTATATTAGAAGAGCCATCTAATGGATCCATGAGCACAACGTATTTATTGTTATGACTATGATCACTTCCTTCAACTGTTATAAATTCATCATTTTCTTCAGAAGCAATACCACAAACAATTTCCCTATTGATTAAAGTTTGAATAAAAACTTCATTGGCATATACATCTAATTTTTGCTGATCTTCTCCTTGAATATTTTGTTCTCCAGCTGCCCCAATAATATCAACCAGACCTGCTTTATTAACTTTGTAATTGACAACCTTGGCTGCCAAACGAATGGAATTGATAATCCTTGATAATTCACCTGACGAATATTGAAAGGCATTTTGGTTTTCAATGATGAATTCTCCTAGTGTTGTGTTGCGTTCTTTCATTACGAAATCGTTGTAGTTTTTTTGAAGTCACAAATATCGTTTTTTTTGTGAAAATGAATTGAATAAAATTTAGTTAGTTTGCGTCTATTGTATATTTGTGTAAAAAAAAGAAAAAACAAGTGTTTAAAAAGCTTTATTTTTAGCAAATAACCTAAAAAATAAGAATTCATGAAAATTAGAAAAGGAAAATCAGAAGATATGGTTGCGGTACTTGACCTTATTCAAGAATTAGCTATTTTTGAAAAAGAACCAGATGCGGTTTTAATAACTGCTGAAGATTTAGTAAGAGATGGTTTTGGTGCTAATCCCTTATTTCATGTTTTTGTAGCCGAAGTAGATTCGGAAATAGTAGGTATTGCTCTTTACTATTATCGCTATTCTACATGGAAAGGAAAAACACTTCATCTAGAAGATTTAGTGGTAAAGGATAAAATGCGCGGAACAGGATTAGGCTACGCATTATATTCTGAAATTATAAAACAAGGAAAAAAAGATAACGTTCGTAGAATTGAATGGAATGTTCTTGACTGGAATACACCAGCAATAGATTTTTATGAAAAATCAGGCGCTAAAGTATTAAGAGATTGGGATAATGTTCAAATGGATGAAGAAGGAATTAATGACTTTCTAGAAAACAAGTTAAAATAAAGTATAAGATTACATTTTTTAAAAATTATTATGAGAGTATTCAAATTTGGTGGAGCTTCTGTAAAAGATGCTGAGGGAATTAAAAATGTTTATGACGTTTTACAAAAAGTAGGTTACGAGGATGTTTTATTAGTAGTATCTGCAATGGGAAAAACTACTAATGCCCTTGAAATGGTTATCAAAAACTATTTTGATAAATCGGCTGAATTACAATCTTCTGTTCAAGAAGTAAAAAAATATCATAATCAAATCTTATTGGATTTATTTGAGGATGATAAAAATAATGTGTTTGAAGCTGTAAAATTACAATTTGCTGATTTAGAATTTTTCTTATCTCATAATAAATCACCTAATTACAACTTTGTTTATGACCAAATTGTAAGTTATGGTGAATTGATTTCTACTACCATTTTGAGTCATTTCATGAATTTCATGGGTATAAAAACGCAGTGGATAGATGTTCGAAATTTTATAAAAACAGATTCGAATTACAGAGATGCCGAGGTAGATTGGGAATTGACACAAAAAAATATTTCGAAAAATGTAAAAAGAAAAATTTTAAACATTACTCAAGGATTTTTGGGATCAGATGACAACAACTTCACAACAACATTAGGTCGTGAAGGGTCTGATTATACTGCTGCCATTTTTGCTTATTGCCTAAATGCCGAAAGTGTTACCATCTGGAAAGATGTTCCTGGTGTAATGAATGCGGATCCTAGGTATTTTGAAAATGCCAGTTTATTAAACCAGATATCGTATCGTGAAGCAATTGAGTTAGCCTTTTATGGAGCAACCGTTATTCACCCAAAAACATTACAACCTTTACAAAAAAAGGAAATTCCATTATATGTAAAATCATTTATCAATCCTTTACTAAAAGGAACAAGTGTTTCAAAAGGAGTTGCATTAGAACCTTACCTGCCTTGTTTTATTGTAAAAAGAAACCAATTGTTAATTTCTCTTTCTTCAATTGATTTCTCTTTTATCATGGAAGAAAATATCAGTGAGATTTTTGCTTTATTCCATCAGTTTAAACTTAAAGTGAACTTAATCCAGAATTCGGCTATTAGTTTCTCTGTATGCGTTGAAGATAAGTTTGATAATTTTACAGAAATGAATGCTATATTGTCTAAGAAATTTAAAGTTGACTTTAGCCAAAACGTTACTTTATATACCATTAGACATTTTAACGATGCTGCTGCACAAACAGTAGAACAAGGAAAAAAAGTAATTTTGAAGCAAGTCAGTACGGAGACGATGCAAATTGTAACTAGCGAAAATTAAATATCATTTCTTTTGCGCTGTCTTTTTACAAGACGAAAATTATATAGAATACACTACTTTTGACATATAGACGTTATTCTCTTTATGTTAAAAAAAGCACTGCTAATACTAATGATTATTTGTTTTTCTGGGATTTATGCCCAGGAAAACAAATCATTATATCAAAGCAAAAAAATTGCGCCATCTAAGGATACCATCCATATAGAAAACGAAAGTCTAAACTCCAGTTTTCTAAAACTACTGAACGCAAATAATCAACTCATTGATTCTAAATCTTACAAAGTAGATTTTAAAAAAGGAACACTAATTTTAAATGAGGAAGTCTACAACAAGACAGATTCCATCACTGTATATTATTTAAAATACCCAGAATTTCTAACCAAAGTATACCAGATTTACGATTCCAGCAGATTGGTAAGTACTGATATTGATTCGGAAAAACAGTATAGAATTGATCCAACTCCTATTCAAGAAAACGTGCCGTTTGATGGATTAAGTACATCCGGAAGTATTACGCGTGGCGTTACTATAGGAAACAATCAGAATACTGTTTTAAATTCAAATTTAGATTTACAAATTACAGGAAAAATATCCGAAAAAGTAAATTTAAGAGCTTCACTTCAAGACAGCAACATCCCTTTACAAGATGGGGGTTATTCTCAAAAATTAGATCAGTTTGACAATGTTTTCATGGAACTATATAGTGATAAATGGAATATAAGAGCTGGTGATGTATTTCTAGAAAATCATAAATCTCAATTCCTTAATTTCAATAAAAAAGTACAGGGACTTTCGACATATTTTGAATTTGGAAGTGACGAAAACAAAACTAATATTTTCACATCAGTAGCGCTTGTTAAAGGGCAATACGCCAAAAGTAATTTTATTGGTATTGAAGGAAACCAAGGTCCGTACAAATTGAAGGGTCAAAACGGTGAGCTGTATGTGCTGGTTGTATCTGGTTCGGAAAGAGTTTATGTCAATGGAACTTTGCTGAAAAGAGGAGAAAATAACGATTACACCATTGATTACAATGCCGGAGAAATAATCTTCACCCCTCTTTTTACAATAACTTCCGAGATGCGAATTGCAATCGAATATCAATATTCTGACAGGAATTACACTCGCCTTGTAACTTATGTTGGAGCAACTCATGAAAATAAAAACTGGAGTTTTGGCAGTTATATCTATTCTGAGAATGATATAAAAAATCAACCTCTACAACAAAATTTATCTACAGAACAAGCGCAAATATTAGTAAATGCAGGTGACAATACTAGTTTAATGGTAGCTCCTTCGGCATATGCGGATAGTTATTCGAATAATAAAGTACTCTATGCAAAAAAGATAGTAAATACTATTGAAATTTTTGAATACTCTACTAATTCAGAAGATGAATTATTCAATGTTCGATTTAGTTCAGTGGGCATAAATAAAGGAAATTATGTCTTAAAAGACGCATCTAACCTCAGTCGAATTTATGAATATGTTCCTCCAATAAATACTATTCCTCAAGGTGATTATGAGCCCATCATTCAACTAGTGGCACCTACTAAAATTCAAGTAGCAACATTTTTAGGAAAATATAATCCTTCTGAAAAAACTTTAGTTGATTTTGAACTTGGAATTAGCAACAACGATCTAAATTTATTCTCAACTATTGATGACTCGAATAACCAAGGTATAAGTGCTAAAATAAACACGAAGCAACGTCTTTTTTCAAAAAAATGGACAATAGATGCATTTGCAAATTATCAATTCACTCAGAAAAATTTTAAAACTGTCGAGCGTCTTTACACCATAGAATTTGACAGAGACTGGAACCTAGGCGGATCAACTATAGGAAATCAAAGTTTATTGGTCACGGGGTTAAATTTTAATTTAAGTCCAAATAATAAAAATCAAAGCAACGGCATTATCAATTATCAATTTGAAAAACTGGATTTCTCAGATAGTTTTTCAGGAAATAGAAATCTTCTAAAGGGTCAGTTTCAGCTTAAAAACTGGAGCTTTCAAAACCAAAGTAGTTACTTAAAAAGTGATGCAATAACTAATACTTCAAAATTCATTAGAAGTCAATCTCAAGTACGCTACCATTTTTATAAAAACTGGATTGGAAGTAGTCAACGTTTAGAAGACAACCAAGAAAAAAACAAATCAACAAATCAATTTACATCATTAAGCCAAAAATTTTCTGAATACGGTTTTTTTGCAGGACGTGGTGACAGCACCGCAGTCTATGTTCAATTCGGTTTTCTAAATCGGGTGAATGATAGTATTCAAAATAATCAATTGCAAAGAGTAAACAGCTCAAAAACGTATTATTTGAAATCTAAATTAATTCAAACTAACAAAAGTGATTTGTCAATTTATGCCAACTATAGAGTTTTGGATTATAACGAAGAATCCAAAAAAAGTGAGCCTTCCTTAAATTCACGCATACTGTATAATGACCGCTTTTTTAATCAATTAATTCAAAGTACCAGCTCGTACGAAACGAATTCTGGCACACTTCCTCAACAAGAATTCACTTACTTAGAAGTACCTGCCGGGCAAGGAGTCTATACATGGAATGATTACAATAATAACAATATTCAAGAATTACAAGAGTTTGAAATTGCCGCCTTTATTGATCAAGCAAAATACATTCGGGTTTATTTACCAAATAGAGTTTATATAAAAACACATCAAACTAAGTTTTCACAATCCTTGATATTAAATCCAAATCAATGGCAAAATGAGGATAACTTTAAACGAATACTCTCTTATTTTTATAATCAAACTTCTTATCTCATCGATCGAAAAACAAAAAATGAAGGAGATAATTTCGAATTTAATCCATTTAAATCTTCACAAGAAAATGTGTTGGGTCTGAGTTCGAGTTTCAGAAATAGTTTGTTTTACAATCGAGGAAAACAACAGCATTCCGTAACCTATACCTATCTTCAAAATCAAACAAAAAATCTACTTTCAATTGGATCACAACAATCCAAGAACAATTCTCATCAAATCCAATATTCCCATTTATACCAAAAAAGTTGGTTGTTTAGTACATTTGCAAAAACAATAAAAACTTCAATACTATCCGAAAACTTTTCTGAAAAAAATTATACCATTACCGGATATCAACTGGCTCCTAAAATCAGTTATTTATTTTCCAAAAATACAAGTTGGGATATATTCTATGAATTACAAAACAAAGAAAACACCATTGGAAATTTAGAAACGTTAAATCAAAATCGTTTTGGAACATCTTTTTCTTATGCCAATGATAAAAAAATCACGATGAATGGAGAAGTTTCCTTTTATCAAAATAAATTTACTGGTAATGAATTCTCCTCAGTAGGTTTTCAAATGCTCGAAGGACTACAAACAGGGCAAAATATTACTTGGAGATTACTCTTACAAAAAAACATAACAGAGTTCCTTGATATTAACTTGAATTACCAAGGAAGAAAGAGTGAGTCTAGTCCAGCAATACATACTGGAAACATTCAACTGAGAGCCTACTTTTAAATTAATTGGCTTAATTATTGTGATTTTATTTTCGTAATAATTAATTTATTACTTTTATTCTTTAATCTTAAAAAACAGACTATTATGAAAAAATTATTGTTGTTTTGTTTAGCATTTGTGTTGTCAAATAGTTTTTATGCACAAGAAGCGGTGGCTAAAAAGAAAGTCACTAAAGCTACAACAGAAAAGGTAGAAAAGGCAGACAAATCAGTGGCTAAAGCGGAAGCAGAAAAAGAGGCCAAAAAGCAAGCTGCTAACGAAAAAAGAAAGGCGACTATTGCTGCTAAAAAAGAAGCGGAAGCAAAGGCAAAGCTTGATGCAGAGAAAGAAGCAAAAAAGCAAGCAGCAAATGAAAAGAGAAAAGCTACAATTGCTGCAAAAAAGGAAGCTGTAAAAACAACTACAAAAATCGAAACTGAGAAAGAGACTAAAAAACAAGCAACTAGTGTAGCTAAGAAAAACCTTAGAGTTGCTACTAGCTCAGCAAATAAAAGTGCAAAAGCAACGACTAAAAAAGTAAAACCAAAAATTAAGGAAACTACAGAAAAAGCACCAAAAGTAGCTGATAAAATTACTGGTGAGTACAATGGTAAAAAAGTTTATACTGGACCTAGAGGAGGAAAATATTATATAAACAAAAACGGGAACAAGACTTATATTGAAGAGTAATATTCCATTTTTAATTAAAAAAAAGAGGCTTTTTCAAAATGGAAAAGCCTCTTTTTATATTAGTTCTATTACCAAAAGGCAATAAAAATATTTCATTTATTATTCCATCGAAATAACAACAAATTCACTGCGTCTATTCGCTTGATGCTCGGCTTCTGTACATTGAACACCATCTGCACATTTATTTACCAATTGAGATTCTCCATATCCTTTAGCTGTTAATCGACTTGCATCTATACCATTTTTAATCAACCAATCTCTAGTTGACTTGGCTCTTCTATCAGATAATGCTTCATTATATTGTGCTGTTTGTCGGCTATCAGTATGTGAGCGTATATCAATTTTAATTTTAGGAAATTCATTCATTACAGCAACTATTTTTTCTAACTCAAAAGCTGCATCTTTTCTTATGAAAGATTTATCTAAGTCAAAATAAATAATTGGAATATCTAAAGTTTTGGCAAGATCAGTGCCCACTCCTATTGGTTTGATTCGTTTTTCTAATTCAAGAGACAAATAACTTTCTCCATTTACTTTTTCAATAGAAATCGAACCTTCCTTCGTTTCATAATTACGTTTCTCAGCACGTACGTAATACGTTTTTCCACATTCAACTTCGAAACTATACTGCCCTCTTTTATTAGTTACATTTCCTTTTAACAACTGATATTTCTCATCAAACAAACTCATTTTTGCATCTTCAAGGAAATCTCCTGACTCTTTATCAGTGATTGTTCCTTTTAAGATTTGTTCACATGTCAGCTTCTTTGTTTCAGAAAATTTATAGATATCATCATATCCCTTTCCTCCTTCTCTATTAGATGTAAAAAAACCGATACGGCTTTTGCTATCAATAAAAAAACCAAAATCATCTTTAGGTCCATTAATTGGAGCACCTACATTTTGGACTTCGTTAAAACTTTTGTCCTTTTCAATTTTAGCAACATAAATATCTAACCCTCCAAGTCCTGGACGGCCATCAGTAGCAAAATACAACTCGTTATCATCACTGACGAAAGGAAATGTTTCTCTTCCTTCAGTATTGATTTTTGTGCCTAAATTCTCAGGAGTTGAATATGTTCCGTCTTCATTAATTGTTACTTTAAATAAATCAGACTGTCCAAAAGTTCCTGGCATATCTGAAGCAAAATATAACGTTTTATCATCATTACTTAGAGCAGGATGAGCAACACTGTATTGATTGCTATTGAATGGTAATTCGGTGACATCCTTCCACTCTCCGTCTTCTAAAGTTGCTTTATATATTTTTAGTAAAGTAATTCTTTTACTGTCTTTTCCTTTTTTGCCGTCTAGAAAATTATTTCTGGTAAAGTACATTGTTGAACCATCTTTTGTAAAAACGGGTGTAGATTCATGAAACTTTGAATTAATTCTGTTTCCAAAGCGTTTTGGTTCTTCTAATTTTCCATTTGATTGTACTTCAGAACTATACAAATTAGTAAAAGATTGATTGGTCCACTTAAAAACTTTTTTAGAAATCCCACCAGTATCACGAGCTGAAGCAAAAACCAATTTGTTACCTGAAAAAGAGGTCCCATAATCTGAAAATTCCGAATTGATTCCGGCATCCTCGACGTTAAATCGGCCCGAATTTGCTTTAATTTCTTCTAAATAATCTTTATGCTTTTCGTATAATTTAGCTCTTAAGTCATTTCCAGACTTCTTGTTAAACTGATCAAGCATTTTGTCTGCTTTAGCATATTCTCCAATTGACTTAAGTGCTTGTGAATACCTATAAAGATATTCTGGCTCTTGATTCTCATTCAGCAAAAAAAGTTCACCGTACCACTTGGCAGCCTTATCTAATTCTGCATTGAAATAATAAGCATTACCCAATTTTTGAAACATTTTTTCGTCTTTGTACCCTTTTTCTGCTACTCTTTCATAAGTTGAAATTGCATCAATGTAAGCATACTGCTCATATTTTTTATCAGCTGCAGCTACTTTGGCTTTTTGAGCATGTCCCTTAAGACTTAGCAGACTTAAAAGGACAATGTAAACGTAGGATTTAATTTTCATAATAAATTAATTAAAAGAATCTTGGAGATACTATTCTATCGTACTTATTGAACAATTCATATCTTAAAAAGATTTCATGTGAACCAGAATTATAATTAGCAAGTTTCGTAGTTTCTAAGTCATAACCATAACCGATAAACCAAGAATCACTAGCTTGAAAACCAACCATAGCACTTATAGCTGCACTCCATCGATAAGCAATCCCTGCTACAAATTTTTCGTTTATCAAAAAATTTCCTGATAAATCAACTTGTAAAGGAGCCCCTTGTACCACTTTAGTTAGGATCGATGGTTTGAATTTCACATCTCCGGTTAAGTCAAAAACATGTCCAGCTATTAAATAATAATGTATTTTTTCTGTAGCTATATGTGTATTTGAACCAGTCCCTGCATAACGATCAAAATGTTTCGTCTCTAACAAGTTAGGCGCAGAAATACCAAAATATGTATCGTCAGAATGATAATACAAACCAACTCCTATATTTGGCGAGAATTTATTATCCACATTAGCGGAAAAAATATTATCACCACTGTCATACTGGTTCAATTTGTTAAAATCAATGTTCAGTAAATTAGCTGTTGCCTTCAAACCAAACGACAACCTATATCGATCTGAAGTTTCAATACTATAGGAGAAATCAGCTGCAACATTGGTTTCATCAGACGGTCCTATTTTATCACTAATAATTGATAATCCTAAACCAATATTGCTTCCTTCAATAGGTGTGTTTATAGATGCTGTACTAGTAACCGGTGCGCCATCTAGACCAACCCATTGGGCTCGATGCAAAATAAACACATTCATCGACTCTCTTGATCCAGCATACGCCGGATTAATATTAATCGTATTGTACATATATTGGGTAAACTGTGCATCTTGCTGTGCATAAATCGATCCCGATAATAGAAGTAAAACTAATAATAACTTTATTTTCATCATTTTTTATTTTAAGCCTTGAGAAATTAAATTTCTTAGGGAATAGATTTATCTATTTAAATACAAATATCCAGCTTTTTCATGACCTATAGCATCGTTATCTTTATATTTCAAAATATAATAATAAGTACCTGTAGGTAATCCTTCTGATTGGCTAATAGTTACACGCCCTTCTGAGAAACCTTTAAATGATTTATCAGTGTTATTGTAACCAACTCTTTCAAATACAAGAACTCCCCAACGGTTATAGATCTCAACCTTATTTTCAGGATAACATTCTAGACCATCAATTCTAAAGAAATCATTATTACCATCGCCATTAGGAGACACTGCATTAAACACTTCTATAACACATTCTAAAGCTGGTAAAACAATTGGTTCTTCATTAAGTTTCGTTTCAATTTGTGTATCGTCTTTCACAATAGTTCCATTTAAAATTGACCCTGTTACATTCGCATAGTTTGTAACTAATCCAAGTTGAATATCTCTTAACGTTACAGGATAAACACCACTATATGCTGTGTTATTGGTTTCACCAGCACCTAAGCTAACTATTGGACTACCTGTTAAAATCAATCCTGTCAGATTATCTGTAACAGTGACATTAGAAAGAGCCATATTTCCAGTATTAGTGATAAGGAAACTATAAGATATTGTCTCTCCTACTTGAGCAAACCCATCATTATTGCTATCGTTGAAAACTCCAGTTTTTATAATTGAAATACTTGGTGACTCCGTTTGACCTGCAGCCACGGTTACAGTTACTGTAGCCGTATCACAATTCGTTGGGTTCAATACCTCACAGATAGTATATGTTACTGTATAGTCTCCCGCTGGTGTATTTGGTGCAATACTTACTGTTCCATCTGCATTTACTGTTAATGGTCCGTTTGGCGTGCTTGTCAATACAACATCTGATGGATTAACTGGTACCCCGTTTAAGGTATCGTTTGTCAATACACTTGGTACTGTTCCACCTGTTGTTCCATTGATTGGGCCTGCAACATCAGCTACTGCATCGATTGGTGCTGCAACTACATGTACTGTTACCGTAGCCGTATCACAATTCGTTGGGTTCAATACCTCACAGATAGTATATGGTACTGTATAGTCTCCCGCTGGTGTATTTGGTGCAATACTTACTGTTCCATCTGCATTTATTGTTAATGGTCCGTTTGGCGTGCTTATCAATACAACATCTGATGGATTAACTGGTACCCCGTTTAAGGTATCGTTTGTCAATACACTTGGTACTATTCCGCCCGTTGTTCCATTGATTGGACCTGCAACATCAGCTACTGCATCGATTGGTGCTGCAACTACATGTACTGTTACCGTAGCGGTATCACAATTCGTTGGGTTCAATACCTCACAGATAGTATATGGTACTGTATAATCTCCCGCTGGTGTATTTGGTGCAATACTTACTGTTCCATCTGCATTTACTGTTAATGGTCCGTTTGGCGTGCTTGTCAATACAACATCTGATGGTTTAACTGGTACCCCGTTTAAGGTATCGTTTGTCAATACACTTTGTACTGTTCCACCCGTTGCTCCATTGATTGGACCTCCGTTATCTGATACTGCATCGATTGGTGCTGCAACTACATGTACTGTTACCGTAGCCGTATCACAATTCGTTGGGTTCAATACCTCACAGATAGTATATGGTACTGTATAATCTCCCGCTGGTGTATTTGGTGCAATACTTACTGTTCCATCTGCATTTACTGTTAATGGTCCGTTTGGCGTGCTTGTCAATACAACATCTGATGGATTAACTGGTACCCCGTTTAAGGTATCGTTTGTCAATACACTTGGTACTGTTCCACCCGTTGCTCCATTGATTGGACCTCCAATATCTGATACTGCATCGATTGGTGCTGCAACTACATGTACTGTTACCGTAGCGGTATCACAATTGCTTGGGTTTAGTTTTTCACAAATCGTGTATTGTATCGTGTACTCTCCTGCTGGTGTTCCTGCAGCAACACTTACGCTTCCGTCGGTGTTTACGCTTAAGGCGGTAGTCGCTGTCGATGTTATTACTACATCTGCTGGAACTACTTTTACTCCATTTAAGGTATCATTAATCAATACATTGATCCCTGCGTCTCCTCCGTCTTTTCCATTGATTGGACCGGCAACCACATCGTCAATTGCATCGATTATCGCTTTTCCAACGGTTACTGTTACCGTAGCGGTATCGCAATTGCTTGGGTTTAGTTTTTCACAAATCGTGTATTGTATCGTGTACTCTCCTGCTGGTGTTCCTGCAGCAACACTTACGCTTCCGTCGGTGTTTACGCTTAAGGCGGTAGTCGCTGTCGATGTTATTACTACATCTGCTGGAACTACTTTTACTCCATTTAAGGTGTCATTATCCAATACATTGATCCCTGCATCTCCTCCGTCTTTTCCATTGATTGGACCGGCAACCACATCGTCAATTGCATCGATTATCGCTTTTCCAACGGTTACTGTTACCGTAGCGGTATCACAATTGCTTGGGTTTAGTTTTTCACAAATCGTGTATTGTATCGTGTACTCTCCTGCTGGTGTTCCTGCAGCAACACTTACGCTTCCGTCGGTGTTTACGCTTAAGGCGGTAGTCGCTGTCGATGTTATTACTACATCTGCTGGAACTACTTTTACTCCATTTAAGGTGTCATTATCCAATACATTGATCCCTGCATCTCCTCCGTCTTTTCCATTGATTGGACCGGCAACCACATCGTCAATTGCATCGATTATCGCTTTTCCAACGGTTACTGTTACCGTAGCGGTATCACAATTGCTTGGGTTTAGTTTTTCACAAATCGTGTATTGTATCGTGTACTCTCCTGCTGGTGTTCCTGCAGCAACACTTACGCTTCCGTCGGTGTTTACGCTTAAGGCGGTAGTCGCTGTCGATGTTATTACTACATCTGCTGGAACTACTTTTACTCCATTTAAGGTATCATTAGTCAATACATTGATCCCTGCATCTCCTCCGTCTTTTCCATTGATTGGACCGGCAACCACATCGTCAATTGCATCGATTATCGCTTTTCCAACGGTTACTGTTACCGTAGCGGTATCGCAATTGCTTGGGTTTAGTTTTTCACAAATCGTGTATTGTATCGTGTACTCTCCTGCTGGTGTTCCTGCAGCAACACTTACGCTTCCGTCGGTGTTTACGCTTAAGGCGGTAGTCGCTGTCGATGTTATTACTACATCTGCTGGAACTACTTTTACTCCATTTAAGGTGTCATTATCCAATACATTGATCCCTGCGTCTCCTCCGTCTTTTCCATTGATTGGACCGGCAACCACATCGTCAATTGCATCGATTATCGCTTTTCCAACGGTTACTGTTACCGTAGCGGTATCGCAATTGCTTGGGTTTAGTTTTTCACAAATCGTGTATTGTATCGTGTACTCTCCTGCTGGTGTTCCTGCAGCAACACTTACGCTTCCGTCGGTGTTTACGCTTAAGGCGGTAGTCGCTGTCGATGTTATTACTACATCTGCTGGAACTACTTTTACTCCATTTAAGGTATCATTAGTCAATACATTGATCCCTGCGTCTCCTCCGTCTTTTCCATTGATTGGACCGGCAACCACATCGTCAATTGCATCGATTATCGCTTTTCCAACGGTTACTGTTACCGTAGCGGTATCGCAATTGCTTGGGTTTAGTTTTTCACAAATCGTGTATTGTATCGTGTACTCTCCTGCTGGTGTTCCTGCAGCAACACTTACGCTTCCGTCGGTGTTTACGCTTAAGGCGGTAGTCGCTGTCGATGTTATTACTACATCTGCTGGAACTACTTTTACTCCATTTAAGGTATCATTAGTCAATACATTGATTCCTGCGTCTCCTCCGTCTTTTCCATTGATTGGACCGGCAACCACATCGTCAATTGCATCGATTATCGCTTTTCCAACGGTTACTGTTACCGTAGCGGTATCGCAATTGCTTGGGTTTAGTTTTTCACAAATCGTGTATTGTATCGTGTACTCTCCTGCTGGTGTTCCTGCAGCAACACTTACGCTTCCGTCGGTGTTTACGCTTAAGGCGGTAGTCGCTGTCGATGTTATTACTACATCTGCTGGAACTACTTTTACTCCATTTAAGGTATCATTAGTCAATACATTGATCCCTGCATCTCCTCCGTCTTTTCCATTGATTGGACCGGCAACCACATCGTCAATTGCATCGATTATCGCTTTTCCAACGGTTACTGTTACCGTAGCGGTATCGCAATTGCTTGGGTTTAGTTTTTCACAAATCGTGTATTGTATCGTGTACTCTCCTGCTGGTGTTCCTGCAGCAACACTTACGCTTCCGTCGGTGTTTACGCTTAAGGCGGTAGTCGCTGTCGATGTTATTACTACATCTGCTGGAACTACTTTTACTCCATTTAAGGTGTCATTATCCAATACATTGATCCCTGCGTCTCCTCCGTCTTTTCCATTGATTGGACCGGCAACCACATCGTCAATTGCATCGATTATCGCTTTTCCAACGGTTACTGTTACCGTAGCGGTATCACAATTGCTTGGGTTTAGTTTTTCACAAATCGTGTATTGTATCGTGTACTCTCCTGCTGGTGTTCCTGCAGCAACACTTACGCTTCCGTCGGTGTTTACGCTTAAGGCGGTAGTCGCTGTCGATGTTATTACTACATCTGCTGGAACTACTTTTACTCCATTTAAGGTATCATTAGTCAATACATTGATCCCTGCATCTCCTCCGTCTTTTCCATTGATTGGACCGGCAACCACATCGTCAATTGCATCGATTATCGCTTTTCCAACGGTTACTGTTACCGTAGCGGTATCGCAATTGCTTGGGTTTAGTTTTTCACAAATCGTGTATTGTATCGTGTACTCTCCTGCTGGTGTTCCTGCAGCAACACTTACGCTTCCGTCGGTGTTTACGCTTAAGGCGGTAGTCGCTGTCGATGTTATTACTACATCTGCTGGAACTACTTTTACTCCATTTAAGGTGTCATTATCCAATACATTGATCCCTGCATCTCCTCCGTCTTTTCCATTGATTGGACCGGCAACCACATCGTCAATTGCATCGATTATCGCTTTTCCAACGGTTACTGTTACCGTAGCGGTATCACAATTGCTTGGGTTTAGTTTTTCACAAATCGTGTATTGTATCGTGTACTCTCCTGCTGGTGTTCCTGCAGCAACACTTACGCTTCCGTCGGTGTTTACGCTTAAGGCGGTAGTCGCTGTCGATGTTATTACTACATCTGCTGGAACTACTTTTACTCCATTTAAGGTATCATTAGTCAATACATTGATTCCTGCGTCTCCTCCGTCTTTTCCATTGATTGGACCGGCAACCACATCGTCAATTGCATCGATTATCGCTTTTCCAACGGTTACTGTTACCGTAGCGGTATCACAATTGCTTGGGTTTAGTTTTTCACAAATCGTGTATTGTATCGTGTACTCTCCTGCTGGTGTTCCTGCAGCAACACTTACGCTTCCGTCGGTGTTTACGCTTAAGGCGGTAGTCGCTGTCGATGTTATTACTACATCTGCTGGAACTACTTTTACTCCATTTAAGGTATCATTAGTCAATACATTGATCCCTGCATCTCCTCCGTCTTTTCCATTGATTGGACCGGCAACCACATCGTCAATTGCATCGATTATCGCTTTTCCAACGGTTACTGTTACCGTAGCGGTATCGCAATTGCTTGGGTTTAGTTTTTCACAAATCGTGTATTGTATCGTGTACTCTCCTGCTGGTGTTCCTGCAGCAACACTTACGCTTCCGTCGGTGTTTACGCTTAAGGCGGTAGTCGCTGTCGATGTAATTACTACATCTGCTGGAACTACTTTTACTCCATTTAAGGTATCATTAGTCAATACATTGATTCCTGCGTCTCCTCCGTCTTTTCCATTGATTGGACCGGCAACCACATCGTCAATTGCATCGATTATCGCTTTTCCAACGGTTACTGTTACCGTAGCGGTATCACAATTGCTTGGGTTTAGTTTTTCACAAATCGTGTATTGTATCGTGTACTCTCCTGCTGGTGTTCCTGCAGCAACACTCACGCTTCCGTCGGTGTTTACGCTTAAGGCGGTAGTCGCTGTCGATGTAATTACTACATCTGCTGGAACTACTTTTACTCCATTTAAGGTGTCATTATCCAATACATTGATTCCTGCGTCTCCTCCGTCTTTTCCATTGATTGGACCGGCAACCACATCGTCAATTGCATCGATTATCGCTTTTCCAACGGTTACTGTTACCGTAGCGGTATCACAATTGCTTGGGTTTAGTTTTTCACAAATCGTGTATTGTATCGTGTACTCTCCTGCTGGTGTTCCTGCAGCAACACTTACGCTTCCGTCGGTGTTTACGCTTAAGGCGGTAGTCGCTGTCGATGTTATTACTACATCTGCTGGAACTACTTTTACTCCATTTAAGGTATCATTAGTCAATACATTGATCCCTGCATCTCCTCCGTCTTTTCCATTGATTGGACCGGCAACCACATCGTCAATTGCATCGATTATCGCTTTTCCAACGGTTACTGTTACCGTAGCGGTATCGCAATTGCTTGGGTTTAGTTTTTCACAAATCGTGTATTGTATCGTGTACTCTCCTGCTGGTGTTCCTGCAGCAACACTTACGCTTCCGTCGGTGTTTACGCTTAAGGCGGTAGTCGCTGTCGATGTTATTACTACATCTGCTGGAACTACTTTTACTCCATTTAAGGTGTCATTATCCAATACATTGATCCCTGCATCTCCTCCGTCTTTTCCATTGATTGGACCGGCAACCACATCGTCAATTGCATCGATTATCGCTTTTCCAACGGTTACTGTTACCGTAGCGGTATCACAATTGCTTGGGTTTAGTTTTTCACAAATCGTGTATTGTATCGTGTACTCTCCTGCTGGTGTTCCTGCAGCAACACTTACGCTTCCGTCGGTGTTTACGCTTAAGGCGGTAGTCGCTGTCGATGTTATTACTACATCTGCTGGAACTACTTTTACTCCATTTAAGGTATCATTAGTCAATACATTGATTCCTGCGTCTCCTCCGTCTTTTCCATTGATTGGACCGGCAACCACATCGTCAATTGCATCGATTATCGCTTTTCCAACGGTTACTGTTACCGTAGCGGTATCACAATTGCTTGGGTTTAGTTTTTCACAAATCGTGTATTGTATCGTGTACTCTCCTGCTGGTGTTCCTGCAGCAACACTTACGCTTCCGTCGGTGTTTACGCTTAAGGCGGTAGTCGCTGTCGATGTTATTACTACATCTGCTGGAACTACTTTTACTCCATTTAAGGTATCATTAGTCAATACATTGATCCCTGCGTCTCCTCCGTCTTTTCCATTGATTGGACCGGCAACCACATCGTCAATTGCATCGATTATCGCTTTTCCAACGGTTACTGTTACCGTAGCGGTATCACAATTGCTTGGGTTTAGTTTTTCACAAATCGTGTATTGTATCGTGTACTCTCCTGCTGGTGTTCCTGCAGCAACACTTACGCTTCCGTCGGTGTTTACGCTTAAGGCGGTAGTCGCTGTCGATGTTATTACTACATCTGCTGGAACTACTTTTACTCCATTTAAGGTGTCATTATCCAATACATTGATCCCTGCGTCTCCTCCGTCTTTTCCATTGATTGGACCGGCAACCACATCGTCAATTGCATCGATTATCGCTTTTCCAACGGTTACTGTTACCGTAGCGGTATCACAATTGCTTGGGTTTAGTTTTTCACAAATCGTGTATTGTATCGTGTACTCTCCTGCTGGTGTTCCTGCAGCAACACTTACGCTTCCGTCGGTGTTTACGCTTAAGGCGGTAGTCGCTGTCGATGTTATTACTACATCTGCTGGAACTACTTTTACTCCATTTAAGGTATCATTAGTCAATACATTGATTCCTGCGTCTCCTCCGTCTTTTCCATTGATTGGACCGGCAACCACATCGTCAATTGCATCGATTATCGCTTTTCCAACGGTTACTGTTACCGTAGCGGTATCACAATTGCTTGGGTTTAGTTTTTCACAAATCGTGTATTGTATCGTGTACTCTCCTGCTGGTGTTCCTGCAGCAACACTTACGCTTCCGTCGGTGTTTACGCTTAAGGCGGTAGTCGCTGTCGATGTTATTACTACATCTGCTGGAACTACTTTTACTCCATTTAAGGTGTCATTATCCAATACATTGATCCCTGCATCTCCTCCGTCTTTTCCATTGATTGGACCGGCAACCACATCGTCAATTGCATCGATTATCGCTTTTCCAACGGTTACTGTTACCGTAGCGGTATCACAATTGCTTGGGTTTAGTTTTTCACAAATCGTGTATTGTATCGTGTACTCTCCCGCTGGTGTATTTGGTGCAATACTTACTGTTCCGTCGGTGTTTACGCTTAAGGCGGTAGTCGCTGTCGATGTTATTACTACATCTGCTGGAACTACTTTTACTCCATTTAAGGTGTCATTAGTCAATACATTGATTCCTGCGTCTCCTCCGTCTTTTCCATTGATTGGACCGGCAACCACATCGTCAATTGCATCGATTATCGCTTTTCCAACGGTTACTGTTACCGTAGCGGTATCGCAATTGCTTGGGTTTAGTTTTTCACAAATCGTGTATTGTATCGTGTACTCTCCTGCTGGTGTTCCTGCAGCAACACTTACGCTTCCGTCGGTGTTTACGCTTAAGGCGGTAGTCGCTGTCGATGTTATTACTACATCTGCTGGAACTACTTTTACTCCATTTAAGGTATCATTAGTCAATACATTGATCCCTGCATCTCCTCCGTCTTTTCCATTGATTGGACCGGCAACCACATCGTCAATTGCATCGATTATCGCTTTTCCAACGGTTACTGTTACCGTAGCGGTATCGCAATTGCTTGGGTTTAGTTTTTCACAAATCGTGTATTGTATCGTGTACTCTCCTGCTGGTGTTCCTGCAGCAACACTTACGCTTCCGTCGGTGTTTACGCTTAAGGCGGTAGTCGCTGTCGATGTTATTACTACATCTGCTGGAACTACTTTTACTCCATTTAAGGTGTCATTATCCAATACATTGATCCCTGCGTCTCCTCCGTCTTTTCCATTGATTGGACCGGCAACCACATCGTCAATTGCATCGATTATCGCTTTTCCAACGGTTACTGTTACCGTAGCGGTATCACAATTGCTTGGGTTTAGTTTTTCACAAATCGTGTATTGTATCGTGTACTCTCCTGCTGGTGTTCCTGCAGCAACACTTACGCTTCCGTCGGTGTTTACGCTTAAGGCGGTAGTCGCTGTCGATGTTATTACTACATCTGCTGGAACTACTTTTACTCCATTTAAGGTATCATTAGTCAATACATTGATCCCTGCATCTCCTCCGTCTTTTCCATTGATTGGACCGGCAACCACATCGTCAATTGCATCGATTATCGCTTTTCCAACGGTTACTGTTACCGTAGCGGTATCGCAATTGCTTGGGTTTAGTTTTTCACAAATCGTGTATTGTATCGTGTACTCTCCTGCTGGTGTTCCTGCAGCAACACTTACGCTTCCGTCGGTGTTTACGCTTAAGGCGGTAGTCGCTGTCGATGTTATTACTACATCTGCTGGAACTACTTTTACTCCATTTAAGGTGTCATTATCCAATACATTGATCCCTGCATCTCCTCCGTCTTTTCCATTGATTGGACCGGCAACCACATCGTCAATTGCATCGATTATCGCTTTTCCAACGGTTACTGTTACCGTAGCGGTATCACAATTGCTTGGGTTTAGTTTTTCACAAATCGTGTATTGTATCGTGTACTCTCCTGCTGGTGTTCCTGCAGCAACACTTACGCTTCCGTCGGTGTTTACGCTTAAGGCGGTAGTCGCTGTCGATGTTATTACTACATCTGCTGGAACTACTTTTACTCCATTTAAGGTGTCATTATCCAATACATTGATCCCTGCGTCTCCTCCGTCTTTTCCATTGATTGGACCGGCAACCACATCGTCAATTGCATCGATTATCGCTTTTCCAACGGTTACTGTTACCGTAGCGGTATCACAATTGCTTGGGTTTAGTTTTTCACAAATCGTGTATTGTATCGTGTACTCTCCTGCTGGTGTTCCTGCAGCAACACTTACGCTTCCGTCGGTGTTTACGCTTAAGGCGGTAGTCGCTGTCGATGTTATTACTACATCTGCTGGAACTACTTTTACTCCATTTAAGGTGTCATTATCCAATACATTGATCCCTGCGTCTCCTCCGTCTTTTCCATTGATTGGACCGGCAACCACATCGTCAATTGCATCGATTATCGCTTTTCCAACGGTTACTGTTACCGTAGCGGTATCACAATTGCTTGGGTTTAGTTTTTCACAAATCGTGTATTGTATCGTGTACTCTCCTGCTGGTGTTCCTGCAGCAACACTTACGCTTCCGTCGGTGTTTACGATTAAGGCGGTAGTCGCTGTCGATGTTATTACTACATCTGCTGGAACTACTTTTACTCCATTTAAGGTATCATTAGTCAATACATTGATCCCTGCATCTCCTCCGTCTTTTCCATTGATTGGACCGGCAACCACATCGTCAATTGCATCGATTATCGCTTTTCCAACGGTTACTGTTACCGTAGCGGTATCACAATTGCTTGGGTTTAGTTTTTCACAAATCGTGTATTGTATCGTGTACTCTCCTGCTGGTGTTCCTGCAGCAACACTTACGCTTCCGTCGGTGTTTACGCTTAAGGCGGTAGTCGCTGTCGATGTTATTACTACATCTGCTGGAACTACTTTTACTCCATTTAAGGTGTCATTATCCAATACATTGATCCCTGCATCTCCTCCGTCTTTTCCATTGATTGGACCGGCAACCACATCGTCAATTGCATCGATTATCGCTTTTCCAACGGTTACTGTTACCGTAGCGGTATCGCAATTGCTTGGGTTTAGTTTTTCACAAATCGTGTATTGTATCGTGTACTCTCCTGCTGGTGTTCCTGCAGCAACACTTACGCTTCCGTCGGTGTTTACGCTTAAGGCGGTAGTCGCTGTCGATGTTATTACTACATCTGCTGGAACTACTTTTACTCCATTTAAGGTATCATTAGTCAATACATTGATCCCTGCATCTCCTCCGTCTTTTCCATTGATTGGACCGGCAACCACATCGTCAATTGCATCGATTATCGCTTTTCCAACGGTTACTGTTACCGTAGCGGTATCACAATTGCTTGGGTTTAGTTTTTCACAGATTTGGTAAACTAAACTGTAGTTTCCTGCTGGTGTTCCTGCTGCTACAACTACATTAGTTCCTGATAAGGTAATTCCTGTATTGGTTGCTGATACAAATGTTGTAGTCACTTTAGTTGGATCAACCAAAGATCCGTTTAAGGTATCGTTAGAAAGTACATTTGTTAATGATGTTCCGCCTATGAAGCCGTTTACACTTGCTCCTGCATCATCAATTGCATCGATTATCGCTTTAGTTACTGTTACCGTTACTGTAGCTTGATCACAATTCGTTGGGTTTAATTTCTCACAGATTTGGTAAACTAAACTATAGTTCCCTGCTGGTGTTCCTGCTGCTACAACTACATTAGTTCCTGATAAGGTGATTCCTGTATTGGTTGCTGATACAAATGTTGTAGTCACTTTAGTTGGATCAACCAAAGATCCGTTTAAGGTATCGTTAGAAAGTACATTTGTTAATGATGTTCCGCCTATGAAGCCGTTTACACTTGCTCCTGCATCATCAATTGCATCGATTATCGCTTTAGTTACTGTTACCGTTACTGTAGCTTGATCACAATTCGTTGGGTTTAATTTCTCACAGATTTGGTAAACTAAACTATAGTTCCCTGCTGGTGTTCCTGCTGCTACAACTACATTAGTTCCTGATAAGGTGATTCCTGTATTGGTTGCTGATACAAATGTTGTAGTCACTTTAGTTGGATCAACCAAAGATCCGTTTAAGGTATCGTTAGAAAGTACATTTGTTAATGATGTTCCGCCTATGAAGCCGTTTACACTTGCTCCTGCATCATCAATTGCATCGATAACTGCTTTAGTTACTGTTACCGTTACTGTAGCTTGATCACAATTCGTTGGATTTAATTTCTCACAGATTTGGTAAACTAAACTGTAGTTTCCTGCTGGTGTTCCTGCTGCTACAACTACATTAGTTCCTGATAAGGTGATTCCTGTATTGGTTGCTGATACAAATGTTGTAGTCACTTTAGTTGGATCAACCAAAGATCCGTTTAAGGTATCGTTAGAAAGTACATTTGTTAATGATGTTCCGCCTATGAAGCCGTTTACACTTGCTCCTGCATCATCAATTGCATCGATTATCGCTTTAGTTACTGTTACCGTTACTGTAGCTTGATCACAATTCGTTGGGTTTAATTTCTCACAGATTTGGTAAACTAAACTGTAGTTCCCTGCTGGTGTTCCTGCTGCTACAACTACATTAGTTCCTGATAAGGTGATTCCTGTATTGGTTGCTGATACAAATGTTGTAGTCACTTTAGTTGGATCAACCAAAGATCCGTTTAAGGTATCGTTAGAAAGTACATTTGTTAATGATGTTCCGCCTATGAAGCCGTTTACACTTGCTCCTGCATCATCAATTGCATCGATTATCGCTTTAGTTACTGTTACCGTTACTGTAGCTTGATCACAATTCGTTGGGTTTAATTTCTCACAGATTTGGTAAACTAAACTATAGTTCCCTGCTGGTGTTCCTGCTGCTACAACTACATTAGTTCCTGATAAGGTGATTCCTGTATTGGTTGCTGATACAAATGTTGTAGTCACTTTAGTTGGATCAACCAAAGATCCGTTTAAGGTATCGTTAGAAAGTACATTCGTTAATGATGTTCCGCCTATGAAGCCGTTTACACTTGCTCCTGCATCATCAATTGCATCGATAACTGCTTTAGTTACTGTTACCGTTACTGTAGCTTGATCACAATTCGTTGGGTTTAATTTCTCACAGATTTGGTAAACTAAACTGTAGTTCCCTGCTGGTGTTCCTGCTGCTACAACTACATTAGTTCCTGATAAGGTGATTCCTGTATTGGTTGCTGATACAAATGTTGTAGTCACTTTAGTTGGATCAACCAAAGATCCGTTTAAGGTATCGTTAGAAAGTACATTCGTTAATGATGTTCCGCCTATGAAGCCGTTTACACTTGCTCCTGCATCATCAATTGCATCGATAACTGCTTTAGTTACTGTTACCGTTACTGTAGCTTGATCACAATTCGTTGGGTTTAATTTCTCACAGATTTGGTAAACTAAACTGTAGTTCCCTGCTGGTGTTCCTGCTGCTACAACTACATTAGTTCCTGATAAGGTGATTCCTGTATTGGTTGCTGATACAAATGTTGTAGTCACTTTAGTTGGATCAACCAAAGATCCGTTTAAGGTATCGTTAGAAAGTACATTCGTTAATGATGTTCCGCCTATGAAGCCGTTTACACTTGCTCCTGCATCATCAATTGCATCGATAACTGCTTTAGTTACTGTTACCGTTACTGTAGCTTGATCACAATTCGTTGGATTTAATTTCTCACAGATTTGGTAAACTAAACTGTAGTTCCCTGCTGGTGTTCCTGCTGCTACAACTACATTAGTTCCTGATAAGGTGATTCCTGTATTGGTTGCTGATACAAATGTTGTAGTCACTTTAGTTGGATCAACCAAAGATCCGTTTAAGGTATCGTTAGAAAGTACATTCGTTAATGATGTTCCGCCTATGAAGCCGTTTACACTTGCTCCTGCATCATCAATTGCATCGATAACTGCTTTAGTTACTGTTACCGTTACTGTAGCTTGATCACAATTCGTTGGGTTTAATTTCTCACAGATTTGGTAAACTAAACTGTAGTTCCCTGCTGGTGTTCCTGCTGCTACAACTACATTAGTTCCTGATAAGGTGATTCCTGTATTGGTTGCTGATACAAATGTTGTAGTCACTTTAGTTGGATCAACCAAAGATCCGTTTAAGGTATCGTTAGAAAGTACATTCGTTAATGATGTTCCGCCTATGAAGCCGTTTACACTTGCTCCTGCATCATCAATTGCATCGATAACTGCTTTAGTTACTGTTACCGTTACTGTAGCTTGATCACAATTCGTTGGGTTTAATTTCTCACAGATTTGGTAAACTAAACTGTAGTTCCCTGCTGGTGTTCCTGCTGCTACAACTACATTAGTTCCTGATAAGGTGATTCCTGTATTGGTTGCTGATACAAATGTTGTAGTCACTTTAGTTGGATCAACCAAAGATCCGTTTAAGGTATCGTTAGAAAGTACATTCGTTAATGATGTTCCGCCTATGAAGCCGTTTACACTTGCTCCTGCATCATCAATTGCATCGATAACTGCTTTAGTTACTGTTACCGTTACTGTAGCTTGATCACAATTCGTTGGATTTAATTTCTCACAGATTTGGTAAACTAAACTGTAGTTCCCTGCTGGTGTTCCTGCTGCTACAACTACATTAGTTCCTGATAAGGTGATTCCTGTATTGGTTGCTGATACAAATGTTGTAGTCACTTTAGTTGGATCAACCAAAGATCCGTTTAAGGTATCGTTAGAAAGTACATTTGTTAATGATGTTCCGCCTATGAAGCCGTTTACACTTGCTCCTGCATCATCAATTGCATCGATTATCGCTTTAGTTACTGTTACCGTTACTGTAGCTTGATCACAATTCGTTGGGTTTAATTTCTCACAGATTTGGTAAACTAAACTATAGTTCCCTGCTGGTGTTCCTGCTGCTACAACTACATTAGTTCCTGATAAGGTAATTCCTGTATTGGTTGCTGATACAAATGTTGTAGTCACTTTAGTTGGATCAACCAAAGCTCCGTTTAAGGTATCGTTAGAAAGTACATTCGTTAATGATGTTCCGCCTATGAAGCCGTTTACACTTGCTCCTGCATCATCAATTGCATCGATAACTGCTTTAGTTACTGTTACCGTTACTGTAGCTTGATCACAATTCGTTGGATTTAATTTCTCACAGATTTGGTAAACTAAACTGTAGTTCCCTGCTGGTGTTCCTGCTGCTACAACTACATTAGTTCCTGATAAGGTGATTCCTGTATTGGTTGCTGATACAAATGTTGTAGTCACTTTAGTTGGATCAACCAAAGATCCGTTTAAGGTATCGTTAGAAAGTACATTCGTTAATGATGTTCCGCCTATGAAGCCGTTTACACTTGCTCCTGTATCATCAATTGCATCGATAACTGCTTTAGTTACTGTTACCGTTACTGTAGCTTGATCACAATTCGTTGGATTTAATTTCTCACAGATTTGGTAAACTAAACTGTAGTTTCCTGCTGGTGTTCCTGCTGCTACAACTACATTAGTTCCTGATAAGGTGATTCCTGTATTGGTTGCTGATACAAATGTTGTAGTCACTTTAGTTGGATCAACCAAAGATCCGTTTAAGGTATCGTTAGAAAGTACATTCGTTAATGATGTTCCGCCTATGAAGCCGTTTACACTTGCTCCTGCATCATCAATTGCATCGATAACTGCTTTAGTTACTGTTACCGTTACTGTAGCTTGATCACAATTCGTTGGGTTTAATTTCTCACAGATTTGGTAAACTAAACTGTAGTTCCCTGCTGGTGTTCCTGCTGCTACAACTACATTAGTTCCTGATAAGGTGATTCCTGTATTGGTTGCTGATACAAATGTTGTAGTCACTTTAGTTGGATCAACCAAAGATCCATTTAAGGTATCGTTAGAAAGTACATTCGTTAATGATGTTCCGCCTATGAAGCCGTTTACACTTGCTCCTGTATCATCAATTGCATCGATAACTGCTTTAGTTACTGTTACCGTTACTGTAGCTTGATCACAATTCGTTGGATTTAATTTCTCACAGATTTGGTAAACTAAACTGTAGTTTCCTGCTGGTGTTCCTGCTGCTACAACTACATTAGTTCCTGATAAGGTGATTCCTGTATTGGTTGCTGATACAAATGTTGTAGTCACTTTAGTTGGATCAACCAAAGATCCGTTTAAGGTATCGTTAGAAAGTACATTTGTTAATGATGTTCCGCCTATGAAGCCGTTTACACTTGCTCCTGCATCATCAATTGCATCGATAACTGCTTTAGTTACTGTTACCGTTACTGTAGCTTGATCACAATTCGTTGGGTTTAATTTCTCACAGATTTGGTAAACTAAACTGTAGTTCCCTGCTGGTGTTCCTGCTGCTACAACTACATTAGTTCCTGATAAGGTGATTCCTGTATTGGTTGCTGATACAAATGTTGTAGTCACTTTAGTTGGATCAACCAAAGATCCGTTTAAGGTATCGTTAGAAAGTACATTTGTTAATGATGTTCCGCCTATGAAGCCGTTTACACTTGCTCCTGCATCATCAATTGCATCGATAACTGCTTTAGTTACTGTTACCGTTACTGTAGCTTGATCACAATTCGTTGGGTTTAATTTCTCACAGATTTGGTAAACTAAACTGTAGTTCCCTGCTGGTGTTCCTGCTGCTACAACTACATTAGTTCCTGATAAGGTGATTCCTGTATTGGTTGCTGATACAAATGTTGTAGTCACTTTAGTTGGATCAACCAAAGATCCGTTTAAGGTATCGTTAGAAAGTACATTCGTTAATGATGTTCCGCCTATGAAGCCGTTTACACTTGCTCCTGCATCATCAATTGCATCGATAACTGCTTTAGTTACTGTTACCGTTACTGTAGCTTGATCACAATTCGTTGGATTTAATTTCTCACAGATTTGGTAAACTAAACTGTAGTTCCCTGCTGGTGTTCCTGCTGCTACAACTACATTAGTTCCTGATAAGGTGATTCCTGTATTGGTTGCTGATACAAATGTTGTAGTCACTTTAGTTGGATCAACCAAAGATCCGTTTAAGGTATCGTTAGAAAGTACATTCGTTAATGATGTTCCACCTACAAATCCGTTTACTGAACTTCCTGTATCATTAATCGCGTCAATCACAGCTGCAGAAACAGGTACAGTTACTGTAGCTGGGTCACAATTTGTTGGATTCAATACCTCACAAATTTTGTAAACTAAACTGTAGTTTCCTGCTGGCGTTCCAGCTGCTACCAATACATTTGTTCCTGATAAGGTGATTCCTGCGTTAGTTGAAGATACGAAAGTCGTATTCACTTTAGAACCAACAACCGCTACTCCATTTAAAGTGTCATTGGACAAGACATTAGTGAATGAAGTTCCACCTACAAATCCGTTTACTGAACTTCCTGTATCATTAATCGCGTCAATCACAGCTGCAGAAACAGGTACAGTTACTGTAGCTGGGTCACAATTTGTTGGATTCAATACCTCACAAATTTTGTAAACTAAACTGTAGTTCCCTGCTGGTGTTCCTGCTGCTACAACTACATTAGTTCCTGATAAGGTGATTCCTGCGTTAGTTGAGGACACGAAAGTCGTATTCACTTTAGTTGGATCAACTAATACTCCGTTTAAGGTATCGTTAGAAAGTACATTAGTGAATGAAGTCCCACCTACAAATCCGTTTACAGTTGTTCCTGCATCATCAATAGCGTCAATTGGAGTGTTTATCGGTACAGGTGTAGAGGTAGAAGTATTATTATATGGATTCGGATCTATATTGTCAGTCGTAATTGTTGCTGTGTTAGCATAATTCCCTGTAAGGTTAACAGTGGCAACTATTGTTAACGTTTCCGTTTTATTTTTGTTTAAAGTTCCTATAGTCCAAGTAGATGACGACGAAATAGTCCCAGCTGAAGGAGTTGCACTAATTAGCGTATAACCAGATGGGATAACATCACTAACAACTACATTTGAAGCATTATTAACTGTACTTAAATTTTGTGCAGTTATTGTAAAAGTGATAGTACCTCCTTTATACGGAGTCTCATTACTTGCTACTTTTATAACAGCAATATCAGTAGTACATAAGTCAACATTAACAGGAGGAGATTCAACAACTTCTCCACAAGATAATGTGGCTGCAACAGTATAAGCTCCAATTTGTGATGCTGTGTATGTATTTGATGTTGCTCCAGATATAGCTACCCCATTCAAATACCATTGATATGGTCCAAAACCAGCATCAGCAGTTAAGAGTGCTTCACCATTTGAACAACCATTTTTTGTTTTGTATGTTACCGTTGGCGTATTAGGTTGTTCCACAAAGTTTGAAAAGAATGCGGACATTGAAAATCCACCACCTTGCTGAATTAGCGAAACAACAATTCTACTAGTTGATGATATCGTTATTTTATTGGGCGTATTAATTTGAGCACTGGTGAAATCAATAAGATACCAACCAGTATTTCCTAACTGTCTTCTAGCACCAACTGCTGCTGTCTCTATATTACTACCGTTTAAATTAACCGGAGCTGTAGCACTTTGAATTAAAACATATCCAAAATAAGTTAAATCAGTATCGTCGTATTTTTTAAACTTTGATGTTTCAACAAAGTAAGAACCTCCACAGGCAGATGTTGGAGAAATGGCACTAATATCCACTTCACATAATTGAGCTGATCCAGTGAATACGGCTACTTTTTTATCACTAAGGATACGATTCGCTGAATAGGGAGTAGAACCATCACCATTATAAAAAGTATAAAAATCTCCTGCATTAACTAAGGTTATATTGCTGGAGCTAATAAAACTTCCACTAAGAGCATATTTGCTTATTGTAACAACGGTATTAGCTTCACTCGCTACAATAGTTGATTGCTCTGATGTAACTGGAATCCCATTAGTTGTATTAGAACCTTGGGTTCTTACAAGGAAATATTCCTTACCTAAAACACTTACTGGAGGAATTTGACATAATGTACCATCACCACATGTATCAGGATTATCAAGTATAGCCCCTGTATTCATAACGACACCTGCAGATGTTTCAACCAAAGACCCAATTGCTGCTTTAAATAAATAACTTTGACCCGCTTGCAAAGTGGTTAAAGTAGTACCATTTAACTTTACAACAGTGTTGTTTACAATGGCCATAACACTGTATGTAGGCAATTGATTTTGTATGCTCGTTTCCCATTGAAATGGACCTAATGTCCCATTTCTATAGTACCCGACTCTGAACTTAATACCAATTCCAGGATTACCATAACTTGTCAAAGAAGCATTTCCTTTAATGTATTTATCGGGATTATTCCCATTAACATTAGGAATATTATCCGAAGCTATATTTCTCAAATTAACAAGTGTTGGAGCACTACTTGTAATTATTAATCCAGCATTTGTTAAAACTGTATTTAGACTTAAATAATTTAACCCAACAGGATTTCCTGCAAACCTATATACTGCTGGACTCCCACTAATTGTACTTATAGTAGCAACAGTAGTTCCATCACTCTTTTTAATAGTGACATTAACCGTAGAAGTTGATTGTGTCGAAATTACAAGAGCATTTGCATCCGAATAATAATTCCAAGGAGCAGGTGCAATATAATGCGTAGTGTAAAATTGCGAATATGAATTTATGGAAACCAGAAGACAGATAAGAAAAAATATTATTTTCCTTAAAGTCACTATCTTTAAAGTAGTTTTGTACATAATTTATAGTAGGTATTTAAATTATTCTAATGATAAATTGGGGCAAAATAATAAAATAAAACAGCTTTTTTTTTACGTACAAAAAGCACGATACAAAATGAAGGAATTTTATTAACAATATATTGTGCAAAACTAAAAAAAATAAATTAAAAAAAAATTAAATTCCTTAAAATACATATATACCCGATTAAATGTAAATAAAAGCAGGTGTTTGATTACACGCAAAATAGCAATTAATACGGGACTAACTCATTATTAACTTTCTTACAAAAAACCGATCTGAGAATTCCTTAAAATTTATGCCTTTATAATGCAAATACAATAAAAATATCCATATTAAAAAACTGAATTTTGTAAGAAAAAAAGCTAAGGATTCATTACAATCCCTTACATTTTACATTATTCCATCTTAACTTACCATCATCTGTTAAATTAAAAAGCCAAAAATAAAAATTCGAGTCGCTATTACCTTTCATTTCCTAAAACACTAATCCCAAATGACTGCTTCCTTAATCATTTGGTAATATTTAAATCAATTCAGAAGTAATTCACTTTATGTACCTTTAAAAAAGCAAATAAAATGATTTTAAAAAATGATTGACTACTCTTCAGCTTCCCATAAAACAATATTAATCACACCTCTAAATTGGGGTTTAGGACACGCATCAAGGTGTATACCAATTATAAAAGCGCTGCAAGAAAACAACTATATCCCAATTATCGCTTCAGATGGGGCAGCATTGCACTTATTGCGTAAAGAATTTCCCTATTTAAAAATGCTTGAATTACCTTCTTACCAAATAGAATACCCTAAGAATAGTACTTATTTTAAATGGAAGCTTTTTCTTAATTCTCCAAAAATGATGGTAGCAATTTGGAAAGAAAAAAAAATAGTTGCAAAATGGATTGACCAATACGAAATTGATGGAATTATATCAGATAATCGATTAGGGTGTTATTCGAAAAGAATACCTTCTGTTTACATTACACACCAAATAAATGTATTGACAGGCAAAACAACTTGGATAACTAGTAAACTGCATCAGAAAATAATCAAAAAATATTCAGAATGTTGGATTCCAGATGTAGAAAAAATACCAAATTTAGCAAGTAAATTAAGTCATTTAAAAAAATCAAATCTAAATTTGAAATATATTGGCCCACTTAGCCGAATGATAAAAAAAGAGCTTCCAACTAAATATGATTTAATGGTGATCCTTTCTGGTCCTGAACCTCAAAGAAGTTTATTGGAAGAAAAAATAAAAGTCGAACTTAAACGATATAAAGGAGAAGTTATATTCATTAAGGGAATTATTGAAAAGGAACAAACAAAGGAGAAGATTAAAAACATACTCTTTTATAATTTCATGAATAGTCGCCAATTAGAGCAAGCTTTCAATGAAAGTGAGATCATTCTTTGTCGTTCTGGCTACACAACAATTATGGATTTAGTAAAACTTGGAAAGAAAGCTTTTTTTATTCCAACACCAGGACAATACGAACAAGTTTATCTAGCACAAAAATTAAAAGAGGAAGGGCTCGCTCCATTTGCCAATCAAGACGAATTCAAAATCGAAAACTTATTCGAATTAAACAAATATAGCGGACTTCAAACTATTAATAATAAAATAGATTGGGAGAACTTATTTGAAGTTTTTCAATAAAAAAAGCTGACTTTTACATCTAAGATTGATACAAAAGTCAGCTTTCAATTATAAAAATAAATTATTTTTTGTCGTTTAATTTTTCATGCTTAATGGTTTTAGCATTAATCATAAAGTAAACAGACTCAGCAATATTAGTACAATGATCTGCAATTCTTTCAAGATGTTTTAAAGCCATGATAAGATTGGTCCCAGATACAACTGTTTTAGAATTGTTCTTCATTTCACCAATAATATTTTCAATAGCTTCCCCACTTTTATCTTTGATACTATTATTCAAGAAGAATATATCATCAATTTTAGACTCATCCAAAACTTCAAAACATTGATTCGTTTTCAGTATTATCATTTCAACTTCACCAGTAATTTCAGCAATATTAAATTTAGATATTAATTCATGCTTTTCCTTTATACTTTTTGACAACTTAATGATACTCATCGACAAATCACCAATTCGTTCAATCTGATTGCTCATTTGCATTGCAGACATAATAAATCTTAAATCAGAAGCAACTGGTTGTTGTAACGCAAAAACACTTTGACAAATATCATCAATTTTGACATCTAGTTTATCAATTTTACTTTCCGTTTTTTTTACTTCTTTACTTTCAGAACCTGGTTCAGATAGTAATGATTTTACAGCTTCACTCACTTGAGACTCCGCTAAATTTCCAATTTTTATTATGATGCTTTTAAGCTTACCTAATTCTGTTTCTAAGTGTGATGCCATTTTTTAAAGATTTAAAGATTTAAAGTTAAACGATTCTGAAATCAAATCAAAATCAATCTTATCCAAATCTTCCTGTTATATAATCTTCTGTTTGCTTAATTGCTGGTTTAGTGAAGATTGTCTTTGTTTTATCATACTCAATCAATTTACCCATATAGAAAAAAGCAGTATTATCACTAACACGACCTGCTTGTTGCATGTTATGGGTAACAATAACTATAGTATATTTATTTTTTAATTCATAAATAAGCTCCTCAATTTTTGAAGTCGAAATTGGATCTAATGCAGACGTAGGTTCATCCATTAACAAAACCGAAGGTTGAATAGCTAAAGCTCTAGCAATACAAAGGCGCTGTTGTTGTCCTCCTGAAAGTTCAAAAGCAGACTTTTTAAGTTTATCTTTCACTTCATCCCAAAGTGCTACTTGCTCAATAGATGTAATTACTCTTTCTTCAATTATTTTTTTATCCGTAATACCATTAACTCGTAATCCATAAGCAACATTTTCAAAAATTGTTTTTGGAAAAGGGTTTGGTTTTTGAAAAACCATTCCAACATTTTTACGCAAATCATCTACGTTTGTTTGTTTTTCATAAATATCAACTCCATCAATAAGAATACTCCCTGTCATATGAGTATTATCAATCAAGTCATTCATTCTATTTAATAGACGTAAATAGGTAGATTTCCCACAACCTGAAGGACCGATTAATGCTGTAACGGTATTTTCCTTCATTGAAATTGTAATGTCGTGCAACGCTTGAAATTCCCCGTAATTAAAATTTACGTTTTTTGATTCTATTTTATGCATGTTAATTCGTTTTTACTTTTTTTCCATAATATTTACGAAGTGCATTCGCTAATAAATTAGAAATTAATACAATTATAATTAAAACAAGTGCTGTACCATATGCCATAGCTCTTGAAGCTTCTATATTAGTTCCACTAGTTGAAATCACATATAAATGATAAGGCAAAGCCATTGCTTGGTCAAAAATTGACGTTGGTAATTTTGGTAAAAAATAGGCTGCTACTGTAAATAAAATTGGAGCAGTTTCTCCAGAAACTCTTCCTATAGATAAAATTAATCCAGTAATAATGTTTGGGAATGCTATAGGAAATACAATCTTACTTGTCGTTTCCCATTTACTTGCCCCTACTCCATAACTCGCTTGTCTAAAAGTATCTTCAACTGCTTTCAATGACTCCTCAGTAGTTCTAATAACAATTGGTAAAACTAACAATCCTAACGTTAATCCACCTGCTAAAATAGAATCCCCAAAACCCATTTTATTTACAAATAATGACATTCCAAAAAGTCCAAAAACGATTGACGGTACACCTGCAAGATTGTTTGTCATTTGTTTGATTATTTTCTTTATCCAGCCATCTTTTACATATTCATTCATATAAATTGCTGCCAAAACACCAACTGGAAAAGCAAATACCATACTTACTAAAACTAAGCAAAGCGTACCAACTATTGCTGGAAAAATTCCGCCTTCTGTCATTCCATTTTTAGGCATTTCAGTAATAAACTCCCAACTGATTACACCAATGCCTTTTACCACAATAAAAGCTAATATTACGAATAAAAGAGCAACTATCGCATAACTAGTAACACTAAATATACCAAAAGCAATATTTTGATTTCTTCTTTTCCTCTTTGCTAAACTACTTTGTTGACTCATTTTAATGTTTTTTATGAGATTTTCTATTTGTAACAACCTCTACTAGCATATTTATTATAAAAGTGATAATAAATAAAATACAACCCAAAGCAAATAAAGCCTCATAATGCAAACCACCATTTGGAGCCTCACCTAATTCAGCAGCAATAGTTGCAGGGATAGTACGTACTGGTTCAAGAAGCGTATGAGGAATTACAGCTGCGTTACCTGTAACCATCAAAACAGCCATCGTTTCTCCAATGGCACGACCAATACCTAATATTGCGCCCGCAGTTATTCCCGAAGCGGAATTTGGAATTACAATTTTATAAATGGTTTGCCACTTGCTTGCACCCAAAGCTAAACTCGCTTCTTTCATAGCACGAGGCGTATTGCGCATAGCATCTTCAGAAATAGTAATAATAGTTGGCAAAGCCATAATAGCTAGAACTACACTACCTGCCAGTCCTGTTTCTCCAACAGGTAAATTAAAAGTACTTTGAATTAACGGAACAATGATTACCAACCCAAAAAAACCATAAACAACTGATGGAATCCCTGCAAGTAACTCAATAAGTGGCTTTAGAAGACTACGTGTTCTTTTCTTAGCAATTTCACTTAAGTAAATAGCTGCCGCTAATCCTATAGGCAAAGCCAATAAAATAGCACCAAAACTAACCCACAAAGTACCGTATATTAATGGCTTTACTCCCATTTGTGCTATAGGCTGTGCCGTAGGAAACCACTCTTCCCCTGATAAAAATTCAGAAACTTTAATTTTATCAATATCTAACTCTCTTCCCTTAAAATCTTTTGCTTTATACTTATCAGAAAAAAATGCAATTATACCTGGTGTTTTTGCTATAAGTTCATTGATTTTATCAGGAAAGAATTCAAAGTTTTTCCCTAATTCTTCATCAGTATAATAATCAGTTATATCTCCCGCTCTAAATAAAACAATTGGTTCATTCTTGCCTCCAAGCTGACTCCAATTGGTGATTTTTTGATCATAAATATCTTTTATCTCTGAAGGTTTTAGTTTTTTAACTGGATTATCAACTGACACTGCTAATAAAAATCCATCATCAATGGGTTTTTTACTAAAAACTCCAGCTCCTTCAATAAATAGAAAAAAGACAATCAAAATAACTGTAATACTAGTAGCAGCACTACTTAGCATTAAAATTGTTTCAATAACCTTTTCTTTAATCTGTTTAAAATTTGTTTTCAAATCAGTATATTTTATTTTTAGCAAAACTACGCTAGGTAAACGTCCCTAATGTTTTCACATCATTATCCTTATGTTAACTTAATGTTAAGCGATTGTAATGGCTTTTAAAAGTACAACTCTTTTTTTTAATAAAAAAAGGCCGTCTTAAATAAGACGGCCGTTCTTCATTTATAAATTAACCTTTATTAATTCAATGGTACATAACCTACTTCTGAAACCACTTTTTGTCCTTCAGGTGAAAGTGCAAAATCAACAACAGACTTTACTTTTGCTGCATTAGTTTTATCAAACATATAAAACAATGGTCTAGAAATTGGATATGATTTATCTTTCGCACTTGCTACAGATGGCTCAATAAAAGTTTTACCTTGGTCATAAGAAACAGCCAATTGTTTTACTTCTTTAGTCTCATAAGCTAATCCAATATACCCAATAGCTCCCTTAGTTTGACCAACCGCTTGAACGATAGCCCCAGTAGCTGGTAAACTTAAAATGTTAGTTGCGTAATTTTTCTTTTCCATTACTTCCTCCTTAAAGAACTCATACGTACCAGAAGAAGATTCTCTTGAATAAGCTACAATTTTCGCATCTTCACCACCTACTTCTTTCCAGTTTTTAATTTCACCTGTAAAGATTTTTTCTAATTGCTCACGTGTCAATTGAGAAACTTTGTTAGCTGGATTTACAATAACAGTTAATGCATCATAAGCAATAACCACTTCTTCAATATCTTTTTTTAATTCAGCGAATTTTAATTTCTCTTCTGTTTTCATGTCTCTTGAAGCCATTGCAATATCAGTAGTACCATCAATCAAAGCTGTCAAACCAACACCTGAACCACCACCTACAACAGTAACACTAACGTCCGAATTTGATTTCATCAAATCTTCAACTTCTTTTTGAGCCAAAGGTAAAACAGTATCGCTTCCTTTCATCGTAATAGACACACTAGCTGCTTTAGCTTCAGTTCCTTTATCTTCAGTTTTTGCTTTACCGCAACTTAACATCCCTATTAAAGGTAACATTAAAAATAATTTTGTGTTATTTTTCATAATGGTTTTTTAAATTTTTGACAAATGTACTAACTCTATGTTAAGCTAATATTAAGTAAGTATTATCCAATCTTTATTTTTTTTCTAAAAATACAATTGAAAACTAAAAAACCGCTTAAAAACGGTTCTTTATTAAAATAGCTATATTCCTATCTCCACTTGTACACGAGCATACCAGCTACCAGAAGTATTTCCTGTATAAAACTTTTCATTTTCATACGAAAATTCAGTCTGAATTTTTAATTTGTGATCTAAAATATATTTAGACAAACTGATTGCATACTCATCTACATTAGGACTTATTGTTTCAATATCTGCACCCAGTTTTTGAGTAGAATACCTACCCGCTAATGAATATTTAGAAGGAAACACATAACTTAATTGCGTATCAACTCCATGACCTACAAAAACTGCTTGTTTTTTAGTGACATCTAAAGGATTCACAGTAATTGCATTATCCGTCATTCTAGACATATAAGCTGTTGATGCCGTCCATCCATTGTATTTAAACATCGCGTCAAAAAATACTGATTGTAATGTTCTCGCTTCAAATAGATCATTACCTAATTGGCCTTGAGATCTACCTGCATTATTGTTTTGACTAAAAGCCCCTGATAGCATTAATTTTGGCGTTTTCTCTCTCATTAAATCCCCTTCAAAATGAGATCCGTTTTTTGTAAAAGAACCTAGAGGAAACAATTCAACTTTACCTGTTAAGGAAATACCATCATTTAAACTTTTAGTATAATTTCTACCTTCCCCTTTTGTAATAGCTCCTTTTAATGCATACGAAAAGTGATTTGCATCTTCTTTTGAATAATCAAGAAACAAACCAAAATCACGATCTATGTTAAACTTTGAATTGTTAATTGTACGATCTGTAAATTCTAAAGATCCTGATGAAACTACCCTTTGATTGTTTCCTGGTAACTTTGTTTGTCCAAATCCAATTGTCCAATTTTTTGCAGGTTTGTAAAAAAGCACCCCGTCCAGAATTACATTTCCACTATTTCCAGATAATGCCATGTCTCTTGCAGAAAATCCAAGTTCCACCTTATACCCGAACTTAGGATTATACACAAAACCATCTAGTTTTAATCTCATTCTTCTAATTTCTCCCTCAACAACACCCGTTTCTCCTTCACTTTTATGAAACCCTGCTCTACTTTGAATTCTAAAGCCTATATTCACCTGAAACAAACTATCTTTTGCGGTAAACCCTAGTTTTTTACCCGAATTTAGGTATTGTGTAGACTCTGTTTTTTTGTCTGTTATCTTTTTTTCAACTGTACCTTCCTGAGCTGATGCAATAAAAGAAAACACCAGCATGATACTTAATAAAAAATTTTTCATTTTAACAATTTGTTATTTTATTATTATTTTGGTGCAAAACTAATGTTAATTAAAGCCTCAGATATTAAGACAAGGTTATCATAATGAAAAGTAATCGTGATATAACTAATAAAAAACAATGAAAATCAGCAATAAAACAACTCCATATAACAAAAAAATCTAGTAAATACAGTGCTTTACAACCTATATTTTAGTTAACATTATATTAACATTGGTAAAAAAAACACTTGATTTACCAGTTTTCATTTATAAGTATTTTCTTTAATAAACCTAAAAAACAAAAAAAGTGTGTCGTTTTAAACAACGACACACTTTTTTTAAGTAGTAAAAATCTTATTATTTTATTGTTTCCATTAATTTCACAAAGGTCAATTTAAACAACACTACGCTTTCTTTTTAAATAAATAGAATTTTAAATTTCTTTGCAACTTCTCCATTGCAGAAATAAATTTAAAAAGTCACCAACAGCATTTTATAAATTCTGTTGGTGACTTTTATATAAAACTAAATTTAAGCAACCCTAATTTAGCATCCCTAAAAAAATATAATTTTTATAAAAAAGACTTATAAATTAAACTCTGCATTTATAAATACTTTTGACTGAGAAGGTACACCAGATTGCTCAAAATTATACCCTTGATAATCTAATGCCAATTTCAATCCTTTAGAAGGAGCATATTGAAAACCCGTAATCATTAAATTACCATCTTTAGCTGCATTCCAAACAGTTGTTGCTCCAGATAACATATTTGATTTCTCGTGATCAAAACGACCAAATATTTCGATTTTCTTGTTTATTACATAAGTTGAATAAAAAGACACAACTCTTAATTCATGGTCAACAGCAGGAACTGCAAAAGATGTACCGTTTAACAATTGATTGTATTCCGCACCAAATCTAAATTTACCCGTATTATATCCTGCAAATAACGCCATTGTTGTAACTGCTTTAGATCCAGTTGCGCTTTGAGTATCGAAATATACTTTTGTTATCAAACCTTTTATCGGAGTATAAACTAAACTACTCCCAATTCTTTGATTACCATTAGTATCCTGTATGTTTCTAAAACCTTCACCATTGACAACAAGAACATTCCATTTCAAATTTTTAGTTAAAGTAAATTCAGCATTAACACCTAAATCAGCACTACTACCTATTCCGTCTAGATCATCAGAAACTCTATATATATAACGGTAACCCCAAAAATCTTCTTGATCATTAAATTGTTTCAAACCAATCATACCCATACTCAGTTTTACACCAGTGGCTACTTTCCAGTCTAATTGTGCTATTTTCAAAAACGCAGTATAAGCACTACCTGCTGTATTATTTCCTACATCAAATATAACTTTAGCAGCTATTTTATCGCTAAAATCATATTTATAACCCAAATAGGCTCTGTCTAATGCAAAGGCACTTTTTTTGACTGCATTAGGAGTAAAATCTTGGCTGTAATTCCAAAATACTTTGAAAATAGGTGCGCCACTTGGGACAAAATCTTTATCAGCAGTTTGAGCCATTAATGACAATGACGAAATAAAGAAAACACATAAAAATAACGAGATATTTTTCACAATAATTTTTTTTGATTTTATTGTGCAAATATCCTATTTTATGTTAAGCTAATTTAAAATTTATGTTATTTTATTACGTCCTAAATGTTATTAAATTGTTACCAAATTTTTATAACATACTTACGTACAAAAATTTAGCACACATTAAAAAATTTAGATCAAATAATAAAACCCAATGTTTATACTAATTAAGTGACTAAATATTTCATTATGAAAAGGGATTATTTAACCTGTTTTACTACTTTTTCAAGGGTAAAAGAAAATTCAGATCCAATACCAAATTCACTTTCCACATAAATTTTTTCTTTATGTGCTTCTATGATGTGTTTTACTATTGCTAAACCTAAACCGGAGCCACCCTCTGAACGAGATCCACTTTTATTCACTCTATAAAAACGTTCAAAAAGTCTAGGGATATTTTGTTTTTCAATACCTTCTCCATCATCACTAACACGAACCAACACTTTTTCTTTAGTCAAGTTTACTACTGCAACTTCGGTGGTACCATTTACTTTTCCGTATTTAATTGAATTAACAATTAAATTTTCAATGATTTGTTGAATTCGATCTTTGTCTCCTCTAACTAAGTTAGGTAAAATATGATAGTTTTCGAAAGCCAAAGTAATCTTCTTCTTTTCAGCTTTCATTTCTAATAAGTCAAAAACATTTTGAATTAATTCTACAATATCAAATTCAGAATATTCAAGATTAAGATCCCCAACTTCCAATTTGGTAATCATATCTAAATCTTCTACAATATAAATAAGACGTTCCACTCCTTTTTCGGCACGCTTTAAATATTTTTTTCGAATCGCTTTATCATCCATCGCTCCATCCAGCAATGTAGATATATAACCCTGTACTGTAAATAATGGTGTTTTAAGCTCGTGCGATACATTTCCCAAAAATTCTCTTCGGTATTCCTCTCTCACTTGAAGTAATTCTATCTCCAATTTTTTATCGGTGGCAAATTTTCGTACTTCCCTAGTCAGGGTTTCCATATCTGTGGTGATGGGCTGATTGATAAAGCTGCTGGACTCTAATAATGACACTTCATCATAGATCTTTTTTACACGTCTATATATAAAACGTTCTACCCTATATTGCAAAACAATAAATGAAAAAACATAAAGGATTAAGGTAAAAATAAAACCAAACAACCACAGCTTTTGTATAGTATAATTAAATATAGAAGTCACCAAAAGCATTACAAATCCTGTTGAAAAAAGACTGATATATAAAGCAGATTTTACGGCAAACTTATAGGTTTTTTTAAAACTTAATTTCATTTATTACTTGCATTGTTTTTTTAACTAAGAATAGAATTGAGATTATTCGAATTAATAATCACTCTAACTATACTTCAAACTTGTATCCAACTCCTTTTATTGTTTTAAAAAGATCTTCTCCAATTTTTTCTCTAAGTTTTCTAATATGTACATCTATTGTTCTACCACCTACTACAACTTCATTTCCCCAGACTTTATCCAGAATTTCGTCGCGCTTAAATACTTTTCCAGGTTTAGAAGCTAATAAATAAAATAATTCAAATTCTTTTCTAGGCAAAGCAATTTCAATATTGTCTTTAACTATTTTATATTCTTCTCGATTTATTTCGATTCCACCTACATTAAGTGTTTCGCTATTTTGCTCTTTTTCTTTCAATCGACGCAATAAAGCTTTCACTTTACTAACCAATAACTTTGGTTTTATGGGTTTTGTTATATAATCATCAGCTCCTGCGTCAAATCCAGCAACCTGAGAATAATCTTCACTCCTTGCTGTTAAGAAAGTAATGATTACATTAGATAATTCTGGAATCTTTCTAATATTCTCACAAGCTTCCATTCCATCCATTTCAGGCATCATCACATCCATTATGATTAAGTCTGGTAATTCTTTTTTTGCTTTTGCAATTGCTTCTTTACCATTTGAAGCGGTAAAAATTTGATACCCTTCTTGATTCAGATTATATCCTACGATTTCTAAAATATCCGGTTCGTCATCAACCAATAAAATCTTTGTGTGTTTTTTCTTCATTTGAGCAAATTTACGCTTACGAATGTAAATATAACAATAAATGAATTGTTAAAAATAACTATTAACCGTAATTTAATTTGGTAACTATTTAGTAATACTGTGGAAACAAAATCTTAATAACCCAGTAACACGAACTTTACAAAGACACTATTACTTTGCAAAAAATTAAACACAATTATGAAACTGAAATTATTCATTTTAACGCTTTTTATCAGTACCCTAACTTTTGCACAAACTAAAGGTACTATTTCTGGAGTACTAACTGATAAAGATTCAAACAACGAAACATTACCTTTTGCTAACGTATTATTAAAAGGCACATCTATAAATGCAACGACCGACATTGATGGAAAATACACTGTAAATGCACCAGCAGGAAATTATGTAATACAATTTAGCTTCATTGGCTATGAATCTATAGAAATTCCAGTTATCGTTAAAAGTGGCGAAACTATTGCACTTAATCAAGCACTTGGTTCTTCTAGTTACAAATTAGACGATGTTGTTATTACAACAAATGTAAACAAGCAAAAAGAGACCGCTCTATTATTAGATCAAAAGAATGCTGTTGAGATAAAACAAAGTATTGGCTCTCAAGAACTAGCTAGAAAAGGCGTTAGTGATGTTGCTACAGCTGTCACAAAAACTACTGGAATAACTAAACAAGAAGGATCTGGAAATATTTTTGTAAGAGGATTAGGAGACCGTTATAATTCAACTACAATGAATGGATTACCTATACCATCAAACGATCCTGAAAAGAAAAACTTAAATCTTGAAATTTTCTCCACTGACATCGTTGAGTATATTTCAATAGACAAGGTATACAATGGTAAAATCTACGGAGATTTTGCGGGTGGAAACGTAGATATTATTTCAAAAGATTACAAAGGAAGTGGTTTTTTAAAATTAGACATTGGAACAAAAGTAAATACGAATGCTTTAGCCGAAAACAATTTTAAACTTCAAGGTGGAATGAGCAGAACGGGGTTTACAAAAAAAGGAATCCCTACCAATGCATTAACACAATATAACTACAGCTCTCTAAAAATGCAAGACTATACTCCAATTGCAAGTTCATTTGGAATTTCTGGAGGAAAATCATTTGATGTAGGTTCAGAAGGAAAACTTAGCTTTTTTGCAACAGCATCATTCAATAACGATTTCTCATCTAAAAGTAATGGAACTGCAAAGGCAAGTGTAAATGGTAACGGAATCACTAATAAAAACTTCGAAAAATATAGCGAAATGAAATATGAAACCAATACTACTGGAATGGCTAATATTGGTTACAAAATAAACAATAATAACAAAGTAAGTTTCAATACACTTTATATCAATACTTCTACGCAGTCAAAAGAAGAGTATTATGGGTACATTGTAGATATCGCTAACGATGGAAACGGTTTAATTCGTCGTTTCAATTATGAGAAAAATAGTTTATGGATTAACCAAATATTAGGAGACCACAAGATTGGGGATCGTTCTAAATTAAATTGGGGTGTTTCATACAACATCATTGACGGAAGCATGCCAGACAGAGTTCAAAATATTTTCAGAAAAGAAGCTACTGGATATCAATTATCAAGTATTTCAGCTCCAGACAATCACAGGTATTTTCAAAAATTAAAAGAAGACGAACTAGCTGCAAACGCTTCATATGATTATAAATTCAGTAAAAATGCATCAGGTGATTTTCTAGGAAAAATTACAGTGGGTGCAAATGAAAGAATTAAATCAAGAGGTTTTCAAGCAACTCAATTCAACTTTAAGGCTAACAATGGGTACACCAATACTGTTGTAGATCCAAATAACCTAGATTTGTTTTATAACCAAGATAATTTCAATAATGGCTATTTTTCTATAGCAACATTTCGTGGTAATTCACAAGTATTTAATGCATTAGATCCTCAAACTTACGGTGGCGACCAGATAATCCATGGTGCTTTCTTAAATACGGAATATACATTCAATAAGTTAACTGCAATAGTAGGCTTAAGAGGAGAACAAATTACTCAAAAAGTAAATTGGTACACTCAGTTAGGTGGTATTGGTAATGATAAATTGGAAAAAACAGCGTTTTTACCAAGTGTAATCATGAAGTATGAATTAAACGATAAACAAAATTTACGTTTAGGAGCAAGTAAAACGTACACTTTACCTCAGTTTAAAGAAAGAGCATTATTTGTTTACGAAGAAGTATTACAAGTAAAAGTAGGAAATCCATTCTTGTATGAATCTGATGATTATAACTTAGACCTTAAATGGGAAATGTTCCCTAAAAGTGATGAACTAATTTCGGTTACTGCTTTTGGAAAATATATTTTGAACCCAATGAACGAAGTAACAATTTCTTCTTCTTCAAATGATATCTCATTTATCAATACAGGAGATTATGGATATGTTGCGGGTGGAGAAATTGAGTACAGAAAACAACTTTTTAATTTTGACACTGAAAATTCTAAAAAACTATCCGCTGGTATTAACGCTTCTTATTTATATAGCAACCAAGAACTAAATGCTGGAAAGGTAAATAGTGAAACCAACTACCAAGTTGACTTTACAAATAAGAAAAGTAAATTTACAGGAGCATCTGATTTACTATTAAATGCCGACTTAACTTTATTTAACGAATGGAATAATAAAAACAGCAACCTAAACACAACTTTAGCTTACTCTTACTTTTCAGACAGAGTAAATGCTATTGGAACAAATGGTAAAGGAGATTTAGTAGACAAAGCATTTGGCTCATTAGACTTTATCGCAAAATCTAAACTTACTGAACAATTAGGACTAGGATTAGTAGTGAAAAACATTTTAGACCCGTCAATCAATAGAGTACAAGAAAATGCTACTGGTGATGTAAATGTACTTTCATATAAAAAAGGGATGACATTAAGTCTAAGTCTGAACTATCAATTTTAATTAAAAAATCAAAATAAGGAACTTATAAAGAACAGCTAATTGCTGTTCTTTTTTTTTACTCAATTCTTTAAGAAATCACAAAAGCAACAAACCATAAGGTTACTTAAATAACATTGGCTTAATGTTCAATTGTCCTTTTATTAAACAAACAATTACATTTAGATAACATCCAAAAAAAGTTCTTATTGCATCTTTGTACCAACAAAATAACTAAAATATTATTTAAAGAATCATGAAAAAAACAACTTTAAAATTATTCGGATTTTTAGCATTAACTGCAGGTTTAATGACTAGCTGTTCATCTAATGACACTCCTACACCTACTACACCTCCTTCTTCAACTTTTGTTGCTGACGCAACAAATTTCCAAGGAACGATATCTGACGGTGAAGTAACTTTAGACGCGACAAAAACATACAAATTAACAGGTAAAATTCAAGTAAACAGCGGAGCAACATTAATTATTCCTGCTGGAACAGTTATCGAAGGTACAGGTGGAACTTCTGCATATATAGCAATTGCTCAAGGTGGAAAACTAAATGTAAACGGTACAGCTGCTAAACCAGTTGTTATGACTAGTGGATTAACTACTAAAAAAGCTGGAGACTGGGGTGGATTAGTTATCTGTGGTAAAGCACCAATCAACCGTGTAACTGGTGGAACAAGTACTGCTCAATCAGAAGTAGCTGACTTAAGTTACGGTGGAACTGTTTCTAATGACAATTCAGGATCAATCAAATACCTTAGAATTGAATATGCTGGAGCTGCTTTTAACAGTGAAAAAGAATTTAACGGACTTTCATTATTTGGAGTTGGTTCAGGAACTACAATTGACTATGTAGAATTTTTCCAAGGAGCTGATGATGGAGTTGAATTTTTTGGAGGAACAGTAAATACTTCAAACTTAATTTCTATCGGAAATGAAGATGATCAATTTGACTGGACTGAAGGATGGTCTGGAACAAACACAAACTGGTACGGAAAATTAGATTTTGGAAAAGGGAATAGAGGAATCGAAGCAGATAACTTTGAATTAGGATATTCTAACACTCCTATCGCTAACCCTTCTATCACTAACTTAACTCTTGTAGGACCTGGTAGCACTCCAACAACTGGAACATGGTTAGAAAATGATGCAATGAAATTAAGAAGAGGAACTAAAGGGATTTTTACAAACTTAGTATTTAGCGGATGGGCTGTAGGTTTCAACGTTGAAAATGACGAAACTATTGCTTGGATTCCTACTGCTTTAAAAGCAGTTAATGTTAACTTCATCGCAGATGTTGCTGTAAAAACTAAAGGAAAATTAAATGCTGTAGCACCTGCAACTAGCGGAGTTAGTGTTGATGTTTCTGCAATTGTAACTGCAGAATCTACAACTGCAACTGGAGCTGGAAATGGAGTTGGAATGCCAGCTTGGGCTGCTGGATGGTCTGTAGGTTTCTAATCTAAAAAGAACCAAATTTATATTAAAAACACCTTTCAATATGAAAGGTGTTTTTTTTTGGTATAGTATTTGTATTTTTTTAGTATATTTACTAAACAAAATTAAGCTGATGGCAAAAAATTACTTTTATACTATACTCTTATTGGTTTTTTTCTTTTCCATGAGCACTAACGCTCAAGATGTAAAGCAACAACCAAAAACTCAAGAAACTTCTGTTATTGAAGGTTTGAACTTGTACCCAAACCCTGTGAGCAATGGTAAAGTATACATTTCTACAAAAAATGACTTAGAGAAAGAAGTTATCATTTTTGACCTCCTTGGAAAAAAAGTACTTCAAACTACGATCAGCTCAAGAGAGTTAAGCATCCCAAACATTTCACCTGGTGTTTATATTATCAAAATAAATGAAAACAATGCTTCGGCAACAAGGAAGCTCATCGTAAGATAAAAATTACTTAAAAAAACATAATTTAAAAGCTTCAATTGAAATTGAAGCTTTTTTTATTTTATAGCCTTACTCATTTAGAACTATTAAAGCGTTTTTAAAATTTATACCTTTGTAAAAAAAAACTTGATTACAACTGACACTATATTTGCAATTTCTGGTCAAAAGCAATTTGAAAAAATAGCTTTAAAAGTATTCCGTTTTCAATATGAGAATAACTTGGTCTATAAAGAATTTTGTAACTTATTGAATGTTGAAGTTTCAAAAGTAAAATCAATACAACAAATTCCATTTTTACCTATTCAATTTTTCAAAAGCCACCAAGTTCTATCCAACACAAATGCTATTGAAGAAACATTTACAAGTAGTGGTACAACAGGAATGATCACTAGTAAACATTTAGTGACAGATGCTTCCATATATGAAGAAAGTTATCGAAAAGCGTTTTCGGAATTTTATGGAAACATTGAAGACTATGTTGTCTTAGCTCTATTACCTTCTTACCTAGAAAGAGAAGGCTCTTCATTGATTTATATGGTCGAAGATTTAATTCAATTATCAAAACATCCTGAAAGCGGTTTTTACCTTCATAATCATGATGAATTAATCCAGAACCTCATCACATTAGATCAATCAGGTCAAAATGTCATCTTGATTGGTGTTACCTATGCATTATTAGACTTAATAGAAAAACAGTCCTTTCAATTACAGAATACAATTATCATGGAAACGGGCGGGATGAAAGGGAAACGCAAAGAAATGATTCGCGAGGAACTTCATGAACAACTGTGCAATGGTTTTGGAGTACCTGCAATCCATTCTGAATATGGTATGACTGAATTACTCTCTCAAGCTTATTCGTTGGGTAACGGAGTCTTTGAATGCCCTTCTTGGATGCAAATCCACATTCGTGATACCGAAGATGCTTTGACTTATATTGAAAACGGAAAAACTGGCGGAATCAACGTCATTGATTTGGCTAACATTAATTCCTGTTCCTTTATTGCCACACAAGATTTAGGCAAAAAAAATCCCAACAACTCTTTCGAGGTATTGGGACGTTTTGATAATTCGGATATTCGAGGTTGTAATTTAATGGTTTTGTAAAAGTTGATGCGGTTATTTGTTTAATCGGTTATCCGAATAAACAGTTAAACAATCCTTACCACAAAATAATTTTTCTTCCCACTTTGCAACAATACAAATTGATTGTTAATTAAATCTTTTGAAGACAAAACAAAGTCCTCTTTTACTTTTTCTTTATTTACTGAAATTGAATTTGCCGTTAAAGCGCGTCTGGCTTCCCCATTCGATTTAAAAAACCCTGTTTTATCATTTAAAACAGTGATAATATCAATTCCAGCGTCCATTTCATTTCTCGCAATTTCAGCTTGAGGAACCCCGTCAAAAACTTCCAAGAAAGTAGCTTCATCTAGTTCCTTCAAATCATCAGCAGTCGCGTTTCCAAATAAAATAGCCGATGCTTTTATCGCTTTCTCTAGGTCTTCTTGAGAATGAACAAAAACGGTTAACTCTTCAGCTAATTTGCGTTGTAATACTCTTAAATGAGGCGCTGTTTTATGTTCTTCAATTAAGCTATCGATTGAATCTTTATCTAAAAATGTGAAGATTTTAATATATTTCTCCGCATCAACATCAGTCGTGTTCAACCAAAATTGGTAGAATTTATAAACCGAAGTTTTATCAGTAGTCAACCAAACATTTCCACCTTCAGATTTTCCAAATTTAGAGCCATCTGCTTTCGTAATTAAAGGGCAAGTCATCGCATACGCTTTAGCTTCCTCCCCTACATTCATACGACGAACTAATTCCGTTCCAGTTGTGATATTTCCCCATTGATCAGAACCTCCCATTTGTAACAAACAGTTGTACTCTTTATGTAAATGGTAAAAATCATACCCTTGAATCAATTGATACGTAAACTCGGTAAATGACATCCCTTCTCCTTCACCCGCTAATCTTTTCTTAACAGAATCCTTAGCCATCATGTAGTTTACCGTAATTCTTTTACCCACATCACGAGCAAAATTAATAAAGGATAAATTTTTCATCCAGTCGTAATTATTTACTAAAACTGGAGCATTTATCTCATTCGAATTAAAATCCAAAAACCGTGATAAAACACTTTTTATACCTTCAACATTATAGTTTAATGTGGCTTCATCTAATAAGTTTCGCTCATCCGATTTTCCTGATGGATCTCCAATCATTCCAGTTGCGCCTCCTACTAAAGCAATAGGTTTATGTCCAAAGTTTTTTAAATGAACCAAAAGAATTATAGGAACTAAACTCCCAATATGCAATGAATCTGATGTGGGATCAAATCCGATGTAAGTCGTAGTCATTTCTTTCAAAAGTTGTTCTTCTGTTCCAGGCATGATATCGTGAACCAATCCACGCCATTGTAATTCGGAAATAATATTTTTCATTTTCTAAAAATCAATTTTCACAAAGATAGTTTTAATTGCATAATTTGAAAATCAATCGGTCTAAAAATCAAACAATCTATTTATCTTTACAAAATGGTATTAGTAACAGGAGGAACAGGGTTAGTAGGAGCGCATTTACTGCTGCATTTAATAGAATCTGGAAGCACAGACAATAAAAAAATACGCGCCACTTATCGTGAACTAAAAAGCATCCAAAAAACAAAATCTTTATTTGAAAGTTACAATAAAGCCCCTTTATTTGATGCTATCGAATGGATAAAAGCTGATATTATAGACGTTCCTTCGTTAGAAGAAGCCTTTCAAGAAATTGAATATGTATATCATTGTGCTGCCGTAATTTCATTTGACCCAAAAGACGAAGCCCTTTTACGAAAAACCAATATCGAGGGGACTGCAAATGTGGTTAACTTATGTCTTGTCAATAAAATTAAAAAATTATGTCATGTAAGTTCTACAGCTGCACTTGGTGATTTAACTGGAAATGAATTAATTATTACTGAAGAAACGGAATGGAATCCCGAAAAACCCCATAGCGATTATGCTATTTCAAAGTATGGTGCCGAAATGGAAATTTGGCGTGGGCAACAAGAAGGACTAAACGTTATAATAGTCAATCCAGGCGTCATTATAGGTCCTGGTTTTTTAAATCAAGGAAGCGGACAATTATTTGAAAAAATAAGAAACGGATTGTCATTTTACACCACCGGTTCCACTGGATTTGTCGCCGTAAGTGATGTGGTTAAAATCATGACACAATTGATGAAAAGTACTATTACAAACCAACGGTTTACAGTAATTTCTCAAAATATAATTTTTAGAGATCTACTAAATATGATTTCGGACGCTTTGAATACAAACAGACCTAAACATCATGCCAATCCTTTTTTATTAAGTCTTGCTTGGAGAGCAGATTGGTTTTTATCAAGTATTTTTCAGAGCAAAAGAAAAATCACTAAAGCAACTGCCAAAGCATCTTATTCCATAAATGAATATTCGAATGAAAAGGTAAAAACTGCCTTAGAATATCATTTTCAAGAAGTGGAAGAGTATATTAAAAAAATTACCCCTTTATTTTAAAATGTGATAATCCGTTAAAACAGTATCTCTTCGAGTGTTATTTTTATTAACGGTACTGATTTTCTTTTTCAAGGAATCTCCTTTTTTAGACAAAGGATTCGTTATGCCTTTTATGGAATCTAATTTTATTTTATTCTTGTTCTCCACCTTTACTAGTGAATCTACAATCACTTTCCTACTGTCAATTCGCTTAATTACTTGATCAAACATCCCTTTGTATTCCACATAATTTGAGGCATAATAGACATTACTTTGCGCAAATTGAAGACTGTCAATTTTATATTTTTTATAAATATAATCTGGAGCGTTTATTTTATTAGTGTTTAAAGACGTCGGGTTTTGGTACTTAATCGCTTCTAAAAGTGCCAAATCATACATAATATTCACCATCTTCCCTTTTTCAATAAGACCCTCCGGTTTAGTAATCACTTCCTCTTTACAACTCAGAAATGTGACTACAATTAATAAAAATGACAGCAGCTTTTTCATCTATTTTCTTTTAACGATCAAATAACAATCTTTTTCCAGCACGAATCTCTTTCACTTTAAAAGCGGCATAAACTAATCTTCCATTTACAAAAGTATGGGTAACTCTTGACTTAAAAGTAAAGCCCATAAACGGAGACCAACCACATTTAGCCAAAATATTTTCTTTCTTTACACTCCAAGGAAGGCCAGCATTTACAATAACTAAATCCGCATAATATCCTTCTTTTATAAATCCGCGTTTCTCAATTTTGAAAATTTTTGCCGGATTATGGCACATTTTTTCCACAATCTTCTCCACACTTATTTTTCCTTGATGAAACGCTTCAAACATAGCCACGACAGCATGTTGAACTAAAGGACCTCCCGAAGGTGCTTTTAAGTACGATTGTTTCTTCTCCTCCAATGTATGTGGTGCATGATCCGTAGCAATCACATCAATTCTATCATCGAGTAACGCTTCCCAAAGTACTTTTCTATCATTAGCAGTTTTTACTGCAGGGTTCCATTTTATAAGATTTCCTTTGGTTGCATAATCATCATTGGTAAACCACAAATGATGCACACAAACTTCGGCAGTAATTTTCTTTTGTTCTAATGGAATTTTATTGGTAAATAAATCCATTTCTTTTGCAGTCGAAAGATGAAAAATATGCAAACGAGCACCCGTTTTCTTGGCTAAAGCAACTGCTTTAGAAGAAGAAATATAACAAGCCTCTTCTGATCGAATAAGGTGATGTGCCGTAACAGGTACATCGTCGCCATACTCTGCTATATATTTTTCCAAATTATTCTTAATTGTCGCCTCATCTTCACAATGAACAGCAATAAGCATCGGAGTACTTGAAAAAATCTTTTCTAAAGTAGCTTCGTTATCCACCAACATATTTCCTGTTGAAGAACCCAAAAATATTTTTATTCCAGCAACATTCTTAGGATTTGTTTTTAAAACTTCTTCCAAATTATCATTGGTAGCCCCCATCATAAACGAATAATTCGCATAGGACTTTTCAGCAGCAATTTGGTATTTTTGTTCTAATATTTCTTGAGTAACTGCATTAGGAACCGTATTAGGTTGCTCAATGTAAGAGGTGATTCCTCCCGCAACAGCTGCTCTGGATTCCGATTCAATATCCCCTTTGTGAGTCAATCCTGGCTCTCTAAAATGAACTTGATCATCAATAGCTCCAGGCATCAAATAGTTACCTTCAGCATCGATAATAACATAATCAGATGACTTGGCACTTATGCTTTCTGAAATCTCAACAATTAAGTCATTCTCAATTAAAACATCGCCTTCAAAAATTACCCCTTCATTTACTATTTTGGCATTCTTAATTAAAACCCTATTCATTGTATATTTTTCTTATAAACTATTAACTAATTTTTTTAATCGCAGAGAAATCACTCCAAACACAGCTTCAACAATAATTGAATTACTCATTTTGGATTCTCCTTTTGTTCTATCTGTAAAAATTATCGGCACTTCAACGATGCTGAATTTTTTACAAAAAGTACGGTATTTCATTTCAATTTGAAAGGCATAACCAACAAATCGGATTTTATTGAGGTTAATTCCCTCAAGGACTTCTCTTTTATAACAGACAAAACCCGCAGTAGCATCATGAATTTTCATTCCCGTGATAATACGCACGTAAACAGAGGCAAAATAAGACATTAAAACTCTGTTTAAAGGCCAGTTAACCACATTTACTCCAGTAACATATCGAGATCCTATAGCTAAATCTGCATTGCCAAAATGGCAAGCATTATATAACTTTTCTAAATCGTTAGGGTTGTGAGAAAAATCAGCATCCATTTCAAAAATAAAGTTGTATTTTCTCTCCAATGCCCATCTAAAACCATGAACATAAGCAGTTCCTAAACCTGATTTCTTTTTTCTGTTTTCCAAAAATAATCGACCATCAAACTCTTTTTGCAGTAAAACAACCTTGTCTGCAGTTCTATCTGGAGAATTATCATCAACAATAAGAATATGAAAAGGCTTGTGCTGTGAAAGCACCGATCTGATAATGCTTTCGATATTTTCAATTTCGTTATAGGTTGGAATTATAACAATACAATCGTTCATATATCTCGTAATTTCACCGCAAAAGTAACCTTTTTATGCGATTTGATTCATAATAAATTTATAATAAAAAGATTGATATAAAAAATTAGTAATTTTGCACCATTATGATTGATCACTTACTTCATCCAAGGATAACTGAAAACAAAGATTGGGCAACTGCTTTGTTTGTTTTGGCTTTTGCTATAATTGCCTTTACCAAATCTGTTTATGAAAACCGTTTTGAGGATTTTATGAATTTAATCTTCTCTGATAAATACTCAAAGGTTTACAGAGATAGTAGCAACTTAAATAGCAGCTTTACCATTTCATTATTCTTTGTACAAGTAATTTCGTTTGCTTTTTTCATACAGCTCTCATTAAGCGTTTTAGGCAATGCCTCAAAGACGGATTGGCTCCTGTACATCCAAATAGTTACTTTTTTAATTTTCTTTATTTTAGCCAAATATTTGATTGAAAAAATCATTGCTACCGCATTCAATATTGAAGAGTTTGTCGAACAATTTAACTTGCAAAAAGTAACTTATAGGACCTATATTGGCTTAATTATACTTCCTATCAGTGTTATTCTGTTTTATTACGATACAATCTCTAGAAATATTTTACTAATAATAATACTCATTTTCTTGATTTTCAATGTATTAGCTTATTTGATTTCAATAAAAAACTATCAAAATTTAATATTCGGTAAGTTGTTTTATTTTATTTTATATCTTTGCACTCTCGAAATAGCCCCTTATTTTTTTATGTATTATTGGTACACTAAAGGGGGCGCTTAGAAAACGTTAATATATGAAAGTGAAAACAATTTTGGTGTCACAACCCGAGCCTAAAGTAGAGAATTCTCCTTACTTTGAACTCCAACAAAAGCATAAAGTTAAAATTGATTTCAGACCTTTTATCCATATAGAAGGAGTTAATGCCAAAGAGATTAGACTTCAAAAAATCGATCTCAATCATTATACTGCAATTATTTTAACTAGTAGAAATGCGGTTGATCATTTTTTCAGAGTTGCTGATGAAATGCGTTACAAGGTACCTGAAGGATTGAAATATTTTTGTCAATCAGAAGCCGTTGCTTTTTACCTACAAAAATATGTCGTTTATAGAAAACGTAAAATTTATGTTGGACCTAAAGATTTCGCAGATTTATCTCCATTGATTAAAAAATATAAAGACGAAAAGTTTTTACTACCTGCTTCTGATCAATTGAATGCTGACGCGCCTATCACTTTAAACAATTTAAAAGTGGATTGGACTCAAGCTGTTTTTTACAAAACGGTAATGAGTGACTTATCTGATCTTGCTGATGTTTATTATGATGTATTGGCCTTTTTTAGTCCAACAGGAATTAAATCATTATATAAAAACTTTCCAAGCTTCGAGCAAAACAACACAAGAATTGCTGTTTTTGGTAGCACAACTCAAAAAGAAGCTTTGGATCACGGATTAAGAATTGATATTCTTGCTCCTACACCTGATACCCCTTCCATGACAATGGCCTTAGAAAAGTACATCATCGAAGCCAACAAAGGAAAATAAGATACTTTTATTTTACATACTACAAAAAGCCGCTATATTTGCGGCTTTTTGCATTTTAAATTTTAAATTAAAACCGAGCTAACACGAAACATATTCTTTTTTTATTTAATTTTGATTTACAATTATAACTAAAAATCATTTTTTGGTTCTAAAATTAAACTTATGAAAATAAATTCCCTTCAAGTTGAAATAGACGGTATAGACAAAGAGATTCTTAGAGATTTAATGAATGACGCCCGCAAACCCATTCTTCAAATCGCTAATAAAATTGGGATTTCAGGAGCAGCCATTCATCAACGATTGCGAAAATTAGAGCAGTCTGGTGTAATATCTGGTTCTAAATTTACAGTGAACCACAAAATATTAGGATATAACACTATGGCCTTTGTCGGAATATACCTTGATAAAGCGGCACGCAATCCAGAAGCCGTAAAAGATTTAAAAAAAATTCCCGAAGTACTAGAATGTCATTACACGACAGGAAACTGGTCCATACTAATAAAAATGATTTGCAGAGATAACGAACACTTAATGCAATTATTAAATACTAAAATTCAAGCTATCGAAGGGGTTTCAAGAACAGAAACCTTCATCTCCCTTGACCAACAAATCGACAGACAGATTCAACTTTAAATTAAATTACAGCAAAAAGCGCCTTGTTTAATAAACAAGGCGCTTTTTTTATTTTCGAGAAAGACATTAATTCCTTCTACTTCCTCCCATATAAATGGAGACATAATATAATAAAGTTGCAATAGAACCTAAAGCTGCTACCACATACGTTCTCGCAGCCCATTTTAACGCATCTTTTGCCCCTGCTTGTTCTTGTTGTGTAAGCATTCGTTTGTTCTCCAACCAAGCTAAAGCTCTATTACTCGCATCATACTCAACTGGCAATGTAATTATCGAAAATACAGTGGTTGCCGCAAACAATACGATTCCAACCAATAATAATTGTGGAAAGGTTTTCATCATTAAAATCCCTCCTAGTAAAATCCACTGCATATAGCTTGATGCCACATTTACAAATGGAACCAATTTAGAGCGCATGGTTAACCATTGATATCCTACAGCATGTTGTACCGCATGCCCACATTCGTGAGCAGCAACAGCTGCCGCAGCGGCATTGCGCTGATTGTAAACTGCTTCGCTTAGATTCACTGTTTTATCCATCGGGTTGTAATGATCTGTTAAACGACCCGAAACCGATATTACTCTCACATCACGAATTCCGTTATCAGCTAGCATTTTCTCAGCAATCTCAGCACCTGACATTCCGTTTTGCAAATGCAATTTTGAATATTGTTCAAATTTACTCTTTAGTCTTGAACTTACTAACCAGCTGAAAAGCATAATAGCTCCCGCAAGAATTAAATAACCCATTCCCATATTTTAGTGTTTTAGTTTTTATAAATTTACTAATGAAATAGCAAAATCTGAACCAAATTTAAAGAATGTCAATTTGACATCCGTTAAATAAAATCTAAATAAAAAAATCCAAATTCCAGCAGATGTGGAATTTGGATTTTGATATACAATCAATTTATGTAACGTAATAATAATTTACCCAACCAAATTAATAATTTTACCCGGAACAATAATCACCTTGTTTGGCGTTCTCCCTTCTAATTGCTTTATTGTTCTTTCGTCTTTCATAACGATTTCTTCAATTTGCTCCTTAGTTAAATCTAAAGGTAATACGATTGTGAAACGCATTTTCCCATTGAAAGAAACGGGATATTCTTTTTCTGATTCTACTAAATGTTTCGGCTCGAAAACAGGAAAAGGAACCGTAGCAATAGAACCTGTATTTCCTAATAATGACCATAATTCCTCCCCAATATGCGGCGCATAAGGCGAAATTACAATTGCTAATGGTTCTAGAATCGCACGAGAATGACATCCTTGAGTAGACAATTCATTCACACAAATCATAAATTGAGAAACCGAAGTGTTGAAAGAGAAATTCTCAATATCATCTGCTACTTTCTTAATGGTTTTGTGCAAGGTTTTTAAGTTGTCTTTTGTTGGTGCTTCATCAGTAACAATCATGTTGTGCTCATCAAAATACAAACGACACAATTTTTTCAAGAAACCAAAAACTCCCGAAATTCCTGCAGTATTCCAAGGCTTAGCTTGTTCAAGCGGTCCTAAGAACATTTCGTACAAGCGCAAAGTATCAGCACCATATTCATTACAAATATCATCCGGAGTCACGACGTTGTATTTCGATTTAGACATTTTCTCTACTTCGCGACCTACAATGTACTTACCGTTTTCATCACAAATGAATTCAGCATCTTTATAATCTTCTCTCCAAGCTTTGAATTTTTCAACATCTAATTCATCTGAAGAATTAACCATTGAAACATCTGCATGGATTGGTTGCACATTTTGTCCTTCGATTTTATTTTTAGAAACAAAGGTATTCGTTCCCTCCACTCTATAAACAAACGCACTTGTTCCCAAAATCATTCCCTGATTGATCAGTTTTTTGAATGGTTCTTCGGTAGGTGCAAAACCTTTGTCTTTTAAAAATTTATTCCAAAAACGAGAATACAATAAATGTCCTGTTGCATGTTCGCTTCCGCCAATATATAAATCAACGCTTTCCCAATACGCCAAGGCTTCTTTGCTTGCAAACTCCTTTTCATTGTGTGCATCCATATAACGCATCCAGTAAAATGAACTTCCTGCCCAACCTGGCATGGTGTTCAATTCTAATGGAAATATCGTTTTATGATCTACTAAATCCGTATTAACTACTTTATTTGTTGTTGTATCCCAAGCCCAAACCAAAGCATTTCCTAAAGGCGGCAAACCATCTTCAGTTGGTAAATATTTCTCTACTTCTGGCAAAACAATAGGCAAATGTTGTGCATCAATCATTTGCGGCAAGCCATTTACATAATAAACTGGAAAAGGTTCTCCCCAATAACGCTGACGAGAGAAAACGGCATCACGCAAGCGGTAATTGATTTTTCCGTATCCTTGATTTAATTTTTCTAAGGCTTCAATTGCTTTTTTAGTCCCTTCCTTATACGTCAACCCGTCTAAGAAATCAGAATTAGCAATAATCACATTGTCTTTGGATCCATAGGCCACTTCTGAAATATCAACATTTGCAAAAATATTTTTGATTGGCAACATTCCGCTTTGCCCTTTGAAGAAATTAGCAAAAGCATAATCTCTTTCGTCTCCGCAAGGAACGGCCATTACAGCTCCGGTTCCATATCCTGCCAAAACGTAATCCCCAATCCATACTGGAACCGGTTCTTTGGTAAACGGATGCTCCGCATAGGCACCAGTGAACACACCTGAAATGGTTTTCACATCCGCCATACGCTCTCTTTCGGAACGTTTTGATGATGCTACTATATATTCGTTTACTTTATCTGCATATTGTGTAGTGGTGATTTCTTGAACCAAAGGATGTTCTGGAGCTAATGTCATAAACGTTACTCCAAAAATAGTATCAGGACGCGTTGTAAAAACTTCGATCCCTCTTTCTTCTTGGCTCTTGTCTCCTGCTATCACCTTGAAAGTAACCATTGCTCCTACTGATTTTCCTATCCAGTTGCGCTGACTTTCTTTGATGCTTTCACTCCAATCGATATCATTTAATCCTTGCAACAAACGTTCTGCATATGCTGAGATTCGCATGCTCCATTGTGTCATTTTTTTACGAACTACAGTAAAACCACCACGCTCTGAAACACCATTTACAATTTCGTCATTAGCTAGAACTGTTCCTAATCCTGGACACCAGTTTACTTCGGTTTCTGCTAAATAAGTTAATCTATATTGTAATAGGATTTTTTCTTGTTCTTCTTTTGCTAAAGCATTCCATTCACTTCCAGAAAAAGGAACAATTTTATCATCACAAACGGCATTGACAGTTGCATTTCCTTCTTTTTCGAATATAGCAACCAAAGTCGAAATGTCTTCTGCTTTATCCGATGCGTTATTGTACCAAGAATTGAATAATTGGATGAAAATCCATTGCGTATGTTTGTAATAATCCGGATTTGAAGTTCGCACTTCACGACTCCAATCGAATGAAAAACCTATTTTATCCAATTGTTTTCTGTAACCTGCAATTTGATTTCCTTCTTTATCAAAACCACCGTCAATATTAACGCGAGTCGTATCTTCTGGACGTTGACCCGTTTGAATTGCATATTGTTCCGCTGGTAATCCAAAACTATCATAACCCATTGGGTGCAACACATTAAAACCTTGATGTCTTTTGTATCTTGAATATACGTCAGAGGCAATATAACCTAAGGGATGTCCTACGTGTAATCCTGCACCAGATGGATAAGGAAACATGTCTAAAACGTAATACTTTGGTTTTACAGAATTATTTGAAGCGGCAAATGTTTGATTTTCTGCCCAATACTTTTGCCACTTGGCTTCTATTTCGTTCGGATTGTATTTCATACTAGGAATTACTGAGTTACAAAGTAACTGAGTTATATTTTTTTGTTATTATGAATCTTTTCAGGTGCCAAATTTACGTTTATTGTACGAAAGTTGAAACTTTGGGCGTTATTAACTTCAAATAAAGAAATTCTTTATTATTTTTACCCCATAATTAAAGTAAACTATGAGTTCTTCATTTGATAAGTTTCAAAAACGCAGGTTAATCTCCTCTTATTTTTCGGTAGTGCTAAGTGTATTCTTGGTTTTATTTCTACTAGGAATTTTAGGATTGTTCATTATAAATTCTCAAAAATTAGCCAATGATTTTAAGGAGAAAATTGCCATGACGGTCTTCTTTAAAAATGAAGCTAATGACAGTATACTAAAATCTTTTGGAGGTGAACTGAAAAAAGCACCTTATGCAAAAACGACTGTCTATGTTACCAAAGAGCAAGCTGCAAAGCAACATACGGATATCATTGGAGAAGATTTCATGACATTCCTAGGTGAAAATCCTTTACAAAACTCGTATGACATTCACCTTAAAGCGGATTATGTAGAGAAAGATAGCATTGCAAAAATTGAAGCCAAACTGCGAAAAAATCCTATGATTTCTGATATTGTTTACGACAAACAGCTAGTAAACCTTGTTAATGACAATATTAAAAAAGTGAGTATGTGGATTTTAATAATCAGCGGATTCTTGACTTTTATTGCTGTGTTACTAATCAATAGTTCATTACGCCTTTCAATTCATTCTAATCGATTCATCATAAAAACCATGCAAATGGTAGGAGCTACAAAATCATTTATTAGAAAACCATTTGTGATGCGTAGCATTAAACTAGGTATGATAGGTGCAGTACTAGCCATTTTATCATTAATTGGCGTATTAATTTATGTAGAAACGAGTTTTCCTGACTTAGGAATTCTTGACAACAAAGTGCTTATTGCGCTTGTTTTATTAGGCGTTTTGGGAATTGGTATTTTAATCACTTGGTTAAGCACCCATTTTGCCACACAACGCTTCTTAAACTTAAGAACAGACGACCTTTATTAATTTAAGATTGCTCACCAGTTTGCCTTTTAGGCTCGGGACAGATTAACGATTTTTGATTCTAGAATTTAAAAAAACAGCATGAAAGATAACAGCCCAAAACACGAATTCCTTTTTGAAAAAATAAACTACAAAATTCTATTAATTGGAATTGGAGTAATTGCACTTGGATTCATCCTAATGTCAGGTGGCGGAAGTGACGATCCAAATGTGTTCAGCGAAGCAATTTTTGATTTTAGAAGAATTCGTCTAGCTCCAACAACCGTTTTAATTGGTTTTGGAATTACTGTATATGCCATATTAAAAAATCCAAAAAAAGCATAAATGAATACATTACAAGCTATTGTTCTTGCCATAATTGAGGGAATTACGGAGTTTTTGCCCGTTTCTTCTACAGGACATATGATTATCGCTTCTTCCTTTTTCGGAATTGCTCATGATGACTTTACTAAACTTTTTACTATTGTCATCCAGTTGGGAGCAATTCTTTCAGTAGTAGTTTTGTATTTCAAACGCTTTTTTCAAACTTTTGATTTTTATTTTAAACTTCTAGTTGCTTTTATACCTGCAGTAGTTTTAGGACTACTATTAAGCGACAAAATAGATGAATTATTAGAAAGTCCACTGACTGTTGCTATCTCCCTTTTGATTGGAGGAATCGTTCTTTTAAAAGTGGACGATTGGTTCAACAATTCTGAAGATACTGAAATCACTTACATGCGAGCTTTAAAAATTGGGTTTTTCCAATGTTTAGCGATGGTTCCTGGAGTTTCACGCTCTGGAGCAAGTATCGTAGGTGGAATGTCACAAAAACTTGCTCGTACATCAGCAGCTGAATTTTCGTTCTTTTTAGCTGTTCCAACAATGCTAGGAGCTACTGCAAAAAAATGCTATGATTATTATAAAGCTGGCTTTGTAATAAGTCACGATCAAATTAATTTACTAATCATTGGGAATGTTATTGCTTTTATAGTAGCACTTTTGGCTATAAAAAGTTTTATTGATTTTTTAAGCAAAAAAGGATTTAAAATATTTGGCTACTATAGAATAGCAGCCGGAATTATTTTATTGATTATCCATTATTTCATACATCCCTTGACAATTATTTAATGACTGAAGAAGACTACTTAAACGGACAAATTTTATTGATTGACAAACCCTTGACATGGAGTTCTTTTCAGGCGGTGAATAAATTAAAATATGCTCTAATCAACAAACTAGGTCTTCCAAAAAAATTCAAAATTGGTCATGCAGGCACTTTAGATCCGTTAGCAACTGGATTATTATTAGTATGCACCGGAAAATTCACCAAACGAATTACGGAACTTCAAGGTCAAGCCAAAGAATATACAGGAACATTCTTTATAGGAGCTACTACTCCATCTTATGATTTAGAAACTGAAGTTGACGCCACTTTCCCAATAGAACATATTGACGAGGCTTTAATTCACGAAACTGTAAAACAGTTCCTTGGCGAAATTGACCAAAAACCACCCATTTATTCGGCTATAAAAAAAGACGGAGTTCGCTTATATGAACACGCTCGTGCTGGAGAAACAATTGAAATCGCCTCAAGAAAAACGACTATACACGAATTTGAAATTACTCGAATTGCGCTTCCTGAAATTGATTTTAGAGTAGTATGTAGTAAAGGAACTTACATACGTTCCTTGGCTTTTGATTTTGGTTATGCTATGAAATCTGGCTCTCACTTGACCGCTTTAAGAAGAACGAAAATTGGTGATTATAATGTGGATGATGCTATAGATGTCACTTTATTTGAAGAAAGCTTAGAATCCTAAATGCTATAAAAAGCAAAAACACATGACAAATACATAAAAGAATTTGCGATGTGTTTTTCTTAAAAGTAAAGTACTTTTATTCCATACTTTTTTTGTCTAAATGGCTTTCACCATTGGTTTAATAATTAGTTATATTTTCTCCACCAAAAAGTAAAGTTGACAAATAATCATAAAACCTTTCAAATAGCTTTTTCATAAGGATGTTTTTTAAATTGTGATACAATATTTAAACACCAATAAAAAAAGTAAATCAAATAATAGACCTGGGTTGGCACTGGCCAAAATACGAATTTTTTATTAAAACACAAAAAAAATAAAGTTAATTATTACCCTAAAATGATGTGTAAGTTCTTGTGCTTTAATTCATAATAAAAAAATTGATCAAGCTAATGTTTTCAAGTACTGTGAGAAAAATTACTTTGTAAAAAATAAAAAAAAAGATACTATTCTACATTATTTTTAGCTTATTTTCAACCCACAAAACTTTGTTTTTACTTTTAATACCTTCACAAAAGTGTCGTCAACTTTCATTTAATAATTTTTTTTCCAAAATAAAACAGCAAGTATTGCTTTCAAAAATCTTATTGATCTAAATCTATCATCATATCAATAATTTCAGATTGAGTAGATAATCCTTTATCATGCAAATACCACAATTGCAAATCAGCTTTAGCAGTTTCATCTATTGCTCCATGTTCTTTTTTATAATTAGCGATTAAATCCGTGGCACCCTTAGGCCTTGGCCCCCAATGCGCAAGTGCCGAACCCGTTTCTCTATTTATCAAAATTAATTTTGGAATTGCTTTTGCTTTATTAGTTAAAAACAAATTCATTAACTCTTCATTTTCATCACGCAAAACGATTCTTAGCTCAACGTTCCCTTCGGAAGCTACTGCCATTTTATCAAAAATAGGAAGCAATTGTGCTGCATCACCGCACCAACCTTCGGATATAACCAACCAAAGGTATTCTCCTTTTAATTCTTTTAATTTAATCGAAACTTCTGTTAGTATTTTCAATGTTTTTTCTAATCGATTCATTCGAGTTTCATTCAAAATACTATAATGTGTCAATTCTTTGGATTGCTCATTACCTGTAGATTTTTCTTCTCGTAATAAATCAGTAACTAACTTTCTATATTCTAAATAAGAATGACTATTAAATAATGCTTTAGCTATTGTGGATTTCATAATTCTTTTGTTTACGTAAAGTTACCATAATTTACTTGTTATAAATAATACAATAAACCTTTTTTAGAAGGCAAAAAGTGTATTTTTATATCAAATAAAAAAAGAATGAATTTAAAAACACAATCACTTGGTCTTGTCCTTTCTGGAGGCGGATCAAAAGGATTAGCACATGCTGGCGTTATTAAATTTTTGGAAGAAAAAAACATTCGACCTAATCGCATAGCAGGTACAAGCGCAGGATCTATCGTAGGGGCATTATACGCTTGGGGCAAAACACCCGAAGAAATACTAGAATTTTTCAAATCAATATACTTATTTCATTGGCGACACTTAACTTTTACAAAGCCCGGTTTCATAGACTCAGAATCTTTTAAATCTGATTTTCAAACCATCTTCGAGGACGCCGCTATTGGAGATATGAAAATTCCAATTCAGATTACTGCAACTGATATGGTAAAAGGAAGGTTGAAAATTTTTGAACCAGAAACAAAAATTATTGATGCCATTTTAGCATCATCTGCATTTCCAGGAATAATATCACCTTACATCATCAAGGGAGAGCCGTATAGCGATGGCGGTATATTGAATCATTTTCCTTCAGACATTTTACAAGGGCAGTGCGAAACCATCATAGGTGTTTATGTGAGTCCTATTCAAAAAATCGTAGCTAGTGACCTTCATTCGATAAAAGCTGTTACTACAAGGGCTTTTGATATCCTTTCGGCAAATTCAAATGTTCATAAATTCAACAACTGTGATTGGGTCATAGAGCCCGAGGAATTAAGCCTGCATAGTACATTTGAAATGAATAAAATAAAAATGGATACTATTTTCAACATAGGATATGAAGCTGCAAAAAGTTCTTACGAGAAACTTAATTTATAAAATTTAAGCCACAGTATTTCAAAAAAAAAAGTATATGACTATATTTGCACCAAATAACTCAACAAACACATGAAATATAAAAGAATTCTTCTGAAATTAAGTGGCGAAGCATTAATGGGAGATAGACAATACGGAATTGATCCTGTAAGACTTGCTGAATATGCTGAAGAAATCAAAAAGATTCACGATAAAGGAGTGGAAATTGCCATTGTAATTGGTGGTGGAAATATTTTTAGAGGAGTTGCTGGAGCCAGTAACGGAATGGATAGAGTTCAAGGTGATTATATGGGAATGCTTGCTACTGTAATTAACGGAATGGCGTTACAAGGCGCATTAGAAGATAAAGGAATGCTTACTCGTTTACAAACAGCATTAAAAATTGAAGCTATTGCAGAACCTTATATCAAAAGAAGAGCAGTACGCCATTTAGAGAAAGGTAGAATTGTAATTTTTGGTGCAGGAACTGGAAACCCTTATTTTACAACTGATACCGCTGCTGTACTTCGCGGTGTAGAAATTCATGCCGACGTAATCCTAAAAGGAACACGTGTGGATGGTGTTTATGATTCAGATCCTGAAAAAAACCCTTCAGCAGTAAAATTTGACACTATCTCTTTTGTTGATGTAATTAAAAAAGGGTTAAATGTAATGGATTCGACAGCTTTCACTTTAAGTCAAGAAAATAAATTACCAATTGTAATTTTTGACATGAACAAAAGCGGGAATCTGGAAAAAATCTGTGAAGGCGAAAACATAGGAACCGAAGTAAATATATAAGTTAATGGTTCGACATTTTACTTTTAGAAAATCTAAATGTTAAAACTTGAATCCCAAAACCTAAAAAAATGACTGAAGAAATTGAATTTATATTAGATAGTGCCAAAGAATCCATGACGGGTTCTATTGCTCATTTAGAAAAAGAATTTTTGAATATCCGTGCTGGAAAAGCATCTCCAGCAATGCTTGGAAGTGTTTTTGTTGATTATTATGGATCAGCAACGCCACTTTCTCAAGTGTCAAAAATCAGTGTTCCTGATGCACGAACAATTACACTGCAGCCTTTTGAAAAAAACATGTTGCATACCATTGAAAAAGCAATTATGATTGCTAACATAGGCTTTAACCCAATGAATAATGGTGATTTAATCATTATTAGCGTTCCGCCTTTAACAGAAGATAGAAGACGTGATCTAGCTAAACAAGCCAAAGTAGAGGCTGAAGATGCAAAAATTGGTATTAGAAATGCTCGTAAAGATGCAAATACAGATATTAAAAAATTAGAAAAAGACGGAACATCAGAAGACATTTGTAAAAGTGCTGAAGAAGAGGTTCAAAACATCACTAATAGTTTCATAAGAAAAGTAGACGAACTTCTTGTAACAAAAGAAGCTGAAATCATGAAGGTATAAGCTTACCTAATATTAAAAATTAAATCCGTCTTGTTTCTAGAAATAAGACGGATTTTTTATTACTACTTTTGCTCTAATAAAAAAGGATAATATCCGTTTTTAAATAAACCGTTTTTATGAGGCAAATTTGTTTTCTTTTTTTCTTTATTAGCATATCACTTCATGCGCAATTTCAAGCAAATGGAATTGTAAAAGACTTTTCAACAAACAAACCTTTGCCTTTTGCTACTATTACAACTAATGACGGAATCAATTTCATTTCGGATGTAGATGGCAAATTTAGCATTTCATCGAAAAAAGAAATTAGTAGTTTTACCGTTTCTTATATTGGGTATTTAAAAACTTCGGTTGCAATTGTAAAAGATAAAAAATACTATGCAATCTCACTTTTGCAAAAAGCAAATGACCTCAGTGAAGTAATTATAGGTTACGAAAACCCTGCACTAGCCATTATAAGAAAAGTCATTGCCAATAAAAGAAACAATAATCCCCAAGAAAAACTAAGCAGCTTTGAATTTAAATCTTACAACAAACTAGTTGTGACAGCAAATCCTGATTCCATTTCGGGAAAATTAGACTCTGTTTTTGTACAAAAATCAATTGGGAAAGAATTTACTAAAATCGATTCATCCAATTATAAATTTAAAGAACTAATAAATAAACAACACCTTTTTCAAACCGAAAAAGTATCACAATTACAATTTAATAACAATACACTAAAAGAAACGGTTTTAGGCACAAAAATGGCTGGTTTCAAACACCCAATTTATGAAATCCTTGCTTTCAACCTGCAATCTTTTTCTATCTACGACAATAGCTATGAACTATTTGAAACTAAATACAACAGTCCAATAGCAACTGATGCATTACTAGATTATAATTATAGACTATTAGATACTGTAGCTATAAATGGTCGACAATCCTACGTGGTTTATTTTAAAAATAAAAAAAGAAGTAAAGCTACTGGACTTGAAGGCGTATTGTACGTTGACCAAAATAGTTTTGCCATATCTAAAGCCATTATGCGTATAAAAGGAGTTCTTGATATTAGTGGTATCCATGAATTTCAATATATTCCTGAAGAAAATATATGGTTTCCCATTCGTAAAACTTTTAAAATTGTAAAAGGAAAAAACGACGATGATATAAAAATCCTGGGAGGAACCATTCAATTTAATGGTGATGACGAGAAAGATTCCAAAGCTAGAAAAAAAGTAGCTTCAGACTATACGTACTTAATTTCAAATACTAATAATTTTGACATTAAATACAATGTTCCTATTACTATTACGAAGCCTTTTATAGCCGTTGAGATCAATGACGAAGCAATTCATAGACCTGAAACTTTTTGGGAAAATTACAGAAAAGACAGTTTAGACATTCGAAGCCAAAAAACATATTTAGCTTTAGATAGTATTGTAATAAAAAAGCGGATTGAAAGTCGCCTCCGTTTTGGTCGAAAAATCATTAATGGGTACCTGCCACTTGGTTTTTTTGATATGGATTTGCGAAAAATAATTAGCTATAACAACTACGAAGGATTCCGATTGGGGTTTGGAGGCATAACTAACGAACAGTTTTCTAAAAAATTCAGAATAGAAGGTTACTCTGCTTATGGAACTAAAGATGGAAATTTTAAATATAAAATAGGAATGGCTACGCGTGTTGATAAATCGTCGAATTCGTGGATTGGTGCGTCCTATACTGATGATGTAAAAGAAATTGCTAGCACTTCTTATTCTATTGAGAAAAGACCTTTTAAACTCTATGATCCCAGACCAATTAATATTAGTACTTTTTACAATTATGTGAGCTGGAAAACTTTTTTAGAAACAAACCTCCTTCCTAAAACCGAAAGTATATGGGAAATATCACATTCGGTTGTGGAACCAAAATTCAATTATGTTTATAATTTAAACAGCAATTTATATACTCAATATGTAATGACTACAGCTATGGTTTCCTTGCAATGGAATCCATTTAGTGATTACATGCAAACCCCTACCGGTAGAATTGAAATCGAAAAACGTTTTCCTAAATTCACTTTTCAATACACGCAAGCTTTACCGAAAATATGGGGAAATGATTTTGAATTTAGTAAGATTGATTTCAAAACAGAATTCGAAAAAAAATATCTGAATGGTCAAAAAACAAATTTACTTCTGGAAGCAGGATATGCCATGGGAGATGTACCTATAACGCATTTATACAACACATCCCCTAACAACATTACTAAAGAAACTATTATTCAACGAATTACTTTTGCAGGTAAAAATAGTTTTGAAACCATGTATTTCAATGAGTTTTTCTCGAATGAATTTGTTTATTTTCAATTCAAACATGGTTTTAACAGAGTGAAATTGTTTAAAAAAGTCAGACCCTCATTAGTTCTAGTTTCTAGAATGGCATGGGGGAACTTACAAAAACCTGAGCAACATGTTGGTTTAGACTATAAAACACTAAACAAAGGATATTTTGAGTCAGGCATAGAACTCAACCAAATATTTAATGGGCTTGGCTTAACTGCATTTTATCGTTATGGGCCCAACCAGCTTCCTAAATTTGAAGATAATATTGCCATAAAACTAAGCTTCGTGCTGAATTTAGGTCTTTAAAAAACTACGGTTTAATAATTAATACCGAAGGTACCCCAATCAACCAATCATGATCAGAGTCTAATAATGTTTTCCAACTTTCTAGACTAATTAACATTAAATCCTGTTTGGCTAAAAACGCTAAACTAACCGTTCTTTCAATTAATACCTCAAGGTTATTTGTATGTTTTTGTTCTAAAGAATGCACGGCACTTTGAAGTACAAAATTATTTTGTACATGGCCATTAACATCTAAAATTGTGATTTTTGAATTGTTATTCTTTATTAATTTTTGAGCATAATCAATTAAAAAGGAATCTTCGGATCTGAAAATTGGAATAAAAACTTGATCAATATCCTGAAACTCTTTATCAATCAGAATCCCCAAAGGCATTCTTGTTTTTGAAACAATCTGTCTGGTTCTTTCATCAAAAGGAGAGTTTTCAAACAAGCCTTCTTTACCCGTGAATTTATCTAGCAGGCGATCCGGATTTATAATCCTGGAGGTAAACCCAACTACTTTTCCTAATAAGGTTCCTTCAAAAATAGATTTACCTAAACCTACCAATAATAAATCATAGTCTCCTTGATTGGCTACATCAGCAATTTCAGTTTCTATATCATTAGTCACCTTAAATATGGTATTAATTTCCAAATTTAATTGCTCTGATTCCTCAAAAATAGGTTCAAAACTATTTCTCTCCTTATCTTCCATGTTAAAAGAATGCAACTCATCGCTTAACGATAAATGTAGTGCCGTAATTGAAGAACTGTTTTTTTGTTTTTTGGTTAAACTGTTAGCTAATCGCAAAAGTGATTTTCCTTTTTCATTATTCCCAAAAGAAATCAGAATTCGGTATTTAGTGTGAAGAATCAGCTCCTCTTCTTCAGAAACATTTTTACTCTTAAAAAGAAAATCAATTAGATCTAATGCTGGTCCAGTCATAAAAGTAGTCACTAAAGCCATGATAACCATCATTGTAAATACTTCTGGAGTTAACACTTTTAATTCCAATCCAATATTTAAAACAATCAACTCCATCAACCCTCTTGTATTCATCAGTGCTCCAATAGTCAAACTGTCTTTCCAGTTTTGGCCCACAAATTTTGCAGCTAATGCACTTCCTAAAAATTTTCCGACAACAGCAACTAGAATAATCGCTCCAGTAACCTTCCATAAATAAGGATCATTGATTAAGCCTACTTCGGTTTTTAGACCTGTGAAAACAAAAAACAGAGGCAGTAAAAGAATCACCGCAACATCCTCTACTTTATCAATAAAAATCATTCGAAATTTAGCAGCATCAGGCATAATAGAACCCATCATAAACGCACCAAAAAGGGCATGAATTCCAATAACCTCAGTTGCATACGACGACAGAATTAAAAAAAGAAAGAAAATAGCCATTACAGGTTTCCCAATATTATCTTTTGAACTGTATAAATCTCCTATCCTTTTCAAGAAAGGTTTTACAATAAAAATCATAACAATCACATAAACCGCTGCAAGAGAAATTACATATAATGAACCTACAAAGTCCCCAGCTTTAACTATGGCAATAACTACTGCAAGTAAACACCAAGCCGTAATATCATCTGCAGCAGCACAAGTTATGACTATGGCTCCAAGTTTTGTTTTATGAATTTCTCTTTCTTGAACAATTCGAGCCAAAACCGGAAATGCAGTAATGCTCATCGCAATTCCCATGAACAGACTGAAAGACAAGAATTCTACTCCTTGAGGAGCAAATTTATTATATACAAAATAAGATAAGCCAATTCCTAAAGCAAATGGAATAACAATACTGGCATGACTAATTACAACCGCTTCACTGGCTTTGTTTTTTAACACTTTAATATCAAGCTCCATACCAATTACAAACATAAAAAGTATCAACCCTATTTGACTTAAAAACTTTAAATTCCCTAATGAAGCTTCTGGAAATAGTGCTGCAGAAAATTCTGGAAAATACATTCCTACTAATGAGGGGCCCAAAACGATACCTGCGATAATTTCCCCAATTACTGTAGGTTGTCCAATTTTTTTAAAAACCCATCCAAAAAGTCGCGCTACAAGAATGATCATTACAATCTGGGCCAAAAGAATTGCTAAAGGATCCTGAAAATTATGTTTCATAGAAACAATGAAGTCATTCCAAGAACTGTGTTTTTCATTTGGAGCAACTAGACTTTGTATTTTTTCTAGCTCTTTTCCTCTTTTAATTATCCAATAAATCAAAGCTGAAAACCCTCCAGTTACACCTAAATAAAATAAGCTGTTTTTGTATTTTTTTAAATCCATTTTACAGTACCATTTTCGTTCTTAAAATCACACAAAGATGTAAAATTCTACCATATGATTTACAAGACGAAAATTAATTTTTTGCAAAGAAAAAAAAGGAAAGAAATAACTTTAAAAATAGGATGTTACATTTAAAAAGATTTAAATAAACTTATTCTTTTACTGCGGTTTTCACTACATTTGCACCCATTTTTAATACATTTATGAAAAAGAAATTAAAAGTAGGTTTTTGGGAATTCATTGCTCGAATCGTACTTAAAAACAGACTCTTTATACTCGGTGTTATTCTTTTAATGACCGTCTTTTTAGCCTTGCAATGGAAAAATATTCGTTTTTCATTTACAGAAGCGAACTTACTTCCCGACAACAACATTATAAATACAGAATATAATGCGTTTTTAGAAAAGTTTGGCGAAGAGGGAAATTTAATTGTTGTCGGTGTAAAAGACGATGCCTTTTTTACTCCAAAAGCCTTTGCAGCTTGGGATAAATTAATGGCAGATTTTAAATCAAATAAAGAAGTAGATTTAGTTGTTTCAGTAAGTGACTTAAAAAAGCTTCAAAAAAACGACTCTATTCAGTCCTTTGAATTAGTTCCGTTTGTAGATCAAAAGAAAATTACAAGCCCAGAATATCTTAAATCAATTCAGAAAGATTTATTTCAAAACATGCCTTTTTATGAAGGGTTGCTTTTTAATAAAAAAAACGGAACTATCCGTTCAGCCATTTATTTAGATAAGAAAATAGTCAACACACCACACAGAAAAGATTATATTTTAAATGATTTTATTCCAAAAATAGAAGCGTTTGAAAAGGAAACCGGCATCGATTTAAGAGTTTCTGGTATGCCATATATCCGAACATTGAATGCCAAAAGTATAACGGACGAAATTAGTTTATTTATTGGAGCATCTCTTCTAGTTACCTCACTAATTTTCTTTTTCTTTTTCCGTTCGTTCAGAGCAACATTAATATCAATTGTTATTGTTATTGTTGGTGTGATGTGGACCTTTGGACTCCTTGGATTATTTCATTATGAAATTACCGTATTAACAGCACTTGTTCCATCATTAGTTATTGTCATTGGTATTCCAAACTGTATTTTCTTGACGAATAAGTACCAACAGGAATACAGCTCTCATGGAAATAAAGCAAGAGCATTACAACGCGTAATTACCAAAGTGGGAACGGCAACCTTGATGACTAACTTAACTACAGCAGCTGGTTTTGCTACGTTTGTTATAACAAATAGTGAGTTACTAAAAGAATTTGGTATCATTTCTTCTTTGAGTATTATTTCCTTGTTTTTCCTATGTCTTATTGTAATCCCTATTTATTATAGCTATCAACCCGTTCCAAAAGCTAAACATTTAGAACATTTGAGTCGAAATTACACTCGTGTTTTTATGAATTGGATCGAAAAAACAGTAAAATACAACAGACGTTACGTTTATGTTGTGGCAATCTTTTTATTTTTAGTAAGCACCATAGGCGCTTTTAAAATAAAAACGTCGGGGAGTTTGATTGAAGACATGCCTAAAAATACTGGATTCTATAAAGACATTCTTTTTTTCGAAAAAGAATTCGAAGGAATAATGCCTCTTGAGATAACCATAGATACGAAACGAAAAAAAGGAGTTATGAAACTGTCCACTTTGAGAAAAATGGATGATTTTCAAAAAACAATTGAGGAAATTCCAGAACTTTCAAAACCTATTTCCATTCTTAATTTGGTTAAATATTCGAAACAAGCCTACTACAATGGGAATCCTGAATATTATGACTTGCCAAGTTCACAAGAACAAAGTTTCATCTTGAGTTATGCTAAAAATGCAACAAAAAACTCAAAAAACAACTTGATGAAAAGCTATGTAGACAGCACGGGTCAAGTAGCTCGAATTACCACATTCATGAGGGACATTGGTACTGGAAACATGGCGAAAATCGAAACTAAACTTTGGGATAAAGCGAATAAAATATTTCCTAAAGACCGCTACAAAGTCGTGATGACGGGAAAAGCATTGGTTTTTGAAAAAGGAACAAAATACCTTTTAGATAACTTAGTGAGCTCCTTACTATTTGCAGTGTTGTTAATTTCTTTATTAATGATTTTTATGTTTCGTTCCTTCAAAATGGTCGTTATTTCATTAATTCCTAATTTACTACCATTAATGATTACAGCTGGGTTGATGGGTTATTTTGGAATACCGTTAAAACCTTCAACGATTCTGGTCTTTAGTATTGCTTTTGGACTTTCAGTAGATGATACCATTCATTTCTTAGCTCAATACCGTCAAGAATTAACAAGAAATAACTGGAAGATAAAAAAATCGGTTTTTGCGACACTAAAAGAAGCTGGAATCAGTATGTTTTATACTTCGGTTGTTTTATTTGCTGGATTCTCGGTATTTATGCTATCTGATTTTGGAGGTACAGTCGCTTTAGGTGGCTTGGTTGCAATTACATTGGCATTTGGAATGTTATCTAACTTAATGTTATTGCCTTGTTTGGTATTGACTTTGAACAAATCATTGGCCAACAAACAAGAATTTATCGAACCAAAAATTGACGTTTTAAGTAACATGGAGGAAGAAGATGAAAATTTAGACAAATAAACTCTTCTTTTTATAACCTTGTTTTTAACTATACACTTAAAAAAATCCTGTCTTCAAAGACGGGATTTTTTTTGCTCCACCCCTGTATTTATTACGATTTATTTTAAAATATGTATATTTGAAAATACATACTTTTTAAATTGAGCTAGTCTCAATCAAGAAAGATTGAGTTCGAAATTTTTTTAAAATGAGATTTACCTATACTTTTAATAAACTTAGTAGACTCAACAAAAGAGTATCAATCCTAAAAGTGGAGCCCGGCAACCACTAAAATAAACGGGGCGAAATCGAAAAGCCTAATGAGTAGAAAAATAAAAAAGAATGAAAATGGAACAACAAGTTACGGTTGTAAACAATTACCTTGAAAAAATAACAGATTTTGGTTTTGAATATGCGCCCAAGTTAATAGGTGGTATACTAGTCCTTTTAGTCGGGCTATGGGTTACCAAAATAATCACTAAAAGTGTTGGAAAATCATTAGGGAAATCAAAAATCGACCAATCTCTCGTCCCTTTTTTAAGAAGTTTAACAAACATCATATTAAAAGTATTAGTTGCCATTACAGTAATGGGAATGATCGGAATCCAAATGACTTCCTTTGTCGCTATCATTGGTGCGGCTGGTTTGGCAATTGGAATGGCCCTATCAGGAACACTTCAAAATTTTGCAGGAGGAGTAATTATTTTGATTTTAAAACCCTTTAAAATTGGAGATTTTATCGAAGCCCAAGGCTATGTAGGTACTGTAAAAGAAATTAGCATTTTTGCTACGATGCTGAACACACCTGACAAGAAATTAGTAATCATCCCTAATGGGCCCCTTTCAACAGGACCACTTACTAATTTTTCTGCGGAACCGCTACGAAGAGTGGATTGGACTTTTGGAATAGCTTATGGAGATGACATTGAAAATTTCAAGAGAGCAATGAATGATTTTATTACCGAAGACACTAGAATTTTGAAAGATCCTGCTCCTTTTATAGGTCTTGCAGCTCTTGCTGACAGCTCTGTTAATTTCACCGTAAGAGTATGGGTGGATGGCCCTGATTATTGGAATGTGTTTTTTGGGATGAATGAAAAAGTATATACGAAATTTGCCGACTATAAACTTAATATTCCTTTCCCCCAAATGGATGTTCACGTTCACAATAATAATTAATTTGACTATAATTGACTACACAATCCTTAGTCTTTATAAAGCAATCAAAACTTCCGTCTTTCATGATGGAAGTTTTTTTTATAAACTACGCCATAAATTTCAATGTGAGTTAGTCAATTAATATTATATTTTTTTACGAGAAACCAAAAGAATCCTGACAATAACTACAATTAAGCAATAGTACTTAATTGCGCACCTACTTATAAAAAATAAATCTTATTTTTACCAGTATTTTTTTAACGAAAAAAACAGCACTAGAATATTTTAAATAATCCAGCTGTTTGGGTTTAAATCTAAAATTAACTATTACACCACGATATATGACTCATAAAATTTCTGAGGCTGAAAAATTAGCCGTTTCTGATAACTATAGAAACTGGAAAAAATGGGGGCCTTATTTAGCCGAAAGACAATGGGGAACCGTTCGCGAAGATTATAGCGATAACGGAGATGCATGGGAATTTATCAACCACGACAAAGCACGTAGTAATGCGTATCGATGGGGGGAAGAAGGTATTGGCGGTTTTTGCGACTCTCGTGAGATTTTATGTTTGGCTCCCGTTTTTTGGAATGGAAAAGATCCAATTTTAAAAGAACGCCTATTTGGCCTTACTAATAATCAAGGAAATCACGGAGAAGACGTTAAAGAACTTTATTTTCATCAAGTTTCCACTCCTACACACTCTTACAACAAATACCTCTACAAATACCCGCAAAACGAATTTCCGTATGAGGAAATAATAAGAATCAACAGTCATAGGAATAGAGAAGAATCAGAATTTGAACTATTAGATACTGATGTTTTTAAAGACAATGCTTATTTTGATTGTTATATCGAATATGCAAAAGCCGGTATTGATGATATCTTGATGAAAGTTACTGTAGTCAATCGAGGAAAAGATACCGCTGAAATTCATGTACTTCCACATCTATGGTTTCGTAATTTCTGGAAACACAATAACAGGCATCCACGACCTAAGTTGGAATCGGTATCCGATGGTACCATTTTATCAAAAAGTACTAGAAATGACGACTACTACTTATATCATAATAAAGGCAAACAATTATTCTGTGAAAACGAAACCAATAACGAGCGCATTTACAACTCGCCTAATGATTATGATTATGTAAAGGATGGTATTAACAACTATGTCATCAATGGCGAGCCAACTGTCAATCCAAAAAAACACGGTACTAAAGCTGCTATTTGGCATCAATTAGAATTAAAAGCTGGCGAAGAAAAAAGCATTAAAATACGCCTAAGCAATGTAGCATTAGAAAATCCTTGGGTCGATTTTGACGCTCAATTTGAGCAAAGAAAAAAGGAATGTGAAACGTTCTATAACGAAATCATAAATAAAGACATCCCTAAAGCCCAGCAAGCAATTGCTAAGAGTGCTTTTTCAGGTTTATTATGGACGAAGCAATTCTATTATTATGATGTTCACAAGTGGCTTTTTGGTGGTGTTGACGAAACATCAACAACCTATAGAAGAAAGGACTCACGTAATTTTAACTGGCAACATCTTACTAATCGTCATGTAATATCCATGCCTGACAAATGGGAATATCCTTGGTATGCAGCTTGGGACCTTGCTTTTCACATGGCAGCATTTGTAGAAATAGATCCTTATTTTGCTAAACAACAATTGTTATTAGTATTGCAAGAAAGCTACATGCATCCCAATGGTCAAATTCCAGCATATGAATGGAATTTTAGTGATGTAAATCCGCCGGTTCACTCCTGGGCGGTTTGGACTGTTTATGACAAAGACAAAAAACGCACTGGCAAAGCTGATACTGAATTTCTGGAAAAAGCATTTCAAAAACTCCTCATCAATTTTACGTGGTGGGTGAACCAAAAAGACACTACTGGTACTGATTTATTTGAAGGAGGGTTTTTAGGTTTGGACAACATTGGTGTTTTTGACCGTAACCACATGCCGGAGGGAATTAAAAAAATGCAACAGGCAGATGCCACGAGTTGGATGGCAATGTTCTCTTTAAACATGTTGCGCATGTCACTGGAATTAGCGAAAACCAACAAAATTTACGAAGAAATATCGGCTAAGTTTTTCAGGCATTTTTTAAACATCGCTTGGGCAATGCACCATATTGGGAAAAAAGACATTTCACTTTGGGATGACCAAGACAATTTTTATTATGATGTTGTCGAAATGTCCGATGGAAGTGCTGAACGTTTAAAAGTACGTTCTTTAGTGGGTGTTATTCCAATGTTTGCTGTCGAAATCATGAATAAAGAATTATTTGAAGGATTAAAAGACTTTCAAAAAAGAGCAAATGAAATAATAAGAACACGACCCGATTTAGCATCCTTAATTTCAAATTTAGAGACTGCCAATAAAGATGGTAATTTTCTATTCTCCATTATGCGCGGTTTTAGATTAGAACATCTTCTAGTGCGCTTACTGGATGAAAAAGAGTTCCTATCTGATTATGGGATTCGTTCGCTATCTAAATACCATGAAGAACATCCTTTTGAATTTGGAAATAAAGGACATCATAAAATTCAATACGAACCTGGCGAAAGTCGTTCAGGAATGTTTGGAGGAAATTCAAACTGGCGTGGTCCTATATGGATGCCTTTGAATTATATGATCATCCAATCATTGCGTAAATACTATACTTTTTATGGACCTACTTATGTATATGAATTTCCAACAGGCTCAAAAAACAAACTGAACTTAAACGAAATTGCGAATGAATTAACAAAAAGATTAATTAAACTTTTTGAACGAGATGCTGAAGGTAAATTCCAATACCATTCTGATGACTCTGAAAATCATTTTGCTAAGGACGAACATTTCAGAAACGAACATATGTTTTATGAGTTTTTTGATGGAGATAGTGGTAAAGGGCTTGGTGCCTCTCACCAAACAGGATGGACCGCTCTAATTGCCAATTTAATAATGGATATGGAGAATAACAAATAAAATTATCTTTACAGTTAAGTTATATTAAACTTCCCGTCTACAAAGGCGGGATTTTTTATATACAATAGTATATAACCGTGAAGCAGAAAAAAAAACACCCCAATTGTACAATTTTATATTTATTCTCTACTAGCTTTCTCTAAACTAACTTCTAAACCAGCATAATTAGAAACCACTTTTTCCATAAACCCTTCTTTATTAATGATAATATGAGTAGGAAACGCATTAAGCTGCAAGGTTAAATTCATGTACGTTTTCATATTAGGAACAACGGAATAGGACAGCGGTTTTCTAGCTAAAAAAACGGTTAACTGTTCTGGAGTATCCTCAGCCAGACTTATAAAAACAATGTCTTTTCTATCTTTATATTTCTCCACTAATTGATTTACTTGTGGAAATTCTTTAATGCAAGCAGCACAATGAATGTACCAGCATTTTATGACAACAATTTTCCCTTTAAGATTTTCATTTGTAATCAAATTACCATTTAAATCTGAGAATGAAAATGCAGGAAATGGCTCCCCTTCTTTCTTTAGATTTTGAATTTCATTGAAAGCGGTTTCAACAATGGTTGCTTTTATACTTGTATCGGATTTTGGGTCAATCTTGAAAAGCTTGTAATAAAAAAGTGCTGAATCGGATTCTAATCGAATTGGGATGTAACTTCCTTCGCTTAATTCTTTTAAAAATTGATCTTTGGTAATTTCTTTTGAATTGGAATCTAATGCAATAAAATCTCTAGAAAGCATGATGTTATTGTATTGATAGGTCCACCAATCCATAAACTGAGTTTGAATTTCAACTGGACTTACTTCTGGTTTCCCAAAAGGAGTTTGTCCAGAACAGGAGGTGAAGATCACAACTAAAAAAAGGGTATAAAACAATTTTTTCATGACAACTAATTAAAGGTGCAAATAACGTTATAATTTACTGTTTATGAATCTAATAAAGGTACTAAACAATAACAACTTATTTTATGAACGGGGCTTATTAAGACCTCTATCATAAAGAACAATACTTCCCGCAACAGATACGTTTAAGCTTTTTTCGGATTTGAATTTTACTAAATGATGACATTTTTCAATGGCTTTTTTTGAAAGACCATGATCTTCAGCACCTAATAGATACACGCAACGCCTTGGATGTTCGAAGGTTTCTAAATCGGTGGCTTGTTCATCTAGCTCCACTCCTACTAAACGAGCCCCTTTGGGTAAGTTTTTATAGAAGTCTTCAAACGATTCATAATGAAAATAAGGTATCGATTTTACGGCATTATGGGTATCGCAAGCTTGTTTTGCATACCGATTCCCAATGGTGAAAATAAAGCTTGCACCTAAGTTTTGTGCAGATCTCCATAAAACGCCTAAATTTTCAGGAGTTTTTCCGTTTTGTATGCCTATCCCGAAATACTCGGTTATAAAATTATCATTCATCTGACAAAAATACAAACTGTTAGGGCGTTTGTCAAATTTTTAATTTATTTAAAGTGTCGAATTCCACTATTCCCTAGCCCCGATAATAGCGACATCCTTTTACTTTTTCCTTTAAAAAGTAAAAGATATAGCGAATAGCGGGAAATAGCTCCTAAATGCATCATTCCTCGCAATGACATTTAAAACAAATGATTTATATTTGCAGTTCGAATATGAGACAATTTTAAATTCAACTATACACCTAAAATGAGACATACAAAAGTTAAAGACTTACTAAACAGTACAACGACACTACATGAAGTAAATGCAAAAGGATGGGTAAGAACTTTTAGAAACAATCAATTTATTGCTTTGAATGATGGTTCAACCATCAATAATATACAATGTGTAGTCGATTTTGAGAATACTCCTGACGAAACTTTGAAAAGAATTACGACTGGAGCAGCGATATCTGTTACAGGAACTTTGGTTGAAAGTAAAGGTGCGGGACAACAATTTGAAATTCAAGTTAAAACATTGGAAATCCTAGGAGATTCTGATGCTGAGAAATTCCCAATACAACCTAAGAATAAACCGAGCTTGGATTTCTTGCGTGAAAATGCGCATTTAAGAGTGCGTACCAATATGTTTGGTGCTATTATGCGTGTTCGTTCTGTATTATCATACGCAGTACACAGCTATTTTCAAGAAAAAGGATTTGTATATGTCAATACGCCAATCATCACAGGATCGGATGCTGAAGGTGCTGGTGAAATGTTTAAAGTTACCGCTTTGCCATTTGATGGAACGCCAAGAACAGAAGACGGAAAAATAAATTATAAAGAAGACTTCTTTGGGAAAGAAACGAATCTAACGGTTTCTGGACAACTAGAAGGAGAGACTTTTGCTATGGCATTAGGACAGATTTATACTTTTGGACCTACGTTTAGAGCAGAGAATTCAAATACGTCTCGTCACCTTGCGGAGTTCTGGATGATTGAGCCAGAGGTTGCTTTTAATGATTTGAATGACAATATGGATTTGGCTGAAGATTTTATTCAGTATGTAATTAAATATACGCTTGACAAATGTCCTGAGGATTTAAAATTCTTGGAAGGACGATTATTGGACGAAGAAAAATCAAAACCACAGGCGGAAAGAAGCGAAATGGCTTTGCTGGACAAATTGAATTTTGTTTTAGAAAACAATTTCAAACGTGTATCGTACACGGAGGCAATTGATATCTTGAGAGACTGTACTCCAAATAAAAAGAAAAAATTCAACTACATCATTAACGAATGGGGTGCTGATTTACAGTCAGAGCACGAGCGTTACTTGGTAGAAAAACACTTTAAATGCCCTGTAATCTTGTTTGATTACCCAGCCAATATCAAAGCGTTTTACATGCGTTTGAACGAAGACGGAAAAACGGTTCGCGCCATGGATATTCTTTTCCCAGGAATTGGAGAAATTGTAGGAGGATCTCAAAGAGAAGAGCGTTTTGATGTTTTAGTCGAAAAAATGAAAGCCTTAGGAATTGACGAAGAAGAATTGTGGTGGTATCTTGATACTAGACGATTTGGATCAGCAGTTCACTCTGGTTTTGGTCTTGGTTTTGAAAGATTAGTGCTGTTTGTAACAGGAATGACAAACATACGTGACGTAATTCCTTTTCCAAGAACGCCAATGAATGCTGAATTTTAGAAAAAAAGTTTAATCGGTTAATCGATTAAACAAATAAACAGTTAACCGATTAAACAAACAAATGCTAAAGCAATTCTTAAATTTAAAATTATCGCAGAAATTATCTCCTCAACAAATTCAGTTGATGAAGTTAATTCAATTGCCTACGCAAGCCTTTGAACAACGTTTACTGGAAGAGATGAATGAAAATCCAGCTTTAGAAGCAGGTAAAGAGGAAGACGATTATGAAAAGGATGAATTTGAAAACGAAGACTACGATGATTATGATGAGGCGGAATCTGACAGGAATGACGCCGAAGACATCAATATCGACGAATATTTAAATAGCGACGATAGCCCCGATTATAAAACACAAGCCAATAACTACAGTGATGACGATGACGATCGAGAATCACCATTGGCAGCACCTATTAGTTTTCACCAAGATTTAATTAATCAATTGAATACGTTTATTCTCGATGATGAAGAACGTGATATTGCTGAATTTCTAGTAGGAAGTATTGACGACATGGGCTATATCCGTAGAAGCATTCCTGATATTGTGGATGATATGGCGTTTACCCAAGCCTTATATACGGATGAAGCTACGGTAGAACGGATGCTGCATGTAATTCATGAACTAGAACCCTCTGGTGTAGGTGCGCGCGACTTACAAGAATGCTTGTTGTTGCAGTTGAAACACAAAACCCCTACGGAATACGTGGAACTAGCAACAGATATTATCGAAAATCAATTTGATGCTTTTACCAAAAAACATTACGATAAATTAATTCAGAAATACAATGTTTCCAATGAGCAGCTCAAAAAAGCAGTTCATGAAATTGAAAGACTGAACCCAAAACCGGGAGGCTCTTTTACAGGAAATAATAAAATTACAGAGAACGTAGTTCCTGATTTTGCCATTAGAATTGTTGATGGCGAACTGGAATTAACTTTAAACGGTCGAAATGCTCCTACCCTGCACGTTTCCAAAGATTATCAGGAAATGATGCAAACCTATAAAGTTTCTACCGATAAATCAGGGCCACAAAAAGATGCGGTTCAGTTTATCAAACAAAAACTGGATTCGGCTAAGTGGTTTATTGATGCGATTCGTCAACGTCAAGAAACCTTATTTGTAACCATGAATGCTATTATGCATTATCAAGAAGAATATTTCTTAGATGGCGATGAAACCAAATTGAAACCAATGATCTTGAAAGACATTGCGGATATGGTAGGACTTGACATCTCAACGGTTTCCCGTGTAGCCAACAGTAAATATGTAGAAACACCTTACGGAACAAAACTGATTAAAGAATTCTTCTCAGAAGCCATGAAAAACGATCAAGGGGAAGATGTTTCCACGCTTGAAATCAAAAAAATATTACAAAATATTATTGAAGAAGAAGACAAGAAGAAACCTTTACCAGATGATCAATTAGCCGAATTGCTGAAAGAAAAAGGATACCCAATTGCAAGAAGAACTATCGCTAAATACAGAGAGCAGCTGGATATTCCTGTGGCTAGAATGAGGAAAAAAATATAAGATTGTTGAAATCAGATTGCTGATTAACGATTTTTGATTTAAAAAGACAAAACCCTATTTCGTTTTGTCTCCCTCTCCTTTGGCTTGCTTCATTCTTCGCAATGACTGGCCGGGGACAGAATTTTATTTATTCTCCTGATCTTTTTTCATGGCGTGATAATAAGCTGCACGACTCAAGGGTTCGTATTCTTCTGTTTCACCTAACATGACCAATTTATCATTATCTGTTTTTCTAAAACTATAATTAGCCAGATTACCTGTTCGAGTGCATACAGCATGCACTTTAGTCACATATTCTGCTGTCGCCATTAATGCAGGCATAGGTCCAAAAGGATTACCCTTAAAATCCATATCTAACCCGGCAACAATAACACGAATACCTTGGTTTGCTAAATCATTGCAAACCCTTACTATTTCGTCATCAAAAAACTGCGCTTCATCAATTCCCACCACATCACACCCTTGCGCCAAAATGGCGATATTGGCAGCAGCTGGAACTGGTGTAGAACGAATTTCATTAGCGTCATGCGACACTACCATATCTTCATGGTAGCGGGTGTCAATTTCTGGTTTAAAGATTTCTACTTTTTGTTTGGCAAATTGTGCTCTCTTGAGACGACGAATTAGCTCTTCGGTTTTACCCGAAAACATTGAACCACATATGACTTCGATCCAACCAAACTGTTCTTTATGATTTACTGTATTTTCGAGAAACATTTTATATTTTTCTAACTTAAAAAATGAATAGTTTTTATTACTTTGTACCGTAATAAACCAACATAAGATTTTATACTTTTACGTTGTCTCAAAAGTAGAAAAATTTTATCAATTCGAGGATTTGTAAACAGTTATTTAAAATTAAATCTTCTGCCCCTACAGCCCTTGAATTTCTTTTGGTAAAAAATAAAATGAGAAACACATACGCCATATATACTATAATTTAAACGTTATGAAAAAAAAATTGGAAGCCGATTTAATCAGCATTGCACATAGAATACTACAACTTAAGAACAAGTCTGATATCAATCAACTGTATTTGGAATCTCAAAAACTATACGAAAAGCTATCCGTTTTACGATTTATTGACGAACATTATGGCGATGTAAAACCAACAATTGGCCATGCTGAGATCGAAAAAGAAGTGCAAGCCTTTTATGACAAAAGTGCCGAATTGCCAGCTGAGACTATCATTGAAATAACTGAAAGTAAACTTCCCCAAGAAGGAACAACTTCTGAAACTATAAAAGAAGAGAAATCAGAACAAGAAATTGCATCTCCTACAATAGTAGCACATTTGGACGAAGTGCTAGTAGAAGAAAATACAATCGAAGATTCTAAAACTGAGGAAAGCTCCCCAGAAGTAGAAGAAGAGGTTTTAGAAGACAATACATTAGGCGATTTTGAAGCTGATATAAAAGAGCAACCGGTAACTGAGGAAATGCCAACAGACGATGTCGTCATTAGCGAAAATGAAGCTGAAGAAGAGATTCTTGTTGCTTCTGAAGAAAAAGAAGAACAAGAAGAAGAACCACAACATAAATTCAAAGCTGCTTTTGAATTAACTGACGATTCAGAAACAGAAGAAATCGAAATTGAAACACCTAAAAAACCGGAGGCCGTACAAATTTCTTTCGAAGATTTATTAGGTGGAAATTACAATGACACTCTTTTTGTCAAAGTAGATGATGTACCTGCATTACCTCCAGAAATTGTTTTTGAAGCCAAAGAAACTATAGTTGAAAAAGCTCCAGAACCGATAATAGAAGAAAAAAAGGAAAAAGCCGAACCAAAAATTGTATCCCTAAATGACAAATTATCCAAAGGCATTGATATTGATTTAAATGATCGAATTGCATTTGTAAAACACCTTTTTGGTAATAACAGTGAAGATTACAACCGCGTATTGAATCAATTAATCACATTTGACAATTTTCATGAAACACGAAACTTCATTGAAGAAATGGTAAAACCTGATTACAACAACTGGAAAGGGAAAGAAGATTATGAAGAGCGTTTTATGGATATCATCGAGAAAAAATTTCTTTAATAAACTATGTCAAAATTATATATTGTTCCCACGCCCATAGGTAATCTTGAAGACATGACTTTTAGAGCCATTCGGATTTTAAAAGAAGTCGATTTGATTCTGGCCGAAGATACCCGTACTAGTGGCAAACTCTTAAAGCATTTTGAGATTGGCACCCATATGTACAGTCATCACATGCACAATGAGCACAAAACCGTAGAGAATTTGATCTCCCGATTGAAAGCTGGGGAAAACATTGCCTTAATTTCGGATGCTGGTACTCCAGCCATATCTGATCCAGGCTTTTTATTAACTCGCGCTTGTGTTGAGAATGGAGTTGAAGTAGAATGCTTACCTGGTGCGACCGCTTTTGTTCCCGCCTTAGTAAATAGTGGTTTACCTAATGATAAATTTGTTTTTGAAGGATTCTTACCTGACAAAAAAGGGAAACAAACCCGTTATTTGGCTTTAGCCGAAGAAACCCGTACGATGATATTATATGTTTCCCCACATAAATTACTAAAAACATTAACGGAATTTATTACTTATTTTGGTGAAGACAGACCTATTTGTGTTTGCAGAGAATTATCAAAAATGCATGAAGAAAATGTTCGTGGAACGGTTCGTGAAGTGTTAACCCATTTTGAAAAAACAGCGCCAAGAGGTGAAATTGTTGTTGTCGTTGGCGGAAAACCATTCGTTAAGGAAGTTAAAAAAAATAAATTCTCAAAAGAAGAAGATCAAGAATAAAAACCATATTATGACGATAGCATCTTATATCTCTATATTAAAAAATACGCCACAAGAAATAACATTTCCAGAAACTATTGCTGCAATTGAAGCCAATTATACCTTTACTCCTACTACTTTTCAAAACGGAAATCAACATAATGCAGCGGGAGAAAACTCAGGTTCATGTAAATTGTTTGCTTTCGCCAAATTGCAAAACTTAACTCCTGAAGAAACCTTATCATGTTTTGGAGCTTATTATTATGAAGACGTTTTGAAAAATCCTGAAGGAACGGATCATCAAAACATTCGTAATTTCGTACTTCACGGTTGGGATGGAATCCAGTTTGAAGGCGAAGCATTGGAACTAAAATAAATTATATAGAATTGAAGATTAACGATTTTTGATTGCAGATATTAAATCACAAATCGTTAATCGACATTCATAAATCACAAATCAAATGCGTTGGACCATAAAACAAAAACCTTCTGAGGATAAGATTAGGCATTTATCCACAACCTTGGGTGTAGAAGATTTTGTCGCCACTTTACTGGTGCAGCGCGGTATTGAAACTTTTGACCAAGCCAAAGCTTTTTTTCGCCCTTCGCTAGACCATTTACATGATCCCTTCTTAATGAAAGACATGGCTAAAGCCGTGGAAAGAATCGAACGTGCCATTGCAAATCAAGAAAATATTTTGGTTTTTGGGGATTATGATGTGGATGGAACTACCGCTGTTTCCCTAGTTTCTTCTTACCTTAAATCCTATTATCCTAATATTGCTACTTATATTCCAGATCGTTATTTGGAAGGATATGGCGTTTCCTTTAAAGGAATTGACTATGCCGATGACAATGGGATTTCATTAATTATCGCTTTGGATTGTGGTATTAAGTCCATTGATCATGTCGCTTACGCAAAAGAAAGAAATATTGATTTCATCATTTGCGATCACCACAGACCAGGAGACTCTTTACCCGAAGCAGTCGCTGTCCTTGACCCAAAAAGATCTGATTGTTCATATCCATACGATGAATTGTGTGGATGTGGTGTGTGTTTCAAATTAATACAAGCTTTAGGAAGTAATAGAGGGCAAACCATTGATGATTTTATTCCGTATTTAGATTTAGTAGCAACTGCAATCGCCGCCGATATTGTACCTATGACCGGTGAAAATCGAGTGTTAGCTTATTTTGGTTTACAAGTTATTAATGAAAATCCAAGGCCTGGAATTAAGGCTTTAATTCACCAAATAAAGAAACAAACCCTTGACATCACCGATGTCGTTTTTATCATAGCGCCTCGAATCAATGCAGCTGGCAGAATAAAACACGGAAATCATGCTGTGGAATTATTAACCGAATTCGATTTTGAACAAGCACAACAATTTGCTTCCGAAATTGAACAATACAATTCCGACCGTAAGGATTTAGACAAACAAATTACCAAAGAAGCGCTTTCGCAAATAGAAGAAAATCAGGAAAAAGAGCGATTTACCTCTGTAGTCTTTCAAGAAGATTGGCACAAAGGTGTAATTGGGATTGTCGCTTCAAGACTGATAGAAACCTATTATCGTCCCACCTTAGTATTTACAAAAAGTGGTGATAAATATGCCGCTTCGGCACGATCTGTCAAAGGGTTTGATGTGTATAATGCACTCGAAGCTTGCTCGGAACATTTGGAACAATTTGGTGGACATATGTATGCCGCAGGAATGACATTGGCTGCAGAAAACTATGCTGTTTTTAAACAAGCATTTGAGCAGCAAGTACAAGAAACGATTCATCCGGATATGCGAACACCCGAAATCGAGATCGATGCCGAAATTAATTTTACTGACATTAGCCCAAAACTAACTCGGATTTTGAAACAATTTGAGCCTTTTGGACCACAAAATATGACTCCCATTTTCCTCACTCAAAACATAAAAGATACGGGTTATGGAAAACCAATGGGACAAGAAGACGAACATATAAAATTGTTTATCAAACAAAACAATTCCGAAGGAATTCCAGCCATTGGTTTTGGACTAGGAAATAAAATGGATTTAACAACACATCAAAAACCATTTCAAGCCGTTTACTGCATTGATGAAAACGAATGGAATGGTAAAGTAAGTTTACAGTTGCGATTAAGAGATATTAAATAATTGAGATTACCCAAATGAAAAAAACACACGACCCCTACGCAGCCTTACGTTATAAGGAATTCAACACTTTTTTATTATTGCGATTTGCTATGGTTTTTGCCTGGTCCATGCAATTTATTGTTATCGAATGGCAGGTTTATAGTTTAACGAAAGACCCCCTTTCACTAGGAATTATAGGCTTAATGGAAATCATACCTGCGGTTGCTATGGCTTTATTTGCAGGACATATTGTTGATCAAAATGAGAAAAAAGGCCTTCTCGTTAAATGTATTTTAGGTTTTTCAGTAATTAGTTTTGGTTTGTTTTTATTGACCTGGCCCACAATTGTAAGTGACTATTCAACAAGAGCTATTTTGTATGGTATTTATTTTATGGTCTTCTTGGGCGGAATTGTACGTTCCTTTCTTGGCCCAACGATATTCTCCCTTTTATCCTTATTGGTTCCTAAAAAAGTGTATCCTAATGCTGCTACTTGGAGCAGTTCCGTTTGGCAAATTGGGTCTGTTTTAGGACCAGCTGTAGCTGGTTTTTCTATTACTTTGATTGGCGTGCACTGGTCGATGTGTTCTGTTTTTGCTTGTTCTGTTTTTGCACTGATTGCTTTAACTCAAATTGGTGCCAAGCCAATTTTGAACCCAAAAATTGGGGAACCTATTATGGAAAGTTTGAAAGAAGGGGTAAAATTTGTTTTCAATAATAAAACCGTTTTGGGCGCATTATCACTGGATATGGTGGCGGTTCTATTTGGTGGAGCGGTTGCACTTTTGCCTATTTTTGCTCAAGATATATTAAAAGTGGGTCCCGAAGGTTTTGGTGTGCTGAGAGCAGCACCAGCTGTAGGTTCTTTTTTGACATTAATAATTTCTGCTTATGTTCCCATGAATAAAAATGCGGGATTAAAGCTACTGGCAGCGATTTTTGCCTTTGGACTTTGCATCATTACTTTTGGACTTTCTACCATTTTTGCTCTATCCGTATTTGCATTATTTTTGAGCGGTGCTGTAGATGGAATTTCGGTAGTGATACGACAAACTATTTTACAATTAAAAACTCCAGATCACATGCGAGGTCGAGTTTCGGCAGTGAATTCTATTTTTGTAGGTTCTTCTAATGAGTTGGGGGCTTTTGAAAGCGGATTAACAGCCAAACTGATGGGAACAGTAACTTCTGTAGTTTTTGGTGGAAGTATGACTTTAATGATTGTTCTAGGAACTGGAATATTCTCTCCTTCATTCAGAAAACTAGATTTACAAAAAGACATTGACGAACATGAAAAGGAGGAGTCTTAAACTCATTTTAATATAATTTAAAAAAGTCGGTAATTAATCTCAGGATTCATTACCGACTTTTTTTATGACTTTTTTAATTCGTTTTATTTAGAATTAATCTAAATAATTATTATATTTGTTTCAAATGAATGAATTATGCAAGAAATGAAACAGATTTATTATAACGATTCAGGGACTTCTTTTTTTTGGAGAAAAGAGAGTGAACTATTAACGGATAAAGTGCAATTGATTTTTAGAGAAACGGGGTTTTATTTCAGTCGACACGAACTGAAACTGTTTCAATGCTGTATTGACGAAAGTTATCTTTTAAATAACTGTTGTGATGATTGTAGCTTGAAAAATAATTGTCACAAATTTTTACTAAAAACACCTTGTTCTCAAATTGATTTGGCTGTTTCTATGCAAGAATTAATCGCAGTCAAAGACCTAGTAGAAGGCACTTTATTTAAAATAAATATGGATGAATATTTGAACGGGGAGGGAATGAATTAATTCTCGTACTTTTTTAACTCAAAAGTTTCTCCATCAAAAACACCGTAAGTAAAATACGTAATCCAGTCGCCTAAATTCACGTATTCTGAATTTTCACCAACAGAAACTTTCATAGGCAAATGACGGTGCCCAAAAACGAGATAATTGTAATGTTTGGTTTCTAGTTTTCTTTTGGAATACAAAATCAACCATTCGTTGTCTTCACCCAAAAAAGTAACATCTTCATCCCCAGAAATGAGTTTGTTTTTAACCGAAAGGTATTGCGCCAGTCCTACTCCAATATCAGGATGCAACCAGCGAAAAAGCCATTTAGAAAACGGATTGGTAAATACTTTTTTCATGCGTTTGTAACCTAGATCACCAGGTCCTTTCCCGTCACCGTGACCTACTAAGAAGGTTTTGTCCCCAAAAGTATATTCTTGATTGTCATGATAGACTGGAATATTTAATTCTTTTTGAAAATAATCATCCATCCATAAATCGTGGTTTCCTACGAAAAAATAGATTGGGATTCCGCTGTCGCGAATTTCGGCCAGTTTGCCTAAAACACGTACAAAACCTTTAGGGACTACGGTTTTATATTCGAACCAAAAATCGAATAAATCACCTACTAAAAAAATAGCTTCGGCATCTTTTTTCACTTCGTCGAGCCAAGCCACAAATCGCTTTTCTCTAGGAAAACTCAATTCGGCTGTTGGCGCTCCAAAATGTTGATCAGAAGCAAAATATACTTTTTTATTATTAGGTAATTTCATCAAACTAAGATATCAAAATTGAATTATAGGTTATCACTTGCAAACCATTCTGCAAAAGAAGATTCGGTTTCTTGTAATTTCAAAGAAAATAATTTAATTCCATCAGGTAATCTAGCAATAATTCTTTGAGAAAAATCAACTACCATGTTTTCACTAGTTGGCTGATAATCGACTAAGATGACGTGGTGTCCGCGGTTAATTAATTCGTTAGCCAACTCAATATGTGGGGTAGTTTCATTAAAAACAGTGGCGTGATCAAACTGATCTACAATTTCCTCTTTTACAATTTTTTTTAAGTCCGAAAAATCGATTACCATTCCGAATTTTACATCGTTACGGTTTACAATCGGTTTTCCTATTACGGTTACTGATAATTTATAACTATGTCCGTGAACATTTTTACATTTACCATCATAACCATATAAGGCATGCCCTGTTTCGAAATTAAATTGTTTTGTAATTCTGATATTGCTCATCGAAGTATAATTTTGAATGCAAATTTAGTAAATTGGCATGAGAAATAGGTGGGAAATAATGGGTTTCCTACTCTACGGGTTTTTAGCCCTGATAGAAGCGGCATCTCCCGATAAGAAAAACAAGGCTTTTTTTAGCCGTAGTTTTTCTATATCGGGAATATAGCGGATAGCAGGAAATAGCTCCTAAAACAAAACTAGCTTAGAGAATTATTTCTTTTTTTTGAATTGTTCCAAGGCATTTTTGGCATAATTAGACAGGACTAATTGACCTGTAACTGCAGCTCTTTCTAGTAAAAGAGTATCCCAATCTTGGGTTCCTTCCCAAATGATTTTTTTCATTTCGAATAAAGCGTCAGGATTATAAGAAGCTAATTTCGATGTGAAATGATCGATGTCAATATCCAGTTCTACTTGGTCTTGTGCTAGTTTGGCATACAACCCTTTTTCTAGCGCCCAATCGGCCGTTTTCCATTCGTGAGCAGCCAAAGTCATTTGGGTCATGGCCGTTTTACCAATTTTACGACTTACTGCAGGTTCTATCACAAAAGGACCAATCCCGATGGCTAATTCAGAGAGTTTTATGCTGGCATCAGCAGTGGCAAAAGCATAGTCACAAGCAGCCGCAATCCCAACTCCGCCACCTACGGCTTTGCCATGAATGCGCCCCACAATGATTTTTGAACAAGTACGCATCGCATTTATCAAATGAGCAAAACCCGAGAAAAAGTGAACCCCTTCTTCCTGATTCGACACTGCCAAAAGCTCATCAAACGAGGCTCCAGCACAAAATGCTCCAGTACCAACACTCTTTAAAACAATTACAGAAACCGCTGAATTCTCACTTAAATTATTCAATTCTTGAGTCAAAGAATCCAACAATTGACGTGGAAATGAATTGCTTGCCGGATGACCAAATTGTACGGTTGCAATCTTATTTTCTATTTTTGTTGATAATGAACCATTGGATTCAAGTAGTGCCATAGCAGTAGTTTTTATGTAAAGTTAAAAATATAAATAGGAAACTATACTTTTTTAAAAAATTTGGAAGTTGTTTTTTGAAAAATGCTATTTGAATACTTTAAAATATTATATTTGCGCCACTATTGGGGGATTAGCTCATTTGGCTAGAGTGCTTGCCTGGCAGGCAAGAGGTGACCGGTTCGAATCCGGTATTCTCCACAAAGACCCAAACAAAGTTTGGGTCTTTTTTATTTGTATCCTTATGTTTTACACCTATATCATTTATTCAAAAACTATCAATAAGTTTTATGTCGGCTCTTGCCAAGATGTCCAAGATCGACTTCGAGATCATTTGAATGGCAAAAGCAAATACACTAAACAGGTTAAAGATTGGGAACTAAAATATTTTGAGAGTTATTCTTCAAGAAGCGAAGCATACCAAAGAGAAATGAAAATTAAAAAAATGAAAAGCAGAAAATATATTGAAAGTCTAATTGAAAATAAGAACTAGAGTGTCCCGATGACAATCGGGAAGGTGACCGGTTCGAATCCGGTATTCTCCACAAAGACCCAAACAAAGTTTGGGTCTTTTTTATTTGTATTCTACTTTAGCAAATAGGAAACACCAATAGAGCCATAAAAATATCCCGAAATCGTTCTACTATGTAATTCCTTTCCTCTGTAGACAAAAACATAAAATAAATTCAGATTGTTTTTGCGGTATTTAAAACCCGCTTCGCCATTAAAACGAAAAGGTACCAAATCGAAAGTTACAGTACTGTTACTATTAAAAAGACTGCCTTTAATGGTGGCATCATACAACAGATAGTTAATACTAGGCGCTATATAAAAATAAAACTCGCTTTCATTACTCCCCATTGCCCCTCCATGAAGATTAGAATCGAATAATGGGACTAATTTTTTTAATCCTATTCTAGTTAAAAAACCAGTAGATGCACCCGTGAAAATGGTTCCTAAGTTGGCTTCGGATTGAAAATGAAAATCTATTTTTTTACTCTCAGATCTCGGAAACAACTTTTTTGAATAAAAGAAATGCGTTTGGACAGCCAGTGCATTTTGAATTTGATATCCCCAACCCTGAACTGCTTTATACCCCACTAAACTATGAAAGCTTTTTTGCATTTCTCTACCATAGGAATTGGGTCCAACATATCCTATTTGAAAATTTGCTTTAAATACGGATTCGTTTTTATAAAATATATTTTCTCCAATTTCTCCAAAAAGATATCCCGCATAAGGACGGTCCATTATTTCTTTTTCAGGAGAGTCTATAAACCGAGGTGTATAAATATATTGTCCTATTGTAAATTCTACACTTTTTTTAGAGATATCTAGCTTACTATTTTTAATTAAATGACGGTAAAAAATTGCTAATCCATTCGTATAATACATGTCATTCTTGGAGGATGTATAAAGATCATTATCTGTTATAATGCCAATTTCAGATTTCCTACTTTGTCCATAATTGAAAACGGAGAACAAAATTAAAAAGAAAAAAACATTTTTATTAATTAACATTTAATATTCTATTTTTCCAATAGTACGCATCACTCGCAAAATCTTAGTTTTTCTATTATTAATATAAGAAGAAGAACTAGTCGCTGTGAATTTTCTTGGATTGGGTAAAATTGCGGCAATTCCTGCAGCTTGAAGTGGTGTAAGATTTGCAGCATCTTTTCGGTACCAATGTTCTGCAGCCGCTTGTGCTCCATACACTCCATCACCCATTTCAATACTATTTAAGTACACTTCCATAATACGTTCCTTACCCCAAATCACTTCAATAAGGACAGTAAAATAAGCTTCTAGTCCCTTACGAATGTAGCTTCTTCCTTGCCAAAGAAATACATTTTTAGCTGTTTGTTGTGAAATCGTACTTCCTCCTTTTATTCTGCGACCTCGCTCATTACTTTTATACGCTTTTTGCATCGCGACGAAATCAAATCCATTATGAATAAGAAAAGTTCCGTCTTCACTGGCGATAACTGCCTTTTGCAAATTGACCGAAATATTCTCTAATGGCTCCCAGTCATGACTAAAATAAATTTCTTTTCCAGCCACTTTATTCTCGATAACTCTTATCGCCATAAGTGGTGTAATAGGTACTGGTACAAATTTAAAAAATACTACTAAAAATACGGACAGTCCGATGAACCATAAGAATGTTTTAAATAAAATAACTCTTAGTTTATTCATAAAAGAGGCTGATTCTTTTTTTACTGGTTTTTTTGCGGTTTTCTTAGGTGTAATTTTTATTCCCATTATACTAAATCTGCTAATTCTGTTCCTATTAAACTTCCTATTGCTACTCCCATTCCTCCTAATCGCACTCCACAATAAACGTTTTCAGACAATTGTGAAACTATGGGTTTCTTACTGTTACCAATACCCATAATACCGCTCCAACGGTGTTCAATTTTAAAATCTCGGTTGGGCAAAATTACTTCTTTTAATAATTGTTCCAATTTATTTTGTACAATTTCTGTCTGCGCAAACTCCGTTGTGTTTTCTGCCTCAAAATCAAGATTTCTTCCACCACCTAATAATATACGATCTCCAATATTTCGGAAATAGTAATACCCTCTGTCTAAATGAAATGTCCCTTTTATATCTAAATCTTTTATTGGCTCCGTTATTAAAACTTGGGCTCTCGCTGGCTTTACAGCTCCATTAGTAAGCTGGTTGGCAAAACCATTGGTTGCAAATAAAACTTTTTTAGAACTAAAACTAAAATTACCAAGGTTGATCTCAACTTCATTTCCTTTATCCAAAAAAGAAGTGACTGTTTGTTGGTTCAAAATCAATATATTTTCAGAATACGCATTTTTCAATAATGCCTGCATCATATTACCTGTATCAATCTGACCTTCAAAAGGGTTGTAAACTAAATAATCTTTTGTGCCGTTAAAACTAAAACGGTCTACTTGCTTGGCAAAAACGTCGGCTTTAAATAGTGGTTTTAGGATTTCATTTATAAAAGGCAATTTATTAATACATTCCGTATAACAACTATCATCAGAATTTAAAAAAACTTCATATCCCCCAAATGGTTTAAAATCAATCGCGGTATCTCCTAATCGTTTCCTTAACAATTGCAACCCTTGCCACCGTTTTTCAATAAGACCTACTACCTCTTCTTCCGAATGGGATTTTAAATCATCTATAATTTCAGAAATGCTCCCAAAACAAGCAAAACCAGCATTCTTAGTACTGGCTCCATGCGGCAACATTCCTTTTTCAAGAACTAAAATTTTACTATCAGGGAACCTTTCGCGCAAGCGCAACGCAGCGTGTAAACCTACAATTCCGCTTCCTACAACAGTATAATCTACATTTGTAAACCAATTTTTTAATTCCCAATAACTTAGTTGCATGTTCTAATTTTTCTATAAAAATAATATTTTTAGTGAATTAAACACATGCTTATCGCTGTTTTAAACAAAATAACATTTTGAAAGAGTTAACATAATCCTGATTCTCATTTTAGAATAAAATTGTACTTTTAGGAACCCAAAATAATTTAATTTTATATGAAAAAAATACTCCTTACAACCCTAACTATGATGAGTTTAAGCGCAATTGGTCAAAATGTAATGACCCCAGAAAAACTCTGGAAATTAGGAAGAGTAACTCCTATAGGAATATCTACCGATGCAAAAAATGTAGTTTATAAAGTAACTATCCCTTCTGTTGAGGAAAATAAATCGGATTCTAAATTCTATACTGTTCCTGTTAATGGCGGAAAATCAACTGAAGTAGTTGATTATAAAACTTTGGTAAAAGACAAAAACATTTCGCCAGATGGGAAATACATTGTTTACAATGAAGAGGTAAAAATCAACAATGTACTTGGGAAAGATTTTTATCCCGAGCTTGAAAATTCAGATGTTCAAATTTATGATGGTCTAGACTATCGTCATTGGGACACCTGGAATGAAGGTAAATTCAATCATGTTTTTTATAAAGAAACTAGCGAAGGAGCTGTTGGTGTAGATATTCTAAGTTCAGAAGCATTTGATAGTCCGCAAAAACCTTTTGGTGGAGACGAAGATTACATTTGGTCTCAAGACAGCAAACACATTTTATATGTTTCTAAGAAAAAAGTAGGCACACAATATGCCATTTCGACCAATACCAATATTTTTGAATACAATATTGAAACTGGAAAAACGGTAAATAGAACCGAAGATAATCTTGGTTATGATGTAGCACCTAAGTTTTCGCCTTCAGGAAATCTTACTTGGCTACAAATGAAACGAGATGGTTATGAAGCCGATAAAAATGACATTATTGTTGATTTTAAAGGAATGAAAATAAATTTAACAGCAAACTGGGATGGAACTGTAGATAGTTTTACTTGGAGCACTGATGGAACAAAAATCTATTTTATTGCTGCCGTTGATGGAACGAAACAACTATTTGAAGTAAACTTCCCTGGTTTTACAAAAATCGCCGTGCATGTAGACCAAGTTACAAATGGTGATTTTGATGTAAACGAAATCGTAGGGTTCTCTGGAAACAATGTTATTGTTACAAGAGCGGATATGAATCATGCTTCGGAATTATTTTCTTATGATCAAAAAAAGAAAACATGGAAACAATTGTCAAATGTAAACACAGCTACTTATAATTCTTTGGCGCTAAGCAAAACAGAAAGAAGGTATGTCACCACAACTGATGGTCAAAAAATGTTAGTTTGGGTAATTTTGCCTCCTAATTTTGATGCATCAAAAAAATACCCAACCCTTTTGTATTGTCAAGGTGGACCTCAAAGTGCTTTAACTCAATTTTATTCGTTCCGTTGGAATTTTCAATTAATGGCCGCAAATGGTTATATCGTTGTAGCGCCAAATCGTCGCGGAATGCCAGGACATGGAGTAGAATGGAATGAGCAAATTAGTAAAGATTGGGGTGGACAAGTGATGGACGATTACCTATCGGCAATTGATGATGTAGCCAAAGAAAGTTATGTTGACAAAAATCGTTTAGGATGTATAGGTGCAAGTTACGGTGGGTATTCGGCCTTTTATTTGGCTGGGATACACAACAATCGTTTCAAAACTTTTATCGCACACGATGGCGTATTCAATACTCAAAGTATGTTTGGAACTACTGAAGAGGTTTTCTTTAATAATTGGGATTTTGGTGGTGCTTATTGGGAAAAAGACAATGCTGTTGCCCAAAAAACATATACTACTTTCAATCCTGCCAGTTTAGTAGAAAAATGGAATACTCCAATATTAATTTTTCAAGGAGGTAAAGATTTCCGTGTACCAATAGGACAAGGTCAAGAAGCATTTCAAGCGGCACAATTACGCGGAATAAAAAGTAGATTTATCTATTTCCCAGAAGAAAACCATTGGGTTCTAAAACCTCAAAACGCTCAAGTATGGCAAAAAGAGTTTTTTAAATGGTTAAAAGAAACTTTGTAAATTAATGTTAAAAAACAAGCTTATACTGTAACAATTGTTATAAATACACACCAATAGTAAACATCAAAAAATTAAACAATGTATACATTTCAAGTAAAAAATCTGTTTATAGCCTCTACACTAGTATTAGGTATGAGTGTCGCTTCTGCACAAGATGGGTTAGTAAATTCTCTAAAAGTTAATGCCAGTGAAAAAAGTGTTGAAAGTTTTAAATTTACTGACGTAATTAATCTTGCAAATACTTCCATAAAAAACCAAGGTTCATCAGGAACTTGCTGGAGTTATTCTACCAATTCTTACTTAGAATCAGAAATGATCCGATTAGGCAAACAACCTGTCGAAATATCACAAGTATTTTCGGCTCGTAATGCTTATGTGGAAAAAGGCAAGAATTATGTACGTATGCATGGAGCTGTTACCCTAGGTGACGGTGGAGAATTACATGATGTAATTAATATGTACAAAAAATACGGAGCAGTGCCACAAGAAGTTTATAGTGGACTAAATTACGGTACTACAAAAAACAAATTTGCTGAAATGTCAGGAATTACCGAAGCATTATTAGCCGCAGTGGTAAAAAATCCAAACGGAGAATTGACCCCAAACTGGGAAAAAGCATATGCAGCAGTTATTGATTCTTATTTAGGTGAAGTACCAAAAACCTTTGCTTATAAAGGAAAAAATTACACTCCCCAAACATTTGCAAAAGAATTAATAGGGATTAATCCTGATGAATATGTTGAATTTGCTTCTTATTCTACTGAGCCTTATTATAAAAAAACAATGATGATGGTTCCAGATAACTGGTCATTTGATTTGGTTTACAATGTAAAAATGAATGACATGACTGCCATCATTGATAACGCATTAAAAAATGGATTCACTGTAGCTTGGGCAACAGATGTAAGCGAAAAAAGTTTTAGTTGGAAAAATGGTGTTGCTTATGTTCCAACAAAGAACTATGATGACATGACCAAAGAAGAAAAGGAAAATATGTTTAATGGTCCAAAAGAAGAACCAGAAATTACTGAAGAAATGCGTCAAAAAGCATTTGATAATTATCAAACTACAGATGATCATGCGATGCATATTGTTGGAATTGCTAAGGATCAATTGGGTAAAGAATATTATATTGTTAAAAATTCTTGGGGAGCTACAAATGACTACAAAGGTTATTTATACGTAACTAAGGATTTCGTAAAATACAAAACAACCTCTTTTATGGTAAACAAAGCTGGAGTTCCTGCTGCCATTTCAAGTAAATTAGGAGCATAAAAAAAATCCCGAAATAAAATTTCGGGATTTTAATATAAAAAAGCATCACTGAAAAGTGATGCTTTTTTTATTTGATCTTTTTCCTTTTATTCAGGACTAATCATTTTAAAAGTATCCATGAACGCAGTAGTATAATCACCAGCAATATATCTAGGATCATCCATTAATTGTCTATGAAATGGTATTGTAGTTTTAATTCCTTCGATAACGAATTCATCTAATGCTCTTCTCATTTTACTAATTGCTTCCTCACGAGATTGGGCAGTAGTAATCAATTTAGCGATCATTGAATCGTAATTTGGTGGAATGGTATAACCTGAATAAACGTGAGTATCTAAACGAACTCCGTGTCCACCTGGCATATGTAATGTTGTTATCTTTCCTGGTGAAGGTCTAAAATCATTGTATGGATCTTCAGCATTAATACGACATTCAATAGCGTGCAATTGTGGCAAATAATTTTTACCAGAAATAGGCACACCAGCAGCAACTAAAATTTGCTCTCGAATTAAATCATAATCAATAACTTGTTCCGTAATTGGGTGTTCCACCTGAATACGTGTATTCATTTCCATGAAATAGAAATTACGGTGTTTGTCCACTAAAAATTCTACCGTTCCTGCACCTTCGTATTTAATATACTCTGCTGCTTTTACTGCTGCTTCACCCATTTTCAAACGCAATTCGTCTGTCATGAATGGAGAAGGAGTTTCTTCAGTTAATTTTTGATGACGTCTTTGTACAGAACAGTCTCTTTCAGAAAGGTGGCATGCCTTTCCATAAGAATCACCAATTACTTGAATTTCAATATGACGAGGCTCTTCAATTAATTTTTCAAGATACATTCCGTCATTTCCAAAAGCGGCAGCCGACTCTTGACGAGCACCTTCCCAAGCTTTTAATAAGTCTTCTTCTTTCCAAACTGCACGCATTCCTTTACCACCACCTCCAGCAGTTGCTTTAAGCATTACTGGGTAACCAAAAGATTTTGCAATTTCTTGAGTTTGTTCGAATGATTCCAAAATTCCAACTGAACCAGGTACACATGGCACACCAGCTTCAATCATAGTAGATTTAGCAGAAGCTTTATCACCCATTCTATCAATCATTTCAGGAGCAGCACCAATGAATTTGATTCCGTGCTCTTGACAGATTTTAGAAAATTTAGAATTTTCAGATAAGAATCCGTATCCTGGATGTATTGCATCTGCATTTGTAATTTCTGCAGCGGCAATAATATTTGACATTTTCAAATAGGACAAGTTGCTTGGAGGTGGTCCAATACAAACCGCTTCGTCAGCAAACCTTACGTGTAAACTCTCTGCATCAGCAGTAGAATAAACAGCAACAGTTTTAATGCCCATTTCTTTGCAAGTTCTAATTACACGAAGTGCAATTTCTCCCCTATTTGCAATTAATATTTTTTTAAACATCTTGTTTTAAATTTTAAATTATGAATTTTAAATTTTAAATTATTTCAAAACAACAAATTTGTTCGCTCGAAATATATAATTTAAAATTAATTAAGATGGATCAACTAAGAATAAAGGTTGGTCAAATTCTACTGGTGACATATCATCAACTAATATTTTTACAATTTTACCAGAAATTTCAGACTCAATTTCATTAAATAATTTCATTGCTTCAATAACACAAAGCACGTCCCCTTTACCGATAGTAGTACCAACTTCAACAAACATTGGTTTATCTGGAGATGGTTTTCTATAAAAAGTACCAATAATTGGCGATTTTATAGTAACATATTTAGAATCCTCAGCTACTGGTACTGGAACCGCTGCAACTGGAGCAACTGGCTGTGGAGCTAAAGCTTGTTGTAGTGTGTTTTGAGCAGGCATTTGTTGTACATACGTGGTCTCTGTAACATTACCTTCTAAAGTTGTACGAATGGTGATTTTAACATCATCCATTTCTAATTTAACTTCTGCAACTCCTGAATTTGCTACAAATTTGATTAGGTTCTGAATTTCTTTTAAATCCATAATTATTTGTTTTTAGTTTAAATTTATTGTTTGTCGTATGCCCATTTTAAATAAATAGATCCCCAAGTGAATCCCCCTCCAAAAGCAGCCAAAATAATAGTATCTCCTTTTTTAAACAAATGTTCAAAATCGTTAAGCACTAAAGGTAAAGTTGCCGAAGTAGTATTACCATACTTCTCTATATTCATTAAAACTTTAGAATCTTCTAAATTCATTCTACTTGCAGTAGCATCAATTATACGCTTATTTGCCTGATGTGGCACTAACCAATCTACATCCTCATTCGTTAAATTGTTTCTCTTAAGAATTGTCTCACTTGCATCAGCCATATTAGTAACCGCATATTTAAAAACGGTTTTCCCGTCTTGAACAATATTATGTCTGTTTTCTTTTATGGTATCCAAAGAGGTAGGGTGAAGTGATCCACCAGCATCAATTTTCAAGAAATCACGACCAATTCCGTCGCTTCTTAAGTATTCATCTTGCAAGCCTAGACCTTCATAATTAGGTTCAAATAAGACAGCACCAGCACCATCTCCAAAAATAATACATGTGGAGCGGTCCGTATAATCTACAATTGATGACATTTTATCGGCACCTATAAGAAGTACTTTTTTATATCTTCCTGATTGAATATAAGCAGCTGCTGTAGACATTCCATATAAAAAACTGGAACAAGCAGCTTGTAAATCATACGCAAATGCATTTGTCGCACCAATTTGGGTTGCAACATATACCCCAGTTGAAGCAACTGGCATATCAGCGGTAGCGGTGGCCATTATGACCATATCGATTTCCAAAGGGTCAATTTTTGCTTTAGATAATAAATCTTGGGCAGCTTTAATGGCTAAGAAAGAGGTTCCTTTATCATTATCTTTAAGGATTCTTCTTTCTTTAATTCCTGTACGAGAGGTAATCCACTCGTCATTTGTGTCAACCATTGTTTCTAGAACCTTGTTTGAAAGCACAAATTCTGGAACATAAGCTCCAACAGCGGTAATTGCGGCTGTAATTGTATTCATTGTATTCGAATATTTTACATCAAATGTTGCCATTTGAAAAAACGTTTAAAAGAGTTGAAAATTACAAAAAAAATTCTAAACCCATTGTCTTAGAACTTCTTATTTAATTAAAATTATAAACAACAAAAAAACTCTCACTATGTGAGAGTTCAAATATCATTTGTAAAAAAATGCATTAAGCAACAGCTACAGACTTATCTATAACAACTTGCCCTCTGTAGTACATTTTCCCTTCATGCCAGTAGGCTCTGTGGTATAAATGCGCTTCTCCTGTGATAGGACAAGTAGCGATTTGAGCTACAGTAGCTTTATAATGTGTTCTTCTTTTATCTCTTCTTGTTTTGGAGATTTTTCTCTTAGGATGTGCCATTTTACTATATTATTTATCCGTTAATAGTTGCTTTAATTTGTCCCAACGCGGGTCAATATTCTCTTCTTTATTCTTTTCTTCTTCTTTTGATTCTTTTAATGTAAGTTCCTTCAGTTTATCAAGAGCTTCCGTTTTTAAACTTCCATCTTTGACTCCTGGATGAACTCGCCTTAGAGGAACAGACAGCACAATCATTTCATATATATACTGCGCAACATCTATTTCAAATTCCCCAAATGGCAGTATAAGCAATTCTTCATTGTCATTATTATACTCCTCTCCAAAACGGACAATCAACTTCATTTTACCTTTAATAGGCAAATCAAAATCTTCACTTGTAAGATCACAAGGTACATTTACCGTCCCTTTGTGCTTAAAAGCCAATTCAAGCATTGTGCTTTTTTTCTCTAAAACTACATTTACTTTGATGTCTGAATTTTGAAATTCGTCATAATCAAAGATTTCAAAGAACGCATTACTTAATTGATATTCAAAATGATGTTTCCCTAGCTTTAATCCCACAAAAGGAATTAAAAATTCTTTTGTATTCTTCATTTCAACATAATTTTACCCCAAACTTCGGGAGTGCAAAGATATAAAATTATTACAAAACTAATAATCTTATTTATCTTTTTTTATTTACTACTGTTTTTCTTTAATCTTCAGTGGTTTTTGACTGATTTCTTCGTATTGAATTCTAGAACGATAAATATCTAAAGCAAGATAAACCGCTTCTTTAAATGAGTTGTAATCCGCCACCCCTTTCCCAGCAATATCATAGGCAGTACCATGATCCGGCGAGGTTCTTACTTTATTTAAACCAGCCGTATAATTCACTCCTTTTCCAAATGACAATGTTTTAAAAGGAATTAAGCCTTGGTCATGATATGTAGCTATTACAGCATCATATTTTTCATATTGACCACTTCCAAAAAATCCATCAGCTGCAAAAGGCCCAAAAACCATAGTTCCTTTTTCAAATATCTTCTTTAATGTCGGCTTCAAAATCACATCTTCTTCATTACCAATTACTCCCCCGTCTCCACAGTGTGGATTTAATCCTAAAACTGCAATTTTTGGCTTATTTATACTAAAATCCTGAATAAGTGACTGTCTTACTGTTTCTATTTTTTGTTTTATCAAATCTTCTGTAAGATGAGATGCTACCTCACTCAACGGAATATGATCCGTCAATAAACCAACTCTCAAATTATCCTGAACCATCAACATTAAGGCATTCCCTTCTAGTTCTTGATTTAAATAATCAGTATGTCCTGGAAATTTAAACTCTTCCGATTGAATGTTATATTTATTTATAGGAGCTGTAACTAAAACATCTACTACTCCTTCTTTTAAAGCCTTAGTTGCTGCGATAAACGATTTTACTGCATATTCTCCTACTTTATCGTCATTTACTCCTAAATTTAAATCTACACCTTCTTTCCAAAGATTAAAAACATTGATTTTCCCTGGAAGAATTTGATCTAGTTTATCGATTCCATGAAGTGAAACCGTAGCATTTAAATTCTTTTTTATAAAAGACATTATTTTCACATTGGCAAAAATAACTGGCGTACACAGTTCTAACATACGGGAATCCTCGAATGTTTTTAGAACAACTTCGCTTCCAATACCGTTTAAATCTCCTATTGAAATTCCAACAATTATATTTTCTGCTTTTTTCATCATGACCTCACGTTATTTATTGCTAATTTTGAAGTGCAAATTTAGTAAAATAAAATAAGAAATGTTTACAGGAATCATAGAAACCCTTGGTACTATCCAAGAAATAAAAAAAGAAAAAGACAATATTCACGTAACGGTGGACTCTTCTATAACAGCGGAGCTCCAAATTGATCAAAGTGTCTCTCATAATGGCATTTGCTTAACTGTAGTAGCTATAAACAATAATAGCTATACCGTAACAGCAATTGACGAAACGATAAAAAAAACAAATCTTGGTGACTGGAAGGCTGGAGATAGTGTCAATCTTGAAAGAGCTATGAAATTAGGTGATCGACTCGATGGCCACATCGTTCAAGGTCATGTAGATCAAACTGGTATATGCATTTCAACGGAAGAAACTAATGGAAGTTGGTCTTACACATTTGAGTACGACGAGACTCTAAACAACCTTACTATCGAAAAAGGTTCGATTACCGTTAATGGAGTAAGTTTAACCGTAGTAGACTCCAAGAAAAATCAATTTAGTGTTGCCATTATTCCTTATACCCACGAGCATACTAATTTTAAAGATTTTAAAGTAGGTACTAAAATAAATCTTGAATTTGATGTAATTGGAAAATATGTATCTAAATTATATGCTTCAAGATAGCTATTAAAATCTCTTATTTTAAAGTATAAAACAGAAACAGTACTTAGTTTAGATTATACAGTTGTCATTTTTAGTATTGATTTTATTTAATTCGAAAATAACCCCGTTTAACCCATCAATATCCGTTTGATGGGTTTTTTATTAAAAAAAAACCTTTTTCTTATCATCCTAATTTCCCAATAAAAAACTAAAACAAATTATTGATCAAGAGGAAATCACTACATTTGTATATACAAATTAAGAACTTACTACAATACTTAAAACACAATGGAAAATAAATTAAAAGTACAAATCTGGTCGGATATTATGTGCCCATATTGTTATATAGGAAAAAGAAGAATTGAAGGCGCTTTGGCACAATTTAATCATAAAGAATCAGTAGAAATCGAATGGAAAAGTTTTCAACTGGACGCAAATTTTGTGGCCTCAGCTGACGATAATATGGCAGAACATTTAGCTGAAAAATATCGAAAAGATAAAGAATGGGCACAAGAAATGATGGACAGCATGACGCAAAACGCAAAAAACTCTGGACTAGATTTTCATTTTGAAAAAGCAATTATGGCCAATTCATTTAATGCCCATCGTTTATTGCACTTAGCTAAGAAATACAACCTATCTAATGAATTAGAAGAGCTTTTGTTTAAAGCTTATTTAACAGATGGCAAAAATGTAAATGATTTAGAAACACTTACTCAATTAGGACAACAAGCGGGATTAGATACTAAAGAAATTGATGCTGTCTTACATTCTGATGCTTACGCAAAAGAAGTAAAGGAAGATATTGACATGGCACAAAAAATAGGAGTTCAAGGCGTTCCGTTTTTTGTTTTTGACAATAAGTACGCTGTTTCTGGAGCACAACATGTCGAAACTTTTGTAAAAACGTTAGAAAAGGTATGGGATGAGGGTCAATTTGATTCTAAAATAACCGTACTGAATACAACCGAAGGAGAAAATTGTGGAATAGACGGATGTAATTAATTCATACCTTGGTCTAAAATCAATTATTACAAAATATGGAAAACAGCAAAACAACAATCCGATGGGGAATACTAGGATGTGGTAATGTTACCGAAATAAAAAGTGGTCCTGCTTATCAAAAAACAGACGGATTTGAAATAGTAGCCGTAATGAGAAGAGACACTGAAAAAGCGGCTGATTATGCTAAAAGACATTGGATAAGCAAATATTACACTAATGCTGATGACTTAATAAATGACCCTGAAATAGATGCTGTTTACATAGCTACGCCACCTGATACCCATAAATATTATGGTCTAAAAGTAGCCATTGCAGGAAAAAGTTGTTGCATTGAAAAACCGCTTTCGCCAAATTACCAAGATAGCTTAGCAATCTATGAAGCCTTCAAAGAAAAAAACATCCCTTTATTTGTTGCTTATTACAGACGAACATTACCTCGTTTTCTGCAAGTAAAAAAATGGATAGACAATAAAACCATAGGCGAAATAAGACATATAAGATGGCATTTAAGCAAACCTACAACTGATCAAGATTTATCAGGAAATTACAACTGGAGAACAGATGCCAAAATCGCAACAGCTGGTTATTTTGACGATTTGGCCAGTCATGGACTGGACCTATTTACTTTCCTTCTAGGAAATATAAAAGAAGCATCTGGAATAAGTATAAACCAACAGGGATTATATTCAGCCAAAGATGCCGTAGCAGCAAGTTGGGTACATGAATCAGGCATTACTGGATCGGGAAGTTGGAATTTTGGTTGTTTTACAAGGGAAGATACCGTTGAAATTTATGGGAGTAAAGGTAAAATTGCCTTTTCTATATTCGAAAACGATCCTTTACTTCTAACAAATGAACAAGGTGAAACGAAACTTCATATTGAACATCCCGAAAACATTCAACTGTACCATGTTCAACAAATGAAAGACAGTTTACTCCATAACGGCAAACATCCTTCTGATGGAAAAACTGCAACTCACACCAATTGGGTAATGGACAAAATTATCGGAAATATAATATAAAAAAAACAGCTCTATAAAATAGAGCTGTTTTCATAAATTCTGTTGTTAATTATTTTTTAGCCGAAACTGTCTCCATGAAAACTTTATCACCATACGTCATAACGAATGTATATTTTTCATACGGTAAGTTTTTGATATCAAAAACCTTTTCAACATTTTGATCTACTAAAACTGGAGATGTATACACTTCCTCGTCAGCTTGATTATAAATTTTAATGCTTACAGGGTTTTTGTACAAATTAAAAATGCTTAGAGAAACTAAACCATTTTTGTTTGTAAACACTGGCTTGTACACCTCCGAAACTGGACTTGAAGCAAGAACTGCAGTTTTCCCAATCACAGAAATCTCATATTTCGCGATTTTCGTATCTGATTCTGCTACAAGAAAATATGTTCCTTCTGGCAAAGCTTTTAAATCATACGTTCTGTTAATACTTCCTTTAGAGTTAACATTTTCAGTGTGAATCAATTTATTGTCTAAATCATAAATTGACAATTCTACTTTATTTGACTCATTAAGAGCAAAAGTTACCGTCTTACCTTCTCCTTTTTTTACATCTAACGAAAAATCTTTTTCTGATGCACTTACATTCATAGCGGTCAATACAGCTGCTACTACCAAACTAAATTTTAAAATCTTTTTCATAATTTAAGTTTTTAGATTTATAATCCTTTTAACTATTACAAATCTACGGCAACCATTTCATTGAATATAATGCAGGATTTTCACGATTCTACGCTATTTTACCTTTTACGAAATCGATAAAGGTTAAAAAAGCTAACAATTCCGCAATGTTTACTAAATTTGCATACTAAATCAATAAAAAAGAATATGAGACCTATACACCTCAACTTAGAAATCATAGTCCCCTCTTTTGGAAGTTCATTTTCTATAGCGAAACATGAACAAAACAACAACGTACATACAAATCACTGGCATTATCACCCTGAAATAGAATTAGTTTATATAAATGGAGGCTCCGGTAAAAGACAAGTAGGCAGTCATGTCTCGTATTATAATGATGGTGATCTAATTCTTATAGGTAGTAATTTACCTCATTGTGGTTTTACAGATGAAGAAACAGGGAATAAAAAAGAAACGGTAATACAAATGAAACCTGACTTTCTTGGAAACAGTTTTTTTGAAATTTCAGAAATGACAAATATTAAAAACTTATTCAGCCAAGCCAAACAAGGAATCTCGTTTGTTGGAAAAACGAAAAAAATAATTGGAGAACGAATAGAAGCACTTGATGAACAAAATCAATTAGAAAGATTACTAAGCATGTTGTCTATCTTAAATGAATTAGAGTTATCAAAAGAAAGCGTCATATTGAATGCCGAAGGATTTTCGATGGAAATGCAAATGCAGGACAATGACCGCATGAATGTGGTATATAATTTTGTGAAAGACCATTTTCAAGAAAGCATAAGCCTAGAAGAAATATCAGATCTTGTTGCAATGACTGTCCCATCCTTTTGTAGGTATTTCAAAAAGATAACCAACAAAACATTTACTAAATTTGTAAATGATTATCGATTGGTGCACGCATCCAAATTATTAGCTGAAAAACAAATCAGTATAACTGACGTTTGTGATGAAAGTGGCTTTAACAATTTAGGACATTTTAATAAATCGTTTAAAGAATTCACTGGGAAAAGTGCCTATCAATACCGTCAAGAATTAAGAACCTTTTTAGAATAAAAAACAATATTTGAGACTATACTTTATTACATTCTTACCAGTTTAAAGTTATCTCCTGGCCTTTTTTTAAAGTTATCCTTTTACTTTTACCTCCGAAAATCAATTCTGTTTTACCTCCCTTTTTAGAAAGAACAGACACTTTTTCTAGTGTTTTACCATTCCATTCCATGGAAATTTCAAATCCGCCTCTAGCACAAATTCCTTTTATAGATCCGCTTTCCCAGGCATCTGGCAACGCAGGAAGCAATCTTATTTCGGTTTCGTTAGACTGTACCAACATTTCAGCAACTGCGGCAGCACCACCAAAATTACCGTCAATTTGAAACGGTGGATGTGCATCAAATAAATTTGGATACGTCCCTCCTTTTCTAGATTTATCTGATTTCTTTAAATCCGGCTCAACATAATGAAGCAACTCTCGGAACATTTTATAAGCATGATTGCCATCCCAAAGCCTTGCCCAAAGATTAATACGCCAGCCTTTTGACCAACCCGTTGTTTCATCTCCTTTTATTTCAAGTGTTCTTTTACTGGCAGCGGCCAAATCAGGAGTTTGTAATGGTGCTATATGATTGCCTGGGAAAAGCCCGAATAATTGCGATTGATGACGGTGCTTAGGGTCTTCGTCATTCCAATCAAAATACCATTCTTGTAAATTTCCTTCTTTTCCAACTTGATATGGATGTAATTTAGAAAGTGCGGTTTCTAGTTTTTCTCTAAAATAGGCATCAACATTTAATACTTTTGAAGCTTTAATCGTTTTATCGAAACATTCGCGTATCATCGCTAAATCAGCCGTTCCACCATACAGTGTAGCGCCAATAAAACCATCGGGAGCGATGTAACGATTTTCTGGCGAAGTGGATGGTGAAGTAATTAAATTCCCGTTTGTATCTTCAATCAACCATGCTAGACAAAACTGTGATGCGCCTTTCATTATTTCGTAACCTTCCGTTTTTAAGTAATTTTTGTCTTGGGTAAATACATAATGTTCCCAAATATGAGTACTCAACCAAGCTCCAGCCATGTTCCAACATGCCCACATAGGTTCTTCTTTTCCAAAAACCCCCACAGGATTTGTCATAGACCAAATATCCGAATTGTGAGCAGCTGCCCAACCCACATTAACACCATAAAATGTCTTAGCGGCTACTTTACCAGTTACCGACAGGTTTTTTATAAAACTCAAAAGTGGTAAATGCATTTCAGAAAGGTTGGTGTTTTCGGCAAGCCAATAATTCTCTTCCAAATTTATATTCATCGTATAGTTACTACTCCAAGGTGGATTTAAGTATGGGTTCCAAATTCCTTGTAAATTAGCAGGAACTCCTAGAGTTCTAGAACTGCTGATCAGTAGATACCTACCGTATTGGAAATACAATACTTCTAGATTTTTATCTTCATTTCCATCTGAATAGCGCAACAAACGTCTGTCTGTAGGCAAATTTGGAGCAGTAGTTTGTCCCAAATTTAAAGCAACTCGATTGTAAAATTTTTGATAATCAGCAATATGAGTTTGTTTTAATTTATCAAATGATTTAGAAAATACTTTGTTTAAATTGGCAAAAGCTATCGCTTTATCATTCAAGCCTTCGTAAGCTGGATTTTTATCAAAACCATTAAAACTAGTTGCAATCGAAACATAAATCAAGGCTTCAGTGCCGTTTATTAAGCCTAAACTGGTATTAGAACTTATAATTGTTCCATCTGTGTTTTTAATTTTAATCAAGCTTGTAAAACGTGTTCCTCTTCCTTTTTCCGATAGAAATGCCGGAATAACTTTATAATCTGGGTTTTCGTGAATAGGTGCCACTCCATTCATTGAAAGTAAATTGCCATTTACCTCTGTTTTGAACTGCAACAAACTAGTCGCATTAATATCAAAACTTAAGGCTCCTTTTTGACTGCTTGTCAATTTAATTACCATGATTTGGTCTGGTGCTGAGACAAAATATTCACGGTTGAATTTTACACCATTAATTTCGTAACTTACTTTAGAAATAGCATTTGAAATATCTAGTTCACGGTAGTAATTACTTACTTTTCCAGTGTTCTGGTGGTCAATATACACGGTACCGAGTGGCGCAAAAGACTCCGAGTTTTTACCTTGAATCTTTTTATTTAATTCTTCTGCCAGTTTATAATTATCGTTTTTTAATGCCTCACGAATAGCGGGTAAATTTTTATACGCTTCGGGATTCATATTTGTATTTACTGGTTCTCCTGACCAAAGGGTAGCATCATTCAAATAAATTTTATCAGAATCTACACCTCCAAAAACAGTTGCTCCCATTTTTCCATTTCCTAAAACCAAACTTTCTTCAAAATATTCCGCTGGTTGATTGTACCAAAGAACATGGTCAGATTGGGCGGAAAGTATTCCACAAAAGGAGAAAAAAATAAAAACTAAAAGTTGTTTTTTTAAGAGGTTTGAGTTCATCTGTAGAAATTCTAGCTAATTAATAAGTGGTTTATATATAAAATTTTTAAAAATAACTTTGCCTTCACCAACAGCAGAAAGCCCTAGACGTAGACTCATAAAACCGCTTAATACATTATGATTGAAAGAGGAAACTTCTGCCGAATTTTCGATTTTTATCCATTCTTTCCCATCTAAACCATAATACATGTTTACAAGTTGTTCCTTTTTTTCTAAGCGAAGAAAGAGATGTCTCTTATTTATATTTTTTTGGGTAGGAAATTGCCATGATCTAAGTATAGCAAGTATATTATTTTTATCAGCTGCAATTCCTGTATAAAGTTTACTATCATAGAAAAGCATAAGTCCTGCTGTAGCATTTCCCTCAATTTCAACTTCGACTTCCGCTATATAAGAATGGTCAGAAGGAGTACATAAAAGTGGTGAGCTTTCGCCAATACTCTTTCCTTTTCCTTCAATTTTAATTCCATCTTTAGTAAGTTTAAACCTTTCCGTTTCAAACTCGTTAAAGAATTGCCATTGCCAACTAAGTATTGTAGTTGAAAAAGTATCGGAAAGTGAAAAATCACTTTTAGAGGTCTGACCTGCTGGTTTTTTAATTTGTTCTTCCGTTTTTATTCCTTCAGGGCTTTTATACCAACCATCATTAGTCCATTCTACTGGTTGCAGAAGTGTTTGACGTCCCATATTATAATTCCCATTTTCATAACCATGAAAAACCATCCACCATTTTCCATTAACATCGTCAATTAGCGTTGCATGACCTTTAGACCACCATTTTTCAGAACTTTCTTTTGTTCTCACTATCGGGTTATACGGTGAGTTTTCCCAAGGCCCAAAAGGTGATTTGGATCTTGCGGAAATTACCATGTGACTTGTAGCTGGCCCGGCAGTTCCTCCTTCAGCAACAGTAAGGTAGTAGTAATCTCCGTGTTTAAAAACTTTTGGTCCCTCCATACAAAAACATTCTAAAGACCATTCCGTTGGTATTTCCCACCCATCATACACGTGTTTACCAGTACCAATGACCGAAAGTCCATCTTTGGATAACGGGACATAATTACCATTACTAAAATAAAGGAATCGGTTTCCATTTTCATCTTCAAAATGTCCAGGATCAATATTGCCAATTTTCAAATCTATCGGCTCGCTCCAAGGACCGTTTATAGTATCTGCCCAGACCACAAAATTGGTTTCATTGGCAGGAAAGTAGATATAAAATTTGTTATTGTATTTTACTAAATCTGGTGCCCAAACTGAACCTACACTTTTTTTAAGGGCATTTATAACCGGCTTCCAATTTATTAAATCTTTAGAAGTCCAAATTAATAATCCTGGATAATAATTGAACGAAGAATGCACAATATAGTAATCTTCTCCATTCCTTATTATTGATGGATCTGGGTAATCTCCCGCAAATATAGGATTTTGGTAAAATCCACTGTTTTCTTTAGTTCTTTGGTTCTGTGCATTAATTGCAAGCGACAAAGAAAGTAATAATAATAGAATGGATTTTTTCACAATTTTAAATTTCAATAATTAATTATTTACTGACTTGATACTTCTCAATTGCTGTAATCAGTTCCCAATCATCAGTTCTAAATGGGGAAGCAGGAAATTTTTCTTTATTGAATAGATTAATTTCCGTATCATCATCTGCCCAACCGTAATGAACTGCTACAGGATTTGGCACATTTTTACTAAAAAGAGTTACTTTATTGTCTTTAATAATGGCCTTTGCCACATAAAAAATCTTGTCAACTCCAGCAATTTCAAACCCTTTTAGACTATTATTTTTATCCAAAGTAGTCAATCCATTTCCAATATTATCAAAAGTCAAAATAACTTGGTTTCCTTTTGTTTCTTTAGAAGTATACATTGGTCCACTACAAACCATTTTTTTACCGTAAACATTGTTCAAAGCAATTGCTGCTAATCGTTTCCCTACAACCTGTTTGTTCGTTGGATGAATGTCTTTTGCGTTACCAATATCAGTCGTTATAGCCATTCCTGTATTAGACAATGATAGGGTTTGAGTTTGAGCTTCACGAAGTTCAGCCCATTTACTGCCTTTTTTACTATTCCCACCAAATTCATCAAAAGTGGATAACTGAACAAAATAAAACGGAAAATCACCTTGATTCCATTTGGTTCTCCAATCCTTAATTATCAATGGGAAAGCTTTTTTGTATTGTTCAGCTCTGCTAACATTAGCTTCTCCTTGGTACCATAAAACGCCTTGAAAAGCATACGGAATTAATGGATTGATCATAGCATTGTACAATAATGAAGGATAACTATTGGGCGATAAAGACGTTTTTACAACAATTACTTTGTACTTCCATTTTCCTTCTAAGGGAACTATTATATTGCCCAAGATCAAATTCAAATCAGAAGATTCTCCATATATTCCACCACCACCACTGTTATCAACAATTCTTATGGCAATGACATTTTTTCCTTCTTTTAATAAATTGTCTGGAATTGCATATACTCTTTTAGCATCCCACATGGTAATTCGACCCACTTCAATTCCGTTAACATAAGTAATGTCTTCATCATCAATTTTAGACAAACTTAAAGTTGCTTTATTTTTAATATCTGCTGCAGAAAGTGTAATTGTTTTTCGCATCCAAACTACACCGTCTAAATCTCCCAATGGTTGATTCTCCCATAATCCAGGCACGTTAAGTTCGGCCCAACTGTCATCGTTAAATTCAAATTTTTTAAAAGTATTTTCGTTAGCAGTACTTACATTTGTCCCTTGAATTCTTTCGACCCTTTCTTTCATGGCTATGGCATACCTTTTTGAAATAGAATCGGTATTTAATGCGGGTACATTAGCAATCATGTCCTTAAAATCTTCACTTTTTTCGAATGCTTGACGGCTTGTCCAAGTTTCCACACAGGTTCCACCCCAAGAAGTATTTATAATCCCGATTGGGATTTTTAATTCGGTATATAATTTTTTAGCAAAAAAGTACCCTACCGCCGTAAAATCCCTAACGGTTTCTTTACCACAAACAGCCCATTTTCCTGCTTTTAAATCTTCTTTTGGTGAACCACTCAAATCTTGCGCAACACCAAAATGACGAATCATTGGATAATTTGAATCTTTGATTTCATTTTCGAAATTCAATGTTTTATACATTTGAAATTCCATATTTGATTGTCCGCTACAAATCCACACTTCCCCTACTAAAACATCAGTGATTGCAATTGCATTATTTCCTTTTACAGAAAGTAGGTAAGGACCTCCTGCTTTTTCAGCATCTAATTGAACCATCCATTTTCCCGAAGCATCGGCTTTAATGGTTTTGGTTTGTTTATGGAAGTGGATCTCTATTTTTTCATTGGCATCAGCCCAACCCCAAACCGGAATTTCCTTGTTGCGTTGCAAAACCATTCCGTCTGAAAACAATAGAGGCAATCGCACATTGGCATTTACCATTATGGTTGAAATCAGAAAAAGAAATACGCTACTTTTTTTCATTTTATTTAATAATTATATTAACTTCTTTCTTAATATCACGAGAAGAACTTCCTAATTTTAAAGTATAATTACCTGGTTCAACAGTCCAACTTTTCGATTGAACATTATAATATGCTAATTCTTTTACTGGAACTTTAATCGTAACTATTTGCGAATTTCCTGCTGTCACCAATACTTTTTGAAACCCTTTTAATTCTTGGGTAGCACGGGTAATTTTTGAATCTGATTTGGAAGAATACAATTGAACTACCTCTTTACCATCCACTTTTCCTGTGTTTTTAACCGTTACAGCAACTTCAATTGTCTCATCAGTAGTATATTCTTTTTTATTTGTTTTTGTATTTTCGAATGCAAAAGTGGTGTATGACAATCCAAATCCAAAAGGATAAAGAGGGACAATGTTTTTAGTGTCAAACCAACGGTAGCCTACTAAAATTCCTTCAGCATAATTTACTGTTTTGTCACCTGGAAAACTGCTCGTGGCGTGTGCGGGTGAATCCATGATTTTTTTAGGCATCGTCCAAGGTAGTTTTCCTGATGGATTTACTTTTCCTAATAATACATCAGCCAAAGCATTTCCTCCTTCAGAACCATTAAACCAACTCCAAACTAAAGCCGATGTTTTTTTACCTATTGCGTCGATATCAAAAGGTGCTCCAGCAATCATGACCACAATAGTTTTTGGGTTCACTGCTAATACTTTTTTAATCAATTCCTCTTGTCCAAAAGGTAAGTTTAAGCTTCTGCGATCAGAAGCCTCGGTTTCATAATCACGGTTTGAACCAGCAAATACAATAGCTACATCAGAATTCTTAGCAGCTTCTAAAGCTTCTAGCAATTTAACAGGATCTAATTGATCAATAGTGACAGGGCCATTCAGTGTAATATCCCCTAATTTTCCTTTATTTTTCTCATCATAACGTTCTAAATAGCCTTCGGCATAATTGATTTTGATGGATGCTGGCAATCTGTTTTTTAAACCTTCTAAAGGGGTAATCTCTCTTTTGGTTTTCACTCCTGCGCCAAAACCGCCCAATGCATTTTTCTTTGTAGCATTGTTTCCAATTACAGCAATTGATTTTATTCCATCTAATTTTAATGGCAATGCGTTGTTTTCATTTTTCAACAAAACCACAGATTCCGCAGCAATTTTATAAGCATCTTGATAGTGCGCTTCGGTTGCAATGCTTCCTTTAACTCGATCTTTTCCCCCCATTGCTTTTACTTGAAACAATACGTTTAATATTCGTTTTACATGTTTATCAATTTCTTTTTCTGAAATTTGGCCAGCTTTAGCAGCCGCAATTAGTTTATCTGCCAAGAAAAATTCATTGAAAGGTTTTGGAGTTCCCATTTCGATATCCAAACCGTTTTTCAAGGTCTTTACCGTACTATGTACCGCTGCCCAATCAGAAACCACAACTCCTTTAAAACCCCATTCATCCCGTAAAATTTTATTGAGCATGTAATCATTTTCACACAAGTATTCGCCTCTAAACTTATTATAAGCTCCCATAATACTGTAAGCATGAGCCTCAGTTATAGCCGCTTTGAATGCTGGTAAATAAATTTCACGAAGAGTACGTTCATCCATTTGAACATCATAAATATCTCGATTTGTTTCTTGATTATTAGCAGCAAAATGTTTTACGCAAGCCATAACATCATTGTCCTGTAATCCAACGATTAACGGCACTGCAATTTTTTTGTTTAAAAAAGGATCTTCAGACATGTATTCATACGTTCTGCCTCCAAGTGGTGTTCTTACGATATTAATGGCAGGTGAAAGCAACATATCTTTATCTCTAGCACGCAATTCCTGACCCAAACTATTCCCAAATGTATACGCTAAATCAGCATTCCAAGTAGCCGCCAAACCTCCACCTGCCGGATAGTAGGTAGCAAAATCATTATCTAAGCCTGCGGGAGCCCAATTGTCACGAGAGATTTCTTCACGAACGCCCAATGGACCATCAGCCATTTTTAATTCTGGAATACCCAAACGTTCTACAGCACCTGTTGAAAACATACTATTTCCATGCAGCATTCCTATTTTTTCCTCCAATGTCATTTGAGCAACTAATTTGTCAATTTGCTCACCAAATTCAGTGCTTATCTCTTTTCCTTGATCGATTTTTGTATCAGTCGAAGTAACAGATTGCATCTCATTTTTACAAGAAGTAAAAACGACAAAGACCATTGCTACAGACAGGTATATTATTTTATTTTTCATACTTATTATTATTGTTGTTTTTTGAAATATTATTTTGATTATCTATTGTTTAACAAAATTTAGAAGTAAAACATCATTTTCATTTAAATTAAAGTCTTTACTATAGATTCCATTTGAATCAACTGTCACTTTTTCTGTTATAAGTGGTGCACCATTATTGTGTTTTTTTAGTGTATTTACTTGTTGAAGAGTTAACTGATTTGGTTTGTTCATTCCAAGAAATTCGGTATAAACGTCATTCTCTTTGTACCCTACTTTGTAAATCTCTAAAATATAAGTGCCTTTTTGAAGTCCTAAAACTTCAATTTTTACACTTCCTTTTAATTTGGATGGTAAATCCTGAACATAATATTGTTGATTATTTATGGAGTTTGAAGGAAGTGTATAGGTAAAATCCCAAAATAAAACCTGTACATCCCCATTTGCATTTTTGGTTGCCCAAGAGGATTTGTCACTGTTTTGAAGTTCTGTTTTTCCTAATTTGTTTAATAAATAATAAGAGAAATAGGCTGGCTTCTTAATTCCTTGAGTATTCAACAAGCCAAATCCGCCGTGAAAAGGCGTAAATCGCGGGCCTGCTTCTTCAAAAATATCGGTGAAAACCCAATACGACATTGAGTTCGCAGCATTACCTACTTGTTTCAGTTTTTGAAGAATATAAGCTGCAGAATGGTAACTGTCATGAACGGGATCAGCAGGAGTGTATGATGAACTCCATTCCGTATAATGCAATTCCAGATTGGGTTTTGCCGAATTTGAAATTTGCTCACGTGAAGTTATTACCTCTCCACTCACACTAGAATTATCTTTATTTAAAACGGTTCCCGTGGTCCCAAATTCATCTAAAAATCCCTGTTTTACTCCATAGGTGTGTGTAGAAATAAAATCCAATGGCACATTATTTTTACTACAAAATTCAATTATTTCCGGAACCCAAGCTGCTCCAGCTGTAGCTGGACCACCTACTTTGTAAGCTATATTTACACTTTTAATGGCTCGAGCAGTATATTCATACAATTTAAAATATTCGGCTTGCGTACCCGACCAAAAACCTGGTGATAAATTGGGTTCGTTCCAAACCTCGAAATACCATGTTTTTACTTCTTCAGCTCCATAACGTTCTGTAAAATGTTGTGTCAAATTACGAATTAGATCTTCCCATTTATTATAATCTTTTGGAGGTGTAACATTCCCTTTCCACCAAAAAATAGTTTCACTTCCACTAGCCAAAGCTGATGGCATAAACCCTAATTCAATGAAAGGCTTCATCTTGATGCTCAAAAGAAAATCGTACAAAGCATCAATATATTGGTAATTGTATTCCGGATTTCCTTTAGCATCTTCATGATAAACTCCCATATCGTCTGTTAATAAACCATGCATCCGAATGTATTTAAAATCACACTCTTTCTTAACCATAGCCAATTGTTGCTGCCAATCAGCTCGTAGTCCTTCATTGGCTCGTCCCGCTCCAATGCATTCTTTAAACATGGTATTCAATTCCCCTACTGATTTATTATAATCGACTTTTATAATCCTGCTGTAAGTTGCTGATTTTTTAGAATTGGTATCTTGTCCAAATACTACAGAATTATTTAGACAAAATAAGATCGTAAGAAATAATAGAATTCGTTTCATGTATTCTGATTTATATTTTTGAATACTAAAAAGGGAGTAAGGAATTGTAAAAACATCACTTTCTCTAAATAGCAATTATAATTTTTTAAATCGGACAGCCGTTCCACCAGCTCCACCTAAATGCAATTTCAATACATCTGAAGCTTTTACTCTTTTTTTAGAAATGCTAACTACTTCTGGATTATGAGTTTGATCTGTTCCTGCAGCATCAGCATAAATTTGGGCTTCATAAGTGGCATTCGAATCTAAAAATGATAAAGAAATGGTTAAATCCCTACTTTTCTCATTGGTTATACTTCCCAAATACCAATCGGCACTATTCTCATCTTTACGAACGGTCGTGATGTATTCGCCAATTTCACCATTTATAACTTTCGTGTCTTCCCAATCCGTTGGAACGTCTTTCAAGAATTGAAATTCTGGCCTTCCTTCGTAATTTTCAGGGAGATCAGCCATCATTTGTATTGGAGAATAAAACACTACATATAATGCTAATTGTTGTGCCGTAGTTCCGTGTATTCTTTTTCCTGGATATCCTTGTTTGATTTCCACATCCAAAACTCCCGGAGTATAATCCATTGGACCTGACAACAATCTAGTAAAAGGTAAAATAGTTACGTGACTTGGTGGATTTCCTTCACTCCAAGCATTGTATTCTTGTCCACGAGCTGCTTCTCTGGCTAACATATTAGGATATGTTCTACGTTCTCCTGTATCTTTTATTGGTTCGTGAAAGAAAACGGCTAAATCATATTCGGCAGCTTTTTTCAATACATATCTAAAATAGTTTACCCCAAATTGTCCGTGATGCCATTCTTTCATATTTAACTTGGAACCTACATGACCAATTTTTACGGTATGAATTCCTAACTTTTTATATAAAGCAAAACCAGCATCAATTTCTTTCAAATAGTTAATTAAGTTAGATCCCGTTTCATGGTATCCAATTAGTTCAACCCCTTTTTGATTTCCATATTCCACTACTTTATCCAAATCAAAATTATCAGCACTTTTAGTAAAACTGAACATGTACATGTGGTTTTCATACCAAGCGGGCGTCCAACCTTTGTTCCAACCTTCAATTAATAAATGATGAAAACCTTCTTTGGCAGTAAAATCAATATATTCTTTAGCATGAGCTGTAGTTGCTCCTTGAATGTCACTTTCCCAAAATGAATATTTCCCAATGTGCATTCCCCACCAAATTCCGAAATATTTATATGGTTTTACATAATCTGGTTTTCCCATTTTATTGGGTTCGTTTAGATTTAAAATCAAATAGGAATCTATTAAATCACCCGCTTTTTCACCAATTTGAATGGTTCTCCAAGAAGAAGTAAAAGTATCTTTCACTCTTACTTTCACTCCATCGGCCCAAGGCACTAAATCTGATTTTAGCTCAGTTCCTTTGGTTTTTACCAAAGTCATACTTGCAAAATCGATTAAGTTTGCTTCGTGAAAACTCAATTTTAATCCACTTTTACTTTCGATTGTAAGTGGAGTGTGAACCGTATCTAAAGTACTTACTGGAGAGTTTTCATATAAATATTCATAGCGATTTTCTCTATAAGCAGGAATCCACCATGCTTTCCCATCTTCTTTTAGGTTGAAAGTCGTCTTTTCATCCATGATAAAAATACTGTCTTTGGTTCCTTGTTCTGGATACACATATCGAAAAGCGACTCCATCATCAAAAGCACGAAACTGAATTTCCAACTTGCGGTTTTCTTTGTTTTTTTGCTGCAATTGCACCACCATTTGATTGTAGTGATTCCTGATTTTTTTCTTTTCTCCCCAAACTTGCTCCCAAGTTTCATCGAAAGTAGAATTCACCACTTTAACAACTTTAAAGTTTTTGCTAAAATCATCATTGTTTTTTAGCATAAAACCCATGTCAGAAGGGGTAATCACCTGCGTTTTCCCATGGGATATTGCATATTTTGGTGCATTCCCAACGAGTTGAAACTGAATTGTGTTTTTCCCTTCCGGAGATACCAATTCATAGGATTTTGTTTTTTTGCCTTGAGCAACACCTATACTTACGGATAGTAATAGAACGGAAAGTATTAGTTTATTTATCATTTGAAGGTACTGTTTTTTATAGAAAAATGTAATCGGTATTGTTTATCAAAATTTGATTTTTTTGAATAATTCGATTTCATTTTATTATTTCTTAATCGTCTTTTATAAATCGGGAAATTAGGCAAACCTCAACTTCCCGATCTAAACCAAACTCAACTTATTTATTTTATCCACTCGGTTTTTAAAGTGGTTTTTCCATTTAATGGGTTTTGTGTTACTTCAAAATTATTTCCTTTTTTAGAAACTGTAATTGTTTGTACTGTATCTGAATCCGGTAAGAATACTTTGGCACTGGCAGTTATAGTTGCATCTGTAGCATACACTTTTAAGGTCAATTTACTCCAATCCATGTCTTTTGTTGATTGTGCCAATCCAATATGTGGAATTGCCGAACCATCTCTAACCAATACTACGATTGGAATAGCGCCAGCTTTTATTTTATGCCATCCCCCTTGGTATACTTTTTTAGTTTGGTAGTCAATCCAAGTTCCTTCTGGAAGATAAACATCTCTTTCAGTTACTTCTTCAAATAAAGGTGCTACTAACATACTTGAACCAAATAAATATTCATTATCCACCAACCAAGCTCCTGCATCATTTGGATATTCAAGAAATAAAGCACGCATCATAGGTAATCCTTTTTGAGAACTTTCTTTGGCTTGTGCATAGATATAAGGCATCAATTCGTAACGCATATTATCGGCGTTTCTAAACCCTTCCAAGAAATCTTTGCTGTACAACCAAGGTTCACGAGGAGGCTCTCCATGGCTTCTTACATGTGAAGTTAACATCCCGAATGGTGCCCATCTGCGGTATAAATTCTCAGGGGATTTAGTGGCAAATCCACCCACATCATGACTCCAAAAACTGAATCCGCTTAATCCTAATGAAAGCCCTCCTCTTAATTCGGCAGACATTGCGCCATTACTAGTTTCAGCATCGCCTCCCCAATGTAATGGATAACGTTGACTTCCTGCCCAAGTGCTTCTTGCCCAGATTAAAGTATATCCTTTTTCTTTTTGAGTTATTTCGGCAACGGCTTTGTTGTAACGCAATGGGTATAAATTGTGTTCATAAAATCCGGTACGTCCTGAATGGTAAATTCCGTCTGGTGGTGCTGCTTCTCCAAAATCTACTTTAAATACACTTACTCCTTGGTCAAACAAATGTTTCAATTTAGCCTGGTACCAAGTCACTGTTTCTGGGTTTGAAAAATCCAGTACAGCATCTTCATAAGGAAGATTTCCTTTGCGGTCTTTTACGGCTAAATTTTTGTCCATTATTTCATTGAACAACGTATTTTTTGGAGAGAAATAAGGCAATTGCCATAGAGAAACATGGAAACCATCGTCTTTCATATCCGACATCATTTTTACAGCATCTGGAAAACGTTCTTTAGAAAACTCATAGTTGTTTCTCCAGTCTACATCAAACCAACCGGTATCAAAATGAATTACATCCGTTGGAATTTTGTATTTACGTAAATCTTTAGCCACTTGACGACCTTCTTTTTCAGAGAAATAAGTGATACGGCTCATCCAAAAACCAAATGACCATAAAGGTGGCATGGCTGCTTTTCCTGTTAAATTAGTATATTCATCTAATATTTCTTTTGGTTCTCCAATGAAGAAAAACAAATCGGCTTCATCATCTCCGATATACATTTCATTGGCACTTCCAAAATATTTTCCAAAATCTACAGTGATTGGAGTCGAATGATGCATAAAAACGCCATACCCACGGCTACTCATATAAAAAGGTACAGGTTTATACATCGTTTCGTTTTGAATACCATTAGCATCATCGGTCCATAAAACTACTTTTTGCCCACGTTTGTTGAATTGGGTAAATGATTCACCACACCCAAATATTTTTTCGTCAGGTTCTAAGCTGAAAGCCGCTCCCATACTTCTAGAATAATCACTATTTCTGCGCACAAATGAGAACGGAAGTGTTGGAGTATAGGTGTTTTTAAAATCAGAATCGTGTAGCGTACTTGTTAGTAATTTACCTGTTTCATCATAGATTTTTACATGCCAAGGCTTTAATAAAATTTCAACCGAACCGTGCTTACTAGTATATTTGTGACCCCCTTCAATTTTAGAATACTTCCATAATTCTGGGTGACTTGGTGCTACTCCGTCTACTAACATCAAGGACTCTTTTTCTGGCTGAAATTGTGGTCCTGAAGTTGTTTTTATTCTTAAAGAACGATCAGACACAAACTGAATTTCGAAAGGCAATTCAGGAGAAGCTGCATACTCTGTTGCTGGGAATTCATTAGCTACAACTGGACTCGGCTTCATCATCATATTATTGAATGCCTGACGTGTTTGGTAATTGTAACGTAAATATTTTATAGTTCCTTTTCCTGTTGCAGGATCAAAAGCAGTAAGCTCGTCTGCAAAATAAAAGGTATTCAGATAGTTCTGAAAATCTTTACTGATATCCATCGGTGCATTCAAAACATCTGCATTTTGAATTTGTGCAGACGCTTTTGGCGAAAGCAACAAGCCAAAACCGATGAATAGTGACAAGGACGCTATTTGTATTTTTTTCATTGTGGTTTTATTTAGTATTTTTATTGTGTTTTATTCTGCTGTAATTATAATTGTTGTGGATTTTAATCCATTTGCATTAGCAGTCAATTCCAATCTTCCTTTTTTATTACTTGATTGAACAACAACTAAACATTTCCCATTTAGGGCTGTATGTTTAGTTCCTTTATACGATTCATGACTAACAGGATCTCCGCTGCAAACCCCTACAATTTTTCCATTCCCTTTTAAAGAAAAACTAATTTCGTTATTGGCATTTGGAGCTAAAACTCCTTTTTTATCCAAGATATCAACCGTTACAAATGACAAATCATTTCCGTCAGCATTGATGCTACTTCTGTCAGCCGTTAATTTTAAATTTGATGGGTTCCCAGCAGTTTGAATTTCGGTTTCTAAAACTGTTTCTCCGTTTTTCCTTGAAATGGCTTTAAGTGTTCCAGGTTGAAAAGGAATTCTCCACATTACATGTAAATCTTCTCCTTTTTTACTTCGAACACCAACCGATTTTCCGTTTAAAAAAAGTTCTACCTCATCGGCATTATTATAGTATGCCCAAACATCAACGGTTTGTCCTGCTTTCCAATTCCAATGTGGAAAAAGATGTAATACCGTTTTATCTGTCCATTCGCTTTGGTACATATAATACACATCTTTAGGGAAACCCGCCAAATCTACAATTCCAAAATACGAACTGATTGATGGCCATTCGTAAGGAGTTGGTTCTCCTATATAATCAAAACCAGTCCAGATGTACATTCCTGCAAGGAAATCGTATTTTTTTATCACTTTCCAAGTGGCTTCGTGGGTCGAACCCCAAGGCGCTCTTACTTGGTCAAATGCAGATACGGTATTGTTTGGATTTCCCGTTGTGAAAGGTAAATCCCAACGAACAGGCCATACTTTGATGCTATCTGAAGGAAATTCATAATACCCTCTGGTTTCTAATGCCGAAGTAGTTTCGGTGGCTATGAAAGGAACATTAGGAAAGTTTTTTTGATGGTATTCAAAAGTTTGATGCGCATAATTATAGCCTATAATATCCAAAGCTCCCGAAGTCGCTAATTTGTTGAAATCTGTTTTAGCCTTTTCAAATTGTAACGTAATATCACCAATATTCATATTAACTGCAGGATTCATTGCTGCAGTAACCAACCTTGTAGTGTCTAATTTTTTTACAATTGCTGATAATTCTTTGGCAATTACTACGCCTTCATCACTCCATTGTTCTGGAATTTCGTTACCGATACTCCACATAAAAATGCTGGGATGGTTGCGGTCTCTAAGGATTTGATCCTGTAAATCTTTGGCGTGCCATTTATCCCAATATTGACTGTAATCGTATTTGGTTTTGGCTTTTTTCCACATATCAAATGCTTCGTCCATCACAATAAAACCCATTTTATCGCAAAGATCCAAAAGCTCTGGAGCAGTTGGATTGTGTGAAGTTCGGATGCCGTTTACACCCATTCCTTTCAGAATTTCCAATTGACGCTCAATCGCTCTGGTGTTGATGGCAGATCCCAATGGTCCTAAATCATGGTGCAAACAAACCCCTTTTATTTTTACCTGTTTCCCGTTTAGAATAAACCCTTTGTTAACATCAAATTTAAAACTTCTGATTCCGAAATTGGTTTTGTATTGATCTACTATTTGGTCATCCACCAAAATTTCAGTTACGGCAGTGTATAATTCCGGTTTTTCAATAGACCATAAAATTGGTGTTCCCACTTGAACGTCTTGTTTTATCGTTTGATTGGCATTGGCACCAATGGTTATATTTTGAGTGGTTGATGTTACTATAGTATCTTCTTTAAAAATAGTAGTGATTACTGTTGCCTTTTTTGAAGCTGTATATTGATTTTGAATCGTAGTTTCAATTTGAATAGAAGTTTTTTGGGCAGTAACTTTTGGAGTTGTAATGTACGTCCCCCATTGTGCAACACGCAGTTTATCAGCGGTTTCTATCCATACATTTCTAAATATTCCTGAACCAGAATACCAACGTGAGTTGGGTTGTTTTGAATTATCAACTTTAACAATAATTTCATTGCTTTTATCTCCATAATTCAAATATGGAGAAATTTCGTATTGAAAACCAATGTATCCGTTAGGACGTTTTCCTAAATAATGTCCGTTAATCCAAACTTCGCTGTTTTTATAAACTCCATCAAAAGTGATTGAAGTTACTTTTGTGCTGTCTTCGGCAGCAACTTTAAATGTTTTTTTATACCAGCCTAAACCACCAGTAAGTGCTCCACCTCCAAATCCTGCGGGGCTTTTTTCATCAAATTTACCTTCAACACCCCAATCGTGAGGAACATTTAGCGTTCTCCATTTTGTATTTGCCTCAATGGTGTCTTTATCAACAATACTATCATTTAAATGAAAGCTCCAATCTGAATTGAAAGAAATTTTTCGGGAGCTAAAAACTTCTTCTTTTTTGCTACAAGCCACAAGAAGGACAATTAGCATTAATAAGGAAAGTACGCTATTTATATATTTTCTCAAATTCATAATGCGGATAAATTTTAATAGAAAGAATTTTATTGTTGTGAAAAACAAATATAAACATACCGATAAGCGACTTTATAAATCACCTACCGGTAGTTTAAAATTATTTATAAATTAAGGCTTTGGTTTAAAATGGTAAACTATTAAACAAACTCCTTGACCAGTTCTGTCCTGATCACGAATAACACCTAATCTCAAAGATGTTGCCGTTAGCTCTATCACTTTAACATTTGCCCAATTACTCGCATCTTCATAATAGTTCCCTCCATGAAGCATTTCTGCTCCTCCGTTAAAAATTAGTCTATGATTTGCAATATCAAACGTATAGCTTTTGGTTTTGCTTGTTTGATCATTCGTATTAAGTGCCGTTTGTTTAACCGTTGTATTATAACTTCCATTAAGATCAAAAGACATTTCACCCCAGTTTTTATTTGCCATTATCCATTCATTTCCAGAATAGTCAGGCAACCAAGACCAATTATCACCCGTTGCACCAGGATAATCTAATCCCGCCCATCCTTGTGGGCTACTCATGTCTAACACCCATGTTTTTCCAGTTGTACCGTTGGCAAGTAATGCCCATTCTGGAGCACTGAAATAACTTGCGTCATTTTGTGCTATTGTTACTATTTTGGTAGCAGTTACTGAACCTCCTTTAGTATATGCTGAGAAATTAACTGTATAATCCCCCGCAAAAGGCATGGCGATAGTCATTTCATTTAAGTTTGAATGTCCTAATTCATCTCCTTTGGCATTTGTATAACTCCAATACGGAATTACATCTGGAGTAAGGTTTTTTAATACTAAAGTATTTCCTGTTGCTATTGCTGTAAAATTAAGATCTGAGGTAGCCAGAGTCATTGCTGGAAGACTATTACGGTCTTCTGTTGGTTCACAGGAAAATAAAGAGCCTATTGCTATAACAGTTATTAAAGTGAGAAATATACGTTTCATAATTATCTGTTTTTTTAAATGAATTACCATCCTGGGTTTTGTTTTATTGATCCGTTAGAAAGTATAATTTGTGATTGAGGCAATGCGAACCAACCCAAGGTTTCAGTTCTAAATGTAACATTGAATTGAGAGTCACTATTAACATTGTCAATAGCTGCTTTGGCAACTTCAGGACTTTGTCTAATTAAATCAAAGTAACGTTGTCCTTCTAAAGCAAGTTCTAAGCGACGCTCATTCATAATACTTGTAATCGCTACTGGAACTCTATGTGCTGCATTTTTGAAAGCACGATCACGAACTCTATCAAGACAAGTTTTAGCATAACCAACATTTGTTCCTAGATTAAGTTCAGCAGCCATTAGCAATACATCAGCAAAACGAATTACCGCATAATCTTCGTAATTATCAATTTGAAAATTTCCTCCATTAGCCGTTACGATTGCTTCTCCAGCTGCATTAGTAATTGGGCAGTATTTTTTCCAAGAGTAACCTGTAAATTGACGTTGGTCTCTTTTATTTGGAGCTGGATCAAAATCCAATCCTTCTCCTGCAAAATTGATTATGGTAGCATCTCTACGCGTGTCTCCATTTTCATAAGCATTATAAAGACTTGGCGTAACAGGACATCCACCCCATCCACTTGCATATGGACCGATGTTACCCCCACGTGGTGCAATTAGAACTGACAAACGGTTTCCTTCGTGAAGACCCCAGTCACCCTTTCCTGAACTATTGTAACGTACTGCCCAAACCATTTCAGTATTGCCTTCTCCTGCATAATTAGCCAGAGAAGCCGCAAGCCATAAGCGAGAATAATCAGCAATTAAAGCATGTCCACTCGTATTTACTACATCATTAATACTAGTCACTGCTTCAGCTTTAGTAACAACACCTGCTAAATCTGTTTTGTTATAATAATCCGTGTAGAATAAAAATGCTTTGGCAAGATAAGCTTCGGCAGCCCACTTTGTAATGCGACCGTAATTTGGATTTTCTGGTTGGGAGTAATTTTCTGTTCCTAAGTTTGCGGCTGCAAATTTTAAATCATTAGCAATTAAAGCATAGGTAACTTCCGGAGCTACTCGTGGAGAATACAATTCTTCCGTTTTAATGGTATGATCTAATGCTACAATATCACCAAAAATCCTAGCTAATTCAAAATGAAAGTGCGCTCTTAAAAAACGAGCTTCAGCTTCATATTTTGTCTTAAGTGCCGTATCTGTTCCCCAGTTTACTTTATCTAAATTTTCTAATAAAATATTGGCTCTATAAATCCCTTTGTAGCATGTTTGCCAAATTGGATTGTTCATCTCTAAATCAGAACCATAAAGAAAACGATCCCAGTCTAATGCTCCTGCTCCATCGGCAGTTCCAAAACCTCCGAAGCAATTATCTGATGCTTCTTCGGTAATCATTTGCAAATCGGCCCAGCCTCCTACTTGTTGTAATACATCATAAACGGAAACAAGTCCTTCAAAAGCATCTTTTGGTGTTTTATAGAAATTTTCAGTTACTTTTTCAGTTACAGGTGCTGTTTCTAAAAAATCATTCGAGCAAGAACTTAAAATTAATAGGGTTGATGCAGTAAATAGTTTTATATAATTTTTCATTTTTTTAGCTTTTAAAAGTTAACATTAAGACCCACCATGTAAGTTCTTGGTTGTGGGTAATACCCAACATCAATTCCTCTAGCCCATGATTGGTTTGCATTTCCAAATCCAATTTCTGGATCCATTCCCTGATATTTTGTAAAAGTGAATAGATTGTTTGCGGCAACATACAGTCTTAATTTTGTAAAGAAATCTAGCTTTGTTGTAAGTTTCGTTAAATCACAACCTAGAGTAGCGGACTTAATTCTAAAGAAGCTGGCGTCTTGAACATATAAATCTGAAAATTTAGAATAATTCCCATTTGCATCTGTACCATAAGTAACTCTTGGAATTGTTGTAGAACTTCCTTCTGTAGTCCAACGATCTAAAATTGTAGTGGTGAAATTGCTATAAGGACGTTCATTCACACGAACTCCAAAAACGTTTTGATTCCCTGAAACTCCATAAGTATAAATAGAGAAATCAAAAGCTTTATAAGACACTTCCATACTTAAACCATAAGTAAAATCAGGGTTTGGATCTCCAACTTTAGTCTTATCATTTTGATCTATTTTTCCATCTCCATTCAAATCTACAAAACGAACGTCACCAGGTTTAGCATTGGGCTGAACTGCAGTAAGCTCTGATTGATTTTGAAAAATCCCATCTGTTTTAAGTCCATAGAAATATCCTATTGGCTGACCTACTTCAACACGATTCATTTCATCTAAACCTTGAAAAAGCAGATTTGAATCCCCGTGGATTATCCCTTCAGAGTTGGCAACACGTAATACCTCATTTTTATTATATGACAAATTCCCATTGATTGAAAATGACCAATCTTTTCCAAAATTTGTTGTATACCCAAGTCCTAATTCAACTCCTTTGTTATTCACATCACCCCCATTAATATAGGGCGCTTGTGCACCAGCAATTTCTGGAACTGAAGCTTGTACTAACCAGTCCTTTGTTGTTTTATCATAATAATCGAATGTTAAAGTAAGGTTTGAAAATAAAGTGGCATCAAAACCTAAATCCGTTTGCTCCGATGTTTCCCATTTTAAATCTGGATTTGCAAGAGCATCCGGACTAGAACCGGTATAAAGTATTTCTCCATCTCCAGTACCAAAATGATAGTTTTTATCATATGAACTTACCGTAGACATATATGCAAATCGTTTAGAAAATTGGTCATTCCCGTTTTGTCCCCAACTGGCTCTTATTTTTAAACTTTTTACAACTCCATCTTTTGGAAAGAAGTTTTCACGATCTACATTCCAACCTCCAGATACCGCAGGGAAATACGCATATTTATTATTGGCTCCAAATTCTGAAGAACCATCTCTTCTGATTGTTGCAGTAAATAAATATTTATCATCATAATCATATAATAATCTACCAAAATAAGATTGAAGTCTATAATCATAACTTCCACCAGAAACCGTGTTTAATGTCTTGTCAGTTGCATTACTTAAATAGGCATGTGAGAAATCATCAAAAGTTAGATTCTTACCCGTAGCGCTCATGTACTCAGAGTTAGTTGATTTTGCCGAAGTTCCTAATAATACATCAAAATGATGAATGTCATTAATTGATGCTTTGTATTGTAATGTGTTTTCCCATAGCCAACCTAAGCCCTTATTTGAACTTTGCGTAACTGCTGAAATTGGATTAACATCAAAAGTAGAAAGGCTATAAATTGGGGCAAAAGAACGATAATTACTATCCGTCATATCTACACCAAAACTAGTTTTGAAAGTGAAGTTCTTTAAGAATTTTGCTTCTGCAAAAACATTTCCTACATATCGGTTTATTTTATTTTCTTTAAAATTATTATAATAAAGAGACCCTAGCGGATTGCTGACATCTGCAGCAATTGTTGAGTGGGCAAAATTACCATTAGCATCATAAGCGGCATCCAAAGGAGAGGCATTTAAAAAACTTCTAATACTATTATTGTAAATCCCTTGATCAGATACACCGCTTCCTTTTATATTTGCAAAAGAGAAGTTTTCTCCAATTTTTAAATGATTTTCTATTACTTCAGATGTAGTATTTACATTAAATGTGATACGGTCGTACTGAGATTGATTCGTTTGACTACCTATAATACCATCCTGTCCATAATACGACAAACCTGTTGCTATAGTTGATTTTTTATCTCCACCCGTAATCATTAAAGAATGATTTTGTTTAAGAGCGCCATCATTAAACAAGTCATTTTGCCAATCGTGATTAGGAAGTGTAGCTATTTGTGAATTTGAATATAATGGCGAAAATCCAGAATTTACTCGTGCTTCATTCATTATAATAGCATATTCATTTGAATTCAACATGTCTAATTTTTTGGCAATTTGTTGGTATCCTGTATAACTGTTAAGTGACACACTCATTTTGCCATCTTTCCCTTTTTTAGTAGTGACAAGTATAACTCCATTGGCAGCTCTGGCTCCATAAATAGATGCTGCCGATGCATCTTTAAGAATATCAACCCTTTCAATAGAGGATGGGTCTAAATATCCAATACCATTATCCACAACCACTCCGTCTACTACATATAGAGGAGAACTATTTCCTGCCGTTCCTACACCACGAATATTTACAACCATTCCAGCTCCTGGTTGTCCAGATGTTGAAGTGATTGATACTCCAGAACTTTGTCCTTGTAAGGCATTCACAACATCAAGGCTCGCTACTTGTTGAATGTCTTTTCCTGTTACCAATGAAGTAGCTGCAGTAGATACTTTTTTCTTTTGAGAACCATATCCTATTACAACAACCTCTTTCAAATCTGCTGATTCTACTTGTAAGGCTACATTAATATTTGATTGATTTTTTACTGCTACTCGTTGCGTTTTAAAACCCATAAAACTAATTTTTAATACGGCATCATTGGTTGTATTGATTTGAAACTTCCCGTCAAAATCAGTGATTATTCCTTTATTAGTTCCTTCTACCGCAATACTTGCTCCGGGAATACCCATGCCGTCGGTGTTAGATGTTATTTTTCCGCTTACAGCATGAGATTGCTGTTGTGCAAAACTAATATTCAGCATAAAAACACTGAATATAAGTGACATACAAAACGGAAGCATTGTTGGTTTACAATATTTTCTTTTCATAATAATTAAGAATTGGTTAATTTAGTTAGTTAATGGTTGTTTTAATAGACTAATATGCGTTGGCAATAATTTGTTCAAATAATTCTTGTTTTCCACTTATTTGTTGAGGTTCTCCATTTGCACGAGCAATTTCACTAAGTGCTTCCAAAGAGAGCTCTCCTTTTTCATACTTCGCTCCATTACCACTGTCAAATGATCCGTAACGTTGTTCACGTAAATTTTTATAATTTGTATTTTGTAAAATATGGTCCGCATAGATAAGACCGCGTGCAAAAACATCCATTCCAGCTATGTGAGCAATAAATTTATCGTCTAAATCAGTTGAGTTTCTGCGTACTTTTGCATCAAAGTTGATTCCGCCACCTTGAATTCCACCACCTTCTAAGATGATTAACATAGCTTGAGTTATTTCATAAACATTTATTGGAAACTGATCAGTGTCCCAACCGTTTTGATAGTCTCCCCGATTTGCATCAATGCTTCCTAACATTCCTGCATCTACCGCAACTTGTAACTCATGCTCAAAAGTATGTCCAGCAAGGGTAGCGTGATTTACTTCTAGATTCAACTTGAAGTCATCTTGAAGTCCATATTTATGTAAAAACCCTAATGTTGTTGCCGCATCAAAATCATACTGATGTTTCATGGGTTCCATAGGCTTTGGTTCAATAAGAAAAGTTCCTTTAAAGCCTTGTTTGCGTGCATAATCTCTACAAATAGTCAAGAATTGTCCCATATGATCTAATTCTCTTTTCATATCGGTATTTAAAAGACTCATGTAGCCTTCACGACCTCCCCAAAAAACATAATTTTCACCACCTAAAGCAATGGTAGCATCAATAGCAATTTTGGCTTGAGCACTTGCATAAGCTACAACATCAAAATTAGGATTGGTTGAAGCTCCATTCATATAACGAGGATTACTAAACAAGTTTGAAGTTCCCCACAACAGTTTAATCCCCGTTTCATCTTGTTTAATTTTAGCATAAGCAACTAATTCTTGCACTCGGTTTTCAAACTCTGATAAAGTTGGTGCTTCATCCACGATATCTAAATCATGAAAACAATAATATGGAATCCCTAATTTGCTCATGAATTCAAAAGCCGCATCCATTTTGTCTTTGGCTCTTTGAATTACATTTTCGTTTTTATCCCAAGCAAGAATTTCTGTATTAGCACCAAAAGGATCTCCCCCTTTGTTACATAGCGTATGCCAGTATGCCATGGAAAAACGCAGGTGTTCTTTTAAAGTCTTTCCTGCTACTACTCGGTTCTCATCATACCATTTAAAAGCAAGTGTGTTAACACTTTCTCTTCCTTCAAATTTTATGATATCAATGTTTTTAAAATAAGTTTGTTTAGTTGTATTCATGATTGTTCTATTTTAATATGATTTTTCCATTCTTGATAAATATCTTGATACTGTGAAGTCAGCGATTGATTGGGTTCAATTCGTTCTATACATTTTAACCCTTTAAACGCCTCATCAAGTGAGTCATAAAATCCATAACCATAGGCTGCACCTCGCGCTGCACCTTCGGCCCCAGAAGTATTATAGAGTTCTAAAGTAGTTTGTGTTGTATTGGTGAAAATTTCTCTAAAAACGGGACTCAGGAATAGATTGGCATTTCCAGCTCTCACTACTTCGCCAGAAGCTCCCACGGATTTCATCACATCAAACCCATAATTCATGGCAAACACGATTCCTTCGCAAGCTGAACGGATAAGATGCCCAGATTGATGGATGTTAAAATTGAGATTCTGAATTCCTGAATTGGCATTTTTATTATTAAAAATACGCTCTACTCCATTCCCAAAAGGATAGAAACGAAGTCCTTTACTTCCTGCTTTCACTTTAGCAGCTTCGGCATTCAACGTTTCATATGCGATTAAATTTGATTGGTCAACAGACATGATTTTGCGCAACCATTGGTACAAAATACCAGAACCATTGATGCAAAGCATTACCCCATTTTTTTTATCTGTTTCAGTATTATTTACATGTAAAAACGTATTGATTCGATTTTCTTTGTCATAGATATCTTTGTCACTTACTGTATAAATTACGGCCGAAGTTCCAGCTGTAGTAGCTATTTCCCCTGGTTTTAATACATTTAGAGATAATGCATTATTGGGTTGATCACCGGCACGATAGGTTATTTTAGTGTTTCTGTCAAGGCTTAACTCTAAAGCGATATCTGGGTGAATTGTTGCTTGATAGCCAAAGTTGGGTACAATTTCTGGGATCATTTCCTCAGGAAGATCCATTTCTTGGAGTACTTCAGTAGCTAAACCCCCTCTTGAAAAGTTCCATAATGCAGCTTCTGATAGTCCAGAAGTACTAATTTGTGGAATCCCTGAAAGTTTTGCAGCAATAAAATCACCAGGAAGCATCATGTAGACCGCTTTATTAAAAACTTCTGGCTCATTTATTTGAACCCATTTCAATTTAGAAGCAGTAAAATTTCCTGGACTTCCTAAAATTTGTTGCTGGCAATATTCTTGTCCCATACGATCGTATGTTTCATTCCCTATAGTTGCTGCTCTACTGTCACACCAAATAATCGAAGAACGAACAGGATTTAATTTCTCATCCGTTAAGACTAAACCATGCATTTGATAGGCTATCCCAATCCCTGCAATTTTTTTTAAGTCAACATCCTGTTTTGTTCCCAAAACTTGTATGCCCTTTTTAACATTTTGCCACCAAGAATTAGGATCTTGTTCAGCCCAGCCAAATTTCGGAGCAATAATATCCATCTCCATTTCTGGAACAGTCACTGCGCCAACAGTAGTTCCTTTTTCCGGATCAAATACTGTTAGTTTAATTGAAGAGCTTCCTAAATCTATTCCTAAAAAATACATATTCTTCATTTTAAGAGGTTGCTTTTACTTTTATGTTTGCATCTCTACAAACTTCTAGTCATAAAAACCATATCCTTATGGTTAATTTGACTACAAGTGTAATGCATTTATTTCATATTAACAAAAAATTGTGTTTAAAAATTTGTAATTGATAATTAATCATGCGTATTATTACGTATTTATACTAATGAAGGCTCCCGACAGCAGGTGAAAAAAAATAAAAAAATATGCTTCTAATTCCATGATTTTTTTTAAATATTTGCAAAAACATTCGCCTCATAAAAAACATATAAATTAAATACCCTCGCTTTTTAATTTTTCATATATTTCATTCAAATTTCCAAACCATGGTTGATAAAAAAACTACTGAAGACTCTTTAAAAACTGTTGAACAATCAGCCATGAATGCCATTACAATTGACTGTGTGATTTTTGGTTTTGACAACGGAATATTAGAAGTCCTATTAGTCCAACATGCTGAAGGTATTAGTAAAGGAAAATGGGGGCTTCCCGGTGGGTGGATAAAGAAAAAAGAAAGTATAGATAATGCTGCTCATCGATTGTTAGGAGAACTAACAGGATTAGATAATATATTCCTAGAACAATTAAAAGCTTTTGGGGATCCCGACCGTTTTCCATTAAGACGGGTAATTACAATAGGTTATTATGCTTTAATAAAAAGAGAAGATTATAATGTAACCGCAGGTTTTACAGCATCTGATGCAAAATGGTATAAGATTAATGAAATTCCAGATTTAATATATGATCATAATGAAATATTAGATTATAGCTTAAAACAATTGCGTAATCGGGTGCGTCAAGCTCCAATAGGTTTTAATCTTTTACCCGAAAAATTTACTTTATTGGCACTTATGCATCTTTATGAAGAAATTCTAGGTATTGAGATGGATAAATCCAATTTCCGTAGAAAAATTCTTCATATGAAACTGTTGGTTGCCTTGGATGAAAAACAACAAGACGTTTCTCACAGAGCAGCACAATTGTATAAGTTTGACTCTAAAATTTATGAAAAACTAACTAAAAAAGGATTTAATTTTGAATTTTAGCTCTTAAAGTTTTCGAAAAAAAACCTATTTTTACTTATCAACAATCCCTAAAATTAACTTTTGTTATTTACAAGCATAAGTACATATTGAGTAATTTTGTACTATGTATGCCTTAGTCGACTGTAATAATTTCTATGCTTCCTGCGAACGTGTTTTCCAACCAGAATTCAACGGAAAACCGGTTGCTATATTATCAAATAATGACGGTTGCGTAATTTCCCGAAGCAATGAAGCTAAAGCTGTTGGAATACCAATGGGTGCTCCTGCTTTTCAAATTAAAGATTTAGTACGAGAAAAGAATGTCAAATTATTTTCTTCTAATTATGCACTATATGGCGATTTGAGTAATCGAGTAATGTCAATTTTGGCACAATTTACTCCTAATGTAGAAATCTACAGCATTGATGAAGCGTTCTTAAATTTTGACGGACTAAACGTTTTAGATTACCACGATTATGGTATTCAAATGAAAAAAAGAGTTCAAAAATGGATTGGAATCCCCGTTTGTATTGGTTTTGCAGAGACCAAAGCATTGTCAAAAGTGGCCAATAAAATAGCCAAGAAATTCCAAGAAAGAACTGGTGGTGTTTATGTAATTGATACGGATGAAAAACGCTTTAAAGCACTCAAATGGACCAAAATTGAAGATGTTTGGGGCATAGGTCATCGAACAACCAAAAAAGCAAAACTACGCAAGATCAACACCGCATTAGACTTCATACAACCACAACATGAAGCTTGGATAAAAAAAGAAATGGGTGTAATAGGAATGCGTTTAAAATATGAATTAGAAGGGAAGCAAGTATTGGACTTGGACCCCTTTCCAGACCAAAAGAAAAGCATTTCCACCACTCGGAGTTTTCCAAAACAAATCTCAGATTTCGATTTATTGCGAGAACGCATAGTTACGTTTGCCTCTGTTTGTGCCGAGAAACTACGAAACCAAAAATCATGTTGTCATACTATCATAGTACTATTAGTGGTTGATAAACATACTGTTCATACCTCTAAATACTATTTTAATATGGTTATGAACTTACCCTATGCAACAAATTCAAGCTTAACAATTGCTAACGCCGCAGTTGCCATGCTGAAGCAAATGCACAAAGGGAACGAGGGTTTGAAATTTAAAAAAGCGGGAGTAATTGTTAGTAGCCTTATCGATGAAAACAAAAAACAGTTTCAATTGTTTGAAGATGAAAACCCAAAACATTTAGCACTTATGAAAGTCATGGACGACCTCAACAAAAAAATAGGCTACACGCAGGTAAAGCTAGCCACACAAAACCTAAGTTTGACTTGGAATATGAATCAGAATCATTTGTCACCCAAATTCACTACCAGTTTTAAAGATATACTTGAAATAAAATGTCAATAAAAAAAGAACAAAAACTTACTTTTTTCCAACCCGATTTTGAAAGTGAAATAAAAATTCCATTCATGACCGAAGGTGTTTCAGCAGGATTCCCATCGCCTGCAGCGGATTTTATGGAAAATAATATTGACCTCAATAAAGAATTAAGCGAAAACCCTCTGGCTACTTTTTATATCAAAGTAAAAGGAAATTCTATGATTGATGCTGGGATTAATGATAAAGATGTGCTTGTTGTTGATCGAAGTCTAGAGCCACAAAATCATAAAATTGCAATTTGTTTTATCGATGGAGAATTTACCGTAAAACGCATTCAGTTAGAAAAAGAATGTTTGTATCTCATGCCTGAAAATGAAAACTACCCTCCCATAAAAGTTACTGAAGAAAATGAATTAATTATTTGGGGGATTGTAACCTATGTAATAAAAAAAGTGTGAAACCAACGTTAAGTTAGCTTCACACTTTTTAATTTATAATGAGCTTAAAATTACTTTCTACCAGAACTTAGCATACAAAGCAAAAATAGTCAATATCGTTATTACAATCAAAACAGTAGTTTGCGGTTTCAATTTGAACATTTCAGTATCTAATTCAAATGCTTTTGGATTCACTTTAGGCCCAGCAAAACTGATGGCAATCATTAAAAGCATTGTAAATGCAAAAGACAATCCCATACAAATGTGAAATGGAATTTCAAATCCCCCATTACCGTTAGGAAAAGCAGTATATAATAACGTCTCATTTCCAAATAATGCTGGAGCAAATTCATTAAACAAAACGGATAATAAGAAACCTGCAATTACCCCTACAATTGCTGCAGTACCTGTAGTTCTTTTCCAAAACATCCCAAGGAAGAACATGGCAAATACACCAGGACTAATAAAACCTGTATATTTTTGAATGTAAGTAAATCCACCTACACCACCAATTCCAAGTAAATCATTCCAAGTAAATATAACAGCAAGAAGCATGGCACCAAATACTGCGATCCTTCCAATATTAACTTGTCCTCTATCAGTAGCGTCTTTTTGAATGTATTTTTTATGAACATCAAGCGTATAAATAGTTGAAATACTATTTACTTTCCCTGCTAAAGAGGCCACAATAGCTGCCGTTAATGCCGCTACAGACAATCCTTTTAAACCAGTTGGTAGGAATGTCAACACTGCAGAATAAGCACCATCTTTTCCTCCTACTAATTGAGGTAAATGTCCGTTTTCATATAAAACAAAAGCTGCAATACCAGGCAACATAACGATAAGTGGCATTAATAATTTTAAAATTCCTGCAAACAAAATACCTGTACGAGCCGTTTGTAAATCAGCGCCTAAAGCTCTTTGTGTAATGTATTGGTTACAACCCCAATAATTAAGATTAATAATCCAAATACCAGCCAAATACGACATTACACCTGGAAAAGTAAGGTATTTATTAATCTCTAATTGTGTAGATGTAGCTGTAGGTCTTGGAATAATCATTTTGAAATGTTCTGGAGCTTCTCTCATCAATACTTTGAAACCTTCAATAGCATTTTCACCCACTCCAAAATAGCGTCCAACGGTTGTTAAAGCAATATATGAAGTAACTAATCCTCCAATAATTAATACAGCAACTTGAATTACATCTGTATAAGCCACTACTTTCATTCCTCCCAAAGAAATTAATAAAGCAAAAAGAGCCAATCCAATCATAATTATATGCAAATATTCTCCACCAGCCAATCCATTAATGGCAACAGCTCCTAAATATAAAATAGAAGTTAAGTTTACAAATACGTATAAGAACAACCAAAATACGGCCATAATTAAAGCAGTAGATTCGTTATACCTTGTTTTTAAAAACTGAGGCATGGTATAAATCTTGTTTTTCAAATAAACAGGAATGAACCAAACGGCAACAATAATTAAAGCAATAGCAGCAATCCACTCATAAGCGGCAACAGCAATTCCTAAAAAGAAACCTTCTCCACTCATTCCAATAAACTGTTCAGCAGAAATGTTTGAAGCAATCAATGAAGCACCAATAGCCCACCATGTCAATGTCCCTTCTGCAAGGAAATAAGCTTTGGCATCGTGTTCGTTTTTTTCGCGTTTGCGATAAACGGTATATCCATAAGTGGATACCACGATAAAATAAATAATAAATACTGCGTAATCCGCAAAAGCAAGGTGTTGGTTCATGGGTAATTTGTTTTTTAGAAATTAATATAAATGCATACGGTTATTGTCCTGTGCTATTTTTCTTTTTTATAAATAGTTCCTATTTATAAATCATTTTGCATATCTACAATAATTTATAGAAATCCATTACAGAATTAGTTATAAAATGTGATATGTGTTTTAATTTAATTGATATTTTATGAAATTATGAAAGTCAAAAGTAAAATAAAAATATTTATTTACATAGTTTATAAATGTGTTTTTTACATTTATTACAGATGAATCTGTTAAATTTTATTTTATTATTCCGTAAACAACTATAATACAATGTTTTATAATTTATTTTTATGTTGATTGTATCTTGTTATAAATGACACAATCACTATTATTAGTTTTTATTCCTGATCTTCTGCTCCCATTTCCAAGCACTTGCTATCCCTTCTTCAAGTGTAGCTTGTGTTTTCCATCCAAGAATAGTATTTGCTTTATCTGTATTGGCATAAGCCGAAACAACGTCTCCTTCTCTTCTACCAACAATGGTATAAGGCAATTTTTGACCGCTTACTTTTTCGAATGCTTGAATCACCTCCAAAACCGAGCTTCCAGTTCCTGTCCCCAGATTAAACGTTTCTATTTTAGCCGAATTTTTTTTGTTTACTAATCGTTGCAAAGCAATAACATGTGCTTTAGCTAGGTCAACAACGTGGATATAATCCCGAACGCAAGTACCATCAACAGTTGGGTAATCATCCCCATAAACCGAAAGTTCTTTTCTCAAACCCATTCCAGTTTGTGTGATAAAAGGGACTAAGTTTTGTGGTACTCCAACGGGTAATTCACCAATTTCGATTGATGGGTGCGCCCCAATAGGATTAAAATAACGCAACAAAATAGCAGTTATACCACTTACTTTTGTAACATCAGTGATGATTTCTTCCCCAATTTGTTTGGTGTTCCCATAAGGAGACATGGCGGGCTTAACTGATGCGTTTTCATTAATAGGCATTACATCTGCTTGACCATAGACAGTACACGAAGAACTAAATATAAAATGTGACTCTTCTTTTTGTTGCAATTCCTGAAGCAAATAGATTAACGAACTTATGTTATTTTCATAATACAATAAAGGATTCCCCACACTTTCACCTACTGCTTTTGATGCCGCAAAATGAATTACGCCAACAACATCAGGATGTCTTTTAAAAAAATCTTGAACAGCTATTTTTTCTCTTAAATCTAACTTTTCAAAAAGGGGCTTTTTACCTGTTATAGCAACTATACCATTTAAAACATCCTCAGTAGCATTAGAAAGATTATCGATAATGACAACTTCAAAACCTTCATTTTGTAATTCAACAACAGTATGCGAACCAATAAATCCTAATCCGCCAGTAACTAGTATTTTCATATTTTACAATTTTATAATATGCTTTTTCTAAATTTTATTTCACTTCTGTTATTTCAAGAACTACACTTGTTCTTCTCAAATTCACATTTGGATTGATCCCTGCTTTCATCAAGAAATCACCACTATACACCTTGTCAGAAGCAATTGAGGATGTTGTTCCTGGAAACAGGTTAATTTCTTTTACCGTATATTTTTTCTTTGGATCCAAACCGTTTAATACAACTGGTCGCTCAGTTGCTGTAATACTAAACCTATTATTCACTAAGTAATTAAAAACGACAGCTTTGCTTTTCTCTGGATTTACATACATTAACGCTGCGATATCATTTTCATGAGGATTAACCAAACGAAACATATCTCCATGCCAAACGACATCTTTAAATGAATTGTAATTTGAAATAGCTTGTTTGCAAAATGTTTTATCATCGGGATTTAATTTGCTTGCTACAATATCAAAACCTAATTTTCCCATACTAGCCACATCAACTCTAAATTTTAGTGGTTGTTTACCCCAATCCGTTACGTGGTTGCAAGTTGTAATCGAAGGAAAGAAATAGGAATAATCCCATTGAACAAATATTCTTTCTAAAGGTTCCGTATCATCCGTAGGCCAAAATTCTGTAAAATACTTCAAGAATTCATAATCGCCACGACCACCTCCGCCAGAGCATAACATCATTGGCACTTTTGGGTATTTAGCTCTAATCCGCTGTAGTACTTTATACAATCCTTTAGTATAATCAACGTACAAATTAGATTGTGGCAATCCCTTTTTATTAAGATATGCCGAATAAGCGTTATAAATTGTCGCATTACAATCCCATTTTATAAAGGCTAATTCGGGATTTTTTACAAATAAATCATCTACAACACCAAATACAAAGTCCTGTACTTCGGGATTTGACAAATCTAAAACAAGTTGGTTTCTATAATAAATCTCAGGTCTTTCTGGTTGACGAATTACCCAATCTAAATGTTTTTCATACAACTCACTTTTAGGATTTACCATTTCAGGCTCTATCCAAATACCGAATTTCACCCCTTCTTTTTTGGCTTCTTTAACCAAATAACCTAAGCCACTTGGTAATTTCTTTTTATTTTCTTGCCAATCACCAAGCCCAGCATTGTCACCATTTCTTGGATATTTATTTCCAAACCAACCGTCGTCTAACAAGAACATATCGACACCCAAGTCTTTAGCGTCTTTAAATAAGTCTTTTATTTTATTTTCATCAAAATCAAAGTAGGTAGCTTCCCAATTGTTCAACAAGGTAAGTCGTTCTCCTTCGCCATCTAAAACTCTATATTTTCTTGCCCAATCGTGTAAATTCCTACTAGCATCTCCTGTTCCATGATTTGAAAGCACATAAATTAAAGAAGGCGTTTTAAAAACTACATTTGGAGCCAATAAATATTCCGAAGCAAAAGGATTGATTCCTGCAATTAGCCTAAGATTTTTATTAGAGTCGACTTCAAATTCCAATTTAAAATTACTACTCCAAGCTAATTGTCCTAGCAATACCGTTCCTTCATTTTCTGATGCAGGTTTTCCAAACGAGACCATAAAATTAGGACTTTGCGTAAGCATCGCTCTAGTTCCCAATTTGCTGTCCAGAGATCTCATTCCTTGTACAAGCTTAGTCTCCGCAGGTTGCATTTCTTTTAGATATTCTCCTTGAAAACTGGTGAGATAGAAGTTTTTTCCTCCAAAAAATAAATTTGCCGAAGCGTATTTTTGTAACAATACCGCTTTCTTTTCATTGTGTTTTATTTCAGTCCATTGTTCGATTACATTTTCCTTTGGCCAAACTTTATAAAACAAAGTTACCTCAAATGGATAAACGGGATCTTTAAGAACGATACTTGTAAGAGCGCTATTAGCGTCAATTTTTTCCGTTTTATGACTTACATATTTCAGTTCTAAAGAAGTGTTTCCATCAGCATGTTTGACCTGGATTGCTGGTTCACTAAGATTCCAAGTACCAGATGGTGTATATGCTGAATTGTAAATTCCCTGATTAGAATAATCATAATTATATCCAGCTGAAACCGCTGCGAATTCATTTTCGTTTTCAAGTGGTTTACCAAAATAAACGGTCATCAAACGGTTGTCATTATCTGTTTGCAACAGCATCATATTGCTATTAGTAGCAATAGGTATTGTCACTTTCTGGGCCCATAAACTAATTGCGCCAAACATAAAAAACAATGTAAAAACACCTTTTAAATGGAAACAGCATTTTAATTTTTCTTTCATAATAATTATTTTAAGTAGCAACCTCTTGCAACAGTTTCGATTATATAGCAGTCCTATTTTACAACATATAAAATAGGACTGCTAATCTATTTATTTTTTTATTGGCTTAATAACGAAACCGTAACTATATTCTTTGTTTCTCAATTGGTATTGTTCGTGTGGTATAGCACCCCAGCTATTGTCTCCTCCAAGACCTCGTTGTGCTAAATCTACACAAATTACCACTTCATTACGTGGAGTAATATCATTTGTATGACGGTATTTTTTGGTTAAACCTGCATCAAAATCTTCAGGATAATTATTCAAAGCACTAACTCCTAGTGGTTGCAAGCCTTGAATCTCAATTCCGTTTCCAGAGTTATTTGTCAACGTTATCCAGCGAATATCTGTTTTATATCCATTTTCTTGAGGACGAGTATAAGGAACATATTGATCAGCAACTTTGCTTTCGTAAATTCCTTTCAAAGAAGATGTATTCCTATCTTGATAATTTTCCCAAGGACCTCTTCCATAATAACTAAAGTTATCCAACTCTTTTTTTAGTGAGAATAACATCCCAAAACGAGGCATTTCAGATAATGGGTTATCTCCGGCTTTGAATGAATTTTGTAATGTTAAGCTTCCATCGGCATCCATAGTGTAAGTAATCGTATAGGTCGAAGCAATATCTTTCAAGAAAAGATGTGCTACAACAGTTGTTTTACCAGACACTTCTTTGACTTCAATGCTATTCAAACTACTGAATCTTCCCACAGTTCTCCATACATTACTACTTACCTGCATGTAGTTACCAAAATCATTATCTGTTGGTGCTCGCCAGAAATTAGGAACAGGCATTTGATTAAAATAATTTTCCTCTCCAGATGTATATTTCTGCATTAAACCCGTTTTTTTATTTATGGTTACTTCAACCCCATTTGCACTTAAAGTAATCGCATCCTTAGTGTCTTTAACTGTTGCATTTGTACTAGCATTTACAACTTTAGCAAAATACTTGCTTTCTCCTATAGAAAATTGCTCCCTTGCGATTTCAAAATTTTGAGGTAATAATTCAGTACCTTCTTTTGTATACGCAAAAACATTTAAAAGATACTCAACTCCATCTTCTGCATTTAGTTTTGGCAATTCAATTTGAACTTGTTTTTTAGATTGTGGAGCAAGACTAATATTAATTACACCTGATTTTATAACTAACCCATTTTTCAAAACTTCATATTTGAAAAGGTATTTATCAAGATTAGTATAACCAAAACCATTTTCGACTTCGATAATTCCTTTCTCTAAATTTATCCCCTTGAAAAGTATGTCTTGATACACTTTTTTTACTTCAAAAGCACCAGGGTGCGGCGTGCGATCTGGCCAAACCAATCCATTATGACAAAAATTCTCGTCGTTAGTGTAGTTTTGACCTCCCATATCACCACCATAAGCCCAGTATTTTCTACCAGCTTCATCTGTTTGTTCAAAGCCTTGATCAACCCAATCCCAGATGAATCCACCTTGCATGTTAATACTACTGTGAATAATGTCCCAATACTCTTGAAAGTTACCGTTACTGTTACCCATTGCATGTGAATACTCGCACATGATGAAAGGACGTTTTACATCTTTGCGATTAGCATATTCCTTCATATATTCCATACTTGGATACATTGGACAAACAACATCAGTGTTTTCTTGTTCCCCAGCTTGCTCAAATTGAACTAATCTCGTTTTATCTCTATTTTTTATCCATTCGTAAGCCTCGTGAAACACAGGTCCATTTCCACATTCATTACCTAGTGACCATAGAATAACCGAAGGTTGATTTTTATCGCGCTCCACTAAGCTATAAATACGATCCATATGAGCTGCTTTCCATTCTGGGAGATACGCTGGATGCTTTGTTTTATCAAATGAACCTTGAAGTTCAGCTCCCATTCCATGCGTTTCAATATTCGCCTCGTCAACTAAAAACAAACCATATTTATTGCACAGTTTTACCCACAATAAATTATTTGGATAATGGCTGCAACGCACCGCATTAATGTTTAGTTGTTTCATTAACTTGATGTCCTTCATCATGGTTTCTTTATCTTGATAATGACCGGTTTTTGGGTTATGCTCATGAATATTCACCCCGTGAACCATGATTCGGATGCCATTAACTAATAATTGTCCGTTCTTCAATTCTACTTTTCTAAAACCGATAGAAGTGGCAACCGTTTCTACAAATTTGCCGTTTTCATCCTTTAACGTAAGTACTAAAGTATAAAGGTTAGGTGTTTCATTATTCCATAATTTAGGGGAACTAACATTTTGTACAAACGTGGTTGATGAAGCCGCATTGGCACCTAAATTCATTTTAATTGTTTTTACAAAAACTTCTTTTCCTGTAGCATCAACTAATTTAGCTACAACAGTTTGATTGTTCTTGGCAACCGAATTGGTATTTTTAAGTTTAATATCTACAGATAAACTTCCGTTTTTATAAGTAGCGTCAAGATCAGGACGAGCAAAGAAATCAGCAATACGCGTATTTGCTGTACTATAAAGATAAACGTCTCTGTCAATTCCAGATAGGCGCCAAAAATCTTGATCTTCTAAATAAGACCCATCGCTCCAACGATAGACCTCAACGGCAACCTGATTTACGCCTGCTTTTACATACTTCGTAATATCAAATTCAGTTGGGCTTTTAGTATTCTGGCTGTAGCCCACTTTTTCTCCATTTATCCAAATATACATGGCAGATGTTCCCGCTTCAAAATGAAGGTAAACACGACGTCCGTCCCAGTTTTCTGGCAACTCGAAAGTACGGCGGTAAGACCCAACAGGATTATCGGCATGATCAATGAATGGTGGATTTTTGACAAATGGATACGTAATATTAGTATAAATAGGAATTCCATATCCCACTAATTCCCAGTTGGAAGGCACTCCAATCTCTTTCCAGTTGGTCGTATTAAAATCGGGTTTAAAGAAATCTTTTGGTCTTTCATCCGGTGTAGGAGACCAATTAAACTTCCATTTCCCGTCTAAACTCATATACCATGGTGAACGAGTATAGTCATCCGCAATTGCTGATGCTTCATCTGCAAAAGGTAAAAATGCAGCTCTAGCTGGCTCACGATTAATCTGAAATACTTCAGGGTTTTCCCAGTCATTGCGACTTGGTTTTTCCTGGGCAAAGACAATTAAAGATATAACAGCAAAAATGCTAGTTAAAATTGTTCTTTTTTTCATATTCACTATTTTTTTAGGTAACTATTTTCTCATTTAGTTCTTTAATTTACAATGAATTGGCTTGCATTATAAAAGTAAAGGAACCCTGTTTTGTTTAAAAATAGCACAAATGATTAATTGCAGTACTACTGCAATTAACCATCTGTCACTATTTATTCTTATCAGTTATTGGGTGTGATTATTTTGACATTAATTTTAGCTCTATTTTGTTTTTTAACAGTGTAAGCCAATGTCTCTATCCAATAAATGGATTAAAAACGTTTTTCAACAACATCCCAAATTTCATTTAGTATCAAAATTTGCTACATCATTAAACCATTAAACTTCTGTAGCCGTTTTTTTTATAAAATAATAACACCCGAGAACTAATTATTGTACTCTATTACCAATTGGCATTTTGAGTCATCTTAGGATTATTGTTTAATTCACTTTCTGGAATAGGAAAGTAATTGTATTTGGCTGAGTAATTATTGTAGCCTTCTCTTAAACTTTCTTTAATCACTTTTTCTAATGTACCCCATCTTCTTAAATCATACCAGTGAAGTCCTTCACGAGCAAATTCAACATTTCTTTGATGCATAATTTCATCCATCATTTGAGTTTGAGTCCATCCTGTCATTACAATGCTAGTTAGCTTCGCTCTGTCTCTAATTCTTTTAACTAAAGGGATTGCACTTGCCACTTTTCCTTGCATAGTTTGCGCTTCAGCAAGCATTAAAAGTACATCGGCATAACGCATAGCGTATTCATTCAATTCTGATTTCCAATCTCCTTCATCGTTATTCCACCAGTTTTGATTTTTTCTAATCCAAATAGCATTTGCTCCAAATTTTGTTGCAAAATCAGCATTATAATACATGCTTCCTGGGTAGTTCCATGCCAAAGTAGCCGTCGCTCTTGGATCAAAACCTCCATCTACCGTTTTCTCTTTGGTCAGTGCATTCAATAATGTTTTTGAAGGCAATAACTCAAACCATCCACCTACTTCACCAGGAGCACATTCTTGAGCCATTGTTGTAGCTCTAGTTCTTTGTGCTGGTTCTCCTCCCCAAATAGTTGCTCCACCTACTCTACTAAACTGAATTTCAAATACAGATTCTTTACTGTTCTCATGCTTACCATCAAATAATTGAGCATAATCATCCAAAAGACCGTATCCATTTGTCCCTTCGTTATTTACTAATTTAGCAAATTGCTCTTCGGCTTTTGCCCACTCTTTTCTATATAAATACGCTTTTCCAAGATAAGCAATAGCAGTATTTTTAGTTACTCTCCCTTTTAAAGCCGCAGGATATATTTCTGGTAACGGACTAGTAGCTGCTAATTGAAAATCAGCAATTATTTGGTTCCAAACTTCATCTTCAGTCGACTTTTCTTTAAAGTAATCGGATGGGTCTTTTACTAAATCAGTAAATATTGGCACACTTCCAAATTCAATTACTAAATTAAAATAATTCAATCCTCTTAAAAAACTAGCTTCGGCAACTAATTGCGCTCTTTTAGTTTCATCAATATTTTTGATTTGTGGAGCATAATTTATCACCTGATTGGCACGAAATATCCCTATGTACATTGCTTTAAACATCCCTGTAGTTTCTGCCGTACTAGGACTATTTTTATAAGTAGCAACTGCAAAACGTCCAGGAACGTCATTTCTAGCAATAAAGTTTTCTGTTCTATTCTCTTTTAATTGCATGGCTTGAATTTCCCAATACCCTGCATTATTATTATCTACTAATGTATTATATACCGTAGCTAATCCAGACTCCAGATCGGCTGGTGTTTGCCAGAAAGATTCTGTTGTTAATTTATTTGGGTTCCCAAATTCAAGGTTGTCTGAACAAGAACTTAGCGTTACAAGTCCACCCATAAAAAATACTATGATTAATTTCTTTTTCATTTTTGTCGATTTAAAAGTTAAGTTGAATTCCAAATGTAATTGTCTTGCTTAACGGATAAGATTTATAATCTATCCCTCTACCTCCAAGTCCATCACTTGAAACATCTGGATTATATCCTGTATACTTAGTAAAAGTATGCAAGTTGTCTCCGGCAACATATAATCGGCATCTGTCAATCGCTAATTTTTGACTTAAGCTATTCGGGATAGTATACCCAACTTGGACCGTTTTGATTCTAAAGTAAGAACCGTTTTCAAGAAAACGATCAGAATAGTCTGCTCCATTATCATTTAAATCGTCAATGTCCAATCTTGGGAAATTTGAATTTGGATTAAATGTATAAGAGTTTAAAGTTGCACTAGAATAATTAATGTTTGATCTTACAGTAGCGATATCCGTATTATTACCATTATAAATCATATTTCCTTGCGTCCCTTGAGCTGCTATTGTAAAGTCAATTCCTTTCCAATCAGCTGTAAGACGTAAACCATATTCAAAATCTGGGAAAGCACTTCCTCTATACTGTCTATCAGCACCATCAATTTGCCCATCACCATTAAAGTCAACATATTTTATATCTCCTACTTGTGCTCTTGGTTGGATTGGATTTCCATTTAAAGTATAAGCATCAATTTCTTCTTGAGATCTGAATAAACCATCCGTTTTAACAAGAAAAAAAGAATAAATAGGATATCCTACTTTACTATACGTTACTGCTGCTCCGTGGAATGATCCACTAGAACCTGCTAGAATTTGACTTCCTGTACTTAAATCTTCTACACGATTTTTTACACTAGAAATATTAGAAGAAACAGAGAAATTAACTTCTCCTACTTTTTTATTATAAGTCAATCCTAATTCAAAACCTTTGTTAGACACTTTACCAGCATTCGTATAAGGGTCATTGCTAGAACCTACTGACAATGGAATTGGCACACGCAAAAGTAAATCTGTCGTATTTTTTTCAAAGTAATCAGCAGTAAAGTCTAATTGACCATTCCACATTGACAAATCAACCCCTACATTTGCAGTTGCAGTTGATTCCCATTTTAAACCAATTGCAGGATATTCTTGTTGAATATTACCAATCCATAATGAATTTGGCTCGCCCACTGCATAGCTGATTCCTGGAGAAATCAAACCAAGATACTGGTAGTCTCCAATTTCTTGATTCCCTAATACACCATAACTAGCACGTAATTTTAACTCAGATACAGGTAAGTTTAACTTGGTGAAAAAATCTTCTTTTCCAATTCCCCAAGCTGCAGAAATAGATGGGAAATTCCCCCATTTGTTTTCTGGGCTAAAACGAGAAGAACCATCACGTCTAAATGTTGCAGTAAAAATATATTTATTGTCATATGAATAAATAGCACGACCAAGGAAAGACATTAATTTACTTTCACTTGCTAAACCAACAATTGAAGGATCTTCTGCTCCAGCAAGAACATAAATACCATCAGGTAATCCTGAAACTGAACCTGAAATTGAACGAAATTTATTTTCATAAACCGTATGTCCAACTAATAAATTTACAGAATGTTTTCCAAAAGTTTTAGAATAATTCAACGTATTTTCTATTTGATAATACTGATTCATATCACTTCCTTCAGCTAAAGTATTCTTTAAATTCTTAAAGAAACCACCCACTTCGTAACGAGGTGTATAATTATAAGCTTTATGCTCAGAAATAGTTGCCCCTACGTTTAACTTATATTTAAAACCATCAAAAAAACTTGCTTCAGCATAAGTGTTTATCAATGCTTGGTAATAATCATTCTTTACATCAAAAAGATTCAAAGCAGCAACTGGATTAAATATATCCGTTACTGAACCAGATGCACCTCCATAACCTCCGATGGCGTTTTCGTCATAAATGGCAAAACCAGGAATCATTGATATTGCTGATCCTACAACATTTCTTCCTTGTCCAGGAACACCTGGTAAATCTTTTCTTTTTTCTTTGGTCAACATTACTGTTTCACCAATTTTAAAGATCCCTTTTTTATAATCCGATTTAACTCTTAAATTAACACGGTCATAATTAGTCTCTTTAACAACTCCTTCTTGATTAAAGTAGCTTAATGACATACTATACTTCACATTATCAGAACCTCCTGAAAGTCCCAATGAGTAATTTTTAGTTGGAGCCGTTCTGAATATTTCATTTTGCCAGTTTATACCTGCACCCGAAACTTCTGGGTTTAGAGCAATATCCAACGGCTGTTTTCCTGCTGCGGTATAGGCCGCAGTACTTACTTTTGCCCATTCCTCTTGATTTAACAAATCTAACTTTTTAGCTACGCTTGCAGACCCAAAAGAAGAATTGAAAGATACTTTCATATCTCCCTTTTTACCACTCTTTGTTGTAATTAAAATAACCCCATTTGCAGCTCTAGACCCATAAATGGCGGCAGCAGATGCATCTTTCAATACTTGAATAGACTCAATGTCATTTGGATTCAAATTATTCATTGATGCTACTGCAATATCATCAACTAAAATCAACGGATTATTATTGTTTAATGATCCAGCTCCTCTAATCTGGATTTTAGTTCCAGAACCTGGAGCACCTCCACCTGATTCTACTGTTACACCAGCAATTTTTCCCTGAATTGCACTACCTAAATTCGTGTTACTTTGAGCGTCTAATTGTGATGCTTTTAAGCCTCCAACAGCTCCAGTCATATCACTTTTCTTGATAGTACCATATCCAATAATAACAACTTCATCTAAAGTGTTATTTTCTTCATTTAATACTACATTAACGATTTTTCTGCCTTTAACAGCCTCTTCCACTTTACCATATCCAATGTAAGAGAATACTAAGGTTACATTAGAATCACTTACATTTAATACATAATTTCCATCAACATCAGTCATGGTACTATTGGTAGTCCCTTTGACAAGTACAGAAGCTCCAATAATAGTTTGAGATGTCTTTTGATCTATAACAGATCCCTTTATCGTATTTTGAGCTTGCAAACTAATACAAGAAATCAAAATAAAAAGAGATAAAGTGAGTTTAGAAGTTAAGAAAGTTTTAATCCTTAACATCTGATTTACGTTCTTCATGGTTTTCATAAATTCATGTTTTTAATAATTGGTTGGTTAATAATTTTTTTTTTTTTGCTTAATCATTCTTAAAAAAAAACACAAAAGTTTTGCAACCCTACTTAAAAAGAAGGAAATTTAAATTGAGCTCTAATTCAATTTTTAAGTGTATATTTTAAAAGATTTTTTTACTATAGGCGCGTCTTATAATGAACTTCTGATTGGTTTTTCAGAAGTTCCGCACTTTTTTCAGGGGTAATATCTCTTTGTGATTCTCCCATCATTTCATATCCTACCATGAATTTTTTTACGGTTGCAGAACGTAATAATGGTGGGTAAAAATGCATATGAAATTGCCATTCTGGATGTTCCTCACCATCAGTTGGAGCTTGATGAATTCCTGAGGAATAAGGGAATGACGTTTCAAAAAGATTGTCGTATTTAATTGTTAATAGTTTTAAAATGGATGCAAAACCAGTTACCTCATCAGTTGTAAAATCAGTAATTTTTGTCAAATGACGTTTACTGATAATCATTGTTTCATAAGGCCAAATAGCCCAAAAAGGAACCAATGCTACAAAATGATCATTCTCGATTACAATACGCTCATTTAGTTTTAGCTCTTCTTGCAAATAATCCTGCAATAAATTACTTCCGTTTTTGTCTAAATACCCTTTTAAATTATTTTGCGTTTTCTCTACTTCTGTTGGTAAAGAGGATTGTGCCCAAATTTGTCCATGCGGATGCGGGTTACTGCATCCCATAACACTTCCTTTATTTTCAAAAATTTGAACGTGATTGATGTAATCTACAGCACCTAAATCCGTATATTCTTTTTGCCAAGTATGAATAATGTTTTCAATACCTTCCACTTCCATTTCAGGCAATGTCAAATTGTGTGTTGGTGAAAAACAAACCACACGAGAAATACCTCTTTCCGGTTGTGCTTTAAAAAAAGTGTTGTTTTTGTTTTCTTCAAAAGCAATCTCTTCTTGCTTTAAAGCGGCAAAATCATTTTCAAAAACAAAGGCATTTTCATACGATGGATTTACTTCTCCATTCGCACGCACATTTCCTGGACACAAGTAACAAGTTGGGTCATATTCTGGCAAAGAATCTGAGGTGACTTTTTCATTTTGACCTTGCCAAGGACGTTTAGCACGGTGTGGCGAAACCAAAACCCATTCGTTGATTAATGGATTATAGCGTCTGTGCGGATCTTCGTTGATATCAAAATTTTTCATTCTAATTGTTTTTATAAAGTGTTGTTCCGTTTCCGATTTTTACATCATAAATTTTTAATTCTATTCCAAAAGTCTCAAAATAAAGTGCCGAAAGCTCCTTTTTGATTCGGTCTTCATGTCCTTTTTTAATTAAGTTAATGGTGCAGCCGCCAAAACCACCACCCATTAATCGAGAACCTACAACTGCTTCCTCGTTTTTAAGGGTATTGACAATCATGTCTAGTTCAGCACAACTTACTTCATAATCTGACGACAATCCTTCATGTGTTTCAAACATTAACTTCCCAAGAGTTTCAATATTTCCTTTGTCTAATGCTTCACATGCTAGGATAACCCGATTGATTTCTTTTACTACAAAAAGACTTCTTTTAAAAACATTAGGACTCATTACATTTTGTAATCCTAAAATATGTTGCTCTGTACAATCTCTAAAACTTGATATCTCAGGAAAATTATTTTTCACAATTGCAATCCCTTCTTCACACTGTTCTCTTCTTTCATTATATGCCGATGTCATTAAGGAATGCTTCACATTTGAATCAAATAAAATCAAAGAATAATCATTAAAATCAGCATTATGATATTCGTATTCCAATGTTTTGCAATCAATTTTTATTACCTTATTTTCTAAACCCATCACACTAGAAAATTGATCCATGATTCCACAATTAATCCCTACCCAATGTTCAGCACTTTGCCCCATTAGCGCCATATCAACTGGTTTTATATCCAAATTAAAAAGTTCATTTAGTCCAAATAAAAAACCACACTCTAAAGCTGCAGAGGATGATAACCCAGAACCAACTGGAATATTACTGCTAAAAACACAGTTGAAACCTTCAAACTCAAAACCTTTTATTTTCAATTGATTGATAACCCCTCTCACATAATTAGTCCAAACATTGTCGGTCAATTCAACTGAATCTGCAAGGTTAATTTCAAATTCATCATTAAGATCAATTGCAACTATTCTTGATTGATTTGTATTGTTTTTCTCGAAAGCAAAACAAATAATTTTATCAATTGCCGCTGGCAAAACATAACCATCATTATAATCAATATGTTCTCCAATAATATTAATCCTTCCTGGAGAAAGCACAATTTTTTCTGCAGTTGAACCAAAGGTTTCCTGAAAAAAATTGGTAGTATTTTTAATTAAAATATCATTCATTATTTTGAAATTATTATTCTTAACTGTATTAGTTTTCGAGGCTTGAACCACTTTTTCCCTTTTAAAATCCTTCTCTTTATAAGGTATCACTGCAATTCTTGCTTCGACTTTTTATTTATTTTGTAGATACTAAATTTAATTTACCACTCTTAAGCCCTGCTCCATTTACTTCGAGCTTTACATCCCCAGCTGTTGTTGTCGATTTTACAAGTACTACTAACTTTCCACTAAAAAGTTTCATAGTATCTTTATGAAACATTTCGAGCGAAGTAGCATCCCCATTACAAGCCGCCCTGTAAGTACCCGCTCCTGTAACTTTAAATTTTAATTGGTTTGTTGCCGTAGGGCACGGAATTCCATTTTTATCAACTACTGATACGGTGACAAAAGATATATCTTCGCCATTAGCAGTGATTGTTTTTCTGTCCGCGTCTAAAACTATTTGGTATGGCTTACCAGCAGTTTTCACTTCTTGTTCAGCAACGGCTTTTCCATTGTCGTCATAAGCCACCACTTTCACCGTTCCTGGCTCATATTTCACATCCATCCACATTAAACGGTAGCGGTTTTGTGGAGTACTGCTATCTTTTTTCTGTACTCCCATACTTTTACCATTTATAAAAAGTTCCGCGCTGTTGTAGTTCGTATAGACAAAAACAGGAGTAATTTCTCCTTCACGGCCTTCCCAGTTCCAATGTGGCAAAATATGAAGAGTTGATTCCTTCGTATTCCAACGGCTTCTGTATAAATAATAGCGATCCTTAGGTAAACCCGCTAAATCGTTAATTCCAAAATAAGAACTTCGAGACGGCCAGCTTTCATCATAAGGTGTAGGTTCACCCAAATAATCAAAACCTGTCCAAACAAATTCACCAATAACCCAAGGTTTATCATCTTGAAGAACAAAATCTTCATCGGGTACATTAGACCAGCTACACGCTTCTAAATCATAAGATGAAGACTGAAAGTCAGGATATTGCTTCATTTTTTCTTGAACCACAGGAAATTTATAAATCCCTCTAGAACTTACAGTTGAAGCAGTTTCTGAACCTAAAATAAAACCTTGTGGAAATTTCGCAAAGGCTTCATCATATAAATGCACACGATAGTTTAAACCTGGAACATCCAACACTGCTCCAAAACCAGATTCCATAGTCGCTTTTACTTGATCCATACCCACAGTTACTGGGCGTGTTGGGTCTTCTCTATGAAATATTTCTTGCAACCATTTGGCTCTTTTTACACCTGCTTCTCCCCATTGATCAGGCACTTCGTTTCCAGCACTCCACATTACAATAGAAGGATGATTTCTTGTTGCACGCACCAAATTCACGATGTCTTTTTCGGCATAATCCTCAAAAAAACGATGATAACCATTCTCTACTTTCGGTTTTGCCCATTCATCAAAACTCTCTGCCAAAAACAAAAAACCCATTTCATCAGCCAATTCCAGTTGTTCAAAAGAGGGCATATTGTGTGAACTACGGATCGCATTGCAACCCATATCTTTTAATATCATCATTTGTCTGCGCAAAGCAGCTTTATTTACTGCAACTCCTAGTGGACCAAGATCGTGGTGCAGACAAACGCCTTTAAATTTAGTTACCTTCCCATTTAGACTAAATCCTTTATTGGGTTCGTATTTTATTTCTCGAATTCCAAAAGGAGTTGACATCACATCTTTCAGTTCTTTACCAACATACAATTGGGAAACCGCTTTATATAAATAAGGGGTTTCAGGGCTCCATAATTTTGGATTTTCAACTTTTATATTTTGATCAAACTCATTTCCGAATTGTATCGTCGACTCCTCAGAGTTTAGTTTATGTCCTTCGGCGTCAAAAATAGTGGTAACTAAACGGGTGTTTTCCCCAGAAGTTTTTGTCTTAATATTAACTTTAGCAACTTCGTCATTTATAAAAGGTGTCGTTACAAACTGTCCCCATTGGTCAATACTTTCGTTATTTTTTATAATAACACTTACATTTCGATATAAACCAGCACCAGGATACCAACGTGAAGCAAATTCTTTATTGGTTAGTTTTACTGATAAAGTGTTCTCTCCTTCTTCTACAAATTGGGAAACATCAAAATAGAAATAACTGTAACCATACGCCCATTCTCCTACTTTTTTTCCGTTCAAATACACTTGAGGTTCGCTCATTGCCCCTTCAAAAAGTAAAATTATTTTCTTCCCTTTTGAATCTTTAGGTAATGTAAATTTATTGCGATACCAGGCCGTTCCTATGTGAGGTAAAGCTCCTGTGCGCCCAGTTTTTTCGGTAGCTACATTTTCTCCGTTTTGAACAATGGCAACACTCTGCTTATCTACATTTTTATCAAATGGCCCGTATATTGCCCAGTCATGTGGAACAGTTACAGATTCCCATTTCGAATCATTAAAATTTATTTTTGACGCCTCTTCAAAATCTCCTTTTTGAAATTTCCAATTCGTATCTAATTTTATTTTTGATTGTGACTGTGCTTGAATTTCTCCAGAAGAAAAACCCAATACAATTAGCAATAAAAAAAGTATGTTGTTTATAATTTTAATCATTTTAAAAAGATTGAAATTTATAAATTGTTTTATGATGATATAATTCTTCTTTTCTCAAAATTGAACTTGGAAAATGTTCGTGATTTGGAGCATCTGGGAAATTTTGTGTTTCAAAACAGATGCCACTTAAAGGATGATAATCGCAATTTTCTTTGCCTTTTACTTCATTAAAACAATTGCCTCCAACATAAATATGAACTCCAGGTTGATCTGTATAAACAGTCATTTTTAGCCTATTCTTTTTGTTGAAAAGTGAAGCTGCAAACTCCTCTTTATTATCCAAAACAAAGGTGGTATCAATTTCCGATGGACATTTTTTGGGACTACTAAAATCAAATGAAGAACCGGCAATGTTCAAAAATTTTCCTGTTGGAATATTTTCATTTGTAGTTTCCAGAGTTCTTTTAGAATTAACTATTAACTCTTGCTCTAATATGTCTGATTTGTGACCATCAAGATTAAAATAACTGTGATGTGCTAAATTCACAATAGTGTCTTCACTTGAACTTGCTTGGTATTCTATAATTAATTCATTTTCTTCCGATACCGTATAAGTCAACTTAACCGCAAGCTCTCCAGGATAATTTTCTTCTCCATTAGGGCTTAAACAACTTAATGTAATCGATGGGTTTTTACCTTCAGTCCAATTTTCTACAGTCCAAATTTTTTGGCTAAAGTTCTCAATACCTCCATGAAGAGAATGATTATTGTTATTTTTATTTAATAAAAATGCTTTCCCATTCAAATTAAATAAACTGTTATTTATTCTTCCAGCAAATCTCCCCACTGTTGCTCCAAAATAAGGAGGACTTTTCAATTGAAAAGATTTTAGATACGCTTCTAAATTATCGAACCCTAAAACAACATCAATGACTTCGCCAGTTTTTAATGGCATTTTTAATGAGACTACGGTAGCTCCATAGTTTATAACGGTTAATTTCATACCGTTTTTGTTACTTAAATCAAAAGACTCAATAACCTCCTCGGTAGTTGTTAAACCAAACAATTTCATTATATAATTAGTCATAAAATATGATATGTGTTTTATTTCTATTCTTTTTTTATCAATATCAAAAATCAAAATTAGAATAATAATTCACTTTTACATACCAGTACCTACCAGTTTTTGTATATTGCAAAAAAAATCAGTCTCATGAAAACAATTTCCATTAAAAACAATCTTGGGATACCCAAATACAAACAGATCATCTCATCAATAGAAAAAACTATTGAAGATGGCAAACTAAAAAAAGATGAAAAATTACCTTCTATAAACAAAGTATGCTTAGAATTCTCATTGTCCCGCGACACTGTTTTACAGGCGTATGAAGAATTGAAAAAAAGAGGAATAATCTATGCTATTCTCGGAAAAGGGTACTACATAAAAAGCACTGAAATAAGCACTAAACAAAGGATTTTCTTATTATTTGAAGAGCTAAATATCTTTAAAGAAGACATCTACAACTCTTTCTTGGAAAACATAGGAAAAGAGGCCCAAGTTGACATCTTTTTTCATCATTTTAACATCCAAGTTTTTAAAAAACTAATAAATGAAAGCAATGGAAACTATACTAAATATATTATAATGCCAACCAATTTAGTGGAGGCAGCATCCGTTATAAAAACCCTACCGGTTAACGATGTTTACATATTAGACCAAACAAATCCTGATTTAAAATTGTATCCTGCGATATATCAAAACCACCTTAAAGACATCTACAATGGCTTACTTAAAGGAAAATCAAAATTAAATAAATACAAAAAAATTATCTTAATATTTCCTGGGTTTCGAGAACCATTAGGAATGAAAATAGGTTTTGAAAATTTTTGTAAAGACCACAATTTCAACTACGAAATAACACCCGACTTTAAAAATAGAGAAATAAAAAAGGGAGAAGTCTACATCATTCCAACGGATCGAGACCTCGTAAGTGTAATTGAAAAGTCAAAGTCTCAAAACTTAAAATTAGGCAGTGATTACGGTATTATTTCATATAACGAAACTCCATTGAAAAAGATTGTAGAAAATGGAATTACGACCATTTCTACCAATTTTGAAGCTATGGGAAAAATTCTTGCACAAATGATTCTACAAGGAAAAAAAGAGCAAATTGAGAATAAAAGCGCATTGATTATTCGAAATTCTTTGTAAAATAATTTGAGATTTGAAACAAAACATCCCTATTAATTTTTCATTGAAATATAATCTGATGGAGACATTTTAAAATGTTTTTGAAAATTTCTACCAAAACTGGTTTGCGATTTATATCCTACCATTTCAGCAATTTCATACATTTTATAATCTCCATTAAGCAACAATTCAGCCGCCTTTTTTAATCGGACAATATTGATTAATTCATTTGGACTCAAATTAGAAATATCTTTGATTTTTCGATACAAAGTTGACCTGCTCATATTCATAATCTCCGATAGGGATTCTACACTTAAATTTTGATCTGTAATATTTTTAATAATCTCATCATCTAATTTTTTCAAAAAAGCTTCGTCCGTTTTATTGTGAGCAATACTTTTGATGTGCGAAAGGGGAGAGCTGGCATAATATTTCATTATTTGCTTTCTGTTTTCAATTAAATTTGAAGACTGAACTTTTAAATATTCCATAGAAAAAGGCTTGGATATATAGGAGTCAGCACCTACTTCAAGTCCGTCAATTTGTGATTTAAGTGAATTTTTTGCCGTTAACAATACTACTGGAATATGGCTTGTTTCAAGATTAGTTTTAATTTTTTTACACAACGTAATTCCATCCATCACAGGCATACCAATATCACTGATAACTAATGAAATATTTTCATTATGAATTATTTCCAGAGCTGACTCTCCATTATTTGCAGAAAAAACAATGTAAGAAGAAATAAGTTCTTTTGTAATAAAATCCAACAAATCTTCATTATCTTCTACGACAAGAATAGCAGTTTTTTCGCTCTTTCCTTCCAACTCTTTTATTACACTTTCATTATTGCCAGAGTCTTTAGGAAACTCATCATATAACATAAATTCTTCTTCCTGATGCAGCGGAACAATAAGTTCAAAAACATTTAATTCCGACTCTATAAAAACCAATTGTAAGCTCCCATGATGAAGTTGTGTTAAAGACTGTGCCAAGGACAATCCGATGCCAGTTCCTGAATTATTACCCATATTTTCTACTCTGAAAAAGGGTTCGAAAATTTTATCTTTTAAATAACTAGGAATCAAATTTCCATCATTTTTAACCAACAGTTTTAATTTTTTTTCGTCCCTAGTTAAACTTACAATCACCTTATTATTGGAGTATTTAATTGCATTATTAAACAAATTACTGAGTATTTTTTTTAAAGCTTCTTTATCAACAAAAGCATAAATATCTTTATCACTTAAATCGAGTTCAAAATCAATGTTTTTTTCCTCTATTAGCTGACTAAAACGCAGGTGCAAGTTTCTCATAACAGCAGAAATATTTGTCTCTACAAAAGTGAGTTTTAAGCCTCCAATTTCTGTTTTTCTAAAATCCAAAAGTTCATTTACCAGCTTGAGTAATCTGGAGGTATTTTTTTTCATTATTAAAAGATTCTGAGGAATCTCTGGTAATTCATAATCAAAATTCAATAATTTTTCTAAAGGACTTTTAATAAGCGTTAAAGGCGTTTTTATTTCATGAGCCACATTGGTGAAAAACTCTATTTTCGCATGATAAATTTCTTTCTCTTTTTCATCATTCAGATGCTTAATTTTTCGATTGTTTTTCTCTTGAGTCACATTATTTGAATATCTAATAATTGCAAATAACCCGCAACATAATACTATAAAGTAAAATACATATGCATAAATACTAGCCCAAAACGGCGGGAGTATTTTTATAGTTATAGTAGCTTCTTTACTCCAAACTCCAAAACTATTTAATGATTTTACTTTAAAAGTATAAGTACCAGAGGCAAGAGCCGTAAAAAAAACTTTATTATTCCTTCCTAAATACACCCAGTCTTTATTAACGTTTTCTAGCTTATACCAATATTCAGTCAGTTGCGCACCAGTATAATTTAAAGCTGCAAACTCAATATTAAATGATGACTGATCGTATTCCAACTCTAACTCATCTAGGTATGAAATGGATTTTTTTAGAGGTGAATTTTCCTCATTTGTCAAAACCTCTTTGTTATTTATTTGCAAACTGGTTATAAATATTTCCGGTTTATATTTATTTTTAGTGAAGTTTTTAGGATTAAAACTAATCATCCCGTTCAGGTTACCAAAATACATATCTCCATTACTATCTTTAAATGCAGAGTTATAATTAAACTGGTCACTTAACAATCCGTTTGCAGTGGTGTAAATTTTAATACTTGTGTGATCTGAACCAAAATTCACTAATCCCTTGGAAGTTGTTATCCATAGATTTTTCAAGTCATCTTCTACTATAGAATAGAACACATTACTAGGAAATCCATTTGTTGTGTCGAATTTAGTAAAGCTTTTCGTTTTTTTATCATAAAGATTCAATCCATTCTCTGTAGCAATCCATAAATTATTGTTACTATCTTGAAAAATACAGTTTATAGAACTGTTGCTAATCCCCTTTTTGTCTTTATAATTGTATCTAAAGATCTCATTTTTCTTGTTTTTAGAATCATAAAACAATAATCCTTCTCTATAAGTTCCAGCCCAATAATTACCATCAACATCCTCCATAAAAGTAGTATAATGCATGGTTTCAGGAAATATACTAAAGAGATCAAAATTATCTTCGAGTTCATTGTATTTGTAAATCCCTATTGAAGTCAGTATTAAAAAATCCTTGTTTCTTGTTTCATAAAAGCTAAATACAAAGTTGCTTTTAAGCGCCCCTTTGGCGCTACTAGCTTCATAATGTTTAATTACTTTTCCTGTATTTCGATTTAAAACATCTAAACCATGCTCAAAAGTTCCTATCCAAATATTGTCCTTTCTAGGCAATAAAGCATGAATATTATAATAGGACACTGAACCTGACCTTCCATTTGGTTTAAACGAAGTGAATACCTGTGTTTTTGTATTAAATTTATTCAAACCAGCATCTTCAGTACCTATCCAAAAATCACCTTTATCATCTTTATGAATTTCTCTTACCGCACTTCCGCTAATGGAGTTTTGATTGTTTTTGGGGAAATATTTTTTAAATTGTGTATACTGTTTTTGATGGTAATTAATGCCCCCAAAATAAGTTCCTATCCAAACACCCAATTCCTTGTCAATAGTTATAGAATAAGCCGCATTATCTGAAATACTAAAGGGATCGTTAAAATCTTTTTTAAGATTAGTGTATTTATTTGTTTTGATATTATAAATAAACACACCCGATTCACTAGCTATCCAAATTTCATTATTTGTTTTTTTATTGAACTGACGAACAAACAAACATTCATTTTTGGCAAATGGCAATGCTACTGTTTTTTTAGTGATAGGATTGTACGAAAGAACACCATGTTCTTGTGTCCCAATTACTATATTATTAGTATCTACAGCATAAATAACAGTTATCCTATAAGGAGTTTTACTTACAGCATCATAATTCAACACAACATTCTCAAATGACAAACTTTCATCTGAATAGTGGTACAGCTTGTTTAAAGACGAAACCCATATTTCCCCTTTTGCATCTCTAGTTATTGATGTTGCAATAAAATAACTATTAGGATTGAATGTCGTAGTTTCATTTTTTAGTATTGAATATTTATAGAGAATGTTACCTGAAATAAACCATATATTACCATGTTCATCATGCTCTATTGTCGCAATTCTATCATTAATGGCCTCATTTAGAATACTAAACCGATCTGCTATTTTATCATATTTATACAACCCCTTATCAGTTCCGATCCAAATAATTCCTTTGTATTCATGCAGCGATTGAATATAGTTACTACCCAAACTATGAATAGGATCACCATTCCCGCGGTAGGTCTTAAATCCATAGCCGTCAAATCTATTTAATCCATCTTTTGTACCAAACCACATAAAACCATCTTGGTCTTGTAACGAAGTTAAAACGGTATTATTCGAAAGTCCTTCTTCTACTTTATAGTGCTTAAAATAATAGTCTTGAGCATATAAAAAATTAGTAAAAAAACAAATAAGAATTACAAAATATAAGAATTTACTCATGTTTTTAAATTTGATGTTAATCGACAACTTCTACAAATCGTCTCAATTGTATTCCAAATGTTGCAACAACATAATTTTTTAGCATTAAAAAAGAAATCTGCATCATTTACAAGTAATATTGACACAAATGAATTGATTTTTTTCGAATAAAAAAGGCCTAATTTGAATTTTGAAATAAAACATATTGATATTTTTTTAGCTTAAAAATTATTACATGTGTAAAAAAAACAAATTAAAAATACACAATAATTAAAATTTAGAAAAATGAAGCAACAGATTTTAAAAAACAATATTAACTATTTTTTTGATCGAATAAGAGACGATTAAAATAATAAAGGAACTATCCAAAAAACCAAAATCAATGAAAACTTTTTAAACGAAAAATCAATGAAAACAAAAATCAACCAAATTTTAAAGCAGAGATACTACCTCTTACTTTTTTTTAGTTTATTACTTCAACAAACGTATGCGCAAGACCAAATTCAAATTACTGGGAGAATAACTTCAGCTCTTCATGGAGATGCTGTTCCATTTGCAAATATCTTAGTGAAAAATACTACAAATGGTACTGTTACAGATCTTGAAGGTAAATTTTCAATTACTGCAAAGACAAATCAAACTCTTGTTATCTCTTATCAAGGATATAAAACAAAAGAAGTTTCAATCAATAATCAAAAAACAATTAACGTTTCGCTAGAAGAAGGGGCAGTTGCTCTAGATGAAGTGGTGTTAATTGGTTATGGTTCACAACAAAAGAAAGATCTAACTGGAGCTATTTCAGTGGTTAAAGCCGATGAAATTCAAAAAAGACAAGTTACTACAATGGCCGAAGGATTACAAGGCTTAGTAACAGGAGTTAAAGTTAGAGGTGGCGGAAGACCCGGACAAGAAGCCAGTATTGAAATTCGAGGACTTAAAAACCTACAAAATGCAAATCCGCTGTATGTAGTTGACGGATTAATTACATCAGCCAATAGAGATTTTAATCCAAATGACATTGAAACTATCCAAGTTTTAAAAGATGCCTCTGCTGCTGCAATTTATGGCTCTAGAGCAGCAAATGGTGTAATTATAATTACTACCAAAAAAGGTAAAAAAGGACCACTAAAAATAGAAGTTTCCTCAAAAACCAGCTTTACATCTATGCCTACCTATGATTTAATGGGAACTGAAGAGTTTTCGAAATTTAATTTTCAAGCATACGATAATGCAGGTATTCCAAGACAAAACTTAAATCTTGGCGTAAACACTGATTGGCAAAAAGAAGTTTTTAAACAAGGCTTAATTCAAGATTACAATGCTAGTTTTTCAGGTGGAGGAGACAATTCAACATTCTTTATGTCAGCAAATTATTTTGGAAATAAAGGAACTGTAGTTTCAACTGATTTCAACCGAGTTTCATTTAGAGTGAACACAAGTGGTACAAAAGGAATTTTCAGTATTGGGGAGAACTTAGCCATCAGTAATTCAAAAACAGATGAAATGTCAGGCAACCCAATCATAGATACGTACCGATTATTCCCTACAATTCCAGTTTATGATGAAGATAACCCAGGCGGATATGGTTATGGAAAACAAGGTGTTGCAAATACTTTTGGGACAAACCCAATTGCTATTGCCAATTTATTAGATACAGAAAATCAAAATTTTAGAATAAGAGGGAACTTATGGACGGAATTGAAACTAGCTTCTTTCCTAAAATACCGATTTAATTTTGGTTATGAAACCAGTTTTGATAGTTACAACTTTATTAGAAAACTAGGAAATTGGACTTTAAATCAACCCTATGAGCAGTCATTTATTAACCAAAATAAAGGCCGTTCACAAACTAAATTATTTGAAAATACATTGACATTCAAAAAGGAGTTTGGTAAACATGAAATTACTCTTTTAGCAGGTCAAACCTTTCAAAAAGACAATTACGACCAAATTTATGGTACAAAAAGAAATCTTTTGATTAATCCAAGTACAGGAAATTATTTTGATGTTTTGGATCTAGGTGATCAAGCTGAAGTTGGTGGATTTAGAAATGAATCTGCATTAGCGTCTTATTTGGGAAGACTGGAATACAACTATGATGATCGTTATTTATTTAATGCTGTTTTCAGACGTGATGGCTCTTCAAAATTTAGTGATGCTAATAAATGGGGTAATTTCCCATCCGTTTCATTAGGATGGAGAGTGAGCAACGAATCCTTTTTTAAAGTGGATTTCATAAATGATTTAAAAATGAGAGCCAGCTATGGTGAATTAGGAAGTGGAAACATTGGAAATTATGAATACCAAGGATTTATAAACACTTTTGGTGCCATTGTATTGGGAGATGGACAAACTTTATATCCATCAGCCACTCAAGTTAGATTAGCAAACGAAGAATTGCGTTGGGAAAAATTAAAACAAACCAATGTTGGAATCGATTTAGGAATGCTAAATAACTCATTACGCTTAACTGCAGATTATTTTATAGCGCGTACAGAAGATGTTTTGTTTGGATTCCCAATTTTAATGACAACTGGAAATGATGGTGGAAATCCAATTTCAAATGCGGCAACTATCGAAAATAAAGGATTTGAATTGGATTTAAGTTACAATAAGAAAATAAACGACTTCTCCTTCAATGCTTCTATCAACTTTACTAAACTAAACAACAAGTTAGTCTCTCTGGGTAATGGTCAAAATGAAAGTATTCAAGGGAATACAATAACAAGAGCTGGTGGTGCTGTAGGAATGTGGTACATGTTACAAACGGATGGGTTATTCCAAAATCAAGAAGAAATTCAAAATTATGTAAACTCAACTGGGACCGTAATAATGCCAAATGCACAACCTGGAGACATTCGTTTTAAAGATGTAAATGATGACGGACAAATTACAAATGAAGACAAAGACATTGTAGGCAGTCCATGGCCAAAATTCGAAATGGGATTAAATGTAGGAGCTTCATATAAAAACTTTGATTTTTCTATGAACTGGATTACCTCACAAGGGGCAACCGTTTATAACGGATTTCGAAGTACAGTAGACCGTTTTGATGACGATAGTAACTATAGATCTGGAATTCAACCTTGGACACCTGAAAACCCAAATACAGATTTTCCTAGAATTGTAAAAGGAACTACTTTGAACTCAAGAGGGGATAGTGATCGATTTTTAGAAAGTGGTGATTTTATCCGACTTAAATATGTTGGAATTGGTTACAACCTACCTGAAAAAACAATACAAAAAGCTGGTTTTACTAGTGCTAGATTTACTTTGTCTACACAAAACGTGATTACAATTACAAAATATCTTGGATTAGATCCTGAATTCAGTAATGGTAATATTTTTCAAAGAGGGGTAGATGTAGGTTCATTTCCAAATCTAAAAACCTATTCACTAGGTGTAGAGTTTAGTTTTTAATTTTAAAAAAATAGTATAATGAAAAAAATATTTTTAATAACTGTAGTTTTTCTCAACCTCCTTTCCTTATCATCATGCGATAATGAGCTTGAACTTAACAACCCAAATACATTAACAACAGGTCAATATTGGGCTACAGAAAGTGATGCACAAGCAGGAATAAATTCTGCATATGCTATGTTTTATAAAGATGGAATGTGGGCGAGATGGATTTATTTCCGTCTTGATTTAACATCTGATGAAGGTTTTAGCCAAAGCCCATGGATTGAATTAGCCGATTGGACCCGATTTAATTATATCAATTATAACTTCTGGGAAGGGAATTCAGTTACTTGGAGAGATACATACAAAGCTATTTTTAGATGCAATCAAGTGCTAGCCAATGTTCCCAAAATTGAATTCAAAAATGAAGTGGATAAAAAGAACATTTTAGCTGAAGCAAAGTTCCTAAGAGCACTAAACTATTACTATGCAGCGATACTTTGGGAAAATATTCCAATCGTTTTAGAGCCTTCAACACCAAATGATCGTCCAGAACAAAAAAATATCACTGAAGTTTGGAAACAAATTGAATCAGATCTAAATGATGCTTACGCCGATTTACCAACAGAATGGTCGTCAAGCCAAACTGGAAGACCTGACAAAGGTGCTGCAAAAGCAATGCTCGCAAAAGTGTATATGCAACAACGCAAATGGCCTGAAGCTAAGACGGCTTTAGAATATTTAATAACTGGATCTGGCGCAAAATATAGTTTAGTAGCTAATTACAGAGATAACTTTACTGATGTAAATGAAAACAACAATGAATCTGTTTTTGAAATTCAGTTTGGAGATCAAAGAAAAGGGGGAACTGGTGAAGATCCTAGTGCGGCCGTTTCTAGTAACCGTGCTCAGTTTTTTGCTCCAAGAAGTATTGGATGGTCTGATGGACAAGCAAGATATTGGTTAGTTGAGGCTTTCAAGAAAGAAAAAAATAAAGACGGTGGTTTAGATATTCGATTAAGATATACCTTGTTTTATCCTGATTTATTAGCTGATTTTGGAGACAAAACCTATAATAAAACTTGGCAATGGGGAGCTGATGAGGCATGGTTTAGAAAAGGGAGTAGAGATTACTATAGAGACAATGAAGATTATTACAGTCAAGTAAACTACCGATTAATTCGCTATGCAGATATTTTATTGCGTTATGCCGAAGTGTTGAATGAAACAGGAAATACCGCTGGTGCCTACCAATATGTAGACAAGGTAAGAGCTCGTGTAAACATAGGCACTTTAGCCGCTGCTCATCCTGAAATTGGAAATGACAAAACCAAATTCTTAGAACAATTAAAAATGGAACGAGTTTTAGAATTGGCTGGCGAAAGTGTTCGTTGGGAAGATTTAAAACGTTGGGGAGATTTAGATTCTCAAGCTGCTGTAGATAAAATTGCAGCCCGTGATCCTGATTTTAAAAACTTCGTTGTTGGCAAACATAAAAGATTGCCAATTCCTCAAGTAGAGGTTAACAACAACCCCAATTTAATTCAAAATCCAGAATATTAAGCTATAATTTTTAAGGGAATGATTCCTGAATCACTCCCTTAAAATTAGCAAACATTTGTCCCAATAAAATAAATTATAATGAAAAACACAAAACTATATCTGGCGCTTGTGCTAGTAGGGATGTTATTACTTAGTTGTAACAAAACTAAATCAAGTAAAGAAAAAGAGAATAATACAGTAACAACCACGGTTGAAAAAAGAGAGATCTGGACAAAAGAACAGGCCAATTTCTGGTACGCAAAACAGCCGTGGCTAGTAGGGGCAAATTATTGCCCAAGTACTGCCATAAATCAATTAGAAATGTGGCAAGAAGCTACTTTTGACCCCAAAAGAATTGATCAAGAACTTGGTTGGGCAGAACAAATTGGAATGAACGTAATGCGTGTTTATTTACATGATTTGTTACACAAACAAGATGCCGAAGGGTTATATAAAAGAATGAATAGCTTTTTAGAAATTGCCAACAAACACCATATAAAAATTTTATTTGTGCTTTTTGATTCTTGTTGGGATCCCTTTCCAGAATTAGGAAAACAAAGAGACCCAAAACCATTTGTTCATAATTCAGGATGGGTACAAAGTCCAGGGAAAAAAGCATTATTAGACGAAAAAGAATATCCGCGTTTAGAAAAATACGTTAAGGAAACGGTAGCGCATTTCAAAGATGATGATAGAATATTAGGCTGGGATGTGTGGAATGAGCCTGATAACATGACAGGTCCTTCTTATGAAAAAGTGGAAATTGCTAATAAAGTTGATTTTGTATACCCTCTTTTAGAAAAAGCATTCCAATGGGCTAGAGAAAGTAACCCGTCACAACCATTGACTTCAGGTGTCTGGGCTGGCGATTGGACAGAGGTGAATCTAAAACCAATTTTTAAATTACAGTTAGAACAATCGGATGTAATCTCATTTCATTGCTATGATAAACCTGTCGATTTTGTAAAACGCATTAATGAATTAAAACGTTATGGAAAACCAATGTTGTGTACAGAATATATGGCTCGCCCTAATGGAAGTACATTCGAAGGTTTTTTACCAATTGCAAAAGAAAACAAAATTGCAATGATCAACTGGGGTTTAGTTGACGGAAAAACACAAACAAAATTCCCTTGGGATAGTTGGACAAAAAAATACACTGCAGCTCCTCCAGTATGGTTCCACGAGGTTTTTAATACAGATGGCTCTCCTTATATTGTTAAGGAAACTGAACTAATAAAGAAATTAACCTCTGAGGCTGTTTCTAAATAAAATAAGCTGAAAACTAACCCTATTTTAATGAATTAAAATAGGGTTATAATACCAATCACATGAAAAAAAGGATATTAAATACACTTTTTCTAATAGCCGTTTTATTTTTAGAAACGGCATTATTTGCGCAACAACCTAATCCACCGGGACAAGTAGAAAATGGTTCAAAACCAAAGAACGAAGCCTACTTATTTGCTCATATGACCCATACAGATTACGGGAGGTTATACTATTCAGTAAGTCTTGATGGCTTGCATTGGACTAATTTGAATGATGGAAAAAGAGTGTTTCCAGAATATCAAGGTCATCCTGATATTTGTAAAGGGCCAGATGGAAAGTATTATATAGCAGGAAATACCAGCGATGAATCACCAGAAATTAATATATGGGTTTCTGATGATTTAATAACTTGGAAAAAACATGCTGTTTATACACCTGACCTAAAAAGCACTCCTGATTATGCAAATGCATTACAAAGAATAGGTGCTCCAAAATTGTATTATGACAAAGACTCAGTAAAATTTATGCTAACATGGCACACACCACACAAACTAGGCTCAAAAGAAGATCCAGAAGCTTATTGGGCAAGTCAAAGAACACTTTATGTGTTATCTAAGGATTTAAAAACTTTTGAAGGCACACCCAATCGATTGTTTGATTGGGATATGGGAACAATTGATGTATTTATTAGAAAAGTGGGAGATTCCTATTATGCTGTTTTAAAAGATGAAACTTACCCCTCTTTATATTGGACCACGGGAAAAACCATCCGAATTGCTAAATCAAAATCGCTTTTAGGCCCTTACTCCTTACCACAAGAATCGATTAGTCCTAATTTTAGAGAAGCACCGATGTTGATTGCATCTCCTGATGATAAAATTTGGTACCTGTATTACGAACAATACCCAGGAGTTTCTTATGGATTATCTATTTCAGATAATTTAAATGGCCCTTGGTTTCAGGCCTCAGGATATACTTTTTACAGTGATTGGGATAAATATAGTTTACCCGAAAAAGCAAGACATGGCTGTATGATTTCCATTTCCACCAAGGAGTATAACAATTTGGTGCAAAAATTTGGTTTAAGTAAAACGGAATCAAATTCAAAAAAGTAAAAAAATGAATAAAATAAATCATTTATTTCTACTCTTTATTTTCATCCCATTACTTTCTTGTAGTGATTCTTCAAATGTGGTTGATGAAAAACCGATAGTAGAAAACATTCCATCTAAACCCGCTGTTGAAGGCATCCGAATTGCTTGGGATTATAACACTTTAATTCAGGTTTCGGATAAAAATAGTCCGGATTACAATGGGTACGCGAGATTAATACAATTAAACGATAAAAAACTAATTTGTACTTACGAATCTGGAGGAGCCATATTAGTAAAGACAAGTAATGATTTTGGAAATACTTGGAGTGCATCTATTAAAGTAGCATCTGGAAATACTGCGGTGAATATGACCACGCCTGATATTTTACAGTTAGAAGATAATTCTATTTTGATTTGCTATAATCCAAGACCAATTAGTAATGGAAATAGCAACGAAAAATTTTCTATCAACACTATTAAAAGTTATGACGGAGGTTTGACTTGGAAAGAAAATCAAATTGTTTATGAAGCCAGTTCCGATTTTGAAAACGGCTGTTGGGAACCTTCTGCACTACAAATTCCGAGTGGAGAAATTCAATTGTTTTTTTCCAATGAAAACGTGTACCGCACTTCTACTGAACAAAACATTTCTCTTATTCGCTCTTCAAATAATGGTTTAACATGGTCAACAACACCTGAAATTGTGAGTTTCAGAGCTGGGAAAAGAGACGGAATGCCTTCTCCTATTCTATTAAAAAATCAAACAGAAATTGTTTTTTCTATTGAAGATAATGGTGTTGAGAATCAATTCAAGCCCTATATTATTCGAAATTCAATTACAGAAAACTGGAAACAAACCATTGATGCAAACAGCAATAATCGAAATTATGCTTTGGAAGAGGTATTGAGTAACTCTGTTTATGCGGGTGCTCCTTACCTATCGCAACTGAGTACAGGAGAAGTGCTACTGTCCTATCAAGGAACAGAAAACAGAACTTCAAACGACATTAATAATGCCGATATGAAAGTGGTAATTGGGAATAATGAAGCCAAAAATTTCAATAGAAAATCTACTCCTTTTCTACTTTCAAATGGAAAATCAGCATTGTGGAATAGTATTTCTGTTTTGGAAGATGATACCGTAATTGCTTTAACAACCACAAACCAATTTTCCAACTCATCACAAATTTGGATGATAAAAGGGCATGTTTTACGCGATATTAATGCTGTCAGGGAAACTGCTACAATTGACGGACTGAGCAATGAAGGAGTTTGGCAGAAAGAAAGCCCAATTTTTATTGGCCAAAAAAGTGCCACACAATTAGAAGCTAATTTTACGTATGATACCGAGTTTTTATATGTTTTTGCACAAATAAAAGACAGCCAAATTATAAGCACGGATGCAATAACTGGAAGTGATGGTTTGGATTTGTATTTAGATCCTAAAAATAAAAAATTAATCGTTCCTGGAAGTTCCATCTTTAAACTCGAATTAGGACAATCCAATCAATTTTCACTTTATGAAGGCGAAAATAGCAAATGGAAAAAATTAGATGGTTCTCAAGGAATTCTAACGACTACAGTTAAAACCACAAATGGCTATCGAATAGAAACCAAAATTCCTTGGACAACACTAGGTGGAATCCCATCAAAAGACATGAGAGTACGCTACAACATAGCCCTTAGAGAGAAAGGAACAAATGATTATACAGAAGATATTGCAACCAATATAAATAACAAACCCTATTCTTGGTCGACTTTAAAGTTGGTTAATTAATAGGAACCATATATAAAAAACTAGTGAATTTTTAGTGGTTAAGAAATTCACAAAGTTGGTTAGTTAGTTTTTTTTTTAAAATTACCGGACTATTTAAAATAGTCTGGTAATTTATTTAATGACAAAAAAATAACAAGTCAATTTAAATGATGTGTGCTTACAAATAAATAATATAATGATGAAAAAAAATGTACAGGTAATCCTATTTTTATTTTTAGGGTTATCACTATCCGCACAATGGAAACCTGCTGGAGAAAAAATTAAAACAGTATGGGCAAGTAAAGTAGAACCTAATCATGTACTTCCTGAATATCCTCGCCCAATTATGGAACGAAAGGAATGGAAAAACCTAAACGGATTATGGAATTATGCGATTCTAGAAGTTGGAAAAGCAGCTCCTGAGAAATATGACGGTCAAATTCTTGTTCCTTTTGCAGTCGAATCCAGTTTGTCTGGTGTGATGAAAGATGTTGGCGCTAAAAATGAGCTTTGGTATAACACTAGCTTCACTATAGAATCCAATTGGAAAGGCCAGAATATTTTACTGCATTTTGGTTCAGTTGACTGGAGAACTGAAGTTTGGTTGAATGGCGTAAAAATAGGTTCCCATACTGGTGGATATACTCCGTTTTCTTTTGATATAACACCTTTCATAACTGGAAAAACGCAGCAATTAACGGTAAAAGTTTGGGACCCCTCTAATGAAGGACCACAACCAAGAGGAAAACAAGTTAGGAGCCCAGAAGGAATCTGGTACACACCGGTTACGGGAATTTGGCAAACCGTTTGGATAGAGCCTGTAAATAAAAAGAATATTACAACGATTAGAACCACGCCAAATATTGATCAGAATGTGATTAACATAAAACCTGAAGTTGCAGGAGCAAGTTATGGAGATCTAATTGAAGTAACTGTTTATGAGGATTCAAAAGCACTTGTAACTGTTAAAGCTTCGGCTGGAGAAAATATAGAAATTGTTTTAAATAATCCAAAACTATGGTCACCAGAATCTCCATTTTTATACAAAACCAATGTGAAATTAATTAGCAACAGGAAAATGGTTGATGAAGTAAAAAGCTATTTTGCCATGCGGAAAATTGGATCTAAAAGAGATTCAAATGGTGTTCTTAGAATGCAACTGAATAATAAAGACTATTTCCAATACGGCCCATTAGATCAAGGTTGGTGGCCTGACGGACTATATACCGCTCCTACTGATGAGGCTTTAAAATATGACATTGTTAAGACAAAAGAATTGGGTTTTAATATGATTCGGAAACATGTTAAAGTAGAGCCAGATCGCTGGTATACGCATTGTGATGAAATAGGAATTTTAGTATGGCAAGATATGCCAAGTGGTGATGAGCAACCTATATGGCAAAACAAAAAATATTTTGAAGGTAATGAATTACAAAGAACACCTAAATCTGAAGAAATTTATAAAAAAGAGTGGAAAGAAATTATGGATCATTTGTATTCCTATCCAAGTATTGTCGTTTGGGTTCCTTTTAATGAAGCTTGGGGACAATTCAAAACCGTTGAAATTACAGACTGGACCAAGAATCACGATCCAAGTAGATTAGTCAATTCATCTAGTGGAGGAAATCATTTTCAAACAGGCGATATCTTAGATTTACACAATTATCCTGGTCCCGAATTGTATCTTTATGATGCTAGAAGAGTAACTGTATTAGGGGAATATGGGGGAATTGGATTACCTGTCGAAGGTCATTTATGGAGAGCAAATGACAATTGGGGGTATGTAAAATTCAAGAATAATGCTGAAGTAACCAATGAATATATTAAGTATGCAACCGAATTAAAGAAATTAGTTAAAACAGGATTTTCTGCAGCAGTATATACCCAAACTACTGATGTTGAAGGTGAAGTTAATGGGTTTATGACCTATGATAGAAAAGTAGATAAAATGGATTTTGAAAAAGTAAGCACAATCAATAAAGAAGTTATTGATGCTCTAAATAACAAATCTAACTAACAGTCGTCACAATGAAAAGATATTTAATGTTGATGTTAATCGTAATTATTTCTGGTTGCAATTCCGAAACCTATTCGCAAAAAGAAACCTTTACTAATCCTATTTTACCTTCTGGCGCAGACCCATATAGTACGTATTACAATGGATATTATTATTATACACATACGTTGCAAAACAGGTTGGTTTTATGGAAAACTAAAAATCTAGCCGATTTGAAAAATGCAGAGAGCAAAACCATTTGGATAGCACCAAAAAATACTGCCTATTCTGGGGACATCTGGGCACCCGAATTTCATATTATAAATGGAAAGTGGTACGTGTATTTTGCCGCAGATAATGGAGACAATAATACCCATCGAATGTATGTATTAGAAAACAAATCAGACGATCCTTTTAAAGGGGAATGGGAATTTAAAGGAAAAATAGCTGCAAAAACAGATAAATGGGCCATTGACGGAAATGTATTTTCCTATAAAAATAGCCTATATATGATTTGGGCAGGATGGGAAGGAGATACTAATGGACAACAGAATATCTATATCGCAAAAATGAAAAATCCTTGTGAAATAGAGGGAGATCGAGTACTAATTTCATCACCAACTCTGGAATGGGAAAAGCACGGAGCCTTAAATGATCCGTCTAATCCACCACAAGTGAATGTCAATGAAGGACCACAGTTTTTATCAAATGGAGGCCAAGTTTTTATAGTGTATTCAGCAAGCGGTTGTTGGACTGATTTTTATGCTTTAGGCTTATTGCATTATAAAGGAATTGGCAATTTACTGGATGCTTCTTCTTGGATAAAATCAGAGCAACCCTTATTTCAACAATCGGTAAAAAACCAAGTTTTTGCACCAGGACATAATTCGTTTTTCAAATCCCCAAACGGAAAAGAAGATTGGATTTTATATCATGCCAACTCTAATCCTGGGGAAGGTTGTGGAAATAAAAGAGCTCCAAGAATGCAAAAAATAAACTGGGACTCAAACGGATTTCCTGTGTTTGGAGAACCCCTTAGTGCTGGAACGATACTAAATATTCCTGCCGAATAGTTTTCTTTAAAAACGATATAAAAATTAAAAAAAATGAAAAAAATTCAGATTTACACCGCTATAATTCTTACTGTAATTCAAGTTTCATGCAAAGAAAATAAAAATAATAATTCAACTCAAAAAGATATGAATCAAGAATCGACTACTCAATTGGCTAAAAATTCTTTAGAAAATAAAAATTTTGAAACAGTAATAGACAATAAAAAGACGAGCTTATATTGGATCGAAAATAACGGTTTAAAAGCGGCTTTCACCAATTACGGAGGAAGATTAGTAGGATTATGGTTAATAGATAAAAATGGAAAAGAAACTGATGTTGTAGTTGGAATGAACAGTGTCATTGGGTTTCAAAAATCGACAGAACCCTACTTTGGAGCTACAATAGGTAGAGTTGGAAACCGAATTGCAAAAGGGAAGTTTACCCTTGAAGGTAAAGAATACAATGTTCCTTTAAATAACGGAGAAAATGCATTGCATGGTGGTAAAAAAGGCTTTCAAGATGTAGTGTGGAGTGCGGATAAAACGGATGAGCATACTTTAATTTTGACCTACATTGCTGCTGATATGGAACAAGGATTTCCTGGAAATCTACACGTAAAAGTAACCTACAGTATTACTGCAGATAAAACTTTAAAAATGGAATATGAAGCCACCACTGATAAAACTACCATTGTTAATTTAACCAATCATGCTTTTTTTAATTTAAATGGAGAAGGTAGTGGTACTATTTTGAACCATGAATTACAATTATTTGCACAACAATATACACCAGTAGATTCTGGTTTAATTCCAACTGGTAAATTAGAAAATGTTGCTGACACCCCTTTTGATTTTCTTGAAAAACACACTATTGGAGAGCGCATTGAGACTAAAAACGAACAGCTAGAGTTTGGAAAAGGCTACGATCATAATTATGTCCTAACTGGAGATATTAAAGATGGAATGCAACATGCGGCTACAATTACTGGAGACCTTTCGGGGATTTCTATGGATATATATACAACCGAACCTGGAATTCAGTTTTACAGTGGCAATTTTATGCAAGGTAAAAACACATTTAAATCAGGTGCAAAAGATAATTTTAGAACCGCATTCGCTTTAGAAACACAACATTTTCCAGATGCACCAAACCAACCAAATTTCCCATCGATAACCTTAAAACTGGGTGAAAAATATCACACAATCTCGTATTACCACTTTTCAATTCGTAAATAAAATGATCTCTAATTAAACTCAAATGAAAAAAATTTATATAATTCTATTTTTAGGACTAAGTTTAAGTTCTTGTTCTCAACCAAAAGGAGAAGATAAAATAACCCCTGCCCCCCCAGTAGCATTAAAAGATATTTTTCTAGCAGATCCTACCATTTTTTATAACGATGGAACCTATTACTTATACGGAACAACTACTGGAAACACAACTGTTATTGGAGAAGGCTTTCAGGTGTATACCTCAACTGATCAAAAAAATTGGAAAGGACCCGTAGGTGCTCAAGGTGGTCTTGCACTCAAAAAAGGAGATGCATATGGAACAACCGGATTTTGGGCTCCACAAATAATAAAGTATAACAATCTATTTTATATGATTTATACTGCCAATGAAAATATTGCCGTTGCAACAAGTAATAACCCGATTGGACCATTTAAAAATACAACAAAAGAACCTCTAGTAGCTCTAGTAAAGCAAATAGACCCATTTGTATTTATAGATGATGATGGCAAAAAATATTTATATCATGTTAGACTTACAAATGGAAACCGAATTTTTGTAGCCGAAATAAATGATGACCTTTTAAGTATAAAACCAGAAACACTAACAGAATGTATCTCTGCACAACTACTATGGGAAAACACCCAAAATGTAAACTGGCCAGTTGCCGAAGGGCCTACAGTGATAAAAAAAGAGGGCTTGTATTATTTAATTTATTCAGCAAATGATTTTAGAAATCCTGACTATGCCGTAGGATACGCTACCAGTAAAAGTCCCTTAGGACCTTGGGAAAAGGCAGCAACGAGTCCTATTATTTCTCGAAATTTAATTGGAGAAAATGGAACCGGTCATGGTGATTTATTTTTGGACAAAGAGAACCAGTTGCAATATGTTTTCCATACGCATTTCAATGGTGCTCAGGAAGCACCCAGAAAAGCAGCAATTATTGAAATGAATTTTACTAAAAAAGAAAATGCATTTCAATTAGAAGCAAAAAAAGAGACTTTCCGATTCTTGAAGACTAATTAAATAATACCTCAACACAAAGGGGATTTAACCTTTCTATCGTTTTTCAATAACACAGTCTTACTTTGGCAATACTATCAAAAAAATAGTATTGCCATTTTTTATTGGCTAAAAAAATAAGATTCTTATTTAAAAAAGTTATAAAAATAATTTATTTGTTATTGTAGAATAAATTTGCATACATTTGTAAATGTATTTTTTACACTTATTATTTTTCAACAATTTTCAATACACAATTTCTCAAGTTTGGTTGATTTTGTTTTTAACTAATTAGTGAAAAAAAACACTTAATCTACTTTAATTCAATCGCTAAAAACGACAACAAATTTTGTTTTTATTATAAAATTGAATTGACAGTTTGGATTTTTAATTAATTACAATAAAAAAATAGAACTATAATTATGAACCAAAAAATTGACCAATTAGCTACAGACAACATAAGAGCGCTTTCCATTTCAATGGTAGAAAAAGCCAATTCAGGACATCCTGGAGGCGCCATGGGTGGTGCCGATTTTATGCATCTTTTATATACGGAATACCTCAACTTTGACCCAACCGAAATGGATTGGCCATACAGAGACCGTTTCTTTATGGATGCTGGACATTTATCAGCATTAATGTATTCTCAATATTATTTATTAGGAAATTACAAAAAAGAAGACCTTCAACAATTTAGACAATGGGGCTCCGTAACGCCAGGACATCCCGAAGTGGATGTTTTGAGAGGTATTGAAAATACCTCGGGACCATTAGGACAAGGTCATGCTATGGGTGTTGGAGCAGCTATTGCCGCCAAGTTTCTTGATGCAAGATTCAAAGGGCTTTTTGAGCATAAAATATACGGTTTCATCACTGATGGTGGTGTTCAAGAGGAAATTTCTCAAGGGGCAGGTAGAATTGCTGGACACTTAGGATTGAATAATTTCATCATGTTTTATGATTCTAATGATGTGCAACTTTCGTCAATGACAGATGAAGTAACATCCGAAAATACCGCCATGAAATATGAGGCTTGGGGTTGGAACGTAATCACAATTGATGGTCATGATCATACTCAAATAAGAAAAGCACTTAGTGAAGCACACGAAGAAGTTGAAAAACCTACTTTGATCATTGGGAAGACAATTATGGGAAAAGGTTGTGTTACAGCAACTGGGGCGATGTATGAAGGAGAATGTGAATTGCATGGAAAACCTATTGGTGATACAAAAGCAGATTACGTAAAAACACTTTTAAATCTAAAAGCAAATCCCGAAGATCCATTTGCTATTTATGAAGAAGTCGCAAAACATTACGCTAACATCCTTGAATTAAAAACAGCAACATCTGCTAATAAAAAACTCCAAATCGCTTCTTGGAAAAAAGAAAATCCAGCACTTTCTTTAAAACTAGAATCGTTTTTATCTGGTGAAATTCCTGATTTAGATTTAAGCAGTGTTGTTCAAAAACCAAATGTAGCAACAAGAGAAGCTTCTTCTGCTGTACTTGCCTATTTAGCAGAAAACGTAGAAAATATGATTGTTTCATCGGCAGATTTATCGAACAGTGACAAAACCGATGGATTCCTTAAAAAATCATCGATTTTACAAAAAAATAATTTTAATGGTGCCTTTTTACAAGCTGGAGTGGCTGAATTAACAATGACTTCCATCGCAAACGGAATTGCGCTTCATGGTGGTGTAATCCCTGTAGTAGCGACATTTTTTGTATTCTCCGATTATATGAAACCAGCTATTCGATTAGCAGCTATTCAAGAATTACCTGTAAAATATGTTTGGACACATGACTCGTTTCGCGTTGGTGAAGATGGACCTACGCACCAACCTATCGAACAGGAAGCACAAATTCGCTTAATGGAAAAAATTAAAAACCATTCAGGGAATCAAAGTTTATTGGCCTTACGCCCTGCCGATGCGATAGAAACATCAGTAGCTTGGGATATGGCATTAAAAAACACTAAAACTCCAACTGGTTTAATTCTTTCGAGACAAAACATTCAAGATATTCCTGCACAAGGAACTTCAAGATACGAAGAGGCTACAGAAGCGTCAAAAGGCGGATATTTAGTAAAGTCAACTCAAAATCCAGATATCACATTAATCGCAAATGGTTCGGAAGTGGCAACCCTTTTAGCTGCTGCAGTTCTATTGGAAAAAGAAAAAAATCTAAAAATAAATGTAGCCTCCATCATTTCTGAAGGATTATTCAAAGAGCAATCTAAATCGTACCAAGAAAGTATAATTCCAAAAGGAAAATTAGTTTTTGGCCTTACTGCTGGACTACCCGTAAATCTTGAAGGTTTGATAGGAGATAGCGGAAAAGTAATTGGGCTAGACCATTTTGGATATTCGGCACCAGCAACAGTTTTAGATGAAAAATTTGGATTTACAAGTGCACATGCTTGCGAAGAAATCCTAAAATATATTGAACAAAGTAAATAAACAAACAAAAAACTAAATAATAAAGACATGAAATTTTTTATAGATACAGCAAATTTAAAAGACATTAAAGAGGCAAATGATTTAGGAATCCTAGATGGTGTAACTACTAACCCATCATTAATGGCAAAAGAAGGAATTACTGGTGCAGCTAATATCATTGCTCATTATGTAAAAATATGCGAATTAGTTGATGGCGATGTTAGTGCCGAAGTAATTTCAACTGACTTTGAAGGAATGGTTGCCGAAGGAGAAAAATTAGCTGCCTTGCATCCACAAATTGTAGTAAAAATCCCAATGATAAAAGACGGGATCAAAGCAATAAAATACTTTTCGAACAAAGGAATAAAAACCAATTGCACTTTGGTGTTTTCGGCAGGTCAAGCTTTATTGGCAGCCAAAGCAGGTGCTACTTATGTTTCTCCTTTTATAGGAAGATTAGACGATATATCTACTGATGGATTATCCCTAATTGAAGATATCAAATTAATTTATGACAATTACGGTTATGAAACCCAAATTCTAGCAGCTTCTGTGCGTCACGTCATGCATATTTTAAATTGTGCTAAAATTGGTGCCGATGTAATAACTGGACCATTAAGTGCTATTGAAGGCTTGCTAAAACACCCACTAACAGATAGTGGTTTGGCTACATTTTTAGCCGATTATCAAAAAGGAAATAAGTAAAACAAAAAAACAGAGCTAACTTATTTTAGCGATTTTATTTCACTAAATAGTTCTTAATTGATACCGAATAATCAAATCTCTTGAAATTGTAGTACGTCAAAGGCGATGCGATAAATTCTATATCTCACGATTTAACTATCCAAAAAAAAGGAAGCCTCAATAAAGAGACTTCCTTTTTTATTTTAAGTAACGAACTACTAAATTATTAAAGATTCAGTACAAAATCATTCAATAATTTCGCATCGTATTTTTCTTTGTCAAAAGTATACAGATACGACCCTTTTCTAGAAGACATCATATCTTTCTCCTCTAATTTTATCAAAATATCCAATGAATTTATTTTACTGATAAAATTCCTTTTATCCAGCTCTTTGCTTAAAATTGCTTCATACAATTCTAACAATTGACGCATCGTGAATTTTTCAGGCAAAAGTTCAAATCCTATTGGTTTAATTGAAGTTCTATAACGCAATCTTCTTATAGCATGCCTCAACATAGAATCATGGTCAAAAATTAATTTTGGCACATTCGAAACACTAAACCATTGTGCATGATAATTTTGAATCAACTCTGCATTATGATTTTCAATATTAATCAAAGCATAATAAGCAACCGAAATAGTTCTCTCTACTGGGTCACGATCAATCTCACTATAAGCATGCAACTGTTCCATATAGATATCCTGAAGTCCAGTATAACTATTCAGTATTCTTATAGCAGCTGTATCCAATACTTCCTCTTTTTTAAGAAAGCCTCCTATTAAAGACCACTTCCCCTTTTCTGGTTCAAAATCCCTCTTTATCAAAAGTATTTTTAAACCTTCATCATCAAAACCAAAAATGATACAATCAACTGCTAATAAAACTTTGTCAGCAGAACTATAACTATTAAGCATACTCCTTTTTTAGGGTAAATATATAAACTTCCTCATCCGATTCATAATTTATTAATGTGGTTTTTACACTTAGTGAATTATTATGATGAAATTACAGTTTAGGTAAGGCTGTAAATAAGAATAGTAGTTATTTAAAATTTAAATGTCTTTCTAATTATTAATAAAAGAAGATTACTATAGGTTTTTTATAAAAAATCGATTTATGGAACACTTTATTAATGATTTAACATTTCCAAAAATGTACTTTTTATTAAAAAAGCACCCAAAAAAAAGCTTTTATCACACAATATTGCCCTGATTTATAGTTAAAAACAAAATAAATTCCGTTTTCACAAAAATATATCTACCACTTATTTTTTGATTAAATAATCGCTTTTTTAATGAAAACACTACCTTTTATATAAATAAATTGTAAAAACGTTATGGTTTTTTAAAAAAAATACAATTTTTAAATGTTGTTTTTACACTTAATTTGCAATATGTGTTTTTTTTCGATATTTTTTTTACCATATTAATTTGTTTTTATAGTTTTTTTTTAATTAAATTTACAAATGTAAAATATACACTTATAACTAACCAAAACAAATTAGAATGAAAACAAACCAACGATCATTTTTCTATTGCAATTTTGAATTGCCGAGAAAAGAATGGCTATTAGTAATAATAGTTATGTTATTTTCTTCTTATACTCTTTCTGCCCAAGAAGATAAGACTATAAAAGGGGTTGTCAAATCGGCAAAAGATGAAATGCCAATACCAGGAGTCAATGTTTTAGTAAAAGGAACCAATACCGTTACTGTTACAGGACTAGATGGGGAATATTCAATAAAAGCATCACCAAAAGATATTCTTGTTTTTTCCTATTTAGGATATTCAAATCAAGAAATGATCATTGGTAACAAAACTCAACTAAACATCGCATTAAGTGACAATTTAAATAAATTGGATGAAGTAGTTGTTATTGGGTATGGTACTCAAAAAAAATCAGACCTTACAGGATCTGTTAGTGTGGTAAACATGGATAATGCTAAGAAAACGGTAACTTATGATGCTGCAAAAATGCTTCAAGGTCAAGTAGCAGGAGTTACCATGCAAACCTCAGGAGAACCAGGTGGATTCGTTAACATTAAAATTAGAGGTATTAACTCTTTTAGTAACAACAATCCTCTTTTTGTAATTGATGGTATGATTGTAGACAGTCCTTATGACTTTGCAACTGGTGAAATTGAATCTATGCAAGTTTTAAAAGACGCTTCTTCTGCTGCAATATATGGGGTTCGTGGTGCAAATGGAGTAATCATTATTACTACTAAAAAAGGAAAAGCAGGTAAATTTGACATTAAATACAAATCACTTGTTGGTTTTCAAAACGTAGCCAAAAAATGGGACCTTACTGATAGAGTAGGATATCAAAATATTACTAGTGCTGCAGAGGTTAATGCTGGATTAACTATTGCTCCAGGTAATGATCCTAATAGCCCTTATTACATCAACAATGTAGATACAAACTGGCAAAATGCAGCTTTTAAAACTGGAATTATAGAAAACCATTCTCTTACTTTTAGTGGTGGTGCCGAAAGTTTAGGATATAATATGAATGTGGACTATTTTAAAAATAGTAGCTATATCGATTCCCCACAAGATTATAAAAGAGTATCTACTACTTTGAATTTAACTGGTAAAAAAGGAAAATTTAAATACGGTTCAAAATTAGGATTTACACAATCAGGTAAAGAAAATTTTAACGAGTACAACGCTGGTGAATCTCCAATTAGTGATTTATTAGGTGCTATTCCAACAATGCCTGTTTATGATGCGAACCGTTTAGGTGGTTACGGTGGAACAACAAACTTAACACAAAGAGCTATTTCTATGAACGTTATTGGTTACAACAACTTGATAACTAATACTGGAAAAAGAAATCGTTTTATTGGAGATATTTGGGGAGAATATGAAATCGTTAAAGGTTTAAAATATAAAATTGACGCTAGTTTTGACAGACTGGATTGGCAAAATAGAAAATTCATCCCGCCAAGTGATTTAGGATGGTACTATCTTACTACAAATGATGAAGCTTCATTAGATGTTTCTACAGGAAGTCAATCTAGAACTTTCTTAAACAACTTACTTACTTACGAAAAAGAAATTGGCAAACATAAATTTGATGCTTTAGTAGGTTGGGTACAAGAACGTAGTGATAACTACAATCACTGGTCAAGAGGAGTTGGATATACTCCCGGAGAAATTAGCCATTTAGAATATGCTGATAACACTAGTGCTGGAGAATATGAAAACACAATTACTGGTGTATCGTATTTAAGCAGATTAAATTATGCGTATGATGACCGTTACTTGTTGCAAGCTAACTTTAGACAAGACAAAACTTCTCTTTTTAGTCAAAAATACAATAAAGGTAATTTTTACTCTTTCTCAGGAGCATGGAAAATCAGTAATGAAAAATTCATCCACTTGCCAGAATGGGTAAGCAATATTAAATTAAGAGGAGGTTACGGTATATTAGGTAACAACACAATCCCAACTTACTTTTTCGCAACTACTACCAATAGTTTTGCTGGTTATGATTTTAATAACGGATTGGCACCAGGAACAACAGTAGTAAGTGCTTTAGATCCAAATGTGCACTGGGAAGAAACAAGAACTACGAACGTCGCTCTTGAATTAGGATTACTTAATAATGACCTACAATTTACAGCTGAATATTATGTTAAAAAATCAACTGACCTTTTAATTGGAGTGCCATTACCGTTTTCAACTGGTGCCTTTCCTGCAAGTGTAACAACAAATGCAGGTGCAGTTAGAAACAATGGTTTAGAATTTTCAGCTACCTATAATAATGATCATAATGCTTTCAAATATAGTATCTCAGCTAACTTAGGTACTTTGAATAACAAAGTATTACAAATAGGTCTTGATGGAAACCCAATTTACGGTGCTGCTTCAAAAACAGAAGTAGGTAGATCAATAGGTGAAATTTACGCATACGAAACTGCTGGAATTTTTCAAAATGCTGCAGATCTGGCTGCATCACCAACACAAACTAATGCAGGAGTTGGAGATGTAAAATTCAAGGATGTAAACGGTGACGGAATGATTACAGATCTTGATAGAACGTACCAAGGAACTACAATTCCTAAATACAGTTATGGTTTTAACTTTAGTAGTTCATACAAAAACTGGGACTTCTCTATGTTTTGGCAAGGAAGCGGTGGAAACAAAGTGTTTGATGGAATGTATCGCAATTTAATGGCTGGACAATATGGTAACCATAGTATAGATGAACTAAATTACTGGACACCTACAAATACAAATACAAACGTTCCTCGTCCAATTATAGGTGATCCAAATGCAAACACAAGAGACTCTAATCGTTTCATCGAAAAAGGAGACTACATAAAATTGCAAACAATGCAAATTGGTTACGAAATTCCACTTAAAAATATAAGCTTTATTCAAAAAGCAAAATTATTTGTAAACGGTCAAAATTTATTAATAATCAGCAAATACAGAGGATATGACCCTGATTTTAATAGCAATGATGGTTTGTTCTCAAGAGGATACGATGGTGGTTCATTCCCAAATCCTAGAACTTTTTCTTTAGGACTTGAAGTGAATTTTTAAAAATAACCAAACAATTTAAAACGAATCAAAATGAAATATAAAATATTTAATTACCTAACTGTTTTCTTCTCAATAGCAGTCGTAACAACGAGTTGCGTGAATGATGAAGATTTAATTCAAGTTGACCCGAACAACAATGCGGTAGATTCTTTCTGGAAAACGGATCAGGATGCTATCCAAGGTGTAAATGCTGCTTATGGTAGTTTGTTAACTGATGGAACGTACATGAGAAGTACTCCTTTATTATTAGACTTAAAAGGAGATGACACAAGAAGTAACAGTCCTTGGGATGCCATGTACAATGTTGGGCGTTTCAACTCTAATGTATCAAATTCAGCAATTTATGGTTGGGCTTACGAAACGTATTACCAAGGTATTTATCGTGCGAATCAAGTACTTACGAATGTTCCAGCTATTGAAATGGCAGATGCAGGACTTAAAAACAGAATTTTAGGTCAAGCCTATTTCTTAAGAGGATTGTATTTGTTTCATGCCGTAAACATGTTTAAAAACGTACCATTACCTACAGACATTGCTGTTTATTATCCACAAAAAACGCAAGAAGATGGATGGGCACAAGTAATTGCCGACTTTAAAGCAGCTGCAGATTTGTTACCAACAACTTATGATAATGTTACAGGATTAGATGCAGGTCAAAAAGGACGTGCTACAAAAGGAGCTGCTTTAGGATATTTAGGAAAAGCCTACTTATTTACTAAAGATTTTGCCAATGCTAAAATTGCATTTAAACAAGTAATCGATTTAGGCGTTTATTCATTAGTCTCTAACTACCGTGATAATTTTACAGACAGTAATGAAAACAATTCGGAGTCATTATTTGAAGTACAGTTTAGTAGAGATGCAGGTGGAGTTGACTTAGGTTGGGGTGGTGCTCCTGCTTCTGGATGGGGAAAAACATCTGCTAGAGCAATTACTTATGGACCAAGAGCATTTGGATGGACAGATGTTCAGCCAACAAGAACATTGTTTGATGAATTTCATGAAGAAACAACCACTACTGGTGGTGTAGATCCACGATTGGATGCTACAATGTTCTATAACAAACCTGGTGGAATGCAATTGTACGGACAAGATTTCGCCACTTTTTATGCAGCAAACCCTGGAGATTTGAATGATTTGTTTTGTAGAAAATATGAAAATTCAGATGGAAACTATGCTAATGAATACGACTGGCGTTCAGGAATCAACGAGCGTTTGTTACGTTATGCTGATATCTTGTTAATGTATGCTGAAACTTTAAACGAGACTGGCGATACTCCAGGTGCTTATACTTATATTCAAATGGTTAGAACTAGAGCTGGATTACCTAATTTGGCTACAGCAAAACCCGGATTATCACAAGCAGGTATGAGAGACCAAATAGGTCACGAAAGATTCTTAGAGTTCCCTCTTGAAGGACACCGTTTTGATGATATTCGCCGTTGGGGTTGGTTGCAAGATCCCGTAAAGCTTGCTTGGTTAAAATCAAGAGATGTTGAATTTAATTCTTACGCATCAGGAAGAGAATATTTCCCAATACCACAATTAGAAATGGATAACAATCCTGGTACCGTTCAAAATGATGGGTATTAATACAATTTGATTGAATTAGTTAGAAATTTTAATATCACATGCTAGGCCTTAAAAAAGTTTACCATGTGATATTATTACTTAAATAAAATATGAAAAAAGCGTTATTATTATTAGTTTTTATTTTTTGTAACCAAAGTATTTTTTCTCAAAAAGAGACTACCGTGCTTACTATAAAAAGTAATGAAAGTGCACCTACTATCAACAAAAACATCTACGGCCATTTTGCCGAGCATTTAGGACGTTCTATCTACGGAGGTTTTTTTGTGGGTGACACATCCAAAATTCCAAATACAAATGGAGTACGAAATGACATTGTTGAAGCACTAAAAAAATTAAAAATCCCTAATTTAAGATGGCCAGGTGGTTGCTTTGCGGATACTTACCACTGGAAAGATGGTATTGGACCAAAAGAAGAAAGACCAACAATGGTAAACAAATGGTGGGGAGGAACAACTGAAGACAATAGTTTTGGAACCCATGATTTTTTAAACCTATGTGAATTACTAGGAGCAGAACCTTACTTATCCGGAAATGTAGGAAGCGGAACTGTTCAAGAACTTTCAGACTGGGTACAATATGCCAACTTTGGAGGTAAAAGCCCAATGAGTGATTTGCGTAAAAAAAATGGTCGAATAGAACCTTGGAAAGTAAAAATTTGGGGAATTGGTAATGAAGCTTGGGGTTGCGGTGGCAATATGACACCTGATTATTATGCTGGCGAATACCGTAAATATGCCACTTTCATGTCTGATTGGGAAAACACTGGTGGCTTGATGCGTATAGCATCTGGTGCAAGTGATGCCGACTATAACTGGACTGAAACTTTGATGAAAAATATCCCAGCAAACATGTTGGGTGGTGTAGCAATGCATCATTACTCAGTGATTGAATGGAACAAAAAAGGAGATGCAGTTGATTTTACCGAAGGGCAATATTTCACAACAATGAAAGAAGCCATAAAAATGGATGAATTGATCGTTAAACATGGGGCTATCATGGATAAATACGATCCAGAGAAAAAAATTGCTTTGGTTGTAGATGAATGGGGCGGTTGGTACGATGTGGAAAAAGGAACTAATCCTGGATTTTTATACCAACAAAATACTATGAGAGATGCGGTTCTAGCAGGAGCTACTCTTAATATTTTCAACAACCATGCGGATCGTGTTCGAATGGCAAACCTAGCACAATGTGTAAATGTTTTACAAGCTGTTATCCTTACAGATAAAGCCAAAATGATTTTAACACCAACCTATCATGTGATGCAAATGTACAGTGTACATCAAGATGCAAAACTATTACCAATAACTTTAAATTCTCCACTGTATACCTATAATGGCGAATCGCTTCCTGCTTTATCGGCTTCGGCTTCAAAAGATAAAAACGGATTAGTTCATATTTCATTGGTAAACGTAGACACTAAGAAAGATCATAAAATAGAAATTGATCTAAACGAACTTGGAATCAAAGCAATTTCTGGAAACATATTATCATCATCAAAATTGCAGGATTACAATTCTTTTGATAATCCAAACAAAATACAACCAGTAGTTTACAAAGGATTTGACGTGAAAAAAGGAAAGTTATCTATTGTGGTCCCTCCTTTTTCTGTAATAATGTTAGAAAGTAAATAAAAAAGGATACAATGAAAAAATTTAATTCTATTTTAAAATTAGTCCCATCACTAGTACTGTTGCTGGTTGTGGCTTCTACCAGTAGTTGCTCAAGTAGTGATGCCCCTACTCCAGATCCAACTCCTACACCAACTCCCACTCCCACTCCAGTTACCTTTCCAGGACCAAGCTATGCAGATAATTATACGTCTATAGCCGCTTGGGGAACTAATTCACAATGGAATTTAGCCAATGTTCACGACCCTACAGTAGAGAAATGTGGCGATTATTACTATATGTATCAAACGGATGCATCCTATGGAAACGCTACTGATGGACACGGTCATTTTTTTTATAGAAGATCTAAAGATCTTGTCAATTGGGAATTCATGGGGTCTTCGATGACTACTGCTCCTACTTGGGTTTTGGATTCTGTAAATAACAAAAGAGCTAGAATGAATCCAGTTTTGCCTCCAATTACAAGTCCTAACTACGGTTTTTGGGCACCTTGTGTGAGAAAAGTAGGTAACAAGTATCGTATGTACTATAGCATAGTAGTTGATAATCCAATAATTGGTTCTGATTTTACCTACTCATGGAGTGAAAGAGCATTTATTGGACTGGCTGAAACCGACGATTTGGCTTCGAATGTTTGGGTAGATAAAGGGATGGTTGTATGCTCAGAACCAGACGGATTAAAACCGTATTCCTTTACGGGTGCTAGAAATTGGGAAGATGCCTATTTCAAGTTCAATGCAATTGACCCAAGTTTTATTGAAACTCCTGCAGGAGAACAGTATTTAATTTATGGTTCATGGCATTCGGGTATTGCTGCCTTAAAATTAGACCCAACAACAGGGAAGCCATACCAATTAAAAACTTTAAGCGATTATGGAACCCGTATCGCTAGTCGTAGTGCAATTAGTCGTTGGCAAGGTTCCGAAGGACCAGAAATTATATACAATACAGACACCCAATATTATTATTTATTTATGGCGTATGACGGACTAGATGTACCGTACAATACTCGTGTCGCTCGATCAAAAAACATCACAGGTCCTTATCTAGGAATAAACGGAGCCAATGTTACAAACGGAGCCGATTGTTGGCCGATGCTAACACATCCTTACGGTTTTAACAATCATACGGGCTGGGTTGGAATTTCACATTGCGCCATTTTCCAAAACCCAGATACAAAACAATGGTTTTATGCCTCACAAGCGCGTTTACCAGAAGGTGTTCCTGGAATTAATGTTTCAAATGCAATAATGATGGGACATGTACGAGAAATTCAGTGGTCGGAAGATGGATGGCCAGTAATAGCACCTGAGCGCTATGCTGCAGTACCAAAAACTACATTAACCGAAAGCTCTTTTATAGGTCAATGGGAACAAATCACAATGAATTACCAATACAAAGTCATTCAAAAATCGGTTACTATATACTTAACAGCCGATAAAAAAGTGAGCGGTGGACTTACCGGAACTTGGTCTTATGACAGCACAAACGCAGTACTTACCGTAAACGGAATAAAATGTAAAGTTAGTGATGCTTGGGATTGGGAAAGTGCCACACGAAAAGTAACAATAACTTACTCCGGACTTACGACAGCAGGATTACCTGTTTGGGGTAAAAAAACAAACTAATTTATTCCTTCTTATTATAAGATTGAATAAAAATAAAACATAAAATGAAAAATATATTTTTAATCCTATGTACTGTTGTACTATTCTCCTCTTGTAAAGCAATAAAAATAGATAAAAATAACGCTTCCGCAAATGGAGAAATAAACAGTGGTACAACAACCTTTAACAATCCAATCATAAAAGGAAAGTATACTGGTGATCCAGCTGCGCTTGTTTACAAAGACAAAGTGTACTTGTACGCTGGCCATGATGAAGCACCAAATGATTTCAATTTTTATAAAATGAACGAATGGCTGGTTTATTCCTCATCCGATATGATTCATTGGGAGGAACATCCAGTACCTCTTAAAGTAACTGATTTTGCTTGGGCAAGCTCTGATGCTTGGGCGGCACAAGTTATTGAACGCAACGGTAAATTTTATTGGTATGTTACTGTTTCTCATGGAGCCATCAACGGGAAAGCCATTGGAGTTGCAGTTTCGGATAGTCCAACAGGTCCTTTTAAAGATGCATTAGGAAAAGCTCTTGTTACTAATGACATGACCACACAAACCAAGATTGATTGGGATGATATTGATCCAACGGTTATGATTGATGATGATGGACAAGCCTATTTATTTTGGGGAAACTCAGTTTGTCATTATGCTAAATTAAAAGAAAACATGCTCGAATTAGATGGCCCAATTAAAACCATCTCCTTACCAAATTACACTGAGGCGCCTTGGATTCACAAGAAAAAAGATTGGTATTATTTATCTTATGCATATCAATTTCCCGAAAAGATAGCTTATGCAATGAGTAAATCAATCAATGGTCCATGGGAATACAAAGGCATTTTGAATGAAATCGCTGGAAATTCAAATACCAATCACCAAGCTATAATTGAATTTAAGGGAAAAGACTATTTCATCTATCACAATGGATCTACTCAGCCAGACGGCGGAAGTTTTAGAAGATCCGTTTGCATCGATCGATTGTATTACAACGAAAATGGCACAATGAAACGAGTAATTATGACTTCAGAAGGAATTCAAAAATAAAATAAGTATAATGAAAATACATAAAAAAATACAATTCTTACTTTTACTAATAATCGCTACTAGTTCATCATGGGCGCAAGATATTACGGTTCATGATCCAGTGATGATTAAACAAAAAGATACTTACTATATCTACTGTACAGGACAAGGTATCAGTGTTTTTAGTTCTAAAGATTTAAAAAAATGGAAACCAGAACCAGCAATATTTAATGAAAAACCAACCTGGGTGGATGCAGTTGTACCTGATTTTAACAATCACATCTGGGCACCAGATATTTCTTTCCACAACAATACTTATTACTTGTATTATTCGGTTTCTGCTTTCGCAAAAAATACTTCGGCAATTGCGGTAACAACTAATACTACTTTGGATCCAAAAGACCCTGCTTACAAATGGGTCGATCAAGGAATTGTGATTCAATCCATCCCAAATCGTGATTTGTGGAACGCCATAGATCCCAACTTGACATTTGATGAAAACAATGTTCCATGGTTGGCTTTTGGTTCTTTTTGGAATGGCTTGAAAATGGTAAAATTAAATCCTGATTTAAAATCAATTGCTCAACCTCAAGAATGGTACACCATTGCAAAACGCAAAAGAACATTTGAACTAGCTGACACTGATCCTGGCGATGGCGCACTTGAAGCTCCTTTTATTTTCAAAAAGAACGGGTATTATTACCAATTTCTTTCTTGGGATTTGTGCTGTCGAGGAGAAAAAAGCACCTACAAAGTAGTGGTAGGAAGATCCAAAAACATTACCGGACCTTATGTTGATAAAGAGGGAAAAGCATTAAACGAAGGCGGAGGAACGCTACTTATTCAAGGCAATGAAAACTATTATGGTGCAGGACACAACGGCGCTTATACTATGGATGGAAAAGATTATATCATTTTTCACGCCTATGATGTCAAACAAAAAGGAAGACCTGTCTTAAAAATAAAACAAATGCAGTGGGACAATGCGCTTTGGCCTATTTTGGACCCACTGAATTAATAAAATAAATAGCAGTTAAAATGACATTCAAAAAAACAATAATAGTAGTCGCCAGTTTAGCAATGACCATTTCTGGACAGGCACAACAACCAATCAAAAAAACAACTGCTTCAACTTTAGGTTATTCAATTACACCTGTCAATATTCAGAATGTAAAACTTACTGATAATTTTTGGTTACCCATTATAAAAAAGGTTCAAGAAAAAACAATTGAGTATGCGATTCAAAAATGTGAGGAAGAAGGTCGCATGGATAACTTTTTGATCGCAGGTGGTATAATGACAGGAGAGGTAAAAGGTCAAATGCCTTTTGACGATACCGATGTCTACAAAATTATCGAAGGAGCATCAAACACCTTGATTAGTGAACCCAACCCAAAACTAAGTACATTATTAGATTCCCTTATTAGTATTATAAAAGTAGGTCAAGAAAAAGATGGTTATTTAACCACTTGGAGAACAATAAATCCAGCGAAACCACCAGCAACTTGGGTCCCTGTTATAGAGGGAAAGCGTTGGGAATCGTTACAAATCAGTCATGAATTATATAATTCGGGCCATATGTTTGAAGCTGCAGTAGTACATTATGAAGCGACTGGAAAAAGAAACTTCCTAGATATTGCGATAAAAAATGCCGACTTATTGGTTAAAACTTTTGGTGATAATGCCAATCAAGTTCACGGAGTTCCAGGACATCAAATTGTAGAAACAGGATTGGTGAAACTATATCAAATTACAAAAAACAAAGCCTATTTAAATTTGGCTAAATACTTTTTAGATAATAGAGGCAACCCAAAAAATCATGCTTTATATGGAGCCTACTCCCAAGATGATATCCCTGTAATCCAACAAAAGGAAGCAGTGGGTCATGCTGTAAGAGCCGTTTATATGTATGCTGGAATGACCGATATTGCTGCGATCGAGAATGACAAAGAATACCTTAATGCAGTGAATGCTTTGTGGACAAACATGGTCAACAAAAAAATGTACATCACTGGTGGAATTGGTGCCATACATGATGGAGAAGCTTTTGGTGCAAACTATGAATTACCGAACCTTACGGCTTATAATGAAACTTGTGCTGCTATTGGTGATGTGTATTGGAACCATAGATTACACAATCTAACTGGAAGTTCTGATTATTATAATGTTATTGAACGCACTTTGTATAATGGCTTAATTTCTGGAATTTCATTAGACGGAAAACAATTTTTCTATCCTAATGCACTAGAATCAGATGGAGTTTATAAAAACAACAGAGGTTCTTGCACTCGTCAATCATGGTTTGATTGTTCTTGTTGCCCAACAAATTTAATTCGTTTTATTCCTTCAATTCCGGGATTAATTTATTCGTCAAGCAAAGAGGTACTGTATGTGAACTTATATGCTTCGAATAATGCAAAAATTACATTAGATAAAACTGAATTAGAGATTGCTCAACAAACCAATTATCCTTGGGATGGTAAAGTTGCAGTTACTGTTTCACCAAAAAAAGAAAGTGAATTCACTATAAAATTAAGAATACCAGGTTGGGCAACTAACCAAGTATTACCTGGAGATTTATACAGTTATAAAAATGTTTCATCTGCAAAAACAACCGTTTCTATAAACGGAAAACCAATAAATTACCAAGTAGATAAAGGATATATTACCATTACTCGTAAATGGAAAAAAGGCGAAAAAATAACCCTTAATTTTCCTATGGAAGTAAAGGAGGTAGTGACTAATAGTAAAGTAGAAAGTAATATTGGAAAAGTAGCATTAGAATATGGTCCAATAGTGTATGCGATTGAAGAAATTGACAATGCAACTGCATTCGATAAAATTACTGTCGATGCCAATGACAGCTTCAAAGTTCAAAAAGAAAATAACCTTCTAGATGGGGTGAATACGATTCAAAATAAAAAATTAAAAGCCATTCCTTATTATTCCTGGTCTAATAGAGGCGTTGGAAAAATGAAAGTTTGGATTGATTATAAAGAATAAAGCAATATCCATAGAGAAAATAAACAAATCATTAAAGTTTAAATTAACCCCCAACTTTAAACTTTAAACCTTAAACAAATGTAAAAATGAAACCAAATTTAATTACCAAAATTACGCTATGCGGGCTTTTACTTAACGGCTTTTATGGTCAAGCCCAAAAGACGACGCTTGAGGTGAACACCACAAATACTGTTACTAAAATTCAACCTACAATGTACGGTGTGTTTTTTGAAGACATCAACTTTGCTGCCGATGGAGGTCTTTATGCCGAAATGATCAAAAACCGTTCATTTGAATTCGACACGCCACTTATGGGATGGGAACAACCCAACAGTGACACTCATTCATTCAATAACGAATCAGGAATTGCAACCACTATTAAGGCATTAGAAAACAAAACAAATCCTAGTTTTTGTAGAGTTCTGGTAAAAAATGACAAAGGATTTGAAATGATCAATGTTGGATTCAGAGGAATGGGGATTAAGAAGGATGCAAAATACAATCTTTCTTTAAAAGCAGCTAATCACAATGGTGCTATTAAAAAAATCATAATCCAATTTATTGATAAAGACAAAAAAGTATTAGGCGAAACTAGCATTGTTCCTACATCAAACGATTGGAAAGGATATTCAGCACAATTAACCGCTACTCAAACCGAAGCCAAAGCACAACTGAAAATTACGTTTGAAGGAACAGGTACTATTGATTTAGACATGATTTCGGTATTCCCAGAAGACACTTGGATGCATCGAAAAAACGGAATGCGTAAAGACATCGTTCAGTTACTTTATGATATGAAACCAGGATTTCTAAGATTTCCAGGAGGTTGTATTGTAGAAGGTAGAACTTTGGCACAACGCTACCAATGGAAAAAAACAGTGGGTGATGTAGAGAAAAGAGAAACATTAATTAACCGTTGGAATACCGAATTTGAACACAAACCAGCACCCGATTATTTCCAAACTTTCGGATTGGGATTTTTCGAATATTTCCAACTTGCCGAAGATTTGGGAGCACAACCCTTACCTATTTTAAGTTGTGGAATGGCTTGTCAATTTAATACGGGCGAGTTGGTTCCTATGGAAGAATTAGATCCTTATGTTCAAGATGCTTTGGATTTGATCCAATTTGCCAATGGTAGTGTTGAAACTCCTTGGGGTAAAGTTCGTTCAGATATGGGACATCCAAAACCATTTAATTTAAAATTCATTGGTGTAGGTAACGAACAATGGGGACCAGATTATATTGCTAGATACAAAGTTTTTGAAAAAGCTATTAAAGACCAATACCCAAATATGACAATTGTCTCAGGTGCAGGTCCATTTCCAGAAGGAGATTATTTTGACTACGGAATGGAAGAGTTAAAGAAATTAAATGCCGAAATTGTAGATGAGCATTATTATAAAAACCCACAATGGTTTAGAGAAAACGCTACTCGTTACGACAATTATGATCGAAAAGGACCTAAGATTTTCGCAGGAGAATATGCTGCACAAAGTGTTGCTATTGCAAGTCCTGACAATAAAAACAATTGGGAATGTGCTTTTTCTGAAGCGGCTTTCATGACTGGATTAGAAAGAAATGCCGAAGTAGTCAACCTAACTTCATATGCTCCATTAATGGCACACGAAGAAGCTTGGCAATGGACACCAGATTTACTTTGGTTCAATAATTTAGAAGCCTACGGATCTGCTAATTATTATGTTCAAAAATTATTTGCAACCAATAGAGGAACCGATTTAATCAACATAACCAAAGATGGAAAAGCAGTGACAGGACAAAATCATTTGTTTGCCTCTGCTGTAAAAGACGTGGTGAGTAAAGACGTAATTGTAAAATTAGTCAACACTTCGTCTTCAGCACAAGAAGTTAATATTGATTTAAAAGGAAACAAATTATCGTCTAAAGGAACATTGACTACCCTTACTAGTGCAAACTTAGAAGATGAGAACTCTTTTGCCAATCCTAAAAAAATTAGCCCAACAGAAAGCGAAATTAAAGTGAAAAATAACAAAGCAATAACAAGTCTACCACCCTATTCTGTTACTGTTTTAAAAATTAAAATGAAGTAATCGTAACAAAATAAAAGTGAATTATACATTTATTAGCTAATACTTTCATAAACAACAGTTTTTATGTCATTTTAATAAAAATTAGAACCCTTAATTAAATTAAGTGTTTTTTATACACTTATAATTTATTTATACTATATTTGTCATTACAATTTAAAGAATCTAGAATGAAAAATTATGTTATTGGATTAGATTACGGAACAGACTCTGTTCGAGCAGTCTTAATAGATACAGAAAACGGACAAGAAATAGCATCTAATGTTTGTCATTATTCCCGTTGGAAAAACAAAGAATATTGCAATGCATCTATCAATCAATTTCGCCAACATCCACTAGATCATATCGAAGGTCTAGAGGCTACAATAAAATATGTTGTTCAAACTAGTAATGTAGATCCTTCATTAATACGAAGCATTTGTATTGATACTACAGGATCATCTCCAGTACCCGTTACCGAAGATGGAACACCACTAGCTTTGACCAAAGGATTTGAACACAATCCGAATGCCATGATGGTATTATGGAAAGATCATACTTCAATAAACGAAGCCAACGAAATCAACGAATTATCAGCTAGCTGGGGTGGAGAAAACGTCACCAAATATGTTGGAGGAATCTATTCATCAGAATGGTTTTGGGCAAAAATTCTACACATTGCACGACAAGATGAAGCCGTAAAAAATGCCGCTTACACTTGGATGGAACATTGTGATTTAATGACCTATTTATTGGTTGATAATAAAGACTTAAAATCATTTAAAAGAAGTCGTTGCGCTGCAGGTCATAAAGCAATGTGGCATGAAGACTGGAATGGATTGCCACCAGAGGAATTCTTAGGGCAATTGCATCCTTACCTAGCCGCTCTTCGTGGAAGATTATATGATGAAACGTATACATCAGATATTGTAGCTGGAAAATTAAGTCAAGAATGGGCCACTAAACTTGGACTTACAACGGATACAGTAATTGCGGTTGGAACATTTGACGCACATTCTGGAGCTGTAGGAGCAAAAATTGAAGAAAACACTTTGGTTCGCGTAATGGGAACCTCAACTTGTGATATTTTAGTAGCTTCAGAAGAAGCAGTTGGAACTAAAACTGTACGTGGAATTTGTGGTCAAGTACATGGTTCAGTAATTCCAGGTTATGTAGGTCTTGAGGCAGGTCAATCTGCATTTGGAGATTTATTAGCTTGGTACAAAGAACTATTACTATGGCCCACCGATAATTTAATTGCTACTTCTACCCTTTTGACTGCGGAACAAAAAGAAAAACTACAAGAAGAAATTAGCGATAATCTAATTATAAAATTAACAGAAGAAGCAGAGAAAATTCCTGTTTCCGAAAGTATTCCAATAGCATTAGACTGGATCAACGGAAGAAGAACTCCAGATGCCAATCAAGAAATCAAAAGCGCCATTTCTAATTTATCATTAGGGACTAAAGCACCTCATTTATTTAAATCATTAGTAAATGCAATTTGTTTTGGATCAAAGAAGATTGTAGATCGTTTTGAAGAAGAAGGGGTAAAAATCGACACTGTTATCGGAATTGGTGGTGTTGCTAGAAAATCGCCTTTTATCATGCAAACTTTGGCCAATGTATTGAACAAACCAATAAAAGTAGCTGCATCTGATCAAGCACCAGCACTTGGAGCTGCTATATATGCAGCCGTTGCAGCAGGAATTTACGATAACGTAATTGAAGCCAGCAAAAAAATGGGAAGTGATTTTGAAAGCGAATATTTTCCTCAATTAGATAAAGTTGCTGCTTATAATAAATTGCTTTTGGGTTACGAACAACTGAGCTTTTTTGCAGATCCATCACTTAAAAAATTACAAGATGAGCTCTATGTATAACGATTTAAAACAAGAATGCTACGAAGCAAACATGCAACTAAATGCGTTGAATTTAGTAGTATATACTTTTGGAAATGTTAGTGCTGTAGATAGAAAAAACGGTGTTTTTGCCATAAAACCAAGTGGCGTTCCTTATGAAGATTTGAAACCTGAGGATATTGTTATCGTTGATTTTGACAATAATATCATTGAAGGAAACATGCGTCCGTCATCGGATACTAAAACACATGCCTATTTATATAAAAATTGGCCTAATATAGGTGGTGTAGCACACACGCACGCTACATATTCTGTGGCTTGGGCGCAAGCGCAAAGAGACATTCCGATTTTTGGAACTACACATGCAGATCACTTAACTTCTGATATTCCTTGTGCGGCTCCTATGGCTGACTCCCTTATCGAAGGAAATTATGAGCACAATACTGGAATTCAAATTTTGGATTGTTTCAAAGAAAAAAACCTTTCTTATGAGGAAGTAGAAATGATTTTAATAGGAAATCATGGCCCATTTGCCTGGGGCAAGAACGCAGCAAAAGCAGTATATAATAGTAAAGTATTGGAAGTGGTTGCCGAAATGGCCCATCTTACATTACTAATAAATCCTAATGCTCCAAGATTGAAAGATTCGTTAATAAAGAAACATTACGAACGCAAACACGGAAAAGATTCGTATTACGGACAATAGTCAAATCGTTTATTTGTTGAATCGTTTAATCCATTCAACAAATAAACAGTTAAAAAAACAAACAGTTAAACGATTAAACAAAAAGAAATGATAGATATATCTCAAAAAGAAATTTGGTTTGTAGTAGGAAGCCAAGAATTATACGGTGAAGAAACACTACGAAAAGTAGCAGAACATTCACAACACATTGCAAAAGGTTTAGATGCTTCATCACTTGTTCCTCTGAAAATTGTTTACAAAGATGTGGTAAAATCACCAGCTCAAATTACAAATGTATGTTTAGAAGCCAATTCAAATAAAAACTGTATTGGTATCGTGGCTTGGATGCATACCTTCTCCCCAGCCAAAATGTGGATTGGTGGTTTAAGTATTCTTAAAAAACCTATCTGCCATTTACACACACAATACAACGCCGAAATTCCTTGGGGTTCAATAGACATGGACTTTATGAACTTAAATCAATCAGCTCATGGAGACAGAGAGTTTGGTTTTATCATGTCTAGAATGCGCAAAAAACGTAAGGTAATTGTAGGACACTGGGAAGACGAACGTGTTCAGAAAAAAATAGGGAACTGGACAAGAGTAGCTTTGGGTTGGGATGAATTACAAAATTTAAAAGTAGCTCGTATTGGTGACAATATGCGTGAAGTTGCCGTTACCGAAGGAGACAAAGTAGAAGCTCAAATTCGTTTTGGCGTTTCAGTAAATGGTTATGATTCATCTGATGTGACTAAACATATCGAAAAAATTACAGACCAACAATTAAACGATTTATTAGCTGTTTACGAAGCTTCTTATAATCTAACTCCATCATTAAAAGAAGGTGGCGCACAAAGACAATCACTTGTTGATGCGGCAAAAATCGAATTAGGATTAAGAGCATTCTTAGAAGAAGGTGGGTTTGGAGCATTCACAGATACCTTTGAAAATCTAGGTGCATGGAAACAACTTCCAGGAATCGCAACCCAACGTTTAATGGCGGATGGATATGGATTTGGTGGGGAAGGAGACTGGAAAACAGCAGCAATGGTTAGAGTTTTAAAAGTAATGAACGTAGGTTTAGAAGGCGGTACATCATTCATGGAAGATTACACCTACCATTTTACTCCTCAAAAATCGTATGTATTAGGATCACATATGCTTGAAATTTGCCCTTCAATTGCTGATGGAAAACCTTCATGTGAAGTACACCCATTAGGAATAGGTGGAAAAGAAGATCCAGCACGTTTGGTATTTAATTCTCCAGCTGGTGAAGCAATCAACGTATCTTTAGTAGATATGGGAACTCGTTTTAGATTAATTGTAAACGAAGTTGTTGCGGTTAAACCAATGGCTGATTTACCTAAACTTCCTGTGGCGCGTGTGTTATGGGATTGCAAACCCAACTTAGATATAGCAGCTACAGCATGGATTCTAGCAGGTGGAGCACACCATACTGTATATAGCCAAGCAGTAACTACGGAATTTATGGAAGATTTTGCCGATATTGCAGGCATCGAATTGCTTGTTATCGATGATAAAACAACAATCCGTGAGTTTAAAGACACAATAAATGCCAATGAAGCATATTATCATTTGTTCCAACATGGAATGTAATTTCTAAAAAAACCTAAAGTTATGAATATAGTAAAACGTTGTATTTATGGATTTTCCATAGTAAGTTTGGCCTGTATGAATGTTCAATGTAAAGGCGATAAAAAAATGGAAGAAACTACCGTTGACACAAAAGCTACAGATTCTGTATCTATAGTAAAATCAGAATATGGAACTACACCAAAAGGGGAAAAAGTAGATCAATATACGCTTACTAATCAAAAAGGGATGGAAGTAAAAATCATCACTTTTGGAGGTATTATCTCTTCTATGAAAGTACCTAACAAAGAAGGAAAATCAGAAGAAGTGGTAATTGGTTTCAATTCATTGGACCAATACATGAAAGACAATCCTTATTTTGGAGCACTTATTGGACGATATGGAAACCGAATTGCGAAAGGTAAATTTACCCTAGACGGAAAAGAATATTCGTTGGCTATTAACAATGCACCAAATGCATTACATGGTGGACCAGAAGGTTTTCATAGAGTTATTTGGACTGCCGAAGAAGCAAAATCAGGCGATAGTGCAGCTTTAAAATTGAAGTATGTAAGTAAAGATATGGAAGAAGGTTATCCAGGAAACTTGACTGTTTTTGTAACCTACACTTTGAATAATGACAATTCATTAGACATTCTTTATGAGGCAACAACCGATAAGAAAACCGTGGTAAACTTAACAAACCATTCTTATTTTAATTTATCATCTGATTTTTCTAAACCTATTTTAGATCATGAAATTACGATTGATGCAGATAAATTAGTTCCTGTTGCAGCAACACTTATTCCTACTGGTCAATTGACAGATGTGACTAATACCCCTTTCGATTTTAGAAAACCTAAAAAGATTGGAGCTGAAATTGAAGCCAAAAACGAACAATTGAAAAACGGATTGGGTTATGACCATTGCTGGGTACTTAATAATCAAGACAAAGGAGAACGTTTTGCAGCTTCGGCATATGATGCAGGAAGCGGAAGATTGCTTGAAGTATTCACAGATCAACCTGGTATTCAATTTTATTCAGGTAACTTCCTAGACGGGACTTTGCCAATGAGAAATGGAGGAACTTATGCACGTAGAACTGGTTTTTGTTTAGAAACACAACATTATCCAGATTCTCCAAATCAAAAAGATTTTCCTACTACAGTATTAAACCCTGGAGAAAATTACAAAACACAAACAACGTTTAAGTTTTCAGTAAAATAATTGAAATAGAAATACTAACTATTATAGATTAATTTTCTATACCTATAAATAAGTTAAGTGGTTTTGGTTTAAATATGGAACTAGTTAGTAACCCCAGAAATAGTACTTCTGGGGTTTTTTATGACCTAATTTTATCAAACAAAACGGAATAAAGGTTATTAACTATAGATGAAATGCCTGTAGCTAGTTACATTCAGCCTAGTTGATTTAAAATTTCAAATGACGCACCCTTTTCTAGCCCTGATCGAAGCGGCATCCTTTCCTGCCATTTTTTGGCAGGAAAGATATAGTGTAGAGCAGGAAATAGCTCCTAAAAACAGAAAACCTCGAAAGCACAAACTCTCGAGGTTTTTTACAAATTAAAACTAATTAAAAGAACCTAAATCTTCACTACAAATCCTCCATTTGGTTTCATGGTTATTTTGAGTTTAGTCTTTTTGGATACTGGATTTTGTTGAAATCCTTTTTCGTTTTCGCTAATAATAAAACCATTCACATTGGTCACAAAAGACAAATCAATTTCAATTTCCTTGGCTGTATTCTCCCCGTTAATCCCCACAATATGCCAAACGTTATCTTTTTCTCGAGCCATTATAACATACTTCCCTGGGTATCCATCAATGAATTTAGAGTCGTCCCAATTCGTTGGGATATCTTTTAAATAATCGACTACATATTTTGGCATTTTGGCCATTCCTTCCGGAATTTCGGCAATATGTTGCACTCCTGATAAAAATAAAACGGGCAATGCTAGTTCGAATGCTGGAGTTGTTTTTCTAGTTATATTAGGAATGGAATCCAAAACCATCGGCGTGAAATCCATGGGGTCAAAAACATTACGAGCAAAAGGAAGCATGCTACAATGGGAAGGTGCTAAGTCAGCAATATCTTGAAAGAAAGTAATGTATTCGTATCCTTTAACGGCCTCCGTAGAAACTAAATTGGGATACGTACGTTGCCATCCTCTAGGCAACGTAGCGCCATGAAAATTAACCATTAGATGATGAGTGGCAGCATCCGTAAGCATATCGTGATAATAATTAATCATAGATTGACCGTCACCTCCAAAAAAATCAACTTTGATACCGGCAATTCCCATATCGGCCAGTTTTGTGAATTCACTTTCCCTGTCGCGATGCGTCAACAACAAACTTTTAGGATGATAATCGGTACTGTTCCAAGAACCAGATGAGTTGTACCAAACCATTAGTTTTACGTTCTTCCCTTTGGCGTAAGCCACTAATTCTTTCATTTTAACAAATCCAATTCTGGTATCCCAGTCGGCATCAATTAAACAATACGGCCAATGCATTTGCGAAGCGTAATCTATAAATTGTAAAGTAGTATCAAAGTTCACCGAATCATCTTTTAGCAAAACCCAACTCCAAGAAGACAATCCACTTTTTATAAAAGAAGTATCCATGGGTATAGACGGCTCAGCAAGATCCGTCCCCATCGTACTTTCGGTAATTGTTTTTAAGGAGCCAATTGTTAGTGTTCTCCAAGGAGTGAACCATGGCAAGGTAGATTGTGGATTTAGAGCACCGTCAGGAAAAACTTCTTCTTTTTGAGGGAAGGTAAGTTGCATTGCTTTTGAGGTATCATTATAGACCAATCGGCTACCACAATAATTTCTTGGTAAACCAACTTCGGAAACTAAAACCCATGTAGCATTAGATTGAAATAAAGCGGGGTACACCCAGCCTTCGCCAATTTCAGGTTTTGTATTAACAGGTACACCCATTGCATAATGCTCTTCATAGGAAGGATTGGTTTCTTTCCAACCCGTCTTGGCTTTAGACATGGGTTGCAACCAGGCTTTAGTAGTGGCATCAAAATTATAGCTGGTTTTTTCCTCTACAATTTTTTTAATCTCATTTAACGTTTCTGGAAAATGGTAACGAAAAGCAATTCCATCGCTTGATAGCTTGAAAATGATATCCATCGCCTCTCCTTTATTATTTTGGAAACTCACCGTATATTGATTTGCGGTGTATGAGATTTGTTTTCGTTTCCCTTGCAACATAGTATAATTAGATTGAATAGGTATGGGCTTAGAAACAGACACTATTTGTAAACCCGTATAAAAATTAGCATCTTCTCTAATAATGCCAAGTTCCGATGTATTGATAACCACCTTATCTTTAAAGAAGACCTTATAAGAAGGCGTATTTTCTGAATTTAGATTAAATTCGATTTTTACTGTTTTATCTGAATTGACAAAATAATAAGCAGTTGGTTTCAGTACGAAAGAGGTCAATGAAACGAACAACAAAGACAAGAAAATTATATTTTTCATTTTTAAGTGTTTTATTTACACTTACAAGAATACGAAAATAAATTTATATATAAAACGATGTAATTAAAATAGTATGGTATTGGGAATTAAATATATAAAGGTGACTTAACCTGAATATTGACTGTGTTCCATAGAAAATTGGAATTAGAAAATTATTGAGAAAAATTTAAATTTAGCCTAAAATTTAGAAAAGTATAAAACCAAAAAAACCGCTTCTTTCGAAGCGGTTTTTGTACCCGGAGCCGGAGTCGAACCGGCACGGTTTCCCACAGGTGTTTGAGACCAGCGCGTCTACCAATTCCGCCATCCGGGCTTAGCTAGACATGAAATAACAACAGTTATTTCAACGCAATAAAAGAGGAGATTGTAATAAATCAACCATCGATTCCTTTAACACGGTGCAAATGTAAAAAATAATATTAAAAATTCTACTAAAAATACTTAATTTTTTCCTTTCAGAGTTGAATAAATTTTATAAATTTGCACCTCGTTAAAAACGCAACACACAACTAACTACACCCGAGGCGCATACAAACATCTGGCTTAGACAATTGACGAAGCCGAACAGTATGGAGCGTAGCGGAATAAAAACAACAAATTAAATGTCACACCTAGAACCAGAAGCTAAAATTTTTGCTTGTTCACAAAGTGTCTATCTTGCTGAAAAAATTTCTGCAGAATACGGAATACCACTAGGAAAGGTTACGATGTCACATTATAGTGACGGTGAATTTCAACCTTCTTACGAAGAGTCTATCAGAGGGTTACGTGTGTTTATTGTTTGTTCTACATTCCCAAATTCAGATAATTTGATGGAATTATTACTAATGATAGATGCTGCAAAACGGGCTTCGGCTAGACATATAACTGCAGTAATTCCTTACTTTGGTTGGGCTAGACAAGATAGAAAAGACAAGCCAAGAGTTCCGATAGGAGCTAAACTAACAGCTAAGTTGCTAGAAACTGCTGGAGCAACAAGAGTAATGACAATGGATTTGCATGCAGATCAAATTCAAGGATTCTTTGAAAAACCAGTAGATCACCTTTTTGCCTCTACTATCTTTTTACCGTACGTAAAAAGTTTAGGATTGGACAATTTGACAATCGCTTCTCCTGATATGGGAGGTTCTAAAAGAGCGTATGCGTATTCTAAGTTTTTAGAATCGGATGTAGTTATTTGCTACAAACAAAGAAAAGAAGCCAATATTATCGACACCATGGAATTAATTGGTGAAGTAAAAGGTAAAAATGTAATCTTAGTAGATGACATGATTGATACCGGAGGGACTTTGGCGAAAGCCGCTGATTTAATGATGGAAAAAGGAGCATTGAGTGTAAGAGCAATATGTACACACGCCATCTTATCAGGAAGCGCCTACGAAAAAATAGAAAATTCTAAATTATTAGAATTAATTGTTACCGATTCTATTCCATTAAAGAAAGAATCAAAGAAAATAAGAGTGTTGAGTTGTGCCCCTCTTTTTGCTGAAGTTATGCACATGGTACATCATAACAATTCCATTAGTGGAAAATTTATTATGTAACCACAAACAAGTAGAATATTTAATAACTATATAATTTTTACAATGAAATCGATTACAATTAAAGGATCAGAAAGAGAAAGCGTGGGAAAAGTTGCGACTAAAGCCTTACGTAATGCTGGAGCGGTTCCTTGCGTGTTATACGGAGGAGATCAACCAGTACATTTTTCAGCAGAAGAAAAAGCATTCAAAAGCTTGGTTTACACTCCAAACGCTCACACAGTTGTGATTGAACTTGGTACTGGAAAATCATTCAATGCAATTCTTCAAGACATTCAGGTTCACCCTGTGTCTGACAAAATTTTACATATTGACTTCTTTCAAATTTTTGAAGACAAAGAAATCACTATTGAAGTTCCAGTTAAAATCATTGGTAACTCTAAAGGAGTTATGGCAGGTGGAGATTTACGTTTAAACAACCGTAAATTAAAAGTAAGAGCATTACCTAAAAATCTTCCTGATTTTGTTGAAGCTGACATTACACCACTTAACATGGGTAACAAATTATACGTTACTAAAGTGCCATCTGAAAACTTCAAAATCATGCACCCTGACAATACAGTAATTTGTCAAGTGAAGATTTCTCGTGCTGCTATGAAAGCGGCTCAAGAAGCTGCAAAAGCTGCAAAAGCAGGACCTGCAAAAGGAAAGAAAAAATAATATTTTCTCTACAAATTCAAAAAGCATCAGTTTTACAACTGGTGCTTTTTTTTGTTCTTGACTTTTTATATTTTTTGAAGCACAACTACCTACTTTCATAAACATTTTACCCGCTATTCATTTCAATCTTTTTGCCCGCCAAAAAAGGCGAACAAAAAGGATTTCCATTACTATCGGGGCTATTTTACCACTTTTATTTATCCTTAGAAAACTACTCCAACCTACTCCATAAAATTATCTAATTATCTAATTGACAAATTATCTAATTAAGTTTACTTTTGCATAATGATAAAATGGATACACAGCCTGTTTTCATCACCAAAAACAGAAGAAAACACAGATCATATAAAACCAGAGGTTCACGAACACCACAAAAACAATATAAAAAGCATGAGTAATAAGTTTTTAATTGTAGGACTTGGCAACATTGGTGCTGAGTATGTAAACACAAGACACAACATCGGTTTTAAAATACTGGATCACCTAGCCAAAAAAGAAAGTCTCTCCTTCGAAACCGTAAAACTAGGCGCACTTGCTCAATACAAATTTAAAGGAAGAACCTTTTTACTGCTAAAACCTAATACGTACATGAATCTTAGCGGTAAAGCAGTACAATATTGGATGGATAAAGAAAATATTCCCTTGGAAAATTTATTTGTCATCACCGATGATTTAAATTTATCTTTTGGAACCATCCGCATTAAACCAAAAGGAAGTGATGGGGGTCATAACGGACTTAAAAACATCAACCTAGTTTTAAACACCAATCAATATACCCGATTCCGTTTTGGAATCAGTGATGAGTTCAAAAAAGGAAAACAAATAGATTATGTCCTTGGAGATTGGGATGACGAAGAGAAAGTAGCTCTGCCTGAACGCTTAGAAACTGCATCCGAAATTATAAAATCATTTGGAACCGCAGGATTAGAAAATACTATGACAACCTATAATGGTAAATAAAAAAAGGGAAACGCACTTAGTACGTTTCCCTTTTTTGCTTAGATTAAAATAATTATTCTATCACCAATTTTTTTATTTCTTTTCTATCACCATCAACAACCGTTAACAAGTAAACTCCTGATTGAATGTTTTGTAATTGAATGTTTTTATTAAAAACGGTTTCGTTTGTAAATGCTTTTTCAAATAATTTTCTGCCTAATAAATCATGAACGTATACTTGTACCCCATTTGAAGATTGGCTTGTAAACTGAATATTAAAATTTCCTTTATTTGGATTTGGATACATCACAAAATCACTAATCTCAAAATCAGCTGCTGAAAGCGTATAGGATTGAGCGCAAATCGCAATGGATGCTGAATTTAAAGTACCCGTATCATTCTTATAAGCATCACGGATTCTAAAGGTCCAAGTTCCTGATGGGTTTTCGCCATTAAACGCTGCTAAAGCTTGAAAAGGAGTTACTGTTTGTAATGTAGTTGTACCACATACTAAATCAATGCCTGAATCATCATAAATTAAGTCCAAAGTACTGTTTGTATTTCCACAACTTTTGTCAAATAACTTCACGGTTGTTCCAAGAGGGCTTACCACCTCCATTTCGAGATCCGATAAAAAAGTATGAGTGAAATTGACTTTAAAATTCACATCAGAAACAGTTGCTGAAGTCGCTGGAACAGTAATAGTTCTTGTTGTATAAGCAGCTTGTTCTGGAATTGCAAATGGAGCTGTAAAAGGATAGGTATTACAAGTAGAACTTACAGAATATCCTATAGAAAAAGCTTTACTATTTATAGCATAAAAAATACTGGCTGTTGGTTCTACTAGAATTCTACAGTTTTTAGCTGTAATATTAGGAACCGTAATAATTTGCACACCATCATTTGGAGTATTTGCAACCAACACTGTTGGAAAAGTTAATCCTCCATCAGTAGATAGTTTTATATTTACATTTGCAGATCCTGCTAATGCATTGGCACCATTTACATCCCAATTAACAACTTCACTAGTTCCTTGAAACCAACTCAAATTCTCCGTATTTTGTGAGGTCACCGCGAATGGTCCAGCTGTTCCACTTACTGAAATTATAGCTTCATCCGAATTTGTTTGGGCAGTGCCCGCGGCCGCACTGTCTCTTCCTGTCAAAACAAAATGGAGTGTTCGCGCCACTGTTGCAACCGATTCCCATTTACTGGTTAGTTTATTCGACAAAACATTAGCATAAGCAGGCATGTACCTTGTAGCACTACTGCTTGGAAGTAATGATCTGAACAAGGGGCCATCTGCTTTAGACGAAACAGCTAAACTATTTGCTTTATCAGCAGTTACTGCAGAGTCGTTTTGTTCCCAAGTATAAGTAACTGTATCCCCATTGGAATCTGAACCAGTACCTTTCAAAATAAAGGCAGTACCTTTAGGAATAGTATAATCCAAACCAGCGTTAATCGTTGGTGGACTGTTCGTAATTGTTGTACTTGTAGGACATGTTTTTGTTAATAAATTATCTTGTATTTGCTTAATACTTGCATAAGCAAAATAATCATCTGAATAAGCTTGCACATCATAATCCGTTGTAATACCAGCATAACCCATTATTGTAGAGCCACTTCCTGGCTCCACATTTACCCCCGTTCCCTCAAGTTCATAAGAAAAAGTATGATTTGCCCCTAATTGATGTCCCATTTCATGTGCTACAAAATCGATGTCAAAAGTATCACCTTCGGGTTTATTATCAGATGGAGAAGTATAAGCACTTCCTTTTCCTAAAGGAACCGCAACTGATGGCGGCACACACACACAACCAATACAACCTGCATTTCCCCCACCTCCAGATGCTCCAAATAGATGGCCAATGTCATACCCCCCATTAGTAATTGTGCTACTTAAATTATCTTGTACCTCTTGAGCCCACGCCCCTCCTGCTCCTGCCGTTGCATCTGAATAAGGATCCGTTGCTGCATTGGTGTACATTATTAGATTATTATTGCTAATAATCACTAATTTCACTGCCAAGTCTTTATTAAAAACTCCGTTAACCCTTGTCATTGTCGCATTCATAGCAGCTAAAGCTAAAGCAATAGTTCCTCCATGATAAGCCGTATACTCACCTGTACAGGATAATGCTAATCGTAATGTTTTAAAAACTTTATTATTGGCAGAAATCTTAGCGGTTCTGTTTAGTAATTGTTTGTCTATACTTACATCTTCTGTTTTACAATTTAAAGGCAATTTCCCTGTTTCTCTGTTTGTATTTGAAATAATTGTATATATTGATTCTCCTGAGATGGGCTCGATAAACTCAGATCCGCTATCACCCCTTAAAACCATAGTTTGAATTCCTTTTGGAGAAATACTAAAACTTAGAGATGCTTTTTTATCTGTAATCCCTACACCAACATACGCTCTAATCTCTGGATATTTTGCTTGCAATTCAGGCTCAAAATTAGAAGATTCTCTAACTAAAAATTTTTCTAATTCCCCTTTTGCATTTGGAACTGTAATTTCAATCCCGCTTACTTCATCCGTTTTATTGTCAGTTTTTGTTAATAGTTGTTTTAAAAAGCTATCATTCAACTGAAATGCCATTTGTTTATTAGCATTTGGGCTATTGCTGTTTTTATCTAATGCAGACGCAACACTAGAATCCATTTTTTTCCAAAGTAATTGATTTTGGGCATCAACCGAGGAATAGAATAGAATAATTAATAGAATTGTAATGTATTTTGTCATGGGTACAAAAAATTTATGTCTCAAAATTAAAGTATTTATTACTAACTTATAAAATGTAATCTCACAATTTTGATTGAAAAATAAGATTCGACGCATACTTTTGTAAAAAACTCCCTCATTTTAACGAAACTAATGCCTTATTCAAAGAAAATCAGCTCCTCATCGCTTCACAATTAAAATAGATTAGCATAAATTTGCAATATTATAAAACTTACGCTTTGAAGATTTTTCATTCTATAAAAGATTTCAGTTCTCCAAAAAAAACAATCCTAACGCTAGGTACCTTTGATGGAGTTCATGTTGGTCATAAAAAAATTCTGGAGAGAATAATACAAAATACCGCTAACAAAAAATACGAAAGCCTTGTACTCACTTTCTTTCCTCATCCAAGAATGGTTTTGCAAGAGCAATCCGAAATAAAACTACTGAATACTATCCCCGAAAAAATAAATCTATTAGAAAAAATAGGAATTGAAAACTTAGTCATTCATCCATTTGACGAAACTTTCTCGAGATTAACAGCTGAAGAATTTGTAAGTACTGTCCTTGTGGATCAATTTCATATCCATAAAATCATTATTGGTCACGACCATCGTTTTGGTAGAAACCGAACGGCAAATATTGATGATCTCATTAATTTTGGCAAACAGTATGGCTTTGAAGTAGAACAAATATCTGTTCAGGAAATAAATGATCTTTCAGTTAGCTCAACAAAAATTAGGAATGCCTTATTGGAAGGAAATATGAATTTGGCAAATGAATACTTAGGCTATGATTATTTTTTAACGGGTACAATATTTAAAGGAAAACAACTGGGAAGAACAATTGGGTTTCCCACTGCAAATTTAAAAATAGAAGAAAACTATAAGCTTATTCCGCTAAATGGTGTTTATATTGTTAAAAGCACAATCGCCCAAAAAACAGTATATGGAATGATGAACATAGGCTTTAATCCAACAGTTAAAGGAGAAAGCTTATCCATCGAAATTCATTATTTAGATTTTGATGCTGATTTATATGATCAAAAAGTTACAGTTTCCATCCTTAAATACCTTCGCCCAGAAGAAAAATTCGATTCAGTCGATACCTTAAAGAAACAATTACAAAAAGACAAAGAGACAACAATAGCTTATATTAAAGGTCTTAAATAATTAAAAAAAATCTCGTTACATTTTAAATATATTCCTATATTTTATGTAAATTTGATATGTATTTTCCTGTTTATCAAAGAGATGATATTTTAATTTTTAAAACCAAACGTATGAAACTACCTAAAGAATTATACAACGGAATTATTATTTTTATCGGAATTAGTCTTTATTTTTTATTAATGGAAGCATTAAATTTAGCTGGTCTATTTTATTTGCGTTTATTTAATATCCTTTTTGTCTTCTATGGAGCAAACAGGACCTTAAAATCAAATTTCTTGGAAGACAAGAAGGTATTTACTTTTAATGCCATTTCAGCTTTAGCTACTTCACTAATAGGTGTTTTTTTAAGCATTATTGGACTAATTATTTATAGCTATGCTAAAGGTGGAGATCAATATGTACAATCTTTGTCTGAAACCTTATTATTTGGTGGAAACCCTTCTATTATGACCTACAGTATTAGCTTACTTTTTGAAGGAATTGTCTCGGCTGTACTAGTTACATTTATCTTAATGCTCTATTGGGACACTCGTTATGCTTCAGACAAGCATGGAATCAATTAAACCTTTGCCTGTTTAAAAAAATTATCGCTTCCTAGTAAAACAGCAAGTTACGTTTTTTATCTAAATAAACTTATTATGAAACTACCAAAGGAATTACTGAATGGCTGTCTTATCTTTATTGGGATTGCGGTTTATTTTTTACTTATGAATGTTTTGGGATATGGCAACTCCTTTTATTTGCGCTTAGTCAACATCCTTTTTGTGTTTTATGGTGTAAATAGAACAATCAAAATGAATGTTAACATAGGAGAGAAATCATTTGTTACTAATGCTGTTTCTGCTATGGCTACATCCCTTGTAGGTGTTTTTTTAAGTATTATAGGATTAATTTCATATAGTTATATGAAAGGAGGGGATCAATACGTGCAATCCCTATCAAAAACATTTTTATTTGGTGGAAATCCATCAATATTCACCTATTCAATCAGTCTCCTTTTTGAAGGAATTGCTTCTTCAGTGATTGTAACCATGTTACTACTATTGTATTGGAACAACCGCCTAGCGACTGATTAACTACCGTTAATATATTTTCATAAACTTTTATTTAAATGCCAATACATTGATTCTTTAGAACAATTTGATTACTTTTGGCGCATCAAAAAAACGCATCAATGAGCATTACTAAACATAACTGGACGAAAGAAGAAATTATTAATATATACAACAAACCTATGATGGACTTGCTTTTTGAAGCAGCTTCTATTCATAGAGAGCATCATGATCCAAATGTTGTACAAGTTTCTACATTATTATCTATAAAAACGGGTGGTTGTCCGGAAGACTGTGGCTATTGTCCTCAAGCAGCGAGGTACCATACTTCTGTTGAAGGGAACGACCTTATGACAGTAAGCCAGGTAAAAGCACAAGCTTTAAGAGCTAAATCTAGCGGATCATCTAGAGTGTGCATGGGCGCAGCTTGGAGAAATGTAAAAGATGGGCCAGAATTTGACCAAGTTTTAGAAATGGTTCGTACCATTAACAAACTGGACATGGAAGTATGTTGTACACTAGGTATGATTACTGAAAACCAAGCACATCGTTTGGCAGAAGCGGGATTATATGCCTACAATCATAATTTAGATACTTCAGAAGAATATTATAAAGAAGTGATATCGACACGTGGTTTCGAAGATCGTTTGCAAACCATTGAAAACGTTCGTAAAACCAATGTAACCGTTTGTAGCGGAGGAATTATTGGGATGGGTGAAAGCATTGAAGATAGAGCAGGAATGCTTGTGGCACTGTCTACTTTAAACCCACAACCAGAATCTGTACCAATTAATGCCTTGGTTGCTGTTGAAGGAACTCCAATGGAAGAAGAAAAACCAGTTGAAATTTGGGAAATGATACGTATGGTTGCAACCACTCGTATTATCATGCCAGAAACCCAAGTGCGTTTATCAGCTGGAAGAATGAATATGAGCCGTGAAGGACAAGCCATGTGCTTTTTTGCCGGTGCTAATTCAATCTTTGCCGGTGACAAATTACTTACCACTCCAAATCCTGATGTAAATGAAGACATGAAAATGTTTGAAATGTTAGGATTGAATCCTCAAAAACCATTCACTAAAGTTTCTCAACCTGCAACAGTTGAGGCAGAACATTCACAGTTTGCTCCTCTTGGAGAGAAACCAAAATGGTCAAGACCAGGACATGTTATCGAAAAAAACCTAGAAGCTTCTGCTAAAGGAAAATAGTCTTTCCTTAATTATATAAAAAACCATCTTGCAAAACAAGATGGTTTTTTTTGAATTTAATCTGGTTAATTAATCACCTTTTTGGTAACAACCTTCCCGTTTTGAAGTGCTACTTTAACTAATAACATTTGTTGAGTAGCTCTCAAATTTAAAATCATCAATTCTTGTGAGTTTACATTCCTTTTGTGAAAAACCTCTTTTCCAGTAACATCCGAAATGATTATTTCATCAATTAATTCAGTTGAAGAAGCAACTTTCATCTGTTTATTTTTTATTGAAACTATAAGTTGAGTATTTAATTTATCAAAATCAGTAATTCCTAATGACTTATTAACATAAATCAAGTTAAAACGGTCATTAAAAGTACCTGCCACTGAATTAAAATCATAAGGTGTGGCTTTTATATTATGAACTACATTTAATAACTTATCTTCTAGATAAATATTTTGGCCATCTAGAAACAAACCGTCTACATGATCAATAGCAATTGTCGCCGTTCCATTGGCATCAATAGCATACCCTAAAGGTACAGAGTCTGAATCAAGAAATGGCAGGCCTTTACTTTGAATAGCTAATTTATCGGTTCCTATTAAACTATATAATAAAAAAGGAACAGTATCGTCAAACACATAACTATCATAACCTCTATCATAACCATCAGTTGCATTTTCAATATACCCAACCAAAGCTTGACTAACATTTGAAGAACTATTTGTCAAGTTTAACCAAATCCTGTGTTTTTCAAGTTCCTTTATTTTATTGTTATTTTTAACTTTATAAAAATTGGTGTTATTACTTGTTTCTCGCATGGTATTATTAAACTTCAATGATCCAGCTATTTCATTTTGTATAATAAACCCTTGACCAGAGGCAATAAACTCTGTTGGCGAATTATTGTTTCCAGTACCTGTATTACCCGCGGCACCCCCTAGTAAATTAAAATAATAATAATCAGTTGCGCTAAAATCATTACCAACCAAACGATTATTATGGGACCAAAAATATAGGGTGCCTTCTAAAGTATTCGTTGGATTCGAAATGGGGTCATAAAGGTTTTCGTTAATAAAATCTGTGGCATTAATTGCAGATGGATATGGATTTCCCACTAAACTTAAACCCACATCGCCTGGTGGAGTTGTAACTGCCACAGTTATGTTTCCGTTATTAGGAACTCCAACAAATTGATTTGAGGTCACCATCGGTACTGTGCTTGAAGTGTTTTCAGGAGCTCGAATGGCATAACCTTTCCCTAGTTCGAAAACGGAAGTTGAAGGGTTTAAAATTGTAAATGTATCATTCATACTATTATAGGAGAAAAACTTATCTCCTTTTGTCAGTGGTGAAAAATCAAGTAAAGTTTGTGTACTAATTGTTGGAGAGCACCAATAGGTTATATCATAGTATAACATTGGGGTCGTATTTCTTTTTACATTAATATTTCCGCTATTCGATCCTGTATATGTCGTTTGTAACAAACTGGCATTATTTTCAAAAGTAAGTGTGCCAGGACTTGTTACGGTAACAGCGTCTCCAACTGATAACGTAAAACCATCTTTTACCGTAAGATCTCCTTTTGTAACAGTAAGCGTATTGGCAATATCAATATCACTACCCATTGTATAAACTCCCCCCGTACCAGAAAACAAAAGATTAAAATAACTTCCAGTTGTAACGGTTTGAGATGTTCCGTTATATTCAACTGTACCAGAAGAAAAAGGTTTGGCATTTGAAATCCCTGAAAAACGAATTGTACCATTCATAGATACAACAGAAGCAAAAATTAATGTTCCTCCTCTCATATCTATAACTGAACTAGGAGCCAAAACATTTAATGCACTAGTAGTCAAATTATACCCATTCATATCAAAAATAGGAGTACCGCCATTATTAATATTCAATTGTCCACCAGTTACTATATTACCAGAAGCCGTTTGTGTTCCAGAAGTATTGTATATTTCTATTGCCGGTGAGGCATTATATGTTCCAGACACTATTTTTTGCCCTCCAGTTCCATTGGAATAAAACACTGTATTTACCCAGGTTTTCCCTGAAGGAAGGGGAAGACTAGAAGTATTTAGTGTTATGATTTTTCCAGCACCAGTATTAGAAAATGAACCGCCATCGTTTAAGGCAAAAGCCCCCATATTTAAAACCGATGTACTAACATTATTATTCAAAATATTTTTTACACTAATTCCTATTGATGTAGTCAATGGATTCACTGTTTTAGAGTTCGTTAAATTATTGAATGTAGTTATACTAGATCCTCCAATAGACTGAGCAATCGTTCCATTAAAATTGACTGTGCCTGTGTTCGCTACGAAGGCCCCATTATTTGTCCAATTCCCTTTTATTGCTAATGTATTTGAACCTGATACCGTTAAAGTAGCACCTGTTTTAATTGTAATGTTTTTGCAAATTCCACCAGCTGCTCCTATAATTGGTTGATTAGTATTTACTCCTATACTTACATCTGTTGTTGCTGTAGGAACACTTCCACCACACCAATTAGAAGGGGTATTCCAATCGGTACTAGTAATACCAAGCCAGGCTCCAGTCAAACAAGAGGTTAATACATTTACAACTCCAGTTGTAGAAGATCCAAACCATGTCCCGTTTATATTTGTAGCTGCGGATCCAGTTCCCCCCCATGAACCTAAAGCAGTTTGTAGTACTCCTCCTAAAGTTAATGAACCTGAAGTTGATGCTGTCCCATTTAATAATAAAGCCACCGCAGTATCCTTAATTTCAAAATCTCCTGAAATAGTAGTTGTTCCTGTAAATGTTTTATTACCTGAATTACTCAAAAGTAGATCCCCATAATTCTTAACCGCCACTGTTTGTGCTGTTCCATTATAATCAACAGTACTATCTACATCCAAAAAAGTTGTCGAAAATACAGGAAAAAAACTTGTCCCACTTATTTGTAAGGTACTAAAATCTAAAACCGTAAGAGTTGAACCTCCAGAAATAGAAAAACCTCCTGTGTTTAAAGTTGCATCACTATCAATAGTAAGAGGAACATTTGCATTAAAAACTTTATTTGCATTTGCTGTTATAACTCCTGTATTCGTTACAAATACACCTCCAGTTGATGTAAATGGTGTTTTCCATTCTAGGCCTGTACCTTGAGCTGATGTTCTATTGTATTGTAAAGTGGCAGCAGAACCATAAGTAGGTATTGCTGATACAGTTGCAGCACCTTCCATAGAAAGGATTCCATTTATTGTTGGCAATCCAGTAAGTGTTTTAACTCCTGAATTTGAAAATGTAAGATTGTTAAAGGTGGAGGCTGTTGCCAATGTTTGAGTAGCCCCGCCAAAATTCACAGTTCCAGTTCCAGCCACAAAATTTGTCCCAGTACCCATCCAAGCAGTTGTTGTTGAAGAGTTTACATTAAAAACACTTGAACCACCATTTAAAATTCCTGCAGTTAAATTAACATCCCCAGAAAAAGTATGCGTTAGTCCAGAACCTAAATTCAAACTCCCGCCCGTACCATTAATAGTAAATCCAGCTCCATTTACATTTCCTCCCAAAGTAGCAGTACCTGCTGTTTTAGTCATAGACACTAATCCCGTTGTGGTAAAACCAGCAATACTTTGGGTAGTCATTGGATTAGCAATAATAATTGGAGAACTACCTGCGGTAAATAATCCACCATTATTTATAAAATTACCTCCAAGGGTTAAACCAAAATTAGCTGTCGCTAGCTTCGCCCCACTATTGATGGTCAAAGGTATAGATGCATTAAAAACCTTGGCTGCATTAAGTGTTATAACTCCAGTATTAGTTATATTAACACCGCCTGTAGCTATAAAAGAACTTATCCATTCTTGTCCAACAGTTCGGGCTGTTGCCGTATTGTATTGTAATGTAGCCGATGCGCCATAGCTTGGAATAGCAACTGAGGGAGAAACGGGCACAGTTGCCGTTCCTTCCATAGAAAGAATCCCATTAATAGTATTAGCACTTGGCAATGATTTTATTCCTGAACCCGAAAAAGTAAGATTATTAAATACTGGGTTTGATGCAGAAACAGTTTGGTTTCCAGCCGCCCCAAAATCAACGGTTCCAGTACCAGCCGTAAATAAACTTCCTGTTCCGCTCCAAGCAGTTGTACTTAAAAGGTTTGCCTTTATAGTACTAGAACTTCCGTTTAAAGTTCCTGCAGTTAAAGTTACTCTTCCTGAAAAAGTGTGAACTAGTCCTAATCCTAAATTTAATGTTCCTCCTGTTCCGTTAATAGTTAAAGCTGCTCCACTAACATTAGATGTAAAAGTTGCTATTCCTCCCGTTTTTAACATACTCACAGTACCAGTTGTAGTAAAACCTTGAATCGATTGACTAGCAGTACCTGTAAAAAAAACTTGTGCAGTTCCTAAAGCAACAGTACCAGAATTAGAATAATTCCCTCCTAAATACAATCGCCCTACTGCACCTCCTGTACCAGTATAAGTCATAGCACCTGAATTAGAGAAACTACCTGCGGTTGTGGTAATTCTCCCCGTTGTTCCAATAGTAAAACTTCCAGTATTTGTATTTAAAAAATTCCCTGTTGAAATGTTTAATTGTCCTGATGTCGTAAGATTAACCAATCCATTATTCGTAAAATCTCCTGTGAGTGTTGTCACACTTGTTGTCCCAGCAATTGTTCCATTATTAGTAATAAAACCGGTTACATTCAATGCTCTACTATTAATATCTAATGTTACCCCATTATTAATAGTCAAATTTGCAATCAAGGTAGATGCTGAAACAGTTACTGTATTAGCACTAGAACCATTACCGATTGTAATATTAGGTCGAACACCTGTTGGCGTTAAAATACCAAAAGTGGCCGTCCCCGTAAACAATACTGTCCCAGGACCGTTGACTCCGTTAGTAGTAGTCCCGCTGTTAGAAAAAGTTCCCGAAACGGTTAAAGTTTGTCCATTATTTACAACTAACTTACTTGTAGTATTGCTTAGACTAAGGTTTGTAATACTAGTTGAAACCGTAACCGTAACTGTATGTCCTGTAACAATAGTTACGTTATCCGTACTAATTGGAACTATTCCACCTACCCAAGTTGAGGCCGTTGACCAATTTCCATTTCCAGCGCTTGTTATAGTTGCTGCATTAGCAAATGAAACTGTTAACAAAAAATACAAAACTAAAAAAGATCTTATGTTAGAAAGTAATTTTATATTCATATAGTGTTGATTTTTAACACACATCGTGCATTATTTCATACAAATATAATTCATTTCATCACACGATTTATTTATTAAGAAAAATCCGCTGCTAGTTAAACGTGTTTTTTAAAATTTATCCTATCATGCAGGTTTGCAATACCGTTTTTGGTTTGCCTATTGAATACAAACAAGTAGTATTAAATAATAAAACATACCGCATTAACCAAAAAAAAATGATTTAAATCAAAAGTATGTTCTAACTATTAAATTCAAATAGTAGTCACATCTCATATTCCAAAATTATATTATAAAAAAACCCATTATGAGTACACATAATGGGTTTCTACATAAATTCTTATTTATAATCTAATACACAATTTTTTTATTTACTGTTTGTCCGTTTTGCAAAACTACTTTCACAATTAGAGCTTGATCAGTAGGACCTAAATTAGGTATCGTATATTCAATATTATCAACTTTTATTTTTTTATAAAGTTGTTTTCCAGAAAAATCATAAACAAATATTTTATCTATAAGATCATCTGAAGATTTAATTTGTATTTCTTTGTTTTTATTCGAAATTACGACACCATATTTCAAATTCTCAAAGTCATCTGTTGCTAAAGTTTTATTAGTATATGATAAGACAAAACGATCATTAAACACTCCCTCTTCAGTTGTAAAATTATAAGTGCCTTGAGTTAAATCAAAGACAGTATCAAGTAATTTATCTTCTAAAAACACTTTTTGTGTAGTGAAAAAACCATCTTTATCACGAATATTAATACTAAAATCACCTGCAATAATAGTTGTATATCCTAAAGGAATAGCTTCTGAGTTATCGAATGGCAATGCTCTCCCTTGAATTGTCAGATTTTTATCACTGTTTAAACTATAGAAATCAATAAATGCATTACCATCAAAACTCTCTCCATCATAAGCACTTTCATAATCATTTGTAGCACCAATAATATACGCTATCAAAGTTTCCTTAAAAGCACCTTGCTTATTAGTTAAATCTAACCAGACTCTATTTGCTTCTACAGCAACTGTTGACTTCTTAGTATTCTCAAACTTAAAAAATTGAGAATTATTTCCAGTAAGAGTTCCCACTCCCACTCTCATGTTATTATTAAAAACAGCATTACCAGCTTTAATACTGGTACCAAAAAAGGCTTGACCAGAAGCAATTTTACCCGTAGGAGCATTACTATTAACTGCACCCGGGTTAGTAGAACTTGGTGCTTGGGTTGCTACACCTCCTGATAAATTATAGGTAGCATAATCATCTGATGAATAGGCATAAACTCCTGAACCAGGATTAGAAACGTTTTTACCAATATCCGTATTATGAGTCCAAAAATAAATCGTACCGTCTAATAGCGTGTTATTTGCAATTAAAAAAGAATTTGCATCTAAAGCAGAGGGGTATGGATTTCCTATCAAATTAGAATTGCCAGCTACACCTATCGAAGTAGATAAAGCTCCGTTATTAGGAACGCCAATAAAACTAGCTAAATACGTGCTTGGCGGCGCGGGTGCTGCATAACTTTGTGGTCCTCTAATAATATAACCAACACCTGTTCCCATCATATTATTATAAGCATCCTCATACCTCCAGTTATCAATTCCTGAATCGAAAGACATAAATTTATCTCCTAGAGTATTCGGTGAAAGATCAATTAATTTTTGGTCAATTACTGGTGAAGACCAATACGTATAATCAAAATTACTAATAGGAGTCGTCTCACGCATGTATGTAATTTTACCCGAATTTACTGAAGCATCATTTACTTGTACTAAACTGGCACTGTTTTCAAAAGTTAATTTTCCACTACCTAAAACAGTTACCTCATTAACTATTTTCATGGTTCTTCCTGTCTTAATAACTACATTTTTACTTCCAGACACGGTACAAGAACAACCATTTACATCAGCATCTACACTGTAATCTCCTGCAAATATAATTTTATCACTAAGTGTTGGAGCTATTCCACTTGACCATACAGTCCCGTTCCATGAATTTGTACCATTCACCTTTATCATGACTACGGCGGATGTACTACTTAAAGTACATGAAGTTACTGTTCTTCGAAACCAAGTTGTTTGTGTAATGGACCCTGTAGTATAATTGATTGTATTATTAGTACCCGTAGCGGCAGAAAATCCTGTTGTAGCACTTGTGGTACTACTTTCCCAAAGATAAGCATAAGTACCTGTTCCTCCACTTGGTATAGAACCAGTTAGGGTAGCTTTAGATCCATTACAAATAGGTTCTATATAAGATGCCAAAATATACACTTTCTTTACAGTTCCAACACAGGGATCTCCAAAAACTCCATTGGTGGCAGGAATTGTAGCCGAATTATTTCCTAATAAATACCCTTCCGTTACAGATTGACTAGAGGTAGCATGGCAACTTCCTATAGTAAAATTTGGGGAGGTCCCACCTGGAGTTCCGTAACTTGCGAATGCAACATTCGAAAAATAAGTCCCTAAAGGAGCTGTAAGCAAAGCATTACCACCTTCTGCAGCTGTAGCGCTCACTTGTCCAGAAGTTCCACTACTAAAAGACAAACTATTATTACTTAATGATGGGTTTACCGTCACTGTTGTAGATATACAAGATGTTGAATTACAACTGCCCTCATACCTAACATAATAGGTTGTTGTAATTGTTGGCGAAACACTTATCGTATTTCCTGAACCAACTAATGTCACTCCACAAGATCCTGAGTACCACTTTGCACTCGCTCCACCGCCTAATGTCCCGCCACTAACAGTTAACGAAGTAGAGCTTCCAACGCAAATAGTTGTTGGTGCAGTAATTGTTGTTGGAACAGCTGAAGATGTACTTAGTGTTATACTTCCAACTGCGCTTACATTTCCGCAACCTCCAGTCAATTGAATCGAATAACTATAAGTCCCTGCAGCATCGGTTGGTGTACCGCTTATTGTAATTGTGTTTGATGCCCATACCGCTTTCACACCAGCTGGCAAACCATTAGCCCCAATTACATTATTATTTGAAATCCCTGTTGCTCCTGTTGTTGTATGCGTTATATTAGTCATACTAGTTCCTGAGCAAACAGTTGGGCTAGAAGATGCTGTACTAGCAGTATTATTTGAAATTGTTGCTGTACAAACACTTGAATAAGATATCCCTGAGCATGGTGAATTTTGAACTACAGCTCTATAATATGTAGTCTGTGTTAGACCTGAAATATTTATATTATTACTTGTTGTTACTATTGTCGTTGGAGCTGTTGCAAAATTATCAGTAGAAGATTCCCATCGAATTGGCGTTCCCACTTGACCAGACAAGGCTATGTTTGCAATATATGTATTAGCACATCCGCTTACGTTTGAGGGTAGCGTACCTCCTGCACTAGACGATGCGATAGAAACATATAAATATTTACCTCCTCCACCATTACCACAGCCATTAACCGACTGCACGTTGATATTACCTGCAGTTGCCGTTGCGCTAAAAGTTACACTTGCTGAAAGTCCATCAGCTGCTGGCGTTATTGTAGCTCCACTACCACTATATAACCAAACATAAGAAGAAGAATATACATCTGGAGTTATTGTGTACGTTGTTGTTGAATTTTGACATTGAGAGTTTGAGCCTGATAAGCTATTTGGTCCTGCACCAGGTCCATTTGAAACATATACTGTTCTTGTTGCAGTGTATGTTGTACATCCACCTGAACCACCTATTGTATATGTAATAACTGCAGTACCAGCTGATTTACCCGTAACTAAACCACTAGATGCGTTAACAGTAGCAATACCTGTATTACTACTTGACCAGGTTCCTCCAGAAACTGTTGAACTAAACGTAGAAGTTGTTGTCCCGTACGTACATAAGTATTGGGTACCAGACAAGGTACCTGCGCTAATTGGACAACCTTTTAAAGTAACATCATCAATATATAATACCCTATTAGTATTATTTGAATTAGAATCTTTGTAAATTGCAATCCAAACTTCAGAATTATTATTAGCAGAAGCTGGTAAAGTAATACTTGTTTTTGTAACATTAGATGTTGTAGGCGTATAGGACGTAATTATAGTACTTGTTGTAGCGCCTTTATCAGAACTTACCAAAACTAAAAAAGATCCAATACCATTATTACTAATACTATTACAATATGAGAATATCATATTTTCATAACCTGTCGTATTTACTGTAAACAAATAATAATCCCCTGTGTTCCAATTAGATCCTGCCAAAGATCTACTTCCACTGCATGGATTACTATTGCTAATCAACGCGTTTGAAACACCATTTTGAGCTATCGATGGAGTCCCAACGGTATTATTAATATTTGGATTATAGGAACCTTCAAAGTCATATTGAAAAAGAGTTGTTTGACTGAAAGAAACATTAGAAATTATTAAACAAATAATACAAAAAATTATTTTCTTATTAATTAAAAGTAAAATTCTATTCATATGGCATTTTTAAAAAAATTGGGAGTAAATTCTATATATAATTCTTCTAAATAGTCCATTTTATTTTTCTAAAAAAAACAAAACCACATAGATTTTAGCAATATCGCTTGTCATTTTATGAATTATAAAATTTAATCGGCAATAAGCGTTTAAATCCGATTAAGAACAGGTTTTGAATGGATTGAAAAAAAAATCGCACAAAATAAACATTCAGTGTTTGCTTTTTTTATCAATAAATTTTAAATTCATTAAAATGCAATAAAGAGAGCTCATTATTTTAATTATTATAAACACCAGTTCATTTTGTTGTAAAACAAAACGCGTTTACAACCAACCTCTATTAATACTAATTTTCTAATAAAAACTGTAATCAAAAAATAGTAGTATAAAAAAGTTAACATATAAGTTTAAAAAAAATCTATAAATAAAAATCCCATCTTGTTCAAAACAAAATGGGATTAGATATATACTTTTTTAAAAATTTTAGTTTATCATTTTTTTATGGATTATTTCTCCTCCTTGCAAACTTACCTTTATTAACACTGTTTGCTTAGCTGAAAGTAAGTTTAGAATAATTAGTTCTTTATTATTCACATTGGCTTTCTTATAAATTTGCCTTCCTAATAAATCATAAATTACTACCGTATTGATATTTTCAACTGATGAATTTATTTTTACTTCTTTATTTTTATTTGAAATTAAAACTCCTTTTTCAAGTATATCAAAATTATCAGTTGCAAGCATTTTATTAGTATAACTTAACACAAAACGATCATTAAAAGTACCTGTTTCAGTTTTAAAATTATAAGCAGATTCATTCAAGTTATGAATACTATTAGTTACATTATCTTTTAAATAAATGGCTTTACCAGCAAATAAACCATCAACCTGATCAATATTTATAGTAAATTCTCCTGAAATGGTGGAACGATAACCTAAAGAAATGGTATCCGAATCTTCAAATGGTAAAGCTCTACCTTGAATTACCAAATTTTTATCTTTATAAACACTATAAAAATCAATAAATTCATTCCCGTCATAACTTTCCCCATCATATCCACTATCAAAATCATTTGTGGCTCCTGAAATATACCCTACTAATGTTTGCTTAAATGCACCTTGAGTATTTGTCAAGTTTAACCAAATTCTGTTTTTTTCAATCACCTCAACTGATTTAGAGTTTGACGCATTTTTAAAAAACTGAGAATTGTCTAGTTTCACTCCTAATACATCCACTCGCATGCCATTATTAAATGTTGCTACTTGACCACTAGCAACACTAGTTGCAAAAAAAGACTGCCCTGATGTTATTTTTCCAGATGGGATACTTGAAGTATTAAAACCTAAAGTAGTAGCTGGAGTTCCAACGCCAACACCTCCTGTAAAATTATATGATGCATAGTCATTAGAGGTATAAGCATAAGCTCCAGAACCAGCACTTCCATCAATAATGTCTGAGGCTAGTTGAATTGCTGTATTATGTGTCCAAAAATAAATAGTTCCTTCTAGAACAGCACTATTTGCAGATAAAAACAAATCAGCGTCCAATGCTGATGGATAAGGATTTCCAATCAAGTTTGAAGTATTTACTCCTCCAATGGGAATTTTAATTATTCCATTATTAGGAATACCTACAAAAGTAGCAGAAAAAGGGGATGGAAATGGAGGTAAAGGTGGTGCATATTCTGGCCCTCTAACTATATATCCTTTTCCAGGTGCCATAACTGTTCCTGAAGATTCTTGCCTCCAATCCTCAGGACTGGCAAAAGCATCATATGAATACATCTTTCCTGCTAGTGTATTTGGGGATAAAGCTCCCAAAGTACTCCCAGAAACTGGCGAAGACCAATAAACATAATCGGTATTTATAATTGCCGGGGTTATTCTATTGTAATTTATATTTCCAATATTGGTAGCCGAATTATTAATTTGTACTAAACTTGCATTGTTATTAAAATTAAGCGATCCGCTTGAAATAGTAACCCCATTAGTTATTTTCAAAGTAACTCCAGAATTAACGGTAACGTTTCCGGAATTCACTTGGCAAGAACATGCTTCCATATCTCCTGCTATAGTATATGACCCATTAAATATAAGCGCTTGAGCACTTGTAGGAGGACCATTTGTCCATGATCCATTCCAAATAGCAGCTGCTGGAACAGTCATTGTAACTATATTTGAAGTTGCTGGATTAGTTATTGCACAAGTTGTATTAGAAGTCATTATTACTTTTATCGCATCTCCATTAGACAAGGTTGAAGAGGTATAGGTTGAAGAGACAGCTCCACTTATTAAAGTTGCTCCATTATACCATTGGTAAGTTGGCGTTGTACCTCCATTGATTGGTGCAGCTGTAAAAGTTACTGATGTTCCTGAGCAAATCGCTCCCAATGGAGAAGCTACAATACTTACACTCGCTGGTGAATTTGGGTTCACTGTCATAATTAGAGTATTTGAAGTTGCTGGACTAGCTGTTACACAAGTTGCATTTGAAGTCATTATTACTTTTATAGCATCACTATTAACTAACGTTGAAGATGTATAGGTTGAAGATGTCGCTCCGCTTATTATTGTTACTCCATTATACCATTGGTAAGTTGGATTTGCGCCTCCGTTTATTGGTGTAGCTGTAAAAGTTACTAATGTCCCTGAACAAATCGCTCCTAATGGAGAAGCCACAATACTTGCACTTGCAGGTAAGTTAGGATTTACAGTAACCGTAGCACTTCCTGAAATTGTGCTAGAACAATTAGGTGTACTTTGATAAGTTGCACTGACTAAATTATAAAGAAAAATACCAGTAGCAGTTGTTGCAACTGGTACATTTACATTACTACTGGCACTTATATTAACAGTTTGATTAGAACCTCCATTTATATTATAAATAACTGTAATAGCCACAGTTCTAGGATTTGTAAAAGTGATATTAGGAGATGAAGCACCAGCACAAACAGTTGTTGAACCACTAATTGTTGCATTAGCCATAGGTCTAACAATTAAATTAGCCCCAGCATTTATAATACCACTGGTTCTGGTACACGTCGCATTTGATATTGAAACTATAGTATACCCAGTATTGGATGTAGGACTATCCCCTGGCGTAAAACTATAAGGCGAAGCAGTTGGTATTGAGACTGTAAATTGTTGTAAAGTGGTATCATTTTTATAAGTTATACTGTATGGGGTTGTAAAAGTGGTATCATCTGCATCATATATCAGTTGTGGACTACCTCCAGTACAAATAGTACTCGCTATAAAACCATTACTTATATTATTAGGAAAAGTATTAACTGTGATAGTCACAGCTGTTGTATATGCTGAATAAAAAGTAGTTCCTTGAACAACCGATTTCGTTCTTCGTTTATAGCTTGTTGTTGAAGATAAAGCAGGTGGGGAATATGTAGCTGCCGTTTCTGAACCTATAGTAACATAGCTACCACTGGCATTCGTTTGCCATTCATAGGTAATTGTCCCAGAACCTGTACCCGGTGTCGTAGAAGTCAATGTTGACGGGGTAACTCCACTACAAATTATTTGTGAAGTTCCGATAGCGCCTGTAGTAACAACATTTATACCTCCAGCAGTCTCAATTTGATCAAATAAGTACAAAGCCCCACCACCTACACAAACCGCATATTGAGTAGCCCCTACAAAAATTTCATCATTATTATTACAACTTCCATTCAAACTAGCTGAACCATTTTGAAGATATAGTGCAACATTTGAAGGTAATCTCAATACAGAATGATCAAAATTAATGTGACCATTAGGAGACGTTACAACAATTAATGAAGAATATAAATATATGTCGGCATTTTTATTTAAATCTAATGTCCCAGAAATAGTTATAGTATTTGCGTAAATAGGTGTAACATCAAGAGTCACTGTGCTTCCGGAAACAATCGTCACATTATCGGTAGAAGCAGGAACTACACCTCCAACCCAAGTTGACGATGCCGACCAATTACCTCCAGTTGATGTACTCGAAATGTTTGCTCCAAAAGCGGTAATCTGAACTAAGACTAAAAAAAAGGGCAGGAGTAATTTTTTTATCATATTTCCCTAAGTTGTTAATATTCAAAGTAGTGTAATCTCTAAAAAGAAAAAACTTACATATACAAAATAAATTAAAAATAAATTAAACAATACAACAAAGTCGTTAACTTGCACATTAATCCGATATAACATCATTTTTCACACATAAAACGACTAAATACCTTACATACAATTCATTGTAACTTTATTTTTTAATAAATAAATCCTTCTTTATACAACTAAATTAAATAACAAACTGACCTTTTTTAAGTTAGAATTTCAATTTAAAACCCTTAAAAATCCAAAATGAAAGATGTATTTTCCATAAAAGAAGCTATCAAAAAAGCAGAACATTATTGTGCCTATCAAGAACGTTGTCATGATGAAGTAGAGCAAAAATTGAGAAGCATGAAAATGGATCAAGAGGAAATAAGCACTATTATAACTCATCTTATAAATGAAAATTTTCTTAACGAAAGTCGTTTTGCTTGTAGTTTTGCAAGAGGAAAGCACCGAATCAAATATTGGGGAAAGATTAGAATTGTTAACGAATTAAAATTTCGAAATATAACTAGCTACAATATTAACCTAGCTCTTAAAGAATTTACACCCGAAGAATATGAAACAACATTTCATGTATTAGCTGAAAGACATTGGGAATCAATTCACGAATCAAATAAATTAAAAAAAAGGAAGAAATTTTGTGACTATTTACTTCGAAAAGGATTTGAAAGTGATTTGATCTATTCGAAAATCAAAGAATTAGAACAAACTCCAAAATAACTTACTAATTTGCAATTGCTTTTAAAACAAATAGTCAGGAAAAATAAAGGCACCCTCCACAATCGCAAAACTTATAAAATTAGTAAAACTAAACCTCAAAATTTATAATTACCCCAAAATTTTAGAAAAATACAGGGTAAAACTCAATTAGAAAAAAAATCTAAATAACAAGAAATCTTTTACATATATTTGTAAAAGATTAATTTATCGGATTTTACGGTTACTTGTCGATTAAATTTTAATAAGTAAAACCTTTTTTTGTTAAACATCGTAAATAGAGTTTTAGTCCATAAACTTAATTAATGCTAATATGCATAAACAATTACTATTACTATTCTTTTTTTGTTTATTTATAGAGTCATCAAATGCTCAGTGTACTATAACAGGTAACCAAACTAGTTATGGAGCTAGCGCATGGATAGGTTATGTATATGCAAATACTAACGGTGGAAATCCTCCCAGCAATGCATTCACAACTACTTACCAAGGATTCGTCAATCAACCAGAAATTTTCGATCAGAATTTAGGATCTGGGTCTATTTCAGGAACAAATTTATGTGGTACATATGCTAATAATTTTGCAGTACGGTATAAAATGAATAAAACCATGCCGGCAGGAACTTATAATTTTACCGTTGGTGGTGATGATGGATATCGTTTAAGCATAGATGGTGGAACAACCTATATAATCAACAACTGGAACGACCATGGGTATGTTAGTTCTACAACTTCTGTTTACTTAAGTGGTAATACAAACTTTGTTTTAGAATATTTTGAAACAGGAGGAGATTCAAGAGTATCATTTAACTATACCGTAGATCCTTGTTCTACCGCTCCTACTTCAATTACGGGTAATAACAACATTTGTAATGGATTTGCCACAACCCTTACAGCAACTGGAGGTTCAGCAAATAGCTCCACAACTTACCAATGGGGAACTGGAACTGTAGGTAGTAATATTATTGCAGGACAAACAGCAAGTTCAATAACTGTTACCCCAGCTACGAGCACAACCTATTGGGTAAGAAGAATTGATTCTTCTCCATGTAATGTCACAACTGGAGCTGCATCACAATTAGTAACTGTAAATCCAAACCCAGGTGATCAAACCAGTTATGGTAGTAACTCATGGATTGGATATGTTTATGCACCAACAAATACAGGAAATCCACCAAGTAATGCTTTTACAACAAACTACATTGGCTATATAACGCAATCTGAAATGTTTAATTTAGATTTAGTGAATGGTTCCATTTCTGGACCTAATTTGTGCTCCAGTTATGCTGATTATTTTGCTATACGCTTTAAAATGCAAGAAAACCTCGACGCAGGCTATTATACTTTTACGGTTGGAGGGGATGATGGATATCGTTTAAGTGTTGATGGCGGAGCAACTTTTTTAACTAGTTTAAGTGATTGGACAGGTCATGCCTATCAATCAAAAACGGCAACTATTTATTTAAGTGGAAACACCAATTTTGTCTTAGAGTATTTTGAAAGTGGAGGACAATCTAGAGTTTCATTCAACTATACCGTCTGTAAAACATCTACAGCTCCTACTTCCATATCGGGAGCAAGTACGCTTTGTACGGGCGAGGGAGGAACAACTTTGATTGCTACTGGAGGAGTCCTGGCCTCAAATTCCGTTTATCAATGGGGAACAGGAAGTACAATAGGAAGCAATGTAATAGCCGGGCAAACAACTGCTAATTACGTAATAAACCCTAGTGTTACAACAACGTATTGGACAAGAATAATAGACTGTTCAACTTATAATACGACAGGTATAACAAAAACAATTACTGTCAATACTGGAACCACAGCAGGCACATTAAGTTCAGCTGCAACAACGATTTGTAAAAATACTAGTCCAAACCCGATAACAATAGCCGGGAATGTAGGAAGTATTACAAAATGGCAATATGCAAATGACAATGCTTTTACTAGTGGAGTTACTGATATAGCATCAACCGCAACTACATTAACTAGTGCGCTAATGGGAAATATTAGTGCAACACGATATTACAGAGCAGTTGTTCAAAGCGGATCTTGTACTATAAAAAACACAGTTCCTATTGCAATTACAGTTCCTGCTTCATTAACCTACTCTCTTGGTGCTTGGAATGGTACGCCTGATGCAACAACTCCAGTAGTAATATCAGATAATTTGACCTTAACTAATGATTTAAGTGTGTGTTCCTGTCAAGTTTCAAATGGATATACTTTAACGGTTGAATCTGATAAAAATTTAATAATACAAACTACTTTAACCGTTGACACTAATTCAAACTTAATTGTAAAAAACAACGGAAGTATTGTTCAAGCTAAAGACAACTATACTAATTCTGGGGATATCACCTACATCCGTTCTACAACTCCTATAGATAAATTTGATTATACCTACTGGTCAACACCCGTTTCTCCTCAAACATTATTGAAGCTTTCACCAAATACTGCAGGCGGTAAATTCTATTCATTTAATGAAGCTATAGATGATTGGAAACAAGAGGATAATTCTATTACAATGGTAAATGGAAAAGGCTATATTATACGTGGTCCTCAAGACTATGTTTCACCACAACCATTGAGTGTTTTTGATGGAATATTTAAAGGAGTACCTAATAATGGTGTCATCACCATTGGAATTGGTATAGCTGGAAATTCAAACCTATTGGGTAATCCATATCCATCAGCATTGGATGCGAGCTCATTTTTAACAGCTAATAGTAGTTTATTAGAAGGAACCATTTATTTATGGACACACAATACTGACATCGCCTTAAACACACCAAATCCAGGATCTGGTGCCTATGCTTACACATCAAATGATTATGCATCTTATAATTTAACTGGAGGAGTTGGTACTGCCAAAGCAATAAGTTCTACTAACCCAGGTGCTGTAAATGCCTCTATTCCTACTGGAAAAATTGCTTCGGGACAGGCTTTTTTTACCACCAGTAAAGCGAGTGGTACCGCCACTTTTAACAACAGTATGCGAGTGGGCGCAAATGGGGTAACAGGAACTAATAATCAGTTTTTTAAATTTAAAACCAATTCAAAAACAACTGATAATAAATCCATTGAGAAAAATAGATTATGGCTTGACTTATATAATGATCAAGGGGCTTTTAAACAAACTTTAATTGGATATGTAACTGATGCTACTGATGCTTATGATGATTCATTTGATGGCGAAAGTTTTGATGGAAATCAATTTGTCGATTTTTACAGCATCAATGAAGACAAGGTTTTAACAATACAAGGGCGTGCTTTACCATTTAAAGATACTGATATAGTACCTATTGGATATACAACCGTTATTGATGGTGATTTTAGCATCGGTATAGACCAAGTTGATGGTGATTTTACAACTCAAGTGGTTTACTTAGAAGATAAATTACTCGATATTACTCATAACTTAACAGAAAAACCATATGATTTCACAACAGAAAAAGGTGTTTTTAATGACCGATTTGAAATAAAATACACTAATAAAACATTAGGAACCGATACCTTTACTCCATCAAACAGTAATTTTGCAGTTTATAAAAAAGGGAAACAAATTAAACTAGATTCACAAACTAAGCTAATTCAATCAATACAAATATTTAATATAAGTGGAAAGTTAATTTACAGTCAAAAAGAAATTAACAATTTAAAATTCAGTACGACCGATTTAAGTATCAATAACCAAGTTGTTATCGTAAAAACAACATTAGAGGACAAGGAAATTATAACAACTAAAGTTATCTTATAAATTTAAGGGCAAGACAAAAGCACACTCACAGCATTACCACCAAATCCAACAGCATTTACTAATACTTTTTTAATGGGTTTGGTTTGTGATTGCACTTCTGCAAAAGGGACTCCAATAAACCTATTGTGTTGCATCATTAATAGAGCGAGTTCCAAACTTAATAAACCTGAAGCGCCAAAAGTGTGCCCTATTTTCCATTTGTTTGACGTCAGTAAGGGAAGAGTTGAACCAAAAACTTTTTGAATGGCAAGATATTCTGTCAAATCTCCTTTTATAGTTCCTGGAGCATGCATTACAATCACATCAACATCGGAAAGTTTAGTCTCTTTCAATGCCATTTTCATTGATTTTTGAAAACAAGTGGCTTCTGCCGAAATGGAAATATTATGCTCTAATAATTCTGTGGCATAACCAATTCCTTCAATATAAGCCAAGGCATTCTCTTTTTTTCCAATTTCTAGACAGCAAACCCCTGCACCTTCACCCAGAATCATCGTGTTTTGAGTTTTCTCTAAGTCCAGCGCACGATTAGGATACACATCATCATTTCGAGAATATATTTTTAGTGCTCTCATTTGAGCAATCGTAAAATCAGTTAAGGGAGCTTCACTTCCTCCAACTAGAAACTTATCTACCATTCCTGATTTTAACCAAGCCACTCCATTCAATATAGCATGCAACGCAGTAGAACAAGTGATTGAATGCGAAATTTCAGGACCTGTACTTTGTAAGTCGTGAGCAACCCAGGAAGAAATATTTCCTAAAGTTGTTGTAGGCGAAGCCAATGTTTGCGCTTTTCCCGTTTCTAAGTATTCTTTATAGTGTTTTTCGAATAAATCAGTGGCTCCTCGCGAAGAACCAATATTGATCCCGAAAACGGCTTCTTTCTCCCATCCAGCATTTACAATTGCTTTTCGAGATGCAGCCATTGCGTATAAAACTGAATTGTCTAATGATTTATATTTATTATCCGATTCTCTCAATGCTTCTATTTCTTGCACTGAATCGGGATCTAAGGGCGCTATAAATGTCGCCATTTTATCTAATTCTTTTTTTACGAAAAAATGTTTTTCTTGAAGATAGTTTTTCCAGATTTTTACGGAATCATTTCCTAGTGGAGAAACAGATGAAAGTGCGGTGATGGATATTATTTGAGACAAAGTTGTATTGATTTAACCACAAAGGTCGCAAAGTTTTTCTCAAAGCGCACTAGCATTGAAGCTGAAATAACAACTTTGCGAATCTTTGTGATTCCTTTTGATATTTAGGAAAATTATTTTCTAAAAATTTAAACTATTTCTAGAGCATCTTCGACTACTTGATATATTTTTTGCAATTGGATATTGGAAATAATGTATGGTGGCAAAATGTAAACAATATTCCCTACGGGACGTAAAATCACTCCATTTTCAATAAAAAAATCATAGAGTTTGTTTCGCATACTTCCATAGTAACTTGCTACACCGTCTGTTTTTATCTCTAAAGCAAAAATAGTTCCTAAAACTCGGGTAGTCTCCACTTTTGGATGCTGCTTGATTTTGTTTTGAAAAGCAAGATGACTTGCATTCACTCGAACTAAATTAGCCTGCATTTCGGAAGTAGTTAACAATTCTAAACTAGCTAAAGCTGCTGCACAACCTGTAGGGTTTGCGGTAAATGTATGTCCGTGAAATAATGCCTTATTAATATCTTCGTCATAAAAAGCGTCAAAAATAGCTGAAGTAAAAGTGGTAATCGCCATAGGAATTGTACCTCCTGTCAAGGCTTTTGACAAGCACATCATATCTGGATTTTCCTTAAGATAATCCATAGCAAAGTTTTTTCCTGTTTTTCCAAAACCAGTCATCACTTCATCGGCAATAGTCAATACATTATTTTCTTGGCAAATTTTGATTAATTGATCTAATGTTTCTGGTTCGTACATTACCATTCCTGCTGCTCCTTGAACTAAGGGTTCAAAAATAAAGCCAGCACAATTATTATTATTTATTTGAGTTTTTAACGCCTCATAACTTTCTTGCTCTTTCCCTTTTACAGGTACCGGAATCCGAACTACATCAATGAACATCCCTTCAAAGGCCTGCGTATAAAACGAAATTCCGCTTGCTGCCATGGCTGCAAAAGTATCGCCGTGAAAAGCATTTTCGAAAGCAATAATGGTAGTTCTCTTTTCTCCTTTGTTGAAAAAAAACTGCAGTGCCACTTTTATAGCTACTTCAACTGCAGTAGAACCATTATCCGAGAAAAATATTTTTTGCTGATTATCTGGTAAAATTTCGATTAACCTTTCCCCAAGAACAATTGCGGGTTCATGCGTAAAACCACCAAATAGAACATGTTCTAATGTAGTGAGTTGTTTGTAAATAGCATCGGCAATGAATTTATTACTATGTCCATAAGGATTTACCCACCAAGAAGCGATGGCATCTATATATTCTTTGTCATTTTCGTCCCAAAGCAAAGCACCTTCTCCTCTTTTTATAGCAATAGGAAGTGCTGCCGTTTTGTGTTGCGTATAAGGGTGCCAAAGATGCTGGCGGTCTCTTTCTGTTAAGTTCATTTTGCAAAGATAAAAGAAGTGTTAGACAAGAAGCAAGAAAACCATTGAAATCAGGTTTGTTTATGCCAACTTGCCCTTGCACTTACAATTTTAGTAAATTTTCTCTAAATTGATCAGCATATTCTCGGATTACATTTTGATCAAAATAAGGTTCTTGCTCAATTCTTCCAATACATTTCACTCCTGTCTTATGGAGAATAATAGATTCTGTTGCTTTGTTTTCTTCGCCACTAAAGATAATTCCAGCAATAGCAATTTTACGATTTTTCAAAGCTTCGATTGTCAATAACGTATGATTAATACTTCCTAAATAATGTCTAGACACTACAATTACTTTGTAATCAGGTTGAATTAAATCAATGATACAGTCATCATTATTTATGGGTACAAAAAGCCCTCCAGCTCCTTCAATAACCAAATGATTTGAAGTTTCAGGTGCTGTAATTTTAGTTAAGTCAATGGTAATTCCATCAATTTCAGCCGCAAGATGCGGACTTGCTGGCGTATTTAATTGATAACTATTGGGATGAATTACCGTTTTACAATTTCTAATAAAAGACTGTATTTTATGACTGTCTGAATTTTCTAGATCACCCGCTTGGATGGGTTTCCAATAATCCGCTTCTAGCGCTTCGGTTATGATGGATGATGCAATTGTTTTTCCTACATCGGTTCCAATTCCTGTAATAAATAGTTTCATATAAATTAGGCCACTGATAATAATGATTAAACGAATTTTTTGGTTTCATAAAGATACACGGAGAAAAAAGAAGGTACACAAAGAATTAGTGTGTTAATTTTTTTCCAATTATCCTCCGTTTTTAATTTTAAAACTTTGTGTAAAACTGAGCTAAAACACAAAGGTACCCAACAAACTTAATACTTCTGATATTTCTTCTTTAGAATTAAAATTATGCAAACAAAAACGGAGTCGCTCCTGCCCTTCTGGAACTGTAGGTGACAAAATTGCTTTTATATCAAAACCCTTTTCTTGAAATTGTTTAGCAATTGACTTTACTTTTTCATTTCCTGGAATAATAGCTGATTGTATAGCTGATTTAGAATGTACAAAAAGAGGTTTTAAGCCTAATAAAATCTTTTGTTGATTAAATTGAATTATATTTTCACGGAGATTATTGATGTTTTCTTGATTATTTTCCAAAAATTGATAGGCCATTAAAATAGTAGCGACGGAGTGAGGAGAAAGTCCTGTCGTGTAAATAAAACTTCTAGCAAAATTGACCAAATAGTCTTTTAATTCTGGAGATCCTAAAACTGCAGCTCCATGACAACCCAATCCTTTTCCAAAGGTCATAATTCGGGCAAAAACGGCATCTTGTAAATGAAGCATTTGAACTAATCCTTCCCCTTTTTCACCAAAAACTCCTAAAGCATGCGCCTCATCAACAATCAAAAGACAATCGTACTTATTTGAAATTTGTACTAATTCTTCCAGATTTGGCGCATCTCCATCCATAGAAAAAACACTCTCGGTAACAATATAAATGGTAGTATTTGGATTTCGAAGAATTAATCTTTCTAAATCTTCAAAATCATTATGATCAAATTTATACGCTTTAGCATGAGATAATTGTATACCATCCCGAATGGAGGCATGGCATAATTCATCATAAAGTATTAAATCTCCCTTTTGCGGAAGCGAACTAAAAAAGCCCACATTGGCATCATAGCCCGAATTAAAGATTAAAGCCGATTCGGATTTATGGAATTGAGCAATATAATCCTCGGCTTGTTGATATACTTTATGATTTCCTGATAACAATCTAGAACCAGTTGCTCCATTATGAATTTCATTGTTATCAATTAAAAATTGATGGGTTTTATGGAAAATAGTATCTGATTGAGATAATCCAAGATAATCATTGGATGCAAAATCTATTAATCCTTTGCTAATTGGCAATTGCCTCAATGCATTATTTTGCAAACGGCTTTCCAGTTTATCAGATAATTTTTTTGGAAGTTGAATCATAAGCAACAAAAATAAACAACTTTTTAGGATTATAAATTGCGAGTTTAATTTATAACCAATTTCTTTCATGAATTAACAAACATAAAGTCGTTTTAACTGTTATTTAGCATTAAAATTACATTATGTGAAATAAAAATAAAAAAAATATTCAAATGTAAAATAGTTTTTATATTTTCGAAGCCTATGAAACGAATTGCATCCTTATTCTTATTAGTATCATTGTTTTACAATGTACTGGGATACTATTTAATGTTTGCTTATCAAGACGAGCAAGCATGGGTTTCTGCTATAGAAAAAACGCCCGATTCGGAGTTTCAAGTTATAGAACTAAACGCAACTTTATATTCATTTATTGAAGACACTGATTTTGAATATGTAAATGAGAATGTTGTAATTGAGAATAAAAGTTACCATATTTTCAAAAAAAGGATTCAAAATAACATCCTTAGTTTGTACTATTTAAGAAATTCCTATGGAGATGTCATTGGAAAAGATTTAAAAGACATAGTCAACAATCAATTATTTGATAGTAGTCCTTCTAAAAACTCTCCAATAAAAAAACTATTAAAGACGTTTCTTCAAGATTATATCCCTAACACAACTGTATGTGTTCATTTTTCTCCAAACTCAGATCAAGACTCAAAGAAACTTTCTGGGTATCTTAATCTGGATTTAAACTCGGGCTACTTGTCCACACTGTATACGCCCCCTAAAATAGTTTAATTTTTTCTGCATTTTTAGCAGCATCATTACATGCTGTTAGAGAACTTGTATAACTTATAATTGGGATAGTATCCTATTGTAATTATACTGGTTACTACATTCTATTAGTCTTAGCAATTTGCAAACCTAGTTCATGGTTTATCAACTTTTCAATGCTTTTTGTTGTCCAAATTAGGTCAACAATAAAAAGGCATTCGAAGGGAGTCTCATTTGTTATAGCAACATAGCTTGTATTTCAAAAAAACTTTTGGTTAATGGTTGTTTTTCACCATTAACTAAAAGCAAACTAACCTATTAAAACGTAAAACGATGAAAAAATCATCTTCATTATACAGTGTCTTTATTATTATTTTATTTATTTCTAATTTATTTCTTACTCAAAAAACCAATGCTCAAGGTTGCGTTGCCATTAAAGGAAACGCTACAAGTTGCATGATGGTTCATCCTGACAGTACTAATGTTGCTCAATGGCAATTTACAACTAGTGGCCGTTATTTTAAGTCTTTTAGACATTTCTCAGGAACGACTGAAAACAAAGACCGATTAATTCAAGGAACGGAAGTCATCAATTATTCCTCCATCGTTAATCTTTCATTGACTCGAATAATCGACAATCGCTGGTCAGCAATGGTAGACATCCCAATTTTAAATAATGTTCGTTCTTCATTATATGAACATGGACTTGTGAATGGGGTCTATGTTAAAAAAGAAAGAAATACGACTAGCTCATTTGGAATAGGTGACATTCGATTTGCAGTATACAGATGGTTATTAGACCCTAATAAAAATAAAAAAATAAATGTTCAACTAGGACTAGGACTTAAACTAGCAACTGGAGATTATAATTACAAAGACTATTGGCATAATGTAGGTCCTAATGGCACCAATGAGTTGCGTCCTGTTGACCAATCAATTCAACTAGGAGATGGAGGTACTGGAATTACATTAGAATTAAATACTTTCTATAATTTCACAGACAATTTTGGCATGTATGGTAACTTCTATTACTTGAGCAATCCTAGAGAACAAAACGGAACAAGAACCTATAGAGAAACTTTATCTCCAAGATTAGCAAATGAAGCTATCTCAAGTGTACCTGATCAATACATGGCGAGAGCGGGCTTTAACTATTTATTTAACCACATCCATGGATTAACATTAGCAGCTGGTGCAAGAGTAGAAGGAATCCCAGTGTATGATATTATAGGTGGTAGCGGTGATTTTCGCCGACCAGGATATATTTGGTCAGTAGAGCCATCGGTAAACTACGAGTATAAAAAAGTGATTTTATTTGCATCGGTTCCATTTGCAGTAGCTAGAAACCGTACACAAAGTGTAACAGATAAAGAAAATTCAGCTACAACTGGCACTCATGTTCAAGGAGATGCAGCATTTGCTGATTATACAATCAATATAGGACTATCAACGAGATTTTAACGAAAAGCGACGGACTATTAATTTGTCTACTGTACTATTTTAGTAAAATTAATAGTCCGTTTTTAATTTTTTTCAATTAATACAATTGCCCAATTACCACTTCATTTATTATTACTAAAATGAAGACAAAACCGAAACTTTACAATTTCAAAAAAAAATACTATGGAAGCTACTTTCAACTCTTTATATTTTTCATTTAGCACAAAAATGGAAAAACACAGCATTACCTTAATGCGCATTGCTCTTGCTATTGTTTACATTTGGTTTGGTGCTTTGAAAATTTTCGGAATGAGCCCCGCAGGAGAACTCGTAGAAGAAACTGTATATTGGTTTAGACCAGAAATATTTGTCCCCATTTTAGGAATTTGCGAAGTACTGATTGGCCTTGGTTTACTTGTGAAACGCTTCATCCCTTATACCATTATATTACTATTACTACACATGTGTGCTACGTTATTTCCAGTTTTTATATTACAAAAAGTTTGTTTTGATGCTTTTCCATACTGCCCTACTTTAGTGGGTCAATACATCATCAAAAATGTAGTCTTAATTGCAGGAGCACTAGTAATTGCAGGAAATTCGAACAAAACAATATTAAACAAGAAATAAAAATAGAGTAATCACCAATTCTTACACTAAACAATGAAAAAAACCATATTATGCTGTTTCCTCTTAACGGCATTTTTAACGAACGCCCAAACAGATACCGATGCGATTATGATGGGGAAACAAAATTTTTGTGTTGGATCAATTTACCAATACAGTAGTTGGAAACAATATTGGGAAGGAAGTATTAAAAGAGACAACCTAAACATGGGAACCGTTTCAACAAAATCAATTTCAATGATGGGAAACTATGGTATTTCTGATAATTTAAACGTATTATTTAGTTTGCCATATGTACAAACAAATGCTTCTGCCGGAACTATGAGTGGACAAAATGGAATTCAAGATTTATCCCTAACTTTAAAGTATATGACTATAGAAAAAAATATAGGTAATGGTATTTTTTCCTTATATGTAATTGGTGGATTTTCGACACCCGTTTCTAACTATACTCCAGATTATTTGCCGTTAAGCATTGGTTTACATACTAAAACAGGGCAAATTAGACTAATGGGAGATTATCAGATAGGGAAATTATTCACAACCATTTCAGGGACGTATATTAAAAGAGGGAATGCTTCACTTGATCGAAATACTTATTTAACGGATGAAATTCATTATACAAATAAAGTCGATATGCCAGATGCCATAGCAGTCAATTTTAGATTTGGTTATCGTTCTAGCAGATTAATTGCTGAAGCCGTGCTTGATAATTGGGTGACACAATCTGGAGGATTTGATATTACAAAAAACAATATGCCATTTATAAGTAATACTATGAACACTTTAAAATACGGATTTAATTCTAAATATACTTTTAAAAACCTCCCTGAATTGTCAATCGTTAGCGGATGCAACTTTGTAATTAGCGGAAGAAATGTGGGGCAATCAAACACTGTCTATGGTGGTTTGTTTTATATTTTAAATTTAAAAAAAACACAGAAAGAAGATGAAAAATAGAAACATTAAAATAATTCGAAACTCTCTTTTTGTCTTATTACTTACAATAACCTATTCGTGTAGTAATGATATCACCGAAAGTAATGAACAATATGCCACTTTGAATCCAAAAAGCAATGATGAATTGGCGGGTAATTGGAAAACTATATTATTAACAGCTCCTGATGAATTCCAGCTAGATGCTCCAATTGCAGCAAATACGCCCGCTTTTACGCGAGAAATAAATGAAATAAAAAGCTATCAAGAAAACATAACTGAAGATCAAAAAAGAATAATAAAATACTGGAGCGTTGGTGGTGTATTGCGTTGGAATGAAATCATGCGTACACTTGTGGCTCGCCATAATCGTCCACCTTATCAAAATGAAGACGGAACTTATCCTGTCCCATCTGGAGCAAATCCTTTTGCAAACCCACAGTTTCCATTCTCAAGTCCTCCTTATGCTGCAAGGTCATATGCGTATGTAAGTGCGGCACAATATGATGCCCTTATTGCAACTTGGTACTACAAAAAACTGTATAACAGAGCAGCACCATTCGCAGTAGATACAAATTTGCAAGTATTAATTCCAAAAAGTACTTTGCCATCTTATCCGTCAGAGGACGCAGTTTTGGCTGGAGTTACTGTAGAATTATTAAAATTATTGTTCCCTACGGAAATCGCTTATATTGATGGAAAAGCAGAGGAAGAAAAACTATATCGCATTATTTCTGGAGCAAATGTTCGCAGTGATATAGATGCAGGAATCAGTTTAGGTAGAAAAATTGCAGGCAAATTTATATCTAAAGCAACATCTGATGGTACTGGCGCAGCGATTGGAACACCTGAAATTTGGAAATCACTAGAAAACCAAGCCGTGGCAAAAGGAGAAATACCATGGAAGTCATTGGAATTTCCTGCTAGACCTCCTATGTTGCCCTTATTTGGTAAAGTCAAATCCTTCTTTATGACTCCAGAAATGGTGGTTGCTAACCGACCAATAGCCCCTCCATCAACACAATCTCCTCAGTTTGCTAAAGAGCTAGCTGAAATTAAAGACTTTAGTAAGAATCCAACAAGAAAAAATATGGCAATCGTTTCATTTTGGGCAGACGGCGTAGGCACTTACACCCCACCTGGTCACTGGAATGCTATTGCAACAGAAGCATTTGTACAAGAAAACTATAGTGAAGTACGATGGGCGAGAAACATGGCCTTATTAAATATCGCCATGATGGATGCCGCAATTTCTTGCTGGGATGCAAAATATACGTATTTCAACCCTAGGCCATCACAAGTAGATCCTTCGATAAAAACAACTACCGGAACACCCAATTTCCCAGCTTATGTTTCTGGTCATTCCACTTTTAGTGCTGCCGCATCAACATTGCTTTCTTATTTAATTCCTTCAAAAGAGCTACAATTTAAAGCAATGGCATTGGAAGCCTCAAATTCAAGAATGTATGGCTGTATTCACTATAGAAGTGATTGCGAAAAAGGATTAGAGTTAGGACAAAAAGTTGGAAATATCGCCATTGCTAGGGCAAAAAGTGATGGAGCTGAATAACTAAAGAATTCCAAATAGAAAAACATACTAAAATAATTTGATAGAAAATGACAACTACCACCTCATACACAAACAAAGAAAACATCCTGAAACTACTATTATTAGTTAGTTTTCTTGCGCTATTTTTAAGCGCAAGCCGTTTTCAAGCTGAATTTAAAAAAGTAATCTGCATCGAAGGGAAATGCGATAAACCACACGAACATGGTCAATTAGGGTATCATGAACGATTTCATATCGATACAAATGATAATTTTGCAGCTGCAACTATAAAAGGGGTTGCCAATTTCTGGGAAGCAAATGCTACTGGAATGACCTTCGCAATTATTATAGGCGGTGCCGCCCTATCATTACTATTGTCTTGGAAAAAATTTGAAGAATTAATACAGTTAAAAGGAATAAAAGGAGCCGCTATAGGAAGTGTTTTTGGAATGCCTTTAAATATGTGTGCCAACTGTTCTGCTGTTACCAGTGTTAGCGTTACTTCTCAAAAGGGAAGCACTGAAGCAACACTAGGAATTATCCTCGGAGGTGCATTACTTAACATCATTGGGATCGTAACTATGTTTGGAATCTTTAATCCAGCTATTGTTATTTCAAGAATTATTTTTAGCATAATAATGATATTATTCGTTATTCCTCAAATATCAAAATTAATAACTAAAAAAGAAGCTATTCCCGTAAAAAGTGAAGTATTCGAAAAGATATCTTGTTATTTTCCAGAAAAATCAATATTTCAAACTTTAATAAAAGCCACCGAAGATTGGTTAATAGCCGTAGGCACTATCGCATACAAATTAATTCCTTTAATGATTGTTGGTACTCTATTCACAGCTCTTTTTAGAGCCTTTTTCCCAAATGAAGTACTACATACTATCTTGGCTTACAATCCAATTGTAATCTTGATAATTGTTTCTTTTATTGGAACTATGCTTTCAGTTCCTGTATTATTCGAAATTTTATTAGGAACTATATTATTGCAACTTGGCTTTACAAATGGTGTAATTGCGGCTATGCTATTTACCGCTCCTTCTTATGGCCTTTTCACAGTAGTATTAACAAAAGAAAAATTAGGGGGCTATAAAATTCCAGCACTATTAATAGCAATTACTTTTATTTTTGGAATTGGAACAGGATTATTAGCGGATTACTTAACTCAATTATTTTAAATCATGAAAAAACCTATCATCGGAATCATATTGTTTCTATTGCAAATTAGCTTGGCCTTATTTTACAACAACACATTTGATCTAAAATTCATTTTTGGGCTTGCGATTATATCAACCTTATATCTTTTATATAAGCTTATAAAAAATAAACAAAACGCAATATAACATTTGTAATTACACCGTTTATAAACGAAAAAAATCAAGATCAAAAATAGAGTTGAAAAAACAATTTACTGCATAAAAAAACGCCTAACAAATAGCTAGGCGTTTTTTATATAAATTTAAGATTGCACTAATCAACTAATACAATTACTTTATTATCTTTCATTTCAATAGTTCCAGAAGAAATAGCCAACGTATAATTCTGATCGTTTACTTTCGAGAATAAACCTGCTGTTTCTTTATTAAACTTAAAATCCGGTGCTGTAATGTTTACAGTTCCTTTTTGAAGCAACGAAACTATTGGAGCGTGATTATTTAAAATTTGAAAACTTCCATCAACACCAGGTACAGATATTGAAGTTATTTCTCCTTTGAACAATGATGCTTCTGGTGATACTATTTCTAAAATCATTTTTTATTTATTTTAAATTTTAAATTTTAGATTTTAAATTAATTTATAATTCAAAATTCAACATTCAAAATAGATTATGCTTCTGCCAACATTTTTTCTCCTGCTTCAATAGCTTCTTCAATAGTACCTTTAAGGTTAAAAGCTGATTCTGGTAAGTGATCTAATTCACCGTCAATAATCATATTAAATCCTTTGATAGTATCTTTGATATCAACTAACACACCTTTCAATCCTGTAAATTGCTCAGCAACGTGGAAAGGTTGAGATAAGAAACGTTGCACACGACGTGCTCTAGAAACGGCTAATTTATCTTCTTCAGATAATTCTTCCATACCTAGAATCGCAATAATATCTTGTAGTTGTTTGTATTTTTGAAGAATCTCTTTTACTCTTTGTGCACAATCGTAGTGCTCATTTCCTAAAATTTGAGGAGTTAAGATACGAGAAGTAGAATCCAATGGATCTACCGCTGGATAAATACCTAACTCAGCAATTTTACGAGACAATACTGTTGTTGCATCAAGGTGAGCAAACGTTGTTGCTGGTGCTGGATCCGTTAAATCATCTGCAGGTACGTAAACCGCTTGTACAGATGTAATAGATCCTTTGTTTGTAGATGTGATACGCTCTTGCATCGCTCCCATTTCTGTAGCTAATGTTGGTTGGTATCCTACCGCAGATGGCATACGACCTAAAAGTGCCGATACCTCAGATCCCGCTTGTGTAAAACGGAAGATATTATCCACGAAGAACAATACATCTTTTCCTTGGTCAGTTCCAGCTCCGTCACGGAAATATTCCGCAATAGATAATCCAGAAAGTGCTACACGAGCACGAGCTCCTGGTGGCTCATTCATTTGTCCGAAAACGAAAGTAGCTTTAGACTCTCTCATTCCTGGTAAATCAACTTTAGATAAATCCCATCCTCCATTTTCCATAGAGTGCATGAATTCATCCCCGTATTTTATAATTCCTGACTCTAACATCTCACGAAGTAAGTCATTTCCTTCACGTGTTCTTTCTCCTACTCCTGCGAATACTGAAAGTCCACCGTGACCTTTTGCTATATTGTTAATCAACTCTTGGATCAATACTGTTTTACCAACACCTGCACCACCAAACAATCCAATTTTACCCCCTTTTGAGTAAGGCTCAATTAAATCGATTACTTTAATACCTGTGAATAAAACTTCTGATGAAGTTGATAAATCCTCGAATCTTGGAGCTTGACGGTGAATTGACATTCCGTTTACACCCGTTTTTGGCAATTCAGGTAAACCATCAATTGCATCACCAATTACATTGAACAAACGTCCGTAAACATCTGCACCAATTGGCATTTGAATTGGATTTCCTGTCCCAACTACTTCATAACCTCTACTCAAACCATCTGTTGAGTCCATCGAAATGGTACGAACTGTGTTTTCACCAATGTGAGATTGTACTTCAAGTACTAATAAAGTACCATCTTTTTTTGTGATTTCTAATGAATCATAAATTTTTGGAAGTTCAACATCTTTACCGTTGAAAACTACATCAACTACTGGACCAATGATTTGCGCAACTTTTCCTATTACTTTTGACATTACTTATGTATTTATTAAATAGCTATTTAGGTTTATGAAATACCACCAACCGAAATTTACCGATTAGATACTTTTTTCAGAGTGCAAAGATAATTTTTTAAAATAAAAAATCAACACCTTTTCGCATAAAAACATTAAAAAATTAATGGATAACTTAAAATCAAGTTTAAAACCCTCAAAATATCCGAATATACTAAAAATAAAAACCACCACGTTTTAAAAACGGGTGGCTCTATTTTTTTAATCTTACTACAAATTTATTGAATTACTTTTGGATAAATTATTGGATAAAGACCTAAATCAATCTTCTTCAAAGTGGCAGAATATTTAACATTTATAGCATCACTAAAAGCATTTGCTATCAATGCATATCCTCTAGGACCAGGATGTACTCCATCAAGAGAAAAAGCCCCACCTGTCACATAAGTTGATGTTAGTGTAAAACTATTACTTACAATACCTCCTGTTGACAACTGAGTCATTATTGTCTTTGTATCTACAAATGCCAAACCTTTTGAATCCGCAATTGCTTTTATCGTTACATTATAAGCATCTGTAGCCGTTTTAATCATCGCAACTTCTGTTGGAATTAATACATCTTTATCTTGTAAAGGATATGTTATCCCAAATTTATTTAAAGGAGCTGGAATTCCAGCTGGAGCAGTACCAATTACAGATTGGGTTGGCAAGACAACTAAATCATTTGCATTTGCTTGACGAGCTTGTCCAAAAACACTTCCATAAAAAGTAGCGGTAGCCACTCCTAATGTAGGTGTGAATGCTGCAGTTAATTGAGCTGATAAGTTCGTTAAAGACTCATCTTTTATCAATAATGGATTTGAAGCCGTCGTAGATAATAAATTTATTCTATCACCTGCACCAAAAGCAGTTAAAGCTGCTTTCAATGGCCCATACAATTGCGCATTAAGTGCCCCAATTGTAGCGTCCCCAACAGCAGTACTTCCACTACCAAGAAGTTTTGAAGTTAAAGGATTATAAGGAACCGTTGTAAAATAAGGTAGCGTTGTAATATAAGGTAAGTTAGCGACAACCCCTTTTGCCCCATTAGCAGTTAGATTAGTAACTAATCCTGAGTATACACTTGCAAAAACATTAGGGTCAGTAATATCATTACTACCATAAGTAGCCGGATTCAAATTTCCCGTTTGATCCACACCAACACCTCCAGAAGTTGCAAAACCCAATACATCATTACCTCCAATCCATAAAGAAAAGAAAGTTGGTGCTTGAACTAAGGCGTCCGCTAAAACAGTAGTTCCAGCTGCAGTTGAAAATCTTGCAAAATAAGGATTTGCTGCACCTATAGCTACACCGGCAACATTTCCGTATCCAGGTGCAACTAAATGGTAACTTTTAGCTCCAGGAACACCTAAATTATTAAAAGGGCCAGTTAAGTGAGTTGTCACTTCAGTTGTTGGAACACCATCAACAGAAACTGGACCAACACCATTAAAATACAAACGAACTCCGGCAATAACATTACCTCCTAGAAGTAATCCACCGATATTATCAGAAGTATAAGGTGTTTTGAATTCCCCCCCACCTGCTTCAACAAACTGTTGTGCTAATAGATTAACATAAGAACCTTCTTGTCCTTTTTTGAAAAGCGCACCATCACTATAGCCCGCAGCAAATGAATCGCCCAATGCCACATATTTTGTAAAACTTGCCGAGCCTGAAGTTGCAGGTACTTCAGCAGGAGTCGTATTTGAATCGTCACTATTACATGCCACAAAGGTCAACGAAACCAATAGTAGCCATTTGAAATTTTTTATCATTGTTTAAGTCTTTTTTTTATTAATGAATACTATTAGCTTACGGATTGATTGTCCAAGAAGCAAAATATTGTTGCCCAATTAAACCGGCACCTAATACTTGAGCATATTCTTTACCACCAATATTTGCTGCTCCAATTTTTAATGTAGATTTCAATTTTGGGAAGTTATAATTAATTTGAGCGTCAATTACTGTAGCGGCATCGATCATACCATCAACCATTGTTGATTGCCATAAATACTCACTATTCCATCTTCCACTAATATTGAAACCGAAATTTTCAAATAATTTCTCATTACCAAATGATGCTTTTACTCTATGTTTTGGAGTATTAAATCCAGCTTCAAAACTTGGATCTTTAGCTTGGTCAAAATTAAATTCAGCATAGTTGTAATTAACACCTACTTCGAAATCTCTGTATACTTTTTTAGAAAGGCCCAAACCAAAACCTAGCGATTTGATTTCAACATTCGTATTGGTATACAATTGGTATGCTCTATAATTTCCGTTTTGAAGTGCGTGTAATGATTGCGCACCGGCATCCGCAGCTAATGGATTTGGAGCGTCTTGTGCTGTTCCGTAATAAGGAGCCACAACATTCAAGTTTCCAATAAAATCATTATAAATATTATAATACCCATTAATATCGATTGACACATCACGAATAAATGAACGATATCCTAATTCAAATGCTTTAACCTGCTCTGGTTTTACATAATTTACATTTGTTTTTCTTAATAATGCAGAACCTGCAACAGGGTTACTTGCTGCCAATGCACTAAAAGCAGCTACAGAACTAGCTGTATAAGAATTATTATATGCATTTAATCCAGTCATAACAACGTTTTGACCACCAGCCAAAGCTTGTCCAACTGCAGTAGCAACTGGTAAAGTCTCGCTATATCTTGTTAAGTTGTCTGGAGCTGATCCAAGTAATATGGCGCTTCCTACATTAAATCCAATGTATTGATCTTGTGTTGATGGATTTCTAAAACCAGTTTGAAATGAAGCTCTGAAATTATGTCTTCTACTTTCTCCACCTGAATAAACAAATGAAACTCTAGGAGATACATTTCCGTCGAAATTTTTTGATTTATCGTAACGAACAGATCCAGTAAATTTTAAACGGTCATCTATCATTTTTTTAGTCAACTGCGTATACGCTCCATATTCGTTATAATAAATAGGACCATCAGCATCTGTATAAATTCTTCCATGAGAATTCAATTGATATTGTCTGTATGAACCTCCAACTTGAATTTCTGCAAATTTGATGACATCTTTAAAGTTATAATTTGCATCTGAATGATATACTTTAGAATTATCAACTAATTTAGATCCTGTAAGCACACTTTCACCTGAAATAACTTGATTGAATGCAGCCTTAAACTCAGGAGTACCTGGAATTAATCTTCCAGTGTCTGCCGTTTGTCTCGCTATTTTATGAGCATTTTCAGGAGTCATACCTGCTAATGTAGATTGAACATAAGCTCCTGCATATTGTCCAAACCATGTTTTATCGTCTTTCCACACTCTATTGACATTAATCCCTGTAAATAGCATATCATATGATTTACCACCATCTTCAGTTGTAGTATACCCTCTTACATAAAAATTCTTTCCTTTAATCTCTAATTTATGCTGTTGCATAAAAAAGTCATTCAAATAATACCTATTTGCTCCTTGATAAACAGCATTACCAAAACCAAATTTACTTTGCAAAATAACTTCTAAGTTTTCATTCCCAAAAGGTCTATAATGAAGTGAAAAATCAATTTTAGTATTACTCGCTTTATTATCCGTAAGATCAGTTTCATTATACCCCGTTCTACTTACATTATAATTAGGAAGTAAATTAACTGCAGATGCAGGTATCAAACCTAAACCAGCAAGGGATTGACCAACACCTTTTATATTTGTAGAAACTTCATCACCATATACATTTATACCATCATAATTAACATGACTTCTATCTCTTCCAGCAACGGTTTTGTCATTATAATTAGTAGCATACCAATCCGTACCATGCATGTACGTGAAATTAGCTTTTGCCGCCAATTTAGGACTAAAAGCATGCGCCATGCGAATTCCATAATCTACATAATCGTTATTCCCTGCCGCTTTTTGACTTGTTTGTCCAAATTTTGCATAAGCTGTGATTCCAGGACTAGTGAATGGACTTTTACTATTCATGAATAAAATTCCGTTAAAAGCATTAGCACCGTATAAGGCGGAAGAGGCTCCAGGTAAAAGCTCTACACTTTGAACATCAATCTCCGAAACACCAATCATGTTACCAAGAACAAAGTTTAACAAAGGGGATGAATTATCCATTCCATCGACTAACTGCATAAAACGAGTATTCGCTACTGTTGCAAAACCACGCGTGTTAATTGACTTAAAAGACAAACTACTTGTATTCATTTGAACTTCTTTTAAGTTTTCTAAACCATCGTAAAAAGTCGCTGAGGCTGATTTTTTAATATCCGCAACACCCATTCTTTCAATAGTTACCGGAGATTCTAATACACGCTCTGGAGTTCTTGAAGCAGAAACAACAATTTCATTAAGTAAATTATCCTCTTCTTTGAGCACAAGATTTACTTTTTGATTATTTGATGAAATATTTACTTTTTTGGAAATAAAACCAACACTTGTAACCTCGATCGTATAAGGAGGCTTTTTTGAAGAACTTAAGATGAATTTTCCATCAATATCTGAAACAGAACCGATGTCTTCTCCAACAATTTTAATATTAGCTCCAATAATAGGTTGGCCATTACTGTCAGCTACCGAACCCGAAATTGAATTCTGAGCAAAACTAATGCTACAAAAAAACAATGACAAAAAAAGTAAATAAGCTCTCATTTGGTTAATTTTTTAAGATTTATGTCACCAAAGTACAAATATTTTTGATATTACTAAAAAAACGTTAAAAATATTTAATAATTATCATAAAATTTAGCCCATATTAACTTATTCAATATTGTCTTTTATTAAATATTAACCATAAAAAATTGTTAAAAAAACAAAATATACTATGCATACATATAAAATTAACTAAAAAAATAGGTTTATCATAAAAAAACAGATTTTAAAAAATATTTTCGCAAAAAAAAGAAGCAAGACCTAAAGTCTTGCTTCTTTTATATAATATATGAAGATTATAATTATTCGACCGTAACCGACTTAGCTAAGTTTCTTGGCTGGTCAACATTGCAACCTCGCATAACCGCAATATGATAAGACAAAAGCTGCAATGGAATTGTGGTAATCAATGGAGATAAAGCATCTGATGTTTCAGGAATTTCGATAACATAATCCGCTAAATCACGAACTTGAGTATCCCCTTTCGTAACAACAGCGATAATTTTACCACTTCTAGATTTAATCTCTTGAATATTACTTACTATTTTATCGTAATGACCTTGTTTAGGAGCAATTACAACTACCGGCATATGCTCATCTATTAAAGCGATTGGACCATGTTTCATTTCTGCTGCCGGATAACCCTCAGCATGAATGTATGAAATCTCTTTTAACTTCAAAGCGCCTTCTAATGCAACTGGAAAATTATATCCTCTACCTAAATAAAGACAATTGGGTGCATCTTTAAAAATAGCTGCAATTTCTTTAGCTCGATCATTAGTTTCCAATGCTTCTTTTACTTTCACAGGAATCAATTCTAATTCTTGCAAATACATATGAAAATCAGAAAGAGACAATGTTCCTTTTGCTTTAGCTAAACGAAGCGCAATCATTGTCAATACTGTAATTTGTGTTGTAAATGCTTTAGTCGAAGCAACACCAATTTCAGGCCCTGCATGTGTATAAGCACCAGCGTGAGATTCTCTTGAAATAGAGGAACCTACTGCATTACAAACTCCAAATACAAAAGCACCATTTTCTTTAGCTAATTTAATTGCCGCCATCGTATCTGCTGTTTCTCCAGATTGAGATATAGCGATAACAACGTCTTTACTATTTATTATTGGATTTCTATATCTAAATTCAGAAGCATATTCTACTTCGACAGATATTCTAGCAAATTCTTCAAAAATATATTCTGCAACTAAGCCTGCATGCCATGAAGTACCACATGCTACAATAATAATTCTATCAGCGTTTAAAAACTTCTCTAAATTATCTTCAACACCTGACATTTGAATAATACCTTCATTGGGATGCAACCTACCTCTATATGTATCTTTGATTACGCTTGGTTGCTCATAAATCTCTTTTAACATAAAGTGATCGTAACCTCCTTTTTCAATTTGTTCCAAATTCATTTGAAGTTCTTGAATATAAGGATCCACCAAAGAATCATCTTTGATTTTTCTTACTTTCATCTTCTTATGCAACATGATATTTGCCATCTCCCCATCTTCTAAATAAACAGCATTAGAAGTATATTCAATAAATGGTGAGGCATCGGATGCAATAAAATATTCTCCTTCCCCAATTCCAATTGCTAATGGACTCCCTAAACGGGCCGCAACAATTTCATCTGGATTTTTTTTATCGAATACTGCTATAGCATACGCACCAACTACTTGGTTTAATGCGATTTGAACTGCTTTTCCTAGTTTTATATTTTCTTTTTTTTGTACCTCTTCTATTAGATTTACTAATACCTCAGTATCTGTATCTGAATAAAAAACATATCCTCTTTTAACTAATTCTTCTTTTAGAGGAGCATAGTTTTCAATAATCCCATTATGAATTATTACTAAATCCCCTGAATTAGAAAGATGCGGATGAGAGTTTACATCATTTGGCACACCGTGAGTAGCCCAACGCGTATGTCCAATACCAATTGTTCCATTAGTAGACATTTCTTTAGAAGCTTTTGCTTCCAAATCCACCACTTTGCCTTTAGTTTTACATAGTTTAATAGCTTCTCCATCATAAATCATGACACCAGCACTATCATACCCTCTATATTCAAGCCTTTTTAATCCTTTTATAACAATAGGATAAGCCTCTCTATAACCTATATATCCAACAATTCCACACATAGCTTTATATTAATTAGGTTTAGTATAATAAATTTCTAATTTCAATCTTTTATCCTCAGGCACAGTAGATTTACCTCCGTAAATAATGGTCCCTAATGGATTCATAACGGATGCTCTAGGCACTTGAGAAATCGCAGTTGGTGTTCTCAGTTTATTAGAAGCAATTACATTAATATCTTCTGTAACTACAAGACCTAACTTTACATTAGTTGAATCCACATTTTTTATAAGTCCTCTAATTTGATTCGTTATCCTAATCTTATAAGAAACGCCTCTTCCATTTGTCACTGCCTCTTTTTCCAAAAGACCACCAAAAACAGCTTTCCCATTTTTAGAATTAGTTCCTGATGTGGCATCATTATAATAATCCGTTATTGGACGATGATTATTTAAATCATATAAGTAGATTCTATTAGGTTCATAACTACTCGCCATTGCACTTGCATCAACATGAAAAACGAGGTTAGCTTCATTAATCAACCATCCACTTTTTCTAATAATGTCTAACTCATCAGCAACTCCGTTTGGACTTCCAGTTAAGCCATCTTCTCCATACAAATCTTTTCCAAAAAGCTCTAAGACAGCTAACGATCCTTCGCCACCTTTTAAATATAGTTTATCATCACCAATTGTTGTATTGACATTTCCTGAATTAGTTGCGTCCATATAAGAAGCATTAACGTTACTTTGATTCAGCAAATTTACCGTATTACCCGCAAGATTAAGATTTATTGATTTTTCAATTCTTGTCGCATCCGTATCAGAAGTGTCTTCTTTATACGTAATTGTAATTTTTCCTTTTTTAAAATCCATCATAGCCAAAGCACTTGAACTACTTCCTGATTTTTCTACTTTAAAGTACAACCCTCTAAAGTAATCTTTAAAAATATCATTTGTAACTAGTTTTCCAGAAGCTGATGCGTCGATGATTTTAGTCTTAAAAAAATCCATATTAAGATTTAAACGCATTCCTGGAGCAACTCGTGTAATGACATCTTTACCATCTGTGGTTACTGTATATTTATATTCTGCCGGGCTAAAAGAGAAAGAATCATTTTCAACTGGATCAGAAGAATCATTTAGTCGATTACCAACTTTTACATTATCAAAATCAGCATTTTGATCGGTAAAGAAACTTTGAGAAGTTTGAAACCCTCCAACTGGATCTAAATCTCTCATGTAATATCCAGATTCAAAAACGCTTAGTTTAATTTTAGCATCAGATGGACCATAAATAGAATCCAACTCATACACATGATTTCCATCTGTATCCGTAGATTTCAATGTGTTAAAATACGGAATCGTCAAAACAACACTTTCAATTACAGGGTTTTTCCCTATTGTTGGATTAATCGTCTCCAAAGCAAGCTGACTGGCAAAATTTGCCGTAGTGGTACCAAAAGCCGGATTATCATAAACACCTAACGCATTTACAGCAAGATTATTAGATTGAACCGGGCCTACTTTTTGATTGTAAGATATAACACTTGAAGTATATTTGTCAAAAGCAAAATGATTGTCACCTAATAAACCATCCCCAATTGAATTATAGTCTTTATCACAGGAATACAAAAAAAGAACAACCGTAACAATTAGAATTTTCTTAAAAAAAGAATTATTGTACATATAAAATAATAAAAGTTAAAACTACAGAACCTCGTTATTGTAAAAATTACTATACGCTTCAGCGAATGCATCTTTAGGGACGAAAGGTAAAAAAGGTTTTCCTGAAGATTCTATAAATTTTGTTAAACTTGGAGAAAGACTATCCGAAGCAATAATAACAGCATCTGAATGATTTACAGTTGCTTTTATAATGCTTTCGTAATCAGGTGTTTTCAAGTCTTGTATTGCTTCCAAAGGAACTCCATCAAGACCAATTTTATTAATCATCTCAGCATCCAAAGTTCCTTCAAATGATTGACTATAAACTGAAGTAACGATTTTCGTTTCAGAAAATAATGCTTCATTTTTATAATAATGTTTCATATAAATAGGCAACATTGCAGCCATCCATCCATGAACATGAATAATATCTGGAACCCAATTCAGTTTTTTAACAGTTTCTACTACTCCTTTAGCAAAGAAAATAGCACGCTCATCATTATCAGGATACATTACCCCATCTTCATCGGCAAATGTTGCTTTTCTTTTGAAATATTCATCATTATCAATAAAGTAAACTTGAATTCTCTCTTTAGGAATAGAAGCTACCTTAATTATCAAAGGCATATCTAGGTCATTCACCACCAAATTCATCCCTGAAAGTCTAATTACTTCGTGTAATTGATGTCTTCTCTCATTAATATTCCCGTATCTAGGCATAAAAATTCTAATCTGTCCACCTTGATCATTAACCATCTTCGGTACATCGTAAGACATTAAAGAAACCTCGTTTTCAGCCAAGTAAGGCACCACTTCAGATGATACGTATAATATCCTCTTATCTTTCATATTGTAATTTGCTTAATTTATTGGTAATAAAAACCATGCAAAATTACAAAAATTTATGCAGTTATTAACTAATATATTATGTTTGCATTTAATTTTAATAAAAAAGACATGCATATTTTCAATGGAAAAGCAGCTTTAATGGACTATTTAAAATCTATTAAAACCCTGAATTCCAAAATTGGTTTTGTTCCAACTATGGGTGCTTTACATCAAGGACATCTTTCGTTGATGCAACAATCATTGATAGAAAATGAAAATACTGTGGTAAGTATCTTTGTAAACCCAACCCAATTTAATAATCCAGAAGATTTACTAAAATACCCAAGAACGTTAGATCAAGATATTGAAAAAATAGCAAGTCTAAGTACTGATATTATTCTTTATGCACCCACTGTTGAAGATATTTACGAAGGAAAAATACTATCTCAAACGTTTAATTTTGACGGATTAGAAAACCAAATGGAAGGAAAATTTAGACCTGGTCATTTTAATGGTGTGGGAACCATTGTAAAACGTCTATTCGAAATTGTAACTCCCACAAATGCCTATTTTGGTAAAAAAGATTTTCAACAATTGCAAATTGTAAAAATGATGGTTAAAAAAAACCATCTAGACGTCAATGTAATAGGATGCGAAATTTACCGCGAGAAAAATGGTCTAGCCATGAGTTCCAGAAATGAACGCTTAACTGAACTAGAAAAAAAGGATGCAGCACTGATTTACAAAACTTTAACTACGGCCAAAGAAAAATTTAAAACAAACAGTTCCAAAACGGTAACGGACTGGGTTAAAAAAATATTTACTGAAAACAACTCATTTGAACTAGAATATTTTCAAATTGCTGACGAATCTTCGCTACTGCCTTGTATCAGAAAAAATAAAAATAAAAAATACCGTGCTTTTATAGCCGTAATCGTCAATAATATTCGATTGATTGACACCATTTCATTAAATTAATTTACTTTTGTAGCATGCAAATTCAAGTACTAAAATCAAAAATTCATCGAGTAAAAGTAACTGGAGCCGATTTAAATTATATCGGTAGTATTACCATCGATGAAACCCTTTTACTCGCTTCTAATATTATTGAAGGAGAAAAAGTTTCCATTGTAAACATTAATAATGGAGAGCGCTTTGACACTTATGCAATCAAAGGCCAAAAAAATTCAGGAGAAATAACATTGAATGGTCCCGCCGCAAGAAGAGTCCAAAAAGATGATATTATTATTATTATTTCTTATGCCACTTTAGACTTTGAAGAGGCAAAAACATTTAAGCCTTGGATTATATTTCCAAATGAAAACGACAATTCCTTAACATAATAAACAAGAATAGGATAAATGCTGTTTCAATATATAATTCTATATTGAAACAGCATTGTTATGCGCATAAAGTATTGCGTTTTTTGTAGATAAAAACCATTTTTTACATCTCAAATTGTACTAATTAAAATAATAAAAGTATTATATTGGTACACTATTTCGCATTCCCATTAATTTTTATAAAGTCAAAAATTATGAAACATCTACTACTATTCTTTTTCTTTACTACTGCACTATTTTCTCAAAAAACTACGGAGCCCTTCAAGTCAAATACTTTAGGCGAAACAAGACAAATCACAATTAGCTTACCATCATCTTACGAACAAAACCCTACAAAGAAGTATCCTTTGCTTATTTTACTAGATGGAGAATACTTATTAGATCCTTTTAACGGAGCTTTAAATTACGGTGGATATTGGGATGATTTACCCGAAACAATTATTGTAGGTATTAACCAAAATAGAAATAACGAAAGAATAGCTGACAGTAACTTTGACCAAGTTGAGGGTGTACCAACAAAAAAAGGAGCTTCTTTTTTTGAATTCATTGGCGGAGAATTACTCCCTTATATCGAAAAAAAATACCGTACCGCCCCTTTTAGGATCATTGCTGGACATGATACAACTGCTGGGTTTTTAAACTTTTTCCTTTATAAAGACAACCCGCTTTTTAATGCCTATATTTCATTAAGCCCTGAATTAGCTCCTGAAATGGAAAATAGGATTCCTGAAAAATTATCCAATTTAAAACAACCCGTTTTTTATTATCTGTCCTCCGCCTCTGGAGACATTAGACAACTTAAAGAACCCATTAAAAGACTAGATGACAATATTAAAAAAGTAACTAATACTTCTATTAATTACAAATATGATGAGTTCAACAATGCCTCGCATTATTCATTAGTTCTCTATTCAATTCCTAGTGCTTTGTATCAAATTTTTGATGCTTATAAGCCTATTTCTTCTTCTGAATTTTCAGAAAAAATAGTCGTTCTTCAAGCAGGATATGTTGATTATTTAATTAATAAATATGATGTTATTTCAAAAAATTTGGGACTAAAAATTCCCGTTCGATTAAATGACTTTAAAGCCATTGAAGCCGCAATTTTAAGAAACAAAGCCTATAATGAACTCGATAAATTAGCTGAAATCGCCGATAAAAACTACCCGAAATCAATGCTTGCTTCCTATGAGTTAGGATTGATGTATGAAAAACAAGGTGACGCTAAAAGAGCTTCACAAAAATACCAACATGCCTCTCAATTAGAAGAGATAGGTGACTTGACCAAAGACATGATGTTTGAGAAATATGATGATATGAAAAGCTTAACACAAAAAAAATAATGTCAAAAGTTAAAACTACTTTTTTCTGCCAAAATTGTGGCGCACAATATGCCAAATGGCAAGGTCAATGTAATTCCTGTAAAGAATGGAATACCATTGCAGAAGAAATTATACAAAAACAAGAAAAAGTAGCCTGGAAAAGCGAACCAACTACCAAAAGTAAAGCACCCAAACCATTAAAAATAAACGAAATTGATTCCGCTCAAGAGATCCGCATGGATACTACTGATGCTGAACTCAACCGTGTTTTAGGAGGTGGAATTGTACCGGGCTCTATGATCCTCTTAGGTGGAGAACCTGGAATTGGAAAAAGTACGTTATTGCTTCAAATATCTCTAAAATTACCATATAAAACGCTATATGTTTCAGGAGAAGAAAGCCAGAAACAAATAAAAATGCGTGCTGAAAGGATTACGACATCAAGTGAGAATTGCTATATTCTAACGGAAACAAAAACGCAGAATATCTTCAAACAAATTGAAGCCATTGAACCCGAAATTGTAATTATCGATTCCATTCAAACCCTGCACACTGATTATATAGAATCCACAGCAGGAAGTATATCTCAAATTCGTGAAACTACTGCTGAACTGATCAAGTTTGCCAAAGAAACCAATATCCCTGTTATTCTAATTGGTCATATTACCAAAGATGGAAATATAGCTGGACCAAAAATTCTGGAGCACATGGTAGATACTGTCCTGCAATTTGAAGGCGACCGAAATCATGTATACCGAATTTTACGATCACTCAAAAACCGTTTTGGATCCACTGCCGAAATTGGAATTTATGAAATGTTAGGAAGTGGATTACGAGAAGTTTCAAATCCATCCGAGATATTGATTTCTCATAAAGACGAAGAATTATCAGGAACGGCCATTGCCTCAACTCTGGAGGGAATGCGCCCGTTAATGATTGAAATACAATCCCTAGTGAGCACCGCTGTTTACGGAACTCCACAACGCAGTACCACTGGTTACAATGCCAAAAGACTAAATATGATTTTGGCTGTTTTAGAAAAAAGAGCTGGTTTTAGGCTTGGCGCCAAAGATGTATTTCTCAACGTAACAGGAGGAATTTCGGTAGATGATCCTGCCATCGATTTGGCTGTTGTAGCCGCAATTTTATCATCGAATGAAGATATTCCGGTAAATAAAGATTTTTGTTTTGCTGGCGAAGTAGGGCTTTCGGGAGAAATCCGTCCTGTAAATCGTGTGGATCAACGCATTCAGGAAGCTGAAAAACTAGGGTTCTCCACTATTTTCGTATCCAAATACAATAAAATTAGTTTAAAAAATACAGGGATAAAAATTGAATTAGTTGCCAAAATTGAAGATGTAGCAAGTATGCTATTTGGATAGAACTAATTGAAATCATTTTTCACAATAAAGCTCAAAAAACGAACAATTTAAACACAATATTTAGTTTTTTTCTTGTAACTATTTATATCTTTTACGAACTAATAAATATACTAAAAAACTAAAAATATGAATCTAAAAAAAACCTGTATAGGGATATTATTACTTGTAGCACCTATAATTTCAAAAGCACAACATGCCGAAAATCAAAATGCCTTCCCTGTTCAGATAACCACCACAAATGGAATTATTGAAGGTGAATTTGATATAAAAACTAATATTCAAAGTTTCAAAGGAATACCATTTGCACAACCACCAGTAGGCAATTTGCGTTGGAAAGCACCTCAACCAGTAACAAACTGGAACGGAATAAGACAAACCAAAAAATTTGGACCAAGAGGAATCCAATCTAATGTTTTTGGTGATATGGGTTTTAGAAGTGATGGAATGAGTGAAGATTGTCTTTATCTTAATGTGTGGTCACCCGCAAAAACATCAACTGATAAATTACCCGTTTTAGTTTATTTTTATGGTGGAGGATTTGCCGCTGGTGATGGATCAGAAAATAGATATGATGGAGAAAACATGGCCAAGAAAGGAATTGTAACCTTAACTGTAAATTATCGATTAGGAATTTGGGGCTTTTTCTCTCATCCAGAATTAACCAAAGAATCTCCCAATCACGCTTCTGGAAATTACGGCCTATTAGATCAAAATGCAGCCTTGAAATGGGTTCAAGCTAATATTGCAAAATTTGGCGGAGATCCAAAACGAGTAACTATTGCTGGAGAATCTGCAGGTTCTATTGCTGTGAGTGCACAAATGGCTTCCCCATTATCCAAAGGTCTTATTGCAGGAGCTATTGGCGAAAGTGGTGGTTCTATTTATCCTACTTTAGCACCTGTACCTTTAGCTGAAGCTGAAAAAACAGGCCTTGATTTTGCACATAAAATCGGTGCTTCTACTTTAAAAGACCTCCGCGCTATGTCCACTTTTGAACTATATCAAAAATCACTTGGAACAAGTTTAGGCGTATTCAAAACCACAATAGATGGTTATTTTTTACCCAAATTACTGCCTGAAATCTTTGAGGCTAAACAACAAGCAATGATTCCTTTGTTAGTAGGATGGAACTCCGAAGAAATGACCTACAAAGCATTAACAATGGGTAAAGACATCAATAATGAAACCTACATCCAGAAAGTAAAAGAACTGTATCCTGACAAAGCAGATCAAGTGCTTCAATTATATCCTGCAGGTACTGTAGAAGTAACGGAACAATCAGCAACTGATTTAGCTGGTGACCGTTTTATTGCTTACAGCACTTGGAAATGGTATGATTTACATCGAAAAAACAGCACGCAACCTATCTATCGCTACTATTATACCCACCCAAGACCAGAAATGCGAGACAACAGTCTAGAAGCTGGTCTTGCTGGAGGTGTGATCAAGAAAAACTCAAATACCCCAAAGGCACCAATCCCAAAAGGCGCTGTTCACTCGGCTGAAATTGAATATGCTATGGGAAATTTAAGCAGTAATAAAGATTATGCATGGTCGGAAGATGATTATAAAGTTTCAGAAACTATGATGAATTATTTTGCTAACTTTATAAAAACGGGTAATCCAAACGGGGATGGACTTCCAAAATGGCCTATGGCAAAAAATGAAGAGCAACCTGAAATTATGATTATTGATGTCAATTCAAAATCAAAGAAGACTGAAAATGATGCCCGCTATTTATTTTTAGACAAAGAATATTCAAAAAAATAAGTTTAAAATATATTAAAAAAAAGAGGATGTCCTTAAAAGGGTGTCCTCTTTTTTTATACCTAATTAAATGTAATACAACCTCTAGAATTAAATTCAAAAGCACTCACTTACAAGTATTTAACTATAATTTATATTTTTATTACCATTGTTTTTTTGTAAATTTATAATTCTGAAAAAAAAATACTTAAAGGGCTCTAACATGGAACCATCCGACAAAACAATGGTACGTTTCTACCAGCTACTTGGCAAACTATTTTATTGTATTGCAGCTGCGGATAACACCATTCGAAAAGAAGAGATAAATCAATTAAAAAAAATCGTCCAGAAAGAATGGCTTCCTTTAGAAAACACATTTGATGAATTCGGTTCTGATTCGGGCTACCAAATTGAAATCGTATTTGATTGGTTAATTAACAACCAGTGGGACATAGAGAACGTTTTTTTTGATTTTAAAATTTTTAGAGAAGAGCATCAACACTTATTTACGACCACCATTAAAGAATTAATTTTAAAAACTGCTGAAGCTATTGCAAAATCATTTTCGGGTAAAAATAAATCCGAACATGTTTTAATCAGTAAATTGATTGCTATTCTACAAGAAAACTACTAATTGAAATATATAATGTCTTTGTTAAAAAATTAAAAAGGATTAAAAAAATCAATATAATTTAAAATTAAAAAAACATGAAAAAGCAAACTGGTATTTGGATTGACTCAACAAAAGCAATCATAGTGACTTTGAATGATGGTAAGGAGTTTATATGTGAAATTCAATCGAATTTAGAAAACAAAGTGTATCATGATAAAGAGGGAGACAAAGGAAGTTTTCAAGGAAACCAACACATTAATTCGGACAAGACTTTTGAAGAAAGAAAAAAACATCAAATGAATAATTTTCTTAAAGATGTTGTTAACTCTGTTCAAGAATCAGACGAGCTTTATCTTTTTGGTCCAGCTGAAACCAAGATTAAACTACAACAAAAAATCAATGATGACAAATTAACCAGTAACGGAAAATTAAAATCTGTGGAAACATCAGATAATATGACTTCCAATCAGATTGTTGCCAAAGTCAAAAAATTCTATAGTGAACCACATTAATTATCTATTCAATAAAATTTATTTAACAAAGCCACAATTCAAATCATTGTGGCTTTTATATGCCTAAAAGATTATAACGCTTTAGGCTAAAATTCAAACTATTCATTTAAATTAGCCATTTATTTATAAAAAAATAATGATATCCATGAAAACCAAAAAAGGAAAGATAATGATTGCAGTAAAAATAATTGCTGCCTTGTTTGTGGTTCTTTTTTGTCTTTTTTATCTATTCCGAGATTCTCTTTTACAACAATCCATAGCGCAAGTTTCTACTAAAATCGAACAGAAATACAATTGTAACTTAACCATAAAAAAAGCTTCTTTTACAGGTTTAACAGGATTAGAAGTAAATGAATTAACATTGGTCCCAAAAAATGCAGATACCCTCTTTACGATTCAAAAAATGCAAACCAGTATTAACTTTTGGCATCTATTTTTAGGAGACATCCAACTAGGGACTTTAAAAATAAACAATGGATTAGTACAACTAGTCCAAAAAGGAAAAGTGAAAAACTTTGCCGCCTTTTTAAAGAAAGACAGTACCGATATACGTACTGGTGAAAAACGAGATTATGCAGCCTTTGCGTATCGCATTATTTCCAAAGCACTCAATCTAATTCCTACGGATATGAAAATTGAGAATCTCAAATTTAAACTTGATGACAACGGAAAAAAAGCTACTATTGACATCAAAAAATTAGTGTTGGAAAATACTAAAATAGAGACATCGATAAATGTACAAACCAACACATTTGCACAACGATGGAAAATCAAAGGCTACGCAGATCCTCGAAATAAAAAAGCAGACCTTCAGTTTTTTAATATTGATACTGGTGCCATAAAAGTGCCTTATTTTGACGAGCGTTATAACTTAAAATCAAGTTTTGATTCCATCCGATTGAACATTGAAAATATTGATAAAAGTGGAGGAGAACTGCATATTGACGGCTTCACTTCGATTACCAATCTAAGAATCAATCACCCAAAAATTGCCAGTAAAGATGTCCTTATAAAAAACGCTCGCTTTGACTACCGTTTGCTTTTAGGTTCCGATTTTATTTCGATAGACAGTAGTTCTACAGCACAGTTTAATGCCATAAAATTTCATCCCTATGTAGCGTATGAAACTGAATTGGATACGATTTACAAACTCAAAGTAAACATCCCAAAGATGAAAGCACAAGACTTCATCTCGTCTCTTCCTGACGGTTTGTTTACTCATTTTCAAGGAATGGAAGCCGAAGGAACATTTGATTATAAATTAAATTTTAAATTCAACAAAAACAAACCAGACCAACTTGTTTTTGATAGCAATTTGAAAAAAGAAAATTTAAAAATTACAAAATATGGCGAAGCCAATCTCAACAAACTCAATGGTGAATTTGTCTATAGAGCTATCATTAATGATGTTTTACAACGTCCTGTATTAGTAGGAAATGCCAATCCCAATTATACCCCACTGGATCAAATTTCGCCTTACTTAAGAAAATGTGTGTTAACTACGGAAGATCCTTCTTTCTTTTCTCACCATGGTTTTATTAATGAAGCATTCAAACAGTCCATTGTAAAAAATATAAAAACCAAGAAATTTTCTAGAGGCGCCAGTACCATTAGCATGCAATTAATAAAAAATGTTTTTCTTACAAGAGAAAAAACGGTTTCCCGAAAACTGGAAGAAATCCTATTGGTTTATATCCTAGAAAATAACCGAATTGCAAGCAAAGAGCGCATGCTTGAAGTATATTTTAATATAATCGAATGGGGACCAAATGTGTATGGAATTGGAGAAGCAAGTCGTTATTATTTTCAAAAAACTCCTGCTGAACTTACCTTAAATGAATGTTTGTATCTGGCGCGAATTATTCCAAGTCCAAAAAAATTCATGTACCAGTTTAATGACCAAGGGCAGTTGAGAGATTTCGCTAACAAACAAGTCTCCTTCTTAACGAATATAATGATACGAAGAGGGTTAATTCCTATTGAGGACACTATTTACAAAAGACTTCCCATCGTAATTTCTGGTCCTGCAAAATCACTTATTCGATTAAAAGTAAGAGATACTATTCCTGTCGATTCATTGAAAGTGAGTGATGAATTTGAGTTTTAAAATCTCCGTAAAACTCTCAAAAAAGACCTAAAGATAGTACTGATTTTTGAATTCCATAAAAAAAGCCTACAAAGAAATTTTTTGTAGGCTTTGCATAAAAAATATTACAATTAAAAATCAGGGCGCCGGATCAGGTATAATAGCCTGAACTTCATTTATTGCTTGCAAGACCTCATCCGATAATGTTACGTTAATTGTATCAATATTTTCTTTTAATTGCTCCATTGTAGTAGCACCAATTATAGTACTGGTCAAGAAAGGCTGTTGTTCAACAAAAGCCAAAGCAAGTTCTGTTAAGGTCAAGCCATTTTTAAGTGCTATTTCCTGGTATAATTTTGTTGCTTGCGTACATTGTTCACTACTGTACCTTGAATACTGTGGAAACAAGCTTAACCTTGAATTAGGATGCTTTTCACCGGTTAAAAACTTACCAGACAATACACCAAATCCCATAGGCGAATATGCCAACAAACCTATGTTTTCTCTTGCGCAAACCTCAGCAGAAGCACTTTCAAAAAGTCTATTCAATAACGAATATGGATTTTGAATTGTTTTTACTCTTGGCAAGTTATTGTATTTATTCTCCTCTAAGAAACGCATGATTCCCCAAGCATTTTCGTTAGAAAGTCCAATGTGCTTAATTTTTCCTTCTTTAATGAATCCGTCAAGGGATTCTAAAACTTCATGAATATTATCTTCCCATTGATCGTCTTGTAACGTGAACCCGCGTTGCCCAAAATAATTGGTTTTGCGTTCTGGCCAATGCAATTGGTACAAATCGATATAATCGGTTTGTAAACGCTTTAAGCTATTGTCTAATGCATACTTGATACTTGCAGGCGAAAAATCATTTTTTTCACGCATGTAAGTGAAATTAGGATTGGGTCCTGCAATTTTAGACGCTAAAACTATGTCTTCCCTTTTTCCTGATTTTTTAAACCAAGTTCCAAGAATTTTCTCTGTACTTCCGTATGTTTCTTGACGTGCTGGAACGGAATACATTTCGGCCGTGTCAAAAAAATTAACACCTTGTTCCAGAGCATAATCCATTTGCGCATGACCTTCTAATTCATTGTTTTGCTCTCCAAAAGTCATTGTTCCAAGGCAAATTTTGCTGACTTTTATATCGGTATTGGGTAAAGTAGTATATTTCATTTATTGTAATTTTAAAAGATAAAGATACAAAGGTAAATTTTATTAGTGGAGTTGTCAGAAGGTATTAACAGATCTTTTAGAAACGTTTACACCAATAAAAAAAGGTTCAAAGTAAAAACTCTGAACCTTTCAATCTTAAATATTTGTTTCTTTTTTAATTGATTTCATTCAACATTTCAGCAATTTCATCCAATCTTGGAGTAAGAATAATTTCGATTCTTCGATTCTTCGCTTTCCCTTCAGGGGTAGCGTTACTAGCGAGTGGAGAAAACTCTCCTCTTCCTGCAGCCGTAAGATTTTGCTTGTTGATTGCTTTGTTTTCACTCAAAATAGCCACAATTGCAGTTGCTCTTTTAGTTGATAAATCCCAGTTATTAGCAATTGGTCCTGAGCTAGAAAAACCATCATCATCCGTATGTCCTTCAATCAAAACCGAAATATCTGGATTGTCACCCAAAACTTTTCCTAGTTCTACTACCGCTTTTTTTCCTTCGGCACCTACTGAATAACTACCAGAATTAAAAAGCAATTTGTTTTCCATAGAAACATACACCTTTCCGTTTTTTTGCTCTACCGTCAATCCTTTTCCTTCAAAACTGTTTAACGCTTTAGACAATGTTTCTTTCAACTTTTTCATAGCCGCTTCTTTGGCAGCAATCAAAGATTCCATTTCTTGCAAACGTTGCGAACTTTTATTTAAACGTTCTTGTTCTATCGCCAAAGCTTTTCCTTTAGCATCCAGTTGAGCCAATAAATCACGATTTTTACCCATGTTAGCCTGCAAAGCCTCATTACTGTTTTTCTCTAATGCTTTATACGATTCTTGCAAAAGATCCATTTTACTTTGTAAAGCACTGTTCTCTGCAAGCCATTTATCGCGCTCTTGTTTTACTTTATCCAAATCTGTTTTTAACGCAGACTGATCCAGTTCCAACTGATTTTTATCTTTCAGCAACGCATCTTTATCATCCGATAAGGTTCTGTTTTCCTTTTTTAAGTCGGTATACTTGTTTTCTAAATCCGTATATATTTTCTTAGACACACAAGAAGTGGATAGTGCCATAATTAATAATCCAATTGAGATTCTTTTTATCATTTTTATAATTTAAAGATTAAGTTGTATTTTATTTTAAAATCTATTCTACTTCTACTAAAACGGGACAATGGTCAGAATGTTTTGCCTCGGGTAAAATTAGTGCTCTTTTTATTCTGTCTTTTAATGGTTCACTCACTAAACAATAGTCAATACGCCAACCTTTATTATTCAATCTTGCAGTAGGAAAACGCATAGTCCACCACGTATAATTATCAGGTTCTTTGTTTAAAAAACGAAAACTGTCAATAAATCCATTTTTTAAAAATGCATCAAGCCAAGCTCTCTCTTCGGGTAAAAACCCAGATGTTTTTTTATTCCTAACCGGATCATGAATATCTATTGCTTCATGACAAATATTATAATCTCCACAAATCACCAAGTTTGGAATTTCCTTTTTCAATTCCGTAATATAATTTTGAAAGTCATCCATAAACATAAATTTATGACTTAACCTTTCGCTATTTGTTCCTGATGGCAAATACAAACTCATTACTGATACATCATCAAAATCAACACGTAGATTACGTCCTTCAAAATCCATGTGCTCAATTCCTGTACCAAAAACGACATTGTTTGGTTTTATTTTCGATAAAATCGCCACACCACTGTATCCTTTTTTAGTAGCAGGAAACCAATAATGATAGGGATAACCCGCAAGCTCAAAATCCAACAATGGAAGTTGCTCAGGTGTTGCCTTAATTTCCTGCAAGCAAATCACATCGGGATCAGCTTGTTGCAACCAATCTATAAATCCTTTTGAAATTGCTGCACGAATTCCATTTACATTATAAGAAATAATCTTCATTTATATAAAATTTTGATTTCCAAAAATACTAAAAATTAAAAAGCTTAACCTATAAATAACAAGAAAATCCGATGCCTGAATGAGTAGTTAATCGAGTTTTTTTCTATCTTTGTTTTTCGCTCAAAAACAAAAGTAAATGGGTTTAGTTACCGCCAAAGAAGTTGCAAAAGCAATAAATGCTGAAAAATACGGAGTTTTAGGAACTTTTACGGGTTGGTTATTAATGAAAGTGTTAAAAATTTCTACTCTTAATAAATTTTATGATAGCAACAAACATTTAAAGGACGTAGAGTTCTTAAATGCTATTATCGACGATCTACAAATAAAATTCGAAATTCCAGAAGAAGACTTAAAACGATTGCCAAAAGAGGGCGCTTATATCACCATTTCAAACCACCCACTAGGCGGAATTGATGGTGTTTTGTTATTGAAATTAATGCTCGAAAGAGAACCAAATTTCAAGATTATTGCTAATTTTCTTTTGCATCGTATTGCCCCTTTGAAAGATTACATCATGCCTGTTAATCCGTTTGAAAACCATAAGGATGTCAAATCAAGCGTGGTAGGAATTAAGGAGACATTACGCCACCTAAGTGACGGAAAACCTCTAGGAATGTTCCCGGCTGGAGAAGTTTCCAGTTATAAAGACGGGCAACTCATGGTGGACAAGCCATGGGAAGAAGGAGCTATAAAAGTAATTCGAAAAGCACAAGTACCTGTTGTACCAATTTATTTTCATGCTAAAAACAGCAGACTTTTTTATCTTCTTTCTAAAATTAGCGACACGTTCCGCACGGCTAAACTACCTTCAGAAGTTTTTAGCCAAAAACATCGTGTGATAAAAGTGCGTATTGGAAAACCTATTTCGGTAGCGGAGCAAAACGAGCATGTATCGATAGAAGCCTACTCTGAATTCTTGAGAAAGAAAACATATATGTTAGCTAATCCATTTGAAAAGGAAAGTAAATTACTGAATACGCCAAGTTTAAAAATACCAAAAAGTCCAAAAGAAATCGTTACTCCTGCTAATGGAGAAAAAATGATTGCCGAAGTAAATGCGTTAAGAGATACGGATTGCCGACTATTACAAAGTAAAAACTACGAAGTCTTTTTTGCGGAAGCAAGCAAAATACCTAATGTTCTTCATGAAATTGGCCGCTTGAGAGAAATCACTTTTAGAGAAGTAGGTGAAGGAACAAATGAATCTATTGATTTAGACAAATTTGACCAATATTACCATCATTTATTCCTTTGGGATGAAGATGCTAAGAAAATTGCTGGTGCCTATAGAATGGGATTGGGTTCTGAAATTTATCCAAAATACGGAATGGAAGGTTTTTACTTGAATGAACTTTTCCGTTTTGAACCTGAGTTGCATGATATGATGTCTAAATCTATCGAAATGGGCCGGGCTTTTATCATCAAAGAATACCAACAAAAACCAATGCCTCTTTTCTTATTATGGAAAGGAATTATTCATACGACTTTGCGTTTTCCAGAGCACAAATTCTTGCTTGGCGGTGTGAGTATTAGCAATCAATTCTCAGATTTTTCTAAATCATTGATGATTGAGTTTATGAAATCAAATTATTACGATCCCTACATTGCACAATACATCCACCCAAAGAAAGCATATAAAGTAAAACTAAAAGACGCCGATAAAGATTTCATTTTTGACGAAGCCGAATCGGATTTAAATAAATTTGATAAAATTATTGATGAGCTTGAGCCTGGTGTGTTACGTTTGCCGGTATTGATCAAAAAATACATTAAGCAAAATGCGAAAGTAGTGGCTTTCAATGTAGATCCCTTGTTCAACAATGCTGTTGATGGATTAATGTACATTAGAATTGCTGATATTCCTGAAAGCACAATGAAACCCGTTATGGAAGAGTTTCAAGCAGAACTCGAAAGAAAACTGGTCGATAAGGAAGATTAAAAAACAAGGCTTCTATATATAAGTATAAAAAAAGTCTCGACAATGTTGAGACTTTTTTTATGTCTTAAAACCACCCTTTTTTATGTACTTGATAGGTTTGATAAAACTCCTCGTCTGATTTTGTTAAATAAATAATGCCTTCAATTACCCCTAATAATCCTGTAACAGATCCAAGTGTAAAAAGACTAATGACCAACCAAATAATTCCTTCGGAAGTATATCCCAATAAAAATTTATGAATCCCAAACGGACCTAAAAGTATCGCTAATAATCCTGCCGCTAGCCTTTTATTGTCTTCTTCTACTGGTTGCGGATTGTTCCAATGTTCTTGTTTTGAATGCTCCATGACAACTATAATTAATTGATTTCGAGTATTAAAAGTATTAAATTTTATTTAAAAACACTGTCAATAGGCTCCCAAAGTTCAATTTTATTTCCTTCGATATCTACAATCCAACCAAATTTCCCATAATCGTACGATTCCATTTCGCCTACCACTGTCACACCTTCCTGTCTTAATTGCAACAACAGCTTCTCGAGATTATCGACTCTAAAGTTTTGCATGAATTGTTTTTCGCTTGGCGCAAAATAAGTAGTATCATTTGCAAACGGAGACCATTGTGTTGAACAATCTAGCCCTTTGTTGTCCTTCCACCAAAAAGTGGATCCATAGTCATCTGTCTTTAACCCAAGATACTTTCCGTACCAAGCCACTAGTTCTTTTGGATTTTTAGATTTAAAAAAAATACCGCCAATTCCTGTAACTCGTTTTTCAGCTATTGTATTTTCAGGAGTTCCAAAATATTTTGCTTTGATTTTATCTACAATTACTTGTGCCAGTCGTTCGTGACTTTCAAAGGTCCAACCAGCTACATGCGGAGTCAAAATTACATTTGGTGCTTCTAATAAATACTGAAAAGCTTCAGGCGTGTTTTCCTCTTGAAATAAGGTTTCAAAAGACAATTTCTCATATTCCAACACATCTAATCCTGCTCCCATAATTTTACCCGATTGCATAGCAGCAACCAAATCAGTAGTAACAATGTTCTTTCCTCTCGAAGTATTGATAATCCAAAACGGCTTAGCGAATCCATTAATAAAATTAGCATTAACCATTTTATTGGTTTCTGGCGTCCATGGAATATGTAAACTCACCACATCTACTTTTTGCTTAAATTCTTCTAATGACACTTGTTTTGCATTGGAGTCACCCACATTTTCTAAAATGTCATAACACAACACTTCCACCTCAAAACCGCGTAGTTTTTTAGCAAACGATTTCCCCATGTTTCCGTAGCCAATAATCCCAACGGTTTTTCCATCGAGTTCATGACCGCGATTGCTTTCCCGATTCCAATGCCCCGAACGGATTTCTCTATCAGCACTATTCAGTTTATTGAACAGCGAAAGAATCATTCCTAAAGTATGTTCAGCAACGGCGTTTCTATTTCCTTCAGGCGCAGCAATAAGCGTCACGTTTTTAGTTTCGGCATAATCACAATCAATGCTTTCCAGACCAGCGCCTACACGAGCTATAAACTGTAAATTTGTGGCTTTATCTAAGAATTGCTTGTCAATCTTGAAACGACTACGGATAACGATGCCGTGATAATCTTGAATTTTGGCTTCAATTTCCTCTTTGGAAGAAGTGAAATCCTCCTGATTGGTAAAACCTAGGGTTTGCAATTGTCCCCATAATATAGGGTTATTGCTATCGATATGAAGTATTTTAATGTTTTCTGGTTTCAACATTGTTCTATAATTTAATGTTGTTCAAAGTTACAAATCTTAATAGTGAAATTGCATGATTTGTCTGCTGGATTGTAAGAATCAAGTTCCAATTATAAAATAGTATAAATAAGGGAATCTAGTTTGTAGCCCAATAATCAAAAACCGTCACTTTATCTGGCGCTGGATTTAAAAGCGCCACAAAAGCTTTGTGAGCTGGATCAATAAGATACGCATCCCTATCTGCTTCACTAGTAAATGTCAAAGTAAAACAATGCGTCAAACCATTATTTAAGTTTTCAGGACTATTATTAGTTCCCCATTCGAATGCCTTTATAACTGGGATTTTATGTTGTAAATCACTCAATGCAGCTACCACTTTATTGATATATGCAGGATCTGTATTTTCATTCCAACCAAACATAACCACATGACGTAGCAATTGTTTATTATGGGTTTTTTGGGCATTTACTGTAGCACAACTTGCCATAAATAGTAACGTAATTATTAATACTTTTTTCATTTTGTCTTTTTTTTGAAATATACGAAATATTTCAATCCTTTAACTGGTAGAGATAAGGTTGTTCTCTAAATGAATTTAGCATTCTTTTTGAATTAAATTTTAATTATCTAAATGCAAAAAAAGTGAATTTTTATTGATAATGGCTCCCGAGTTTTTTTTCTATTGAAGGTAAATCTTTTATATATTGCTTCGCATCCCATTTCATTTTCCATACTTTAATATATTCAGACAGAGGACTGAGATATATTTCTCCTCTTCTTTTATCAACATTCTCTGGATCTGTCAATGGTAAAATATAATATGTTTTGTTTGTGGATCTTGACCAACTTGAGTTCCATAAATTTGTTTTTTATTTTGCATGGTAAGAAATCGATCCTCATACATTGCCAAATATTCTGGCATTGACTCTCCTTTTTTAACAGACTCCTTAATTAAAGGCAAATACTTTTTACTGTCTTTTAAATCTAGACTCATAACTAGAGCTGATAAAATATACTCTCCTTTCAAACCTAATAAATCAGAGCTTGGCCAACCATCCTTAGCAATAATAGCATCTATTTTTTGTTTAATTTTTGTCTTTCCCTCGTCAATTGTTTTATTAAAAGCGAGCATTTTTTGCGTATTACTCCCATTCTTAGTTACAAATTCAGGCATATCCTTTAAAAGATTTTGATTTTCATCATTTAAAGCCTTTAATTCGGCTACCAAAATAGAATTTAGCTTAGCTTCCTTTTTAAGTTTATTTCGTTTCACTTCCTTTAACAAGGCTGCCCAACGTTTGTCATTATGAAGAGATGCTAAATCTTCATCAATAATTGTATGATCGTAATTTGTATAACTTCTTTTTATTTCCTTTGATTCGAGTTGATAAAATGAACTATCTGGAACTTTGGCTAATGCCCATGAACAAGCAGCGTTATATCGATCATTGGCTCTAATTTTCCATCCCTTAATTTCAAATGCTCTTGAGTATACCAATCCCGAATTTAAATAGTCTTTTGCCTCGTAAAGCGAATCTGCTTTAGTAACTAGTTTATAATATTCATTGGATGGATTTTGTCCGAATGAAACAGAAGTTGTTAAGATTAATAGGATAAGATTGGTTATTTTTTTCATTTTAATTCTACTGTTGTTAACTTCTAATAATAAATTTCCAAGTTAGGAAATTATTGCTTAACATATTCAATTTGATAACAATCGTAACACTCGTCACTCAAAAACAATTTTGCTCCTTCTACACTAAATGATTGACTAGGTTTTCCTGAAAGATAAACTAACATTGGTTTCTTTCCTCCAAAAATAGATTCTTTAGCTTGAATTGAATAGGATTCAGTTGTTGTTAAATTTCCGTTTTCATAGGTTTTTACTTCTGACTTTGAAATTTCAACACTCATGGATTTATTTGTGGAACTTGGAGTTGTAGTTTCTCCAGTTATGCCTCCGCTAGATTGAACCCAATCCCATTTTCCAACAATAGAATTAGCAACCATAGTCGATTCACTTGTTGAACAACTAAACAAAGTGAAAATTAACGCAAAGTATATTAAAGGTATTTTCATAATTATTGTTTTAAATATGATACAAATTTATCCAATTGGTTGCGTACTTTTTGACTTATTTATAAGTTACTTCCTGAGTTATTATTAAAAAAAGCAATTTGATTTTATCGATAATATCAAATGATACTATTAAAAGTAGTTTTGTTTCTCCATTGAAACAAATATAATCATTGTTAATTAAGCTAATTGGCTTAAAAACTACCACAAAAGCCAACAAAACTAAAGAGTATGGTGATTTGCCTCAATTGTAATAAAAAAGATTTTTGAATAAAGAGTAACGATTGCTGATTTTTGATTTGAAAAACCAAACTCAAAACACATTCGAGGCTGCGTGAGGGATAGAAGCTAGCTACCGAAGTAGCGCGGATAGCTCGACACCATTAAAAAAAGGGTCTTATCAACATTCCTGCTGATAAGACCCTTTTTATTAATTGGGGCACGCCCAAATAATTATTATCCTTTGATTTGTTTCAATGAAGTTTTTATTCCGCGTATTAAGGACGAACTGAATCCGTGCATTTCCATTTCGTTTAATCCCGCAATGGTACAGCCTTGTGGCGTAGTTACACGGTCGATTAATTGTTCTGGATGTACTTGTTCTTCCATGACCATTTCGGCTGCTCCTTTTACTGTTTGTGCTGAGATAGCCAATGCGGTTTTCCAGTCAAATCCTATTTCGATTCCAGCTTGCATTGACGCACGGATGTAACGCAAGGCAAAAGCGGTTCCAGAGGCGGCAAGTACTGTAGCTGCATCCATTAATTTCTCATCAATTATAGGCGCTGTCCCTAAATCTTTGAAAAGAGCGACCGTATTTTCGGCTTTCTCTTTGTCTTTTTCATGAAAAGCAATACAGGTTGCTGAGGCACCAAATTGGGACGCAATATTTGGCATGATTCGGATGGCGCTATTGCCTGCTCCTATCTTGTTTTGTAAATTTTCTATTGACAATCCGCTTACAGCTGAGGCGATTACTTTGTTGGAAATTACGGGAAGAATTTCGGCCAAAACAACATCTACTTGATATGGTTTTATGGTTAAAATAACGATATCAGCTTCTTGAATTCCTTGTGTATTATCCGTAGAAACCGTTATGCCCTGTTCTTCCAAATATAAAATGCTGGCGGTGTTTCTTCTTGTAATGGTGATTTGATTTCCTTGCGAAAATTTAGATAATCCTTTTGCGATGGCAACTCCTAAGTTTCCTCCGCCAATAATATGTACTTTCATGCTGGTTGTGGTTTATTAATTAATAAATTTTAAATTCAGTCTGGTTTTCATAATAACTTCCCTTTTAATAATAAGGAAGCAATTGTAAAATAAATAACCAAACCTGTCACATCTACCAAAGTTGCTACAAATGGTGCTGAAGATGTTGCAGGGTCTAATCTAAGTTTTTTTAATAAAAAAGGTATCATCGAGCCTGAAAGTGTTCCCCATAAAACTATAAATACTAATGAAATTGAAACCGTCATTGCAACCGCAACCCAATGAATACCATATTGATACAATCCCGTTTGTTGCCAAATCATTATTCTAATAAATCCTACAATCCCTAATATAGAACCCAATAAAAATCCTGAGGCAATTTCTTTTTTCATTACAAACCACCAGTCTTTGAGGTCTAATTCTTTCAACGCCATAGCACGAATAATCAAAGTGGCGGCTTGTGAACCAGAATTCCCCCCACTCGAAATGATAAGTGGAACAAACAGTGCCAAAACAACCGCTTTTTCGATTTCTCCTTCAAAAAATCCCATTGCCGAAGCGGTAAACATTTCTCCAACAAATAAAATTACCAACCAAGTGGCCCGTTTTTTGACCATTTCGAAAAGTCTTGTTTGCACATAGGGTAATTCAAGTGCTTCCAAACCACCAAATTTTTGAATATCTTCGGTATCCCTTTTTTCTATTTCGTCTTTTATGACATCAATCACATCATCAATCGTGATGCGACCTACCAAACGCCCCAATTCATCCACAACTGGAATAGCTTCGAGGTCGTATTTATCCATTATTCGGGCTACCTCAACATCAGCCATTTCAACACCTACATAATTCAGTTTTCGAATATAAAATTCGCTTATTGGCGTTTTGGTAGTTGGCGCCGTCAGCAAATCCTTCAGCGACAAACGTCCCTTGAGCTTATTGTCGTCATCAACAACGTAAATTGAATGTACTCTGGAAATATTTTCTGCCTGTATTCGCATTTCTTTTACGCAAGTCATCACGTTCCAATTCTCATTGACTTTTACCAATTCTTTGTGCATGATTCCACCCGCTGTATCCTCGTCATAACGCAATAAATCGACAATACTTTTGGCGTGTTCAATATCTTGAAGTTCCGATATTACCTCGGCTTTTCTATCCTTGGAAAGCTCTCCAATAATATCGGCCGCATCATTGGTTTCTAACTCATCGAGCTCCTCTGCAATTTCTTTCGAAGACAATCGGCTTAATATTTTCTCTCGTAAATCATCGTCCAATTCAAGGAGAATTTCGGCTGTTTTCTCACTGTCTAAAACTTGGAAAATATAGGTAGCTTCCTCGATGCTAACCTCATCCAGAATTTCTGCAAAATCAGCATGATGCATATCATTCAACAAAACTTCCAGTTGCTGGTTATTTTTTTCTTGAATAAGTTGTGCTATTTGCTGAATTAAGTCTTTACTGATTTTAAATTCCATCGGCTTCAATTTTTTGGGTCAATGCTATAAATTGTGCTACATCCAGCTGTTCTGGACGAAGATCAAAGATAGGATCTTCTCGTAAATTATCGGATAAGTTTAGCGTTTTTAAACTGTTACGTAATGTTTTACGACGTTGTTGAAAAGCGGTTTTCACTACCGTAAAAAATAACTTTTCGCCACAAGGCAAACTGTAATCTGCTTTTCTACGCAAACGCAACACCCCTGATTTTACTTTGGGTGGCGGAATAAAAACATTTTCGTCAACAGTAAATAAATATTCAGCATCATAAAATGCTTGCGCCAAAACTGATAATATTCCGTAGGCTTTTGTTCCTTTTTTTTCACAAATACGTTGCGCCACTTCTTTTTGGAACATCCCTGCAAATTCAGGAATTTGATCTCTCATTTCCAACGTTTTAAAAACAATTTGTGTCGATATATTGTACGGGAAATTCCCTATAATCGCAAATTGTTTGCCTTCAAAAACTTCATTGATATTGTATCTCAAGAAATCTTTTGAGATAATCTTGTCTTTTAATTTTGGATAATTTTCATCTAAGTATGTAACAGATTCTGTATCAATCTCGATTACATACGTATTTATGGGCTTGTCTAACAAGTATTTTGTTAACACTCCCATTCCAGGTCCTATTTCTAATACATCATCATACCCTTCTAGGTTCAACGTATCAGCAATGTCTTTAGCAATGCTTTCGTCTTTCAAGAAATGTTGTCCGAGGTGTTTTTTGGCTTTTACTTTTTCCATGTTTTGTGTTTAAAGTTTAATGTTAAAGTTCCAAGTTTCCCAACTCAATACTTATTCCTTAAACTATTTTTTAAATTAGAGAAGATCATTTGCTTCCTCTAATGTAGCTACTAAATTCCTTTTTGATGCAGAAACACCTAAACTGAATACTTATTTAATGATCCGAAATCACTTCTAATTCTGTTCTAAAAGCCAGCATTTTGTCTCCAAATAATTTTGCTCCTTCTTCACGAAATCCAGGGGCATCTTCTTGGTAATATTTTTCTAATGTTTCTTTGCTGTCTGTAGTATATTGAGCCGAATAGGTAACTCCGCCCATTTCTTCCTCTATCAAAACGCGAACTAATCGAGCAGAAGAGAATTTCCCTGTGGCCAGAATTTCAGGTATGTGTTTGTGTTGCATCCAGATCATCCATTGATCGTGAACGCTTTCATGTATGTTTGTGGTAACGTTGTATATTATCATGTGTTAATTGGGTTAACTGGTTAATTGTTTAATCGGTTAACCAAATAACCGATTAACCTTTCTATAGATTTTTATCTCCTCTTAATCTTCTGAAGCTTTTTCTTGCTTCTACAAAATAAATACTGTCTTCATGACCAAAGAGTATTTTTTCATATAATGGCTTTGCCTTTTCGGGTTCGTTTATTTTTTTATTATAAATTTCTGCTGAAAAATACAGTGCTTCATCTATGTAAATTCCGTCACTATGATGGTCAATAATTGCTTGATATTGGCTTAAAGCCAAATTATAATCGGCTGTTTTTTCATAGATTTTACCCAATCGTAATAGCGTTACTGCTTCTATTTCCTGTCCTTTGAATTTTTGCAAAATGGACTGAAACTGTATAATCGCTTCCTGATTTCTATTTTGATACAACAAATAATCTCCTTTGGCAAATGCCGCTAATGCCGTTTGTGTCGAATCAGCAACAGTATTGTCATTAATCAACAAAAAATATTCCAGAGCATCATTAGCAATCAATTGTGTATTGGCCGATTTTAGTTCTTTGAACTGCTTCAACGCCCAAACGAAATCTGTTTTAAAATAACTTGTTTTTGCTGCTTTCAAACTGGCTTCGTGTGCCACAATATCATTCTTTAAATCCATTTCAATCTGTGAATAATAAATCAACGCTTGGTTGAATTTTTCTTCATACAGCAAAATATCTGCCAACTCCATTTTCACCTTCGCAACATCATAATCATTCAATTGTAATTCCAGTGCTTTTGCTATTATTACTCTTGCTTTTTCAGGGTTTTTCAAATTAAAAGCTACAAAATGCGCCTGAATCAATTGCAAAGATAAGGTAAAAGGTGTTATTTCATATTCTGTCAACAAACGCTCTAATTGTGAGTTGATTGCAGGAAAATCTCTTTCTTGGGCTTTAGCAATTTTTAATTTTATTATATACGAATGCGCTTGAACGAGCAACTCTATATCCTTAGTGTTTTCTATTACAAAACTCAACATTTCATTGGCAGTGGCTTCATCCTCTTCTTCAATGGCAAGCTGAATCAAACTAACAATATTAGCTAGCGATTCTGGATTGCGCTTATAAATGGCTTTTTCCTGAATAAATGCTTTTGAAAACTCTTTTTGTTGGACGTAATACCAACTCAAATACCGATTCCAAAATAGGTCTTGGCTTTTTTGAACTCTAAGAATTAATGCTTTTCGCAAAAGATTACTAAAATCAGCATCGCCATCGTCAGTAATGTACCGTGCTAATTGATTTTGTATCAATATCGAATTTTGAGGATTGGCTAAAGCTTCGTCAAGAAAGGTCGAAATCATCATTTCAGTATTTCCCATTTGCCCATAAAGCAGTCCTTTTTGATAATTAAAATTATAATTAGGAACGAGATCAGAAGCTATTTGATATGATTTTAAGGCATAGTCCAATAATACTTTCTTCTCAAATGAATTAGAAATCGCATATACTTCATTCGGGTTTTTCCGAATTCGGTCTAAGGCTAAATCGTAATTAATTTTAGCTTTATCCTCTTTTTTTTGGAGTTGGAAATTGTATCCTAATTCTACTAGAAGACTCCCTTGTTTGTATTTATCAAGGCGAGCTTGAATTGCTTTTTCGGCAATGTCGTATTGTTGTAACTGTTGGTAGCAATCTACAGTTCTCAGGAAATACTGCAAGTTTTGAGGTATGCTTTCCAGTAACTCTTCGTAACTTATTTTGGCTTTTTCAAAATCACCTTTGTCATAATAATACTGTGCCAATTGCTCGTTTTGAGAAAAACAAACTAATGAAAAAAACAAAGTGATATGTAGAAAGAGTTTTTTCATTATTCCTGTTTTTAATCGCAATAAATTATTGAATTACAACGCTAAATTAACCGCAAATTATTTTTATTTATAGAAACAAAATCTAGGCTAAAAAAAATTAAACCATTAAGAAATTAAGTTTATTAAGCTTAATGCTCCTAAATTTCTTAATGGTTTAAAAATTTACTTTATTTTACAGTAATTAATTTATAATATCAAAACCACAATATGGACGCAATACCTCAGGTATTACAATCCCTTCTGGAGTTTGGTAATTTTCTAAAATTCCCGCAAGAACTCTTGGCAAAGCCAATGAACTTCCGTTTAGTGTGTGTGCCAATTGGTTTTTTCCGTCTTTGTCTTTGAAACGTAATTTCAAACGATTGGCTTGAAAAGTCTCAAAATTAGAAACAGAAGAAATTTCTAACCAACGGTCTTGTGCTGTAGAAAAAACTTCAAAATCATAAGTCAAAGCCGATGTGAACCCCATATCGCCACCACAAAGGCGTAAAATTCTGTATGGTAATTTTAATTCGTTTAGAATTTCTTTTACGTGTTCCACCATTCCATCCAACGCTTTGTAAGAGTTGTCAGGATGCTCCACGCGTACAATTTCGACTTTATCAAATTGATGCAAACGATTCAATCCACGAACGTGTGCACCGTAAGAACCTGCTTCTCTTCGGAAACATGGTGTATATGCAGTTGTTAAAACTGGTAATTCGTTTTCGCTCAAGATTACATCTCTAAACAAATTCGTCACTGGAACCTCAGCCGTAGGAATTAAGTACAAATCATCCGTTTTGTCATGGTACATTTGCCCTTCTTTGTCTGGCAATTGCCCAGTTCCATATGCCGAAGCTTCGTTTACCATATGAGGAACTTGCACTTCATTGTAACCTGCTGCTGTGTTTTTGTCTAAAAAATAATTGATCAAAGCACGCTGTAATCTTGCCCCTTTACCTTTATAAACAGGAAATCCTGCACCCGTAATTTTTACTCCTAACTCAAAATCGATGATGTCGTATTTTTTTACCAATTCCCAGTGTGGTTGTGCACCTTCGTGTAAAACTGGAATCTCCCCTTCTTCAAAAACATTTAAGTTTTCTTCTGGTGTTTTTCCCACAGGAACAATATCAGCAGGAAGATTGGGTAAAGTGTATAGTTTTTCTAAAAGTTCGGCTGCAAACGCATCAGCTGATTCAGCCAAAACTTTGCTTTTCTCTTTTAGTAAAACTGTTTTTTCTTTTAAGATTGCGGCTTTTGATTTCTCTCCCGCTTTCATCAATTCACCAATGTCTTTGGATAATTTATTAGATTCAGATAAAATTCCGTCTAATTCTACTTGTGTAGCACGACGTTTTTCATCTAATTGAACAACTTCTTCAACTACGCTAGTGGCATCCATATTTCTTTTTGCCAAAGCGGTGATTACTTTTTCTTGATTCTCTCTAATAAATGCGATTTGTAACATAGCTTGATTTTATTAATCTTCTTTTATATAATGGAAGCAAATTTAAGGAAATGTTTAATACTTACAGCGGAAAGTTTTAAGGAAATATTTTCGCAAAGAGGCACAAAGAAGACACAGAGATTCGCGAAGTTTTGCTAAATTTAGGGACTTACCCTTTCGTTTTTTCTTTGTAATAATTTGCGAAATAATCTAAATCATTAAGCTCTTTTTATTTCGTGACCCACAAATTCCTCCAAAACAGCAAACATATCATCTACTGAAAGCACTTCTGTATCTGGATGGGATTTTAAAAAATTAGCGTTTAAAGTCACTAAATCTTCTTCGATTGTTGCAAATGGTGGTGTGTTTAAAATATCTCTAGTAGGATTTACACCTTCTAGTTTTCCTTTTAGGAATTTGTCTCGTTTTACACTGCTCATCAATTTAGCTTTCTTGCTTTGTAGTTGAAAAAACTCCAAGTGTTTCTCCGCACCAATCAAAGCCAGACCTTCCTCTACTAATTCGTTTAATTCTCTATTCCAGCCTGAATTGTATACAAATTGAGCAAAATTCCCTTCGGTACATTGTGCATTATAATAATCTAAATAATAACTCATGATTGCATCTTCATGAATCAAATCGTCCTCCATTTTTTCCTCACGCATTAAGTTAATTACCGAAATATTAGAATTGATAACGTCTTGTGGGTTTTCGCTAGCAGCGGCCGTTTCTGAAAGAATTATTTTACCGAATTCCATTTTTTTAATTTTTAAGGAGTATGATGCAAATTTCGGGTAAAATAGTGAGGAATGGAAATGTTTTTTTAGCTACTGATTAATTAACGCTATTTGTTAATTGACCTCAGAATCGTTACTATTCTTTTGCTGATTCATTTTTGTAACTAAAGCTTTCAAACGTAAGGCGCTTGCTTTTTTCTCCTCTTGAAGTTTAGCTTTTTTCCTATTTAGCAATTTGGTGTGTAAAGCCTTGTTTTTAGTGTTTTTTTCGGGTCCTTTTGCCATGATATACAATCATCTTAAATTCTAGTTTGCAAATATAAAAAAAGCCACATTAAAAATGTGGCTTTACCTACTAATGTATTAAGTTCAAACTTAAATTGTTTAAACGTATTAAAAATAATTTAAGCACAAACTGCGAACTTGTGCCAAATTCACTAAAATTATTTACTAAAAAAGTATTCGTGTATATCAATTATCTCACTTCTTCCTATCTGAACTAAATCCCTAGTGTCTTTTAGAAAAATCCCTAGTGATCTTTCATTATATATAAATTTCATTTCGCTTGAATAATCAGTAACTACATACATATCACCAGACAACTCAAAGAAAGGAACAACAAGTTTGCCATTAACTTTCAAACCTTTATTTACAATTTTACCCTCAATTAATTTATTTTTAATTAAACTATTATCATTAATTCCAGAAGCAACTTTTACGTAAGAGGTCATCATTTTAACCCATTCGCTTTCATCAATTAAATACCATTTTACTTTATCAAAATTAACTCCACTTTCACTTACCCAACCATTACTAGTAAATCCGAACAAAACCTGTTTTTTACCATTTAAAACTGGTTTTTCTTGAGGTTGAAATTCCTGGATATTATATAAAATAACAGAAACAGAAGACATATCTTTCAATTTTTTACCATTAAAAGCCAATGTTTTTAATGAAAAACTAGTTAATTCAGGGTGGTTCTTTAATATCCATTGTGTTGCAGTTAGTTCAGCTTGTTCTTCCATTTGGTCAGCGGCAAATATACCCGCACCGATAGCAGCTAAACCAGCTACGGCTGCTAAAGCACCAGCGGCATTATTTTGAGCTTCTACTTTTTTAGGAAATAGTAATAGTACAATAATTAGTAATGTAATTAATTTTCTCATTTTACTTAAATTAGGTTTTTAATTAAAACAGCATTTTTTGCCACTCTAACTACAAACTTAATATAACTGAAATACAATCCTTTACGGTTTCCCACATTGGCATTCAAATTTCAAGTTAAGTAGAGATCCATAGCCCCGATTACTTCACTTAATTTCTATTTTTGCGGAGTACAGTGAACTTCATCTGCAGTGAAAATCCTTTCTCTTTTTCCTTTAAAAATAATAAGATTGCAACGGATAGCGGGACATCGAAGATTCAGCGGAGCTAAATAGCTACAAATAAAATTCTATTGCTTATTTTTGCACTCAATAAAATTGAATCATGATACAGAATCCAAAAAGATATACGATTACAGCGGCATTACCTTATACGAACGGACCCATTCACATTGGCCATTTGGCGGGTGTTTACGTGCCATCTGACATATATTCTAGATATTTAAGATTGCAAGGAAGAGACGTTTTGTTTGTATGCGGAAGCGACGAGCACGGTGTGGCAATTTCTATGAAAGCGAAAAAAGAAGGAATTACTCCTCAAGAAGTAATTGATAAATATGATGGAATAATCCGTAAATCATTCTCTGATTTTGGAATTTCGTTTGATAATTACTCAAGAACTTCGGCTAAAATTCATCATGACACTGCTTCGGAATTTTTTAGAACATTATATGAAAAAGGTGATTTTATAGAACAAGTAACAGAGCAGTTGTATGATGCAAAAGCAGATCAGTTCTTGGCTGACCGTTTTGTAACTGGAACTTGCCCAAAATGTGGTAATGAAGAAGCATACGGTGACCAATGTGAGAAATGTGGTTCTACACTAAACGCAACGGATTTAATAAACCCAAAATCAACAATTACGGGAGAAACTCCTATTATGAAATCAACGAAACACTGGTTTTTACCTTTGGACCGTTACGAAGATTTCTTGAAAGAATGGATTCTTGTAGGACATAAAAACGACTGGAAACCTAATGTTTACGGACAAGTAAAATCGTGGATCGATGGCGGGCTTGAGCCTCGTGCAGTAACGCGTGACCTTGATTGGGGAATTGATGTTCCTGTTAAAGGTGCCGAAGGAAAAAAATTATATGTATGGTTTGATGCCCCAATTGGCTACATTTCTTCTACTAAAGAATGGGCTTTGCGCGAAGGAAAAGATTGGGAGCCTTACTGGAAAGATCAAGATACGAAATTGGTTCACTTTATAGGGAAAGACAATATTGTTTTTCATTGTATTATTTTCCCTGCGATGTTGAAAGCCGAAGGAAGCTATATTTTGCCAGACAATGTGCCAGCAAATGAGTTCCTGAACTTGGAAGGAAATAAATTATCGACTTCTAAAAACTGGGCAGTTTGGTTGCACGAATATTTGGAAGAATTCCCAAATCAGCAAGATGTTTTGCGTTATGCTTTGACATCAAATGCGCCAGAAACAAAAGATAATGACTTTACTTGGAAAGATTTTCAAGCAAGAAACAATAATGAATTGGTTGCCATTTTTGGAAACTTCATTAACCGCGTAGTCGTTTTGACTAATAAATATTACGAAGGAGTTGTTCCAAGCCCGAATACCTTATCAGAAGTGGATGAAGCAACTTTAACGGAATTGAAAGCCTATCCAGCAGTTATTTCAAGTTCTTTAGAGCGTTACCGTTTTAGAGAAGCGCTTGGAGAATTAATGAATGTGGCTCGTTTAGGAAATAAATATTTGGCCGACGAAGAGCCGTGGAAAATGATAAAAACCGACGAAGGTCGTGTTCAAACTCAAATGTATGTAGCACTTCAAATTGCTGCGGCTTTGAGTTCACTTTGCGAACCGTTCTTGCCTTTTACAGCAACAAAATTATCACGAATATTGAAAATCGAAAGTCCGTTGAGTTGGAGTACAATTTCAGAAACTTCAGATTTACTTCCGGGTGGACACCAAATAGGTGAAGCAGAATTGCTTTTTGCAAAAATTGAAGACGAGGAAATTCAGAAACAAATTGACAAACTAGAAGCGACTAAAACCGCTAATACTGCCGAAAACAAAAAAGCAGAACCACAAAAAGAAGCGATTCAGTTTGACGATTTTGCCAAAATGGATATTCGTGTAGGAACGATCTTGGAAGCAGAGAAAATGCCAAAAGCCAACAAATTGTTGATTTTGAAAGTGGATACTGGAATAGATGTTCGCACGATTGTTTCAGGAATTGCTGAAAGTTTTAAACCGGAAGATATCATTGGAAAGAAAGTCACTGTTTTAGTGAATTTAGCTCCAAGAAACTTGCGTGGTGTAGAAAGCCAAGGAATGATTTTGATGTCTACTAATACCGAAGGAAAACTGGTTTTTGTAAATCCAGATACTGATGGTGTTTCTAATGGAGAGACGATAAATTAAGAAAAAAGAAAAGTGTATAAACACGAATTTCACTATTTTTCACCAACTACACTGTGTAAATTAGTGAAATTCGTGTTTATATTAGTTAATAGCAAAAAGAATGACCAATGCAAAACCAAGATTAGCTTTAGTTTTCGGGATACTTTGTATTTCGATTTTCCCTATATTGATTAAACTCAAGCTGGCTCCTGGGTTAATTTCTGCATTTTACAGGATGGCAATTGCTGTTTCTTTGTTATTACCTTATGTGCTTGTCACTAAAAAATTTAAATTACCTGAGAAAAAACACTTGATACTGGCAATCCTTTGTGGTGTTTTATTTGCTTCGGATGTTGCGGTTTGGAATATTGCCATTCAGGAATCAAGTGCAACCCAAGCTTCTTTATTGACCAATTTGTCACCGTTATGGGTGGGAATTATTTCTTATGTGTTTTTAAAAACCAAACCAGCTCTAAATTTTTGGATAGGAACTATAGTAGCCCTTTTTGGAATGGCGATGTTAGTGGGATTTAAATTCTTTCTGGAATTAGATTTTAACAATTCCTTTCTATTAGCTGTATTATCAGGAATTTTCTACTCCATCTATTTATTGGTTAGTAAAAAAGCACTGACTCATATAGATGTACTGTCCTTTATGACTATTAGTTTACTGGCATCCACTCTCTACTTAGCAGTAGTCTGCATCTGGATGAATGAGCCTTTTTCTGGGTTTTCAAATTCGGGTTGGTTCGTTTTATTGATTCAAGCCGTTGTTTGTCAACTGATGGCTTGGTTATCGGTTAGTTATGCAACCCAACACATGCGTCCCACAAGAGTTTCGTTGAGTTTATTGGGTCAAGCAGTTCTCACCTCTATTTTAGCTTGGGCGTTTTTAGACGAGAAAATTACAATCAATATGGTAATTGGTGGTATAATTTTGCTTTTGGGTATCCGAATTACTTTTTACACGAAAACATTTTCAATAAAAAATATATTTAATAAAACAAAAGAGGATGCCTCTTTGACAGCATAAAAACAATATGAAAAATTTAAAAGTAATAGCCTTCGACGCAGATGACACTTTATTTATCAATGAAACCTATTTTGATGAAACCGAAAAGAAGTTTTGTGGTTTGATGGAAGATTATTTATCGCATCAAGGAATTTCGCAAGAACTGTTTAAAGTGGAAATTGATAATTTAAAAATGTATGGGTATGGCATAAAAGGATACATCCTTTCTATGATTGAAGCGGCAATGAGAATTTCTAACAATACCATTCCAATAGAAATTATCGAAAAAATCATACAGTACGGAAAGGAATTGATTGAGAAACCTATTGTTTTATTAGACGGAGTTGAAGAAACCTTGGAAGCTTTACATGGCAAATACAAACTAGTTGTAGCGACTAAAGGAGATTTATTAGATCAACGCAGAAAATTACACAATTCTGGATTAGGGAAATACTTTCATCATATAGAAGTCATGTCAGACAAACAAGAAGTGGACTATCTTGATTTGATTAAGCGATTGGAAATAAAACCAGAGGAATTCATTATGATAGGGAACTCTTTAAAATCAGATGTTTTACCTGTTTTAGCGATTGGCGGTTACGCTGTTCACATCCCGTTTCACACTACTTGGGCTCATGAAAAAATTGATTATAAGGTGGAGCATACTAATTTTAATGCCTTTATTAGAATTTCAGATGTTTTAAAGACCATTTTATAAATAAAAACGCGTCTTTTTATAACTTCCCTAACTAAATCAAGTCACAAAAATTAATGTTTAGCAATTTATATTCGCAAAAAAACAGGTAAAAAATTAGTAATAACCTAAGCATTCCCCGCAATTTACAGAATTAATGCTAATTATTACATAATTAACTGTTTGAAATTTCTTATTAAACATTATATCGTATTTTTGCCTAGAATTTAAAAATGAAAAAAATGAAAAAACTTATACTTACGTTGGTATTTGCTGCGGCATTTACAACAATGAGTGCTCAAACTGAGACAGAAAAGAGTACAAAAGAAGATTACAACAAATGGTCTATTGAATTGGCTGGTGGTGTTAACAAACCACAAAGACCTATGACTTCAGGTTATTTTACATCTACACCAAGTCCTTATGTAATTGATTTAGGAGCAAGATACATGTTTAATAACAAATTTGGTTTGAAAGCTGACTTTGGTTACAACAGTTTTGAAGGACAAAATAGTTCTAAAGACTTTAGTACTAAGTACTACAGAGTTGACTTACAAGCAGTAGCTAACTTAGGAAGAATCATGAGTTTCGAAACTTGGACTAATACAATTGGTTTATTAGGTCACGCTGGTTTTGGTTTAGCTCAATTAGAAGATCAAAATTCTGCTGCAAAAGACAGAATGGGTAATTTCATGGCAGGTATAACTGGACAAATTAAATTATCTAACAGAGTATCATTAACAGGAGATTTTACAACTATTCTTAATGCTGCACAAGACAGATCTTTTGATGCTGCAACATTTCGTAAACACCAAGGATTTCAAGGAATTCTTTTCAACGGTACAGTTGGTTTAACAGTTTACTTAGGTAAAAATGTAAAACATGCTGACTGGGTTATTGACAATGAAGATCGTTTAGACGGAATTGACGCAAAAATTGCTGCAATCGAGAACAAAATGCTTGATACTGACAATGATGGTGTAGCTGATTATTTAGATCAAGAGCCTAACACTGCTGCAGGTGCTTTAGTTAACACTAAAGGTGTATCAGTTGACGCAAACAACAATAATGTTCCAGATGACGTAGAAAACTACATCATGAAGAACTATACAAGTAAAACTGACAAATCTCCAATGTTAAGCAACAATGAATTAATCAAAAGCTTAATTAATGGTGGCTATGTTGCTACTTATTTTGATTTTAACAAATCTACACCAACAAATGTTTCTACAGAAGGTATCGATTTTATCTTAACTTACTTAAGAAACAATCCTACAGCTTCAGTTGATATTATTGGTCATGCTGACGAAATTGGAAGATCTGCTTACAATGATAAATTATCTAATGCAAGAGCTGCTAAAGTGAAAAGCATTTTATTAAAAGCTAATGTTGACGCTTCAAGATTGAACGTTATCGCAGCTGGTGAAGATAATTCAGTTGATAAAGATTCAGAATTAGCTAGAAAACTAGTAAGAAAAGTTACTTTCAGAATAAAATAATTTATTCTTAAATAAAATAAAAGCCCAAATCTAAAATTTAGATTTGGGCTTTTTTATTTAGAAGCCTTTTTTATAAGATCTCCTTTTTTTATATTTATGCTAATGCATTCTTTAAGTCTTCCAATAAATCTTCAATATCTTCTACACCTACACTTAAGCGTACTAAATCATCCGTAATACCTACTGCGGCACGTTTATCTTCAGGAATCGATGCATGCGTCATTAAAGCAGGATGATTTGCTAATGATTCAACACCACCTAATGATTCTGCCAAAGTAAATAGTTTAACTTTTTCCAAGAAATCAATTGAATCTTCTTTTTTACCTGAAACAAAATCAAAAGAAACCATTCCGCCAAAACCACTCATTTGCTTTTTAGCAATTTCATGAAACGGATAACTTGGTAGTCCTGTGTAATAGACTGTTTTTACTTTTGGATGATTATTTAAAAATTCAGCCACTTTTTCTCCGTTTTCACAATGCCTCTGCATTCTTAAGTGCAACGTTTTTATTCCCCTTAGAACTAAAAAGCTATCCATTGGCCCAAGAGTAGCACCTGTCGCAAATTGCTGAAAGTGCAATTGCTTCCCCAGTTCAGCTGTTTTAGTAATCAAAGCCCCAGCCACTACATCAGAATGTCCAGCAAGGTATTTTGTAGCCGAATGCATTACCACATCGGCACCTAAATCCAATGGACGTTGCAAATAAGGTGTAGCAAAAGTATTGTCTACTGCAAATAGAATATTATTAGCCTTAGTAATTTTTGCTATTGCAGCAATATCGGCTAATTTCATTAATGGATTTGTAGGTGTTTCAACCCAAATCATTTTAGTGTTTTCGTTAATTAATGATGTAACATTCTTCAAATCATTCATATCAACATAATGAAACTTAATTCCTGAATTATGATATATTTTAGTAAACATTCTATACGTACCTCCATATAAATCGTCCATTGTAATAATTTCGTCACCCGCTTTAAAAGAACGCAACAAACAATCAGTAGCTGCTAATCCAGATGAAAAAGCCAATCCTTTTGCTCCATTTTCAATACTTGCTAATGCTTCCTCTAAAGCTGATCTTGTAGGATTTGCAGACCTACTATATACATAATCACCAATTGGTTTGCCTGGGCTCGTTTGTGCATATGTCGAAGTTTGAAAAATGGGTGGCATAACTGCTCCAGTTGACGGATCATGATGTTGCCCTCCATGTATTGTTTTTGTATTGAATTTCATATCTTTAAATTTTATTGTTTTAATGGTTACTCAAACTTACCGCTAAAATTATTTCTGACAAGGAGCAAGTCCATACCTTTGTATTAAATTAACACTTTTTGAGATGAAAAATATTATCCTTTTTAGCCTATTACTTTTTTCTATGGCACGTTGTTCTAAGGAGCTAGTTTTTGAAGATCAATCATTCTTAAAAAAAACGAGTTTACCCTGCAAAGAGAATTGTCCTCAAATTAGTATAAAAATTCCAATTGCAAAAGACGTCCCCGATGTAGCTGACAACATCAATAAAAAAGTCTTTTCAGTTTTAAAAGAGATTGTATACTTTGGCGAAAAACCATACGCTGCAACCAATTATAATGATCTCTCTAGGTCCTTTATTGATTCCTATGAAAAACTACAAAAAGAATTCCCAAAAGACAGTTTTGGCTGGGAAGCAAAAATCGAGGGATCCGTAAAGTACGTCTCAGATAGTATTTTAAATATTGAAATCAAGCACTATACTTATACTGGTGGAGCTCATGGATACCAAGGCTTACGTTCACTACTTTTTGATCCTGCAACAGGGAAAACAATTTCGAACAGTCAATTGTTTAAAGACCAAAATGGATTTAAAGCGTTTGCAGAGAATAAATTCAGAATTAAATATAAAATCCCTAACGACAAAAATATCAATTCAACTGGCTACTTATTTGAAAATAATGTATTCCACTTGCCGCTCAATATATTTTATACTGACCGTGGATTGTTATTGTATTATAACTCATACGAAGCGGCATCCTTTGCAGATGGACCAAAAGAGTTGCTCATATCCTATAAAGAAGCAAATCCTTATTTGGTATTAAAATAAAATTAAATGAATTTTCTAATACCTAGAATAGCGCCAATATGAATCCCCTCATGAAAACTATTAAAAAACATAGCGTCTTTAGTATTTTTCAAAACAAAACCTGTTGAAGTGGGGTATTCTTGGTAGCTAACAAAACTATTATTATTCATATCAATCTCTGTTTGATCGATGGTTTCCATCAGTAAATTATAAATTTCATCTACTTCAGCTTGGGTTGCATCTTGTTCCGGCTTTGTTCCTTTTTTATATTTTTCAACCAACGAATCTGAAATATTCATTGGAAGACCCGATAATTTATAAACTAGCATTTGTTGCACCACTACAATGTGGGCAATATTCCAAATTAAATTATTATTATGTCCCTCAGGAATGGCGTTCAATTGTGCTAATGTATATCCTTTTAAAATTTGAGATAACATTTTTCTACTGGTTCTGGTAACGTGTAATGATGTGTTCATTTCTAATTTTTTGATAAAAATAATCATTTTCAGTTTCAAATGATTTTTCTTTGCACAAAGAAATTGAAATTATTATGAACAAAATCTATTACATCGCTTCTTGTGATACTTGTCGAAAAATTATTAAAACCTTACCAAAAGGCAATAATCTTGTTTTTAGAGACATCAAGCAAAATCCTTTAACTACTGAAGAATTGGATGAAATGTATCAATTATCAGGCAGTTACGAGGCATTGTTTAGTAAAAAAGCACAATTGTATAAATCTATGAATTTGAAGGATCAAACCTTGACTGAAGATGATTATAAAAAATACATTTTAGAACACTATACGTTTTTAAGTCGTCCCGTTTTTGTTATTGACGGTAAAGTTTTTGTTGGCGGAACGCAGCAAAACATGCTACAAGTTATGAAAGCATTAAATAATGTCTAAAAGAAATATTGCTCTTTTTGGTGCAACTATTGTTTCCATAATATACGGCGTTACATTTACCATTGCCAAAGATGTCATGCCTACTTATATTGATGCTTATGGCTTCATTTTATTGCGTGTAAGTGGTGCTATGCTTTTATTCTGGTTCTGCTGGTTGTTTATGCCTAAAGAAAAAATAGCAACTAAAGATTTTCCCCGAATTATTGTTGCTGCTTTTTTTGGCGTGGCCTTCAATATGCTAACTTTTTTTAAAGGACTTAGCCTTACTTCACCCATCTCGGCATCCGTAATTATGGTTACCACGCCTATGATTGTTTTAGTCCTTTCGGCAATTATTATGAAAGAACGAATGAAGAAACGCATGGTTGCTGGGATTTCTCTGGGTTTAATAGGAACTGGTTTTTTAATTCTTTATGGCAAGTCAATTGGTACCGCCACAAATGCCACTTTAGGAAATATTCTCGTTTTTTTAAATGCCGTTTCTTATGGTTTTTATTTAATCATCGTCAAAAAATTGATGGAGAAATACAATGCTTTTACTTTTGTAAAATGGATTTATCTATTTGGTTTTTTAATGGTTTTGCCTTTTGGCTGGAGCCAATTTGAAATAGTTAACTGGTCAATAGTCCCTGTAGCTATATATTGGAAAATAGGATTTGTAGTCGTTATTTCGACTTTTATAACCTATTTATTGAATTTACTTACCATGAAGGAATTAAAACCAACAACAGTGGCTGTATTTATTTATCTACAACCTGTATTCGCAACTGTATTTGCGATTGGCCTTGGGAAAGATGATTTGAGTTTAGTGAAAATTATTTCGGCCATTTTAATCTTTTTAGGGGTGTATATGGTTACCCAAAAACCATCTGAAAGAAAGGAATAAACCTTAAAAAACAGGCTCTTTGTGGGTTAATTCGCTTTTCATTATCTTTGACCTCTTTATACAACTATATGATACAATCAATGACAGGTTTTGGTAAAGCTACTTTGCAACTACCAACCAAAAAAATAACAGTAGAAGTAAAATCTTTAAACAGTAAAGGTCTTGACCTTAATGTAAGAATGCCTTCGCTGTACCGCGAAATGGAATTGGGTTTACGAACTCAAATTGCATCAAAATTAGAAAGAGGAAAAGTAGATTTTTCTATTTTTATCGAAAGTACCGCTGAACAAACCACAACTAAAGTTAATGTCCCAATTGTGAAAGCATACATCAGCCAGTTAAGAGAAGTTTATGCCGCTGCTGATGAAACCGAATTGATGAAAATGGCGGTGAGAATGCCCGATGCATTAAAAATTGAGCGCGACGAAATCGACGAAAATGACTGGGTACAGATCCAAACTGTTATTGAAGAAGCGGTCCAAAACATCTTGACTTTTAGAAAAGATGAAGGAATGTCACTTGAAAAAGAATTTCAATTGCGCATAGGTAACATTCGCCAGTACATGACTGATGCATTAGCTTTAGACCCTGAACGCGTACAAGCTATAAAAGACCGTTTACAAACTGCCATTGCTGAATTGCAAGTAAACGTTGATGAAAATCGTTTTGAGCAAGAATTAATCTATTACCTAGAGAAATTAGACATTACCGAAGAAAAAGTGCGTTTAACTAATCATTTGGATTATTTCTTAGAAACTATAAATGGAACCGAAGCCAACGGTAGAAAATTAGGTTTTATTACTCAAGAAATGGGGCGTGAAATCAATACTATGGGTTCTAAATCCAATCATGCACAAATGCAGAAATTAGTCGTTCAAATGAAAGACGAGTTAGAAAAAATTAAAGAACAGGTTTTAAACGTATTGTAGGTTTCGGCATTAAAAAAATACCGAAATAAATTCAGCATAAAATGAAAAAAGGAAAATTAATTGTTTTTTCGGCACCATCGGGATCTGGAAAAACAACCATAGTTAAGCATTTACTAAGCAAACCTGATTTGAATTTAGAATTCTCTATTTCTGCAGCTTCTCGTGATCCTCGAGGGGAAGAAACAAACGGAAAAGACTATTATTTCATTTCAACTGAAGAATTCAAAAAACACATCAAAAACGAAGATTTCCTAGAATGGGAAGAGGTCTATAGAGACAACTTCTATGGAACTTTAAAAAGTGAAATCGAACGCATCTGGGCCAAAGGTAAAAATGTAATTTTTGATATTGATGTTGCTGGTGGTTTACGTATTAAATCTAAATATCCAGAAGAAACTTTAGCCGTATTTGTAAAGCCACCAAGTATTGATGAGTTAAAAATTCGTCTAAAAAAGCGCTCCACCGAAAGTGAAGACAAAATTAATATGCGAATTGCAAAAGCATCAGTTGAACTAGCTACAGCTCCGCAATTTGATGTTGTAATTAAAAATTACGATTTAGATATTGCTTTGGAAGAAGCCTATCAATTGGTGAAGGATTTTGTAAGTAAATAAAAATTAAAAAATTAAAGAATTGAAAGATTTAAAAACCAATGATAATCTTTCAATTCTTGAGTTTTTTAAATCTTTAAATTAAATCGATGAAAATAGGACTCTATTTCGGAACTTTTAATCCCATTCATGTTGGGCATCTTATTATTGCAAACCATATGGCGGAGCACTCTGATTTAGATCAAGTTTGGATGGTAGTTACGCCACATAATCCACACAAAAAGAAAAGTACTTTGCTTGATGATTACCATCGATTACAAATGGTTCATTTAGCAACCGAAGATTTTCCAAAATTGAAACCTTCTGATATAGAATTTAAGTTGTCACAGCCCAATTATACGGTGAACACTTTGGTTCACTTGGAAGAGAAATTTCCAAACTACAAGTTTTCTTTAATTATGGGCGAAGACAACTTAAAGTCGTTGCACAAATGGAAAAACTACGAAGTTATTTTACAAAATCATGATATCTATGTGTATCCTCGCATTTCATCAGAAGCTGACACGAGCCTGAAAGGCGAACTGGCGCAGCAAAATGTAGAACTTAAAAACCATCCTAAAGTTCATTTAATTGATGCACCAGTAGTTGAAATTTCCTCTACATTTATTCGCAATAATATTAAAGCAGGAAAAAATATTCAACCACTTTTGCCAACTAAAGTTTGGGAATACATTGATCACAATAATTTTTATAAAAAATAATTATTCAAATATTGTCCTTAGAACTGCTTCAATTTCTTGAAAAGCAGTGTTGAAATTATCGTTTTTTCCTGACAATAAAAAAACTTCCGTACTTGGCATTTGTTTGCTATTCCATAATAATTGAATTCTTTTCTCTTCTATAAAACACTTAGCATTAATATCCCAAACTACTGCTACTCCTGTATTTTTAGCAAGAACTCCAAGCATTTCATATTCTGATGGAATAATATAATTAGAAATCATTGTTGGCCTTTTTTTATTAAAAACATGTAGCCAAAACAATTTGATATGTGGAATTCCAGCATCATGACTATACCATTTTTGATTATTTAACCATTGTTCAATTGACGAAAAAACTTTAGTTTTAATTTTTAATTTCAATTCAGATGCATCAATATTATTGGAACCAACTATCACTTGTTTCATCTCACCGACCTTTTTCTGTATAGTATCAAAGGTGTCAAACCTTTTAGTCACAATAGCAAAGTCTAATTTTTTAGCATCTACTAATTCAAAAAGAACTTGATTTTCATTAAAACTAAAATCTATATTATCATACTGTGAAATCAATGCACTACCAATACTACTAAATAAATGCTTCGAAATACCCACTGTAATTAATCGGTTTGCATTAAAAGCTTTGGCTCGAAAACCATTCTCCACATTTTCCAATCGGTCTAGAGCTTCTATAATCAAGTTATTCAGTAACTTAGCATATTCTGTTGGTTCAACACCTTTTGATTTTCGATTAAAAAGCGTATAGCCTACATGGGCCTCTAGCATTGCTATTTGCTGACTCACTGCAGGTTGACTTATAAACAACTCTTTGGCAGCTAAAGAAAAGTTCCCGTTTTTATACACGGATTTAAAAGTTCTGTACCATTCTAGATTGACCATGATATAAATATATTTATCACAAACATAATTTAAATTATTTTTACTAATAGCATATTCGCCGTAAATTTGTAGTAATAAAATCAGTTATGAAGAAAATAGCATTATTTACAATTATTGCATTAACTGTGGGTTGCATTAAAGCAACCGCACAAAAACAAAATAAAAAAGACATGAAAAAAGTATTATTTGTTCTTACTAGTCACGATAAATTAGGAGACACCGGAGAAAAAACAGGGTTTTGGACAGAAGAATTTGCTGCACCTTATTATGAATTAGCTGACAAAGGAGTTCTAATTGATATTGCTACTCCGCTTGGTGGACAACCTCCAATTGATCCAAAAAGTGAAGATCCGTCATCGGCAACTGAAGACACGAAACGATTTGACAAAGACACTGAATTACAAGCTAAATTAAGTAAAACACATAAATTAGCCGATGTAAAAGAGTCTGATTACGATGCTGTTTTTTATCCAGGTGGTCATGGACCATTATGGGATCTAGCTTCAAATAAGAATTCAGATGCATTAATCTCAGCATTTTACACTAATAATAAACCAGTAGCTTTTGTTTGTCATTCACCAGCGGTATTGAAAAATGTAAAAGTAAATGGAGAATTTTTAGTTAAAGGTAAAAACGTAACTGGTTTTTCTAACACTGAAGAAGCTGCGGTAGGATTAACTGATGTGGTTCCTTTTTTATTAGAAGACGCCTTACAAGCTAATGGAGCAACGTATTCTAAAGTTGAAGATTGGCATCCTTATGCAGTAGAAGACGGTTTGTTGATTACTGGGCAAAACCCTGCATCCTCTAAATTAGTTGCTGAAAAATTATTACATCAATTAAACGAAAAAAAATAAGCATGTTAAACTTCGAATTATATAATCCCACGAATCTTGTATTCGGAAAAGGACAAATTGAAAAACTAGGAAGCCTTGTACCCAAAGGAGCTAAAATATTATTGGCTTACGGTGGTGGAAGTATCTTTAAAAACGGAATTCACGAACAAGTAATCCACAATCTTAAAGGGCATGAAATTATAGAATTTAGCGGAATTGAAGCTAATCCTCATTTTGAAACTTTAATGAAAGCAGTAGCCATTGTTAAAGAACAACATATTGATTTTATTCTTGCCGTTGGTGGTGGTTCTGTAATTGATGGTGTGAAATTTATTTCAGCAGCTGTTAATTTTGAAGGAAACCCAATCGATATCTTGCAAAAACGCATTTTAATTAAAGAGAATGCAGTGCCTTTTGGAACTGTATTAACCTTGCCTGCTACAGGAAGCGAAATGAATTCTGGAGCTGTTGTAACTATTGAATCGACCAAAGAGAAATTGGCTTTTGGTGGTTCAGCTATGTTTCCAAAATTCTCTATTTGCGATCCAACGGTGATTGAATCTTTGCCAAAAAGACAATTGCAAAATGGTGTTGTCGATGCCTACACGCACGTAATGGAGCAATACTTAACTTATCCACACGAAGGTTATTTACAAGACCGCATTGCCGAAGGAATTTTACAAACCTTAATTGAAGTAGGTCCACAGGTAGTTGAAAATCCTAAAGATTATGCTTTGGCATCTAATTTTATGTGGAGTTGCACCATGGCCTTAAACGGTTTAATCCAAAAAGGAGTTCCTAGTGACTGGGCAACACACATGATAGGTCATGAACTAACTGCGATGTACGGAATTGACCATGCACGAACTCTTGCTGTTATTGCTCCAAGTTTGTACAAAGTAATGTTTGAGACTAAAAAAGGAAAACTAGCACAATACGGAAAACGCATCTTCAACTTAGAAGGAACGGAGGATGAAATTGCTAACGAAGCTATAAATAAAACGGTTGAATTCTTCCACAAAATGGGAATGGACACGAAGCTATCTGACTATACAAAAGAGTATAATCACACTGCTGATTTCATTGTAAATCGTTTTGATGAACGCGGATGGAAAGGTTTAGGAGAAAGACAAAACATCACTTTAGACAAAGTAAAAGCTATTGTGGAAATGAGTTACTAATTCAGAATACTGGAACTATTACAGTGTAAAATAAAAAGGCGTTTTGAATTTAATTCAAGACGCCTTTTTGATAACACCAAAACAAAACTAACTAACTCAATTTTCATTTATTTATTAAAAACTTAATTTATAATAGGTTACAACGTTAATACGATATAAATATTGTAAGAAATTATAAAAAAAAATATTTTATTTTTATGATTGCTTTTTTCAAGCAAATAAAACTCCAGTTTCTTAAATAATTTTTTTGTTTAATTACTCCATTTTTAAGTACTTTTGGTTAAATTTATTAAAAAAATGGCCGGAAATATAAAATTCGCAGTTATAGGTGGTGGTAGTTGGGCAACAGCGATTACAAAAATGTTATGTGTAAACCTTTCGGAGGTTTCATGGTACATGCGCAATGAATCAGCTATTGAGCACATAAAGACTTACAAGCATAACCCTAATTATCTTAGTGCGGTAGAGTTTGACACTAAAAAACTAAAATTAACTAGCGATATTAATGAAGCTGTTGCATATGCAGACTACCTCATTTTTGCAATTCCTTCTGCATTTTTAAATGATGAGTTAGAAAAACTAACTGTTTCATTAAAAGATAAAATAATCTTTTCAGCTATTAAAGGAATTGTTCCTGAAACAAGTTTAATTGTTGGCGAACATTTCCATTTTAAATATGACATCCCGTATTATAATATTGGAGTAATTACAGGACCTTGCCATGCCGAAGAAGTAGCATTAGAGCGTTTATCATACCTTACTATTGCTTGTGGTGATGCTGATAAAGCAAAATTAGTCGCCAAAAATCTATCAGGAAATTTTATAAAAACTAAAATTACAGATGATATCATTGGGACCGAATACGCAGCTATGTTGAAAAACATTTATGCTATTGCTGCAGGAATTGCTCATGGATTGGGTTATGGTGATAATTTCCAATCCGTTTTAATGAGTAATGGAATTCGTGAAATGAAAAAATTCATCCGCAAAGTTCATAAAATGAAACGAAACATAAATGACTCTGCCTATTTAGGTGATTTATTGGTAACCGGGTACTCTGTTTTTTCCAGAAATAGAATGTTTGGTAATATGATTGGCAAAGGCTACACTGTAAAGAGTGCAATGATGGAAATGAGTATGGTTTCTGAGGGTTATTACGCAACAAAAAGCGCTTATAAACTCAACCAAGGGTACCAGGCGAAAACTCCCATTATAGATGCTGTTTATGCCATTTTATACGAAGGAAAAGATGCAAAAGCAGTCTTTAAAAAACTAACAGACCAACTGGATTAATCTAAAATAATTCGATTTTTAAATACAAAAAAAGGCGCTATCTCATAAGATAACGCCTTTTTCATTATGATAAATTCTATATTACCTTATAATAACTCCATCAACAAATAAGATAGGAACTTCTTCCACATCAGTTTCATTAATGGTATTGGCTTTAAAAATAAATTTCTTGTCGTATAATTTATTTCCAATAAAATAAGAAACCGAAAACTCATTGTTAAGCGTTAAAACACTTTTTTCAATCATCTCTATTTTCACAACAGAAACAGCTGGAATTTGAACAAAAGCATGACGTAAAAGTGATGTTTTTTTCATCTCTCCATCTATAGTCCCAAATGCTTTAGAAACAACCATTACACTTTCTATTAGGTAATCGCTGTCATTTACTAAATAGGCATACCAAACTTTTTCCATAAAGTCGTCACTCCATTCTTGGACTGCGGCTATGAAAACGTTCTCTACTTCGGGGATAATTATGTCTTTTTTCATTGTGATATAACTCTGAAAGCTACTTTTATAACTATTAAGAAATTAAGGTTGTTACGTTTAATCCTTATTTGATCAATATTGACTATTCAACTAAAATACTAGCCCAGATAGAAGTGAAAATCCTTTTCTTGTTTTTCTTTAAAACAAGAAAAGATTGTAACGAATAGCTGGAAATAGCTCCTAATTCAATTATTAAATACTAGCTTTAAATTGTTCTAAGAAACGAACATCGTTTTCGTAAAACATACGAATATCGCCTATTTGATAGTTCAACATGGCGATTCTTTCAATCCCCATCCCAAATGCGAAACCAGTATATTCTTCTGGATCGATCCCACAATTTTTAAGTACATTAGGATCTACCATTCCACAACCACCAATTTCTAACCAACCAGTGCCTTTGGTAATTCGATAATCAGTTTCGGTTTTTAAACCCCAGTAAATATCAATTTCGGCACTTGGCTCCGTGAATGGGAAATAAGACGGACGCAAACGTATTTTTGATTTCCCAAACATCTCTTTGGTAAAATGCAACAAGGTTTGTTTCAAGTCAGCAAAAGAAACATCTTTGTCGATATAAAGACCTTCTACTTGGTGAAAAATACAGTGAGAACGGGACGAAACAGCTTCGTTACGGAACACTCTTCCTGGAGAAATAGTACGAATAGGCGGTTTATTGTTCTCCATATAACGCACCTGAACCGATGATGTATGCGTACGCAACAAAATATCAGGATTGGTTTGTATGAAAAAAGTATCTTGCATATCACGAGCCGGATGGTATTCTGGCAGGTTCAATGCAGTAAAATTATGCCAGTCATCTTCTATTTCTGGACCTTCGGACACGTTGAAACCAATGTTTGAAAAGATATCTATAATTTGGTTTTTTACTAATGATATTGGGTGACGAGAACCTATTTTAATAGGTTCAGCAGAACGTGTTAAATCACCAAACAACCCTTTACTTTCTTCTTTATTCTCTAAAGATTCTTGTATTGATTTTACCTTTTCTTCGGCAGATGATTTAAGCAAGTTGATTACTTGACCAAATTCCTTTTTTTCCTCATTAGGAACATTTTTAAATTCGGCAAAAAACTCTTTTAAAACCCCTTTACTTCCAAGAAATTTAATTCGGAAAGCTTCTAATTCTGCTGGACTTTGGGTCGAGAAGGCTTGTGCTTCACCGATATATTCTTTTATCTTATCTATCATTTTCATTCAATAATTGCGTGTGCAAATTTACAAAATTTGTTTCAGGTTTAAAGTTTAAAGTTTAAAGTTTCCCTGATAAATTGTGAGATTACCATTTAAGTACTACTATAAGGTTAAATAATATAAAAACTGATAACTGAACACTACTTTATTACTTCTCTTTCAAGAAAATAATTAACAATTGCTTCTTTCATCAATACGGATTGTTCTCCCGCTTTAAGTGGTGGCAACTCTTCTTTTACTGTATAATGAGGCCAGCCTTCTTCGTCAAAAAAATCGAATTCATAAAATCCGTATGGTTCTAATAATCGACAAATAGCAATATGCATTAAGTTGAGTTTTTCGTCTTTTTTATATTCACGGTGTACTTTTCCTAATTCTTGTACCCCAATTAAATAAATGATAGCGTCTAGATCTAAATCTTCACCTTGTGAAAATTGATCTGATAATATAGTTACAAGCTGTTCCCAGCGTTCTTTAAGTTGTGTGTCTCTTGACATTGTGATTGTTGATTGTAGATTAACGATTTTTGACCCGAGCGATAGCGAAAAGGCAAAGCATTTCAGATTTTCAAAAAAAGCATCCAATTATTACGGCAAAGATAACAACTAGAAAATTGACAATGGATGTTTGATAATTCTTTTATATTTGTTCCTTTATCATTACTAAACTAATTTTATGGGAATTTTAGATATTGTCCTGGGTGCATTACTGATATACGCTTTATTTAAAGGTATGAAAAATGGGCTTTTTGTAGAACTTGCTTCCTTAATTTCGCTAATCTTAGGAATTTATATTGCCATAAAATTCTCCTATGTTGTTCGTGAAGTCGTATCAAGTCATGTTTCATGGTCTCCAAAACACATAGAAATAATCGCTTTTGGGCTCACTTTTATAGCCGTAGTCTTAGTAGTGCATTTATTAGCCAAGGTGCTTACAGGGATTATGGACTTCGCTTTTTTGGGTTGGATTAACAAGTTGGCTGGAGGTTTTTTTAGTGTTATAAAAACCATATTGCTCTTGAGCATTGTATTGAATCTTTTTCAAAAAATCAACATCAACAATATGCTTACCAAGCAAGAGACGCTAGATAAGTCCATGTTTTACAACCCTATTCAAGAAACGTCAAAGTTTATTTATCCAAGATTACAAACCTGGTACGATGATTTTAAAAGCAAAAACGAAGATAAATCACTTACTAATAAGCAAGAATAAAGAGAGAATTATTTTACTTCTTTGATAGCATTATTTTCAATCCAGCCCTCTGTTCCATCTGTTAGCTGCACTTTTTTCCAACCTTCCACAATTTCTTCTACAAAGACTTTTGTACCTTCATGTAACACCACAATCGTAGAAGCTAATTTTTGGGGCTCACTTTTTACATCCGCCATTTCGGCAAAAACGATTGCTGGCTTTTCATTTTCAAAATGGCTTTTTTCAAAAATGGCTGCAGCGACAGTTATCATAAGCAAGAAAACAACCACAAACATGGAGAAGAAAAATATTCTTTTAACCACAGTCATTTGAGAAAAATAATATCCTATAAAACACAATAGAAACAATACTGAAAATCCTATAGAAATCCATCCCCAAGTATTGTAATGATAAATTGCCGTGAAATCACGAAGCAATTTACCAAACCCTACTTTTGGAATTACTTTTATTTCGTCAATAGTTCTTTTTTGTGCAAATCTTAAATTGTTTTGAACGTCCTTATCATTTGGTTTCAAAACCAAAGCCTTTTCATAATTATAGATAGCAGGAGCTACTTTGTTTAATTTATAATAACAGTTCCCTAAATTATAATACAATTCAGCCGACTGCTTATGGCTATTTACCACACTTTCGTATGTATGAACGGCTTCCTGATATTTCCCTTTTTGGTATAAATCATTCCCAGTTTCAAAGCCACTTTGAGCAAAGAAAATTTGAGAAGTAAATAATAATACTATATAAAAAATGTTTTTCATCTTAATCATCAATTGTTAGATATGCTTTTCTAATTCAGAGATTATTGAAACAGCCTTGTCATAATCATTTTGAATAGTTGCGCTTGAAGCTGGTGCATATCGAGCTACTTCACAGTTTTCAGTTAGAGAAATAAAATCATTTACTACCTCTGGATTTGCATTTCTAGTCAACAATAAGTCCTTGATATTGTCCTTACTCATTTCCGAAGTTTCAATATGAAGTTTAGCCTTCAAAAAATTATGCATCGCTTTTTCAAGAGCCACGTAAAACGGTTCTTTATTATTGATTTGTTTCTTGGCTTCAGATAAATATTTCTTAGCCAATTTATTATTTCTTCTAATTCTATTACCAACAACGTCTCCGTCAATAGCTTCTTTTTTCTTTCTAAGTAAAACTATAATTGGAACAATTAAGAACGGTAAAAACAATAATCCCAAGAACAAATTGGAACCAAAGAAGTCGTCTCTTTTTGTTGGCTCTAATTTTGTTTTCAGTTTAATATATTTGAATTGTTCTTGAATTGAAACCGTATTCTTCTTAGAGTTTAGATTGTCTGCTGTTCTAGTATCAGTAGGGCCATCCAGAACGTTAATCATTATTTCAGGAGAACTAATCGTTTTATATGTTCCTGATCCTAAATCAAAATAAGAAAAGCGAAGTGGTTTTACTGGGTAATTCCCTTTATATTGTGGCACAATTGTATAACTGTCAGCCACTTTTCCTGACATCCCCGCTAAAGAGGTATTCACTTGATCTGTGTGAACCGCGTCATACATTTCCAAGGCATTAGGTACTACTGGTTTTGGTAAGTTGAATAATTTCATATTCCCTTTACCTGTGACGCTTACATTTAAATCAAGGCTTTCTCCATTTTTAAGATTTGTTTTGGATGGAGTCACTTTAAAATCAAAACTACCTACTGCTCCAGAAAAATCTTCTGGCTTACCAGCTTCAGGAAGTGCTCTTACCGTTATTGCTTTGGCTCCAGCCGAAACTCTTTTATTTCCTTCGGTCAAAATTACTTGACCAAACATGTTTCTACGATTAGTAGGCAATTGCACATCGATATCTAATGACAATGGCTCTATAGTCAATTTTCCCGATTTTTGAGGGTATAGAACTGTTTTTCTTAATATTACATAACGGTATTTCTCACCTTTAAACATCCCTTCTTCGGCAACTAATTGCTTGATGTCTATGTTTTGACTCCAGAAATCATTGTACTTGGGTTTATTCAATTCCCTCCAATTCGTAATTCCAATGTTATAGCTAAAATACAGTTTATACACTACTGTAATAGGTTCATTGATATACGGACTTGTTTTCGAAATATCAGCCACAAGATAAATATTATCTGCTGCAGAGACACTAGTGTCGTTTGGATCTTTTGGCTGTTCGATTGCCGATGTAACATTAATTTTTATTGGAGAAGTTTTATACACTTGCCCGTTGTATTCTATGGATGCTTGCTTAATAACTAAAGTCCCTTTTTGATTTGGCAATAGGTAATAGGAATATATTTTTTCAAAAGAACTGCGGCCATTCACCCAAGATTGACTTACTTGTTGACTTGGACCAGCAATTACTCTAAATCCTTCAAAAGAAGGTTCACTAAAATTATCACCATCGATATTCATAGCAAAATCTACACGGAGTCTTTCATTAAGACCAAGTGTCGTTTTACTTACTTTAGCCTCAAATTGCACTTGAGCCATAAGTCCTTGAAAACTTAATAGTATTAAAATTAAAAAATTCTTCATTATTACTGTTTGTTCGTTGATTCCTTGATTTACTACTTAATGAATTTGTTATTAAAACAAATCACGAATAGGTTATAAACCAAATCTTACCAATCTTTTTCTGTTTTTGTTGGTTTTCCTTTTACTTTTTGTGCGTTTACTTTGTCTTGGATTTTCTTTTCCTCATTATTTACCGCATCTAAAAGACTTTGTAAACGTTGTGGTGAAATACCGCCAGGAGTAGGTTTTGGCTTTCCGTTATCCTCAGGTTTTTCATTGTTCTTTTTATCCTTATCTCCCTTATCGTCTTTTTTGTTTTTGTCTTTGTCACCGTCTTTTTTATCCTTATCCTTGTCTTTCTTGTCTTTGTCTTTATCTTTTTTATCCTTATCTTTTTTATCCTTGTCTTTGTCTTTTTTATCCTTATCCTTTTTATTGTCTTTAGGCGGATTTTCTTTTAGCATTTTTTTTGCTAATGCATAATTATATCTTGTTTCCTCATCTGTAGGGTCATTACGAAGTGCGTTTTTGTATGCTTCTACCGCTTCAGTATAATTTTTTTCTTTCATGAATACATTACCTAGGTTGTGAAAGGCTTTGTGTTTTTGAGGTCTCGTTTTAGCACTTTTTAAAGCTTTGGCATACGCATATTTAGCTTCAGCAGGTTGGTTTTGTTTGTATATTGCATTACCTAAATTATATGGAGAAACAGTTCTGTTTGGAAATTTAGAACCCGAAATTCTATAATTAGCCTCTGCATCAACAAATTTATTTTGAGCATATTCCTCATTTGCTTTAGGCAGATTTTTATCTTTCTCCTGCGCAAATACTCCCCCAAATCCCAAACTAAGGAATATAGAAAAGACAAATATGTATTTTTTAAAATTTTTCATTTTTCAATTATTATGTTTATCCTCGAATGTAAAAACAGCAAGGAATTGACATTATTTTTTATTCGTTAAATAAATTCAGCTTCTTCACCCAGCTTGTTTTTCTTTCTAATAAGAAAAGATCTAGAAACAATAAGATAAAAGCAAATCCAAGAAACCACTGAAACTGCGATTGAAAATCGGCCATTTGTGTCGCTTCAAACTCCGTTTTTTGAATCGTGTTTAACGTGTTTTTTATGTATTCCAAAACCTCTTTGGTATTGCTTCCATCCACATAACCGCCTTTAGTAGCTTTAGCTATGGTCTCTAAACCAGCACGGTTTAATTTTGTAACTACCACTTGGTCATTATTATCACGAACATAACTTTCTACAATTCCATTTCTTTTCAATGGAATAGTCCCTCCTTTTTCGGTTCCAACTCCTATTGTGATAATGCGCATTCCTTGCTTATTGGCTTCTTCGGCTGCTGCCTGTGCCCCTTCAGAATGGTCTTCCCCATCTGAAATAAGAATTAGTAATTTGCTTGTTTTGCTTTTATCATCAAAATAAGTTCCTGATAACTTTATGGCCTCATCCAGCGATGTTCCTTGTGAGGAAACCATCTCCGTGTTCATACTTTGCAAAAACATTTTGGCCACACTGTAATCAGAAGTAATCGGCAATACAGGAAAAGCACTTCCCGCATACGCCACAATACCAATGCGGTCATTCCCTAACTGATTGATAATTTGAGAAACGAGTTGTTTACTTTTTTCCAATCGGCTGGGAGCGATATCTTCGGCAAGCATACTTTTGGATACATCCATCGCAAAAACGATATCAATACCTTCTCGTTTTACCGTTTCCATTTTGGTTCCTATTTTTGGATTTACCAATCCTAAAATTAATCCCGCTAATGCTAATAGAATAACTGCTAGTTTAAAAACAGGTTTAAAAACAGAAGTCTCAGGACTCAATTTTTTAATTAAATCCAGATCTCCAAATTCACGTTGTTTTTTTCTTTTCCAATAGAAATTCAAAAGATACAACACCACCACAATTGGTAGTACGAATAAGAGGTATAAATATTTTGATTCGTCTAATTCCATATTTTTTTTTACATATCAGTCTCGAAATATCAAGACAAATTTTAGATTCCAATTTTCACGTCCAATCTCCCTTCCCTTTGGGGAGGGCTGGGGTGGGGATACTAAATAAAACTTCTATACACTGTGTTTCTTAAACCAATTTCGGCCAATAATAATAATCCTGCTATCCAAACAAAAGCTCTGTATTTTTCATCGTAATCATAAAACTTAAGCTCTTCAATTTCGGTTGTTTCTAACTTATTGATTTCACCATAAATTTCTGCCAATTTACTGTTGCTCGTTGCTCTAAAATATCTTCCATCCGTTTTTTTAGCGATGCTTTGCATTAATTTTTCATCGATTTCCACTTTCATCATTTGAAATAAAAACTGTCCGTTTGGCCCTACGGCATAAGGAAATTCAGCCATTCCATTAGTACCAATTCCAATAGTATATACTTTTATTCCATATTGCTTGGCGATATCCGCTGCGGTTTCTGGTTCTATAAAACCAGCGTTATTCACACCATCTGTCAATAAAATAATCACTTTACTTTTGGCCTTACTGTCTTTTAATCGGTTTACTGCTGTTGCCAAACCCATTCCTATTCCCGTTCCATCTTGTAAAACATTATCGTATTTGATGCTTTTTATTGCTTCAAGAACAACTGCTTTATCACTAGTAACTGGTGTTTTTGTATACGCCTCCGAAGCATAAACTACTAACCCAATTCGGTCATTTGGTCTTTCCTCTGCAAAATCAGCTGCCACTCTTTTTAAGGCTTCCATTCGGTTTGGCTTTAAATCTTTGGCCAACATACTTCCTGAAACATCGACAGCCATTACAATGTCAATCCCTTTTGTTGTTTTTGTTTTATTACTAATATCTACCGTTCTTGGTCTCGCCATTGCCACAATTAAGGAGCTCAATGCTAATAAACGAAAAACACTTAAAAAAGGTTTTAGTTTAGCTAGTAAAGAAGGCGTTGTCTTGAACCCTTGAATTGAGCTAATTTTTAAGGTTGCTGATTGTTTATTTCTTTTATAAACTAACCAAATAACAGCTAGTGGTATTAAAAGAAACAACCAGAAAAACTCAGGATTTAAAAAAGATATTTTCCCCATTACTTACTTACTTGTTTTAATTCGACAGAACTCAATACTCTATCCGATATTTGATTTGCATATGAATCCCCTTCTTCATGGAAAATCATAATTTGTTGTAATCCTCCATCTTGACCAAACAACAACAATTCATAATATAATTTTTCACTGCTCTTAGTCGCCTCATTTATTCTAGTGAACGTTCCGTATCCTTTTAGACCACTTATACCTTCAGGTGTTTGAAAATCTTCTTGTTTCACAATCATGTTTTGAGCTCCTTGTGATTCTAATGCTTGAATCGTTCCTTCCATTGATTTTTTTAAATCAACTGAAGTCGAGTCTTGTTTGTACTTATAAGTAGAAACCATTAAATAGAAATTATCTAAAAGGCTACCATAAGCAAACGAATTCATTTCTTTAATCAATGCCATTCCATTCTTAGGTAATGATTTTGTTAAATCTATTCTTTTAAGCACTTTTGGCGTTTCCATTATAATTCCTGGATTTCCATATTCGCTTTTCACCCATTCCCCTTCTAATAATTCTTTGGTTGGATGGCCAATAATATTGTCTTTTACATAGTCAAACCCTTTAGTAACAATTAAAAAAGTAGTTGTTGCAAACAATAAGAAAAGAACCGAAGCTATAGTTATTGCTATGCGTTTATTTCTTTTTTTCTTTAACTGAATTTGAATTTGCTTTTGTCTTTGCACCTCATTCAACAAAGTATCCTCTTCCATTTCAACTACAACAGGAATAGCGCTGTCTAGTGTTAAAATTGCTTTTTGAATTTTATTTCGATCTTCTGCAATTTCATATTCTACTGGTTTTGATTTTGCAAACTTTACTAAATCGGCTTGTTTCAATACCCGTTCTAAATTTTCAATTGTTTCTTGAGAAACCGTCATTTTCTTTTTAACAGATGCTGCTCTAAGCCCCAAAATCAATTCGGAAGTAGTACTTTCCATAGCTGGAATTTCAATTGCTTCTTCGATATAATTTCTGGCAATATCAGTCAACTCACTATAATACTCTTTAACTTCTCCTTTTTGCCAAAGTTCTTTTTTCTCTAAATCATTGAGTAGGTTGGTTGCTCTTTCAATTGGCGTTTTATACACATCCTCTTCAATTTTTTTCTTTTGTTGCTTTTTAATGTACCAATAAATCAAAGCGCCAATTCCACCAAGTATCGCAAGCGCCAAAAGATATTTCCACCAGTCTCCCAATGTGTTTTCTACAGGAATAATATCCTTAATATCATACATTTTTTGTTTCAAAGTATCTACTACTACATTAGCTACTTCTACCTTAAGTGAATCCGTATAATAGGGTTTATTATTAATTAAGATTTTTATACTAGGAACTGAATATTTTCCAGAATCAAACTGAGTTAATCCGTATTTCTTGATTAATTCATAGCGGTCATTATTTTTAACCGTATCGATTGGGTAGGATTGAATTACTTCAAGCGCTCCTATATTTTTCAACTTAGGAAAAACAACTTTAGACAAAGTATCCACATCTGTTTTTATGGTCAGTTTAAACTCTGCTCCAATTTTATTTTTTGTGGTATCTATACTTGTAACTACTCTTTTTTGTTGGGCAAAAATGGTAGTACAAAGAAGTAGTATTAGTAGGCTTATATATTTTTTCATTAGTAATTTTTGAAACATTTGTTTTTCAACTCCCCGCACTTCATGGAGATTGAAGCAGAGTTTTACCTCGATTTGAAATAGCTCAATAATTTAGTTACATAACTTTCGTCAACTCTAGTATTTACAACTCCTGAACCTGATTTACTAAAGGTTTCTTTAAAATACATTAATTTATCATTATAGTATTTCTCATAATTAAATCGGACGGTTTTTGAACTGGTATCGATTAATTGTATTTCTCCAGTTTCAGCATCCTGCATTGGAACCATTCCTATATTAGGCATTTTTTGTTCCCTAATATCATAGACACGGATTCCAGTAATATCATGCTTTTTTGAAGCTATCTTTAAGGTTTGCTCATAATCTTCACACATAAAATCAGAAATCATAAATACAATAGCTTTCTTTTTCTGAGTACTCGATAAAAACTTTAAGGCTTGAGCAATATTTGTTTTATGACTTTTCGGCTGAAATTCTATTAATTCTCTTATGATACGTAATACGTGAGAACGTCCTTTTTTTGGCGGAATGTACAATTCGATTTGATCAGAAAAAAGAATCAATCCAATTTTATCATTATTCTGAGTTGCCGAAAAAGCCATTGTAGCGGCAATCTCGGTTACGATATCTTTCTTGAATTGATTTTTTGAACCAAAACTTTCTGAACCTGAAATATCCACCATTAACATCATGGTCAATTCACGCTCTTCTTCAAAAACCTTTACATGAGCCTCATTGTATCGGGCCGTCACATTCCAGTCAATGGCACGAATATCATCCCCGTATTGGTATTGACGTACTTCACTAAAAGTCATTCCACGTCCTTTGAAAGAAGTGTGGTATTCCCCGGAAAAGATGTGATCACTCAACCTTCTGGTTTTGATTTCTATTTTTCGTACTTTTTTTAAAAGGTCTTTTGTATCCATTTATTTAATTTGTTTAAAGTTTAAAAAAGTTTAAGGTTTTCACGTTTGCTACAGCAACTTGAGACCTTAAACCTTAAACAAATTTTAAGGTACTTCTACTTCGTTTATAATTTTATTGATGATGTCTACTGAAGTAATATTTTCCGCTTCGGCTTCGTAAGTCACTCCGATTCTGTGACGCAATACATCATGTACTACCGCACGAACATCTTCAGGAATTACATATCCACGACGTTTGATAAAAGCGTAACATTTAGCCGCATTAGCTAAATTGATACTTCCACGTGGTGAAGATCCAAAACTGATTAAAGGTTTCAAGTCGGCTAATTTGTATTTCTCTGGGTAACGAGTAGCAAAAATAATATCAAGTATGTATTTCTCGATTTTCTCATCCATATACACTTCGCGTACGGCTTCTTGTGCACGTAAAATTTGTTCTACCGAAACCACTTGATTTACTTTCTCATAACTTCCTTTTAAGTTTTGACGAATTACCAATCGTTCTTCGTCCATTTTTGGGTAGTCGATAACTGTTTTCAACATAAAACGGTCTACTTGCGCCTCAGGTAGTTGGTATGTTCCTTCCTGTTCAATAGGGTTTTGGGTTGCCAAAACCAAGAATGGTCTTTCTAACTTAAAAGTGGTATCTCCAATAGTTACTTGTTTTTCCTGCATCGCCTCAAGCAACGCTGATTGCACTTTGGCTGGTGCACGGTTAATCTCATCGGCTAGGACGAAATTAGCAAAAATAGGTCCTTTTTTAATCGAAAATTCGTTCGCTTTAATGTTGTAAATCATTGTTCCCACAACATCCGCAGGTAATAAATCAGGGGTAAACTGGATTCTACTAAACGAACCATGAATTGCTTGAGAAAGCGTGTTGATGGCTAATGTTTTTGCTAATCCCGGAACACCTTCTAATAAAATATGTCCTTGACCTAAAAGTCCAATTAACAAACGCTCCACCATGTGCTTTTGACCCACAATCACTTTATTCATTTCCATAGATAAAAGATCGATAAACGCACTCTCTCTTTCTATTTTTTCATTGATTGCTCTAATGTCTAAAGTCGATGTATTCTCTTCCATATTATTATTTTTAAAACCTTGAATTTAATGCCTTACTTTTGGTAGTGCAAATTGAATTTTTTTTTAGAGGAAAGATGTTAAAAAATGGTTAAAACTTCTACCAAACACTTAATTTTAAGGACGAATTATGATACAATTTTCATATTTTTAAGAACTTTGAAAAATATACTTTGAAATAAGACAATACTGAATTTCAATAAAAAATAAAAGCCATGAGTAAAACAACATTATCACCTATAATTGCTGGCACAATGAATTGGGGAGTTTGGGACAAAAACCTAACTCCAAAAGAAATGGAAAACATGATCCATGTATGCCTAGAAAATAAAATAACAACCTTTGATCATGCCGATATTTATGGCTCCTATACTACCGAAGCTGATTTTGGAAAAGCATTTGCTTCAAGCAAAATAGCCAGAGAAAAATTACAGTTAATTTCCAAGTGTGGCATCCAAATGTTAGCCGAAAATAAGAGCACCACTATCAAGCATTATGATTATTCTAAAGCACACATAATCAAGTCAGCAGAACAATCGTTGAAGAATTTACAGACTGATTATTTAGATGTGTTTTTATTGCATAGACCAAGCCCTTTAATGGAAGTGGATGAAATTGCTGAGGCGATTGAAAAATTGACAGCTGAAGGTAAAATCATTGATTTTGGACTGTCTAATTTCACGACTTCACAAACTGAATTACTTAGCCAAAAAACAGAAATTAGTTACAATCAAGTTCAGTTCTCGGCAACCAATTTTGAACCTATGCTCGATGGAAGTTTTGATTATATGCAAATGAATAACATTCGTCCGATGTCTTGGAATCCGTTGGGATGTGTTTTTAGAAAAGACATTCCACAAACGCATCGCTTGAAAAAATTATTGGCAACATTAGTTTCCAAGTACCATTTGGGTTCTGATACACTATTACTTTCTTGGGTTTTAAGACATCCAGCCAAAGTAATCCCAATTGCAGGAACTGTAAATGTAGCTAGAATTCAATCGTTGATGAAAGCAGTTGATTTAGAATTGGAAAAAGAAGATTGGTTTGCTATATGGTCTGAAAGTATGGGGCAAGACGTTCCCTAAAAATTTAAGATTTGCATTTATTTTTCAAATGCAACTTTAACAACAATTACAAATTGAATTACCACAAAAACATGAATAAAACTGCCTTTATTACTGGTGCTACCAGCGGAATTGGAAAAGCAACTGCCGAAATATTAGCTAAAAACAACTATAAAATCATTCTTTGCGGAAGACGGGAAGACCGATTGACTGAACTAGCAACTTCGCTTGCTAAATTGACTGAAGTACACACGTTACAATTTGATGTTCGAGATAAAAAAGCCGTTTTTGAATCGATAAATTCTTTGCCAGAAGCTTTTTCTATCATTGATATTTTAATTAACAATGCAGGGAATGCCCATGGTTTAGATCCCATTCAAACAGGTGATATTGACGATTGGGATGCTATGATTGACATCAATGTAAAAGGATTGCTATATGTTTCCAAAGCGATTATTCCACAAATGATCGAAAGAAAATCTGGACATATCATCAACATTGGTTCTACTGCAGCCAAAGAAGTGTATCCAAACGGAAATGTATATTGTGCTACCAAACATGCTGTAGATGCACTAAGTCAAGGCATGCGTATCGATTTAAATCCATACGGAATTCGTGTTGGTGCCATTCATCCTGGAATGGTGGAAACCGAATTTAGTGAAGTGCGCTTTAAAGGAGATACCAATAAAGCCGAAAATGTTTACAAAGGATTTACGCCATTGCAAGCGGAAGACCTTGCCGATATTATTCATTTTGTCGTATCAAGACCGTATCATGTAAACATCGCCGATTTAGTTGTTATGAGTACGGCGCAAGCGTCTTCAACAATCGTAAATAAATCACTATAATAAATGATCAACAAGCGTCTTTTAATTAAAAACCTACTCGCTCATAACGACGAATCCAGTTTTTATGATAAAAAACGACAATTGAACTTGCATACCAGAGAGGGCAAAGCCAAATTTTTAAAACACATTTGTGCTTTGTCCAATTCTAATCCGGCCAATAATTCGTATATAGTTGTAGGTGTTGAAGATCAAGATAATGAGATTGTAGGTGATGATTTTTTTGACGACAGTCATATTCAGAATTTAGTAAATGCCTATCTTGAGAATCCTCCCAAAATTCAATACGAAAATGTTCCTTTTCCTAATTTGCCCAAAGATAAAGTTGTAGGACTGGTAACGATAAAACCCAAAAACAAACCTTCTTTTTTCAAAAAAGGAATTCATACCATTCCAGCCAAAGCAACATTTATAAGACGGGGTAGCAATACCACACCAACCGAAGATAAAATTGAGAAAAATTATCTCAATACCGAAACTGTAATTGATATTGAAAATAATTCCAGAAACAATATTAAATACACTTTGGACGGCGTATTTGATTTTATCAATTTTCGCCATAAAGACATGGCGCCCAAATACAAAGTATTCAAAGAACTTTTTGTGATTTGTTGGGCTGGAATCCCAAAGAAAGTGCGAGGTAGTACTTATTTATCTCGTGTGGACATCGAACTCATTAATGAACAAATCAAACTCTTCTACTCCGCTCAAGATGTAGTTACTATAACTTTTGATGAAGATACTTTTACTATTATTGAATATGTCCCTTTAGGTTTAAACGATAAAACCAGTTATTATCCATTAGAACAACAAACGATTTATTTTTATGAAAATGGGTATTATAAAATAGAAAGTAAAATGCTGTTTCAGCCCCCAGAATTTAATAGAAAAATGCTTTTTCACATTTATAATTCTAATCTAGCATTGTTGCAAAAACTACGAAAAGGAATTGTATTGTCTGATAGAGAAAATAAAGATTTAGAAAACCTGCCGTCTACCTTCATGATTTGTTATCTCAATGGATTTGAAGATGCCAAAGAAAAATTGATTGATGCTAAACTACTTATAAAACCGTTTCCGCAAATTTATTTGTCTTTCAAGGAAGCCATGCGGATTTTAAGAAAAATGAAATACGATACTAAAAATGAAGATTAAAAAATGATATAATATCATTTAAAAAACTACAAACTGCTTGGATAATCAAAAGTGATAAGGCGATCAGTGCATTCATTTTTTTGAAGTTTTTAATGTTTATGTAAAAATACATAAAAAATTTCATATCAAACAATCACTAAAAGTAGTGATATTTTAGGAAAAACAAAAATAGTACAAATACCGCATGCTGTAAAAAATAAAAAATAAAAAAATCAGCCTGTCCCAACTCTTTTTGCTATTTTTATCAATTAGAAAAACGACACTCTTATCATTTTTCATAATCCCGATTGACCAAACATAAATGAGAACACTAGTTATAGGCGACATACACGGAGGCTTACGCGCTTTACACCAAATTATAGAAAGAGCTAAAGTAACTCCAGAAGATACTTTAATTTTTCTGGGAGATTATGTAGATGGCTGGAGTCAATCTCCACAAGTAATTGATTATTTGATTCAATTAAAAACCACTAATAACTGCATTTTTATTCGTGGTAACCACGATGAATTATTATTGCATTGGTTAAAAGACAGCAAAGACAACCTCATGTGGTACAAACATGGTGGTGAGGCAACCGTCACTGCCTACCAAAATGTTAATGATACTACTAAACAATTACACATTGACTTTTTATTGTCACTGGACGACTATTATTTAGATGAAAAAAATCGGCTTTTTGTTCATGCTGGTTTTACCAATATGAATGGGGTGGAGTATGAATTTTATTCTAAATTATTTTATTGGGATCGAACGCTTTGGGAAACGGCACTAGCATTGGATCGAAGCATCAAACCTAATGACTTATTGTATCCAAAACGCTTGACGCTATATGATGAAGTTTATATTGGCCACACCCCAGTTACCCGAATTGGAAAAACAGAACCTTTGCAAATGGCTTGTATTTGGAACGTAGATACGGGAGCAGCTTTCAAAGGACCTTTAACAATTATGGATGTAGATACAAAGGAATTCTGGCAAAGTGAACCCTTAAACAACCTGTATTTTGATGAAAAAGGTAGAAATTAAGATTTATTAAACTAATTTTGTCTTGGAATTTATAACCTCCACGAATTATGAAAAAAATTATTACATTATCATTACTATTAGCTTTTGGTCTAATTAACGCTCAAGCCTTCAAAGGGAATGGAGATGTTAAAGGGCAAGTAGGATTTAACATTCAAGATGGAGGAACTGGTATTTTCTTATCATCTGATTTTGGAATTGGAGAAAACATGTCATTGGGACTTACTGGTAATTACTTATTGACAGTAAATAAAGATGCTATGGGAAATCTACCAGAATTTGGAGATAGAATTGACTTAAAAGCACGATTCAACGCTAATTTAGGGAGTGTTTTACAAATGCAACCTAACATGGACATCTACCCAGGATTGGATTTAGGTTTGCGAAATTTTGGTGCTCATTTGGGTTTCCGTTATTTCTTTACTGATGGTTTTGGATTGTTTGGAGAAGCGGGTGTTCCATTGGCTAAATACGACAAAACAATTACTGGTTTTGATCATTTAAACAATCAGTTTACTTTAAACGTTGGTGCTTCTTTTAATTTGTAATACCATTAATAATAAAGCAAACTTCTAAAAATTTAAAATAAAAAAAAGGCAATTTGAAAATTCAAATTGCCTTTTTTTATGCTAATTATTTATGATTACAAATCAAATTTTATTCCTTGTGCCAATGGCAAACTCGTTATGTAGTTTGATTTTTAATGAAATTTATAAAGCTGCTTCTACAAAAACTCTTTTTATTACACCATTCTTTTCTATTCCTTTCACCTTTAAACTAAACTGTTTATTTGTTTTATGAAAAACTTTACAATGTATTAGTTTGATATGTCCAAGATACAATTCTTCTTTATATACTTTTACTGCATTTTTGTCATAGGTATTATTAGCTTCTAATTCATATCTTAAAACATCACCAATTGAAATTTTAGCGGAAGGGATTTGAGCTTCTGATAAATTAGTTATTTCTGTAACAAATGAAAAATTATTTACAGGATTAAAATCAGCTAGAAACTCAAAATTATCGGTAGGTAATAGACCTTGTGTAAATGCTAACATATAATACTTATCTTCCTTCTTAAGTGGATCAATATTCCAAAAGTCATAAAAATCATGTAAATCAGGTCTTTCAGAACGCATTAATCTTTGTCCAAAAATTTCAATTACATTTTCCGTATACATTTTATCTTTACTAGTATCAGGAAAACCCTCATAATGAACAAAACCTAACTTGTTGGCATCTTCAACACCTTCTTGATTATAATGAAAGCGGATTCCTTCCGAGGCACTTTTTTTAATAGTACCAACGGAAATTCTTCTACTACCTTTACCTAGTCTCCAGATAAGGTGTATGTTTCCTATAGCTTTCATAAATATTGGATTAATTTTTCAATCCGCAAAGTTACCAATTTATACATCAATTGCTTTCTTGTTTCCGATAATTTAAAGTTAATTAAATCTGTTGGAACATTAAAATCAATATTTTCGATTATATTTTTTATTAATTCAGAGTTGTATTTCTCTTTAACTTTTTCAATTTTTTTTCTAGTTTCAACTGGGTATTGGTCTAATAACAATTCTATAAGTTCAAAATGTTTTCTTTTATTTAAAAAACCTTCCCAGTGAATTTCAGATTCTCCTTTTCTAACATATGATTCTATCATTTGAGAATCTTTTATTGCTTTTTCAACCCAATTATCCTCACGTTCTCTTCCTAAACAACATCCGCTATCATAAATAGGAGCAAATTTATGTAGAGTTATATTAGAATGAAGTTTTAAATTATTTTTATTAATTTCTCTTTCTTCTTTATGTAACAATAAAAAAGTTTCGTTTAAAAAGCGATATAATTTCATTTCTACCTTCTTCCAAAAATTTACTTTTGAACTTAATAATTCTTCATTAATTTTGTCTATTGAATTTCTGTAAAACATTATTATCCCCCAATTCTCTTGATGCCTATCAGAATTACCAATAATAGAATCAAAAATGATAATTTCAATGATATTTACAATATAATCATTGAAATTAAAGTCAATTAAAGCATTTTTAATAAATTGAAAAGTATATTTTTTTTTGTCTTTCTCCGGATTATATTTTGAATCAAAACCAGTTAAATAAGTTATGCCTTCTGTTAAGTTATTTTCCGAATTTAAAACCATAGATTTTGATATACAGCCTATTTTTTGACGATCATTTTCATCATAAGCGATATTATAATCTAACATATTAAACCCTAAAAATTGACCAATTTTAGAAGAGACAATTTCTGACCAAAATTCTGTTGGATATAAAGTTTCGCCATTTTTCTTATTTATTTTAGAACCTTTAAAAAAATATTCTTCATTTGAAATTGGATGTATCACAATTTTTTTACTTCTTGTACCTCCTGTGCTATAAAAAATATTTTTTTGCCAATCCGAAATTTCAGTAAAATCTGCTATTAAATTAGCCATTAATTTTTTTGTCTAATTTATAAAAAAACGCTTTATCTAAATAAGACAAAGCGTTTTTTACAAAATTTATTTTAATCTAAAACTTACAAATCAAATTTAATTCCTTGTGCCAATGGCAAACTAGTTGTATAATTGATGGTATTGGTTTGGCGTCTCATGTATACTTTCCAAGCATCAGAACCTGATTCTCTACCTCCACCCGTTTCTTTTTCTCCTCCAAAAGCTCCACCAATTTCTGCGCCAGAAGTTCCAATGTTTACATTTGCAATACCACAGTCAGAACCTACAACAGATAAGAACAATTCTGCTTCTCTTAAATTATTGGTCATAATCGCTGATGACAATCCTTGCGCCACTCCATTTTGAACAGCAAGTGCATCTTCAACATTTCCCGAATATTTCAATAAATACAATACTGGAGCAAATGTTTCGTGTTGTACAATTTCAAATGAATTATCTGCTTCTGCAATCGCTGGTTTTACATAACATCCGCTTTCATATCCTGTACCAGTAAGAACGCCACCTTCAACAAGTAGTTTCCCACCTTCGGCAACCACTTTAGTCAATGCATTATTGTACATTTCTACTGCATGTTTGTCGATAACTGGACCTACGTGATTGTTTTCGTCTAATGGATTCCCAATACGCAATTGACCATAAGCCGAAACGACTGCGTCTTTTACAGTATCGTAAATACTTTCATGAATGATTAAACGACGTGTAGAAGTACATCTTTGTCCTGCAGTTCCCACTGCTCCAAAAACAGCTCCAATCACTGTCATTTTAATATCAGCATCTGGTGTTACAATGATGGCATTGTTTCCACCTAATTCTAATAATGATTTTCCTAAACGACCCGCTACTGTTTGAGCAACAATTTTACCCATACGAGTAGAACCTGTAGCCGAAATTAGAGGTACACGTTTATCACTAGTCATCATTTCTCCTACTTTGTAATCTCCGTTGATTAAACAAGAAATTCCTTCTGGAAGGTTATTTTCTTTGATTACCTCAGCAATAATATTTTGACAAGCTATTCCACAAAGCGGTGTTTTCTCAGATGGTTTCCAAACGCAAACATCCCCACAGATCCAAGCCAAGGCCGTATTCCAAGCCCAAACCGCTACTGGAAAATTGAATGCTGAAATGATTCCAACAATTCCCATTGGGTGGTATTGTTCATACATACGGTGTCCCGGACGCTCAGAATGCATTGTTAATCCGTGCAATTGACGAGAAAGACCTACTGCAAAATCGCAGATATCAATCATTTCTTGTACTTCTCCGTATCCTTCTTGTAATGATTTTCCCATTTCGTAAGAAACCAATTTACCTAAAGCCTCTTTATTTTTACGTAATTTTTCTCCAAACTGACGAACAATTTCTCCACGTTGTGGTGCTGGCATGGTTCTAAAAGTTTTGAAAGCAGCTGTTGCTGATTCCATTACTTTTTCATAATCTGCTGCTGTAGTTGTTCTTACTTTTGCTATCAATTGACCATCTACGGGAGAATAACTTTCTAGGATTTCTCCATTTGAAAAATGATTTAATCCTGTTGATGTTCCTTCATTTATGTCCTTTATACCCAATTGAGTTAAAGCTTCTTTCATTCCGAATTGATTTGCTATTGTTATCATTGTAACTTTTTTAGTTAAAATTGTTATATTTTTTTGTAAAGATATAATTTCGTGTTGAATTTCAACCCAATTATAGTGTTAAAATCGGACTAAAATTAGACCAATTTGGTGACATGTAGTTGATTTAGCAAAAAAAAGCTTCAATTTAAAAAGAAGAAACTAATTTTATAGTCTGAAATTAATTCATAATAATATCCTATGACCCTTTTTAAAAATTTCTGGATTTACTTATTTTTACTGTCTGCAAATACATTTGCCCAACAAGCACAAAACCCTGCATTTCAAGTTATTCCTTTGGGTATAAGAGGCGGTATTGACGAAACCAATCTTTCCGCTTATTTACTCGCTCCATCAAATACAACCGAATATATTTGTCTTGATGCGGGAACCCTACATGCAGGAATTGAAAAGGCAATTGCAAATAAAATTTTTAAAGTTTCCTCAGAGACGGTTTTAAAAAAATATATCAAAGGGTATTTAATATCCCATGCCCATTTAGATCATGTTTCGGGTTTGATCATTAATTCACCTGCCGATTCATCAAAAACGGTCTATGCAACACATAGTTGTATGGAAATGATGGAAAAACATTATTTCAACGGACAAACTTGGGCTAATTTTGGAGATGAAGGCACTGGTTATCAAATAAAAAAATACCATTTTCAAACGCTAAATACTCTTGAAGAAACTCCAATTTCTAACACCACAATGACCGTAAAAGCATTTTCATTAAGCCATGTCAATCCTTTTGAAAGTACTGCTTTTTTAATTAAAAACAAAGATGCTTATGCCTTGTACTTGGGCGATACTGGTGCCGATTCTGTTGAAAAAAGTGATAAACTACGTTTGCTGTGGACCGAAATCGCTCCCTTGATCCAAAGCAACCAATTAAAAGGAATTTTTATTGAAGTTTCGTTCCCAAACGAGCAACCCGACACTCAGTTATTTGGACATTTAACACCTAATCATCTCTTGAGTGAACTCCATAGGTTAAGTGAACTTATTGGAAAAGATGGGTTGAATGGGTTTAAAATTGTGATTACCCATATGAAGCCACCAGTTGACAATTATATAAAAATCAAAAATCAATTGATAAAGCAAAATGACTTGGGTTTGCAATTTATATTCCCAGAACAAGGGAAGCGATTTGAGTTGTAAATTACATCTAAATCCTAGCCCCGGTAGTAGCGGCATCCTTTTGTGGCTTTCTTTAAGCCACAAAAGATACAGCGGATAACGGGAAATAGCTCCTAAATAAAAAACTATTTTTTGGCAACAAATCGAGGGTCGACTTCCATAACGGTTCCACATTGGTCACACGTTCTTAGTTCTTCAGAGTCATAAAAATGCTCAAAGTGAGGTAAGAAATCTTTCTCGATGTTATGAAGTTCAAAACGAACTTCGTACAATTTATGGTTGCAATTGTCGCAATACCATTGTAGCCCATCTGTGAAGCCTTTTCCTACTCTCTTGCGTTCAATTACAAGACCTATAGAACCCTCAGAACGTACTGGAGAATGAGGGACATTGGCGGGATGTAAGTACATATCCCCTGCATGAAGTTCCATTTCTTTGCGCTCGCCATCTTCTTGAATAACTACTTTTATAGAGCCTTCAAGTTGATAAAACAACTCTTCAGTTTCGTTATAATGATAATCTTTACGGGCATTGGGACCCGCAACAATCATAACAATATAATCCCCTGATTCTCTGTATAAATTCCTGTTGCCAACTGGTGGTTTCAGTAGTTTACGATTTTCATCAATCCATTTATTGAGGTTGAATGGTTTAGCTATGGACATTTTGATTGGGTGTTAAATTTTTGAATCGCTAAGTTAGTGAAAAAGTCCCTAGCAGTAAAGCCAGCAAAACCAAAAGACTGCTTGTTTTTGTACGTTTTCTAATTTAAGGGAGGATAATATGTCATTAACGACAATTCGTTTATTTAATAAAATAGGAACATCAAAATTTTTATGCTTAAATTCCTACTTTACTTCTTTAATTAAATAAATATAAACGGGAAAATGATCGCTAAACCCGATTTCGGTGGCGGAATGTCTTTTAGGATAGCCTTTATACTGTCCTGAAGTTTGTATTAAAAAAGGTTTGTTGTAAATACCCGCTTTCCAATATTGAAAGCTGGAAAAATCATTTCTTATTAAAGATTGTGAAACCATGATTTGGTCAAAAATATCCCAAGAATCTCGAAAAGCGATGGTACCCAATCCTTTTTTAGCCATTTCTTCGAATGGATTATAGATTCCTAATACCGAAACCTCTTCTTTCTTAGCTTTGGCTCCAAGTGCTTTTTTGACACTGTTATTTGACGGCCCGTCATTTAAATCTCCTAAAGTAATCACTTTTGCATTTGGGTTAATTCGTTGTAAAGAATCAATTATTTTCCTGTTCAAGGCTCCAGCAGCTTCTCTAAATGGACTTGACTTTTTTTCACCTCCTGAGCGGGATGGCCAGTGGTTTACTATAATATTGATTTCTTCTCCCTCTAAAAAACCTGTGACTAACAGCTGATCCCGCGTAAAAACACGATTATTCTGTAGGTTAATTTCTTCATCATCATCTGTTTTTTCAACAGATTCATTTTTAGTTTTTTCTTTTAATTTGACTTGGTCTTTGTATACATATAATGGAATGTTAGTATAACTTGTTGGTCGAAAATATTTCTTTTGATATAATAAAGCCACATCAATTCCTCTTTTATCGGGAGAATCAAAATGGATGATACCATAATCAATATTAATGAGTTTAGATTCTTTGAGCAAATCTTCTAAGACTCCTCTATTTTCAATTTCGGAACATCCAATGAATGTAGGTGAATTAGTGTTTTCAGAAGAACCTATTTCGAATAAAACTCTAGAAAGGTTTTGAAGTTTTTGATAGTATTTTTTGGAAGTCCAGTGTTGTGCTCCTTTTGGAGTCCATTCATCATCATTAGTATCCGGATTATTAATAGTGTCAAAAAGATTTTCGAAATTATAAAAAGCAACGGTATGAATCGAATAATTTTTTTGTTGACCTACTGTCTTTGTCAGCAGAAAAAATAAAAGGAGAAAGAGAATCGATCGTAAAATTTTCATAAGCACCGTTTAAAAAGGAATGACCGTCCAGAATATATCTTCAAGTAAAAATACTTCATTTTGAGAAGTAAATAATAAATTATTTCAAATTTGCTATCTTTGTTTTAATCCTATTGAGGAGCTACTCAAATTATATTTACCCCAGAAAAATAAAAACATGCCTACCACTCGATTTTGGACGTTAAATATTAATTTTTGTTGGACTAAATTCCTACTTTTAATTTTTATTTTACATTCTATCAATACCCAATCCCACACACTAATGACTACACCACCTATTTTACAAAAAGGAGATACCATTGCCATAGTATCAACAGCAAGAAAAAACATTGACGACAATCTTAAGCCGGCAATTGATTTATTGCACAGTTGGGGATTAGAAGTAGTGATAGGAAGTACCATTGGTTTAGACAATAACCAACTTGCAGGTACTGATGAACAAAGAGCTGCGGATTTTCAAAAGCAATTGGACAACCCAAACATCAAAGCAATTTGGTGTGTAAAAGGAGGGTATGGTACGGTGCGAATGATTGATTTATTAGATTTTACAAAATTCAAACAACACCCGAAATGGATTGTGGGTTTTAGTGACATTACCGTTTTACACAATCACCTCAATACAATGGGTTTCAAATCTATTCATGGTGTGATGCCTATAACGGTGCCGAGAGCAACCCCTGAAGCAATCGAAAGTTTGCGTTTGTCTTTGTTTGGAGAAAAACTGAATTACAGTATTGCATCTGACCCTATGAATAGAACTGGAAGTGCCTCTGGAGAATTAGTAGGAGGAAATCTATCTATTCTATATAGTTTACTAGGATCAAATTCGGCTATTGACTGTAAAGACAAAATATTATTTATTGAAGATCTCGATGAATATTTATATCACATTGACCGCATGATGATGAACCTCAAACGCAATGGCTGTCTAGAAAGTATTAAAGGAATTATTGTGGGTTCCATGACTAAGATGAAAGACAATGATATTCCTTGGGGCAAAAATGCTGTCGAAATTATAGAAGATGTTACTAAAAAATACAACATTCCTATTATCTACAATTTCCCCGCAGGTCACATAAGGGACAATCGTGCTCTAGTTTTAGGAGATATCATTCACATAGAAGTTACTACAAGTAACGCTTCAGTAACTTTTGAGTAATAATTTTCTTTAAAAATTCAAGTGATTTAAAATTGATGAAATGGCGGAACACAATGAATTAGGGAAATTTGGTGAAGAAATGGCTTTTGCCTTTCTGCAAAAAGAAGGCTATGAAATTCTAGATACTAACTGGACTTTTCAAAAAGCTGAAATAGATATAATTGCTAAGAAAGAAGATATTTTGGCAATTGTTGAAGTTAAAACCCGTTCCTCAATTGAATTTGGTTTGCCTCAAGATTTTGTAAAACCAAAAAAAATTCAACTTCTAGTTAAGGCGGTAGACGCCTACGTAGTAGAAAAAAATATGGATGTCAATGTTCGTTTTGACATTATTGCTATCCATAAAGAGGGTAAATCTTTTGTAATTGAACACCTTATCGATGCTTTTTATCATTTTTAAGTAAATTTTATCATGTTATATTTGTAACAAATTGTTTTTTATTTATATTTGTAGCGATTTTTGACACAACAACTAACTAAACTAACTACTAAAACTAAGTAAAAACACCTAATTTATTATGAAAACCGTTTCTTCAATTGTAGAAAATTACATTAAAACAAAGCCATTTTTATTAAATGCTTTATCACTTGGGATAATCAACTTAACCTCATTATCCCGAAATATCATGTCCGAATTGGAAAGTGAATTTGGAAAAGAAGTTAAACAAGGAGCCATCGTAATGTCACTAAAAAGACTGACCGAAGAATTAGACTTCCGATTAAATCACAAAATCAATAAAGTAATAAAAAACATTGGAGAGATTACGGTTCGATCTGCTTTGACTGACTATACTTTTGCAGTATCAGAAACTGTTTTAAATAAACAAGCTGAATTAATCTCGGATATCAATGCATTGCCCGATGTTTTTTATACCTCATCAAGAGGTGTAAATGAAATTAACATTGTAATAAGCAACAGTGTAAATCAATTAGTTGACAAGCATTTTGTAAGTGAAAAATTGATTCAAAAACTAGACAATTTAGCTTCTATAACGGTAAAATTACCAAAAGAGAATATTGTAATTCCAGGTATTTACTATTTCATTTTTCAACGTTTGGCTTGGGAAGGAATTATAATCAACGAGGTGATTTCTACTTCTAATGAATTTACCATTTTAGTAAGCGAAGAGCAAGTTGATGTTGCTTTTAAAGTAATAAAAGATTTGAAGAATTAATCCTTTCAAATTGTATATTTTCAAGCTTCCAGTCTTAAAAAAGGTTGGAAGCTTTTTTAATTCACACTTATTTTTGGGCTCAGCTTAATTCCGTTTTCAATTAAAAATTAACTACTTATCACCAAATTTTGAATAAAAAATTATAAATAGATTTTTACTTAAAGAAATCAATGAGAATATTATTTTTATATATTTGCTAATTCATCAGACAATTAAGAGGCTAGAATTGAGAGTGTGCTATTTTAATCTTATAAAAATTAAGGGTAATACAATTAATGTCAGAAACAAAAAACTATAGCGATCAATTATTAGTTAGTGAACTCAAAAACAACAACGAAAAAGCCTTTCGTTCCCTTTTTGATCATTACCATCAAGATATCTATGGGTATAGTATTAGCCTACTTAAATCAAAAGAATTAGCTGAAGAAAATGTTCAAGAAGTATTTTTAAAAGTGTGGCTACATCGTGAAAATCTAAATTTAGAGCAATCCTTTAAATCGTATTTGTTCACTATTGCCAGAAATCAAGCCTTTAATATTTTGAATAAAGCGGCCAATGATGTCCTTCTAAAAGAAGAAATTTTCTACAAAAGCCAAAAATCACATGAACAAGGTGATTATTCTATTCGAGAAGACGACTGCAAAAAACTCAAAAAACAAGCCATTAAACAATTGCCTCCCAAGCGCAAGCAAATTTTTAAAATGTCACGAAAACAAGGCAAAACGTATGAAGAAATTAGCCATGAATTAGGGATATCAGTAAATACTGTAAAAAGCCAAATGAGCAAAGCACTTGAATCAATGCGGCTATTTTTAAAAGGCCATGATGGGATTTTATGATACGCTTTAACTATTTTTCTCTCAATCACTCTTTATGGGTGATTTTTTTTGGCTTTTTTTAAAAAAAATAAAACATCACTAAATGAATGTAAGTAACTTTTAATCAACTACTTATATTCAATATTTTTGTGCTATTTAAATTATTTTATGTTAAAATTAAAAAAATTACAACGTTTGAGTAGTAGTCAACTCCACTTCAACTGTATAATATAGTACCGGAACAAAAAACTACTTGAAATGAATGAAAATTCAGAATTACAAAAATTACTTCATAAATTTATTTTAAACCAATGCAATGTGGAGGAAAGTAATGAAGTTGTTGCCTATTATCGAAAAAACAATCTCACAACTGATTTTCCAACAGTTGACGACATAAAAATTTTGCTGGCTGAAACTCCTCAAATGGATTCATCAACAGCAGATAAAATTTTCTCAAATATTCTATCTCAAACAAAAGAAACGGAAGCAGTTACTGTTGAAACCAAAAAGATTCCAATTCTAAAATACCTTTCAATTGCAGCAACAATTCTTGTTATATTGTCTATTGGATGGTCCTATCAACATACTCTTTTAATTGAAAAAAAGGCGCAAATACTAAATGGTGATGAAATCACCCTCCAATTAGCTAACGGTGATGTTCAAATTATTTCTGGTACTAAAAAAACTCAAGTTACGGACTCAGAAGGAAATGTAGTAGCAAGTCACAATGGAAATAAAATTGCGTACGATACCGAAACCTCTTTAGAAAAACTAGTTTACAACACCATTAAAATACCATATGGAAAACGATTCGAATTGGAATTGTCTGATGGAACTATTGTACACCTGAATTCAGGAACCACACTTAAATACCCTGTGAAATTTATTGCTAGTGAAAACCGTCAAGTCTTTCTAGATGGAGAAGCTTTCTTTGATGTTACAAAAGACAAAAAACACCCTTTTGTTGTTAATGCTAATAATTTAAACGTTCGTGTTTTAGGAACACATTTTAATGTTTCTAGCTATCCTGAAGATGCTGTAACTGACGTTGTTTTGGTAGAAGGTTCTGTTGGACTTTATACTACAAACGAGAAATTTGACGCCAATAAAAACACTATTCTTAAACCAGGATATAAAGGTAGTTTTAATAAAAAAGACAGCCATATTGAAACAAAAGCAGTCAATACTGACATTTATACTGCCTGGATGGAAGGACGATTGAGTTTTAAAAATATGAGTTTTACTGATATAACAAAAAAATTAGAAAGACACTACAATGTTACTATTGTGAACCACAACAAGAAATTGGCTAATGAGAAGTTTTATGCCAGTTTTGGTGATGAGCCAATAGAAAAAGTACTGAGCTACTTTAATGACCTTCACGGCATTAATTACACGATAAAAGACAATGAGATATTAATTAAATAACAACTAAAAACCAAATAAAAATGACGAGTTAACCATTATGCATAAAAAAATCGGAAAGAGCTGCGAACAATTTCCGATTGAATAAGTGATTGAACCTAACTGATTAAATACAATCGATTTACAAAATTATGAAAAAAAAACCAAAGAATAGTGGGATACAATTCCCATTGTTCCAAAACAACCTAAAATTGAAACTAACTACGCTACTTCTTTTAGTTGTCATGTTTAATATCCGAGCGAATACTTATGCCCAAAAAACAAAAGTAAGTTTAGAATTAAACAATACAACAGTTGAAACGGTTATTGAAACCATTGAGCAAAAAACAGATTTTAGATTTATTTACAAAATGAATGATATCGATTTAAATCGAATCATCTCTATTCGTGTAAAAGATCAAACAATTGATGTAGTTTTAGACAAACTGTTCAAAGGAACAGGTACCGATTTTAAAGTTAGAGAAACTCAAATTATTTTGAAAAAACCTCTAATTGAAAAAACGGATCAGACTTTTTATTTAAAAAAGACTATAAAAGGTAAAGTATCCGATGAAAATGGTATGCCTCTTCCAGGTGCCTCGATCATGGAAGAAAAAACCAAAAAAGTAGTAGTCACAGATATCAATGGAAACTTTGAAATTGATGTTGAAAACAGTGACGCTATAATCATAATAAGCTATATAGGTTATAAAGAGAAAAGAGTCTCTGCAAACCAAGATAATAGTGTAATTCAACTTTTTCCAGATACAACTACCTTAGAAGAGATTGTAGTGGTAGGTTATGGAACTTCATCGAGAAAAGATGTTACTGGTGCTGTATCTTCTATAGCTGCAAAAGACATGAATCAGGGTGCTGTTGTCAACCCATTGCAATTAATTTCGGGAAAATTGGCTGGGGTTAATATTACACAAACAGGAAGTGAACCAGGTTCAGCTCCTAGTGCTAGAATACGAGGAATCTCTTCTTTAATTGGGGGAAATGATCCTTTGGTAGTTGTAGATGGAGTTCAAGGAAATATGGATTTATTAAACCAAATTCCACCTAGCGAAATTGCCTCTATGGATATATTAAAAGATGCCTCAGCAACTGCCGTTTATGGTTCTAGAGGAGCTGCGGGAGTAATCATTGTTACTACAAAGAAAAACAAAGCAGGAAGAACATCCGTCGAATATTCTGCTTCAACAGCTATCGATTATATTCCAAAAAAATTAGACATGTTGAATGCTGACCAATGGTGGCAACAAGCTCAATTAGTTGGCGTTCCTGCTTCGGCAAATCATGGTTCAGATACAGACTGGTATGGTATTCTTACCAAAGGTGGTGCTACACAAACTCACACTTTATCATTTGGCGGAGGAACAGATAAATTTAGCTATAGAGCTTCGATCAGTGCTATTTTACAGGATGGTGTTGTAATTAATACCAGCAATAAAAAATACATTGGAAGAATTCAAGCTACGCAATCCGCAATGGATGATAAATTGAAATTGACTTTTAATTTGAATAGTGGGGTTACTAATGCCGTTAACAGTATTGGTAGCATTGGTAGAGCTGCATTTACTTCAAATTTGATCACTAATGCGTATGTAATGCGTCCTACTGATCCCGTTTATAATACAAATGGTAGTTATTTTACAGACCCAAATGTATTCCAATACTTGAATCCTTATGCTGCTGCACAAACAGTGACCAATGAAGGGCAATATGATAATTTGTTTGGAAGCCTTAAAGCCGATTTAGATTTATACAAAGGGTTAACAGCTGGTTGGTTTGGAAGTTGGAGAAAAACAAATAGTACAAATGGGTACTATCTTCCTGCGGAATCAACTAATGCTTATGCGGTGGATCAAAATGGGTATGCGAACATAAGCAACAACAAGCAAAATGAAAAATTAATGAATATTAGTCTTTCATACAAAAAAGTGTTTGGAGACCATAGTATTAATGCATTAGCCTTGTATGAATGGCAAAATCAGGCCTACCAAGGTAATTTTGCTCAAGCCAAAGGTTTTATCAATGACATTGCAACTTATAATGCTTTGCAACTAGGTGACTTATCTAAAGTGCAACCTGGTGATATCTCATCCTATAAAAATGACCGAACACTAGTTTCCTTTTTGGGGCGTGTGAATTACTCTTTTTTAAACCGATATTTATTTACAGCTAGTTTTAGAAGAGATGGTTCATCTGTATTTGGTGTAAATAATAAATGGGGAGATTTCCCATCGGCTTCGGTTGCTTGGCAAATAGACAAAGAGCCTTTTATGGCCAATCAAACTATTTTTAGCGAATTAAAATTACGTGGAGGATATGGAGTTACAGGTAATCAACAAGGATTATATCCACAAAACTCTATCTCACTTGTGGGTGGATCTGGAGTAACTTATTTTGGAGGTCAACAAATCACCAATTTCAATGTAATCCAAAATGCCAATGCCGATTTACGTTGGGAGACAAAAAAACAAACCAATATTGGTTTAGATTTTGGTCTTTTCGACAACAAAGTAAGAGGAAGTATTGATGTATTTACAGCAACTACCGATAATCTTTTATTTGATTATACCGTTCCACAACCTCCTTTCCCATATAATACAATCAAAGCAAATGTTGGAAGTTTATTAAACGAAGGATTGGAAATTGCAATTGGTTATGATTTAATAAAAACCGACAACACAACACTTACCCTTGCTGGGAATGTGTCTTTCTTAAGAAATAGAATATTGAACCTTAGCGGAAGTATCAATGGTGTACCATTAAACACGAATAATGTTCCTTGGGGACCAAGTTCTTACTTAATTGAAGGACAACCTATAGGTACGTTTAATATCTTACATCATACAGGTAAAGACAATGAAAATTCGGAAACAGTGCTTGATGTTGATGGAAACGGTATTATTGATCAAGGAACTACTAGTCCAGACCGCTTAATACAAGGTTCTGCATTACCAACTTACACCTATGCATTCAACCCCTCTTTTCAATATAAAAACTTAGATGTCTCTATGTTATGGAGAGGATCAGGTGGAAACAAAATTTACAATGGCCTTAAATCAAATTTAAGTTACCTAGAAAATATTGGTAAATCAAACGTGTTGGAAAGCGCTATTCCTTTAGGGTTATTTACTTCAAAATATGGTTCTGACTTATGGCTTGAAGATGGTTCTTTTTTACGATTAGAAAATGTAACTGTAGGCTATAACTTTCATTTTGAAAAAGTAAAATATATTGAATCTGTTCGACTTTCTCTTACTGGAAATAACTTATTGCTAATTACACCGTATTCAGGAATTGATCCCGAATTAAATTTGAGTGGTGGTAATGGTTTTGGTGGCGACAATGGTATTTACCCTCGTACCCGAAGTTTTGCCTTTGGATTAAATGTAAAATTTAAATAGTAAAAGAAAATGAAAATGAAAAATATATTGATAGCAGGAAGCATTTGTTTCCTTTTTCTATTCGGATGTACGAACATAGATGAAAATGTATATGATAAATACTCCGCAGACGATTTTTACGGCTCTGCTCAAGGTGCCGATGTAGCGCTGGCTAGTGTTTATGCACAAGTTGGCGGTAATTGGGATGGTGTAGGTTATGCTGGGGCTGATAGAGGTTGGTATGACTTAAACAGTTTCAGTTCAGATGAGCAAGTAATTCCTCATAGAACAACGGGTGATTGGGAATTGGATTTTGCTCGTTTATACAAACACGAATGGTTGCCTACGGATTCTTTTATAAATAACACTTGGAAATGGTTGTACAAATCTATTTTCAATGCCAATTTGGCCGTTAATCAATTAGAAAAATCCAATGCCGAACCTTCAAAAATTGCTGAAGCCAAAGTATTGAGAGCCTTTTTCTATTATTTACTAATAGATGATTTTGGTAATGTTCCTTTTTATACAGACAACAATATTACTGTAGATCAAATCCCTCAATCTAGTCGTAAAGAGGTATATGATTTTGTAGTAAAAGAACTTACCGAAAATGTAGAAACCCTTTCAAGCACTAAAGGCGGTAACTATTACGGAAGATTCAATAAATGGGCAGGTTATACTTTATTAGCCAAAGTTTATTTGAATGCACAAGTATACACTGGAACTCCTGAATGGGAAAAATGTTTGGCTGCTTGCGATAAAGTAAGCGAAGGAGGATTTTCTCTGCATTCAGGTGCTGCCGATGCTTCTAGCCCTCTAGGTAACAAATATTATGAATTATTTGGTGATGTCCTTCCAGATGATGAAACGATCCTATCTATTTTCGTTACTGCAAATGTAGTTTCCCGTAACATTTTTACTATTCGTAGTTTGAATGGTCCAGATGCTAATACATTATTTGGAACTAGTGGTTGGAATGGAACTATTGTCCCAAAGGATTTCTTCTTGAAATATGCTGACCAAGACATTCGTAAAAAACAATTCCGTTATGGAGATCAAGGTGGTGGAGTTAATTATTCTATAGACGTCGCTTCACTTGACAATCCTGGGGCAGCACCACAAGCTGGTGTTCGTGATACTAAATTTTACCCTGTGACACCTATGGATGGTGGTGGTGCATCAAATGACTTTCCTATCTATCGCTATGCCGATGTGTTATTAATGAAAGCAGAATGCAATGTAAGATTAGGTAACCCTACAGCTGCCAAACCATTTATCGATCAAATAAGACAACGTGCTGGTCTTGGAATATTAGCTGCAAATCCAACATTAGATGATATTTATAATGAAAGAGGATTTGAGTTAAACTGGGAAGGACATAGAAGACAAGACATGATTCGTTTTGATAAATTTTCATTAGCAAACGATTTTAGAGGCGTTTCTGCAGATTACCGAAAATTATTCCCTATACCTACCGTAGCATTAGATGCTAACAAGGGACTAAAACAAAATACAGGTTACTAACACATAGAAACTATTATGAAAAAATATATAAACAAGATATTCGCACTTTGCACCTTACTTTTCTTAGGTGCATCTTGTGAAAATGATGCCGTACTTACTACTTTAAAAACAGTAAGTTTTTCTGCCCCAATAGAAGCTTCGTCTAGCACTATTGTCCTTTCATCAGAAAACGAAAATCTATCTGTAGTCACTATTTCTTGGCCTACAGTAGTATTTCCTGTAAACGCTCCTGTAACTTATGCTTTGGAATTTGATGTTCCCGCAGATGCTGTTGGCGCTACAGCTTGGTCAAAAGCAGTTCGTGTTGAGGCAGGAGTTGATGTGCTAAGTAAAGCTTTCTCAGGAAGCGATTTTAATAAAATGGCTATCAAACTAGGACTTCCCGTTGATGAATCAGGAAAAATAGTTGTTCGTGTAGTATCCACTTTAGACAGAACTATCTATTCCGATGCAATTGAATTAACTGTAACTCCTTTTGCAAAAGCAGTCGTTTTTGGAGAAATTTACATGCCCGGAAGTTACCAAGGTTGGGATATAAATACAGCAGCATCTTTAACAGCAATTAATGCAGGTATTTATCAAGGATATGTTACGATTCCGGCAGGTGCTGGCTTAGGATTTAAACTTAACACCAATAGAAACTGGGATCAATTTTATGGTGCTGGCGCAACTAATGATGTATTAGTTGACCATAGTGATGCTGATTTTTTAATGCCTCAAGCTGGTTCTTTTCAAATTAATGTCAATCTAAATACAGCAAAATGGAAAGCTACGCCCTATACTTGGGGAATTGTAGGTGATGCTACAGCTGGAAGTTGGGACAATTCTACAAATATGTCTTTTAATCACCAACTAAAACAATGGGAGATTACAAGTGATTTGAAAGTTGGAAATGTAAAATTCAGACTTAATAATGCTTGGACTATTAATTATGGTCCAAAAAATAATGATGATGGGATAGTTTATTTAGATGACCCAGGAGCACATTATATATCAGAAGCAGGGACCTATAAAATAACATTTAAAATAGATGATATTGATCCCGCAACTAATGGATATCCTCCAACGGCTACCTATACAGTTACAAAAATCTAAAAACAAAATATTCGTTTAGCATTAAAAGATGTAGTTTATCTATTTAAAAATGGAGCTCCTAATTACAAAATGGAGCTCCTGTTTTCATCGCTATGTGCAATACGTTTATTATTAAAATCAAAAAAAAATGAAATTATATATCAACATCGTTTTTATACTTGTCTTTAGTTCGGTACTCGCTTCATGCAGTTCTTCGGATAATGAGCCAAATCCAGCATCAGTATATCCACAATACGGAACCCGTTTTGAAAAAATGCCTAAAAAGGAAGATGCCGTAATTTATCAGGTAAACATTCGTGCCTTTAGTGAAGCAGGAACTCTAAAAGGAGTTCAAGAAAAACTAACTACTATTCAAGAACTTGGAGTTAATGTTATTTATTTAATGCCTATTTATCCAGTGGGTATAGTGCGATCTTCTGGCGGATTAGGATCTCCATATTCTGTTAAAGATTACAAAGCAGTAAATACTGATTTTGGAACTTTGGAAGACCTACGCGTTTTAGTAGAAGAAGCCCACAAAAAAAATATGGCAGTTATTTTGGACTGGGTTGCTAACCATACTTCATGGGATAATGGTTGGATTACTGCTCATCCAGATTGGTACCAAAAAGATGCTAGCGGAAATATTATTATTCCTCCAGGAACTAATTATAATGATGTAGCACAACTAGATTTTACAAATACTGAAATGCGTGCCGCTATGATTGATGCCATGTCCTACTGGGTATACAGTGCAAACATAGATGGTTTTAGATGTGATTATGCTGATTTTGTACCTCAAAATTTTTGGTCAGAAGCTATTACAGCATTAAGAAAAATTAAGAAAAATCAAACCATATTGATGCTTGCAGAAGGTTCAAAAGTGAGTCAATTTGCTGCTGGTTTTGATTTTACTTTTGGATTTAATTTCTTCAGTGCTATTGAAAAAGTTTTTGGCGAAAGCAAATCAGCAACTACTCTACAAGATTCGAATGCTATAGAATATGCTAATAATTACAATCATGAAAATAAAGTGGTAAGGTATACAAGCAATCATGATGTCAACCTTTCTGATGGTACCCCTTTAGAGTTATTTGGTGGAAAAAAAGGATCTATTGCCGCATTTGTAGTTGCAGCATACATGAATTCTATACCTATGATTTATAATGGGCAAGAAGTAGGGTACAACAAAAGAATTGATTATTTTAATCGTACCCCTATTGACTGGAGTACAGCTGATTTAGATATGCTAGCCGAATACAAGAAAATCATAGCTTTTAGAAATTCTAGCAATGCCATTAAAAAAGGAACTTTTAAAGGATATAGTAGTGATGCGGTAAGTGCATTTACCATGGAAACAGATACTGAAAAAGTTTTTGTACTAGCTAACCTAACTTCTTCAGCAGTTAATTACACGATTCCTGTTTCATTATCAAAAATGTCATGGAAAGATGGATTTACTGGAGCTGCCCTATCCGCAACTACTGAAATAAGTTTATTGCCCTATGAATATAAGGTATTGAAAAACTAATCTAAAAACTAGTTTTTGGTAACATCGGTTAGCCAAAAAACGACTCTATTATTGGCGAAAACACAAAGGCATAAAAGATTTAATTCATATCACTTTCTTGTTTATAAGTAATTTGATTCTTTTTTTAAATTTTAAATACTTCGAAACTATTTGCCTTTGTGTGTTGTGTCTATTCGAAAATTATTAAGGAGGGACTAAAATCCACTCCTAAGCTGCTGGGAAAATTCAATGGGAACTTTTCGCACTCCTCCTACGCATTCAAAAGAGATTTTTAATACAACCAGAATTGCATTCTCTATTAATTAAAAAAATAAAAAAATGACCTTTAAACTTAAAAAAACAAATCTACATCAGTTGTTTTTATTTATTTTCCTTGCTCCTTTTTTGGTACAAGCACAAGAAATAAATTCACCTAATAAGAATCTTGTTCTAAAATTTGAACTTGTAGCAAATGGTGTTCCTTCTTATCAATTATCTTATAAAGGAAAACCTGTAATCAAGCCTAGTACTTTGGGATTAGAAATAAAAGATGTGCCTTCGTTTATGGATGGCTTTTCCATTACTAATACGGAACAAAAATCAGTTGATGATTCTTGGAACCCAGTTATGGGTGAGGAAAAAACCATTCGCGACAACTACAACGAATTGGTAGTTACTTTGGCACAAGCCAAAAACAACAATCGTTTCATCCGAATTCGCTTTCGTTTGTTCAATGATGGATTGGGGTTTAGATATGAATTTCCAAAACAAAATGATCTTAATTATTTTGTAATCAAAGAAGAACATACCGAATTTCAATTGGCTGGAGACCATAAAATTTTCTGGATTCCAGGAGATTATGACACCAATGAATATGCGTATACCACATCAAAGATTTCAGAAATTCCTTCCTTGATGAAAAAAGCTACCGTTGAAATTAATTCACAATGGCCTATAAAAAATCTAGCTGTACAAACCCCATCGATGATGAAATCTTCGGATGGTTTATACATCAATATTCACGAGGCTGCATTGATTAATTACCCAGCGATGTCTTTAAACGTTGATGCAAACACTTTTAAAATGAGCAGTCATCTTACGCCTGATGCAGTTGGAAATAAAGGATACATGCAAACGGATACACAAACGCCTTGGAGAACAATCGTAGTAAGCGATAAAGCCACTGATATTTTGGCTTCAAAACTGATCTTGAACCTCAACGAACCCACTGCTTACAAAGATGTTTCATGGATAAAACCAGTGAAATACATTGGAATTTGGTGGGAATACTTCGTGGCTGGAAAAAGCACATGGGCGTATGGGAAAGAGAACAATGTGAAGCTTGGCCAAGATTTTACTAAGCTTACACCAAATGGAAAACACGGCGCAACAACAGAACATGCCAAAGAATATATTGATTTCGCTGCAAAAAATGGATTTGATGCCATCCTTATCGAAGGATGGAATGTAGGTTGGGAAGATTGGATTAACAATTGGAAAGAAGAAGTTTTTGATTTCACAACTGCCTATCCTGATTTTGATGTAAAAGCAGTTCATGAATACGCTGCCTCAAAAGGGGTAAAGATTATCATGCACCACGAAACTTCGGGAGCTGCAACAAACTACGAACGCCGTTTAGATCGTGCTTTTCAGTTTATGAATGATAACGGATATGATGCTGTAAAAACAGGATATGTAGGGAAAATTATTCCGCGTGGTGAACACCATGACGGACAATGGATGGTAAATCATTACATACATGTTGCAGAGCGTGCCGCCGATTATAAAATTATGATCGACAGCCACGAAGCAGTTCGCCCTACGGGATTAAACCGTACCTATCCAAACTGGGTTGCTCAAGAATCAGCTCGAGGAACGGAGTTTGAAGCCATGGGAGGATTAGCTCCAGAACACACCACTATTTTACCATTTACTCGCTTGATGGGTGGGCCAATGGATTATACACCCGGTATTTTTCAAACGGATCTTACGTATTACAAAACAGGTGGGAATCAACGTGTCAACACTACATTGGTAAAACAACTGGCTTATTATGTGACGATGTACAGCCCGTTGCAAATGGCAGCTGATATTCCGGACAATTACAATCGTTTTCCTGATGCTTTTCAGTTTATAAAAGATGTTGCAGTAGACTGGGACAATAGTTATATCCTAGAAGCAGAGCCTGGAGATTACATTACTATTGCCCGAAAAGCAAAAGGGAAAAATGAATGGTTCGTAGGAGGAATCACTGATGAAAATTCAAGAACGGCAACTATTGCTTTTGACTATTTACCAAAAGGAAAAAAATTCATAGCAACTGTTTATGCAGATGCTAAAGATGCTAGTTGGAATGAAAAACCACAAAATTATACGATTCAAAAAATCATAGTGACTTCAAAAAGTGTTTTGAAACAATACATTGCTCCTGGTGGAGGGACTGCCATCAGTATTAAAGAAGGGGATGCTTCAGAAATGAAGGGATTGAAAAAACTGTAATTTGAACAACAACAAGCCCTATTACAAAATCTTCTTTTAGTAATAGGGCTTATTAAACAACATCACAAAAACCACGATTATTAACTAAAACCAAAAAACCATGAAAAAGAAATTACTCTTTTTTATTATTTGTCTATTGACAATCTCTTTTGCAAATGCAAAAAAGCCACCACTTCATTCAGTTGAAAAACAGAATGCAGTTTTTCTAACCGTCAGCATCTTTGGAGACGCCACTCCAGGTGCTTGGGTAACGGATACCGATATGACTACCACAGATGGAATTACGTATACGCTCAATGGTGTAGCTTTAGTTCCTGGTGCTTTAAAATTTAGAGGAAATCACGCTTGGACATTACCCTACAACTGGGGTGGAACTGCTTTTCCTTCGGGAACTGCAGTAGTAGATGCTGATCCTATAACAGTGCCAACCGCTGGTACTTACAATATTACTTTTAACATTGAAACTGCTGTTTATTCGATTGCGATTCCAACAGTAAACCATCCAATAATCAGTATTTTTGGAGACGCTACTCCGGGTGCTTGGGTAACGGATACCGATATGGTTACCACCGATGGAATTACGTATACGCTCAATGGTGTAGCTTTAGTTCCTGGTGCTCTAAAATTTAGAGGGAATCACGCTTGGGACTTGCCTTATAACTGGGGTGGAACTGACTTCCCTTCAGGAACTGCCGTTGTTGATGCTGATCCTATAACAGTGCCTACAGCTGGTACTTACAATATTACTTTTAACATTGAAACTGCTGTTTATTCGATTGCGATTCCAACAGTAAACCATCCAATAATCAGTATTTTTGGTGACGCCACTCCAGGTGCTTGGGTAACGGATACCGATATGACTACCACAGATGGAATTACGTATACGCTCAATGGTGTAGCTTTGGTTCCTGGTGCTTTAAAATTTAGAGGAAATCACGCTTGGGACTTGCCTTATAACTGGGGTGGAACTGACTTCCCTTCAGGAACTGCCGTTGTTGATGCTGATCCTATAACAGTACCTACAGCTGGTACTTACAATATTACTTTTAACATTGAAACTGCTGTTTATTCGATTGCGATTCCAACAGTAAACCATCCAATAATCAGTATTTTTGGTGACGCCACTCCAGGTGCTTGGGTAACGGATACCGATATGACTACCACAGATGGAATTACGTATACGCTCAATGGTGTAGCTTTGGTTCCTGGTGCTTTAAAATTTAGAGGAAATCACGCTTGGACATTACCCTATAACTGGGGTGGAACTGCTTTTCCTTCGGGAACTGCCGTTGTTGATGCTGATCCTATAACAGTACCAACCGCTGGTACTTACAATATTACTTTTAACATTGAAACTGCTGTTTATTCGATTGCGATTCCAACAGTAAACCATCCAATAATCAGTATTTTTGGTGACGCCACTCCAGGTGCTTGGGTAACGGATACCGATATGACTACCACAGATGGAATTACGTATACGCTCAATGGTGTAGCTTTGGTTCCTGGTGCTTTAAAATTTAGAGGAAATCACGCTTGGACATTACCCTATAACTGGGGTGGAACTGCTTTTCCTTCGGGAACTGCCGTTGTTGATGCTGATCCTATAACAGTGCCTACAGCTGGTACTTACAATATTACTTTTAACATTGAAACTGCTGTTTATTCGATTGCGATTCCAACAGTAAACCATCCAATAATCAGTATTTTTGGTGATGCGACTCCAGGTGCTTGGGTAACGGATACCGATATGGTTACCACCGATGGAATTACGTATACGCTGAATGGTGTAGCTTTGGTTCCTGGTGCTCTAAAATTTAGAGGAAATCACGCTTGGACATTGCCTTATAATTGGGGTGGAACTGCTTTCCCTTCAGGAACTGCTGTTGTTGATGCTGATCCTATAACAGTGCCAACCGCTGGTACTTACAATATTACTTTTAATAAAACGACAGCAGAATATAGTATTTTAATCCCTTCAGCACCAAGTAAATTAACTTATAATACCCCAAATATTTTTGTTTCAAATACAACAATTTCGAGCTTAGTACCATCAGTAGATGTAGGTCTTGGCAATCTTGTTTACACGGTAAATCCATCATTACCTGAAGGATTGCAATTGGACGCTGTTACTGGAATTATCAGTGGAACACCAACAAGCATTCAATCTGCAAGTGCTTACACAGTATCTGCAACCAATAGTTATGGTTTTTCTTCCAAAACAATTAGTATAGAAATACAAGGTGTACCAACAAACCTAACTTATACAGGAGACCTTAGACTACCCATAAACATTGTAATGGAAACAGTAGTACCAACTGTAATTTCAAATCCAATTTCGACTTTTAGTATAAATCCGTCATTGCCTTTTGGCCTAATTTTAAATACTGCTAACGGAACAGTATCAGGTAGACCCACAATCGAAACTGATGTTATCAACTATACAGTAACCGCAACTAATGCAATAGGTTCTACATCAAAGAGCTTCTCTATCGAAGTGTACAATGAAGACCATGATTTTGATGGAATTCTAGATGTCAATGACAATTGTCCTACAACGTATAATCAAGATCAGGCAGATATTGACCATGATGGTATTGGCGATGCTTGTGACTTAGTTGAAATAAATGTAGCCGAAGGATTTTCACCAAATGGTGATGGTAAAAATGATACTTGGTTTATAAATAATTTAATCAATCACCCCAATTCATCTGTTCGTGTTTTCAACAGCACGGGAGCTGAAGTGTATTTTTCTCCTGATTATCAGAATGACTGGAATGGAGAATACAAAAACACGGGTAAAATTGTAGCCATAGGTTCTTATTTCTATCAAATTGATTTAGGTAATGATGGTTCTATTGATCAACAAGGGTGGATTTACATTGCTAAATAATTTATAAAAAAAGTAACATGAAAAATATACATTACATATTGGCAACCACACTACTCTTAATTGGTAGTTCCGTTTTTGCCCAACAAGAAAGCTCATTTGCTTTTTACAAATACCACATGAACGTTATCAATCCTGCTTATGCAGGTGTTGATGAGCAAACCGTAATTACAAGTTCCATAAGAAATCAGTGGAGCGGAATAGCAAATGCCCCAAAAACGCAAGCCGTTTCTTTTGGAATGCCAATTGCAAATAATCTTGGCTTTGGTATCGCTGTTGTCAATTCTTCTACTTTTATAGAAAAACAAACAGCAGTAGATATTAATTTATCATATAAAGTAAAAATGAGTCAAAGCACGGATTTGTATTTGGGTATTAATGCAGGAGGTACTAATTTTAATCTAAACACAGCTGGGCTAGAACTATATTCTGTTGAATCAGATCCTGCTTTTGGTTCCATCAAAACGTTTAACCCTAACTTTGGAGCCGGTGCCCTATTAAAAAGTGAAAAATTCTATGTCTCGCTTTCGGTACCTAAATTATTACATATCCAAAACGCAAAAAATGACAATGGATATGCAACATTAGAAACTAACAAACCTAGAATTTATCTAAGCGGTGGTTATGATTTTAATCTTAATCCAGCAGGGACATTAATATTGAAACCTTCTGTTTTGGCTCGATATGCTACTGCTACACCTTTCTCAGTTGATATTAGCACGATGTTGCAAATACAACAAAACTTTGAAGTAGGTGCATTATACCGAACTGATAAAGCCTATGCTGCAATGGCTAATTTTATTCTTAACAAGAAATTCATCATTGGGTATGCTTATGAAATGAGTACGATTTCAACAATGGCTAGTGCTAAAAATACCAATGAAATTTTACTACAATATACGTTTTAAGTTCATTTTAGTTTTGTTTAAAACACCTCTTAGGAGGTGTTTTTTTTATTTCAAAATTCCTTTTTAATTAAACGTTAACATTATAATACAAACCCATTTGCATACATCTTAACAACCTTCAAAAAGGAAAGTTAATTGATTTTAATGCTAGTAACCCTATAGTGTTAATTACAGTATTGCTTGAAAAGTAAAACTCAATTAAACCGACTTTTTTTAAATTAACCAAAAAACCAAAAAAAACCAATGAAGAAAAAAACCATTTCGAGACTATTAATAAACTGTTTAAGCCAATCAAAAGAGCTACTACTTTGTTTAAATCTTTTGATTATCTTATTTACAAGCTCCATCTATGCTCAAGATCCTGCTCAGTATGGAACTCCATATACAGGAGTGCCAGATCCAAGAGATGCAACTATTTATCAAGTACATATTCGCCCTCATAGTGCGACAGGAAATTTAGCCTCAGTAACTGCTGATTTAGACCGTATCAAAGCACTCGGTATTAATGTACTGTATCTAATGCCTATTTACCCATATGGAACTGACTCTAGAAGTTCCAATTCACCGTATTGTATCAAAGAGTTTAAAACAGTAGGGGCTGAATATGGTTCTTTAACAGATTTAAGAAACCTTACTAATGCAGCTCACAGCAGAGGAATGGCTGTTATTTTGGACTGGGTTGCCAATCAAACTTCTTGGGATCATCCATGGATTACACAACATCCCGATTACTATGTTCAAAGTAACGGCGCAATTCAGCAATTAGGATCTTATCCTGATGTCGCGGCATTAAATTTTAACAGCACAGCAATGAAAACGGCTATGATTGATGCTATGCGTTATTGGGTATTTGCTGCTAATATTGATGGCTATCGCTGTGATTTTGCCGACAATTCCCCTGCTGCTTTCTGGACTCAAGCCATCAGTAATTTAAGAGGAATTAGTGCCCACAAATTAATATTTTTTGCAGAAGGAACCTTTGCACAAAATTTCACCTCCGGTTTTGACATGAATTTTGGGTTTAAATGGTATGGTGAGGCACTGAAACCCATACATACCGGCACTTCTGTTGCGCAAATTCAAACGACCACAAATACGGAATACACTTCGGCAAATGCCTCACAGCAGCTGGTTAGATATACCGCTAATCACGATACCGAAACTTCAGAAACAGCCATGAATGTTTTTGGAGGTCACGATGGAGTAATTGCAAATTTTCTGGTATCAGCTTACATGCGAGGGGTTCCTATGTTAACCAGTGGACAAGAAGTAGATTTTAATCAGGTAATTCCATGGCCGTATACCTCTGTAAAAATTAATTGGGGTAACACTACCGCAAAAAATGATTTTACTAAAATTCTAAATTTCAGAAATTCAAGCGTAGCTATAAGACGTGGCACAATGACCAATTATTCAAACACCAATGTTTGTGCTTTTACTAAAACATCAGGTAGCGAAAAAGTTATTGTTCTTACCAACCTCCGAGGTTCATCATCTACGTTTGTTGTCCCAGCAGCCATGGCAGGCTCGTATAAAGAAGTCTATTCTGGTACAACGATTAACTTGACTTCAGGAGCAACAATGACTTTGAATCCTTATCAATATCTTGTTGTCACAAACCTCTATTATTATACAATTCAAAATAGATGGAAAGGAACCTATCTCTACGATGCGGGGAATAATGTAGCCTATGGGGCAACAGTAGCAAACAATAATTATCGATGGGAAAAAGTAATGATTGATGGTCGTTACACTCAATTCAAAAACCTAGGTACAGGAGAGTTCATGCACATCGAAAATCAAACCGGTTCTGTACAATGTGGTGCAATTACGGCAGGTTGGTCGAGTGCGCAATGGACTCCAGAATATATTGATGGAACTTGGATCAGAATTAGAAATAAATGGCAGCCGGCAAGTATTGTCAATGTAGAAGGACAAACGGGAGCGGCCCAATATTCTGGTGCTCAAGACAGTTTTTATAGTGCACAATGGCAATTGAATGCTGTAGCGGCTGGAACTTCTACTTCAAAAGTATCAAATTCAAAAACTCTTTCGAATTAAGAAGACCTAATTAGTTCGATTACTATTTATCCTAATCCAGCAACCAACAATCAATTTAATATAGCCTTACCTGAATTAGAACAAAATGATATAGCAACTGTTAAAATTACTGATTTGAACGGTAAAATTGTATTTACAAAAGAGATTAATACCTCTACAATAATTAATCACAATTTAGCAACTGGTATGTATTTTATTTCAATTCATTCGAATAATTTAGACGCTACCAAAAAACTGATTATAAAATAGTTAAAAAAACTATTAACTAAAAAAAGGGTGTGTGAATTACTTTTCATACACCCTTTTATATTTTCAAAATAGTTTAGCTTATTTGAATTTATTTTTACAAATTCATTCCGCCTGAAACTTCAATTCGTTGTGCATTGACCCATTTAGCATCATCTGTACATAGAAAAGCAACTACGCTACCAATATCGTCTGGCAAGCCTACTCTTCCTAATGCTGTCATTGCAGCAATCATTTGGTTTAATTGTTCATTGTCACGAACTGCACCGCCACCAAAATCAGTTTCTATAGCTCCTGGTGCCACGATATTCACTCTTATTTTTCGTTCTCCCAATTCTTTTGCTTGGTACTTGGATAAGGTTTCTATTGCTCCTTTCATACTTGCATAAGCAGCATAACCTGGGAATGAAAAACGAGTTAATCCTGAAGAAATATTTACAATTCCACCACCGTCATTCATTACTGCTAACGCTTTTTGAGTTAGAAAAAATGCTCCTTTAAAATGAATATTAACCATGTTGTCTACTTGAGCCTCGGTAGTTGTTAAAAAACCTTCATGAACTCCCACACCTGCATTATTAACTAAAAAGTCAAATTTATCCTTATTAAAAGTGCTTTTTAAAACCGTTGTTACATTTTGAAAAAACGAATCAAAACTACTTGATTCCGCAACATTCAACTGAATTGCAACTGCCTTTTGTCCCAGTTTTTCAATTTCACCTACAACCACTTCTGCTTCTTCCTTTTTACTGTGGTAAGTCAATACTACATCAAGTCCTTTTTTAGCTAAACTTAAAGCCATTTCTTTTCCTAATCCGCGACTACCACCAGTCACTAGAGCGATTTTATTTTTTTTGTTTTCCATTTTGATTTGTTTTTATTTGATAGAACAAAATTAATACAGATGTACACTTCATCAATTGTAAATATCAATCCATAGTTTGCAAAATTCAAATCATGTCGTTTTAAACTCTAAAAGACAAAGGCGTCAATGTAGTTTGTTTTTTAAAGAAATTGGAAAAATGTGCCAGTTCCTCAAAACCCAGTGAATAGGCAATTTCGGAAATATTCCAATCGGTTTCTTTTAATAAAATCTTTGCCTCATAAATCAATCGTTCACTGATTAATTCGGTTGTAGTTTTACCTGAATTCTCTTTTAATACTTTATTCAAGTGATTGACATGAACAGCCAATCGCGCAGCAAAATCTTTGGCCGTTCTTAATTCTACTCTTTGACGTGGAGATTCAACAGGATACTGTCTTTCTAGTAATTCTACAAAAAGAGAAGCCACTCTAGCAGTCGAATTATGCTTAGAATATAAAGCAGTAACGGGTTGTAGTTTTTGTCCAAAGTGTATCAACTCCGAAACATAATTGCGAATCAAATCATATTTATACACATAATCAGAATTGATTTCTTTATGGATTTTATTGAATAACATATCAACCTCAATGACTTCTTCATCGGTCAATTGGAAAACAGGATAGCCATTTGTTTGAAAAATAGGAAGGCTATCTAATTCAATTCCAATTTTGTCCTTCGTCAAAAATTCACTGGTAAAGACACAAAAATGCCCCGACTGCTGGGTATCCTGTGGGACATAGTTATAAGGTATTTTTGGCGTAGCAAATAAAAGGGCATTCTTTTCAATTTCAATTACTTTATCAGCATACTCCACTCTATTTTTTCCTCGTATCAAACTTATTTTATAATAGGCCCTTCGATCATAAGGCATAAATGACTTTTCCTTTAATCTTTCATAAAGTTCTTTGATATTAAAAACATTGAAATGTCCTATTTCTTTTTGGATACCGTCTGGTAATAAGCTGCTCAATTCCGTACTAGCGTCTCCAGAGATTTCTTGGTAAAACTCGTCTATTGATTTTAATTTCATTGCGAATGAATTTGTAAAAATCAAATATAACAATAAAAAGCTTTCAACCTGATTACGATTGAAAGCTTTTTAATTTGTGTCTAAAAGAAGGGCTAATTTGTAATATTACTTTTCCACTCCCCCCAACATTTCCATCAATTCCAATGCTCTTCTAGTTGATTTTACATTCTCAAAAGTCAATAGCAAACGCAAACCATTTGGAGTTTGTTTTTCCTTCATTTTACAAAGACTACTTTCTTTTTGTACAAACTGCAACACTTTATGAAAACGAACCGATTGATAATAATCCGATTGTTGATCGGATACAAAATAACCAATCATCTTGCCTTGTTTCATTACTAGCTTCTCTATACCAATTCCACTAGCAATCCATTTGATTCGTATGCTGTTCATTAAAGCAATCGCTCGTGGTGGCATAGGACCAAAACGGTCAATCAATTTTTTCTGGAAAACCTGTAAATCTTCTTCGCTTTTAATCGCTCCTAATTCATTGTACAAATTAAGACGCTCACTAATATTATTAATGTATTCATCTGAAAATAATAATTCAAAATCCGTATCGATTTGAAGATCTTTTACGTATTCCTTGGTTTCTATATTATTCTCGGTAGGATATAAGTCTTTGAATTCGTTTTCTTTCAATTCCTCAATAGCTTCATTCATGATTTTTTGATAGGTATCAAAACCAATTTCGTTTATAAAACCAGATTGCTCTCCACCTAATAAATCTCCTGCACCACGAATCTCTAAATCTTTCATGGCAATATTAAATCCGCTTCCTAGTTCGCTGAATTGCTCCAAGGCCTGAATACGTTTTCTAGCATCATCAGTCATCGCTGAATATGGAGGACATATAAAGTAACAGAATGCTTTTTTGTTACTACGCCCTACTCGACCACGCATTTGATGCAAATCAGACAATCCAAAATTATTGGCATTATTAATAAAAATGGTATTCGCATTGGGAACATCTAATCCACTTTCGATGATAGTAGTTGCAACCAATACATCAAATTCTCCGTTCATGAAGGCTAACATCAATTCCTCGAGTTTTTTTCCTTCCATTTGGCCGTGACCAATACCTACTCTGGCATTAGGAACTAATCGCTGAATCATTCCAGCAACTTCCTTAATGTTTTCAATTCGATTATTAATAAAGAAAACCTGTCCGTTACGCTGAATTTCATACGAAATAGCATCCCGAATCAACTCTTCGCTAAATCCTACTACATTCGTTTCAATAGGATATCTATTAGGCGGTGGCGTTGTAATTACGGATAAATCACGCGCTGCCATCAATGAGAATTGCAAGGTTCTTGGGATAGGCGTTGCCGTTAAGGTCAACGTATCCACATTGGCTGCTATTGTTTTTAGTTTGTCTTTTACATTGACACCAAATTTTTGTTCCTCATCTACAATCAATAAACCTAAATCCTTAAAGACTACATTTTTATTGACTAATTGATGTGTTCCAATAACAATATCTAATTTTCCTTCTGCTAATAACTTTAGCGTTTCTGCTTTTTGTTTGGCTGTTCTAAAACGATTTAAGTACCCAATAGAAACTGGCATGTCTTTTAGCCTTTCGGTAAATGTTCGGTAATGCTGGTAGGCTAGAATGGTTGTAGGAACCAAAATCGCTACTTGTTTACTATTATCAACTGCCTTAAAAGCGGCACGAATCGCCACCTCTGTTTTTCCAAATCCTACGTCTCCACAAACCAACCGATCCATTGGTCGGTCGCTTTCCATATCTGCTTTTACTTCGGCTGTAGATTTAGTTTGATCCGGTGTATCTTCGTAAATAAACGAACTTTCTAATTCGTTTTGCAAATAACTATCTGGTGCAAACTGGAATCCTTTGTCGAGTCTCCTTTTCGCATACAACTGAATCAAGTTGAAGGCAATATGTTTGACTCTGGCCTTAGTTTTTTGTTTTAAAACTTTCCAAGCATTCGATCCTAATTTATAAATTTTAGGAGGTGTTCCGTCTTTACCCGTATATTTTGAGATTTTGTGTAGCGAATGAATACTCACATAAACAATATCATTATCAGCATAAACAAGCTTAATGGTTTCCTGCGTTTTTCCTTCAACCTGTATTTTTTGTAATCCACCAAAACGCCCAATACCGTGATCGATATGCGTCACATAGTCCCCAACCGACAAAGTCGTTAATTCTTTTAAAGTGATATTCTGTTTTTTCGAATAGCCATTTTTGATGCTAAATTTATGGTAGCGTTCAAAAATTTGGTGATCGGTATAACAGGCAATTTGATTTTCTTCATCAATAAAACCTTGGTACAAAGGTAAAACGATAGTGCTGTATTGTTTTCGAATATCCTCAGAATTGGCTTCGTCCAAGGTTTCAAAAATATCATGAAATCGTTTGGCTTGGGCCTCATTCGAACAAAACAAGTAATTTTTATATCCGTTAAAATGATTTTCATTCAGGTTATTTAACAACAAATCAAATTGCTTATTGAAAGACGGTTGTGGCTGAATGTGGAATTCGAATTTTTTAGTAGTTCGAAAAATGGCTTTAGAACTGAATTCTACAACCGAGAAATCTAAAGCTCTCTTGATAAAAGCCGATTGATTGAGAAACAATTGTTCTGGTGTTGCGTGCTTTATATCTTTGGATAATTTCTCAAAAGCTTCTTCAGCTTTCGCAAATTGTTTGTCTAATTGTGAAAATAAATCCTCTGTGTTTTGAATAAAAATTACCGTTTTTTCCGAAATATAATCCAAGAAACTTTCTCTGTTTTCTTGAAATACTTTATTCTCCACATTAGGGATAATGGTAATTTTTTTTTGAATTTCGATAGACAATTGTGTACCTACATCAAAGCTTCGAATACTATCTACTTCGTTACCAAAAAACTCTATTCGGTACGGATTATCATTCGAAAAAGAAAAAACATCTACAATTCCACCACGTACCGAAAACTCCCCTGGTTCCGTAATAAAATCAACCCGTTTAAATTCATATTCGAATAAAACCTCATTGATAAAGTCGATAGAAAGTTGGTCTCCAACCGCTACTTTTAGTGTGTTCTTATCTAAATCTCTGCGGGTTACTACTTTTTCAAATAGTGCTTCGGGATAACTGACAATAACAGCTGGTTTCTTGCGAGAATTGATGCGGTTCAACACCTCAGCGCGTAGCAAAACATTCGCATTATCGGTCTCTTCAATTTGGTACGGACGGCGATAGGAACCTGGATAAAATAAAACATCTTTATCGCCTATCATTTGCTCTAAATCATTCAAATAATAAGCGGCTTCCTCTTTATTATTTAATACAATTAAAAAAGGAAGTTCGGCTTTCTTGAATAAAGCTTGAATCACAAATGAAACGGCCGATCCAAGCAAACCGCTAAGATGCATTTTTACTTGATTATTTTCTTGTAAACAATCAACAATTTGTTTCGTTTTAGGCGAACTATCGTAAGTGTTGTATAGATTTTTTTTACTCAACGCGAGGGGTATTTGGGTCAATTGGGGTGTTTGGGATTGCTCTTGAAGCGTCCATCATTTGTTTTAACTCAGACTCTCCTTCTTCGACTGGAATTTTGCCTTTTTCAACAATTTTATCCATTTGTCTTTGCAAGGAACTCAGTTCATTATTTATTTCAGCAATTAAATGAATGACTTTTTGATCAGGAATATTGTCTAAATGAATGAATAAGTCTAACATACGAACTTTAGTAATCAAGGTCGAAATCCTACTTTTTATTTGAGGCTTGTTGTATTGATATGGAATATTGTTATTCAACGCCATCGCTTTCTTTGAAATGGCTGCCGATTTTTGTTGAAATGCCCCAATAGTTTTTTTGGGCTTAATGGCTAGTTCAGCCAAAAATTGACGGAACTCATTCCAAGATGCAACACTGCCTTCAGAAGCATCATTAATTGGTGTGTCATAAAAAACCCAACCTTTATTTATAGTAGAAAAAATAAGTTCTTTCTTTTTAGCTTCTTTTTCGTTTTCAGCCACTCTTTTTTGATCGTCATTTTTACATGAAGAAAGAATTAGCACCAGAAAAAAAGTATATAAAATTTTATATTTCATTGTAATTGCATTGAAGCACAAAGTTACAAAGTAAATTTATAAAAAATGACTTGAAAAGAGGAATTACAATTCAGCTTCAAACACTGCATTTTTAACACGAAAAATGCCAAAAAAATAGTTATAAAATTATGATTTTAAGTGTTTATTTATACAATTTGCAAACTCGCTTCGATGCGATTAAACTGTTTACGAAAACGTTATCTTTGTCCTTTAAATCACATTCAAATGAGTACAAAAATATTGATTATTGGAGCTTGTGGCCAAATTGGTACCGAGTTGACTCTTTCACTGAGAAAAATTTATGGAGTCGAAAATGTTATAGCGTCTGATATCAGAAAACTAAATATTGACGTTGTTAATTCTGGGCCTTTTGAAGTTATAAATGCGTTGGATTTTAACCAAATCGAGCATTTAGTAGAAATCCACAATATAACTGATGTGTATTTAATGGCTGCTTTACTATCAGCAACTGCAGAGAAAAACCCTGCATTTGCTTGGGATTTGAATATGAACTCGTTATTTCACGTTTTGAATTTGGCGAAAGCCGGAAAAATAAAAAAAATATTTTGGCCTTCTAGTATTGCCGTTTTTGGACCTACAACACCTAAAGAAAACACACCTCAATACACCATTATGGAGCCTTCAACGGTTTATGGAATAAGTAAGCAAGCTGGTGAAAGATGGTGCGAATACTACCATAATATCTTTGGAGTGGATGTACGAAGCATCCGTTATCCTGGTTTAATTAGCTGGTCATCGCCTCCAGGGGGTGGAACTACTGATTATGCTGTGGATATTTTTCACAAAGCCCTTTCGGATAAAAAATACGAATGCTTTTTATCCTCAGAAACTAAAATGCCAATGATGTATATGGATGATGCGATTGCAGCAACGATTCAAATCATGCAGGCGCCAGAAGAGGAAATCAAAATTCATTCGTCCTATAACTTGGCTGCCATGAGTTTTACACCAACAGAAATTGCAGCTGAAATCAAAAAACACATCCCAGATTTTACAATTACCTATGAACCCGACTTTCGTCAAAAAATAGCCAACAGTTGGCCTGCTAGTATTGATGACCATCAAGCTCGAGAAGATTGGGGATGGAAACACAAATATGATTTGGAAACCATGACAGTTGATATGTTAGAGAATCTAAGTAAATTAAAAGAAAAATAAAAGCATAAAATATTACTTTACTTCATAAAAGTTATTCGTTTGTTTTACATCAGCCATTAATCCGCTTGGATCAATAGTGATTTTCTTGATAGTACTTTTGGGTTTAGCAATCGTAAAATCATAATTAGATGCTGCCCAAGTCCAGTCGTTTAAAACCGTTCTTTTAACTAATGGATTTGGATTTTCTTTTACAAAACTCATCATACGTAAGGGAACATAAAAACTTTCTGAAGTTCCATCTGTGTATTCTACAGTTAAGTCAATCGGCATTGGCATTCTTCCTATTCTTTCCAAACTTACTGTTGTTTGATCTCCATTTTCCGTTACGGCTTTGATTCCGTAATCAATCGTGTTAGTAGTCTCAGTCCAATCCACTAAATACCAATCTAGATTTGCTCCCGAAACACGTTCTGCACTCCTTTTGATATCGTTAGGCGTAGGATGTTTGAATTTAAAATCATGGAAATATCTTTTGATAGTTTCTGCCAATTTATCATCTCCAATAACATATCGCAACTGTGACAAAAAGATACTTCCTTTTACGTAGGAAGAAATGCTATAGGGTCTATTCTCATCATAACGATCCCCATGCGTTGTTTGTGGTTGCTCTTTACCTGATTCTACTAATCTATAATAGGCTTTGTAATTTCCTTCAAAAGGGTTTGCTACTTTTTTTCCCGATAATTCATTGATAGCTAAATCCTCTACATAAGTAGTAAATCCTTCATCCATCCAAGGATGTTTAGACTCATTTGAGGCTAAAATATGTTGGAACCAAGAGTGTCCCAACTCATGCGTTGCCGTACCATAAATTCCTTCTAAGGTTCCGTTTCCTAACATTAACGTACACATAGCATACTCCATTCCGCCATCTCCACCTTGAATAAAAGAGTATTGTTTGTAAGGATAATTTCCAATGTTTTTATTATAAAAATCCATCACCTTCACCATCATTGGCTCTAGTTTTTTCCAATTCTCCACTGTTTTTGGGTAGTCTTTATACAAGAAATGTAAAGCCACATCATTTGGTCCTTTTACTACATCGTGGATGTAATTTTTATCAGCAGCCCAAGTAAAATCGTGCACCATAGGCGCTACAAAATGCCAGCTTAATGTTTTTGTTTTCTTCGGATATGCTACAGTAACTCCTTCATCTTGATACCCATGTCCTATTTCGTTTTGGTTTTGTAAATATCCTGAACCTCCTAAAGTATAATCCTTATCGATATTGATTGTTACATCAAAATTTCCCCAAACACCATGAAATTCTCTAGCGATATACGGATCAGCATGCCAACCTTCAAAATCAAATTCGGCCATTTTTGGATACCATTGCGCCATTGACAACTCTACTCCTTCGGAATTATTTCTACCAGAACGACGAATTTGTACTGGGACTTGTCCGTCAAAATCAAGCGTAAATGTTGTTTTTGTATTAGGTAAAATTGGCTTAGCCAAAGTAACTTCTAGAATTGTCCCTACAGTTTTTGCAATAGCATCAACACCATCTTGTTTGAAATTAGTGATTTTTAAATATCCTATTTCGTTGGGTTTTAAACTTTCAATTCGGCTTACTTTAACTTCTTTTCCATCAACAACAACTTTGTTTACCATTCTTCCATCAGGATCTTTGATGCTGTGTAAGCGTGCATCCATTTCGCTTCCTGGCTGAAAAGCATTATTGAATAAATGGTAATAAACTGTTTTAAGAGTATCGGATGAATTGTTAGTATATACCAATTCTTGCTTTCCTTTGTATTGGTAGTTTTTCACATCCATAGCAACCTCCATTTTGTAATCAACATGTTGTTGCCAATAGGTAGAATTTTGAGCCATTAAGGACCCGAAATTGAATGTGACAATTGAAAGTAAAAGTAATTTTCTCATTTTTTTTTAAAATAAAAAATGGAAGGACTTCCGTCCTTCCATTAGATTAATAAGTATATAATTTATTTTTTTGACATTTTATCAGCCATTAAAATAGCATTGTAAGCATTCACCATTTTCCCTGATTTAGACAAAGTAGTAAATGAACGTGTATCTTTTGGATTACCTCCAACAATAACATTTGTAGTAATAGCCACTCCAGAATCCATCAATATGTGTTTTACTTGTGAAGCAGATAATTTAGGATAATACGAACGAATAATAGCCGCAACTCCAGCAACATTTGGTGAAGCCATTGACGTCCCTTGTAAATATTTGTACGTATTATTAGGTGTCGAAGCATAAATTTTTACTCCTGGAGCAAAAACATCCACATTCACTTTTCCAATATTTGAAAAACGGGCCACCACTTTATCGCTGTAATCAAAATTTAATGCTCCAATAGTAATCATGTTATCAGCAAATTCTGTTTTCTTGTCATCAGAATCATTTGGATAATTATTGTAACTATCAATATCTTCCGCATCATTTCCTGCGGCATGAACGATTAATACATCTTTCTTTTCGGCATATTTAATAGCGTCGTAAACCCATTGCTTGTGTGGTGAAAAACTTTTACCAAAACTTCCGTTAATTACTTTGGCTCCATTATCAACTGCATAACGAATTCCTAATGCAATATCTTTATCATACTCATCACCATCTGGCACAGCACGTACCGTTAAAATTTCAACATTAGATGCGATTCCGTCTCCACCTATACCGTTATTTCTAACTTGAGCTACAATTCCGGCAACATGAGTTCCATGAAGGATTTTCTCTTTGTCCGGTCCCATCACGTTATTATTTCCGTATTTTGTATCTGTAATATCGTTTGGATTGTCACCTACAACAGCTCTATAGTTTTGTTTTAGATTATCACCATTAAGCAATGCAATCATTCCATCAATATCATCTTTAATAGCAACTTTTAATTCCGGAACGCTCAATCCATAAGAAAGCATTCTTTGCATCATTACTTTGCTTCCCAAAAGTGTAGAGTCTTTTGATTCTATTTCATTTACTTCTTTAATGGTGTATACTGGTTTTGCAAAATGTTTCGTTAAAACGGCATCTGCATTTGAAGTTCCAAATAACAATTCTTCCAAACGCTCTTTTCCAGCTTTTGCTTCAGCAATTTTGTCATCATTTAGTTTTTTAGCTTCAAGATATGTCGCCTCGTCAACTAAACTTTTATCCTTTATAATTCTTTCGTATTCTAAATTTTCTTTTGTAATGTCTCCAAGGAAGTTCCAACCATGAATATCATCAATGTAACCGTTTTTATCATCATCAATTCCGTTTCCTGGAATCTCTTTTGTATTGGTCCAAACCACATCTTTTAAATCTTCATGTTCGATGTCCACACCAGAATCTACAATTCCAACAATAACTTTTACACCCGTTTTGTTCTTTAATAATTCCGAATACGCTCTATCAACACTCATTCCTGGAATCGTATCTTTTACAATATCTAAGTGACTCCAGCGTTTTAATTCGCTTTCTTTTAAAGGGGCAACTTTCTTAATATTTAAAGGGGCACTTATTAGGGCAACTGAACTAAGGCTTGAAACTTGTTTTTGAGCTCCACATCCCGCCAACACCATAACGGCAAAAGCAGAAAGTAAAATAGGTTTAATACTATTCATTTATTGATATTTTATAAGATTTTAAATATTTGTCTAAAATAATTTATTTTGTTACAAAAATAGGCAGATTAACACTATTTTAAGATTTCCTCACAACTGAAAACATCTTTTAATCGAACGCCTTTCTCCGTATGTTGCACTGTTATAATTTCATTATGAGCATCGTGTTCCAAAAATAAATAGAAATTATTATCAGCAGCTGCATTTAGGAATTTAGTTTTTTCGGGCATCGTTAATAATGGTCTGGTATCATATCCCATAACATAAGCTACTGGAATGTGTCCTGCTGTAGCCAATAAATCAGCACAAAAAACGATTGTTTTATCTTTATATTGAATGTGAGGAATCATCTGTTTCTCCGTATGACCATCTGCAAAGAATATCCCAAAACCCAACTCTGATTTATCAAGAAAATCACCTTCAGGTCTTTTTATAAAATTCAATTGCCCGCTTTCCTGCATTGGTAAAATATTTTCAGACAAGAACGATGCTTTCTCTCTTGGGTTTGGTTTTGTTGCCCATTCCCAATGATTTTCATTCGACCAGAATTTGGCATTTTTAAACGCAGGTTCATAACCCGTTTTATCTTTGTTCCATTGCACGCTTCCGCCACAATGGTCAAAATGCAAGTGTGTCATAAAAACATCTGTAATATCATCACGATGAAAACCATATTTAGCCAAAGATTTATCCATAGAATGAGAACCCCAAAGCGAATAATACCCAAAAAACTTCTCGGATTGCTTGTTCCCCATTCCGGTATCAATCAAAATCAATCGGTTTTCGTCTTCAATAAGCAAGCATCTTGCAGCAATATCAATTAAATTGTTTTCATCAGCGGGATTGGTTCTATTCCAAATTGTTTTGGGAACAACACCAAACATAGCGCCACCGTCCAGTTTAAAATTACCAGTTTCTATAGGATATAATTTCATTTTTAGGATTTGAAAGGTTAATAAATTATATGGTTGTAAGAGAATCTAAATACAAAACCAAATAAGTCTTGCAATTTAAGTAAATTTCACTTCTTTAATCAAAGTAAGACTGTATTTAACTTTCAATTAAATCTAGTTCTTAAACTTAAAAAACAAAACCCCAATTTTAAAGTAACTTAAACTTTAAATTGAGGTTGTACATTATAAACCTTTGAAAAATTACTTCTTCATTTTTTGAAATAAATTTTTTAGTGTTTGATTGTCCACTATCTGAAACGTTTTTGTTTTAATCATTTTCTCCATAAATGTAATTCTATCTTCAGTCATAGGATGCGAACTTAAGAACTGCGGAACGGAAATGTAGTTTTTATTCTCCAATCGTTTAAATAAATTAGTCATTCCCACGGGATTAACTTTATTAATAACTAACACATTAAATCCTTCAACATCGGCTTGGTGCTCAAATTCTCGAGAGAAAGAAAGCGATTGTAAACTATTTATGTTGTTCCCAATAGTGGCCATAATCCCGTTTACATCTCCCAAAATTGCCGAAACAAACAAATAACCCGATAAATTCCTGCATAACATTTTCATGGAATGCCTGTGGTTTACATGTGCCGCTTCATGGCCCAATAAACCCACTAGCTCATCATAGTTTTGTATCGAATCCAATATCCCTGTATAAACAACAATATTGCCGTCAGGAAGTGCAAAAGCATTCACAATTTCAGAATCTACAACGGAGAACTTCAGCTTTTTTGTATTGTTTAATTTTAATTCTTTGGCAAACTCATTTAGAGCCTTTGTTTTAGAAGAGTCAATGGAGCTAAAAATAACATTTTGTTCAAAAAAAGTATCTCCTAGTTTAGTATCATATTCTTCAGGTATCAAAACAACTGATTTTTCAGCAACCCAGGGAATGGCATAAAGATAACATAACCCTATAATTGCAAGAATAACCACTGCTAGTCCTAGATGAATTGTAGTCCCTAAATTCAAAAGATTTTGGTACCAATCATATTGTCCCTTTTTCTTTGTAAAAGTGAGTACTTCGTCTATAAATTTCGAATCAGTAGTATATCCATTTTGGGAAACTTCTACTTTGTGACGAAAACTCAATTTGGAACCTGTTTTTTCGAATCCTATTTCGCTGCATTTCCATTGATAAGTAGTTCCATTTGATGCTTCAAAAACAAGTGTTGCTGCATTAGAGTCAAAAAGAAATACCACTTCCTGTGGCACCGATGAATTTCCATCATAGAAAATTCCTGTTGCTTGATTTTTCATTGGCTTACATAACAAAATCTAAATCGAGGAAATCACTTAAATCTTCCCCAGTTGCATCTTTATAATTTTCTTCTGTTTGATTAAGCGCATCTAAATCGATATTCCCGTCTAATTGAATATTATTGAAAATATAATTTAACGTTCTTGTCACCGCCCATGCATAACCTAGTCCAAGTGTAAAAACAATAATCGCCAAATTTACGATTGCCAATTTAAAGAAGCCACCACCTGTTACCGTTGAATTTAAACGTATTTCTTTATTTTCTTTGTTAACTGTTAGGTTGTCAATGTAGTATTCAAAAAGATCCTTTTGCCACCAAAAAAAGTAAATCCCAAGAGTGAAAATTGATAAGAAATAGCCTTTAAGATTCAATATAAAATAATCCGAACCATCTCCACTATAATCGAACTCAGCGTCACCAAAACGAACATTCCCAACTAAATATTTTCTCAAATTAATACTCATCCAAGGTCCGTAAATACCAAAAGTAATTATCGTCAAGAAAATCCATTTGACAAAATTTATGGCTAATTCTTGTTTATCTCCTCGATATCCAAAACGAATCCCTCGCCAAGAAGTTTTAGACATTCTATAGCGATACGACCCATGTATTGCCAAAGGCAAAATGGCGAAAATTCCAAAATAAAATAAAAGCAATCCCACTAAAGGCATTTGCAAATACATAAAAAATCCAAATATCCCTCCTAAGATCAAAAACAACAATATAGCCTTCAAAAAACCTTTAAACATTTCTTTTCCAGTACCGTGAAAAGCAAAAGCATCTCCATTTAAGGACGTTTGTCCATATAAAAATTGTAATTTTTTAGCCTTTGCCCAAGGATAATAAATGCCAAGTGTACAAATTGTTAAAAGCCAGTTTATAATTATAATTCCAAAGAACTCATTCCCTTTTCCTTGAAAATCAAGCTTATAATTTTTTCCTGTTTGTGAAGTTTCTTCCATAATAGTTTTAGTAAATTAATAACAAGGTTTTTTGTACAAAAAAATATTTGTTAAATATATTGATTTTTATTTCCGCTTTAACATAGCTTTTTTCTATTTTGACATTAGTTATAAAAATGTTATCAATTATGGAAAAAGGTTTTTATATACTATCTTTGTGGTTAATTTAGACAAAATCAATATAACAATGATAAAGGTTTCTGATACTGCCAAAAAGAAAATCGTCGATTTGATGAAAGAGGACGGTTTTGATGCTGCTACAGACTACGTAAGAGTAGGTGTGAAAAGTGGCGGATGTTCTGGTTTGTCTTATGATTTGAAATTTGACAAAACCAAAAACGAAGAAGATAAAATTTTCATAGACAACGAAATAACTATCGCCGTAGAGAAAAAATCTTTCCTTTATTTAGCTGGAACCATTTTAGAGTTTTCAGGAGGAATAAATGGGAAGGGGTTTGTTTTCAATAACCCAAACGCAACTAGAACTTGTGGATGTGGAGAAAGTTTCTCCCTATAGTCGAAAGTTAAAAGTCATAAAGTCAAAAGGCTTTGATTGATATTGAAAATTTAGACTCTAAAACTTTAAGACACAAATAATAAAGGTCACTATTCAATTTTTGAATTTTAAATCTTTAAATCTTTAAATAAGAATGAGCAAATACACAGAAGACGATTTAAAAATCGAACTCGAAACTAAAGAATATGAATATGGATTTTATACTGATTTGGAATCGGAGACGTTTCCTATTGGTTTAAATGAAGATATTGTTCGCGCTATTTCCCATAAAAAAGGAGAGCCACAATGGATGACCGACTGGAGAATTGAAGCATTTCGTGCATGGCAAGAAATGACCGAACCAGAATGGGCAAACGTACATTATGCAAAACCAGATTTTCAAGCGATTTCCTACTACTCAGCTCCAAAAGCCGTAGATCCTAATAAAACATTAGACGATGTAGATCCTGAACTTTTAGAAATGTATAAAAAGTTAGGTATCTCAGTTGACGAACAAAAGATGATGAATAATGTAGCCATGGATATCGTGGTTGACTCTGTTTCAGTAGCGACTACTTTCAAGAAAACATTAGGAGAAAAAGGAATTATTTTTATGAGTATTTCTGAGGCTATAAAAGAGCATCCAGAATTAGTTCGTAAATATTTAGGAACTGTTGTTCCACAAAAAGACAACTTTTACGCCGCATTAAACTCGGCTGTATTCTCTGATGGATCTTTTTGTTATATTCCAAAAGGGGTTCGTTGTCCAATGGAACTTTCGACTTATTTTAGAATTAATCAAGCAGGAACAGGACAGTTTGAAAGAACATTACTCGTTGCTGATGCAGGAAGTTACGTTTCATACCTAGAAGGTTGTACCGCTCCAAGCCGTGATGAAAACCAATTACACGCAGCTGTAGTTGAATTGATTGCCCTTGAAGATGCTGAAATTAAATATTCAACCGTACAAAACTGGTATCCTGGTAACAAAGAAGGTAAAGGGGGAGTTTTCAATTTTGTGACTAAAAGAGGAATTTGCGAAACAAACGCAAAAATCTCTTGGACACAGGTAGAAACAGGTTCTGCTGTTACTTGGAAATATCCATCAGTGATATTAAAGGGAGACAATTCAGTAGGAGAATTTTACTCGATTGCTGTTACCAATAATTTCCAACAAGCCGATACGGGGACTAAAATGATCCATTTAGGTAAAAACACTAAATCGACTATTATTTCTAAAGGAATTTCTGCTGGAAAATCACAAAACAGTTATAGAGGATTAGTACAAATTAGCGCACGTGCGGATAATGCACGTAACTTTTCGCAATGTGATTCCCTATTAATGGGTAACAATTGTGGAGCGCATACATTCCCATATATAGAAAGTAAAAATCCAACAGCCAAAATAGAACACGAAGCTACGACTAGTAAAATTGGTGAAGACCAAGTTTTCTATTGCAACCAACGTGGAATTCCAACGGAGAAAGCAATTGCTTTAATCGTAAACGGTTTCAGTAAAGAGGTTTTGAACAAGTTACCAATGGAATTCGCAGTTGAAGCACAAAAATTACTTGAAATTAGTTTAGAAGGAAGTGTAGGTTAAAAATTAGTTTAAAGTTTAAGGTTTAAAGTTGAGCAACTTATGAGTAACTTTAACCGTTAAAATTTAAACAAAAATAAATGGCTGCAATTACACGTTTTGAAGATTTAGAAATTTGGAAAGAAGCAAGACGACTAGCCAAAGAAATTCATTTGATAACTGTAGAAACCGATTTGAAAAATGATTTCAGGTTTAGAGATCAAATAAAAGCATCATCTGGTTCCGTAATGGATAATATTGCCGAAGGGTTTGAAAGAAATGGAAATTTAGAATTTAGACAATTTTTGTCTATTGCAAAAGGATCCGCTGGAGAAACAAGATCGCAATTATACCGAGTGCTAGATTACAATTATATCGACGTTGTTAAGTTTGGAATTTTAAAAACTGACTTCGAAAATTTAAGTAGAAAAATAAACAATTTTATATCATATTTAAACAAGAAAGATTTTAAAGGAACCTAGTTTCAGTAAACACAAGAACTTTAAACTTTAAACTTTAAACAACTAAAAAAGGATGTTAAGCATAAAAAATTTACACGCTTCAATAGGCGACAAAGAAATATTAAAAGGAATTAATCTTGAAGTAAAAGCAGGAGAAATTCATGCAATAATGGGACCAAACGGTGCTGGAAAAAGTACCCTAGCATCTATCATCGCAGGAAACGAAACTTACGAAGTTACTGAAGGCGAAATCTCTTTAGACGGTGAAGACCTTTCGGAACTAGCTCCAGAAGAAAGAGCACACAAAGGAGTTTTCCTTTCGTTTCAATATCCAGTAGAAATTCCAGGAGTGTCGGTAACGAACTTCATGAGAACGGCTATTAATGAAACACGTAAAGCAAAAGGACAAGACGAAATGCCAGCTAACGAAATGTTGAAGGTAATTCGTGAGAAATCAGAATTATTAGAAATTGACCGTAAATTTTTATCTCGTTCTCTTAACGAAGGATTTTCTGGTGGAGAGAAAAAACGTAACGAGATTTTCCAAATGGCAATGTTAGAACCAAAATTGGCTATTCTTGATGAAACCGATTCTGGATTAGATATCGATGCTTTACGTATCGTTGCAAATGGAGTTAACAAATTGAAAAGTGATAAAAACGCTATCGTAGTAATCACGCACTACCAACGTTTATTAGATTATATCGTTCCTGATTTTGTTCACGTATTATACAATGGTAAAATTGTAAAATCAGGTGGAAAAGAACTAGCACACGAGCTAGAAGAAAAAGGATACGACTGGATTAAAGCAGAAAACTAAAATTTGTTTAAAGTCTAAAGTTTAAAGTTACTTCAAAACAACTTTAAACTTTTAAACCTTAAACTTTAAACAAAAAATATAAAAATGGATTTAAAAGAAAAATTAGTATCGTCTTTTATGGCTTTTGAAGAGCGCATCGATGTTCACTCTGAACTTCATGATGTACGTACAGAAGCGATAAAAAACTTTGAAAATAAAGGTTTCCCAACCAAAAAAGATGAAGCTTGGAAATATACTTCGCTAAACGCCATCCTAAAAAATGACTTTACCGTTTTTCCAAAAACAGAAAGTAACATTCAGTATTCGGATGTAAAAAAATATTTTTTACACGAAATAGATACTTACAAAGTAGTGTTTATTGACGGTATCTTCAGTTCGCATTTATCATCAACAACTCACGAAGGAATTGACGTTTGCTTGATGGCATCAGCATTGACTAAACCAAAATACAAAATGGTTATTGATACCTACTTCAACCAAATTGCCAGCAAAGACGATAGTTTGACTTCGTTGAATACGGCTTTCGCCAATGAGGGAGCATATATCAATATCCCAAAAAGCAAAGTGGCTGATAAACCGATTGAAATCATGTATTTCTCTACTGGTTCTGAAGCTGCCTTGATGACACAACCAAGAAACTTGGTGATTGTAGGGGAAAATTCTCATGTGCAAATTATCGAGCGTCATCAAAGTTTGAATGACAATCCTGTTTTAACCAATTCGGTTACCGAGATTTTTGCTCAAAAACGTGCAATTGTAGATTTTTACAAAATCCAAAATGACAATCTGACTGCTAATCTAATCGATAACACCTACGTTTCTCAACAAAAAGAAAGCCATGTATCAGTGCATACATTCTCTTTTGGAGGGAATTTAACGCGTAACAACTTGAATTTCTATCATTTTGGTGAACGTTTGACCAGTACTTTAAACGGAATCACGATTATTGGTGAGAAGCAACACGTGGATCATTATACTCTAGTGAAACATTCAGCTCCAAACTGCGAGAGTTTCCAAGATTATAAGGGAATCTATTCGGATCGTTCTACAGGTGTTTTCAACGGAAAAGTTTATGTAGAAAAAGACGCTCAAAAAACAAATGCTTTCCAAAAAAGCAACAACATTTTATTGAGTGACAAAGCAACCATAAATGCAAAACCACAATTGGAAATTTTTGCTGATGATGTAAAATGTTCTCACGGTTGTACGGTAGGGCAATTAGACGAAACAGCGATGTTCTATATGCAGGCACGTGGAATTCCTAAAAAAGAAGCCAAAGCTTTATTGATGTATGCATTCTCAAATGCCGTAATTGAAAATATCAAAATACCAGAATTAAAACAACGAATCACCAAAATTATCGCCAACAAACTAGGCGTGAAAATAGGTTTTGATTTGTAGTTTTTAACCGCAAAGCATGCTAAGGAATACACAAAGGGCGCAGAGTTATTTAAACTTTGCGCCCTTTGTAATTTTTCTTCTTTCGAAGCTTTTCCCGCTATACATTACAATCTTTTATTGTTTTAAAGAAAAACAATAAAAGGATTTTCATTGCTATCGGGGCTAAAAAACATTAAGCTTTGCGTTTTTTACTTAGTGTCTTTGCGGTTAATAATTACTTCTTAAAACTCCCAATTATCCCTTTCAACATACCATTAACATCAAATTTAGCATCTTCAGTCAATCCCATTCTCACAATTACTAAATCAAGTGACGGAATAATAAATACTTTTTGCCCTTGAAATCCATTAGCCGAGTATAAATCCTTTGGTGCATCAGGATAACGACCACCAGCATTCAACCAAAAGTGGGCTCCATAATCTCCTCTTGATCCATTAGTAGGTGTAGCAACATATTGAGCCCAACCAGTATCAAACAACTGTTCACCGTTCCAGTTTCCTTCATGTAAATATAATAAGCCAAATTTAGCCCAATCACGTGTTGTTGCCCAAGCATATGAGGAACCCACAAAATTTCCTGCCATATCGGTTTCAACAATCATCGAGTTCATTCCTATTTTATCAATTAAGGCAGCGTACCAAAAATCTAGGTATTCTTGATGCGTTTTAAATTGATTTCTTAAAATATAAGATAGCAAGTTTGTTGTTCCCGATGAATAATTCCAATGTGAATTAGGTTTAAAAGCTACGGGTTTTTCGAGCTGAACCCTACCCATATTTTCGGCTAGAAACAGCATTTTTGTAGCATCACAAATCGTGCTGTAATTTTCTTCCCAAGCCAATCCCGAATTCATGTGCAATAAATCACTGGTCGTAATTACTTTACGATCATCATTCTTCCATTCAGCAATGGGAGCAGGTGTATTAATATTGTACTTTCCTTCTTTAGCAAGAATTCCAAATAAAGTTGCCGTAATACTTTTGGTCATCGACCAACCCAGAATTTTACTGTCTTTAGTAAAACCAGTATCGTATTTTTCGGCTATGATTTTATCTTTATAAATCACTAATATTGATCGCGTCCTTTTTTCGATCGCTCCTTTTTTATCAAAAGCATTAGCAACAGCAGCGTTCAATTTAGTATAATCTACATCGGTAAAAACAGTATCTATTGGTTCGTTATTTCCATATGGAAAGGATAAATTATTTTTTACAAAAGTCCTTTTAGGAACCTCATAAGGTTTAGTAGCATCAAAATTATCATCAATCAAAGTAGCGCCCAAACCCGGTCTATAAATCGCTTTACGTTCTTTCAATCCGTAAACAGAAGCGGTCGCAAAATTGTCTTTTTGATCAATTTCATTACTAGCCAAGTCAATTAAATTGATATCATTATCCCCTTTCTCAATCATTACTTGAGAACGATTATCGATAAAATGTCCTGAGGCAATACTTTTGGCTGAAAAACCAGAAATCAAATCCAATTTAGGATAAGTCGTGAACCCGATATAAAAAACACCTGCAAATGAGGCAAAACCAACAAGTTTGAATACTTTTTTCATATTATATGAATTGTTTATTCTGCAATTTAATTCTTTTTTTGGCACGACTTCATTAATTTATTTTAAAATAGAAACCCAAAAAAGCAGGAATGAAAATCTAAAAATGATGGTTAAAACAATTTAGTTTTTAGTACTTTTGTATTTAGAATTTTTCTAAATAATTATGCTAGACATTCAAAAAATAAGAGCCGATTTCCCAATACTTTCTCAGAAAGTAAACGGAAAAACATTAGTTTATTTCGATAACGGAGCAACTTCACAAAAACCACAAATTGTAATTGACGCTATTTCCAAATATTATCAGGAAATCAATGCCAACATTCACCGTGGGGTTCATACTTTAAGCCAATTGGCAACTGATGCTTATGAGATTTCTCGTGGCAAAGTGCAAAATCATATCAATGCCAAATTTTCTCATGAAGTACTTTTTACTTCAGGAACGACTTTTGGAATTAATTTAGTCGCAAATGGATTTGCTTCCATTTTAAAACCAGGAGATGAAGTTTTAGTTTCTGCATTAGAACACCATAGCAATATTGTGCCATGGCAAATGTTATGTGAGAAAACAGGAGCCACGCTAAAAGTGATTCCTATGAATGACAAAGGCGAATTGATTATGGCGGAATATGACAAATTGTTGTCAGACAAAACCAAAATTGTCACTGTAAATCATATTTCGAATGCTTTGGGAACGGTGAATCCTGTTAAATATATGATTGAAAAAGCGCATCAAGTAGGTGCTGCTATTTTGATTGATGGTGCTCAAGCGGTTCCACATCTAAAACCAGATGTTCAGGAATTAGATTGTGATTTCTATGTTTTCTCTGGACACAAAATGTGTGGGCCAACAGGAACTGGTATTTTATACGGAAAAGAAGCATGGTTGAATAAATTACCTCCTTATCAAGGTGGTGGTGAAATGATCAAGGAAGTAACTTTCGAAAAAACTACTTATGCCGAATTGCCTCATAAATTTGAAGCAGGAACACCCAATATCGCTGGTGGAATTGTGTTAGGAACTGCTATTGATTACATGAATGCAGTAGGGTTTGACAACATTCAAAGACAAGAATTAGAATTACTAGAATACGGAACCAAGCGATTGTTAGAAATCGAGGGATTGCGTATTTTTGGTACATCAAATGAAAAAACTTCGGTAATTTCATTTAATATTGAAGGAATTCATCCCTATGATATTGGTACGATAATTGACAAATTAGGAATAGCGGTACGAACAGGACACCACTGTGCGCAACCCATCATGAATTATTTCAAAATACCGGGGACAATTAGAGCTTCATTTTCTTTTTATAATACTAAAGAAGAGATTGACGCGATGGTTGAAGCGGTAAAAAGAGCGCAAACAATGTTATCTTAATACATCAAATATGAAAATACTTTCCTTATTATTTTTAACTCTTTTTCTTGGAAAAGGATGTGAAGGCGACAAAAAACAAGACATTGAAACTGCTGTAATTGAGTATGTAGCAAACACTAGAGGTTTTTATCAAAAGATAACTATCGAGAAACAAATGGTTTTTATTTCCAATGACCGTTCTGGAAAAGAGAAAATAGAACCAACTAAAATTTCGGATACCGATTGGAAAGAGTTAATTGATTTATTCCAAGATGTAAATCTAGATGAAATTAAAGATTTAAAATCACCAACAGAAAAACGATTGTATGATGGTGCTGCCATTGCCAATATAAAAATAACCTACAAAGGAATCTCCTATGAATCACCTAGTTTCGATCATGGATTTCCACCGTTTGAGATTAAAAAATTAGTGAATAAAATAAATTCATTTGCAAAACAAAAGGATGAAAATTAAAGACATACAAGAAGAGATAGTAGACGAATTTTCCATGTTTGATGACTGGATGCAACGCTACGAATACATCATTGATCTAGGGAAAAACCTACCATTAATTAAAGACGAGTTCAAAACCGAAAATAATTTGATTAAAGGTTGCCAATCAAAAGTGTGGTTACAGGGACAACAAAATGACGATAAAGTGGTTTTCACTGCTGATAGTGACGCAATCTTAACCAAAGGAATTATTGCCATATTAATTCGAGTTTTTTCAAACCAAACTCCTGCAGATATCATTGCTGCCGATATGGGTTTTATTGACGAAATAGGATTAAAAGAACACTTATCACCTACTAGAGCTAATGGCTTAGTGTCGATGATAAAAAATATTAAAATGTATGCATTGGCATTCGATGCCAAAAAAGGATAATTTAAACATATAAGTTTTAAAAAGAACCATGTAAGGCATATAAGTTCATATAAGTTGTTGCTTATAGTTTTAAAAATAAATTCTTGAAAATTTATGACAAAAACGTACCTAAAAGATTTAATATACCAAGTAAACGGTTGTGCTATAGAAGTTCACAAACATCTTGGGCCAGGTCTTTTGGAAAGTGTTTATCACAGTTGTTTAAAAAAAGAATTGACAATTAGAGACTGTAATTTTCAAACTGAACTACAGATTCCAGTAAATTACAAAGGTTTAGAACTTGAAACAGGATTAAGATGTGATCTATTAATTGAAAATTGTTTGGTTGTTGAACTTAAGGCAGTAGAAAAAGTTTTACCCATCCATGAAGCTCAAATTTTAACCTATATGAAACTTTTAGAAGTTCCTATAGGACTAATGCTCAATTTTAATGTAACACATCTTTTCAAAGAAGGGCAAAAAACATATGTGAATGAAAAATATAGATATCTAGAAGATTAAATTACCTATAAAATATTTGGTTCAAAATGGTTAAACACAAACCTTAAATCACCTTATATTCCTAATGTGGTTCAAAAATTAAATATAACATATAATAAAATATATGTTTAAAACAGAGTTAAAACAAACCTTAAATAACCTTATATTCCTTATATGGTTCAAAAAAAAATAAATTATGACACAAGAAATAGACACTAACGAATTAGGTGAAGCAATCGTAAAAAAATTAAAAACTATTTACGACCCTGAAATTCCTGTTGATATATACGAATTAGGATTAATCTATGATGTAATGGTCAACACGGATTATGAAGTAAAAATATTAATGACACTTACATCTCCAAACTGCCCTGTTGCAGAAAGTTTACCAAGAGAAGTAGAAGAAAAAGTAAAATCAATTGAGCACATTAAGGATGCCGAGGTTGAAATTACTTTTGATCCACCTTGGAGTAAAGACTTAATGAGCGAAGAAGCAAAATTAGAATTGGGAATGCTATAAAAAAAGGGTTTCAAGTTTAAGGTTTCAAGTTATACGTGCAAAATAGTAAACCTGAAACTTTAACCTTTAAACAAAAAAACAAATGGAAGAAATTATAAATAAAGTAGCGAATAGTGTTTTGGAAGTTTTCGATCTTGAAGATTACTATCCAAAAGGAATCCGCACACAAATTGATATTTCACAATGGTTGTTGGAAGGATTTTTGCTGAAAGAAAAAGATTTTAGAGAACACCTTAAAAATCACGATTGGACACAATATCAAGACCAACTAGTCGCTATTAATTGCAGTACAGATGCTATTGTTCCAGCTTGGGCTTCTATTTTAGTGTCAATACAATTAGCACCATTTGCTAAGAAAATAATCAATGGTAGTCTAGAAGATTTGGATGTAGCTTTGTATGAAGAACTACTTCCAAAAATTGATTACTCCGTATATAATAACAAGCCTGTTATTATAAAAGGATGTTCCAGAAAACCGGTACCAATGCGAGCGTATATCATTGCTGCAAACTTTTTACAACCTGTTGCACGAAGTATTATGTATGGAGAAGCTTGTTCAGCTGTTCCCTTATTTAAAGCTAAAAAATAATTATAAATACCTTTTCACAATATGAAAAAGATACTATTTGTATTCGTCTTACTAATGGCTATACTTTCTGTACATGCACAGGAAACAGCACAAGATACCGTTAAACACTGGACCAAAAAAGGAAATATTTCTTTGCTTTTTAACCAATCCTCTTATAACAAACAATGGCTAGGTGGCGGAACCTCAAATGTTGCAGGGAATTTTGGATTAAACTACGATTTCAATTATAAAAATGAAGATGTTGTTTGGGACAATAAATTTATTTTGGCTTATGGTTTAAGTAAAATAAAAGGAGATAACAAAACAGCCAAAACAGACGACCGCTTAGAACTCAACTCATTATGGGGCAAAAAAGCATCTGGACAATGGTACTACTCTGTTTATTTTAATTTTAAGTCTCAAATGGATACGGGATTAGATAAGAATGACATGAAAATTTCACATTTTTTCTCTCCCGCTTATTTCCAGTTTGGACCAGGGATGTTATGGAAAAAGAGTAATAATTTAAGTGTGAATTTTGCTCCAGCTGCAGCAAAATTAATAGTTGTTCACGATCATTTTACTGAATTTGGACCGTCTTACGGAGTATTGCAAGGGGACAACACTAGATTTGAATTTGGAGCCAGCATATCTGCTTATTATAAGTTTAGCGTGATGGCTAACGTATCTATTGAGAATCGGTTGAATTTATATTCTAATTATTTAGATGCACCACAAAATGTAGATGTAGATTACCAAATGAATGTGGTCATGAGAATCAACAAATACCTTTCGGCTAATGTCGCTTTACAAGCCATTTATGATGACAACTCAGTACAAGCTGTACAAGTAAAAGAACTTTTTGGACTAGGTGTGAACTACGGTTTCTAATCCGTTATATTAATACAAGAAGCGCCCTTTTGATGAATTTCAAAAGGGCGTTTTTATTTATCTTTGATCCTAAAAGCAAAATAGAATGAAAACTATATTAGGAATTGTTACGTTTTTAATTTTAATGGGTTGCCAATCAGATAAAGCTAATGATTTTAAATTTTATCAGGCTGTAAAAGGCAAGGATACTGCACTACTAAAGTTAGCGCAATACGATAACAAATTTTATGGTCAATTAGAAATACGATACGGCGGTGTAGGCAAAGAATCTGGGGAAGTACGAGGTGAGAAAAAAGGAGATACTCTCAAAGGAAAATTTGATTATAGAACATATGGAGGAAGCAAGAAATGGGCACCATTTGTATTGCTAAAGCGAGGGGAAACTTTCAAAATGGGAAGCGGAATTACCACTACTTTTATGAACATTCCTCTATTTATTGATGGGACTTTAAAATTTGAGGACTCCGATTTTCAATTTAAACCTATTGATAGTGAATCAGCTAAGAAATTAGGTTTGGTGAAGGAATAAATTATACTAATTTCAAATCTTTAAGTTTTCTTTTTTTAATGAGTCACGTTGCAAATCCTTCAATTTGTTTCTAAAAGTAAGTAGGCGACGCTCCTAGCAAACGAGAATTAGAGAAAATGTTTTTTATTAATTATTGTAATAATAGTTTTTTCCACCTTCTTGAACTTCTATTTTAACGATTTGGTCAAAAGGTATAACATTTGTTAACCCCGGCAAAAATCTTGATTTGCCTCCTTTTAGCGTGTCATTTTCCAACATAACCGTATCAAAATAAAAGTTTTTTCTTTTACCGTTAAGTAATGTTACTCTCATTTCGAGCGAAGGAGAATTTTGTATAAAAACTAATTTTCCATTCTTGTTTAACACATTTAAATACTTAATATCGTTTGATAAATATTTGAAATTTTTATAAAAAAGAGGATTGTTTGTTTTAACTTCTTTCATTCCGTTAACATCCGTTTTTGTAAATTGACTTTTGAAACTTTCTGGTGTAATTGTATATGTTTTACAAGAGATCATCAACGATATAATTCCACATCCGATTAATTTTAATTTCATTTCTATTCGTTATTTTTTTATATTCCTGACAACTTATAATTTAGCTCTGACAACCGTCCTACTTTGTTTATTCTCAAATATATTGCTTTTTTCTTACAAATTGTCCAGAAAACCACATACACCATGAATTCCAAAGTCTCGCATGAAGGATGGTACTGGAAATCCTTTTATGTAACGCAGTGAAATAAAAGATTACTTCACTTAGTATATATTTTTTATAGGTGTTCAGTGAACTTTGTTTGTAACGTACAGCCTGACACTGCTGCAACGGACTGGAAGCGGGGGCATGCCCAAAAAAAATCCCTAATGAAAATTCAAAAGGGATTTGTGTAATTTATATTTTGGAGGAAATTATTCAGTTTCTTCCTCGTCTTTGTCTTCTTTTTCTATCGCGTCTTTGTAATCTGGATATAAAAACTTGTTGTACGGGAAGCGGGTAATGTGAATGTGTCTCACTGCTTCGTAAACTCGTTCTCTAAACTCTTCGAAATTCTCTTTGTTGGTTGCCGAAATGAACAACGCATTTTCCTCGCCTACTCGACTCATCCAAGTGGATTTCCACTCTTCGAGTGTGTAATGTCTTGGCGTTTTTTCGGTCATTAAATCATCGTCATCAATAGTCAAATGTTTATAAGCATCTATTTTATTGAAAACCATGATTACAGGTTTGTCATTGGCTTTGATGTCTTGCAAAGTTTGATTTACGGAGGCAATATGATCTTCGAACTCAGGATGCGAAATATCAACTACGTGCAATAACAAATCAGCTTCACGAACCTCATCCAGCGTACTTTTGAAGGAATCAACCAACATAGTTGGCAATTTACGTATGAATCCCACAGTGTCTGACAATAAGAAAGGCAGGTTTTTAATCACCACTTTACGAACAGTTGTGTCTAGAGTTGCAAACAATTTGTTTTCGACAAACACATCGCTTTTCCCTACGGCATTCATCAAGGTTGATTTACCCACATTCGTATATCCCACCAAAGCGACACGCACCATAGAACCACGATTGCCTCGTTGGGTTCCCATTTGTTTGTCGATTGCCTTGATTTTATCTTTCAATAAGGCGATTCTATCACGTACAATACGTCTGTCAGTCTCAATCTCAGTTTCTCCAGGTCCACGCATTCCAATTCCACCCTTTTGACGTTCCAAATGCGTCCAAAGTCCGGATAATCTTGGCAACATATAAATGCATTGTGCTAATTCTACTTGGGTTCTTGCATACGAAGTTTCGGCACGTTGTGCAAAAATGTCTAGGATAAGGTGTGTTCTATCCAGTATTTTACATTCGGTAATTATTTTTGAAATATTTTTTTGCTGTGAAGGCGTTAACTCATCATCAAAAATCAAGGTCGAAATATCATTCTCTTTTACATACGAATGAATCTCTTCGATCTTCCCTGTACCCATAAAAGTTTTGGGATTAGGGCGTTCCATTTTTTGAGAAAAACGTTTTACTACCTGTCCGCCTGCGGTAAATGTTAAAAACTCTAATTCGTCAAGATATTCATTGAGCTTCTCTTCACTTTGATTTTGAGTTACAATACCAACAATGGCTGTTTTTTCGAAATTTAATACTTCTTTTTCTAACATATCTTTGAATAAGCTACAAATTTAATCATTTGTGAGGGACTTATTAAATTTATATGTTCTTTATAAGTAAAAGGCGTGAAAATCATTTTAATCTGCTAGATCTGTGGGCTCAAATCCTTACACAATAAAAAATTTAAACCATATAAGGCATATAGGCTCATTGAAGATATGTACTGCAGATGCTCTGTGTCTATTGGCACGCAGAACGCATATTTAATTATTTTCCTAAAACTTATATGACCTTATATGCCTTATATGGTTCAAAAAAAACTTAAACCTCAAAAACTTATATGACTTATATGTTTAAAAAACACCTACTAACTTATTTTATTTATTTTTACACAAATTAAATCCCAATTGAATGAGTCGGTTTTTGACATTGTTTATTGTTTTACTCTTTCCTGTACTCCTTATTGGTCAAAATAATTTTGATTCTTTATTGGGTGAGTTGGATAAAACTGTAGACAATTACCAACAGTATTCGGATAAAAAAGAAGAAAAAATAAACAAGCTGAAAGAGTTGTTAGAATACACTTCAACCAATCTTCAAAAATATGAAATTGGTCAAAAATTATTCGAAGAATACAAACTCTATCAGTCGGATTCAGCCCTAGCATATGCTAGAAAAAATTTTCAAATAGCTAGTACGCTAAAAGATATACCCAAAATTAATTCGGCTAACTTAAACTTAGCTTCCATCATGGGAACCTTAGGTATGTACAAGGAAGCCACAGATGTTCTCCATAAAATTGACCTCAAATCCCTAGCCAATCTTAAAAGTGATTTTTACCGTGTTAGTACTACTATTTATGGCTCTATGTCAGATTATGCGGCATCGCCTCAGGAAAAAAAGAAATATGATGTATTAACACAGCGGTATAGAGATTCCACCATGCTGTCCTACCCATCTCAATCCAGTTTAAAATTTATTGACCAAGCCAGCAAACTCATCGAATACCAAAAATTCGATCAAACCTTAACCTTATTGCTGAAGCATTTTCCAGAAATTGCGAAAGATAATCCTGAGCATGCTGTTGTGGCGTATCTCATTTCACAATCCTTCCATGGAAAAAAAGAGACTGAACAAGAAAAAAAATGGTTGGCTATCTCGGCAATTTCCGACTTGCAGTTGGCCAAAAAAGAATATATTTCGCTACGTTCCTTAGCCTTTTTATTATACGAAGAAGGCGATATTGACCGCTCTTATAAATACATGAAGCGTTCCTTGGAAGATGCTGTTTTTTGTAATGCGCGTTTGAGAACCTACGAGATTTCAAAGATGATGCCCATTATTAATGAAGCGTATCAAAAGCAAAATGAAACCAATCGTTTCCAGTTAATCCTGTTTTTAATAAGCGCTAGTATTCTCTCTCTATTTTTAATGACGGCTTTGTTCCTTCTTTTCAAACAAATGAAACGATTGTCTACTGCCAAACAGGAAATCAGCTTGGCTAACAATCAACTTTCGGAATTGAATAAAGAATTATCCGTTTTTAATGAGAAATTGAACGAAACCAATAACGCCCTTTCTGAAACCAATTTGGTAAAAGAAATTTACATTGGTCGTTATATGGATCAATGTTCGGACTATATAGGCAAACTAGAAGGGTACCGCCGTAAATTGAACTTGATGGCAACCACGGGGAAAATGAACGATTTAGTAAGTGCCGTGAAGTCAAAAGATTTTATTGAAAACGAACTCGCTACGTTTTATACTAATTTTGACCAGACCTTTTTACAGCTTTTTCCCAATTTTATCAAAGAATTTTCGGCTTTGCTAATTGATGATGAAGCAACACAATTGAAAGACGGGGAATTATTAAATACCGAATTAAGAATCTTCGCCTTGATCCGATTGGGAATAAAAGACAGTGCCAAAATTGCTGTTTTTTTACGTTATTCGGTATCCACAATTTATAATTATCGTTCCCAACTTAAAAATAAAGCGGCAGGTCCTCGTGAGGAATTTGAAACCAAAGTAATGCAAATTGGCACAAATATAAAATCATAAAATTCTTTTTTGAAAGTCTGTTTCTGTATAAATCAAGCTTAAATGACTTTTTTATGTTCTAAAGTCACCACTTTTTTAGATTCTTTATTTTTTATAAGTGTCTGATATAATAATATTTATGATTTTATTTTTGCTTTTTAATCTACTTTTTTAAAATCGAAAAAATCTAACGAGTATAAAGAGCTTAATTTTACTTTTCAGAAATTTAAAAGACAAATAGTATAGTGTTGCCTTTTAAATAAATCGTTTGCGGAAAACTGTATTTGAGAAAATAATATTCACGCTTTTAGATTTAGAAGGAAGTCCAATAAAAGCACTTTCAAATTTCGAACAAATTAAAAACCAAAAATTAACTAGTAATTTATATTAAATAAAATGAAGCATTCTCTTTTTTCGCTACTTTTCACGTTAGCATTTTTCAGCAACGTTTCGGCACAACAATTAAAATCACCCAATCAAAAATTCCAAATGGAGTTTTCATTGCTTAGTGATGGTACTCCAAGTTACAGTTTGAACTACAAAGGAAAAGTAGTTGTAAAACCAAGTAAACTAGGTCTGGAATTAAAAAATGACAAAAAATCGTTACTAAATGATTTCACGACAATCGATACACAAATAAGTACTTTTGATGAAACTTGGAAACCAGTTTGGGGTGAAGAAGATCAAATTCGCAATCATTATAACGAATTGGCTGTTACCTTAAATCAAAACGGAACTGACAGACAAATCGTAATTCGTTTCCGTTTGTTTGATGATGGGTTGGGTTTTCGTTATGAATTCCCTGCTCAAAAAAACCTGACTTATTTTATAATCAAGGAAGAAAGAACCCAGTTTGCTATGACAGGCGATCATACTGCTTTTTGGATTCCAGGAGATTATGACACACAAGAATACGATTATACTACCTCAAAATTATCAGAAATTAGAGGGTTAACCGAAAAAGCAAAAACAGACAACGTTTCACAAACATCATTTTCTCCAACAGGAGTTCAAACTTCATTGATGTTGAAAACGAATGATGGAATCTACATCAATTTACACGAAGCAGCATTAATCAACTATTCTTGCATGCACTTGAATCTAGATGATAAAAACATGGTCTTTGAATCGTGGTTGACTCCTAGCGCCAATGGTGATAAAGGAAACATGCAAGCACCACAAACTTCGCCTTGGCGTACGATAATCGTGAGTGACGATGCTCGAGATATTCTAGCTTCAAAAATGACTTTGAACTTGAATGATCCTTGTAAAATTGAAGATACTTCATGGATCAAACCAGTTAAATATGTTGGAGTTTGGTGGGAAATGATTACTGGAAAAAGTTCTTGGTCTTACACTAATGAATTTCCATCAGTGCAATTAGGGATTACAGATTACTCAAAAGCAAAACCAAATGGAACTCACGGAGCGACTACTACTAATGTGAAAAAATACATTGATTTTGCTGCTGCAAATGGTTTTGGCGGTGTTTTAGTGGAAGGATGGAATATCGGTTGGGAAGATTGGTTTGGTCATGCCAAAGATTACGTTTTTGACTTTGTAACGCCTTATCCAGATTTTGATGTCAAAGGAATTCACGCTTACGCAAAAGCAAAAGGGGTAAAAATGATTATGCATCATGAAACTTCCGGATCTGTTCGTAACTACGAGCGTCATATGGATCAGGCATATCAGTTTATGAAAGACAACGGATATGATGCTGTAAAAAGTGGTTATGTAGGTGATATTTTACCAAAAGGAGAAAATCATTACGACCAATGGACGGTGAACCATTATCAATATGCCATCGAAAAAGCGGCCAAATATAAAATTATGGTTAATGCTCACGAAGCGGTTCGTCCTACTGGAATTTGCAGAACGTATCCCAACTTAATTGGTAACGAAGCAGCAAGAGGAACTGAATACCAATCTTTTGGTGGGTCTAAACCAAACCACGTAACAGTATTGCCATTTACTCGTTTAATAGGTGGACCAATGGATTATACTCCGGGAATATTTGAAATGGATTTATCAAAATTAAACCCTGACAATCATTCGCATGTAAACAGTACTCTTGCTAACCAATTGGCTTTGTATGTAACCATGTACAGTCCGTTACAAATGGCAGCTGATTTACCGGAGAACTACAATCGTTTTGCTGATGCATTTCAATTCATTAAAGATGTAGCAATCGATTGGACGGTAAGTAACTACTTAGAAGCAGAGCCGGGACAATACATTACTGTTGCTCGAAAAGCAAAAGGAACTAACAACTGGTTTGTAGGAAATGTAAATGGAGAAACGCCACGTACTTCAAACATAAAATTTGACTTCTTAGAAAAAGGAAAAAAATATATTGCTACCATTTATGCTGATGCAAAAGACGCTCATTATAAAACAAATCCTCAAGCGTATACGATTCGTAAAATGACGGTAACTAGCAAATCAAAATTAGCACAGTTATCTGCTCCAGGTGGAGGTTATGCGATTAGCCTTATTGAAATCAAATAATAATTGATTACTACAAATACAAAAAGGCTGTCCAATTGGTCAGCCTTTTTTATTAATAACACTTTCTAAATCAACTTTTTATATCAACTTAATAAAAAAGAACTAAATAACCAAAAAATGAAATCAGTCTATTCAAAATTCGTTGTCCTTTTTGTACTTTGCTGTGTATTGTTAGTAATCAACAAAACTATGGCACAAGAAAATAAATCAGCTAATGACCGTAAATGGTGGAAAGAAGCAGTAGTTTACCAGATCTATCCACGCAGTTTCAAAGACAGTGATGGAGATGGCGTGGGTGATTTGAAGGGAATCATTCAAAAATTAGATTACATCAAAAGTCTAGGTATTGATGTGGTTTGGTTAAATCCCATATACGGATCTCCAAATGCGGATAATGGGTATGATATTTCAGATTACCAAGCTATAATGAAAGAGTTTGGTACGATGGAAGATTTTGATGCTTTACTAAAAGGAATGCATGAAAGAGGATTGAAATTAGTGATGGATTTAGTGGTAAATCACAGTAGTGACCAACACAAATGGTTTCAAGAAAGTAGAAAATCAAGAGATAATCCCTATAGAGATTATTACCACTGGTGGCCAGCCGAAAAAGGGAAACCTGCTTTTCGCCCAGGCTCATTTGAAGCCGATGGAAGCGGATGGCGTTATGACGAACAAACGAATGCATATTACCTGCATTATTTCAACTACAAACAACCCGATTTGAATTGGGAAAATCCAAAATTACGTCAGGAGATTTATAGCATGATGAATTGGTGGTTCCAAAAAGGAATTGACGGTTTTAGAATGGATGTGATTCCTTTTATCTCAAAAGACACTGCTTTTCCAGAAATCTCTCAAGAAGAGTTAAACAAAAACTACCACGGCCGTTGGGATGTCTATTTGGCAAGCGGACCACATTTGCATGAATACCTTCAAGAAATGAATCGCGAAGTATTGAGTAAATACGATTGTATGTCATTAGCTGAAGGTGCAGGAATGCTAACTTCAACAGCTTTAAATTTTGTTGATGAAGACCGTAAAGAACTTAATATGGGCTATCATTTTGAGGGAACCAACTTGGGTTATGAACCTGGTTATTTCAAAAAAATGGGGCCCTATTCTCTAGTTGATTTCAAAAAAATCTATTCGGATTGGGACAAAGTGTATGAAAATAAAGGATGGGGAACTATTTATTTAGGAAATCACGATCAGCCAAGAATGACTTCGCGTTGGGGAAATGATGCGCCTGAATTTAGAGCAGTTTCTTCTAAATTACTAACCACCTTCTTGCTTTCCATGCGAGGAACTCCGTACTACTATAACGGAGATGAAATTGGGATGACCAATGCTAAATTTGATAAAATTGAAGACTACCGCGATATAGAAACATTAGCTGAATACGAGCATTTAAAATTAACGGGAGGCGATTTAAATCAATTCATAGAAAACCAAAAAACGGGAGGAGCCAGAGATAACGGACGAACTCCTTTTCAATGGAATAATTCAGAAAACGGAGGATTTACAACTGGAACGCCATGGTTAAAAGTAAATGACAATCACGTTAGTCTAAATGCTGAAGCACAAGAAAAAGACCCCAATTCGGTTTTAAATTACTTTAGACAAATGACACATTTGCGTAAAACAAATCCTATTTTGGTTTATGGTAAATATACTTTATTAGACAAAGAAAATCCAGATGTTTATGCGTACACTAGAGAATTGGACGGGGAAAAGGTTTTGGTCTTGTTGAATTTTTCTTCCAAAAATGCTGAAGCAAATACAGATCTAATGAGTAAAAAAGGAAAAGTATTAATTGACAATTACGGCAAAGCTTCTAAGTCAGGAGAATTAAGACCTTATGAAGCCGTTATTTATCAATTGAAAAAATAGATAGAATTAATATTAGAATTAATAAAAAGCAAAAAGGCTGTCCAAATCGGACAGCCTTTTTTAATATTTAGAATTTTTAATCTAATTTACTTTGATCAATTTAACATCAAAAAGAATAACAGAACCTCCTGGAATTGGCCCAGTCGTATTGTTTCCATAACCTAATTGAGCTGGAACCAAAAGTACACCGCTTCCTCCCTCTTTAAAATAAGGAATTCCTTCTGTCCATCCTTTTATTACTTGATTCAAACCAAATGAAATTCCTGAGGCATCACTTTGATCAAAAACAGTTCCGTTTGTAAAGTATCCTTTGTAAGCTACTGTTACATTAGAAGACGCTGTAGGTTTGATACCTGTTCCTGGCTCATTAATGACATAATACAAACCTGTATCTGTTTTGGTAGCTGTCAATTTGTTTTTGGCAATGTAGTCTACAATTTCTTGGTCGTTTTTAGCAACATAATCAATTGTTTCTGTTGGTGCTGTTACTTCAGCATCGTCTTGTTTACAAGAAATAAAAAGAGTGAAAATTAATGCAATAAAAGTGTATTTCATGGTAAAATTATTTTTAGAATGGCAAATATAGTCAATTCAACAATTGCCTTTTATAAAAATTATTTGTCTCCATAAATCTGAACATCATCAACCTGAAAAGCACCATCTAAAGCTAGATTTTTTCCTGATCCAATATATTTAAACGCAATATTGATTTTTCCTTTATAAGATGATAAATCAACTCCACCACTTCCTACAAACTGATACCAAGGCGTGGCTTGTTTGGGTAAAATCACCGAAACAGGAATCCAAGTAGCCGTTTTTACATTCAGTCCATCAAAATTAGTAGAAACATATACTTCTAAAGTATTCAAAGGAGAATCTACATCGAGATGATGCTGGGCGGTTCTAAAAGTGAGTACCTCATTCGTATGCATATCCATATCAATTTTTGGTGAAATCAACCACGCAATATTAGAGTTTACTTTTGTGCCAGAAATATTAAACTCAGCATAACCGTTACCCGAATAGACAGTTCCTTTCCAAAAAAGGGTGCCACTTTGTACAATATTAGCCCAACCCGGCAAACTTAAATTGGATTTGTCCACCACATTTTTAAAATCCTCAGCAAAGAATGGAGCCTTTCTTATTCCTGTCATTACTACATCCTTTTCTGAGCGAGCTATTAATTGATAATCGGATCCAAATTTAGTCAATACCCCTCTTACTTTTCCGCTTCCATCAGGCACTAGTTTACCCGCAAAATCAGCATAACTACTGGTTCTAAAAATGACTTGATTTCCTTGTTTGTCTACTAAACTCCAATTAGTCGCCCCACCAATATTGTTTGCTTCTTCAAAATAATGACGCCCTATTGCCGCCTCCGTAAACTGAACATCTGACAGTTCAACTAGCGTATTCAAGTTAGAATCCTGCAGCAAATCGGCAATTGAAATCGATCGTACCAATTGATCCTCTGTTAAAGTCGTGCATGAAGCATGCAATACATTTTTATAATCGGTTTGAGAAAGTCGCCCCACTGCGCCTTCGTTGTACGTATTGACATAAATTCCTCCAATTCGTAAACTCCCATAATTGATATCGGTATATTGATTTTTTAATTTTACATATACTTTATTCCCTAATCTAAAATCAACATAGGCATTTGTAACGTCTATTGGAACACTAAATCCAATGGCTGGACTTGTGGCTGTAGCCAATGTTTGAAAGGATATCGTCTTGAAAAAATTTCCAAATTCATCTGTAGAAACGACGTAGGCTTCAATGACATCATCGTACAAATATTGCGAAACAATAGCAGCTGCAGTACTATGCACTTCGGCAACCGTTTTATTCACGATCAAATCAGGTTGATTGCAGGTGAGTTTAGGAACAGTAACTTCATCACTAATACAAGAGGAAAAGAAGATAACTAAAACTAGCAAAGAAATAATTGTATAATATATAGTTTTCATAATGAATGATTTATAAATTGAAACTAAGGTTTACGAAATAAGTCCTTCCATAACCATAAAAATATTTGTTGCCAAAAGAAGGAGTTCCACTGGAAACATCTTGATTGAGTTGTCTAAAATTTGCATTTCTAGCTTGTTCATATCCACCCGTTTTGTATTTAGTGTCTAAGGCATTATTGATACTTACAAATAGTCCTACATATTTCCCTCGAATGCGCCACGATTTCCCTCCTGTGAAATTGAGTAGCAACACGGGATCAAACTTTTCTTGTTTTAATAATTCAGCAGCTCGTGCTTCTGATGCTTCTGGAAATGGAAATCCACTTGTGGGGTTAGTATAAAAATGACTCGTTCTAGAAATGGGCGAAACATCGATATAGGTATCTGCTAGATAATTTACATTGGCACCAATCCACCAATATTTAGGATCACGGTATTCAATTCCTAGAGCATAGGCCTGTTGTGGCAGACCGGCTTGTTTGTAATTTTTTAATAAAGCGGTACCAAAATCATAGGATGGATTTGTATTCTCTATAGATGCTACTGCATCATTATTGATACTCACATTCGGATTACTATCATAAATATAGTGTCCATACCCAGCAGATAAACTCGTTTTAAAAGTAGCCGATATTTGGTACTCAAAACTGAACTCGGCACCCATATTCTTTTTGTTTAAATGGGTTAAAGTCTGACTCACGAATGCGTTGGTGTTCGTATATCCCGCCCCATTATCAAAAATTCCTTCGGCGTAGAAGAAAGAAGTTTTCGTTGCGTCTTTTATTGTAGAATAATACGCTGTGATCCTTGCTTTCATTTTAGGAGAACGGAATAAGTAGCTGGCATCCACACTGTTTATATTTTCACTTTGCAAGCCATCAACAATGGAATTATTGAGTCGGGAATTAGGGAATGTATTGCGTATTGTAGGTGCTTTAGTCAAATGAGCTGCATTGAAAGTCAGCATTTGTTTTCCTGAAACTTTATAGGTTAATCCGCCCTTGAATCCGAAGTTTTCAAATTGCACTTTTTCACTTTTCCCGAAAGATATCGTTTCATAAATTCCGTTTTTATAGAGCCCTTCTCTTTGATAATTAGTACTAGAAAAAGATTGTGCCAAATAGAAATCGACCTTACTGTAATTGAACTTAAATTGAGTAAAGGCATCTAGTGTATTGGCCACATAATTATAATTGTACCCGTACTCCTCTCCTACCACCACTTGCCTATTGGGATTATTTAAATCCGATTGCGCTTGATTCCCATCATAAAAACCGTCAATATCTTCAAAATAATTCCCGCCTAACAAATCCAAAACCTTTTGATAATTATGTGATTTTAAATTACTGAATGAACCACCCGCATTTAGAATCAAGTTTTCATTGAGTTGGGTATTGAAATTGGTGTTCACTGTCATCGTTTTGTCATCGGTTCTATCTTCGTATAAAACGTAGTGACTTTGTGCGGCTTCATAACCTGTTATAGTTCCGTTTGCATCTAGAATTGGTTTTTGATTGGCTCGGTACATGGCGTCCCAATCGATTTGTGGGTTGGCTAAAAATTCAATCCTGCTTTTCTCTGCATTGTCATAATCAGGTGTGAAATCCCCCGAAAATTCTCCATTATCCTTGGCATAAAGCGACAAATAATACGAAGGTAATTTTCTAAAATAGGTTGGATCTGGACTATTGGCACTTTGATAATCAATATTGCTATTGCCTATTTTTCCAAATTGATACATCACACTCGTATTTAAATTGGTATGGTCATTTATTTTGAAAAAATGATTGAGCATCAAGATGGGTTCTTCGATGGTTTTGGTTCTTGCATTTCGCTTTTTTTCGTCTTGATATCCCCAATAAGAATTGTACTTTTCCGAGGTCAATTGCGTTACCTCAGCAGTATTTGGGGAATTTTTACCTCGGGTATTGGGTGTGTAAAATCCTGTGAAATTCAAGGAATGTTTGTCGCTTAACTTCTTTTCCACACTCATAAAAAAAGAGTTGGCATCGTATGTTGTTCCTTCGAAATACCCTTCTTCCGCCAATCTTTTCCCTGCCGAAACAACCAAAGCCCAACCACTGCTTCCCATTCCAGAAGCGTAAGTTCCCATAGTACGCCAACTGTAATTAGTATTGGTACCTGAAAATGTGATTCGGGTGCCGGGTCTATAAATAGAAGCTCGGGTGTTGATTTCTTGGGTTCCAAGAATTCCACCAAAACTATAATCGGAGGGTGTTGTTCCTACGGAAAATTCCTGATTGCGAGTGGCGTCATTGAGTCCACCCCAATTGCTCCATTGTGGTCTACCATCATAACGTTTGTTCATGGTAACACCATTGATCATGGTCGTGGCATTCTCGCTGTCTAATCCTCGTATTCGGAATCGGGCTTGTCCCCAATTGAAAGCGGCGGCTTGTTGAAAAGCATCTTTGGAGGATTGCAATAAACCGGAGGTACTTTCGGAACCGCTGTTGTCATCCGTTAAATCATTTTCATACAAGCGAATTACACTTGTTTGTAAGTCGGTAATTTGGTCGTCTTCTAAGAATACGTCTCCAAGATTTGTGATTTGATTGGCTACAATCGTCACTGGATATAAGGCATCTTTGAAACCTTGACTGTGAAAAAGCAATAGGTGCTCTCCGCTAGCAACGGACTCGAAAACAAACTCCCCGTCAAATGTGGTGAGTTGCATTAGATTCGTATTTTGTACTGAGATCACTACGTAAGGGAGTGGTTTCTGGGTTTTGGAATCGATCACTCTTCCTGAAATACCGGTTTGATTTTGTGCAAAAGCAAGTCCTAGTGGAAAAATAGAAAAAAGAATCAGGAGAACATTTTTCATAAATACATTTGTGTTATATAGCCCACTTCTTTCCCTGTTAGATTTTGGAAAATGTTGTTTTTGATAAAATTTGATTTATTGACTGTACAGCAAAGCATCCCGAACGGGATTCGTAAATCAAAATAATAGAAAAATGTTTTTGGGAATTTTAAAAACTATAAAATAGTGGTATTGAGAAACCTAACAGACTGTATTGTATAATAATATTTTTTAAATGTAATCAAAATACTATTAAGTTGTTCGTTTCCAATAAAAAAAATAACCCCGGAAGTTTATGAGGTGAATTTCACAAAAAGTTGTAAAATAATCCCGATAGCAACAAGTATCCTTTATTGCCCCATTTTGGCAATAAAGATACTGTGTATAGCGGGGCTAAATACTATTGTGAAAAAGAGAAGTGGTATTACTAAAAAAATTACTGAATGGCCTTAATTCGAGAAACCATAAAGGCTATTAACACTCCAAATACACCTATGAATGCGAACGAAAATCGCAAACTGGAAAGCTCAGCAATATAGCCAATTACTGGTGGTCCCATTAAAAACCCTAGAAAACTTACGCTTGAAACGATCGTTAAAGCTTCGCCTGGTGGAACAGAAGGATTTTTTCCTGCAATGCTATAAAGTGTTGGAACAATCGTTGAAACTCCAATTCCCACAAACATGAAGGCAATGGTAGCAGGAATGATATAGGGGAAAAATACGGCGGTGAACAACCCTCCCGAAATTAAAAACCCACTGATTTGCATTACGGGTTTTCGTCCAAATTTATGAATGAGTCCGTCTCCAAAAAAACGTCCACCAGCCATCATAATCATAAAGGAAGTATATCCTAGAATCACTAATGGTCCCGGAGCGTGAATGACATCTTTGAAATAAACCCCGCTCCAGTCAAACATAACGCCTTCGCTGGCCATGCAACAAAAACCGATGACTCCTAACCATATAAGAGCAGAATCCGGTTTTGTGAATAATTTTTTCTCTTCGGTTTTGGGGATTTCTTTGGCTTTTATCAGAAATTTATAATTGAATGCCATCAGCAAAAACACGATTACACCCACTATCCAAAAATGAACATAGGGAGTAAGTTGTAATGCCAACATTCCTAAACCAACTAAAGCGCCTGTAAAACCCGCAAAACTCCACATCCCATGAAAAGAAGACATGATGGTTTTTTTAAAAAGCTCTTCGGTATATACGCCTTGTGTATTTACGGCTATATTAGTTAGATTACTAAAAATGCCAAATACAAATAATCCTAATGACAATTGCCAAGGATTTGTGGCTAAACCTAGATTAGTCAAACTTATTACATATAATATGGAAGAAAATATCAAGATGCGATGGCTGCCGAAACGGGTTACTAATTTACCCGAAAAAGGCATAATCAGTAATTGCCCAAGCGGAACGGCGAATAAAATAGTTCCTAATTCAGCTGATCCTAAATCTAATGCCGTTTTAATATCTGGAATTCGGCTTGCCCAAGTGGCAAAACACAATCCCATACCAAAATAAAAAGAGGAAACCGCCCAACGTATTCTATTAAGATAAGAAATCTTAGCATTTTGATACGTTTTCTTATATTTCCCTTTGGCTTTAAACTGCGTTATAAATTGTAAATCAATCAAAATGACAGGCTTTTATAATTAATGGACAAAAATACAAAAAGCATTGATTCATTGTGTCTAAACTACACCGGTACTTATAAATACATCGTTATTGTTTATAAAAAAATAAAATATCACTTGTAAAGTATATTTTATTTATAAAAAACAAGTTAAAATAACTGATTTACAAACCATTAAGAGATTAATGGATAAACTTAATCTCTCAATGGTTATTACTTTAAAATAGAAATCTTAACTATAATTCGATTATTTTTTTCTGAGCACTACTTTGAATAGCTGCCTCAATAATTTGCATCACATGAACGCCGTCTTGCGCCGTAACTGGTTCTATCGTATTGTTCACAATGGAATGATAAACACCATCAAAAAAACTATAATAATTCCCTTGCAATGTTGGAATTTTTCCATGGATTATTTTTCCCTCTATTTCAGTATGCAACAGACCTTCATTATCAATTGATTCTGTTCCCCAACTCGCTAAGTTTGGTTTTTTTCCAATTTTTAAATCATTCTCTTGTATGTCCCCTCTCGGTTTTAAAAAGGAACCTTTTTTACCCTGAATTTGATAGGCAGGAATAGCTTCTCGAACAAAAAAACTGGCTTTTAATCGGACGCGTAAAGTATCGTAATACAAGGTAATATCGATCCAATCATCCACTAATGAATTGTCTCTAGTGAAGCGAATATCCCCCATAACAGCAGTAGGAAAACCAAATAAATAAAGGGCTTGATCGATAAGATGCGGACCTAAATCTTTTAAAATCCCTGCGCCAGAATTGGCTGTCTCTTTATGTTGTTTTGGACTCAGCTTAGGATTGTAGCGGTCAAAATGGAATTCGGCTTCCACAATATCACCCAAACTTCCGTCTAACAACACTTGACGAACCGTTTTTAAATCACTATCCCATCGGCGGTTTTGAAAAACGGCCAATTTCACTCCTTTTTCTTTGGCTAAAGCTGCTAGTTCCTGCGCTTCGGCAACAGTTGTCGTAAAAGCTTTTTCGACAATCGCATGTTTGCCTGCTAACAACACTTTTTTGGCGTATTCAAAATGCGTTCCTACTGGTGTATTGACAATTACTAAATCAACATCAGCCGCTAGAATTTCTTCTAGAGAGGCATAACTTTTCACTTCAGGATAATCCAGTTGAATTAATTTTTTACTTCTTTCCCAAGAACCCATCAATTCAAATCCGGGATGAAATTCTATAAATGGGGCATGGAATACTTTTCCAGACATTCCGTAGGAAAGTAAAGCGGTTTTTATTTTTTGCATAGTATTATTTTATAAAACACGAATTTAAACTTTTTAATAGTAACACCTTTTATATTTAAACTAGATAAGGCATATAAGGGCATTTAAGAAATGTATTCAAGTACTCTGTTTCTGATGGAACGCGGATTATCGCATATCATTTTACTTTATTCTATCATAAAAAATCTGTGAGAATCCTTTTAATCTGCGGTCCTATTTTTTTACCACAGATTCCACAGATTAGCACAGATTTTCTTTTTGCACTGTTCAAAATTTAATAAATCGGTACAAACCGGTTCAATCCGTCAGCTCTGCGGGCTAAAATTCTAGCACCTTAAAAAAAATTAAACATATAAATAAACAAAACTTACATGACCTTAAATACCTTATATGGTTCAAAGCTTCTACTTTTTAGAAAAAAACTTATGTGCCTTATATAGTTCAAAAAAAACCTCTTCGAAAAAAACTTATATGACTTATATGTTAAAAAATTTAACCATATAATTCATTTAAGAAATGTGATGCGTCTACTCAGTATTGCCTTATGGAACAGGGATTATCGCATATCATTTTACTTTATTCTATCATAAAAAATCTGTGAGAATCCTTTTAATCTGCGGTCCTATTTTTTTACCACAGATTCCACAGATTAGCGCAGATTTTCTTTTTGCACTGTTCTAAATTCAATAAATCGGTACAATCCGTCAGCTCTGCGGGATAAAATTCTAGCACCTTAAAAAAAATTAAACATATAAATAAACAAAACTTACATGACCTTAAATACCTTATATGGTTGAAATCTCTACTTTTTAGAAAAAAACTTTAATGACTTATATGTTAAAAAAATTTAACCATATAATTCATTTAAGAAATGTGATGCGTCTACTCAGTATTCCCTTATGGAACGCGGATTATCGCATATCATTTTACTTTGTTCTATCATAAAAAATCTGTGAGAATCTTTTTAATCTGCGGTTCTATTTTTTTTACCACAGATTCCACTGATTAGCGCAGATTTTCTTTTTGCACTGTTCTAAATTCAATAAACCAGTTCAATCCGTCAGCTCTGCGGGCTAAAATTCTAGCACCTTAAAAAAAATTAAACATATAAATAAACAAACATAAAACTTATATGACCTTAAATACCTTATATGGTTTAAAGCTTCTACTTTTTAGAAAAAAACTTATATGACTTATATGTTAAAAAAATTTAACCATATAATTCATTTAAGAAATGTGATGCGTCTACTCAGTATTGCCTTATGGAACAGTGATTATTGCATATCATTTTACTTTGTTCTATCATAAAAAATCTGTGAGAATCCTTTTAATCTGCGGTCCTATTTTTTTTACCACAGATTCCACAGATTAGCGCAGATTTTCTTTTTGCACTGTTCTAAATTCAATAAATCGATACAAACCGGTTCAATCCGTCAGCTCTGCGGGCTAAAATTCTAGCACCTTAAAAAAATTAAACATATAAATAAACAAAACTTACATGACCTTAAATACCTTATATGGTTGAAATCTTCTACTTTTTAGAAAAAAACTTACCTGACATATATTTTAAAAACTTTATTGTTTAGCGCGTTCGTATTGTTTTGGCCAAACGGTTTCTGCTTGTAAATCATGAGCAAATGTCAATCCTAAATTGGGGTCTCTTAATGATTCTCTAGCAAATAAAACCAAGTCGGCTTTTCCAGAAGCAACAATTTCTTCGGCTTGGTGCGCTTCGGTAATTAAACCTACAGCACCGGTTAGAATTCCTGTTTCTTTTTTAATGCGTTCCGCAAAAGGAACTTGGTAATTAGGCCCCAAAGGAATTTGTTGGTGTGAAACCGCCCCACCCGAAGAGACATCAATTAAATCCACTCCTTTTTCTTTTAGTATTTTCGAAAGTTGTACTGATTCCTCCGCATTCCACCCTCCATCTGCCCAATCGGTAGCCGAGATTCGAACGAACAAAGGCAAATCTTTTGGCCATTCCGTTTGTACGGCAGCTACTACTTCAAGCGTAAACCGAATTCGGTTTTCAAAACTTCCTCCATATTCATCCGTTCTTAGATTCGACAAAGGCGAAAGAAACTGGTGTAACAAATACCCATGAGCGGCATGAATTTCCATTACTTTATAACCGGCTTGCACGGATCTTTTGGTGGCTGATTTAAAATCAGAAAGTACTTTTTGAATTCCGTTTTTATCCAAAGCCACAGGACTTGCTTCATTATCATGATAGCCAATTTCAGATGACGCTACGGTTTGCCATCCCCCTTGAGTCGCGTCTAATTTTTTATTGCCTTCCCAAGGAGCCGAAACACTCGCTTTCCTTCCAGCATGTGCGAGTTGGATTCCAGGAACTGCATTTTGACTTTCGATAAATTGATTGATTTGAATGTATTTCTCGATATGAGCGTCACTCCAAATTCCAAGATCGCCAGGAGAAATTCTTCCTTCGGGGGAAACGGCTGTCGCTTCTTGGATGACTAATCCAGCTCCACCTGATGCGCGACTCCCTAGATGTACCAAATGCCAATCATTGGCAAACCCATCTATAGCAGAATATTGACACATGGGTGAAATGGCAATGCGGTTTTTAAGGGTGATATTTTTTATTTGAAGTGGAGAAAATAATTTTGAGGACATACTTTATATTTTTAATGTATTATAAATGAGAACAACGGAAAAACCGTTTTTGAAAAGTAAAGTTACGGGACATCAACCAAAGGAAAAATTCAAATTCTAATAATTAACAAACATTTAAAAGGGTCTGGAACAATTATTGCAAATTAAACAAATAGAAAACCTTACTTTTGTGAGTTATAAAAAGAATTAAAATTTAAAAATGGATCTATTTATCAAGCTTTCTCAATTTTTATTGAGTTTATCATTACTTATTATACTTCACGAATTAGGACATTTTATTCCTGCTAAGTTATTTAAAACCAGAGTCGAAAAATTCTACTTGTTTTTTGACGTAAAATATTCCCTTATAAAAAAGAAAATTGGAGAGACTGAATATGGTATCGGTTGGTTGCCTCTAGGAGGTTATGTAAAAATTTCAGGAATGATTGACGAGAGTATGGACAAAGAGCAAATGGCTTTGCCTCCACAACCTTGGGAATTTCGTTCTAAGCCTGCTTACCAACGTTTGATTATCATGTTAGGTGGTGTGACCGTGAATTTCATTTTGGCTTTTATTATTTATATCGGAATGGCATTTGCTTATGGAGATACATTTGTAGCCAATACTGATTTCAAAGATGGGATGCTAATCGAAAATCCTGTGATGATAAAAGCAGGATTTAAAACAGGTGATAAAATATTGGCTGCTGATGGTGTCACTATTGCAAAATTTGATAACGATATCAACATGAAAATCATCATGGCTAAAAAAGTGATGATTGAAAGAAACGGAATTCAACAAGAAATAAAAATGCCAATTGATTTTGTAGATCAATTATCAAAGTATGAAAAAGGTTCCCTAATTGCTATTCGTATGCCATTTGCCATTGGTGCTGTTAGCGAAGAATCTCCAAACACTAATTTACAAGCTAAAGACATTATTACTTCTTTAAACGGACAACCAACAAAATATTTTGATGAAGCTAAAGTGATTTTAGCAAATAGCAAAGGAAAAACCATTCCTGCAACTATACTTCGTAATCAAAAAGAAGAAAACATTACTCTAATAGTATCTAAAGATGGAAAACTAGGAGTGAATGCAGGCGGAATAAGCATGGAATCTTTAGAAAAACTAGGATATTACAAGGTAAGCACAAAAGAATATGGTTTAATTGAGGCAATTCCTGTGGGAATCACCAAAGGGAAAGACCAATTAGTAGGATACGGAAAACAATTAAAAATGATTTTCAGTCCAAGTACGGGTGCTTACAAACAAGTAGGTGGTTTTAAAGCCATATTTGACATTTTTCCAAGTACATGGAGCTGGGAAGTTTTTTGGAGAATCACGGCTTTGTTATCAATTATGCTGGGTGTAATGAACTTATTGCCTATTCCAGCGCTTGATGGTGGTCATGTCATGTTTTTATTATACGAAATTGTTTCTGGTAAAAAACCATCAGATAAATTCTTAGAGAATGCTCAAATGGTTGGTTTCGTATTACTTATAACACTGTTACTATTTGCTAATGGAAACGACATTTACAAGTCAATTATAGGGAAGTAAAAAAAAGTAAAAAAAATTTAATTTTTACTTGCAGAAATGAAATTTACCCCTATCTTTGCACCGCTTTACAAGTGAAACAAACGGCACTGCTAAGCACACAAAAACGTTCATTCAGTATCAGAATAAAAATATACAGTTTCCTTCTTAGCTCAGTTGGTTAGAGCATCTGACTGTTAATCAGAGGGTCCTTGGTTCGAGCCCAAGAGAGGGAGCTTTTTAAAAAGACTTTACAGCAATGTAAGGTCTTTTTTGTTTTTACTACTTTCGTATTTGGGGGCAGCTCGCGTTCTAGAGTGCCTTAGTTTTATAAAAACCCAAAATATCCACTACACCCTTTTTTAAAACCTCTTTGTAGTACAGGAGCTATTCCTGCCTTTCCTTTCATTCTTATGTATAGCCTTAGCTTTTCTACAGCATAAAAGGAGCTTCTTGCAGTCGCTCTTTTATACCTAGAAAAACAGCAGCCTCTCGCATAAGGAATTCCATTGCAGTCAGGGCTAGGGGGATTTGAGTTTAAGGGAAACATCGTTCCTATTATTTAATAATTAAGACCACAGCAAGAAAAGCTTTTGATACAACTTAAAAAACACCATAACACTACTAAACTTGATACTTGTTGAGAATAAACCTATATATTTGTAAAGCATAAAAATAAAAACATTGTAAAATTTACTTCCCATAAAAGGAAAACTTTTACACGAAACCAAGGTTAGGTAATGAAAAAAGTTGAAGTAGTCGCAGCAATAATATATTTTAAAAATCAGATTTTATGTGTTCAACGGCCTAAAAACAAACTCAGTTATATATCCGAGAAATTTGAATTTCCTGGTGGTAAAATAGAAGAAGGTGAAACACAAAAAGAAGCCTTAAAGCGTGAATTAGTTGAAGAGTTAAATATTGATACTGAAATTAAATCTCTCTTTGTAACAGTCGTACACAAGTACCCAGATTTTGAATTGACAATGCACAGTTACATTTGTGAAGTGCAATCTAAAGAATTAACTCTAAATGAGCACATCGCTAAAGAATGGTTAAGTTTAAATGAACTTAAAAAACTTGATTGGGCAGAAGCAGATATTCCTATTGTCAATAAATTAATAATGAATGGATAAGATAATTCAAATTTTCAATTCCAGTTTACAAACAGGCTACGTAGATAAAAATATTTTATCCGATCTAGCATACCAACCAGAGTTGCTTGTAAATCAAAAAAATCCACCCAAAAAAGTACTTACAACAATACTTCACGAACTTGAAAATTGTAATCAATTTTATATCTCCGTAGCTTTTGTTACAACAAGTGGAGTAGCTACTATAATAAACAAATTAAAAGAATTAGAAAACCGTAACATAACCGGTCAAATCTTAGTTTCTCAATATTTGAATTTCACCCAACCTGAAGCATTAAGAAGGTTATTACAATTTAAAAACATTGATTTACGCATTGCAACAACTGGTAACGCACATGCCAAAGGTTACATTTTTAAAAATAAACATCATTATAACTTAATTGTAGGTAGTAGCAATTTAACAGATAGCGCTTTATCTACTAATAAGGAATGGAATATAAAAGTATCAGCCTTAGATGAAAGCGGTTTAGTTGGCAAAGTACTAGGAGAATTTCAAACTGATTTTGAAAAAGCAACTCCCGTAACAGTTGACTTTATTTCTCATTATGAAGAAATTTATAAAAAGCAATTTCTTAATAGTAGAACTCAGGAAGCAGATGATTCTTTAACAGAAATTAATCCTAATGCGATGCAAGTAGAAGCATTAAGGAATTTAAATAATTTACGAAAAAGCAATAAAAATAAAGCTTTAATAATTTCTGCGACAGGAACAGGAAAGACCTATTTATCAGCATTCGATGCAAAAGCATTTAATCCTAAAAAGTTGCTATTTGTAGTACATCGTTTGACCATTGCAAAAGACTCATTAAAGACTTTTCAAAAAGTTTTTGGGACAACAAAAACAATGGGATTATTCTCTGGTGAAAAAAGAGATTTAGATTGTGATTTCGTGTTTTCAACAATTCAGACAATTTCAAAACTTACGCATCTTGAAAACTTTTCAACAGATCATTTCGATTACATTATTATTGATGAAACACATCGATCTGGCGCAGATTCGTACTTGCGTTTAATAGATTATTTTGAGCCCAAATTTCTCTTAGGAATGACTGCAACTCCTGAGAGAACTGATGGTAACGATATATTTCAACTGTTTGACCACAATATTGCTTATGAAATTAGATTAAACCGCGCAATGGAAGAAGAAATGCTAAGTCCATTTCATTATTATGGTGTCTCAGATTTATTAATTGATAATAATGTGATTGATAATAAATCGGACTTCAACTTATTGGTTTCTACTGAAAGAGTAAAAAGAATAATTGAACAAGCTAAATTTTACGGCAGTGATAACGGTATCACCAGAGGATTAATTTTTTGTTCAAGAAAAAAAGAAGCGATTGAACTATCTAACTTATTTAATTCAAATGGCCTTAAATCCATTTCCTTAACTGGTGATAGTTCAGAAGCAGAAAGGTCAAAAGCAATTGAAAGATTAGAATCGGATAACATAAATGACAAGCTTGATTATATATTTACTGTTGATATTTTCAATGAAGGGATTGATATTCCTAAAATTAATCAGATAATAATGCTTCGACCAACTGAATCAGCTATCATTTTTATTCAGCAATTAGGTAGAGGATTAAGAAAAATTGAAGGGAAAAATTATGTAACTGTTATTGATTTTATTGGAAACTATGAAAACAACTATCTAATTCCAATTGCACTTTATGGAGATACCTCGTATAGTAAAGATTCTCTTCGAAAATTAATTACCGAGGGTAGTAGAATGATTCCTGGCTCATCAACAATTAATTTTGATGAAATCACTAAAGAAAAAATATTTCAATCTATTGACTCTGCAAACATGCAATTGTTTTCTGATTTGAAAAAAGATTACAACTTATTAAAATTCAAACTCGGTAGAATACCAATGATGATGGATTTTATAGAACATGGCTCTAGAGACCCTTATTTGTATGTGAATTATATCGGCTCATATTATAATTTCATTATCAAAGTTGAGCAAGAATACAATTCCGATTTAAAATCGGAGCAAATTAAACTTTTAGAATTGTTTTCGAAAGAAATAAATAATTCCAAAAGAGTTGAAGAAAGTTTAATCATCAAACTATTAATTAGCAACGGTTCTCTTTCAATAAATAGTTTAAAAGAAACGATATTAAAAAAATATCATTATTCAGTTTCTGAAGAAACAATTCAATCTTGTATCACAAACTTGAATTTTGAATTTATTAGAGAAAAAAAAGAGGGGAAACTTATTTCAGCAAAGGAGATTTATAATTTAGATATTATAAAATTAGAAAATGACAATTTCATTTTCTCAACTACATTTCTTTCGTATTTAAGTCAAGATATTTTCAAAGCTTTTCTACTTGATTGTACCGATTATTCAATTTATGAATTTGACAGACAATTCGAACCAAATAACTGGCAAGAAGGTTTTGTACTATATAGAAAATATTCTCGTAAAGATGTTTTTAGAATATTGAATACTAAAGAAAATCCTGTAGCACAAAATGTAGGCGGGTATTTAGTAAGCCCCGATAATACTCATTGTCCCATTTTTGTAAACTATCACAAAGAAGAAGAAATATCTGAATCTACTAAATATGAAGATAAGTTTGTAAATGCTAAGGAATTTGATTGGATGTCAAAATCAAATAGAAAAATAAATAGCAATGACGTTCAATCTATTCTGGGCAAAAACGGTCCAATTAGACTTCCTCTTTTTATCAAAAAAAATAATGATGAAGGAATGGACTTTTATTATATGGGAGAAGTAAGCCCTGAAATGAATCAGATTGAGCAAACTACGATGGGTAATGATAGTGGGAAACAAGTTTCAGTTGTTAAAATCCGTTTCAATTTAGCTAATCCCGTTTCACCTTCGATGTATAATTATTTGGAAGAAAAAGTAACTGTTAAAGCTGCAAAACCTGAAAAGAAAGTCGAAAAGAAAGGGTTTCAATCAACTATTGATTTTGAACCCGTTTTACACAATCCAATTCCTTTATACGATTTCTATGCAGCAGCTGGAACATTTAGTGAAATTCAATCTGAGAGAGAATTTACCTTAATTGAAGGACCTGCAAATTCTAAAAGCGACTATTTTGCATGTAAAATCATTGGAGAATCAATGAGTAGAATTATTCCAAATGGATCGATATGTTTGTTTAAGCCTTATACTGGCGGTAGTAGAAATGGAAAAATAGTTTTAGTTGAAAATATTGACATTCAAGATCAGGATTTCAATTCGGCTTTCACAATTAAGACCTATTCAAGTGAAAAAGTAATATCTGATGAAGGTTGGGAACATACTTCGATTGCTTTAAAACCAAATTCGTTTGACTCTTCCTATAAAGATATTATTATTAATGAGGAAAATGGTACTTCTATGCGAGTTGTTGGAGAATTTGTTTCAATTATTACATAAAATCAAAAATTTTAATCCACAAAAGAAAAACAAAAAAAGACAATCAACACTATATGTTTTGATTGTCTTTTTTAATTTGTATGCGGCACTTACTTTATTTGCTATGGCAATAAATCAATACCCACCACGATTCCCATCCAACACCACCCACTTTTTATCGCTGTTCAATCTAAAGGTGCCAATGTGCTCTCTATTCCATTCTTGTGGGCTTATCAACGATAAGAAGTTGACTCCTGCCCCATCGCGATACAAATGATAGATCTCGCCTATAACGGGCTCAAAAGAGAACTTCGCACTATAGACCAACTCGTTCCATTCGTATTCTTCCATCAGTTTTTGATACTGCAATTGGAGTTCGTTAAATTTATTACCTAGCTCTTTGTTTACATTCTCAATACCCCTACTTTTCCAAGAAACTACATCATCTACTCTAATTACCGGAGCACCCACATTAGTGCCATAAGGCAATATATTAGAATTAAATCCTTCATCAATTGAATATACCACATTATCAGGTATTTTACTTTTCATCATCTGCTCCTTTAATTTAAAATGACTATCTATTTTTTTGTTTAACAATTTAAACACAAAGATAAACAAAAAAAATAATAGACCCTTTTTTTAATTCAACTTACTATTATTTTCTCGATTGGACTGAAACGTCTTTCCAAAAAATAGATGATCAATGTTCTTAGGTGATTAAAAAATCAAAGACATTGAATAACATCTCACAGGTTAGGTGTACTAAATTGTGTTGGGTTTTATTTTTTTATTTATATTTAACAGTTCTTTAATTAATAACCAAGTAATTAGTATACATTTTTAAAGAATTAATAACTAAACTATCAATTGAAACTATAAACTAAAACGTATTTGCAATGGGAAAAGCACTTTCAAGAAGAAATCTCCTTAAAACTTTAGGCCTTGTTACTGGAGGTATATTAACGATGCCTTTACATGGATTTGCCGAAACATCGATACGATTGCATCTTCCCGATCCAAAAAAGTATCCCGCTCCAATAAAACCAGTTACCGCTATTACACTAGGCGCTGGAAATCGTGGTAATGTATATGGTAATTATGCCGTTCAATATCCAGAACATTTAAAAATTGTAGGAGTTGCAGACCCCATTGATATAAGAAAAGAGCGCTATAGTGAAAAACACGCTATTCCTGCCGAAAATAGATTTGTAACCTGGGAAGATGTTTTTAAACGTCCCAAATTTGCTGATGCCATCATCATTTCTACACCCGATAATTTACATTATGGGCCTTGCATGAAAGCGCTGTCAATGGGTTACGATATCTTACTAGAAAAACCTATTGCACCCACTGAAAAAGAATGTCGAAAAATATTGGCTTTAGCCAAAAAAACAAACCGTATCGTGGCGGTATGCCATGTATTGCGTTATTCTCCTTATTTTATCAAAGTAAGAGAGCTCATCCAAAAAGGATCAATTGGAGAACTAATTAGTATTCAACATCTCGAACCGATCCAGCATATCCATATGTCCCACAGTTATGTACGTGGCAACTGGCACAATAGTAAAGAAACTACGCCTATCATTCTGGCCAAGTCATGCCATGATCTTGATATTTTGCGATGGTTGGTAGGCAGTTCTTGTGAAAAAATAACGGCTTTTGGTGACTTAAAATGGTTTAAAAAAGAAAACACTCCTGTAGGCGCAACGCCTCGTTGTACGGATGGATGTGCAATAGAAAAAGAATGCCCGTATAGTGCTTTGAAAATTTACTACCGAGACAGACAGCGAACCCATGTATTTGACCTTCCTACCGAAGTAGAAAAACAAGGAGAAGCTATATTAGATCGCCTGAAAACTACTAATTACGGCCGTTGTGTGTACCAAATGGACAACGACCAACCCGATCATTACACGACCAACCTTCAATTTTCTAATGGCGTTACAGCAGCATTTAGTATGGAAGCGTTTACCTCTTATGAAGGAAGACGCACCCGTGTCATGGGAAGTCATGGAGATATTGTTGGGGATATGTCGCAATTTACATTAACTAACTTTTTAACTGGCGAAAAAACCGAATGGCAACAAAACAGTGATGCCCATGGTGGAGGCGATTGGAATTTAGTCTCCGATTGGATACAAGCCGTATCGCAACAAAATGCAGGTTTACTATCTTCCTCTATAGACGCCTCAGTGGAAAGTCATATTATTGGGTTTACCGCCGAAAAAAGCCGCTTAAAAGGAACAGTAGAAAAGGTGGTCTTATAAAGGTTAAATTGGCTTATCTCCAGTCGTTCATTAGAGAAAGCCATTACTAAAAACATTTCATTAATTCACTAGTTGAAAAAGCTGCACACCATCCTTTTCTAAAATAAAACCTACATGGAACTACAAAAAAAACGATACCTATCATTAGACATTTTTAGGGGTCTAGATATCGCCCTTATGATCATTGTTAACTCTCCAGGGAAAAGCGCCACTACTTTTGCCCCCTTATTGCACGCCAAATGGCATGGATTTACACTTACTGATTTGGTCTTTCCTACGTTCCTTTTTATTGTAGGGAATTCTATTAGTTTAAGCATGAATAAATACAGCCATTTATCTGATAAAGTGTTTTTAACTAAAGTACTAAAACGGACAGTACTACTCTTTCTACTTGGGTTTTTAATGTATTGGTTTCCGTTTTTTGAAAATGGCGCACTGAAACCCTTGAGTGATACGCGGATTTTTGGTGTCCTGCAAAGAATTGCTTTGTGTTATTTTTTTGGCGCTATTATTTTACGCTTTTGGAAAACCGAAGGAGCAATCATTTTTAGTATCATCGCACTGCTGTCTTATCAATTTTTGCTCTATACATTTGGTGATCTCACGCTAGAAGGAAATGCAGTATTAAAACTAGATACTTGGTTAATTGGAGCAAATCATATGTATCATGGTGACGGAATCGCATTTGATCCTGAAGGCTTGCTTAGTACCCTTCCCGCTATTGTAAACGTTATTGGTGGTTATCTTGCGGGTTCGTTTCTTCAAAAAAGCGGTCAAAATTATAATACCATTATGAAAATGGTTCTTGCTGGTATCGTTTTAATTATAATTGCCGTAGGATGGAACTCTTTTTTACCCATAAATAAAAAATTATGGACCAGTTCCTTTGTTGTGCTTACTATTGGTCTCGACCTCATTATCCTTTCAGTATTGGTTTACCTATTGGATATCTTAAAAAAGACCAAATGGACTTTCTTTTTTGACGTTTTAGGTAAAAATCCATTGTTTATTTACCTCCTTTCGGAATTGTTAGTAATCACGCTTTATCAATTTAAAATAAAAAACACTTCGTCCTATGATTGGATTGCAGAGAATGTTTTTGTGGCGACACTTGGGGATTATATGGGTTCTTTAGGATTTGCTGTTTCCATTCTGCTGACTTGCTGGATCGTGGGTTATTTTCTAAATCGAAATAAAATTTATATCAAGATTTGATTCATTTTCACTATTTGAAGAATTACAAATAGAGAATGAATCTTTTTAATAATAAAAAAGACTTTACAGCAATGTAAGGTCTTTTTTGTTTTTAAGCCATAGTGAAATCAAGACTTTAGCACGTTTAACTATAAAAGGGGAATTTTTGTCGGTTGACAACTTCTACAATGATTTTAGGAAAAAAAGAAATCCAATTCGGTAACACTTCTTTTATAAAAGGTATCCTCCTTTTAAAATGATGCCAAACCCCTATCCCACCTAACCCAAAAGTTATGAAAAAAAATTCCAAGTTTTATTACTTTTAACCTCAACTCCAATTTTAGTAATAAACCTATCTTTTAAATAAATTTTAAAATAAGGCTTTTATAAAAACCAAACCTTTACTAAATTACGTATCTAGACATACAAAACCGTACTAAAATGAAGAATCCCCTTTTCAACAAAAAATATGTAACGATTGCTTTTTTATTTTTACTTACTCTTTTTACTGCCACTAAAGCAAATGCCCATGTTGCCATAGTCGATTTAGAAGACATGTCGGCCACTGACACGGTTTTTCTATACATCAAATTGGGTTTTGAACACATTATCCCACTTGGTATAGATCACATTCTATTTGTGCTCAGCTTGTTTTTACTAAGTCCTAAATTAAAACCTGTGTTGATGCAAGCAACGGCATTTACCGTTGCGCATACAGTTACTTTAGGATTATCGATGTATCAAGTTATTAATCCGCCAAGTTATATTGTAGAACCTATCATTGCGATTTCTATCATGTATGTTGCGATGGAAAATATTTTATCCAAACAATTAAAAAAGACCCGAATAGGAATTGTATTTCTATTTGGATTAATTCACGGAATGGGATTTGCAAGTGTTCTTAGCGAATTGGGTTTGCCCAAAGAATCTTTTTTAACTTCGCTACTGATGTTTAATGTTGGCGTAGAGTTAGGGCAAATTTCAGTAATTGTTTTAGCCTATTTCTTATTAGCAAAATTCTTTGGCGATAAGCCATATTATCGCAAATACATTGTAATTCCTGTATCTGCGGCCATATTCCTAATTGCAACCTATTGGACTATCGAACGCATATTCTTTAGCTAATACCAACTTATTGTAAGCATGTTGTTTCTACATAGATAATGACATAAAAGCTATTAAAAAGTGACTTCTATACAAATCCATCACCTTCCACAATCACTCATTTTACAAGTTAGCTCAGATTATTAAAATCCATGACGAATAAATAATTCTAAAAATGAGTGTTACTTAAATCATTCGATTTACTAAAAAACAAAAAGGAGATACTAATGATGTAAATTAGTATCTCCTTTATTATTAAAAACCTGTTTTGCTTAGCGCAAATTATTCCAATTTAGATTCTAAATCCCTGCCAATACTTGGACTCAAATCGTAGAAGTTTTCATTAGCGGCTTTAAAAAATGCTGTGGCATTATAGCCTTTTTTGCTTGCTTCCATAAGCCTACCCATATAATAAAGTTCCAATGCTTCCAATGGTTTGCCAGAAATGTGTTTTTTATAGATTGCGTTTGCTTCGTCTATTTTGTTATTGTTCAATAAGGCAAATGCATACCAAGAATACGTTTGTGGCGTAGCTCTATTTTGTAATTCGGCTTTAGCCAAAGCCTCTGCTTTACCAGGGTTTTTAAGGATTCCAGTATACAATTGAATTAAATATTTATTGTACATTTTACCATAAATAGAGTCGGTAACAATTGCCTCAAATTCCTTCGCATATTTGGCTTCGGCAACTGCATCTTTTTTATGCTGTGCCACTAGAATTAGTTTGTATAACGGATCTGGAGATTTTGTTTTGGTTTGAACAAATTCGAATATTTTTGTAGCCAAGGCATCTTTACCGTCATTTACCAATGCAATCCATCCGATTCCCATTAAACTATGTAAATCAGAATTATTGATTTTTAAAGATTGTTGGTAACAAGCTAGTGCTTTATCCAATTTTCCGGCGTGTGTGTAAAGATCCCCAACATTGGACAGCGCAGTCGATTTAAGTATTGGATTGTTTTCTACAAGACTGTCTGCTTTTTCCATTCGGGAAATAGACTCCTCTAATTCTCCTAAATAATGTGCCATTTTTGATTTTCTAAATTGATAACCAAAATCTTTAGGATCTTTCATTTTATCTAGATTTGCCGTGGCTTCTTCTATATTTCCTAACTCAAAATCGACGTCAAAAGTAGTCGCATAACTTTCGGCATTTTTAATTCCAATAGCCTTAGCTTGCTTTAAATAATTTTCAGCATTTTTAAAATGATGCTGTAAAATAGCATTAGAGCTTAACGCCAAAAAGGGTCCAGCTTGTTTATTTTCAAATTTATTTTCGATATCCAAAAGTAAACTATCCGCTTTTGTAACATCATTAATATCTCCTGTTAAATGAAAACGCGCTACCAGATTTCCAGCATATCTCGATTTATTTACCATATCAAAAGCATTACCGTTAATACGACTTTGCCAAAATTGTATTTCTTTTTCATTATCTGTTATGGCTTTTGGAGTGCCATAGTTAGTAATTAAACTATCGATATACGTTTCGGCAACCAATTGCTTTTGGTTGTGTTTGCACTGTATAAATAAAAGACTACTGAATAAAAGGACGGTGATTTTTAAAATGCGCATGGTTTCTGTTTTTTTTATATACGAAAACAAAGTAATCTTGGATTGGAATCTTTGGAAAATTATGGCAATAAGCTCCTAAGTTAACTCATTTAATTTCAATAATTATACATACCAACAATCAGGTTAAAACCAAAGGACAAATGACTAAATCGAGAGTCCTTATTTAGTACTTAAACCACCTAAAAAAATAAGCTAAATTGACAAAAAGCCAGTTTTTAATTAAATAAACATCTAAAATTTACTGTTATAATTTTGTGCGTTTTTATTAAATTCGTTTTAAATTAACAATATAATTTTTATTTAAAAAAAAATTAATAAATTAGAATACTAAATTAATTTTTATGAAACGTCGCCAATTTATTCAAACTACTGCCCTATTTTCTGTAGCCTCATTCGTAAACGCAAATGAACTATTTGTCAAAAATCCACTTATCAATAAAGTAGGATTGGGATTGTTCTCTATCCCTAAAATGTTAGAAAATGACTTTGATGGAGCCTTTGCAATGTTAGCTAAAATGGGATACAAAGAAGTGGAGTGTTTTGGACCTTATGAATTCAGTACCGAAAAAGCAAAAACTTCATGGAATGCGGTTACACCACAATTAGGATTCAAAGGAAGTGGTTTCTTTAATAAAACAGCTTCTGAATTTTATAATGCAGCAAAATCAAATGGAATTAGTATTCCTTCTATGCATACTGACTTTGATACACTACTAAATAATATGGGCCCATTGGCGGAAGCCGCTAATTTAATAGGTGCAAAATATGTGGTACTCCCTTCGATTCCTGATGCCGAAAGAAAAACCTTGGATGACTATAAACGCACAGCTGAAAAATTCAACATAATAGGTGATCAAGCTAAGAAAGCAGGAATCCGTTTTGCTTATCACAATCATGGATATGGCTTAAACCATGTGGATGGGGTGATGCCATTGGATATTATTTTTAATCAAACTGACCCCAATTTAGTCTTTTTTGAAATGGATCTTTACTGGACAATTGCTGGTGGAGCAGATCCTGTTGAGTTGTTTAAAAAACACAAAGACAGATATAAAATGGTACATATAAAAGATATGAAAGAAGCTAAAAGATTCTCAGGAGATGGTGGTGATGCTTCCCAATGGATTAGTCTTTTTCCTTTCATGACTTCATGTGGTGAAGGTGTGCTAGATTTATCTACAATACTTACAGCCGCAAAACAAAATGGTGTTGAGCATTTCTTCGTCGAACAAGATATGGTACAATCGCCTGACATTGCTTTGAAAAAAAGTATCGATTATTTAAAAACGCTGTAATTTATTTTTATACTACTACTTTAGATCGTTTTTAGCTTCTTTTTTATTTTATAAAAAGAGATTAGACTTTTTAAAACGAATGGAGTTCTATGTCCTAATTTACAACTGAACTGATTTTTAAATTCGATACTTAAAACCCTCAAATTCAAAAATGAATGGCAATGTATTTTATTTCCTTTAGAGAAAGTACGTCTTTCTATCGGCGTTCTATAGGAAACTGTCGATTTGCATTTTAAGACTTAATTTATTGCGTATATTTATTTTTTAAATTGCAACAAATGAAACCTTTTTCAGTCAAAGACATTTCTATTTTTTCAAAAGCTTTGATCTTTTTAGGGCTGCTTATAGTTCAAAGTATGCCACTATATATGAATATTAGTTTTCCAATAGAATTTTGGTTAAAACAAACTTTCATGTATTTTATATGGATTTTAGTGTTTTATATCACTTATAAAATAATTATCCCAAAACTTTTATTTCAAGGTAAGAACGGCTTTTTTTTTATCGCAATATGCGCTCTAATAGTTTTGGTTTTAAACATTAGTGATACGTATACTTCGTTTACAAATCTTGATGTTATTTTAAACCAGCATTTTAAATTATCCAAAAAAGACAATATGCATGGTGCTTTGATTTCAAATTTAAGCGAAATCATAATAACCTTACTAATGGTGGGTGCCAGTACCGTAATAAGTGTGGCCAAAAAACTGCAAACAGAAACACAAGTGCGCCAAAATCTGGAAAAGGAGAAAGTCATTTCAGAACTCTCTTTTCTAAAATCCCAAATCAACCCACACTTTTTTTTTAATATCCTAAATAGTATTTATGCCTTAGCGGGTACCGAAAATAATCCTGCACGTGAAGCCATTTATACTCTATCTCACATGATGCGATATGTATTGTATGATACCAAAAATAATCTAACTACGCTACGTAAAGAAGTAAACTTTGTAGAAGATTACCTTAAACTGATGGAGTTGAGAATTACGGATAAAGTGCAGGTAATATTTGATAAACCAAAAAACATAAAAGATGTAGAAGTTGCGCCAATGCTATTTTTACCTTTTATCGAAAATGCCTATAAACACGGAATTAGCGGGATTTATCCAAGCTATATTTACATAGGTATTGAACAGTCGGAAAAATCTATTCAAATTGAAGTTCGCAATTCTATATTCGAAAATCAAACACTAAGTAAAGAAGAAAGTAACGGAATTGGGTTAGTCAACACCCGCAGAAGACTCGATCTAATATATCCAAACAAGTATGAATTGACAACCACCGAAGATCTAGTTCAAAAGGAATACTGTGTAACCTTAAAATTACAAATCTCATGATATTAAAATGTATTGCGGTTGATGATGAACCGCTAGCGCTACAAATTATAGTTTCATACATAGAGCAATCACCTTCCTTGTCGTTAATAGGACAATTTTCGAATGCCATTGAAGCATTAAAAACAATTCATGAGCAAGATATAGACATATTATTTCTTGACATTAGAATGCCCGACATCAATGGAATTGAACTCGCTAAAATTGTAGAACAATACCGTGTAAAAGGGAATTTAAGAATCATATTTACAACTGCTTTTGATCAATATGCGCTTGACGGCTATAAAGTAGATGCTCTTGATTACCTCCTTAAACCTTTTAGTTTTCTTGATTTCAATAAATCGGTTGCAAAGGCGCTTGGATATTTTGAACTTATTAGAAATCCAGAACAGGAAATAAGAAAATTTAGCCCTCCTATTCCCGAAGCCGAAGTAGCTTACATTTATCTAAAATTTGAATACCAACTCGTACGAATTGCTGTTGACGATATCATTTATATTGAAAGTATGAAAGATTATGTAAAAGTGTATCGACTAAGTGAAGACAAGCCTTTATTGTCTTTAACCAGTATGAAATCTCTTGAAGAAAAGCTTCCCGAAAATAAATTTATGCGCATTCACCGATCTTTCATTGTGTCTTTGGACAAAATAAAATCAGCCACTAAAAATTCTGTACAAATTGATAAAGTAACCATTACGGTAACAGATCAATACAAAGAGAATTTTATAGCATTCTTCCAAGGGTGGTCTTAAATTTTTAAAATACTAAACTTCCGTCGACGTTCTCGGTCTCTCTGTCGAATGTGCTGGTATATGTTCCTATTAAGATATTGCTTTGTACTGAATCTAAACGAATTGATTAAAACGATTCTCCGAGATTTAGAACTTAAAATATCTTAAAAATGAAAAAAATTATCCTGCTCACCGTGTTGCTTTTTTCTGCCATAGCTGTACAGTCACAAACTTTTACAGGTACATCTAGTTTAAAAGGTAAAATAACTGGTACTGTCATCGATTCGATAACAAAGGCTCCAGTAGATTATGCTTCTATAAGCATTTCTAAAATTAATTTAGACAAACCCTTAACTGGTACTTTGACCGATGCTTCTGGAACCTTTAAATTAAATGAAATTCAAGTTGGAACTTATACCCTTACCATTTCATTTATTGGCTACAAAGACAAGACTATTAAAGAAATAACTACAACTGATTCAAAATTAGATTTTGAAATTGGTGAAATAGCCTTGAGTCCTGAAACGAATACTTTGAAAGAAGTGGTAATTGTAGGAACAGCACAACAGGTAGTTAATAAAATTGATAAAATCGTTTACAACGTAGAAAAAGACCTAACAGCTGGTGGTGGTAATGCTACTGATGTATTGCAAAAAGTACCTATGGTAAATGTAGATATCAATGGAAATGTATCGATTCGTGGAGACGCAAATGTACGTGTATTAATCAACGGAAAACCATCAGGAGCTACTTCTGCCAACCTTGCGGATGTGTTGAAAACAATCCCTGCTGACCAGATTAAAAACATAGAAGTGGTTACTTCGCCTTCGGCAAAGTATGATGCAGAAGGATCTGCAGGAATCATAAACATTATTACTAAACAAAAAAGCACTTCGGGTGTAAGTGGATCTGTAAGTGGTGGTATTGGTACGAGACAAAATAACTTTAATGCCAATGTAAATTACAACAAAAATCGTTTCAGCCTTTCGGCAAATGTTGGATTCAACAATGGATGGCCACAAGAATCATCATCTGAATCAACACAAGCTTTTGACAATAGTTCAGCCAAAAGTCTGCAAGTTACCAAAGGTATAAACGAAGTAAAACGCAGCGGTTTACTAGCATCCGTAAACGCTGGATATGATTTTAATACTTTCAATAGTTTGACTACTACATTTAGATACAATAAGGGAGGATTTGAGCGAACAGGTACAAATGATAATCAATTTACTGATTATATGAATGCTTCAAATAGTAGTGTTTATAAAGGAGAAAGCAGTTCTAAAAATGCATTTGGAGGATTTGATTGGAATCTAAATTATGCTCATAAATTCTCAAAAGAAGGACATGAAATTACCTTTTCATCACAATGGAGTCACAGCATTGTAGAAACTAATTATCAAAATATATACTCTAGTTTTTATACCAACCAAAAGGCGAATAATGACGGAGCAAACAATGAATACACCCTACAATTAGATTATACTTTACCAGTAACCGAAAAATTCAAACTGGAAGCGGGTGGTAAATCAATCACCAGAAGGATTTCAAGTGATTTTCAAAATTATGTTCCTGATAGCCAAAACGCATTTGTTTTTGACCCTATTAGTTCTAATTTATACAATTACAATCAAGATGTTACTTCAATCTATTCCGTGGGAACGGTAACTTTACCTAAAGGTTTTACGGTAATGGCGGGAGCACGATTTGAAAATACAGCTATCAAAGGCGATCCTACAAATGAGCTACAAACTAATTTAAATCCATTTAAAATCAATTACGGAACCTTTATTCCTAGCTTTACTTTACAAAAAGCATTATCGCAATCGGCATCATTAAAATTGACTTATAGCAAACGTATTTCAAGACCAAGCCTTACTTACTTGAACCCGTTTATCAATAAATCAAATATTCAAGCACAAACACAAGGAAATCCAACACTTGATCCTGAAGTTTCTCAAACTGTAGAACTAGGGTATTCTACCTTTTCACAAAAGCGCACGATAAATATTTCGGCTTATTATAAATACACTGCCGATTTAATTGAAGGCATTGCAACACCATTGCAAGACGAAACAGGAACAATTACAAATTATCAAAATATTGGAAGCAATAAATCATTTGGAATGAGCTTTTTTGGATCTGTAAATCCGTTTAAAATTTTAACCCTACGTGGTAACTTTAATGCTTTTACTTACAAGCCAGATCCAACAGGAATTTACAGCTTAGAGCAATCAAGTAATGGAACATCCATTCAATATTCCGCATTTGTAAGTGGTACATTGCAATTAAAAAACAACATTGCAGCCGAAGCTTTTATAATCCAAAATTCGTCTAAGAAAACGCTTCAAGGAACCAGTCCCGCTTTTAATCTAATGGTTTTTGGTGTCAAAAAACAATTCTGGAATAAAGCCGCATCACTTGGTGTTAATATAGTATCTCCGTTCAAAAAAGAATTAGAATTTAAACAAGTTTCAAGCGGACAGGGATTCAGTCAAAGCAGTACCTTTAAATTCCCAATCCGTTCATTTGGACTTACCTTCAGCTATAATTTTGGTTCCATGAAATTCACTGGAGCTAAAAAGAAAGGCATCAATAATGATGATCTTAAAGAAGGAGAACAAAACAATCAAGGTGGTGGTATGCCAGCAATGAAATAAGAAAATAAGACCTGCCAGAAAACTCAAAAAGGTTTCAGGATAAGCTCCTGAAACCTTTTTTTTAGTCACTTTATTATGATAAATTCTTTAGCTTTTTTAATTAAGGAATTAATCTTTCTAGGCGGAGCTTTTCAAATAAATCGTAAAAAGATTCTTCAGTTCTCTGATAAACACTAAAGCCCAGTGTACGACTTTTAGACATATCAGTCATCACTTCTATGGGGCGTCCCAAGTCAAGATCCGTATGCCAAGGAGAGGCCAATCTATCTATATTTGATTCTTCAAGAGCATGTTCCAGAGCTATTTTTTCCCAAACAGGAGCTTGATTTTCCATTTGCTCCTCAAGAGGATGAATCATACCATCATAACCTATTGCCTCAATCCCGAACGAAGATGCTATTTTTCCCCACAGCCATTTCCAACGAAAATAGTCTCCATTTACGACATTAAATGCTTCATTTTTGGCCGCTTCCGTAGTAGAAGCCCAAATTAAATGCTCTGCTAATACTCTAGCATCCGTAACATCCGAAACTCCATTCCATTGCGCTGCTGAACCTGGCCACTGAAACGGTTTTCCCGTTTCTTTGCAAATGCTAGCATACACAGCAAGGGTTGTTCCTAGATTCATTAAGTTACCCACCGCTTTCCCAATAACAGTGTGCGGACGGTGAATGCTCCATGTAAAACCATCACGTGCTGCTGCGGCATAAACTTCGTCCTCTTGCGCATAGTAAAAGTTTTCTATGTCAAGACGAGGTTGTTCTTCTCTAAATGGGGTTTCAGGTAAAAATCCTTCTTTGGCGTAAGCCTCAAAAGGTCCAAGATAATGTTTCAATCCTGTAACAAGCGCTACGTGCTGCACTGATTTTTTAGAAGATAAGGCCTCTAGAAGATTTTTAACCATCAAGCTATTTACTCTTATATTTTCAGCTTCAGTATCCTGACGCATCCAACTTGTAATGTAAACATGGGTAGGAGAAACATCTTTTAAAGCTAGCTTTAAATTTTCAAGATCTAAAAGATCAGCAGCAACAGGCTGTAGATTTTCTATATCTTTTCGAGGGTTTCTGGCTAAACCAAAAGTGATCCAGCCTCTAGCAATAAGTCTTTCTGCAAGATTATTACCTGTAATCCCTGTTGACCCAACTATTAACGCTATATTTTTCATATTTGTGTTTTTAAATTTTGAAGTACAAAATTCGAAAACAGCCATGGAATAATATAGGACATACATCACATCTTTTTTGTGACCTATATCACATCAATGCGTTAAACGACTCAATGTCTCTCTCGAAATTCCAAGATAAGAGGCTATTAAAGTTTTAGGAATACGGTGAATCAAATCTGGATATAATTGGATAAATTGCGCATATCGTTCCTCAGAATTCTTGCTCATTAACGATAGAATCCTGCTTTGAAGTGCAATATTACCAGCGGTCATTTTTTGCAAAAAGAAGAACTCCATTTTCTGTAACTCTGCGCACAGCTTTTGCCTGTTTTCAAGAGTGATGTAATACGTTTGTGCATCTTCTAAACAATCAATATTGAGTGTGGCATTTTGATTATTATAAAATCCGTGACTATCCGTTACCCACCAATCTTCCATGGCAAATTGAAGAATATGACTCTTACCCGAGTGGTCTATATAATATGATTTCAACAAACCTTTAACTACGAAATGAACATACGGAACGGGATTATCTTGCTGAACTAGATATTGATGTTTTTTATATTTTCCTATCGAAAAGTGAGAAAGCACAAATAGAAATTCATCATCCGTTAATAATACTATTTTCTCAATATGTTGTCTTAAAATTGCTTCCATTATTTGTTTTTAAAAAACGGTATAAAAATAATTAAAAAAAGGAGACTGACTACAACTCACAATTATTGGGTTTTATTTATTAAAGGGTGACTGCTTGAAGTATAACTTGCTTTTTATTTGATAAGATACAAAATAGTAGGGATAATTAGATCATAAGCAGTAGTATTAACCGGCTTGATTTAACTATTTCGTTTTTGATTAAATATTCAAAACCATTCACCGCTTTTTCTGTTACTCAGCAAAATAATGCACAAAAGAAACTTTTATAAACGTAAAATCTACATTTGAATTATAGGTGTCAAATAAAGGAGCAGTTTTTCTCTTTTTTTATTTTAAAAATTTCGATATTTACATTTAAAAATAAATAAATGATGGTACGAAGAAGATTTATAGGATCAACAGCTTTATTGGGAATTGCTGGTATTTTTGGATTTGCAAAACGACCAATTGAAAAACCTTTATTACACCATGTATTTTTTTGGTTAAAAAACCCCGAATCCGAAGCGGATAAACAACAATTAATTTCTGGTCTAAAAACCTTAGCTGCTATTCCAACAATTCGTCATATTCATGTAGGTGTTTTGGCCTCTACTGAGAAACGGGAGGTAGTCGACACTTCCTGGGATGTTTCGGAACTCATGTTTTTTGATGATGAAGCGGGTCAAAAAGTATATCAGGATCACCCAATTCATCAAGCTTTTGTGAAGAACTGTTCCCATCTTTGGACCAAAGTACTTGTTTATGATTCTATTGATGTGTAACCAATGAAAATGAAATTATCATGAATGTTCTATTCTAAAAGTAGCATTACAATTGAAGTTTGAAGAATTATTTCTTGAAACCTTTCTTATAGAAAATCGTGAAGTAAATAAAACTAAAAAAAATATTTACTTGATTAAACCTTTTATAGCTTTTGAGGTCAAATAAAGAAAAATAAAAAACTATAAAAAAACCATTTACTTATGTCAAAAAAACAAAACCTTAATGCGACAATGCGCATAGTTCACCGCTATCTAGGCTTTTTCCTTGCTGGAATTATGGCTGTTTATTCCCTAAGCGGATTAGTATTAATTTTTAGAGATACTAGTTTTCTAAAACAACAAAAACAGATCGTTAAAACAGTAAAGACCAATGCTAGTGGAGAGGATTTAGGTCGTATGCTTGAGATCCGTGGTTTTAAACCAGATCGTGAAGAAGGTGACGTTGTTTATTTTAAGGATGGAACTTATAATAAAAAAACAGGAGTAGCTGACTATAAAACAGAAAGCCTTCCTGCAATTGTAGAAAAAATGACGCACCTGCATAAGGCAAGATCAGGAGAACCATTATTCTTTTTGAATGTCTTTTTTGGACTATCACTTTTCTTTTTTGTACTATCATCATTTTGGATGTTTATGCCAAAAACAACAATATTTAAAAAAGGACTATACTTTACCGCTGCAGGTATTGTATTAACCTTAATTTTATTATTTATATAGATTTAATTATTAATTCGATTACAGTTTTTATAAATAAAACAAAAGCCTGACAATGTTGTCAGGCTTTTGTTTTTAAATGATCATCGTCAACTGAATGCGTTTTCTATCCTCATCGACTTCAGTAACTTTTACCTGAACATGTTGGTGTAGCTTCACCACTTCGTTTACATCGCTTACAAAGCCTGCTTTGAGCTGAGAGATGTGAACTAAACCACTTTCTTTGACTCCAATATCCACAAAACAACCAAAATTGGTAATGTTGTTGACAATTCCAGGTACTATCATTCCTGATTTAACGTCTTTTATCGTTTTTACATTGGGATCAAATTCAAATACTTTAGCTGATTTTCTTGGGTCTAATCCTGGTTTTTCAAGCTCTTTTATAATATCTTTCAATCCTAGTAATCCTATCTCTGGTGTGATATAATTCTCTGGTTTGATTAGGGCCGTTTTTTCTTTATTGGCAATTAAATCATTCACAGTCAATTTTAAATCTTTGGCCATTTTCTCTACAATTCCATACGATTCTGGATGAACAGCCGAATTATCCAACGGATTTTTAGGATTCGAAATTCGGATAAAAGCGACTCCTTGTTGGTATGCTTTTTCACCCAATCGAGGTACTTTCTTCAGTTGTTTTCTGTTTTCAAAAGGACCATTCTCCGAGCGGTAGTTCACAATGTTTTCGGCTAGCTTCTCTCCTATTCCACTCACATAACTCAACAAATGTTTACTCGCCGTATTGATGTTTATTCCAACCGAATTCACGCAACGAATTACTGTATTGTCTAATTCTTCTTTCAGTTTCGTTTGATCTACATCATGCTGGTATTGACCTACGCCAATAGCTTTTGGGTCAATTTTTACCAATTCCGCCAAAGGATCGCTCAATCTTCTCCCGATAGAAACTGAACCTCGAACCGTAACATCATAATTAGGAAACTCGTCTCTTGCAATTTTAGAAGCTGAGTATACCGAGGCTCCAGCTTCGGAAACTATGAAGACTTGTACTGGTTTATCGAAAGCAATTTTCTTTATGAAGAATTCAGTTTCCCGTGAAGCAGTTCCGTTTCCTATCGATATAGCATCAATTTTATAAGAATTCACCATCGAACGAATTTTTTTCATCGCCATCGCTTCCTCTTTTTGTGGCGCGTGCGGATAAATGGTTTCGTTGTACAACAAATCTCCTTTTTCATCCAAACAAACAATTTTACAACCCGATCTAAAACCGGGATCAATGGCTAAAATTCGTTTTTCTCCTAAAGGCGGTGCTAGTAACAACTGCCCTAGATTATTAGCAAAAACTTGAATCGAATTGGCATCCGCCTTGGCTTTTGCTTCTTGCAAAGCTTCATTGGAAATCGCTGGATTCAACAATCGTTTGTAACTGTCTTCAATAGCCAATTGTACATGTGGAGTTGCTTTATTTTGTCCTTTTAAAACCAATTCATCAATAATAGCATAGGCATCATCGATATCAACGGCCACTTTAAACTTGATAAAACCTTCATTTTCGGCACGAAGCATCGCTAATAAACGGTGTGAAGGTGCTTTCGTTAACGGCTCTGACCAATCAAAATACTGATTGAATTTTTGTGCGCCTTCCTCCTCTTTCTTGGTTTTAACTACCTTAGTTGTAATCGTCGCTTTGCGCTCGTATAAACGGCGCAATTGCTTACGAACATATATATTTTCATTAATCCATTCGGCAATAATGTCACGGGCGCCTTGTAGGGCTAAATCTTCGTTAATTATAGTATCATTCAGGTATTTTGTAGCAATAAAATCAACATCATCGTTATTTTGTGCCATGATAATTTTAGCCAATGGCTCTAATCCACTTTCGCGAGCAACATCAGCCTTAGTTTTTTTCTTCTTTTTAAAAGGCAGGTAGAAATCTTCTAATTCTTGTAAATCAAAACTTTTATCGATTTTAGCAAACAATCCTTCGTTCATAGCACCTTGCTCCATGATTGATTTTAAAATCGCTTCCTTGCGTTTTACAATCACCTCATATTCTTTTTGAAACTTGGCTATATTTTCAATTTGAACTTCATCTAGATTTCCTGTAGTGTCTTTTCGATACCTAGAAATAAACGGAATCGTACAATCTTCTTGTAAAAGTTCAACTGTTTTTTGAATGTTAATCGCTGCTGTAGCTACAAATTTGGAGATGAATTGTATGTTGTTCATTTTAATTTTTTTCGAACAGCTAAAATAATATCTTTGAATCTTAAATTAAGTTAAATGACTCTTTTATTCTACTGTTTTTTGATTATAAATGGTATTGCCTTTGTATTAACTGGTTATGATAAATATTTAGCAAAAGCACAAAAAAGAAGAATTCCAGAGAAAACTCTTTTAAGTTTTGTAGCCTTTGGAGGCACTATTGGAGCTGGAATTGCTATGTTGATTTTTAGACATAAAACGTCAAAATACTCGTTTTTATGGAAGTATTTTGGAATTCTAGTACTGCAAATTGCAATTATATATGCTTTATTCTATACTGGTTTACTAGGTCCTAAGAGTTGGTCTAGTCTTAGATTACAATATAAAATCTAAATAATTTGACTTATTTATTACCTCAAAATTAGCTTCTGGATACGCTTTGGCGAAAGCCGTAGGAACTTTAGCTTTTTTGTTCTCATTCCATTTAAATTCAAAGCCGGCCAATGATTGTCCCTTTTCTTCTAACCAGTCTAACTCTTGCTGGTCATAGGTGCGCCAAAAATAATTTTTAGTTTTCAATTTTTGGTATTCTTGCTTCTTAATACGCTCTACAGCCAAATAGTTTTCCCATAAATCACCAACATCTGTTCTTGATTCTAATCGGTTGAAATTATTTATAATTCCGTTTCTGATACCGTTATCATAAAAATACCAACGACTTGATTTTACAATTTCTTTTCGAAGATTACGACTAAATCCTTCTACTTTAAAAATGATAAACACCTTAGACAATAAGTCTAAATAATTAACAACCGTATTTTTGGATAATTGCAATTGATTCGCTAACTCTTGTATTGAAACTTCCTTCCCAATCTGGAAAGCAATCAACCGCAGTAAATTATATATTTTATCGGCATGTTTTATCCCTTCAAAAACAAGGATATCCTTAAGTAAGTAGGAATTAATTATTTCGAATAAATACTCTTTTTTTTCTTCCCAATCAGGATATTGCATTAACTCGGGATAACTACCAAAGAGCAGTCTTTCTTCTAATTTTTCTATGGTTTGCTTATAATTTTCTTGTATTGAAAACTCTAATTGTGCCAGCGGATAAAGGTATAAGGTATTTTTACGGCCTACTAATGGTTCGCCTAATGTGTTGTTTAAATCGAAAATAGAAGAACCTGTAGCTATAATTTTAATACCTTCAATACTATCAACAATCAACTTTAAAATCAAACCAATTTCAGGAATTGTTTGGGCTTCATCAATAACTAATAAATCTATATTAGCTAATAATCGTTTGTAATTAACCACCGACCGCTCTTTGAGTAAATTAGCGTCATTAATATCCTCTCCATTTAATTGTAAATAGGTCGGTGATGGAATATTTTCTAAATAATTTTTAATCAATTCTGTTTTACCAACACGTCGTGCACCTAGTAAAATCAATACTTTATTAGGTAGTACTTTTTTACTAAAGGAATCAAAAATCGCTCTTTTTAAATGACTTTTCATTTATTTTGAATTATAAACACAATTCAAATATACATAAAAAATAATAATTCAGTCAGTACATTGACTGAATTAATGTAAATTCAGTCAGTACAATAATTAAATTAACGTTAATTCAGTCAATAGAAATAAAAAACGAGCCAAGTTTAAAACTCAGCTCGTCTAAAATAATTGGGCCTTGGCCCGCAATTTTTTTATAAAATCCTTATTAACAAGAAATTTTATTCACTCTATTTTGATGTCTTCCTCCTTCGAATTCAGTAGCTAGAAAAGTTTCTACAATTTCTACTGCTTGCGGAATAGAGGTAAAACGAGCAGGAATACTTACAATATTAGCATCGTTATGTAAACGTGTTAAATATGCAATCTCTTTAGTCCAACATAAACCAGCTCTCACTTTAGGATGTTTATTTACTGTCATTGCAATTCCATTTCCGCTTCCGCAAATAACGATCCCAAAATCTGCTTTTCCTTCAGTAACATCTGTAGCTACAGGATGTCCAAAATCAGGATAATCTACACTATCTTCTGAATCTGTTCCATAATTAGTTACTTCGTGACCCTTTGCTATAAGCATTTCAACAATGGCTTTTTTATAATCTGGTCCAGCGTGATCGTTCCCTATTGAGATTTTCATTTTATATCTGTTAAGTTGTGTGGTGCAAATTTACCAAAAGATTATTGGATATTATAAATGAAGCTTTTGTTTATTTGTTAAAAAAATAAAGTCCTTTAAAAAGTATCTATTTACATGTATTATAACTATCAGATTGCTATCTATTTATGAGTTATCCACAATTTTCATAAATACATAAATCATTGATAATCAATAAATAATTCGAAAATAAAATGTTAATATTTTACATTGTTAATAGTGAAACGCAATTGCTTGATATTCAGTTAACTTTAAATTAACATTAAATGTTAATAACTTCGGATAGAATATTAGAAGTATTTTTTGGTTCTATTAAAAAAATAAGTAATCCAAAACCCACTTTTAAAAACCTAATTTAGTTTACTGAATTTTTAGAAAAGTTATTAATACTTAAAATAGGTTTATCAACAAAAATAAAAAAAATACTTATTTACAAATTGAAATGGTTTTAGTTTATTAACTGTTGTTAATTAAAATATAGTAACTCTTTAAAACTAAAGACTTAGATAAAAATAACTATGTTAATAACTATAAATAACATACTATAACTTAATATCATAGCATTTTAAAATAAATTTATAGTAGCTATTAACATGCTATAATACCCATTAATAAATAATTTAATTTTAATTTTTCTTTTTGTTGTATTATATATGTGTTGACAACTTTCAAAAAAATTAAACGATTTTTAAATTGTTATCGTATCTCATTTCTTGAAGAATAGTTTTTACACTTGAAAAATCGTTAGGATGAATTTTAAGTTGGATTCCTCCCAAAGCGGTTGAGTACATTGGTGCAAAAGAAGACATAATTTCGTTTTGAAAAAAGTATTGCAATCCTTCTTGATCTAATCGATGTTTCAGTATTTCAATTTCATGAATGTAGTCAAAAACGGCGATAGTGATAAATGCTTCCATAATTTGATTCTTTGTATAAAGATACAACTATCTAGTGAAAGTTATATTTTCTTTAAAACTGACCGCTATTTTCTTATAACTGTTAACTATTTTGTAATTTTCGACTTTTAAGAAAAGATTTATGAGTAAAAGATTAAGAAAGCCGGTAAAAAAAGAGAAAGAGTTCTCTGAACAAATTATAAAAATACTATCGCAAAGTGCTAATAAAGCATTCAATTATAAACAAATAGGAGCAAAGTTGGAACTTGATGATACACAAAGTAGAAATCAAATTATTAAAGATTTAAAGATTCTTGCTTCTCAAAACAAAATTATCGAGTCAGAACCTGGAAAATATTTAATTAAAGCCGCTAGTAAAGAATATTACGAAGGTAAAATAGACATGACAGGCCGTAAAACAGCTTATTTTGTCTGTGCTGAATTAGAGGAAGATGTATTTATTCCAACGAATAATTTAAATCATGCTTTAGATAAAGACATTGTCAAAGTATATGTTTATAACCGAAGAAAAGGGAAAAGACCTGAAGGTGAGGTTATTGAAGTTATCGAACGAAATAAAACTGATTTTGTTGGAGTGATTGACATCCAAAAGAATTTCTCTTTTGTTTCAACAGCCAACCCAAAAATGTATACCGATATTTTTATTCCAAAGGATAAAATAGGAGAAGCAGAGCAAGGAGATGTTGTTTTAGTTCATATCGAAGATTGGCCTTCCAGAGCCGATAGTCCTTTTGGAAAAGTAATAAAAGTACTAGGTAAACCTGGAGAGCACGATACGGAAATTCATGCTATTTTAGCCGAATATGGTTTACCATCAGAGTTTCCTATTGAAGTAGAAACGTATGCACAAAAAATTGATACTTCAATTACTGAAACTGAAATTGCTAATCGTCGTGATATGCGTGATACACTAACATTCACCATTGATCCAAAAGATGCAAAAGATTTTGATGATGCTTTATCATTTAAAAAATTAGAAAATGGAAATTACGAAATAGGAATTCATATTGCCGATGTTTCGTATTATCTAGAAGAAGGAACAATACTAGATGATGAAGCCTATCAACGTGCTACATCAGTCTATTTAGTAGATAGGGTAGTACCTATGTTACCTGAAGTATTGTCTAATTTTGCTTGTTCATTGCGTCCACAAGAAGAAAAATATACTTTTTCAGCTGTTTTTGAAATCTCTGAGAAAAGTGAGGTTATCAACCAATGGTTTGGTCGAACAGTAATCTATTCAGATCAACGATTTGCTTATGAAGAAGCGCAATACATCATAGAAACGAAAGACGATACCATTCCGGAAGAAATTTCGATTACAGGTAGTTCATATCAAGTTTCTCCTGAAATTGTCGCAGCAACGCTTAAATTAGATGAATTAGCTAAGATTTTTAGAAGAAAAAGAATGGCTGACGGTGCAATTTCATTTGATAAAGTGGAAGTAAAATTTAATTTAAGTGAAGAAGGCGAACCAGAAGGTGTTTATTTTAAAGTGTCTAAAGATGCCAATCATTTGATTGAAGAGTTCATGCTTTTAGCTAATAAGAAAGTGGCAGAATATATTGGAAAACAAAAGAAAACATTCATCTATAGAATTCATGATGAGCCAAATGAAGATAAACTTTTTGCTATGCAAGCGCTTATTTCTAAGTTTGGTTATAAAATAGATTTTCAGCAAGGTTCTATTTCCCAAGCTTTAAACAAATTAATGGAAGATGTTAATGGTAAAAAAGAGCAAAATTTAATTGATACTTTGGCTATTCGTTCGATGAGTAAAGCCAAGTATTCAACTGATAATATTGGTCATTATGGACTAGCATTTGATTATTATTCTCATTTTACTTCACCAATTCGTCGTTATCCTGACGTTATGGTACACCGTTTGCTACAGTTTTATTTAGATGGAGCCAAATCAGCCGATGAAGAATTGTATGAAACCAAGTGTTTGCATTGTTCTACTATGGAAGGTTTAGCAACTAATGCCGAAAGGGATTCTATCAAGTACATGCAGGTAAAATACATGCAAGATCATCAAGATCAAGAGTTTTTAGGTGTAATTTCAGGAGTGACCGAATGGGGAATTTATGTTGAAATTATAGAAAACAAATGTGAAGGAATGGTGCGTATTCGGGATATAAAAGACGATTATTACACTTTTGATGAAAAACAATATGCATTGGTTGGAGCAACTTCAAATCAATTATTACAATTAGGAGACGAAATCTTCGTTAAGGTTAAAAATGCCGATTTAGTTAAAAAACAATTGGATTTTAATTTTTTAAGAAGAATTGATGAACCTGTAAAATAAACAAATTATGAAAAAAGTATTGATTTTAACTCTTGCATTAGTAGTTCAAACTACTTTTGCTCAAGTCACTAAGAACATTGGTGACTTTAATACTATTAAAGTTTTTGATAAACTGAATGTTAAATTAATTTCGTCCTCAGAAAATAAAGCAATTATTACTGGAGATAGGGAAGATGAAGTTGAGTTTGTAAATAATAATGGAGAACTTAAAATAAGAATGCCATTTCCTAAATTATTATCAGGAAATGATATTTCTATCAAATTGTATTTTAAAAACATTGATGGAATAGCAGCTAGTGAAGGTTCTTATGTTTCAAGTGATGGTGTTTTTAAAGAAACTATCTTGGATTTAAATGTTAGAGAAGGAGCAGAGATCAATTTACAATTAGATGGAACTAAAAAAGTAAATGTAAAAGCCGTTAGTGGTGGGATAATAGAATTATCCGGGACTGCTGTTAATCAAGATGTAGTAATTATGTCTGGAGGTGTTTTAAAAGCGAAAGAATTAGAGACATCACAAACCTCAATAAACGTTTCTGCAGGAGGAAATGCTGAAATTAATGCTAAAGTATTAGTGGATGCAAAAGTAAAGGCTGGAGGAGCTATTTATGTGTATGGAAAACCAGAACAGATAAATAAAGAAACCCTTTTTGGTGGAAAAATTATAGAAAAAAATTAAATTGCAATCTTTTTATTCCAAAACAAATTTCAATTATTAATGGTTAACGATATTTTATCAGGTATTCCTTGGGGAATTTTCTTAAGCTTTATGATAGGTCCCGTTTTTTTTATTTTACTTGAAACAAGTATAATAAAAGGATTTAGAGCGGCTTTAGTTTTTGATTTAGGTGTGGTCTTAGGTGATATTTGTTTTATTGGAATTGCATATTTAGGTAGTTTTAGATTAATTCAAAGTTTAAAAGACAAACCTGCTCTTTTTATATTTGGAGGTATTTTAATGTTAGCTTATGGTGTTATTTCGTTCATTAGTTTACGAAAAGAAAAAAAAATAAATACTGCAGAAATTGACAAAGAAATCATCAAAAAAAATTACTTAAGTCTTTTTATAAAAGGATTCTTTTTAAACATTATTAACATTGGAGTATTAGGATTTTGGTTAGCTATTATTATTTCTGTTGGTCCAAAATTAGATATGGAAAATTCCAGAATGTTAACTTTTTTTAGTACTGTAATCATCACTTATTTATTGGTTGATTGTATTAAAATATTATTAGCTAAACAATTAAAAACGAAAATGACACCTACTAATATTCTTAAAATAAAAAAAGGAATAAGTGTAGTTCTAATGGTTTTTGGACTAGTGTTAATAACTCAAGGCTGGTTTCCAAAAGAAAAAGAAATGGTTAAAAACGCTTTTCAGAAAATAGAAAAACAACATTAAATTTTTATAAAATAGATGTAAACCGCTCTAATTGAGCGGTTTTTTTATGTTTAAAAATGTATTGAATTAAGATTTTACCATTAAGAAATTAAAAAAAGTTACGTTTTATAAATAGCTTTTATTATGTCAATAGTTTTAAAAGTATGTAAATCTCTGTAGCTTCTTTGTGAATCTCTGTGAAACAATTCTTTAAAAATTAGATATAAAAAAAGAGATACATTGCTGTATCTCTTTTGAGGCATCGTGCGGATTCGAACCGCAGTAGGAGCTTTTGCAGAGCCCAGCCTAGCCACTCGGCCACGACGCCATTGTTTAATGGACTGCAAAAGTAACTAAAATCTCCAAAGTTTAAAACTTTTAGTCCAAAAGTTTTGTTTTTAACTTCTATATTCTTCTAATTCTATTGTAACTGATTCTACATCACCACCAATAGGAGGGTTTAGTTTTGATACACCAAGAAGGATTCTTGACACTTCGGGAATTTCATTAAAAACTCTTGTTATTATTCGATGACCTACATGTTCTAATAAATGGGAACGAATCTCCATTTCTTCAACTACAATTCGGTTTAATAGAACATAATCTACCGTATCATGTAGATCATCACTGATACATGATTTTCTTAAATCGGTTTTAATTTCTAAGTCAACGGAGTAATCTGAACCAATTTTTCCTTCTTCTATCAAACAACCGTGATAAGAATAGGTGCGTATATTTTTTAGTTTAATAGTTCCCATTTTAATTTTTTATTTAATGTTAGCAGTTTACCGTTTCTTGTGTTAACTTTAAACGTTAATCCTTAAACTTTTTTTTACCTTTGCTAAAATAAAACAAAATAATGTCAACTGAAGATAAATCACTCCATTTTATAGAACAAATCATAGAGGAAAACCTAACTGATGGATTTCCAAAAGATAAACTCCGTTTCCGTTTTCCGCCAGAACCTAATGGTTATTTACATATTGGTCATGCTAAATCGATTTGTTTGCAATTTGGATTGGGTTTACGTTATAATGCACCTGTAAATTTACGTTTTGATGATACAAATCCTGCCAAAGAAGAGCAGGAGTATGTAGATGCTATTAAAGAAGATTTGCAATGGTTGGGTTTTAATTGGGATGAAGAACATTATGCTTCTGATTATTTCCAACAATTATACGATTGGGCTATTATCATGATCAATAAAGGGATGGCTTATATTGACAGTCAATCATCCGAAGATATGGCTATTCAAAAAGGAACTCCTACGCAACCAGGTGTTGATGGACCTTATAGAAACCGTTCTATCGAGGAGAATTTGACTTTATTTGAAGGAATGAAAAACGGTGATTTTCCAGAAGGAAGTCATGTTTTACGTGCCAAAATTGATATGACTTCTACTAATATGTTAATGCGTGATCCATTAATGTATCGTATTTTACATCGTCATCATCATAGAACTGGAAACGATTGGAAAATCTATCCTATGTATGATTATGCTCATGGCGAAAGTGATTATATAGAACAAATTTCGCACTCTATTTGTACACTAGAATTTGTAATGCATAGAGAATTATACAATTGGTTCTTGGATCAAATTTACGATGATACTAAGGTGAAACCACATCAATATGAATTTGCTCGTTTGAACTTGAATTATACAGTGATGAGCAAACGTAAGTTATTGCAATTGGTTCAAGAAAACATTGTAAATGGTTGGGATGATCCTAGAATGCCTACTATTTCTGGATTAAGAAGAAGAGGATATACCGCTAATTCTATCCGTAAATTTTGTGATACGATTGGTGTTGCTAAACGAGAAAATATCATTGATGTTTCTCTTTTAGAATTTTGCTTACGCGAAGATTTAAATAAAACGGCTCCTAGAGTGATGGCAGTTTTAGATCCTGTTAAAGTTATTATTACTAATTATCCAGAAGGAAAAGAAGAATCATTAGAAGCAGAAAATAATCAAGAAGATGAAACTGCAGGTTTTAGACAAGTTCCTTTTTCTAGAGAATTATATATTGAAAGAGAAGACTTTTTAGAAGTGGCTCCAGCCAAATTTTTCCGTTTAAGTTTAGGTAATGAAGTGCGTCTTAAAAATGCCTATATCATTAAAGGAGAAAGTGTTGTAAAAGATAGTGAAGGAAATATTACTGAAATTCATGTTACTTATGATACGGATTCTTTAAGTGGGAGTGGGAGTGAAGCATCTAAACGTAAAGTAGCGGGAACCTTGCATTGGGTTTCTATTAAACATGCCGTTCCAGCTGAAGTTCGTTTGTATGATCGTTTATTTATAGATGAAGCACCAGACAGTCATAAAGATAAAAACTTTCTTGATTTCATGAACAAAACTTCTCTAGAAACGGTTACGGGATATGTTGAACCTAGTCTAGCAACTGCTGTTAGTGGAGATAAATTCCAATTTCAACGATTGGGTTATTTCAATGTGGATAAAGATTCAACTCCTTCTAAATTAGTATTTAATAAAACAGTTGGTTTAAAAGATGCCTGGGAAGAAAAAGGAAAGAAAGAACTAAATAGTATCAATAATTCTTTAAAAGAAATCAATAAATATTTTAAAGTAGCTACTAAACCGGAACGTTTGGCTATTGAAAATAGTATTGGTGAAACCATAGCAGCGATTGCGAATTATAGTTTATTACAAAATTCTTTCAAAAAGAATATTAACAATAATAAAGCTTCGTTGTTGTTTGCTAATTTTATTTTAAAATATTCCAATTTAAAATCAGCCGATTTTGATAAAGAAGAACTTTCTAAATTATTTTTAATGTCTTTGAGAAGTGAATCTACATTTGTTAGATCAAAAACACTTTTGAATTTAAGAGATCTCGAATATGATTTAGAATATGTAAGTTCTTTTAAAGAGGAGATTTTAAAACTAAAATCAAATCCAACCAAAAGTACTACCGAAAGAGAATCGGAGATTATAGACCAAGTACTTCATCAATTATAATTATCAAAAACACCTTTATTTAAGGTGTTTTTTTATTATTGATATTTTCTATACTTTTTTTAAAAAACATCAGATTTAGTAATTAAAAACAGCTTTAAAAGAACGTTTTTAAAGCATTTTTATATTTTAAGGTTATCTTATTATGATTTATGTTTTTTTATCCTTCTATAATCTTCATAATCGTTTTTAGCACAATAATTCTCACTTTAACGGCTTGTTAACAGCAATGTGTTAATAAAATAGCTAACTTTATAAAAAGTATAAATTTTAAAAATAGAGTTATGTCAAATAGTACAGGAAATACATTATTAGCCATTTTAACTGGTGCTGCTATTGGAGCGGGAATAGGAATTTTATTTGCTCCAGATAAAGGATCAAGAACTAGAGGAAAAATTAAAGACGGATATAAAGATGCGCAAAAGGATTTTAAATATAAATTAGATGATTTTTCTGGTGAAATGAAACACAAATTAAAAAGTGCTAAATTAGATTTAGAAGAAACGTATGTTGATTTACTTTCTGATATGAGTCACAAAACGGAAGATGTTATTTCTTTTCTGGAAATAAAATTGGCCGAATTAAAAGAACAAAATGCCAAGCTTCAAAAATAAACGAATAGAATTTAAAAAAATCAAAATATGGCTTTTGAAGAATTAAAAGAAAATTCAGAGAATATTCAGGAACATGTTACTAAATACTTAGAAAATAGTCTTGAGTATTATAAATTACGTAGTTTCAAGATGGCGATGAAATCGACTACAGCATTTTTAAAATTTTCATTAATTTTATTAGGTATTGCTATGGTTTTATTCTTTTGTTCCTTTGCTCTAGCTTTTGCTATTGGAAATTATTTTGATAGTTATCCTTTGGGTTTTTTAATTGTAGGAGGGATCTATTTTTTCTTTACTATGCTGTTATTTTTAATAAAAGATAAAATGATTGAAGGACCTCTTTTAGAGAAATTTTCAGAAATATTTTTTAACGACTAAATTATGGGAACAAGAAAATATTCGTCATATGCTCAGATTGATAGAGAACTAGAAATTTTAAAAATTGAGAAGGAAATAAACCTTCAAAAAATCCATTTAGAGATACAAGGTGTAAAAGAGAATTTAGAGCCAAAAAACATCATGAAAAATGCTGTAAGTGGTATTGTAAGCTCATTTAGTCCAAGTATTCCAGGACCTTATGGAAAGATTATAGGATTGGCATTTCCATTTATAACAAAATGGATATTTAAAAAAAGAGGCCGTTAAGCCTCTTTTTTGTTGTTGTTATATTTCTTCTTCTGCTTCATCTTCTTCTCTTGAAGGTTCAATTTCTTTTACTTCTTTCTTCGCTTGTTTTCTATTTGTTTTTTTCATCATTTCTCCCACTTGATTGGATGCACTAAATGAAGCTACCATGTTATTTAGCATTTCGCTTCCTGCTTGTGGTGAATTAGGTAATAAAATTAAATTTGAATTGGAGTCTGCGCCAATGGCTTGTAATGTGTCGTAATGTTGCGTAACTACTATAAGGGCCGAGGCTTCTTGTGAGTTTATTCCAACTCTGTTCAATACATCCACACTTTCTACCAGTCCTCTTGCAATCTCTCTTCTTTGATCAGCAATACCTTGTCCTTGTAAACGCTTACTTTCGGCTTCTGCTTTGGCCTTAGCTACAATTCTAATTCTTGATGCTTCTGCTTCAAATTCAGCTACCGTTTTTTCTCTATCAGCAGCATTTATTCTGTTCATGGCGTTTTTAACTTGAATATCTGGATCAATATCAGTAACTAAAGTATTGATGATAGTGTAACCGTAAGTGGTCATAGCTTCATTCAATTCTCTTTTTACTGCAATAGCAATATCATCTTTTCTTTCAAATACATCATCCAGTTTTAGTTTTGGAACTTCGGCACGAACCACATCAAATACATAAGAGGTGATTTGATCATGTGCATATTCAAGTTTATAAAAGGCATCATACACGGTATCTTTTACAACCATAAACTGTACTGAAACTTTAAGTTTTACAAATACGTTGTCTTTTGTTTTGGTTTCGATAATAACATCCAGTTGTTGGATTTTTAGATTTACGCGTCCTGCAACTCTATCAATCAATGGAATTTTTAAATGTAAACCCGATTGTCTTACGCTGTGAAATTTTCCAAATCGTTCTATAATTACTGACGATTGTTGTTTGACAGTAAAGAAGGAGGAGAGTAAGATAAAGAATCCAAAAACAAGAATAATAAGTAATGCAATGTTCATAATTATATAATTTAGTTTAAAAATTACTGTTAAATTACGAAAAATCTTTAGGTTTGTGTTAGTTTACTGTTATTATATGAAAAAGCTAGTTACATCCTTCGTTTTATTTTTTTTTACTTGTATAACATTTGCCCAGTATGGCTATAGGGATTCTAATAGAATTGGAATTACTGTTGGTGTAAATCAATTTACCTTAAACACCAATAACTTTCAAACAAAACCTGATTTGGGTTGGAATACGGGGCTTTCCGTTCGAGGAAATTTCTACGACAATTGGGATATGGTTTATTCAATTCAGTTTTCAGAAAACAATTTTTTAGTTCAAACAAATAATGTTGGATTTGGGCATAAAGATGTAAACTATAAATTACCTTCAGCTCAAATTTCATTGCAATTAAGTTTTGTTTTAGTTGAAAATGTGTTGAGTGTTGAGTTTGGCCCAATTGTACAAATAAACGGAAAATTTAAAATCAAACCCGAAGAAGAGAATAATGTTATTTCAGGAACTACTTTATTAGCTAAAGATATTGTGGATATTTCTAAGTTTAATTTTTATCCAACAGTTGGATTAACTACTGGAGTGAAACATTTCCGATTTAATGTGTCCTATCAATATGGTGTCAATAATATGCTAGGGAATTTAAATTCTAAAAATTTAGGATATGATTTTAAAGGAAACCCAGGAATTCTGAATGGTAATATTCTATTGTATTTATAAAAAAAGTCCCGAGTTTATCGGGACTTTTTTTGTTTTTATAAAGTAGCTATTGCTTTTTGAATTCTCTTAATCGTTTCGTCTTTTCCAATTACTTCTACGATATCAAATAGGTGAGGACCTTTCAGTGCGCCAACTAAGCTCAAACGGAATGGTTGCATTACTTTACCCATTCCTATTTCGTTTTTCGTCATCCAATCTTTAACAATCGTTTCTATGTTCATCGAGGTAAAATCGGTAATTTCTTCAACAACCGAAATCAATTCTTGCATTAATGCAGGAGTATCTTCCTTCCAGTTTTTTCTTGCTTTTTCATCATAGGTTGTAGGAGCCACAAAAAAGAAATCACTCATTTCCCAAAATTCAGATACAAAATGTGCTCTTTCTTTGATTAAAGAAACCACTTTTGTCACGACATTTTCATCTACTGTAAATCCTTTTTCTTTTAAAATAGGAGTGAAGGCTTTCGCCAAAGTAGGATCATCTGCCTTAATTAGATACTGGTGATTGAACCATTTGTTTTTCTCTGGATCAAATTTAGCACCCGCTTTATGTACTCTGTTTAAGTCAAATTTTTCAACTAATTCTTCTAAGGAGAATAACTCTTGTTCCGTTCCATCATTCCAACCTAATAAAGCCAAGAAGTTAACAACAGCTTCAGGAAAGAATCCGTTTTCTCTATAACCAGTTGAAATACCTTCTTCTGTTTTCCATTCTAATGGAAATACTGGAAAACCTAGTTTGTCTCCATCACGCTTTGATAATTTACCATTTCCAACAGGTTTTAAAATCAAGGGCAGGTGAGCAAATTCTGGTGCTTTCCAACCAAAAGCTCTGTATAATAAAACATGTAAAGGCATGGAAGGCAACCATTCTTCTCCACGGATTACATGCGAAGTCTCCATTAAATGATCATCTACAATATTTGCCAAATGGTAGGTTGGCATTCCATCACTTTTAAACAATACTTTATCATCCAGTAAACTAGTTTCAAATTTCACATCACCACGAATGATATCATGAAGTTGTAACGTTTCATCTACTGGTGTTTTAAAACGGATTACATAATGTTCTCCATTTGCAATTCTTTTAGCAGTTTCCTCTGCTGAAATAACTAAAGAAGTATCTAGTTTTTCTCTATTTGTATGATTGTAAATGAATGTTTTCCCTTGTTCTTCTTCTGATTTTCTAAAAGCATCTAACGCTTCTGGAGTATCAAATGCGTAATAAGCCCAACCTGAATTGATTAATTGATCAGCGTATTCTTTATACAAATGTTTTCTTTCGCTTTGACGGTAAGGTCCAAACTTTTCGTTCTTTCCAATTGTTTCATCAGGGGCAATTCCTAACCATTCTAATGCTTCCATTATATATGCTTCGGCACCTGGAACAAAACGATTTTGATCTGTATCTTCAATTCTTAAATAGAAAGTTCCACCATTTTTTTTGGCAAACAAATAATTAAATAAAGCAGTACGTACACCGCCAATATGTAAAGGTCCTGTTGGACTTGGTGCAAAACGCACGCGAATTGGGTTTGACATTTTTGTAAATTTTGATGCAAAGATACAATTTCAATTATTCAAATGGTTTATTTGAAATCGGGTAATTCCATCATTTTCAACTTTGCATCCTTTTAACATTTCTTTATTGACATGTAGCTATTTATTGTTTTTCATTGGTCATATATAATTCACATGTTATGTTTGGTATTTTGAGTACTTTTTTCTGATGTTCATTTCATATAAATTGTTACTTTTATTGGTTATATAAAACAGTTATAGATTTTGGAGAATTCAAATTTTATTTATCAAAAATTAGAAGCTTTCATTAGAAAGTTTTATTTAAATGAATTGATACGAGGAATCGTTTTCTTTATCGGTTTGGGTTTGCTGTATTTTCTATTTACTCTTTTTGTAGAATATTTTCTTTGGCTTAAGCCAATAGGAAGGATGTTTTTGTTTTGGATTTTTCTTGGAGTTGAAGGGTTTCTTTTCTTTCGCTATATTCTGTTCCCAATTTTTAAATTGTTTAAATTTCAAAAAGGGTTAGATTATAAACAAGCGTCCAAAATTATTGGTAGTCATTTTGCAAATGTTAATGATACGTTGACTAATTTTATTCAACTTTCGGATGCTACGTCTATAAATTCTAAATCAGAATTGTTACTCGCATCAATCGAACAAAAGGCAAATGCTTTAGAACCGATTCCTTTTAGTAATGCAATTAATTTTAATTCGAATAAAAAGTATTTGCCATTAGCCATTATTCCTGTTTTGTTATTTAGTGCTTTTTTTGTATCCGGCAATAAAAGTATTATTTCTCAAAGTTTAAATAGAGTAGTGCACTTTAATACTGCATTTTTGGCACCAGCTCCATTTCAATTTATGGTGCTGAATTCCGCTTTACAAACAGAACAGAATAAGGATTTTATTCTTAGAGTAAAAACTATTGGTTCTGTTGTTCCTGAAAATGTTATGATTTTTATAGCTAACGAAAGTTATTTTTTAGAAAAAAACGGCAACGGCGAGTTTCATTTTAAAATAGCAAATCCTAGTACGGCTATTTCTTTTCATTTAGAAGCCAACACAGTTTCGTCTCCGGATTATGAGTTAAAAGTTATAGTTGTTCCATCTATTGTGGATTTTGAAATGCAATTGAATTATCCGTCTTATTTAAATAAGAAATCAGAAGTAATTCAAGGAACAGGTAATGCAATTGTACCCGAAGGAACACGTGTTGTATGGAAAATGAAGACGCTGGCTACTGAAAATGTAGTGTGGTTTAGTGATAAGGTGGAATTTCCCTTTTCAAAAGAGGAAAACAAGTTTGTTTTGTCTAAAAATATACTTCAAAATACAGATTATCAAATTATTACCTCCAATAATAGAGTAAATAATTACGAAAAATTAAATTATCAGTTATCTATAATCAAAGATCAGTTCCCTGCCATACAAGTGCATACTGCACCGGATAGTTTAAACGTGGATCGCAACTATGTTTTAGGTCAAATTTCTGATGATTATGGATTATCAAAGCTTCAGGTTGTTTATTATCCTAAATCGAATCCCATCAATGTAAAACGTGGAACAATTGCAATAAAGTCATCACCATTTGATCAGTTCGTATTTTCTTTTCCTTCTAATCTTCCAGTGGAAAAAGGTGTTTCTTATGAGTATTATTTTGAAGTTTTTGATAACGATGGAGTGCATAATTTCAAAAGTTCAAAATCATCTGTTTTTTCTAATCGTGTGGCTACAGATGAAGAGCAGAAAGATCAATTTTTGCAACAGCAAAATGATAATATCAAGGGTTTAGAAAATTCATTAAAAAATCAAAACAAGCAAATTTCGGATTTAGATAAACTTCAGAAATCGGGAAAGGAAAAAGACAAGTTTGAATTTAAAGAACAACAGGAAGTAAATGATTTTATCAAACGTCAAAAACAACAAGATGATTTGATGAAGCAATTTGCTGATAAAATGAAAGACAATCTTAATAAATTCAAATCAAAAGAAAAGGATGAGTTGAAGGAGGCTTTACAAAAGCGATTAGATAATGCCGATAAAGATTTAGAGAAAAACCAAAAATTATTAGATGAACTTAAAGATCTGAATGATAAAATTAAAAATGAAGAGTTGTTATCTAAGCTAGACAAATTCAAACAAAACAGTAAAAACCAAGTAAAAAATTTACAGCAATTGGTGGAGCTTACTAAGAAGTATTATGTAGATAAAAAGGCAGAACAGATTGCGGATAAGCTAGACAAACTTTCACAGAAGCAAGATCAATTGTCAGATAATGTAAAGGAGAATTCGTTAGATAAACAGAATGAAATTAATAAGGCATTTGACAAAATCCAAGAAGATCTGAAAGATTTAAAGAAAGACAATAAGGAGTTGAAGGCGCCACTTGATTTATTTGATGACGCTGTCAATGAAAAGAATATTGATGATGATTTAAAGAAAGCATCGGATGAACTGCAAAAAGACAATAAAGATAAGGCTAAGCCAAAACAAAAAAATGCGGCTAAGAACATGAAGTCTATGTCTAAGAAAATGGCTCAGAGTTTGGAGTCAAGTGAGATTGAACAATTAGATGAAGATGTAAAAATGTTGCGTCAAATTTTAGATAATTTATTGGCTTTTTCTTTGTCTCAAGAAGACTTAATGACGCAGTTTAAAAGTTTAAAAACAGGTTCTCCAGCTTTTAATAAAAAAATTAAATGGCAACAGGATTTAAAACAGCAGTTCAAGCATGTTGATGATAGTCTGTTTGCAATGTCAGTTCGTAATCCTAAAATTGCCGAAGATGTTACTCGTGAAATAGGAAACATGCAATACAATATAGATAAGTCTTTGGAGAGTTTATCTGACTCTCAAATTCCAAAAGGGTTGTCTCATCAACAATATACTATTTCTGCAGCTAATAAATTAGGTGATTTTTTAAGCGATATATTAAATGGCATGCAAATGTCTTTATCAGGAATGGGTTCAGGTAAACCAAAACCGGGTGAAGGGTCAGGGATGCAATTGCCAGATATAATTAAGAAGCAAGAAGGAATAGGAGAAAAGGTCAAGGAAGGAATGGGAGCTGGAAAGAAACCTGGTGAAGACAAAGAAGGAAAGCCTGGTGAGGGTTCTAAACCAGGAAAAGGAGATTCACAATCTGAGGAAGAAGGAGAAGGAAATGCTAAGGCAATAATGGAGATTTATAAAGAGCAACAACAACTTAGAGAGGCGCTAGAAAATGAGTTGAATAAACAAGGGCACGGCAATCAAGGACAAAGTGTTTTAGAACAAATGAAACAAATTGAGAAGCAGTTGCTGAACAAAGGATTTAAGAATGAAACACTGCAAAAGATTCTTAATCTTAAGCAGGAATTATTGAAATTAAAAACAGCCGTTCAAGAGCAAGGGGAGGAAAATAAACGCCAATCACAAACAAATAAAAAAGACTTTAATAATGAATCTAAACCGTTACCAGACGCATTGTTAGATTATTTAAATACGATAGAGATTTTAAATAGACAATCATTACCTTTGCGCTCCAATTTCAACCAAAAGGTTCAAGAATATTTTAATAAAAAATGATCAATTTTAATTACGAAAACGAGTTTAATTTAGATAATGAAGAGGCAATCGCTAGCTGGCTTTCTGCTGTAATTATTTCTGAAGGTAAAAAAGAAGGGGAGATTAATTATATCTTTTGCGATGATGAGTATTTACATAAAATAAATGTGGAATATTTAGATCATGATACCTTGACTGATATTATAAGCTTTGATTACACAATGGGGAATGAGATTAGTGGAGATGTATTTATATCTGTAGAGCGCGTACAAGACAATGCTGTTGATTTTAATGTCGCTTTCGAAGAAGAATTGAAACGTGTTTTAGTCCACGGTGTATTGCATTATTGTGGCTATAAAGACAAAGGTGAGGATAACGAACGTTTAATGCGTTCTAAAGAAGATGAAAAAATCGCCATGTTCCACGTGGAACAGTAAATTCTAATATAGATATTCTTGGTTTTGTTTCACGTGGAACAATTCTTGTGGATTGTTTTTAGTGCGAATGTAGTTCCACGTGGAACAATGGAAGTTGTGCTTTTAGAAAAATAAAATAGTACTTAGATTTTAATACCATTCTCGACGAAGTCGAGTTAATTTATAAAGAAAATGTTTCAAGAAGAATATGATGTTATTGTAGTTGGTGCAGGGCACGCTGGTTCAGAAGCCGCTGCTGCCGCTGCAAATTTAGGTTCCAAAACTTTATTGGTAACAATGAGTTTGCAGAACATCGCGCAGATGTCTTGTAATCCTGCCATGGGTGGAATTGCCAAGGGGCAGATTGTTCGTGAAATTGATGCGCTTGGTGGTTACTCTGGAATTGTTTCGGATCGTACGGCGATTCAATTCAAGATGTTGAATAAATCAAAAGGGCCTGCAATGTGGTCGCCAAGAGTTCAAAGTGACCGAATGCGTTTTGCTGAAGAGTGGAGGTTGATGTTGGAAGGGACTCCAAATTTGGATTTTTACCAAGAAATGGTTCAAGGACTTATTATCGAAGACGGAAAAATAAAAGGAGTTCGTACTTCGCTTGGAATCGAAATCAAAGCGAAATCAGTTGTGTTGACTAATGGAACTTTTTTGAATGGTTTAATTCATGTTGGCGAAAAACAATTTGGTGGTGGTAGAGCAGGGGAAAGTGCTGCTTATGGAATCACCGAAGATTTGATAAAAGTAGGGTTTGAATCTGGTAGAATGAAAACCGGTACACCTCCTCGTGTGGATGGTCGTTCTCTTGATTTTACTAAAATGAATGAAGAAAAGGGAGATGTGAAACCAGATAAGTTCTCGTATTCGGATATAACTTCTCCGTTGGTTCATCAACGTTCTTGTCATATGACATATACATCTCTGGAAGTACATGATATTTTGAGAGAAGGTTTTGATCGTTCACCGATGTTTAATGGTCGTATAAAAAGTCTAGGGCCTAGATATTGTCCTTCTATTGAAGATAAGATAAATCGTTTTGCCGATAAAGAAAGACATCAGCTATTTATAGAGCCCGAAGGTTGGAAAACCTGTGAGGTTTATGTAAATGGTTTTTCTACTTCTCTTCCTGCCGATATTCAATTCAAAGCCATGCGTTCTGTTGTGGGTTTTGAGAAAGTACAGTTCTTGCGTCCGGGTTATGCAATCGAGTACGATTATTTTCCTCCAACACAATTAAAACATACCTTAGAAACTAAGTTGGTAGAAGGGTTGTATTTTGCGGGACAAATTAATGGAACTACAGGATATGAAGAAGCCGCCTCTCAAGGATTGATGGCTGGAATTAATGCGCATTTAAAAGTGCATGAAAAAGCGCCATTGATTTTAAAGCGTGATGAAGCTTATATTGGAGTATTAATTGATGATCTAATTACTAAAGGTACTGAAGAGCCGTATCGAATGTTTACCTCGCGCGCTGAGTATAGAACGTTGTTGCGTCAAGACAATGCTGATTTTAGGTTGACACCGATGTCGCACGAAATTGGCTTGGCTTCTGAGGCACGTTTACGCAGAATGGAGCACAAATTGAAAGAGTCAGAAAAAATGGTTGCTTTCTTCCGAGAATCTAGTATTACAATGGCAGAAGCAAATCCAATTTTGGAATCAAAAGAAACTGCATTGATTTCGCAAGGAGATAAAATGTTTAAAATTTTCTCGCGTCCTCAAATCGATTTAGAGGATATGATGAAATTTGAAAAAGTAAAAACATATGTTTCCGAGAATGATGTGGATCAAGAAATATTAGAACAAGCCGAAATTCAAGTGAAGTATTCTGGTTACATAGAAAAGGAACGCAACAATGCGGATAAGCTAACTCGTTTAGAAGATGTGAAAATTCCTGAAGATTTTGATTATCATAAAATCAAATCCATGTCTATTGAAGCAAAGCAAAAGTTAACTAAGATACGTCCAGTAACTATTTCTCAAGCGTCAAGAATAAGTGGAGTTTCGCCAAGTGATATTTCGGTCTTGTTGATTTACATGGGGAGATAATATTTTAGAGTGCTATAGTATTATTAGCGATTTCTGAGTTTTAGATTTGCAATCTAAAATCGTTAATCTACAATCTAAATTCATTTTGTTCCACGTGAAACTACTCTCGAAACCCTTGTTATTATTGAATAGTTTTAAAAATAAATAAAACACAACCCTAAAAGTATTTCTGTGCTTTTGGGGTTTGGTTTGAAAAAGTATAAATAGTATATAATTTAATAAATGGACATTTCTAATAAAAAACATTTCCTTACCGTAAAAGACCATTCCGTTTCAAAAGAAATTTTCGAATTATACTATGATGAAAATCTGGATATGTTAGTAACACATCCGCAACCTAGTTTAGACGTTTTAGGTAAGTATTATGAAAGTGAAGATTATATTTCTCATACGGATGGGAAACGTTCTTTATTTGAGAAAGCCTATCATTTTGTAAAAAGCATCGCTTTAAAAAACAAACTAGATTTAATCAATTCACTTCAACCAGCTAAAGGACGCATTTTAGATATTGGTGCAGGTACAGGTGATTTTTTATCGGTGGCCAAACAAAATGGTTGGGAAACAATAGGAGTCGAGCCAAGTGAAAAAGCAAAAGCTATAGCAAGTAAAAAAGGAGTTGCTTTTGTGGAAGAAACAAGAACTCTAGAAAATCAATCTTTTGATGTGATTACGATGTGGCATGTGTTGGAACATGTACCCGATTTAGATTTTCAAATAAAAGAATTGAAACGGTTATTAAAACCCACAGGATCTTTAATTATTGCAGTACCGAATTTTAAATCATTCGATGCAAAACATTATGGCGCGTTTTGGGCAGCATATGATGTACCGATTCATTTTTGGCATTTTTCTAAAAAAGCAATAAAATTACTTTTTGAAAAAGAAAACATACAATTGGAAAAAGTACTTCCTATGAAGTTTGATTCATTTTATGTGAGTCTACTTTCAGAAAAATATAAATCCGGAAAAATGAATTTTATAAAAGCATCTTTTGTTGGTTTATGGTCCAACTGGAAAGCAAAAGGTAGTTTTGAATATTCATCCCATATTTATGTGCTAAAAAACAACTAAAATCGATTTTAATATAGTTTTAAGACTCGATTGTTGTTTCAGACGTATGTTTTGTTGGCTATTTTTAGATTTAAGCTTATTTTAACGCTATTAAAGCCGTTTTTTATAATTACAAATTATACTTTTGTTTTTTTTAATAGTAAAATCTAATAGTATAAATAAACTCGTAAAATCTAAACTTTTTTAGGTTACTATCTATTTTTTTATATTTTTGTCGTACACACATTAAATTACAAATAAACCAAAATGAAAAAAGTATTATTAATTATTGCAATTTCTATTTCAGTTGTTGCTTGTAACAAAACTGCAGAAGTTAAAGAAGTAAAAACAGCTTATGTAGATACTTCAGTATTAATGAAAGAATATACAGAAGCAAAAGATCTTGAAGCTAAATATAAAGCACAGTCTGCTGAAAAAGGAAGACAGCTAGAAGCAGAGATTAATCGTTTCAAACAAGAAGCTGCCAATTTTCAATCTCAAGCGCAAGCGAATGGGCAAGAATGGGCACAAAAAAAAGGTGCTGAATTGCAAAAAAGAGAACAACAATTAGGGTATGCACAACAAGCTTTATCGCAACAATTGCAACAAGATAGTAGTGTTGAAATGGATACTTTAGTAAGTGGTGTTAAAAAATTCATCAAAGCATATGGTAAAGAAAAAGGGTACAGCTACATTTATGGTACTGGTGATGCTGCTTCTATTTTGTATGCTGAAGAGAAATATGACATTACAAAAGATATTGTTAAAGCATTAAATGACAAATACAAATCAGCTGCCAAAGCAGATGAAAAAGTAGAAGTTAAAGCTGATGCTAAAACAGAAACTAAAAAATAATTTTATTTTTAATTCGATTGAAGCCTTCATTCTTTTATTAGAATGAAGGTTTTTTTTATAATTATTTTTTTACTTAGGATTATTTCGAAAGAAAATAAGTCTAAAAGGTCTAATAAAATAATAAAAAAAATAGAGGTTTTTATTAAGATTAACTGCCATAAAATCATTGGATTGTGGTGTTAATACTGTCAGTAAATTTTTTATAAGGAATAAACTTTTATGTTTTGTTTTTTTATAATATTTCATAGTTTCAGTACTATAATTATAATAAAATTTTAATATTTCTAAAAAAGGCAATTCAAAAGTTATATTTTTTTTATACGAGCTCGATAGTATTTTGGTCGTTAGTGTTTTATTTGAGTTATTTTTTACATTTTCAATTTTGAATTCTATTCCCATTAGATCACGAATCAATAATTGTATAATTTGTAAATCGTAATTTGTATTCATCTCCTTTAATGTTTCTTTTTCAAAGGAATTAGACAAAGCTGAATTTTCAATCATTTCCATCTTAATTAAACCTTGAGAAACATCAACAACTGTTTTTAGGTAACCCATTCCATCCTGAAGCATATGATGCAAAGAGATGGCTCTAAAATGCTCTATGGGATTTAAAATACTTACTTGTTCTTTGAACAAAGAATCCTTTCCTAAACTACTTGTTTTAAAATCATTTTGATATTTTGAAACATAAATATTTTTACTAATAATATTAAAATGTAATTCTACATGATATTGCCTACTATTTCCAGTGTATTTATCAAAATTAAAATCTTTATGCCTTTTTATAAATTGTTTATGACCTAAACTGTAGTAATAGTTTTTTTGGTGGGATTGAAAGCCATCATTTTCTAAGGTATGGATTGCTTTTGTAATGTCATTAGAATCTATAACAAGATCTATATCACTTGATTCTCTCATGCTTATAGTACCAAAAAACTGCTTAGAAAAAGCAGTGCCTTTATACGGAATAACATTGATATTATTTTGCTGAAGTAATAGAATCAGTCGTTCTGTTTCTCTGGCTTGGTCAAAACTTTGCAAAGAAATCTTGTTTAATTCATTACTAATTCTTTTTTGAATTTCTTCGGGTAATGTAGCCTTTAAAATAATTTTATAAACTAAGGGTCTAATTCGATGTTTACGGCAGGTTTTAAAAAAAACTATCCAGTCAATATTATTGTTGCAAATAAAGGCATTCAAATCGGTTGCCATGGCTGTTTTAAAGTAAACTCTACAACATATAATGGCTAATGCCATAGCATTTCCATATTGGTTTTTTATGTCTGAAATAATGATCATTGCTATAAATTAATTTTAAGAAAGTTTCCAGTCAATCAATAGGTGGATTCGGTCAGTTTCTCCCGTATTTTCAACAGAGTGGTATTTATCGTCATTATTTATTTCCCATATTTCTCCTTTTTTCATATTGATAATCTCATTATCCACTTCAAACAAGCATTTTGGATTAGTTATTATGGGAATGTGAATTCTATGGTATTTTTTAAAATTTTCCGCTTTATCAATATGCCTTTTTATTTTTTTTCCTGCTGGGAGATTGATTAAGATAGCAGATTGAAACTCTCCTTTTCCTAATTTTTCAGATAAAATTATTTTTATTTTTCCAAGTTCAGGAATAAAACGTCCAAAATCTTTATGAATTTTTATAGTCTGTAGCTTTTCATCAAAAAGCAAAGGGACAGTCAGTGTTTCTGCGTGGACTTTGTGAGTTAGTTGTCTGAATTTATATTGATTCCAGTCTAATCCTTCCAGTTTTTTTACTAAATCGTCAATTTCAATTGTACCAAAATGTTTAAAATTAAATGTCATAACCTAAATCTTTAAAATCGTCTATAAATAATTGTTGAACCTGTTTTTTTTGTTCTTCAGTATAATAAGTATTAAAATCTTCTCTTGTAGAGGAGTTGACTTTGATTTTTGGTAAATCTTCTAATTTAAAGTTAATTAATTCAGATAAAGGGGTGATGTCTTGTGTCAAATCTTCTAATTTAAAATAATGAATTGTAGCATTTATATCATTCCATTGGGTTTGATTAAAATAAAATCGTAAACCGCCCCAATTTCCTCTTGCAAATGACTTTTCTTTATGACTAATACTTCCATAAAATTTTTCATAAAATCCATCAATTTCATTAGGTAACAAATGGATATGTTGATTTAATTTTTCAATCAAATCATCTATACTTATTTTTGTTTTTAAAATATCCATTTGATGAAACCAAGCTGAAATAAAACGATCATATGGATTTCTTACTATTTGAATAATTTTATAATTAGATAGTTTTTCTAAAGGTACATTATAAACATAACAGATTTCTGATAGCGTAAGGTGATATACTGGATACTCTACTTTTCGTAAAGTGGGTCGAAAACGAAATCCCGATTCCATTAAAAGTTTTCTTAAGGAGTTGGAGGCTGTTTTTGGAGGTAAAAGCAGAATTATTTTTTCTTTTTCTATAACCATAGTTTAATTTTTTAAGACTAAAATGATTTTAAATGTTTAAATCAATCAAATAATCGATTTCTTTTAAAGTATTATATCGTTTCATTTTCATGAATTCATTTTCAGCTTCTTTATTTTTGTATTCTTCTTCAGAAATCATCAAACCAGTGTGGTTTTTAATTTTGTAATTTTTCAATTCTTCTGATTTTGTATGAATCCAGTAATCTGCAAAAGCCAATGTTTTAGCGCCACTTCTTTTCGGTTGTAGGCGCACTTTATCGGGTAAAATACCTACGGCTAAATTTCTAAATAACGCTCTAGAATAGGGTTTGGGTTTAAATAGATCAGCGGGTAAACTGTACATAATTTCTAATAAACGAATATCAGCTAAGGGATACACGGTTTCTACGCCATATTGATTAGCATAAGCGCCTTCAGATTCGATACGCAAGCATACATGAGCAGTGCAAATTTGTTCTTTTTGCCAGTTTTTAAAACTTGGGTTAAAAGCAAATAAACCATCTTTTAGATTTTTGTAAAAAATAGAATTTGGATTTAATAAGTTTCGTTTCTCTCGAATTATTGAATAGTCTGAAGTTGTGTTTTTTTTGTTTTTAGCTCTGAAATAATGTATGGTTTTTAGAATGGCTCCACGTCTAAAATCAATTAGAAATCTAAACAAACCTTTTATATTAAATTCATTTAGATAATCATAAAAATAATTATTCCCATTTTGGGAAACACCTTCATCTCCGGGAAAACCACTAAAAATCACTTCTACCTGGTTTTGTTCTGCAGCAACTTTATAAAGACTGTCTTGCCAAATACAATCGCTATTAGCATAGCCTCCCATAATCTCATTTTTTTTAACAAATTCTTCAAATACATCTTTATAATGAAAGGAAGTAATGGGATGATGGTTTTCACGAATTAAATCAGCATAATTGATGATTTCTTCTTGAGTTCCTTGTTCATCAATCCCATTATCTGAGTATGCTTTTGTAGTTTCGTCTAGTATAAATGAATAAGTATGAAGCTTATTTTTATCCATAATTCGAGATAATAGTACAGTAATTGCTGAGGAATCCATTCCGCCTGAAAGTTGGCAGCCTACATTTTTTTTACCTCTAATTCTGGATTGTATTGCAGTTTCAAGTGTTGTTCTTAAAAGTGCATAGTAGTCTTCGTTAGTTTTACAATGGCTTAAGTCAACTGTTTCAAGTTCCCAATACAGTATTTCTTCAAGTTTTCCTTCAGCACCTATTGAAAGATAGTGAGCAGGTTTTAGTCTTTTAATGTCCTTAAAAAAACAGTCTTCTACTTTTTGAGGATAATTGAGTAGTTCTTTAGCTATATATTCTTCATTTAAGCCCGGTTTTTGAATTAAAGCCGACTTTATCGCCGGAATAGTGGTACTAAAATAAAGCAATCCCTCTTGCTCTGTATAAAAAAGTGGACGAATACCCATTTGATCCTTAGCCAAAAAAAGATTTTTTTTATTGACATCCCAAATAGCAAAACTAAAATCACCTATCAGATGTTTGACACAATCAGCTTCCCATTGCTTATAAGCAGCAAGAATCACTTCTTGTTCTACCGCTTTTGAATCAAGATTAAATTGAATTTGCAGTTCTTCTATATTATCTAATCGGCACCAGCCTGCAAAATAGAGATTAGGATAATTATCATTTTTAACAGTTGATGTTGTGAAATTTTGGAGTAAAATTTCATCATTTATCAATAAAGTATTTTCACGGTTTAGCAATTTAGTATTAAGATAGTTAGTGGTAACTTCTCTAAAATTGCCATTATTTAAGTTTAATATTCCAAAAAATCCGTTCATTTCACTGTATTTTTTTACATTTGCGAAGTTAAAAAAATATTAAAATTAAGCGAGCTAATGCAATATAATTATAAGGTTTTTAATTTAAACTGTACTTCAACGATTCCCTTGCCTTCATTTATTCTTAATGAGGTTATTCAAAAAGCAGATTTTGAAGTTGCTTTAGGAACTGTAGCACCCAGTTTTCAAAAAGAGCCTACAGTAAAAAAACCTTTTACACAATTCAATGAGAACGAGTTTTTCTATCAAGTACCTGATATAGCTAGATATTTTGTTACTAATGGTAATAAAGTTGTAATCGATCCCCTTTGTGAAGATTGGGATTCTATTTTATTGTTTTTTTATTCGAATTGTATTGCTGCCATTTTATTTCAAAATAATCAAATTCCTTTTCATGTTTCAGGAGTTTTAGATAAAAACGAAGGACTTTGGTTGTTTGCAGCTCCCTCTCGAACTGGAAAATCAACCACTGCGTTAAAATTAAAAGAAAAAGGATATACTTATTTCACTGATGATACGGCATTGATTACTATTGAAGATAATTCTTGCGTAGCTATAGCTTCGTATCCTATGTTGAGAGCATGGGAAAACACCATGAACAATCAGCAAGTATATAATTTATCAGAAGGGAAACAATTACGTGCCGAAATTAATAAATTTGGAATTGCTTTTCATGACGATTTTGTAAGCACTTCTCAAAACGTAAAAGGAATTATTTTCTTAGAAATGCAAGGGGATAGTATTCAAATAGAAAGATTAAAATCTACTGATGGTATGAAACGTTTGGGCGATAATATTTATCGAAATAAATGGGTACTTGGCATGAACAAGCAATTGTTGCAATTTAAAACGTTGAGTGCTATTTCTCAAAAAGTACCTTTTTGGACAGCGACAAGACCTAAAGATCAACCGAGTTTTGACAGTTTTGCAGATGCTATAATTGAACAAATTATTGAAGTTGATGGAAAATAAAATTATCTGGTTAGCCTCTTATCCTAAATCGGGAAATACCTGGTTTCGAAGTTTTTTGACGGCCTTATTGAATCAAGGAGAAATTGATATTAATAAAATGGAAACGGACGGTATTTTCTCTAGTAAGGAATATATTGAAAGTATTTTAGATATTTGTACAGACGATTTAAGACCTAGAGAATTAGAATCTTTTAGAAAGGTTGCGTTTACTTATAAGGCTCAGGAAATTCAAAAAGAATCTTTTGTAAAAATACACGATGCCTATACCTATTCCCGTTGGGATGGATTGCCTTTAATTCCTGCATATGGAAGTCGTGTGGCTTTGTATTTAGTTCGAAATCCATTAGATGTAGTACTTTCACTAGCCAATCATACTGGTTTGAATGTAGAGGATACTATTAATAAATACATGAATTGCGAGGAAGGCGCCTTTGTTAAAAAAGGAAAAACCGCACAACAATATTACCAATTGATGGGCACCTGGGCCATGCATGCTTCTAGCTGGATGAATCAAAAAGATATTCCAGTGCATGTCATTCGCTATGAAGATATGAAAGTCAAACCCTTTGAAACCTTTAAAATAGCTGTTGTACAAATGCAACTGGATTATAGTGATGAAGCTATTTTGAGTGCTATTGAAGCCTGTGATTTCAAGAAACTAAAACAACAAGAAGAAAACAAAGGCTTTAAAGAAAAAGCACTTCCTTCCTCAGCTTTCTTTTTTAAAGGAGAAACAGGACGTTGGAAACAGGAATTAACCAAAGGACAAATAATAAAAATTATGACTGTAAACGAATCGATGATGAAACGATTCGGCTACTGGGAAGAAGTGATGAATCATATAAAATAAACCCAAAATATGGAAAATAAAAAATACCTTTTGAATACCGATAAAGTTTTGTTTACACCTCTTGAAGAAGAAGGTGTTTTATATGCTATTGAAGACAATAAATACATTAGTCTGAACACTACTTATACGTCTATTGTACAATACATTGCAGAAGGCCTAGAATACAATGGTATTGTTTCTCAATTAATGGACGAATATGAGGTAGAAAAAGAAGTTTGTGAAGGACAATTAAAAGCCGTAGTGGCCGATCTTCTGGCTAAAGGATATATCAATGAAGCGACTGCTTAAAAGGCTTAAAAACGTTTGCATATTAACTGCACGCCAGCGAAAATTCATTTTGCTGGTGTTTTGGCTTTCTATTTATAGAAATCTCTTGCTTTTATGGGGTTCTAAAAAAGGATTTAGCGAGCATATTTGTAAAAATCAAAAAGTAAATGTAGTACTAACACCAGAAAAAATAACTCTAGCAAAAGATATTATTATAGCTATTCATATTGTCAACAACTACCTTCCTTGGAAAAACGTTTGCCGTCACCAATCGTGGCAGGCAGTGTATTTATTATTAAAATACCAAGTTCAATTTGAATATACTGTTGGTATTCATAAAACAAAAAATATCAAAGAAGCACATTCTTGGGTTAAAGTAAATAGTAAATTTATTTGCGGAAGATGCAATGAAAAGAATTATTTTATACTGTAATGAATTTATAATTGATTTATAAATTTAATAATTCCTTTTGAGTTAAAGAAAAAAAAAGTTTTTTCCATAAAAAAAGCTCACTTACAAAGTGAACTTTTATAAAAGTTAAGTATTTCAATTTTTTTTTAATTAAAATATTTACGAATTGTGATAAGCAAAACCTTCATAGATTGAATTGACAGGAGTACCACTATTTACTTCAATTTCAGTAGCTTGAGGCGCTATCCATGGTTTTTTTTCTGTATTCATAAGTTGTGATTTAAGTTGCTATAATGATAAGACAAACTTATTTATTTATTTTCTAAAATAAAAATTTAATGTTAAAATAATAATAAACATATTTAAAAAATAGTTTTATATAAAAACAATGGTATTGTTTTTATACTATTTAAGCCCAAAAGTGTAATTTTGGTTATTTAAATTTATGTAGTAAAATGACTTTAAATAACAATTTATTCCAAGAAAACTATTCGGTTTCTAGAAAAGAACGAGAGCAACTCAATGCACATGCTTCTTTTACTATATGGCTTACCGGTTTTTCGGGTTCTGGGAAATCAACTTTGGCGGCTGCATTAGATCAATGGTTTTACAAGGGTCAAATTCGGTCTTATATTACGGATGGCGATAATACCCGTATGCATCTTAACTCTGATCTAGATTTTAGTAGAGAAGGAAGAAAAGAAAATATTCGTCGTGTTGCCGAAGTAGCTAAACTTTTTAATGATGCAGGAGTTGTAGTAATTAGCTCTTTTATTTCACCATTTGAAGAAGATAGAATAGCAGCCAAATCTATTGTAGGAGCAGATAATTATGTGGAACTTTATATTGCTACGCCTTTAGAAACTTGTATTAAGAGAGATGCGAAAGGCTTGTATGAAAAAGCACAAAAAGGAGAAATCAAGGATTTTACGGGAATCAATAGTCCTTATGAAGTGCCAACTAATCCAGATATTGTGGTTGATACCACTGTAGATACCATTGAAACTTCTTTACAAATTATAACTACTTGGCTGTTGCAAAACAAATTACAAGCGGTTCCTGCATTAAACTTGTAATTCATCGTGAAAAAACAATTCCAATTTAAGAAAATTCTTCAGGATTATATCCAAATTTTACAAATCATCTACAAAGCTTCTCCAGGCAATGCCGTGAGTTATTTTGTATTAGTATTGTTTCAATCTGTTGTTCCTGTTTTATCACTTTATATTACTAAAGAAATTATTGATATTATCACCAATCAAAAAGGACATGATTTTAATGAAATTATTAAATTGGTTGTAGGATTTTGTGTCTTGCAACTTATTTCTTCTGTTTGCAGCCAAATGGCAACCTATGTCAATGGTCTTTACCAACAAAAAGTGGGCGATTATTTGTCGCAACGCGTGTTAGAGAAAGCCATTTCGGTTGATTTCTCGTATTATGAAAATCCTATTTACCACGACACTTTGCATCTTGCACAGCAACAAGCAGTTTTTAAAGCCGCTCAATTGTTAAATGGTTTCAGTAACTTATTGATGCAATTTTCAAGTGTTATCATGATTGCGAGTATGTTGGCTTATTATTATTGGCAATATGCGGTAATTATTGTGGTGCTTTCTTTGCCTTTGTTTGCAATTAAATGGTTTTTTTCTCGAAAAAGCTTTAGCGAAGAAAAAAGATTGGCCACCGCAGAAAGAGAATCTAATTATCTCCAACAGGTTTTAACTGGATTGAGTTATGCTAAAGAGGTACGCCTTTTTGGTTTCGGGAAAGAGTTCATTTCTCGCTATAGCATTTTGAGAGAATATTTGTTTAAGCAACGTAAATCCATACAAAACAAACAAAATTTTTATAGTGTTATTATCGAGGCAGGAGAAATTATTTTGGTGGGTTTTATATTTTTATCGTTGGCTCAAAATACTTGGGCACAAATCATAACACCGGGACTTTTTGTGATTTATTTGCAAGGATTCCAAAAACTACAATCAGGGACAAAAAGTTTTTTGACGGCTTTGGTGCAATTATTCCAACACCGAATGTTTATCAATCATCTTTTTCAATTTTTAGATATTCCTGATAAAAATGCAAATGAAGCTGTAGTTCCTTTCCCAATAAAACCGTCTAAATTGGAAGTAAAAAACCTTCATTTTTCTTATCCAGAGACGGATAGAGTAATTCTTAATGACATTTCATTGTCTTGTGAAAAAGGGCAAATTATAGCTATTGTCGGTGCCAATGGTTCCGGAAAATCTACTCTAGTAAAACTTTTAGGAAAGTTGTATGACTATGAAAGCGGAAGCATTACTATTGATGGTATATCCTTGAAAAATATTGATAAAGAAGAATTTAGAACCAACAGTGTTTTCCTTTTTCAAGATTTCGAAAAATACTTTCTTAGTGTTGCTGAGAATATTAGTTTAGGTGCAAAAGATACTAAATATGATAATGCTTTAAAGCAAGCGGCAGTCAATAGTGGAGCACAAACTTTTATTGATAAAATGAAACGTGGATTTGATACTAAGTTAGGGAGAACTTTCTGGATGGGCGAACAGCTTAGTGGTGGAGAATGGCAAAAATTAGCTTTGGCAAGATTGTTTTATCGGGATGCCGATTTTGTGGTTATGGATGAACCAACTAGTTCCTTAGACGCGTTTTCTGAAAGCGAATTGTATAATTCACTTCGGGTTTGGGGTAGGGAAAAAATGATTATATTAGTATCTCATCGGTTGTTTCAATTGAAAAAAGCAGATGTAATTTATGTCATGAAAAACGGGCGCATTGTAGAGAAAGGAGATTTTGATGCTTTAATCGCCCAGAAAAGTTATTTTTGTGAAATGTTTAATGATCAATTGTAATTTGGATTTTACCGTTTGCAATTGTAATATTTTATAACCTATACGCCTAATGCAAACCATTTCCGAAGCTGCCTCTTACACGCTGCAATTTATCAATCAAACTCAACGATCTGTTTTTCTGACCGGGAAAGCAGGAACTGGTAAAACCACTTTGCTTCGTGAAATTATAGCAACGACCCATAAGAATACGGTGGTGGTTGCACCTACAGGAATTGCGGCTTTAAACGCTGGCGGTGTTACAATTCACTCCATGTTTCAATTGCCTTTTGGAGGTTTTATTCCTTCTTTTAATGTCGATTCTCAATTTACGGATACGGTAAAATTTGAGTCCAAAGACACCTTGCGGAGGCATTTTAAAATGAGTGGATTGAAGAAATCCGTAATTCGTAATATGGAATTGCTGGTAATTGATGAAGTGAGTATGCTTCGCGCTGATTTATTGGATGCGATGGATTATATGATGCAAACGGTTCGCAAGAAAACAACCCCTTTTGGTGGTGTGCAAGTTTTGTTTATTGGAGATTTATTACAATTACCACCGGTTATTCGCGATGAAGAATGGAAAACGTTGCGTGCTTACTACCAAGGAAAATTCTTTTTTCATTCGCATGTTGTGCAACAAAGTCCACCTCTGTATATCGAATTATCGAAAATATACCGCCAAACAGATACGGGTTTTATTTCGGTTTTAAATAATTTAAGAAATAACCAAATTTCTACTGAAGACATTGAGTTGCTCAATAAATACGTGAAACCTGATTTTGATCTCAAAGAAAACAAAGGCTATATCACATTAACTACACATAATGCCAAGGCGGATACCATGAATGCGCAAGCATTAGAAGATTTAAAAGGAGAATTAATTAATTATAAAGCGGATATAGTAGGTGATTTCCCTGAAAAATTATTTCCAATTGAAGAACGTTTGCTACTTAAAGTAGGAGCACAAGTCATGTTTGTGAAAAATGATTTATCCTTTGATAAAAATTACTTCAACGGAAAAATGGGGATTATCAAGTCCCTTTCGAGCCAAGAAATTAGAATTCATTTTCCAGAGGAAGACAAAACCATTGAAGTCGAAAAATACGAATGGCAAAACATTCGCTATAAAGTAGATCCTGTTACTAAGGAAATAGAAGAGGAGGTTTTAGGAACTTTTGTTCATTATCCTATTAAATTGGCGTGGGCGATTACGGTACATAAAAGCCAGGGATTAACTTTTGACAAAGCAGCGATTGATGTTTCGCAAGTTTTTATGCCTGGACAAGCGTATGTGGCTCTTTCGCGTTTACGCTCCTTAGAAGGCCTTGTTTTACTTTCTCCGTTGCGAATGAACGGAATTTCAAATGACCAAGATGTGATGAACTATGCACTGAACAAAGCCTCAGAAGAGGTGTTGAAAAATTCGCTGCATTTTGAAACTAAAAACTTTATTCATAATTACTTGATTAACAGTTTTGACTGGTCAGATCTGGCACAAGAATGGCGCAATCACAAGTACAGTTATTCGGAAAAATCCGAAAGTTCCGAGAAATCCAAACATACCATTTGGGCAACCAAGCAAATGAATGCTATTGATGCACTTTTGGATCCATCCAAAAAATTCATCATACAGCTCAATAAAATTTTCAATAACGAAACGGTCGATTTAATTCATGTTTCTGAAAGAATTCAAGCTGCTTTTGATTATTTCTTCAAACCCATGGATGAGTTGGTTTTTGAGATCTTGTGGAAGCTAGAAGAGGTAAAACGCATCAAGAAAGTGAAAGCTTTTTTTGATGAATTAATTGTTTTAGAAGAGTTGCAGACGAAAGCGGTCTTGCGTTTGATGAAAGCCAAATTGTTAATTGAAACCGTAGTTGCTGGAGAAACTATTTCGAAAGAAAAACTAACTTCAGACGAAATAAAAAAATACATTCCGAGGAAAAAAGAGGCAATCGAAAATCAATTTAAGAAAGTGCATATTACTTTGATTGAAGATGAAAAAGATGTAGAGCGTTATTCGGCAAAGAAAAAATCAGAAAATAAAGCACCGAAGAAATCAACTGTCGAGGAAACCTATGAGTTGTGGCTGGCTAAAAATTCAATTCAGGATATAGCAACCATTCGTAAACTGACCACTCAAACTATCGAAAGCCATCTAGTAAAACTAATACAATCTAAAAAAGTAAAAGTAAATGACATTCTACCTAATGATAAAATAACTGAATTGAGTGAAGCCTTCAAGCATTACAAAGAAGAATCACTAACAGGAATGAAAGAGCAGTTTGGTGATAAGTATTCTTGGGACGAACTGAGAATGTTCAAAGCCAGCTTAAATTAAGAAATTTTAGGTTTTCAATTGGGTCAGTAATCTAATAAAAAAACCTCTAAAAGCGCATTTGCCTTTGGAGGTTTTTAAATAGTGAAATGTATTTTTTATAAAGATTCAATTAGCAACCAAGCTTCAGGATTGTCTTTTTCTTGAATTTCTTTTTTTGCTTTCTGTGCTTCAGCATACGTAGCATAACTACCATAAAGTACTGGGAAAAGACCATATTTGTTTGGCGCTATTCTTCGGGCTTTGTATCCTAAATTAGATAAACGATTGAATATTTTGTCTGCATTTTTTTCTTCTCTAAAAGCTCCAGCCACCACATGATATGGTAATTTTCTTTCTTTTACAGCAAGTGTTACAGCTGGTAAAGGGCTTTTGATGAAGAAAGTAGCTTCTTGAATTTTGTTTTGTACTTGTTTTTGAACAGCAGTTTCAACTAAAACGGTTTGTGTAGCAATTTGATTTTGATAAACAGAATAGCCAACAGTTCCAGTTAAACCCAATCCTAAAAGGAAAATTGCGGCGTATTTTAAGAACGAACTTTCTTTTCTTTCTTCTGGTTCAAATGAGATTACTTTTCCAGTTTCTAAAGATTCTAATTTTTGTTCGAAAATTTCTCTTTTTACAACTGGAGAAACAAATGAACTTAAACCGAAAGAACTAGTTAAGTAATTCGTTTGATCGAAAGGTTTAAATATCAAATTATTATCGGCATTCAATGAAACATCTCCAATGTTTTTTAGTGAGAAAGTTCCGTTTTGCTCTAATGTTTTTTTCCAATTCACAACTGCATACTGAATAGCACTTACGGCATAGTCGTAAGATGTTTTTTCGGCTTGAGCAATATGATTAGCAAGCAAGCCATCGTTATTTTTTAAATTAGCGTTGAAAGAAATCATTTTTTTAGGAGGAAAAAATGAATTAGCACTTTCAACCCACTGAGCTGATTGAATTTCAGTCAAAAATGCACCGAAACCAGGAACGGTAACACATTGATAACGATATAAAAGCTGGGCTATGTAAGATTCGATGTTCATACTTACAAAGTTATACAATGAAAACAGCTATCAAAATTTTATTCACAATTTTTATTAACAATTGAGATAATAATTTTATACTTTTCAGCAACAATTAATTAGCATGACGGAACAGGATTTATTTTATTTATTAGCCTTACAAAGAGTAGAGGGAGTTGGCGATATTATGGCCAAAAAATTGATCACCCATTGTGGTAGTGCCGAAGCTGTTTTTACAACAAAAACTGCTGCAATTGCAGCTATTGACGGCGTGGGTTCGATGTTGTTGAAAAACCTAAAGGACAAGTTAGTTTTTGAAAAAGCTAGTCAAGAACTGGAGTTTATAAAAACGAATGGTATTAAAGGCCTTTATTTCCAAGACGAAGCATATCCTGAGCGCTTGAAACAGTGTATTGATGGACCACTTTTATTATTTACTTCTGGGAATATCAATCTAAAAAACCGTAAAATAATCAGTATTGTGGGAACCCGCCAAATTACGTCGTATGGAACGGAGTTTTGTAGAAAACTGATTGAAGATTTAGCTCCTCTAGATCCCATCATTGTAAGTGGTTTTGCTTATGGCGTGGATATCGTGGCGCATCAACTGGCGATAGAATATAATTTACAAACCATTGGTGTAGTCGCACACGGTTTGAATCAAATATATCCCAAAACGCATAAAAAATATGTCGCCAAAGTAGAAGAGAACGGTGGTTTTATGACTGAGTTTTGGAGTTCCTCGAATCCCGACAAAGAAAATTTTGTTCGAAGAAACAGGATTGTTGCAGGAATGTCTGAAGCTACAATTGTAATTGAATCAGCGGATCGTGGTGGTTCCTTGATTACGGCTAACATGGCTAATGATTACAATCGTGATGTTTTTGCAGTTCCAGGACGTGTAACTGATAAATACAGTCAAGGCTGTAACAACTTGATAAAAACTCAAAAAGCCAATGTACTCACTAGCGCTGCCGATGTAGTTTATATCCTCAATTGGGACATTCAAAAAGAAATAAAACCCGTGCAAAAACAGTTGTTTGTTACTTTAGATGAGGATGAACAAAAAGTCTATGATTACCTTTTAAAAACAGGAAAAGAACTAATGGATATTATCGCTTTGCGATGTGATTTTCCTATTTACAGGATTTCAGGACTGCTCTTGAACATGGAATTGAAAGGTGTGGTAAGACCATTACCAGGGAAATTATTTGAAGCAATTTAAAATCTAAAACCCTTCCTAGTTTTGAATAGAAAGGGTTTTTTATACTGTTTTCAAAAACTAAAGCACTTCAAAGCCTAATTTTTCTCTAACACGAGATAACACTCCATTAGCCACAACGGTTGCTTTCTCAGCACCAATTTTCAGTAAAGCATCTACTTCTGGAAGATTATTGATATAGTAATTGTATTTTTCTCTTTCGGTTTTGAACGTTTCCGTTATCAGTTCAAACAAGGCTTGTTTGGCATGACCATAACCATAATTCCCACCTAAATAATTGGCTCTCATTGTTGCTAGTTGCTCTTCATTAGCCAATAAAGAATAAATAGCAAAAGCATTACAAGTATCTGGATTTTTAGGATCTTCTAGTGGCGTACTATCTGTTTCAATGCTCATGACTTGCTTGCGCAACGCCTTATCATCTAAGAATATATTGATAATGTTATTGGCCGATTTGCTCATTTTTCCACCATTGGTTCCAGGAATTAGCATGCTGTCCTCTTGGATTTTAGCTTCAGGAATAACAAAGGTTTCTCCCATTTGGTGATTGAAACGAGAGGCTACATCACGGGTAATTTCTAAATGTTGCAATTGGTCTTTTCCTACGGGAACTAGTTGGGCATCATATAATAAAATATCGGCAGCCATCAACATTGGGTAAGAGAACAATCCTGCATTTACGTCTTCCAGTCTATCCGCTTTGTCCTTGAAAGAATGGGCCAATGTCAATCTTTGAAAAGGAAAGAAACAGCTCAAATACCAAGATAATTCTGCCGTTTGTGGCACATCAGATTGTCTGTAGAAAACTACTTTATTCACATCTAGTCCACAAGCCAGCCAAGCTGCAGCGGTACTGTATGTATTAGTTCTTAAAGTTGCTCCGTCTTTTATTTGTGTAATGGAATGCAAGTCGGCAATAAAAAGAAAAGATTCATTTTTTGGATCATTCGATAATTGAATTGCAGGAATGATTGCTCCAAGTAAATTGCCTAAATGTGGTGTTCCTGTACTTTGAACTCCGGTAAGTATTTTTGCCATTGTAATTTTTTTCTGAACCGCAAAGTTCGTAAAGATTTTTGCAAAGCGCGCAAGGTTTTCTGTTTTTATACTATTAAATAGTTCCCAAATTTAATTGTTTTTAATAAAAGTATCATTTGATTCCTTATTTTTGAACTCATGAAAGGAATAAAAATTATTTTTTGGACACTTTGGCGTATTTGGTTTTATGTCCTTATGGCAATTCCCATATTGATTATGTTTCCTTTTCTAGTAGCCTCTATTCTTACTGAAAAAGGCTATCCGTATTTTTTTAAAATGGCCAGAATTTGGGCCAAATTCATTCTTTACGGGATGGGTTTTTATTATAAAATTGACAAAAATCAAATTTTAGAAACTGATAAAAGCTACATGATTGTTGCTAATCATACCTCAATGGTTGATATAATGTTAATGCTGGCAGTAATTAAAAATCCGTTTGTTTTTGTAGGTAAACAAGAATTAGCCAAGATTCCATTATTTGGATTTTTCTATAAAAGAACTTGTATTTTAGTAGATCGAGGTTGTTCAAAAAGTCGAATGGAAGTTTTCAATCAGGCTCAAAAAAGAATTAATAGAGGATTAAGCGTATGTATTTTTCCAGAAGGTGGAGTTCCAAATGATGAATCGATTGTTTTGGATACGTTTAAAGATGGGGCATTCCGGTTAGCTATTGAACATCAAATTCCTATTGTACCGATTACTTTTGGAGATAATAAAAAAAGATTTTCTTATACTTTTTTCAGTGGAAGCCCAGGTATAATGAGAGTTAAAATTCATTCTCAAGTGGATACGATTAGTAAAACAGGAACAGATAGAAAAGCAATTCGTGAAAACGTTCGAGATATTGTTTACGCTCAATTAATGACTTTTAATGCTAATTAAAAGGTATAGCTAATTCCAGAATACAACCCAATAAAAACAGGTTTATAGTTATCGGAATTGTTTGAATAGGTATTCAATTGATACTTGACCATGGGTTCAACATTAATTTGAAATGATTTTATAAATTGGTACTTAAATCCCATCCCAACATTAGTACTAAAGTGAATTGGGTTTAAATTATTAGCTTCTCCTAATTTTAAATTAATAGTATTAGACACTAATGATATTTTATTTTGATTTAAAAATAAAGTACTAATTCCTCCAATAACAGTAATGCCAAATTTTTTATTTATGAGTGCATAGGAAAGCTCCAAAGGCACTTCATAGTATCCCATTTTTTGATTGATTGCGCCTGTATTTGTATTTTGGTAGCTTCTTTCAAGGGTGGCTAGCGTATTGAGTTCCGATTCGTTTTTAATTTCAATCGATTCATTGGAAGTGTAATTAATGTTAGTCAAATTATGAGCTATCAAACTTGATGAATAGATTACATCTTTAGTATTATATCCCAATGTAAGCTTATTAACACCTGTTCTTACGGTTAATTTTTTTGAAACAGCATAATTCACCCCTATTCCAAAACTAAGGCTGTTATCGGCTGTTTTTTGGTTTTCTGAGAATTGTGGATCAATCGATGATCCGCTTGAATTTGAATTCAAATAGACTGCGGCAACATTGGGAACGATTTGCCATTTATCCAAATTAGTAAGAACGACTGTCGATTTTTTTTCCTCCTTCTTTTTTAGAATTGCTTCTAATTCGTTTTGTGTTTCTGGAATAATTTCTGTTGAATTTATAGCATCAGTTGTTGCAACTTTAGTGTCAGAGTTCTTTACTGATTTGATATTTCCACTGATTTCATTCCCAGTATTTTTTGGCGTATTTGTATTTATAAAAGGGTTTCCTTCAACAGTAAACTGATCTGAAATTATTTTGTTAGTATTAGAAGCTACTGATTTTAACGATGAATTATTTTTTGATTTATAAAGCGAAGTATCATTTTGATTTTTCTTCTGTTCAGTACTGGTTTCTGAGGAAATAAAAGTTGTATTTTCTTTTTCATGATTTCTAACAGTTTTTGGGTTAGTTATTACGATTTGTTGCTTATTTTTTATGAGAAAAGGGATATTCTTATTTTCTTTTTTTGTTGCAATTGAATCTTTGTTTTCGGTTGTATTTTTTGAGTCTAAAACAATAGTTTTTTTATTTTCTGTGTTTGTATTGAAAACCATATTTAAGGTAAAAAGACCCAGAATAAAAGCAGCAGCAATTCCTGAAAACTGCACCCAAAACGGGATTATTTTTCTTTCTTTTTCCTTTAATTCGGCCTCTATATTGAGCCAAACTTGTTTATTTGGCTCTGCTTCAAAATCTTTGAATTTTTCTTGAAACAATCGGTCTATGTTTTTTTTATCGTTCATTTTGCCAATGACTTTATTTCGATTCTAGTATAAGCTTCAATTTTTTCTTTTAAAATAAGCCTTGCCCTTGAAAGATTAGATTTTGTGGTTCCAGTTGTTATTTTTAGTATTTCTGAAATTTCTTTATGGGAATAACCATCAAGAACATAGAGGCTGAAAACGAGTCGGTACTGATCTGGTAATTCTTGGATGATTTTCATCAAATATTCAATGGGTACATTTTCATCATCAATTTCAACTTCATCGTCAGGAATGTTTTCATTAATCACTTCCATATATCGTATTCCTTTGAATTTTTGAAGTGCATTGTTGATCATTATTCTTTTCGCCCAACCTTCAAAGGATCCCTTACCACTAAACTGGTCTATTTTTCTAAAGATTATCAAAAAACCATCTTGTAAATTATCTTGAGCATCCGCATAATTACTGGAATACTTCAAGCATACCCCAAAAAACTTTTTAGCAAACAATTCATACAATTGTTCCTGAGCTTTAGGGTAATTTTTTTTACAATCATTAATGATTTGATCTAATCCCACAGGTTTTTTCTAGTTGTTAGTTGACTACAGGAACTTCTACTTCTTCATATAGGTCTGCACCAGCAGTATCTTTTCCTTTATAAAACTTAAAGATATAGGATCCAGTATTAGTTACATAAAAATTAAAAGAAACTTCAGATAATGCAGGGATTTCTGTGGTACATATTTCATTGTTTTTTACAGCGGTCTGAATAGCTATTGTTCTTACATTTAAATCTTTGTTATAATAAATTCCTTGAAAAATGTGACAGGCAGTGGGTTTTTGATATTTTAGTTTTATTTCATAAGTCTCCCCAAGCTTAAAATTCTCAGGTAGAGTATAACTATTAACGGGTAGTACTTCGTAGTTATAAGTATCTTGATTACCATTATCAAGGCTACATCCTGTTACAGTGGTAATTAACAGGATAAATAACGCAAACTTTTTCATTTTTTTACTATTTTTTAAATTTATAACAGACACATTCACTAGATAAGGATGAGCTTGTTTTTAATAGATAATAAATTTTGAAAAAGGTTGCGTATAGAAATAAAAAAACCCGAAAATTTTCGGGTTTTAGTTTTTTATGCTTCTGCTAATTCTTTTATTCTAGCTTTAATTTTTACTTCGAGTTCATCAGCTAATTCTGGATTGTCTTTTATTAAAGACTTAACAGCGTCACGCCCTTGTCCTAATTTGGTTTCGCCATAACTAAACCAAGAACCTGCTTTTTTGATGATTTCAAATTCAACAGCTAAATCTAAGATTTCTCCTGTTTTTGAAATTCCTTCACCATACATGATATCAAATTCAGCAATTTTGAAAGGTGGTGCAACTTTATTTTTCACCACTTTTACTTTAGTTCTGTTTCCAAGAACATTATCACCGTCTTTAATTTGAGTTGAACGACGGATGTCTAAACGTACCGAAGCATAAAACTTCAATGCATTTCCTCCCGTTGTAGTCTCTGGATTTCCAAACATTACTCCAATTTTCTCTCTCAACTGGTTGATGAAAAATACAGTACAGTTTGTTTTGCTAATTGTTCCTGTTAATTTTCTTAAAGCTTGAGACATTAAACGGGCATGAAGACCCATTTTAGAATCTCCCATTTCACCTTCAATCTCACTTTTTGGTGTCAATGCAGCAACCGAGTCAATTACAACAATATCAATAGCGCCTGAACGAATCAAGTTCTCTGCAATTTCTAACGCTTGTTCTCCATTGTCAGGTTGAGAAATAATTAAGTTTTCGATATCTACTCCTAATTTCTCTGCGTAATTTCTATCAAATGCGTGTTCAGCATCAATAAAAGCGGCAATTCCACCTGCTTTTTGTGCTTCAGCAATAGCGTGAAGCGTCAAAGTAGTTTTTCCAGATGATTCTGGACCGTATATTTCTATAATTCTTCCTCTTGGATACCCACCAACTCCTAATGCTAAATCGATTCCTAAAGATCCAGAAGAAATGCTTTCCACTTCTACTATCGCTTTATCCCCCATTTTCATTACAGTTCCTTTTCCGTATGTTTTATCTAATTTGTCAAGCGTCAATTGTAGCGCTTTTAATTTTGCTTCTTTCTCTGTACTCATCTTCTCTTTTACCTTTTCTTTCATTTGTATTATTTTATCGCTCTAAGAAATTTGGAGAACCTGTTAGATTGCTACAATTTTCATTTTTTTAAATTTTTATGCTCGTAAAAATACTTCTTTTTTTAATTAAATTTTTCACTTTCAAGAAGTAAATACAGTTTTTACATGAACAAGGCTTTTAACTCTGTTGCATCTTCTGGTTTTATTTTTCCTGCCAAAAGTAAACTCAGTTGCTTGCGTCTTAAAGCAGCATCAAAACGTTGTTTTTCCAGCTCAGTCTCGGGGATTATTTGTGGCACTTCTACAGGTCTTCCAGTGTCATCCACCGCGACAAAAGTATATATGGCTTCATTAGCTTTGGTTTTGTTTCCAGATTCTCTGTCTTCTACCCAAATATCAATATAAATTTCCATAGAACTTTTGAACGATCTAGATACTTTGGCCTCAACCGTAACCACACTTCCTAATGGAATGGCTCTGTTAAAAGCCACATGATTTACTGATGCTGTCACGACGATTCTTCGAGAATGTCTACGCGCAGCAATGCTGGCAGCACGATCCATTCGTGCCAATAGTTCACCACCAAAAAGATTATTCAAAGGATTTGTTTCACTTGGTAAAACTAAATCGGTCAATGTTGTTAAAGATTCTGAAGGATGTTTAGGTGTCATATTTTTTTATAAATGTAAATAGTGTTTTTAATTTTTAATTCAACCAATATACTGCCATTATAGCTGGGATAAAATAAATAACAATGGTTCTGGCTCCGTCATAATCTTTTGCTAAACGTTGTCCAAAAAGCAACATTATTAAAGTAATACAAGAGAAAACAGCGCCATAGAACCCAAATAAACGGCCGTTGTTTATTAATAATTCGATACATCCTACAATGCATAAAATTCCTGAAATTAATTCTAATATCAGAATGTTTAATAAGGCTAAAGGCACGTGGTTTTTTAATTGTGTTTTTGCAAAATGTTCTTTCAACCAAGTCACATTATCTTTCCAATAAAAGAGTTTGTCATACCCAGATTGAATAAATGAAATTGCCAGAAAAACTAAAATTAAAATAGAAGCAGCGTTGTTCATATTGTTATTTTTTATGGATTAAGCGGGTAAGTTTAATAGATAAATCGGTTAATATAATTTTTGCATTTCCGTTGCGTTCCACGTGATACATGGCATCCGAAAGTTCCTTGAAAATATCATGAATGTTATTGCCATTGACAAATGGAGCAAAATTCTCGAGTTTAAATTTATCAACTTTGGGCTCAAAATAAACCAAATTGGGCGTTTCATAGTTAATCAATAAAGCCTGGCGGAACATTTCGATACAAAACTCAAGAAATTTCTTCTGAGTTTCTCTCCCTAAACCAGCTATTTTTTCACTCCAAAGAATTAAATCTTGAATAGCAGCGGCATTTCCTTTTGCTTTAAATGCAGCTCGCACCCATGTAACAAACCATTGTTCAAATGGAAATTCATCATTGTCATCACGTAATAAATGTAAGGCAAGATTATAATTGCCTTGTGCTTGATGGGCAATTTTTGAAGCTAACTTTGGATCTACTTGTTCACGAGAAACCAATGCTTCTGCAATTATGGGTTCGCTTAAACCGTTAAAATGCAAAATCTGGCATCGAGAACGTATGGTTTGAATTATGTCTTCTTCGTTTTCAGAAATTAAAATAAATACTGTTTTTTCTGGTGGCTCCTCTAGTAACTTCAATAGTTTATTAGAGGCAGCAATATTTAATTTATCAGCCATCCAAACAATCATAATTTTATAACCACCTTCGTATGATTTTAAAGACAACGATTTTAAAATTTCTTGAGCGTCATCAACTCTTATTTCTCCTTGTTTGTTTTGAACTCCCAAAACAGCATACCAATCGAAAAGACCTCCGTAAGGATTTTGCAAAACAAATTGTCTCCAATCTGCAATAAAATCAAGGCTTTTTGGGCTTTTCTTTACTGCATCTGTGGTTACAGTAGGATAAGCAAAGTGTAAATCAGGATGGGATATTTTTTGGAATTTCAGATTGCAAGATTCATTAGAACCGCAGTTCTCCCCATTTTGATTGTTGCATAAAATGTATTGTGCATAAGCAATCGCCATAGGTAAAGTACCACTTCCTTCTGGACCAACAAATAATTGTGCATGAGGTATTCTACCAGAATCAGCACTTTTTGTCAGATGGTTTTTAATGTGTTCTTGTCCTAAGATTTGAGAAAATTGCATAAAGCAAAGATAGAAGAAATTGGGTTAGTCAAAAATTTTAAAGAAGCAAAGTTTTAATTCTCAAAATTGAGGAAAAGCTTGTTTAAAATTAGGTCTAATTTTACTTTCTATCAATGGGATCCTTTTAGAAATGAATGTGTTTACCGCAATTATTGCAGTTTTCACCGCAATAATTAGAATTTTTACGATTAGAACCCTAGATTTGAGTGGATAAGTAGTATTCATGAAAAAAACGATTTCTTTTTACGCATTGCATTTTAGTCTATGTCTTGCATTCATGGTTTTGCCCTATGCATTTACTTCATCGGGAACCGTTTTAAGCTTGCCAGATTTGGTAAGTAATGGTCATGATAGAATTTATTTTCTTATTTATTTTTTGTTGCTTATTTTCTTTTACCTCAATTATTATTATTTGATCCCTAAGGTTTATTTTTCAAATAAACTGATTCTATACTTTTCAATAATTATCTTTTTTTTAGTTTTTTTTCTTTTTATTTCTAAATTTTTTGACCATCCAGAACGTAACTTTCTTGATTTCGGGCAGGGAATTCATCCTAAAGATGGTTTTCTACCACCAAAATATATGGGGACGCCGCCTTTGATGGAGGGCGGGCCACCTACTCAATATGGCCATACGATTTTAGTCTATTTGATTGGTGTAATTTCCAGTTTGTTATTTGCGATTAATATTCGTTTACAAAAAGTAGAAAAAGATAAAATGAAATCGGAATTGTCTTTTTTGAAAGCACAAATTAACCCCCATTTTTTGTTTAATACCTTGAACAGTATTTATGCTTTAGCTATTAAAAAAGATGATAAAACGGCTGATGCTGTTGTGCAATTATCAGAACTCATGCGTTACATAATTACAAATGCAAATGATGATGTAATTGCTTTGGACAAGGAAATAAACTACATCAATAACTTTATTCAACTCCAAAAAACGCGTTTAGGTAATACCGTACAGGTTGATTATTCAATCGAAGGAAATACATATGGAAAATGTGTTACACCACTTATCTTGATTTCATTTATAGAAAATGCTTTTAAACATGGTGTTAATCCAAATGAAGACTCACAGATTGCTATACAAATTACTATTATTAATGATTATTTGACTTTATTTGTTTCCAATAATAAAGTACAATCAAAAAAATCAGACAGTGGCATTGGATTGCAAAATACAATAGAAAGATTGTCCCTTTTGTACCCTAATAATCATGTTTTGACAATTGATGATAACCTCAAAAAATATAGTGTAACTTTAACTATCAAAGTAGGATGATTAAAGCCATTGCTCTTGATGACGAACCTTTAGCACTCGATATATTGCAAAGTTTTTGCAACGATATTGAGTATATTGATTTGCAAAAAACATTTGCAAAATCGGAAGATGCTTTTAAATATTTAAAAAAGTATCCAGTTGATTTATTGTTTTTAGATATCAATATGCCGTCCATTTCGGGGATTGATTTTTATAAAAAGTTACCAAATAAAGTGATGGTAATTTTTACAACTGCTCATTCTGAATATGCAGTCGAAGGATTTACTTTAAGTGCTACTGATTATGTTTTGAAACCTTTTTCTTTTCCAAGATTCGAACAAGCGGTTGAAAAAGCATACTCACAATGGAAATTGCAAAATCAAGATCCTGAAAAACTATATCTTTTTATTCGGGCTGATTACAGTTTAAATAAAATTCTTATTTCTGATATTTTATATGTAGAAGGATTAGACGATTACTTGAAAATTCACTTAGAAAATCAAAAGACAATTGTGGCCAGAATGACTTTGAAAGCACTACTCCAAAAATTGCCTGTACCTGAATTTATAAGAGTGCACCGTTCTTATATTGTCCCTATTTCTAAAATTGAAAAAGTAAGAAATAAGATAATTTACATCAATCAGGAGGAAATTCCTGTAAGTGCCAGTTATGAATTGGCTTTTTTTACTGCAATTCATAAGGAATAAAAAATCATTTTAAAAGAATAAAACTATTACATTATTGTATTTTATGTTAGTTTACCTCATAAAATCATGCTGTTACCTCATAAATTTCAGGGATTCTTTCCATTTAAATACTTTTATTGAAAACAACAATAAAATCATTTAGAGATGGAAAGAAAGCAATTTTTAAAAGGATTGGGATTTGCAGGTTTAGGCGCTTTGACTATTCCAGTAATCAAAGCTTGTAGCAGTAATAATACTAATGCATCAACATCTGACACAACCCAAGCAACCGATACTAGCGGATCAACTTCTACAAGTAGTTGTTCTGTTACTTCATCTGAAACAGCAGGGCCGTTTCCTACAAAATCACCTTCTTCATTGGTTGCTACAAACATTGTTAGTGATAGAACTGGCATTGGATTTACAATCAACATAACAATCAACAATACAAATGCCAGTTGTGCTGCTTTGGCTGGAGCAATTGTAGACATTTGGCATTGTGATAAGGATGGGTATTATTCAGAATATGGAGGAACAGGAATGCAATCAGCTGACTTTACTTCGGTTCATTTTTTAAGAGGAAGACAAACCACAAACGCAAATGGTAAAGTTAGTTTTACTTCTGTTTTCCCAGGATGGTATAGCGGTAGAGCTACACACATACATGTCCATGTTTATAACTCTTCAGGAACTTCTTTACTAGTTACTCAAATTGCGTTTCCTGAAGGGTCAAATTGCGCCGTAGTTTTGGTAAATACTTCATCTGCCAATGGCTATACAAAAGGGATGTCAGGTTATACATATAACAGTTCTGATAATGTTTTTTCGGATGGAGTGGCCAATGAATTGTCAACAGTTACAGGAAGTGTTGCTGAAGGTTTTGTGCTTGAGCATGCTATAAATGTTGCTGGTTAAAATGAAGGAACAAAGTCAAGCTCAAATATACAAATCGGAATTAAGAGGACTTTTAATTTCAGATGGGGATAATTGTCTGTCTACTTTCAATTTTGGTACTTATTATGATGACTTTAGAAAACCGTTTGGCTTATTACACGTTTTAAATGAAGAAATTCTTTTGCCTCAACATTGTTCTAAAACAAGTATAGAAACGGATACTGAAATAATTATTTTACCATTATTTGGAGGTGTTGAATACAAAGACAGTCTAGGAAACGAGGATTTCATTAGAGTTGAACAAATAAGGAGTTTTTCTGCTGAAAAAGGAATGTCATTTGAGCTTTTTAATCCTTATGGAGTGGAGAATGTTAGTTATTTACAAATTTGGATTAAGTCCGGAAAACAGGATTCAAAAACTGGGTTCAAACAATTTGATTTTGATTTGAACCAAAAAAACCAATTGATTTCATTATTCAAAACTGCAAATAGTTTTGGTTTTATTGGAAATTATGAAGGTAGGATCGAAGGACTTTATCAGTTGAAAAACAAATCAAATGGCGTTTTCATTTTTGTGATTAGTGGCGCATTCGAAATTGATAATCGATTGTTGGAATCCAGAGACGGATTGCATTTGCTAAAAACAGATTCTTTTGAATGGGAAGCATTATCCGAAAATGCTCTTTTTTTGCTGTTAGAAATACCATTAGATAAAGAACTGATTTATGAATAATATTAAAATCCGATTAGCCTATCGATTGGTAATTGACAGCGCTTCGACTTTTATCTGGGACAAATATGTTCATGAAGATACATTCAAGGAATATTTCATGCAACATCAACAATTCAATTCTAAGGAAAATCCTAAAAATACCTTTCGGGAGTTGCTTTCAGAAAATGAAAAAGCCAATCAATTGCATTATTTAGTTGGGATTGCAGCTAGCAATTATGTAGACCAGCTCAAAGGGAACTTTCATCGGGTTACTGATGTATTGGGAAATCAATATTTCCCTTTTACAAATTATCAATTGGATATCATTAATACAGATTGCACTGACATCGTAAAGCACAAAATAGGCATAACGTTTTATTCTCCTGTTTTGGCGTATTTAGGCATGGTTGAGAAAAACTATTTGGTTTCAAAAAACAGTACTGACTGCAATGAATTTGACACGATTATGTTTCCAGCGCAACCTAATTTAGCTATTTGTTTTTACAAAGAAGAGTAAAAAAAACAGGTATCTACACTTGATAAAGTCTTTCTTATTTTAAAACGAGATAAGAGCGGATTTTTTTTATACGATCAATTTTATGATCATCATTTTTTCTTTTTAAGTATTTTTTGATGATATAAAAAGTAAAAGTCGGATTTATTATTAATTTACATCGATTTCGTTGTTAAAAATCTTAATTTTTTAGTTTTTTCAAATTTAATAATAATCTAAAAGTTCTATATTTGTTACTCTTTCAAAAAAACAAACTAAAAAAGAACCTGATGAAGACTTTAAACGATTTTGATTTCAAAAATAAAAAAGCAATAATACGCGTTGATTTTAACGTGCCTTTGGACGAAAATTTTAATGTGACTGATGCTACTCGTATCGAAGCAGCAAAACCTACAATTGATACTATTCTTGCTCAAGGTGGAAGTGTAATCTTGATGTCACACTTAGGAAGACCTAAAGGAGTTGAAGAAAAATATTCTTTGAAACATATATTAAAAACAGCTTCAGATATTCTTGGAGTTCCAGTTCAATTTACTTCAAATTGTATTGGTGAAGAAGCGAAGAACGCTGCTGCAAACTTAAAAGCAGGAGAAGTTTTATTATTAGAAAATCTACGTTTTCATGCTGAGGAAGAAGCTGGAGATGTTGCTTTTGCAAAAGAATTAGCTTCACTTGGAGATATTTATGTAAATGATGCTTTTGGAACAGCACACAGAGCACATGCTTCAACAACAATTATTGCACAATTTTTCCCAACAGAAAAATGTTTTGGAGCATTATTAGCAAAAGAAATTGAAAGCTTAAATAAAGTTTTAAAGAACAGTGAAAAACCAGTAACAGCAGTTCTTGGAGGTTCTAAAGTTTCTTCTAAAATTACAGTTATCGAGAATATTCTTGACAAAGTAGACCATATGATTATTGGTGGTGGAATGACTTTTACTTTTGTTAAAGCATTAGGAGGAAAAATTGGAGAATCTATTTGTGAAGATGACAAACAAGAATTAGCATTAGAAATCTTGAGATTGGCTAAGGAAAAAGGAGTTCAAATTCATATTCCTGTAGATGTAGTTGCTGCGGATGATTTTTCAAATACAGCAAATACTAAAATTGTGGATGTAAGAGAAATTCCTGATGGATGGCAAGGTCTTGATGCAGGTCCAAAATCATTGGAAAACTTCAAAAAAGTAATATTAGAATCTAAAACGATTCTTTGGAACGGACCTTTAGGTGTTTTTGAAATGGAAAGTTTTGCTAATGGAACTATCGAATTAGGAAACTTTATTGCAGAAGCTACAGAAAATGGTGCTTTTTCACTTGTAGGTGGAGGAGATTCAGTTGCAGCAGTAAAACAATTTGGTTTTGAACATAAAGTAAGTTACGTATCAACAGGTGGTGGTGCAATGTTAGAAATGCTTGAAGGTAAAGTATTGCCAGGAATAGCTGCAATTCTAGATTAATAAATACATTTTTAACAATATTTATTGAATTTTTTAGTTCTAACATATTAAGTTTGTAAAAAAATGGCGTAGTAACCATTTATAATTAAGGATGTTGACATAAAAAAGCATGAATATAAAAAATACCACAATAGCATTTTTACTATTGCTATCGATTCCTTTGTTTTCGCAAGAAGTTGCTGAAAGCAAAGGAATTGTTGTTATAGAAAACAATTTATCTTATCTCGATTCTATCAAAAAAACCTTTGTCAATGATGAAATGGCGTCTTGTGTAGATAGTTTATGGATGAAAGAATTGACAAATCTTGATTTGTATAATGACATTACAAATGATATTGAAAACATAAATATTGATGAAAAAGTAGATTATGAATTGCCAACTGAATTGTTGAAATCGCGATTGGAGGCCATGAATGCAAAATCTCCTTTTAGAATTGAATACAATGAGAGTCTTGAAAATGTAATTCGGTCTTTTCTAAAGTACAGAAAAAAATCATTTGAAAAGTTGATGGCTATTTCGGATTATTATTTCCCCATGTTTGAAGAGGCTTTTGCTAAAAAAAATGTCCCGTTGGAAATCAAATATTTAGCAGTGGTTGAATCGGCATTAAACCCAAGAGCCGTTTCAAGAGTAGGAGCAACGGGTTTATGGCAGTTTATGTATCAAACAGGAAAACAGTACAATCTAAAAATTGATTCTTATATCGATGAGCGCAGTGATCCTCTAAAAGCGACTGCTGCAGCAGCACAATACATGGCTAATATGTATGCCATTTTTGGCGATTGGGAGCTGGTATTAGCTTCTTATAATTCTGGTCCAGGGAATGTTTCTAAAGCAATACGAAGATCAGGAGGAAAACAAAACTATTGGAACATTCGAAAAAATCTTCCTAAAGAAACACAAGGGTATGTTCCTGCTTTTTTAGCAACTATGTATCTTTATGAATACCACAATGAACATGGAATCAGACCTGATAAAGCGCTAGTGCAGCGTTTTGAAACGGATACCATTTTAATGAAAAAACAAATGTCCTTTAAACAAGTTTCTGATTTATTGGATGTGCCTGTCACTCAACTTCAATTGTTAAACCCGTCTTATAAGTTAAATGTAATTCCTTTTTATGGAGATGAAAACCATTATTTAAGATTACCCAAAGAAAAGATTGCACTATTTACTTCAAATGAAGATAGAATATATGCCTATGTTCAACACGAATTAGATGGTAGAGAAAAACCTTTTCAAAACTCAAGAGCAATTGTTTCTAAAGAAGAAAATACAGATGGAAGAACTCAAACAATTACACATACAATAACCAAATATTATAAGGTAAAACGTGGAGATAATTTAGGTAATATTGCTGATAAATATGATGTCGCTGTAACTGATTTAAAAAAATGGAATAAACTAAGAAGCAATACCATTTCCTATGGTAAAAGTTTAAAAATTATCTCAACAGAAAGCATTGTAAAAGTAATGAAGAAAGAACCTGAAGTAGCACCAATTTCAAGAGAAACTATTTTAGAAAACCAAAGAATTGCTTCCATGAAATTAAAAATTAAAAAAGAAGTAAAATCGGATAGTTTATCACCTAATAATACTTCTTTTTATGTTGTTCAAAAAGGGGATAATTTAAATGTGATTGCTGAAAAAAATAATGTTTCGATTGCAGATATTAAAGAATGGAATCATCTTTCAGCATCCACAATTCAACCTGGAAAATCACTACAAGTCTCGGCTACTATAGTAGAAGAAACCAAAGAAGAGGTAGTCGCAATTACACCAGAACCAGCAGCGTTAAAAGACATTAATTATACGGTTCTAAAAGGGGATAATCTTAGTATTATTTCAAGAAAATTTGGAACAGCAATAGCTGACTTAAAAGAATGGAATAATTTATCGAATCAAAATATAGCTGTTGGAAGTTCTTTGATTGTGGCCAAAAATGAAGTAGCCATTACTACCGATAATGCAACAGCAAGTTCGTTTAAGAAAAAAGATAATTATTCGAAAGCTTCAGTAAACAAAGCAATTGATTATTATGTTCAAAAAGGGGACTCTTTGTATAGCATTTCAAAAAAATATCCAGGAGTATCCGTCTCAGATCTTAAAAAATGGAATGATATTCGCACTGAAGGAATTAAACCTGGAATGAAATTGAAAATTAATGGATAATACAATAATCTTCAATAAATTTGGGTTTGAATTCATAATTGAATCATAATGAACAAAAACCATTTATTATTTCTACTTATTATTCTCGTACTGATTTTTTCTTGTAAAAAGAAAGATGATACAATTCCACGTAAAACTACAGGTGCTATCAATACTATTTCAGTAATTATTGATGATCAATTATGGAATGGTGAAGTAGGTGACAGTGTCAGAAATAAGTTTGCTTCACCAGTTATTGGACTGCCACAAGAAGAACCTCTTTTTACTATAAATCAATATCCAGTTAAACTAATGGAGGGATTTATGACGGACAGTCGCAATATTATCGTTATAAAAAAAGGCGAAAAAAATAACTTTGAAATAAATAAAGACCAATATGCTTCACCTCAAAATGTATTCCATATTTCTGGTAAAACGGGAGGAGATATTATTGCAATTATTCAAAAGCACAGCCCGGAAATAATCAAACTAATTCGTAAAACTGAAATTGAAGAATGTCAAAGGATAAATAAAAAATCACTACTAGACCCTAAAATAATTACTGATAAATTCCATATAAATTTAGAGGTTCCTACCAGTTATCAATACGTAATACAACAGGAAAACTTTATATGGTTGAAAAAAGAAATTATAAGTGGAAATACAAGTTTGTTACTTTATCAAGTTCCTATAAATGCACTTAAGAAAGGAAATAACCTAGTTACAAGTATCATAAGTATGCGCGATTCTATTGGAGGATTGTACATTCATGGAAAAGAACCCAATACGGATTTAATTACTGAGGAAGCGTATGCACCATATTTTTTCAAGATAAAACTAGACGGCAAAGTAGCTTATGAAACAAAGGGAACATGGGAATTGAAGAATGATTTTATGTCGGGTCCCTTTATTAATTATGCGATTATAGATGAAGAACACAACAGAGTTTTAGTTTTGGAAGGATTTAGTTACTCCCCTTCAAAAGAAAAAAGAGATCTAATGCACGAGTTGGAGTCTATTATTAAATCAGTTAAAATTATTAAATAACAATTTGTTAAATTCGCGATTTTAAATTTTATATTCACACTCAAGATAACAATTACCAATGACAATAGAATGGAAAATAAAGCCTTTTGACGCACTTTCAGTTCATGAGCTATATGATTTACTAAAATTAAGAAGTGAGATCTTTGTAGTGGAGCAAAACTGTGTTTATTTGGACCTTGACGGCAAGGATAAGATTGCATTGCATCTTTTTGCGGAATATGATGGTAAAATTGTGGCACACGCTCGCCTTTTTAAAGCAGGAATTAGTTTTGATAATGCTTCAATAGGTAGAGTAGTTGTAGATGCAAATTATCGCGACAGAAAATGGGGGCATGATTTAATGCGAGAAGCAATTGCTGGAATTAAACAACACTTTAACCAAAGTAAAATTACGATTGGTGCTCAATTGTATTTAAAAAAATTTTATGAAAGTCATGGATTTGTTCAAACGAGTGAAATGTATTTAGAGGATGATATCCCACATATAGAGATGACAAAGGATTAAATCTTAGTAATTAAAAACTCCACTCTACGATCAACCGCTTCCCCTTTTCCCAAGGGGAATTTGTTTCCACAACCTTTATAAGTCATTCGAAGGCTATTGACATTTTTTGAAATTAAATACCAGAATACAATTTTGGCCCGATTTAAAGACAATTTTCTTTCGTTGGTTGCCCGATCAATTGCATCATAATAGTAGCTGGGAGTACAGCACACATGACCTCTAATTTCAAATTCAATATTTTTGTTTTTCTGAAGTTGTTCGGCAATCTTATCCAACTCCTTTTTTGAGTTTGAACTTAATTTACTACTTCCAAGTTGAAATAGGATATTTTCAAAATAAATACGATCACCTACACTATGCTTCTCTTGAATAGAATTATAAATTCCTTTTCCAAAACTATTTTTTTTAACTATTAATAAATCTACACGTCTATTTTTGGAGCGAATTTCTGCTAAGTTTGCGAAGACATCTTCTGTTATTATTACGCGCCCTTTTCCTTCAATAATTAAAATTTTATTTTTATTAAATCCATGAGAAGTGAGTACTGCTTTTACAGTGTTAACTCTGTCTTCGGATAATTTATAGTTATAGTCATTATTGCCTCTATCGTCACAGTAGCCATAAATTTGTATGGATTCTATAACTGTGGTATCCGCTTTTATGACAAAATCAAGAATGGCTTGTTCTTGTTGATTGTCAATACTATATTTATCAAAATCAAAATAGATTGTTTCGACTTTTTTTTCTTGCGCAAAAAGACAACCAAAAGACAGTAATGTAATTAACTTTAAATAGTTGAGCATTAAATTTTCAGGATGTTTTTATAGTTTGTGGTATTGTTTAAAATGTCGATTGATTTTTGAATTTCCGAATTGTTTTTTATATAATATTGATAAAATCCTTCTTGATATTGATATCTTTTAATGATTTCTTCAACAATAATTTTTTTAATTTCTTCTTTATTTTTGTCTAATTGTGTTTCTTCACTCTTTTGAAGAGCATTTAGTAATTGTTGATATTCAGTACTAATAGTATCGTCAATTTTTTCTTTTTTGGCTACAGCCAAAGTATTCTTTAAAGCCAATTCTGTTTCCGTATCAAAAGAGAATTTTTCTGCTTTTAAAAACAGTTTGAAATCTTGATAATCGGCATCAGTTATAGTGGGGATTTTATCTCCTAGATTTGGATTCTTATAATAATAACGAGTTACATAATTAAAGATACCATCATTTTTTAGTAAAGCATCAGTGATAACACTAGTGTTTGATTCTTTAAGTTCGATATCAGGAGAAACGCCTCCACCATCATAAACCGTTCTTCCTTTACGTGTTTTAAAAGCATTGTAATTTTTTTCAGAAGTTCTTGTTGCTACTCCATTTTTGTCTTTATGTGCATAGTCTAATGCTTGAATGCAACGGCCTGACGGAGTATAATAACGAGAAATAGTTACTTTTAGCTGGGTATTGTAGGTCAAATCAATTGGTTTTTGCACGAGTCCTTTCCCAAAACTTCTACTCCCCACAATAACGGCGCGGTCTAAATCTTGTAAGGCTCCCGAAACAATTTCAGATGCTGATGCACTTCTTCCGTTTACAATAATAACTAATGGAATTTGAGTGTCTACAGGGTCAAAAGCGGTTTTATAAGTGTTGTTGTGGTTTTCAATTTTTGATTTTGTAGTGACAATGACTTCATTTTTTGGTACAAATAAATTACAAATGTTCACGGCTTCATTTAAAAGCCCGCCTGGATTTCCTCGTAAATCTAAAATGATTCTTTCGGCACCTTGTCTCTTTAGTGATTCTAATGCTTCTTTGGTTTCATTAGATGCTTTTTTGTTAAAATGAGCTAAAACAATATAGCCCGTTTTTTCATCTATTTTGGTGAAGAAGGGAACTGATTTGATTTCAACTTCGTCCAAAATAATCTGTGCCGTATTCACCTTACCTTGACGGATGTATTTGATGTCAATTTTGGTGTTTTTTGCCCCTTTTAATAATTGTGAAGCATCCTCTTTGAATTCAGATAAAAGCACATCACCTATTTGTATAATTTCATCTCCAGGTTTGAAACCTGCTTTATCGGCAGGGAAATTTTTATAGATTTCTTTAATTATTAATTTATCTTGTTTTCGAGTAATTAAAGCGCCTATTCCGGTATATTCGCCAGTGTTGTTTATTTTAAATCGTAATACATCTTGCTCATTGAAATAAACAGTGTAAGGGTCAAGACTGGCTAGCATGCCTTTGATAGCGCTATCCATTAACTCTCCCGGATTTGTTTCGTCCACATAATTAGTGTTCAATTCCTTGAAAAGAGTAGTGAATATTTCTATTTGCTTCGCAATTTCAAAAAAATCGTTTTTGAAACTCGCACCTACAAATATAAAGGCCGAAGCGACAATAGGGATGATGTATTTTTTTTTGAAAAAAGGGGCCATAGCATTTAGATTCTAACTTTAAAGATTACTAAATTAAGCAATAATAAATTCATTTATGTAGTAAACTGTATGTTCATTTTATTTGAAAAAAGAAAAATTATCCCGTAATAGAATCATTCCCATTTTCATGGGTTTCTTTTTTTGCAGTTTGAGCTATAAACTTCTCAAACAATTGAATTGTTTTGGTATTGATTTCTTCGAATGATAGGCGGTCTTTGCTTTGGTAAAAAAACATAAAAGCATAGGGTTTATCTAAACTATCAATAAGGAGATGCTTGTTAAGGCGGTAGGTTTCCCGGAGCACTCGTTTGAAATAATTTCGGTCAACCGCTTTTTTAAAGTGCTTTTTCGAAACAGAAACGCCCATTTTTATTTTTTGAGCATCAACGGTGTCATCTGCATAGTAAACCAATCGTAAAGGGTATTTGGAAACCGATTTCCCTTCAGAAAACAATAATCCAATCGTAATTTTACTTTTAAGTTTTTCGTTTTTGGAATAAGTGAAGTTCATTTCTATAAAAAAAGGCAAAGATTTCTAAAAAGCAAAGGTACAATTAAACCCGAAACCTATTATTGTTTAGGAATTAAATACCACTAAAAATATATTTATTACTTTTGTGTCTAATTTATTTAGCATGCAAAAACTGATTTCGTATCCCATATCCGTCATATATTATTTGTGTTTTGGTCTTACGTTGGTTGTGTTTCATCCTATTCAATGGGTTTGTTTTAATTTATTTGGATATCAAGCCCATAAAGTGAGCGTTGATTATCTAAATTTTTTTTTACTCAAATGCACAAATCTTTTAGGGACAACCTACAAGTTTGAAAATCTGGATAGCATTCCTGAAGGAGTTCCATTAATATTTGTATCCAATCATCAAAGCATGTATGATATCATAGCGATGATTTGGTTTATGCGTCGTTTTCATTGTAAGTTTGTCAGCAAAAAGGAATTGGGTAAAGGAATTCCAAGTGTTTCGTATAATTTAAGACACGGAGGTTCAGCGCTTATTGATAGAAAAGATCCAAAACAAGCCATACCAGCAATTAAAGGATTATCTGAGTATATTGAAAAAAACAATCGTTCAGCTGTAATTTTCCCTGAAGGAACACGAAGTAAAACGGGTCATCCAAAACCGTTTGCACAAAGCGGACTAAAGATATTGTGCAAGTATGCTCCATCGGCTTATGTAGTTCCAATAAGTATAAATAATTCATGGAAAGTGGTGAAATATGGTTTTTTTCCACTTGGTTTAGGAAATCGCCTTACCTTTGTAATTCATAAGCCTTTAAAGGTTAGTGAATTTAAATTTGAAGAGATCATAGAAAAGGCTGAAAGCGCCATAGTAAAAGGAATAAAATTTTAATTTATATAAAATGTCAATAAAAAACATTAGATTAGAAGTAATGCAGTTTTTAGAAAAAAACGTGGCAAGCTATGTTGATCAGTATTTAATACCTGTTGAAGAAATATGGCAACCCTCTGATTTTTTACCTAATTCTGAAAGCGATAATTTCTTAGAAGAAGTAAAAGAGTTACGTGAAATATCTAAGGACTTACCTTACGATTTCTGGGTAGCAATGGTAGGAGATATGATTACCGAAGAGGCTTTGCCAACCTATGAAAACTGGTTAATGGAAGTTGAAGGTGTAGATAATCTAGAGAGAAACGGTTGGGCCCAATGGGTTCGTCAGTGGACAGGTGAAGAAAACCGTCATGGAGATTTACTAAATAAATATTTGTATTTATCTGGTCGTGTAAATATGCGCGAAATTGAAATGACAACACAGCATCTTATCAACGACGGTTTTGATATTGGTACTGGTAGAGATCCTTATAAGAACTTTGTTTACACTAGTTTTCAAGAATTAGCTACTTATGTTTCTCACAATAGAGTTTCTCAATTAGCGAAAAGCTATGGAGATAAAAAATTAGCTAAAATGTGTAAAATGATTGCTGGTGACGAAATGCGTCATCACCATGCGTATAGTGAATTTGTAAATCAGATTTTCAAAATTGATCCTAGCGAAATGATGCTTGCTTTTCAATACATGATGAAAGCTAAAATTGTGATGCCAGCGCATTTCTTGAGAGAATCAGGAGCAAAAATTAGTTCTGCTTTTGAATTATTCTCTGATTCAGCACAACGTATTGGGGTTTACACAGCTAATGATTATGTCGAAATCATGCAAAAATTAATTGACAAATGGGAAATTGATAAAATCTCAGGTTTAACGGATGAAGCCGAGAAAGCGCGTGATTACTTGATGAAACTACCAGCAAGAATGGCTAGAATTTCGGAAAGAATTGTAATTCCTCAAGAAACTCATATTTTTAAATGGGTTGAACCTGCAAGATTATAGTCTTTATGACTGAATAGATAGATTCAAATATATAAATGTTGATTTTTAAAGTGTTAAAACTTTGAAAATCAACATTTTTTTTAAAATTATAAAAAATGAACAACACAGATATTATTAGTAAAACAATCGCTTTTGTAAAAGAAAAACTCAATAATGCTGAGGGTGGACATGACTGGTTTCATATCGAAAGGGTGTATAAGAACAGTATATTGATTGCTAATGAGGAATCTTGTGACTTAACTGTGGTGAAATTAGGAGCGTTACTTCATGATATTGCCGATAGCAAATTTCATGGCGGTGATGAAACAATAGGCCCCAAAACGGCACGAACATTTCTAGAATATGAAAATGTAGATGAATCTATTATTGATCATGTTGTAAAAATCATTGAAAACATCTCTTTTAAAGGTGGGAATTTTGAAAAGAATTTCTCGTCTTTAGAATTGGATATTGTTCAAGATGCAGATCGTTTAGACGCTATTGGAGCTATTGGAATCGCGAGAACGTTCAATTATGGCGGATTCAAAAATAGAGCGCTGTATGACCCTAATATTGCTCCAAACACAAAAATGAATAAAGAAGAGTACAAAAATAATGAGGCTCCAACAATCAATCATTTTTATGAAAAATTATTACTCTTAAAAGATAAAATGAATACTCCTTCAGGAAAAGCCATTGCAACAGAAAGACACCGTTATATGGAAGGGTTTTTGTCCCAGTTTTATGCGGAATGGGATGGGGAAAAATAATGATTCATGAATGAAGATTAACGATTTTTGATTGCTGATTGAAATCAAAAATCGTTAATTAAAAATCGAATATCTTAAATAATCCCTTTTTCTTTCATTTCGATTATTACATCCGACGCATTTTTAAAGGTAGGCGCTTGTTCAATAATACTTCCAACCCTTTTTTTATTCAGTTTAAAAGTGATGTCATTTTCGGTTGTGAATAATAAAGCAGTCAAAAATGGATTGTTCATATAGGGAAACAAAATTGCATAGGCATCTTCCAAAGTGTGAAAACTTTCCACTTCTTCTGTTTTATAACGAGCCATAAGCGAAAGTGTGTATCCACCTTCATCTAATAAAACGGGTCGTATATAAATATTTTTCAATTCGGTATCACCTATGGTTTTTGCCAAAGTTAATTTGGCATAAGTACCTTCTTGAATGCTTTTTTTTACGCTTTCCCAAAAAAGGGCAAATATTGGTTCGTATGACATGAGTTTATTTTTAGGTTTGATTTTCTCAAAAAGGGAGAGTGCAAAATTAGGTTTTGTAAGTGAAAAGAGGAATGTATTCTATGAAAACTTTGTTTTTATAAATAGAAAACCGCAGATTCATAGCTTTATATTCTGTGAATCTGCGGTTTATTTTCAAATGTAAAGATTTACTCTCCAGTAAAAACGGCTTTTCTTTTTTCTAAAAAAGCAGTAGTCCCTTCTTTAAAGTCTTCGGTTCCAAAACATTTTCCAAAGGATTTTATTTCTGTTTGAAAACCATTTTCTCCTTCTTTATAATTTGCATTGATTGCATTGATTGCCATGCTAATTGCTACCGGAGAATTTTTCATGATTTTTTGAGCTATTCCATTACAGAAATCCAAAAGGTCCGCTTGAGAAACGATGTGATTCACTAAGCCTGTTCTGTATGCTTCATCAGCGTTAACCATTCCTGCCGTCATAATCATTTCCATGGCACGTCCTTTACCAATCAATTGTGGCAAACGTTGTGTACCTCCATAACCTGGGATAACTCCTAGAGATACTTCTGGCAAGCCCATTTTTGCATTTTCTGATGCTACTCTAATATGACAAGCCATAGCGAGTTCTAAACCGCCACCTAAAGCAAAGCCGTTAATGGCTGCTATTACTGGGATTTTAAGGTTTTCAACAAAATTAAATAAAGTGTCTTGTCCTTGAGCTGCTAACTGAACTCCCTCTTCCACAGAAAAATCAGCAAATTCAGCAATATCTGCTCCAGCGACAAACGCTTTTTCTCCGCTACCAGTCAAGATAATTACTCTTATATCGTGACTTTTTTCAAATTCTTGAAATGCTTGATGCAATTCTTGAATAGTCAATCTGTTCAGCGCATTCAACTTTGTAGGGCGGTTAATCGTTATGGTAGCAATATTATTTTCGGAAGTAATAAGTAGGTTTTCGTAGCTCATTGTAGTACATTAAGAGTTAATTATTGGTAAAGAAACCGTAAAAGTAGTTCCTTGTCCATATTCTGTTTCAAAGGTAATTGTTCCTTTATAATTTTCAATAATATTTTTGATAATACCAAGACCTAATCCCATTCCACTATTTTTAGTAGTAAACTTAGGTTCAAATATACGGCTAATATCCTCAGGTTTAATTCCTATTCCATTATCCTTAACCATAATTAATACTTTATCATTATCTCTTTTAACCGTTACATGCACTGTTTTGTCATCTTGTTGTTCTGGAATAGACTGAATGGCATTTTTAACCAAGTTGGTTATAATGCGGATGAGTTGTGTTCGGTCAATTTTAGATATGATCTCTGGAGATTCACTTTTAAAAACAATCTCCTCTTCATTGAAAATATCTAAGGTCAATTCGACAACTTCAACAACATTCAACGTCTCGTTTTGCTGCGCAGGCATAGAGGCAAAATTAGAAAAAGCAGAAGCAACAGCGTTCATAGTATCAATTTGCTGGATTAATGTTTCTGAATAATCATTCATTTTTTGTTTAACATCGGCAGCGGTTGGGTCAAATTTTCGTTGAAAACTTTGTACCGTTAATCTCATAGGAGTCAACGGATTTTTGATTTCATGAGCCACTTGTTTGGCCATTTCGCGCCAAGCTTCCTCTCTTTCACTTTGTGCCAGTTTTACAGCACTAATTTCTAGTTCGTCCACCATTCGATTGTAAGCCGTAATCAATAAATTTATTTCTTTGCTGCTAGCTTCTAATACAATTTTCTTGTTTTTTTGATTCAAACTCGTTTCGTATAATCGGTCAGAAATAGTCTTTAACGATTTTGTAATGTAAGAGGAAAGAAAGTAAGCTAATGCAAAGGCAACAATTAACATGAAGGAATATACTTGGCCTAAACGAATGAGGAAACTATTTAATTCCTTGTCATAAAATCCGTCATCTTCCAGATAAGGGAGGTTTAAAATCCCTAACGGCTTGAATTTATCGTCCTTAATTTGTGTAAAAGAAGACCGGTTTTTAACTCCATTTACGGTCTTTATGTCTACATATCGCTTTTCAATTGAAGACCGAACTAGTTTTAGAATGTATTTAGGAATAGGAGGAGAAACGCTATCCACCGAAAAGGATTCTTTGGATGATTTTAATAGCTTTCCGTCTAAACTGTAGATGTTTATTTCAATATTATGAATGTGGGCCAGTTCATGGATTTTATCTTTGAATATTAAATCTAAATTCTCTGTAGTCAAAGGATATGTAGTAGTGGAAAGGACATAATTAATATGCTCACGTACTGCATTTTCTTTGCGTTCTAATCGCTCTTGATGGTATTCTTTGGCTTCGTTTTTAAATTGGATTATTGAAATAGAAGCAAGTAAAACAGAGGCTACAATTATCAATACGATCATCGAAAGAAAAATTCGAATTCGCAGTGAAAGCATAGATAATTTGAACCCCTTTAGCATAATTATGATTGATTTTTTTCTCGAATTTTTTTATAAAATTTAAATCCTAACATGATTAAAATTGAAAATAAAAAAATTCCAACAACACCATAAATCCAATTGACCGCATTTTTTAGAACAACTAAAAAGACTACTGCAAAAAGGATGATTGTAGCTCCTTCATTCCAAAGGCGCATAAAATTTGTTGTATATTTTACTTCGTCGTTTTGCAATTGCTTGAATATTTGATGGCATTTTCCATGATATAAATACAATACAAATACAAAGCCAAGTTTTACATGCATCCAAGGCATTTGCAACCATGATTTTCCTAAGTCTGTAAAAAGCAACATCCAAAATGCAAATATACTCGCTAAAATTGCTGACGGCCAAGTGATGATATACCACAGACGATACGTCATTATTTTATACTGTTTTTGTAATATTTCTTTTTCTGGAGAAGGTTTCTGAGCGGCTTCAATTTGGTATACAAATAACCGAACAATGTAAAATAAACCTGCAAACCAAGTGATTACAAAGATGAGGTGTAAGGATTTTAGATAATTATAATATTCCATCTTGATTTTTAATCGATTTAAGATTGATTTCTTTTTTTAAAAAATAGCCTGTAAGTAGTGTTGACAATACGTCTGCAATTGGAAAGGCAACCCATACTCCAAAAATACCGAAAAAATTTGGTAGTATGAGTACTAATGGAATTAAGAAAAATCCTTGTTTGCTTAATGTCAACAATAAAGCTTTTTTTGCTTTTCCTACAGCTTGAAAATAGGCTGCGCCAATTAACTGTATCGCAATAATGGGTGAAGCGGCAAAAACCCATCGTAAAGCATTGGGAGTTTCTGCAATTACTTTTGGATCTGTAGTGAAAACTGCGACAATTGGTGTTGCATAAAACAAGATGAAAACAAAAATAATAGCTGCCAAAAGTGCGGCGTATTTAATGGAAATTTTTATGCTTTCTTCTACTCTGCTATAATTGCCGGCACCATAGTTATACCCAGCAATGGGAAGGAAACCTTGGGTAATTCCTAAAATAGGGAATAAACAAAACATGAGCATTCTACTGATTATTCCATAAATAGCAATGGCGTGTTCACCACCATAGGTGTATAAAGTATGGTTGAGTATAATAGATAAAATACTGACTACGCCTTGTCTTGAAAAAGTGACAAAACTAAGTTCTGTAATTTCTTTTATAATGGGAAAGTTGAATTTAAAATGCTTCTTTTTAAGTTTTAATTCACTTTTAAATACAAAAAACCAAAGTACAAACAAGAAACACATAAAGTAGGATATGGCTGTAGCCAAAGCTGCACCATGCATTCCTAAATTCATAATTTTTATAAAAAGAATGTCCAAACCAATGTTTACAAATGCGGGAATTATCATAGCAAACATCGCAAATTTTGCTTTTCCTTCGGCTCTTATAATATTATTTCCCATCATACAAAGTGCTAAAAAAGGCACAGAAAATATAATGGGGAAGAAAAATGCTGTTGCAGGTGCTACAATGGCGCCCTTTGCTCCAAATAACAATAACATCTCACTGCTAAAAAAAATACCAATTACTACAAAAAGTGAGGACAATAGAAAAGTCATCAAGATTTGATTCGCAAAAGTAAGTAATGCTTTTTCTTTATTATTGGCACCCAAAGCTCTGGAAAGTACGGAACCGCCACCTACGCCAATAGCCATTCCTAAAGAGGAAATTAAGAAAGTAATGGGTAAGACGACGGTTACAGCCGCAATAGCTAATGAACCGATCCATTGGCCTACAAATATGGTGTCAATTAATATATTAACTGACATAAAGAGAATACCTATTGATGCAGGAACTGCTTGCTTAATCAAGAGTTTCTTTATGTCTTGTGTTCCTAATTCATCGGCAGTTACAGCCATTTAATAGTTTAAATTTTTTGATATTGCCCAATTGTTAATCCATTTACTTACCGTACCGCACCATTCATCTCCATCATTTAAACAAGGGATTGCAAGGAACTCTTCTCCTCCATGTTCTTTGAACTGGTGGTTGGCTTCCATGGCAATTTCTTCCAGTGTTTCTAAACAATCGGATACAAAAGCGGGTGTTACAACTGCTAGTTTTTTGATTCCTTTCTCGGGCATTTTGTTTACTTCAACATCAGTGTATGGAGTAAGCCATTTGTCTCCTGCTAATCGCGATTGAAAAGTTTGGCTGTATTTTCCTTCTGGAATACCCAATAATTTTACAACTTGCTTTGTCGTTTCATAACATTGGTGACGGTAACAAAATTCATGAGCTGGAGAAGGAGTATTACAGCAAGAACCGTCAATTGTACAATGGGATTTGGTAACATCTGTTTTACGAATGTGACGCTCTGGAATTCCATGATAAGAGAACAATAAATGATCGTATTCAAAATTAGCCAAATGTCCTTTTATAGAATCCGCTAGGTTTTGGATGTAATCAGGTTTATTGTAAAACGCAGGTACCGATGTAAATTTCATTTCTGGGAAATGTTTTTTACGTAATTCCTCAGCAAGTACTAGTATTGTTGTAGTTGATGCCATTGCATGTTGTGGGTACAAAGGGAAAAGCAACACTTCAGTCACGCCTTTATCACGTAATTCTTGAAGTCCAGATAAGATGGATGGGTTTCCATAACGCATCGCTAAAGAAACGGGTATTTCGACTTGTTGTTTTACTTTTGCAAACATTCTTTTAGAAATGACAACTAATGGAGAACCTTCGTCCCACCATATTTTTGCGTAAGCAGCAGCCGATTTTTTAGGTCTTGTTTGTAAAATAATTCCGCGAACTAATAATGCTCTCAATAAAAACGGAACGTCAATTACGTATTTATCCATTAAAAATTCATCTAAATAGGGTTTAACGTCTTTGGGAGTGGGACTTTCGGGAGAACCTAAATTTACTAATAATACACCTTTCATAAATTATATAATTTTTCATTGTTGTCATTGCTTCGCCAGTTCGGGTAAAACCTCGTGTTCGAAGAATGAGGAATTTGTTTCGTAAAAGTAACTAAACTTACTTTTTTATAAATTAGGATTAACTATTTTTTATTTATTGTTTAATATAGAAAATCAATCTTAACTAGGTGTTTGGATTGATTGACATCAAATATTTTTTGGGAGTTGTTGCAAATTTTTTCTTGAAAGCTGCTATAAAGTGGCTTCCAGTACTATAGCCTATTTTCAACCCTACTTCATTTACATTATAGGAACCGCTGTCAAGAAGTTTTCGAGCAAAATCCATTTTATAATCAAATAGAAACCCATAAACAGTATCGCCATAAATTTGTTTGAAACCCATTTTTAATTTCTTCAAATTCAAACCTATTTCATCGGCTAATTCTTGTAAACCAGGTGGTTCAGCCATATTGGCAATAATGATTTCTTTGGCTTTTCTAATTTTCATAACATTGTCTTCGTCGATTAAAAACGGACATTGTTCTGCATTAGGATCTTCAGTTCTATTGAAATACAAACTTAGAAGTTCATATCCTTTTCCTTTGTAATATAGGTTTTTTATAGAAGGATGTAAATTATAATGAAACAACTGACTCAAAACAATTGCCATAGACGGGCTAATGTTTCCTTCGTTATAGTATTTTTTGTCTTTATTGTCTGCACTTAAAAAAGTAATATAATCCGCTTCTGCAGAAAACAACGCATGAAATTTTTTGATGGAGATAATTACTGATATTACCCATGAATTTGGTGCCAATTCTAAATTTAAGGGCAATTCTTTTTGTGGATTATATAAAAGTAACGATTTTTCTTCTTTTAAATCCAATGCATAATTTCCTTGGTTGAAAATAAATTTAGCACTTCCTTTTAGACCAAAGTGAAACTGAATCAGCCCACTACTCACTTCGCGTTGTGCATTAAAAGTTTCAACACCGTCATTTTGAAAGCGAATTAATGTAAAATCATCCTCTATTTTTATAATTTCTTGTGAACCCATAGCGACATTTTTTTTGAGGTAAAATGATAATTATCAGTGTTATTTATTTAGAACGACTCTAAATAGATTGAGCCAGACAACTTGATTTCAGTACAAAAATAGCGTTTTTTGTCCATTTTTAGCACTTTAGAAATAAAAAAACACAGAGCGACACAAATAGTACTTACAGCGTTACTTTTATAAAGACTATAGTGATAATTTTGTTCGACTTTCTGGAAAAGTATTAATATGAAAAATAATAACCTTTCAAAGCATCACTATTTTTATTCTGTTGGTCTAAGCTATAAAAAAGCGGATGCCGAGATGAGGGGTAAATTCAGCTTAGATACTTTAGCAAAAACACGTTTGCTAGAACAAGCAAAAACCGAAGGAATCGAGAGTTTAATTGTTACTTCGACTTGTAACCGAACCGAGATTTACGGATTTGCAGAACACCCTTTTCAATTGATAAAATTGATTTGTGAAAACAGTAATGGAAGTGTTGAAGAGTTTCAAAAAGTAGGTTTTGTCTATAAAAACCAAGAAGCAATAGGTCACATTTTTAGAGTAGGAACTGGATTAGACAGTCAGATTCTAGGTGATTTTGAAATTATATCTCAAATACGATCCAGTTTTACGCAATCAAAATCGATGGGATTAGCTAATAATTTCATGGAACGATTAGTAAATGCAGTGATTCAAGCGAGCAAAAAAATAAAAAACGATACCGAAATTAGCTCCGGAGCAACTTCGGTTTCTTTTGCGGCGGTTCAATATATCATCAAGAATGTTGAAGATATTGGTAACAAGAACATTTTATTATTTGGTACAGGAAAAATAGGTAGAAATACATGTGAAAACTTGGTTAAACACACTAAGAACGAGCACATCACACTTATCAATAGGACCAAAGACAAAGCAGAAAAACTAGCAGGAAAGCTAAATTTGATTGTTAAAGATTATTCGGAACTACACTTAGAATTACAAAAAGCGGATGTTGTTGTAGTTGCTACGGGTGCTCAAAACCCAACTGTAGATAAGGCAATTTTGAACTTAAAAAAGCCGCTATTGATTTTAGATTTATCCATTCCTAAAAATGTAAATGCTGATGTAGAGGAGTTAGAAGGAGTTACACTAATTCACATGGATTATTTGTCGCAATTGACAGATGAAACCTTGGAAAACAGAAAGAATCATATTCCTGCAGCCGAAGCAATCATTGAGGAAATCAAAGAAGAATTTAATGTTTGGACAAAAGGGCGAAAATTTGCACCTACGATTCACGCATTGAAAGAAAAACTGAATGCAATCAAGAACTCAGAACTGAATTTTCAAAGTAAAAAAATAGCCGATTTCAACGAGGAACAGGCCGAAATTATAAGCGCCAGAATCATCCAAAAAATAACGACTCACTTTGCCAATCATTTAAAAGATGATGACACCATGGTGGATGAAAGTATTGAATGGATTGAGAAAGTTTTTAAAATTGGGTTAGCGGCAAAATAACAGGAACATTTCTTTTGTTTACTATTAAGAAATTAAGTTTCATTTAGTTTTAAATCAATATTACTTTATGTACGATGACTAAAAAGGAGGTTACGCAGTTATCTTTTGAAATTACTGGTTTTGCTATAAAAGTTCATAAGAAATTAGGGCCAGGTCTTTTAGAAAGTGTGTATGAACAATGTTTGAAATATGAATTAGAGAAGAACGGTTATGGTGTCAAACAACAATTGAGTGTTAAAATCGTGTATGATGATTTAGAGTTAGAATCTAATTTAAGAATTGATTTGTTAGTAAATGATATAGTTGTAGTTGAATTAAAATCAGTAGAAACAATATTACCAATACATGAAGCACAGTTGTTAACATATATGAAAATATTAGAAAGACCTCAGGGTTTGCTAATAAATTTCAACACAACAAATATTACTAAATCGTTAAAACCTTTTGTAAATGAGTATTTTTCAATGTTATCGGAAGGATAATTATAATACTTAATGAGTCTTAATTTCTTAATGGTTAAAAAAAAGAAACAATAAATTGTTAAAAAATTAAATGGTTCAAATCATTTGCGAAAAATAATAATGGCAGAAAAGACAATACGAATAGGAACTCGCGATAGCGAATTAGCACTTTGGCAAGCACACACTGTAGAGAAAAAGTTAAAGGATTTAGGCTATAAAACTAAAATTGTTGCTGTAAAATCTACAGGTGATATCATTCTTGATAAACCACTTTACGAACTAGGAATCACCGGAATTTTCACAAAAACTCTAGATGTTGCCATGATAAATGGAGATGTTGATATTGCAGTGCATTCCATGAAAGATGTTCCTACAGCACTACCTAAAGGGATTGTACAAGCAGCAGTTCTAGAAAGAGCAAGCACTTTAGATATTTTAGTTCATAAAGGTAATCTTGATTTTCTTAATGAATCAGGAACTATCGCTACAGGTAGTTTGCGTCGTCAAGCACAATGGTTGAATAAATACCCCACACATAAAGTAGTTGACTTACGTGGAAATGTAAATTCACGCATGAAGAAACTCAATGAAAGCGACTGGAACGGAGCTGTTTTTGCAGCTGCGGGTCTAGAGCGAATCAACTTGAAACCAGAGAATTTCATAAATTTAGATTGGATGATTCCTGCTCCTGCACAAGGCGCGATGTTAGTAGTTGCTATGCAAGAAGATGCTTTTACACTCGATGCTTTATCACATTTAAATGATATTGAAACCGAAATTGTAACCTATATAGAACGCCAGTTTCTTAAAACTTTAGAAGGAGGCTGTACAGCACCAATTGGAGCTTTAGCTAGGTATAATGAAGAGGAAGATACCATTCATTTTCAAGGCGTTTTATTTTCGCTTGACGGAAAAGAAAAGATTGAAATCGACAAAATTGTTCCTATTGAAGAATGGAAAAAATTAGGGTTTTATTCGGCTCAAGAAATTCTTACTACTGGCGGAACAAAATTGATGACAGAAATAAAAAATAATTTGAAGAAATAATGAGCCAAACAAGCATTTTATCCACCAAAACATTGTCGGCAGAACAAAGACAAGTATTTATTGATGCTAATTTTGATCTATTGGAACAAGATTTTATCGAAATTAAAAACAACCTTTTTGAACTGAATACTATTAACAACAACTTGATTTTTAGCAGTCAAAATGCGGTGTTAAGTTTGATGGAGCAAAACGGTTGGGAAGCGCTAAAGTCTAAACCTGTTTTTTGTGTAGGGATTAAAACCAAAGAATTACTAGAAGCAAATGGTTTTACTGTGGATGTCTATTTGGACTACGCATCTGAATTAGCTGAAATCATCACTTTAATTTACAACCAAGAAAGCTATACTTTTTTCAGCGGAAACTTGCGTAAAGAGACTTTACCTGAAGCTTTAAAAAACGCTGGAATTACTTTCAACGAAATCGAAGTGTACCAAACTACATTGGCTCCTTTTAAGATTTCAGAGCAAGAGAATTTTGATGCGATTATGTTCTTCAGCCCATCTGCGGTTGAAAGTTATTTATCGAATAATAAAATCAAAAAAGAATTCTGCTTTTGCATAGGCAGTACAACAGCTGCTGCATTAGAAGAGAAGAAAATCGAAAACATAGTAATTCCTGAAGTACCTACTATCGAAGAGGTAATTTTCGAAGTAATTCAGCATTACGGACCAATGCCTGAAGAAGGTAATTAGAATAAACAAAACAAGATAAACCATCCGCTAAAAGCCACAAGCTACTAGCCAATAGCAATAAAATGATAAAAAACGACTTATTTTTAAGAGCATTAAAGGGAGAAACAGTTCAGCGTCCGCCAGTATGGATGATGCGTCAAGCGGGTAGATATTTACCTGAATTTATTGCTTTGCGTGATAAATATGATTTCTTTACTCGTTGTCAAACACCTGAATTGGCTGCCGAAATTACCGTGCAACCTATTCGTAGAATCGCTCCAGATGCTGCGATTCTGTTCTCGGATATCTTAGTGATTCCACAAGCAATGGGAATTGATGTAGAGATGAAACCTAATTTTGGTCCGTATTTACCAAATCCTATTCGTACGATTCAAGATGTTGAGAACGTAATTGTCCCTGATGTTCACGAAACTTTAGGGTACGTTTTTGATGCGATCAAATTGACTAAGGAAATGTTGAATGATGAGGTGCCTTTGATTGGTTTCGCAGGTTCGCCTTGGACAATTATGTGCTATGCTGTAGAAGGGCAAGGGTCTAAAAGCTTTGATAAAGCGAAAGGATTCTGTTTTCAATACCCAGAAGCAGCACATGTTTTATTACAAAAAATCACAGACACCACTATTTTATACCTAAAAGAGAAAGTAAAAGCGGGCGTAAATGCCGTTCAAATTTTTGACTCTTGGGGCGGAATGTTATCTCCTGTTGACTATCAAGAATTTTCTTGGAAATATATCAACCAAATCGTTGAGGCATTGGCTGATGATGCTCCGGTTATTGTTTTCGGAAAAGGATGTTGGTTCGCTCTTGGCGAAATGGGAAAAAGCCGTGCTTCTGCATTAGGAGTGGATTGGACTTGTTCTCCAAGAAATGCAAGATACCTATCAGGTGGAAACATCACTTTGCAAGGAAATTTTGATCCGTCAAGATTATTGTCTCCAATTCCGGTGATCAAGAAAATGGTACACGAAATGATTGACGAATTCGGAAAAGACAAATACATCGTGAATTTAGGTCACGGTATTTTACCAAATATTCCTGTTGATCACGCTAAGGCATTTATTGATGCGGTGAAAGAATACAATCAATAATAGTAAATGCTAAATAAAGGAACAAGAGACCAAGAAAGCATCCGAATAGACAATGTATTAAAAACGCTGCTTTCTATAGTTTTTGTGCCTAAATTTTGGGATTTAGAAGATAAAACAAACATAGAAGAGCAATTGAAAGACTTTGGGTTAAACATCCAAAGTCTAATTGATTTTGATAAAAATGATTTAATTACGTTATTGATACGTTGCCATTTAGATTGGAATCAGTTGGAACAATTTGCTGACTTTTTGGTTTCTTTTTCAAAAGAAAATACATTTGATTTATTACCAAATGCCATTGCTATTTACAGTTATATTCAAGCAGAAAGCAAGGTTTTTTCGTTTGGAATCAATAGTAAAATAGCTACTGCAAAAGCAAATTTATAATGAAAAATAAATTCTTCACATACATACAAAACTTACAAGACACTATCGTTTCTGGACTAGAAGCGGTTGATGGTCAAGCCAAATTCAAAGAAGACTTATGGGAACGCCCAGAAGGCGGAGGAGGAAGAACTCGAGTAATTGAAAACGGTAAAGTTTTTGAAAAAGGAGGTGTCAATATCTCAGCTGTTCACGGGAAATTGCCTGAAGCCATGCAAAAAATGTTCAACGTTGGTGAAGCTGATTTTTTTGCCTGTGGATTGAGTTTGGTTCTACATCCCAAAAGTCCAATGGTGCCAACGGTTCATGCCAATTGGCGTTATTTTGAAATGTATGATGAGAACGGAAACGTGATTCAGCAATGGTTTGGTGGCGGACAAGATTTGACACCTTATTATTTGTTTGAAGAAGATGCAATTCATTTTCACCAAACCTGTAAAACCGCTTGTGACAAACACAATCCGGAGTTCTACCCAAAATATAAAAAACAATGCGACACGTATTTCTGGAATGCACATCGCAATGAAGCGAGAGGAATAGGCGGATTATTTTTCGATTATTGCAAAGCTACAGACGAAATGTCAATGGAAAACTGGTTCGATTTTGTTAGTGAAGTAGGGAATAGTTTCTTGCAAGCATATGTTCCAATTGTAGAAAAAAGAAAAGAATTACCCTATACTCCAGCACAAAAAACGTGGCAAGAAATTCGTCGTGGTCGTTATGTCGAGTTCAATTTAGTGCACGACAAAGGCACACTATTTGGCTTAAAAACCAACGGTAGAATAGAAAGTATCTTGATGAGTTTACCACCGCATGTGCAATGGGTGTATGATCATCATGCGGAAGCGGGAAGTGAAGAAGAGAAATTAGTAAACGTATTAGAAAATCCAGTAGATTGGCTTTAATTTATTTTAAATTCTGAATTTTAAATTTTAAATGGGTTTAACTTTAAACTTTTAAACCTGAAACTTTAAACTAAAAATATATGTTCCCATTACAAAGAGGCCGAAGATTAAGAACCAATGAATCTATTAGAAGTTTGGTTCGCGAGACAACATTAAGTCCGTCCGATTTTATGTTTCCCATGTTTATAGCTGAGGGAGATAACTATGAAGTTGAAATATCTTCCATGCCAGGAATCTTTCGTCGATCGATCGATTTAACGGTAAAAGAAGTACAAGAAATATATGCTTTAGGAATTCGCGCGGTTAACATTTATGTTAAGGTAAGCGAGAACTTAAAAGACAATACAGGAAAAGAAGCTTGGAACCCGAACGGATTGATGCAAGAAGCCATTCGTGCTATCAAAATGGCTTGTCCAGAGATGATTGTAATGCCTGATGTAGCCTTAGATCCTTATTCTATTTATGGACACGACGGAATTATTACAAACGGCGATGTAGAAAACGACTCAACCAATGAAGCCTTGGTAAAAATGGCCGTTTCTCATGCTGAGGCTGGAGCCGATTTTGTGGCGCCATCAGACATGATGGATGGACGCGTTTTGCGTTTGCGTCAAGGTCTAGATGCAGCTGGTTTTCATAATGTGGGAATCATGAGCTATTCGGCTAAGTATGCTTCGGCGTTTTACGGACCGTTTCGTGATGCTTTAGACAGCGCACCACGCGAGTCTGATGTGGTAGTTCCAAAAGATAAGAAAACGTACCAAATGGATTATGCTAATCGCATCGAAGCAATCAAAGAAGCGCTTTGGGATGTCGAAGAAGGGGCTGATATGGTTATGGTAAAGCCAGGAATTGCTTATTTAGATATTGTTCGTGAAGTAAAAAATGCAGTAAATGTTCCCGTAACAGTGTACCATGTTTCTGGTGAATATGCCATGATTAAAGCCGCTTCCGAAAGAGGTTGGTTGGATCATGACCAAATCATGATGGAGCAATTAATGTGCATCAAAAGAGCAGGAGCAAGCTTAATATCAACCTATTTTGCCAAAGAAGCTGCGATACTTTTAAACAAGTAAAATAACACTTTTATTGATTTCACTTATTTTTTAATCCTGATTTTTTGTTTCTATTTTAAAAAAATAAATTATTTTTGAGAAAACTAAAAAAAACTAAAATGAAAAAAGTAGCAATAATTGCAATCGCATTTTTAGCATTTGCTTGTAAAAAGCAAGAAGCAGAACCAACTGAGAAAAAGGTTGAATCAAAAGAAGCTGTATCTGAAGGAATGCCAGCTCAAGATCAAACACCAGAAGAATTAGGTGAAGTATTATTTAAAGGCAGAGGAACTTGTGCCTCATGTCATAAACTGGATACGAAATTAATTGGACCAAGTTTTCAAGAAATTGCCAAAATGTACAAAGAGAAAAATGGTAATATCGTTGATTTTCTTAAAGGAAAAAGTGAAGCAATCGTCGATCCTGCTCAATTTGCAGTAATGCAACCTAATCTAGTTCTAACCAAAACAATGACAGATGATGAATTAAAAGGACTAGAAGCATATATCTATTCTACTTTAAAATAAGAAGCTAATCCCGCTATACGCTATATCTCAAGTGGCGAACACCGCCACATGAGGATGCCGCTACTATCGGGGCTAAAAAGCAAGAACCATTCGTTAAAGCGAGTGGTTTTTTTATTTAAAACTAGAATGCAAAAATAGTATGTATTTTGCATCTCATAATTAGTAACTATGGAAACAGCCTGTATCAAAACACCACTGGGTATCGCAACAATTATTGGAGATGAAAACGGAGTTTCAGTAATTTCAGTTGCTGACGAAGCGGAGGTTTTAAAAGAGATTCCAGCAATTTTACAAGAAGCTGTCTCGCAACTCAATGCCTATTTTGACGGAGAAAGAACCAGTTTTGATTTTAAACTCAACCCAAAAGGAACTGATTTCCAAAAGAAAGTATGGAACGCATTATTAGAAATACCTTATGGGAAAACCAGAACCTATCTGGAACAGTCCAAGCTTTTGGGTGATGTCAAAGCCATTCGCGCAGTAGCCTCCGCCAATGGAAAAAATCCGCTTTGGGTTGTTGTTCCCTGTCATAGAGTCATCGGTTCTGATGGTTCTCTAACTGGTTATGCTGGTGGTTTGTGGCGTAAAAAATGGTTATTGGAACACGAAAACCCTTCTGCTCAGCAAAGTTTGTTTTGATAATTTGAGTCAATAAACACAAGTTGTATTTTATTTAATTAAATTCGTGAATTCGCGGCTAAACTTAAGATAAATGATAGAAAAAATCAACCTCAATAACATTTTGTTTCTGGATATTGAAACAGTCCCAGAAGCCGAAGATTATAACGCCTTAGATACCGAGTTGAAAGACCTTTGGGAGCATAAAACCCAATACCAACGCAAAGAGGAATATACTCCTGAGGAATTTTACGATCGAGCAGGTATTTGGGCCGAGTTTGGTAAAATTGTTTGTATTTCAGTTGGGTTTTTTGCGAATAAAGGAGATATTCGAAACTTTAGAGTGACTTCTTTTTTTGGAGAAGAAAAGAAAATTCTAAACGATTTCAATAATTTATTAAACAATCATTTCAATCAAGCACAGCATGTTTTATGTGGTCATAATGCCAAGGAGTTTGACATTCCGTTTCTAGCCCGTCGCATGATTATTAATCAAATTGCCATTCCTAATAAGCTAAATCTTTTTGGAAAAAAGCCATGGGAAATCCCGCATTTAGATACCTTAGAATTATGGAAATTTGGCGATTATAAGCATTTTACTTCTTTAAAATTATTGTGTAAAGTGCTGGGGATTCCTTCGCCCAAAGGCGATATTGACGGTAGTCAAGTGGGACATGTTTTTTATGTTGATAAAGATATTGATCGCATTGTGACCTATTGTGAAAAAGACACCATTGCCGTTGCTCAAATTTTCTTGCGCTTACGCCGAGAAGATTTATTGATTGAAGAGGAAATTATACATGTTTAAAATAGCACAACAATCCAGAGTCATTTAAACCATTTAGAATTTAAGAATCATTTAGTTTTTAAGCTTAATTTTCTAAATATCTTAATGTTTAAATTATTTATTAGAATTTTAGTTCTTAGTGCTCTTCGCGAAAACCCTTTGTGTACTTTGCGGTTAAATATTTACATTTACAAAAATTATAGATTATGGTATTGAGTAGATTTTGGTTGGTGATCTTTATTTCATCGATTGTTTTTATTGTGGTGAGTTTATTTTCTGGGAACAGTTACACTATTGATTTTGTGCTAAACGGTAAGAAAGACGATCCTATTTTAATATCTGAAAAATACATTGATCAATTGCCGGCTTTTATAAAAGACAGTATCGCCAGCGCTCCTAATAAAACGATGGTGATTAACAATATTGCTTCTAACCCTGATACTACATACGTTTATTCGGCTAAAACCGTAAAAATTTATAGTGGCGTTCAAAAATCAGATGGTTTATTACCCACTTGTAAAAGCACATTAATCGATTTGGTTCTTCCATTGATGGCTTATTTGGCCTTTTTCTGTGGCTTGATGGAGCTTCTTATTATTTCTGGAGCTTCGGGAAAACTAGCCATTGTTTTGAGTCCTGTTTTTGTAAAAGTGTTTCCAAGTATCCCAAAGAATCACCCTTCGATTTCCTATATGACTTTAAATTTTGCCGCAAATTTCTTAGGATTGGATTCGGCGGCTACTCCATTTGGTTTGAAGGCGATGGAAAGTTTACAGGAACTCAACCCTGAAAAAGACAATGCCAGTGATGCCCAAATTATGTTTATGTGTTTACACGCTTCGGGATTAACCTTAATTGCGACTTCAATTATAGGGTATAGAGCAGCTGCTAATGCAAGCAATCCTGCCGATGTGATGTTGCCTTGTATTATCACTTCTTTTATTGGTACAATTGCCGCTTTTTTAATTGTGGGAATCAAACAAAAAATCAATTTCAAAAGCGCTTCTTTAGTTGTGGCTTTGATTACCTTGATTGCTGCTATTATTGGTTTATTGATGTACATCAACCACTTAGATTTAATAGGTAAAAATTATTTTACGGCTAATCTTTCAAGTATGATTTTGATTGCTATTATTGCGTTTACTCTGATTTTTTCGTTTATCAAGGAGAAGAAATTTTCTGATGCCAATACTACTGTTTTTGATGCATTTGTAGTAGGAGCCAATAATGGAGTCAAAACAGGAGTAATTATTTTTCCTTATGTTTTAGGAATGTTAGTTGCTATTTCACTATTTAGAAACAGTGGTTTATTTGAAATAATAAGTAATTGGATTGCTTTTATTTTCTCTAATATGGGTGTTAATAAGCAAATTACGGATGCGTTGCCAGTGGCGATGTTAAGACCCTTTAGTTCTGCAGGGTCAAGAGGGTTTTTAATTGATTCTATGAATACTTTTGGTGCCGATTCTTTGACTGGAAGATTGAGTAGTATTTTTCAGTGTAGTGCCGAGAGTACTTTCTACGTGATTGCTGTTTACTTTGGATCTGTAAATATAAAGAACACCCGTTATGCCTTGCAAACCATGTTGCTAGTTGATTTTATATGTGTAATTACAGCTATTTTTGTGGCAACTTGGTTTTTTTAGAACTAAATAAAAATGAATCGGTTAGTAAGGAAACTGCTTTTTTTGTGGGTTGGGAACCTGTGTATGTGGTTTTACTATAGTGGAAAAAAATCAATGGAAAACGTCGCTAAGGAGGATAATGAAACTTTAGGACTAATTGTAACAATGACTATAGGATTGTTAATTTATTTTTCTTTCTTTTGAAATATACAATTGAGACTGTTTTATAAACTATTAAAAACTTAAAAAATGTCAAAATACACTAAATACATAGCAATAGCTTTGGTAATTCTTTTTTTACTTACCAGTTTGATAAGTTAAAAAAATTATCTGTTTTAAATAAAAAAAGTCCCGATACTATCGGGACTTTTTTTATTTTTTTTCGTTTTCAGTATCTTCTTTTTTATCAGATGGCTGATCTTCTTTTGCGGCATTTTTAAATTCTTTAATTCCGCTTCCTAAACCTTTCATTAGTTCAGGAATTTTTTTACCTCCAAAAAGTAATAAAACCACTGCTAATATAACTAGGATTTCTGTAACACCAAATCTTCCCATGATTGAATAATTTATGCCGAAGCAATTTGTAATAAATCTAAGAGCAAAGGTAATTAGAATAAGTTAATATGAATTGATTTTATTTCAATTATTTAATTATGATAAAGTTAAAAATTTATTAAAATAAATCAGAATAAGGATTTAGGCGTTAGTAACCGGCCAAAGTGCTTTCAATGACTTTAATTATTATATTTGTATGATAAAGCATAAATATGTCAAGAAAAAGATTAAAAAGAAAAAAACTCCATAATAAATTATTCATAAAAAACCGATTGGTTATTTTGAATGAAGATACTTTTGAAGAGATTTTTTCAATGAAACTAAATCTGATGAATGTCTTCGTTGTTGCTTCGGTTGGCGCTATTTTATTGATAGGAATTACTACGTTTATTATTGCTTTTACTCCGCTAAGAGAATTTATCCCTGGCTATTCTTCCTCAAAACTAAAAAAAGACGCGACTGAATTATCTTTAAAATCAGATTCATTAACTTTAGCCTTAAAGAAAAATGAGGCCTATATTCTCTCCATTCAAAAAGTGCTTAATGGTCAATTAGAATATGCGAAATTCAACAAAGATTCCATTCTTGTATATAGTGAAGATACAATCCCGAAAGGGAAGTTATCTGCTTCAAAAGAAGAATTAGAACTGAGAGAACAAGTGGCAAAAGAGGAAAAAAAACAGACTTCAAAAAAATCGAAATAAAATAGACAATACGTTTATATTATAAAGAACCCAAATTAAAAATGTCGATAAAATCAGCTGCTGCAAAGTTATTTGCTAAAAAAATATATAAAGAAACACAAACCTGGGTTTCAAATCCTGTTGCGAGTCAAAAGACTGTATTTATGGATTTAATAAAAGAAGCCAAGCAAACAGCGTTTGGAATTGACCATCATTTTGATACAATAAAAACGGTTGAAGATTTTGCAAACCAAGTTCCCATTAGGGATTATGAGGACTTAAAACCCTACATTGAAAAAGTAGTAAAAGGAGAAGAAAACATTCTCTGGAAAGGGAAACCGCTTTATTTCGCTAAAACTTCAGGAACGACTTCAGGAGCTAAATATATTCCATTGACTAAGGAATCGATGCCTTTTCATATTCAAGCGGCTCGAAATGCTATTTTGCATTACATTCACGAAACAGGTAAAGCTGACTTTGTTGATGGAAAGATGATTTTCCTACAGGGAAGCCCAATTTTGGAAGAAAAAAACGGAATACAATTTGGAAGGTTATCAGGGATTGTAGCGCATTTTGTCCCGAAATATTTGCAAAAAAACCGCATGCCTTCATTAGAAACCAATTGTATTGAAGATTGGGAAACCAAAATTGATGCCATTGTTGGGGAAACGTTTAATGAAAATATGACCGTAATTTCAGGAATTCCTTCTTGGGTTCAAATGTATTTTGAGCGATTAGAACAAAAAGGAGGAAAGAAAGTAGGAGATATTTTTAAGAATTTTAATTTGTTTATTTACGGTGGGGTGAATTATGAACCCTATAGAGCAAAGTTTGAAAACTTAATAGGTAGAAAAGTAGACAGTATTGAATTATTCCCTGCATCGGAAGGGTTTTTTGCCTACCAAGATTCCCAAAAAGAAAAAGGAATGCTACTGCTTTTAAAAGCGGGTATTTTTTACGAATTTGTAAAAAGCGATGAATTTTATACGGAGAAACCTAGACGATATACGATTGGTGAAGTCGAGCTTGGGGTGAATTATGTTCTAATTATTTCTACTAATGCGGGTCTTTGGGGATATAATATAGGAGACACGGTTCAATTTACTTCATTAAAACCGTTTAGAATTATTGTTTCTGGGAGAATCAAGCATTACATTTCGGCTTTTGGAGAACATGTCATTGGTAAAGAAGTCGAAAATGCCTTACAAGAAGCGATGGAAGGAACAAATGTTCGTGTCAATGAGTTTACTGTAGCGCCACAAATCAATCCTGCTAGCGGATTACCCTATCATGAATGGTTCATTGAATTTGAAAATGAACCAGTAAACTTGATCACTTTTGCGGAAGCGATTGATGACGCTATGCGAAAACAAAACATTTACTACGACGATTTAATAAGAGGAAACATTTTACAAAAAGTGGTAATAACAAGAGTTGCTAAAAACGGTTTTCAAGAATATATGAAATCGATTGGGAAACTAGGAGGTCAAAATAAAATACCAAGACTTTCTGATAATCGAGATATCGTAGCGCTTTTGGATAAAAAATAAAAATTACATTTGTTGGTTAGAAATTATAGAAGAAATGAAAGACAGTAAAAATATATCACGCTCTAGAGCACAAGAATCATCGGCAGCTATTGAAAAAATGTACATCACGATGCGCCATTTATTCAATAGAGGTTTTTATAAACCGATGGGTATTTCAGGAGATACTTTAAGGGAAGCTTTAATGACATTACGTCCAGAAATATATGGAAATATCGCCGAAGAAAAAGTAGAATTAAACGGACTGTTATATGTGATTGAACGACTTCCTATAGGAATTGAAGAATGCAGATTCATCAATTTAACTTCAGATGAAGGCTATTCTAAATCCCATTTTCAAGCAATTATTCCTCCAAAAAGGCGTCGTAATTGTTACCGAATTGATGAGGAGCAAATGAATGTTGAAATTACACGTGGGCGATCAGATATTTACGATATTTTGACGCATTTAACGTTTATTTTCATCGAGTCTCATAAAATAAGAAATAGAGTGCTACTTGATGATGCAGGAGAAGTTTCTCGCGATTGGGTAAAATTACAACATGCAGTTTCACAGACAAAAAAATTATCTCTTGTTGAAAAAGAGAAAGCCATTTCGCATGCTGCAAATATCCTTGGAAGAACTTTTGAAGAAGTACTAGATATCTATGATGCTTTTGGTTCAGATGCCGCTCCAGATCGTTTTTTGCAAATTATTTTTTGGTTAGGTAAATTAGCGATTGAAGAAATCATTGACAATAATAAAAGAACAATCACTTTTAGTCCTATTTTGAGAGAGCGTTTAGGGCATCACATTCATGGTGAAAGATGGGCGACCAATATCAAGGAGGTTCTAAAAGAAAACGGACTTATAAACCGTCCAATTCATGTGATTAGTGCCAATATGCATAGTGTAATGAATTCTATTTTTGCAACAACAGTTTTAAAAACAAAGTTTAAAGACAAGTCGGATTTCTTTATTTATGAGGAATTAAGTAAATCTGGCGCGGATGAAGTTCGTAACAAAGTAGAAGAAGTAGCATTGAAGCATGGAATGATCTCTGTTTTAGATGATTCAGGAACAAATATTGATGTACAAATTTTTGATACTGAAAAAATCAATTGGGCTAATTCGTCCTTCCCTACAGCCAAACTTGGAGACAAAAAACCAGTTTTAATTGTAATGGATTATGCATTTGGGGAACAAGCCTATGAAACAATTGATGAATTGCTGAAACCGTTCAAGAAAGATACTTTACTCAATGTAGAATCAGTTTCTATCATGGGAAAAGCAGGAATTCTAGAAGGAGGAAAAGGAGATATCATGATTCCGAATGCACATATAAACGAAGGAACGGCTGATAATTACTTTTTTGAAAATGAATTAACGGCCGATATGTTTGAAGGAAATGATATTGCAGTTTTTGCCGGGCCAATGGTTACTGTTCTTGGTACATCATTACAAAATAGGGATTTATTGAAGTTTTTCCATGAATCGACTTGGGGTGTAATTGGTCTAGAAATGGAAGGTTCTTATTATCAAAAAGCGATTCAATCAGCATCTAAAATTAGAAAAAGCGTACCCAAGGATATAAAAGTAAGATATGCCTATTATGCATCGGATAATCCGCTTGAAACTGGAAGTACTCTAGCTTCTGGAGGTCTTGGAACTACTGGTGTAAAGCCCACTTATTTGATTACAATTAAAATATTGGAACAAATTTTTAATACTAAACAAAAGTAAATAATGAGTGTAAACCTACCCCAAAATACTGAAAATCAAGAAATAGATTTATCACAGATTTCTAATAAAATAGGGAGTCTATTTCAAAATTTTAGTGCTTTAATATTTAGATGTATTCAGTTCTTTATTAGAAATGTGATTGTAATAATTGCTTTACTAATATTGGGGATTGGGCTTGGTTTTTTCTTAGATACCACTCAAAAAACATATGATCAGCAAATAATTGTTGCCCCAAATTTTAAATCTGCGGATTATTTATATGCTAAAATTGATTTAATAAATGCTAAAATTATCGAAGGCGACACCTTATTTTTAAAAAATAGTGTAGGGTTAAAAAAACCAAAAACGATAAAAGGAATTAAGATAGAACCCATCACAGATGTATATAAATTCATTGAAAATAAATCAGAAAATTTTGAGCTAATCAAGTTAATGGCCGAAGATGGGGATATTAAAAAAATATTGGAAGATAATTTGACTAGTAAAAATTATACGAATCATGAAATAGTCATTACCACGAATGATTTAATAACCGAGAAATCAACTATTGAGCCAATTCTAAATTTCTTGAATGAATCAGATTATTTTAAGAAAGTTCAAATTGAGGAGTTGAAAAACGCTCAAATAAAACTGAGTAAAAATGATACGATTATTGCCCAAATTGATGCTGTTTTAAAGGGGTTTTCTAGTGATGTAAACAGTAGAAAACAAAGTGATAAGCTGGTTTATTACAACGAGAACACACAGTTAAATGACATAATAAAAACAAAAGGAGACTTGATTTATCAACAAGGAGTTTTAAGGGTTGACTTGATAGGAATGGATAAAGTTATAAAAGAAAATAGCGCTACTTTGAATAAACAACACCAAAGTTTTATTGGTGGAAAGTTAAAATTAATTCTTCCTTTTTTACTTATTTTGTTTTTCATTATTTGGAGTTTATTTATCAATTTTTATAAAAAACAAGCAGCAAAACAAAAGCTTGATAATTAATTTACACTCTAATTATAGTTTTCAATTCACTCAAAAAAACATACTGAATTCATGAAAATAAAATTGTTTATCCCCCTTTTTTTAGCACTTCTTTCTTTAGTTTCATGTAAAAAAGAAGTAGATAAAACGGAGAAAATTGACCAGACAAAGGAATTATTTAAGGTTTCACTAGATTTATTAATTAAGAAAAGGGACACGCTTCATTTGTACTACGGGCAAGATATGGCCGAAGACTATAGCGAAGAACATTCTATCTGGCTTCCAGTTGAAGGGAAAGAAATAGGACAAAAAGTCACCTTTATGCTACCAGAAGCTGTATTGCCTGTAAAACTTAGAATTGATTTTGGAGTAAATAGAAAGAACGAAGAGATTGTTTTAAACACGGTTGCGTTTGACTATTTTGACAAAAATTTTGTGGCCAATGACAGCACCATTTTCAATTATTTCAGACCTGATGAAAGCACAACTATTATAGATTATAAAACAAGATCGTTAAAAAGAAAAGATCCCAATTCAGTCAAAGGCGCATCCTTATATCCTCATGACGAAGCGGTAAAAGCGGTGCTCGAGCAACTTATTAAGTAAGTTTTTAAAACCTACAAAACCAATTAATAATCTAATGAATTCAGCTTCGGAAAATATTAAAATTAATGTGATTTTTAGATCTTGCGATGCTGTAAACGCCGTGAATAACTCAGCACGACCTTTTAATTTAGATAAAGGAACACTAATTAAAATTTGTTTCAAAAGTCTGTTGAATGCGTTAGAGGGAATCGATTATAAAATGATTGTAATAGGGGATGCTCTTTCTAAAGAAACGCGAGATTTTTTTTTGAAATATGATATTGAGTTAATAGAAGGTGTATTTGGTAACGATAAGTCAATACTGGAATCCATAAAAATAGCTGAGAAAATCAATAGTGAAGAGTGGATTTATTTTTGTGAAGATGATTATTTACACACTAAGGACAGTTTTAAAAAGATACTTAATTTAATAAAAGTAAAAGACCTAATTGTTCCGGGTAGAATTAAACTAAACCAACTTTTAAGAAAAAGAACCATTTCTCTTTTTTCATTTAAAAGATATTTAAGCAAACCCAATCTAGTTATTCATCCTTGTGATTACCCTGATCGATACACTATTAAATACGCTACAAAGAATTTTATATTTCATACCAAAGATTCCCATTGGAGGCAAATTTCGAATACTACTTTTACTTTTTTAATTGAAGCAAAAGAGTTGATCAAACATAGAAAAACATTCATTAAATCATCAAAAAGGGCAAACGATGGTTACTTAAGCGCAACCCTTTTTGGCCGTTCATTTTTTTTCAATAAACTCCTTTGTGTATCGCCAATTCCCAGTTTAAGCACTCATATGCATCAAGAAACGATGTCTCCAATCATAGATTGGGAAAAACTTGCTACTGAATTACTTTGCGAAATAAAAACAGAAGAATAAGGATGTTTAAAACGGGGATAAAAGATAGAGAAACGATACAATACCTGCTTTCTCAAGGTGGTTTTTCCTTTTTATTTAGGATGTTCGCCATGGTATTTAGTTTCATTTCCATGTGGTTTATCACTAATTTTTATGGGGAAGCGGATTATGGAACTTACGCATTGGCATTAACGGTTTTACAAATTTTAGCAATGGTATTCGCATTGGGGGTTCCAAATGCATTTGTAAGTTTTGCTGGTAGAATAGACAATGTTGAAAAACTAAAGGGATTATTACTAAAATCGGGTGCAATTGTTTTGATCTCCTCTCTTTTTCCTATTCTATGTTTTTCTTTTGGTGCTCAATTTTTTTCGGAAACTGTTTTTCAAAAACCCTCGCTTTTAAATTATTTTCTGGTGGTATCCTTCAGTATTCCTTTTATGATTTTTCATGAAATAATTTGTTATTACTTTATTTCAGTAAAAAAAATCATTGCTTATGGTTTGTTTTTCTATATTTTTCCAAGCGTGTCGTTTGCCTTGTTTTTAGTAGCATTTTATTATTATAATCTAACTGGATTTTTTACTTTTCTAGCTTATGTAAGCTCAATTATATTAACAGTTTTAATAGCGTTAGTAGTATTATTTTATAAAAAAACTAAAATTACTTTCCCCGAAATAAGGAGTAAAGAAATATTGAAAAAATCATTTCCAATGATGGTTAGCGGTATATTTCTCATTTTATTAAATTGGACGGATATCCTCATGCTGGGTCGTATAGAAAGTGAAAGCCAGATAGGAATTTATAACACTGCGTTTAAACTGGGTTATCTTACTCTTTTTTTCGTTCTGTCGATGAATGTGATTATTATGCCTAAAGTAGCAGCGTTATTTCATCAAAACAATTTCAGCGAAATGAAAAAAGTGATTAACCGCTCGACTCAATTGGTCATTGTTTTCACAATTCCATTAGCCATAGGAATCATTTTTTTTAGTGAAAACATCCTTCGATTATTCGGTGAGGGATTCATAGCGGGCAAGACGACTTTAATACTGATTACGCTTGGCGCCCTTTTTAATGCAATGACGGGTAATGTGGATCAGATTTTGAATATGACGAACCATCAAAAGGGAGTAAGAAACATATTTTTATTCGGTTTTCTAATGAATGTTGCCTTAAATTTAGGGTTAATACCTAGTTATGGAATTGAAGGAGCCGCATTGGCAAGTTTAATTACTAATGTTGTGGTAAACATTGTTTTTGTTATTGTCATTAAAAAGAAATTGGGTTTCTTTACTTTTATGTAGATTTACCTTTTATAACAGTTAAAAAATGCCTCCAGAACTATCAGTTGTAATTGTCAACTATAACGGATTAATTTATTTAAAGGAATGTTTTGATGCTTTATTTCAGAATCTAAAAAACATAGAGTTCGAAATAATAGTGATTGACAATAATTCCCAAGACGGCAGTTGCGCTTATTTGAAAGCTAATTATCCTGAAATTATTTTAATTGAATCAAATGTTAATCTTGGTTTTGGAAAAGGAAACAATGAAGCAGTTAGAAAGGCAAAAGGGAATTATTTGCTGCTATTAAACAATGATACAATAGTTCTAGATCCACTTTTACCCGTTTTGAATTTTTTGAAATCCGATGCGAAAATAGGAGTTGTGGGAATAAAAATGCTGGATGGGAATAAAAAATATTTAGCCTCGGCGGGAAATTTTCCGAATTACAAAAATCTGTTTCAAATGAAAAAATTAATGAAAATAGGGTCCGAATTTAGGACTGGTATTTTCACTAAAAAGGTTTATGAAGTAGACTGGTTGAGCGGCTCTTTTTTGATGCTACCCACTGAAGTGTTTAAAGAAATAGACGGTTTTGACGAAGATTATTTTTTATATGTAGAAGATGTAGATTTTTCTAAAAAAATCGCCGACAAGGGTTATAAAAGAGTTTTCTTGTCCAATTATAGTTATATTCACTTTGTAGGGTTTAATAGTTCCAAAAATCATTTGTTGGTCAAGGGATATGAAATTTATATTGCTAAACATTTCAAGGGATTTAATAAAAAAACATTGGAATTTATTTTATCTGTAAACAAACTAGTAAAGCGTATAAAGCAGTTTTTAAAAAGAAACTAGAAACTATATTTTATAAAAACAATAGACTTTAATTGATGATTGTAAGCAAATCGAAATTTTATACTTCACTCTTTATACTTGTACTTTTGTTGCAATTGTATCTGCCTTCATTCAAGTTAAATTTGTTCATTCAAATAGGGGTTTTGATGCTTTATTTCTTTTATGAAAAACTAGCAATAGAAGCCCGTTTCTTAAAGATTATTGCGCCAGTTTTATTACTTTTTTTATTGGGTTTTATAGGAACAATATTCAATAGTTATCCCATTTATGGTTTTATAAAAGACATTTTTCATTTTTCTAAACCTATTGTAGGACTCTTAATTGGTTTTTTGTTCTATAAGAAAATCAATAATTTCAATTTGTTTATAAAGACTATTGTTTACTGCGGATTGGCATCGGCTATTATACATTTTCTAGTTTTGATATTTATGGGGAACATTTTTTCCGTTTCTGTGGATGCGATTAGAGAATTTGGAAAGGATAATTTCTTGGAACTTTTTGCACTTTTTTTCCTTTTATCGTATAGCTATTTTCAAAAGGAATACTTGTTAAAAAGTCGTTTATTGACTAGAGTAATTGTATTTATATTGTTTGTGTCAAATGTTTTGTATTTCTCAAGAACAATGATTGTGGTGGCTCTAGTGTTATTGTTGTCTATTTATGGATATACGGTCTTAAACAAAAAAACAATCCGTTTTCTGGGGCTTTTTATTACTGCCATTGCCCTTTTTTACGGCTATTTGTATACGGTTAAAATAGAAAGAAATAAACCAGGGATGGAAGGGTTTCTTTTTAAGGTGAAAATTGCTCCTGCTGAATTATTCAAAACCAAAATTGACCGGGAAAATCATAAGGATTTGTGGGATCATTGGCGTGGCTATGAGGCCAAAAGAGCCTATGCCTTAATGCAAGAAAACCCAAGTAGTTTTGTGTTTGGAACAGGTTTTGGTTCATTGGTAAACTTGAAATTCAAAGCGCCACTTACAGGAGAGAAAGAAGGGATTAGGTACATTTCAGAATTGCATAATGGCTATATGTATGTGTTTTATAAAACGGGAAGTATTGGGATAATCATACTATTTTTGTTTTTTGGAACACTCTATTTAGCATTGTATCGCAAGCACAATAACAAGAGAATGATTTTGGTTTTTATTTCGGGAATAGGTTTAGTATATGTATTTACCTCTTTGACCATCACAGGAATTTATAATGGACGCGATGTGATTATTTTTATATTAGGAGGCTTGCTTTATTTTGAAAGAAGTTCGGTTTTTGTAAAAGAAATAGAAGGATGAAAGAGCTGAAATTTTTTATAGATTGTAGTGTATTTGATAGAAGTCCTCAAGGGACTACTACCTACATAGCGGGTTTATATACAGAATTAATAAAGAATAAAGAACACCACTTTTATTTTGCATCGCACACCAATAATTTTAAAGACACTTTTGGAGAACACGATAATGTGACCTATTTAAAATATACTTCAAATAATAAATATGTAAGATTGTTGATTGATATTCCTCGGTTTATAAAAAAACTGAATATTGATTATGCTCATTTTCAATACATCATACCGCCCATTACGTACTGTAAATACATTGTCACGATTCATGATGTGTTGTTTTTAGATTTTCCAAAATATTTCCCCTTGGGTTATAAACTCTCAAAAAAATATCTTTTCCAATGGAGTATTAAACGAGCTGCTATTGTTTTGACGGTTTCTGAATATTCCAAAAACAGCATAGTTAATCATTTTAATCGTGCCGATGTAACTATAACTCCCAATGCGGTTGATCCTGTTTTTTTTGAGGATTATGATAAAAAAACAGTGGCTGAAAAGGTAAAAAAGAACTACGGAATTGAAGATTATTTTTTATTCATAAGCCGTTGGGAACCTAGAAAAAACCATGATTTCTTATTGAAGGTTTTTGTTGAAAAGGAATACTACAAAAACCATCATCTCGTTTTTATAGGAGAAAAAGCCATACCTAATAGGGCATATTTAGATTATTTTGAAACGTTAAGCAGTGAAATGAAAGAAAAAATAATTGATTTAAATAAATTGGACTTCAATGAATTAGTTGCTGTTGTTCGTGGTGCTAGACTTTCGATTTACCCATCAATTGCTGAAGGTTTTGGAATTCCTCCTCTAGAAGCGTCGGCAGTAGGAATTCCGTCGCTTTGTTCGAATGCAACTGCCATGTCTGATTTTTATTTTTTAAAGGAGGGATTATTTAATTCGAATGATGAAAACGATTTGAATCGTGCTATTGTTTGGGGATTGAAGCAAGAAGGGCAAAACAGTGTTATTTCATCAATAATAAAAGAGAAATACAATTGGGAAATTGCGGCTGAGGTTTTTCTAAAAGCAATAAATGAGAATCAACAACTTAAATAAATAGTAAAAGACCTATTTTTGGTTCATTAAATTGGAATAAACAGTATGAGAATAGCTATTTTAGGAACGCGAGGAATACCCAATAACTATTCTGGTTTTGAGCAATTTGCTGAGTTCTTTTCTGTTTTTCTAGTTGAAAAAGGACATGAAGTATATGTTTATAATTCTCACAATCATGTATTTCAGGAAAAAACATTCAAAGGGGTAAATATCATCCATAAAAATGATCCTGAGCATAAAATGGGAACTTTTGGACAATTTGTATATGATTTCAACTGCATTATGGATTCTAGAAAAAGGGATTTTGACATCATACTTCAACTGGGATATACAAGCAATTCGATCTGGTTTTTCCTATTGCCTAAGAAACCCATTATTATAACAAATATGGACGGGCTAGAGTGGAAGCGAACGAAATATTCCAAGCCAGTGCAACAATTTCTTAAATTTGCTGAGCGATTGGCTGCCGTTAGTAGTGATTTTTTGGTTGCTGATTCATTGGGAATTCAAACCTATTTAAAAGATAAATATAAAAAAGAATCTGCTTATATTGCTTATGGTGCACATCCATTTATGAATCCTGATGAATCCATTGTAACGGATTATGAGCTCTCGAAATACAATTACAACATGATTATGGCTCGGTTTGAACCCGAAAATAATCTGGAAATGGTATTAGATGGTGTGGTGTTGAGCAATTCTATGATGAAAATTATTGTAGTTGGCAATCATAAAACCAAATATGGAGACTATTTAAAAAAGAAGTTCAAAGCGCATACAAACATTGCATTTTTGGGTGGGATTTTTAATTTGGAGCACCTCAATAATTTAAGGTATTTCAGTAATCTGTATTTTCACGGGCATTCAGTTGGAGGTACCAACCCATCTTTATTAGAGGCCATGGCGTCAAAGGCGTTAATTATGGCTCACGACAACAATTTTAATAAAGCTGTTTTAAAAGAAAACGCATTTTATTTTTCGAATGCTATAGAAGTGAAAGAACTACTTTTAACAGTAAAAAGAGAAGACTGTTTAAACAAAATTCAAAAGAATTTTGAGACGATTATAAATGAATTTAACTGGGATAAAATAAATGGAGACTATTTACGCTTATTTGAAAAAAGCATTTCAGGAACTGATGCTTCTTCATAAGCAAAGTCCGCCTTTACTGCTGCTATTAGTTGTTTTACTCACCATTCCGTTAAGTTATGCTATCAATAGTATAGCAATGGGAATCTTTGGTTTATCGACTTTGTTTTATGCTAAAAAATCAAATTTCAAGATAGATAAAAATCTATTTTTACTAGTTTTCCTGTATGTATTAATGGCACTTTCACTATTGTGGAGTCACGATTTAAACGCTTCTATTAAAGCAATTTCAAAGGAACTTCCATTATTGGTCTTTGCAGTTTGTTTCATGAGTTTTCCTGCTTTTGACGAAAGTAAAAAACAACTGTTGCTTAAATATTATAGTTTCGGAATGTTCTTTTATGTTGTTTATTTTTTGATCAAAGCAGTTGTTCGTTATAGTATTACAAGAGACAATTCTGTTTTCTTTTACCATGAGTTGGTAACCGATGATCTAAATGCCATTCATGTTTCGGTTTATATGTCGGTTGCTTTTTTTTATTTTTATTCGAAAGAGAAAAGATCTAAATTAAATTCAATTATTGCATTTTTATTGGCCATTTTTATCTTTTTACTGTCGTCAAAAAATATCATTGTAGTTTTTGTTTTACTGCTAATTGTTTTTGAATTATTTTATTCGAAAGGACAACTGAAACAAAAAAAAGCAGTCGTGAGTCTGTTTCTATTAGCAATAATTATGTTGCTGTTTTCGACTAAAATTAAAGAGCGGTTTCTGGTGGAATGGAATTCAAATACTACTGAAAACAAAACTAGTTTAAGAACTGATGCTGTCAATACTGTAAGTGTCAATCAAGCTTGGACCCAAGATAAATTTAATCAGAATGATTATTTTTCCGGAACTGCTTTTAGAGTGTATCAAATACGGATTTTTAAAGAAATGCTAGAAGAAGATAATGTGTTTTTTAAAGGATATGGGTTGAATGCATCCGATTTTAGAATAAAAGAAAAAGGCAAAGAGCATACTATTTTTTCTGGTGATGCGACTCACGATGGCTATCAAAACAAGAATTTTCATAATCAATATGTCCAAATTTTCGCCGAAACAGGAATAGTAGGATTACTATTGTTACTCTTGATTGTATCTTTGAGCTTGAGAAACGCAATAAAATCAAAAGATTTTGTTGCTATTTCTTTTGCAGTATTAATGATAAGTTTATTTTTGACAGAATCATTTTTATCAAGACAACGGGGAGTTGTCTTTTTTACCATATTTTTTTGCGTTTTTAATGCAAAAAATAGTCCCAAACCCATTACAAAACTATAAAAACCCATATGAAAAGAATACTGATTACTGGAGCTGCTGGATTTTTGGGATCACATTTGTGTGACCGTTTTATCAAAGAAGGATATTTTGTTATTGGAATGGATAACCTCATAACTGGCGATTTAAAAAACATAGAACATTTGTTCAAATTAGAACATTTTGAATTTTATCACCATGATATTACTAAGTTTGTTCACGTTCCAGGACAATTGGATTATATCTTACATTTTGCTTCACCAGCAAGTCCGATTGATTATTTAAAAATACCAATACAAACGCTTAAAGTTGGTTCTCTTGGTACGCATAATCTTTTGGGTTTGGCTCGCGTAAAAAATGCCAGAATCTTGATTGCTTCCACTTCTGAAGTGTATGGTGATCCACTAGTACACCCTCAAACCGAAGAGTATTATGGAAATGTAAATACCATCGGGCCTAGAGGTGTGTATGATGAAGCCAAACGTTTTCAGGAATCAATAACCATGGCATATCATACTTTTCATGGTGTTGAAACTAGAATTGTTCGAATTTTTAATACCTACGGACCTAGGATGCGACTCAATGACGGTCGCGTAATTCCTGCATTTATTGGGCAAGCACTTCGTGGGGAAGACTTAACCATTTTTGGAAATGGTCTGCAAACGCGTTCTTTCTGTTATGTAGACGATCAAGTCGAAGGAATTTTTAGATTATTGCATTCGGATTATGTATATCCAGTAAACATTGGGAATCCAGACGAAATTACTATTAAAGATTTTGCCGAAGAAATCATAAAATTGACGGGAACGAATCAAAAAATTGTCTATCACGCGTTACCGGAAAATGACCCTTTACAGAGACAACCAGACATTACTAAAGCCAAAGAAATATTGGGTTGGGATGTAACTGTAAATCGTGCTGATGGAATGAAAATAACGTATGATTATTTCAAATCTTTATCCAAAGAAGAACTTTCCAAAGAAGAGCACAAAGATTTTACGGCTTATATTAAATAGTAGGTCTATAAAGCAAGCATTAATAATATGCAAAGCATCAAGAACAGGTTAGCCAATCATGACAACATCCAAAATAGGAAGATATTCTAAATATATTAGGCCCATTAGTATTCTAATGGACTTGATGGTGATCTCTTTTTTGGCTTATTTTTTATTTAGTGACCTTAATTTAAACATTCCTTATTACATTATTTACCTCAATATTGGTTGGGTTTTAACTGCAGTTTTTTTGAAATTTTATGCGATTTTTCGTTTTACAAAAACGATAGAAATAATCTCAAAAATAATTAAGCAAGGAATTATTTTTCTTCTAATTGTCATTGCCTTTTTTCCATTTTATGATCAAGCTGTTTTTAATTCAGAGTGCATCGTTTTATTTATTGTAGGTAGCTTGGTTTTGATTACAATTTCAAAATTCTTTTTGTTTTATTGTTTAAAAAAATACCGATTAATAGTAGGAAGTAATTTTAGATATGCTGTAATTGTAGGGTATACACCTGAATCGATTCAATTAAAGGAGCTTTTTGAAACTAGGAAAGAGTATGGATATCAGTTTTTAGGCTATTTTTCAGATAAAAAAATAAATAAAGAGATTAAAGGTAATTTGCTGGATTTGAAAACCTTTGCTCTAACTAATCAAGTGGACGAAATATACTGTTCACTAAACGAAGTTTCTAATGTACAGCTAAAAGACTTGCTTGAATTTGCCGATGAAAACAATAAAACAATAAAATTTATACCAGATACAAAAGATATTTTTTCAAAGAATTTAAAAATAGACTATTACGATTTTTTCCCAGTATTGTCGTTAAAAGAAACTCTTTTAAATGAGCCCGTAATAAAAATTTTTAAACGATTTTTTGACATTGTTTTTTCGTTAACAGTAATTATTGGTATTCTATCATGGTTAGCTCCCTTATTAGCTATTTTAATTAAATTAGAGTCCAAAGGGCCTGTTTTATTCAAACAAGGCCGACCAGGAATTGGTGAAAAACAGTTTTACTGTTATAAATTTCGTTCTATGAGAATGAACGGTTCAACGGAAACAGAAGCTTTAAAAAACGACCCTAGAGTAACTAATATAGGCAAATTGATGCGAAAATCGAGCATGGATGAAATGCCTCAATTTGTAAATGTTTTATTTGGAGAAATGTCTGTAGTAGGACCACGCCCGCATTTATGGTCGCAAAATAAAATATATGGTAGTAAAATTAAAAAATACATGGTGCGCCATTATGTAAAACCAGGGATTACAGGTCTAGCTCAAGTAAGCGGTTTTAGGGGAGAAATTGAGACCGAAAAAGACATGATAAACCGAATAAAAATGGATGTTTTCTACATTGAAAACTGGTCATTAATTTTAGATCTAAAGATAATTTACATGACCGTTATCAATATCTTAAAAGGAGATAAAAAAGCATATTAATATGGGACAACCTTTGGTTTCGATACTAATTCCAACATTCAATTCTGAAAAATTTATTTCAGAGTCTATTCGTTCCGTGCAAAACCAAACATATACAAACTGGGAAATTATCCTTGTTGATGATTGTTCTACAGATTCAACTCTTTGCCTTGTTGAGGAACTAGCTATAAAAGACAACCGAATTCAATATTCTAGATTAGAAAAAAATTCTGGAACTGGTGTGGCTAGAAATTCGGCATTGGCGTTAGCCAAAGGACAGTATATTGCTTTCCTAGATGCCGATGATCTGTGGAAACCTGAAAAATTAAAAAAGCAAATTGATTTTCTTATAAACAAGAATTTGCCATTTACTTTTTCCTTTTATGATTGCATTGATGAAGCAGGAAATCCTTTAAATAAGAGAGTAGAAGCACCAGTACATTTGAGTTATCGCGAATTGTTTTTTTGTAATTATGTGGGGAATCTTACCGCTATTTATGATATCAATTTTTTTGGAAAAATTCCCATTTCTTCCATTCGAAAACGCCAAGATTGGATGCTTTGGTTAACGGTACTAAAAAAGATAAAAATAGCACATGTTGTACCTGAAAGTTTGGCTTATTATAGAGTACGAAACGACTCTATTTCGACTTCAAAGTTGGATTTGATAAAATATAATTTTGCCGTTTATAGAAGGTTTCACGGTTTTAGTTTTCTAATTGCGGTGGCTTGTATGAAGCTTTTTTTATTCACTCAATTATTTATAAAACCAAGGTATATTAAGCAAATTAAACCATCGATTTAAACTGTTTCAATTTTCCTCTTTTGTTTCTTTTTAAACTATTTTTTCTAATGAAACTAAACTTCAAGTTGGGTTCTAGATAGAGAATAATGGCTTTTTCAATTTTTTTAATTTGTGCTAAATTCAATTCCGTTTCACTAACATATTTGATTTCAAAAGTGTCGGTTTGAGTTTGTTTAATGACAAATTCTTTTACATTTCCATCGTCTTCAATGATGCTTTTTGTAATATAATAAAAGGTTAAACCTGGTGCTTTTTTTCCACTTGGTAGCACAGCAACATCATTTGTTCTTCCAATTAATTTTTTCAGAATGGGTTTTTGCAAGGTGCTTTTTTCATCCAAAATTCCAATATCACCAATTTCATATCGAATAAAAGGATGTGCTTTGTTAAAAAGAGAAGTAATTACAATGCGCCCTTCTTGACCATAAGGAAGTACTTTATTATTTTCGTCCAGTATCTCCACAAATAAAGTTTCTGAATTTACTTGCCATTCTCCTTCTGGATTTTGAAAAGCAATTAAATCAAGCTCAGATGCTCCGTATTCATTAATGATAGGTATTCCCAATTGTTTTTCTAACAGTATTTTATCATCTTCAAAAAGCATTTCTGAGGTAACCATACAAGCCTTTAGGGTTGGGCAAATAGTTGTTAATACGATATTCTTTTTTTGTAAAAATTTAGCAAATAACACAATCGAACTAGTATAGCCATTGATGTAATCAAATTTTTTGGTTCTAAAATGAATTATAAAACCCTCCAAAACAGCATCTGATAAGTCAAAAATGGTAAAGCGGAAGCGGTGGCTTAAAAAGTCTTTTAAACGTTCTTTTTTATTGCCAATGAAATCCATAGGAATTCCATAAAAACGCGCTTGATAGGAATGATTGAAATCAATTTCATACCATCCAAAACGATAGATATTGGAAGCCCAGGTTAGGGCATGGCTGTATTTGTCTTTGGCAAAAATAAAAGGATCACCACTAGAGCCTGAAGTTTTATTGAGATAGCTATTTTTAGTATTGTATCCGCTAGAAAGTCTCTCTAATAAAGGTTTTTGGAGATTTTTTTTATTCAAAATTGGTAAATTGGACCAATTCTCATAATCTGAAGTACCAACAAGTTCTTTATAAAAGGAATTATTTTCTAAATGAAAGGATACAATTTCCTTTTTTTTATGTGTTAAAAATGCTTCATATTCTTTTTGAGATAAAGCTGCAATTTGTCGCAATTCAGCAGTGGACTGCTTTATGGGATAACCGTTTAACTGGAGCGATAAGTCAAAAAGTGGTAGCATTTTAGGTGTTTATTTCTTCAAAAATAATATTTAACAACAACTAATTAGGAAGAACCAGCAAGTTTTTAAAAATTAATTATTTTTTACGTCCAAAAGCAATTATTTTTGCACCACAACTAAAAAACACACACATGAATATTTTACTATTGGGTTCAGGAGGAAGAGAGCATGCTTTTGCATGGAAAATGATTCAAAGCCCACTTTGCGATACTCTTTTTGTTGCACCAGGAAATGCAGGAACCGCATCGATTGCGACGAATGTGAACATGAGTCCTACTGATTTTGATGCGATGAAAGCATTTGTATTAAGTAATAATGTAAGCTTGGTAGTTGTAGGACCAGAAGATCCTTTGGTAAAAGGAATCTTTGATTTTTTTAAAAACGATGATCAAATAAACCATATTCCAGTTATTGGGCCATCAAAAATTGGTGCTCAATTAGAAGGAAGTAAAGAGTTTGCCAAAGAATTTTTGGTAAAACACAATATCCCAACCGCTGCTTATGATAGTTTTACAGCTGAGACTGTAGAAAAAGGATGTGACTTTCTTGAAACCTTACAACCGCCTTTCGTTTTAAAAGCGGATGGTCTAGCAGCAGGAAAAGGCGTTTTGATTATTCATGATTTGGCAGAAGCCAAAGAAGAATTACGCAATATGCTTGTGGGTCAAAAATTTGGTGACGCAAGTTCAAAAGTAGTTATCGAAGAATTTCTTGACGGTATCGAACTAAGCTGTTTTGTACTTACAGATGGTAAAAGTTATAAAATTCTACCTACAGCCAAGGATTACAAACGCATTGGCGAAGGCGACACAGGATTAAATACAGGCGGAATGGGAGCAGTTTCTCCAGTTCCTTATGTTGATGCTGTTTTGATGGAAAAAATCGAAACGCGCATCGTTAAACCAACAATTGAAGGTTTCCAAAAAGATGGTATTGAATACAAAGGATTTGTTTTTATTGGGTTAATCAATGTGAAAAATGAACCTATTGTTATTGAATACAATGTGAGAATGGGTGATCCAGAAACTGAGGTTGTTGTTCCAAGATTAAAAACGGATTTAGTAGAATTGTTTTTGGCTGTAGCCAATGAAAAACTAGACGAAATCACTTTGGATATTGATGAAAGAAGCGCCACTACTGTGATGCTGGTATCGGGTGGTTATCCTGAAGAATTTGAAAAAGGAAAAGTAATTTCGGGACTAGAGAACATCACTGATTCTATTGTTTTTCATGCAGGAACAAAATTAGTGAACAATGAAGTAGTTACTAATGGCGGTAGAGTGTTGACAGTTACCTCATATGGAGATGATTTTCAAGAGGCTATAAAAAAATCTTATCAAAACATAGGTAAACTAAGCTTTGATAAGATGAATTTTAGAAAAGATATTGGTAACGATCTTTTATAAATAAAGAAATCTTCCTTAATCCTAAGTAAATAGGATTAGGGAGGTTTTATTTTAAGAAAGAATGTGCCGTAGTATCTTGATTTTCTTCTCCGTTTGCATCAAAAATGCTCAATTGTTTGATCCAGTATACCATTGCTGCTGCGCAGATAGCCATGAAAATCCAGTTGATAGTATTTGCACCAAACCAAGTTCTAAGTTCTAATGAACGTAAGAAATCATGAGGAGCAAATAAAATATTTACAAATAAGTATTGAATTCCTTCAAAAAATGCTTTCATATCGAATAAAGTTATGTTGTTGTTTTTAATTTCTCAAGATTAAAGAACTCTTTTTAAAGAATCTTTTTCAACTTGAGGGTTTCCTTTTTAAACAAGTATTATATTTACAGTCACAAAAGTATAAAATATCCTTATGATAACAAGTGTTTTTAAAAAATCTACACCATTAAATTTCACCTTAGTAGTATTTTTAATACTCGTTTTCTTTTCAATCTATCAATTTCAAGATTTTAGTTGGACGAATTCGACTATTTTAATTTTTGAAAAAATAGGGATAATTACCGTTTTATTGGCGTCTATTTTTATGACCAACTTTATTTCAAAGCGCAACGGACTGAGTAAAGACAGCAGCTACACGATTTTATTCTACTTTCTATTCTTGCTTTTTTTTCCTTCTGTTTTGGACAATATCAATTTGGTTTTTTCTAATTTCTTTATCCTTTTAGCACTGCGTAGATTAATTTCGCTTCAGTCCTTAAAAGCATCAAAAGAAAAAATATTTGATGCCTCCTTATGGATATTTTTGGCGTCTTTGTTTCATTTTTGGAGTATTCTTTATATCGCACTGGTATTTATATCTATAATTTTTCACGTAGCAAGAGATTACAGAAATTGGATTTTACCATTTATCGCTTTTTTTACTGCGGGAATTATTTTTGTTCTTTTTTCAATTGTATTTAATATTGATGCTCAAGGATACATTAATAGCAGTGTAATGACCAATTTTGAAATTAACTATTTTACTAATAATTATCAAAATGCCGCCTTGTCAATCTATGCAACAGTGGTTTTATTCTTTGTTATATCCATGTTTGCAACATTGTCGAATAGGCCTTTAGTACTGCATGCATCTTTTAAAAAAATAATAGCTTCCTTTTTTATTGGGGTATTAATTTATTTGGTTTCTTCGAATAAAAGCAATGATATACTAATTTTTACGATTGCGCCTTTGGCTATAATGGCGACAAGTCATATCGAGATTCCTCAAGTAAAATTAAAAAAAGAAATGGTGTTATTTGTACTGATCGCTTGTAGCTTTTTTGCTTTTTTCTCCCAGTTATAATTTGGTTCCATACGCTAAGTCACCAGCATCACCAAGTCCCGGAACAATATAATCGTGTTCATTTAGTTTTTCATCTATTGAAGCGATCCACAGATGGCAATTATCAGGCAGGTGTTTTTCTAGATAAGCAATTCCTTCAGGTGCGGCAATTACAACAGCGATATGAATAGCTGCCACCGTTCCTTTTTCTATTAACTTATTATAAACAGCAACAATGGATTGCCCTGTAGCAAGCATAGGATCAACAAGGAGTAAGTATTTGTCATTAAAGTCAGCGATAGCTTGGTATTCCACTACAATATCAAAATAGTCATCATTATTAGGATGATGCCTGTAGGCCGAAATAAAACCATTTTCGGCTTCATCAAAATAATTCAAAAAACCAATATGTAACGGTAAACCGGCGCGTAAAATGGAACACAAAACCAATTGATCTTTTATGGCTGTTGTTTTTTTAACCCCAAGAGGTGTTTTTATTTCAACTGTTTTATAATGGAATTCTTTACTCATTTCATAAGCCATGATTTCACCGATGCGCTCAATGTTTCTTCTAAAACGCATGCTGTCTTTATGGATAGTTACATCTCTAATTTGACCTAAAAAATGATTGAGGACACTATTTTTTTCTGATAAATGGTGAATTTGCATGGTATAATTTTATTATTTATTTGGGTGATAAAAGGCAGTTTTTACTGCAAATAGTTATCCTAAAACAGATTTATGAATTGTAATTTTTTTATAAAAGTATAAAAAGTATCTTTGTCTCATTAAAATATATAAATATGTTTTCAAAATTAGCTTATTCCGTATTCGAACAAAGTATTAACGATTATCATCAATTTGATAACGTAGATCAACCAATAAATAATCCTTTTCCAAAAGATAAATTTGAACATTTATTGTACGTGAAAAATTGGATTGATACCGTGCAATGGCATTTTGAAGATATCATTCGTGATCCAAATATTGACCCAATCGCCGCTTTAACTTTGAAAAGAAGGATTGATGCTTCAAACCAAGAACGTACCGACATGGTGGAATATATTGATGGTTATTTTTTACAAAAATACAGCGATGTTAAAGTAAAAGAAGACGCGAAAATCAACTCAGAAAGTCCAGCTTGGGCATTTGACCGATTGTCAATTTTAGCATTAAAGATTTATCACATGAATGAGGAAGCTACTCGTGAAGAAGCATCTCAAGAGCATAGAGATAAGTGCCAAGCGAAACTAAATATCTTACTAGAACAAAGAACCGATTTATCATCAGCAATTGATGATTTATTGACTGATATTGAAAACGGTGATAAATTCATGAAAGTGTACAAACAAATGAAAATGTACAATGACGATGAATTGAATCCTGTTTTGTACCAAGGAAAAAAATAAATTGCCAACTAATATCAAGCATATCGCCGTCATGAGACTTTCCGCAATGGGAGATGTCGCCATGACGGTTCCTGTTTTACGCGCTTTTGTAAATCAGTATCCAGATATAAAAATCACGGTGGTTTCCAGACCCTTTTTCAAACCTTTTTTTGATACGATTCCCACTGTTTCCTTTTTTGCTTTCGATGAAAAAGAAAAACACAAAGGGTTTATTGGATTGTTGCGTTTGTTCCAAGATTTAAAACGGTTGGAAATCGATGCTTTTGCTGATTTGCATAATGTTTTACGTGCTCAAGTAGTCCGTACGCTTTTTGCTTTAAGCGGAAAAAAAGTGGCGGCGGTAGATAAAGGAAGAGCAGAAAAGAAAGGATTGACCAGTCTTGAAAATAAGGTTTTTAAACCACTTGCTTCTATGTTTGAAAGGCATGTTGCCGCATTTGCTAAACTGGGTTTTTCAATTGATTTGTCTCATCCCATGTTTCCTGCAAAAGCAGTTTTAAACGAGGAACTAACCAACATAATTGGAACTGAAAACCAAAAGTTAATTGGAATTGCTCCTTTTGCGCAATATGATTCTAAAGTGTATCCTTTGGATTTAATGCAAGAAGTAATTGCTCAATTGGCTAAAAATCCGCGACACAAAATCTTGCTTTTTGGTGGAGGAAAAAAAGAAATGGAGATTTTAGATGCTATTGCGGCACCGTACAGAAATGTGATTAATATGGCTGGGAAAATTAAATTTCAGCAAGAATTACAATTAATTAGTAATCTTGATGTAATGGTTTCCATGGATTCGGGTAATGCACATATTGCAGCTATGTTGGGGGTGAAAGTCATTACACTTTGGGGTGCCACACATCCGTATGCCGGATTTATGCCTTTTAATCAGCCAATAGAAAACAGTTTGATTTCGGATAGAGAAAAATATCCTTTGTTGCCTACTTCCGTTTATGGAAATAAAAAAGTAGAAGGCTATGAAGAAGCCATGCGAACGATTCCTGTAGACAAAATAGTACTTAGTGTTCAGTAAATAGACTTTGTATATTCTGTTGGTTTGAAAGACAACTGTTAGTTGAAAATCTAAGTGATGAATAACAAATACTCAACAAGAAAATTGCAAGTGAAAATAACTGAAAGAGTAAAAACATATAGTCAACAGGGTTTTCGAGATAGGTTTCTTGAGAATGATATTGCCAAAGACTTTCTTTTTAAGTCAAAATCAGAACAATTCTTTTGCTTAAAATTAGAAGAAATTAATCAACTCAAATTTCCTGTACCACCATCCAAACACATTTCTCACACTTTACTATTTATTATTTCCGGAACCCACAAAATAAAGATTGGGTTCGAGGAATATACTACCCAATCTAATGAGATTATAGTAGTTCCAGCAGGTCAAATTTTTTCAATAGAATCGATACCCATTGACTTAAAGGGGTTTATTTGTCAGTTTCACCCTGATATTCTAATTGGAAAATATGGGAATTTAGAAATGATAAATGATTTTAATTTTTTAAAAATAGGGGGAAATCCAAAACCTTGTTTTCCAGATAAGGAATCTCAGTTTATCCTACAGTTATTACATCGGTTACAGATTGAATATACAGAATCAGGTATCACAAATTTGGATATTTTACAGCCATATTTGATTGCTTTACTTTGTGAGATTAATAAAAATGCTTTAAAAGCAGCTAAAAAAGGGACAGCTGCTACCGTGCTAACATCTAAATTTAAAGAACTCATTTATGCTAATATTAATCAACAGCATCAGGTTGATTATTATGCTTCAATACTTAATGTGTCTCCAAATCATCTAAACAAATCAATAAAATCGGTAACAGATAAGTCGCCTACAAAATGGATTGAAGAGACCATTTTATTAGAAGCCAAATATTTGTTATACCAAACTAATCTGAGTATCAGTGAAATTGCCATGCGGGTTGGTCATTATGATCAGTCTTATTTTAGTAGAATTTTCAAAAAAAACGAAGGTATATCTCCAATTCAGTTTCGTAAAAGGATTGATAAGTCCTAATTATTGATTATGGAATCCTACTATCCTATCTGGTAATTATTGAAATTTGCAGGCCTAAAATAAGCCAAATAATGATTTATATTTTTAAAACATCAGTAGACACAAAATTAAAATTTGAAGAGGCAACGGTTATGCTTAATAGGCTTTTACCAAATACTATCTGGAATTTTGACCTTGAAGATTGCGATAATATTTTAAGAATTGATTGCAAAACCGAATTTTTGGAATCGATATTAAATAATGGCATTTTTGACTGTATAGAATTAGAAGGTTAATCACATTTGAACAAAAATCTGCAACAACGTACTATTATGGATCTCTTACTTCACCAAAACAAAACATTTGAAAATATTGATTATTCAGAACAAAAAATAACGGATAGTGAATATTTTAAGTGTGAATTTATAAACTGTAACTTTTCAAAAAGTGATTTAAGTCATAATGATTTTATGGAGTGTAGTTTTCAAAACTGTAATTTCTCCTTAGCAATACTTAATAACACTGGGTTAAAAAGCATTAAATTTATTGGATGTAAATTAATGGGTTTGGATTTTACAATTTGTAATAACTTCTTGTTTTCAATGAGCTTTGAAGGTTGTATTCTGGACTATTCTACTTTTTTTCAAAAGAAAATGAAAAAGACAAATTTTATGGATTGTTCCTTACAAAATGTAGATTTTTCAAATGCCGATTTAACGATGGCTTTGTTTAAAAACGGTGACCTCTCGGGCGCTATTTTTGCAGGGACAAATCTTGAAAAAGCAGATTTTCGTACTGCTAAAAATTATTCTTTTGACCCAGGAGAAAATAAAATGAAGAGAGCAAAATTTTCAAAATCTCAGCTTGCGGGTTTATTAGATAAATTCGATCTTGATCTTGAATAATTAGTTCTACTATTAATAAAAAAAGTTTGCGTAAAGCAAACTTTTTTTATTAAATGGAGATAAAAACGAGTTTCTAAACATCATCAAAATCGATATAAATATTTTCTGAAGTAGGATGAGCTTGACATGTCAATATCAATCCACTTGCAATTTCTTTATCTGTTAAAATGGAGTTTTTTGTCATTTCAGCAGTTCCTACAGTAACTCGTGCCAAACAGCTGCTACAAATACCGCCTTGGCAAGAATAAGGAGCATCAATCCCTTGTTTTAAGGAAGCCTCAAGTATGGTTTGTTTTTGCGACATTTCAAAAGTAGTTTCTTCATCATCTACCATTACAGTAATTTTTGAATGTCCTTCTAATGATTCTGTAATTACATTTTCATGGGTAGAAGTAGTGAAAAGCTCATATTTTATGGCTGATTCTTTTACATTTTTCTCTTTTAAGACATTTGAAACGGTTTCAATCATTGCTTCTGGCCCACACAAATAAAACTTGTCAAATTCCAGTTCCTTGTGTTTATTGTTTAAAACAAAATTGACTACTGATTTGTCTATACGACCAAACAAGGCATGATCAGCTTTGGCTTGACTGTATACATAATGTACAAATAAGCGACTCACATATTGTAAATGGAGGTCATGCAATTCCTGATGAAAGATCGTTTCTTCAGGTGATTTATTCCCATAAACCAAAACAAATGAACTTTTAGGTTCGCTCTTTAATACCGACTTTAAAATTGATAGTGCAGGTGTAATTCCACTTCCCGACACGAAAGCCACATAATTTTTTTGACGATCTGCTTGGGGTTCAAATGTGAATTTTCCTTCTGGTTTTCCTACTTCAAGTACATCTCCCGCTTTTAGTTTTGTGTTGGCAAATTGAGAAAAAGCACCGTTTTTAACTGCTTTCACTGCAATTCGTAAATCACCACTTTCAGGGGATGAACATATAGAATAGGCACGACGAATTTCTTGGCCGTCTAATGTTAGTTTCAAGTTAACATATTGTCCAGCAACAAATTTATAGTTTGGTTTTAATTCTTCGGGAACATTAAAAAGTATCGAAACGGCAGCAGCGGTTTCGCGTTTTACTTCTTTTATAATTAATTTTAAAAAGGATGGCATAGGATAATTTTTTTACAAAAATAGGAAACGGTAAATAAATGGAAGATATTAATTGAGGATTATTTTAGTAAGACGGTAACTTTTCATTATTTTTATCTACTTACTATTAAACGAAATATAAAAACAACATGTTCAAGCATTTTATAAATTTAGAATTGAAAGCCTTTTTTCGATCGGCAAGTGTTGGAAAAAGTATTGGATTGAAAATTTTAATGGGGTTTTTGGTAGTTTATTTTCTACTTGTTTTTCTTGTTTTGGGAATTGCATTGTATCCTATTTTAGAGAAAAGTTTTCCTGACCAAAAACCATTAGCCATAGTTAATAGTTTTGTTGTTTTTTGGTTGTTTTTTGAATTGGTACTTCGCTTTTTTATGCAAAGTTTACCTGTAATGAACATCAAGCCGTTACTTGTTTTGCCAATTAAAAAACAATCGGTGATTCATTTCGTATTACTTAAAAGTTTGACTTCAATTTATAACATTTTTCCATTGTTAGTCATTATCCCTTTTGGAGTGTACAATATTACCAAGGGAAATTACAATGCACTAAATATGATTGTGTGGATGGTTTCAATGTATGTTTTGGCTTTAGTGGTTAATTATTCTAATTTTTTAATCAAAAAGAAATTCGCTGAAAACATCATCGCCTTTCTTCCATTTGTGGCAATAGGGCTTGTGTTCTTTGGTCTAGATTATTATGGGTTTTTTAAAATTACAATAGTATCAGGAATTCTTTTAAATGGATTAGTAGGGCAGCCCATATTAGTTGTAGTTCCAATAGTAATTTTAGCAGGATTGTATTTTCTAAATTTCAACTACTTAAAAACTAATTTTTATCTGGACAGCTCTTTACAGTCCAAAGTAGAAGAAGCAAAAACGTCTGATTTAACTTGGACGAAACGTTTTGGTGATATAGCGCCATTCTTAGCATTGGATCTAAAAATGATTTGGAGAAATAAAAGGCCTAAAACGGTGATTTGGATCTCGTTAATCTTTCTGGCTTATGGCATGTTGATTTATACCAATCCACATTACAAAGATACACCAGCGTTTTTTGTTGTGGTAGGAGTTTTAATGACAGGTGTTTTTATGCTTAATTTTGGGCAATTTGTGCCGTCATGGGATAGTAATTATTACGGAATGATGATGTCACAAAACATTCCTATGAAACAATACTTAGCATCAAAAGCGGGATTAATGTCGGTTTCAGTAATTGTATTAGCAGTTTTAAGTACGCCCTATCTTTATTTTGGTTGGAATGTATTAGCAATAAATCTGTCTTGTGCTGTTTATAATTTAGGGGTAAACATCCCCATTTTATTATTTGCAGGATCCTATAATAAAAAAAGAATTGATCTCGAGAAAAGTCCTTTCATGAATTACCAGGGAACTGGAGCAACGCAATGGATTGTTGGCCTGCCATTAATGTTGTTTCCTGCATTGATTTTCTTTGCTTTTTATAAATTAGTCAATGTAGAAAGTGCAACAGTTGCTATTGCGACATTAGGTATTATTGGTTTGGTTTTTAGAAGTTTTATTTTAAGTAAAATCGCCGATGGGTACACCAAGAGAAAATACGAAACCATTAGCGGATTCAAACAACAAGAAAATTAGTATTGCTAACTGTGGACTGGAATAACAAATAAGAAAAAGATGATACAAGTAAATAATATTTCAAAAAAATATAACGGAACTACAGTTTTAAAAATTGACATTCTTGAAATTCCCAAAGGACAAAGTTTAGGTTTAGTAGGGAATAATGGAGCTGGTAAAACGACTTTTTTTAGTTTACTACTCGATTTAATTAGACCTACAACGGGTACAATTGTTAACAATGAAATTCAGGTTAATACTAGCGAATCTTGGAAGCCTTTTACGGCTGCATTTATTGACGAAAGTTTCTTGATTGGGTATCTAACTCCCGAAGAATATTTTTACTTTATAGGCGATTTGCGCGGACAAAATAAAGCCGACATTGATGCGTTGTTAACCAAATATGAGGAGTTTTTTAATGGAGAAATTCTAAATAATAAAAAGTATTTACGCGATTTGTCCAAAGGGAATCAGAAAAAAGTAGGGATTATAGCCACTCTTATTGGAAATCCCAAAGTAGTAATTCTAGACGAGCCTTTCGCAAATTTAGATCCGACAACGGTAAACAGATTAAAAAAAGTGATAAAAGAACTGGCTCAAGATCCAGAGACAACCATTTTAGTTTCTAGTCACGATTTGCAACATACCGTTGAGGTTTGTGATAGAATTGTTGCTTTAAATAAAGGAGAAATTGTAAAAGACATACAAACTTCAGAAGAGACACTTCAAGAGTTAGAAGCGTTTTTTGCCGTTTAAAATATATTTTTCAGGGTATGACCACGCCAAAAAAGCGTGGTCGGGCTTTCATTCTCAATCTTTTTTATTTTAAAAAAATAAAATAAAAAAGGATTTCCACTACATCCCTCATGCAGCATCGCTCAAATAACTACATATAATTTTCACTTTCTCAAAAAGAAACGTATTTTTACCAGTCACTATACTAAAAAGCTTTTTTAAAAGTTTAATGATAAAAACGTTTGCCATTGAAAACTAATATATTTAAATATTCAATTCCTGTAGGATTTTTGGTTTTTTTGGTAGCTTGTTCTACCAAAAAGGATAGTTTTTTGTCTAGAAATTCCCACGCTTTGAGCACGAAATACAATATTTTATACAATGGGCAAATAGGTTTAGATAAAGGAGTTGAAGGGATTAAATCTAAAAGTACAGATGATTTTTGGAAGCGTTTGCCAATCGAAAGAATGCAAATAGGCGATGATCCTACAAGCACTGAAAAAACTAAAAATGCAGATTTTGAATTGGCGGAAACCAAAGCTACCAAAGCAATTCAAAAACATTCCATGAATATTGATGGAAGAGAAAGAAATTACCAAGTGGACGAAGCCTATTTATTACTTGGAAAATCAAGGTATTACGATCAAAGGTTTATCCCAGCCTTAGACGCTTTCAATTATATTTTATACAAATACCCAACAAGTAGTAGAATTTACGAAGCTAAAATATGGCGTGAAAAAACCAACATGCGTTTAGGTAATGACGCCGTTGTTGTAAAAAACATGACCAAACTGCTGAAAGAACAAAAACTTAAAAAGCAAGTTCTGGCCGATGCAAATGCATTGCTATCCGAAGCATTTCTAAATCTTGAAGAAAGAGACAGTGCTGTTGCTAAACTAAAATTGGCTGTAGATTATACCAAAAACAATAATGAAAGAGCGAGATATCGTTTTATTCTAGGTCAGTTATACGAAGAATTGGGGAAAAAAGACAGTGCTATTTACAGTTATGAGTCAGTTATAAAAATGAATAGAAAATCCGAAAGGAAATATGTCATTCAAGCACATGCTAGAAAAGCGCAGTTATTCGATTATGAAAAGGGAGACTCTACTGCTTTTTTAAAAACCTATAATAAATTAATTGCTGATCGAGAAAACCGACCTTTTCTGGATGTCTTATACTATCAAAAAGGGGTTTTTTATGATAAAAACAACAATAAAAAACAAGCCTTGCAATTTTATAACCGTTCTCTAAAAAATGCTAAAACAGATCAATATTTAATTGCTTCAAATTATAGAAATATTGGAAATGTGCATTTTAAAAGTGCGGAATATGCTACTGCAGCAAAATATTATGATAGTACTTTAGTAAAAATGCAACCTAAAACTAGAGAGTTTATCCATATCAGTAAAATTAGAAAAGATTTAGATGATGTCATTTTATATGAAGCCATTGCCATGCAAAACGATAGTATCCTTCATGTTGTTTCTTTGTCTGGACCAGATAGAATAACCTACTTCGAGAATTATATTGTTAAGTTAAAAGCAGCTGATGATGTCAAAAGACTTTTAGAAGAAAAAGAAAAAGAAAAACAAGAAAATATTGCAAGAAACAGTTCAGCGGGACCAGTTAACAATGCAATTTCTACTCAAAACCCAGGAGCGCCAACACGAAAATCTTCTCTTGCACCACCTACTATGGCCTCTAGTACTGCAGCTACAAGTGTATTTTACTTTTATAATCCTTCAACTGTTTCATTTGGAAAAGTAGAGTTTAAAAAACTATGGGGAGAAAGAAGTTCAAAAGGAAATTGGAGGTTGTCAGAAGCTGTAGCAAATACAATTTCTAATGACACTTTGAACTCTGGTGTTTCAGTAGCTGATAAAAAAGAAACAGAAGCTGATAAAATAATTCCACAATACACAACCGATTTTTATTTAAAACAATTGCCTACTGCACAAATAGCAATTGATAGCATTGCTAAGGAACGCAATACTGCTTATTATCAACTTGGAGTTATTTATAAAGAAAAATTTAAAGAATACGAACTGGCAACTAACAGGCTAGAGCAATTATTACAAAATAATCCTGAGGAGAAACTCATTCTCCCAACGATGTATAATTTATATAAAATTTACCAAATCACGAATAGCGGCAAGGCGGAATCGATGAAAAGCAAGATAAATGGGCAGTTTCCTAATTCTCGTTATGCACAAATAATTAATAATACAAATCAAGAGGAGACTTCACAAGAAGGAAGTCCTGATGCTGTGTATGAAAAATTATATTCCTTATATGGACAGGAACAATTTACAACTGTTTTAGAACAGGTAAACATCGCTATTACTCAATTTCCAGGTGATGAAATTCTTCCTAAATTAGAATTATTAAGAGCCAATACAATAGGGAAACTAAGAGGCTTACTTGCCTATAAAAATGCATTACAATATGTAGCAGATACCTATTCGAATACTGAAGAAGGAAAAAAAGCGCAGGATGTTTTAACGAATCAAATTCCGCTTTTAGAAAAAATTGATTTTGGAACAGTAGAAACTAAGAACTGGAAAATAGTGTATAAAGTTGCTTCTAGGGAAGCCGAAAATACAAAAAGCATAGAAGAAAAAATAAAAAAATTCATTGCCAATTTAAATCCAAGACTTACCTATTCGTATGATGTCTATACGGAAAATGAAAGTTTTATAGTGATTCATGGTATGTATAGTCAAACCGAAGGGCAAAACGTGATTGATCAATTAAAAGAAAACAAAGAATATAAAATAGTAGATCCGGCAATACTAATTTCTAATGAAAATTATAAAGTGATTCAAATTAAGAAAAATCTTAATGACTATTTAGTTGCAAAAAAATAAAGAATATGTTTAATAAGAAACCAAAGCCTTATACTGAACTTTTAGGAAAAACGAATAGAATTGTTGAAGGAACAATTATTAAAGGCGATATTATTTCACAGGCCGATTTTCGTTTAGATGGTGAGTTGACCGGGAATTTTCATTCTACTGGAAAATTAGTTATTGGACCAACAGGCAGTGTTGTGGGTGATATCAGTTGTAACAATGCCGATATAGAAGGAAAAGTTAATGGAAACATTCAAGTTACTGAGGTGCTCAATGTTAAGTTAAAAGCAAGTATTCATGGCGAAGTTACTGTAGGTAAATTATCTGTGGAACCTGGAGCTGATTTCAGTGCTTCTTGTATAATGAAATCTGATGTAGAAAAATTGATGATTACTGATGGACAAGAAACCCAACAAAAAACAAGCTAGTAAGTGGTTAGCACTTATTAATATTCCCATTCAAATGGGAGTTATTATTTTCCTTTTTGCTTATTCGGGAAATTGGCTTGACGAAAACTACCCCAGCCCAAAAGTGTATTACAATAAAATCTTAGTGATGGTAGGAGTTGTTTTGGCATTATACAATGTAATCAGGCAAGTGAATGAGATTAATAAGTCGCAATAATTGATTTCAAAGAATAGATAATAGTAATTAATATTTAACATAGGTTATTTGTGATAAATTTAATTTAAAATAACTTTGCTACTTACTGTCTTCGGGGCACAAATGAAATCCAATGAATTTTAAAAGTTACAAGCCTTTATTGTTTTTAACAATCTTGGCGGGAATAGGTTATTTGCTTCATAAGCTTATTTTTAGTTATCTAAATATTAATGATAATGCCTTTCTATATTCAATAGAATTTCTGTATTTATTTTATTACAGCTTATCGTTTATTGTTTTTATTATTTTAATAAAAGTAAAAGAACGAAGTTTTGATAATGTAGGAATGTCATTTCTTTTGAGTACAAGTGTAAAAATGATTTTTTGTTATCTAATTTTAAAACCTATCTTGCAGATAAAAATTTACGACAACACAATAGAGAAAATTAATTTTTTTATGACATTTGTTCTCTTTTTAGCAATAGAGACCCTTTTAACGATACGAATATTAAACGAAAAACAGTAATTGGATATAAAGAGGACATAATTAGAAAAAATAAATTTTTATATTCTTTTGAATATTAATAAAAAATGTACCTTTGCACCAAATTTTAGAAACGTAAAAAATTAAGATATTTAACAGTTATGGTGATTTCAAACAAACCACTTAGATTTATAATAGCGACTTTAGTAGCGTGTCTTCCTTTAATGAGTTTTGCAAATCCAGAAGTGGATTCAGTAAAAGTTAAGACCGAAATGACTCACGAAGTAACGGAACAAACACATGAAGGAGCTCATGCTGAACCAACAGATGTAAAATCTAAGATTAAAGCATTTATAGGTCATCACGTGTTAGATTCTCACGACTTCACTTTCTTTTCTGACGAAGTAGAAGGGAAGCATTACGGATTTTCTTTGCCAGTTATTCTTTGGGATAATGGATTACACGTTTTTTCTTCTTCTGAATTCGAACATGGAGAAGCAGTAGCGGAGTCAAACGGAAACTTTTATAAAATCAACCACCACGATGGTAAGATTTACAAAGTAGATTCGGCTGATGGTAAAATAACTGAAAACGAAGAAACAGGTTTCCCTGCTAATGTTCGTCCAATTGACTTTTCAATTACAAAAACAGTTTTGTCTATAATGATTGCTTCATTAATCATGTTTTTGATTTTTGCTGGTTTGGCAAAATCATATGCTAAAAATAAAGGAATTGCTTCTGGAGTTGGAAGAATATTTGAACCAGTCGTATTGTATATTCGTGATGAAATTGCAATCCCTAATATTGGAGAAAAGCACTATAAGAAATACATGAGTTATTTATTGACTATCTTTTTCTTTGTATTGTTCTTAAACATATTTGGTTTGATGCCATTTGGAATTAATGTAACAGGTAATTTAACTATTACTTTTGCATTAGCGATAATGACATTCTTAATCACAAACCTTACTGCTAATAAAAATTACTGGGGACACATTTTCTGGATGCCAGGAGTGCCTAAAGTAATGCGTATCGTATTAGCTCCAATTGAGTTGTTAGGAGTATTTATTAAGCCATTTTCATTAATGATACGTTTGTATGCAAATATCTTTGCAGGACACATTGTATTGATGAGTATTATTGGTTTAATGTTTATTTTTAAAAGCTGGTTAGGAAGTAGTTTGTCATTTGGATTGTCATTTGTACTTTCTATTCTTGAGATATTAGTAGCTTTTTTACAAGCCTATATTTTCACCATGTTATCTGCATTGTACTTTGGTTCAGCTGTAGAAGAGCATCATCATGAGGAGGCTCATCATTAATGGGTTAACCGTTTAGCTGTTTATTTGTTTAAATCGATTAACCGATTAAACAAATAACCGATTGAACAAAAAAATTGAATGTTTAATTTTTAATATATATATTATGCAAATTCCAACTATTGTAGGAGCAGGATTAATTGTAATCGGAGCAGGTTTAGGTATTGGTAGAATTGGTGGTTCAGCAATGGACGCTATTGCTCGTCAACCAGAAGCTTCTGGAAAAATCCAAACAGCTATGCTTATTGCAGCTGCACTTATTGAAGGTATTGGTTTCGCTGCGTTATTCGCTGCTTAATTAAAATCAAAAAAACAATAGTTACAACGGTTGGTTGTAACTATTGTTTTAAATTAAAACATTACAAATTGCCTTTGAGCAATAAAAAAGATAATTTAAAATTTATAATTATATATAATGGATAAGTTAATAAATCAGTTTGAGTTAGGTTTGTTCGTTTGGCAAGTATTAATATTTGTTGGATTAATATTCTTATTGAAAAAATTCGCTTGGAAACCAATTCTTGATGCAGTAAATGATAGAGAAGAAGGAATCAAAAATGCTTTACTTTCTGCTGAAAATGCTAGAAAAGAAATGCAAAACCTTCAAGCTGACAACCAACGTATTTTACAAGAAGCAAGATTAGAGCGTGACAACATGCTTAAAGATGCGCGTGAAATGAAAGAGAAAATGGTTGCTGATGCAAAAAATGAAGCGCAAGTTCAAGGATTGAAAATGATCGAACAAGCTAAAGCAGCAATTGAAAGTGAAAAAAATGCAGCGATGGCTGAGTTGAAACTTCAAGTTTCTACTTTATCATTGAATATTGCAGAAAAATTATTGAAAGACGAATTATCTAACAAAGAAGCTCAAACTAAATTAGTTGAGAAAATGTTAGGTGACGTAAAGCTAAACTAAGATTATGGCAAGTACAAGAGCAGCAATTCGTTATGCAAAAGCAATTCTAGAGATCGCAGAATCTAAAGGAGTAGCAAAAGCAGTTAGTGATGATATGAATTCTATAGCTTCAACTATAAATGGAAATGTAGAATTGAGCACTTTTATTCAAAACCCAACTTTAAGAGTAGAGGTTAAAGAAAATGCCTTATTGGAAGTTTTTGCAAATACTAATAGTGTAACTAAAAGTTTATTTCATTTGTTGTTTGAAAACAAAAGATTTGAAATTCTAGAAGCAGTAGCAGTAGAATACAATGTTTTATTTGATATTATGAATGGTGTTGAAGTGGCTAAGGTGACTACAGCTATTCCTATGGATGCAGCATTAGAAGCTAAAGTTTTAGCTAAAATTGCTTCTTTATCTGATAAGAAAATTACAATTGAAAATACAGTAGATGCTTCAATTATTGGAGGGTTTATTTTAAGAATAGGTGACAAGCAGTACAATGCTTCTGTTGCTAACAGATTACAAGTATTAAAAAGAGAATTAAGTAACTAGTTTTATTGCACATTTAAGTGTCTAAATTATAAATTAAGATGGCGGAAATCAAACCTGCTGAAATTTCAGCAATATTAAGAAAGCAAGTAGAAGGTTTTGAATCTGGCGCAACGCTAGAGGAAGTAGGAACCGTACTTCAAGTTGGAGATGGTATTGCTCGTGTTTACGGGCTTTCTAATGTTCAATACGGTGAGTTAGTAGAATTCGACAATGGCTTAGAAGCGATTGTATTGAATCTTGAAGAAGACAATGTTGGGGTGGTACTTTTAGGACCATCAACAGGAATCAAAGAAGGTTCTACAGCTAAAAGAACACAACGTATCGCTTCTCTTAAAGTAGGTGAGCAAATGGTAGGACGTGTAGTAAACACTCTTGGTTTTCCAATTGATGGAAAAGGACCAATTGGTGGAGACTTATACGAAATGCCTTTGGAAAGAAAAGCTCCAGGAGTTATCTTCCGTCAACCAGTTACTGAGCCATTACAAACAGGAGTAAAAGCAGTAGATGCTATGATCCCAGTTGGTCGTGGGCAACGTGAGCTAGTTATTGGTGACCGTCAAACAGGTAAATCGACTGTTTGTATCGATACTATCTTAAATCAAAAAGAATTTTACGATGCAGGAAAACCTGTATTTTGTATATATGTTGCAATTGGACAAAAAGCGTCAACTGTAGCAGGAATTGCAAAAATGTTAGAAGAAAAAGGAGCAATGGCATATACCATTATTGTTGCTGCTAATGCTTCTGATCCAGCTCCAATGCAAGTGTACGCTCCTTTCGCAGGTGCTGCAATTGGAGAATACTTTAGAGATTCAGGTCGTCCAGCTTTAATTGTTTATGATGATTTATCTAAACAAGCTGTTGCTTACCGTGAGGTTTCTCTTTTATTAAGAAGACCACCGGGACGTGAGGCATATCCTGGAGACGTTTTTTACTTACACAGTCGTTTATTAGAGCGTGCTTGTAAAGTAATTGCTGATGATGGAATTGCTAAAAACATGAACGATTTACCAGATTCATTGAAATCTATCGTTAAAGGTGGTGGTTCATTGACTGCTTTACCTATTATCGAAACTCAAGCTGGTGACGTTTCTGCATATATCCCAACAAACGTAATTTCGATTACTGATGGTCAAATTTTCTTAGATGGAGATTTGTTTAACTCTGGAGTTCGTCCGGCAATTAACGTAGGTATCTCGGTATCTCGTGTTGGAGGTAATGCTCAAATTAAATCAATGAAAAAAGTAGCAGGTACTTTGAAACTAGATCAAGCACAATTCCGTGAATTGGAAGCGTTTGCTAAATTTGGTTCAGACTTAGATGCAGTTACTTTAAACGTAATTGAAAAAGGTAGAAGAAACGTTGAGATCTTGAAACAAGGGTTGAATGATCCTTATACTGTTGAAGACCAAGTAGCAATTATCTACGCTGGTTCTAAAAACTTATTGAGAAATGTTCCTGTAAATAAAGTAAAAGAATTTGAGAAAGATTTCTTAGAATTCTTGAACACTAAACACAGAGCAACTCTTGATGCTTTAAAAGCAGGGAAGTTAACAGACGAAATTACTGATGTAATTCAATCTGTAGCTAAAGAAGTTTCAGCAAAATATAACTAGAAGTTATTTTAAGTTTTGAATTTTAAATTATGAAAAGTCAGTCTTTTTGTAATTTAAAATTTAAAATTTATAATTCAAAATAGAAAAAAATAAATGGCAAATTTAAAGGAAATCCGTAATAGAATTACTTCCGTTTCATCTACGATGCAAATTACATCAGCGATGAAAATGGTTTCTGCAGCAAAGCTAAAGAAAGCACAAGATGCAATTACAGCAATGCGCCCTTATGCCGAAAAATTAACGGAATTATTACAAAACCTTTCTGCTACACTTGAAGGTGATGCAGGAGGAGAGTTTACTACACAACGTGAAGTAAAAAAAGTATTACTAGTTGCTATTACTTCTAATAGAGGTTTATGTGGTGCATTTAATACAAACGTAATTAAAGGTGCTAAAAGTCGTGCTGCTTTTTATGAAGGTAAACAAGTAGATATTTTTGCAATTGGTAAAAAAGGAAACGATGTATTAACTAAAACAAATTCAGTTGTTGCTAACGAAAGTGCGGTATATGACAACTTGACATTTGATAATGTGGCTGCAATTGCAGATACATTAACTCAAAAATTTGTTTCTGGTGAGTATGATAAAATCGAATTGATTTATAATCAGTTTAAAAATGCTGCAACTCAAATCGTTCAAACAGAACAATTTTTGCCGTTAGCACCAATTAAATCTGATTTAACAGTTTCAACAGGAGATTATATATTTGAACCTTCAAAAGAAGAAATTGTATTGACTTTGATTCCTAAATCATTGAAAACGCAATTGTATAAAGGAATTCGTGATTCATTTGCTTCTGAGCATGGAGCGCGTATGACTGCGATGCACAAAGCAACAGATAATGCAACTGAATTGAGAAATCAATTGAAATTAACATACAATAAAGCGCGTCAAGCTGCTATTACTAATGAGATCCTTGAGATTGTTGGTGGGGCAGAAGCTTTAAAAGGGTAAGAATAATTTTATCTTATTTTATAAAAAAAACCAACATACGTTGGTTTTTTTTTATGCCTAAAAATCACGTATAAATACCTAGTCTTTTTTGTAAATAAATATTTACATTTGGTGAATTAAATGATTTATTTATAATAGTACTAGCTATGGATAATTTTCCAATTCAGTTGTCTGAGAATATTTTGTTAGAGGCACAGCTTAGCCGTGACACATCATCTTTAAGAAGAGAACTTTATTATATTAAAGATAAAAAATTAGAGTCTTATTTAGATAGTGATGAATTGAAAAATATCTTTTGGTCTAATATTTACAATGCGTATGTTCTAATTATAGCAAAAGAAGCCAAAGAAGAAACCGCTGTTTTTAAATATAAAAGAATAAAAATTGCCCGTCATCTTTTATCCTTAGATGATATTGAATTTAAAATTTTGGGAAAGAACAATCACAATCCATTACATAAATTTATAAATAATTTATTCAGTCCAAGATTTATTAAAAGTGCGGCAGTAAAGAATGTTGATTCTAGTTATCTAATTCGTTTAGATCGAACAGCTTTGAATACTTCTTTAGTTGTGAATTGATTTTAAACAGTTTTACTTCTATCTTAGCAAGTTCTCTCTACATATTTTGCTGTTTATCTAATATTGCTAATTTTTTTGATACTGTTTTCATTACTATTTAACCCGTTATTTTAATGGTATCGGCACTTGCCAATTATTAGTTTTTGATTAATTTTAACCCAAAATTAATTAAAAAAGTAATCCCTTGAATATTAAAGAATTTACCACTATTGCCGAAATGCTAGCTCAAATTGAAGTGATGCAACAGTTATATCCAAAACTTAGTGTAGAGAAGTATGAAACCTATCTTCAAGAGATGGTTCCTCATAATTATACGCAAATTGCTGTATTTGAAGATGAGATCTGTTTAGGGATAACAGGTTGTTGGTTTTCAACAAAATTATGGAGTGGTAAATATTTAGAAATAGACAATTTTATAGTTCATACAGACCATCGTTCAAAAGGAATAGGTAAATTGTTGACTGATTATGTGGAGCAAAAAGCGATTGATTTAGAATGCACTAATATCGTTCTCGATGCTTTTACTTCCAATTTTTCAGCCCACCGATTTTATTACAATCAGGGATATGGTCCTAAAGGTTTTCATTTTGTGAAAATCTTGAATGAAGAAGGGTTGACTTAAATTTATGTTAGATGCGTTTTATAAACAGAGGTATTGTCGTTGTTATAATCTTGTTTTGCTTTTCATTTTGTGTTTCACAAAATGAGTTTCAAACTCGCTTTCCAGTGCCAATGGATTCAGTTTATTACAGTACGAAGATAGGGAGTCAAGAAAAGGATACTATTAAAAGTGATATTCATATCGTTTTTATCGAAGCGTTACCTAATACAATTCAGTTGATAAAAGTGTATTTCAATAACCAGGTGTCTACCATTGATAAAGTAGATGAAAATAATTTTATGGCTTCTTTTTTTAAATTTGTTCCTAAGCCGGATTTAATTTTAAATAGCGATAGTAAATTAGAATATGGAAATGAAGCGCCCGTAATTACTAAACCAAAATTCATATTAAGTCCCAATGATGCCGTTTTGGAATATAAAATGAAAAACAAAACTTATTTTTTTAAAATCATTAATCTAAAAGAAAGACAATGATTAACAAAGCTTCGGTGATTAAACCAAAGAATTAGTTATTTTTGTTTTTTAAAATTAATAGACACACCACATTTTGGGATTATATAAAAATCTTTTTAAACAAACAGCTATTTACGGACTCGCGACAGTTTTACCGCGAATGTTTAGCTTTTTGCTAGTGCCACTTTATACCGATTTGCTGCCTAAAGCAGAATATGGAAAAGTCTCCATCATTTTTGCTTGGATGATTTTCTTTAATGTTATTCTAGCTTACGGGATGGAAACTGCTTTTTTTAGGTTTTATAACAATGAAAGCAATAAAAAATCAGTGCTAGAAACATCAATGGTTTCTATCTTTTGGACTACTATTTCTTTCTTGTTTATTGCGTTATTATCTAGGAATACATTGGCAGCTTGGTCAGGTATTGATTCACAGTATATTGGATATACCATTTGGATTTTAGCTTTAGATGCTTTGGTAATTATTCCTTTTTCTAAATTAAGGGCTTTTCAAAAACCAATGGTTTATGCGGTTATAAAAATTGGTAATGTATTGGTAAACCTTATTTTGAGTGTCTTTTTTCTACTTTATATGCCTAAGGTAGTCGCTTCAAATCCTCATGGATTTTTAAGCTCTTTGTATGTAGAAAATTTCCAAATAGGCTATATTTTCTTGGCAAACATTATTGCTAGTTTATTAACTTTTGTAGCATTATCTCCAGATTATGTTTTTCTAAAATGGAAATTCGATTTGGATTTATGGAAACGCATGATGCGCTATGCATTGCCAATAATGGTAGCCGGAATTGCATTTGCAATCAATGAACAGTTTGATAAAATTCTTTTAGGACGATTGTTACCAGACAATATTGCTGAAGCCGAAGTGGGTGTTTACTCTGCCTGCTACAAATTAGGCTTGTTTATGGTTTTATATAGAACAGCCTATACATTAGGAATTGAACCGTTCTTTTTTAGTCATGCTTCTGATAAAAATGCGCCACAAACGTATGCTATGGTGACAAAATATTTTGTCATTTTTGGATCGTTCATCTTGCTATCGGTAATCGTTTTTGCTGATTTATTCAAAATGCTTATGATTCGTGATGAATCGTATTGGGTAGCCATGAAAGTTGTGCCCTTAATCATATTGGCCAATTTCTTTTTGGGGATTTACACTAATCTTTCTGTTTGGTATAAATTGATTGACAAAACGTATATTGGTGCTTACATTTCCATTGTAGGAGCTGTGATAACATTAGGACTTAACTTTTTATTGATTCCTACAATGAGTTATTACGGATCAGCAATTGCAACAATAGCCGCCTATGGAAGCATGATGTTTATTTCCTATTACTTGGGGAATAAATATTATCCAATTCCGTATGATTTAAAGAAAATAGGAGGCTATCTGTCATTATCGATATTCTTTTCGGCAATATCGTTTTATGGATTCAGGGAGAATTACTTTGTAGGGATCTTATTATTGATTGTATTCCTCTATTTTATATATCACAACGAAAAAGAAACCCTTTTAAAAATTGTAAAACGTAAAAATAACTAGTATTTCCTTACTGGTTTTTTGGAGCTATTTCCTGCTGTCCGCTATATCTTTTCTTTCCTGAAAAGTCAAGAAAAGGATGTCACTTCCATCAGGGCTAGAAATCCTGCTAACAATTCAAACAAATTAAAATGAAAATAAACATCATCAATAAATCACAACATGCCCTGCCTAACTATGAAACCATAGCTTCAGCAGGAATGGATTTAAGAGCTAATTTAATAGAATCAATAACATTACAGCCCTTAGAAAGAACTATTGTTAAAACAGGGCTTTTTATGGAGTTACCCATAGGGTATGAGGCTCAAGTAAGACCAAGAAGTGGTTTGGCTTTCAAGAACGGTATTACAGTATTGAATTCGCCTGGAACAGTTGATGCCGATTATCGTGGTGAAATTGGTGTGATTTTAGTAAATTTATCCAATCAGGCATTTGTTATCCAAAATGGGGAACGCATTGCGCAATTAATCATTGCAAAACACGAACGGGCTGACTGGATTGAAGTAGAAGAGTTGTCAGAGACTTCTAGAGGAGCGGGTGGTTTTGGTAGTACAGGTGTAAAATAAAATTTATTAATTCAAAGATTGTAATATTTAAAAATTCGAATAGAATTCTTTAATCGTTCAATCATTTAATCTTTCAATATCATTAAAATGAAAATAATAGTGCCAATGGCAGGACGTGGTTCACGTCTTCGTCCACATACAGTTACCGTTCCTAAGCCATTAATCCCTGTTGCTGGAAAACCTATTGTCCATCGATTGGTAGAAGATATTGCTAAAATATTAAAAGAACCAATTGAAGAGATTGCTTTTATTCTAGGCGACGAAGCTTTTTTTGGGGATGATGTAGTAAAAAGTTTAGAAGAATTGGCTCAAAGTTTAGGTGCCAAAGCTTCTATTTATCGTCAGGACTTACCTCTAGGAACTGGACATGCTATTATGTGTGCCAAAGAATCCTTGTCAGGACCAGCAGTAATTGCTTATGCAGATACATTAATCAGAGCTGATTTTGATTTAGACCCTACTGCTGATGCTGTTATTTGGGTAAAACAAGTAGACCAGCCTGAAGCTTTTGGAGTGGTGAAGCTGAACGCTAACAATGAAATCACAGAATTAGTGGAAAAACCAGCTGAATTTGTAAGTGATTTGGCGGTTATTGGGATATACTATTTCAAAGAAGTGGGTAATTTAAAAAAAGAACTTCAAAACGTATTAGACAACAACATTCAAAACGGTGGGGAATACCAGATTAATGACGGAATCAAAGCGATGATGGCTAAGGGTAACGTTTTTAAAACGGGTAGTGTAGATGAATGGATGGATTGCGGGAATAAAAACGTAACTGTAGAAACCAATACTAGAATGCTGGGCTTCTTGCATAATGACGGAATTCATCTGGTGGATTATGATGTTAAGTTAGAAAATTCGACTATTATCCCGCCCTGTTTCATTGGTGAAGATGTTGTTTTAGTAAATGCAATTGTTGGGCCTAACGTGTCTCTTGGCAAAGGAAGTCATGTAGTCGATAGCGCTATAAAAAACAGTTTGATTCAAACTCATGTACACATCAAAAATGCTAATTTAGATAATGCCATGATTGGAAATCATGTTGTTTTTGATGGTAATTTTACCAGTATCAGCATTGGTGATTATTCTGTTTTGGAATAATTTTTTCTAGTTTTAGAAATTACTTTTTATTATGAAAAGATCAGCTTTAGTACTATTGTTTTTTGTTTTGCTTGGCAATCCTGCTTTGGTATTGGCACAAACAGAACCGGACCAAATAAAGCTAGATAATAATAAATTTCAAGATTTGTTTTACGAGTCGTTAAAACAAAAAGCAATAGAAAATTATGATAAAGCAATAGTAGCTTTAGAACAATGTTTAAAGATAGACCCTCAAAACGCGACCGTTCATTTTGAGTTAGGTAAAAACTATTTGGCATTAAAGGATTATAAAAACGCCTATACTTATTTTGAGCAGGCGAGTAAAATAGATCCTACGAACAAATGGTTCTGGATAGGAATGTATGATGTTAATTATGCAACCAAAGATTATGAGCGTGCTATTTACACAATCAATAAACTGATTCCATTTGATCCAAAGTTCAAAGAAGATTTAACTTCGCTTTACATGAATACGGGGCAGTTTGACAAAGCATTAGCACTTATTAATGAACTAAATGAAAGTATAGGTAAATCAGACAGAAGAGAATCTTACAAAATCCAGATTTTATCGCAAGGGAAATATCAAAATACTGAAATCGTAAATTTAATTGATCAGATAAAGAAGTATCCCAAGGAGGAGTCCAATTATATTTCACTAATATATTTGTATTCTAAAAACAATGAAATAGATAAAGTCCTTGAAACGGCACGAAAATTGGAGAGTGAAATTCCAACATCGGAATGGGCACAAGTAAGTTTGTTTAAGTTTCATCTGGATAATAATGATGGGGATAAAGCAGTTAAAGCGATGAACATCGTTTTGGCTAGTTCCAAAATTGATTCAAAAATAAAACACCGGGTTCTAAATGAATTCTTGATTTTTACAAATGCAAATCCGCAATATAACTCCGACTTAGAAAAAGCGATTGGTTATTTTGATTCTGATCCTGAAGTGAATGTGGCAAAGGAAATAGGGAAATTTTATCATGCTAAAAAACAATGGGATAAAGCCATTGTGTACTATGATAAAGCGATTAAAAAAACGGCGGATGTAGATGTTGAAACAAATTTACTTTTGCTTCAAGCGTATATTGAAACCAAACAATTTGATCTAGCAGCAAAAAAAGCCATGGATATGGTAGATGTTTTCCCTACACAGCCACAGTTTTATTATTATGCTGGCTTAGGATACAATCAATTGGTTCAGTTTAAAAAAGCCAAAGAAATTCTCGAAATGGGGTTGGATTATTTAGTTGAAGATGTTGCTTTAGAAATAAACTTCAATATTCAATTGGGAGAATCTTATAATGGTTTAGGAGATAATAAGAAAAAAGAGTTCTATTTTTCAAAAGCCAATCAATTATTAAAACAATAAAAATCGAATGAAAAAAATACTCGCTATTCTGTCAATCCTTGTATTGATTTCTTGTAAGTCAAAAGCCGTGGCTACATCCGCTGCTGTTCCTGTTGATTACTTAGCCGCAAAAAAAATTATAGCAAGTCACTATAACAATAAAAGTGATTTTTCTACATTATATATTAAAGCAAATGCGAGGTATAGTGATGATAAACAATCACAAAATGTTACTGCTGAAATTAGAATTAAGAAGGGCGAACAAATTCTAATAAGCATCCGTTTTTTAGGGATTACAATGGCAAAAGCTTCTATAACTCCAACATCTGTGAGTTATTACGAAAAAATTAAAGGAACCTATTTTGAAGGAGACTTTAGTTCATTAAGCCAATGGTTAGGTACTGATTTGGATTATAATAAAATTCAAAATATGTTGTTGGGAGAAGCTTTAGATGATTTAAAGAAGGGAAAATATACAGAGTCATTAGTGGAGCAATTGTATCGATTGGATGATTTATCGAATGGAAATACAAAAAAGACATTTTATATCAATTCAAATGATTTTAGCGTTAATAAACAAGAAATAACACAAGTAGCCGAGGGTAGGATGATTCAAGTAGCCTACGTTGACATTAAAGAATATAAAGAAGCCTTGATGCCTACAAACGTGCTTATAAATGCCTATCAAGCCAAAGGAAAAACGGAAATTAACTTAGACTATAAAACAATTTCATTCAATGAAGAACTTTCTTTTCCATATAGTGTCCCAAATGGTTACAATAGAATTATAATTAAGTAAATTTGCAAAAAATATATTTTTAAGATGCCAAAATTTCTCCTTAGCTTAATTTTTTTATGCATGACCTCAGTTATATGGAGTCAGTCTTCTCAACAAGAAAAATTAGAACAACGTAAAGCCCAAATCCAACAAGAAATAAGGGATAACGAAAAGTTATTGCAGTCCGTGAAGTCCAAGGAAAAATCGGCGATGAATGTATTTACGATTCAGAAAAATAAAATTAGACTGAAAGAAATATTGATAAATACGACTGAGAAACAAACCAAACTTTTGGCAAATGACATGTATGTTAATCAGGTTAAGATCAATAAGCTTAATAAAGAGTTGATGATTCTTAAAGAAGATTATGCTAAGATGATCTTGAAATCGTATAAAAGCCGATCGGAGCAAAGTAGAGCAATGTTTATTCTGTCGTCTGAGAATTTTTTACAAGCGTATAAAAGAGCACAATATTTAAAACAATATACCAATTTTAGAAAGGCACAAGGAGAAGAAATATTTTCTAAGTCGACTCAACTAATTGATTATAATAAAAAGTTGAATGTTCAAAAAGTGGCAAAACAAAAACTAATCGTTGAAAACGAAAAAGAAAAAAAAGGATTAGTAAAAGAAAAAGAAGAACAGGAAAAACTAGTAAATTCAATTAAAAAAGACAAGAATAGAATTGTTTCGGATATTAGAAAAAAACAAAGAGAATCCAAAACGATTGACAAACAAATAGACCGTTTAATTCGCGAAGCTATTGCTGAGGCCAATAGAAAAGCAGCGATAGAGAGAGCTAAAGCCAAAGCACTAGCATTAGCAAATAGCGCAAAGTCTACAACAAAAGGGGATACTAAAGAAGCCGTACGAGAAGCTGCAAAAGAAGCTGCAAAAGAATCCGTTTCTTCTTCCAGAATTGAATTGACACCAGAGTCAAAAATAATAGCTGATAATTTTAGAGCTAATAGAGGGAATTTACCTTGGCCAGTAGAAAAAGGGTTTATATCGTTGGGTTACGGAGATCAAGCGCATCCTATTTATAATACATTAGTGATTCATAATAGCGGTGTAGAAATAACAACTAGTGAAGGGGCATCTGCAAGAGCAGTTTTTGGTGGTGAAGTAGCAAGTGTTATGGTATTATCGCCTGTTAATAAAGCCGTGATGATACAACATGGAGATTACTTTACTATTTATCAAAATTTAAGTTCTGTATCGGTTAGTAAAGGAGATAAAATAAGTATAAAACAAACGATTGGTAGAGTAAGAACAAATGGTGATACTGGTAAAACAGTAATTAAATTCTTGCTTTTACAAAATACAACGTATACGGATCCAAAAGGATGGTTATCAAATAAATAATATTGTATATTATAAAAAAGGAGGGATCAAGCTTTGATTCCTCCTTTTTTGGTATTAATTACTTTTATTATTATTATTATTGTTGTTGTTGTTGTTGAAGTTGTTGTTTCTCAATGTGATTTAGTTGTTCTTGAAGCTCTGCAGATACTTCATGTAGTAGTACATCATTCACTTCTTCAAAATGCCTGCCGTCTTCATAGCCAATTGAAACTGAAACCGACAGTGTTTGTCTTGCAAGACCTTTAAATGTTCCTTTTACAAGGGTGCAATCATTGAAATTCCTCCCTGTTGAAAGTTTGACATGATTGTCCATTGTCCAAATGTCATTAGTAGGATCTAATCCTAACCAACCTTGATTAGGAGAATATATTTCTACCCAAGCATGTGTAGCACCTTCTCCGCGCAGTTCATTTTTATTGGGACAAATATATCCACTCACATACCTTGAAGGAATTCCCGCGCTACGTAATAGTTGCAATAATAAAATGGCAAAATCTTGACATACTCCTTTTTTAATTTCCAATATTTCATCTATTGTAGTTTCTATATTGGTAATCCCTTTTGTATAAGTGAAATTTGTAAAAACATAGTGATTACATTGTTGGGCAATTTCAATTATGGATTTGTTTTTATAATCGATTTCATCTAATATAGCATCAATTTCGTTTTGTTTGTTGATGATTTCTGGGTAACAAAGTCGAAGTAAAAGGATGCTTTTTTCTTTTTCCTTTTCTAAATCTTTTACCGTCGTATCATCGATTTCTGGAATTTTAAGAGAATGATTGACACGTACCAACATTCTAGTTTCTATGGTTGTTTCAGAATGGGAATGTAAAATATTAAAATTCCCCACTCTATTTCCATAGTAGTCCTCTGAAAGTGCTACCTCAGGTTTTTGAGATATCATTAGCTGATATTGTAACACATCTTGGTTGTCAAAATTATGAGGAAATAAACGAATCTCGTTTATACTTTCCTTAATAGGCCAATTGTATTGGTATTTTGTGGTGTGTACTATTTTATAAATCGCCATTAGTTGTTAGGTATAAGAAAAAAATAATTTAGAAAAATCTTTCGAAAATTGCATCAATTGTTTTTTTGTATTGTGAAGTACTTCCTCTAATTGTTGGTTATCTAAATTTTGATAATCGGTAAATTCAATATAACTTTTGAGTCTTCCAAATTGATTTTGTAACACTCGTCCTTCGTTTAAATAATTTTGTTTCAACAGGCTTTCTAAATATATTTCGATGTACTCTAAAGTATAATAAACAGAATGGGCAAAATCTTTATTAAAAATCACATGTTGAATTACTTTCTGGTTGTGAGGAATATTACTATAACTCTTCATATACATTTCATAACCTGAAAGGGATAACAGTAATTTTCTCCAGTACAGTAAATCTTCATTTCCATTTACGTTATAATTGATAGGAGCATAATAAGCCTGAGTCATTGAAATGGTTTGTAAACAACGCTCAATATGCTTGCCTATGCTTGAAAAGCACCATCCTAATCCTCTTGGCATGGTAACTTGAATGATACCATTATAAAGCAAAAAGTTTTTATTTAATTTGGCCAATACATCTAGTGCTTTGGCTGTTTCTAGTTTTTTAGGCAAGTCTGGAGAATTAATATAAAGGTACATGGAGTTAATATGTTCCCATAATTCTTTTGTTATCTTATCTTGAGAGCCTCTTGCATTTTCACGTGCCTTAGTAATTAGGTTTTTAACCGAGTTGTGATTATTTTCATCACAAATAATATATTTTAGAACAAAATTAGTATCAAACTGAACTTCTCTAATTTTATCATTTGACAATATGGTGTAGTATTCTAATAACGGTTTGTAACCTTGATAATCATTAGTTTCTTTGTCAAAAGATAAAGCATAAAGAGTGTTAAGGGTGAGCAACATTCCATCTGTTCTTTCCATATATCTGTTAAGCCAATACATTCCATCAGCAACACGGCTTAGCATATTTACTTCCATAGTGTGTGTTTTTTTAAGTTCGTAAACAATTGCTTTTATTTTATGATCCAAGTGTCTTTACTACCACCTCCTTGCGAGGAATTTACGACTAAGGATCCTTCGGTAAGCGCAACTCTTGTTAGCCCTCCAGGTACTATTTTAACTCCGTTTGGGCCACATAATGCATAAGGCCTTAGGTCAACGTGTCTCAGTTTAAGTTCTCCGTCGATAAAACAAGGAACGGTGCTTAGCTGGATAATGGGTTGTGCAATGAAATTTCTAGGATTATCAATAATTGCAATTTTGGCGGCTTCAAGTTCTGCTTCGGTAGCTTTATTCCCCATGATCATTCCGTAACCACCACTCTGGTTCGTTTCTTTAACCACCATGTTTTCCATATTAGCAAATACAAGTTCTCTTTCTTCCTTATTACCCATTTGATAAGTAGGCACATTTTTTAAGATAGGTTCCTCGTTTAGATAGTATTTTATCATATCTGGAACATAGGCATAGACGGCTTTATCATCAGCGACTCCATTTCCTACCGCATTTACCAAAGCAACGTTTCCTAATTTATAAGCGCTTATCAATCCAGGAACACCAAGTGTGCTGTCTGGTTTAAAAACAAGGGGGTCTAAATACTCGTCGTCTAATCGTCTGTAAATTACATCCACTTGTTGAAGACCGGAAGTTGTTTTCATATAGACTTTGTTGTTATTCACAACTAAATCTCTTCCTTCAACTAATGGTACTCCCATTTGTCTCGCGAGGAAAGTATGTTCGTAGTAAGCGGAATTATAAACTCCTGGAGTGAGCAAAACTACATTTGGGTTTGATATATTTCTTGGAGAAAGAGATATTAAAATATTATGAAAAATCATAGGGTAATTGACCACCATGCTAACATCATTGTTGCTGAACATTTCAGGAAACACTCTTTTGGTTATTTCTCTGTTTTCCATCATGTAACTCACACCACTAGGGCATCTTAGATTGTCTTCTAAGACATAAAATTCTCCATCGGCTCCTCTAATTAAATCAATACCCGCAATGTGTACGTGGATATTATGGGGTAGTTTTATTCCGTGTACTTCTTGAATATAATGAGGGCATGAAGCAATTAATGCAGCAGGAATAATGCCTTCTTTTATAATAAGTTGTTCGTTATAAATATCTTCCAAAAATAAATTAAGAGCTTTTAGCCTTTGCGCTATCCCTGTTTCTACTTCTATCCAATCTTTCTGGGTAATTATTCTAGGAATAATATCAAATGGGAAAATTCTTTCAATTCCCTGGTCGTCATCGCTATAAACCGTGAATGTTATCCCTTGGTTCATGAAAATATCTGAAGCCTGTTTTTGTTTTTCATTTAGTTGCTCAATACTTAAACTTTCCAATGTTTGTAGTACTTGGCGGTATGAGTCTCTAACACCTTCTTTTGAGAACATTTCATCCCATCCATTTGAATTTAAACTAGGTGTTAATTTTATCATATATTATCGTTATTAAAAAATTAAACAAATGCTATTTATGGTGTGGAAAACACAATTTTTCCTCTAAAATAACTATTTTATTTGTTAAAAAAACTATTTTTATTAATTATTCAATAATAAATATACTATTCCTTTTTTAATATCAATTTTTTGAATGATTTATTTTTATTCTATGTTTTATTGATAATTCAGTAGTGTTTATAGTACCAGTATTATAAACTATCTCCCTTTAAATCATCGTGATTTGGGTCTTTTTATGAAGAATTAGAGCACGGAAAACAGCACAAGTCATTACTAAGATGTTAAATCTAGTTTTTGACATATGCTGTTTTTAAAATGAAGTCTTCTTAAAAAGGATAGTAGGAATATAAATCAGGGCTTGTTAAAACTAGATTCAATTGCTTTTAGCATTCCATCTGCTGTCCAAGTACCGGAAACTATTATCCTTCTTATGGTATAAAGAGGGTCGTTTGGGTCTCTTTTTGTAGATAAAATAAAAGCCATTTGATATCCACTTTTTTTGATTTCTGGGATAACAGAGGTATTCCACAGCCCAAAAGGATAGGCGAAGTACGTTACTGGTTTTCCAATGATTTCTTCCAGTTTAGTTTTTGGTTTATTAAGCTGAATATTCCAGTCATCCCCACTATATTTAGTTACCATATGATGGTCCCAAGTATGTGCTGCAATTACATTACCAGAGTCTGATAAGTCTTTAATTTGTTCTTTACTTAAATATTTTGGTCGATTAATAGAGACGGTCATCACAAAAAACACCCCTTTAAAACCGTATTTTTTCATTTCAGTTGCTCCTAACGTATACTGCTCTTCTCTTGTGTCATCAAAGGTTATCATTATTGGCTTTTCGGGTAGTGGTCCATCATGAAGGAGATATTCATACAATTGATCAGGTAATATGGTATGATAACCATCATCTGCCAATGCTTTCATTTGAGCTGAAAAAACAGCTGGTTTAACAGTATAAGTCTTTATATCTCCGCTAGCTGTATTACTAAATTCCCGAATGTTATGGTAGCATAAGATGGGCACTTCCTTTTTAGCAAGAATAGTGGCCGTATTTGCAGTTTCTTTTTTTGGTGCCTTTTCCGGACTAGCAATTGAAACTTGGGTAGTTTCTTTTTTATCGGTTTCTTTCTGCTCCGTTTTAGATTGGCATCCTATCAAAATGGTAAAGCAGCTTATAACTACTAATATACTCTTTTTCATAGTTCTATTAATTATTGGTATTGAATGTAAAGTGGTTTTGGAGTAAATTTTAACAACTCTTCAGGAGTGTACATTTTCCAATCGTTCCAATTGTCATTTTTATAAAACAATTTAAATCCTGTAAATTGAACAGGTTCTCTATAGATATAAGTAAGGTAAGTAGATCTTTTAAGTACTTTGCTACCAAAACCATCCATATCCATTACTACCTGTACTTCAGGAACTGTTTTTATTTTTTTATAATTAGTGACCATTCCTTGTGTAAAGCGATGTACGATTAACACCTTTGGAGTCAATTTATTTTTTTTGACCAAATTAGCAAGGATATCAATGGCGTCATTAATATCATCTGCGGTAAACGTTCCTATTTTTGAGCCAGGAATTTCTCCGTTTTTCAAAGAAAATTCAGGGTCAATTCCAAGGTGAACATTTGGTAATGCAAGATATTGCTCTAATTGAGTCACTTCAGTTTTAACGTTGCTATGTCCTACTTGAATATCTAAAAAAACTAAAGCATTTATAGGTTTTGCCCAACTTAAAATAGTGTCAATTTGCTTAAAAGGCATTCTCATGCGGTGCATACTTTCTTTCCCAGGTGAGCCTTGAGCAGTAACTGCAATATAATGCAAAGCAGGAATTGTTTTAACTGTAGGGTCAGCTGCTGCCCATTTGGCCACTTCTCCTTGTAATTGTTTAAGCATTTGTTCTTTTGGGATTTCTCCAAGTATCCCCATTCTTTTTGAATACAAATTTCCATAAAAAGCAATAATCCTATTGTATGGTAGTAATGCTCCGGGCAAAGGATAAGGTGTTTTTACAGGCCATCTTCCTGTAGTGTCATTATTGCTAATCGCTAGCATTCTTTTATTATAATCTAAGGTATCTATAGTAGAAACTATTTTTTTCTTTACAGAATCTGTAACGACTTTAGTAGTTTGTTTTTCAATTATTTTTTCGTCCGCGGCTTTACCTTGATTGCAACTAGAAAAGACAATCAAAATAGAAATAGAAAGTGATAGGATAACGGAATTTTTCATAAAAATAAATTAGATGTTTACACAAAGGTAAGTCTATTTATATGCTATTTGTTATGTTTATATGGTATGATTTTATAATATAATCATTAAGAAAGAATTTTTTTTAGCAGCTGTTTTTTTAGCAAAAAATCAGCTACATTTTTTTAACTCTCCTTTTGTTTTTGAATGTTTTTTTAGTTGTATTATCCTTATCTATAGTATTCCTATATTGGTTTTGATTTTACTGCCAATTATTATATGAAATTCCAAGACGTGCTACTTTAGTTGTTTAAAAAAAGGAAACAGTTTTCTCCTGTAAATACCGTCTTAAAATTAAATAGCTGTAATTTTGAAAAATAATTTAAGAGCAACATTTTGAAAACATATTTAGATATTGAAAACTGGCCTAGAAAAGAGCATTTTAATTTTTTTAGAAAATTTGAAGAACCTTTTTTTGGTGTAACCGTAGAAATTGATTGTACTAAAGCCTATCAAACTTCAAAAAAACTGGAAAGCACTTTTTTTATTTATTACCTCTACAAAACGTTAGTGGCAGTGAATACAATTGAACCTTTTAGGTACCGAATTTCAGAGGATAAGATTATTATTTACGATAAAATTGACGGTTCAGCAACGATAGGAAGAACAGATGGTTCTTTTGGTTTTTCATGGATAGAATACGATGCTGATTTTGAAATTTTTACCGCCAATGCGGTATTAGAAATAGAACGGGTTCAAAATGCATCAGGCCTTTTTACTCGTGCTTTTGATACGGATAATGTAATTCATTTTTCGGCAATTCCATGGATTAATTTCACATCCCTTTCGCATGCCCGCAGTTATACTTTTCCCGATAGTTGCCCAAAAATTTCATTTGGAAAAATGAGTACTAATGAAGCTGGGAAAAAAACGATGTCAATGTCAATACATGTTCATCATGGATTAATGGATGGTTTGCATGTAGGGCAATTTGTAGACTGTTTTCAAGAGTTAATGAATCAATAGTCTTTTCTTTTTTGTAACTTTATAGAAAACATTTAGTTATGCTATCAAAAAATATTGAATCCGCACTGAACGATCAGGTTCGTATTGAAGCTGAATCTTCGCAAACCTACCTTTCAATGGCTTCATGGGCAGAAACTCATGGACTAGAAGGGATTTCTAAATTTATGTATGCACAATCAGATGAGGAACGCGTACATATGTTGAAGTTAATTAAATTTATCAACGAACGTGGTGGACATGCTCAAGTAACCCAACTAAAGGCTCCCAAAACAACCTATCTCACTTTTCAGGAAATGTTTGAAGAGTTGTATAAACACGAAGTTTTCGTTTCGGAATCGATTAATGAATTGGTTCATATTGCTCTTTCCGAAAAAGACTATGCGACTCATAACTTCTTACAGTGGTATGTTGCTGAACAAATAGAAGAAGAAGCGCAAGCTAAAAACATACTAGATAAAATACATTTGATAGGAGATGACAAGGGAGGTTTGTATTTGTTTGATAGAGATATCCAACAATTAACGGTAAATAGTGTGACTTCAGGTCATTCGAAGTAAGAGACTCTTAATTTCTGAATTATAATTGCTTTCTTAATTTTAACTCTTTACAAATTGAGTAAAAAGGATAAAAATAAAGCCAAAAAAAAGGATAAAAAAAAACTCCTTAAAAAAGATAAGTCTGATAAAGGGTTAAAGAAAAAGTGTTGTGAGAACTACAAAGACGGAGAAGATAAGCGATGTAAACGTTGCCCTAGATTTGATCAACGATAAGTAAGAACTATTTTAGTGTCCCGTCCTAAAAAAGCGATACAGATTATTAGCTAAAATTAAATATTAAACAGTAGCAAAAACGTTTTTGCTACTGTTTTTTGTTTTATAAGTTCTCATCTTCGTTTTGTTTTGAGAATGCATTTGGTTTGGAGTCAGCATAAAATTCGAATAATGAGGCCTAAGTCCATTGTAAATAGTAACTGATTCCTTGACAATTTGATTTGTTATTTTTGCTCCTTGATTGTATTTATCAATGCTAAATTCTTGTTTTAAAATTCCATTTATTCTTTCTGCAACAGCATTTTCATAAGGATCTGAATTTTGTGTCATGCTGCATAAAACCCTTTTTTTGATGAGCTCTTCTTGGTATTCATTGGCACAATATTGAATTCCTCTATCAGAATGATGTATCAATGGTAAATTAAAATTCTTTCTTTGCTTAAGAGCCATTTTTAAAGCCATTACACTACTTTGAGTATTTAAGTTGTTAGCCACAAAATACCCCATTATCTTCTTTGAATAAGCATCGGTAACCAAACTTAGGTAGCAAGGATTATCTCTTTTTCCAATGTACGTGATGTCTGACACCCAGACTTGTTCAGGCCTGTTTATCTCTAAATCTAAAATTAAATTCTCGTGTTTTCTAAAACGATGATGGGAGTTAGTTGTTATATGATAAGAACGTTTTGGCTGTATTAATAAATGATTGGCTCTTAGTATATCAAAGAATTTATCTCTGCCTATTTTTATCAATAGGAGTTTGTCTGACAAAAGATAATATAGTTTTCTAGTGCCTATTCTAGGCATTATTTTTCTGATAGCATCAACCATCAAAATAACCTGTTCTGTTTTATCTTGTTTAACTATTTTTCTTCGAATTCTTCGATAATAAACCTGTCTGTCTATCCCGAACAAATAACAGGTAAATGCTATTGTTTGTTGTTCTTTTGTCTTGAAATAATCGATTGTTCGGGTACAGAGTTTTTTCGGATATCGATTTGATATTCTTTTTCTGCTAAATCAATCATCATATCAAACAGGGTAGCCTTCTTGTCTGCAACAAAAGCCTGTCGCTCCAGGAATGCCTTTTGTTTTTCTAGAAGCTTGACTTGAACTTCAAGCTCCATAATCTTTTGTTCGGGTGTTTTTTCCATCTTTGAAGGGATTTGGTTCTCCCAATCAAAGTTACCAAATTTAATTAGCCATTGTACAACTGTCTTTCTACATTGAATACCGTAATTCTTTGTTGCTTGGCTAACTGTAAGTTGTCCTCGTTCTATTTCTTGAACGATTTCTAATTTTAAAGACATAGTGTAGTCTTTTTGCGTACGCTTTAAATAGCGCGTTTGTTGTAATGATTCCATAGGATACTTTTTTGTGTATCGCTATTTCAGGACTAGACATAGTTTAAATAAAAAACCATCGACTAGTATCGATGGTTTTGTGTTTATTGACTTGTTAAAAAATAGTTCTTAAATAAAATTACTTTCCTAATAAAAGGAGTTCCGTTACCACTACCTCGGTTACATAGCGTTTTTCCCCATTTTTATCGTCATAGCTTCTGTGGGTTAATTTTCCTTCAACAGCAATTTCCTTCCCTTTAGTTACGTATTTTTCAATTATTTCGGCCGTTTTCCCCCAAGCTATTAGTCTGTGCCATTGGGTTTCCTCTACTTTTTCTCCCTTGTCATTTTTATAGGACTCATTCGTCGCTAATGTAAAATTGGCTAGTTTTTTTCCTCCGTCAAAATTTTTGATTTCAGGGTCGTTTCCTAGGTGTCCGATTAACTGTACTTTGTTTCTTAATGCATTCATGGCGTGTAAATTTTAAATGTTATTGTTAAGTGTAAAAATCGTGCCGATGTTTGTTTGTTTCGACATGGCAAAGATTCGACAATAACTAAAACTTATTCGGTTAGTATTCAATTACTTTCGGTTGTAAATATTTGTAAACGTTTGTAAACGGATAATAAATTCCTTATATTTGTCAAAAAATATTTACATATGCCAAGTACAATACAGTCTATTGAATTAAGAAATTTAAAAATAGAGGATTATAAAGAATTAAAAAAATCAATGATTGAGTCGTATCCAGAAATGGCTGAATCATTTTGGAAAGAAGAACAATTAGAGACCTTATTAAAAATATTTCCAGAAGGACAATTGGTAATTGTTGTTGATGGAATTGTAGTTGGCTCTGCATTATCTATTTTAGTTACAGAAGATTTTGCATTCAAGACTAGAACGTACAAAAATATTACAGGTAATTATACTTTTTCAACTCATAACCCTTTAGGAGAAGTTATTTATGGTATTGATGTTTTTATCAATCCTAAATACCGCGGACTTCGATTAGGAAGACGTTTGTATGATGTTAGAAAAGAATTGTGTGAACAATTAAACTTAAAATCAATCATTTTTGCAGGTAGAATTCCATCTTACGGAAAATATAAGGATGAAATTACTCCAAAAGTATATATTGAAAAAGTAAAGAAAAAAGAAATATACGATCCTGTTTTATCATTTCAATTAAGTAATGATTTCCATGAAGTTCGTGTGCTTAAGAATTATTTAGAAGGAGATACGGAATCTCTTGAGTATGCTGTTCTGTTAGAATGGAACAATATTTATTATGATGACAGTCCAAAGTTAATTAACACAACCAAAAGTGTGGTGAGACTTGGATTAATCCAATGGCAAATGCGTTCATTAGCTAATCTAGATGCGCTTTTTGAACAAGCTGAATTTTTTATTGATACCGTTTCGGGTTATGGAAGTGATTTTGCTTTATTTCCAGAGTTTTTTACTGCGCCCTTAATGGCTGACTTCAACCATTTGTCAGAAGCCGAAGCGATTCGTGAACTTGCAAAACATACAGATGCAGTAAAATTAAAATTTCAAGAATTTGCGATTTCCTATAATATCAATATTATCACGGGTAGTATGCCTTTCATAGAGAATGAACATGTTTATAATGTTGGTTTTTTATGCAAACGGGATGGTACAAACGAAATGTATCGCAAAATACACATTACCCCAAATGAAATTTTCCACTGGGGAATTACAGGAGGAGACACGATACAAACCTTTGATACTGATTGTGGAAAAATAGGAATTGTCATTTGTTATGATGTAGAGTTCCCAGAACTTTCTAGGTTAATGGCTGATGAAGGAATGAATATTTTATTTGTCCCTTTCCTTACTGACACCCAAAATGGATATACACGAGTAAAACACTGTGCACAAGCAAGAGCCATTGAAAATGAATGTTATGTTGCCATTGCAGGTTGTGTAGGTAATTTGCCTAAAGTAAATAATATGGATATTCAATACGCCCAAGCAGCTGTATTTACTCCTTCCGACTTTGCGTTTCCAAGTAATGGAGTAAAAGCGGAAGCAACACCAAATACGGAGATGACTTTAATTGTGGATGTTGACATTAATCTTTTAAGAGAACTACACGAACATGGAAGTGTAAAAATCATGAAAGACAGAAGACACGATTTATATAGTTTGAAAAAAATATAATAAATGAAAAATTGTTTAGAATGTGGTGAGAAAATTGTAGGGCGGGAAGATAAAAAATTCTGTAGTGATGGTTGTCGCAATGCCTATAATAACAAAATAAACAAAGACAACAATAATTTTATGCGCAATGTTAATAATAAATTGCGCAAAAATTATCGCATCCTACTAGAACTTAATCCCGATGGAAAGTCAAAAACAACCCGAGCTAAATTACTTAGTAAGGGGTTTGATTTTGAATTTTTCACTAACATATTGAATACTAAAACAGGAAATACCTACTATTTCTTGTATGATCAAGGCTATATGCTTTTGGACAATGATTTCTATATGTTAGTTAAAAAAGATATTTAATACCACAACACCCCAAATCCCCCAAGTATGAAAAAAGGTTTTTCCTCCCTGTTTTACATTTTGTTTATTCTTATTGTACTAGGAGTACTTTATTTTACAATGATGCCAAAATGGATTTCTAATGATGCCGTTCCACTATCTGAATTTTCAACTAATAGAGCTTTCACTCAAGTAGAAGCGATTTCAAAACAACCCCATTATGTAGGTTCGACCAATCACGAAAAAGTCGCTGAATACTTGCAACAAGAACTACATAAATTAGGACTAGAAACATCTATACAAGAAGGATATACCTTAACTGACTGGGGAAACTTAGTTAAATCTAAAAACATCTTAGCCCGAATAAAAGGGACTCAAAATACAAAAGCCTTATTATTGCTTACCCATTACGACAGTGCCCCACATTCGTCTTCTCGTGGCGCCAGTGATGCTGGTTCTGGGGTAGCTACAATTTTAGAAAGTTTACGTGCTTTTTTATATGCGAAAACACCTCATAAAAATGATGTTATTATTCTTTTTTCGGATGCCGAAGAATTGGGTTTAAACGGAGCCGCTCTTTTTGTAACAGAACACCAATGGGCAAAAGAAATTGGATTGGTTCTAAATTTTGAGGCGCGTGGTTCTTCAGGACCTAGTTATATGCTTATGGAAACAAACGGGGGTAACGCTGGGTTAGTAAAAGAATTTGCTGCTGCGGGGGCACCAATGCCAGTAACCAACTCTTTGATGTACAGTATTTATAAAATGCTCCCTAACGATACTGATTTAACTGTTTTTAGAGAAAAAGGAAACATTCAAGGGTATAATTTTGCATTTATTGATGATCACTATAATTACCATACCGCTCAAGATGATAGTAGCCATTTAAATAAAAACACATTGGCACATCAGGGAAGTTACTTGATGCCTTTATTGCATTACTTTTCGAATGCGGACTTAAACAGCACTCAAATTGCAAATGACGATATCTATTTCACCATTCCTTACACCTTTATACATTACCCTTTTAGCTGGGTTTTACCAATGTTATTCATAGCATTACTTCTTTTTATGTTTTTAATTTTTATAGGAATTGCTAAAAGAATTTTAACTTTTTCAGAAATCATAAAAGGATTTGTCCCCCTTTTAGGTTCAATACTAACTGCTGGATTGGTGACCTTTTTTGGATGGAAAGGACTCTTGATAGTGTACCCGCAGTACAACGACTTACTCAATGGCTTTACCTATAATGGGCATGCTTATATTGCTGCCTTTGTGCTATTAAGTTTAGCCACTTGTTTTGCATTTTATCAAAAATTGTCTGTTGAAAAACGCACAATGAACCATTATGTAGCTCCTTTGTTCCTGTGGCTTGTTATTAATGGATTTATTGCTTTCTATTTACAAGGCGCTGGATTTTTAATTATTCCTGTATATTTTGGAATTTTTGTTTTTGGAATTTTTATCATCACACAAAAATCGAGTCTACTTTTAAACCTTATTTTAATTATCCCTGCTTTATTGTTGATTGCGCCCTTTATTCAAATGTTCCCTATAGGATTAGGGTTGAAAATTCTTTTTGGAAGTGCGATTCTTACGGCATTAACTTTTGCATTGTTATTACCAGTTTTTGGGACTTTTGTTAAAAAGGGAAGATGGGCAGTTGTCTTTTTATTACTTTCTATCGGATTTTTTGCGAAAGCACACTACGAATCAGGCTATGAAAAAGGCAAAGCCAAATCGAACAGTTTGGTTTACATTTATGACGCAGATAAAAATAAAGCCCATTGGGTTACCTATGATAAAAACCTAGATGTTTGGACTAAAAGCTATTTGGGTGAAAACCCAAAACATGCAACTTCTTGGGCTGAAACTCCGTTGTTCAGTAAATACGATTCTCAATTTACTTACGCCACGGAAACGCCTGTGAAAGAATTAGCAAAACCTACCATTGAATTTCTAAAAGACAGTGTAGGTGGAAATCACCGCTATTTTAAAATTAAAATCAGTCCCAATCGTACCGTTAATCGCTATGATATTTTTGCTAATGAAAAAATAGTATTTTATGATTTTAAAGCCAATGGAGCAAAACAACTAGAACAAAATGGATCAAAGATGAATCGCAACGGTAAGAAAATTCTAAGTTATTATGTAGTTAATAACGAACCGCTAGAGATGCAATTTGCCATAGATAAATCAGGGCTGTTTGATATGCAGCTTTTAGAAAGCTCTTTTGATTTAATGTCTAACCCATTATTTAAGATGACTCCAAGGGCGCCCTGGATGATGCCAACTCCCTTTGTTTTAAATGATGCTGTAGTGATTAAAGAAAGAATAAAACCCTCTCCTAAAGTGATTGAAGTTCCAATAATTATAGAGACAATTAAAACGGTCCAAAGAACGCCAGTTTTAAAAGTAAAGGATAGTTTAAGTGTAGAGCAATAATTCTATTTTTTAAATATTTATTTGATTTTAAAGTCTAAAATTAACCGCAAATTCACCAATTAAAGCTGTGAATTTGCGGTTTTTAATTTTAGAATAAAACTAAAAATGACACTAAAATTTTTATCGAAAATCCTTTCGATTTATACTACTTTTGTATTCTCTATTTAAGTTAAAAATGAAACAAATTAGCATTCTAGGTTGTGGTTGGTTGGGTTTGCCTTTGGCGAAAGCTTTAGTTGAAAAAAAATTTATTGTAAAAGGCTCAACAACTTCAGTAGAGAAACTTTCTACATTAGAAAATGCAGAAATTCAACCTTTTTTGTTGGCTCTTGAAAGCGAAAGCGTTCCTGATGCTATTCCTGCTTTTTTTGAAGGAAGTGAAACACTTATCATTGCCATTCCGCCCAAATTAAGAGGAAAGAACAAGGATTATTCGGATGCCAATAACAATTCATTTGTGAAAAAAATAGCAGGTCTTTTACCTTCACTCGAAAAGTCTTCTGTTCAACAGCTCTTGTTTATTAGTTCAACAGCTGTTTATGGCGAGGCCAATGCTGTAGTTGATGAACATACAAAACCGATACCCGTAACTGAAAGTGGCAAACAATTACTAGCAATAGAAGAATTATTAGTAGAGAATACTCATTTTAAAACGACCATTTTGCGTTTTGGAGGTTTAATTGGCAATGATCGTCATCCTGCCCGATTTCTAGCTGGGAAAGAAAATGTTGACAATCCTGAAGCACCTATCAATCTAATTCATCAAGATGACTGTATTGGTATTATCTTGAAAATTATTGAAACTAATATTTGGGGCGACACCTTCAATGCAGTTACTCCATTTCATCCTTCAAGAGAAGAATATTATACTCAAAAAGCATTAGAAGATAACTTAGTCCCACCACAGTTCAATCACGAAAAAGGGTCGGTAGGAAAAACGATATTAAGTGATAAATTAGAACAAACACTTCATTATTCATTTGCAATAAAACAGTTATAGAGTGATAAAAAAAATTCAAAATTCATTTTCAAATAAGATTAATGAAATTGGCTTGCCTATTCTAGCACTTTGTGTTGTGTGTTTTTTTTGGGGAACCACTTGGATTGCTTCAAAAGAAGGAGTGAAGCATATGCCTGCTTTGCAATTGGCAGGAATTAGACAGTTCATTGGTGGGTTACTTTATGTTTGTTTTTTTCTTTATAAAAAAGCACCTTGGCCTAAAGGGAAACAGTGGAAAACAATTATCATATTGAGTTTGCTTAATTTTGCATTGAGTAACGGTTTGAGTACTTGGGGAGTTAAATATATTAGTAGTGGACTGGGTGCAATTATAAATGCTGTTTTTCCTTTATGGATTGTGATTATTACTTTTTTTAGAGGAGAGAAATTAGCTAAACAGGCTATATTAGGTTTGATAGTAAGTTTTGGTGGTGTTTGTGTTATTTTTTACGATCATCTAACTGATTTCTTGCAGCCTGATTTCAGATTTGGAATTCTACTTTCAGTAATATCTACGATAAGTTGGGCTTTTGGAAGTTTATATACTAAGAAAAAAGCGGCCACTTTTAATCCTTATTTCAGCCTCGGATTACAAATGCTTATTTCCAGTATTTTCCTTTTGACGATTACTGGGGCAACAGGAACGGGGGTGAATATAACATCAATTCCAGTAAATTCTTGGTGGGCAATTGCATATTTGGTAATCATTGGATCGGTTATAACCTTTATTGCATTTATCTATATGCTACAAAAATTGCCGCCTGAAATAAATAGTATTTATGCTTACATTAATCCTATTGTAGCGGTGCTATTAGGTGCATTTATCTTTGGAGAACTACTTACAATGGCCATTGCTTTAGGTGGAGCAGTTACGCTTTGTGGCTTGTATATGGTGAATCATTCGATACGAAAAGCCCGTAAAATAGCCTTGGAAAATATAGCATAAAAACATGTTTACTTATAGATACAAAAAAACCCAAGTTCTCACTTGGGTTTTGATTTTATAATACTTTTTCTTACCAGATTTTAACTCTTTTTTCGGGTTCAATATACATACCGTCTCCTTTTTTTATTCCAAATGCATCATAGAAAGCATCCACATTTTGGATAGGTACGTAAGCACGATACATTCCTGGAGAATGCGGATCCGTTTTTACTTGATTTTTTAAGGCTTCATCACGGGATTTAGTTCTCCAAACTGTTGTCCAAGCAATAAAGAAACGTTGTTGCGGTGTAAAGCCATCGATAAGACCTGGGTTTTTATTGTCTTTTAAATACAATTGTAATCCATCATAAGCTGCATTCACGCCTCCCAAATCACCAATGTTTTCTCCCAAGGTAAATTTACCATCTACATGAACTCCTGGTAAAGGTTCTAAAGCACTGTATTGATCCGCAAGTGAAGTTCCTAGTGCAGTAAATTCTTTTAAATCATTAGCAGTCCACCAGTCTACTAGGTTTCCATCAGCATTGTAACGCGCTCCTGAATCATCAAATCCATGAGAAATTTCATGACCAATAACGGCGCCTATTCCGCCATAATTTACGGCTTCATCTGCTTGGTAGTTATAAAATGGAGGTTGTAAAATTGCTGCTGGGAAAACAATTTCATTATAAGAGGGATTGTAATAGGCATTTACCGTTTGTGGTGACATGTACCATTCCGTTTTATCTACTGGTTTGTATAGTTTGTCAATATCTTTTTGAAAGCTCCATCTTGCTAGATTTTTTGAATTTTCAAAATAACTACCACCATCAGTAACTGCTTTAATATCTAATTTGGAGTAATCCTTCCATTTGTCAGGATATCCAATTTTGATGGCAATCTTACTTAATTTTTCAATTGCTTTAACTTTGGTTTCTGCTGACATCCAAGTTAAATCATTAATTCGATTTTGATACGCAATAATAATGTTTCTAATCATTTTCTCCGCTTTTGCTTTTGCTTCAGCAGGAAACATTTTTTCAACGTATAATTTCCCTAAAGCTTCTCCCACAGATCCATTTACGGTTTGTAGTGCTCTTTCTTCTCTTGGTCGTTGCTTAATTGCACCAGTTAATGTTTTACCATAGAAATCAAAATTGGCTGATTCAATTGTAGTAGAAAGTAAGCTAGTAGATTTGTTTAATAATGTCCATTTCATGTATTCTTTCCAAGCTGTAACATTATTTTCTACAAGAATAGTTTGCAATGCTTTCATGTATTTTGGCTCTGAAACTATAACTGTGTCTAATTTTGTAAAACCAAGACCTGAAAAATAATTTCCCCAATTTATTAGCGGAGTTATTTTTTGTAATTGAGCAATAGTCATTGGATTGTATTGCAATCTTCCGTCTCTACGTTCTACTCTGTCTAAACGTGGTTTTGACAATTCAATTTCCAAGGCTAAAATCGCACTAGCACTTTCTTTGGCTTGCTCTGGAGTTTCTCCTATGAATTGTAGCATTCGAGCAATATGTAATTCGTATTTTTGTCTTTTTTCTTTCGTGTCTTTCTCTTCTGATGTATAATAATCTTTATCAGGTAACCCTAATCGAACTACTCCTAAGTTAAGTGCGTTTTTAGAACTGTTTTTATCATCAGCTCCTACACTTACTCCAAAAAAACCAAGGCCACCAATGGGTTCCATTTCAATCAATACTTTCTGAAGGTCTTGAGAGTTTCTTATTTTATCTATTTTGGCTAAGTAGGGTAATAATGGAATGATATCTTGTTTGTCTCTGTTGACTGTGTCTAAAATTGAATTGAAAAGATTAATCGCTTTTCCTTGATCTGTGTTGAACTTATATTTAGGATTTTTTGCAGCTTCTTTCAAAATGGCAAGTGCATCTTTATCCGTTTTTTTAAGTAATTCATTAAAACTTCCCCAAGAAGTTCTATCACTTGGAATTTCTGTTTTGTCTAGCCAAGCTCCATTTACAAATCTAAAAAAGTCATCATTTGACCGAATGCTTTTGTCCATATTTGAAACATTAATCCCAGGATTTTGATGTACCGGAACGTTTTGAGCCTGAATGGTCGCTAATCCAAAAATTGCAGGAATCGTAAAGAAAAGAGTGTTGTTGAAATATTTTTTCATTTTTATAATGGTTTAGACTGATACACAAACATATCAATAATATTTTAAATAAGATGTTAAAATTAACATGTAGTCGATGTTTTGTTAAATAATCTATCCAAAGGCTTTTTTTGAATAACATTATTTCTCCCAGTTATAATGTAAATGGTTGAAAATTATAATACTAATTTTATTAGAGGAGTCGTTTTTCAACTTCTTTTAATAGGAAAACAACTGTTCTAAACAAAAAAATGACTAACTTTATTCTGCAAGAAGAACTTCATTCTTAGAAATAATTTAGCAGTATTGTGTCAAACTCAAATAGGAAATACGATAAAGCTATTTTTGAAAAAGATAAATTTAATAAAAATAGGGATTGACAACGTCTACCAACAAAATGCTCCAAAGTTGATGACTATTTAAAATGCAACTATAAACAAATATTTTATAGAGTTGGTCGAGATCTATCAGGCAAAACTGAAGTGACTATTTTAGTCAACGAATATCAATTAGTAATAAAAAAAGGAACGATGAAAAAGTCTTTATTTATTATATTGGTTCTCACAGTAAATATTGCATTTGCACAACAAATAGTAACTGGGGTAATAAGTGATAAAACAAACAGGCCTATTGAAAGTGTAAAAGTCAGTGTGAAAAATACGGCCCTAAAAACTTTTACAGATGCCGCTGGTAAGTATTCTATTGAAGTGCCAGAAACGTATAGTACCCTTGAATTCACTAAAGAAAACTATAAAGATCAAGTAGTCGAAATTACCAATGATGTTATAAACATAACTATGTCTTTGATTACTGATGTTGATTTATTTGAACTCAGTTTGGATGAACTAATGAATATTGAAGTGATAACAGCTTCGAAAAAACCACAGAATCAAAAAATTGCACCTGCAACAATTTATGTAGTCACCGAAAAAGATATTATAGAAAAAGGATATTATGATTTAACCAGTTTATTAGAAAACATTCCAGGTGTGGTCCCGATAAGAACTGACCATTTTACTTTTGGAGGACAACGAGGTTTTCTAAGTAATTTTTCACAAACACTACTGTTAGTCAATGGGAGAGAAATGCAAAATTTATTTGCTTCCGAGACTTTTATTTCAACACAATTTGCAACGCATAATATAAAGCAGGTTGAAATTCTGCAAGGTCCTGCATCAGCCCTTTATGGTGCAAATGCTTTGGTTGGTGTAATTAATATTATCACAAAAAATGACTCTTCTGATTTTAATAAAACGGAGTATCACACTGAAATTGGAACACAAGGAACACAATCTCAGAGTATTGTTTTTGGGAAAAATTTTGCTGATTTTCGTATTAGTGGTAGTTTTCGATATTTTCGATCTAACCTTTGGGATTACAAAGACTTTATAAAAGACACCGTAAATTTTAGACAAGCAGTTCCTACTAAAGCATTTCCTGTAAATCAAGAATTTAAAAAGAGAAGTTGGTCACTTCCTTATGCTGCCAAAATTTCTTACAAAGGGTTTTATGTGGGAATTGAAGGGTATGAGCTTCAAGGAAGTAAAGGACTTGAAAACATTTCATTAGATTACACAAATCAAAGTGATTTCCGTGAATTGGCCTTGTATTATGCAGGTGTTGAAAAAAACATTACAGCTAAACTTAAAATTAATTCAGAAATTCAATTTTATAAAGAAAGATTTTGGGGAGTGAACTACACTTTTGATAATGTAATCTATGACACTATGGTAAAAAACGGACATAATCCGGAATTTCCCCTTACTGAACAAGAAATTAAAGACAATTTTATGATGGCTTATTCACAACAATCGAGCTCGGGTTCAAAACGATATAAAGGAAATGTACAATTAGATTATGAACCGAGTCAAACGTTATCTATAATCGGTGGCTATACTTTTGATGAGTTTGATTTATTAGGTTTAGCTCTTTCTACAGAGCGATTAAACCCTAGTTTTGATGAAACACGTTCGATCGAAAATAGTATGCGTAAACCCTTTTATCGTCAGTATAAAAACTCATTATTTTTACAATTGCAAAAAACACTATTTGATAAATTATACGTTACGCTAGGTGGACGATTTGACTATCACAATATTTATAAATCTATTTTTACCTTTCGTAGTGGTTTAGTTTACACCCCTTTTCAAAAAACGTCTATTCGATTTCTTTTTGGGCAGGCTTTCCGTGAACCTAATATTTTTGAACTGGGTGCTTCCTCAGTAAATAATGTTATTAACGAGCTTAATCCAGCTAAGATGAATACTTTCGAACTTGGAATAAATCAATCGTTTACAAGTAATTTGATAGCTAATGTTGTTGCCTATCGAAATACAGCAACAAATTTTATTGAGCCTACAGAAACGGGTGGTTTCGTAAATTCTGGTAAAATAATAAATGTCTTTGGTGTTGAGAGTCAATTATTTTATAAAACAGGAAAAATCAGAACCGAAATAAGTTATTCCTATGTTAGAAAAGATGCTGATGAATATGCAGGTGTTAGCACGGTAAATCTAGGTGTTTATCCACATAGAATAACTGGAGGCTTGACGTATAATATAACAGAGGACTTTACAGTCAATTCTAGAATAAATTATTATTCAGAAATAAAAGCAAAACACGGTAATAAAGACATTAATGAAATACTGACGATCCCCTCTTTTTCTAAAGTTGATCTGACATTTTCGTACACAAAAATAAAAGTCTATGATGTCGAAATTACTACACAATTACTGGTTACGAATGTGTTTAATACCCAATTTTATCAACCCAACGTAAGGATAGGCGGGCCAAAACAATTTTTACAGCATGGAAGACAACTATTTTGCAATGTAATTGTTAAATTTTAACAACGAAAAAAAGAATTCAAGAATATGGATTTACAAAACAAGTTTTTTTTTGATATTTAAAATTGATTTCATTGTAGATTCTTTTTTAAAATTACCTTTTCGTATTTTTGCAAAAATTATTTTTTATGAAATCAATTTTCAGTAGATACCGAAAATTTTTAGGTGTTTTTGTTGTACTATCATCCATTATACTATATTTATTTTATACGGCCCTAAAACCAAGTAAAACACTTCCAATATTTAATCCTGCGGATGTAAATCCTGAATTAGTTGACAGTACCGTACAATACATAAGTAAATACCATACGATTGCCGACTTTTCCTTTACAAATCAAAACGGAAAAACGATTACTCAAAAAGATTATGAGGGGAAAATTTATGTTGCTGATTTTTTCTTTACTACCTGTGGTTCTATTTGCCCAAAAATGACGGCCAATTTATTTGATGTTCAAAAAGCCATTCTCAATAACCCAAAAGTAATGTTGCTTTCTCATACTGTATTTCCTGAGGTAGACAGTGTTGCTGCTTTAAAAGCCTATGCTATAAAATATGGTGTTAATGATAGCAAATGGAATTTAGTTACTGGTGATAAAAAGGAAATATACACGATGGCTCGAAAATCATATTTAGCAGTCAAAATGGGAAAGCCAAGTGAATTATACGATATGGTTCACACGGAGAATTTTGTGTTAGTAGATGCTAAACGAAGAGTTCGTGGTTTTTATGACGGTACTAAAAAAGAAGATATTCAAAAGTTAATTGAAGATATTAATTTTTTATCAAACCAATAATTTCTTTTTATTTCCTACTTGTAAAAGTAAAAAGAACAGTCTTGTTTTCAGAATTTTAATTTTCTTGGAATAAAGACAAAAATGATAAATATCATTCATTTTTATATTATAATATGTATTTTTGCAATATTAATTCAATCTAAATAAGACTTGCGCACCACGATAAATTCACTTAAAAAAGGCGAAAAGGCCATTATCAAAGATTTTGATATTGATATCATTCCATTGAAATTACTTGAAATGGGCTGTTTACCTGGTAATATGGTTGAATTATTGCAAATTGCTCCATTTGGAGACCCATTATATTTAAATATTAATGGTTCTCATTTGGCCATTAGAGTGGAAACAGCAAACGAGATTGAAGTGGAAATGATAAAAATCAAGCTATAATGATTAATAAAAACATCAACGTAGCTTTAATAGGCAATCCAAATACAGGAAAAACATCAGTTTTTAATCAATTAACCGGACTGAATCAACAAGTAGGAAACTACCCTGGGATTACTGTTGAGAAAAAAATAGGTTTTTGTAAATTACCCAATAATATAAAAGCCAATATCCTAGACTTACCAGGAACATACAGTTTAAATGCCAGTTCTATTGATGAAAATGTGGTTATTGAACTGTTGCTTAATAAAAACGATAAACTATATCCTGATGTTGCGCTTGTTGTTACTGATGTTGAAAATTTAAAACGTAATTTATTACTTTTTACCCAAATAAAAGACCTTGAAATTCCGACCATTTTAGTCATTAATATGGCTGACAGAATGGAACACAAGGGAATCACTTTGAATATTCCATATCTGGAGGAACATTTAAAAACTAAAATTGCTTTAATCAGTTCTAGAAAAGGATTTGGAATAGAGGAGTTAAAAAAAATGATAATCACTTACAAAACGATATCAAGCGAACCTTGTTTGAATGCATCGGTAATTGATCCGGAGTATTTTGACAGCTTGCGCAAAGCGTTCCCAAACCAATTGTTGTATAAATTGTGGCTGGTTATTACTCAGGATGTTAACTTCTTAAACTTAGAACGTAAAGAAATTCACAGTTCCTTTACAAAATCACATTCGGATTTAAAACGATTACAGCAAAAAGAAACGATAAAAAGATATCAGTTTATCAATGACGTACTCAAAGAAGGATTAAACGTTGATGCCTCAGTTGCAAAAGATTTCCGTTCTAAACTGGATCGTGTTTTAACGCATAAAGTGTGGGGGTACTTCATTTTCTTCGTCATTTTGTTTGTTATTTTTCAATCTATTTTTGATTGGTCAAAAATACCAATGGACTTTATAGACAGCACGTTTGCCTCATTGAGTACCTTGGCAAACGATACTTTACCAGCAGGTGTTTTAACCAATTTAATTTCTCAAGGGATCATTCCTGGTATCGGCGGAATTTTAATATTTATTCCTCAAATTGCATTTTTGTTTTTATTCATATCCATCTTAGAAGAAAGTGGTTATATGAGTAGAGTGGTTTTCTTGATGGATAAAATCATGCGAAAGTTTGGGTTATCAGGAAAAAGTGTTGTTCCATTAATCTCAGGAACTGCCTGTGCTATTCCGGCAATTATGGCTACTCGAAATATTGAAAACTGGAAAGAACGAATCATTACCATACTAGTCACCCCTTTTACAACCTGTTCAGCTAGACTGCCTGTTTATGCCATTATCATTGCGTTAGTAATTCCTGACACTCGTGTTCTGGGAATATTTAATCTTCAAGGTTTAACCTTAATGTTATTGTACCTTTTGGGTTTTGGAATGGCAATATTCTCTGCTTATGTTTTAAATAAAATATTAAAAATTAAAGGGAAAACATTTTTTGTAGTTGAAATGCCAAACTACAAATTACCAATGTTTAAAAACGTAGCTATTAATGTAATTGAAAAAACGAAGGCTTTTGTTTTTGGAGCAGGAAAAATAATCTTAGCTATTTCCATTGTATTATGGTTTTTAGCCTCTTATGGACCAGGAAAGAAGTTCAATAATGCCGACGAAATAATACGCACTAAATCTGAAAACACGACCATTACTCCACAGGAATTAGATAATAAAGTGGCTTCTTACAAATTGGAGAATTCTTATATCGGAATCATGGGAAAAACCATTGAGCCTGCCATTTCACCATTAGGTTATGATTGGAAAATAGGGATTGCTATCATCAGTTCATTTGCAGCTCGTGAAGTTTTTGTGGGCACATTAGCAACTATTTACAGTGTGGGTGGAAGCGATAATGAAGATACCATTAAAAACAAAATGGCTGCGGAAATAAATCCTGAAACTGGAAAGAAAATATTCAATTTTGCCTCTGGAATTTCCTTGTTATTGTTCTATGCATTTGCCTTACAATGTGCCAGTACATTAGCCATAACGCGTAAAGAAACCAATTCATGGAAGTGGCCTTTAGGACAACTTATTTTCATGAGTGGTTTTGCCTACGTTGTAGCATTAATTGCCTACCAAATTTTAAAGTAAAACAGTATGTTCCAGCAAATAATCGCCTTTACAGCTCTCGGAATTGCCCTAGTTTTTTTAATCAAAAAATTCTTTCTTAAAAAGAAAAAATCGGATAAAAATTGTGGTGATGGTACGGATTGTGGTTGTCATTAAAGGAGTATCGTTTTAATACTTTCTTTTAAAGTAGAAACTAACTTAAAGCCAGTAAAATTTTCTTAAAATACTAATAAACACCACTGTAATCAATAAATTTTGATTAAATTTATAGTACAAATCTTGTAGTTAAATGCTTAAAGTCAATTGATTATCTTTTTTTATTCCTAAAAACAATATTTAAGATATTGCAAATAATAGAAGCTGTTTAAAAGTAATTTCAAGACTTCCCGCTTTATATCTACAATAGCAATTGAAATTATAGAACTATTATGAATTTTAAACATTCATAATTTTTAGTGCTTTATCTTATTCGTAAAAAATTATAACTCAAAAAATCACTTCCTTTTGAATTAGTGCTTACTTCTTAGTAAGAGTGTTTTATGCTACTTCTTTTCAAAAATTTTAATAGAAAGGACAAGGAAATAAGCCGTTTTAATTAAAAGTAAGTTTGTTCCGTTTTCTTGATGAGTCTTTTTATTCAATACTTATTCCAAAAGGAAACAGCGAAGTATTGATGAAATCACTTTTATGATTTTATGTTGCCATTGATTTCAAACAAAAGCGAACCAATACCAACACATTATGAAAAAATTTATTTTAATATTATTTTTTCTGAAGGTTGCTTTTCTTTATTCACAAAAAGAAATTTCAGGCTTTGTCATTGACAATGCTGGTGTCGCTTTGGCTGGAGCTAACATCACGGAAAAAGGAACCAATAATAGTGTCTTTACTGATATTAATGGGGCGTATTCAATTATTGTAAAAGAAGGTGCCACTTTGGTTGTTAGTTATTATGGCTTTTCTAAACAAGAATATGAAGCCAGTGAATCTATATTGAATGCGGTATTATCACAAAATGGGGGGCAGAATAGAGATGAGGTTTTGGTTACAGGAACTAGAACTGTACCAAGGAGTAATACTACAAGTTCACTTCCGATAGATGTTTTATCATCGGAAGATCTTATATCTACAGGCCAATTCACATTGGATAAAGCATTGCAATACAAAATTCCCTCCTTCAATACCGTTCAAACACCTGTAAATGATGCCACTTCCTTATTGGATCCCTATGAAATTAGAAACATGGGTCCTAGTAGAACCTTAATTCTTATCGACGGCAAACGCAAAAACCTAAGTGCTTTACTTTATTTGCAAACCTCACCTGGTCGAGGTGAAACGGCTGCCGATATTTCGGGTATTCCAATTGATGCAATTGAGAGGGTAGAAGTTTTACGTGACGGTGCCTCAGCGCAATATGGTTCTGATGCAATAGCAGGTGTGATCAATGTTATTTTAAAAAAAAGACCAAATAACGGGGCAGTTACAGTACGAACTGGAATAACTAAAAAAGGAGATGGAGAACTATTTGGGGTGAGTTTGAACAACGGTTCTACATCGGGTAACAACGGCTTTGTAAACTATACTATTGATTTTTCAAAAGTAAATTTGGCTAATAGACCTGGAAAAGTAGATGCAGAAGGAGAATTTAATGATTTTATCAAAATAGACCCTAATGAACCGTCCAGCTATATAAACGATGATCATACCCTAAACGGAACAAATATTGATGGAATGACCGAGGATGGGATTAGTGCAGTTTTTCAAGGATACAAAGGCTCACCCGATTATAATGCAAAATTTGCAACTATAAATAAAGGGAATGTTTCAGGGAGAGAAGCAGTTGATTCTTTTTTAAAAAACTATCCTGATGCGAAAAACATAAATGGTTCGCCAGAAACTGTTACAGCTAAATTCTTAATTAATGGTGGGTTTGATTTATCCAGTGAAACACAAGTGTACTACAATGCCCTCTATGTGTTTAAAAAAGTTAATTCATTTGCCAATTATAGAACTCCATATTGGAGATCCATACAAAATCCTTTTGAAAATAATTCTATTGCAAACTGGAGTACCGCATCAACATATCCCACTTATTTGAAAGATTTTTTTGGCAATGGAACGGTAGCTTCTTACAATGGATATCTTCCCACATTTACGGGAGATTTAAATGATTATAATGCCACCTTAGGATATAAGTCCATAAGAAATGGATGGAACACTGATGCAAGTGTTACAATTGGGGGAAACTCACAAACCTATACTGTAGAAGATTCACAAAATAAATCAGTCATAAAAGATCAGAATGGGGCGAGCGTTTATCAAGAAAATAGTCCCATAAATTTTAAACCAGGCGGAGTAGCTTTCCATCATGTAGTAGGGAATTTAGATATTTCAAAAGTTGTTTCCGATAAAATTAGTGTTGCATTTGGTTCAGAAATCCGAACTGAAACTTTTGAAATTACCGAAGGAGACCGAGCGTCTTGGGAGGGAGAAGGAGCCGATTCCTTTTCTGGAAATAGACCTGAAAATTCGGGTAAATGGAACCGTTATAATTTTGGAGGGTACATCGATTTGGCATATGATTTCTCTAAAAACTTTATACTAAATGGAACCGTTCGTTATGAAGATTATAGCGATTTTGGGGGCGCAACGGTTTGGAAAATTAGTTCAAGATATAAATTTCCTAATGATAAAGTCATCATTCGTGGATCCTTTTCTACAGGATTTAGAGCACCAACATTGCATCAAATTTATTCCCAAAAATCACAGTATTCATTTGTAGCAGGACAAGGAATAAAAATTAGTGGATTGATCAATAACATTTCTGCTCAGGCGCGCATTTTAGGAATCCCAAAATTAGATGCAGAAAAATCTAGAAATATGACTATGGGTATAGGGTCAAACCCTTTTAAAAATGTAAATTTTACTATTGATTATTATACAATTACAGTGAATGATCGAATACTTTTGGGAGACAAAGTGGAAACACAGTTTGGAACAGTCTCTTGGTTTGAAAACTCATTTGATTCCAGAACATCTGGATTAGATGCAGTTATGAATTATGGAGAGATTCCCATTGGAAATGGGAAATTAGGGATGAATTTATCGGGAAATGTGGTTTTTGAAAACAAAAGAATTTCAGCTGTTACTAGCGATAATTTTAGTCCTACTTTAAGCGCTTTAATGTTTACCTCAAGACCTAAAACAAAATGGGTTTTGGGTGGGGTTTATAAAATTTCAAAATACGAATTCATTCTTAATAACACCTATTTTGGAAAAACAACATTCAAGCAAGACGGTTTAAATCCAAATTTAAGAACAGAGTTTACCCCAAAAATAGTTACTGACTTAGGCATTAATTATTCCCCTACAAGTCAATTGGTTTTTGCTTTTAATGTCAACAATCTATTTAATGTGTTGCCCCAATGGAAATTTAAAGCCGAAAATGAAGCTGGAGCTGCAATTTTAAAAGATTCGTCACAAGTTAAGTCACAATTTAATTTGATTACTTTCAACGGGCGTTATTCTCAAATGACATATGAAGGATATCATTTCAGCCAATTGGGAACCCAGTTTAGTCTGGCACTTAACTATAGATTTTGATTTCAAAAAGAGCTGGTTTATTAAGGCATAAAAGAACTGTTTTAAAAATAAAAGTATGAAAACTATAACTCAATTGTTTTTTTTGTCGTTGACCGTATTGTTGTTGGATGGCAATCTAGTAACCGCCCAAGAGAATGCTGGAGGAAAGGAATATGCTTTAAAAGCGGCTTTTCTGTATCGTTTTATAGATTATGTTAATTGGAAAGATTATTCTAAAAACCAAGCTTTTAAGATCGCTATTTTAGAAGGAAGCCCAATTACAACTTCATTGCTTGCTGTGCCTAAAACTAAAAAAATTGAGATTAACGAATATGGAAATTTGGAGGAAATCGGTTTTTGTAATATTTTATTTGTTCCTTACAATAGCACGATACCAATTGAAACTATTCTTTCTAAATTTTCTGACAAACCAGTATTGATAGTCACTGAGCGAAATGGTTATGGCAAAAAAGGAGCTCAAATGAATTTTGTTATTGTCGATAACAAATTAAAATTTGAGGTAAATCTAAAAGCAATAAATAAAGCGGGAATTGGAATTAGTTCATTCTTATTGCAACACGCGATTATTGTGCAATAGTACTGAAGCTCCATTTGTCAACTTATGGAATGAAAAAGAGTTTTTAAAATATTAAAATAATATACATATGCTTAATCCACGTAACATATCCATTAAAAACAAACTCGTGCTAATGCAAGTATTTACTTCTGCATTTGTACTGATTATTTGTATCACAGCCTTTGTTTTAATCGACATAAAAGGCTTTAAAGACCGTAAGGCAGTAGGTTCGAAAGCCATAGCTCAAGTAGTTGGTTTTAATAGTATTTCTGCACTTGATTTTTTGGACAATTCAGCTGCAAGTAAAATTTTATCTGAATTAAATGTTCAGCATGATATTTTAAATGCGGTAATTTTAGACAAGAAAGGAAAAGTATTTGCCTCTTATGCAAAAGAAGGTACCGATTCAAAATATCAATTTAATGTTTCTAAAGATGTCTCAGATAGATTCGAATTTACTAGTAATGAACTTTTTGTATACAGTAAAATTAAAAAAGACAATGAAGTAATAGGTAGTGTTCTTATTCGATTTGAACTTTCGGAATTGAATAAAATAAAGATGGATGTTTTGCGTCTGGGAATCGTGCTGCTTATAGTGGGAATTGGGCTTGCATTTTTAATTGCCATTTTTATTAAAAAATACATCTCTAAACCATTGCTGAATTTAGTCACTGTTATTCAACAAATAAAAGAAACAGAAGATTATAAAATTAGAATGGCCGTTGAAGGTAAAGATGAAATTAGTACCCTTTCTATTGGTCTCAATGATATGCTAGAAACCATAGAAAAAAGAAGTAATGAAGTAGCACAATCTAAAGAGCAATTAAATAAACAAAACACACTCTTGCAATCCGTTATACAAAACATGGGAGATGGATTAATAGTTGTTGATGAAAGTAATAAATTCCTATTGTGGAATACTGCTAGTGAAAAAATTATAGGAATTGGTGCTATTGATATTCCTAAAGAGAAATGGGCTGATACTTATGGTTTCTTTTTGCCAGATTCCAATACTCTTTTTGCTACTAATGAACTTCCGTTAGTGAAAGCATTAAACGGAGAAGAAGTTGATAATCAGGAAATGTTTATTCAAAATTATAGAAAAACGGCTGGTCTTTTTGTCACTGTAACGGCCAGACCTTTAAAAAACACATCAGGAGAAACAGTAGGTGGTGTTTTAGTTATTCATGATATTACAGAGCGAAAAAATTCTGAAAATCTAATTAAGAAACTCAATGAAGAACTAGAGCAAAAAGTAAGTGAGCGCACTGCGCAATTAGCTGAAGCCATTGAAACCCTTAGAAAAAGTGAAGAGAAATACCGTGAAATTGTTGAAAACACAAGTGACGTGGTACACACTACTGATTACAAAGGCAACTTTACTTACATTAATCCTGCTTGTGAAAAATTAACGGGTTTCAGCCAAAATGAATTGATGGGTACCAATATAATAGATCTTGTTTCGCCAGAATGGAGAGATCGTGTGGCAGAATTTTATTTGAATCAGTTTAAAAATAAAATTGATGAAACATTATTTTCTTTTCCAATTATAACCAAAACCAGAGAACAAAAATGGATTGAACAAACGGTTATGCAATTAAGAGTAGGAAATAGGATAACTGGTCATCGCTCTATAATGAGAGACATAACCGATAGGAAACTTGCAGACCAAAAGCTAAAAGAAAGCGAAGGTCAATTGCAAACCATTTTTAATGAAGCTCCTGATGCTTTGATTGTGATTAATGATGAAGGGGACATTATAAGATGGAATCCGCAAGCCGAAAAAATATTTGGTTGGTCAATTCAAGAAGTTTTAGGTAAAAAAATGAGGGATTTAATTGTTCCGGACCAGTATAAAGAAAGTCATATGAAAGGATTTACACATTTCCTTGAGACTGCAGAAGGACCTTATATTAATAAAACAGTCGAAATCACGGCGCTTAATAAAAAGAAAGAAGAGTTTGAAATTGAATTAACAGTATCTCAAGCAACTATTTCAGGGAAATATATTTTTATTGGATTTATAAAAGACATTTCTCTAAGTAAAAAACTAGAAAACGAAAAAATTGAAGCCGATAAATTGGTACGCCTTAATGAATTAAAATTGAAATTGATTCTAGAAAATATAGGTGAAGGAATTATTGTAACAGATACTCATAAGAGAATTGTGCTTTCTAATCATATGGCCGAAGAAATTATAGGAATTAAACAAGATTCAGGAATGCCAACGACTCTTGATTGGTCGGCTAAATATGATTTATACTATCCAGATGAGCGTACTATATTTCCAGCTCAAAACCTTCCTTTAGAAAAAGCATTAAAAGGGGAGTCTACAGATGATGTTGAAATAGTAATAGAAGACTCGGAAACACGAGATAAAAAAAGAGTAGTAATTAGTGGCCGACCAATAATTGATGACAACAACTATATTATCGCGGCTGTTGCCAATATAAAAGACATTACATCCTACAAAAACATGGAGGTTGCTCTAGAAGAAAGTGAACAAAAAATTAGAAAATTAATAGGTTTTAAAAGCGATAACAAATAGGATGATTTTCTATTTCAAGTAGCCAATTTTCAAGTAGTAATCCTTAGGGTTGATTTTAATACCTTCTTCAGGGTAAGGAAAAACAGTGATGGTTTGTAGGTTCTGTTTATTGATAGGCAAATAACGCACCAACCAATCTTTGTTTTCTTGAAAATTATTTCCAGAAATAGTTACCGCTTCATCCGTAATAAAATGTTTGTCTTGATAAACTGAAACTAGTAATTTTATTTCTCCTGCCCATATGCAGTTTACGCCTTTGGGACAACGGGAATCCGAAACGATTTGTTTTAAAACGAATTGATAGCCTTTTTTTGGGAGACATTCCTTTTGAGTAATTTTAAAATAACTTAGGTTTTTATTTTGAGCAAAAGCGGTTAAATTAAAAGTCAATAATAACAGCAGTATACATTTTTTCATTTCAAATCTATTGATTAGGTTAGGGTCAAGATTACTTGAAAATGGTTAATTTGTCTTTACAAAAAGGTTGCTAGCAATCTTATTTGAAATCGTCAAATTCTTGCCATCTACTTTTATTTTTAGTGATAAATCAAAAGTCTCTTTACTTAAAATTTCAATTTTAGAACCCAAAGCAATTTCTTGCTTGTCCAGATATTTTAAAAACTCAGATGAGGTGTCTTTAACACCAACACACATTCCTTTTTGATTTACCAAAAGTTCTGAAAGTAATTGTTTTTCGATTTTGAATATTTCCCCTTGCGCATTTGGTATCGGATCTCCATGTGGATCTTCGGTGGGGTTGCCTAGAAAATCATCTAGTTTATTGATGAGTTTCTCTGATTTGATGTGTTCTAATTGTTCGGCAATATCATGCACTTCATCCCATGAAAAATCCAATTTATCTACCAAGAAAACTTCCCAAAGGCGGTGCTTTCTCACAATCATTTTGGCAGCTAGTTTACCTGGTTCTGTTAGGGAAACGCCTTGGTATTTTTTATAATTAACCAAGTCTTTTTCAGCCAATTTTTTAAGCATATCTGTAACCGATGAGGCTTTGGTTTCCATCATTTCCGCAATGGCATTAGTACTCACATCAGCATTTGAAACTACGGTAAGATGGTATATGGCTTTTAGGTAATTTTCTTCTGAAAGTGTCATTGTTGTTTTTTTTAGCCCCGATAGCAGCGACATCCTTTATCTTTTTTTCTTTAAAAAAGATAAAGATAAAGCGAATAGCGGGAATGAGCTCCTATGAATATTAATTTTTAACGATATATAAAGGAATGGAAATTTTATGTCTCAATTTATCGACTGTAGTTCCAAAAATCAAATCTTTGAATCCTGTGTGTCCATGCGTTCCCATCACCAAAACGTCAAAATTTCCTTTATTAATGATTTCTGGTATCACTTTGTTTGGTTTACCAAAGCCCAACTGAATACTGACTTTGAATCCTTTTTCAGACAGCATTTCTTGGTATTCTTTCAATAATTTTTCATCTACCAAAGTTTCGTGATCGTCAATATGTTCTCCATAAATGAGCGCTCCAACGGTTTCAACAACATGAATTAATGTATAGTTGGCCGCAATTCCGCCTAATTCAAAAGCACTATTTAAAGCCACTTCATCGGCACTCGAGAAATCTACTGAAACAGCAATATTCTTTTTATCATACGTTTCTGATTTAGAAAAACGGAGTTTTAAGTTGTGCGGAGAATGATTGTGGAATGCAGTTTTGGATTTGGTAATTAAAGGTTTAAACACAATGAACAGCAACAAAATTAAGAAACTTATTGCTAATGGAACTACTGTTAACCACAATATCATTGGGTTATCTGAAGTTTCAAGCCAGCCACTTATTTCATCCAAAACTAATTTTGCGTTCAGCACCACGATAATTGAGGCTACGATCCAAGAGGCAATTTGGGTCCATATTCCAATGTGAAACCCTTTCATTTTTGATTTGTCACTTACAAAATGGATTAAAGGAATGATGGCAAAACCCAATTGTAAACTCAAGATCACCTGACTAAAAATCAGCAATTTTCCGGTTACACCTTCACCAAAAATAGAAATGACAATAACGGCTGGAACTATCGCAATTAATCGAGTAATAATTCTACGTACCCACGGCTGGATTCTTAAATTCAAATAGCCTTCCATGATGATTTGTCCTGCTAATGTTCCTGTAACTGTGGAGCTTTGTCCAGCAGCGATAAGTGCAACGGCAAATAAAATGGGTGCCCATTTAGTTCCTAGAAGTGGTTGCAAAAAGCGATGCGCATCTTGAATTTCGGCTACTTCATGCATTCCTATTTTGTAAAATGTGGCTGCAGCCAAAATTAAAATGGCGGCGTTGACAAAAAAAGCAAGGTTTAAGGCAATGGTTGAATCGATGAAATTGTATTTTAAGGCTTGCTTGATGCCTTCAGTAGTTCGATCAAATTTTCTGGTTTGTACTAATGAGGAATGTAAATATAAATTATGTGGCATAACTGTCGCCCCAATAATCCCGATAGCAATATATAAAGCCGTTTCATTAGGCATGGAAGGTATTAAACCTAGAAGTACCTTATCCATTTCTGGTTGTGCAAAAATCATTTCGAATATGAACGAAACCCCAATGACTAATACCAAAGCGATAATGAACGCTTCCATTTTTCGGATGCCTTTGTTGATTAGAAATAATAACAAAAAAGTATCTAAAACGGTAATCATTACGCCTTCAATCAGCGGAATGTCGAATAGTAAATTAATACCAATGGCCATTCCTAAAACTTCTGCCAAGTCACAGGCGGCAATAGCAATTTCAGCTAAGAAATAAAGAATGTAGTTAATAAACGGGGAGTATGTTTCACGAGAAGCCTGTGCTAAATCACGTTGGGTTACAATACCCAGTCGCGCGCTTAAACTTTGCAAAAGCAACGCCATGATGTTACTCATCAATAAAACCCAAAGCAAAGAATAGCCAAATTGACTTCCTCCAGCAAGGTCCGTTGCCCAGTTTCCAGGATCCATATATCCTACGCTTATTAAGTAGGCAGGACCAAAAAAGGCTAATATTTTTCGGAAAACTGATTTCTTATTTTGAGTGGAAACCGATTGGTTTACTTCTTCTAACGACTTACCCATTTTATAACTGTTTGATGCAAATATAATTATGTTTTTTTGTTTTATCAAATATTTATTTTAGTTTTGTCTAAATATTTATTTAAGCTATTGAAAAAATGAAAAAATCACACCTTTCTATTATAGTAATCATTTTGTTATACAATGTTGGATTTGCACAAAATATGCCTTCCATACAAACTGACAGGCCGGATCAAACCGAATGTCCTTTTATTACTCCTGTGGGTTATTTGCAATTAGAAAATGGATTTTCATTTGAAAAAACAAAACAAAATGCAAATGAAATTCAGGCAGCAGCCGTATTAGTTCGTTATGGAATTAATCAAAATTTCGAATTGAGATTAATTTCTGAATTTATAATCGATAAAAATAATTTGGAGAAAAAAGCGGGAATAAATCCTATTTTAATTGGTTTCAAAACAAAACTGATGAACGAAAAAGGGATTATTCCTACCACTTCCTTTATTGGGCATATTACAATTCCAAAATTGGCGTCAAATCCATACAAACAAAAATATTATACTCCTGAATTTCGCTTTACCATGCAACATACCATTAGTGATAAACAAGCATTGAGTTACAACTTGGGTGCCGAATGGAATGGGGAAACGACCGAACCTACTTTTGTTTATACCTTGACAACAGGGTATTCGATTACGGAGAAATTAGGTGGATATGTAGAACTCTATGGTTTTATCCCTCAAATTGAAAAACCAGATCATCGCTTTGACGCTGGTTTCACTTACTTATTCAACCCAAATCATCAATTAGACATTTCAGGTGGACTGGGATTATCTAAAATTTCACCCGATTATTTCTTGTCTTTGGGCTATTCATTCCGATTTAAAATCTAATTTTAATTGTCTATTTTTGATAAAAATTGGACACCACTTTAAATGAAAAACTACGATTACATTTTTACAGGCACAGGTTTAGCAGCATTGATGACTGTTTATAAAATGATTCAATCAGGTAATTTTAGGGAAAAATCCATTTTGCTTATCGATGAAAATACCAAGAAAACCAATGATAGAACTTGGTGTTTCTGGCAAGTAGAGCAATCAACTTGGGAACAATCAATTACTAAAAAATGGGATTTGGCTTTATTTGCCAATGAAAAATTCAGTAGAGATTTAGAATTAAAGCCGTATCAATACAATAGAGTAAAGGGATTGGATTTTTACAATCAAGTATTTGATTTGATTTCGAAACAAAAAAATATCGACTTCCTTAATGAGAAAGTGACCGATATCAACGAACTCCAAACGCATGTTTACGTTGCTACCGAAACCAAAAATTTTACTGGCGATAAACTGTTTAATAGTATTTATAGAAAGTTTGCCGTCGAAAGCCAAACTAAATATCCCGTTTTGCAACAGCATTTTATTGGTTGGTTTATAAAAAGTAAAGAAGCGGCTTTCAATCCAGTGCAAGCGACTTTCATGGATTTTTCGGTAGAACAAAAAGGGAATACACGTTTTATGTATGTTTTGCCTACTTCCACAACCGAAGCGTTGCTGGAATACACCTTGTTTTCACATGATTTATTAGCCAAAAGCGAGTACGAAGATGAAATTCAAAACTACATTACAAAACTCGGTATCACGGATTATGAAATCATCGAAAAAGAACAAGGTAGCATCCCGATGACCTGCTATCCTTTTTGGAAAAAAAACACCCAACGCGTCCTCAACATTGGAACCGCCGGCGGATGGACCAAAGCCAGTACGGGTTATACCTTCAAGAATTCTGATAAAAAATCGACTGCCTTAATCACTTTTTTACAAAAAGAAAAGGACTTCAGGAAATTCCATAAACAAACTAAATTTTGGTTTTACGACTTGCTTTTGTTGGATATTCTGGATCGAAAAAACGAACTGGGAGCAAGTATATTCTCTTCAATGTTTAAAAAGGGGAGTCCCGTTTTGATTTTTAAATTCTTAGACGAAGAAACATCGCTTTATGAGGATATAAAAGTAATTTTAAAATGCCCTAAAATGCCTTTTGTCATGGCTTTAATGCGATCTGTTCGTTATTTATTCCAGAAAAATCAAATGGCTATCAAACAATAACAAAACTTTATAAAGCAAATAATGGAGTTCTTTTTAAACTTCGTAACTTTGCACTTTCAACAATTAATATTTAAAATACAAAGATATGTATCCAGAAGAAATGGTAAAACCAATGCAAGCTGAATTGACAGTAGCAGGTTTTCAAGATTTACATAGCGCAGATGCGGTAGACAATGCGATCAAAGCCGAAGGAACAACACTAGTAGTTGTGAATTCAGTTTGTGGTTGTGCAGCAAGAAACGCACGTCCAGGAGCAAAAATGAGTTTGGACGGAGCTAAAAAACCAGATCATTTAATCACGGTTTTTGCAGGAGTTGACAAAGAAGCAGTAGATGCAGCAAGACAACACATGTTTCCTTTTCCTCCATCATCACCATGTATGGCGTTGTTCAAAAACGGAGAATTGGTTCACATGTTAGAGCGTCACCACATTGAAGGTCGCCCAGCTGAAATGATTGCTGAGAACTTACAAGATGCTTTTAACGAATACTGCTAGTATTTAAACGCGAAGAACACAAAGTATTGCGCTAAGTTCGCAAAGGTTTTAACCGCAGCTTCACCCATTTTAAATGTGTGGGCTGCGGTTTTTTATTTGGAGCTATTTCCAGCGGTACACTATATCCTATTTTGGCAGTGTTCACCAGAATAGGATATAGTGTACCGCTGGCAAGAGTGAACTGATTAATTAAAATAGCTCTAAAAACCAAATTATCTCAATTAAAATCGTTTTCCTAGTTTAAGACCAGCATAAGGAATTAGAATAGTTCCGTCTTCATTACCAGTGTCTAACCCAGGTCCAACATCTACTCCAAAATTAAAACCTTTCAATCCGTAATAACTAAGTCCGATGGGTAAATAAATAACTACAGCATTACCGTTAAGTAAATAACCATTTCCAAAATCAACATAAGTTGCTGTTAATCCAGTATTAAACATCATTTTTTGCTCTTGGATTTTACTAAAAAAAACTTTGGCTCCAATACCTACACTTGGTAGTCCAACTCCAATTTCTAAACTCACATAGTTCGAGACAATTCGTTCATAAGTCAACCCAATTACAGGGGTTGTTCCTAAAATTGTAAAGGATATAGCATTCTTTTTTAAACCTCCAAAATCGTTTTTGTTTTCCTGAGAAAACACGGTGGCGGAACTTAAAAGTACCAAAATAATAAGGATAAAGTTTTTCATGGTTTTTTGGTTTAGTTAGTTGGTATTGGTTTATGGTTTGATATTTAAGCTAATAAACATTTTTATTTTGGGTAAAACTAAAAACAACTACAAATCAATAAAAGAATCAACAGTTTTTACAATTGAAGTCCTCCTCTTCTTACAAATAGACCTCCTACTAAAATGTGCCATTTCCTTTGTCAAAATTGAATAATTGCAATTCAGAACTCATTGTCAATCCAGATTGCTTCGCTTGAAGTGGTAACATATTATAGTGACGAAAAGCGATATAAAAAGCCTAAACTTTGATTCTCTGCATCTCTGTAACTCTATTTCTCTGCAACTTTGAAACTCTCTAACTTTTCCCTACTTTTGCAAAAATAATTTTTCACACTTAAACCGTTTATAGCATGCAACTGTATAACACTTTAAGCGCAGAAGAAAGAGCCATCATGATTGATGATGCCGGAAAACAAAGACTTACTTTGTCTTTCTATGCTTATGCGCAAATTCAAGATCCAACACAATTCCGTAACGATTTATTCCGCGCTTGGAACCCACTTGTGGTTCTTGGTCGTATTTATGTGGCCAAAGAAGGAATTAACGCTCAGCTATCACTTCCGGCAGATAATTTCTATGCATTCAAAGACACTATAGAAGAATATGATTTTATGAAAGGAATGCGCTTGAATATTGCCGTGGAGCATGACGATCACTCTTTCTTGAAGTTAACAGTAAAAGTACGTGACAAAATTGTTGCTGACGGATTAAACGATGAAACTTTTGATGTTACCAACATTGGAGTGCATTTAAAAGCCAAAGAATTCAATACTATTTTAGACGATCCAAATACAATTGTGGTTGATTTTAGAAATCATTACGAAAGTGAAATTGGTTATTTTAAAGGCGCTATTACACCAGATGTGGATACTTTTAGAGAGTCATTGCCTATCATTAATGAACAATTGCAAGATTTTAAAGAAGATAAAAACCTAGTAATGTACTGCACTGGAGGAATCCGTTGCGAGAAAGCTTCGGCTTATTTTAAACATCAAGGGTTTAAAAACGTATACCAGTTAGAAGGAGGTATAATTAATTATGCCAAACAAATTAAAGAAGAAAATCTAGAGAGTAAATTCATTGGTAAAAACTTTGTATTTGATCATCGCTTAGGCGAAAGAATCACTGACGATATCGTTTCACAATGTCACCAATGCGGAAAACCTTGTGATGTGCATACCAATTGTGTCAATGAAGGGTGTCATTTATTGTTTATTCAATGTGAAGAATGTGCGCAAGCCATGGAGGGTTGTTGTTCCGCCGAATGTGTGGATGTGATTCATTTACCTGAAGAAGAGCAAAAAGCAATTAGAAGAGGAATAAAAAACGGCAATAAGATTTTCAAAAAAGGAAAATCAGATGTGTTGACTTTTAAAAATAGAGAAGCCAATCAAGACCCTTTGGCCGCAGTTCCTAATCTTGCCGATTTGACAAAATCGAAAGCATTGGCTAAAAAAACGCCAAAAATTAAAAAACAATACATTGGGAAAGGAACTCATTTTTATCCAAAACCAAGCATTGGTCAATTCTTGATTGAAGAAAATGAAATAAAAATTGGAGATACAATGCTGATTAAAGGAGAAACTACTGGAGAACAAAAAGTATTAATATCTGAAATGCTTGTAAATGATAAAGTTGCTGAAAAAGCGGTTGTGGGAGATACATGTACTTTTAAGCTTTCTTTCCGAATTCGTTTGTCAGATAAATTATATAAAATTATAGACTAACCCCCTATTTCTTAAAAATTCATTAAGACCTTTTCCAAATAGATGGAAAAGGTCTTTTTTTTTAATAAAACTTTAATTCTTTGTCAGTTGTAACTTTTGCATCTTACGCTTAAAAAATACTATCTTTACGAATTAATCGTTTTAAGAACATAAGTTGTGTTTATCACAACACTATATATAAAATTATGGCATGTACAAGTTGTTCAACTTCTGATGGTGGTTCACCTAAGGGTTGTAAAAATAATGGGACTTGCGGCACCGATAGCTGCAATAAATTAACTGTTTTCGATTGGCTTTCTAATATGAGTTTACCTAATGGGGAAGCGCCTTTTGACTGTGTTGAAGTTCGATTTAAGAATGGACGTAAAGAATTTTACCGCAATACGGAAAAATTAACTTTATCGATGGGAGACATAGTGGCTACGGTCGCTTCTCCAGGTCATGATATCGGAATTGTTACTTTGACGGGAGAGTTGGTTAAAATCCAAATGAAGAAAAAAGGAGCGAATTACAACGGTAATGAAATCCCAAAAATCTATAGAAAAGCATCTCAAAAAGATATTGATATTTGGTCTGCTGCACGCGAACGTGAAGAACCTATGAAAGTTCGAGCACGTGAATTGGCTATAGCCCAAAAACTAGAAATGAAAATATCTGATATTGAATTTCAGGGAGATGGATCTAAGGCTACTTTTTATTATACGGCCAATGATAGAGTCGATTTTAGACTTTTGATTAAAGATTTTGCCAAAGAATTTAGCACTAGAGTAGAGATGAAACAAGTAGGTTTCCGTCAGGAAGCAGCTCGTTTAGGTGGTATTGGATCTTGTGGTAGAGAATTGTGTTGTTCTACTTGGTTGACGGATTTTAGAAGTGTAAATACTTCTGCGGCACGTTACCAACAACTGTCTTTAAATCCACAAAAACTAGCTGGTCAATGCGGAAAATTGAAATGTTGTCTCAACTATGAGTTAGACACTTACATGGATGCGTTGAAAGGGTTTCCTGATTTTGAAACGAAGCTAGTTACTGAAAAAGGAGATGCTATCTGTCAAAAACAAGATATTTTTAAGGGCTTAATGTGGTTTGCTTACACCAATAATTTTGCAAACTGGCACGTATTAAAAATCGAAAAAGTCAAAGAAATCATTGCAGAGAATAAGCTGAAAAACAAAGTTTCATCACTAGAAGATTTTGCTATTGAAATTATTCAAGAAACAGAAAAAGACTTTAATAATGCGATGGGACAAGAGAGTTTAACTCGTTTTGACCAACCTAAGAAAAGCAAAAGACCGAACAAAAAACCGAAGAAAGTAGGTGAAAATGTTATCACTGCGGCTCCTAAAAAAGGTGGGGAAAATGCAATTGTTCCTAATAATAAAAAACCGGTACATAAAAAACAAGGAAATCCAAATCAAAAAACGCCAACTGGAACAGAGCCTGCACCAGCAAGAAAACCAATAATTATTACTAAAAATGAGTCTAAGAAATAGCTTTTTATTGCTTTTGATTACGGCAGTCTTTTTTTCATGTGATAAAAAAAGAGCTTTTGATGAGTATAAATCCGTTGGAAGTGCCTGGCATAAAGACAGTATTGTATCTTTTAATTTACCGGAATTAGATTCTACGAAAAGATATGATTTGTTTATAAACTTGAGAGACAATAACAATTATAAATACAACAATCTTTTTTTGATTGTGACCTTAGAAAAACCAAATGGCTACACGAAAGTAGATACTTTAGAGTACCAAATGGCTGATCCCGATGGAACATTACTTGGGGATGGTTTCACGGATATTAAGGAAAGCAAATTGTTTTACAAAGAAAATGTGCGTTTCAGAGGAAAGTACAAAGTCAATATCAAACAGGTGGTACGGGAAACAGGGAAAGTTCCTGGAGTTGAAAGCCTGGAAGGTATAACAGAAGTAGGTTTAAGAATAGAAAAAAAAGAATAGAATAGATATATGGCTGCTAATAAAAACAATAATAAAGGTAATACTGTAGATAAAGATTTCAAGTATTATACTAAAACATTTTGGAGGTTTTTCTTTTACGGAATGGGAGCTGTCGTTCTTTTTTTCTTGTTTGCTTCTTGGGGAATTTTTGGCTCTATGCCGTCCTTTGAAGATCTAGAAAATCCCGATTCTAATTTAGCTACAGAAATAATCTCTTCTGATGGGGTTGTTTTAGGAAAATATTTTCAGAAAAACCGTTCGCAATTAAAATATTCTGATTTACCTAAAAATCTAGTTGATGCTTTGGTTGCAACTGAAGATGAGCGTTTTTATGAGCATTCTGGGATTGACGGAAGAGGAACATTAAGAGCCATTGCAAGTCTTGGAACTAGCGGTGGGGCAAGTACCTTGACACAACAACTAGCCAAACAATTATTTCACGGTGAAGGGTCTAAATTTTTGCCGTTTAGAATTGTGCAAAAAGTTAAAGAATGGATTATCGCCATCCGATTAGAAAGACAATATACTAAAAACGAGATTCTTGCCATGTATTGCAACGTATACGATTTTGGTAATTATTCCGTTGGGGTGAGTTCAGCTGCACAAACCTATTTCTCAAAAGAACCAAAGAATCTAACGACTGATGAATCAGCAATTTTGGTTGGGATGTTCAAAAATTCAGGATTATACAATCCGGTAAGAAACCCACAAGGGGTGAAAAACCGTAGAAATGTAGTGCTTTCTCAAATGGAAAAAGCGCATATGATAACGGAAGACCAAAAAGTAAAAATGCAAGCAATGCCCATCACTTTACATTTTAAATTAGAAAGCCATAGGGAAGGGACTGCAACTTATTTTAGAGAATACTTACGTGATTACATGAAAAAATGGGTTGATGAAAATAAAAAACCAGATGGATCTGATTACGACATCTACAAAGACGGTTTAAAAATATATACGACTATTGATTCCAGAATGCAATTGCATGCTGAAGAAGCTGTTGCTGCTCATATGGCCAACTTACAACAAGAGTTTTTTATTCAGGCTAAAACCAATAAAAACGCTCCGTTTGTAAATATTTCTGATGCCGAAACCCAACGTATTTTAAACCAAGCCATGAAGTCGTCTAACAGATGGTCCGTTTTAAAATCATTAGATAAAAGTGACGAGGAAATAATCGCGTCTTTTAAAGTCAAAACAAAAATGACAGTTTTCACCTGGAAAGGAGAAAAAGATACCATCATGACTCCAATAGATTCTATTCGTTATTACAAACATTTTTTACAATCTGGTTTGATGGCAATGGAACCACAAACAGGGAATATAAAAGCGTGGGTTGGAGGAATCAATTACAAGTATTTTCAATACGATCACGTAGGGCAAGGAGCTAGACAAGTAGGTTCAACATTTAAACCTTTTGTTTACGCTACTGCAATCGAGCAATTAAATATGTCTCCTTGTGATTCTATCATCGATGCACCATTTACAATTCCAGTTGGTCGTCACCATGTTACTGCTGCTTGGACACCTAAAAACTCTGACAATAAATACAGAGGAATGATTACGCTGAAAAAAGCATTAGCCAATTCTGTCAATACCATTTCGGCGAAATTAATGGATAAAGTAGGGCCAGAAGCTGTCGTTAAATTGACACATAAATTAGGTATAAAATCCGAAATTCCTTTGCAACCTTCTATAGCCTTAGGAGCTGTAGATATTACAGTGGAAGACATGGTAGCTGCCTACAGTACATTTGCTAATCAAGGAGTGTATACTAAACCACAGTTTTTAACACGAATCGAAGATAAAAGTGGGGTTATTATTTATGAGCCCATCCCAGAATCACATGATGTGTTAAATAAAGACATCGCTTTTGCTATTATTAAATTATTAGAAGGAGTTACCGAAGGGGGATCTGGAAACAGATTAAGAACTGAAGGTGGTGGTTATGGTTACAATAGAATCACAGGATATCCTTATAAATTTACAAACCCTATTGCTGGTAAAACGGGTACCACACAAAATCAATCCGATGGTTGGTTCATGGGAATGGTTCCTAATTTAGTAACGGGTGTTTGGGTAGGTTGCGAAGATCGTTCTGCACGTTTTAAAAGCATTACGTATGGTCAAGGTGCCACTGCAGCTTTACCAGTTTGGGCCTATTTCATGAAATTGTGTTATGCTGATTCGGAGCTTAAAGTATCCAAAGAAGAATTTGAAAGACCCGCAAACCTGTCTATAAAAGTAGATTGTTATTCGGCTCCAAAAGTAAAAGATTCTACAGCTGTTCAAAACACAGATGAATTTGAATTTTAAATTTTTTTAGAAGCCATTTCCAGCTCTACGCTTTATCTTTGTGGCTGAACACCAGCCACAAAGGATGCCGCTTTGATCTGGGCTAGAGATTGTACTATTAATTACATCATTAGAACCAAAATATATGATTAATAAAAAAGTAAATACAGTTCAAGACGCACTGAAAGGAGTGCAAGATGGAATGACCATTATGCTAGGTGGTTTTGGCTTGTGTGGAATTCCGGAAAATTCAATTGCCGAGCTTGTTATAAAAGAAACCAAAGAACTTACCTGTATTTCTAATAATGCTGGGGTTGATGATTTTGGACTTGGATTGCTTTTGCAAAAGCGCCAAATCAAGAAAATGATTTCTTCTTATGTAGGAGAAAATGCCGAATTTGAGCGCCAAATGCTCTCTGGAGAATTGGACGTAGAGTTAACTCCTCAAGGAACTTTAGCCGAAAAATGCCGTGCAGCACAAGCGGGTATTCCTGCCTTTTTTACCCCTGCAGGATACGGAACTGAAGTAGCCGAAGGGAAAGAAGTGCGTGAATTTAATGGAAAAATGCACATTATGGAATTAGCCTACAAAGCTGATTTTGCCATCGTAAAAGCATGGAAAGGAGACGAAGCAGGGAATTTAATTTTTAAAGGAACCGCTCGTAACTTTAATGCCTGTATGGCTGGTGGTGCAAAAATTACTGTTGCCGAAGTAGAAGAACTTTTACCAGTGGGTTCATTAGACCCAAATGAAATTCATATTCCAGGAATCATGGTACAACGCATCTTTCAAGGTGAAAAATTCGAAAAAAGAATTGAACAAAGAACTGTTAGACAAAAATAATAGATTCTGTAATCCCAAAATTCATGGTGATTACTTTTATATAAAACACTTAATTATCCTTAATTCCTTAATGGTTTAAATATAAAGTATATGTTAGGAAAAGAAGAAATCGCAAAACGAATAGCCAAAGAAGTAAAAGACGGCTATTACGTAAACTTAGGAATCGGAATTCCTACATTGGTAGCTAACTATGTTCGTAATGATATTGCTGTTGAATTTCAAAGTGAAAACGGCGTTCTTGGTATGGGCCCTTTTCCTTTTGAAGGAGAAGAAGATGCTGATATAATTAATGCAGGAAAACAAACCATAACGACTTTACCAGGAGCTTCTTTCTTTGATTCCGCTTTGAGTTTTGGAATGATTCGTTCTCAAAAAGTAGATTTAACCATTCTTGGTGCAATGGAAGTAGCTGAAAATGGGGATATTGCCAACTGGAAAATCCCTGGCAAAATGGTAAAAGGAATGGGTGGCGCAATGGATTTAGTCGCTTCGGCAGAGAATATTGTTGTGGCGATGATGCACGTAAATAAAAAAGGAGAATCTAAAATTCTTAAAAAATGCAGCTTACCCCTAACTGGTGTAGGTTGTGTGAAAAAAGTAGTTACTGAATTAGCCGTGCTTGAAATAACCCCAAAAGGATTTAAATTACTAGAACGTGCTCCAGGTGTTACAGTAGAATATATTATTGCTTCCACAGAAGCGGAACTTATTATTGAAGGAGATATTCCTGAAATGGTGATTGATTAATGCTTTATTAAACAGCAAAACAAAATAATATAGGTAGAAAATATACTTATAAAAATAGGCTGCCCTTTTTGAGGACAGCCTATTTTTATTTATTGCTATTGTTGTGGTCTATTGTAAGTAATATATATAACCCACATTAAGCCATACTAACCAGTCATTAGCTTTGTTTTCTTTATAAATAGCAGGGTTTGGATTTAAACCATCTACCCAGTTAGAAAAATAATATTGAAATCGTAAGTCAATCATTAAATCACGTAAAGGAGTTAATTTATATCGTGTTCCTACACTTGAAACTACTGACCAAACTGTACCTCCTTCATTTGAAAACCCATAGGGACGATTGTCAGTAGGAGTTAAGTATTTAGGGAAAGTAGTTAATGGTGTTCCTAAAGGACCTAATGTGGAAGAGGCCGTAGCATTGTAATAACTGAATTGACCTCCAAGACTTATAAATGGACCTAGACTACCTATTCTAGAAGTGAAATCTCGAATACTAAAAGGGAAATATTCCAGTTGCATACCAATGTTTGTTACAGCGGTGCTACCTCTCATTGCTCTTAATTGATCAGCACCAAGTGAAGTTCTGTCAGGGCTTACCCATTCTCCAAAATGTTTTAACTCTGTTTTATTGTATGACAATTCACTCCTAAGCTTGAAATGATCGTTAAAATAGGTTTCGGGAGTATAACAGTTACAAGATGCCTTGTATGAAAAGTTAATATAATGAATGATTCCTATCCCTAAACCTGTATTTCCAGCATTTGTAGTTAAATTATAACGTTCTCCATAGTCAGATTGAAAAGCTACTGGACCAGCTATAATTCCTACTTCATGCGAAAAGCCAAATTGAGCATTTGAGCTGTTTGAAAAGCCCAATAAAATCAATAGAGTTAAGGTTATTTGTTTAAGCATTTTTTAGTTAAAATTTCAAGTCTTGACAAATATATAAAAAACATCATTCAACCTTTGAAATTAAAATTAAAAATAAGTAATTAAATTCCTAAAATGGCTAAGAAAAAAGCAACGTTTTCGTTTAAACTACAACTTCAAAAGCTGAATTCTTCAAGAATGATTAATAAAAAGATAAATCGATAAAACATACTTAATAATTAATTTGAAATAGTCGCATTAAATGTATATTTGTACACTCTAACGAAAACGTTTTCTTAAACGTTAATAATCTAATAATCATGTCACAAAGTATTTCTACTTTTATTGAAGAGGTTACTAAAAAAAACCCAAACGAACCGGAATTCTTGCAAGCAGTTTTGGAAGTTGCTGAAACTGTGATTCCTTTTATCGAAGAAAATAAAAAATACCAAAACAAAATGCTTTTGGAAAGAATGGTCGAATCTGATCGTATCATTATGTTTCGTGTAGCTTGGATTGATGATAAAGGCGCTACTCAAGTAAATAGAGGATACCGTATTCAAATGAATTCAGCTATCGGACCATATAAAGGTGGACTGCGTTTTCACCCTTCAGTGAATTTAAGTATTTTAAAATTTTTAGCTTTCGAACAAACATTTAAAAATAGCTTAACTACTTTGCCAATGGGTGGAGGAAAAGGTGGAGCAGATTTTGATCCAAAAGGAAAATCAGATAATGAAGTAATGCGTTTTTGTCAAAGCTTCATGACGGAATTATCTAAACATATTGGTGCTAACACGGATGTTCCTGCGGGAGATATTGGAGTTGGAGGAAGAGAAGTAGGTTATTTATTTGGTCAATATAAAAGACTAAGAAATGAATTTACGGGTGTTTTAACTGGAAAAGGAATTTCTTTTGGAGGTTCTTTAATTAGACCTGAAGCAACTGGATACGGAGCAGTTTATTTTGCTCAAAGTATGTTAGAAACAAAAGGAAATAGTTTTGCAGGTAAAACAGTTGTTGTTTCTGGTTCTGGAAACGTGGCGCAATATGCTACTGAAAAAGCAACTCAATTAGGTGGTAAAGTGGTGACTATGTCAGACTCTGCTGGATATATTTACGATGCTGATGGTATCGATGCAGAGAAATTGGCCTATGTAATGGAAATTAAAAATGAATTAAGAGGTAGAATTAGTGACTATGTTGCTAAATATCCAAAAGCTAAATATTTCGCAGGGAAACGCCCATGGGAAGTAAAATGTGATATTGCTTTACCATGTGCTACTCAAAATGAGTTAAACGAAGACGAAGCAAAAACACTTGTTGCAAACGGATGTCTTTGTGTAGCTGAAGGGGCTAATATGCCAACAACACCAGAAGCAGTTCACGTAATCCAAAAAGCTAAATTGTTATTTGCTCCAGGAAAAGCGTCTAATGCTGGTGGAGTAGCTACTTCAGGTTTAGAAATGTCTCAAAATTCATTGAGATTGAGCTGGACTTCTGAAGAAGTAGATGATAAACTAAAAGGGATTATGTTAAATATTCATGCTTCATGCGTTAAGTATGGTTCTGATGGTAATGGATATGTTGACTATGTAAAAGGAGCAAACATTGCTGGATTTGTAAAAGTAGCTGATGCTATGCTAGCTCAAGGGGTGGTTTAAGTCTTTTTCAAATAATAGATTAAAGTCTTCTAGCCAAATTTTGGTTGGAAGGCTTTTTTTTTGATCCCAACAAAAAACGAATACTTTCGTTTGTGCTATATTTGTGAATCAATTGCAATCCAAAGAATGAAAAAAAACGTTTTACTATTGCTGTTACTCTTGCTAATGCAAATGACATTTGCTCAAAACAATTTGTCATGGCAGGGCTATTTTTCATACAATGAAATTAAAGATGTATCGGCTTCTTCAAATACTATTTTTGCCGCTTCTGAAAATGCACTTTTTTCCAGAAATACTAGCACGAACTTAATTAAAACTACAAACACTGTCGACGGACTCTCGGGTCAAACCATAAGCGCACTGTATTATAGTTCACAATTCAATAAATCAATTGTAGGTTATGAAAACGGTTTACTCATTGTAATTAACGAAGCCGATGGGAGCATGTTAAATGTGGTTGATATTATTAACAAGCAACTTCCTGCCAGCACGAAAAGAGTCAATCATTTTATGGAGTATGAAGGGGTTGTTTATGTTTCTTGTGATTTTGGAATCGTACAATTTAATTTAGAAACGATGCTTTTTGGAGATACTTATTTTATTGGAGATAATGGTGCCGAAATAATTGTTTCACAAACTGCAATTTACAATGGGTTTATCTATGCGTCTACAAATAGTGGGATTCGAAGAGCCTTAATTGCTAATAAGAATTTGAATGATTATGCACAATGGCAACAAGTAGCTGGGGGGAATTGGACAAGTATTGAGACTTTTGACACGGAGTTAATCGCTATAAATTCTTCAGGGGATATTCATAAATACAATTCAAGTACCAATTCTTTTGTAAGTTTTATTGCTCTTTCTCAACCTGTTTTAGATATGAGGGCAAATGATTCTTATCTAATTGTAACCGCAAGCAATAGCATATTTATTTATAATAAACAGTTGGTACTAGTACGTCAAATCAATAGCAATCAAATTCCGGGTACTAGCCCTATTTTTAGTTGCGCTACCAGTATCGAGGATGTAATTTATATTGGAACAAAACAAAATGGATTGTATACAACAGTAATTACAGCTACTGATTTTGAGAATATAACACCAATGGGGCCGCTACGGAATAGTATTTTTTCACTTCAAGCAACTCCAAATCTTTTTTGGGCTGTATATGGGGATTATACGGTAGATTATAATCCGTATCCATTAGACAATTATGGAGTGAGTAAATTTTCGTCCTCGGGTTGGTTAAATATTCCGTATGATGCCGTATTGGGAGCAAAATCAATAAGCAGGGTGACTATTAATCCAAGTAATGAAAATGATGTGTTCGCTAGTTCTTTCTTTTCGGGATTGTTGAAAATTGAAAATGATGTGCCTACTTTTTTATATAACCAAACGAATAGTGGTTTAGAAACATTAACCTTTGCTGGAGCTAATTATTTTGATGTTAGAATTAATGGAGCAGCTTTTGATAAATCAGGTAATCTATGGGTTACTAACAGTAGGGTTAAAAACGGTTTAAAAGTTTTAGGAACCAATGGGCAATGGCAAAGCTTTTCAATGGATAATATTTTAGATGCTAGTCAAGACAATAGTTTTGGTAGAATGGTGATTGATCGCAATGGAACAAAATGGATGACGACAAATCGAGATGGAGTTATAGCATTTAATGAAAGTAATAATACATTTAAGAAAATTACTTTTGGACCAGATACGGGTAATTTGCCCATTTCGGATGTGCGAGCTGTAGCCGTTGACAATAGAAACCAACTTTGGATAGGAACGACAAAAGGACTTCGGGTATTATCTAATGTAGGTAATTTTCAAACCGACAATCAATTGACAACCAATTCCATTATTATATTGGATAATAACCTTGCTCAAGAATTGTTGTATGAGCAGTTTATAACTGATATTGTAGTAGATGGCGCTAATAATAAATGGATAGGAACTGCAGATTCGGGTGTGTTTATGGTGTCGCCAAATGGTCAAGAAACCAAATATCATTTTACCATAAACAACTCACCATTACCAAGCAATGTGATTAATGATATTGATATAAATAGTGCAACAGGTGAAGTTTTTATAGCTACAGCCAAAGGATTGGTTTCTTTTAAAGGAGTTTCTACTGCTGCAAATGAAGATTTGACACAAGCGTATGTGTACCCCAATCCAGTTCGGCCAGAATATCAAGGAACAGTAAAAATTGCAGGTTTGCTTAATAAAGCAAATATTAAAATCACTGATATAGAAGGCAATCTTGTTTATGAAACTACTTCAGAAGGGGGTATGATTGAATGGGATACCACTGCATTTGGAAAATATAAAGTAGCTTCGGGTGTGTATATGATTTTTATTTCGGCACAAGACGGGGTAGAAACCAAAGTGAAGAAAGTAATGATAATCAGATAATTAGTTTTTAGTTTACATTTTGGTCATTAACTACAATCCCAAACTTTAAACTTTAAACTTTAAACAAAAATAATGCTCGTAAAAACCAAAGCCATTGTCATTTCGTCGATAAAATTTCAAGAAAAAAGCTTGATTGTGAAATGCTTTACGCAATCGCATGGTTTGAAATCCTATTTTGTTCGGGATGCTTTTTCGGGTAGAAAATCAAATCAGAAAATTGCTTATTTTCAACCGCTTTCTATTCTAGAAATTGAAGCAGTACATAAGAACAAAGGCACTTTGGAAAACTTCAAAGAAATTAAGTTAAGCACGCCATTTACAAGCATTCATACAGATATTTATAAAAGTACCATCGTTATTTTTATTTCCGAAATATTGTACCATTCCATTCATGAAGAGGAAAAAAACGAATCGCTTTTCAGCTTTCTGGAAGCGGCTTTGCTTTGGCTGGATCATCATGATGAAATAGCTAATTTTCATTTAATTCTAATGCTAGAAGCTACAAAATACCTTGGTTTTTACCCTGATATTTCTGATATAGATATGCCTTTTTTTGATGTAAACGAAGGTGTTTTTTCTCCTTTTCATGCGGTCAGTTCATTGACAGAGCATGAAACCAATTTGTTTAAAAAACTAATTGATTTGCGATTAGATAACGATCAAAAAGTCTTCCATGTAATCGAACGCCAAATTGTGCTGAAAATACTTATTGAATACTACAGTTACCATCTTGACGGTTTTAAAAGGCCAAAATCTTTGGAGGTTTTAAAGGAAGTTTTTTCTTAAATTAAAGGAAGTTTTTAGACTTTAACCCAAGTGTATAAACAAAATTCATGTCAATTCGTGAAATTTGTGTTTAATTATTCAAAATTCCTTACTTTCGCACTTCGATTAAAGAAAAGGATAAAATGAGCACAAAATTTACTGAATACAAAGGACTTGACTTGCCAACAGTAGCGTCAGAAGTACTTGATTTTTGGAAGAAAGAAAACATATTTGAGAAAAGTGTAACTACCCGTGAGGGAAGTACACCATACGTATTTTTTGAAGGGCCACCTTCTGCAAATGGATTACCTGGGATTCACCATGTAATGGCGCGTGCCATTAAAGATATTTTTTGCAGATATAAAACTCAAAAAGGGTTCCAAGTAAAGCGTAAAGCAGGTTGGGATACTCATGGATTGCCTGTAGAATTAGGAACTGAGAAAGAACTCGGAATTACAAAAGAAGATATAGGAAAGAAAATTTCTATCGAAGAATATAACGAGGCGTGTAAAAAAACCGTGATGCGTTATACGGACGTATGGAATGATTTAACCGAAAAAATGGGGTACTGGGTAGATATGGAAGATCCGTATGTGACTTACAAACCCAAATATATGGAGACGGTTTGGTGGATTTTGAAACAAATCTATAATAAAGATTTGATGTACAAAGGGTACACAATCCAGCCGTATTCTCCAAAAGCAGGAACAGGATTGAGTTCTCACGAAGTGAACCAGCCAGGAAGTTATAGAGATGTAACGGATACGACTGTTGTAGCTCAATTCAAGGCAATTAATGATACCTTGCCAGCTGCTTGGCAAGAAATTGGCGAGATTCTTATCTTGGCTTGGACAACAACTCCTTGGACATTGCCTTCAAATACGGCGCTGACTGTAGGTCCTAAAATTGATTATGTTGTTGTGAAAACTTTCAATCAGTATACTTTTTTACCAACGAATGTAGTTTTAGCCAAAAACTTAGTTGGAAAACAATTTGGGAAAGGGTTTTTTGCTAGTGAAGAAGTAGCCGACTTTGAGAACTTCAAAGCAGGAGACAAGAAAATACCATTCCAAGTGATCGCTGAAGCAAAAGGAGCAGACTTAGTTGGAATCAAATACGAACAATTAATGCCATTAGTGCTTCCGTATCAAAATCCTGAAAATGCATTTAGAGTTATTTCAGGAGATTTTGTAACGACAGAAGATGGAACAGGAATTGTACATACAGCGCCCACTTTTGGTGCTGATGATGCAAAAGTTGCTAAAGAAGCCACTCCAGAAATTCCGCCAATGTTAGTTTTAGATGCGGATGGAACACCAGTACCATTGGTAAACTTACAAGGAAAATTCATCGAGGGATTAGGTGATTATTCAGGTAAGTATGTTAAAAACGAATATTATAATGATGGTGAAGCTCCAGAACGTTCTATAGATGTTGAGATTGCCATTCAGTTAAAAGAAGAAAATAAAGCCTTCAAAGTAGAGAAATATGTGCACAGTTACCCACATTGTTGGAGAACAGATAAGCCTATTTTGTACTATCCACTAGATTCTTGGTTTATAAAAATCACCGAAGTTAGAGATAGAATGTTTGAATTGAACGAAACCATCAACTGGAAGCCAAAAGCAACAGGAGAAGGTCGTTTTGGGAATTGGTTAAAGAATGCCAATGACTGGAACTTATCGCGTTCAAGATATTGGGGGATTCCATTGCCTATCTGGAGAACGGAGGACAAACAAGAAGAAATTTTAATTGGTTCTGTTGAAGAATTATACAACGAAATAGAAAAATCAATAGCTGCTGGTTTCCAAAAAGAAAATCCTTTCAAAGGGTTTGAAATTGGGAATATGGACGAAAGTAACTATGATTTAATTGACTTGCATAAAAATGTAGTTGATCAAATTACTTTGCTTTCTCCTTCTGGAAAACCAATGACGCGTGAAGCTGATTTGATAGATGTATGGTTTGACTCTGGTTCCATGCCGTATGCACAATGGCATTACCCTTTTGAAAACAAAGACAAAATTGATGAGAATAAAGATTTCCCTGCAGACTTTATTGCCGAAGGAGTCGATCAAACGCGTGGATGGTTTTATACTTTGCATGCTATTGCCACTTTGGTTTTTGATAAAGTAGCCTATAAAAACGTGGTTTCGAATGGTTTAGTATTAGACAAAAACGGACAAAAAATGTCTAAACGTCTAGGGAATGCTGCGGACCCATTTGAAACTTTATCAGAATATGGACCTGATGCTACTCGTTGGTATATGATCTCTAATGCAAACCCTTGGGATAACTTGAAGTTTGACTTAGAAGGAATTGCTGAGGTGCGCCGTAAGTTCTTTGGGACTTTATACAATACGTATTCTTTCTTTAGTTTGTATGCTAATATAGATGGGTTTAAATACGAGGAAGCCGAAATTCCAGTAAATGAAAGACCAGAAATTGATCAATGGGTTATTTCTGAGTTGAATACTTTGATAAAAGAAGTAGATGGTTTCTATGCTGATTATGAACCTACAAAAGCAGCACGCGCTATATCAGAATTTGTTCAGGAAAATTTGAGTAACTGGTACGTTCGTTTATGTAGAAGACGTTTCTGGAAAGGAGAATATGCTCAAGACAAAATTGCGGCTTATCAAACGCTGTATACATGTTTATTGACGGTAAGTAAGCTTAGTGCTCCTATTGCTCCTTTCTTTATGGATAAGCTTTACAGAGACTTAACTTTAACAACACAATCAGAAAAGTATGACAGTGTACATTTGGCCCAGTTTCCAATTTCGGTTGAAAACTATGTTAATAAAATGTTAGAGAGTAAAATGCAGAAAGCACAGACCATTTCATCACTAGTTTTATCACTCCGTAAAAAGGAAATGATTAAGGTGCGTCAACCCTTGCAAAAGATAATGATTCCAGTACTTGACGAAGCACAAAGGCTTGAAATCGAGGCGGTTTCTGACCTTATAAAAGCGGAGGTAAATGTTAAAGAAATACTACTTTTGGATGATGCTTCGGGTGTCTTAGTAAAGCAAATTAAACCTAATTTTAAAACTTTAGGACCAAGATTTGGTAAAGATATGGGGTTGATTTCTAAGCAGATACAAGGGTTTTCGGCAGATGATATTAACAAGCTAGACAGTGAAGGTACCATAGATGTTGTTATTGGTGAAAAAAGCATAACTTTAACATTAGAAGATGTTGAGATTTCATCTCAAGATATTGAAGGTTGGTTGGTTGCTAATTCAAATGGAATCACGGTTGCGCTTGATATTGTTATCTCACCGGAATTGAAGAAAGAAGGAATAGCAAGAGAGTTAGTGAACAGAATTCAGAACATTAGAAAAGATTCTGGATTTGAAGTGACAGATAAAATAAAAGTACACTTACAGCAAAATGATGTTTTAAAAGAAGCTGTAGGCTCTAATGAAGAATATATAAAATCAGAAACCTTAACAGAAGAATTGGTTTTTGATGAAGAGATTGAAAATGGCATAGAAATTGAATTTGACGAGATAAAAACAAAAATAAAAATTACTAAATAATTAGGATATGGTAGATGCACCAACAAGATACTCTGACGCTGATTTAGCAGAGTTCAAAGAAATAATTCTAAATAAAATTAACAAAGCGCAAGCTGATTTAGATTTGATAAAGAGCGCCTACATGAATGATTTAAATAACGGTACAGATGATACGTCTCCAACATTTAAAGCATTTGAAGAAGGAAGCGAAACCATGTCTAAAGAAGCCAACTCACAATTAGCGATTCGTCAAGAAAAGTTTATTCGTGATTTGAAAAATGCTTTATTCCGTGTGGAAAACAAAACCTATGGATTGTGTAAGGTAACAGGTAAACTAATTAGTAAAGAAAGACTAAAAATTGTTCCTCACGCAACGATGAGTATTGAAGCTAAAAATCTACAACGATAAGCGCTTTTTCAATTTAAATATTTAACGCTCCATTGGGAGCGTTTTTTTTGATAAAATTATTACTTTTACGCCACTTAAAAATTAAAAAATGTCATTACGAAAAGCGTATCTACTTATCTTCATTGTATTAATCGTTGATCAAGTTTCGAAAATATTTGTAAAAACTAATTTTGTATTAGGGGAAGAAGTAGAAGTTTTTAATTGGTTTAAAATTCTTTTTATTGAAAATGAAGGAATGGCTTGGGGGACAAAAATACCCGGAGCATATGGTAAGTTATTCCTTACCCTTTTTAGATTAGTCGCTGTGGGCGGGATTGGATATTGGTTGTGGGACTCTGTAGAGCGAAAACACAGTTCTAATTACTTAATTATAGCCATTGCCTTAATTTTGGCAGGTGCCTTTGGTAATATTATTGATTCTGTTTTTTACGGTGTTATTTTTGACGATAGTAACGCACAATTAGCTACACTATTTTCTGAAAAGCCCTATGGAACATGGTTTCACGGTCAAGTAGTGGATATGTTTTACTTCCCATTTTGGCATGGAAGTTTACCAAGCTGGATTCCTGTTTGGGGCGGAAGAGATTTTACTTTCTTTAATGCTATTTTTAATGTTGCTGATATGGCAATATCAACTGGAGTAGGGATATTGATTTTTTTCAATAAAAAAGCGTTTCACCATAAATTAGATTAATTCTTCAACGAATAATTTGCAAAATAAAAAACAAAGACCCATTCAGTATATTTGAATAGGTCTTTGTTTTTTATTAGATTTATTTGTTGTGTCCTGGTGCATAACGTTTAGCGCTTTTTCCACCATATATTTTTTTAGCTTGACCTGGCGGAAGTTTTTTGGCTTTATAAGTAGACCTGCTGGTTCTGGTTTGAATGCTGCAGCTTGATATTGAAGCAGTAAATAAAATAACCATAAAGGTTAAAGCAAATCTTGAGTATTTAAATGTTTTCATAACTGAATTAGATTTTATCTGATGCGAAAGTACGAATTCAATTTTAAAAAGTGTGAAAAGAATTTGGTGTCACGCAATAATCTAATTTCACATCACCCTCAAAGATATCAGTAATTAATTCTTCGGGTTCAAAGAATGAGAGTCCAATTTTGATTACATCTAGTTTGCAGTCCGAAAGAAACTTGTCATAAAAACCTTTACCATATCCCACTCTATTTCCTTTAATGTCATAAGCCAAAAGAGGAATGAAAACAACGTCAATTTTTTTTGAAGGTACTTCAATACCATCAATTGGTTCTGGAATATTGTATTCGTTTTTCTTTATTTTTGTGTTATCAGTAAGTAAAAAGTGGGTCATTTCTCTTGTCGTAAAATCAGATTTTGAAATAATAATTTCTTTATCTTTCCCTGAAAGAAGATGTAAGATCAATTCAGTATCGACCTCTTTGTGTTCTACAATAGAAAGAAAAATATGGAAATACGTTTTCTCCCAAATGGGGAGTGCTAATAGTCTATTGGCAATAGCTAAACTCATCTCCTCAATTTCTATCTCACTAAGATTTTGTCTTAACTTTTTATACTTAGTTCGTAATTCTTTTTTATTACTTTCCATCACCAATAGTTTTAGAAATATGATAAATTGCATCCCCTTGATATACAATAGGTGAATGATTGGCATTTATTATGTAACCGTCATTGGGTGCTTTTACTTTGCGTTCAAATTTTCCAAATGGATCAGTAATTGTAGCTAAGACAGTTCCTTTTTTTACAAATGAACCAATATAACCACTATCATGTAATAAACCAGAACACTTGGCTCTTATCCAAGCCGATTTTTCAATATAAATGGTATTCTTCTCTTGTTTTTCAATACTATGTTTGGGGTCCAGCATGTTTAAATGTGACAAAATTCGTTTTACTCCATCAATTCCAGCATCAGCGATTGATTCGTTAATGTCCAGTGATTTTCCACCTTCAAAAAGCAGCATTTTTACGTTTAGCTTCGAACTTGAATTTCTAAAGGAACCAGCAATATTTTTTGAGTATAAGGTAAATGGTGCATTAAAAACATCGGCCAATATTTTTAATTCTGTATTATTTGGTGCAAGTCGTATTTGTGGGGCGTTAAATCGGCTTGCGCCTCCAGCGTGAAAATCTACAGCATAATCAACTAATGGCATTATTTCTGTTAGAATATGATAGGCAAATCGACTCGCTAAAGATCCTTTTTTACTTCCAGGGAAAACTCGATTTAAGTCTCTACCATCAGGAAATTGACGGGACATGTTTACAAATCCAAACATGTTGATTATAGGAATACAGATAACAGTTCCTGTTTTAGGCTTATTGATTTTTTTTGTAATTATTTGGCGAACAATTTCTACTCCATTGATTTCATCGCCATGTATCCCAGCTGAAAAAAGGACAATAGGACCGTCAATTTTTGATCGCGAAACAATAATTGGAATTTTAAGTTTTGCCGTATTATGCAGTTTTGCGATTTCCATGTCAATGGTTTTGCTTTCGCCTGGTAAAATAGATTCTCCTAAAATTGTTATTGTTTTTGTGCTTCTCATATTTAATAAAAAAGCTAAATGTAGAGATTATTATTTGGAATTCGTAAATTTGAAATGAATTCAAGAATTAACTTCAAATTAATACAATCACAATAGGTCAATATGTACCACTGTGTATCTTTGTGAAATAATAATACAATGCAAAACCCAACGCTAGATCTTCAAATACAAACATTACCTGATAGCCCTGGAGTTTATCAATATTATGATAAAGAGGGAAAAATATTGTATGTAGGAAAAGCTAAGAATTTAAAGAAAAGAGTTTCATCCTATTTTAATAAAATTCATGATACTGCAAAAACGAATGTGCTTGTCAAGAAAATTGTCACGATAAAACACATAGTAGTTCCTACGGAAACCGATGCGCTTTTATTAGAAAACAACTTGATAAAAACGTTACAGCCCAGATATAATGTGTTGTTACGGGATGATAAAAGTTATCCTTGGTTGTGTATTAAGAAAGAACCTTTCTCGCGGATTTTTGCTACTAGAAGAATGGTTAAAGATGGTTCGGAATATTTTGGTCCCTACACTAGTTTCAAGACTGTCAATACTATTTTAGAATTGATAAAGGAGTTGTATCCCTTACGTACTTGCAATTTTGATTTAAGTAAGTCCAATATAGAAAGTGGTAAATTCAAAGTTTGTCTGGAATATCATATTGGAAACTGTAAAGGACCTTGCGAGGGGCATGAATCTCTCGAAGTCTATCAAAAACAAGTGGATGCTATTCGTGAAATTCTAAAAGGGAATTTTAAGGAAAGCATGAAAGACTTTAAAAAAGTAATGACGGACTTGGCACAGAACATGCATTTTGAAGAAGCGCAGAAAATAAAAGAAAAAATAGAAGTACTCGAGAATTACCAATCGCGCTCTACTATTGTGAATCCAAAAATCACGAATATTGATGTATTCTCCATTGTTTCTGATGAAGCAGCAGCCTATGTCAACTTTTTACAAATTTCTCATGGCTCGATTATTCGTTCACATACCATGGAAATTAAGAAGAAACTTGAAGAAACCGATGAAGAATTATTAGAGCTGGCAATTATTGAGCTTAGAGAGCGATTTCAATTGCTGTCCAAAGAAGTATTGGTGCCATTTGAAGTTGATTTAGGAGAAAATATAAAAGTTACTGTGCCACAGCTTGGAGATAAAAAGCAAATTCTAGACCTTTCTATCCGCAATGCAAAATTTTACAGAATTGAGCAGCTAAAACAATTGCAAATTGTAGACCCGGACCGTCATGCCAATAGAATAATGGCGCAAATGCAAAAAGATTTACGATTGCCTGTGGAGCCAAGGCATATTGAATGTTTTGATAACTCAAATATTCAGGGAACAAATCCTGTTTCGGCTTGTGTAGTTTTTAAAGACGGGAAGGCAAGTAAGAAAGATTACCGCCATTTTAATATAAAAACAGTTGAAGGTCCAGATGATTTTGCATCGATGACTGAAGTGGTGTATAGACGGTACAAACGATTACTAGAAGAGGAAGAGCCGCTGCCGCAATTGATTATTATTGATGGAGGGAAAGGGCAGCTTTCTGCAGCGCTTAAGAGCATTGATGATTTGGGATTGCGCGGGAAGATTGCGATAATAGGAATTGCAAAACGTCTTGAAGAATTGTTTTACCCAGGAGATTCAGTGCCTTTATATTTAGATAAAAAATCTGAAACTTTAAAAGTAATACAACAATTAAGAAATGAAGCGCATCGATTTGGGATTACGCATCATAGAGACAAAAGAAGTAAAGCAGCATTAAATTCATCTATAGAATCAATTCCTGGAATTGGAGAAAAAACGATGTTAGCATTGATTCAACAGTTTAAAAGTGTAAAAAGATTAAAAATAGCAACAGAAAAAGAAATTTCTGACGTTATAGGAGTATCAAAAGCAAAAAAAATTGTCGACTTTTACAAATCTGTAACGAAATGATGGTAAGATAGATACAAAGCAAAATAATTTATGAAAAAATATATTCTTTTAATCTCCCTATTTTTTACAAGTTTTATATTGCTTTCCCAAGTCCAAAACAAACCTAAAGTAGGCTTGGTGTTAAGTGGCGGTGGTGCCAAAGGATTTGCTCATATAGGTGTTTTGAAAGTACTGGAAGAAGCAGGTGTTAAAATTGATTATATTGGAGGAACAAGTATGGGCTCAGTAGTTGGGGGATTGTATGCTTCAGGTTATACAGCATCACAAATAGATTCTATATTTCAATCCACTAATTTTGATGAATTAATAAATGATTTCATTCCTAGGTCTTCTAAAAATTTTTATGAAAAAAGGAATGATGAGTTATATGCATTAGTCTTGCCTTTTGATAAATTTAAAATTGGTATACCGGAAGCGCTTTCTAAAGGGATGTACAATTTTAACTTATTAAGCAGTTTGACTAGAAACGTAAGGCATGTAAGAGATTTTAATAAATTACCAACTCCATTTTTATGTATAGGTTCTAATATAGAAACAGGGAAACAAGTAATTTTAGATAAAGGGAATTTGGCGCAAGCGATGATTGCCAGTTCTGCATTTCCATCTTTGTTTTCTCCAGTTGAAATTGACGGAGCGCTTCTGGTGGACGGAGGAGTTACTAATAACTATCCAATTGATGAAATTCGAAAATTGGGTGCTGATATCATAATTGGGGTGGATGTTCAAGATGATTTAAGGGACAGAAACTCGCTTAAAGATGCTACAAAAATTTTAGTTCAAATTACCAATCTTCATTCGATAGAAAAAATGAAAAGTAATATTGAAAAAACGGACATTTATATAAAGCCTGATATAAAAGACTATGGTGTGATATCATTTGATAAAGGAAAAGAGATAATTAAAAAAGGAGAAGATGCTACTTTTTCAGTTTATGAAAAGATAAAAGTGTTGGGGGAGGGCTCAAATTATTACAGTAAACCTAAATTAAAAATTCAATCGGACAGTTTACAATTAAAGAATATAAATTGTAATGAATTAGATAATTTTACAAAAGAATATGTTTTAGGGAAGTTACGTTTCAAACCAGGTTCAAAAATAACATACCAACAACTAGAAAAAGGAATAAACAACATTAATGCGACTAATAACTTTAGTGTTATAAACTATACATTAAATTCCAATGCTGGAGATGATGATTTAGACCTTAATTTAAAAGAAAACCCAATAAAATCTTATTTGAAATTTGGTTTACATTACGATGATTTATTTAAAAGTGGAGTTTTGGTAAATTTCACTCGCAAAAAAACTTTTTTTAAAAATGACATTGCTTCATTAGATATTGTTTTAGGGGATAATTTTCGATATAATTTTGATTATTATATCGAAAATGGATACAATCTAAGTTTGGGGTTTAAGTCTAATTTCAATCAATTTAGTCGAAACATACCAAGTGAGGTCAGTGGTTTGGATTATGGTGCTTTGGGAGTAAATTCAATCTTTGTCGATTTTTCGGATTTGACAAGCCAAGCTTATTTTCAATCCCTGTTTGTTCAAAAATTTTTAATAGGTGCTGGAGTTGAGTATAAATATTTAAAAATTAAGTCGGAAACCTTAGCAAATACGGATCCTATAATTGACAAAAGTAGTTATCTGAGTGTTTTTGGATATATGAAATACGATACTTTTGACAACAAAGACTTTCCGAAAAAAGGGTTGTATTTTTCGGGAGATATTCAGTCCTATTTCTTGTCATCAAATTATACGGGAAAGTTTAATCCTTTCTCTATTGCCAAAGCTGATTTTGGTGTAGCAGCCACATTATTCAAACATGCCACAATAAAAATTCAATCCGAAGCAGGTTTTTCATTTGGTAATGAGAGTGTCCCTTATTTCAATTTTGTATTAGGAGGGTATGGTTTCAATACCATTAATAATTTTAGACCGTTTTATGGTTATGATTTTTTAAGTATAGCGGGCAATAGCTATATAAAAACAACAGGAACGGTTGATTATGAGTTTTATAAAAAAAACCATTTGAATTTTTCGGCTAATTTTGCCAATTTGGGCAGTAATATTTTTGAAACAGTTGATTGGATATCAGTTCCTAAATATTCGGGTTACGCAGTAGGATACGGTTTAGAAACTATTGTTGGTCCTTTAGAAATTAAATATTCATGGTCACCAGAAAACGCAAAAGGGTATACTTGGTTTAGCATCGGATTTTTATTTTAAATTCAATCTATTTCATTAAAAATTCCGATATTTGTTATAATGAAAACAAAATGGACAGGTTTATTAGAGTATCTTCAATTCCTTATCAAGAGAAATCCTGAATAAGTCACTATTTTTTGATTTAGAATAACGAATAGCAAAGCCTACTCGCTTTATTAGTTACACTTTAAAACAAAAAAATCATGCCATTATATCATAAATTAGGGGTTTTCCCTCAAAAAAGGCACACTCAATTTGAAAAGCCAAATGGAGGTTTGTACTACGAACAGCTCTTTGGTACTGAAGGGTTCCATGGAAACTCTTCATTGCTATATCATGTCCATAGGCCAACACAGGTAAAGGAAATCAATAAGTCCTACTCAGTTGAACCTAAAATTGCTATTGGGAAAAACATAAAATCATTATTGCTTAAAGGGTTTGAATTAAAATCCGCAGATGATTTTTTAGACAGTCGCAAAGCCATGCTAGTCAATAAAGACTGTACAATTGGGCTTGCAGCACCTCGGAAATCATTGACAGACTATTTCTATAAAAATGCCGATGCTGATGAAATGATTTTCATTCATAAAGGAAAAGGAAAATTACGTACCATGATGGGGAATATCCCTTTTGAGTATGGAGATTACTTAATCATACCGCGCGGAATTATTTACCAGATTCAGTTTAACACAACAGACAATCGCTTGTTTTACGTCGAGTCGTTCGCCCCTTTTTATACGCCAAAACGATATAAAAATGAATCGGGACAACATTTGGAGCATTCGCCATTTTGCGAACGAGATTTTATTTTACCAAACGAGTTAGAGACACACGATGAAAAAGGAGATTTTTTAATCAAAATCAAAAAAGAAGGAATGATGCATGAAGTAGTCTATGCTACGCATCCCTTTGATGTTGTGGGTTGGGACGGTTACAATTTTCCATACGGATTCAGTATTCATAACTTCGAGCCAATAACGGGTCGTGTTCATCAACCGCCACCAGTGCATCAAACGTTTGAAACTTCAACTTTTGTAGTATGTTCGTTTGTTCCTAGATTGTATGATTACCACCCAAAAGCAATTCCAGCGCCTTACAATCATAGTAACATTGATAGCGATGAGGTGTTGTATTACGTAGATGGTGATTTCATGAGCCGCAATAATATAGAACAAGGACACATCACATTGCACCCCAAAGGAATTCCCCACGGTCCAGCGCCAGGGGCCATGGAGCGTAGTATTGGTCACACAAGTACTGAGGAGTTAGCCGTTATGGTAGACACTTTTCGCCCACTGATGGTAACCGAAGAAGCTATGGGATTAGACGATGGGCAATATTATAAGTCGTGGGTGGAGTAGTTTAAGGAGCTATTTCCTGCTATCTGTTGCAATCTTTTTTTCGGTAAAAACCTCAAAAAAGGATTTCCACTACTATCAGGGCTAGGGCTTAAGTGCAAATAAATAACAATTTTCAAATCAATAAAATCTGTGTAAATCAATTTGATCCGCAACAGTTGGGTACTAAAAGTAGGTTTCACATAAAAAAATAAATACAATGGCAAAGGAAGTTAAATCAGTAGAATACGGGCTAGAAAAAATATTTGAAGGAGCGCAAGATTTCCTTCCATTATTAGGAACGGATTATGTAGAATTCTACGTAGGAAATGCAAAACAATCCGCACATTATTATAAAACCGCTTTTGGATATCAGTCCTTGGCGTATGCTGGATTAGAAACAGGAGTTAGAGATCGCACTTCTTATGTGTTAAAACAAGATAAGATTCGTATTGTACTTACTACACCGTTAACACAAGATTCTCCAATACATGAGCATTTGAGAAAACACGGAGATGGAGTAAAAGTTGCGGCACTTTGGGTTGAGGATGCTACAAGCGCATACGAAGAGACTATGAAACGTGGTGCACGCTCTTTTATGGAGCCTACTGTTGAGAAAGACGAACATGGAGAAGTAGTGCGCTCTGGAATTTATACCTATGGTGAAACCGTTCATATATTTGTAGAACGTAAAAACTATAATGGTGTTTTCTTACCAGGATATAAAGAATGGAAATCGGATTATAATCCAGAGCCAACAGGATTGAAATACATTGACCACATGGTAGGAAATGTGGGTTGGAACGAAATGAACACTTGGGTGAAGTTCTATGAAGAAGTAATGGGATTTGTAAATTTCCTTTCTTTTGATGACAAACAAATCAATACGGAATACTCTGCTTTGATGAGTAAAGTAATGTCTAATGGAAACGGAAGAATAAAATTCCCAATCAATGAGCCAGCCGAAGGAAAGAAAAAATCTCAAATCGAAGAGTATCTGGACTTTTATGGCGGACCTGGAATACAGCATATTGCCATCGCTACTGATGACATTATTAAAACGGTAAGCCAGTTAAAAACAAGAGGAGTAGAATTTTTATCGGCACCACCTCATACCTATTATGAAGCAATTCCGGAACGTTTGGGAGCGCATATGGGTATGATGAAAGAAGATATCAATGAAATTGAAAAATTAGCCATTATGGTTGATGCCGATGAAGATGGATATTTATTGCAAATTTTCACAAAACCAGTACAGGACAGGCCAACTTTATTTTTTGAAATTATTCAAAGAATGGGCGCTAAAGGTTTTGGAGCAGGTAACTTCAAAGCACTTTTTGAATCAATAGAACGTGAGCAACAATTGCGAGGAACGTTGTAAAATGCGATTTTTTTTGCATAATGTGAAAAAATAACTATTCAAACGAGTGTAATTTTGTCAATGTTTTGTTAAACTTTTTTTTTTGAATATAAAACTAAACTTGTTGGCTACCTTTGCACTCGCAAAATGGAAGGGGTGGTTTCCTTCCGTATTGATATAAATTTCATAATTTATAGTTTTTTGGTTAGTTAATAGCATAAAAACTCAGTCATTATTTGACTGAGTTTTTTTGTTTTAATATATTTGGAACAACTTTTGCAAGAACAGTCAGTAAAAGACAAAGTAAGTTATGAAAAAAATAATACTATTCTTAATATTGATTTTAACTGTAAGTTTTGACTCTCATAATGATGACGCCTATGATGTGGGTGAATGGTTTAAGTTTCGAATCCATTATGGGTTTGTCAATGCAGGTTATGCCACGCTTGAAGTAAAAGACGCCACCATCAATAATAAAAAAGCATTTCATGTAATTGGGAAAGGATATACCACAGGGATGTCTCGATTTTTCTTCAAAGTAGATGATTTATACGAAAGTTATATCGATAAAGAATCTGGGAATCCATCCCAATTTGTAAGAAAAATAAACGAAGGGGGCTATACCAAAAGTCAAGAAGGGTTTTTTAATCAAGCATCTAATAAGATTTTGGTGAAAGATTATAAAAACAAGAATGAAAAAACCTTTGTAATTCCCAAAAATACTCAAGATATCTTATCGGCTTTCTATTATTTAAGAAATTATCCAAGTATTGATAAAATTAATCCTGGGGAATCGATCGTGATTGATATGTTTTTTGATGATGAAACCACAAAATTTAAGTTAAAGTTTATAGGTCGTCAAGATATTACCACTAAATTTGGCGTCGTGTCTTCAATGGTTTTTAGACCATTAGTTCAATCAGGACGTGTTTTTAAAGAACAAGAAAGTTTAACTGTCTGGATTTCAGACGACGACAACAGATTGCCTATTCGAATAAAAGCAGAGCTTGCGGTAGGGTCAATCAAAGCAGATCTAGATGCATTTAAAGGATTAAAAAATCCGTTTAAAAGAAAAAACTAATGAACATTAATGCGAATAAAGAAGCAATTTTAAAAGAAATTGAACTTAAATATGATTCCATAAATCAAAAAACAGAAACGCAACTCGAGGGCTTACTTTGGTCAAAACCCATTACATATTGGGATTATATCCAAACTGATGCCTTATTGAATTTACAAATTCAAAGAACGACACTCCCAGATGAAATGGTTTTTATCATGTATCATCAAGTAAATGAATTAATTTTTAAAATGATTCTTTGGGAAATGAATCAAATTGGTTATTCTCAAAACAGTAATGCCGAATTTTTTTCAGAACGATTAATGAGAGTGAGTCGTTATTTTGATATGCTTACCACATCATTCGGTATTATGGAAGAGGGCATGGATGTTGATCAATATATGAAATTTAGAACTACTCTTACTCCTGCAAGTGGTTTTCAAAGCGCACAATATCGCTTAATAGAATTTTCTTCTACTGATGTAATTAACCTTATTGACTATCGTTTTAGAAATAAAATAAAGGTTAAAGATTCTTATGAAAATGCATTTGAACATTTGTATTGGCAAGCTGCCGGAAAAGATTATCAAACAGGTGAAAAATCCTATTTGCTAGAAGAATTCGAAAAAAAATACAAAGGGATTTTCATGCGTCACATGGAAGAATATAGCACCATTAATATTTGGCAAAAATTCAAACAACTACCAGAAATAGAACAAAAAAAACTGGAAATTATAAAGGCAATGCGTCATTTTGATTATACGGTAAATATTACTTGGGTGATGCAGCATTTAAATGTTGCCATAAAATACATCGATCAAAGCGGTAAGGGAGATGGAGAAGCTACTGGAGGAAGTGATTGGAAAAAATACATGCACCCTAAATACCAACGAAGGATATTTTTTCCAGAATTATGGAGCGATGAAGAGTTGGCTAATTGGGGTGTAGAAAAGTAAGTTGAATTAAAAAAAAGAGACGGTTTGAAGCAGGTATTCATGATTATCATAGTATTAACCACAATACTATCTTGTAATAAGTCTAATGATAAATCCGAAAATGTAGTTAAGGTTAAAACCGTAAAACCAATTGCAGACAATTCTGATTTTGGGTTTAATTATTCTGATTTTAATGTTGTACAAGATACTGTAAAAAGAGGGGATACTTTTGGAACAATTATAGATAAACAAAATATTGGAGATAGAAGAGTATTTGAGATTGTCAAAAGTGTAAAAGACACTTTTGATGTTAGGGTAATACGACCTAATAAACCTTATACGATGCTTCGGTCAAAGGATAAAACAAATAAGTTACAGGTTTTTATTTATCAACCCGATGCTATAAATTATTATATTTTTGATTTACGTGATTCTGTAGTTGTAGCTCATAAAAGAACCAGGCCCATAACCATTAAAAGAAGATCTATTGGCGGGGTTTTAAAAGGATCTCTATCAGAAACCTTAGGTAATGCAAGTGTTGAAGCAGCTTTAGCTAATAAAATAACAAAAATATATTCTTGGTCTATTGATTTTTTTAAACTTAAAAAAGGGGATCGATTTGGTATCATTTTTACGGAAAGATTTATTAATGATTCTGTATATGATGGAGTTGAGGACCTTGAAGCTTCTTTTTTTGAATATAAAGGTAAAATCATATATGCCTTTCCTTTCGCTCAAAACGAATCTTCGGGAAAGATTGAATATTACGATGAAGAAGGTAAGACATTAAAAAACTTCTTTCTTAAAACACCTATTAAGTTCAGTCGAATTACTTCTAGATTTACAATGAGTAGATTTCATCCTGTACAACACAGATGGAAAGCTCATAAGGGGACTGATTATGCTGCGCCAACAGGAACGCCTATTTCAACTACCGCAGCGGGAATAGTTGAAAAGACGGGATATACAGCTGGAAATGGTAATTATGTCAAGGTGAAACACAATGGAACTTATTCTACACAATATTTACATATGTCAAAAATATTGGTGAGACGTGGTCAACATGTAAATCAAGGAGATGTGATAGGAAGAGTAGGTAGTACGGGATTAGCTACTGGTCCTCATGTGTGTTATCGATTTTGGAAAAACGGAAAACAAGTCGATGCCTTAAAATTAAACTTACCAAATGGAGAGCCGATGTATGGAGCTAATAAAACTCGTTTTTTAAAATATATAGAGCCCTTAAAGTTTGAATTAGATAGTATAGCTAATTTATAATTTTAATCATAGTTTACATAATTTAGAGAGAACAGGTCAATTTATAATTGATTTTGTTCTCTCTATTTCATTGTAGCCCTATTATCTTTTCTATTTCTATTAAATTGTTATATAAATCAAAAGTGTTTATCATTTAAAACTAAATTCTGTATTTTTGCAAAAAAAATAATATTAATATTAGAATCTCGATATAAATGGCCTTAAATACAATAAATCCTACAGAAACCCTTTCGTGGGGGAAGCTTCAGAATCATTTTACAGAAATGCAAAAAGTTTCTATGAAAGAAATGTTTGAAGAAGATAAATCAAGAACTGAAAAATTTAATCTACAATGGAATGATTTTTTAATTGATTATTCTAAAAACATTATCAATCAAGAAACAATTACTTTATTGTTGGATTTGGCAAATGAAGTGGGACTAAAAGATGCAATTTCTGAATATTTTGAAGGAGCATTAATAAATCAAACCGAAAATAGAGCGGTTCTTCATACTGCCTTAAGAGCTAAGGAATCAGCTGTTGTAAATGTTAATGGTGAAAATGTAGTCCCAGAAATATATGATGTAAAAAGTAAAATTAAAGCTTTTACAAATGAAGTAATTTCAGGAGCTAGAAAGGGATATACAGGAAAAGTATTTACTGATGTGGTAAATATTGGTATTGGTGGATCTGATCTTGGCCCAGTTATGGTTGTGGAAGCCTTGAAATTTTATAACAATCAGTTAAATATTCATTTTGTTTCAAATGTTGATGGGGATCATGTAAATGAAGTTGTTAAAAAGTTAGACCCAGAAACTACACTTTTTGTAATTGTTTCTAAAACGTTTACAACACAAGAAACACTTACGAATTCTGAAACAATTAGAAAATGGTTTTTAAAATCGGCTACACAAGAGGATGTTGCGAAACATTTTGTTGCGGTTTCTACTAATATTCAAAAAGTTACCGATTTTGGAATTAATCCTGATAATGTTTTTCCAATGTGGGACTGGGTTGGTGGACGATTTTCCTTATGGAGTGCAGTTGGACTTACTATAAGTTTAGCAATTGGCTTTGATAATTTTGATGAATTATTAGGTGGTGCTAATGAAATGGACGATCATTTTAAAACGGCAGATTTTGATAAAAATATGCCAGTGATTTTGGCTTTATTAAGTGTTTGGTATAATAATTTCTTTGGTGCCGAAAGTGAAGCATTGATTCCTTATACACAATATTTACAAAAACTAGCTCCCTATTTGCAACAAGGAACTATGGAGAGTAATGGTAAAAGTGTAGGGAGAGACGGTAAGCCAGTTAATTATGAAACGGGAACTATTATTTGGGGAGAACCAGGAACAAATGCACAACATGCTTTTTTTCAATTAATCCATCAAGGGACAAAATTAATTCCATCAGATTTTATTGGTTATGTAAAGCCATTATATGGAGATGAAGATCACCACGATAAATTGATGTCTAACTTTTTTGCACAAACTGAAGCTTTGATGCAAGGAAAGTCGGCAGTCCAAGTTCAATCAGAATTTGATAAACAGGGACTTTCAGCCGATAAAGCTAAATTCCTTCTTCCATTCAAAGTGTTTAATGGTAATAAACCTACCAATACTATTCTTATTGATAAATTAACACCAAATTCTTTAGGTTCGTTAATTGCATTATATGAGCACAAAATTTTTGTGCAAGGAGTGATTTGGAATATATTCAGCTTTGATCAATGGGGTGTAGAATTAGGGAAACAGTTGGCTAATTCTATTTTGGAAGAAATCAATACTGAAAAAGTTAAAAGTCACGATAGTTCAACTGAATTTTTATTGAATTATTTTTTGAAGAATAAATAAATTATATTTTTTTAATTTGTTATAAAAAAACTCGAATTTTACTAAAATTCGGGTTTTTTTATTTTTCCCAAGTCTGTATTTTATATTTACTTTTTTTACTGAATTGCTATTTTCAGTGGGTTATTGAGGTTTATTTCGCATTATTTTCTGTAAAATGAATGATTTATTGATTTTTTATTTGAAAAAATATTATTTGAAAAAAAAATTTCTTAACATTGCGTTAACTTTTTAAGGTAAAAATGTTATAATTTTGCCAAAAATTAATAAACTAAATAAAAATGAAGACAATGAAAAATTGGTTACTCTCTGGATTACTGTTTTTAGTAGCTGTAAGTGCATTTTCTCAAGGGAAAATAACTGGAACAATTACTGATGGTCAAGGTTCATTACCTGGTGCTAATGTTGCTATTAAAGGTTCAGCAACTGGAGTATCTGCGGATTTTAATGGTAAATTTTCAATTAATACTACAGTTACATCTGGAGAATTAGTTATTTCTTTTATAGGTTTTGAACCTAAAACAATCAAATTCTCTGTTGCAAATGGTACTACAAAAAATGTAGGAGCTATTGTTTTAACTTCAAATTCTAACGATTTAGATGAAGTGGTTGTTACAAGTACTATTCTTGGAATTGCAAAAGACAGAAAAACTCCAGTTGCTGTTTCAACAATTAAAGCATCTGAAATTCAAGAAAAATTAGGAACTCAAGAATTCCCTGAAATCTTAGCAAATACACCTTCAGTATATGTAACTAAACAAGGTGGTGGTTTTGGAGATTCAAGGATTAATATTCGTGGTTTTGATCAAAAAAACGTAGCTGTTATGATAAATGGTGTTCCTGTGAATGACATGGAAACGGGTGCTGTTTATTGGAGCAACTGGGCTGGACTTTCTGATGTAACTTCTGCTATGCAGGTTCAAAGAGGTTTAGGTTCTTCAAAATTAGCTATTTCATCTGTTGGGGGAACAATAAATGTTGTTACTAGAACTTCAGAAATGAAAGAAGGCGGGTCAGTTTCTACAGGTTTTGGTAATGCAAATTATTTAAAAGTTCAAGGTTCTTACTCTACAGGATTAATGAAAAACGGTCTTTCAGCTTCTGTATTGTTAAGTTCAACTACTGGAGACGGTTATGTTGACGGAACTAAATTTGAAGGGAAAAATTATTTTATTGCTTTTGGTTATAAACCAAATGACAAACATGATATTCAATTTACTTTTACAGGTGCTCCTCAATGGCATCACCAAAGAAGTTTTGCAAATCCATTATCAGAATATATTAAATATGGTAAAAATGGAGAGCCAAATATTAAATACAACTCAGATTGGGGTTACAAAAATGGTGAAGAATATTCTTTTTCTAGAAACTTCTATAGTAAACCGGTTGCCTCTTTGAATTGGGATTATAAAATCAATGACAAGACAAAATTATCATCTGTATTCTATGGTTCATGGGGTAGAGGTGGAGGAACGGGAAGTATAGGAAAAAGTCCTTATTCTTCAGCTTATAAAACTGCTGATGGTTTGCTTCCTATTGATGAATTCGTTAAATACAATACTGGCCAATCTAATTCAGTGGGTACAACTGCTGTGCCTTACCTTAAATCAGTTGGTGGAGAACGTATCGCAAGTTCTTCAAGTTCTACTGGTGGTTTTATTAGAAGAGCGTCTATGAATTCACATAACTGGTACGGTGCAGTTATAGATTTAAATACAAAATTATCGGATAAATTGACTCTTGATTTTGGTGTTGACGCAAGATCATATGTTGGATTTCATTACAGAATTTTGACTGACTTACTTGGTGCTGATGGATTTAAAGATACTTCAGATAAAAACAATCCATCAAGAGTGTTATACAAAACGTACGATGCTACACCAAGCTTGAATCCTTTTGTAAATATTAAAGATCAAGAAAAAATTGCTTACAATAACAATGGTTATGTAAACTGGTTAGGTGCTTTTACACAATTAGAATATTCTAATGAAAACCTTTCTGCATTCTTTCAAGGAGCAATTTCTGAGCAAGGATTTAAAAGAGAAGATACTTTCCTTTATTTAGCAACCGATCCTCTTTATAAAACTAAATTTGAAAATTTATTAGGTGGAAACGTAAAAGGTGGAGTTAATTATAACATCAGCGAAAAAAGTAATGTATTTGTAAATTCAGGTTTTTACTCTAAACAACCATTCTTTAATGCGGTTTATCCAAATAGTCAATCTATAGTAGCTTCAAACTTAGTTAACGAAAAAGTTTTAGGTTTAGAAGGGGGATATGGTTTCCGTTCTTCAATGTTTAGTGCTAATTTAAATGTGTATTACACTTCTTGGAAAGACAGATACCAAAGAAATTCTGATTCAGCGGCTGATAATATTGGTGGATATTATGACTTTAATGGTTTGACAGAAATTCACTCAGGTGTTGAGCTTGAAATGAATGCTAAGCCATTACCGAAATTAAGTTTAAACGCAATGATCTCTATTGGAAACTGGATATATAAAGGGAACGTAGCTAGTAATAGATACGATGCTGAAAACAATAAAATAAGTGGTGGTACTTCTACAACTTTATACTTAGATAAATTAAAAGTAGGTGATGCTGCTCAAAATACAGCTAGTATAGGAGCAAGATATGAAGTGTTTGAAAGAGTAAGTTTAGATGCTAACTATAGAGTTGCTGATAAATTATACGCTTCAATTGACCCTACTAAATTTACAACTGAACAAAATGATGGAACATTGCAATTGCCATCTTATGGTTTAATGGATGCAGGTTTTTCATATAAAATGTTAGTTGGTAAAGACAAAAGTGACTCTGTTAGTTTCAGATTAAATGTAAACAACGTTTTAGACGAAGTTTATATCTCTGAATCAAGAACTAATAACTTTGCTACAGGTAATACACCTACTTATGATGGTGTTGCTACTACAAATCAAGTTTATTTCGGATATGGAAGAACTTGGAACTTTAGTTTGCGTTACAACTTCTAAGAGTTAAATTAATATATACTAAAACGGCATTCACTTTAAGTGTAATGCCGTTTTTTTATGCTTTTTTGTTTATATTTGTTTTAAAAAAATAATTACTCTATGTACGAATTTATTGTAAAATTTCATTCTGGTTGGGCATATTTAGCTCTTTTATTGTTAGTTGTTGCAGTTTTTAATGCTGTTCTTGGTTTAGTTGGTAAAAAAGAATTTACTGCTAAAGACAGAAAAATTGCTATTTTTGGATTGATAGGGACACATACGCAATTGTTGATTGGATTGATTTTGTATTTTATTTCACCAAATGGGTTTTCTGCTATTGTTAATTCAGGAATGGGTGAAGTAATGAAAAATGCTTCACTTAGATTAACTGCTGTAGAGCATCCAGTGATTAATATTATTGCAATAACGCTCATTACAATAGGCTGGTCAAAGCACAAAAAATTAACAACAAGCGAATCTAAATTTAAAACATTTACTATTTTTTATACGTTAGGTTTAGTACTAATTTTAAGTAGAATACCATGGAGTTTGTGGTTTTAAAATAAAAAAAAGTCCTTTTTACAGGGCTTTTTTTATCTAGGTACGGTTTTTGTAAAAATGCATTACATAAAAAAGAAATATGAGAAAATTAATAACATTGTTTTTTTTAATAGCTATTATAGGTTTGGCAAGTAGTCAAAGCTCCATTGCGGATAAGATAAAAACATCTCTACAAAAACCTACAATACAAAAAGACACTGTAAAAAAAACAAAAACGATAATTGCACAGCAAGAAGTGGAGAAAGACACTTTGACAGAAAAAATGGGAAAATTGCTTCCTTATAAAAAAGGGTCACATGCTTCTTATTATGCTGACAAATTCCATGGTCGACGTACTGCTAGTGGAGTCCCATTTGATATGAATAAGTATACTGCTGCCCATAAAAAATTCCCTTTTGGTACTAAATTAAAAGTGACAAATGAGGCAAACGGTAAGTCGGTTATTGTAGAAGTTATTGATAGAGGTCCTTTTGTAAGATCAAGAGAAATTGATCTTTCTAAAAGAGCTTTTATGGAAATTGCTAAAAATAAAGGAATAGGAGTTATGACTGTGACAATTGAAGTTTTTACAAAATAGTTACTTCCAGCTTTTATAGGGATTAGTGCTCAAATAGGAGTTATAGTAACGGTTGTCATTTGTTACTTCTTGTCCTAGCCAGTATGGTTTTTCGAAATTTTCATTTTCTGAAGTAAGTTCTATTTCGGCCATAATCAATCCTTCATTCTCTCCGTAAAATTCATCTATTTCAAAGATATGTTTTCCTTTTTTTACTTCAAAACGAGTTTTGTCGATTACCCCTTTTTCACATAGTTCAAGTAATTTAGTTGCTTCGTCGATTGAAATTTCCTTTTCCCATTCAAACCGGGATAACCCTGACTCGCTAGAGGCTCCTTTTACGGTCATAAATGCACGATCTCCTTTTGTTCGAACTCTAACAGTTCGTTCTGGAGCGGAGCTTAAATACCCTTGTTTAATTCTGTTCTGAGTAAAAGCTTCTTTTTTGAATGCTTCTGAGGTAACCAAAAATTTTCGTTCTATTTCAATCATTTCTTATCGATTTGTCTTTTTTTGTAGCTTCTTCCAGCACTTCACTGTATCTTTCTTATACTGAACTAGGTTTCAAAATCTTGAAACTAGTTCAGTATAAGAAAGGATGTCGCTTCGATCTGGGCTAAAAGATGACATCAAATGTATCAAATAATTCCCTTCATTTGAATGTTTTCAAGTAAAACCTATTTAAATTTGTGTCATGCTTGATAACCCAATTAATAGAAAAATTATTCACATTGACATGGATGCATTTTATGCTTCTGTAGAGCAAATGGATAATCCTGATCTACGAGGGAAGCCCATTGCAGTTGGGGGGTCAGAAAACAGGGGGGTCGTTGCTGCTGCTAGTTATGAGGCTAGGAAGTTTGGAGTACGTAGTGCGATTAGCGGTGTCATGGCTAAAAAAAATTGTCCAGATCTTATTTTTGTAAAACCTCGTTTTGATAGATATAAAGAGATTTCTGGAAAAATCCATAAAATTTTTAGAGAATATACGGATTTGATTGAACCGCTGTCGCTAGATGAAGCCTATCTTGATGTAACAATAAATAAAAAGGGAAACCCCAGCGCGAGTTTATTAGCCGAAGAAATTAGATTACGCATTTTTAAGGAAGTAGGGCTAACAGCTTCTGCAGGAATTTCTATTAATAAATTTGTTGCTAAAATAGCCAGTGACTATAATAAACCGAACGGACAGAAAACAGTAAATCCGGATGAAGTTATTTCATTTTTGGAAGTATTGCCAATTCGAAAATTTTATGGAGTTGGAAAAGTGACCACTGAAAAAATGTATCAGTTGGGGATTTTTACGGGAGTTGATTTAAAAAGTAAATCATTGGAGTTTTTAGAGAAACATTTTGGGAAATCGGGTAGTTTTTATTACCATGTCGTACGTGGAATTCACAATAGCGAAGTTAAATCGGATCGGATAACTAAATCAGTTGCTGCAGAACATACTTTTGACGTTAATCTTTCGTCGGAGGTTTTCATGATTGAGCAATTAGATAAAATCGCTACATCATTAGAAAAAAGATTGAAAAAACATACGATTTCTGGAAAAACAGTTACCTTAAAAATTAAATATAGTGATTTTACACAGCAAACAAGAAGTAAAACACTTCCTTATTTTATTTCAGACAAAGGGTTGATTTTGGAAACAGTTAAGGAACTTTTGTATCAAGAAAAGATGAAAGATTCTGTAAGATTACTTGGGATATCCATGGGGAATCTAAATACTGAAGTTAAAAAAGCGGTTGTAGTTCAACTTAGATTTGCATTTTAAGTAAGGGAATGTGTAAGGTTCAACAATAGTTAAAACATTCTTATTGGTGTATTATTTTTCGAATATCAATTATATTTGATAAAAATAAGTCTCATGATTAACTTTGAACACTACGAAAATGCTGTCGCTGAACATCATAAGAGTATAAGAATAAAAACGACTCCAGTATCTTCTTGGGATTTTCATTGTGTCATGATAAATGATATGAAAAATTCATTTATAGATTTTAATATGTTAGAGCAAATTGCCTCTATGTATAAATGGAATAATCCATATTGGGATATAAAAAATAAGCTTTCAGAAGAAGAAGTGATTATTGTAACTGATGCTCAGTTGTCGATTGTTTTTGCCTCGCAAAACATCACTAAAATGAACGGTTATACACCAGATGAAGTGATTGGTAAAAGTCCAAGTATGTTTCAGGGGAAAAAGACTAGTGCTTTTGTATCAAAACAAATTAGAAAAGCAATTCAACTTAAGCAACCATTTGAAAAAAAGATTTTGAACTATAAAAAAAATGGAGATATATACACCTGTTTAATTAATGGTTATCCCATCTATAATGTAAGCGGTGAATTTTCACACTTCATTGCTTTTGAAAAAGCAGCATAAAAAAACCCTTCCAAATTTGAAAGGGTTTTTAAGAGAGCTATTTTTTCAGTCTTTACTTGAAAGCTTAGAGAGTAATCGTAAGAATTCGATATACAACCAAACCAAGGTTATCATTAACCCCATGGCCCCAAACCATTCCATGTATTTTGGCATTTTTTCTTGGACTCCTTTTTCTATTCTGTCAAAATCCAAGAATAAATTTAAAGCAGCAATTATAATTACGAATACGCTAATTCCAATACTCATCATGGAATTTCCGTAGTGTACTGGTTGAAAACTAGTGAACATAGAAAATACCCATGAAATAAGATAATAAGTGGCAATGGCAAGCGTAGCAGCTACCACCACTGATTTAAATTGTTCAGTAACTTTGACGATTTTAAATTTATATAACCCCAAACAAACAATGAATGTTACAAAAGTAGCGCCAACTGCCTGAATAACAATTCCAGGATATTTAGCCTCAAAAATTGCCGAAATCCCACCAATAAAAAGCCCTTCAAATAGCGCATAGCCAGGAGCTAAATAAGGGGAGTATTGCGGTTTGAATGCCGATATAACAACTAACACTAATCCTACAATAGCGCCACCAAAAGCTGGAACCATTGGATTCATGCCATTGAAAGTCATCCACCAGATAACCATCGCAGAAGCAGTAAGTAGCATGAATAAAAGCAGTGTTTTATTGATTGTTCCAGACAGAGTCATTTCTTGATTGTAATCAATGAAGGTGGCCTGATGTACTTGATCTTTGCTTGTAGCAGAAAAAGATTTATTATTTAAAAAAGGATTTTTCGATTTGAATTCCATAGTAGTTGAACTAATTTTTATCAAAGATAAATGAAAAATAAACGAAGCACAAAAAAATCCGTCTTGTTTGATTTCTTACAAGACGGATTTTTTATTATTTTAAAGCTTTACTTATTCTATTTCAGAAACTCTCATGGTATTTACCATTCCTTTTTCTTTGATAGGCATTGCAGCTAAGTTGATAAGAAAGTCACCTTTAGTAACATATCCTTTTTCTCTTGCTATTTCATTTATATCAGTAACAGTCTCATCTGTACTTACTACTTTATCATAGAAATAAGATTTAACTCCCCATAATAAACTTAGCTGAGTTAAGATTCTTTTGTTAGATGTAAATACTAGAATATGTGCTGATGGTCTCCAAGCTGAAATTTGAAATGCAGTATACCCACTATTTGTCAAGGTACAAATTGCTTTTGCTTGAATAGCATTAGCCATAAGGGCAGCGTGACGACAAATTGTTTTAGTAATAAAACGTTTTGTTTTTATTTGTGGTGTGTTTTGTGGTACTTGAATAAGCGGTGAGTCTTCAACTGCTTTAATGATTTGGGTCATTTTTTCAATTACCTGTACTGGATAATTACCTGTAGCCGTTTCTCCTGAAAGCATAACTGCATCTGCACCGTCCATTACTGAGTTCGCAACGTCATTTACTTCAGCACGTGTTGGAGTTAAGCTAGTAATCATAGTTTCCATCATTTGCGTCGCAACAATAACTGGAATACGAGCCATTTTAGCTTTACGTATTAATTCTTTTTGAACTAGGGGTACTTCATGAGCTGGAAGTTCAACTCCAAGATCTCCACGAGCAACCATTAATCCATCACAATAAGCTACAATCTTATCGATGTTTTCTAATGCTTCAGGCATTTCGATTTTCGCAACAATCGGAATTTTATATTCTGAATGTTCTGCAATTAAGTCCTGTAAATCTTTTAAATCTTGAGGTGTTTTCACAAAAGATAGAGCAATCCAATCTACTTTTTGTCCAATTGCAAATATAGCATCAGCGATATCTTTCTCTGTCATTGCTGGAAGAGAAATTTTAGTATTAGGTAAGTTTACTCCTTTTTTTGATTTCAACTCACCACCTTGTATTACTCTTGCAACAACTTCGGTTTTTTTATCAGTTTCAACAATCTCAAAAATAAGTTTTCCGTCATCCAATAAAATTCTTTCCCCAGGATTTACATCGTTTGGGAAATTTTTATATTTCATGAACACTTTTTGTGCTGTTCCAAGAACTTCTTCAGCAGTAGTAAAAGTAATTAAGTCACCGTCATTTACAACTACTCCTTCATTCATTACTCCTACACGAAGCTTTGGTCCTTGTAAGTCTCCAAGTATCGCTGTAGTGTATCCAAATTCTTCGTTAAGTCCTCTTATGATATTGATTTTTTCTGTAACATCAGAATAATCTGCGTGTGAGAAGTTAACTCTAAACACATTTACCCCTGCGTCGATCATATCTTTTATAATCTCTCTGGTACTACATGCAGGTCCAAGTGTGGCTACAATTTTGGTTTTTTTGTTTGTAATCATTTTTATTAAAAAATTAAATTGTTTTTTGATTTTATTTGATTTGTATCTACTGTGTAAACTGTAGATATACTTTCAATGGTATTTAATATTTCTTTAATTTTTGACACATTAATCGTGTCTTGAGTATTTTCAATTTTTAAAAAATAATCTGCTTTTTTAAATTCTGGGAGCAAATAAACTTTTGTCGAAATCTCCATTGTTATATTTGAAAATAGATTTTGAGCTATATCTTTTTTTTGATCTTGATAAACCTCATTTTTATTTTGAATTAAATTCCAAGAAATAGCATTTTCTGAGTCATAATAATAAAATCTAGAAAATTTTGTTTCTCCTTCTTTTATGTTAATTTGAACTTCATCCTTACTTTTTCCTAGAATTATTGGAAGTTTTTGATTGATAAAAAACGCTAATCGATAATCTTCCAGTGCAGTATGTATAGCAATAAGATTATAGTCTATTTCGTCAAATTCTCCAAGATCCAGTTTATGAATAGCCATATTCATGTAAAATATGTTGTAAATATAGTATTTCTATCGAAGTTAAAGAACGGAAAATGTAATGATTTCGTTAATTTATGAACGAAAACGTTGTAGTTTTAGTGGATTTAATATTATTTCTTATCCATTTTTTCTTGAAATGCAAAATAAGCACGTTGTGATGCTTTTTCTTCAGCCTTCTTTTTTGATGTTGCTCTTGCTTTTGCGATGACTTTTTCGTCAATACTTAATTTAACTCCAAAAAGACGTTCTCCATCAATGCCGTTATCTTCATAAATGTCATAATGGAATATTTTCTTTTCTTTTTGACACCATTCGATAACTAAACTCTTATAACTGATTACTTTTCCTTCTAACCTTGAAATATCTACATAAGGAAGAACTACTCTTTTTTGAATAAATTTTTCGCAATATTCATATCCTTTATCAAGATATATTGCACCCACTAATGATTCAAAAATATTTCCATGAATATTTTCTCCAAAATGTTGCACGGGTACTTTGCTTTCGATAAAGCGAATTAAATTTAGGTCTTTTCCTAATTCATTCAAGTGTTCTCTACTTACAATTTTTGAGCGCATCTTTGTGAGGTATCCTTCATCACCATGTGGTGCTTTATTGAATAAATGTGCGGCTATTACAGCACTTAACATGGCGTCACCTAAAAACTCTAGTCTTTCGTAATTTATTGGGTTGCCTTCTGAGTTTAATTTATTTGAAGAACGGTGTGTGAATGCTTTTCTGTAATGGTCAATATTTTTTGGTGCAAAGCCTAAAATTTTTTGAATAGCATCAAAAAAAATCCCGTCTTCTAGAGAACGGGATTTCGAAAATATTTTTCTTATTATACTCATAGGTTGGTTACAAGTCTAATTTTTTTACTAATACGCATGCGTTGTGTCCACCAAATCCAAAAGTATTACTCATAACCACTTTCATGTCTCTTTTTTGAGCTACATTAAAAGTAAAGTTTAATTTAGGGTCAATATTTTCATCATCTGTAAAATGATTTATTGTTGGAGGAACTAATCCGTGTTTCATGGAGAGAATTGAAGATATGGTTTCAACAGCACCAGCGGCACCTAGAAGGTGACCAGTCATTGATTTTGTTGAATTCAAATTCATGGTGTATGCATGATCGCCAAAAACATGCTCAATTGCTTTTGATTCGGCTAAATCTCCTAATGGAGTTGAAGTTCCGTGCATATTTACTCCATCTACATCTGTAGGCTTCAATCCAGCATCTCTTAAGCAATTTAACATTACATTTTTAGCACCTAATCCTTCAGGATGTGGAGCTGTAATGTGATGTGCATCTGCAGACATACCGCCTCCACCTATTTCGCAATATATGTTTGCACCTCTAGCGATTGCGTGTTCGTATTCTTCAAGAATTAAAGCTCCAGCACCTTCTCCAAGTACAAAGCCATCTCGGTCTTTATCCATTGGTCTTGAAGCAGTTTTTGGATCATCATTTCTTGTTGATAGTGCATGCATGGCATTAAATCCACCCATACCAGCAATTGTTACTGCGGCCTCAGATCCACCAGTTACCATGACATCTGCATGTCCTAGTCTAATATAGTTAAAAGCGTCAATAATGGCGTTTGTAGAAGAAGCACAAGCTGAAACGGTTGCAAAGTTTGGACCTCTAAAACCATATTTAATGGAGATATGACCACTGGCAATATCTGAAATCATTTTTGGTATAAAGAAAGGATTGAATTTTGGTGTACCGTCGCCAGCGGCGAAGTTCAACATTTCGATTTGAAATGTTTCAAGTCCTCCAATTCCAGAACCCCATATTACACCCGCTCTGTCTTTGTCTAATTTTTCAAAATCAAACCCTGCGTCACGAACTGCTTCTTCAGATGAAACCATTGCATATTGTGCATAACGATCCATTTTTCTTGCTTCTTTTCTGTCTAGAAAATCTTCGACATTAAAATTTTTCAATTCGCAAGCAAACTGTGTTTTGAATTTTGTAGCGTCAAAATAAGTAATTGGAGCTGCGCCACTAACACCGTTAATAAGGGCGTTCCAATATTCTTGAATATTATTTCCTATAGGAGTAAGAGCACCTAAACCTGTTACAACAACTCGCTTTAATACCATAACTTATGTATTTTGTTATCTTTAAACAAATAAAACCCACGCTTTCTTTACTGTATTGTTATTACAAAAAAGCCGTGGGTATTAGATTATAAATATCTTTTGGATTGAACTTCAATCCCGAATTTCATATTTAAAAAAATAATAACACCCGCTTACAAAAGTTGCAAGCGAGTGTGTGTTTATTATTTTTTAGCTTCTTCGATGTAAGAAATAGCTTGACCAACAGTAGCAATGTTTTCTGCTTGATCGTCTGGAATTTGAATGTCAAATTCTTTTTCGAATTCCATAATAAGCTCAACAGTGTCTAATGAGTCAGCTCCTAAATCATTAGTGAAGCTTGCTTCTGTTACAACTTCGTTTTCGTCAACGCCTAATTTGTCTACGATAATCGCTTTTACTCTTGATGCAATGTCTGACATAATCTTTAATTTTAGAATTTAATTTGTTGGCAAAAATAAAAAACTTTATTTTAAAACAACCAATAAGTTAATAAATGTGTCAACTAAATTATAAAATAAATTAAAACAAAGGCTTCTCAATGTTATTTATTTTCATTTTTTATTCCTTTTTTTGCGTTATTAAAATTGTGTAGATTATGAAAAAAATAGTTGTTTTCGCTTCCGGATCGGGTACTAATGCTGAAAATATCATAAAGTACTTTAAGGAAAATGAAAGTGGGACTGTTGTTGCAGTGTTTACAAACAATTCTAAGGCAATGGTTATTGAGCGTGCAAGTAAACACGAAGTTCCGACGGAAGTTTTTTCTAAAGACGATCTATTTGAAGGTAAAGTACTACAAAAGATTAAGGCAATTCAACCTGATTTGATCGTTCTTGCCGGATTTCTATTGAAATTCCCCGAGAATATTATTCATGCTTACCCCAATAAAATCATTAATATTCATCCTGCATTATTACCTAAATATGGAGGAAAAGGAATGTATGGTATGAATGTGCATAGAGCGGTGGTTGAAAATAGAGAATCAGAAACTGGAATTACGATTCATTATGTTAATGAGCATTATGATGAAGGAGGGATTATATTTCAAAAGAAAGTGACTGTTTTAGGTACGGATACATCAGAAGTTGTTGCCGAAAAAATACACGATCTAGAGCAAAGGTATTTCCCAGAAGTTATAGGGGATCTTTTGAAAAAATAAAACAATACATTTTTTATCGCTAGATAAATTAAAATTCAATAAATGGACTACGAAGTACATATATATACTGATGGTGCTGCAAAAGGAAACCCTGGAAAAGGAGGCTACGGTGTAGTCATGGAAAGCGTTGTGGAGGGTAAGACGTATAGAAAAGAATTTTACGAAGGTTTTAGACGAACTACTAATAATAGAATGGAGCTATTGGCGGTAATTGTAGGATTAGAAAAATTGAAAAATCCCAATACAAAAGTGTTAGTGGTGTCGGATTCGAAATATGTAGTAGATTCTGTTGTTAAAAAATGGGTGTTTGGCTGGGAGAAAAAGAAATTCGTTGACAGAAAAAACTCCGATTTATGGAAACGGCTCCTAATTATCTATAGAAAACACCAGGTTGATTTTAAGTGGATTAAAGGGCATAATAATCATCCTCAGAATGAAAGATGTGATGAACTTGCTGTTATGGCTTCCGTGCAAAAAGAGGTTTCGGTTGATACTTTTTATGAGAAAGAAGAAGGTAAAGTTTTATGAAAATTTTGCGAGTTTCAACCTTTGCAACTCTGAAACTTATAAACTATCTTTGCGCCTTAATTCGAAATTCATAAAATGAACAAATTATTGATTGTTGGAACAGTTGCTTTCGACGCTATTGAAACTCCTTTTGGTAAAACAGATAAAATTTTAGGTGGAGCTGGAACTTATATTGGTCTATCGGCTGCTTTTTTTAATTTACAATCTGCCATAGTTTCTGTGGTTGGGGATGATTTTCCACAAGAATATTTAGATTTATTGACCGAAAGAAATATTGATATTTCTGGTCTTGAAGTAGTTAAGGGAGGTAAGACATTCTTTTGGAGTGGGCGCTACCATAACGATTTGAATTCTAGAGATACTTTAGATACGCAGTTAAATGTATTGGCTGATTTTCAACCCAAAGTACCTGAAAATTATAAAAATGCGGATGTAGTAATGCTTGGAAATTTACATCCGTTAGTACAAAGTAGTGTTTTGGACCAAATGGAAACCAAGCCTAAGTTAGTTGTTTTAGATACAATGAATTTTTGGATGGATTGTGCATTACCTGAATTGCTTGATGTGATTAAACGCGTTGATGTGATTACGATTAATGATGAAGAAGCAAGACAGCTTTCTGGAGAATATTCTTTAGTTAAGGCTGCAGCCAAAATTCAAGCAATGGGACCAAAGTATGTTGTAATTAAAAAAGGGGAGCATGGTGCATTATTATTTCATGATAAACAAGTTTTCTTTGCGCCCGCCTTGCCATTAGAAGAAGTATTTGACCCTACAGGAGCAGGGGATACATTTGCAGGTGGATTTGCAGGGTTTATTACTCAAAGTGAAAATGTATCTTTTGAGAATATGAAAAATGCCATTATCTATGGATCTAATTTAGCTTCTTTCTGTGTGGAGAAATTTGGTACAGAGCGAATGGTTGATTTAGATAAAAATGAAGTGATTTCAAGATTGAAACAATTTAAATCGTTAACACAATTTGATATAGAATTATAACATTCAAACCTCGGAAACGGGGTTTTTTTGTTCAAAATAAAAAGTAAGGATTATCCAGTTAAAAGAAGTTCTTCTTAAGCTAGGTTAAGAGACGGAGAACAAAAAAAGTCGGAATTTTGTAATTTCAAAACATAAAATATTAAAGGTTACGAAAGTGAGTTTAATATTATAAAAATAAACACAACAAACAACTACACAATGAGCGATGCTTTACAACACGAATGTGGAATAGCCTTAGTTAGACTACTTAAACCGCTTGAATTTTACAAAGAAAAATATGGTACTGCTTTTTACGGAATACAAAAAATGTATCTCCTTATGGAAAAGCAGCACAATCGAGGTCAAGATGGTGCTGGTTTTGCAAGCATAAAAATGGATGTTAATCCAGGGGAGCGTTACATTAGCCGCGTACGATCCAATAATGCGCAACCAATCCAAGACGTCTTTGCTCAAATAAATGATAGAATAAATGAGGAGATGTCTTCTCATCCTGAATATGCTGATAACGTAGCGCTTCAAAAAGAAAACATTCCCTATTTGGGGGAATTGTTTTTAGGACATGTTCGTTATGGAACTTTTGGAAAAAATAGTATTGAAAGTGTACATCCTTTTTTACGTCAAAGTAATTGGATGCATCGAAATTTAATTTTGGCAGGAAACTTTAACATGACTAATGTTAAGGAGCTTTTTGAGAACTTAGTTGAATTAGGGCAACATCCAAAAGAAATGGCGGATACGGTTACAATTATGGAAAAAATCGGTCATTTTCTAGATAAGGAAGTGATGCAATTGTATCAAGATTGTAAAGAAGAAGGTTTGTCAAAAAGAGAGGCGTCACCTGTAATTGCAGAGCGATTAGATATCGCTAAAATTTTAAGACGTTCCTCTAAAAACTTAGATGGAGGATATGCTATGGCAGGACTTTTAGGACATGGTGACTCATTTGTGTTTAGAGACCCTGCAGGAATTCGTCCAGCTTATTTTTATCAAGATGACGAAGTTGTTGTTGTCGCTTCTGAAAGACCGGTTATACAAACCGTTTTTAATGTTCCTTTCGAAAAAGTGCAAGAAATTGAGCCTGGAAATGCATTAATAATCAAGAAAAACGGTACTGTTACAATGGAAGAAATTCTAGTTCCAACAGTAAAAAAAGCATGCTCATTTGAAAGAATTTATTTTTCTAGAGGAAGTGATGCCGAAATATACCAAGAAAGAAAAAACTTAGGGAGATTGATATTGCCTGCTGTTCTTGAAGCTATTGATGAAGATACTGACAATACAGTTTTCTCCTATATTCCAAATACGGCCGAGACTTCGTTCTATGGTTTAGTGGAAGCGGCTCAGGATTTCTTGAATCAACGTAAGAATAATTTTATTTTAGAAAATAGAAATACACTAACTAAAGAGACTTTACAAGAGCTTCTTAAAGTAAAAATCCGCACAGAAAAAGTAGCTATTAAGGATGCAAAACTTAGAACTTTTATCACTGAAGATAGTAGTCGTGATGATTTAGTGGCACATGTATATGATGTTACTTATGGTGTTATTAAGCCAACTGATAATTTAGTTATTATTGATGACAGTATTGTAAGGGGAACTACATTGAAAATGAGTATCATAAAAATGATGGATCGTTTAAATCCAAAGAGGATTGTTGTAGTTTCATCGGCACCTCAGATTCGTTTTCCTGATTGTTATGGAATTGACATGGCTAAATTAGAAGGATTAGTTGCCTTTAAAGCAGCTTTGGAGTTATTGAAAGAAAGAAACTTATATCATATTGTTGATGAAGTATATGCTAAATGTAAAGCGCAAGAAAACTTTGTAGACACTGAGGTTGTGAATTATGTAACTGAGATTTATGCACCTTTTCAGCCACAAGAAGTTTCAGATAAAATTTCAGAGATGTTAAGCTCACCTGAAATCAAAGCTGAAGTTAAAATTATTTTTCAAACAGTTGAAGATTTACATATAGCATGTCCTAAAAATTTAGGGGATTGGTATTTTACAGGGGATTATCCAACTCCTGGAGGGAATAGAGTAGTAAATAGGGCATTTATGAATTTTTACGAAGGAAAAGATGCAAGAGCATATTAAGAATTGTTAAAACAGGTAATTTATCGGTTTTATGAGTTGTTTGTCTTAAATATTTGGATTGATGAAGCAACTAGTATAAATTTGAATCACCATAACATTAGTAGGTTAAGTTTATGGTAGATTTGGGGCAAAAAAGGTGGAAGGAATTCCACCTTTTTTATTGGATTAAAGTTTCTGAAAAAGAAAAACAGAAAAAAGAAGAAAGAGAATCGGACATAGAATAAAGACGAGTAAGCTAATTAGTTTGTTCGTCTTTTTTTATTGGAATAAAGTTCTTCAATAACGAGAAAAAAGTGGGTTTAGAGCAAAAAAAATAGACAAACAACTTTCTAGTCATTTGTCTATTCTTGATACTATTTATTTTATGTTCTTGTGAAAAAACTATTTTTCAGAAGCATATCTTCTTGAAACTTCAGTCCAATTGATAACATTGAAAAAAGCTTCAATATAATCAGGTCTTCTGTTTTGGTAATGTAAATAATAAGCATGTTCCCAGACATCCATTCCTAAAATTGGTGTTCCTCCACAACCAATTCCTGGCATTAAAGGATTGTCTTGATTAGGAGTTCCGCAAACATCTAACTTACCTCCTTTATGAACACATAACCAAGCCCATCCTGAACCAAATTGTGTTGCGCCTGCTTTGCTGAATTTAGCTTTAAATTCCTCAAAAGATCCAAAAGCAGCTTCAATTGCAGCAAGTAAATCTCCTGTTGGAAGTCCACCGCCATTTGGTGACATTACAGTCCAGAACAAGTTATGATTATAAAATCCTCCACCGTTATTACGTACAGCAGCGTTTTTCATATCAAGATTAATTAGAATGTTATCGATTGTTTTACCTTCCATATCTGTACCTGCTATAGCAGCATTAAGGTTGGTCGTATATGCGTTATGATGCTTTGAATGGTGGATTTCCATAGTGCGTGCATCAATATTAGGTTCTAATGCATCGTATGCATAAGGTAACTGAGGTAATTCAAAAGCCATGATATATTTGTTTAATGATTTATAAAATTTATTCAAATTTAAACATTTAACTTTGGAATTGGAAATTCTATTTAGTTATAATTTCATTAAAAAAATCTATTACCAAGAAGATATGTGTTTTTTTGTGTTTATTTTTCCTAAGAAAATGGATATTATTTAAATACATTAGTTGGGTATTTGATTCGATTTTAAGATTGTGCCATTGCTATGCAAACAATACTGATTTTTGCACCAGGAATTTTCAGCAATGCACGTGAACATGCTTCAAGTGTTGCGCCAGTTGTTATAACATCATCTATTAGTATAAAATGCTTGTTATGATATTTTTCTATAGTTGATACATCAAATACAGATTCAATTCCTTCTGTTCTACCTAGAAGGTTTTTCTTGGATTGTGTTTTGGAATAGACTTTTCGAATTAAAATGGAGTCGTTATACGCTATATTTAGTTCGTTAGATAATGCTAGCCCAAAAGTGGTGACTTGATTATAGCCTCTTTCACGAAGCTTCTTTTTATGTAACGGAACTGGAATAATTATATCTGCAGTTTGTAGGATAGTAATCTTTTTTAAATCATCGGCATACCAATTCCCTAATACAGTACCTATTTCTTCTTGTCCTTTGTATTTTAATTTATGAATTATTTCTTGTACGATTCCTTTTTTATGAAAATAGAGATGAGCCGACGCATATTCAATCGGAATTCTACCATAGAATTTTTTAAAAGCTTCATTTTCGGGGTTCAAATGATGGTTTGTTAAAGGGATATGATGTCTACAAAGGGTACAAATTGTATTTTCATTGGCAACTAATAAAGAATCACAACCAGCACACGCCTTAGGAAAGAATAGGTTTATAATGTTTTTGAACATACAAATAGTAATTTATTTATAAAAATATGAAAATCAATGCTTCAATCTTCATCAATTTTCTTTTTTTTAAGTTGACTTTTTATATTTTTGCATTACTATGGCAAAACAAGAAGATATATTTAAGAATGTAATTTCGCATGCAAAAGAATACGGATTTATTTTTCCGTCTAGCGAAATATACGATGGTTTAAGTGCAGTTTATGATTATGCACAAAACGGAGTGGAATTAAAAAAGAACATACGTGAATATTGGTGGAAATCAATGGTTCAGATGAATGATAACATTGTGGGATTAGATGCGTCAATATTAATGCATCCAACGACATGGAAAGCATCAGGACACGTGGACGCTTTTAATGACCCATTAATTGATAATAAAGATTCAAAAAGAAGATATAGAGCTGATGTTTTAATTGAAGATTATGCTGAAAAGCTGAATGTAAAAGCAATTAAAGAAGTCGAAAAAGCAAAAGTTCGTTTTGGTGATGCATTCAATGAAGAAGAATTTGTAGGTACAAATCCGAGAGTTGTTGAATACAAAACTAAAGAGAGAGAAATTCTGGAACGATTGGGACGCTCTTTAGGAAATGAAGATCTAGAAGATGTGAAAGCTTTAATTGAAGAGTTAGAGATTGCATGTCCAGAATCAGGTTCTCGAAATTGGACCGAAGTGCGTCAGTTTAATTTGATGTTTGGTACTAAATTAGGCGCATCAGCAGATACAGCTATGGACTTGTATTTACGTCCAGAAACGGCTCAAGGTATTTTTGTGAATTTCTTGAATGTTCAAAAATCAGGTAGAATGAAAGTTCCTTTTGGAATTGCACAAACTGGAAAGGCATTTAGAAATGAAATTGTTGCTAGACAATTTATTTTCCGCATGCGTGAATTTGAACAAATGGAAATGCAATTCTTTGTGCGCCCTGGAGACGAAATGCAGCATTATGAGTTTTGGAAAGATGCGCGTTTAAAATGGCATTTGTCTTTAGGTTTAGGAAAAGAAAATTATCGTTTTCATGATCATGAAAAATTAGCTCATTATGCAAATGCAGCGGCTGATATCGAATTTAATTTTCCTTTTGGTTTCAAAGAATTAGAAGGAATTCATTCTCGTACCGACTTCGACTTAAAAGCACACGAACAATTCTCAGGTAGAAAATTACAGTATTTTGATGCTGAATTAAATAAAAACTATGTCCCTTATGTGGTGGAAACCTCGGTGGGATTGGATAGAATGTTTTTAGCGGTTTTTGCAACTTCATTAAAAGAAGAAGTTTTAGAGGATGGATCAACTAGAACGGTCTTGAAATTACCATCTGTTTTAGCGCCTACAAAAGCAGCGGTTTTACCTTTAGTTAAAAAAGATGGCTTGCCAGAAATTGCTCATAAAATTATAGATGATCTAAAGTGGGATTTCCAAGTAACTTATGATGAAAAAGATGCAGTAGGTCGTCGTTATAGAAGACAAGATGCATTAGGTACGCCATTTTGTATTACTGTTGATCACCAGACAATCGAAGATGAAACGGTAACGATTCGTCATAGAGATACAATGAAACAAGATCGTGTTAAAATATCGGATCTGAACGAAATCATTGAAAATGAAGTTGCAATGAAAAACTGGTTAATGAAGATCTAATAACACTTATTATAGTGCATAAAAAAAGCTTTCCTATTGGAAAGCTTTTTTTATGCACTATAAATAAAAAGCGAAAAAAAAGACATTGTTCGTTTTCTTTCAGCCCCACTGAATATGCGCTTAATCGGATTTATTTGCAGTTCATCAAAATGTATTAACATTTATTTAAAATATGTTAACATTAGAGAGTTAAAATGCTGTAAACATGTATTTTTAAAATGTTAAATAACAATTTCTGAAGTAAAAATCGGTGATTTTATTTAAAATAGTTTCCCAAAACTACTATAATAAAGCTATTGTTTTTGATGTATTCTCTAGTTTAGAGTGTGTATTAATATACCTATAATTTAGGAAAAGCTATAGATGAACTATTCGTACATTATTATTGACGACAATCAAGAAAGTGTTTTGAAAACAAAAGCCATGGCTGATAGTTTTTCGGAGCTTGCTTTTGTAGCTACAGCCCATAACTATGAAGATGGTTTGAATCTTATATTAGAAAATACGCCAGACTTAGTTTTTCTAGAAATTGACCCAACTAATAAAAAAAGTAATTTATCCTTATCGCTTATTAATGAGTTGCATAGGTATTTAAAAGTGGTTCCCAAAATTATTGTTACCACTTCTAAAAAAGACTTAGCTTATGAAGCGATACAATATGAGGTAACGGATTACCTTTTAAAACCTTTAGCACGTATTGATTTTGTAAAATTTATTTTAAAATTAAACAAATCAAATACTGAAGCTGAAGTTCAAATTTTGAAGCCAACAGTTTCTACTGAAGAGCGACCAACCGTTTTTGTTCAGCATGAATCGACAAGTAAGGAAGAACCTCTCATATTGTGTATTAAGTCTTATGGTGATTACAGGTATATTGACGCTAGAGATATTTGTTATCTGCAAGCCGATAATAACTCTACTGATATACACTTAAATAATGGGGAGATGGTCACCGCTTTCAAAACATTAAAGCATTTTGAGGGGGTGTTAACCTATCCTTTTACAAGAATCCATAACAGTTATATTGTTAACAGCCACTACATTTCAAGAATCCATACGGGTAATTCATTGTGTTATATTAAAAACACGACTACAAAACTTCCGTTTTCTAAAACATATAAGGTAAATATTGACCTTATTATCTCTGAAATTTCTAACGGGAATTACCTTGAAATTTAAAAAATAGTCATTCACCCTAATTTGACTATCATTCACTATCAGACGATAGCATTCTACCATTGAGACTCTTTTTTGTAAGAAAAAATGGGATGTCCTGTGTATTTTTACATCGTGATACTGCTGATATGCAGGTCATTAAACAAGTAAACAATTTTAAAAACATAAAATCCCCAAATTATGAAAAAATCAATCTTAACAATCGCTTTATTCTCTTTAGTAATGGTATTAACATCATTTACTACACCAGAAACAAATAATGTAGATATTATTGGCGGAAATGCTACTGGCGGAAATGTAAAAGTAGATATTATTGGCGGAAATGCTACTGGTGGAAATGTAAAAGTAGATATTATTGGCGGGAATGCTACTGGCGGGAACGTAAAAGTAGATATTATCGGCGGGAATGCTACTGGCGGAAACGTAAAAGTAGATATCATTGGTGGGAACGCTACTGGTGGGAACGTAAAAGTGGACTAAATATTAAAATATTTTAAATTATATTAAAGGCTATCAATTATTTGATAGCCTTTTTTTATGTCAATAGTTTTATTTTACTATTTTTGGTGAAACTCATTAGTGGATATTGAAAATTAAATACTACATACTTTTTTTTATTTTTTTTGTTTTTTTTGGGTGCTCCAATAAGAAAACAGAAAGTATAATTGTAACTTCTTCAGAAGATAGTCTTTCTACTTATTTTTCATTAGCCAACAATTTTAGTTTGGCCAAAGAGAAGAGGTTATTGTTTACTCAAAAAGCATTTAACATTGTTGTAAATCAGGAGGAAGATTCTATTAATAGAGTGAACCTTTTTAAAGTGGCCAATCGTTATTATAACATAAACAAATGGGGAGAGTTCAATAAAACAGTCCATTTAGTCTTGGAGAAATCAGAAAAGGCTAAGGATACATTAAATGTAATAAAGGCCTACACGTATTTGGGTGATTATTATGAGTCACAAGCAATTTTAGACAGTTCTTTTCAGTTTTATTATAAAGCAGAAAAAATGTACGAAAAACTAGGGGATAATTTAAACTTAGGTAAGATACTCATAAATAAAGCAAATTTACAGTTTAAAGCAGGGGATTATTTTGGGTCTGAAAAATCAGTTTTCAGTGTTTTACGAATAACTAAGGACAAGAAACAATTTAATAATATTTTGTATGATGCTTATAATCTTTTAGGAATCATATATAGTGAGCTTGGTGAATATGAAAATGCAATTACTTATCTTAATAAAGCATTGTTAATTAGTGATGACGAAATAATACCTGCGGTATTTCAGTCAAAAGCGACTACTTATAATAATATTGGATTTCTGTATCTCAATTCTGGAAAATACTTACTTGCTAAAGAATATTTTCAAAAAGGATTAAAACAACCCAATCTAAAATTACAAAAGCCATACGTATATACTATGTTATTGGATAATTTAGCCTATTCTAAATTTAAGATGGGAGAAAATGATGGGCTTCCTGAACTTTTTTATCAATCTTTGAAAATTAGAGACAGTCTTCAATTAACAGCTGGGATATTTATCAATAAAATCCATTTAGCTGAATATTTTGCTTCTAAAAATAATAAAGTGAAAGCGTTGCAATATTCCAAAGAAGCTTTGTCACTTGCTCAAAGCACTAATATTTCAAGGGATATTTTAGTTGCGCTTAAACTAATGGCTGTGATTGAACCTGAAAAAGCTTCAATTTATACAAAAGAATACATTCAAGTAAATGAAAACTTGCAAAAATCAGAACGCAGTATGGGGGATAAATTTTCACGTATTGAATTTGAAACAGACAAGATAAAGGATGAAAACAGTAGTTTAGCGGATCAAAACAGGAATTTAGTTTATGTTTTTAGTTTCATCACCATTTTAGGATTGTTTTTATATATCATCAAAGCGCAAAAAACCAAGAATAGAGAATTGTTGTACAAACAACAGCAACAAAAAGCAAATGAGGATATTTATAACTTAATGATCTCGCAGCAAAATACGATTGAGACCAACAGGGTAAAAGAGAAAAAACGCGTTGCTCAAGAATTACATGATGGGGTTTTAGGGAGAATGTTTGGGGTGCGAATGAATTTAGATGGTCTAAATAGGTTTAATGATGATATGGCTATTGAACAAAGAATTAGTTATTTATCGGAATTAAAAAATATTGAGCAGGATATTCGTGAAATTTCTCATGACTTAAATAGAGAAAAATCGGAATTAATTAATAACTTCGTAGCAATTGTTGATAATTTATTTGAAAAACAACGTAATACTTTTAAGCCCAGATTGATTTCTAATATTGATAGAAATATTAAATGGGAATTATTAGTAAATGCTGTAAAAATCAATTTATATAGAATCATTCAGGAATCACTTCAAAATATTAATAAATATGCCAACGCTGAAAATATTAATATTGAGCTGAGAAAACAAGGCGATAATTTAGTATTAACGGTAACAGATGATGGCATTGGATTTAATGCCAGAGTTAAAAAAAAGGGAATTGGAATGCAAAATATGTTATCTCGAACTAAAGAATGTAATGGGATATTTAATGTAAAATCCAAAAAAGGAGAAGGCGCAATTATTACTGTTATAGTTCCATTAGAACAAATACAAATACCATCATAGAAATGACAACCGAATCTACTTTAATGCTAAAAGTAAAAAAAAACATATTAATAGTTGACGATCATCCGTTCATTATACAGGGATATAAAAATGCTATAACTAGGTATGATGCTGATAATTATGAGTTTTTTATAACAGAGGCAAAAGATTGTGAGTCAGCTTATCATGTTATTACTAATCCTGAATCGGCTATTTTTGATATCGCTTTTTTAGATATCAGTATGCCTTCGTATGAAGAACAAAATCTTTATTCGGGTGAGGATTTGGCAAAATTGATTTTAGAGAACATGCCAAATTGTAAAATAATTTTGTTGACTATGTTTACTGAGTTTTTAAAGATTAAAACAATCATAAGTAATATAAATCCAAAGGGGTTAGTAATTAAAAATGATTTAACCTTTGATGAACTTTTATTTGCTTTTGATAAAGTGATCAAAAATGAATTTTATTACAGTAAATCTGTTTTAGAGATGTTAGAATCGCATGAAAATGACATCGAAATAGATTTATTTGATAAGCAAATTCTTTTCCATTTGTCAAAAGGAACTAAAGCAAAAGACATTCCTCAATACATTCCAATTTCGTTAAACGCAATTGAAGCGCGAAAATTAAATCTCAAGGAATTATTAAAAGTAACTGATGGAAGTGATATCGAATTGGTTCGGGAAGCTAGAAAAATCGGTTTGTTATTTTAATATTGGAAATTACATAAAAAAAAGCGACACCTAATGATGTCGCTTTTTTTTATTCTTTTATGGCATCCCAACCTCTAGCCTTTAGAGGAATTCGAGTATTTGCTCTTGTCACTAAATGGATTCCTTCACTTTCTTGAACCATGTGTCCAATAATAGAGAAATTTGGATTTGCTTTTATTTTATCAAAATCTTCCATAGCAATAGTGAAAAGCAATTCATAATCCTCACCACCATTTATAGCAACTGTGGTGCTGTCAATATTGAATTCTTCACAAACACTGATGAACTGTGGATCAAGAGGAAGTTTATCTTCATATAAATTACAACCCACTTTAGATTGTTTACATAAATGCATAATTTCTGATGATAACCCATCAGAGATATCAATCATTGAAGTAGGTTTTATTTCTAAAGCATGTAATAAAGTTCTAATGTCTTTACGGGCTTCCGGTTTTAATTGACGCTCAATTATATAAGTATAAGAATCTAGATCTGGTTGTGAATTAGGATTTACTTGAAAAACTTGTTTCTCTCTCTCTAAAACTTGTAGTCCCATGTACGCAGCTCCAATATCACCAGACACAACTAGTAAATCGCTTTGTTTTGCTCCATTTCTATAAACAATTTCATCTTCATTGGCTTCGCCAATAGCAGTTATGCTTATAATTAATCCTTTTTGAGAAGAGGTTGTGTCGCCGCCTATTACATCTACTTTGTATTCATTGGCTGCATGAGTAATCCCTTCAAATAATTCTTCTAAAGCTTCCAATGGGAAACGATTGGATACAGCTACAGAAACTGTTATTTGAGTTGCTTTGGCATTCATTGCACAGATATCCGAAATATTTACCACAACTGCTTTATATCCCAAATGTTTTAATGGCATATATGCTAAGTCAAAATGAACTCCTTCTATTAATAAATCGGTAGAAACCACCACTTTTTTATCCTTGAAATCAAGAACAGCAGCATCGTCACCAATTCCTTTTAGGGTGGATGCTTGGTTGATTTCGAAGTTTTTTGTCAAATGATCTATCAATCCAAATTCTCCTAATTGAGCTATACTAGTACGTTGCGGGTTTTTATCTTCAATCATTATCTTTATTTTAAAGATGCAAAGGTACAAAGTTGTAACCCTTTAATGAGATAAAGTAGAAGAGATTTTAGAATTGCCTTTATGAATATAATTTTTTTTCGCATCTTTAAGAATAATTAAAAAAGTTTACAATGAAATCATTTGATATAATTACACTAACAGTAAACCCCGCTTTGGATAAAAGCGCTCATTTTTCGGGATTAGTTCCTGAACAAAAAATAAGATGTGAAGCACCCCTTTATGATGCAGGTGGAGGGGGAATAAACGTTTCTAAAGCGATATCTCGTTTAGAAGGGAGCTCTTTAGCGGTAATGGCTTCTGGCGGTCCGTCAGGCGAAATTATTAAAGAAATTCTAAATAAAGAGTCAATTTCGTTTCGAGCTATTGAAACTAAAAATTGGACAAGAGAAAGTTTTGTTGCAGTTGATGATAATACCAATTCGCAATACCGTTTTAATTTTCCTGGAACTGCAGTTACGGAAACTGAAAAAAATGAAATTATCCAAGTTGTAGAAGGACTTGAATTTAAATTTCTCGTTTTAAGTGGAAGTTTAAGGGAGGGGTTACCTATTGACTTTTACCAAAAAATGGCCGAAATCGCAAAAAAAACAAATTCAAAACTCATTGTTGATACCGCTGGTGAAGCTTTAGAAAAAGTATTAGAAACTGGCGCTTATTTAATTAAACCCAATGTAGGAGAATTAGCAAAATTGATTGGAGTGGAACGCCTCGAAATGGAGGAAGTAAACGAAGCTGCCAAAAAAATCATTGCTAAAGGCGGTGCGGAAATTGTTGTAGTTTCTCTTGGTCCTCAGGGTGCAGTTTTAGTCACTAAAGATGTGTATGAATATGTTCCCGCTCCTAATGTTGCTAAGAAAAGTACTGTTGGTGCTGGAGACAGTATGGTAGGAGGAATGGTTTGGGCATTGTCTCAAAATAAAAGCTTGAAAGAAGTAATTCGTTGGGGAGTAGCTTGCGGTTCAGCAGCAACTATGAACGAAGGAACACAGCTGTTTAAATTAGAAGATGCGAAACGATTGTTCGTGTGGTTGCAGGATAAATAATGCTCTATAAAAACCCTGATAATTTTTACATCATCAGGGTTCATTTATAATTTAAAATTCAGAATTTAAAATAATTTTTAATCATTCAATTTCAATACAGCCATAAACGCTTCTTGTGGAATCTCAACATTTCCTACCAATCTCATACGTTTTTTACCTTTCTTTTGTTTTTCAAGTAACTTACGTTTACGAGAAATATCTCCACCATAACATTTGGCAGTTACATCTTTACGCAAAGCTTTAATGGTTTCACGAGAAATTACTTTCACTCCAATCGCCGCTTGAACAGGAATGTCAAACTGTTGACGCGGAATCAATTCTTTCAATTTTTCACACATTTTTTTACCAATAGAATAAGCATTATCAACGTGCATCAAGGAAGATAAAGCATCCACAATAGTAGCATTCAATAAAATATCTACTTTAACCAAGTTGGAAGTTCTCATTCCAATAGGTGTATAATCAAATGAAGCATATCCTTTAGAAACTGTTTTCAATCGGTCGTAAAAATCAAATACTATCTCTGCTAACGGCATATCAAATGTCAACTCTACTCTTTCTGTAGTCAAATACGTTTGATTGGTAATCAATCCGCGTTTTTCAATACACAAACTCATTACGTTACCTACATAATCTGCTTTAGTAATGATTGTAGCTTTGATAAAAGGCTCTTCAACATGGTCCAAGCGAGAAGGCTCAGGCAAGTCGGAAGGATTGTTTACAATAAGTACAGTTGTTGGATCTTTCTTAGTAAACGCATGGTACGAAACATTGGGAACAGTAGTGATTACTGTCATGTTAAACTCACGTTCTAGACGTTCCTGGATAATTTCCATGTGTAACATTCCTAAGAATCCACAACGGAAACCAAAACCTAATGCTGCTGAACTTTCCGGTAAAAATACGAGTGAAGCATCATTCAACTGAAGTTTCTCCATTGAGTTTCTCAACTCCTCATAATCCTCAGTGTCTACAGGATAAATTCCAGCAAAAACCATTGGTTTTACATCCTCAAAACCTGTAATTATATTTGTTGTTGGATTTTTCGCATCCGTCAATGTATCTCCTACTTTTACTTCTTTGGCTTCTTTAATTCCAGAAATTAAATACCCAACATCACCAGCTGAAATCACTTGTTTTGGAACCTGGTTTAATTTTAAAGTACCAATTTCATCTGCAAAATATTCATTGCCAGTAGCCATGAATTTAATTTTTTGACCTTTCTTTATTTGTCCATTTTTCACACGGAAAATAACTTCAATACCTCTAAAAGGATTGTAATGAGAGTCGAAAATCAATGCCTGTAATGGTTCGTCAACATTTCCTGATGGAGGTGGAATTTTCTCAATAATTGCAGCCAAAATATTTTCGACACCAAAACCTGTTTTTCCCGAAGCATGAATAATATCTTCCAATTTACATCCAAGTAAATCAATAATATCGTCACTTACCTCTTCTGGGTTCGCACTCGGTAAATCCACTTTATTTAAAACTGGAATAATTTCCAAGTCATTCTCTAAAGCTAAGTATAAATTTGAAATCGTTTGTGCTTGAATACTTTGTGCAGCATCAACAATCAAAAGCGCACCTTCACAAGCAGCGATTGATCTCGAAACTTCATAAGAAAAATCGACGTGTCCCGGAGTATCAATCAAGTTCAAGATGTATTCTTGTCCTTTGTAGGTATACTCCATTTGTATGGCGTGACTTTTTATGGTAATCCCGCGTTCGCGTTCCAAGTCCATGTTGTCAAGCAATTGTGCTTTTTCTTGACGAGCGGTTACTGTTTGTGTAGCACCAAGTAAACGGTCAGCAAGTGTACTTTTCCCGTGATCAATATGTGCAATAATGCAAAAATTCCTTATATGTTTCATCTTCTATTTATGTCAATTTTTTAGGGCGTGACCACAAGGGTCGGGTTATTCGTTTCAATCTTTTCCTTTAAAAAAAGGAAAAGGATTTCCACTGCTACCCCTCACGCGAAAGCGTCGAACAACGACAATTAATCTGCAAATATACGCTAAAATCAATAGCTTCAAAGCCTAGAATTAGTAAACTAATAGGTTAAGTTAGAAGTCTTTTCGATAACTACTTTCTGCGATTCATCTAAATGTTGTAATTTTGCACAAAATTAAACGAAGATGATTAAGATTGGCAACATAGAATTACCAGATTTCCCTTTACTTCTCGCTCCTATGGAGGACGTGAGTGACCCACCTTATCGTAGGTTGTGTAAAATGCATGGTGCCGATTTGATGTACTCTGAGTTTATTTCTTCTGAAGGTTTAATTCGTGACGCAATCAAAAGCCGAATGAAATTAGACATCTTCGACTACGAACGCCCCGTTGGAATCCAGATTTTTGGAGGTGATGAGGAAGCGATGGCTTTGTCTTCTAAAATTGTTTCAACTGTAAATCCAGATCTAATTGATATCAATTATGGTTGTCCAGTTAAGAAAGTGGTTTGTAAAGGTGCAGGTGCCGGAGTCTTAAAAGATGTGGATTTAATGATACGCTTGACGAAAGCCGTTATTGACAGTACTCATTTACCAGTAACGGTAAAAACGCGTTTGGGTTGGGATGACAATTCGATTAATATAGATGAGGTGGCAGAGCGTTTGCAAGATATTGGTGTTGCTGCTTTAAGCATTCATGCTAGAACTCGTGCCCAAATGTATAAAGGCCATTCGGACTGGTCGCACATCGCCCGAGTAAAAAACAACCCTAGAATCACCATGCCTATTTTTGGTAACGGAGATATCGACAGCCCAGAAAAAGCATTGCAATATAAAAATGAATACGGTATCGACGGAATTATGATTGGTCGTGCCGCGATTGGGTATCCTTGGATTTTCAACGAAATCAAACATTACTTCAAAACGGGAGAACATTTAGCTAAACCTACAGTTGCTGATAGAGTAGAAGCCGTGCGCAATCACTTAACCTGGGCAATGGAATGGAAAGGAGAGCGATTAGGAATTGTTGAAACCCGTCCTCATTATACTAATTACTTTAAAGGAATTCACTCTTTTAAACCCTTCAAACAACAATTAGTTACACAAGATAATCCTGCCGAATTGTTTGCTATTTTAAATAACATAGAGCAAGCATATGCTGGTTATGAAGTGGTGTAGAAATTTTTGACAAAATAGTTAAACACGAATTCCACTAATTTACACAAATTGATTTGTGTAAATTAGTGGAATTTTTATTTACATCTGAAATCTTAATCCAATAACTTTTTACTTACTCTACTACTTGCAATCAATGAAGCAATAAAGCCAAGCGTGACTATTGTTCCCATCACAATCAATACATTTTCAAGAGAGAAAACGACAGGATAAGCCAGTGTAGGAGTAATCATAACGAGTTGGAAATGTTGTTGTAACAAAACGATAATTATTCCTAAAACTAATCCGATTATCCCACCAAAAACGCTCAATAAAGTACCTTGAAGTAAAAATATTTTTCTCAAATCTTTTATTTCAGTTCCTAAATTAAATAGGGTTTTCAAATTTCCTTTTTTGTCTAGAATCATCATAATCAATGCGCCAATGAGGTTGAAAAGAGCTACCACTATCACTAAAGTAAATATTAAGTAGACCGCAATATTCTCTGTATTCAACATTTTATACAAGGACTCATTGAGTTGTGCTCGGTTCTTTACGGTGATTTTATTTTTAAAAATAATATTCAGTTTGTCTGTAATCGCATTTTCATCTGCTCCTGCTTTTTCTTTAATTTCTATGCCAGAAATCTGATTGTTTTTGTATTCTAATAATTCTTGGGCTAGACCTAAATCCGAAAAAACATATTTAGAATCCAGATCTTCACTGATAGCATAAATACCAATAGGGAAAACTTCACTTTTGTTAAAAGCCTGTTCCGCATTTTCAATTGTTCCCTTTCCAGGTTTTGGAACTAGAACTTCTAGAGTTTTATTATAATCAAGCAAGCCCATCGAAAATTTTTGTGCAATGCCATAACCTACTACTACTTGATCTGTATTAGACTCAATCCATTGCCCATTGTAAAGTGTTTTTTTGATGTCGTTGACTTTACTAAAGTTTTGATCAACACCTTTCAAATAGGTTACTTCTTGCTTGTCATCAAAAACAAACAAAACGCGCTCTTCTATTATTTTAGAATAAGAAACAACACCTTCTATTTTTTTGATTTGGTTTTCTTGTTCTGGAGTAACAAAAAATGATTTACCTAAAGTGCTACTGATTTTTAGATCGGGATCAATATCATTGGTAAACGAAAGACTAAAAACTTTCAATCCACTAAAAACGGACAACACCACAAACAAAGCCATTGCACCAACAATGATTCCCATACTCGCAATGCGATTAATGATATTTATAGCATTGTTTTTACTGTTACTTAAGATGTAACGTTTGGCTATGTAAAGGGGAAAATTCAAATTATATCAGCTTGCGTTTTTCTAGCAAATCTCTGTTTTCAATAGGATTGTCTCTATTTGCCAAAGCATTATCTATCTTTTCAATATAATCTAAAGAGTCATCAATAAAGAAAACTAAATTAGGTACTTTTCTCAATTGTAAACGCACTCTTTGTGACAAATCATGTTTTATGTTTTTAGCATTTGACTTAACCGCTTCTAAAATCTCTTTTGCTTTATCCTGAGGAAAAACACTTAAATGCACTGTAGCCACTGATAAATCTGTAGTTACAGTAACCTTGGATACCGAAATAATTAAATTACTTACTCCGTTTTTTCTCACTTCACCTTGCAGAATGTCAACCAAATCTTTTTGGATAACCCCGCCTATTTTTTTCTGTCTATTTGTTTCCATAGTGCAAAAATACTACTTTTAAACATTAATCAAACAATTTTTAAAAGCAACCTAATATTAAAGCTGTCTTTTAGTAGCTATTTCCTGCTGTACACTCTATCTTTCCTGCCGAACCCCGGCAGTAAAGGATGCCGTTGCCATCAGGGCTAGGGCATTCGAGAAATCTAAAATCGTTAATCTAAAATTGAAATGCAAAGACCTTCTTTCTCCATATATGACGCATCGGCTGGTTCAGGAAAAACCTACGCATTGGTAAAAGAATACCTGAAAATTATTCTAGTCGCTCATAAAAATGATGCCTATAGAAATATTCTTGCCATTACGTTTACCAACAAAGCAGTACACGAAATGAAAAGCCGTATTGTAGGAAGTCTTTCTGAATTTGCCAAAGATGAACCTTCGCAAAAAGCACAGGATCTAATGCAGGATTTAGCCACAGATACGGAACTTTCAATAATTGAAATCAAAACCAAATCCCAGCAAATTATCAAGCATATTATTCATAATTATGCTGCATTTGATATTTCGACCATTGATAAATTTACACATAAAGTGATTCGCGCTTTTGCGCATGATTTAAATTTACCTATGACTTTTGAGGTAACGCTAGATACCGAAAATTTATTGATAGAAGCCGTAGATGCCATCATAGCCCAAGCAGGAGAAGATGAAACTTTAACCAAGTTACTCATCGATTTTACAATGGAAAAGACCGATGACGATAAATCTTGGGATATTTCGCGCGAAATTCTAGACACAGGTCGCTTGGTACTCAATGAAAATCACCGTAATGAAATCACTCATTTTCACGATAAATCCATTGCTGATTTTGTTGAAATAAAAAAGAAATTAGTCGGAACGTGTAAAGTTCTCGACAAAGAAAACGCTTCCCTTGCAGAAGGGCTTTTAATATTAATAGAAAATAATGGAATCGATTTAAAATCGTTTTCTAGAGGTACTTTCCCAAATCATTTGGTAAGTATTCGAGATGGGAAATTCAACCCAAAAAACAAAACTTTTCATGAATTCGATGACATTGCCATCAATAAAACCGCCAAAGATCGCGCTTTAATAGAAAATCTAATTCCGGAGTTAATCCAGATTCTAGCAACGATTTATAAAAATTTCGAAAAAAGAGATTTTTACAATGCTTTTCTTAAAAATATTACGCCACTTTCTTTATTAAATACGGTAAGTAACGAGTTGGCTAAAATTCAAGAAGAACAAAATGTACTTTCGATAACCGAATTCAATGCCATAATTCACCGCGAAATTCAAAATCAGCCAGCTCCTTTTATATACGAAAGATTAGGAGAGCGCTACCGTCATTTCTTTATTGATGAATTCCAAGATACGTCTGAAATGCAATGGCAAAACTTGATTCCGTTAATTGACAATGCACTTTCGGGTCAAGATGATTTTGGAGAAAAAGGGACTTTGATGATTGTAGGTGATCCCAAACAATCTATTTATCGCTGGCGTGGAGGAAAAGCGGAACAGTTTATTGAGTTAAGCAAAGACAATAATCCGTTTAATAATCCAGATAAAAAGCTAGAACATTTAGATAAAAATTATCGTTCATATTCTCAAGTAATTGATTTTAATAATGAATTCTTTAAGTTGATCTCGGGTGAATTTGAACATCCAGATTATAAAGATTTGTATGAAAACCATAGTCATCAAAAAACGAATAGTAAAACCGGTGGATATGTGAATATTTCTTTTATTCCAAAAGTTGAAAATAGTGAAGACGATGAAGAAGCGCTAGATAAAACAGAATTATATGTTTTAGCGACTTTAAATACCATACAAAAAGTGTTACGTGAAGGTTTTGAGTATAAAGATATTGTGATTTTGACTCGCAAACGAGATCAAGGAGTTGCGATTGCTAATTATTTGACAGAGCAAAACATTCCGCTTTTGTCGTCAGAAACCTTGATGATTCAAAATGCAACTGAAGTGCGTTTGATAATTCATCTTTTAAAATACTTAAAAAATAACGCTGACTTAGAGGCAAAAGCGTATTTTCTGCATTACATCGCAGAGCACGTTCAAGATAAATTAGCGGTTCATGATTTCATCGCCCAAGGTATGGAACAAAAAAACGAAGTGGATTTTGAGAATTGGCTCACGAGTTTTGATATCTCACTTTCGTTTCAAAACATTCGAAAAAAATCATTGTATGAGGCTGTAGAAATTGTGATTTCAAAATTTTTGTCGCCAGAACTCGCTAAAGGTGGCGGAGCGTATGTGCAGTATTTCCTTGATATCGTTTTAGAACGTGATGTTCGTAATCAAGCAGGAATTACTGATTTCTTGAATTTCTGGGATAAGAACGCTGAGAAGTTTAGTATTCCGTCACCAGAGGGAAATAATGCGGTTCGTATTATGACCATACATAAATCAAAAGGACTGGAATTTCCAGTAGTGATTATGCCTTTTGCTGAGGAAGATTATAGTAGGAAACCAAAAGATAAATTGTGGTTGGATGCTTCCGAAATGGATTTTGGTCTGCCTAAGGTTTTAATAGACAATAGTAGTGCTGTTGAAGGTTTTGGTGAAGAGGCAAAATCAGTTTATGATTTAAAAAAACAAGAAGAGCTATTAGATAATATCAATGTTTTATATGTGGCATTAACCCGTGCAGAAGAACAATTGTATATTATTTCAAATATGAACTTAACGAGTAAAGGAGAGGTGAAGACCAATAATATGTCAGCTTTCTTTATTAATTATTTGAATAGCAAAGATGGTTTTGAACCAGAGAAATTCGAATATGAATTTGGAAATTCGGCAAAATTATCATCAGCATCAAAACATGTGGATACTTCAAAAAAGATTGAAGTAGTAGCTGAGACGTTAGATGCAAAAAACATTAAGATTGCCCAACGAGAAGCATTAATGTGGGGGACGCATCAACAAGAGTCCATTGAGTATGGAAATGTCGTACACGAAATTTTATCATTTGTGAAAACTAAAGGAGATATCGTTTTGGCTGTCGAGAAAGCGATTGAAAACGGATTGATCAATTTTGGACAAAAAGAGTTGGTCTACCAAACCATCCAGGATATTGTTAATCATAGGGAATTGGAATTCTTTTTTGCTGAAGGGAATGTTATTTTGAACGAACAAACTATTATTCAAAAAGAAGGAAGTACAATAAAACCGGACCGTATGGTAGTGAATAACAACAATGAAGTCTATTTATTAGATTATAAAACGGGGGGGCATAATGCAAAATATCAAAAGCAATTAGAAAATTATCAATATGCAATTGAGTTAATGGGTTATAAAGTCGTAAAAAAATCATTGATTTACATCGGAAAAGAAATCGATGTAGTAAATTTGTAGCTTAAAAATGAATTATTCGCAAAATCCAAACTTATAAAAAGATAAAAAATGTACGGAAAGATAAAAGAACATCTTCAAAACGAATTACAAACAATAGAAGATAACGGGATATTTAAAAAAGAAAGAATCATTACTTCTCCACAAGGAGCAGAAATTACGATTTCTACAGGTGAAACAGTTTTAAATTTTTGTGCCAATAATTATTTAGGCTTGTCATCTCATCCAGAAGTGATACAAGCTGCGAAAGATGCTATGGATACACATGGTTTCGGAATGTCATCTGTACGTTTTATTTGTGGGACACAAGATATTCACAAAACATTAGAAAGAAAAATCTCGGAATTTTACGGTACAGAAGATACGATTTTGTATGCGGCTGCTTTTGATGCTAATGGTGGAGTTTTTGAACCTTTATTAGGAGAAGGAGACGCAATAATCTCAGATAGTTTGAATCATGCTTCTATTATTGATGGAGTTCGTTTGTGTAAAGCATCGCGCTACCGTTATGAAAACAGTAACATGGAAGACCTAGAACAACAATTAATCAAAGCAAATGAAGCGGGAAGTCGTTTTAAGATAATTGTAACTGATGGAGTTTTCTCAATGGATGGAGTTGTAGCGCCATTAGATAAAATTTGTGACCTCGCTGATAAATATGATGCAATGGTAATGGTTGACGAATGTCATGCCGCTGGGTTTATAGGAGCAACTGGTAAAGGTACGCTTGAAGCAAAAGGAGTAATGGGAAGGGTAGATATTATAACAGGAACTCTCGGAAAAGCTTTAGGTGGAGCCATGGGAGGTTATACTACAGCTAAAAAAGAAATAATCGAATTGTTGCGTCAGCGTTCAAGACCGTATTTGTTTTCTAATTCATTAGCTCCTGCAATTGTAGGGGCGTCAATTAAAGTTTTTGAGCTTTTAGAAAAAGACACTAGTTTAAGAGATCAATTAGAATGGAATACGAATTACTTTAAAGCCGGAATGAAAAAAGCCGGATTTGACATTGTGGAAGGTGATTCGGCTATTGTACCAGTTATGTTATATGATGCTAAGTTGTCCCAGACCATGGCAGATGAATTATTGAAAAAAGGAATTTATGTAATTGGATTCTTTTTCCCTGTAGTTCCTAAGGATAAAGCAAGAATTCGTGTTCAGCTATCTGCAGCACATACAAAGGAACATTTAGATAAGGCGATTTCAGCTTTCATTGAGGTTGGACGTTTATTAGATGTTGTATAATTATTATTGAAAGTTATGAAATTGCCACTTTTTGTGATTTTAAAGGGTTTTTTTTAACATTTAGTTTTGTAATTAATAAATATCGCATTACTTTTGTTTGTAATTAACTAAATTGTAATTAAATAAATTAAGTATGAAACATCTTAACAAAATTTTAGTTGCTGCAATGATGGTGATGGGGTTAAGCTCTCACGCACAAGACAGTAACAACCCGTGGGCTATCTCTTTTGGAGTTAATGCCGTAGACACTAGAACAAGTGCTGGTGGTGGAAATGGATGGTTGGATCAACATTTTTCTCAGCCATTTGCTGTTAAAGATAATTGGAATGTTCTTCCTTCTGTATCTTACATTGGTATATCTAAATACCTAGGAGATAATTTCTCTTTTGGTGTTCAAGGATCTGTGAATAAAATTGAAAAATATGTAAAATTTGATCCTACTGCAACAGGTCATGATTCTCGTGGAATGGTTGTTTCTAATCCTGGAGATTTAATGTATTATGGTATTGACGCAACGGTTAAATATAGCTTCATGAGCTTAATTAACTCTAAAGTTATCGATCCTTCGTTACACGTTGGTGGAGGTTATACTTTCTTTGGAGATAGTAGTTATGGTACTGTAAATCCAGGTGCTGGATTAACTTTATGGTTTACTGAAAACATAGGTTTGTCATTTGAAACAAGCTATAAAAAATCATTTGGTGATAGAGAAGATGCTTCAGGTACTCCTGATGCTCCATCTCACTTCCAACATACCGCTGGTCTTACTTTCAAATTTGGAGGAAAAGATACTGACGGAGATGGAATTTACGACAAAGATGATGCTTGTCCAGAAGTTGCAGGTTTAAAACAATTCAACGGTTGTCCTGATACTGATGGGGATGGAATTATCGACGGAAATGATGCTTGTCCAGATGTATTTGGTTTAGCTGCATTAAACGGTTGTCCTGACACTGATGGAGATGGTATCGCTGATAAAGATGATGCTTGTCCAGATGTATTTGGTTTAGCCGCTTTAAAAGGATGTCCAGATGCTGATGGTGATGGAATTACTGATAAAGATGATAAATGTCCTACTGTTGCAGGTCCAAAAGAAAACGCAGGTTGTCCTTGGCCAGATACTGATGGAGATGGAGTATTAGACAAAGATGATAAATGTCCTACTGTAAAAGGAACTGTTGCTAACAAAGGTTGTCCTGAAGTTACTGCTGAAGTTATCAAACAATTAAACGAATATGGTAAAACAATTTTGTTTGATTCTGGAAAATCTACTTTCAAGAAACAATCTTATACAGTTTTAGAATCTATTGCATCAATCTTAAAAGAATATCCTAATTCTAGATTTATGATTGAAGGTCATACTGATAGCGATGGTTCTAATGCTTTAAACCAAGATTTATCTCAAAATAGAGCTCATGCCGTTAAAAATTACTTAATTGAAAATGGTATTGCTGCAGATAGATTAGAGCACACAGGTTATGGTGAAACTAAACCAATTGCTACTAATAAAACAGCAAAAGGAAAAGCTCAAAACAGAAGAGTTGAAGTTTCTTTAATTAAAGAATAATTTCTTCTAAAATAATTATAGAAAACGCCTCGATTTATCGGGGCGTTTTTTTTATTTTTATGAAATGATAAATACTTCTTTTTTAGATAAAATTGCACATGTTTTAATTCAAGATTACTCCGATAAATTATCGAATACAATAGTAGTCTTACCCAATAAAAGAGCTAAGATATTCTTAATTGAAGCTTTAAAAAAACAAGTGACTTCTAATATACTCTCCCCAGAGATTATTAGCATAGAGGATTTCATTCAAGACATTTCGGCTATTCGTACAGTAGACCCTATCGAATTATTATTTGAATTCTATGAAGTTTATTTATCCATTACTGAAAAATCAAATCAGCAATCTTTTGAGTTATTTGCCAATTGGGCTAAAATGCTTTTGCAGGACTTCAATGAAATTGATCGCTATCTATTAGATCCTACTCATGTTTTGTCTTACCTAAAAGACATTGAGGATATCAAAAAATGGGGAATAGAGGTAGAGAACAAAACCCAACTACTAGAGAACTACATTGACTTCTGGAAATTACTGCCCAATTACTACCAATCATTATATGCTCATTTGCTAAAAAAAGGGATAGGCTATCAAGGTTTAATTTACCGTCAAGCAGTAGAAAATCTTATTCATTTTTCGAAAACAATCACCGATAAGCATTACGTTTTTGCAGGCTTTAATGCCTTAAATGCTTCTGAAGAAAAAATTATTCAACACCTTATTGCTGCTGATCAAGCCAAGATATATTGGGACGCAGATCAAACGTTTCTAAATGATCCCTATCATGATGCAGGGCTGTTTTTAAGACGATTTAAAGCGAACTGGAAACACTATAAATCCAATCCTTTTGAATGGATTGTAAATGATTTTTCGGAAACAAAAAATATCCAAGTCATTGGCACACCAAAAACAATTGGTCAGGCCAAAATTACTGGAAGTATAATTGAAAAAATTATCAACAAGAATCCTTCAGCTTCACTTGATAAAGTAGCAGTTGTTCTTGGTGAGGAAAATGTGTTAGTTCCCCTTTTGTATTCGCTACCCTCAACCGTTGGTGCTTTGAATATTACCATGGGGTATTCGAGTAAAAACAATCCAGCTCAAATTTTGATTGCAAAGCTTTTCAAGATGCACACCAATGCTCTGTCTCGTAATGCTAAAAATTATGTGTTGTATTACAAAGATGTCTTGGATATTTTGACACATCCATTAGTGGAACCCTATGCCAAAACATCAGGATTGGTTACTATCATCAATCAAAATAATTATACATTTATTACCCATCAAAAGGTGATGGAATTAAATCCTGAACCTACTGATTTGTTTCTACTATTATTTAAAAAATGGGAGCAAGGGTCAATTGCAGTTTTAGATACTATTTCCGGTTTATTACTGACCATTAAGAACAACTTGAGTAATGATAATGAAGAAGAAAAAATTACAAAAGCCTTTGTTTTTGCTATTTTTAAGGTCATTAATAAATTGATTAATTATTATTCGCAACACGAACATATTGACAAAATAGACACTTTACATGCTATTTACAAACAAGTAATTGATTTGGCGGAGGTTTCATTTGAAGGCGAGCCACTCAATGGTTTACAAATCATGGGTGTCCTTGAAAGTCGGGTTTTGGATTTTGATACCGTAATTGTTACATCTATGAATGAAGGGAAGTTTCCGGCAGGAAAATCACAGAATTCTTTTATTCCTTATGATGTGAAACGCGAATTGGGATTGCCTACTTTCAAAGAAAAAGATGCGATTTACACCTATCACTTTTATCATTTACTGCAACGTGCAAAAAACATCTATTTGCTGTATAACACCGAAAGTGAAGGACTAGATGCAGGTGAAAAAAGTCGTTTTATTACACAGTTGGAAGTAGAAAAACAACGTAATCACAACCTAACACATGAAATATACAATGCAGTACTGCCAGAAACGGCTTATACGCCAATGAAGATTGAAAAATCGGAAGCAGTGATGACGCGATTGAAGGAAATTGCCACTGTTGGTTTTTCACCTTCGGCATTGACAAGCTATATCAGGAATCCGATTCAGTTTTATTTTCAGAAGATTTTACGCATTCGCGAAGTCGAAGAAGTCGAAGAAAATATTGCGTTGAATACGTTAGGAACTATTATTCATGAAACATTAAAAGTCTTGTATGAGCCTTTTATTGGTAAATTCATAGCCGAACATGATATTCAAAATTGCTTTAAGCAAATAGATGCTGAAGTACTCAAACAATTCAAGGCCGTATACAAAGAAGGAGATATTAAAAAAGGGCGTAATCTACTTGCTTTTGAAGTTGCTAAGCGAAATGTTTCTAATTTCTTGAAAGTAGAATTAGAAAGTATTAAAGCAGGTGATGCGATCAAAATCATTGCCTTAGAACAAACTTTTGAACGGACGTTAACGCACCCAAGCTTGCCTTTTCCTGTATTGATAAAAGGGAATGTCGATAGAATCGAAGAGCGTAACGGCACTATCCGAATTATCGATTATAAAACGGGTAAAGTAGAGAAGTCGAGTGTGACTTTGAAAACGTGGAAAGGACTAACTGAAGAAATTAAAAACGATAAGATCATTCAGGTTTTGGCCTATGCTTTCATGTATGAAAAACTAGCGGATTCAAAACCTATTGAAGCTGGGATAATTTCGTTTAAGAATTTAAAATCAGGATTTTTACCTTTTAATTTTAAGGAGGAAAAAGACAGTGAATATGTGATAAACGATATTATTATGGCTAATTATTTAGAACAAATTGTGCTGCTTTTAAAGGAAATTTTGGATGAGAAACTTCCTTTTGAAGAGAAAGTTTAGTTTTTTTAATCACAAAGAGAACAACGTTTTTGGTTAAGTTTTCTTAAAAAAATGAAGTAAAACGCCAGTCAGTTCTTCTTGGTTTTCAATATGTGACATGTGTCCGTCAGGAAAAGTAATTAATTCTACATTGGTATTTTCAACTTGAACTTTGGTTTCTTCGTAGTCTAAAACAGGATCTTTTTCGCCTAAAATCAATATTTTTGGATAAGGAGTAAGATGCAGTAAAACTTCTCGGTCTTTGCGTATTTTCATGCCTTCTAGTGAAGCAACAATAGCTTGAAGTGGTGTTTTTAAAGCTTCTTTTTTCACAATTTCAATTTGGTCATTTAATCGCTCTCGATTGTTTTCACTGAATAAATTGGTTATCGCCATGCTTACAAATCCTTTGTAGCTTTGTTTAACAGCCTTAATTGCTCGATCTCGATTTGTTTTTCGTTCATTACTATCTGCTTTTGCAGTTGAATTCAGTAAAACTAAACCTTTTACGGCATCAGGATGCATTTCGGCGAAAGCTAGCGCCACATAACCGCCCATAGAATGCCCAACGAAAATCGCTTTACGGATGCGTAACTCGGATAAGACTGCATGAACAGCTTCAGCATTGTCTTCCATGCTTTGCACATAACCCAAACATTCTGTTTCGCCATGACCCAATAAGTCAATCGTGATTACTCGATTTTTTTTGGTAATAGGGGCGATGAGGTTGTTCCACATTTTTTGATTTTCAAGAAAACCATGGAGGAAAACTATTGCGGTTCCTTTTCCAGTATCGGAGTAGGCAATACTTGTATTTTTGAATTGTATGTGATTCACTTTTTACTTTCGTTTTTGAGGGACAGCAAAATTAGTAATTTAATTACGTTTAAATCCTATAAGTTTTTAAGATAGTAGGCAAGATGGTTTTTTAAACGATATAAAGTATAGAAGTACATGTAAGTTTTTAGTTTCTAATTCTAACAACTGTCGTTATTTTGTCATTTAGACGGAGGAGAAATCACATAATAGGAGAAACTAGCGAGATGCCTCCTTCGCTGTATGACATGTTTGAGGAATAGTGTTAGTTGTTAAAATCGATTATCACCATCCAATAAATTTCCTAAACCGCCTAGTAAGCTTCCTTCGTCACGGCTGTTTCCACCTGCTTTGGGTGCGGAGGCTATGATTCTATCGGCTAGTCGGCTGAAGGGTAATGATTGTACGTAAACAGTTCCAGGACCACGTAGTGTGGCATAAAATAATCCTTCACCTCCAAAAACGGAATTCTTGATGCCGCCAATGAACTCGATATCGTAATCGACATCTTTGGTGAATCCTACAATACAACCGGTATCTACTTTTAATACTTCGCCTGCTTTTAATTCTTTTTTGGCTAGCGTTCCTCCTGAATGTACAAATGCCATTCCGTCTCCTTCAATTTTTTGCATGATGAAACCTTCGCCACCAAAAAGACCGCGACCTATTTTTTTAGAAAATTCGATACCAACAGAAACGCCTTTAGCAGCGCATAAAAACGAACTTTTTTGGCAGATGAATTTTCCTTGAAATTCGGTTAGATCAATTGGGAGGATTTTACCTGGGTATGGTGATGCAAAAGAGACTTTTCCTTTTCCGTGATGCTGATTGATAAAGGCTGTCATGAACATGCTTTCGCCTGTTAAGACTCTTTTTCCTGCACTTAAAAGCTTGTCAAAAATCCCTGATTGTTGTTGTGATCCGTCGCCAAAAATGGTTTGCATCTGAATGTTATTGTCCATCATCATGAAACTGCCTGCCTCGGCAATGACAATTTCTTGTGGATCTAGTTCGATTTCTACATACTGCATTTCTTCGCCGAAAATCTGGTAATCTATTTCGTGTGCTGTCATAATTTTGATTGTATTGATTTTTAAAAGATGATTTATGTGTTTGAACCATTAAGGAATTAAGGTTCATTGTATTTTATTCTTTTTATAAGACGTAAATGGAGTGATAAAGTTACATTTTTTGGTGATTTTAGAATTCTTGTTTTGGAAAATTTAACGTTGTTGTAATGCGCAAGGGATGGCAGCGGATAGCCCACAGTCCCGTTTTTTAGGGACGAGGACTAGAAGCGTACAGCCCGACCCTGCCGGAGTTTACGGAGGCGGGATGCGCCCAAGAAAAAATGTTTAATCGTTTATTTGTTTAATGGTTGTTTGTTTATTTGGGTTTTGAATATAAAAAAACGGCTCACATTGCTGTGAACCGTCTTTTTTTTTCTCTTGATTCTATTTTCTTACGAATGCATCAAACTTTCTATTTCGTCTGCCTCGATAGGAATGTTGCGCATTAAATTGAACGGCTCTCCTTTTTCTTGAATGACAACATCGTCCTCAAGACGGATTCCAAAACCTTCGGCTGGGATATAAATTCCAGGCTCTACCGTGAAAACCATATTGGCTTGCATAGGTTCAGTCAAGATTCCGTAATCATGCGTGTCTAGACCCATGTGGTGGGAAGTTCCGTGCATGAAATATTTTTTATAGGCAGGCCATTCTGGGTTTTCATTTTGCACATCGGCTTTATCGATTAAACCCAAACCTAATAATTCTGAAGTCATTAATTTACCCACTTCAACATGGTATTGTTTCCACATTGTTCCTGGAACAAGCATTTTTGTCGCTTCGTTTTTAACGTTTAATACGGCATTGTAAACTGCTTTTTGTCGGTCAGAGAATTTCCCTGATACAGGAATCGTACGTGTCATATCACTAGAATAATTTGCATATTCAGCTCCTACGTCTAGTAATATTAAATCACCCGCTTTACATTGTTGGTTGTTTTCGATATAATGTAACACATTTGCATTATTCCCTGAACCAATGATTGGCGTGTACGCAAAACCTTTGGAACGATTGTAGAGGAATTCATGAATAAATTCGGCTTCAATTTCGTATTCCATTACATTTGGTTTCACAAAAGAAAGGATGCGTCTAAATCCTTTTTCGGTGATGTCACATGCTTTTTGAATAAGGTCTAGTTCTTCACTTTCTTTCACTGAACGGATGCGTTGCAGGATAGGATTGCTTTTAGCAACAGTGTGTGCAGGATATTTTTCTTTCCACCATTTTACAAAACGGGCCTCACGAGTTTCAGTTTCTACTGTCGCTCTATAGTGCTCGTTTGTATTGATATAAATCGTATCAGAATGTGTCATTAATTCGAATAAAACTTTCTCGAATTCTTGTAACCAGTACACAGTTTTGATTCCAGAAACAGATAACGCGCGTTCTTTGGTTAGTTTCTCTCCTTCCCAAACGGCGATATGTTCGTTCGTCTCTTTTAAGAATAATATTTCTCTTTGATGCTCATAAGGAGCATCTGGAAAAAGTAATAAGATGCTTTCTTCTTGGTCAACGCCACTTAAATAAAAAATATCACGGTGTTGCGCAAATGGCATGGTGCTATCGGCACTTATAGGATAGATGTCATTTGAGTTGAAAACAGCAACACTTTTAGGCTTCATTTGAGCCATGAATTTGGCGCGATTTTTTATAAATAAGTCACGGTCAATTTGATGGTATTTCATAACGATCTTGTTTTTTACTTTTATTTATTCAAAAATACTAAGTTTAAATTGTTTCTAGTTATGAATTCGATAATTTTAAGTAAAAAACAACAAAAAACGCATTGGCTTAAAAAGAGTCTTTTTAAACCAATGCGTTTTGCAATTGAATTAGTAAGTTGTTTTATTTAAACTGTGCCGTTTCTGTTGAGTCTTTCATCGCTGTTGTTGAAGATCTTCCAGTGGTAACGGTATTTTGTACGGCATCAAAATAGGATGTCCCTACAAAGCCTTGGTGTTTAACCGCTTTAAATCCGTGCTTTTGCAACGCAAATTCACGCTCTTGTAATTCAGAATATCCTGCCATTCCTCTTTCTTTATAGGCTTTTGACAATTCAAACATACTGGTGTTTAAAGCATGAAATCCTGCCAAAGTGATGAATTGAAATTTGTATCCCATTGCAGCAAGGTCTTCTCTAAAGGTTTCCATTTCTGCAACGGAAAGTTTTGCAGCCCAGTTGAATGAAGGCGAACAGTTGTAGGCTAACATTTTGCCTGGGAATTCTTTGTGAATGGCATCGGCAAATTGTTTTGCATAAGCTAAATCTGGGTTGCTCGTTTCCATCCAAATCAAATCAGCATAAGGCGCATAACTTAACCCTCTATCAATTCCTTGTTGTACACCACAGTTTACATGGAAAAAACCTTCGGATGTTTTTTCACCTGTAATAAATTTGGCATCTCTTGGATCAATGTCGCTTGTTAATAGATTTGCCGCATCCGCATCAGTACGTGCTACAATTAATGTTGGTGTTCCCATAACATCCGTTGCTAAACGTGCAGCAACCAATTTGTTAATAGCCTCTTGGGTTGGAACTAATACTTTTCCGCCTAGATGACCGCATTTTTTAGCTGAACTTAATTGATCTTCAAAGTGAACTCCTGCAGCTCCCGATTCAATCATGGATTTCATTAATTCGAATGCATTTAGGTTTCCACCAAAACCTGCTTCGGCATCCGCTACAATTGGTACTAAATAATCTTTTTTATTTTCTTCTCCGTTTACAACCTGGATTTGATCAGCACGTAATAATGCATTGTTGATTCTTTTTACTACTAGCGGAACGCTATTAGCGGGATATAAAGATTGGTCAGGGTACATTTCACCGGCAACATTAGCATCAGCAGCTACTTGCCACCCACTCAAATAAATAGCTTCTAATCCAGCTTCTACTTCTTGAATGGCTTGATTTCCCGTTAAGGCACCTAATCCAGCTACAAAATCTTGAGCGTTTAGTTTTTTCCATAATTTCTCAGCACCCATTCTTGCAATACTGTGTTCTATTTTATAAGAACCTTGCAAGTTGATTACTTCTTCAGCTGTGTATGGGCGCTCAATGCCTTTCCACCTTGGGTTAGTGATCCAATCCGTAACTAATGCTTGAATTCTTTCTTCTCTAGTTTTCATAATTTCTTTTTTTTTGGTATTTTTTTTGGTTTGTTTATAAGTATTTGTAGCCTGGAATAGTTAGGAAGTCAATAAAATTGGGATTTACAACGAGCACATCTAACAATTGTTCGGCTAGTTTATATTCTCCATTTTCGTGGCAGTCTTCTCCAACTAGTTTTTTAATTTTTTCATATTCTTCCATAGCTAAACGATGGTAATAATTGTTGGTCAGTTTTTTGTTATTGTCCAAAGTGACTCCGTTTTGTAGCCACTGCCATAGTTGTGATCTCGAAATCTCGGCTGTTGCTGCATCTTCCATCAAATGATGAATAGCGGCTGCACCTTGACCATGAAGCCAAGAAGCGATGTACAGAATAGAAACATTGATGTTTTTTCGAATGCCTTCTTCTGTAACGGTTCCTTTTGGCACTTCTAATAAATCACTCTCTGTAATGTGTAAATCGGTTCTTTTTACGTGAATCTGATTTTTTGTTGGCATTTCTCTGCCGAATACTTCCATGGCAAGCGGAATCAAATCTGGATGTGCTACCCATGTGCCATCATGCCCGTTTTTAACTTCTCTTTCTTTGTCGGCAATTACTTTATTGAAAGCAGTTGTGTTTGCTTCTGGATTGTTTTTTATCGGAATCTGCGCAGCCATTCCGCCAATTGCATGAATGTTTCTTTTGTGGCAACGCTGAATTACCAGTTGCGAATACGCGCTCATAAACGGTGAGGTCATGGTTACTTGGTCTCTATTTGGAACAATATAAGCGGGGTTATTTCTTAGTTTTTTGATGTATGAAAAGATGTAATCCCAACGTCCGCAATTCAATCCTACGATATGTTCTTTTAATTCGAATATGATTTCGTCAAGCTGAAAACTCGCTGTTATCGTTTCTACCAAGACCGTCACTTTGATCGTTCCTCTTTGCATACCTAGATAATCCTCGGTAAAATCAATTACTTCATTCCACCAGCGTGCTTCAAGATAATGTTCCAGTTTTGGAATGTAATAGTAAGGTGCTGAACCGTCTTTTAGCAATTGTTTGAAATTGTGAAAAGCATATAATCCAAAGTCAACGAGTGAGCCCGATGTTTCTTGATCTTCAATCAAAATGTGTTTTTCTTGCAAATGCAAACCTCTTGGGCGGACCAGTAAAACGGCAGTCGTATCATTCAGTTGGTATTTTTTATTTTTTGAAACATCTTCCAGAACGATGGTTTTGTTTACAGCATCTATTAGATTTTGTTGTCCTTGCATTAGATTACTCCAAGTAGGCGAGGTGCTGTCTTCAAAATCGGCCATAAATGTTTTTGCACCGCTATTCAAAGCGTTAATAACCATTTTTCTATCGACTGGACCAGTAATTTCGACTCTACGGTCTAATAAATCGTCTGGTGTGGGAGCGGCTAGCCATTCATTTTCACGAATGTTTTTTGTTTCCAATGGAAAAGTTGGCAAGGCGCCTGCATCAAATAATAGTTGTTGTTTTTTGCGATCTTCTAATAATACAATTCTTCGATTGTTGAATTGATGATGCAAATTAGTTAGATACTCCATCGCATCTTCAGTTAATACATCTGGGAATTGTTGATTGGCATTAGCCTTAATTCGCAATGTTTTTTCAATTGTGTGGGTTGATTGTTTCATGGTTAATATGTTTTACATGACAATGTTACGAAAAGTTTTTTACAAAACAAGCGAACGTACGCTAAAAATGTAAAAAACTTTTTTTTGCTGTTTTTATTTTTTAGCGTATATTTGAAATATGAACATGGAAAAGGATTACATCAAGTTAATTTTTGGGTTAAAACTCAAGCAAGCACGCACGAATAAGAATTTGTCTCTATTTGGTTTAGCCAAAATCACCGAGCTCTCTAAATCGTATTTGAATGAAATAGAGAAGGGGAAAAAATATCCCAAGACCGATAAGATTATTCTACTAGCTGAAAAGCTAGAGGTTTCTTACGATCATATGGTGTCTTTGAAATTGGATAATAATTTGGCTCCTATTGGTGAGATTTTGAAATCGGGAATTTTAAAAGAGATACCGCTTGACATCTTCGGAATCCAAGAAAATGATTTGATTGATATTATTGCAAATGCTCCAGCCAAAGTCAATGCGTTTATAAGTACGATTATTGAGATCGCGCAACACTACAATTTAAGTAGGGAAAGTTTTTTCTTGGCCACCTTGAGATCTTATCAAGAAGCGCACAATAATTATTTTGAAGATTTAGAACAAAAGGTTTTGGATTTTTCCAAAGCGTTTCACATTGATATGAACAACAAAATTTCGTTAGATGAATTAACGGCAATTTTGAAAGAAGAATACGGCTATACGATTCAGGAACTTGTTTTTTCGGAGCAAGAAGAGTTGGGGGATTTGCGTTCGATTTATGTTCCCAAAAGCAAAACTTTATTGCTTTCACTTGAGATTGATGAACAACAAAAAGCGTTTATTTTGGCAAAAGAAATTGCCTATAATTATTTAGAAATTCAAGATCGTTTGTATACGTTTAGTTGGATAAAGTTCGATAATTTTGATCAGGTTTTGAATAATTTTTATGCCTCTTATTTTGCAGGCGCATTGTTGATTCCAAGAAAAAAACTTATAGGGGAGCTCAATATTTTTCTGTCTAAGAGTAATCCAACATCACAAGAAATGATTGATTTGATGGGGCAATTTAATGTGTCGCCAGAATCTTTTTATCAAAGGTTAACAAACATTCTACCAAAGGATTTTCAGTTAAAAAACTTATTTTTCCTGCGTCTTTCTCATAAAATAGGAGCGGATACCTATCAGATAAAAAAAGAATTGCATATTACCAATCAGCAAGAGCCTCATGCTAATGAAATGAATGAGCATTATTGCCGAAGATGGATTTCTGTAAAAACAATTGAAGCGGCTATTGCCGAAAAAAAGAGTCATTATTTTGGAGCTCAAATTTCCCGTTATGACAATAGTAGTAATGAGTATTTGGTTTTTTCATCAGCTACCGATGATCCGTTTAAGAAAGATTGTTTAAGAAGTATATCGGTTGGGATTTTAATAAGTCCTGCGATGAAAAAGAAATTCAAGTTTATCGATAATGAAAGTATTAAAAGACAAATTGTTGGTGTTACTTGTGAAACTTGTGCGGTTAAAAACTGCGAAGAACGCGCGTCACCCCCCATTCAATTAGAGCAAAAAAAGCGGAATGAAAATACCGACTTAATTGTACAGCAGTATATGGCTAAATTTAGTTAGTCAAAAATATTTTAATTAAAAAACCTCGATTGTAAACTAGTTGCAATCGAGGTTTTCCGTTGTACTAATCTACCCATTTGTAATAACGAGCACCAAGAAGATTTGGAATTTCTTTTTCCATTCGGTCTAAAACCCATTCATTTTTTGGTTCTTGAATACTAGCACTTTGTTCTTTTTTATGTAGTTTTTCATAAGTGTCAAAGTTTATTTCGTGACTCTGTGCTAACGTTTCAAAAAGCTTGCAATTTGCAATAGCGACTGTCCATTCTGGTTGAATTGTTCCTTCAAAAACTTTTGATTTTGAGCCACTACCATAAGCTAGGAAGCCAAATTTAGCACCATTTATTTCCTTCTCAGTATCCTGAAAATGTGCCAAAGTAGATAATAATCCCATGAAAATAGAACCTGTGTATAAATTCCCAATTAAAGAAGAAGCGAGTTCAGCGGGCATTAATTTTTGGATTACAAAATTCTTGTATTCCTCTGATTTGCTGGTTTCTTTTAGTTTGTTTTGGTACTCTTGAGCGTCTTCGTTTCCAGTGATCGTTTTGTTTTTAGCGTCTAAGGTGTAAATTTCAGATAACATGCGGCGTCCTTGAAAAGCATACGGTAAATGCATGATAATACTTTCCCATGAATTGTAAATAGGATCCTCCGTTTGTTTTAATTTTTTGAAAGAAAAATAAGCGTCACGAGTCCGATCCATATAACATTGATTCGAATATTGTCCATCAAAAACAGGTTGCTCTTTGTGAATTTCTATTTCGGATTCTAGGTTATCAAACCAAGGTTCATTGGAGTTATTTCTGGTAATAGCTTCTTTAGAAATGGTTCTGTAGGGTTTAAAGAAGTCAAAAACGCCTTTGGTACTTGTTGCCCAGTTATTCTCAAAAGAAATAATTCTTGGATTCGACGCTATCAAAATCGCAACTGCTCCAGCGCCTTGGGTGTATTCTCCAGTAGAATTCAAATCGTATTTAGCCAAATCTGTAGTGACAACTATGGCTTTCTTTGTTGGATTTAGTTTTACAAAATCAATGCAGTTGTGCATCGCGTCTACGCCACCAATACAGGCAAAAGTAAAGTCAACTACATCACATTGAGATAAAGTATTTTCTCCAAATTTTTGTTCCATCAATGCTATCAAGAAAGAACTGATGGGTTTTGAGCTATCAATACTGCTTTCGGTACCTATATATATACGGGCAATTTCATTCAAGTTGATGTTGTTGTCTTGAATTAATTTAGTTAAGGCATTAGCTCCAAAAACTACAGTATCTTGATGAACATCTGCTAAAGTCATTTTCAATAATCCGAGGCCTTTTTCTAGTTTTTCGGGTTCAATATTTCGGGCTTTCGCCAAAGTGGTAATGGGTAAATGTATCTTGGCAACATCAAAAGATATGCTATCAATTCCTACTTTCATTTTGATTTTTTTTAACTTGTAAAGTTAAAATCACGCAGGCAGAATGCAATTTTTTAAATGCACAAAATGCCTCTTTTTTGTGTTTTTATTAATTTAAAAGGAAAGGGCGGCTAAAATTATATGATTGATAATTATAACTCTTTATGGAGGGCCATTATTATTTATTTTACAAAACCATATTTAAGACTTTTTTGTCATTTGTTTAACTAACTTACCGTTGTATAAAGGGTTAGCGCTTATTTTTTAGGAATTCAATAGTTTTTTGGCTAAAACACTTTAAAATCATTATAAATAACAACGAAAAGGTTGTAGTTCAAGTCTATTTGCTTTATTTTTGTCCTATTTTTCAAAACAAACTTATTCAAAACTTATGGCACAATCTGCATTATTGAAGTCGTCAATAGCTAAAAAAGTGGCTATGGCGCTTTCAGGACTTTTTCTGATGTTGTTTCTAGCACAGCACTTCTTTATCAACATGACTTCGGTGTTTAGTCCCGACGTATTTAATTCTATATCTCATTTTATGGGGAATAATCCCTTGGTTCAATTTGTAATTCAACCCATCTTAATTGTAGGTGTTGTTTTTCATTTTATTATGGGATTTGTTTTAGATTTTAAAAATAGAAGCGCAAGACCAATCGCTTATGCAAAAAACAACGGAGCTGCAAATTCTACTTGGGCATCAAGAAATATGATTATTTCTGGTTCAGTAATTTTGGCGTTTTTAGGATTACATTTTTATGATTTCTGGGTTCCAGAAATGGTTTATAAGTATGTAGCTTTTAATCCACTAGATGACACTAGATATTTTCATGAATTAGCAGAGAAGTTTGAAAGCCCAGTTCGTACCGCTTTGTACTGTATTTCATTTGTACTGTTGTCTTTACACTTACAACATGGTTTCAGTTCTTCTTTTCAGTCGATAGGACAAAACAACAAATACACAAAAGGAATGAAAAATTTCGGATTAGGTTTCGCAATTGTTATCCCTTTAGGATTTGTATTTGTAGCATTATTTCATCATTTCAATCATTAATATTAAATTATAATGGCATTAGACTCAAAAATTCCAAGTGGTTCGATTTCGGATAAATGGACAGATTATAAAGATCATATTAATTTAGTAAATCCTGCAAACAAGCGTAACTTAGATGTTATCGTTGTTGGAACAGGACTAGCTGGAGGTTCTGCTGCTGCAACATTAGCAGAATTAGGATATAACGTAAAAGCTTTTTGTTTTCAAGATTCACCTCGTCGTGCGCACTCTATTGCAGCACAAGGAGGAATCAACGCAGCAAAAAACTACAAAGGAGACGGAGATTCTGTTTTTAGATTGTTTTATGACACTGTAAAAGGAGGAGATTACCGCGCTCGTGAGGCAAACGTACACCGTTTGGCTGAAGTTTCTACTAATATTATTGACCAATGTGTGGCCCAAGGAGTTCCATTGGCACGTGAATATGGTGGATTGCTTGACAACCGTTCTTTTGGTGGAGCCTTAGTTTCTCGTACATTTTATGCACAAGGACAAACAGGACAACAATTATTATTAGGTGCTTATTCAGCAATGAACCGTCAAATCGGTCGTGGAAAAATAAAAATGCACAACCGTCACGAAATGCTAGATATAGTAATCGTAAACGGTAAAGCAAGAGGGATTATCGCTCGTAACTTGATTACAGGTGAAATCGAAAGACATTCTGCTCATGCAGTTGTTATTGCTTCTGGAGGATACGGAAACGTATTTTTCTTGTCAACAAATGCAATGGGGTCTAATGCTACTGCAGCTTGGAAAATCCATAAAAAAGGAGCGTACTTCGCAAACCCTTGTTACACACAAATTCACCCAACATGTATTCCAGTTTCTGGAGACCACCAATCAAAATTAACGTTGATGTCGGAGTCTTTGCGTAATGATGGACGTATCTGGGTTCCTGCAAAAATCGAAGATGCTAAAGCAATTCGTGAAGGAAAGAAAAAAGCCAAAGATCTAACGGAGGCAGAAAGAGATTATTACTTAGAAAGAAGATATCCAGCATTTGGTAACTTAGTTCCTAGAGACGTTGCTTCTCGTGCAGCTAAAGAAAGATGTGACGCAGGTTTTGGAGTTAACAAAACAGGTGAAGCGGTTTATTTAGATTTTGCAGCAGCAATTCAACGTTACGGAAAAGAGCAAACCTATGTAAAAGGACTTGATTCTAATGATAATGCGCTTGTAACTAAATTAGGTACTGAAGTTGTAAAAAGTAAATATGGGAATTTATTCCAAATGTATTATAAGATTGTAGATGAGGATCCTTATACTTCACCGATGATGATTTACCCAGCGGTACACTACACAATGGGGGGAACATGGGTTGATTATAACTTGATGACTACAATTCCAGGTTGTTTCTCTATTGGAGAATCTAACTTCTCAGATCACGGAGCGAACCGTTTAGGAGCTTCCGCTTTGATGCAAGGTTTAGCTGATGGATATTTTGTATTGCCTTACACAATTGGTGATTACTTATCTCCAGATATTAAAATGGGACCGATCTCTACTGATTCTCCAGAATTTGAAGCTGCAGAAAAAGGGGTAAAAGACCAAATTGTGAAATTCATGAACAACAATGGAACACATTCTGTTGACTATTTCCACAGGAAATTAGGAAAAATTATGTGGGACAAAGTTGGTATGGCTCGTAATGCTGAAGGATTGAACGAAGCTATTACTGAAATTGCTGCTTTACGTGAAGAGTTTTACAAAGATGTTAAAGTACCAGGAACGGATAAAGGTTTCAACCAAGAACTAGAAAAAGCGACTCGTGTTGCCGATTTCCTTGAACTAGGTGAATTATTCGCAAAAGATGCATTACACCGTAACGAATCTTGTGGAGGTCACTTTAGAGAAGAGTATCAAACGGAAGATGGTGAAGCAAAACGTGATGACGAAAACTTCGCATACGTTGCTGCTTGGGAGTACAAAGGGAAACCAAGTGACGCTGTATTACATAAAGAAGATTTGGTATTTGATGCCGTTAAACTAGTTCAAAGAAATTACAAATAGCAATTAGTCGAAAGGCAAAAGTCTTACAGTCAAATGACTCCATGTCAAGCGACTTTCGACTTTCGACTTTATGACTTTCAAACTAAAATAGTATGAAACTTACATTAAAAATATGGCGTCAAAAAAACGCCCAAGATAAAGGAGCAATGGTTGATTATCAAATCGACGGAATTGAGCCAGATATGTCTTTCCTTGAAATGCTAGACGTTTTCAATGAAGATTTAATGAGTAAAGGGGGTGAGCCAGTTGCATTTGATCACGATTGTCGCGAAGGAATTTGCGGAATGTGTTCTTTGTACATCAACGGTGAAGCTCACGGACCAGATAGAGGAGTAACCACTTGTCAATTGCACATGCGTATGTTCAAGGACGGTGATACTATTACTATTGAACCTTTCCGTGCAGCTGCTTTCCCAGTAGTAAAAGATTTAGTAGTTGACCGTAGCTCATTTGATAGAATCCAACATGCAGGAGGATTTATATCAGTGAATACTTCAGGAAATACAATCGATGCCAATACCATTCCAATCAACAAAGAGGATGCTGATAAAGCATTTGATGCTGCAGCTTGCATTGGTTGTGGAGCTTGCGTTGCAACTTGTAAAAACTCATCGGCTATGTTATTCGTAGCAGCCAAAGTTTCTCAATATGCATTATTACCACAAGGGAAAATTGAAGCAGTTGATCGTGTATTAAACATGGTGCACCAAATGGATGCTGAAGGTTTTGGTAACTGTACAAACACTGGAGCATGTGAGGTTGAATGTCCTAAAGGAATTTCTTTAGAGAACATCGCTCGTATGAACAGAGAGTACATGTCAGCAAGTTTAAAAGGATAATAATCCAAAATATTCTTTGTCAGTTCGAGCGCAGTCGAGAACACACAAAGAATCTACATTTTAAAAAACGCATTCATTCATTTGGATGCGTTTTTGTTTTTTGGGGTGTCCTCCGCAAAAGCTCCGGTCGGGCTATGCGTTGCAATCTTTTATTTCATTGCATTTCATAAAAGGATTCCCACTGCTATCCCTCACCCGAGAAAGAACAAAGAGGAGAGAAAAAACAATATACTTTATTAAAAATTCAGTACTCATTTGTAGTAAATTATTTGTTATATTTGATTGAGATGATATAACAAATAAGCAAACGAACCTTCGCTTATAAGATCTAAATTGGATGTAAAGGAGCAAGTTTGCAACTAGTATAAATAAGTTAGTTACTATTGCCAAAAAAACAAACTTCAAAAATGGAACAATTTGATAACGAAGTTTTAAGCCTTTTAGAAGAATTAAAACAGAAACACGATATAAGATTCGAAACACACGACGAGAATTATTGTGGTGTTTCTCAACAAAACAATACAGCTACCGTTTTCTATAATCCAAAGCAGTTTAACAATGCATCAATAGCGCATGAACTTTTACATGTTTGGTTGAGCAAATTTGAATATCATGTTGGAAGTCATATCTATTTGATGTGTTTATCTGATTCGAAATTATCAAAAATCATGACGAAATTTTTGTGCGATTATATTGAAAACCTTTTCGATCATAATAAGATGTACCCAAAATATAAAGAAATGGGATATTCGGATGAAGATTTTATAGTAAATGGTTTAGAACAAAAATGTTCAATTTCTGATATTAAACAACTTTCATTATCTCTTCTAAATGTTTATAACGCAAATTCGATTAATAGATTTATTGGATATTTGCTATCAATTTACGCCGACCATGTTTTTCACGATTATCTTGAACATCTATCTTTGCTAAAAAATAAAAATGCTGAACTTTTTAAAATTGTAACCGTGTTTTGGAATCGTTGGCTGATTTTTGATGTTACAGTTATAGATCCAATTTTTAATTCGTCATATGAAATCTCAAATTCCTTTCTTGATGAAATGGAAACTTGGGTTGCAAATAAAAAGATAAAGTAAAGGCAAAGCCTCCAGACTTTGCGCCTGTAACAATGAGAAGAAAACACAAGTCGGCGGACTAAAACAGCATAATTTTTTTTGATTAAATTTGGGTCTAAATTTCAGATTGAAGTTAGTATAGTGTATTTAAATACGGGTACAAAGTGGGGAGACTTTGCATAGTAAGAAAATATTGAAAAGTTAAATAAACGTGTGAAGCTAAATTAAAACAACTATATAGAAAATGAATCAGCAAAAAATTGAACAAGTTAAGAAGATATTAACGCACTGGAACCCTTTAGGAGACGCTAAACATAGGGTGACTGATTTAAATGACTATGAAACAGAAGTTGAAGATATTATTTTTGGACTTTCAATAGAATATGATTTTCCAGAAAAAGACATTACAATACAGCAGTTGTCTATAATCACTAAAGAAGTTTTGAATCAAGCTTTTAATTTGTATTTAACCAACTCAGAATGTGATGCCTATTCTGAAAAAATATTAAAAATTCTTAAATAGAAATAAATCGCATTTTCGTTTAGCCTTAAACACTCCTATTTTATAACTTAAAAAAAACCCGCTGTCCGAAGTGTTTAGTTTGTCGGTGCGTGCTGCGCAAAGTCTCCCAACTTTGTGCCTACAACAAGGAGCAGGAAATACAAATCGACAAACTAAAATAGCATAATCTTTTTTTAAACCCTTCTTTACTATCCGTGTAAATCCGTTTAAATCCGCGTCATCTGCGTCATCTGCATTCCAATTTCACATGTCATAATTCACGATAAAACACCATCATCTGTATTTCATTTTTTAGTAACTTTATAAAATGAAAGTAGTAGTAATACAGTCGGCCATAGTTTGGGAAAACCCAGATGCAAACAGAACTTATTTTGAAGAAAAAATCAATGCAATTGAGGATAGTATCAATCTCATTGTACTTCCTGAAATGTTTACAACCGGTTTTACGATGGAACCAGGCCAAGTGGCGGAGCCAATGAACGGCAAAACAGTGTTGTGGATGCAAGCTTTGGCGAAAGCCAAAAACTGCGCCATAACTGGAAGTGTTGTCATTGTAGAGCACTCAATTTTTTACAACCGCATGTTATTTGTATTTCCCTCTGGAGAAATACAGCATTATGACAAACGACATTTGTTTACACTCGCAGGGGAAGATAAAGTATACTCTAGAGGTGCTCAAAAATTGATTGTAGACTACCTAGGTTGGAAAATTTGTCCATTGGTATGTTATGACTTGCGATTCCCGGTTTTCTCTCGTAACGTAGAGGATTACGACCTATTGATTTATGTAGCAAGTTGGCCTAAAACTAGGATTAAAGCTTGGGATACTTTACTTGCAGCACGTGCTATTGAGAATATGAGTTATACTATTGGTGTAAATAGAATAGGGAACGACAATAATGGATATGAATATGTAGGTCACTCACAAGTGGTAGATTACTTAGGAGAACATTTGATTGAACCAATGGAACAGGAAGGTGTTTTTATAACCACTCTTGATAAACCTAAATTAATTGAAGTTCGTAAAAAGCTTAATTTTTTAAGTGATAAAGATAATTTTGAAATTATAAATTAAAAACTAGAATTTTTCTTGGGATCTATTTTCTTTTTTGGCTCAGGCGTATAAGGAAGGCTTACATCAAAAACTTGGTCTACATCCCAGTTGGCACGCACATCTATTTCTTTAGAAAAATAAACCACTTCTTCGGCGTATCTTTTTTCTAAATAATTACCAGCGTCATATTGTTTGTTTTTATTATCATCATAAATAATTCGAAGGGTAAATAGTGCGGGGTCAAGTAAATTGAAGTCGACGACATTGTTTTTTTCAGAATATTCTGAAGCGATGACGTCTCCTTTTGCATTGGTAAGCTCCACTATTACTGGAAAATGCTTTACGTTTTGCAATTGTACGCGTAGATTACCATATTCGGCAGTATTCTTTGTAGTTAGATTGTAGGTTAAGCTATCATTAGTTTTTTCATAAAAATCAGTAAGCGCACCTGGTAAAAGTGAAATAGTGTATTTTTCAGCAGGAGATTTTTTGAAATCAAAATATAGTTTTTGATTAAAATCATCATATTCGGTTGTAAAATCTATTGCTGTTGAATCTTTTGAAACTAATTTTATTTTTGAATTGTCAAATTTAATAAGCGGTATTGAGCTTTCTAAAGTGAATCGGTCTCTAAAATTCAATATCCCATTCTGCAAGGCAGATATGTTTAAAGAATCCTTTTTCTGATCTTTAACTTTCAACATGAAATTTTCTTGGTATTTCCCTTTGGAAACAGATAAAGCCAAAGAGTCTGCTTTTATAGGTTTATACCATATTTGTAAAGAATCTTTTTTTGGCATTTGTGTAATGATGGTTGGAATCACATCAGAACCTTTTTTAAGCGTGATTTGAGGTTTTGAGTTCTTTAAGTTTTGTTTGCCATTATAACCGAGTAATAATCGATTACCAGAAGCTTGACTAGGTTTTAAAGCTTTATAATCTAGTGTTTCTTTGAAGAGCTCCAACTCAAAAATGGAGTCGTTTGGGATAGTAATATATTGTTTTCTAAATCCTATTTTATCTTCTTTAGGGTTGAATTTATTGTTACTATTTTTATCTTTTAGAGCTACTAATAGATATTTTCCCGCTTTTAAATTTTCTAATCGAAACGTTTTTAAGCTATCTAAAGTATTAGTAACATATCTTGGAGTGTCTTTGTAGACAACCGAATCTTTAAAGCTGTCATTTACTTCATACAACATGACAGAGACAAAAGACTCTACTTCTTTATCGTAAGCATCTTTTATTTTGCCGCCTATAGCTAGTGAATCAATAAAATCTCCTGTAGAGAAGACATATTTAAATTGATTGTAAGGGTTACCTTCGTTGTTGTCAGCAATACTTTGACCAAAATTAAAACTGTAGGTGGTATTGGGTTGTAAGGTGTCTTTTATTTTTATGGTTAGAAACTTACTAGCAGTTGTAGGTAATATTAGAGGCTCCTGTTTCATAGGAGGTGAAATAATTAATTGCTTGTTTAGGTTTTTTAATTTTATGTTTTCGTCAAAAACTAATTTGATTTCATCGCCTTTAAAATTTGTGCTGAAGTTTTTTGGGAAGCTCATTGTTAAAACGGGAGCAATAGTGTCTTTAAGACCGCCTGTTATAGTTCCTCTTTTAGCACAATTGGCTAGTGATAATGCTAAAAGTATAAATATAATGAGTGTGCTATTTTTCAACATATAGAATTTGAATTTGATAATACAAAATAACAATTATATTTACGGTAATTGAAATTTTTATAGATTTATTATGATTGCCTAATTTGAATTGAAATAGAACGCTTTCATATGCTATAATGAAATAAGTTGTAGTTGTATTTTTGGGTAAAATTTTTTTGAGATTTTAATTAGTAAATTTGGAGTATTGTACAACAGGTTATACAAGATAAAGTTATTTAATAAAATTAGAGGAATGAGAAAAATTGAACATATTGGAATTGCAGTTAAAGATTTGGATGTATCTAATGCTTTATTCGAAAAATTATTTGGAGCTCCAGCTTATAAATCAGAAGAAGTGGCTAGTGAAGGTGTGATGACTTCTTTTTTTCAAAATGGCCCTAATAAAATCGAACTTCTTGCAGCTACAAACCCAGATAGTCCAATTGCTAAATTTCTTGAGAAAAAGGGAGAAGGCATTCATCATATTGCATTTGATGTGGAAGATATCGTTCAGGAAATTGCCCGATTAAAAAAAGAAGGCTTTATAGTATTGAATGATGTTCCAAAAAAGGGAGCAGATAATAAAATAGTAGCCTTTTTGCATCCAAAAAGCACAAATGGGGTGTTAATTGAGTTGTGTCAAGAAATAAAATAATTTTAGAATTCTTATAATCAGTAGTTTTGAATTTTTATGGTTTTATAATTGCAATTATCTAGAAAACTAAGTAAAAAATATTTGGAGTAAAGAAAAAATAGTAGTAATATTGCAAACTCTAAACCGGTCCTATAGCTCAGCTGGTTAGAGCACCTGACTCATAATCAGGTGGTCCCTGGTTCGAGCCCAGGTGGGACCACATTAACCCTTCAAAATTATTATTTTGAAGGGTTTTTTAATATAGGCAAAAACCAGACTAGTTAAAATATCGTATCTTTATATGTTAAAGGAGATTGTATGTTATTTAAGGTTAAATAGATTTTTTTTTGTCAGCTAATTTACTATTTTTGAAGCCAATGAAGATTGTGTCAAACAAATTTTATATTTTATTCATTTTCCTATTTTGGATTATGGACCTTACTGCTGGCAATGGTGCTGGTTCAGGTCCACCGTCTCCGACTGGAAAAAAACCACCACCTCCACCAGGGCTTCCAATAGACGATAATATTATAGTTTTATTTATTTTAGCGCTATTATTTGGGATATATATTATTTATACAAATACGTTAAAAACGAAGACTTCAGTTTAATAGAAGCTCTTGTAATTTTATACAAAAAGCCCCGTCAAAATATTTTGACGGGGCTTTTTGTATAAAATTAATTATGTTGTTATGCTATTAAATCTAGTACTAATGAGGGAAATAAACCTAAAGCAATATTCAAAACAATTGCAATTACCGCAACAGCATATATTACAACTGGCGTTCCTGTTCTTGTTTCATTAGCTTCTTTCGTATACATTGCAAGAATTAATTTAAAGTAGTATCCTACGCTTATAATCGAATTTACTACAGCAACTATTACTAAAGCAATATAACCAGCTTGAATCGTTTGATTGAATAAAACCATTTTTGCAAAGAATCCAGCAAAAATTGGAATACCCGCCATCGATAACAAGGAGGCAGTTAGAATTGCGGCCAATAAGGGATTAGTTTTTCCTAATCCATGAAAATTGGTGATATCTTCATTTTCGGTATTTTTACAAACATACAATATAACACTAAACGCTGCGATTCCTGCTAACGCATAAGCAGATGTATAATACAGTAAACTTCCAGCAGCATTTGTAATACTTAGTAATGTCATCAACATAAATCCAGCATGTGAAATTCCAGAGAAAGCCAACATACGCTTTACATTTACTTGACGCAATGCCATAATGTTACCCACTGTCATGGAAGCCATAGAAATGATTACAATTACGATTTGGAAAGAAGGAGACAAGTCTGCATTCATTACTGTTAGTAATTTAAATAAGGTAGCGATAGCAACAACTTTTGCCAATGTACTCATTAAAGCAGTCGTCAAAGCTGGTGAACCTTCATAAACATCAGGAGCCCAAAAATGAAAGGGTACAGCAGCAATTTTGAAAAACATTCCTATTGTTACTAATGCAATTCCGATAGGAAACCAAACTGGTAATTCAGCTGATCTTGACAATTCACTGATTTCAGTTACATCAAAAGTTCCCATAGCTCCGTAAATTAAACAAATACCGAACAAAATAATTCCTGAAGCAAAAGATCCCATTAAGAAATATTTCAATCCGGCTTCATTACTTTTGATACTTAATCTATTGCTAGCCGCCAAAATATAAAGAGCAATAGACAACACTTCTATTCCTAAAAAGAACATGGCTAAGTTCCCAAATGAAACCATTGCTACAGTCCCTGCCAATAAAAAAACTTTAATGGCGATAAAATCAGATATCTTAGTTTGGTGATTTTCATAAAATTTATGACTCAATGCTACTAAGAAAATCGTTAGTATGATAAACAAACCAGTGAATGCTGTAGAAAACTTACTCACAATAATCATATTATTGTAATACGATTGTGGAGAATTAAATTCAGATATGTTCAGACCAAGAATGGCCAATAATCCAATAATTGTTATAGGAACAATGGCTTTTCTTAATTCGAAAATTTCAAATAAAAGGCATAAAACACCTAATCCTATTATAGCTATTAATGTATTCATTTTTTTTATTTGACTAGTTAATTCTATTAATTTGAGTTAAAATATTTTCCAAACTTGGAGTAATCAAGTCTGTAATTGGTTTTGGATACAATCCGAAAAAAAATAATACTGCAATGATAAGTACCAAAGCTAATCCTTCTTTTAAAGTTACATCAGCAAACACTTTTGTATTGGTTTCTCCTAACATTACTTGTTGGTACATTTTTAACATATAGTAAGCTCCTAGGATAATCGTTGTTCCGCCTAAAAGAGCAAACCAAACATTGATTTGAGATAAACTATATAAAACCGTAAACTCACCCACAAAGTTGAAAGTAGTAGGCAAGGCAACTGATGCCAATACTAAAATCAAGAACATGGAAGCAAATTTTGGTGATTGTGTACGAATACCACCCATTTCAGCAATGGTTCTCGTTTCATATCTTCTGAAGATTATTTCAGAGATAAAGAACAATCCAACTACTACAAATCCGTGCGCAATCATTTGTAAAACCGCACCTCGTAATCCGTCAACAGTCAATGTATAGGTTCCTGCTGCAATTAGCCCTACGTGTGCTAACGAAGAGTAAGCCAGTAATTTCTTTAGGTCTTTTTGTCTTAAAGCGACAATCGATCCGTAGATTACTCCAGCGATTCCTAGAGCGATAAAGATGTTCATGTATTCTTTGGCTGCAAGCGGAGCAATTGGCAACTGCCAACGAATCACACTATATAATCCCATTTTTAACATGATACCAGATAGTAACATCGTACCTGCAGCGGGTGCTTTTTGGTACACATTCGCTTGCCAAGTATGGAAAGGAATAATTGGAATTTTAATAGCATATGCTAAAAAGAACGCCAAAAAGATCCATAATTGTTCTGCTGCGGATAAATTTAATTTATATAAATCTTCGATTAAGAAACTTCCTGCTTTTTGATATAGATAAATAAAAGCAACAAGCATAAATAAAGAACCTGCTAAAGTGTAGATAAAGAATTTTACAACTGCTTTTTTACGCTCTTCAGCATCGCCATTACCCCAAATTAATGCGATAAAGTAGATTGGAATTAAAGATAATTCCCAGAAGATATAATATAAAAGTCCATCTGCTGCAAGGAATGTTCCTACCATGGCAAATGACATAAATAAGATAAGTGCATAAAATGCTTTCGCATTTTTATATTCAGTACCAAATGAAGTGTAAATAATGATCGGTGTCAATGCTGTTGTCAATAAAAGCATGGCAATTGCTAATCCATCTGCCTTTAAAGCAAAAGAAACATTGGGTTGATTTATCCATTGGCATAAAAAGCTTATGTTTTCACCTAAATTATAATGGTTTAACAATACAATCGAACAGCCTAATGCTGCTATTCCAAAGAACAAAGCCACTTTTGAAGCTAGTTTATCACCAGCGATATAAGTTGCAAATGCGCCAACTAAAAGTATAATTAATATTAGAGATACATTCATAGTATAAAATTATTGAGCTAAAAATAAATAGGTTATGATGGCACAAATGCCTAATACAAAAACAAACAGATAACGTCCGATACTTCCGTTTTGTATTTTTTTACCTTGAAAACCTATTTCGTTGGTTACTTTTCCTAGACCGAAAACTAAAGACGATAAAGTAGTTTCTACATTATCTCTAAAGAATTTTGATAAACCGTTTATTGATTTTACAAATATAGAATCATAGATTTCATCAACATAGTATTTATTATAAAGTACTTTGGCAAATCCAGTAATTTGTGAATCTTCTTCTGGAACGCTATTTTGTTTAATGTATTTGGCGTAAGCAATCCCTATTCCAACTAATCCACCAATCACAGCAATTAACATCAAAGTGTATTCTGTTGTTCCAAAATGGTGTTCTTCAGTAGCTACTTTTGTAAATAATGGAGCCAAGTATTCGTTCAACCAGCTATTTGTAGGTAAACTAATTAATCCGCCTATAGTTGCTAAAATTGCTAGAACAATTAATGGGAACGTGATTAAAGAAGGACTTTCGTGTAAATGACTTTTTTGTTCAGCCGTACCTCTAAAATCATTAAAGAAAGTAAGGTATAATAAACGGAACATATAGAAAGCTGTCATTAAAGAAGCTAATGAAGCGATGAACCACAGTATTTTGTTGTGCTCAAAAGCAACCATCAATATTTCATCTTTCGAGAAAAACCCTGAAAAAGGAGGGATTCCTGAGATGGCTAATGAAGAGATTAAGAAAGTAATAAAAGTAATACCCATTACTTTTTTCAATCCACCCATTTTTCTCATGTCTTGTTCGCCATGTAACGCATGTATTACTGAACCTGATCCAAGGAACAAACAAGCTTTAAAGAAAGCGTGAGTGATGACGTGGAATACAGCTACTTCGTAAGCTCCTAATCCTAATGCCAAGAACATTAATCCTAGTTGAGAAACAGTAGAGTAGGCTAGTACTTTTTTAATATCCGTTTGAACTAATGCTATTGTTGCAGCTACAAGAGAGGTAACAGCTCCTACAATGGCAATGATGTTTTGAACATCTGGTGCAAGATCAAATAAGTAATTCAATCTGGTGATCATAAAGATTCCTGCAGTTACCATCGTTGCCGCATGTATTAATGCTGAAACTGGTGTAGGTCCTGCCATCGCGTCTGGTAGCCAAGTGTACAATGGGATTTGTGCTGATTTTCCACAAGCTCCTATGAACAATGCAAAAGCAGCGATAGAAATCCAATACATATTAAGATCAGTAGCACCTGTAATTGCAGTTTTTAAAGTAGCATAATCTAAAGTAGAAAACATAGATCCAATAATGAATATCCCGATTAGTAATCCAAGATCTCCAATTCTATTCATGATGAATGCTTTCTTAGCAGCATCATTGAATTCTTGATTTTTATGCCAGAACCCGATAAGAAGGTAAGAACAAAGTCCAACTCCTTCCCAACCGATGAATAATACCAATAAATTGCTTCCAATTACCAAAGTAATCATGAAGAAGATAAATAAATTCAAATAAGCAAAATACTTGTGCATGTTCTCGTCATCATGCATATAGCTGATCGAGTACATATGAATCAATGAACCAATACCTGTTACAAAAAGCAACCATAAAATAGATAATTGGTCTAAAAGAAAACCAAAGTCTACTTTGTAATTACTAATTTGAATCCAATCAAACAATTGAATTTGGATTGCTTGATGAGTTTGGCTAATCTGCATGAAAAAGTACACAGAAGCTGCAAATGAAGTTGCGACAGTTAATGTCCCAAGAATTCCAGAAGCCGATTTACCGATGCTTTTTCCGAAGAAAACATTAAATAAAAATCCTATAAAAGGAGCTAGTAATAAGAGTAAAGTTAAACTTGTATCCATTGAAATTTATCCTTTTAAGTTTTTTAAATTATTGATGTCAATTGAACCTAAATTTCTAAATATCGAAACTAGTATTGCTAATCCTACAGCAACCTCGGCAGCGGCCACGGCCATAGAGAAAAATACAAAAATTTGTCCTTGTGCATCTTGATGGTAAGTAGAAAAAGCAACAAACAAAAGATTGACAGCATTAAGCATAATTTCGATTGACATAAATACGATGATGGCATTACGTCTATATAATACTCCGAAAACTCCAATACTAAAAAGTATCACAGAAAGGAAGATATAGTTTTCGATGCCTATTTCATTTAAAATATTGTTCATGTTATTTCTCTGTTTTTTCTTTTTTAGACAATAGAACCGTTCCAATCATTGCTACTAAAAGCAAGATAGAGGCAAATTCGAATGGAACCATGTACTCATTCAATAGTACTTTTCCTAAAACTTTTATTGATTGGTAATCTTCACCAGTAAAGTCGTATTCACCAGTAATTGGTTTCGAGTTGATGAAAACAGCAAGTAGAACCAAGCAAATCAAACAAAAGGAAACAATAGCTCCTAAACGAGTGATTCTAGGTTTATGAACTTCATTTTCTTTATTCAAGTTCATTAACATGATCGTGAATAGAAACAAAATCATAATTGCTCCCGAGTATACTATGATATGAACCACGGCTAGAAACTGTGAGTTCAATAATAAATAATGTCCTGCAATCGAGAAAAAACAAACAACAAGATATAGCGCACTGTGAATTGGGTTTCTGCTAAAGATTGTCAAAAATGCAGTTGACAATGTGATGGCAGCTAAAACACAAAATATAATAAGTATAGTTGACATTAGTTGGCGTTTTTAAGTTGTGCATTTTTCATTGCGATATCTAATGGCATAACCAATTTATCTTTTCCAAAAATAAAATCTTCTCTTTCATAACTGGAAGGAACCAATACTTTTGAAGTAGTCAGGTAAATAGCGTCTTTTGGACAAGCTTCCTCACACAAACCACAAAAAATACAACGCAACATATTGATTTCATAAATCGAAGCATATTTTTCTTCACGGTACAAATGTTTTTCTTCCGGCTTACGTTCTTCGGCTTTCATGGTAATTGCTTCCGCAGGGCATGATAAAGCGCATAATCCACAAGCAGTGCAGTTTTCTCTTCCTTGCTCATCGCGTTTCAACATGTGTTGACCACGGTAAACGGGACTCATTTCACGTACTTGTTCTGGATATTGAATCGTAACTTTTCTTGTAAATAAATGCTTGATTGTAATCATCAAACCCTTGACAATTGCAACAATGTACATTCTTTCCAAAAAACTCATCTCTTTATTAGAGACTTGCTTTTTTCTTCCCGATAAGGATATGGCTTCTATTGACATTTTTTTATTTTTTATTTAAAGCTTCTTCCTGCTATTCGTTTCAATCTTTTATCCTGAACTTGTTTCAGGATCCTGAAACAAGTTCAGGATAAAAGGATTTCCACTGCTATCAGGGCTAGGCGTTTTTTTGATGCTATTTAAAATCCGAAATAAATGGCGATTTGATCTCTCAAAATCACAATTCCAGTGATTATAATATTGATGATTGATAACGGAATTAATACTCTCCAACCTAAATGCATCAATTGATCGTATCTAAATCTTGGAATAGTCCATCTTACCCACATGTAAAAGAAGATGAAGAAACATATTTTTCCAAATAAAACTCCAATTCCTATTACGTTAGCAATATTCACTCCCCAGTGTTCTACTGCCCAAGCCATTCCTGGATAGTTGTAAGCTCCAAAGAACAAAACAGCTATAATGGTAGAAGAAATAAACATATTTGCATATTCAGCAAATAGGTAGAATCCCATTTTCATAGAGGAATATTCCGTATGGTATCCACCAATCAATTCACTTTCGCATTCCGCTAAGTCAAATGGTGTTCTATTTGTTTCAGCAAAAGCACAAATTAAGAATATGAAAAATGATAATGGTTGGTAAAATACATTCCAGTGCATTCCGGGTTGTTGCGCAGCAATTTCTCTCAAACTCAATGTTCCTGTCATCATCAACAAAGCAATAATAGACAATCCCATAGCAACTTCATAAGAAATCATTTGTGATGCAGCACGAACCGCTCCCATCAAAGAGAATTTATTATTAGATGCCCATCCACCAATCATGATTCCGTAAACTCCCACTGACATTACACCAAATACATATAATAAGGCTACATCAATATCAGTCGCTTGTAAAATAATGTCTCTACCAAAAAGGTGAAACTTATCTCCCCAAGGAATTACTGCGCTGGTCATCAAAGCAGTACTCATAGCAATTGCTGGCCCTACGAAGAATAAAAATCTATTTTTTGTGTCAGGTTCAAATTCTTCTTTCGAGAATAATTTTAAACCATCAGCTAACGGTTGAAGAATTCCACCTTTACCAGCTCTATTTGGTCCAATTCTATCTTGAAGCCAAGCTGCTACTTTACGTTCAGCAAGCGTAGAATACATCGCCATTACCATTGTAATTGCAAAAACAACTAAGATGATGACACTTTTTTCTATAATTATAGTACTATCGATCATAGGTTAAAGATTTCCGTGATTAAATTTTTCTTGATCTTCTTTATCCAATGGGATAGCAGGCATGCTTATCTTTTTACGATCTTGTTCTCTACCTTTTAGAATTCCTTCTTCGGTAGCAATCGTTACTGTGTCTAGTTTTTGTGTGTAATTGTTTTGATTGATAACCGAATCTTTATCAAATTCTCTTGGTCCTTCAATAACCCAGTCCGCTGGATCTTTGTGGTCAAAACGACATTCATTACAAATGAATTCTTCTACTTCATGGTACACATCTTTACGACCTGTAACTCTTTGAATTTCGTCACCAAACATCCAAACCGTAGTTTTTCCACAACATCCTGGAGTAGTACACTCTCTGTGTGCATCGTAGGGTTTGTTGAACCAAACTCTTGATTTGAAACGGAATGTTTTGTCAGTTAATGCACCTACTGGACATACATCGATCATATTTCCAGAGAATTCATTGTCAATTGCTTTGGAAATACAAGTAGAAATATTCGAATGATCTCCTCTGTCCATAACTCCATGTACACGATTGTCTGTCAATTGATCAGCAACCATTACACAACGGTAACAAAGGATACAACGGTTCATATGTAATTGAATATTTGGACCTATATTTTCTGGTTCGAATGTTCTTTTTTCTTCTATGAAACGGCTTTTTGATTTTCCGTGTTCAAAACTTAAATCTTGTAAATCGCATTCTCCCGCTTGGTCACAAACTGGACAATCTAAAGGGTGATTGATCAATAAAAATTCAGTTACAGATTGTCTCGCTTCTCTTACTCTATCCGAAGATTTGCTGTTTACTTCCATACCATCCATGCATCCTGTTACACAAGAAGCCATCAATTTTGGCATAGGTCTTGGATCTGCTTCACTACCTTTAGCTACTTCCACTAAACAACAACGGCATTTTCCACCGCTTCCTTTTAGTTTAGAATAATAGCACATCGCTGGGGGAACAGATTCACCACCAATCATACGTGCTGCTTGCAGGATAGTTGTTCCTGGTTCTACTTCTATGCTTTGACCGTCTATTGTTACTTTCATTTCTTACTTTTGTTTTTTTAGTTTAAAGTTTAAAGTTTCAGGTTGTTACACTTGAAACTAAAAAAAACTTGAAACTTGAAACTATTTTAAACTGTTTGTTTTGTTACTAAGTGCTTTACTTGAGCAAATGGTTCTTCTACAAAGTGATTTCTATTTTTTATTTTTTCTGGGAAACGAACATGGTATTCAAATTCATCTCTAAAATGACGAATAGCTGCTGCTACTGGCCATGAAGCAGCATCTCCAAGTGGGCAAATCGTGTTACCTTCAATTTTACTTTGAATACTCCAAAGCAAATCAATATCTTCTTCACGACCTTGTCCGTTTTCAATACGCCACAATACTTTTTCTAACCAGCCTGTTCCTTCACGACAAGGGGAACATTGTCCACAGCTTTCATGGTGGTAAAAACGAGCAAAGTTCCAAGTGTTTCGTACAACACAAGAAGTGTCATTGTAAACGATAAATCCTCCAGAACCTAGCATTGATCCTGTTGCAAATCCTCCATCACTTAAAGACTCATACGTCATCAAACGATCATCACCGTTTGCTGTTTTATAAATTAAATCAGCAGGTAAAATGGGTACAGATGATCCTCCAGGTACTAAAGCTTTCAAAGGTCTATCAGAACTCATTCCGCCAAGATATTCGTCAGAATTCATAAATTCATAAACAGATAAGCCCAATTCAATTTCATAAACACCAGGGTTTTTTACATGTCCTGAAGCAGAAATTAATTTAGTTCCAGTAGATCTTCCAATCCCTATTTTGGCATATTCATCACCTGAATTGTTTACAATCCATGGCACTGAAGCAATTGTTTCTACATTATTTACCACAGTAGGATTTGCCCACAATCCAGAAACTGCTGGAAATGGAGGCTTGATACGAGGATTTCCTCTTTTTCCTTCTAATGATTCAATTAATGCAGTCTCTTCACCACAGATGTAAGCACCAGCCCCACAGTGAACGTAAAGTTCTAAGTCGTAACCTGTACCTAATATATTTTTTCCTAACCAACCGGCTGCTTTCGCCTCGGCAATGGCTCTTTCTAATATTTTATAAACCCACATGTATTCTCCACGAATGTAGATATACGATAGGTTTGCACCCAATGCAAAACTAGAAGTAATCATTCCTTCGATCAATAAATGAGGAATAAATTCCATCAAATAACGGTCTTTGAAAGTTCCTGGTTCTGATTCATCGGCATTACAAACTAAATGTCTTGGTTTTCCTGATTTTTTATCAATAAAACTCCATTTCATTCCAGCAGGGAATCCAGCACCACCACGACCACGAAGTCCTGATTTTTTTACTTCTTCAACAACTTCGTCAGGAGTCATTGCTTTCATTGCTTTCTCTACAGATGCGTAGCCACCTTCTTTACGATATACTTCGTAAGTTTTGATTCCGGGAACGTTTATTTTATCTAATAATATTTTTTTTGACATCTTATTTATCGTGTAATATTATTTTATTATCTCTACAATCAGCGATTAACTGATCAATTTTGTCTTCGGTAAGGTTTTCTTTGTAAAAATCACCCAATTGCATCATTGGTGCGTATCCACAAGCACCTAGACATTCAACTCCTTTTACTTCAAATAGACCGTCAGCAGTGGTTTCACCTATTTTAACGCCCAATTTTTCACAAGTATAGTCCATCAAATCTTCAGTTCCTTTTAAACAACAAGGAGAAGTTTGACAAAATTCAAACATATATTTTCCAATAGGTTTTTGATTGTACATGGAGTAGAACGAAACTACTTCATAGACTTCAATTGGTAGAATTTGAATAATTTCAGCGACTTTGTCCATTAGTTCTGTGCTAAGCCAATTTTCATGAGCATCTTGCACTTCGTGTAGAACGGGTAATAAAGCTGATTTTCGTTTGTCTGCGGGATAATGACTAATTAATTCATTGATGCGATTCATCAACTCGTCAGTCATATTTATTTCTTGTTTGTAAGGGGTACATTTCATAATTTATGCGTCTAATTCTCCTGCGATTACATTTAAACTTGATAAAATAACAATCGCATCTGATAGTAATGAACCTTTTATCATATCTGGATAGGCTTGGTAATAAATAAAACAAGGTCTTCTAAAATGCAATCTATAAGGAGTACGACTTCCGTCTGTTACTAAATAAAAACCTAGTTCCCCATTTCCACCTTCAACAGGATGATATATTTCTGCCACTGGAATAGGAACTTCTCCCATTACAATTTTGAAATGATAGATTAATGACTCCATATTAGTGTATACATCTTCTTTTGGAGGAAGATAATAGTCTGGAACATCTGCATGAAAATCATTTCCTTCTGGCATTTTTGCTAATGCTTGACGAATGATACTTAAGCTTTCCCAAACTTCGGCATTACGAACGCAAAAACGATCGTAAGTATCTCCTGATTTTCCAACAGGAATTACAAAGTCAAAATCTTCATAAGAGCTATATGGTTGTGCAACACGTACATCATAATCAACACCTGCAGCACGTAAGTTAGGACCTGTGAAGCCATAAGCCATAGCTTGTTCAGCAGAAATTGCACCTACATTAACTGTTCTATCAATAAAAATCCTGTTTCTTTCGAATAGGTTTTCAAATTCTTTCCAAGCTGCTGGAAACTCTTCTAAAAAAACATCTAATTTTCTAAAAGCTTCTGGTGACCAATCTCTTTCGAAACCACCAATTCTTCCCATATTAGTTGTCAATCGAGCTCCACAAATTTCTTCGTAGATTTCGTATACTTTTTCTCTAAATTGAAATACATAAAGGAAACCAGTATAAGCTCCTGTATCTACTCCTAAAATAGAGTTGCAAATAATATGATCTGTAATTCTGGCTAACTCCATTACAATTACTCTTAAATATTGTGCGCGCTTCGGTACTTCAATATCCAGTAGTTTTTCCAAAGTCATCCACCATCCCATATTGTTAATAGGAGACGAGCAATAATTCATTCGGTCTGTAAGTGGTGTAATTTGGTAAAAAGGACGGTTTTCAGCTATTTTTTCAAAAGCTCTATGAATATAGCCAATAGTAGGTTCCGCTTCTAAAATTCGCTCCCCATCCATCAACAAAATGTTTTGAAAAATTCCGTGCGTAGCGGGGTGAGTAGGACCTAAATTTAGAATTGAAAGCTCGCTTCCATCTTCGTTTAGCTTCTCTTTTATTATTTTAGCATATCGATGCTCTGGTGGTAATAATAGTTCTGACATTTATAGAATGTGAAAAATTATATATTCTGTTTTTAGCAATTGTCTATTGTTCTACCGAAAAAACGGTCGTCTTTATCGGTTCTTCCGCCGTCTTCCATTGGGAACTCTTTTCGCATTGGAAAAGAAATCATCTCATCCATATTTAAAATACGTTTCAATTGAGGGTGACCAATAAAGTTAACTCCATAAAAATCATACGTTTCTCTTTCCATCCAATTGGAGCTTAAGAAAATGTTTGATATTGTTTTTATTTCTGGTTTTTCACCATTAATAAAGGCCTTAATTTTTATGCGTTTGTTTTCGTACCAATTGTGCATATGATATACAATTGCAAACTGTCTGTCTACTTCGTTATCTGGATAATGAATACCACATAAATCAGTTAAAAAGTGAAAACGCAATATAGGGTCATTTTTCAAAAAAAGGATCACTGCCGTTATTTTGTCGGAAGCTACTTCTAATGAAAACACATCTCTTTCTTGATTAAAATTGAAGACCGTAGCACCAAATGTCTCTGTCAATTTATCCTGAATTTCTATTGTTTCTAAAGCCATTTTGTTATTTGATATTATAAGAAGCCAATAATTCTTGGTATTCTGGAGAACTTCTTCTTCTTACAGATTCTGTTCTAACTAATTCTTGTAATTTCATTACTCCATCTACTATTTGCTCTGGTCTTGGCGGACATCCAGGAACATATACATCTACAGGGATTACTTTGTCTATACCTTGTAATACAGAATACGTATCAAAAATTCCTCCTGAAGAAGCACAAGCACCAACAGCAATTACCCAGCGAGGTTCTGCCATTTGCTCGTATACCTGACGTAAAATTGGAGCCATTTTTTTAGAAATAGTTCCCATTACCATTAACATATCTGCTTGACGAGGAGAAAAACTAACTCGCTCAGATCCAAATCGTGCTAAGTCATAATGTGATGCCATAGTAGCCATAAATTCAATTCCACAACATGAAGTTGCAAAAGGCAATGGCCAAAGTGAATTGGCGCGAGCCATTCCTACTACATCATTCAGTTTTGTAGCGAAGAATCCTTCTCCTACAACACCTTCTGGCGGGGCAACCATTTTTATATTCGAATCGCTCATTTTTTATTTTTTTGAATTATATATTAGAAATATAGAATTGAAATTCAATATTTAAAATTATTCTTTATTCCCAAACTAACGCTTTCTTTTTGATGATATAGAAAAATCCAACCAATAGTAAAAGCATGAAAATTACCATTTTCACCATTCCTTCCATTCCTAGTTCTTTGAAGTTAATTGCCCATGGATACAGGAAAATTACTTCCACATCAAATAGAACAAATAATATCGCGACTAGAAAGTATTTAACAGAGAAAGGAATACGTGCATTACCAACGGATTCAACGCCACATTCAAAGTTTTTGTCTTTGATTTCTGACTTTCTTTTTGGTCCTAATTTGCCAGAAACGATAATGGTTCCTACTACAAATCCTACAGCAAGTATAAACTGTATTAAAATGGGAATATAATTTAGTTGATCAGATTGCATAATTATTATTTTTAGGTACTAAAATAAGTGACAAAGATAGGTTTCAAGGAATTAAAACACAAGTTAATGAATGAAATTAGTTTATTTGAAAATGTGTTTTTTAATTAATTTTTAATGATTATAAATAGTAGTGTATTTCGGTTTGAGTATAATCAAAAAAAAACGCTTCGAAATAAATCGAAACGTTTTTAAACATTCGTAGGCAAAAAATAATTTTTGCTTAGATAACTGCTACTTTCGCAGCAACTTTTCCTTTTCTTCCTTCTTCTTCTTCATAGCTAACTCTGTCACCTTCGCGTAATTCTTCCGCGTTGATTCCTGAAGCGTGAACAAAAATGTCTTTTCCTGTTTCTTCGTCTGTAATGAATCCGTAACCTTTTGACTCATTGAAAAATTTAACTGTACCTGTACGCATTGTAATAGTAATAATAATTTATAATGAGGCAAATATAATATATAATATAATACGAATACTATCAATGTCATTTTTTTTATTAAAATAATTGATATTCAACGTTTTCCAACAAATAGTACCGACTAAATACCTTAGCTTAATTTGATGTGTAGTTCTTTTAATTGTGTTTCGTCAATAGGAGACGGCGCATCAATCATCACATCTCTACCTGAATTGTTTTTAGGGAAAGCAATGAAGTCACGTATTGTTTCTTGACCTCCTAAGATAGCAACTAATCGATCTAATCCAAAAGCTAATCCTCCGTGTGGCGGGGCTCCAAACTGGAATGCGTCCATTAGGAATCCAAATTGTGCTTTGGCTTCATCCTCAGTAAATCCTAAATATTTAAACATTAATTGTTGTGTTGCTTTATCATGGATACGTATAGAACCTCCTCCAATTTCATTTCCATTCAAAACCATGTCATATGCATTGGCACGAACTTTTCCTGGATTGGTTTCTAATAAGTGCATGTCTTCTGGTTTTGGTGAAGTAAAGGGGTGATGCATAGCATGATAACGTCCTGATTCTTCATCAAATTCCAATAATGGGAAATCAACAACCCATAATGGTGCAAATTCTGCAGGATTTCTTAGACCTAATCGTGTAGCTAGTTCCATACGCAAGGCACTTAGTTGCGCTCTTGTTTTGTCAGCAGGACCAGATAGTACAAAGATCATATCTCCAGCTTGCGCTCCTGTAGTTTTTGCCCAATTGGATAAATCAGCTTGGTCATAAAATTTATCTACAGATGATTTATAAGTCCCATCTTCGTTACATTTCACATAAACCATTCCTGAAGCACCAACTTGTGGACGCTTTACCCATTCGATTAATGCGTCAATTTCTTTTCTGGTGTAGTTTCCAGCTCCTGGAACGGCGATTCCGACAACTAATTCAGCAGCATTGAAAACCGGGAATTCCTTGCTTTTAGCTACTTCGTTTAATTCTCCAAACTCCATTCCAAAACGGATATCTGGTTTGTCATTCCCGTAGGTTTTCATGGCATGTTCATACGTCATACGAGGAAATTTATCTACTTCAATTCCTTTTATTTCTTTTAGTAAATGACGGGTAAGTCCTTCAAAAACATTTAAAATGTCTTCTTGTTCTACAAATGCCATTTCGCAATCGATTTGTGTGAATTCTGGCTGTCTGTCCGCACGTAAATCTTCATCACGGAAACATTTCACGATTTGGAAATATTTGTCCATTCCACCTACCATCAATAATTGTTTGAAGGTTTGTGGGGATTGAGGTAAAGCATAGAATTGTCCTTCATTCATTCGAGAAGGTACAACAAAATCTCTAGCTCCCTCTGGTGTTGATTTAATTAGGTATGGAGTTTCTACTTCACAAAAATCCAAATCGGAAAGATATTTTCGAACTTCCATGGCTACTTTGTGACGAAAAAGCAAACTGTTTTTTACAGGATTTCTTCTTATATCAAGGTAACGGTATTTCATTCGAATGTCTTCACCACCATCTGTTTCATCTTCAATAGTGAAAGGTGGTGTTAAGGCGGCGTTCAAAATGTTTAGTTCAGTAACTAAAATTTCAATTTCTCCTGTAGCAATGTTTTTGTTTTTGGCTTCACGTTCGATAACCGTTCCTTTAACTTGAATTACAAATTCACGTCCAAGAGTTTTTGCTAGTTCAAATACCGTTTTTTCGGTACGACCTTCGTCAAAAATTAATTGTGTAATACCATAACGATCTCTTAAATCAACCCAATTCATAAATCCTTTGTCACGAGATTTTTGAACCCAACCAGCTAAAGTTACTTCAGTATTTATATGTGAGGCATTTAATTCGCCACAATTATGACTTCTATACATTATTACAATTTTATATTATTTCAACAGTAGGCCATTTGACCCAGCTGCAAATTTAGGACTAATTATGAACAATGAATTGAGAAATTAGATTTTTTAGTAATTCTAAGTTAATATATTTTCAATTTCCAATGTTAAGCTTTCGTCCAATGTTACTAAATTGTTATCAAATAGTTTTTTAATTGTAAATACATCGTTATATTTGTGGAGATAACAATTAAAACCTTATACGATGAAAAAATATATAATGATTGCAGCCGTGTTAATTTCAGGTATGATATTCGCACAAAATAAAGAACCAAAATTAGAAGCTGTTGGAAATATGGTGAAAGTTACTTATCACCATGAAAATGGACAAGTACAACAAGAAGGATTTTATAAAAACGGAAAATTGCAAGGACAATGGGTTTCTTTTGATGCCAATGGGAATAAATTAGCAGTTGCTGAATACGATAAAGGACAAAAAGTTGGTAAATGGTTTTACTGGAATGATTCCGTTCTAAGTGAAGTTGATTATTCGGATAATAGAGTTGCTTCTGTTAAAAACTGGAAAAAAGATAATTTAGTTAACGTTGATTAATTAAAAAATATAATTCAATAAAAAGGCTTTCAGTTTATGAAAGCCTTTTTTTATGCCCGAACAATGGAGCAATCGATTTTGAAGTTTAGAAAATAGTATTAGACATAATTTCGACTTAGTAGTTAGTAATTGTAGAACTCAGATGAATGTACAATTATCATTCAATTGCGGTTTTGTATGTGTTTTAAATGTATCAGACTTTTTTGCTTTCTAGGATTTTAGTATAAAAAAACCTGTTCAAATTAATGAACAGGTTTTTAGAATTATAAATTAAATTAAGGTATTACAGTGTATGTTTTGGATTAAATCCATCTTCACTCAATTCTTTATGCTCATAGTCAGCAACCATTTCTGCTTCGTAATCTATTTTTTCTCCTTTACTGAACTTAGCAATTATTTTTTCCATGATTTCATAAATCACAGGAACTACGATTAGCGTAAGAAAAAGAGAACTGATCAGTCCACCAATGATTACCCAAGCTAAACCATTTTTCCATCCTGCACCTGCACCAGAAGCTAATGCAATTGGGAACATTCCGAAAACCATTGCAATGGTCGTCATCAAAATGGGACGAAGTCGTGCATGATTGGCCTGAATTAATGCTGTTCTTATTGTTTCACCAGCAGCTCTTCGCTGGTTGGTATAATCGACAAGCATAATCGCATTTTTACAAACTAATCCAATTAACATAATGATACCAAGAATGGTAAATATATTCAATGTATTGTTAGTCAATGCTAGGGCTAGTAGAGCTCCAATAAACGATAAGGGAATTGCAAACAATACAACAAATGGATGTGCAAAGCTATCATATAAACCAACCATAATAAGATAAACCAGTATAATAGCTGCTAATAAAGCAATACCTAATGTTCCAAAACCTTCACTTTGGTTCTCTTGATCACCACCCCAAATGTAATTTACACCTACAGGTTTTTCTAATTTATCTAGTTTTACTTGCCATTCAGCTACAATAGTACCAGCAGGAACTCCTACATTTTGTCCTTGAACGGTAACAGATGCTGTTTTATCTCTACGTTCTAATTGACTAGGACCAGAACCTTCACTAATAGTTGCAAATTGTGATAGTTTAATTTGTTGACCCGCATTATTGATAAAAATTAGGTTACTAACATCTGTAATACTTTTTCGATCAAAAGCATTGTATTTAATATTGATATCGTATTCATATTCTCCTGCTCTAAATTTACCATCAGTATTACCGCTATATGCAGTTTGCATTGTCATACCAACGGTTTGAAGAGTTAGTCCTAATGCGCTCATTTTATCGCGATCTACTTGAACATTGATTTCAGGATTTCCATCCTCAACAGTCAATTTGATCTCAGTTGTACCAGGAATAGTGCGCAATTCAGCTTCTGCTAATTTAGCAAACTTCATGGCACTTTCTACTGAAGGTCCCGTAACAATTAATCCAAGTGTTGCATTTTCAGCTGTTCCTAAAATACCAACTGGAACGGTTTTTACTTTTGCTCCAACTAATACTTTTTCCAATTTGCGTTTGATTTTCGCGGCATAAACTGATGCTCCATCTGTACGCTCTTTTTGGTCAATCATTTTTACATCAATCTCCGATTTATAAGCAGTGGCCTGTGAAGCACCCATTCCCTCACTTGTTTGTCCAACTGTTGTAATTTGGCTATAAACATATTGTTCTTTTTTCAAAAATGCTTCTGCTTTTTGGGTCATGAAATTAGTTTGTTCTAATGACGCATCTTTAGGCATTTCAATTTGAACTAAAAATTCCCCACTATCTGATGCTGCAAAAAACTCACCACCAATAAATCCTGCAGGAATTAGTGCAATAGAACTAAAAAATATTAATAGAACAATTGCTAATGTAGTTTTGTAATGATCCAAACACCAAGTTAGTAAACCTGAAATCCAGTTGATAAAACGTGTTAAATAGCTTTCGAAACCAAGAATAATTCTTCCAAACAAGTTTTTACCTTCAATATGCTCTAATTTTCCAAAACGAGAAGACAACCAAGGGATAATGGTAAAGGAAGCCAAAAGGGAAAGCAATGTTGAGATAATCACGGTCACACAAAATTGTGTAATGATATTAGAAACCAGACCAGAACTCATTGCAATTGGTAAAAACACCACCACAATTACTAAAGTAATCGAAGTTACTGTTCCACCAATTTCAGCTGTACCGTCATAGGAAGCTCGAATTCTATTTTTACCCATTTCCATGTGACGGTAAATGTTTTCTAACACCACAATTGCATCATCAACTAATATACCAACAACGAGTGATAGTCCTAATAAACTCATTAAGTTTAACGTATATCCTAAAAGGTAAATTCCTATAAAGGTTGCAATTAATGAAGCAGGTATTGAAACCATTACAATTAATGAGTTACGAATACTGTGCAGGAAAAACAACATTACAAAGGCTACCAAGATAACCGCAATTAATAAATCATGAAGTACAGAATCTGCTGCTTCTAAAGTATATATTGTACTGTCTTTAGCTATTTCTAGTTTTACATCATTCGTTTTATAATCTTTTTCTAATTGGTTGATACTCTTAACCAATTCTTCACTTACTGCAACTGCATTGGCATCAGATTGTTTTATTACTTGTAAAATAATTGCACTTTTTTGGTCTACACGAGATATTTTTTCAGCAATTTTCTGTGCATCTTGAACATCAGCGATGTCTTTTAATCTAATTTGAATTCCACCATTTGAAGAAACCACAAGATTTCTTAATTCTTCAACACTTTTATATTTTCCAGCAAGACGAATTAATATTTTTTGTTCCCGTGTTTGTATGTTTCCTGTTGGGAAATCCAGGTTGGAAGTTAAAATAGTTTGCTGTACTTGGGGAATGGAAAGACCATAACCTTGCATTTTAACGGCATCCAAATTCACTTGAATTTCACGTTCTTGACCACCCACAATATTTACTTGTGCTACACCAGTAACACGAGATAATACAGGAGCTATTTTTTTATCAATCAAATCATAAAAAGCGGCTTCATCCATTTTTCCATTAGCACCAATAGTCATAATTGGTAAATCACTTAATGAGAATTTAGAAAGCGATGGTGCTTTAGCATCATCTGGTAAATCACTTATTATGGCATTTATTTTACGCTGTGCGTCGTTCATCGAAATATCGACATCGGCATTTGAATTCAAAGAGATCGATACAATTGACAAACTTTCGTATGATTTAGAATCAATTTTTTTAATATTTTCTAAAGAAGCAATTGCATCTTCAATTTTTTTAGTTACTGTGTTTTCTACCTCACTTGGAGAAGCTCCAGGATATATTGTTGAAACAGTAATTACGTTTTGTTCGAATTTAGGAATCAATTCGTAGCCCAATTGGCTATAGCTAAAGAGTCCACCTAGGATTAGAATCGTAAATAATACGATTACTAACGAGGGACGTTTTATAGATATTTCTGCTAATTTCATATTTTTTAGTTGTAAGTCGTGAAATGGATTTTAAAATTTAAAATTCATTTTTTAAATTATTTTATGATCTCCACTTTATTGCCGTCTTGTAGATTAATTTGTCCAGTTACAATAACATTTTCACCGTCTGACAACCCATTTATGATTTCTACTTTGTCTCCTAAAATTCTTCCAGCAGTAACGGTTTTTAGTTTGGCGATTCCATTTTCAGCTACAAAAACTTGATTGCTACTCACACTTCCTACAAAAGCATTTCTAGGAACGGTCATCATAGATTGTTTTTGTTGTTTTGAAGCAAATTCAGCAGTTCCATACATACCAGCTTTTAAATCATTGTTGGAATTATTTGCTATTTCTATTTCTACTGGAAAACTTAAACTTGAATCTGCTTTTGGTGCGATAAAAGTTATTTTACCAGAAAAGGTAACGTCAGGGTAAACACTAGCTGTAACGTTTACTGCATTTCCTAGCTTTAAACTAGCAACTTGGCTTTCGTTTACGGATACTTTTAGTTTTAATTTAGATACATTTACAATTTCAAACATTTGAGTTGCAGCTCCTAATACTGAACCTGGTTCAATGTATTTTTTGTTTACAATTCCATTTATAGTTGACTTGATGTTTGTGTCTCCAATATTTACTTTGGCTTGCTGTAATCTTGACTTAGAAGTTACTAAACTTAGTTTTGCTTGATCCAATTGTTGTTTGGTAACACCACCAGTTTTATAAGCATTTTCAAAACGATTGTAATCCGTTACTGCATTTTGGTATGCTGCCTCAGCAGTTTGTAAATCAGCATTTATTGATTCGCTTCGTACAATAGCTAATGTTTGACCTATTCTAACGCTTGAACCTTCATCCACAAGTACTCTAACAACTCTTCCTGGTTTTTCGGCAGAGAAGTTTAATTCTTGAAATGGTTCAAAACTACCATTTACAGAAAAATCCAAAGAAATTTCTTCTGTTTTTACAGGGTTTATTTTTACGGTAACACTAGCGTTTTTTTCTGCAACAATAGCAGTTTTTGCTTCGTTCTCTTTTTTATTACTTGTTAGAGTATATGCTATAAGTCCTAAAGCAGCTATAATTACTATTCCGATTAGTATGTTTTTTTTCATTTTTATTAGTTATTTATAAGTGTTTTTAGTTCTCCTTTTGATTTGATTAATTGTATTTCTGCTAGTTTGTAATCTAATATTGCAGCTGTATAGTTATTTTGTGCTTCAGTAAATGCGTTTTCTGCGTCCAGTAGATCTGTTAAAGAAGCTAAACCTTGAACATAATTGTTTTTAGTATTACTTAAAACTTCTTTTGCCAATTGCGCATTTGCTTTTTGATTTTGAATAGTTATCATACTGTTGTCTATTTGTGTTTTGGCATTAGCATAATCCAGATCAAGAGACAATTTTGTATCCTTTAAATCTTCTTGTAAAGATCGAAGTTCCACATCTGCTTTTCTTATTTTTGATCGGGTTTCAAAACCTGAAAAAATTGGTACTTTTAAATTCAATCCCACGGAAGAGAAATCAGACCAATATACACCGTCAGTAGGTTTTCCTCCCCAAGGCATTTTTGGTCCTTGTCCGATGTAGTTATATCCCGCTGTAAGAGATAGTGTTGGGTAGAGACCTGCTATTACTGACTTTTTTTGAAATTCTAGTAATTGCTCTTGCTTTTTCATTAACAAAAACTCAGTTCGAGTCTCTGTGTTTGGAGTTTCAGTAAATGATTGGGGACTTACTTCAAATGCAGCTTGGGGAATTTCAATTTTAGTCTCAATTGGCATTCCCATATAAAATTTTAAGGCATTTTCTTGAATTTGTACGGCATTCAAAACTTGTTGACGTTGTGTATTTATGTTTGAAATTTTCACCAATATCCTGTCTAAATCAATTTTCTTAGCGAGTCCGTTATCAAATTGTCCTTTAATAATATTCTTTACTTTAGTTGTATTTATAAAAGTGCTGTCAAGCACATTTAAATTTTGTCTTTGTACATATACTTGATAATAGTTATTAGCTACGCGTTCAATAACTTGTTCTTCTGTTAATTGTTCATTAATTTGGTAGAATTCTCGAGTTGATTTGGCAGCTTTTAATCCAGTAAATACGGACTGATCAAATAAATTTTGTGTCAAGGAAAGTCCAGCTGTTGAGCTCCATTTTTGTCCAAAATTTGCTTTTATTGTTTGTCCAGGTGTACCTCCAAAAGATCCTGCATCTAAAAATGTAGTTTGAAGAATTGGATTGTAAGTAAGCCCTCCATTAGCGGATATTTGTGGTAAAGCTCTAGCGCGTACTTCTTGAATTTGGTATTCGCTATTTTCAACTTTTAATTTCGCTTTTTTTGCATCTGCTTTGTTTTCTAATGCATAAGTTATTGCATCTTTTAGCGTTAGCGATTTAATTTCTTGCGATTTTGCTGTAATGGCAAAAGTTAAGAATGTTAATATGATTATTTTTCTCATTATATTTCTGGGTTAAGTAAGTGTTTTTCTAGTTCAATAAGTCCTTCTTGAGTAGCCATGGCTCTGGTGTGGTATTCTAATATTTCAAGCTCTATTTTTTGACCTTCTTTTTCTGAGCTAATGCTTCCTTTGATACTAAAAATGAGGTTGTAATAAAATTTTGTATAGTTTTCAGTATCAATATTTTTTCGATATAAACCTTGTTTAATTCCGTCCTCTATGTTTTTTCTAAAAACGGCATTGCACTCATTTATTTCTCTATCTATTACTTTTTCATATATTTCTGGATAATGTTTTTTCAATTGATAGACAGGCGAGGTGTCGGATGACTTAAACATTTCTTTAAACATTTTTCTAATTTCAAAGTTTTCTTCAATTGCGTTGTAATTATTCGTAATTATTTGATCGATAATCTGATGTACTTCTTTATGAATGGCATTTGTGCTTTCTTCAATCAGTAATTCTTTATTACAAAAATACTTGTAGATTGTTTTTTTTGAAATACACATTTCTCCAGCAATATCATCCATTGTGATGCTCTTAAAACCTAATTTTAAAAACATTTCACTTGCTTTTTTTATTATTTTCTCTTTCATGTTCATTTACTTTTTACACTGAAAACTCTAAATTGGCAATCAGCTTTATATCTTGCCCCATCGCTATACCTCCATTGTGATTGTAAGAGTTCGAGCTTAATTTAAAATCTTTTCGTTGTATTTGACCAACCACTTCAAAAACAGCTTTTTCGATACCGTTATAAGTTTTTATGCCTATAAATTCAGCATCTAGTTCAACTATTTTTGTTATATTATTGATTGTTAATTCTCCTTTTAGAAAATTAATATTGTTGTTTATTTTTTGAAAAGATGTAGATCTAAAATGGATGTATGGGAACTCATTGATATCTAGAAAATCATTTAGTTGTAAATGAGTGTCCATTTGCTCCAGTTTTGTATCCTTGTTGTTTACATCTAAACAAAATTCAATAGATGCATCTTCAATTGCATTTTCATGAATGTCGATGTGTCCTTTGAACTTATTAATTGATCCGGCTATATATGCAATTATTGAATGTCTTGCTTTTATTAAAACGTCAGATTGATTTGAATCAATAGTCCATTTTGTTGCTGATAGTGGTAGAGTAGTATTCATAACTTTAAATCCTAGTTTTGATTTCGAGGGCAAATGTAATATGGAAACTTTGAATACCGAAATAGTTTCCATTGTTTTTCTATTGTTTTTCCATTTTTTTAACGTTTCATTAACAAAAGGAGTTTGCATTCAATTGTGAATGCAGTAAATTAGCCAAAAATTACTTTTTATGCATGCCATTTTTCAGTACCAAGATTTTTTTATAAATTTCCTACAAAAACAGTCAATAACTAAAGAGCCAAAGAATCTTTACGATCCTATTACCTATATTTTAGGCCTAGGAGGAAAAAGAATGCGACCGGTATTAACGCTAATGGCAACAGAAGTTTTTAATGCCAATTATGAAAAAGCCCTTCCTGCAGCGATGGCTGTTGAAGTTTTTCATAATTTCTCCTTAGTTCATGATGATATTATGGACGATGCTCCTTTACGACGTGGTAAAGTAACAGTACATGAAAAATGGGATATTAATACTGGTATTTTATCCGGTGATGCAATGCTTATTTTAGCCTATCAATATTTTGAGCAATACGAACCTTTAGTTTTTAGAGACTTAGCGAAGTTGTTCAGCAAAACAGCACTTGAAGTTTGTGAAGGGCAACAATGGGATGTGGATTTTGAAACACGTACTGATGTTACTATTCCGGAATACCTCAAAATGATTGAGTATAAAACGGCTGTTCTTGTTGCTGCTGCAATGAAAATGGGCGCTATAGTTGCTCAAACCTCAGATGAAAATGCAAACTTAATCTATGAATTTGGATTAAATTTGGGACTGGCTTTTCAGTTGCAAGATGATTATCTAGATGCTTTTGGAGATCCGGAGACTTTTGGAAAACAAGTGGGTGGAGATATTATCGAAAATAAAAAAACGTATTTGTACTTGAAAGCAATTTCTTTTTCTTCTAAAGAGGATCGCGATAAATTGATGGCTTTGTTTTCAACTCAACCAGATGAGTATGTAGAAAAAGTCAATCATGCAAAAGATATTTTTAATAAATCTGGTGCATCAAAAGCAACTCAAGATGCTATTCAAGAATATACTTTTAAGGCTTTTGATACATTAGAAAAAATGAATATCACTGCCGATAAAAAAGCAATCTTAAAGAGCTTTGGTGAAAACTTAATGGATAGGAAGGTCTAGTGCGTAACTAGTATTGTTGAAAGAATTCAATGAATCGCAAATACAAATCACTTTAGATGTTTATAGCTCCACAAAATACCGATTTATTGTTATCTGAGGCCGAAGGGGAATCATTGTATCTTAAGTTAATTGAACAAATTAATAAGGATTTTAATTTGGCAAATGAAGGAATTGATTTCCCAATGAGTATCTCACCTAATGAATTGAAAATTCAAATGCATGAAAAAATCTATAGATTAATTCAGTATAAATTTGCCGAATATCTGAATCTTCTTTATATTATTGATGTGTCTGAAGAAGAGATAAAAAGATTAGATGGTTCAGATCTAGTTGCGCTTGCGGAACAGGTTTCTTTTTTAGTTTTAAAAAGAGAATGGCAAAAAGTGTGGTTTAGAAATAAGTTTAGTTAGTTCATTTTAAAAATAAACTCTTACAAAAGGCATGAAGGCGTCACTATAAACACTTTTTGTGTTGTCTTGTAATACATTGTAACGTGCACCAATAGTGACATTTCCGGCTCGATAACCGGCTCCTAAAAACAAACCAGTATTCCAATAATCTTGAGAATTACTATTAGAACCGTCTAAATTTACATTGACACGTAATTCTTCTAATTCTACTGAGAGTTGAATTTGATTGATAGGATTGAATAAGGCTATAATACTGCCGCCGTACAAATGGGAGGCGTAATAATCTCGCTGTTTTATATAAGTATATTGTGCGCCCAATCCCAAAGCTACATATTCATTAAAATTGTAAATCGCACTAGGTGCTATTGAAATGTCTGTGTAGCCAGATCCAAAACCTAAACCTAGGCCACCGCCAAACTGTACATGATTCCAAAAATCGCTTCTTGATTTACGAGTAGAAGGTTGTTGTTGAGCAATTAAATTATTGCAAACAAATAAGATAATGGTAAGTGAAATTGATTTTGAAACCCTCATAAAGGCACTTTTTTTCATAAGTATCTAGTTTTTTAACATTTTAATACATAAAATGTATTTAAAAGTAAATGTAAATTTAGTTGATTATTGTACTTTTGCCAAACTATTTTAACAAAAAGTATATTCAATAAATATTATGGATAGGTTTTCATTTTTAAACGCAGCACATACAGAATTTTTTGCACAATTATACGATCAGTACTTAGAGAATCCAGATAGCGTTGAGCCAAGTTGGAGAAGTTTTTTTCAAGGTTTTGACTTTGGAATGGAAACTTATAACGGTGAAAATCCAGTTCAGCATATAATCAGTGAAACCTCAGGCAACGTTGACTATTCTCAAATTTCTGAAAAACTTCAAAAAGAGTTTAATGTTTTGAAATTAGTTGAAGGATATCGTTCTCGTGGACATTTGTTCACCAAAACTAATCCAGTAAGAGACAGAAGAACATTTGAGCCAACACTTGAGATTACTAATTTTGGTCTTTCAACTGCAGATTTAAATACTGTTTTTGATGCAGCAAAAGTAATAGGTATAGCTCCTTGTACATTAACAGATATAATAAAACATTTAGATAACATTTACTGTCAACACATTGGTGTGGAGTATATGTATATTAGAAAACCAGAGATTATTCAATGGATTCAAGATAAACTAACTGTAAACGACAATCAGCCTAATTTCTCTGCAGACGAAAAGAAATCAATTTTAAATAAATTGAATCAGGCCGTTTCTTTTGAAAATTTCTTACATACTAAATATGTAGGACAAAAACGATTTTCACTAGAAGGGGGTGAGTCTATTATTCCTGCACTTGACGCTTTAATCGAAAGAGCAGCCGAAAAAGGAGTGGAGCAGTTTGTAATGGGAATGGCACACCGTGGCCGTTTGAATGTTTTAGCAAATATATTTGGGAAGTCTACTCAAGATATCTTCGGAGAATTTGACGGGAAAGATTACGATCAAGAATATTTTGATGGGGATGTTAAGTACCACTTAGGACTCACTGCTGATAAGATCACGAGCACAGGTAAAAAAATTAATATCAATTTGGCTCCAAATCCTTCTCACCTTGAAACAGTAGGTGCGGTAATTGAAGGAATTACAAGAGCAAAACAAGATAAATATTTTCCAAATGATTTTTCTAAAGTATTACCAATCGCCGTTCACGGTGATGCTGCGATTGCAGGACAAGGGATACTTTACGAAATTGTGCAAATGGCACAGTTAGATGGATACAAAACAGGTGGGACCATACATATTGTAATTAACAATCAAGTAGGGTTTACTACAAATTATTTAGATGCTCGTTCGTCAACTTATTGTACGGATGTGGCCAAAGTAACATTGTCACCAGTATTACACGTAAATGCAGATGATCCTGAAGCGGTAGTTCATGCTATTGATTTTGCTTTGGATTTCAGAATGCAATTTGGTCGTGATGTATTTATTGATTTATTAGGATATAGAAAATACGGTCATAATGAAGGTGATGAACCTCGTTTTACACAACCCGTATTGTATAAAATTATAGCGAAGCATAAAAACCCAAGGGATCTTTACGCAGAGAAATTATTAGCAGATGGTGTTATTGATTCTAATTTTGTAAAAGGACTAGAAGTTGAATACAAATCTAGAATGGAAGAGAATTTGGAAGCATCTCGTAAAAAAGATTTGACCATTATAACTCCATTTATGAGAAATGAATGGTTAGGTTTTGAGCAAGTTACCGATAAACAAATGTTGCAAAATGTTGAAACTTCTTATTCAAAAGAAGGTTTGACTCAAGTAGCCAATGCGGTTTGTAATTTACCTTCGGATAAAAAATTCATCAGCAAAATCCAAAAACTAATCAACGACAGAAAAACGATGTTTTTCGAAACGAATAAATTAGATTGGGGAATGGCGGAACATTTAGCTTATGGCTCGTTATTACAAGAAGGATATGATGTACGTATTTCTGGGCAAGACGTAGAAAGAGGAACTTTTTCTCACCGTCATGCCGTAGTAAAAGTGGAAGATTCTGAAGAAGAGGTAACATTAATCAATAGCTTAGAAGGTAAAAAAGGAAATTTTAATATCTTTAATTCTCTTTTATCTGAATACGGAGTACTGGGATTTGATTATGGTTATGCTTTAGCAAATCCTAATACGTTGACTATTTGGGAAGCTCAATTTGGAGATTTCAGCAATGGAGCTCAAATCATGATTGACCAATACATCTCTTGTGGAGAAGATAAATGGAATAATCAAAACGGTATCGTGTTGTTATTGCCACATGGATATGAAGGGCAAGGAGCTGAACATTCATCAGGAAGAATGGAGCGTTACTTACAGCTTTGTGCAAGACAAAATATGTTTGTGGCCGACTGTACCACTCCAGCGAATTTCTTTCACTTGCTAAGAAGACAAATGAAAACAAAATTCCGTAAACCATTAATTGTGTTTACACCTAAGAGTTTATTGCGTGACCCAAGATGTATATCTACCATTGAAGAGTTAGAAAACGGAAGTTTCCAGGAAACTATAGATGATACTGCAGTAAATAAAGCAGATGTGAAAACATTGGTTTTTTGTACAGGAAAATTCTACTATGATATTACAGCCGAAAGAGAAAATAACGGTCGTAAAGATGTTGCAGTAGTTAGAATCGAACAATTATTCCCGTTACCAGTAGAACAATTAAAAGCGATTATTGCATTATATCCTAATGCTGATGATTATGTTTGGGCGCAAGAAGAACCAAAAAACATGGGAGCTTACAGCTTTATGTTGATGAACTTCAACTTGGTAAAATGGAGATTAGCTTCGTTAAAAGCATATTCAGCATCAGCATCAGGAAGTTACACAAGAGCAAAACGTCGTCAGGCCGATGCGATAAAAATGGTTTTTGATAAAAATTTATTCAATTAGAAGCTATTTCCTGCTGTACGCTGTATCTTTCTTGTCCAGAACTTGTTTCTGGATCCTGAACTAAATTCAGGACAAGAAAGGATGCCGCTACCATCAGGGCTAAAAAATAAAACAAACAATAAACAGTAGTTGTTTCAATAACAACTCAAACAATAAAATTCATAATTTAAAAATTATACAAGATGATTTTAGAAATGAAAGTCCCATCACCAGGGGAATCTATAAAAGAAGTTGAAATTGCAACTTGGTTAGTAAAAGACGGAGATTATGTAGAGAAAGACCAAGCAATCGCTGAGGTTGATTCTGACAAAGCAACTCTTGAATTACCTGCAGAAGCTAGTGGAATTATCACATTAAAAGCAGAAGAAGGTGATGCAGTAGCAGTAGGGGCAGTAGTTTGTTTAATTGATACTGCGGCAACAAAACCATCTGGTTCAGCTCCTGCACCAGCAGCAGCTCCAGTTGCCGAAGCACCAAAAGCAGCTCCAGCTCCAGTAGCAGCAGCTCCAGCAGCGACATATGCTTCAGGAACGCCTTCTCCAGCAGCAAGAAAAATATTAGACGAAAAAAATATAGCTCCAACAACTGTAACAGGAACTGGTAAAGACGGAAGAATAACTAAAGATGATGCTGTAAATGCAGTACCATCAATGGGAACTCCTACAGGAGGAAGCCGTGGAAGTGAGCGCACTAAATTATCAATGTTGCGTCGTAAAGTAGCGGAGCGTTTAGTTGCTGCCAAAAATGAAACGGCTATGTTAACTACTTTCAACGAAGTAAACATGACGCCAATCAACTTGATCCGTAATCAATATAAAGACGAATTCAAAGCAAAACATGCTGGTGTAGGTCTTGGATATATGTCTTTCTTTACAAAGGCAGTAACAAGAGCGTTAAAATTATATCCAGATGTGAACTCTATGATGGATGGTGATTATAAAATTGCTTACGATTTCTGTGATATTTCTATCGCAGTATCTGGACCAAAAGGATTAATGGTTCCTGTTGTTCGTAATGCGGAGAATTTAACGTTCCGTGGTGTTGAAGCGGATATCAAAAGATTAGCAATTAGAGCACGTGATGGACAAATCTCTGTTGATGATATGACTGGTGGTACATTTACTATTACTAATGGTGGTGTATTTGGGTCTATGTTGTCTACACCTATTATCAATCCTCCTCAATCTGGAATTCTTGGAATGCACAACATTATCGAGCGTCCTATTGCAGTAAATGGGAAAGTAGAAATTCACCCAATGATGTATGTAGCACTTTCATATGACCACAGAATTATTGATGGTCGTGAGTCTGTTGGTTTCTTAGTAGCTGTAAAAGAAGCTTTAGAAAACCCAATGGAATTATTGTTAGACAACAATCCTAAAAGAGCTTTTGAACTATAATTTACTAGTTTGAAATTTTAAAAAAAACTGCCTCAATAATTGAGGCAGTTTTTTTTTAATTATAGTAAATACAAAAAATGGTTGTAATAATCTACAATTGCTTTTCCTTTCATCAATACATCGGCGCCAATGATACCATGTACTGGTTTTGATTTATGCTGAATTAATGCTTCATTGACATGAGACAAATCAAAAATCACCAAATTGAATTCAACATCTTTCCAGAAGCCCAATTGTAGCGTATTATTCGAAGCCATCTGTGTTTGCATTCCTGTAGCTCCTGCTCCTGAAGCCAATGTTTTTGAGTCCTCAGCTTCGACTTGAAATAAGGTTACACTTTCAAAACCAATACAACTATTGGAAGCTCCTGTGTCCAAAATAAAATTCCCTTTCACACCGTTAATCTTTGCCTTTAATAAAAGATGTTGTGTTTTAGTAATTTTAAATTTAATTTTTTTATATTTTTCCTTTTTTAAGACTTCGTGGAGGTTTTTCATAGTTTGAAACTGATATTCAAAAGTAATCTAAATTACCAAGAATCTAAAAAAACAACAATTCAAAATAGTAACTTTGCTTCTTTAAATTAATAGAATGATACTAACGGATACGCATACCCATTTATATTCAGAAGAATTTGACCAAGATCGAGACGAAATGATACAAAGAGCTATTGAAGCTGGAGTTTCTCGTTTTTTTATTCCTGCCATAGATTCTAGTTGCACAAATGCAATGTATGAGTTAGAAAAGAAACATCCCAATCATGTTTTCTTGATGATGGGATTGCATCCTACCTATGTGAAAGAGAATTATCTGGAAGAATTACAACACGTAGAAGAAGAATTAGCCAAAAGGAAGTTTTATGCTATAGGAGAAATTGGAATTGATTTGTTTTGGGATAAAACCCATTTAAAGGAGCAGCAAGACGCTTTTAGTAAACAAATTCAATTGGCTAAAAAATACAGGTTACCCATTGTGATTCACTGCCGAGATGCTTTTGATGAAGTTTTTGAAGTTTTAGAACAAGAAAAAGGAGATGATTTGTTTGGAATTTTTCATTGTTTTACGGGAACGCAAGAACAAGCTTTACAAGCTATTTCGTATAATATGAAACTAGGAATAGGTGGGGTTGCGACTTTTAAAAATGGGAAAATAGATCAGTTTTTGAAACAAATTGATTTAAAAAATATTGTGTTAGAAACAGATTCTCCTTATTTAGCCCCTATTCCTTATAGAGGAAAACGAAATGAAAGTAGTTATTTGTTAAATGTAGCTGATAAATTATCTCAGATATATGAATCTCCGATAGAAGTTATTGCTGCAATAACAACTGAAAATTCTAAAGCAATTTTCGGTATTTAAAGCTAAATTCGCTATAAATTGATATTTTTTTTGTTCATTTGCCCACTTAAAATTACCAAAATGCAAAAATTTGACGCTATTCGGCCATTTTATGATTCCGAAATTAATGATGCCATTCTAGATGTAGTGAATCATCCGATGATGAAAGCTATGATGAATTTTACTTTCCCTGATTCAGATGATGAAGTTTGGAAAGAACAGCTTAGAAAAACACATTCTATTCGTGATTTCCAATGTAATTTTATCTATCATACGATACAAAAAGTATTAGAAAAAAGTTCTGACGGATTGACGACTTCTGGTTTTGAAAAATTAGACAAAGGAGAGTCTTATTTGTTTATTTCTAATCATAGAGATATCCTTTTGGATACGACCCTGCTAAATGTTGCATTATTTGAACATGGATTGGTAATGACAGCTTCGGCAATTGGAGATAATCTGGTTAAGAAAGATTTCTTAAATACGTTAGCTAAACTAAATCGTAATTTTTTGGTTCAAAGAGGGTTGACACCAAGGGAAATGTTACTAAGCTCCAAAACACTTTCTGAATATATTGGCCACTTGTTGCAACATGAAAACCGTTCTGTTTGGATTGCGCAAAGAGAAGGTAGAACAAAAGATGGGAATGACGAGACAAATCCAGGTGTTTTGAAAATGCTCGGAATGGGTTCTGATGAGTCAAATTTAATGGATTATTTTAAAAAAATAAAAATTGTTCCCGTTTCTATTTCTTACGAATACGATCCAACGGATGTTTTAAAAATTCCGCAATTAATGGCTGAGGCCAATAACGAAGTTTATATTAAGGAAAAAAACGAAGACTTCATGACGCTTCTTAGTGGAGTAATGGGTCAAAAGAAGCGAATCCATATCCATATTGGTGACGTTCTTGATAAAGAAATTGATGGTATTAAAAATGAATTTGAAAATTCAAATAAGCAAATACAAGCTTTAGCTCAAGTTATTGATGATGCAATACTTCGCAATTATAAGCTTTATCCTACCAATTTCATTGCGTATGATATTTTGAATAAAACGAATACTTATTCTCATTTATATACTGAAAATGAAAAATCACTGTTTGAACGTAGATTAGAGATGAGGATAGATGCCGAAAACCCGGTGGCTTTGCAAGGGATTTTGAATATGTATGCTAATCCAGTTGTTAATCAATTAAAACACATTTAATGAATACAAAAGCTAGGATTTTATTGATATATACTGGTGGTACAATCGGGATGAGTAAAGATTTTGAAACTGGCGCACTTAAGGCGTTTAATTTCAGTAAATTATTGAAAAACATACCTGAATTGAAACAACTAGATTGTGCAATTGAGACCTATTCTTTTGAAGATCCAATAGATTCATCCAATATGAATCCAGAACAGTGGTGTAATATTGGTTCTGTCATTGAAGAAAATTATGCCTCATTTGATGGTTTTGTAGTTTTACATGGGTCAGATACGATGTCCTACTCAGCATCTGCATTGAGTTTTATGCTAGAGAATTTGTCTAAGCCAGTCATTTTTACAGGCTCTCAGTTGCCTATAGGTGATTTGCGTACAGATGCCAAAGAAAATTTAATTACCGCTATTCAAATCGCTTCTTTATTGGAAAATGGTAAGCCCGTTATTCAGGAAGTTTGTTTGTATTTTGAATATAAATTATACCGAGGAAACCGTACAACTAAAATTAATGCGGAACATTTTAGAGCCTTTACATCTCCTAATTATCCTGAATTAGTGGAGTCAGGAGTACATTTAAAATTATATCCTGAATTGTTTCTTTCAGAAATCAGCGACAAGCCTTTGCAGCTTCATAAAAAAATGGATAATAATGTGGCTATTGTCAAAATGTTCCCAGGAATGAGTGAAACAGTTTTGTCAGGTATTTTATCAATAAAAGATTTAAAAGGAATTATTTTAGAGACCTATGGTTCAGGAAATGCTCCTACCGAAGATTGGTTTTTAAACCTAATGCGCAAAGCAATTTTAGACGGAATACACATTGTTAATGTTACTCAATGTTCGGGCGGAAGCGTGAATATGGGACAATATGAAACAAGTACCGTTTTAAAAGAAATAGGTGTTATTTCTGGTAAAGACATTACCACTGAGGCTGCAATCACAAAATTAATGTACCTATTAGGACATGATATTGCGCCAAATGCTTTTAAAACAGTTTTTGAAACCTCTTTGAGAGGAGAAATTGCATAATAAATTGATTTTGCTTTTCTAACTCATTTTTTTTCATGTTATTTGCAGCCTCAAATAAAAAGAGAGGTGTCCGAGTGGCTGAAGGAGCTAGCCTGGAAAGCTAGTATGTGGGTAACTGCATCGTGGGTTCGAATCCCATCCTCTCTGCAAAATTATTTATGCTTCCTAAAAGGGAAGCATTTTTTGTTTTATAGCTTTTATAACCTATTTTTCGTATGCGTTTAAAGGCAAAAAGGAATTTGGAAAGCATAAACGATTATTTCTTTGGGAAATACTCTCCTTACGATGCTACCTAATTAATCACTTCCTTTCAACAATAAGAACAGACTTTCTTTTTAGAAGCTTTTTTGCTTAAATTTTTAAACTTTCCAAAACGGACAAATAATGTATTTTGCTAATAAAAAATTGCTAATAAACAATCTTTATTTTTTGATTTTTGTTTTGCGTATTTCTGAGTGTGGAATGTTTGTTTATTCTTTAAAACCTGTACCTCTTTATTTAATTTTTTTAAAGTTTTAGTGATTATTTTGAGCCAATTATGAAGTCAAGATTTCTTTTGTTAGGATTGTAGTATGTCTTGTAGTTGTATAAAATTAAAATATAAGAAAAAACACATTTAAAATGATAAAAGATGTATTTAATCGATTTAATTTGTTGTTTAAACGGATTATTCCGTAGATTTAACTAACAAAAAAATTGAATACTAACGAATAATAATTTACTAATGAAAATGGAAAATAAAAAAAACGAGATGTTTTTATACATAGGAAGCTTTTTTGTTATGGCAGCTAGTCTTTCCATAGGTGTATTAATTTTGATGGTTTTTTAATTTATATCGGTATCAGGGTATGCGGTTTTTTGAATTAAAAAAACGGCTGCAACAAGATATTACGAATTGATAAATTAAAAGAATTGTACTGAGTTTTATAATTCTACGCAAATACCCCACTAAATATATTTAGTGGGGTATTTGCATTTATATAAATGACAGTTTTTTTTAAAAACATTAGGTAGCATAAACCTGTCAAAATCCTATATTTGTACTGCTATAAAGAATAGCAATAGTTGAGAATATATTTAATTATGATTATGGAAATGTCATCAAACAAAAATAAGACTATGCGATTTTTTTTAAGTTGTTTCCTTTTAATTCCCTTTTTTAATGCTTTTTCGCAAGAAGAAAGTGTGCCGTTAGCGGAAAAAGCACCAACTAAGATTGATTCTTTATATAGAGAAGATCAGTTTTATTTTGGCTTTACATACAACACTTTACAACAAAAGCCTGCTGGGTTATCTCAAAAAAAATTCTCAACAGGACTTTCTTTGGGGTTTCTTAGGGATATGCCTATAAATAAAGACAGAACCGTTGCAATTGCATCTGGATTGGGTTTTTCATACAATAATTACAATCAAAATGTAGCAATTACAGGAACGAATCAATTGCCGGTTTATGACATAATCGATTCTAAAGCAACATATAGCAAAAATAAATTCACCCAGCTATTAATAGACCTACCTGTTGAGTTTCGATGGAGAACCTCTACATATGAGAGCCATAAGTTTTGGAGAATTTATGGAGGAGTTAAGTTTAGTTATTTAATTTATGACAAATCTGTTTTTAGTGATGGTGATGGAAAAACGACCATTACAGGAAATAAAGATTTTAATAAATTTTTATATGGATTGTATGTGTCTTCGGGCTACAATACAATAAATGTTTATGCTTATTATGGTTTAAACTCAATTTTCAAAAAAACGGCTCAAATTAATGGGGAGCAACTAGGTATTAAATCACTTAATATTGGAGTTATTTTTTACATTCTATAGCCATAAGTACATTAGCAATACTTGAGGAAGTGCACCTATTAAAAAGCCAATAATTAATTCTTTAACGGTATGTGCGTTCATTTCTAATCGGGATGAAGCTATAAAACCGTTCATCAGAATTAAAAATAGTATCGAAAAAATATTTTGTGTTTGAAAGTGTAAATTTAAACCCAATACAAAAAATGTCAAAGCACTTATTCCAATCATATGCAGGCTTACTTTCATTTTAGCAAATAAAAGAAGCAACGCTATTAGAGTACTTAATAAAGCCCCCAAAAAGAAAAAATGCAATTCTGGATAACGTTCGATTGTGATGTTGGTGCGAACCAAAAAAATGATTAAAAAACATTGAAGTACTAATGGAATTTTACGTTCAGAGAGAAGCGGCGCCATTGCCGAACTGATTTTCCCTGTTGAGCGCAACCCCCAGAAGAACAAAATCGGAAGGAACACGGTGATTATTACAACTTGTAGTAAAACTAAATATTTTTCTTTATTTAAAAAGTAAGAATTATTTGAAAAAAGATAGAACAAGGTGGCGTAAACAGGAATAAAAATCGGGTGCAAGATATAAGAAAATAGGGGAAGGATTTTTTTCAAGACTTCTATATTTGGTTAGCGTAGCAAAGATAAGAAATCTAGTAAAATAGGAAATCAAATCTACTCTAGAATTGATAATGATTTTAATTTAAGAGGAATTTGAATGAAATTGTTGTAAAGTGAATACTAGCATTATAAAAAGAAGTCTTATTTTTGAGGGAGATTAACCAATCCGTAAAAACATACGTTTAAAACGTTAGCTATAAATGAGTATATTAATAAAAAACATAATACCAATTCTTGAAGCCAAATGGTTTGGCACTGATTCGGATGCTGCAGTGGATACGGTTTCTATTGATAGTCGATCCTTGCAAAATAGTTCACATACTTTGTTTTTTGCGTTAATAGGGCCTAATAATGATGCACATTTGTATATTAAAGAGTTGATTGCTATTGGTGTTCATAATTTTGTTGTGAATTATATTCCTGAGGGTTGTGAGAGTAAAGCTAATTTTTTGGTTGTCAAAAATACTTTGGATGCTTTGCAACAATTTGCGTCTTATTACCGCAATTTATTTCATTTTCCAGTTATTGGTTTAACAGGCAGTAATGGAAAAACAATTGTAAAAGAATGGCTCAATTTTTTATTAAGTCCCGATTTTAATATTATTCGGAGTCCTAAAAGTTATAACTCACAGGTGGGTGTGCCTTTGTCTGTAATTGCTATTAATGAAAAACATAATTTAGGGGTTTTTGAAGCAGGGATTTCCACTGTGGATGAAATGGGAAAACTTGAAAAGGTAATTCGACCTACAATAGGAATTTTGACAAATATTGGTTCTTCGCATGATGAAGGGTTTCAAAATTTAGAGGAAAAAATAAAGGAAAAACTAACACTCTTTAAAAGGGCTGAAGTTGTTATTTATCAAAAGAATAGTTTAGTTGATAACTATATTCTACCAACATCAAAAAAGTTCAATTGGAGTTTTGAAAATGAAGATGTAGATGTTTTTGTATTTAAAAAAGAAATAAAAAGCGAAAGCATAATATTGTATTATAAGTACAAAGGGAATCAGTTTACATTAGAAATTCCTTTTCTAGATAGCGCATCCATTGAGAATGCTGTGTGCTGTTTAATGACCCTGTTATATTTCAATTATGACAACGAAACAATTCAGGCAAGAATGTTATTACTTTATCCTGTAGAAATGCGGTTGAAAGTAAAAAACGGAATCAACAATTGTAGTATTATTGATGATAGTTACAGTTCGGATTTTCAATCTTTAAAAATAGCATTGGATTTCTTGGAGAGTCAAAAACAATTCCAAAAGAAAACGATAATTCTATCGGATATTTTTCAAAGTGGGTTGGCCAATGAGGAGTTATATTCCCGAGTTGCCACCTTAATTGTTTCCAATAATATCAATCGAATTATTGGAATTGGAGAAACTATATCAGCATTTAAAGATAAATTTGCCAATTGCATTACGTATAAAAATACAGCTGAATTTATTGCTGATTTTGAAAATCTTGAATTTGCAAATGAAACGATTTTGATCAAAGGAGCACGTTCTTTTCAATTTGAAGAAATCGTTCAATTATTAGAAGAGAAAACGCACGAAACAGTTTTAGAAATTAACCTAAATGCCATTAGTTACAATCTCAATTTCTTTAAGTCCAAGCTGAAACCCAAAGTGAAAATCATGGTTATGGTAAAAGCTTTTGGTTATGGAAATGGAGGTCTTGAAATTGCTAAACTGTTAGAACATCATAAAGTGGATTACCTGGGTGTGGCTTTCGCTGATGAAGGTATCTCATTGAAAAACGGAGGAATTCATTTGCCTATAATGGTTTTGAATCCAGAGAACACTAGTTTTTCGGCCATTATACAACATCAGTTAGAACCTGAGATTTATTGTTTGAAAGGACTTTATGCTTTTTTAAAAATTGCAACTCAAAAGAAACTAAAACATTTTCCTATTCATATTAAATTAGATACGGGAATGCATCGTTTGGGTTTTGAAGAAAATACGATTGAAGAGCTTATTACTACTTTGAAAGGAAATGAAACTGTTGAAGTCAAAAGTGTCTTGTCGCATTTGGCCACTAGCGATGATTTGAAACATCGTGAATTTGCTTTAGCACAGATTGCATTATTTGAAAAATTATCGTCCAGAATTTGTACTGAATTGGAAATAAATCCCATCCGACATATTTTGAACACCTCTGGAATAAGCAATTACCCCGACTCTCAATTTAATATGGTTCGTTTAGGAATAGGGCTTTACGGTGTTTCTAATGATCCATCAGAACAAAAGTACTTAGAAAACGTGGGTACCTTAAAATCGGTTATATCACAAATTAGAACTATTTCTGCTGGTGAAAGTGTAGGATATGGACGGAAATTCATCGCCAGTAGAACAACCAAGGTAGCAACAATTCCCATAGGTTATGCCGATGGCATTTCAAGAGCTTGGGGAAACGGACTAGGGTTTGTCACTATAAAAGACGAAAAAGCGATGATTTTAGGAAGTATTTGTATGGATATGTTGATGGTTGATGTTACAGATATTGATTGTACAGAGGGAGATTCTGTGATTATTTTTGGTGAAAACCCTACAGTATCATATATCGCAAAAAAACTGCACACGATACCTTATGAAATACTAACCAGTATCTCTCAGCGGGTAAAACGTGTTTTTTATCGTTAATTTCTTATAATTATCGATAAATGGTTCAATACTGTTGAAACTTTATTATTTTAGATGTTCAAAAATATTTTTTTAACCTAAAAAACAAAATTATGGGATTTTTCAGTGATTTTAAAGCCTCTTTAATGAAGGGGGATGTATTAAGTTTAGCAACTGCTGTAGTTATTGGTGGTGCATTTGGTAAAATTGTAGGTTCTGCAGTTGATGATGTTATTATGCCTATTGTGGGTTTAATAACTGGTGGAATTGATTTTACTACAAAATTCATAACATTAGATGGTAATAGCTATGTTGATTTAGCTGCAGCAAAAACGGCGGGCGCTGCTGTAATTACTTATGGTAACTTAGTTCAAGCTGTAATTAACTTTGTTATTATTGCATTGTTTGTTTTCATTATATTGAGAGCTGCTGAAAAAATGAAAAAGAAAGAAGAAGTTGTTGCAGCTGCTCCAGCAGGACCATCTCAAGAAGAGTTGCTTACTCAAATCAGAGATTTGCTAAAAAAATAATACCGCTACACTTTATATTCTAACTAAACCGCTTCTTAATTGAGGCGGTTTTTCTTTTTTTAGCTTTAAATGATAAGGAAACTATAAAAACATACAAAATGTTTTATTTGTAACATTTTGTTATTTTTTGTGAACACTCTTGTTTTGATTTGAATATTACTTACTTTTGTACTTCAAAAATTAATATTCAATAATAAAAATATAAGATGAGAATAGCAGTTGTAGGCGCTACTGGAATGGTAGGCGAAGTAATGTTAAAAGTTTTGGCTGAAAGAAATTTCCCGGTTACTGAATTAATTCCTGTTGCTTCTGAAAGATCAGTTGGGAAAGAAATTGAATACAAAGGAAAAAAATATAAAGTAGTTGGAATGCAAACTGCCGTAGACATGAAAGCTGATATTGCTTTGTTTTCTGCAGGTGGAGATACATCTTTAGAGTGGGCTCCAAAATTTGCTGCGGCCGGAACAACAGTTATTGATAATTCATCTGCTTGGAGAATGGATCCTTCTAAGAAATTAATTGTTCCTGAAATCAACGCAGCCTCTTTAACCAAAGACGATAAAATTATTGCAAACCCAAACTGTTCGACTATTCAAATGGTTTTGGTTTTAGCACCATTACATAGAAAATACAATATCAAGCGTGTAATTGTTTCTACTTACCAGTCTATTACTGGAACTGGAGTTAAAGCAGTACAACAATTAGAAAATGAATACGCAGGTGTTCAAGGGGAGATGGCTTACAAATATCCAATTCATAGAAATGCTATTCCTCAATGTGATTCATTTGAGGAAAACGGATATACTAAAGAAGAGATGAAATTAGTTCGTGAGACTCAAAAAATTCTTGATGATAAAACCATTGCGGTTACAGCAACTGCTGTTCGTGTGCCTATTGTAGGTGGTCACAGTGAAGCGGTAAATGTGGAATTCTCTAATGATTTTGTGGTTTCGGATATTCAAAACATTTTGCACCATACTGATGGAGTAGTGGTTCAAGACAATAACGATACGTATACTTACCCAATGCCAATGTATGCACAAGGGAAAGATGAAGTTTTTGTAGGTAGAATTCGTCGTGACGAAAGTCAAGCGAATACATTAAACATGTGGATTGTTGCTGACAATTTACGTAAAGGTGCAGCTACAAATACAATTCAAATTGCGGAATACCTGATTGCAGCTAAATTGGTATAAGTAGAAATACCATACTATTTTAAACCATCTAAGTTAATAATTCTTTATGTTTTGTTAATTTAGATGGTTTTCTTTTTGATGTTTTCCTACATTTGCAGTGTATGAAAAAGAAACAGCTCTTACTCAGTTTTTCTTTGGCGTTGATTATAGTGTTTTCTATACTATTTCAATCGTTACATACTTATGAGCATTTTGTAAAGCAATTTTCGCAAACAGAATGCCACCACAAATACAATGTTACCCATACCGAAATAACACACAAACATCATAATTTTGATAATTGTAAAGTATGTCATTTTACATTTGGTTCCTATGTTTCTCCGCTACAGTTTTATTACACACTACACTCTAATTACCAGTCGCTTCCTTATTTTTTTGAAAATGGCGAGACTGTTATTTCCTTTTCAGGAAGCTTATACTCCCATCGTGGTCCCCCAACTTTAATTGTTTAAACTGCTCTGTTATTTAAACTAAAAGATAATTTTAAATCATTAAGCTCTAAATTGAGTGATTCAATTCGTGATAAACGATTTCAATCCTTAGTTTTTAGACTATTTGGGTTTTTATAAATTGCCTTTGTTTTAAATCGCATTATAATTTCAAATACAATTAAAAACAATCTCACGCATGGAGTGCTGTTACTTTGCACCCATGAGAATACAATCATTTTCAATGAAAAAAATTATAATTACACTATTGTTAGGGTTTTCGGCTCTGCTACAAGCGCAAAATACAGTATCAGGTACCGTTTTAAATTTGGCAAATCAGCCTATAAAAGGAGTTTCTGTTTCTGCTCCAGAATTGCATAAAGGAACCACAACAGATGCAAATGGAAAATACAGTTTAACAAACCTTCCTAATGGGGATTTAAAACTGGACTTTACCTTCGTCGGTTTCACTACTCAAAATAAAACCATTCAAAAAGTACAAAAAGAGAATACACTAGATGTCATCTTAGAAGAAAGTATTTTTCAAATGGATGAGGTAATTGTTTCTACTGCTTTCAATAAATTGCAGTCGCAAAACGTGATGAAAGTAGAGCATGAGAGTATGAAGTCATTGCAACAAAAAGGAACGTCTACCTTGATCGAAGGATTAGCTACGATACCAGGAGTTTCGCAAGTTTCAACAGGAACATCTATCGGGAAACCGGTGATTCGTGGTTTGAGTGGCAATCGTGTTTTAGTATATTCTCAAGGAGTCCGTATGGAAAATCAACAATTTGGAGACGAACATGGTTTAGGATTAAACGACGCGGGAGTAGAAAGTGTTGAGGTGATAAAAGGGCCTGCTTCCTTATTATATGGTTCGGATGCGCTAGGAGGTGTTTTGTATTTCAACCCAGAGAAATTTGCCGACGCTAATACGTTCAAAGCTAATTTTAGCCAAAAATTATTTTCTAATACTTTAGGAAGTAATTCATCTCTTGGATTAAAAACATCCACAGACAACTGGAAATTTCTAGCTCGTGGGAGTTACAATACGCATTCAGATTACCGTATTTCTGGTGGTGATCGAGTGACAAATACGCGTTACAATGAAACCGATTTCAAAACAGGAATTGGATATAGTAATGCAAAGTTTTCTAGTGTGTTGCGTTACAACTTCAATAAACTGGATTTGGGAATTCCTGAAGATGGAATAGCAGCTCAATCTTCGAGCAAAAAGACGGGTTTTCCTAGACAAGGAGTTTTTAATAATTTACTGAGTTTAAACTCTATTTTCTACTTCAAAGATTCAAAACTGGATGTCGATTTAGGATACATCGCAAATGATCGTTCAGAGTTTGTAGATAGTAATGTGGCCGGTTTACATATGAAACTGAAAACCTTTAATTACGATGCAAAATACCATTTGCCTAAAATGGGCAAACTAGAATCAATTGTGGGAATTCAAGGAATGCATCAAACGAATACCAATTTCGGAAATGAATATTTAATTCCTGATGCTACAACGAATGATTTTGGTGTTTTTGGTACCGCTAATTATGAATGGGGGAACAATAGTGCAGTTCAAGCAGGTTTGCGATTTGATAACAGACAAATTTCAAGTGTCGAACACGGAACTGTTGGTCAAGAGGGGTATTTCAAAGCGGTTGATAAATCATTTGACAGCTTTAATGCTTCGTTAGGATATAAAACAAACTTAGCCGATGATTTTACTTTAAGATTAAATCTAGCTTCTGGATTTAGAGCGCCTAACTTGGCTGAACTTACTTCAAATGGGATTCATGAAGGAACCAATCGTTACGAAATAGGAAATAGCGATTTAAAAACGGAACAAAACGTACAAACGGATTTGAACTTGGAATACAAGGCCGATCACTTTGAGTTTTTTGTCAACGGGTTTTACAACCACATCAACAATTATATTTATACTTCACCTACAGGAACCATGTTGTCAAACACGGACGTATTTAATTATATTCAAAATAATGCGAAACTGTATGGAGGAGAAATTGGGTTGCATTTTCACCCACATCCTTTAGATTGGTTGCATTACGAAACCAGTTTTGAAACCGTTACAGGAAAGAAACAAAACGGAGACTATTTACCGTTAATTCCTGCGAATAACTGGAGCAATACCCTGAAAGGAGAATTCAAAATCAAAGAGTGGCTTGAAGATGGATTTGCTACTTTTAATGTCAATACCACTTTAAATCAAAGTAATGTAAGCGGTTTTGAAACTAAGTCCAATGGGTATACATCAATAAACTTAGGCCTTGGTGGAACAGTGAAATTAGGAAAAACGGTTTTTGATGTCAATTTAAATGCAAATAACCTTTTAGACAAAAGATACATTGCTCATTTATCAAGATTAAAAAATGATGGTGTTCCTAATATAGGAAGAAACATCGTGCTTGGGGTGAACTTCGGCTTGTAGTTTTTACAGTCTAAAGCTTTTTAAACCATTAAGGGATTAAGTTTCATTAAGTATTTATAACCATGTAAGGCTTTTAAGGTCATATAAGTTATTAGCTTAATTTTCTTAATTTCTTAATGGTTTTTGTAAATCTGCTTGTAGTTTTTGTTTCACAAAGAGCCGCAGAATAACCGCAAAGTCTCGCTGAGGCTTTTTAACCTATAAGTCATATAAGTTTTTTAGTTGTTTGTTTCGCAAAGAATCACAAAGTAAACTCAAAGTCCCGCTGAGCTTCATTTTCTTAATTCCTTAATGGTTTAATAACAAAATCTTTGTGATTCTCTGTGAAACAATCTTCTCTCACAATCTAATAAGAAAAGCGTATCTGAGTTGTATGTTTAAGATAGCGATTGTTTGAAATACTTTTTACACAAAGCTTATATGGCCTTAGATACTTTATATGGTTTGTTTTTTATTGCTTTGCGACTCCAGTTAAAATACTTTTCAACACAATCAGCTAAAAAAAACTTATATGACTTATATGCTTTAAAAAAAACAAGCCCAAAACGGTCAAAAAACGTATCTGACTTATCTCTTTATATTTTGATTGTCTATTTTTGTTTTAACCAATTCCTTTTTTTAATGAAAAAACTACTCTTTATAATGGCAATACTTCCAACAATAACAACTTTTGGACAAAACAACAATCCAATCCAATACCCTAAAACTCCAAAGGGAACAGTTGTCGACCAGTATTTTGATACAGTTGTCAATGATCCGTATCGTTGGCTAGAAGACGACCGCTCTACGGAAACCGCAGCCTGGGTAAAAGCACAAAACGAAGTCACTTACGGCTACCTAAGCCAAATTCCTTTTCGAGAAGCACTAAAAAACCGAATGGAAAAACTATGGAATTATGAAAAAATAGGTGCGCCATCCATAGAAGGGAAATTCACCTATTATTCTAAAAATAACGGACTGCAAAACCAGTCGGTGGTGTATCGCAAAGACGCCTCGGGTATTGAAGAAGTTTTCCTAGATCCAAATACTTTTTCCAAAGATGGAACGACTTCTCTAGGCGGAATGGATTTTTCCAAAGACGGTTCTATAGTAGCCTATGCGATATCCGAAGGAGGAAGCGACTGGCGAAAAGTAATTATTATGGATGCTTTGTCCAAAAAAGTAATTGAAGACACCCTTGTCGATATCAAATTCAGTGGCATTTCATGGCTTGGAAACAAAGGATTTTATTACTCTAGTTACGAAAAACCAAAAGGAAGCGAACTGTCGGCCAAAACGGACCAACATAAACTCTATTTTCATCAGCTAGGAACCGCTCAAAAAGAGGATAGAATCATCTTTGGTGAAGACCAAAAACGAAGATATGTAGGCGGTTATGTGACCGAAGACGATAATTTCTTGGTCATCACAGCGGCCAATTCGACTTATGGAAATGAATTGTACGTCAAAGATTTAAGAAAGGCTAATAGTCCTATTGTGACACTTGTTGATAATTTCAATAGTGATAATACCATTCTTGACAATCAAGGAAGTAAACTCTTTATCGTTACCGATTGGAAAGCACCCAATAAACGCGTGGTAGCGGTAGATATAAAAAATCCAACACAAGAAAACTGGAACGATTTTATCCCCGAGACTCAGGATGTTTTATTTCCATCAACAGGAGGCGGATGCATTTTTGCAAATTACATGAAAGATGCCGTATCAGTAGTGCAGCAGTACGATTACAATGGCAAAAAGATTCGTGAAATCCAGTTGCCGGGACTAGGAACAGCAGGAGGTTTTGGCGGAAAGATAAACGACAAAACACTCTATTATTCATTTACAAACTATACAACTCCAGGAACCATTTTCTCATTTGAACCCAAATCAGGAAAATCAGCGGTGTATGCCAAGCCAAAAGTAGATTTCAATAGCGACGATTACGAGTCAAAACAAGTGTTTTATACGTCAAAGGATGGGACCCAAATCCCCATGATTATCACTTACAAAAAAGGATTAAAACGAAACGGACAAAACCCAACCATGCTTTACGGTTACGGTGGATTCAATGTGAGTTTAACCCCAAGTTTTAGTATTGCCAATGCCGTTTGGATGGAAAACGGAGGTATTTTTGCTGTTCCTAACTTGCGTGGAGGAGGAGAATACGGTAAAAAATGGCACGATGCCGGAACCAAAATGCATAAACAAAACGTCTTTGATGACTTCATCGCTGCAGCTGAATATCTAATTGACCAACAGTACACCTCTCCAAACTTTCTTGCCGTTCGTGGTGGGTCAAATGGAGGTTTGCTAGTAGGAGCCACCATGACCCAGCGTCCTGATTTGATGAAAGTCGCTTTGCCGGCCGTGGGCGTTATGGACATGTTGCGCTACCATACCTTTACGGCAGGAGCGGGCTGGGCGTACGATTACGGAACCGCGCAGGACAGCAAAGAAATGTTCGAATACATCAAAGGGTACTCACCAGTGCACAACGTAAAATCAGGCACACACTATCCCGCGACGATGGTCACTACGGGCGATCATGATGACCGAGTGGTGCCGGCACATAGCTTCAAGTTTGCTGCCGAGTTGCAAGAAAAACAAGCGGGAAGCAACCCAACCTTAATTCGCATTGATGTCAAAGCGGGTCACGGCGCAGGAAAATCGGTGGCGGCAACCATTCAGGAAAACGTCGATATCCAAGCCTTTACCTTATACAACATGGGCATCACCCAATTGCAAAAAGAAGACAACTAAGATTTGCATTTCATTTATTTTTAGGAGCTTTTTCCTGCTGTCCGCTGTATTCCCGATAAATAAAAACTACGGCTTGAAAAAAGCCTTGTTTTTCTAAATCGGGAGATGCCGCTCCCATCAGGGCTAGGGACAAAGAGGAATTAACAACTTTATTTTCATAAAACGCTATTCGAAAGAGTAGCGTTTTTTTGTTACTAGTCATCAAGTTCTCTTTGTCATCTCGAAGCAAGAGAGATCACATAAAGAAAATAGAAAAGGATAATAAGATTGATTCTTTCCTTGCAATGGCGAGAAACGGAGTCGCTTTACGTTTTGACAAAAATAACTCTGACAAACTACAACCACCAAATCCCTGCCCGTTATTTAATTACTTGAACTACAATAGATAACAGTCTGTAAATAGGGCTTGTTTTAAACTTTTTTAGTATCTTTAATATCCTAATAATGAAAGTTTAGTTGCTATAATAAGGCAAATAACACACTGTATTTAAAAGACTTTTTACCACGATATTTAAAAGCCTCACTTATTTTTATTTTAAAAATGAAGCTATGAGAGTTGCTGTTACCCGAAAAAATGTAAAATTCACCCCAGATTCCAGTAGAGTGGTGGCTCGCTATTTTATGAATGGCGAGCAGCGAACCCGCGATATGGTAAGTCATATCATGGTGTTAGACGAAAAACAAGTCATTCATACTCTGGAACACACACTACGCGAGTTTGCTAGAAGACACCGTAATATTTCACGTATATTCTTCAAGCATTGTGAAAACATTCGTGGCATCATTGAAGAAATGCAAATCAACTATGACGGCATTTCTGAGGAACGAAAAATGCTCATTGGTTCGTACTGCACGATGGAATACGCCATTGAATCGGCTGCTTTTTTCAATCCTTCCATGATGGAGGATTTCGATCAGTCTTTTCTGGGAAAACAGGAAAAGCGGGTTATTATTTCTTTCAGGGCCACAGGAGAAGGCCATATTTCTTCGGTCGTTTTTAGAAGAGGAATTCTCGATAAAAACAACGACCTCCAAATGATGAAGATAGGTGCTAATATCGATAAGGCCGAGATTGTACACAAATCCTTGTTTGACAAAAATAGATTTGTCAAGAAATTAGCCGAGATGAATACGCCAGATAAATACACGGCCATGATATTGCAAGACATGCCCGAGAAATTTGGATATGAAATTATAAAAAACGCCATCAATAAGGTGCTGAAAGATCCATCTATAAGCCAAGATCAGCGCAGGGCATTGGAAGAAATCATCTGGTTGGCAGATTCTTTTTATGACATACAATTCAAGCACGACTCGGATATCACGGAACGGGTTATATTTCCCATTTCAGACTCTGAAAGCCGGGGTATTGAAGATGCCCGTTTTGTACGATTCTTTGACGATGGCACATCCCACAAAATTTTTGGAACCTATACTGCATACAACGGCCACGTGATTATGCCAAAACTCATTTCAACCGAAGACTTTTATTCCTTTCATATCATGCCTTTATATGGAGAAGGGGCAAAAAATAAAAACCTGGCGATGTTCCCTAGAAAAATAAAAGGCAAGTACGCCATGCTTTCTAGAATCGATGGGGTCAATAATTACCTCATGTATTCAGACAGGCCTACGGAATGGAATAATCCTTTGCTCATCCAGCAACCCCGATATCCTTGGGAATTCACACAAATAGGAAACTGTGGTTCTCCCATCTGGACCGCCGAAGGTTGGCTAATAATCACTCACGGAGTAGGTGCCATGAGACGCTATTGTCTAGGCGCTTCCTTGTTTGATCTTGACGATCCTTCAAAGGAAATTGGCCGACTGGCCGAGCCCTTGCTTGCCCCACTAGAAGACGAGCGCGAAGGTTATGTGCCTAATGTGGTCTATTCGTGTGGTTCGATTATCCATAACAACAACCTCATATTGCCCTATGCCGTATCTGACTATTCCTCCACTTATGGAGTGGTTGACATGGTAGAATTACTCGATGCTTTAAAAAAGAGTAAATAATAAAACCAAGAACCTCTTTTTTTGTTTGGAGTTATTTCGTGCTTTTCATTGCAAGCCGTCGCAAAAATAAAAATCAATCCGTAAACAACAATTCGGCGAGTTTTTCATCATGGCCATAGATATCGTCATAAAAATGTACTTGGCCTTCCCGATCCACCCAAGCGGTGAAATAGCCTATGTAAACGGGGATTTTGGTCTTGAGGTTGTAGGTTTTTTCTACTTCACGATTCATGGCTGCGTCAATTTTTTCTATAGGCCAGTTGGTATCTCCTTCTAAAACCATAATTGCCAAATCGCGAGGGCGAGCCACACGAATACAACCGTGACTAAAAGCCCTTGTATCTTGGTCAAACAAGCTTTTGGAAGGTGTGTCATGCATATAAATAATATGCGAATTAGGGAATACAAACTTCACCTTACCCAAAGCATTTTGCTCTCCGGGTCGCTGCCTTACGCGGTTGCCCACCCATTCCATATCGTGTTGTACTAGGTAGTTGGAGTTCTTGGCAATGGCGGGTAAAATCTCTTTTCTTAAAATACTGGGAGGCACGTTCCAATAGGGACTAAAAATAACCTGACTCATCTGACCACTAAAAACCGCTGTTTTATTCATGGATTTCCCCACGACTACTTTGGATATCAAAGCAGGTTTGCCGTCCTTAAAAAAAGTAAGGGTAAAAGCAGGAATATTCACGATAATGTAGCGGTTGTTTTGAGTTAAGCTAGGGGAAATCCATCGGCAGCGCTCCATATTAATCATAATGGTTTTAATGCGTTCACTCACGGTAACATTCATTTCTTTGATGTGTTTGGGCAGTAGGACAGAGTCAGTGGTAAAAGCATTGCGTTCTTTGTATTTCAAAATACCAGTTAGGAGCTCATTGTCAAACACGTTTTTTTGAGAATCTGTTTTTAAATCCCCACTTATAAAAAGCCGTTTCCTAATTTGGAGCACCACAGCCGAGGTGTCGCCTAGTTGCAATGATTTCATTTTTTTGGGAATTTCAATGGGATTCCATCCTCCTTTTTTTTCAATGTTTCGGTAGTTTTGGAGCGCTTCTTTTAATAAATAATATTGCCCTAAAACCCCTTTGTTTGGTTTGTTGATCAGTGCAGGATCTTGTAATAATGAATCCAAGCGGTTCACATAGGATTGTTTTTTTCGAGGCAAGTACCAACCCAGTTCCGTACTTTTCTGGATGTCCAATCCTTTGAATACATTGTCAGCATAAAAAAAATATAGTGTGGACAGTAAGAGCTCTACCTCTAAGTTTGATTTGTTCATTTTCTCTTCATCCTGAAAAATGTCGCGCAACTCTTGTTGATACGGAACCTTGATGCGCACCCCTTCTTGATCCAAGTTGTTGATTTTGTTATACAATAAATCAGCAAACTCGTTGATGCCTTTGCTGTCGTACCATAAATAGTGAAACTGGTGTTTACTATAGAGTTCCATCACCTCTGGCTTGAGGAAATTGAATTTGGAATATTTTTTAAAAAAAGGAGCAATCAGCGTACTATCAAATGGGGTAAGTGGAAAAGCAGGGATTCTTTGGTATTTGACAGCTAGGTTTAGTAACAACACTTTTTTAGTGGTGGCCTTTGACTCATTGGTCATACCCAACAAAAAAAAGAACCCAGCAAAAAAAAAGAATGAAATAGGGAAGTGTTTCATGTTGTTACTATTTGATAATCAGTTATAAAGATACAAAAAAGGGAGATGAATATAGGGTTCTGATTCCTTATTAACAGTAGGTGTTTTAGTCTAAATTAGAGTCAAATAGCAGTTCGGCTAGTTGATTGTCTTTGAAATAAATATCAAAATAAAAATTAATTTCTCCCGCTTCGTTTACCCAAGCAGTAAAATAGCCAATATGAATGGGAATTGGTTTTTTTAGAACACAGGTGGTTTCAACTCCACTATTCATGGCTTCATTTATTTTTTCTAACGGCCAGTCCGGATAATCTGCCAAAATCAAATAGGCTAATTCTTTGGCTTTTTGCATATTAATGCAACCGTGACTGAATCGAGGAAAATCATAATTAAAATTGAGTTTGTAAGGAGTGTCATGTAGATAGATGCTATAGGTATTAGGAAAAACAAACTTGACGACTCCCAATGCATTGTCAGGTCCTGGTCTTTGTCTGAGACTTTTTTTGTTCCATTCAAAATGGTGCCTGGTCATATAAGTTGAATCTTTTTCCATAGCAGGTTTTATCTCGTTGTCGAGAATGCTTTGGGGAACATTCCAATAGGGACTAAAAACCACACGGCTTATACTAGAACTGAAAAGTACCGTTTCCATTAGGTTGAAGCCCACGAAGACTTTAGAAACTAAAATATTTTGACCGTTTTTTTTATAGATTAAAGTAAACGACGGAATGTTTATAATAATAAATTCGTCCGCTTTTGCTAATTTGGGAGGAATCCATCGACAGCGTTCCATATTAACCATAATGGTTTTTATGTAGTGTTCGATGGGGAGGTTCATGCGGTTGAGGTGTTGGGAACCTATGGTATAATCGGGTTTGTAACCATTTCTTTTTTTGAAATTCAGTATTCCTGCCATCAGTTCGGCATCATAGATATTGCTTTTAGAATCGGTATTCAAATCTCCCATAACAAGCAATCGATGCCTGATTTGAGCAATAGTTTTTGAACTGTCGCCCGGCTGGAATTCTTTAACTCCAGATTCGGTTTCAATGGGTGTCCATTCGCTATTTTTTTCAATTTGGCGGTACTGCTTCAAGGCATCTCGCAGTTTGTAATATTGCCCAAAAAGTTGTTTTTCATTTTTATCTAACAATTGCGGACGGGTTAATAACGAATCCAGTAGCGTTTTATAGGAAACATTTTTTTGGGGTAAAAACCAGCCCGTTTCATGAATTTTTTGGCTGTCGATACCATGAAATACTTTTTTAGCATAATAGATATATAGTGTGGACAGTAGCAGCTCTTTTTCGGTCTTTGTAATTTCAATTGCTGATTCCGTATTAAAAATAGAATGAATTTTATCTTTGTAAGCCAAGTTGAACTTCAATCCCTCATTCTCAAGTTGGTTGACTTTCGAATATAATACATTCGCAAATTCAATAAGCTGCTTATCATCATACCAAATGGATTTGTAGTTTCGGTTTTTGTACAAAAGAATCACATCTGATCGGTATTTTTTTAAATTGGAATAGGTATTAAAAAAACGGTTGAGAGTAATCAAGTCAATAGTAACGAGGGAATTGTTGGTAGTAATTTCCTTAGAGTTAGAAATGCAATACAAAGCTTTGTCCGTGACATTTTTTGTAGTATCACGGTGAATTGCGGCATCAGCATAGTCCGATAATAAAACGATAAGGAACCAAAAAAAAGGTCTCATGGCAAAAACGTTTCTTAAAGTTAAGAAAAGTATTGGGAATTTTAAAGTGTATTAGGATGGAATTAACGGTAGGATTGTTTTTTGGTTTTTTATTCGAAAATCTTGCTTTCTTTTCATAATGTTTTATTAATTGCTTCGTTTTTTGAGGGAATTAACCTTAGTTTTGAAAGACAATCTTAAAATATTTAATACTATGAAAATACAGATTAACACAGACAAAAATGTAGAAGGACACGATAGACAAGAAGCTTATTTTTCTACTGAATTAGCAAAATCACTATCTCGTTTTGATGATAAAATTACACGTATAGAAGTTCATTTTACGGATGAAAATGGAGAAAAAGTGGGAACTCATGATAAAAAATGTCTTATAGAAGCACGTCCTGCAGGAATGCAACCTTTAGTAGTTTCAGATTATGCTGATGTTACTGAGAAAGCATTTCATGGTGCTCTAGACAAAATGAAAAAGATCCTAACTACTGCTTTTGAAAAACAAAAGGCACACTAAAAAAAATTAAGGGTTAAAATATATATTCAAAAAAAATGACACTTCCTTTTCAATAAGGAGTGTCATTTTTTTTTTTTGACTCTAAAAAAGTAAAGGTTTTATTTTACAAATAACAAAGAAGCTAAGGCTTCGTCTCTTTTATACACATCGTCATAAAAGTGAACCGTATTGTCCTCATCTACCCAAGCGGTAAAATAACCAATGTAAACAGGAATTTTATTTTTTAGTGTGTACCAAGATTCTACTCCGCTGTTCATTGCCTCTTCAATTTTTGCAGCATCCCATTTTGTATCGTTTCTAAGAATCGTTTCGGCTAGTAAATTAGGGTTTTGTATGCGAATACATCCATGGCTAAAGGCTCTATCCTCACGATTAAACAAACTTTTTGAAGGCGTATCATGCAGGTAGATGTCATTAGAATTAGGGAATAAAAACTTGATGAGTCCCAATGAGTTTTTTGGACCTGGTTTTTGTCGGACACTATTGTTGTGCCATTCCATATTGTGTTCTGTAAGGTAGTTTTCGTTTTTCTCAATCCCAGGAAGGATTTCTTTATCAAGAATACTTTTGGGAACATTCCAGTACGGACTAAAGACGATGTATTTCATAGGTGCACTAAAAATGACCGTTTTATTCAGTGCTTTCCCTACAACAGCCTTTAATCGTAGCGCCGGTTTTCCATCAATAAAATAACTTAGTTGATAGGAAGGAATATTGATGGCAATAAATTCTTTGGCTTTAAAGATGTCATTCGAAATCCAACGGCAACGCTCCATATTGATAGTAAGGGTCTTTATGCGTTCTGCTACAGAAATATTCAGTTCTTTAATGTGTTTTTGTAAAATAATGGTGCTGGCAAAAGTGCCCATTCTTTTTTTATATTTTAAGACGGCTTTAGATAATTCTTTATCGTAAACAGCACTTTTAGAATCAGTTGTGATATCGCCAGAAATAAATAGACGCTGCCTTATTTGGGCGATGACTTTGGCGCTGTCGCCTACTTTATAAGAAGTAACGGTAGAATCTATTGAAATCGTTTTCCAGCCTCCCTTTTTTTCCATTTCGCGGTATTTTTTTAATACCTTTTTTAATAGAAAATATTGGGCAATTAGCCCTTTTTCATTCTTGTTGATTAATCCAGGATTGGTTAATAGGGAATCTAAATAATTGACATACGATTGTTTTTTTCGAGGTAGATGCCATTCCATTTCTGTAGATTTTGTGGCGTCGAGTCCATGGTAAACAGTGTTGGTGTAATAGAAATACAAGGCGGAGTTTAATAACTCGGTTTCTATATTTGGCTTTTTCGAGTTCGTGGGATTGACGTAAATTAAATCTACTTCTTCTTTATATGGAACTGAATTTTCAATTCCTTCCTCTTCGAGAGTGTTGATTTTATTATGCAACAGATTACCAAATTCATTGACGCCACTTTTGTCATACCAAATATAATGGTACTGGTGTTTGCGATATAGTTGTAGTACTTCGGCTTGGTAGTCTTTCAGTTTAGGGTGTTTCTCAAAAAAAGTTTGTACTAATGTGCTGTCAAAAGGAGAGGCAAGGTCATCCGTAATAATAGCAATGGATTTGTATTCTTTTTTCTTGCAGGATAGGATTGTAAGGAAAAGAATAGAAACCATAAGGGCAAATGAAAAGAATAACTTTCTCATACTTGGGGACTTTCTTGATAATAGGATGCCGTAAAAATAAGTAAAATTGTATTCATTTGAAGTTGCTATTAGCGCATTAAGGACTAATATCCAAAAATTATATAAGAATGGTCACTTATGTCAGTTTTGATTAATAGCTATTTTTTTTTCCACAGTTAAATTAGATATTCCTATTTTTGATAAAAATCAAATTTGTTATGAAAAATACAATGGTACTGTTTTTAAGTTTTTTATTATTTTCTGCCTTTACTACAAACAGTCCAGAGCAAAATAAAGAGAAAGACAAAATTAATTGGATGCTGAATTCATGGCATAAAGCTGCTGCTGATGCAAAATATGACTCTTATTTTAGTATGATGACTGCTGACGCCATTTTTATTGGCACAGATGCTACCGAGAATTGGAATAAAGCTGATTTTAAAGTGTGGGCAAAACCTTTTTTTGATTCAAGGAAGACGTGGAATTTTACGATGTTGGAACGCCATATTTATTTTGATGAAACGGGTAAAACAGCTTGGTTTGATGAATTACTGAATACACAAATGAGAATTTGCCGCGGTTCAGGTGTTTTAGTCAAAATAGGAACGGAATGGAAAATAAAACAGTATGTTTTGTCTATGACTATTCCAAATGATGATGTTGATGCTGTAATTAAAATAAAAGCACCTATTGAAGATGGATTAATTAAAAAGATATTGGAAAAAGGAAGTAAATAGACTCTTTTAAATTGGATGTGAATTTAATTTAAACATAATTCTCAAAAAAGAGCTCAAATTACGGTCGTAAAATCAAGTACTCGTATTGAACGGTACTATAAATTATTAATTTGACTTAAATCAATTCTTGCTCCCCTCTTTAGCTCCGTTTTTTTAATAAAATTCAATTTTTTTTTACCTTTGCCCCCTATTTTGAAAGGGTAAATTAAATTAAAATGAAAATTGAGAAACGCTGGGTTATTTCGTTTATAATTATAAGTATTGTTTGTATTTTTGGAGTTTTATGGCCAGCAGTAACCGAAAAGAATCCTGTTCTATTGCAATTTGGAACTATGGATCAAATTGTTCCAGCTGATGTTGCTTGGATGTTAACGTCCTGTTGTTTGGTTTTAATCATGACTCCTGGATTGTCTTTTTTTTATGGAGGAATGGTAGGAAAGAAGAATGTAATATCGACCATGTTGCAAAGTTTTATTTGTTTGGGAGTTGTTACGTTGTTATGGGTTGTTGTGGGATTTAGCTTGGCTTTTGGTGAACCTATGGGAATACATATAGGGACTGGTTTTTATAGTTTTGTAGGGAATCCTACTACTTTTGCCTTTATGGATTATGTGGGTATTTTACCTCATAAAGAAATAGCTACTACGGTCCCTTTTATGTTGTATGCTTTGTTTCAAATGAAGTTTGCAGTAATTGCACCTGCAATTATTACAGGTTCGTTTGCGGAGCGGGTTCGTTTTATCTCGTATCTACTTTTCATATGTTTGTTTACGCTGTTTATTTATGCTCCATTGTGTCATGCGGTTTGGTATCCTACTGGAATTTTGGGTTCGTTTTTTGGAGTTAAAGATTTTGCGGGAGGAACGGTTGTACATATGAGTGCAGGGTTTGCTGCACTAGCAGGAGTAATTGTTTTAGGTAAAAGAAACAATAGCAATCATGTACCTACCAATATTCCTTTTGTATTATTAGGAACGGGAATGCTGTGGTTTGGTTGGATTGGTTTTAATGCAGGTTCTTCCTTAGAAGCCAATGGAGTTGCAGCAATGGCTTTTGCAACGACTACCACAGCCTCTGCAGCAGCCATGCTAACTTGGATTTTCTTTGATCGAATTAATGGTAGAAAAGTTTCGGCATTGGGTGCTTGCATTGGTGCGGTCGTTGGTTTGGTTTCCATTACGCCAGCAGCTGGTTATGTATCAGTTCCAGAGAGTATGTTTTTTGGATTTATTGCAGCGATAGTTTCTAATTTTGTGGTGCATGCTAAATTTCTAAATAGAATTGATGATACCTTAGATGTATTTGCTTGTCATGGTGTTGGGGGAATTATGGGAATGATTCTTACTGCTATTTTTGCTCATGGTGAAGAGGCTAGTTTACTTCATGGCGGTTGGGGTGTTTTTGGGCATCACATGGTGGCTTTAGTACTGGTGTCAATTTTTACTTTTTTTGGTGCGTATATTTTATTCAAAATTACCAATAGAATTATTCCGATGCGTGTTTCTGAGGAATCAGAAATTATAGGTTTGGATTTATCGCAACATGACGAAACCTTGTTTCCAATTGAATGCACTGAATAACTGATTAATTTTTTGCAAATAGTAGTCTAAGAAGTCAAAAACGTATCGAAGAGTTTTATTAAGAAATCCGAGTTAGTCAAATTAAAAAATTTGCTATCATGTCCTTCGGTCTTATATATTTCCTTAATTTTGCGCAAATATTCAAAAAATCGTGGGAAGCAAAAATAAGTTAAAGAGATTCAAGGAAAACGAAACATTTACAAATGTTTTTCAACCAACAAGGGAAGAGGTAGTAGGAGATTTGTTTCCTTTAAAGGGGAACTGGAATACTGAATTCTTCAAGAATGACAATCCTTTAGTGCTGGAATTAGGTTGTGGTAAAGGAGAATATTCCGTTGGATTGGCTGAAAGATATCCAAATAAAAATTTCGTTGGAATTGATATTAAAGGAGCTCGTTTTTGGCGTGGTGCTAAAACGGCTGTAGAAACTGGGTTGCATAATGTGGCGTTCATTCGTACACAAATAGAACTAATCAATCATATTTTTGCCGAAAATGAAGTAGATGAAATTTGGATTACTTTTCCAGATCCACAAATAAAATACAAGAGAACAAAACACCGTATGACGAATTCGGAGTTTTTGCAATTGTATAAAAAAATACTTAAAAAAGACGGTGTTGTCAACTTGAAAACGGATAGTGAATTTATGCATGGATACACACTTGGTTTGCTACATGGAGAAGGGCACGAAGTATTGTATGCCAATCATAATGTGTATGTAAATGAGGGAAGTCCAGAGGAAGTTACTGCTTTTCAGACCTTTTACGAAAAACAATATTTGGAAGTTAACAAAGCAATTACGTATATTCGATTTAAAATTAAAGAATAATAATACGTTTTTTGCCGGAATAGGTAACCCATTTTGAATGTTTGACAACCAATAAATGAATTTTATTTTACCCTTATTTTTAGGATTTATTACAGCAGTTATAGGGATTATTCCGCCTGGATTAATCAATATGACGGCTGCCAAAGTGAATCTAAAAGAGGGAAGAAGAAATGCCTATTGGTTTGTTCTTGGGGCTATAATTATCATTTTTTTTCAAGCCTATCTAGCGATTCTATTTGCTACTATTATAAATATACGCCCAGATATTGTCATTTTGTTCCGAGAAATTGGGTTTGGTATATTTGGCGCTTTAACGGTTTATTTTTTATGGATAGCCAAAAAACCAAAAATCAAGAAAGCTAAAATTGACAAGAAAAGTAAAAAGAAACGTTTCTTTTTAGGGATGTTATTATCTGCTTTGAACTTTTTTCCCATTCCTTATTACGTTTTTATCAGTATTACATTGGCATCTTACGGTCTTTTTACCTTTGATACGCTTACTATTTTTACCTTTGTCAGTGGTGTAGTTTTGGGCTCTGCTTTTGTTTTTTACTGTTATATTCGTTTCTTTCAAAACATTGAAAATAAGGCGGATTATCTGTTAAAAAATATGAACACGATCATTGGTAGTATTACTGGTGTTATTTCTATCATTACCTTGTTTAATATTATACGATTTTATTTAGAAAAATAAAGAAAGAACCTAAAAGTACCTTTCTTATTACCCCATAAAGTCATGTCAAACGATAATTTTTTTGAACGTGTTTATGCTGTTGCTAGACTTATTCCTTATGGGAGAGTAACCTCTTATGGTGCTATCGCAAAAGCATTGGGCACAGCTCGTTCAGCAAGAATGGTGGGATGGGCCATGAATGCGTCGCACAATATAGAGGATGTACCTGCGCATAGAGTGGTGAATAGAAAAGGATTGCTTACCGGGAAATTCCATTTTGACGGTACTAATCTCATGCAGCAGTTGTTAGAAAGCGAAGGGATTCAAGTAATCGACAATCAAATCATCGAGTTCGAAAAACATTTTTGGGAGCCCGAGGTCCTAAGATAGTTAGGATTGTTTCATTTTTCTTTCGAGAAATGGTGTTTTTTAAATCCATAACTACAGTTAATCTGCGCATCAATAAATGCAATACAAAAACCTTTAGAATAAGAACTTAATCTGTTATCTTTGTAATCTGAAATCAGTTTAAATAAAGATAATATTCGGGTGCTAAAACGCCTTTGGAAAACAATAAACTAAAAATGAAATTAGACAGGAAAGATATTCTGAAAGCTTTAGAAACAATTACTATAGCTGGAGAAGGAAAAAACATGGTGGAAAGTGGAGCAATAGCAAATGTAATCACTTTTGGCGATGAGGTAGTAGTGGATTTAGTTTTACATACACCTGCAATGCATATAAAAAAACGTGCTGAAGACGACATCAAAAAAGCAATTCTTGAATTGGTATCTGCTGAAGCAAAAATAAAAATCAACAGTAAAGTAGAGGTTCCAGACAAACCTGAGATAAAAGGAAAAATGATTCCTGGAATAAAAAATATTATTGGAGTAGCTTCTGGTAAAGGGGGAGTAGGAAAATCTACTGTTACGGCAAATTTGGCTGTTTCTTTGGCCAAAATGGGGTTCTCAGTTGGTATCCTTGATGCTGATATTTACGGACCTTCTATGCCAATCATGTTTGATGTAGAAAACGAAAAACCAATTTCGGTTACTATTGACGGGAAATCAAAAATGAAACCAGTAGAAAGTTACGAAGTAAAAATACTTTCTATAGGATTTTTTACGGCACCAAGTCAAGCAGTAATCTGGAGAGGTCCTATGGCTTCAAAAGCATTAAACCAAATGATCTTTGATGCTGATTGGGGAGAATTGGATTTCATGTTAATCGATTTACCTCCAGGAACAGGAGATGTACACCTTTCTATTGTGCAATCATTGCCTATTACAGGAGTGGTGATCGTAAGTACACCACAAGCTGTAGCTTTGGCTGATGCTAAAAAAGGAGTTTCCATGTTCATGTCTGAAGCAATAAATGTCCCAGTATTGGGTATCGTGGAGAACATGGCGTATTTCACACCTGAAGAACTTCCTGAAAATAAATACTATATCTTTGGTAAAGAAGGAGCTAAAAACCTTGCTGCCGATTTAGAAGTGCCTTTCCTTGGAGAAGTGCCTATCGTACAATCGATTCGCGAAGCGGGTGATTACGGTCGTCCTGCTGCCATGCAAACAGGATCGTTAATTGAGTCTGTTTTTCAAGAAATAACACGTAATGTAGTTCAAGAAGTAGTGAGTAGAAATGAAAATTTACCAGCTACTGAAGCAGTTAAAATTACGACTATGGCAGGTTGTTCTGCAGTAAAAAAATAAAAAATTAGACTATTTGAAATGATTTCTAATCTTTCAATCTTTAAATAAAGAAAATGACAACAGAAGAATTAACAATAGAAGTTCAAAAAGCACTCGAAGAAATTAGACCTTTTTTGAATTCAGATGGTGGCGACATAACATTGATTTCCATAGAGGAAGACAAACATGTCAAAGTTAGACTGGAAGGAGCTTGCACTAGCTGTAGCGTAAACCAAATGACGCTTAGAGCAGGAGTGGAAACGACCATCAAGAAGTTTGCGCCCCAAATTGAAACTGTTGTTAATATCCTATAATTTTTGTTGGGCATGTCCCTTTTCATAAAAAAGGCTAATCCACTTTGTGTTGATAGGCCTTTTTTATGAAAACGGTCGGGCTATACGCACTACTTTGGTAGCTTGCTTCTATCCCTCATGCAAACCCTATAACACACAACTAACTAACTAACTAACTAACTTATAACTCATAATTTGTTTATGGATGTATTAATAAAAATCAAAGATAGAGAAGGAGTAGTGCATGACCTGCAAGCTCCTACTGATATGGCCATGAATATCATGGAACTGTGTAAAGCATACGAACTTCCAGTAGAAGGAACTTGTGGCGGAATGGCCATGTGTGCCTCATGTCAATGTTATGTTCTTAATGACGTTGCCTTGCCAGAAATGGGAGATGATGAAGAAGCGATGTTATCTGAAGCGTTCTATGTAAAACCAAACAGCCGTTTGGGTTGTCAAATCCCAATCACTGAAAGTCTTGAAGGTTTAGAACTGGAGTTGGCTCCAGAAAGTTAATATAAAGTCCCGATAGCATCGGGACTTTTTTATTTTTTAATGGCAGTAATAGCTTTAGGTAAAATACGTTCTACAAATTTAGAATAAGCGAGCTGAGATGGATGTAGTCCGTCTTGTGCTACAAGATTGGGATCGGTTAATCCTTCTCGAGTGATGTCAGTAATGTTGATGAACTCAATCCCATTGTCGATGCAATACTTTTTCGCAAAAGCATTGTAGGCGTCGATTTCAGTTGAAATCCGACCTTGATTGCCTGTTTGTTGACCAAACGGAGTGTAAGCATAATCCGGTATAGAAACCACGATCACCTTTCCTTTGTCACCTTTTGCGAAAGCAATAGCTTTAGTTACTAATTCGGGAAACTCCTTTTCATACAAAGCAAAAGACCTGTTTTGATATTGATTGTTTACGCCAATTAATAGTGTAACTAAATCATACGTTGAAGGAGGATTCTGAGAATCAATTGCCGAAAGTAAATTGGAAGTAGTCCAGCCCGTTTGTGCGATAATCGTTAATGGGTAAGTATTAGTTGGATTTGTATTGCCCAAGCTTTTCTTGAGTTGTTCTGGAAATCGACAACTTTCACATACGCTTTGCCCTATTGTGTAACTGTCGCCAAGGGCTAAATAGCTATAGGATTTTCCTTCTGTTTGTGAGGAAGGGGTTGCTATTGGTGTTGTTTCTGTGATAACAGCTTCGGTGCTGCAACTTGCTGCGAAAAGAAGGGGTAGAAACAGAACTAGTATTAGAATTTTGTTTTTCATTAGTTTGAAAATTGGGATTAAATCAATTCTAATACTAGTTACGTTGTTCTGCTTTTATTGGTTTTAAATTTTAAGCCATTTCTACTTTCATCGTAATTGTTTCTTCTATGGCATCCCATAGACCGATTCTCTTTTCTAAAGCCAGTATTGATACTTCTTCTACATCGGCCCATTTTTGAGGATCGTCACCACAAAGTTCGGTAATCATTTTCATCGCCATTGGTCCGTGCTCATCGGCGTCTAATTCGATATGTCTTTCAAAATAATAAATCAATTTGCTTAGATCAGTGTCTGGGAAATTAGTTTGAAAGTTTTTTAAGATTACGGTAAACATATTTGGAATCAAATCTTCTCTACCAAAAGTAAAAGCGGCAGCAATTTCATGTGGTTTTCCTTCTTCAATAACACGAAATGTAAAGTCGAGAAATGCTTTGATATTAGGATGTAAGTTGCTTGTTTTTATCGCGACAAAAATGTTTTGTAAGGAATTTAACTCAGTTAAAAAATTGTCAATTTCCATTGTATTGGCGCCACAATCTTTCATGGCTTCTATGTACATTTCGTAATGACTTTGTCTGCGACCATCTAACGTCAAATCAGATTCTTCGGCAAGTACAATTTCATTAATTAAATATCTTGTTTCAGGATTTGGTGTGGCAAACCAAGGCGTAGTAGTACAGGTTAACTTGGATTGTAATGCTTTTAATAAGGACATAAAATCCCAAACAGCAAAGACATGGTTTTCTAAGAAACAATGTAAGTCAGTAATTGTTTTTACTTTCTCGTATAACGGGTGTTGTAATAATATTTTTTTTTGAGGTGTAATTGTGTCCTCGATATGCTGAATATTCATAAAATTTATTTTGGGTGTAAATATAAAAAAGCTTCTTGTTTCCAAGAAGCTTTTGCTATCAATTTTATAAATACTTTAATAGTTTTTCACATTATTTAAATGCTGGAATTCCAGTAATATCCATTCCTGTTATCAATAAATGAATGTCATGTGTTCCTTCGTAAGTAATTACTGATTCTAAGTTCATCATGTGTCGCATGATGGAATATTCTCCAGTAATTCCCATTCCGCCAAGAATTTGTCTCGCTTCACGAGCTATGTGAATAGCCATGTCTACATTGTTTCTTTTAGCCATTGAGATTTGAGCTGTAGTTGCTCTTCCTTCATTTCTTAAAACACCCAATCTCCAAGTCAATAATTGCGCTTTTGTGATTTCAGTAATCATCTCGGCCAATTTTTTTTGTTGCAATTGAGTTCCAGCAATTGGTTTGTCAAATTGTATTCTTTCTTTGGCATAACGCAAAGCCGTATCATAACAATCCATTGCAGCACCAATAGCACCCCAGGCAATACCATAGCGAGCAGAATCTAAACAACCAAGTGGGGCTCCCAATCCAGATTTGTTGGGTAATAAATTAGCTTTAGGAACTTTTACATTATCAAATATTAATTCACCAGTAGCTGATGCACGTAGTGACCATTTGTTATGTGTTTCAGGAGTAGTAAATCCTTCCATTCCGCGTTCAACTATTAATCCATGTATTCTTCCTTCTTCACTTTTTGCCCAAACGATGGCAATGTCTGCAAAAGGGGCATTAGAAATCCACATTTTGGCACCATTTAATAAATAATGGTCTCCCATATCTTTAAAGTTGGTGATCATGCTTCCGGGGTCAGATCCATAATTAGGTTCTGTCAATCCAAAACACCCAATGAATTCACCAGTAGCTAATTTTGGAAGGTATTTCATTCTTTGTTCTTCGTTTCCGTATTTCCAAATAGGGTACATAACTAAAGAGGATTGAACTGATGAAGTAGAGCGTACTCCTGAATCACCTCGTTCTATTTCTTGCATGATTAATCCGTATGATATTTGGTCTAAACCTGCACCACCATATTCCACAGGGATGTAAGGGCCAAAACCACCAATTTCACCTAAACCTTTTACGATTTGTTTTGGAAATTCCGCTCTTTGCGCATATTCTTCAATAATAGGAGAAACTTCTTTTTTTACCCATGCACGTGCAGAATCACGGACTAGTTTATGTTCTTCTGTCAATAAATCGTCTAATAAGTAATAATCTGGCGCTTGAAATAAATCTGGTTTCATAGGTAGCTTTTATTTGTTTAGTAATTAAATAGCGTTTGGGTACCTTTTGTAATTCTTTTTTAGAATGGATCAAATGGTAATTTTAAAAAACAAATTTACGCAAAGAAATATAACAAAACCATTATAAATTGTTATATTTTTATATTTGAATAAAAAAACTATCCTATATAACATTTTATAGTATTGGAATGGTAAGAATTTGAAAAAACAACAAGTTAAAAGCATTTTCTAAATAAGAAAAACTAACTTTTGTAATGGAGAAAAAGAGGTTTTGAATTACATCTTCAAATAAAACTCCTTTGTTAATTCAATGTATTCAGGTGTATATATATGTCTGGCTGTTTCAATGATTAATTCATCGATAGGAAAATCAGAAATTTCGTTTCGTGTAAAAGCCATCAAACTGCGTTTAACTTCTGTAGTAGGTGTTCCTTTGACACGGGTGATTTTCATAGGATACAATTCGCTTTCTTTGGCTAAAGCCAAAAAATGATCTTCTTCTTTAAAAGGAATGATGATAGATAAAATTCCGTTTTCAGAAAGTAATAAGTCGGCTGCTTCTATTAAATCTTCAAAAGGCATCGCATCTTGAAAGCGTGCTTTATCTCTTTGGTCAGTTTCGGTTTTATAATCTTCACTATAAAAGGGAGGGTTGGAAACGATTAAATCATATTCGTCTTCCGGTTCTTCTATGAATTCATCTAAGCCAGCATGAAAACAGAATAAGCGATCCCTCCAAGGGGAGTTTTCAAAATTATCAACCGATTGTTCATAGGCTTCTTCGTCAATTTCCAAAGCGTCAATCTGTTCTGCTTGACTTCTTTGTGCCAGCATTAAGGCAATTACACCTGTTCCTGTTCCAATGTCTAAAATGCTAAAGGGATTGTTTTCAATTGAAGTCCAGGCGCCCAGTAAAACTCCATCGGTGCCAATTTTCATGGCGCAACGGTCTTGTTCAAGAGAGAATTGTTTGAATTGGAATGTAGACATAAAGAGTTTAGTTTTTTTCGATTAAACGATTAAACAACTAACCGATTGAATCTGTCTATAAATACATTTCGATCAAACCTTCAGGAAGGTCCATGATGACTTTTTTATTCTCACGATCAATTTTTACAAGAAAATGATCAATCATAGGAATGAGAATTTCTACATCACCTTTGAGAACTTCAAATAAAGGTTGGGCAGTAGTATCGTTTATGGATTGGATGTCTCCAACATAGCCTAAGCGTTTGTCTTCCACTTCAAAACCAATTACTTCATGGAAATAGAATTTATTACCGGTAAGTTTTGGCAACATTTTCAAAGGAAGGTATAGGTCATTTCCTAATAAGGCTTCCGCTTCTTCTTCTGTATTTACATCTTCAAAACGAATTCTAAGAAAATCGTTTTTGTGTAGTGAGCTATTTTCAATAAAAAAAGGAACCAAGTGTTTGTTGCATTCAACAAACACTGATTCCAAGTTTTCGTATAACTCAGGTTCATCCGTGTCTAAATAGGCAAGAACTTCCCCTTTGAAACTAAATTTTTTAGCGATTTTACCTAAGTAGAAACAATCTTCTTTACGCATCGTCGCTTATAAAATTATGCTTGAGTTTCTTCGTTGTTTTCTTCAGCAGCAGGAGCTTCTTCTTCAGTTGAAGCTTCAACTTCTTCAGCAACTGGATTTGCAGCAGCAATTGCGTCAGCTTCTGCTTGTGCAGCTGCAGCTAAACGTTTTGCATTTACATCTTGTTCTGCTTTGAAAGCTTTTGCTTTAACATCAGCTTGTGCTTTAGTTAAACCATCTTTCTTAGCATCAACAGTTCCGTTTTTTGCTTCTAACCAAGTAGCTAATTTTGCATCAGCTTGTTCTTGAGTTAAGGCACCTTTACGAATACCACCATCAAGGTGATGTTTCAATAAAGCTCCTTTGTAAGAAAGAATTGCTTTAGCAGTATCAGTTGGTTGTGCACCATTGTGCAACCATTTCACTGCGCTATCAAGGTTTAAGTCGATAGTTGCTGGGTTTGTGTTTGGATTGTAAGTACCGATTTTCTCTAAGTATTTACCATCTCTTTTTGAGCGTGCATCTGCAGCTACAACCCAGTAAAAAGGTTTTCCTTTTTTACCGTGTCTTTGTAATCTAATTTTTACTGACATAATCTTGTATGATTAAATTTTGAGGTACTCGACCTCTGTTAATTAAGGGTGCAAAGATATTAAATTTATTTGAAATAACTAATAGGTTGTTATTATTATGAAAGAGAATGCTTTAGGTCTTTTTTAATGGTTTTTTTGGCTCCTAATTCTGTTTTTTAATGTATAATGTTATACTTTTGTTTGTTTAAAGACGCATTTTATGAAAAAACATTTTCTGTTTATTATCGTGCTATTTTCCGTTATATCTTGTCAAGAAGATATAAGGTTTAATAATCCTTCTTTTCAAGGAGTAAAAGACAACGTTTTTTGGCGTGCTATCCAAACGAAAGCATCGTTAGGCGCTAATGGGTCTTTGATTATTGAAGCTTACTCTGGAAATGAAGTTGTTACTTTTAAAACAACATCTAAGTTGCCTCAAACTTACCTTTTAGGAACTAGTTCTTCTAAAACGGCTACTTATGTCTTAACAGATAGTAATGGGTCTATTACGTTTGCCACTGGTTCTGGAATTGGTGACGGTCAAATTAAGATTACCGAATATGATGCTGTAAGTAATACCGTTTCGGGGACTTTTAAATTCAATGCGGAAAATATATACAATAATCCGTTGGCTGGACCAGTTTTAAATTTCCAACAAGGAGTTTTTTATAAGATACCTATAACTACAACAGTCCAGTAGGAGTAGTGGGAGGTTAATTTTAACATACACTTTAGGGTTTAGTTTTAGTAGTTTGTTTCTTTTTAAATCAAAATAAAAACATAAATAAGCTAATTTATAGTTGTTTAGAAAAAAATTAGACTACATTTGTTGCAATTATTATAAATAAGTACATATGAATATTTTTGTTGGAAGCCTTCCATTCAGTATTGAGGAAGCAGATTTAAGAGAGTCTTTCGAGGCTTACGGAGCAGTTGATTCAGTTAAAATCATTACTGATAAATTTACTGGAAGAAGTAAAGGATTTGGTTTTGTTGAAATGACAAATGATGATGAAGCTCAAAAAGCGATTGACGAATTGAACGGAGCTACTGTTCAAGGACGTGCTATTGTGGTTAACAAATCTGAGCCAAAACCAGAAGGAGAAAGAAGAAGTTTTAATAACAACCGTGGTGGAGGTGACTCTCGTGGTGGTTATGGTGGAAACAGCCGTGGTGGAGATAACCGTGGTGGTGGAAACAGAGGAGGATATTAATATTCTTTTTAACAACTATAAAAAAAGGGGACAATTTACATTGTCCCCTTTTTTGTTTGATATATTCCTTTTAGAGATGCACTACAGTGTATCTCTAAAAGGAATTATTATTTTTATAGATTAGCGACTAACCAATCTCCAACATCACTTGTTTTATATGCTGTAGCTCCTTTTGGTGCTAAATCTTCGGTAACGATTCCTTGTTCCAATGATTTATTAACTACAGCTCTAATCGCTTCCGCTTCTTCTTTTAAACCAAAAGCATCTTCAAACATCATTGCTGCCGATAATATGGTTGCTAATGGATTTGCTATATTTAATCCAGTAGCTTGCGGGTAAGACCCGTGAATTGGTTCGTATAGCGAAGTATGTACTCCTACTGATGCAGATGGCATTAATCCCATAGATCCTGAAATTACAGATGCTTCATCAGTTAAAATATCTCCAAATAAATTCTCAGTAATCAATACGTCATACGAATTTGGCCATTGTACCAAACGCATTGCAACAGCATCAACAAATTCATAGCTAACAGTTACTTCAGGATAATCTTTTTCCATAGCTTGCACTGTTTCTCTCCATAAACGAGAAGTCTCTAGAACATTAGCTTTGTCAACGCAACACAATTTTTTTGTGCGTGTCATTGCTAATTCAAAACCTTTTTTTGCCAAACGTTGTACTTCTGCTCTTGTGTAAACACAGTTATCAAAAGCGGTTTCTCCACCGTCTCTTCTTCCTTTTTCTCCAAAGTAGATTCCTCCGGTTAATTCTCTTAAGAAAACCAAATCAGTTCCTTCAATACGTTCTCTTTTTAAAGGAGAATTGTCAATTAGAGAAGGGAAAGTGAAAGTAGGGCGAACATTAGCAAATAAACCTAGTTTTTTACGCATCAACAATAACCCTTGTTCTGGTCTAACTGGTGCAGAAGGATCATTATCGTATTTTGGGTGACCAATAGCTCCAAATAAAACGGCATCAGCAGCCATACATATTTCATGTGTTTCATCTGGATAAGGAACTCCAACAGCATCAATTGCACAGGCTCCAGTAAGAGCTGGTGTCCAAGTGATTTCATGGTTGAATTTTTTTGCAATGGCATCCGAAACTTTTACAGCTTCATTGATTACTTCAGGTCCAATTCCGTCTCCTGCCAAAAGTGCGATAGTATATTTCATTATGATATTTTTTTATTACTGATTCTTTCTTCTTTTTTTGTAAAAATAGTGCTTTAGTTGGTAACTACGTTAAGCATTTTTTGAGTTGCTATAATTGCAGCAACAGTTTGATCGGAGTCTAGTCCTCTCGTTTTAAACTCTTTTCCATTGTTGGTCCAAGTGATAATGGTTTCACACAAAGCATCTGAGCTACTACCAGGAGGGATACGTACTGCATAATCAATCAGCTTTGGTAAAACCAATTTTTTGCTAGTATATATTTTCGCTAATGCATTCATAAAAGCGTCAAACTGTCCGTCACCTTGTGCATGTTCTTCGATTATTTCGCCATCAATTTTCAAGCACAATGTAGTTGAGGGGCGCATACCTTTGGCGTGTGACAGTAAATAAGATTCTACCGAAATTTTTTCTTCATAGGAATGACTGTCCAGTACATCCGAAATGATATAAGGCAAATCTTCTTTGGTTACCGTTTCTTTTTTATCACCTAGTTCAATGATTCGTTGTGTAACTAGTTTTAAATCTTCTTGGTTTAATTTCAGTCCTAATTCTTGAAGGTTTTTTTCAATATTGGCTTTTCCAGAAGTTTTTCCTAGCGCATATTGCCTTTTTCTCCCGAAACGTTCTGGAAGTAAATCATTAAAATAGAGATTATTTTTATTGTCTCCATCGGCATGGATGCCCGCGGTTTGTGTAAAAACATTATCTCCTACAATAGGTTTGTTAGCAGGAATTCGATATCCAGTGAAGGTCTCTACTAATTTACTCACAGAGTATAAAGAAGATTCTTTTACGCCAATTTCTATCTGAGGTAAAAAGTCATTAATAACTGCAACGGTACTTTCAAGCGGTGCATTTCCAGCACGTTCTCCCATTCCGTTTACCGTTACGTGTAGCCCTTGAATTCCAGCTTTTACCGCTTCCATAACATTGGCAATACTTAAATCATAATCGTTATGAGCGTGAAAATCAAAATGGGTATTTGGGTATCTTGCTATGATTTTTGAAATAAATTCAAAAGTTTCTGAAGGAATTAAAACTCCTAAAGTATCGGGTAATAAGACTCTTTTGATAGGTTGTTTAGTCAAAAAGTCTAAATATTGAAATACATATTCGGGTGAATTACGCATTCCATTACTCCAGTCTTCTAAATAAACATTTGTTTCAATATTATTTGCTGAGGCTAAAGTTATTGCTGTTGCAATTTCGGAAAAATGTTGTTCGGGAGTTTTTTTTAATTGATGTGTCAAATGATTCAATGAGCCTTTGGTCAATAAATTTTGAACTTTGGCTCCTGCTTTTTTCATCCATTCAATTGATAATCCGCCGTCTACAAAAGTCAAAACTTCTATGCGGTCCGTATACCCTTTTTCTTTGGACCAAGCCATAATGCCTTTTACGCCTTGAAATTCTCCTTCGCTTACTCGAGCAGAAGCAATTTCTATTCGATCAATATTTAATTCTTCCAGTAATAATTGGGCAATGGTTAGTTTTTCTGCGGCAGAAAAAGATACTCCTGAGGTTTGTTCACCATCGCGGAGTGTCGTATCCATTATTTCAATTTTTCTTTTTTCCATATTCCTGTTCTAAATTCCTTTTAAAGGAAAATTATTGTTGTGGTGATTGGTTTTTTCCTCTCACCTCATTTAATTTCATTGTCATCGAAATCGCTTCTGTTTCTATCCAATTATTATATTCTTCAATGGCTTTCAATCGCAAATTATTGTCTAAATAACCTTCTTCTACCATTTGTGTTGAGCCTGCCACTTTTGACCAAATACTTATTTTCGATTTAAAATTGGAATCTTCTTTATTGTAAAACTCATCTGAGTTAATTTTTTCAATCGAATGAAAACCTACTTCTTTAAATAAATTAGGTAAATCTTCTGCAATTCTGTTATTCATTCCAGCATCTGCTCTCCATTTTAAGAACGTATTGTAAAATGTTTGCATACTTTCTGGTGGGGATGGATTCCATATCATATTTATGTGGTCATAATCAAGAATCGAAATTTGTCCGTTTGACTTTAATAATGATTTCATTTTTATCAAAGCTTCTTTTGGATTGCTCAACCATTGTAATGTTCTGGCTGAAACAATTAAATCAAATTTTTCATTTGGATGGAAATCAAATAAATCAACATGAATAAGTTCTAGATTTACGCTATTACCATACGATTTTTTGCCACTTAAAATAAAATTTTCTGTATTGTCGATTCCGGTTATTTTTCCTTTTGGTCCTATAATATTGGCAATATCCTTCGAAATTGTACCTGTCCCGCAACCTACATCTAAAACCTTCATACCAGGTTTCAAAATTTGAATCAAGTGCCTGTAATCTTTTTTTAGACTTCTATTATCAAATATTTTATTAGCTTCTTCGTCTCTTTGTATGTGTTTGTTAGCTTTCATTTATAATTGAATTATTTAAATTTATTTTTTGTCGAATAATTTTAAACAATTATACTGATTTGCTTAATTTAGAAAGACCCGACAGCTTTTAAAAATCTGTCAGGTCTAAATATACTGAACTCGATTTTTTAGTATGGCAGTTTATCTGCAAAACCTACTATTTCTGGTTTGATATTTTGTAAATAATCAATATCATCAAAACCATTGATCATATTGTTCTTTTTGTATCCATTAATATCAAAAGATTCTTTTTCTCCAGTAGCTTTCAAAGTAATCGTTTGCTCCTGCAAGTTGATTTCTAATTCTGTTTTTGGATCCGCTTCAATTGCTTTGAAGATTGCATCAGCAAATTGAGGGCTCACTTGAACAGGTAAAACACCAATATTTAAACAGTTTCCTTTGAAGATATCTGCAAAGAACGAAGAAACTACTGCGCGAAATCCATAATCGTAAACCGCCCAAGCAGCGTGCTCACGTGATGAACCTGAACCAAAGTTTTTCCCTCCTACCAAGATTTTTCCTGAGTAAGTTGAGTCGTTCAAAACGAAATCTGCTTTTGGAGTATCGTCTCCGTTGTATCTCCAGTCTCTGAAGAGATTGTCTCCAAAGGCTTCACGTTTAGTAGCTTTCAAGAAACGAGCAGGGATGATTTGATCTGTATCTACGTTTTCTATAGGTAGTGGCACTGCACTACTGGTAAGGATGTTAAATTTATCGTATGCCATTTTTTGTAATTTTAGATTTTAGAATTCATATTTTAGATTCTCTTTTGAAAGACTAAATTGATATTCCAAAATGTTTTTTATTAATCATGTAAATCATTTTTCGATTGAAGATTTTAGGTTGTAATTCAGTAAAAGCTATTCGTTAGCGAAATCTGAAATCTAAAATCTGCATTCTGAAATTTTTAAAACAAATCTCTAGGATCTGTTAATTTTCCAGTAACTGCCGCTGCTGCTGCCATGATTGGTGAAGCTAACAGAGTTCTTGAACCTGGACCTTGACGCCCTTCGAAGTTTCTGTTTGAAGTACTTACCGCGTATTTTCCTGCGGGTACTTTGTCATCATTCATTGCTAAACAAGCAGAACATCCTGGTTGACGCAGTACAAAACCAGCTTCAGTAAGAATGTCTAATAATCCTTCTTCTTTGATTTGTGCTTCGACAACGTGAGATCCTGGAACCAACCAAGCTGTTACGTTATCTGCTTTTTTACGTCCTTTTACAATTTCTGTAAAAGCTCTAAAATCTTCAATACGACCATTTGTACAACTACCTAAGAAAACAAAGTCAATAGGTTTTCCTATCATTACATCATCCTCTTCAAAGCCCATGTAGGCTAATGATTTTTTATAGGTTTCAGCTCCACCTTGAACTTGACTAGCATTTGGGATACTTTTAGAAATACCAATTCCCATACCTGGATTAGTTCCATAAGTAATCATTGGTTCGATATCTGCTGCGTCGATGTTTAATTCGGCGTCAAAAATAGCATCCGCATCTGTTTTTAATGTTTTCCAGTATTCAACTGCTTTTGTCCAAGCTTCTCCTTTTGGCGCATATAATCTACCTTCAAGGAAATCGAATGTTTTTTGGTCTGGAGCAATCATACCTCCACGAGCACCCATTTCGATACTTAAATTACAAACTGTCATACGACCTTCCATAGACATGTCTTCGAAAACGTTTCCGGCATATTCAGCAAAATAACCTGTTCCTCCAGAAGTTGTCAATTGAGAAATGATATAAAGTGCTACGTCTTTTGGACCTACACCTTTACTCAAAGTTCCGTTTACGTTGATACGCATTTTCTTTGGTTTTGGCTGCATAATACATTGAGTAGCCATAACCATTTCTACCTCAGAAGTTCCTATTCCAAAAGCAATCGCTCCAAAAGCTCCATGAGTAGAAGTGTGTGAATCTCCACAAACAATGGTAGCACCAGGTAAAGTAATTCCGTTTTCAGGACCAACTACGTGAACGATTCCGTTTTTTTGATGACCTAGTCCCCAGTGTGAAATTCCATATTCAGCAGCGTTATCCTCTAATGCTTTCAACTGATTTGCTGATAAAGCATCTTCAACTGGTAAATGTTGGTTTATTGTTGGTGTATTGTGATCGGCAGTAGCAAAAGTGCGCTCTGGATATAAAACTTTAATTCCTCTTTCTTTTAAACCTAAAAAAGCAACAGGACTAGTCACTTCATGAATGAAATGACGGTCAATAAAAAACACGTCTGGTCCATCCTCAATTTTACGCACCACGTGCGAATCCCATACTTTGTCAAATAATGTAGTACTCATTTTTAATATTTTTTAAGTGTATTTCTTTAGTTCCAATCAAGTTAACTTTCTAAAATTGTAAACATGGAGAGCAAATTTAATAAAACAATTAAAGTTGTCAATTTCGATTCTTCATTATATACGATACCCAAACTGTTTTTACGGTTGCTTACCACTTCCTTTTATCTATTTGGTGTTTTGTAAACTGTTTTTATTTTTATTTTTATTTTCTTTCGCGGATGGTTAAAAAAAGAGGTAACGGGATTTTAAAGTTTTGATGATTTAATGCCTAAAACACTAAAAGCAAACTTTTTTATGATTAAAAAACTAATATTTAGGTATTTTTGTATCGAATAGTCAATGATTGTTTGTTTTTTATTTTTGGAGTAGACCTCTTTTTATTTGATTTTTAGTAGAATTAAAATTGCTTTTTCGACTTGATTGTATTTGTTTTTTTTAAGTAAATACTACGACATCCAAAAAAATGGCAGTGCAATTTTTTGTGACTTTGCCCTTCCTTTTTTGAGTTTAGCAGTATTGAAATTGAATTTAATTTACGAATTGTGAAGAGCAATAAGATTTTTATAGTAGTGTTCTTTTGTTGATAACTTGCGTTAGTTTTTACTTAAAAAAACAACTAAATTTGACATTCATTTTTTGTAATTCACACAAATTGCAATCACCTCATTTACAGCTATGTATTTAATATTCGATACGGAGACCACAGGATTACCAAAGCGTTGGGATGCCCCTATAACCGATACAAACAACTGGCCTCGATGTATACAAATCGCTTGGCAGCTGCATGACGATATGGGAAAACTCATCGAGCATCAAGATTATTTGGTCAAGCCCGAAGGTTTTAATATTCCGTATGATGCAGAACGAATTCATGGAATTTCTACCGAATTGGCTCAGGAAAACGGGATTTCTTTAGCTGAAGTTTTAGAGAAGTTCAATGAAGCGTTAGGTAAAGCTAAATTTATTGTAGGTCAGAACTTAGGTTTTGACGTCAACATTATGGGTTGTGAGTTCCATCGTTTAGGAGTTGAAAGTCCAATGGCTTCCATGCCTGTCCTTGATACTTGTACGGAAGTGACTGCAAAATTACTGGAACTCCCAGGAGGTCGTGGGGGACGTTTCAAGTTGCCAACGCTAACCGAATTACATCAGTATTTATTCAATAGGCCTTTCTCTGAAGCGCACAACGCTACTGCCGATGTAGAGGCAACTACCCGATGTTTCTTTGAATTGATTAGAAGAGAAAGTTTTACTAAGGAAAAACTAGATGTTCCAGCTGGTTATTTTCAGGATTTTCAATCAAAGAATCCAAGGGAAATTCAGCTTATTGGGTTAAAACATATTAATTTAAAAGAAGCTTCAGATAAAATTCGTCAGCAGTTTGGCGAAAAGCAAGCGGCTGTACTTTCTAAACAAGAACTTACTGAGAATAAAAAAGTACTTGTAGATACTGACTTTGTTCATTTACACAATCACACCCAGTTTTCGGTTTTACAATCAACTATTAGTATTGCACAATTGGTGAAAGCGGCTGCGCAACAAAAAATGCCTGCTGTCGCGATGACGGATCATGCGAATTTAATGGGAGCCTTTCACTTTGTTAGAGATGTTTTAAATCATAATAAAGCAGCTGAAGCTAAGAATGCAACTTTAATTGCTGATGGTGAAGAACCAACTGAGGTTCCTATGAAACCAATTGTGGGTTGCGAGTTTTTTGTATGTGAAGATCACAAAGATAAGTCTCGAAAAGACAATGGATACCAAATAGTACTTTTGGCGAAGACCAAAAAAGGGTATCATAACTTGGCTAAAATGTCTTCAATCGCGTATACTGAAGGTTTTTATTATGTTCCCAGAATTGATAAAAAAGTCATTCAGCAGTACAAAGAAGACATCATTGTTTTATCAGGAAATTTGTATGGAGAGATACCAAATAAAGTTTTAAATCTTGGTGAAAACCAAGCTGAAGAAGCCTTATTGTGGTGGAAAGAACAATTCAAAGATGATTTCTATATTGAGGTAATGCGCCACAATCAAGAAGATGAAAATAGGGTGAATACCACTTTGATTTCATTAGCGAGAAAGCATGAGGTCAAAATTGTAGCGACAAATAACACCTTTTATATTGATAAGGCCAATGCCAATGCGCACGATATTTTACTTTGTGTGCGAGATGGTGAAAAACAAACTACACCTATAGGTCGTGGTCGGGGTTATCGTTTTGGGTTACCCAACCAAGAATACTATTTCAAGACCGGTGAGGAGATGAAAAAACTCTTTACCGACTTGCCAGAATCGATTTCGAATCTAACTGAAATTGTTGATAAAATCGAAATTTACAATCTGGCACGGGAAGTTTTGCTGCCTAAGTTTGAAATCCCAGTAGAATTTAATGTTCCTGAAGATGCAGTAGATGGTGGAGTTCGAGGGGAAAATGCGTATTTAAGACATCTTACTTACGAAGGAGCTAATAGACGATACCCAGAAATCACGGAAGAGGTAAGGGAGCGTTTGGATTTTGAATTATTAACTATTTCAAATTCAGGTTATCCAGGTTATTTCTTGATTGTACAAGATTTAATTGCCGAAGCGAGAAGAATGGGGGTTTCTGTAGGTCCTGGACGTGGATCTGCAGCGGGTTCAGTAGTGGCGTATTGTTTAAAAATCACCAATATTGACCCTTTAAAATACAACCTGCTTTTTGAGCGTTTCTTGAATCCCGATCGTGTGTCATTACCCGATATTGATATCGATTTTGATGATGAAGGACGTAGCAGTGTGATGGATTATGTGATTCGAAAATACGGGTCAAAACAGGTAGCGCAAATTATTACTTACGGAAAAATGGCAACCAAATCAGCGATACGTGATACGGCTCGTGTATTGGATTTGCCTTTGTTTGAAGCGGATAAAATTGCAAAACTAATTCCTGGGATGATGCCATCCAAATGGAATTTAGCACGATTCCTGAATGAGGATGAGGCGCTTATTAAAAAAGCGGTTCGCCCTGAAGAATATGATAAAATAAAAGAACTAATTGAGCTGGCTGGGGAAGATGGATTAGGTGGTGAGACGATTCAGCAAGCCAAAGTGTTAGAAGGAAATCTTAGAAATACAGGGATTCACGCCTGTGGTGTAATTATTACGCCTAGTGATATTACCGATTTTGTGCCTGTAGCTACGGCCAAAGATTCCGATTTATATGTAACCCAATTTGACAACTCCGTTGTTGAAACTGCTGGTTTGTTAAAGATGGACTTCTTGGGTTTGAAAACCCTGACCTTAATAAAAGACACGGTTAAACTAGTTAAATATAGAAGTAATATCGATTTGAATCCGGACGAGTTTCCAATTGATGATTTGAAAACGTACGAGCTTTTTCAACGTGGAGAAACGGTAGGGATATTTCAATATGAGAGTCCTGGAATGCAGAAATACATGAAGGAATTGAAACCGACAGTTTTTCCCGATTTGATTGCCATGAATGCACTCTATCGTCCTGGACCAATTGCTTATATTCCAAGTTTTGTTAAAAGGAAAAATGGAGAAGAAGAGATTATTTATGATCTTGATGCTTGTGAGGAACTGTTGAAAGATACTTACGGGATTACAGTTTACCAAGAGCAGGTAATGCTTTTGTCTCAAAAATTAGCCGACTTCTCCAAGGGTGATGCTGACGTTTTACGTAAAGCAATGGGAAAAAAGCAAAAGGATGTATTGGATAAAATGAAGCCTAAATTTATTAATCAGGCTGCAGCCAAAGGGCATGCTGAGGATAAATTAGAAAAAATATGGAAAGACTGGGAAGCCTTTGCGGAATATGCCTTTAATAAATCACACTCCACTTGTTATGCATGGATTGCGTATCAAACGGCCTATTTAAAAGCGAATTATCCGGCTGAATACATGGCAGCAGTACTCTCGAATAACATGAGTGATATCAAGCAAGTTTCGTTTTTTATGGAGGAATGTAAACGTATGGGCTTAGAAGTTTTAGGTCCAGATGTCAATGAATCGTACTATAAATTTACTGTAAATGACAATTATGCAGTTCGTTTTGGGATGGGAGCCATAAAAGGAGTGGGACAAGGAGCCGTGAATACTATTGTTGAAAATAGAAAAGACGGTCGATATAAATCAGTGTTTGATTTAACCAAACGTATTGATTTGCGTGCTGCCAATAAAAAGGCCTTAGAAAATCTGATACTGGCAGGCGGTTTTGACTCTTTTGAAGGGACTTTACGCTCTCAATATTTTCATGATGATGGCGATGGAATTACTTTTTATGAAAAAGCCATTCGTTATGGTGCCAAGTTTCAAGAGAACGAAAACTCCTCACAGGTAAGTTTGTTTGGCGAAAGCAGTGATGTTCAAATTGATGAGCCTATTGTGCCGCCTTGTGAAGATTGGAGCACTATGGAAAAACTGGCTAAAGAAAAAGAAGTAGTTGGAATTTATATTTCGGGACATCCATTGGATGATTATAAATTTGAGATGAAATATTTTTGCAATGCTAAGTTAGAAGCGCTTAAAAACTTAGAACTTCATGTAGGTAAAAATTTGACCTTTGGAGGAATTATAAATAATGTGCAACATCGAGTTGCCAAAAACGGGAAAGGCTGGGGGATATTCAATTTGGAAGGATATGACGAAAGTTACGAGTTCAAGATTTTTGGAGAAGAATATTTAAAATTCAGGCATTTCTTCATTCAAAATAATTTTACTTATATGAAAGTGTTAGTAAAAGAAGGCTGGGTAAATCAAGATACGGGTAAAAGGAGTGAGCCAAGAATTCAATTTATGTTGGTTCAATATTTACAAGATGTATTGGATACGTTTGCTAAAAAATTGGTTGTTTTATTGAATATCACCGATTTACAAGCAGAGTTTATCCATAAATTAAGTCATCTTTTTCAGGAAAATAAGGGAGACGGTCAAGTTTCTTTTGAAATTATGGAATTGGAAAAGATTAAAAAAATTGTAGAAACTGTTGCTGAACTGCCAGAAGGAGAAGATTTTGTAGAAGAAAACGAAGATGTTGAGGTGTCAGATGAAGTAGGAAATAAGGCGATTAGCGTTACTGAAGTGGAAGAAATTAAAGTAGTGACTAAGTTGACCATGCCTAGTAGAAGGCTTAAAATTAAGATTTCAAATGAATTGTTATTTGAATTAGAAAAATTACAAATTAATTTCAAGTTGAATTAGTAACTTAATAAATAAGGACTTTTTTTAACGGTTAAATTTTTGGTTTTTTTATGTTTTAATATGTTAAATCGTACTCAAATAGGGATTAATTTATCTAATAACTTGGGGTATTTGTATTAATAGTTTATGTTTTAAAATGACTTTAATTTACTACAAATTTAATTTAAATTTGTAGTAAATTAAATATAGAAAACATGAAAAAGAACCTATTTTTATTAGGATTTATAGCTTTTACAATGTCTGTTTTTGGTCAAACTGAAAAGAAGGAAAGTTGGTATTTTAAATTAGGAGGATCGTATTTTGTACAAGCCGCTGCGACTGAGTTTCCAAGTGTTAACGGTAGAGAACCATTAAAACAGGTGTATGAAAATGGAGTGCTCGTTTCGAAAGAAAGTATAACAGGATCGTTTGGAGAAGGATTTAGAACTGGTTTGTCAATTGGATACCGTTTTACGGATCGTTTAGGTGCTGAAATGGGGGTTAATTATTATGCGAGCAATAGTAAAACTATGGTAGAGACCATTTCTCAGGATGTAACGGTTTTACAAGCTAAAGGTCAAGTAAGGGCACTAGATTTAGCTCCTGCATTAGTATTGTATTTAGGTAAAGTAAAAGGATTTGAACCGTATACGAAAGTGGGGGTAATTGTGCCAGTTAATGGTAAACTAGATATTAAAACCAATGCAATATCTAATGGAGCTGTGATTTATCGTGAAGATGTAATTAAGCCAAATCCGACCGTAGGGTTCCTTGCTGCATTGGGGACTTCCTATAAAATTTCCGGAAAACTAGCCGCTTTTGGAGAAATTGAATACCGTAATTTTACAGTTCATGGTAAAGATAAGGAAGTAACAGCCTATACTTATAATGGTACGGACCGTTTGACTTTGCCAGAGGGGCATCCGCTATATGTAACTACTGCTGAGCGATATACTAATTATTCGGATCATATAGATCGTAACTCAAACAATCAAGAGACTAACGCATCTGGTTTTGATAGTTCAAAGCCAACAGATGATTTAAGTTCTTATATTAGTATTAGTGGTGTTGGTTTAACTTTAGGGTTAAGATATAGTCTATAAGCAGTGAGTTGATTTTATAAAAAGGAGTGGTAGGTTATCTCTTTTTTAGCCCTGATGGTAACGGCATCCTTTTATGGACTGTTTTGACGAGGTACGAGGCAATCAGGTCATAAAAGATATAGCGGACAGCAGGAATAGCTTCATAAAAACAAGAAAACAATTCATTTGCAGGTTTTTTAAGATTAAAGATTTCACAATAAATCTAAGATTTTGGAGGTATAACGAATTACAATGCTTTTATAATCAAAACTAATTTACGAATAGTGTTTGGTTTGTTTTTAATTTCTAAATTTGTACTCTAGTTTTGAAATCGATTAAAACTTTAAACTTTAAATAAAGATAATATGGCTTTAGCAATAACAGACGCTACTTTTGAAGAAGTAGTTTTGAAATCAGACAAACCAGTGATGGTGGATTTTTGGGCAGCATGGTGCGGACCTTGTAGAATGGTTGGACCAATCATTGACGAATTGAGTACTGAATACGACGGGAAAGTGGTAATTGGGAAAGTTGATGTTGACGCAAACCAAGAATTTGCTGCAAAATACGGAGTGAGAAACATCCCAACAGTTTTGGTTTTTCATAACGGAGAAGTAGTAGGAAAGCAAGTAGGAGTAGCTCCTAAGCAAACTTACGCAGATAGTTTGGACGCTTTGTTGTAATCGGTAGATTATGATTTATTATAGAATTTTTAAATAAATTCAGATTAAAGGTTTGGCGCAAGTCAAGCCTTTTTTTGTATCCGATAAATATGTTTTGAGCCTCTGTGGTTCTATTTATTGTGCGTTTGCGTTTTGTAATCTTTTAATTTTTAATTCATTCAATCTTTTAATAACTTTGGAATATGAAGATCGAATCGCAAATAGAGAAAATTTCCAGTTTTCAACATCTAGAATTGTTGGCAAACCAAGTGGTCGAAGGATTTATATCGGGCATGCATAAAAGTCCGTTTCATGGTTTTTCGGCTGAATTTGCAGAACACAAGGTGTATAACGTGGGCGAGAGCACCAAACACATTGACTGGAAGTTGTTTGCCAAAACGGATCGATTGTATACAAAACGGTTTGAAGAAGAAACTAATTTGCGTTGTCATATTATTATTGATAACTCTTCGTCCATGCATTATCCCAAATTAAAAGCAGATCAAAATTTCTACGAAAATAAGGTGGGCTTCTCTGTTTTGGCCTCAGCGGTCTTAATGAATCTTTTAAAGAAGCAAAGAGACGCGGTGGGCTTGAGTGTGTTTTCGGATAGTTATGAGTACTATGCTCCCGAAAAAGGGAGTGATCGTCACCATAGAATGATTCTGAATACATTGGAGAATTTGTTGGTTACCCCTACAATTAAAAAAAGTACGGATACGGTTACTTTTTTACATCAAATAGCGGAGAAAATGCATCGCCGTTCGATGATTATTCTATTTACGGATATGTTTCAAATGGGTGAGGAAGAAGTGTTGTTAAATGCTTTGCAACATTTGAAGCATAATAAACACAAAGTAGTCTTGTTTCATGTGGTGGATAATAAAACCGAATTGAATTTTGACTTTGACAATGGACCAAGAAAGTTTATTGATGTAGAGACTGGGGAAGAAATTTCGGTTTTTGCCGATAATGTGAAGCAGGAATATGAAAAACAGATGCAATCGTACTTTAAAAAACTAGCGTTAACTTGTGCTCAAAATAGAATTAAATACGTTCCTGTAAGTGTAAGTGACGATTTTGAAAAAATACTAATGACATACTTGGCTGAGAAACAAAACTTTGGATAATACTTCGAAAAAAAAGCTATTTTTTAAGTAAAAACGTTTGTGTAACTCGAAATCTATTGTATCTTTGCCACCGCAATACGCAGCTGGTCTGGTAGTTCAGTTGGTTAGAATACCTGCCTGTCACGCAGGGGGTCGCGGGTTCGAGTCCCGTCCAGACCGCATATTGGGGAGAGCCTTTCTTAACGGAAAGGCTTTTTTGCCCCTAAAAGGTTTTTAAGATTAGTTGTGTTGTTTGGTCGAGTTGGTAGCAACGAGACCGGGTTTAGTAGTTAGACCAATGAAAAGCTTTCCCGTTTCTCGGGATGGCTTTTTTGATTTAAGGGCATTTTTAATTAACAGCTATTGGATAGGAATCCAATTTAAAGCTTGTTTTTGAAGTAATTTTACTTTTATTTGGTTTTAAAACAATAGTAATCAGAAGGTTGTGTTTTTTCTTTATTATTTTATTTAAAAAAGGCATAAACTATTGTATTATTCGAGTTCTATTGTATCTTTGCAACCGCAATAATGAGTGGGTCTGGTAGTTCAGTTGGTTAGAATACCTGCCTGTCACGCAGGGGGTCGCGGGTTCGAGTCCCGTCCAGACCGCATATTGGGGAGAGCCTTTCTTAACGGAAAGGCTTTTTTGCCCCTAAAAGGTTTTTAAGATTAGTTGTGTTGTTTGGTCGAGTTGGTAGCAACGAGACCGGGTTTAGTAGTTAGACCAATGAAAAGCTTTCCCGTTTCTCGGGATGGCTTTTTTGATTTTAAACTGTTTTGGAAATTAAAACAAGGCCGATTTGTATTGCCAAACAATCGAAATAAACAATCCCAAATAAAGGATTGCAACTAAAAACTGCATAAAACTAGAAACCAGAAAACCTATCAATGATCCTGTCGCAGCTTTTAGTGCGCGCGTATGGTTTTTTGAATCATATAGTAATTCGCCAAGGAAGGCTCCAAGAAAAGCACCTATTATAAACCCAAAAGGGATTGGAATAAGGAGTCCGATAAATAAGCCAATATTTGTTCCCCAAATTCCATAAGAACTTCCCCCGAATTTTTTAGCGCCTTTGGCAGGAATGAAATAATCTAAAACAGAAAGAAGGAGTGTAATTAGTAATGTAATTCCCAAAACCCAGTAATTTACGGGAATAGTATTTGTAAAATAAAGTAATAATAAGCCAAACCAACTTACACTTAATCCAGGAATTACAGGCATAAAACTGCCAAAAACACCTATAATCATGCAAATAAAACCAATGATTAAAAGTAGTATGTCCATAATTTAATTTTTTAGTAATTTTGCATTAATATAATAGCTTTTAATTTAGAAACGAATATGAGAAAAATTAAATTAATAATAGGGTTAATGTTGTTTTTCAATATTTTTTCAGGAACGCTTTATGCTCAAACGAAAGCCATTAATACCGAAGATAGCTTGTTGAAAGATTCTATTTATATTGCGAATAAAAAGAAAGTTTCTAATTTTTCATTGAAACAATTTGATCAACTTTTTTTTGAATTTTCTAGTAAAAAAGGAATGCCTGATTTCATATTAACAAAGAAAGAGTTTTATAATTATACCATTCAAATTGGAGCATTCTCCGATAGATTGGCAGTTTTATATCCAGCGGAAAAAGAAGCTGCTGAGGCAAGTAAAAGGAAATGGTTCGCCGAAAGCTATCAAGATTATTTGCTTTCGAAAGCATCACATAAATAATAATTGTATTTTTATAAAATATTAGCCCAATTCAAAACCAAAACATTGAAGCACTATTACTTTTTTTTAGTATTCTTACTTTTTTCTTCCTGCCAATATTTCGAAAAGCAAGTGCCTTCGGAAAAAGAATTGTTGCAAAAAGAGTTGAAAGCCATCAATTGGAAAGAAGTCGATGAATTTCCTTCTTTTGTTGATTGTGATAAATTGGAGAATAAGGAGCGCAGACAACAGTGTTTCTTTACCTTTTTAACTCAACTAATACAGGAAAAATTAAGCAGTGATACCCTTTCAATCTTGTATCCTGAATTAGACACTATCGAAGTAAAAGTCACGATATTTCCAAATGCAAAAATGAAATTTGAGCCACTATTTCCTAAAGATTCAGTTGCTTATGACACCATAAAAATTGATAGTATATTGCATGTTAGGCTCGTTGATTTTCCTAAAGTGAATCCAGCTATAAAACGAGGAATACCTGTGACAACACAATTTATTCTTCCAGTAATTCTTAAAGTAGAATAAATAATGCCTTTTACCTTATCACATCCAGCTATTATTTTACCGTTTTTAAAAAACAAAAAATTGTCAGCTACCGCTTTGATAGTAGGTTCTATGTCACCTGATTTGGAGTATTTCTTCCGAATGAGAATGCAAAGCGAGATCAGTCATACTTTGCTTGGTATATTTCTAATTGATTTTCCCTTGGGCTTTATAGTGATGTTTACTTTTCATGAAATTATAAAAAGACCATTTATAGAGAATACTCCTGTTTTTTTTCAAAAAAGAATGCAAGAATTAAAAGAATCAAATTGGGTTAATTATTTTAAAAATAATATTTTCACCGTTTTAATTTGTTTCTTTTTAGGAGCTGTATCTCATATTTTATGGGATTCTATGACACATTGGGATGGCTTTATGGTTCAAAATTTTTCTTTTTTTAATATAGAAATTTACGGGATCCCTGTATATAAGATTGCACAGCATGTTAGCTCAATAATTGGTTTGATATGGATTGCATATTATATTTATAATTTGCCCGAAAAAAATAAAGATATCAAAAGAATTAACTTGAGTTACTGGTCGATAGCTGTACTTTTTGCTATGGTTTTGATTGCGATGCGATTTTATTTTGGGACAGAATTGGAAAAAATCGGGAATGCCGTTGTGAGTATTATTTCTCCAATGGTGATTGCCATTACTTTGACAGGTTTAATTTTTAGAAATAAAAAAACTATTTAGAAAATGGTCGTCCTTTCCATTCGTATTTTCCAAATAGAGAATATAAGGCCACACTAACACTAAAAAAAGGATAGAATAAACTACTCAGTAGAAGATAAGATGTTTTTTTTGAATTTAAAAAGTGATTGGATTGCAAGATTAAAATGGCATCGACAATAATTTTAAATGCAAGCAAATTTAAAAAAAGAAGACTACTGCTAAAGTGTAAAAGCCCATATCCAAGAGTCCAAATGCAAGCTAAATTACCAGTAAATACAATTATACCTAGTGTTTTTCCAAAAACACTTTGATACGAACTTGTCTTTGAAGCCCAACGCACTCTTTGATAAAATAAGGATTTCCAATCGTCCAAAGGTTTTGTAACTACAATATTATTTTTTGATTTTAGATAATGCACTTGCTTTGGGAATGCAACAATCGCTTTTTGCAATAAAAAGACATCATCACCGCTGGCAATTTTATCATTTCCTTCAAAACCATTTAATTTTTGAAAAAGGGATTTGGTGTAGGCCAAGTTAGCGCCATTGCACATGAACCCTTTTTTTATTCCAAAACTTCCTATTGTGGCGCCTTGTAAACTGGCGATGTCTAGTTGTTGAAACTGATGTAAAAAAGTGTTTTGACAATCGTAAGTCACAGCACCAGCAATCATAGTAACCTTATGCGTTTGAATGTAATTATCGAGAATTAATAACCAGTTTTTATCAACTACACAATCAGCATCAGTGGTAATAATCCAATCCGTTGTTACGGTATTCATTGCCGTTACGATAGCATCTTTTTTTGGCGATTTTGAAATTCTGATGTTGTTTAGTACCGAAACCTGAAAGGTGAAAGTTGGAACCAGAAATTTTTCTTTAGAATCATCATCTACCAGAATTACTTTGAATAAGTTTGTTGGATAATTGAGTTTGGATAAGCTAGCCAGAAGAAGGGGTAAGTTATCGGTTTCATCTCGAAACGGAACAATAATAGTGAATTCCGTCTTTGGTTCTAAGCCAATAGCATCATACTTTTTTATTTTTGTAAAGCCATAAATTAAAGCACCAATAGTTATGAAATAAATGGATAATATGATGATTAAAATAAGCATTATGCAATTTTTTGGGATTTAAAACTCAGTACATAGTAACTACCTATGAATACTGGCAAAACTACATTTAGAAACCACATCAGTGTAGATACAAATATGACAATCCATTCATTTACACCTAATATTCCAAAGAAAAAGATGGCGACACTCCCTTTTACTGCAAAGTCCAAAAACTGAAAAGTAGGTAGCGAGGAAGCTAAGAAATAAACACTAGTTACGGCAGCCATCAAAGTCAAGTAAGGTAAGTCGACATCAAAAGCCAAGAATAGAAAATAATATTGATGCGAAAAAACGAGGTAACGGGAAAAGCCTAATACTATGTTTTTCTGGTGAATTCGTTTTGGTATTTCATTGATTTTATGAATCAGTTTTTCGATAGAATAGCCTTTAATCGCAATTTTTTTCACTGAAAATAACACTATAAATGTTAGTAATAATGCTCCAAAAATAATGGCAACCGTTTTTGTAGTAATCACATTGTATTTAGCATTAAAATACAACAAGCCAAATATTCCTATGATTACTGTCAATACCATTTGGATACCATTGCAAATCAGGTTAAGGAATACTACTTGCTTCGTATCTTGTTTTTCATAGTACAATGCTTTTCCTGCATATTCACCTACACCATTTGGCGTAAAAATTCCCGCTGTTAACGCGGCCAAAACTTGTTTAGTAGCTTCAGATAGGGAAATAGGTTTAATATAGGAAGCCAGGTTTTGCCATTTTAAAATCTCAAAATAGCGATTCAAAACACTCAAAAGTAATATAAAACCAATTCCAAGTACAGATTGGTTCTTTTTGAATTTAACTATAAACTGAACCCAGTCTAGTTTGTCATTATTGGCGAGTTGATTGTAAATGAAATAAAATGCGCCACCCACAATCAAAACTTTGATTAGAAGTACGAGGAATTGCTTAGTTTTGTGAGGAATTGAAATCATGAGTGCAAAGAAACAAAACTTTAAACTTTGAACTTTAAACTTTAAACAAATCTTTTGGCAAAATCTTCTTTCATATTATTATTTCTGGTTCTGTTGTTTATTTCTTGTAAAAAAGGAAAAATTGTAGAAAATTCAGCTGTTTATGTAAGAGTTCATGGAGATAATTCGTGGGGATTTAATGACTCAAAAGGAAATGTGGTTATACCTCTTGGAAAATATACTTTTTTGAATCCTATTGATGAACATAAAATGATTCATGCTATGAAAGGGAATAAATATGGTTATATTGATATTCATCAAAATGAAATCGTCCCCATTATATATGAAGAATTAGATTTGTATTCAGAAGGGCTTGCAGCTGCAAAAATTAAGGGGAAATATGGTTTTTTGGATAGAAAAGGGAAAGAGATTATCGTTTTTCAATTTGAAGAAGTTGAAGACTTTAATCATTTAGGACTAGCCAAAGTTAAGATGGGATCTAAATATGGAATAATTAATGAAAAAGGAGAACCGATTATTTCTTTTGAGTTTCAAAATATTATTTTGTTAGAATCAATTAAGTTAATTGCAGTGTGTAAAAATAATAAATGGGCATTTTATTCAAATTTAGGAAAACAATTATCTGATTTTATTTATGATGAAGTAAGTTTTTCTAAAAGCAGTTTGATTTTAGTAAAGAAGGAAGGGAAAGTAGGATATTTAGATTCTAATTTATTTGATAGAATTCCATTTGGAAAGTATCGTTCGGGAACTATTTTTAATAAAAACGGCTTGGCAATTGTAGCCTTAAAAAACGGTTATGGTGTAATTAATGAAAAAGGGATTCAAATAATTAAAACCGAATTTGATTCTATTGGGTACCTTCAAGAGCAATATAATGAATCAGATAGTTATGTAGGGTTTAAAAATAATAATCTCACTTTATTTGACGAAAAAGGAAATTTAATAATTGATAATGTAAAAGATTATTTTAAGGACTATTCTAAGATAAATAATAAAATCAAAGGAATCTATCAGGTTAAAGGGTTAAATGGACTTACGGGAGTTGTTGATGGCAAAGGGAAACTTTTAATTCCTTTGAAATACCAAGAAATAGAACGATTTGGCGGTTCGAAAAAAACAGTTGTAAAGAAGAATGGGAAATATGGATTGATAGATTCTAATAATAACATAGTGTTGCCGATTGATCATGAATACATCGAATCATATAAAGGAGAACAGTACTATATTATAAAGAAAACGGATCAAGTGGGGATTGTAGATTATAATTTTAAAAAAATATTTGATTTTATTTATCAAGATATTTCACCTTGTACTTATGATAAAGAAAATCGTTTCATTGTTAAGTTAAATGATAGATACGGTGTAATAGATAGATTAGGTAACGTGATTATTCCTTTCGAATATAGTGAAATATCAAATTGGGTGGAGTATGGACCGGGTTCTAATTATCATTTTGTTACAAAAAACCAGAAGTTTGGTTTAATTACAAAAGATGGAAAAGTTGTTATTCCAGTTATTTATGATAAATTATATTATAAAAGTAATCAAACGATTATTTTGGTTAAAAATAAAAAATATGGAGTTGTAACAATAGAAAACAGTCTCGTTATTCCTTTTGACTATGAGATTATTTGCTCTCAATCATTTGCTCCTAATAAAGGTAATGAAGAGTTTTATGTTCGGAAAAAAGAACATTTTTTTGTTATAAACAACAAGAATGAAGTTATTAGAAATAAAATTTCAAGGAAGGAAAAAGAAGTGATAAATTTAGAAATGAAATTTTTAAAATAATAATGGCAAACGAACGCATCATATTAGGAATTGATCCAGGAACCACCATAATGGGGTTTGGTTTAATACGTGTTATCAATAAAAAAATGGAATTTGTACAATTGAACGAATTGCAATTGTCTAAATACGATAACCATTATCAAAAACTAAAAATCATTTTTGAGCGCACTATTGAGTTAATCGACACCCACAATCCAGACGAAATTGCCATTGAAGCACCTTTCTTTGGAAAAAACGTACAGTCAATGTTAAAATTAGGTCGTGCTCAAGGTGTAGCTATGGCTGCGGGATTATCAAGAGATATTCCAATAACGGAATATGAACCCAAGAAAATAAAAATGGCTATTACCGGAAACGGAAACGCCAGTAAAGAGCAAGTGGCCAAAATGCTACAGCAATTATTAGGCTTGAAAGAATTACCCAAGAATCTAGATTCAACCGATGGATTAGCTGCAGCCGTTTGTCACTTTTTTAATTCTGGAAAAGTCGTAGGCACGAAAAGCTATATCGGTTGGGATGCTTTTGTAAAACAAAACGAAGAACGAGTTAAGAAATGAGCGGCATCTACATTCACATACCCTTCTGCAAGCAAGCCTGTCATTACTGCGACTTCCATTTTTCGACTTCCATGAAGAAAAAAGAGGAAATGGTTTTGGCTTTGGTCAAAGAAATTCGCTTACGCAAAAGTGAATCAAGTAACGAGAAGGTGGAGACTATTTATTTTGGAGGTGGTACGCCAAGTGTTATGAGTTCGGATGAAATTGATTTTTTGATTGCGGCAGTTTATGAAAATTATACAGTAATAGAAGATCCTGAAATCACATTGGAAGCCAATCCGGACGACTTGTCAAGCGAACGAATTTTGGAGCTTTCGAAAAGTAAAATCAATAGGTTGAGCATTGGAATTCAGTCTTTTTTTGAAGATGATTTACAAATGATGAACCGCGCGCACAATTCGGTGGAAGCCCGAAAATGTTTGACAGAAGCCACGCAATGTTTTGATAATATTTCGATTGATCTCATCTATGGAGTTCCAGGAATGAGTAATGAAAAATGGCAGCAAAATATTGAAACGGCCTTGTCTTTTGGTATTCCTCATATTTCTAGTTACGCTTTGACGGTAGAGCCCAAAACAGCTTTGAAAAAGTTAATTCAAACTGGAAAAATAGCAGAGCCAAATGACGAAGTCGCTCAAGAACATTTTATGATTCTGGTGGAAACACTTCAAGCAAATGGTTTTATTCATTATGAACTATCCAATTTTGGTAAAGAAGATTACTTTTCTAAAAATAATTCGGCTTACTGGCTAGGTAAAAAGTACATTGGTATAGGACCTTCAGCTCACAGTTATGATGGGATTTCTCGTAGTTGGAATATTGCTAATAATCCGTTGTATATAAAGTCAATTAATTTGAATCAATTGCCAAATGAGATTGAAATTTTATCCCTTTCTGATCGATATAATGAGTATATTATGACAGGATTGCGAACGATTTGGGGCGTTTCTTTAGACAGAATTGAATCAGAATTTGGACCAACTTATTTGGATTATTTAAAGAAACAAGGACAAAAATATTTGGATGACGATTTACTTTTGATAGAAAATAACATTTTGAAACCTACTAAAAAAGGAAAGTTTCTGACTGATGGAATTGCAAGTGATTTGTTTATCCTGAACTAGTTTCAGGATCTGTTGAACTAGTTTCAGGATCTGTTGAACTATTTTAGGGTGAAACTTTTTAATTTTTATTATGGAAAAAGGATTTACATATATCTTGACTAATAAGAACCATACTGTTATATATGTTGGCGCCACTAAAAATTTAAAAAACAGAATTGATTGTCATAGAAACGGTACTGGCGAGCTTTTCACAAAAAAATATAATGCAACTATTTTGATTTATTTTGAAGAATTTTGTAATTCTTCGGAAGCGTTTAAAAGAGAAAAACAATTGAAGAATTGGCATAAAGATTGGAAATGGAATTTAGCAAAATTATCTAATCCTGAATTAAAAGATTTATATTTGATATTATAAAAGTATCTCAAGATGAGATGCTGAAATAAATTCAGCATAAATGAAAACTACCATTCAACACAACAATACAACATTTCAAGTCGATTTGTCAAAACCCATTGATATTTCTATTCCACTAACTAATACTGATGAAAATCCAATTGCGTGGTATATTAGTAAACCCGTAATGGAACCCGTGAAATTTGATGAATGGATAGGGAAAGTTGCATCAGGAATGTCTTCAACTAATTTCAATAACATTCAATTCAATCCGCATGGTCACGGTACGCATACGGAATGCTTGGGTCATATTACCCATGATTTTTATAGTGTAAACCAATCTTTGAAAAAATTCTTTTATATAGCAGAATTGATTTCAGTAGAGCCGGAATTGATTAATGGCGATTTGGTAGTCACTAAAAATCAGATTGAAAATGCCTTAAATGGGAAAACACCTGAAGCTGTTGTAATTAGAACTTTACCTAATAACGTAAACAAACTTTCCAAAAAATACTCCCATACGAATCCGCCCTATTTGGCTGAAGATGCGGCAGGTTTCATTTGCGAAAGCGGCATTCAACATTTATTGATTGATTTACCAAGTGTAGATAAAGAAAAAGATGAGGGGAAACTTTTGGCTCACAAAGCCTTTTGGAATGTAACGGATGTTAAAAATTTGAATGCAGATGCAAGATTGGATAGTACCATAACCGAAATGATTTTTGTTGCTGATGAAGTGCAGGATGGAAGTTATTTGTTGAACTTACAAATTGCCTCTTTTGAAAATGATGCCAGTCCCAGTAAACCCGTTTTGTATAAAATATGATAACCATTTCTACAGTAAAAAGTAAATTAGATGTTCCTTTCATTCAGCACTTTTTGAAAGACATTTATTGGGCCGCCGGACGTACAATCGAAGAAGTTCAAACAACGATTGACCATTCGTTTTGTTTTGGTATTTATTTAAATGACCAGCAAATTGGTTTTGCCAGGGTAATTACGGATTATGTTGTTTTTGCTTATGTGATGGATGTTTTTATCACTGAGGAACATCGTGGCAAAGGGTATTCTTCTCTTTTAATCGAAGAGATGATGAAAGAACCAAAACTGCAAGAGGTAAAGATTTGGCGTTTGGCCACATCTGACGCCCATTTTTTATATAAAAAATTTGGATTCAATGCATTAGCATGTCCAGAAAAGATGATGGAAAAAACAATCAAATGAAAACAATACTCAAACTAGAAGAATTAGGCTTATTCGTTTTTGGAATCTTTCTTTTCAGCCAACTGGATTATGCTTGGTGGTGGTTTTTGGTTCTGATTTTGGTTCCTGATTTCTCTATGATTGGTTATGCTTTTGGTAATAAATCTGGAGCTGTGGCCTATGATTTATTTCATCATAGAGGTATTGCTGTACTTGTTTATTTAATTGGAATTTACAGTTCGAATCAAGTTGTTCAGCTTATTGGGATTATTTTATTTGCCCATTCTTCCATGGATAGAATGTTTGGATATGGGTTAAAATATGATACTGGATTTAAATTTACACATTTAGGTGAAATAGGTAAAAAATAAAATTATGAATTTAGAAAGTTATTATCAATATTGCTTGTCTAAAAAAGGTGTGACGGACCATTTTCCTTTTGATGAAGACACTTTAGTTTTTAAAGTTGGGGGGAAAGTATTTGCTTTAAGCTCTTTAAAAAAGTGGGAAATTGGCGAGCCGTCTGTCAATTTAAAATGTAATCCGGATTATGCACAGGAATTACGTGCGCAGTACGAAGCTATTGAGCCAGGGTTTCATATGAATAAGAAACATTGGAATACCATTGCTATAAATCAAGAAGTTCCAGATACGCTTGTTAAAGAGTTAATAGATCACTCGTATGATTTGGTTTTTAAGAGTTTGACTAAGAAAATTCAAGAAGAGATTTAAAAAAGAGTAAAACCATTCGTCGACACTTTATTACGATTGAACTATAGTATTTTTTTAATTAACGAAAATTAAATTCATTGTTTTTATAATTATAGTACTTTTAAAGTCCACGAATTATATATAAAACAAATGAACAGATCCCTAAATATTTTATTAATTGAAGATGACGCAATTGAAGTAATGAAATTCAATAGAGTTTTAAGTACGATGGATTTAAAACATAAAATAATTGAAGCAAATAACGGTGAAGAAGCACTAACCATTTTAAAGGTTAAAGAGATCATACCGGATATCATTATATTAGATTTGAATATGCCTAAAATTAATGGGATTGAATTTTTAGAGATTTTAAAAGGAGATGATCATTTAAAATATATTCCATCTGTAATTTTAACAACTTCTAATAATCGGAAGGATGTTATGGAATGTTATCGAATAGGAATTGCAGGTTATCTATTGAAACCTCTTAAGTATGATGATTATGTGGATCGAATAAAAAAATTAATCGACTATTGGAGTTGTAATGAATTAATATCTCAGTAAAATATGTACGGAATTGTAAATAAAGCAATTGAAGAGTTGGTTGTTGCTAATTTTGGAGAAGATAAATGGGATGCTATTAAAATTCGTAGCGGTATAGATATTGATTATTTTATAAGTAGCGAACCTTATGATGACGACATTACTTTTAAGTTAGCTCAGGCCGTTTCTGAAGAAATGGGAATGACATTAAGTGCCGTTTTAATTGCATTTGGTGAATGGTGGGTTATAAAAACAACTAAAGAAAAATATGGTGGTTTAATGGAAGCCGGCGGAGATGATTTAAGAGAGTTTTTAATAAATTTACCACTCTTCCATAATCGGGTCATGCTTATTTACCCTAAATTGACACCTCCGGAATTTAAAGTAAGCGATATTACTAAAAACAGTATTAATTTACATTATTTGTCAAAAAGAGAAGGGCTTCAAGATTTTGTTAGAGGTTTAATTCAAGGATTAGGGATAATGTATAATACGCCAGTTACTATTAATTTAATCCAAAGTCGTGACGAAGGCAGCCCACATGAAATTTTTAATGTAATTTGGTAAAAAAAGGATGAAAAAGGTAGAATTTAATTTTGATGAAGATAGTTTCAATAAACTATTCCCTTTTTATATTCTAATTAGTTCAGATTTAAAAATAAAAGGGTTTGGTAAAAGTTTAGCAAAGACTTTACCATTGATTAGACTGAATGATGATTTTGCGACCTCTTTTAGAGTTAAAAGACCCCAGATTGACACTCCTACTTTTGAAAACTTAGTAGCTATTTTTAATCAATTAGTAGTAATAGAAGCAACGGCTGAATCTATTGATTTGAGAGGCCAATTTCAGGAACATAACGGAGCTATCTTATTTGTTGGATCTCCGTGGTTTGTTTCTATGAATCAAGTGAGGGAAAGAAAATTAACACTACACGATTTTGCTTTCCATGATCCTTTATTGGATTTATTACATGTGCTAAAGACGCAAGAAATTACTACCCAAGAATTAAAAGAATTATTAATTAAAATTAATAATCAAAAAAAAGCATTAAAAAGCGATCAAGAGGAGTTAAATCGACTATCACTTGTGGCAAGTGCTAATGAGAATGGAGTTGTTTTTACTAAACCTAATGGTGAAATTTTTTGGTGTAATGAATCCTATTTAAAATTGACTGGTTTTTCAAGAGAGGAAGTAATTGGGAAAACACCTATTCAACTTGGTAAATGTGATGAAACCAGTGAAGAAGAGTTACTTAAAATGGTAGTTCCGTTCATAAATGGGGATCTGTTTAATGTTGAACACCTTCATCGCCGAAAAAACGGTGATAACTTTTGGGTTAAAACTAAGGGGCAACCTATATTAGACTCCGATGGAAAAGTATTAGAATACTTTGCCATGATTGAAGATATAACCGAAAAAAAGAATGCTGATTTTAAATTAATTGAATCAGAGGATCGACTTTCATTTTTAATACGGAATCTACAAACGGGTATTATTTTAGAAGATGAAAACAGAAAGCTTTTATTGACGAATAAAAAATTTTGCTCCATGTTTGATTTTGAAGAAGATCCAGATGTTTTAATAGGGATGGACTGTTCAAATTCAGTAGAAGATTCTAAACGATTTTTCAAAAACCCAGATTTGTATACGGAGCGACTTAGAAATGTTTTTAAAAGTAAAAAATCTACTTTTAATGAAGTGTTGGAACTTGTTGATGGTCGGTTTTTTGAGCGAAGCTATATTCCTATTTTTAGAGATGGTATTTATAAAGGAAACCTTAGGGCGTACGTAGATATTACTTTAAAAAAGAAACACGAAGAGATATTACGAAACGAAAAAGAGAAATACAGTAACATTATTGCCAACATGAACTTAGGTTTGATTGAAGTTGATCAAGATGAAAGGATTGTTTTAGCCAATAATAGTTTTTGCGATTTTAGTGGATATAGCTTAAAAGAGTTAATTGGTAAAGAAGCATCAAGTTTACTTTTTACAAATGAAAGTAAGGAATTAATTAAGGCTAAAAATGCATTAAGGATTAAAGGGGTTACGGATTCTTATGAAATACAGGTAAAGAATAAAAGTGGAGAACTAAGACATTGGTTAGTCAGTGGTGCACCAAATTATGATATAAAGGGTGAAGTGACAGGGTCTATAGGGATTCATTTAGATATAACGGAACAGAAAGAACAGGAAGAAAAGCTTTATTTGTTATCCTTGATAGCTGAGAAAAATATAAATGCAGTTATCATCTCAGATATAGAGGGTAAAATTGAATGGGTTAACTCCAGTTTTGAAAAAATGTCTGGATATTCTAAAGAGGAATTGGTTGGAATAAAACCAGGCCATTTATTACAAGGGGAAGAAACAAATCTAGAAACAGTTCATTATTTGAAAAATCAAATAAGAAAAGGACAACCTTTTACATGTGAAATTATAAATTATTCCAAAGCTGGAGAGAAATATTGGGTAAAAATTCAAGGTCAAGCTTTGTATAATAAAAAAGGAGAAATAGTTCGGTTTTTTGCAATTGAAGAGAACATAACCAATAAGAAATTATTAGAAAATCAAAGAGAAGAATTAGTAGCCAGTTTAGCAAAATCAAATAAAGAACTAGAGGATTATGCACAAATAGTATCACATGATTTAAAATCACCTATGCGTAGTATACATTCTTTAATCTCATGGATTAAAGAAGATAATGACAAAGCCTTTAGTGAGCAAACCTTACAGTATTTTTCAATGATTGAAAATAAAGTAGAAAAAATGGATCATTTAATTGAAGGAATCTTGACTTATTCTAAAATTGATAAAGAAGAGATGGCCATTGAAAAGGTAAATACACAACAAATTATTCAAAGTATAATTGATATTATCCATATTCCCCAGCACATTACGATCACTATAAAAAACACCTTGCCAGTAATTAATGCTGATCGGTATAGGATCCAGCAATTGTTTCAAAACATAATTGGGAATGCTGTAAATTATATTGAGAGAACAGTAGGTTTAGTTGAGATTTCTTCGGAAGAATTTGATTCTTACTATGTTTTTTCTATTAAAGATAATGGGGTTGGAATTGCAAAAAAACACCACGATAAAATATTTAATACTTTCCAGTCGTATTCCACAAATGAACATTCAACAGGACTAGGTTTATCTATAGTTAAAAAAATTATAGAAACGTATAATGGAGAAATTTGGATTGAAAGTGAAGAAGGAGTAGGTTCAACTTTTTTCATAAAACTTAATAAATAAATAATGAAAATCATTCAAGCTTCTAAAATTGAAAATCAAGAATGGAACTATTTTCAGCCGAAAAAAGTATTAAACAACCCTTTAGTATTGGTTTTTGGGAATCGAATTCTTTTAGAAAAGGAAGAAATCATAAATAATATTAGGCAAGAATTCCCGTATGAACATATTGTTTTTGGGTCAACATCGGGAGAAATATTATGTTGTAATGTAAACGACAATTCGATCTCTGTAACTGCAATTGAATTTGAAAAAGGTTCCTTTATTGTTGAAAGAGAAAATATTCTAGACTATGATAAAAACGCAAAAAAACTAGGTGAAACACTCTATCATAAAATTCCAAAAAAGAATTTAAAACACTTATTTGTTTTATCAGAAGGGAGTTTTGTAAATGGAAGTTCTTTAATAAACGGTTTAGAAAGTGATGTTGATTTAGCAGTGTCTATAACAGGTGGTATGTGTGGTGATGATGCCCGTTTTGAAAAAACTCTAGCTTCCTATAAAGAGAATCCAAAAGAAGGTGAAGTTATTTTAATTGGGTTTTATGGCGAAACTTTGGAAGTCTCTTATGCTAGCTTTGGCGGATGGATTCCGTTTGGACCTGAACGCATAATAACAAAATCAGAAGCGAATATTCTTTATGAAATTGATGGACAGCCTGCGCTAGATTTATATAAAAAATACTTAGGTGATAAAGCGGAAGAGTTACCGCAAGCTTCTCTATTATATCCTTTAAATGTAACTCCTGAAGGAAAAAAAGAACCTGTAGTGCGTACGATTTTGAATATTGATAACGAGAATCATTCCATGACTTTAGCGGGAGATGTTCCAATGAATTCAAAAGTTCAATTAATGATGGCTTCCGTTGATGGTATTGCAAATGGAGCACATATTGCAGCTGAATTTGCTATGAAAAACAGAAGGAACGCTCCAGAAATTGCAATATTGGTTAGTTGTATAGGCCGAAAATTAGTGATGAATCAAAGGGTAGAAGAAGAAGTTGAGCAAGTTAGAGAGTCAATTGGAGAGAAAATACCAATGACGGGGTTTTACTCCTATGGAGAAATGGCCCCTTTTAATGGAAGTGCCTCCTGTGAACTGCACAATCAAACAATGACATTAACCTTAATAAGTGAATAATGAACCCATTACTAAAAAGGCAAATTGATAAAAAACTAAAAGGAGGATTGAATGATCTGGATCTTTTTCTAGATGCAATTGATGATTCATACAAAAATTTTGAAGATCAGATCGCATTATTGCAAAGAGCTATGAAAATTAGTTCTGATGAGCTTTTTGAAGCCAATCAAAAATTACGAGATGAGGCAGAGAGTCTAAAAGAAGTGAATAAAAACCTTGAATTTATTCTTAATTCAATGAGCCTTGACGAAGGAATTGTTTCAAAAACAGCCGTTTTTAATTCGTCGGATTACATTAAACAACAATCTATAGAAATTGTAAAAATCAATAAACAAAGAGAGGAATTGTTAATGAATCTTGAAAAACAAAATCAGGAATTAAATGAGTATGCTCATATGGTTTCACATGATTTGAAAGCACCTTTGCGAAGTATTGACACGCTAATCAATTGGTTTATGGAGGATAACCCAGAAATGATGAATGAAGTTAATATTAAATCGTTAAATCTAATACTCTCTAATGTGGAGAAGATGGATTTATTGATTAAAGGAATTTTAGATTATTCATCAATAGAAAAACAAGAGGCAGAGAATAGAGTAATAGATTTGAATAATTTGGTAGACGAGATTTTAAGAACAATTCATATTCCGGATCATGCTGATGTTACTGTAAAAAATCAATTACCTAAGGTGTATGGTAATGACTTTAGATTCAAACAGTTATTTCAAAATCTAATTCAAAATGCCTTAAAATATAATGATAAAGAAAAGATTTTGATTGACATTGGTCATTCAGAAAAGGATAATGAGTTCTGTTTTTTCATTAAAGACAATGGAATAGGAATACCAAAACAATATCAAACTAAAATTTTCGATATTTTTTCTAAATTGGAAAACAATGATCCTTCATCAGGAATTGGACTTTCTATTGTGAAAAAAATTATAGATTTATATAAAGGGAAAATTTGGCTTGAAAGCCAAGAAAATAGTGGAACAATTTTTTATTTTACAATAGCTAAAGAAAATGGAACAGCCTAATTTGAATTATATAAACGAGCTCTCAGGAGACAATTTGGAATTTAAGAATAAAATAATAGGGATTCTCAAAAAAGAGCTACCACAGGAAATTATAGTTTATGATGGAGAATTTAAAAAGGGCAATTATTTATTAGTGGCACAATCTGTACATAAATTAAAACATAAAATATCTATACTTGGTTTAGAAAAAAGTTATTATATTGCTGAAGAATATGAAAATAACTTAAAAAAGAACTCAACAGATTTGAATGCTGATTTTGAAAATATTTTAAAAAGCATGGAAGAATTTGTAGATCATTTGTAACACTCTTTGACTTATGAATTGCATTATAATTGACGATGAAGAAATGGCAAGAGCAATTATTGCACAATTCATTTCAAAGAATACAGAGCTAACAATTGAAAGTGAATTTTCAAATGCTTTGCAGGCTATCAAATATTTAAATCAAAATGATGTTGATTTAATATTTTTGGACATTCATATGCCTGATTTTACTGGTTTTGATTTTATTCAAACGATCAAAAATCCACCCAAAGTAATTTTAGTTACTTCAGATAAAAACTTTGCCATAGAAGCATTCGAATATGAATGTATAGTAGATTATTTAGTAAAACCTATTACTGAAGAGCGTTTTCAAAAAGCAATTCAAAAAGCAAGCGCATATAAAATAAATTCAAACTCAAAAGAAACTACCGTTGTTGCTGAGGACAACGTAAATGAATTTTATATCAATATTGACCGAAGGTTGATTAAAATTGAAATGGCTTCTGTTAATATTGTTGAAGCCAAAGGAGACTATATTCATATAAAAACGGAGGGTAAAAATTATATTGTGCACTCTACGCTTAAAAAGATTGAAGATAAATTACCTAAAGATTTATTTTTAAAAGTGCACCGTTCTTTTATAATTAACACTAAAAAAATCATTGATATTGAAGATAATAGTGTCTTAATTGCCAAAGATGTAATTCCTGTAAGCCGGGCCAATAGACCTGAATTAATGAAAAGGTTAAATCTACTATAATCGATTCATCGTCATTAAACCGCATTTCAACTATAGTAAATACGGACTAAACTAATAGTTAATTTTAGATCACATTGATTTCATAATTTCGAGTAATAAATTTAGATAATTTAAACTTGAAATCTATGATCAACTCTACTCAATATAAAAACGGAAATTCTTTTTTAGGTATTTTTACTTTTATTTCTTTCTTGTTGCTTTTTGGATTTGTAAGTAAATTAAGTGCTCAAACCGCACCAAATTTTGGATCGGTAGCTAAATTTGTACTTTTTTCTGGAAATGGAGCAGTATCAAATACGGGAAGCTCTACTTTAAAAGGAAATGTTGGAGCAAATATTGGAGCAGTAACTGGATTTCAATCTCCTACAACAATAGATGGAACTATAGAAAATGTAAATGCGCTTACAGCACAAGCTGCTTTAGACTTGAAAGCAGTTTGTATTCAATTGCAAAATACTATAGCAACAAACACAACCCACAGCACAATTTACGGAAATGGAGAAACGCTAGTTCCAGGTGTATATTCTGCTGGAGCAGCAGCATCCATCGCTGGTACTCTTACGTTAGATGCTCAAGGAAATCCAAATGCTTTGTTTATTTTTAAAATTGGAGGAGCGCTTACGACAGCTGCTGGCGCTACCGTTACTTTGAGGAATGGTGCTGTAGCAGCCAATGTTATTTGGATTGCAAACGGGGCAATTGCTATGGCTGCGGGTACTACTATGAATGGTACTTTAATTGGATATGATGGCGCGGTTTCTATGGGTGCGGGTGGTATTCTTAACGGAAGGATGTTTTCTAATGTTGGAGCTGTTTCTGTATATGGAACAATAGCAACAATTCCTCCAGTACATTTATCTTATAGCTTTTTAGGTCCCTATACTTCAGATGGAACACCACAATATTTTGCAACGAGTGACGTAGTAAATTCATCAACGATAGATCTAGTTAAAAATTCATTACCAGAAAGTTTTCCAGTTCCAGTCTATAACCCACAATACATTTCTTCGGGTTATGATACGGATTTAGTTTTGGAAAAAGCAGCTGATGTATGGGTTACCTTTATTAGTGAGGGGGCAGGATATAGAAATGTGCTTGGTTTTTATACATACGATATAAATAATCCACCAACCACTGTACCAACAGTTGATCAAATAACGATAGTTTTTCCTAACGTATCTGGAGCTGGAAGTGGTGGGAGTTTAATTGCGGGAAATAAAGTAAAGATTGGAACTTTTACTGCTGGTACAGGGATTGGTTGGGTTTTATTAGCCAATGGATGGGATGGAACTAAAGTAACTCCAGGATTATGGCAGTTATTCTCTAATCCTAATTTTAATCCAGAAGCAACGGCTGCTTTAAGACAGCACAACGTGCTTTTAAGCGATCCTGCTAATGAGAGAATTATTCTTGGTTTTGAAGATATTAGAAGAGATTATTCTTCTTGTGATAATGATTTTAATGATGCGGTTTTTTACGTTTCGGCAAATCCTTTTGATGCGATAAGAATTAATAATGTTGCTGATGTGAGTATTGCGGCAAAGGTGACGTCGGGTAATAACGGTGGTTTGGAGAGTAATGGTGATTTGGCTACATTAATTGCTAAAAGAAATTTTAACAGAATCAAGGCTAACAGTTTTGCTGATAAAAAAACAACACAAAAAAAGTTCATTTCTTCTTCCATCACTGCTAAAACATCAGGTTCAAGTGTTGATTTTTCAACCATTATCCCAAATACAGGTATGTTTGGTACAGAAACAACTTATGTTTCCAGTCCTACTGATTTAATTGGAATTACAAATGCTAGTCAAGTATATTCAGTTGATTATTATGAAGGTGATAACCGGTTGGCAGCTGTATTAGCAACTGCAACTACGGGATCTATTTATGGACATTCAAAAGCAATTTGTGATCGTTTGAATAATTCCTCTTTGGAAGATATTAGAACCATTAATTTAAATGGGTACGAAATAATTATGGCCAAATTAAAAAGAGCCAATGGGGAGATGGAATATGCTTTGAATTTTTCGATCCAAGACTTAGGTGCCGAAAATAAACTACATAGTTATTGGAATATTGACCAATATCCGAAAGGAGATTACCTTAATTTTCAAGTTTGGGGTTCATCAATGGGACAAATTTGTAGCATTACAAATGCTATTCTAACTAAATTTCAACAACAAGGAACCTTGTCTTCAGATGCAGTTGATAATAGAATTCCAACTGTTTTTGTAAAAAAAGGGTTGTATAGTAACGGTAAACTGTATTTGACATTAATTAATAAATCTAAAAATACCAATGTGTCTTTTCAAGGCAATAAAAAAACAACCGAATTGACTACTTCTGATTTTGTGGATCAAAATATATCTTTAACTGGTGCTTACGAAGAGCATGTTGAAGTAGAATTAGGAAGGTTATTTGACATTGGATTTTCAATAATTGGGGATACATCAAAACAGCTAGACGCCTTATATTTAGCAGATGGCCCTTGGGGTTTAGATTATTCTAAAACGGAGACTACAATTACATCTTATGGGATTGACAATGATGCTAATGACGCTATTGCAACAGATGAATATGGTATTGAAAGAAATACATCTGTTACAGGAGAGCTATATGGTACATTGAATGTGTTTAGAAACATTCTTCCTGGTGAATTAGTATTTGATGCTAGTTTATATTCTACTGTAGGTTTTGCGGTTCATAATTCATTGCCTATTGAGGTTGTTTTGGTAACGGAAAATACAACAGACTGGAATAACAGATTGCGTTTTCAAATACCTGTAAATACTTCTACTGCCGAAATGAATATTCTATTAGATCAGTTTACAAATCCTCAAGGGCAGAAATACACTAATGAAAAAATCAAAGGGATTGTGTTTTCTGTTCAAGGAGATTACAAGGTTTTTCAACCGTTTGCAGTTAACGTTTCCCAGTTAACATTTAAAAATGCAAGCACCTTAAGCGTACCTAGTTTTGTTACTTCTAATGCTAAAAATATTTACATCTACCCTAATCCTTGTGTGCAATCTACGACAATTGTATTGCCTAAGGTTACCGAAAGTGCTCATGTACAAATTGTAGATATGACAGGAAGAATCGTAAGTAGTAAAAATGTTATTCCTTATAATAATGAGATTACAATGGGATTAGACAACTTGAGTAAAGGAGTTTATTTATTTATTGTAACTACTGAAGAAAAAGAACAATTCCAAAACAAATTTTTAATCAATTAGTTAATTAAGATTTTTGTTTAAAAGGCTGCCAACCACGGGCAGCCTTTTTTATTGACCTAATTGCTATACATTTCATTACGCTACTATCTAAATATTTGATTGTTACTGGTGTTTTAATTTTTTGTAGCTAAAAAAGTACATTTAAATCGTATTAGTGTATTTAATCGTTTTAATTATGTATTTGAGCTGATTTTTATTATTTTAGGTAAAGAAATTTAATAAGAAAAGGATGAAAATATTAGAACCTAAAGTAAATAAAGATACGGCATCTAAGTTTTCGGATAGTGATAATGGGTGTTTTTTAGTCTCCATAAAATGGTCTATTTTAAATGATGAGTACATTACTTTTGTGAGAAAAAGTGCTATAGGCTACTGTTATAATGTAGATTGGGCTGGACCTAAAAGTAAGTTTGAATTAGAGCAGTATGTGAAAAAGGAAGAAACAATTATAGTACAACTTTTTCAAATTCAACCATTTTTAATTCAATGCCGTGTTGAAAACAACGATTGTTTTATGTTGCCCAATACTGATGAAGTAAGAGAATCCATAGGGTTTAAAAGTACGGACTTTCAACTTGTAATTTAAAATCAATTACTTAGTATAGTGCTAATTATAGTTAAATTATAGAATATTAAATACAGTTTAACCTTAGCTGTATAACTCCTCAAATGTTTATTTTAAACAAAAAATTACCCCCAAATAGTACGTTACTTTTTGGGGGTAATTAGGGAGTAAATCTTTTTATTATGTGGCTCTGTTTTAATTTAATTTAAAAATAGGCTTGTCAAACAAACTCCATTTTAATCGCAATCCAATTTCATTAAAGGTAAATCCAGCGGCTGTAGTGGAGGCAATATTACTTCGGGTTCCATAAATGTTAGTCAATAATCGATCTGAGAATTTATAACCAAATTTTGCTTGTACTCTGTATGTCCATTGCTTACTATTGTCTTCAATAAATTGAAAACCTGTAGCCACATTAGCATTATAGAACCACGACTTTGCTTCTACAATTTTTTCGTCTTTTAGTATTTCTAAAAAAAGTTCTACAGCATTGAATTTCTTTGGACTAAAATAATCCGTTGGAACTTGGTTTTTGAAAGCAATATATTGATAGTTAAGTCCCCCTTTCAACACAGGTTTAGACATGAAATTATAATAGAAAGAAGTAAACAAAAGGTTTCTTGTATTGTTATCCGTTTGTGAAGTATAGAAATATTGGGTAAACCAACCAAAATTAAAATTGGTCCCCATGTTATAGTTAAAATAATAATTATTGGCAGCAATTTGTTTGTCAATCAAATCCGAGTTGAAATTTTGAACTTCTCTTTTATACCCAATTTCTAAATCTTGTAATTTAAAAGGTTTGATTTTAAAATAAGTATTGATCAATAATTGATTGTATTTAGTCGTATTTGAGTTGGCTGAGGTTACCCCAGCATCCAAAGTATAACTGATTTTAGGCAGGAACTTATAATCAATTCCCAATAGAAAATCGTTGGTTTTTGCGCTTACCTTAGTTGTTGTGTTTTCCGTTTCGCGATATTGGTATGTTGTATTTATGGTAAGTTTTGTAGATAATGGAAGTGAAATTAATGTTCTGGTTGCTTTTGCTGTATTGTCGCCGTTATCAAATGAGTAACTTAATTTTTCTTCAAGATAGGGTGTGAATTCTTGGTTGATTTTCTTCATGAAATTCATAGCGTCATTTTGGTTTTTAAAAATCTCCAATGTTGTATTTGCGGCAGCAACTGCATTTGAAACTTCTCCTGAAGCATAATAAGCATTAGCAATTCCTAGATTTCCATCAAATGATTTGGAGTCGTTTTCTAAAATTGTTGAATAGTATTTTATACTGTCTTTAAAGTCACTGCGGTATATTGCTAAAGTTGCTGAAAGTGCTAATAACCAATTTTCATTGGCATACTTGGTGTTCAGTTCGTTTATTTTGGCTTCGGCCAAAGTGTATTTTTTATTCCATATTAACGCTTGTACATAACGCTCTTGTGTTTGTTTTTTTATGGTTTCGTCATTTGTATTTTGTGCTTTTTGAATTGCTTCTTGAGCCAGTGTCAACGCTTGTTTGTCTTTTCCATCAATATGTTCAATTAAAGACAATCCATTTAATGCAATAATAGGGTCGTTTTTAGCAATTATATTATACGTTTCTTTTCCCTTTGTGATGTTTTTGGTGATTAAATATAAGTTGGCTTTATTTAACAAGGTTTCTTTATCATTAGGAAAGTCCACTAAGATTTCATCGTAAAATGCATCGGCCTCTGTGTAGCTTTTTTCATTTACTTTTTGATTGGCATATCCTAATTTAATGTATTTTCTTGAAATCAAAGCGCCAGGATTGGCAGGAGATAATTCTAATGCTTTATTAACATTGATTAAAGCTTCTTTGAATTCTTTTAGATTCGATAATGTATTTGCAAACCCAAGGTGAGCTACAAAACTAGTTGGGTTTTTTGCTACAAGAGCAGTGTAAAAGACTTTAGCTTCATCAAATTTTTTGTTCCAAAGTAAGGCTTCAGCATAATTGAGTTCAATTTCCAGATCGCCAGGATTTTCTTTTTTTAAATCTATAAATAGATCTAAGGCTTTTTCGGCTTGTTTATTAAGACCAATTGCTCTAGCATAACACAAGCGAGCGGTTTTGTTTTGAGGATAGTCTTTTAAAATGTTTTTGAAGAATACTTCCGCTTGAGCAAATTCTCCTTTTTCCAGATTACTGAACCCTTTACTCATATCTTGAGCGTTTGTTACATTACTTAAAATAAGGAGCAGAAAAAAGATTGTTTGTTTTAATATTTTCATTCGTTTTGATTCTTGATTTATATAGATGCAAGTTAAGTATAAAGCTGTGATATTTCACCTACAGCAACTTGCCATTCATCGAAGAATTAAATGCTTTCATGTGAATTCGAAAGATATTTGTGTCAGTATTAACAAATAAACACAAATAAGATGGCAATTCAAATCACATACAATGCAGGAGTTTATGAAATCAATGGGACGTTAGTTTCGCAAAATGGGAATGCTCTAAAAAGCCATATTGAGACTTTGTTGAACTTCTCGAAGGGGATTGTTATTTCTTTAAATAAAGTTTTAGAAATTGATAGTGAGGCTGTAAAAAGCATAGAATCATTATATAATAAAGCTTGGGGAAATGACAAGATGTTTTATATCGTAGGGATGGAAAATAAAAAGGTAAGTGACCTCTTTACTTCATTAAATTTAAATGATATTTTGCTTTAATATTTTTTGTAATTTTTAAAAAATTAATAGAAATGAAAATAGCTTCTTTTACAATTCCTGCTATCCCAAGAAAATTAAGTCCAGAACAACTCTTTATGGTTACAATTCTTTTTGTAAACGGGGGGAATTATCTATATAATTTATTGTTAGGCCGTATACTAGGACCAGCCGCTTTCTCAGATGCAGCTATTTTAATCACTTTTTTATTGATTTTATCCTTTGTGGGAATGACTTTTCAAATCGTTTCGGCCAAGTATGCCGTTTTATATAAAGATAAAAAACTATCCTTATTTACACAGAGCATTACAAAATATGCAGCTTTGACAGGGGTATGTATAGGTGTTTTAATATTTGTTTTTAATAAAGAACTGCAAGAATTATTTCATACTAAAACAGCAACAATGTTCGTGATTTTTAGTTTTGGAATTCCTCTTTATTTTTTAATGAGTATCAATAGGGGATTGTATCAAGGCCAAAATGTAATGAACAAACTAGCTTTTACCTATCAAACCGAAATGGCTAGCCGATTATTGCTTACCATAGCGGCTATTTTATTATTTCCTGATTTTCCACCTTCTATCATAGTAGCAACAGGAATTACGGTATCATTTGTTTTTGGGCTTTATCCTTTTCAAAAAAATATTGTAGGAGATTTAAAAATTAAGAAAGAGTTGGTTTCTGCAGATGATTTAATTGATAGTAAAGGGGTTTTTACTTTTTTCATGTTAACTGCTTTTTATGAACTAACACAAATCATTATCAACAACAGTGACATCATACTTGTAAAACACTATTTTGATAATGAGCAGGCAGGATATTATGCTTCATTGGCATTAATAGGTAGGGTCGTTTACTTTGTCGCTTGGATGTTTGTGATGTTGTTATTGCCCAAAGTAATTCAGCTAAAAAAGGACGGAAAGGAAACCCAACCTCTCTTAATGAAATATGTATCTTATATTGCTGTTTTATCTACTGTAATTGTTTTGGTCACTTTTCTTTTTCCAGAAACGGTAGTGAACTTAATGTTTGGAAAAGAATACCTTTCTATAGCCTTCTTATTATGGAAATACGCTTTGGCTACTTCAATTTTTGCCATAGCTAATATTTTTGCCTATTATTTTTTATCTATAAATCAATACATTCCAGTTGTAGTTTCGGCAATAATAGGATTAACTCAAATTGGGTTGATTGTATTTTTCCATGACTCACTAGAACAAGTGGTTCATGTACAAATCATTGCTATGGTTATCCTGTTGTTTTCCCAATTATCGTTTTTCTTTTATCAGAACAAAAAGAATGTTCGTCTACGCTAAGTTTCCATTCACCGAAAATTAAAAAATAGCCCTTGTAAAATAAAGATATTCGTACTGTAATTAAAAACAGAACAAATATGAAAGTAGCTATTATAACGTCGTTTCCACCAAGTAAAGTAACCTTAAATGAATATGGATATCACTTAGTGAAGAATTTTGTACAGAATGAAGATGTATCGGAATTGGTTTTAATAACAGATAAAACAAAAGAACCAAAACAATTGGATTTTGAAAATAGTAATAAAGTTAATGTTAAAGACTGTTGGTCTTTTAATAGTTATTTTAACTTCTTTACCATTATCAAAACGGTATTAAAAGAAAAACCAGATGCTGTTTTATTCAATTTGCAGTTTGTAAAATTTGGTGATAAAAAAATCCCTGCAGCAATGGGATTGTTAATTCCTATGTTTTTAAAATTATTAGGATGTAATACAGTTGTTTTATTGCATAACATATTAGAACAAGTAGATTTAGAAAGTGCTGGTTTTACCAAGAATAAATTAGCTTCAAAAATCTACAACTTCATTGGGACTAACCTAACTAAATGCATCCTTAAAGCAGATATTGTTGCCGTTACGATCAGTAAATACGTTGATGTGTTAGGAGATAAATATAAAAGTGAAAACGTATCATTGATTCCTCATGGTTCTTTTGAAAAACCACAAACACCTAATTTTAAATTACCAGCTGGACCTAAAAAAGTTATGGCTTTTGGAAAATTTGGAACGTATAAAAAAGTAGAAATTTTAATTGAAGCCATTGAAATCATCAGAAAAAAATCAACTGAAGCGATCGAAATTGTGATTGCGGGGACAAATAGTCCTAACACTCCAGGTTATTTAGAACAAGTACAAGAAAAATATGCACATGTTCCTGGGATTACATTTACAGGGTATGTAGAAGAAAATGAGGTTCAAAATATTTTTAATGACAGTACGATGGTAGTATTTCCTTATACTTCAACTACAGGAAGTTCTGGAGTATTGCACCAAGCAGGAAGTTATGGTAAAGCGGTTGTAATGCCAGATCTAGGGGATTTAAGCCTATTAGTTAAAGAAGAAGGGTATAATGGTGAGTTTTTCAATCCAGAGTGCGCAGAGTCATTAGCAAAAGCCATTTCAGCCATTCTTAATAATGATGAGTACAGAGTGCAACTGGCCAAAACCAATTATAGAGCCGCAAGCGCCTTATCAATGGATAAAATTGTTGGAATGTACATGGAAAGCTTTAGACAAATTGAATACAGTAAATTAGAAGGACAATTAGTAAGTAATATATAAAAAGGATGGTTTTTTATTTCCTTTACTATCTAAGAAACCAAATTTTTTCTGTCTGATTTTTTGCCAAGGCCATTTCCCAGCCACTTGACTTGGAACTTGAGGAAAATCATATAAAGTCCACGACATAAATGCAAGCTTGTTCTTTTTGAATAAGGCTTGCATTTTTTTATGGTATTGCGCTTGATCTGCTTCACTATATCCTCTTAAATTCCATATGCCATTATAAGAAGGAACACCAAACTCTTGAATTACTACTGGTTTTTTTACTGCTTTTTCTAAGGTAGTATTTTCTTTTTCAAAATCCTCGATTGCATTATAAAAGTGGTAGGATACAAAATCTACTTTATTGGATAAATGTGTTGCTTCGTAGGCATTAGACCAACCAATAGTTACTAAATGATTAGGGTCAAATTTTTTAATGACAGCAACCATATGGTTCAACCAGTTGAGTACATTATCCTTGTCTCTGTTTTCAAAATCCAGATTGGGTTCGTTTTTTAAATCCCAGGCCAAAATAGCTTTGTGATTCTTGAATGTGGAAACTATTTTTTCGGCATGACGGTGGGTTAACGTCCAGTTTTCTAACGTGTAATCGCTATAAAAGTCAAAAAGAGTAACGATTACAGCCAAATTTTTGGATTCAGCCAAATCTAATATCTTTTTTAGCTTGTCTAATTTTTCTTGTTTTACATCGGCTTTGCCAAAGTCATCATACTGTATGAAAATCCGAATGGAATTAAGTTTTGCTTTCTTGATAATGTCAAAATCTTTAGCAATGGTATCGATGTTAAATAGTGGTCCAAAAGTATCCCAAGCCGAATTTTTTGGGTAATAATTAATTCCTTTAATCGTATAATTGACTTTGTCTTTGAGCATGTTTTTACCTTGAATTGTATAAGTAGGATGCGATTTTATAGTATCTGCAGCTAAAGTTTCTTTTTCCATTTTTTGCATATGCCTCACTCTCCAAAACCCATCTTCAAGAAGCATCATTACCTTATAAGTCGCTGTATCTTCAACAGTAGTAATTAGTTTATCTTGTTGGTAAATTTTTTGAAATTCGACTACATTTTTATCCGTAAAAACGACTAGCTGCCCGTCTGCACTATAAAATTCTAATGTGGGATGATGCTCTAATGTAGTGCTCTCAATAGTAATTTTATTTTTTTTATTGTAATTGATGGTGTTGTATAGATTGGCACGGGTATTTTGGGTATAATAATCTTCAATGCCTTCTTTAGTGTTGTCTTTAAAAGATTTGTTTTTAACAACCCATGAAAAAAGATAATCTTTTTCTACCTCTTTAAGTGTGTTGGCCTCCATTGCTCTACCCACATTTGTAACAGTTTCCCATATTGTTTTTGGTAAATACGTATTAATGGTTTCTTTTTCTAAATGGAGCATTGAAATTCTCTCGGCACCTGTATTTAAAAATATCAAGGTCTTATTGATTCCTAGTAATAATAAAAGGTTCAATAAAATAAAGGAGACAATTAGAATAGTCCTATAAACGCTTCGGTTATTTATTATAGACATAATTTTTAGTTTCAGTTTTTTTAATAATACCTAGAGTTTGAATTTCAAAGCGATAGTTTTTTTCTTTATAAAAGTCCGAAGGAATATAAAATTGTACCATTCCTTTTGAGCTGTCTTCTTGTAAACTGCTGATTAATTGATTATCATGGAATATTTTTAGAACTACTTTAATTCCATCGGGTACTAATTGTCCCATAAAGCTGTTTAATGGCCCGACTGTAAGTTTTCGATTATAATCAGAAAAAGAATATGTAAAGTCAGAAAGTATGGGTTTGTAATCAATTTCCAAAATGTTACTTTTTGCAATTCCTGTGATATATCCTTTTACGCTATAATGGTCTGGATGGTCTGGATGAAGGATTTGTCCTGAAGCAATTCCGTTTATAGTGGTGCCAAAGGTTTTTAACGCCATATTGTTTTTGGTAGTAATGTGAAAAACGACCATAGTTCCATCACTTACAGTATTGTTGTACGCATCTTTAATCAGTGAAGTAGTTAGAGTTGTAATTTGATTGCCATCTGCATAATCGTGATTTCTGGTATAATAAATTGAAAAATCAGTGGCTATATTTGGATAGACTTCGGTTTCTATTTCTTTAGTGACCGTTTTTTTACAGGCTGTAGAAGCCAGAATTTGTCCTGATTGAGTATTCGAATATATATTTTCCCAAATTATAAAGTCTTTTGTATTTTTTGAAATGGTAGTTACATTGTTTAAAAATTGATGTTTTATAACCACGGGCGTATTTTCTAATTTTGGATTGTCAAATCCGTCAGTAGGAACTGCAACCATCATTGTAAATTCCTTTCCACCAGCCAAGATACTTCTTGGGCCCAGATAATTTTCCATCTGAGTTTTGGTTTTTTCATTTGGAATTATTTCAAATGTACCGTTTGTAACTGTTTTTTCGTTGTCTATTAAAAACCAAGAAACAGTTCCTGTTTTTTTTGTGTAAACTGTAGGAATTGTAAAGGTGATTTTCCCATTAGAATTTTTTCCATCTATAATAGTTTTTCCATACGAATGAATGATGAAAAGTTGTGGTATAGTCGTTTTTGATGTTGAAGAAAAGGTTAGTTTCATATTGTCTCCAGCAACAAATACTTTATTTGTTGAGCTCAAATAAATAGTATTTTCTTTTGCAATAAAAGCAGCCATCTCAAATGCGAATAAAAGCAAAAGAGCGAAGGAAAGTACGATGTATATTGTTTTCTTCATTATTTTGGATTTCCAATATAATTATTGATTTCTACTTTTATATAGCTAAATCCTTTTCCATTTACTTTTTGGAGTTGTTCTCCTTCTTGATCCAATCGTCTATTAGGAACAACTTCTTTCGCAATAACATCATTTGGTAATCCATTGACAAAACAGTTCTTTAAAGAAGACTGAATAAGAGTTAATCTCTCTAAATTTAATAAATTATATTCAAAATATTGTTTGCGTTGCACTCTAACTCCTTCACGAATAAAAAAATGATCTACATAAATCAATTTTTTGTCACTGTTGTAATAGGAGATTAATAATCCGGGAATGGTTACTTCTTGAATGCCATAATTAAACAATGTCCCTTTGATTTTGTTGTTACTTATTTCAAAATCAGATAAGGCCACTTGAGTGTATAAGTCAGTAATGGCAACATTTCCAGCACATTGAATATTGAAGTTTACAGGGTTTCGTTTTATTTCTAATGGAGTAAACTCATTTGGATTAAAAGTGGTAGGTTTTACATCGGTCATTTTTAACCAAGCTGTTTCTTCAAAATTAACTTTAAAGCTGGTTATTTCTTTAGGCATCAATTTGTGTTTGATTACAAATTTGGCATTAAAAGAGGCTAGCTTTTTATCTAATTTATCATATAAAGTTGCTTTCAAAACAACATCTGCGGGTACGTTGTCTACGTTTTGGACTTCGCCAATTACGATATATTGTTTGTCAAGCTGGATTAAATTTGCCGAAAGGATTTCAAGTACAGGTTGTTTTAAAACATCATCATGATAGGTTTGCTGAGTAGATATAACTCTTCGACCGTGCTTAAAGAATTCAGTAGTATTAGAGGATAAAAACTGGTTTGGTGGGATATCTAAATCTAGTTTTTTAGGTTTTATGTACCATTTCCCATTTATTTTTACGACATCATGGCGGTACTCTTTATTTATAATCTCTAGTGGAGTAATCCATTTTGTTTTGGCAAGCAGGATGGCTTCGTTTTCGGTTTGTGCCATTATTTTTACTTCTATGGCGTCCAGTTTTGCATAGGAGTTTAGGATTCCATCGGCTACTGATGTTTCTAACATAAATTGAGATACCGTCAATTTACTTTCAGGACTGATAAAGGAATAGGCCTTTTCGAATTCTTTAAAATCAATGGCATCATAATAGGAGCGTACTACGTTTTTTGGGCTTATTTGGTAAGCCGTATTGATATAGAACTGGTAGATAAAATAACCTATAACCAACAATAAAAGGGCTGCCCATACATGTAAATAAGATATTAATCGATTGGAGAATTTGGTGTATGAAATGCCTAGTGATAAAAACTGAGGTTTCTCAATAACTTTTAGTTTAAGGGTTTTGTAAAACATCATTTGTATGTTTAATACAAATGCTATCACAACAGTTAACATTGGGATAATTCCCCACATTAATTTTTGATATAATGGAACATCCTCATATGGAAGTATTTTTGATAAGGGAGGGACATTCAATTTTTCCCAAACCATAATCCCATTTTCCAACTGTGACAAACGATGCCAACCACAGAAATACAATATGGGGTCGTAAAACTTATCATTCGAAAAGACATATTTTAAATTGTATTTTTCAGGAACGGTCAAGAATTGTTGTAGGGAACCTAGCCCTTCCAGTCCTCTAAATTTTGAATTTTCTAGGCGTTCTACAGCTCTAGATGTCAATTCAGGAAGTCTCCTTGCCGAGTGGTAATTACCGTCAACGGTTAACGCTTTGGTTTGATAAGATAAAGTGGCCATTTGATCTCCAAAACCCAATGGTAAATACCGCCATTGATCATGCTGGTCTTGATTTAGGAAATTGATAATGGGTAATGTATTTATCTTTTGGGGCTGAAACGGTCTAAAGTATCCTAATGTAATTGTAAAAACAGCCATGGTTAGAAAGGTACCTGCAATAAAACCACCAATGATTCTATGGTAAACGAGTCCAAAGCGCGCTTGCATTGCATCTTTCAAGTCCCCTTCAACAAAACGATATATGAATTCACCAAATAAGGGTAAACACATAATAGATGCCCATAACGTAAAGCGGTCAAGAGTAAGTATGTTAAATGCATTTTCACCTAATACCATTAATGGAATTGGTGTTGTACCACCCGTCCCTAATATTAATAATAAAGTTAATGACAAGCCAAAAAACAAATACCGTTTACTATAAAAGCGATAAAAAAGATACGGTAAAAAGAATAATAAAATTCCCCAAGGAATTAAAAAAAACATCAAACCGGAAGAAGTTACCTCTAGAAAATTATCCCTGCTTCCATGAGGAATAGGAACTTGGGTTATTGGGTTTTTCTTTGAATTAATCCAATAGGGTAAAATACATACTATAATTAAAATCAAAGAAGCACCGCCAAAAGAGACTATTCTTTTAAATAAACGGAGGAAAGATTGGAAAAATATTTTAAAAGTGATGTCTTTATAATTGGCTGTTTTTTCTCTAGAAACATCCATAATGACCATACCTATTAATGGGAAAATAAAAAATACCATTCCAAAAATAGGGGTAACATGATGGGAACATATGGTTACTGCAAGAAGCGACAATGAAGTAAAAAAGTATTTTAATCTACCTGTTTTTAACCAAAGATATATTTCGGGGAAAGAGTGCATTAATAGCGACATGGCTATCACACTAGGTAATTGACCGAATATATGTAATGTTTCTACAAATGAAGATGAAAACACAGCTACTAGTGCCGTATATCCGGCAACGTTTCTATTTCCAGTGAGGAGCAAAGAAAAACGGTACGCACCAGTTATAAATAGGATTACGCCAATTATTGCAACGGCAAACATCCCAAATTTCAAACCACCTATTAAAGATAATAATGCAATAGCTTGGTGAACTAATGGGGGATAACCCATAACTGTAAAGCCAGTGTACCAACTGTAATTCCAAGGTTCAAACCAACTATGAGCATAATGGTTAGCAAAAAACAGATGTATTAAAGCATCGTATGTATTTTCTAAAGTAAAGAAAATAGCACTGGAGTGAAATACGACTCCTATCAATAGCGCAACGATTAAATATTTGTTAGTTTTTTCCTCCACTTAAAGCTGACTTAGTATCATAATTGTAAATATAGGAAATAAACAATACACAGTAGAATTTATAATATCTACATCATTTATCCATTCGTCGTACCATTCACCTCCACTGGTCTAATTTATAAAAATAAACAAGGGTTTCGAAATATATTTGTATAGAAATAACAATGAAAAACACAACACCATGAAAATATTAGTAATCGACGATCAAGAATTAGTTATCCTTTCTTTAAGCAAATGTCTAACAGATTTAGGATATGAAGTTAAAAGTGCTAATAACGTTTTTAATGCAATCATTGCCTATGATGAATTTCAACCGAATCTTGTAATTGCAGATATTAACATGCCTGTTTTAACTAATTCAATAGATACGAATCAGCCTTTTAGTGTGAACGATAAAGCATCAGGATTGGAAATTGTGAAATACATTAAACAAGTAAAAAAACACGACACACCAGTTATGATTTTATCTGGAAATAATGATGAAGAGGTTATTTTAAAAGGGTTTGAATTGGGAGTTTCAGATTATATGAAAAAACCATTAAGCTTAAACGAAATTGGAGCAAGAGTAAAAAGATTAATTGGATCAAATAATGTTGTAGCTGTTGATAATAGCAATAGGTTGATTCAAAACAACTGTATAGGTGTTGTAATTCCATGTTACAATGAAGAAGAAAGATTATCAAGTGAAGAATTTAAGAAATTTGTTCATTCTAATTTAGGATACCATTTGTGTTTTGTAAATGATGGAAGTAAGGACAATACGCTTGGAGTGTTACAAGAATTATGTAAAGGAAATGAGGACAGAATAAGTATTTATAATTGTGAAAAAAATGGTGGAAAAGCCGAAGCAGTTAGATTGGGGATGTTGCATTTGGCAAAAGACAGTCAATACAACTACATTGGATTTCTTGATGCAGATTTGTCGACAAATTTTGATGATTTCCAAGAGTTAGTGAATACAATTTCAAATTCTAAATATAAAATAGTTAGTGGTTCTCGTATCAACAGAATGGGAGCTGATATCGCAAAAGAATCGGCTAGAAAAATTATTAGTCAGGGGATTAATTTTATTATTAGAAAAACGTTAGGAATGGATTTTAAAGACACACAATGTGGTGCTAAAATCATGCACAAAGAGATTGTTGAAAAAACATTCCAAAAAAAGTTCTTGACTAAATGGTTGTTTGATGTAGAAATTTTCATGAGAATGAAAAAGATTTACGGGAAACAAGGAGCAATAGATTTAATATGTGAACAGCCTTTAAATAGATGGGTACATATGGATGGTTCTAAACTTTCGTTTAAAGATTCGTTTAAAATTGTAGGTCAAATTGGTCAAATTGCTTTTTATTATAATTAAAAATTAGATTACATATATTTTAGGGTTATTTCAAAGAGGTTGTGCTTTAAATAGTACAACCTTTCTTTTTTTATTTAAAATGTTTGGTTTACATAACTTTAACGAAGAAATTCCTGAATGAAATTACGGAAATATAGAATTAGGTATTACTTTTGCATTGGATTTTCTGGATGATGAAATACATTCAATATCCAAGAACAAATTGGAAATAAATTCAGCTTAAAATGAAAGAACAAATCAAGAAATTTTTAAACGAGGAACAAGATCCTAAAGCTATCGAAAAAATCACTTCAAAGCTGAATGACTTATTGATGAAAAATGAAGAAATAGGGTATATAGGTGTTCAAAAAAAACCAGCTATTACGGTGTTTCCAGATAGTATCGTTTTAACCGATAAGCGAATTATTTTATGCAAACCTAAAAATCTAGGATTGTCTATGGATTTTATTGATTATGACTGGGAAGATGTGGCTGCCGCTTTTGTGAAAGAAAATATTTTAGGTTCTGAATTTTCATTTTCGACCAAAAGTGAATTGACTATTTCAATCGATTATATCCCAAAAACACAGGCTAGAAAATTATATACTTTTGCCAAAGAGCAAATGGACCTTATAAAAACAGGGAATACTATAAATACTAGTGGTGTTGCGGAAGAAATTCTTGAAGCGCAACCTGTTGAAGTAGTGGAAGAAATTGAAGAAATGGAAACAGAAGAGGTGACTAATTATGCTGAAATAATTCCCGTTTCTCAACCTGATTTCAGTACCGACAATCAACATTATAATGAAACTTCAAAAGACAAAACCTTAAGTGAGTTGTCACAAGATGAGTTGTTTGAAAAACTACAGAATTACAAAAAACTTTTAGATAATGGTTTGATTCTTCAAGGCGAATATGATAACTATAAAAAAGAAATTTTAAGTCATATGTAATGTTCTTAAAATGGAAATAAAAACGAAACCCGACAACTTTTAAATTGTCGGGTTTTGTTTTGTTATAAAGTGCGTTTTTGCTTTTCTACAAAGTTATTAGATTGTAATTCTAATAAATCAGTTGTGTTTTTTCGCTGTAAATTATAGAGATTTTTATCCTGAGCAATATCTTCATATACTTTGTCATGCATGGATGCGCTTGTTTTAACCAACAGACTGCGTTGGTATTTGTCTTGTTCTAAGGTAGCTTTTAGTGCCGTTTCTAAATCTTCTAGTTTAAAATCATATTCTCCTTTTGGTGAGAGTAGTTTAGCAATAATAGGAGAGGTCTCGATAGCTAGAAATAATAACATGATAAAGAAAGAAGGAATCCAAGGTAGTTTATCCAAAGCATTAATTCGGGCCATTAAACCATCAAATCCATCAATAATGGGTTGGGTTTCGGTAACTTTTTTATCTAAATCAGTTTGAAGTGTTTTGGTAGTTTTATCTAATACAGCAATTTTGGCCATATTGTTTTTTTGCAAAGTATCTAATTCTTTTTTTGCTAGATCGTGTTTGGCAATCTTCTCTTTAAAAACGGGGCCTTTACCTAGTTTTTTAGTTCCAGCAGTTCCTTCGGCTTCTGCAATGTAAGTTTCGTAATAGCTGTTAACTTCTTTTTCTTTGTTGTTTATTTCTAATTTTAAACGTTCGATTTCTGATTTGTTTTTGTCTAAATCCGATTTAAAGTAATTAGCTACTTCTTTTTTATTTTCAAGTGCCATAGCATTTTTCTCTTTCAATAAAACGGTATTGATTTCTTTTTCAAATATTTTAATTTCTAAAGGTTTAGATATTACAATCGCAATGATAATCGCCAGAATAATTCGAGGTGTCGCTTGAAGAAATTCACTGCCTATTTTGTCTCTTTTTCGAATAGTAGAAACAATAAAACGATCCAGGTTGAAGATTAGTAAGCTCCAGACTAATCCAAAAATTAGTGCAGGATATACATTGTCAAAAACAGTAAATAAAGCATAAGTACTTGCAATAAATGCCATTACGGCTGTAAAGAAAACAGTAGCACCAATACCTACATATTTGGTTTGTTCTCCTTCTGAGCATCCTTCTAGGATGTTTTTGTCTGCCCCAGAGCAAACAATAAAAAATTGTTTTAACATGATTGATTAATTTGATTGATTGATGACTGCAAATGTAACGCCAAAAAAACTATTTTGGTATAATTCACTGATTAGTTTTTGGTTAGGGACTTTTGTAAAACAAAAAAGAGCCGTTCCTAAGAACAGCTCTTTTTAATTTTGAATTAAAAATTAACTTATATTTGGGGTGCGCCAGCCATAATTTCGGCATTGGCAAATTCTTCAAATTTGGCAAAATTAGCTTTGAATTTTTGTCCCAATTCAATTGCTTTTTTATCGTATAAATCTTTGTCTTCCCATGTGTTTCTAGGGTTTAATATTTCGCTAGGCACATTAGGGCAAGATTGAGGAATTGCAATTCCAAAAACAACATGATTTCTATAATCGACTGCGTCTAGTTCTCCATTAAGAGCGGCAGTAATCATCTCGCGAGTATATTTCAGTTTCATGCGGCTACCAGTTCCGTATGCGCCACCTGTCCAGCCAGTATTGATTAACCATACTTTCACATTAGCATCTTGTATTTTCTTACTTAACATTTCTGCATATTTAGTAGGATGCAAAGGCATAAAAGGCGCTCCAAAACAAGCCGAAAAATTAGGCTGAGGTTCCGTTACACCAGCTTCGGTTCCAGCTACTTTAGCAGTATATCCAGAGATAAAATGGTATGCAGCCTGTCCTGGTGTTAATCTTGAAATAGGAGGTAAGATTCCAAAAGAATCCGCTGTTAAGAAGAAGATGTTTTTAGGATTTTTACCTATTGATCCTGGTTGGATATTATCAATATGATAAATAGGGTAACTTACTCTTGTATTAGGAGTGATGGAAACATCTTTGTAATCAACTTCATTTGTTCCTTCTTTGAAAACCACATTTTCTAAGATAGCCCCTTTACGAATGGCTCTAAAAATATCAGGTTCATTTTCTTCGGATAAGTTGACTACTTTGGCATAGCAACCTCCTTCAAAATTGAAAACTGTGTTTTCGCTAGTCCAACCGTGTTCATCATCCCCAATTAATTTTCTTTTTGGATCTGCAGATAACGTAGTTTTACCTGTCCCAGATAAACCAAAGAAAATAGCGGTGTCGCCATTATCACCTACGTTAGCACTACAGTGCATAGGTAATGTGTTTTTATCTACAGGGAGAATGAAATTCAATGCGGAGAAAATACCTTTTTTCATTTCTCCAGTATATCCAGTTCCTCCTATAAGTACTATTTTTTTTGTGAAATTTAAAATCGCAAAATTACTTTGACGAGTTCCATCAGTAGCTGGATCAGCCATAAATTCAGGAACACATATTACGGTCCATTCTAGTTTAAAATTTTCTAACTCTTGCTCTTCAGGTCTTAAAAACATGTTGTAGCAAAATAAATTGGCCCAAGGTGTTTCAGTAACTACTCTTACATTTAAACGGTAATTGGGGTCTGCACATACATAAGAATCTCTTACAAAAACTTCCTTGTTAGATAAATACGTTGTGACCTTTTTATACAAAGCATCAAACGCAGTTGGCTCAAAAGGGATGTTGACTTTTCCCCACCAAACTTGATTCTCAGTGATGCTGTCTTTTACAATAAATCGGTCTTCAGGAGAGCGTCCTGTAAATTCTCCAGTGTTAATGGCTAAAGCTCCTGTTGAATTTTCAATTCCTTGGCCTAAAGCTAAGGTCATTTCATGTAATTCGTTGGCTGATAATTGATAATGAATCTTTGCGTTTTCGATTCCTAAGTTTTTTAGCGAAATCGATTGCGTAAACGGTGTGTTATTATTCATAAAATTATGTATTGTGTAGTTTAATTTATTATTTGCAAAAGTAGAACATATATTTAAGATACGATTTGATTATCTTAATTTTATGATTTTTTATTGATAATATTCATTAATAAGACACCCCAGCCCAGTATTAATAGGAGTCCGCCGATGGGAGTTATGAAACCAATACTTTTAAAATCAAAAGGAGTAAGTTCGTTTGTAGCTAATAAATAAATGGATCCTGAGAATAAAACAACGCCAGAAATCACCAAATTGTAAATTATTCTTTTGGTTTTTTCGCTTAGTTCAATTAGGGTCCCAATTAAGATTAAAAATAGGGCGTGGTACATTTGATAGCGTACACCGGTTTCAAAAGTGATAAGATGATCTGCTGATAGTATTTTTTTTAGGGCATGAGCGCCGAAAGCACCTAATATAATTGCTATCATACCCAAAAGGGCTCCCGTTGAAATTATTTTTTTATTCATTATTTTTAAATTTTATGTAAAAGTATTTCATAAATCGCCAAACTAAAAGAAATTTTCGGATACTTTTTTATGTATTTTATTTTAATTTTTTACGCAATAAGTGTTTGTTATAAATACAACATTTTCGTATGTTTGTGTTATATTTTTATAATCATGAGACAAATTTTAATTATTGGTGCAGGTAGATCGGCATCTTCATTGATACAATATCTTTTAAATAAATCCGAGAAAGAAAACTTGCATCTTGTCATTGGTGATATAGCGTTGGATTTAGCACAAAAGAAAACGAATAATCATCCTAATGCTACGGCAATTGCTTTGGACATTTTTAATGCTAGTCAAAGGAAAGAGGCCATAGAAAAAGCAGATATAGTAATTTCGATGTTACCTGCTCATTTACATATAGAAGTGGCTAGAGATTGTATTCTATGTAAAAAGAGTTTGGTTACCGCTTCTTATGTTAGTGATGCCATGCAGGAATTGGATGCTGCAGCCAAAGAAAATAATCTTATTTTTATGAATGAAATTGGTCTTGACCCTGGGATAGACCACATGAGCGCCATGAAAGTGATTGATGAAATTAAAGAACGTGGTGGTAAAATGTTATTGTTTGAGTCTTTTTGTGGTGGCTTAGTAGCACCAGAATCAGATACGAATCGTTGGAATTATAAATTTACTTGGGCACCTCGTAATGTGGTTTTGGCTGGACAAGGTGGTGCGGCTAAATTTATTCAAGAAGGTGCTTATAAATATATACCGTATTGTAATTTATTTCGAAGAACGGAGTTTTTGGAAGTAGAAGGCTACGGTCGGTTTGAAGCGTATTCAAATAGAGACTCCTTAAAATACCGATCTGTTTATGGACTAGATGATGTACTTACATTGTATAGAGGAACGATACGTAAAGTAGGTTTTTCAAAAGCATGGAATATGTTTGTGCAGCTGGGAATGACGGATGATAGTTATGTTTTGGAAAATTCAGAAACAATGAGCTATCGTCAATTTGTCAATGCATTTTTGCCTTATCATCCCACGGATTCTGTTGAAATTAAAACCCGTTTAATTTTAAAAATAGATCAAGATGATATTATGTGGGATAAATTATTGGAGTTGGATTTATTCAATGACAAAAAAATTGTAGGTCTTAAAAATGCTACTCCTGCCCAGATTTTGGAAAAAATATTAAGTGATAGCTGGACGCTTCAACCTCAAGATAAAGACATGATTGTGATGTACCATAAATTTGGGTATGAATTGAATGGAGTAAAACAACAAATTGACTCCAAAATGGTATGTATTGGAGATGATCAAACGTATACTGCCATGTCTAAAACAGTAGGTTTGCCTGTGGCTATGGCAACTTTACAGATATTGAATGGAAAAATAACTACTCCAGGTGTGCAGTTACCTATAAATAAAGAAGTGTATTTACCTATTTTAAAAGAATTAGAAGAATATGGTGTTGTTTTCAAAGAGCAAACCATGCCTTATTTTGGGTATAAACCCGATGCCGTTTTTTAGTTTTTAGTTTTTTAGATTTTTAGTTAGATAAATCCGTTTCGAATAGAAACGGATTTATTGTTTATATGATAGATTTTTTTATCTAAAATATAAAGTTTTATTTTTGCGTTAAGGATTGAAGAGAAAATCCTTTTTATTTTATTTTTCATAAAATAAAAAGATTGCAGCGGAAAGCCTGACCCGCTTTTTTCGGCGGGGAACGCCCAAAAAAAAATCCGCTCATTTCTGAACGGATTGTGTGTTTATTGAAATATAATTTATTTGCTAAGCTCCACGAAATATTTGTAAAATAACGGAATAGTTTCAATCCCTTTTAAGTAATTGAAAATCCCAAAATGCTCGTTAGGAGAGTGAATGGCATCGCTGTCTAAACCAAATCCCATCAAGATGGTTTTGCTTTTTAATTCTTTTTCAAATAAGGCAACGATAGGAATACTTCCTCCTGAACGAACGGGAATGGCAGGAATTCCAAAAGTTTCGGTATAAGCCATATTTGCTGCTTTATAACCTATGCTGTCAATAGGTGTTACGTATCCTTGACCTCCATGATGCGGTTTTACCTTTACGGTAACGCCAGCAGGAGCAATGCTAATGAAATGCTTGGTAAACAATTCTGTGATTTGTTCCCAGTCTTGATTAGGAACTAATCGCATAGAGATTTTGGCAAAAGCCTTGCTTGCGATAACGGTTTTTGCACCTTCTCCTGTATAACCACCCCAGATTCCGTTTACGTCAAGCGTAGGACGAATGGAATTTCTTTCATTTGTTGTGTATCCTTTTTCACCATAAACGTCATTTAGGTCTAGTGCTTTTTTATAATCTTCTAAGCTAAAAGGCGCTTTGGCCATCTCAGCTCTTTCTTCTAGTGACAACCCTTCTACATTGTCATAAAATCCTGGAATAGTAATGTGATTGTTTTCGTCATGAAGGGACGCAATCATTTTGGCCAAAATATTAATTGGATTTGCAACGGCACCTCCATAAAGTCCAGAATGTAAATCGCGGTTTGGCCCTGTAATTTCTACTTCGACATAGCTTAAACCACGAAGTCCAGTGGTGATAGAAGGTTGTTGATTAGAAATCATTCCTGTATCAGAAATAAGAATGACGTCGTTTTTTAGTTTCTCGGTATTGTTTTCTACAAATGTTTTTAGGTTTACACTACCTACTTCTTCTTCGCCTTCAATCATGAATTTCACGTTACATGGCAAGTTGTTGTTTTGAATCATGTATTCAAAAGCTTTTACGTGCATGTACATTTGACCTTTATCATCACAAGCACCACGTGCAAAAATGGCTCCTTCAGGATGAATATCGGTCGTTTTTATAACGGGCTCGAATGGAGGCGAGGTCCATAATTCAATTGGATCTGCTGGTTGAACATCGTAATGTCCGTACACTAAGATAGTTGGCAATGCAGGGTCAATTGTTTTTTCACCATATACAATTGGATAGCCATCTGTTTCACAAATTTCGACTTTATCGCAACCTGCTTTTTCCAAACTTAGTTTTACTGCTTCTGAAGTGTCTATTACATCTTGCGAGTAGGCGGAGTCAGCACTTACAGATGGTATTTTTAGCAATTCAATTAATTCGTTGATAAAACGATCTTTATTTTCTTGAACGTATGCCTTTATATTTTCCATTTATGTGTTTTTTATTGAGTCTCAAAAGTACAAAAAATTGAATAAAAAATTTTTTTAAAAAATTACTTTGAATGTTGGAAGATATGATTATATTTGCACCCACAATTACGCGGATATGGTGAAATTGGTAGACATGCCAGACTTAGGATCTGGTGCCGCAAGGCGTGTAGGTTCGAGTCCTATTATCCGCACCAAAAAAGCTTCTCAATCGAGAAGCTTTTTTTTGTTAAATACTTTTGAATAAAGGGGTTGATATTTGAGTTTTTGACTCTTTATGATGAATGCATCCTCGTTTACCCCATAAACAATAATAAATATCCCGCTAGTGCGCCATAAATTACAATAAAGGCACTATTGACTTTCGGAAAGCCAAATGTTACTATAACGCTGGTTATGGCGATAAGTAAGGTGCGCCAGTCTAAAATGGAATCGCTGCCCATTTGCCAACAGATTGCTACAATAATAGCAACAGAAGCAACATTAACTGCATCAAGAAAAATAGAAATGGAAGGTGAAGCCCGAAGTTTTTTAACCAATGGGTTTAACAAAGCTACAAATAAGAAGGAGGGAATAAAGATGGCTATTGTTGCTATAGCAGCGCCTACAAAACCATTAATTTGATATCCAATGAAAGTAACTGATGAAAAAACGGGTCCAGGCGTAAATTGACCAATTGCTATGGCGTCTACTAAGATTGCTCTTGATATAATGCCAGTTGAAACTAATTCGGTATCTAGAAAAGCAAAAAGAACATAGCCACTTCCGTATAAGAGAGCCCCAATTTTTAAAAATATCAAAAATAGATTCCAGTTGGTTGCTGTTACTATGGTCGTTTTTGTGACTTGAAATAATGTAAGCGGAATTATGTTGAATGTTTGTGGACTTTTGATTTTAGAATACAACAAAGCTACTAATCCAGCTCCAAAAAGTAAGTAGATTTCATTAATTTTCAATAGCGATAAAACCAATGTTAGGATTCCAATGAGAGCCAGTTCTTTCGTTTTTACTGATTTCTTAGTTAAAGGATAGATAGCTGCTAGAATTATAGCAATAATCGCTGGTTTGATTCCATATAAAAAGGCTTGGGCTTCGGGTTGTTGTCCGTATTCTTTGTATAAATAGGCAAAAAATCCAGTGATAAGCACTGCGGGCAAAATGAAACATATTCCAGCAACAAGTAATCCTTTTGTGCCACCTCTTTCACGACCAATATGAATAGCCATTTCGGTGCTGTTGGGACCAGGAATTAAACTGGTTGCTCCTATAAGGTCTAAGAAGTGTTGTTCAGTCAGCCACTTTTTTTTTATTACCACTTCTTGTCGCATCATGGCAATATGAGCTGCAGGACCTCCAAAACCAATTACACCTAATTTTAAAAATAATTCAGCAATTTCTTTTAAAGAGTTTTTTTCACTCATTATCATTTTTTGTTTCTATAATGGCCGATAAAATTACTATAAATTAAAATTTCTATTTATTATTTATACAAAAAAAAGTCTCGTTGTTTAATTTCAATGAGACTTTTTTGGTATTCTTTTTAATATGTGAATTAAAGCTATTTTTCAGCTATCCATGCATCAATTTTTTTCTCTAATAAAGCTAATGGCATAACACCTGATTCTAAAACTTTTTCGTGGAATTTTTTAATGTCAAATTTGTCGCTCATTTTATCTTGAGCTCTTTTGCGTAATTCTATGATTTTCATCTGCCCAATTTTGTAAGACAAAGCTTGTCCAGGAATAGCCATATAGCGTTCTATTTCGGTAGTAATACTCGCTTCGCTTTCGGCTTCATTTTCTAGAGAATATTTGATTGCTTGTTCTCTAGACCAACCTTTACTATGTAATCCAGTATCAACTACTAATCGAACTGCTCTGTGCATTTCGTTTCCTAAATTCCCAAAATACTGATACGGATCAGTGTATAATCCCAATTCTTTTCCTAGGCTTTCTGTATACAACGCCCAACCTTCTCCATAGGCACCAAACCAATTGAATTTTCTAAAATCAGGAAGGCTAGCATTTTCTTGTTGTAATGAAATTTGGAAATGATGTCCAGGAATTGCTTCATGCAAAAACAAGTCTTCATCACCATACATATTGTATTCTTTTACATCTGGGATGGGAACATAAAAAATTCCAGGGCGAGAACCATCAGCAGTTCCTTGCATGTATTCTGCACTAGCTGTTTTTTCTCTAAATGCTTCGGTTCTTCTAATTTCAAATTTTGTTTTGGGTTGTAGCGAAAACAACTTGTCTACATTTGGTTTGATGATGCTATATATTCTTTCAAAATTAGCGATGATTTCCTCTGGTTTTTTGAAAGGTTTTAATTCTGGTTTGTTTCTTACATACTCAAAAAATTCTGGTAAAGTTCCTTTAAATCCTACTTGGGTTTTTACCTTTTCCATTTCAGCATTAATACGAGCTACTTCTTTAAGTCCTAATTCATGAATTTCCTCAGGAGTCATTTCGGTTGTGGTCCATTGCTTTACATAGATAGCATACAATTCTTTTCCAAAAGGCAAACTACCTATTCCGCTTGTAGTTCGTGAGGCAGGTAAGTATTCGTTTTTAAGAAAATCAGCCATTTTTTTATACTGCGGAATTAATTTTTCATTAATTATTGCAGTGTATTTTGCTGTAAAATCCTTTTGGGTTTCTTCAGAAAAAGTTGCCGGCATTATTTTTATGGAAGAATAGAATAAATTATCTTCAATGTTGGGAGTCGCCATTTCGGCAAATTGCGGAATTACTTTCTCCGTTAAGGATTTAGGTAAAACAGTTCCTTTTTCAATCCCCTTTTTCATGTAAACCATTGCTGAGTCTATCCAAACACTATATAAGTTCATTCTTTTTAAGAAGTTAGTATAGTCTTTTTCTGTTTTAAAAGGTTGTCCACTTGTGCCTCCTGCATATTGTCCCATGGTCAAGTGTGTTCCCCAAAACTGGTGAATGGGCATTAAATTGGTAGGTTGATCCAATAATTTTTTTCCAATTTCTACCTCCCATTTAATGATTTCGTAACTATTCATTTCTTCTGCGGATAAGTCTTTTACATCGACAGAATCTAATGTTGTTTCGTATTTATTGAAAAATGCCAATTGGGATTTTCGATAACTATCAGTCATCTCAAATACGAGCTGATCATTATACTCATTTTGCCCATTTTGAGTGGCGTTTAATGGATCTAATGCATTTTTATCATCAAAATATTTTTTTGTAACACTAGAGAAATCTTGTTTTCTTTTTCCCGATTTGCAGTTAAATAAAAGTACTGAAATCAGAATTGCGATTAAAACTACAGGCGTTTTTTTCATGATTTACTTGAATTAATGTTATGTAAAGCTATAATAAAATTTGATAAAACAATAATTTATCCGTGATAGACTCTTGAAGCTACAATTTTATCGTTTCTAATATCAAGTACTTCCGCAATAAGCATTTCCTCTTCGTTATCTACTGTTCGTATGTATTCCATAAAAACACGATCGCCATTGGCAGTAAGTGAGGTTACTTTATAGTTTAAACTAGGCAATCGGTCAAATGCTCCTTGCCACCATTGGCGTAAAGCCTCTTTCCCTGATACAAAACCATTAGTCTCTGGTTGGTGTATTTTTAGTTTAGGGCTAAAGTGTACTGCGTCGTCATCATATAATGCCAACAGTTTTTCTAATTCTTTATTATTAAAAGTCTCAAACCATTTAAAGGCAATTGATTGTAGTTTTTCGGGTGTCATAGAGGTCTATTATTAAAAAATCCCATTTCGATAAACACGAATGGGATTTTTATGAGTAAAAAAATAAAGAATTAAACGTTCTTTAAATTGATAATTTCTTGTTCTGTAAGTAATCTCCAGTTTCCTCTTGGTAAGTTTTTCTTTGTCAAACCTGCAAATGAAACACGGTCAATTCTTAAAACATCATAACTAAAATGTTCAAAAATAGAACGAACTACTTTTACATTTGATGATCTCAGTTTTAAACCTATTTCACTTTTTGCTTCTCCTTCAATATAACTTACGTCTTCTACAAAAACACGGTGTCCATCAAGAACAAGTCCTTTGTTGATTTTTTCTAAATCTTCAAATTTTAAGTTTTTGTCAAGAGAAACTTGATAAATTTTTGATGATTTTTGACTAGGTAAAGTAAATTTACGAATCATGTCTGTGTCATTGGTAAACAATAATAGACCAGTCGTATTTTTATCCATTCTCCCTACAGCTCCAATTTTTGAAGTTGTAGAACCTTTTACCAGTTCCAAAACATTACGAAATTCTTGACCTTCGTCAAGAGCTGTCGTGAAGTTTTTAGGCTTGTTCAATAAGATGTATACTTTTTTCTCTGGAGTTAATTTTACCCCGTCAAAGTTAACGACGTCACCTGGTTTTACCATATATCCCATTTCGGTAACGGCAATTCCATTTACTTTAACAGTACCTGATTGAATGTAAATATCAGCATCACGACGTGAGCAAGCACCAGAATTTGCGATATATTTATTCAAACGAATTTCATCTTTTACCTTAGGTCTCTTTGGAGCCTGATTCGGTTTTTTCTCTACTTTATCCGAAACGACTTCAGCAACCTTAGTATTTACCTTTACTTTTTTAGGCCCTTGTGCCCTTTTTTGCATCGCAGGTTTTGGCTTATTAGAGCTAGGTCTAGAACTCGTTGGTCTAGCACCGCTTTTTTTATTATTGCCTTCCTTATTATTCATAATATTCTATAATTTGTGCAAAGATAGTATTTATATAGTTGACAATCGATATATGGTAATTATAAAACGCTAACGATCTATCTAATAGGTTTTTGTTTCGTTTTTTTGGAGCTTTTTCCCGCTTTTCACTCTATCTTTTACTTTTTAAAGGAAAAAGTAAAAGAATGCCGTTGTAAACAAGGTTCACTGAACTCCAATTTAAATAAATATTATGTGAAGTAATCGGGGCTAAGAGTACAAGTTAATTAGGTATTCCTGAATTGTATTTTTTAAATAAGTAATAATAACTTTTTACCATTCCATAATACAGATGGATTAATCAATACAATACAAAAAACACCGGCAACAATTAGGAATTTCAAAACATTATGAAGTAATAAATACTGTTCTTTTTTATTAGATTTCCACAGGTATAGTATGAAGAAAATTAGAATAATAAAACAACAATAAAAGTAAATATCCATATAACCAACGTCGTAGATGTCTACTAAAACGTAAACTGGAAAAATAGTTAAAAGTGTCAAAACAGTAATTATCTTTTTAGAAACCGTTTCTCCAAAACGAATTGGGATGGTTTGGTAATCATTAGCCAAATCTCCTTTTAAATTTTCTAAATCCTTAATCATTTCTCGAATAAGTAATAGTAAAAATAAAAAGCAAGCATGTGCAAAAATTACAGCAAAATGGCCTTTGTAATTTTCAATCTCTTCAAAACTGAGGTTGTAATAATAATGCAGTAAAATGGCAAAAAATGGAATGACAGCCATTACTGTAGCAGTTAGATTGCCTACAACCGCATATTTTTTAATTTTATGAGAGTAAAACCAAATTAGAAAAATGTATCCTGAAAAGAATATAAATGCTTGCCAAGAAGCAAATATGGCTAACAATACAGCTAAAAAGTTTAATGCAAAATAAACTTTTAGTTTTGTGGATTGACTAACTAATCTGTCTAGCATTGATTTGTTAGGACGGTTGATTAGATCTTTTTGGCTGTCATAAAAATTATTGATAATATAGCCGGAAGCAATGGTAATAGCAGATGCAAATACGAGTAAAAACAAATTAAAATCCAATAGAATAGCAATGGCTCTTTTCTCTGGTGCCAGAATAAAAATTGCCGAAAGATACTGCGCTAGTATAATGATAGGGATATTATATCCTCTTACTACTGAGAATAAACTGACTATCTTCATTAATAAAAGCTTATACTTTCTGCTTAATGCCATACTTTTTTAAAATAATAAAGCTTAAAACCACAAAGAATTTTAAGCTTTAAATTTATTTTTCAGGTTCTATTAGAATTGATAGACCACTTCTAATTTATAATCTTGTAAAGATGCTTTGGCGCGTTCTAAATCTTCGGTAAAACCTAGAATATAACCGCCTCCACCAGAACCACATAATTTTAAATAATAATCATTGGTGTCAATTCCTTTTTGCCAAATGGCATGAAATTGCTCTGGAATCATAGGTTTGAAGTTATTCAAAACTACTTTTGATAATTTTTTAGTATTCATGAACAAAGATTTCATGTCACCACCCAAGAAATTCTCTACACAAGCGTCAGTATATTTTACAAACTGATTTTTCAACATCGTACGGAATCCTTTGTCTTTTAGGTTCTCCATAAAGATATTAACCATAGGTGCCGTTTCTCCTACAATTCCTGAGTCCAGCAGAAATACAGCTCCTTTCCCGTCAAAACTTTGATTTGGGATTCCAGTTGCTTCAATGTTGTCTTTGGAGTTTATTAAAATAGGAATACTCAAATAGCTGTTTAAAGGATCTAAACCAGAACTTTTTCCGTGGAAAAAACTCTCCATTTGAGAAAATATATTTTTTAATTGCAAAAGTTTTTCACGTGTCAAATTTTCAAGAACAGTGATTTTATCTTGCGCATATTTATCGTAAATAGCTGCTACAAGCGCTCCACTACTTCCTACACCGTATCCTTGCGGGATACTAGAGTCAAAGTACATTCCTGTTTCGATATCTTGCTTCAAAGTAGCTAGGTCAAATGTTACAAGAGTAGGTTGTTCTTGTTGTAAAGCTTCAAGATACACAGCAAAACGGTTTAAGCTGGCATTTGATGCAATTGCTTCTGCCGAAGGATTTTCATTTCTTTTCAATGCTCCATTATAAAAATTATAAGGAATAGACAAACCCTTAGAGTCACGAATAATTCCGTATTCTCCAAAGAGTAATATTTTTGAGTAAAATAATGGTCCTTTCATATTTATTTAGGAATTAACAATTTGGGGTTGGTAATTATTTCTTGTTTTTTTTATAAATCTACTTGATCTCCTCGATTCTCTTCTAGAATTTTAGAGTCAATTTTTTCTTGTTGCTCAGGTGTTAATTCGTTCCAAACAACTCTCTTTTGTAATTCGAAAATGTTTTTTATTGCCTCAATTATAGTCTTGTCATTAGTATCTAATAACAATTTAATTATTTCTAATTTTTCAGACTCAATATCCATAATTTCAAATCTTTAAAAAAATAAAGATAAACAAAAAAATAGACTAATTCAATACAGCCCCAATTCCAATTTCGTCACAAAGGTACTGCCCATTTTGGCAAAAGCCAACTAATTCGTCCTTAATAAATTGTAAAACTGTTTCGCTAACGTTTTCGGGATATAATACATGAACATTTGCTCCTGCATCTAGAGTAAAACAAACAGGAATATTGGTTTCATTTCTAAATTTCCAAATCGCATTGATAATTTGCAAGGTATTGGGTTTCATTAAAATGAAATACGGCATTGAAGTCATCATCATAGCATGTAAAGTTAAGGCTTCACTCTCCACCACTTTAATGAATTCGTTCAAATCACCACTTTCAAAAACAGCAATTAGTTTGTCTAAGTTTTCATGTGCCTGTTCGAAACGTCTTTCGGCATATGGATGGTTGTGCATTAAATCATGACCTACGGTGCTCGAAACTTGTTTTTCGCCTTTATCTACTAGTAAAATTGTGTCTTGGTGATTCTTGAAGTTATCGTGTATCTTATTTGGAAATTCAACTCCAAATAAATCAGAACTCCCTTGAATATTGGCTTGATTTCCCCAAACAACTACTTTTCCTTTTACACTTCGACAAGCACTTCCTGATCCCAATCTGGCAAGGAATGACGCTTTTTGATAAAAGTATTCTTCAGTCATTGCTGGATTTAGTACTTTTTCTAAACTCATTAAATTCATTGCCAAAGCTGCCATTCCAGATGCCGACGAAGCGATTCCAGAACTATGCGGAAACGTATTTTGAGTGTCAATTGTAAAATGGTAGTGCTTCAAAAAGGGAAGGTAAACTTCTATTCGTTCCAAGAACTTTTGAATTTTTGGTTTGAAATCTTCTTTTGGTTTTCCTTCAAATAGCAAATCGAAAGAAAAGGTGTCTTGGTTTTCTTTTTTGGCGAAAGCTAATTTGGTAATCGTTTTACAGTTGTTCAAAGTAAAACTCACCGATGGATTAGCCGGAATCTGATTGTCCTTTTTTCCCCAATATTTTACTAGAGCGATGTTACTGGGTGCACTCCATTGAAAATTACCGCTTTCTATAGTATGAGAATATGTAGTAGGTATAAAATCGTTTGTTGTCAACATGAATTGTAAAATTTTCACAAAGATACTTTTTTTGCTTTATAGGTTTATTCGTTTAATTGATTTAATCATTAGAAAGTTTTAAGTAAATTTGGCTCACATTAGAAAAACGTAAAAATGAATAAACTTACTAAAATACTTACTATAGTTGTCACCTGTCTTGCTATTGGTTATTTGTCTGGAACTGTTACTCGTTCTGCAATTCTTACTTGGTATCCTACATTGGTAAAACCTAGTTTTAATCCGCCCAATTGGATTTTTGCTCCTGTGTGGAGTATGCTTTATATTATGATGGGTATTGCCGCAGGGCTGGTTTGGGATCAAATTGATTTTGAAAAAGAGTTAGTAAAAAAGGCTTTAATTATATTTGCAATTCAGTTGGGATTAAATGCTTTGTGGTCGTATTTATTCTTTGGTCTACACAACCCCATGTTGGCGGGAATAGAGATTATTCTTTTGTGGTTAATGATATTTGAAACCTATACTCAATTCTCCAAAATCAATAAAATAGCGGGTTATTTATTTATACCGTATTTGGCTTGGGTCAGTTTTGCAATGGTGTTGAATGCAAGTATTTGGTGGTTGAATAGATAAGTTAGTCGAAAGATAAAAGTCGTAAAGTCAAAAAGTCTCAGTATTGAAGACTTTAGTTGGAAATTAAACGATTCCGTTGCCAATAAATATTAACTATAGTTTTTTGAATTCGATATTTTTGGTAAATAAAAAATCCATTACGCTTAATGCATTATTAGTTTCTGCAATTGTTTTAGATTTTGGGTCTGCTTCACAGAATTGAAGGAACAGTTCTATTTCATCTGGTTTTAGTTTTAAGGTTTCTAGAAAATAGTTCTGATCACAAGTTGTATTAACTAAGTCTTTGAATTTTATTTTTGGCACCTCTTTTTTTTGAGGTTCTTTTTCTTTTGCCAAAAGACCAAAAAGCATACCTCCAATTCGCATGAAATTAGCCTCGTTTTCAATTGTTCCAGTGTTCACTCCAATTACTTTAATGGAGCTGGTAGCTTTTTCTAAAGCGTATTCATCTAATTTTTTTTGCTCGTAATTGGCATCTGAACATAAATGAATTGAAGGTATATTTGTAATTACCACTTCATTTAGCTCTTCTGCTTTTAAAAGCAAATCAATAATTAATTCGCCATTTGTAAATAGTTTAGGGTTTGTGGTAAGTTTTTTTAATTGATGTTCTTTCGATATAAATACAAGAACATCATTCGTTTTTGCGACAATTGAAAATTCACCGTTTGGATCAGAAACAGTAATAATTTTTGAATTTGCATTAATTACTTCCACTTTTGGGACAGCATAATTATTAAATACGACTTTGCCTTTGATTGTTTGTGAGAAGCTAAATTGAGAAGTGAATAAAATTAGGGTGCTGAGTAGTTTTACTTTCATAGGTTTCGAATGGAATAACTTGATAGTAAAATTATTAGATTCGTCTTAATGAAAACTTAGCAAAGGTGTAATTTCTTGTTAATTAATGGTTTGTAAAATGTTTTTTATATGGCATTCGCCAATATAAATCCGCTTGTCCATGCATTTTGAAAGTTAAATCCTCCTGTAATGGCATCAATATTTACTATTTCTCCAGCAAAATATAGATTTTTATGCAATTTGCTTTCCATAGTTTTGAAGTTGATTTCTTTTAAGTCAATTCCGCCAGCAGTTACAAACTCTTCTTTAAAAGTGCTTTTTCCATTGACTTGAAAAGTTCCATTTGTCAATTGATTGGCTAAGTTTTGCAATTGAGTTTTTGATAAATCAGCCCATTTTGTAGTACCGAGCGTAGTCGAGGTATCAATTCCTGAGGAAAGAACTAAACTTTCCCATAAACGGTTGGGGAAGTCAAATGGTGATTTCTTAGAGACCGCTTTTTTTGCGTGTTCTTGTTTTAATTCCTTTAATTTTTTCTCTGCATCAGTAGCGTCAACATCATTCAGCCAATTCACGAATATGGTGAACTGGTAATTTTTGTCATGTAGTATTCGGGCACCCCAAGCGGATAGTTTTAAAACTGCTGGTCCACTCATTCCCCAGTGCGTAATCAATAGAGGACCTGTCGATTCGAGTTTGCTGTCTTTTACTTTTACTGTTGCTAATGCAGCAACTCCGGGTAATTCCTTGATTCGTGAATCCTTGATGTTAAAAGTGAATAGGGAAGGGACTGGGCTTACAATGGCGTGACCATACGTTTGTAGCATTTCCCATATTTTAGGATTGCTTCCGGTGGCAAGAATTAATTTCTCCGCAATGTAATTCTCGCTTTGCGTTTCTATTTTCCAAATATTTTCTTTTTTGAAAATAGATTGTACACTTTGTCCTGTCAAGACTTTTATGCCTAGTTTTTGTGTTGCGGTTAAAAAACAATCAATTATGGATTGTGAGGAGTTAGAAACGGGAAACATTCTTCCATCGTCTTCCATTTTTAATTCTACGCCATGTTTTTCAAACCATTCAATTGTATCTCCAGAACAAAACTGATGGAAGGGACCGCGCAGTTCCTTTTCTCCACGAGGGTAAAATTTCACCAATTCATTGGGTTCAAAACAAGCATGTGTCACATTACATCTTCCTCCGCCCGAAATGCGTACTTTTTGCAATACTTCTGCTCCACGTTCTAGGATGGCGACTTTGAGTTTTGGGTTTTTCTCAACGATGTTAATGGCAGTAAAAAAGCCTGCTGCACCACCACCTACTATTATTATATCAAAATCTTGATTCATATTTTTGTTGTTTTTGCTTAAAGCAAAATTTATAATCTATCGGGAAAATCAGATATGATTCCGTCTACTTGATATGTTTTTATTCTTTTTATGTCTTCAGTTTCATTGACCGTCCAAGGGAATACTTGAAATCCTTTTTCCTGTAATTGGGCCGTATTTTCTTTGTTTAACAAATGAAAATAAGGATGAATGGATTTTGCTTGGATAACTTTGGCGAAAGCCAATGCCAGATCCAAATCCGTTTCTGTTATAACCCCAATAGGAATTAGTGCGTTTGCAGCAGCCACTTTTTGTAAAGCGTTCCAATCAAAACTAGAAACCAAAAATTGACTGTATATCCAGTTTTTTTCTGAAACGTATTTTTCAATTAGATCCACTACTTTATCTGCAGTTTCAAAACTTTTTAACTCAATATTGATGTCACATTTTTGATCAATCAAGTTTAGAACTTCTGATAAAGTTGGAATATGATGTTCTTTTTCTATGAGAAAACGTTTTAATTCAAGCAATGAAAACTGTTTTACAAAACCTTTACCATTGGTTGTTCTATCGATTGTTTCATCGTGAATAACCATTAATTCATTATCTACACTTAAATGAACGTCAAGCTCAATTCGATTAGCATGAAGGTCGATGGCTTTTTGAAAACCTATTAAGGTATTCTCGGGTTTATGCCCTTTTGCACCTCGATGCCCAATTTTTAACATGGTATAGATTTTTTACAAAGGTAGCTAAAATAAAAAAGCACAAACCGTGTTTGGATTGTGCTTTTCATATTTTATGGGACTGTTTATTTTTCTAATAGAATAATATCAAATGGAGAATCGATGGTCACCTTACCATTTGTTACTGTAGTTTCTTTTCCAGAATAGGCATCTTTTAATTTTGTTCCATTAGCAAAAATAGTTCCTACTGAAAGTTCTTTTTTGCCTATTGGTAAATCCAGTCCAATAACTACTTTATCAGTGTAATTCCCTTTAGAATACGTTCTTGAAAAAGTATAAGGTTGCGCAGAAATTTCTTGGTGAACTCCAGCTCCAATTGCGGGATGATTTTTTCTAAACTGTCCTAGTTTTTGCCAGTGTAAAAGTGCTTTTTGCGTATCAGAATTTGTTGTTATATCGTCCCAATTCATCATGGATCGCAAGGTGGCATCGCCTTCTGTACCTTCGACAATTAAAGAACGCGCTGACTCGTCTCCGTAATAGACTTGTGCAAGTCCTGGAGAAAGCAATAATTTTGTTGCAGTTTCTTTGTTTTTGGTTCTTGCCGCATCAAAAGGGCCTCCATCATCATGTGAAGACAAATAGTTTAAAACACTATATCCTTTTAATTCTCCGTTTAAGATTTTAGAATATTTAGAGAATATAAATTCATAGTCTTTTTGTGCATCCCATTTGAATTCGAAATTGATCATGTTGTTAAATCCGTTTTCGTAATAGTTTACTTTTTTATCTCCAAAATCAAAATATTTACCTGCACTAATGTTGTAATTGTAGACTTCGGCAATGGTGTAAAAAGAGTTGTTATCTAGTACTTTCGTAGGATTGTTTTTTTTCCAAGTTGCAAATGCATAATTACATTGTGTTTTGAAATCGGACCAAACACTTTCATTAGTATGTTTAACCGTATCAGCTCTATAACCATCAATTCCGTATTCAGCGATATAATCGGTTAGCCATTTTATGATATAATTTTTTGGGGTTCTAGGGTATCCCGTTCTTTTGAAAAATGCATCCAATGAAGTGACTTCTTTTTCATAACGCCCTTCTTTTTTCCATTTTTCGATTAAAAAAGGAGGAAGTGTAACTTCTTGATTGCTTTCGGTTTTTACATCGGGAAGGTTTTTTACTAAGGTACAAACGGTTGTAGTTTCAAAGGATTTATAATCACATTGTGGTCCTGTTCGCACCCAATCCGAAGGCCAAATAGTGTCATCATTTGTTACTGGTCCAGTGTGGTTTATTACGCCATCTAGAATAATACGAATGCCATGTGCATGTGCTTTTTGAACCAAAGCGGCCAAATCTTTTTTAGTTCCAAAGTTAGGATCTAAAGCAGTCCAATCCCTAGCCCAATAGCCATGAAAGCCATAGCTTAAGCCAGTTCCTTCGTCAACGGCATCATGTATTTGTTCTACAATAGGTGTAAACCAAATGGCATTTATTCCTAATTTATCAAAATACCCTTCGTCAATTTTTTTAGAAATACCTAGAATATCTCCCCCTTCAAAACCACGAAGTTTTCCAGCAGTTTTATTTCGGTTAAAGTTTAAATCATTGGATTTATCTCCATTGTTAAAACGATCAGTCAATAAAAAATAAACACTTGCTGACTCCCAAACAAATGGGGTTTCACTTATTGAATTATTTTTCTTAATTGTTTTTGTACTGGAACAGCTAGCAAAGAATGCCATTGTAAAAAGTAAAATGAGGGCTGTATTTTTTTTCATATTTTTATTCGAAAAGTAAATTAAAGAGATGTATCAAGTATCTAAAACTATTCTAATTCTAATATCAAAACAGATTTACTGTTTATATTAATTTCATTAGATAAGTTATAAGTATGATCAGTTAAGATATCTTTTCCTGTTTTATGGGTTTTGATGTTTTCTTGAAAACGATCTGTTTTTATAGTATGATCTTCCTTACTATTGTTCATAACAATCATTACCGTTTTGTTTTCGGTATATCTAAAATAAACATAGACATTGTGTTCGGGGATATAGTGGGTCATTTTTCCGAAATGAACCGCTTCATTGGTTTTCCTCCAATTAAAAAGTTTCGAAGTAAAGTCGAAGTATTGATTTTGCCAGTCTGTTCTTCCTTCTTTTATGAATGCATTATTTTCATCATTTTTCCAACCTCCAGGAAAATCTTGTCTAATATCAGCATCTCCTTTGTTTTTATCTCCTCTCATTCCTATTTCACTACCGTAATATAATTGAGGAATTCCTCGTACAGTAGCGATCAAGGCCATTGCCATTTTATACTTGTTGAAATCATTATTGTAGAGTTCGTTAAATCGACTGGTGTCATGATTTTCAGCAAAAACCATAATGTTATTTGGATTTGGATATAAAAAATCTTCTGTAAAATTATCATACATTTTCACCATCCCTTTGTTCCAATTTCCATCATCTTCGTTAAAAACAGTCTCAATAGCATCATGTAACGTAAAATCCATTACACTTGGTAAGTTTGAATTGAAGTTTTGGATGGCTCCAATTTTACTATCTTTTTGCCAATACGCCATTTGAGCTTGACTTTGCATCCAAATTTCCCCTACAATATTAAAATTTGGGTATTCATCAGTAATTGCTTTTGTCCAAGAGGCAATTCCTTTAGGGTCAGAATAGTTGTAGGTGTCTACTCTAAAGCCATCTACATTTGCATATTCAATCCACCAAATTGCATTTTGTTTCAAATAATTTAACACCAAAGGATTTGATTGGTTCAAGTCGGGCATTGAGGGAACAAACCAGCCATCTAAACATACTTTTTTATCAAATTCAGAGGCGTTGATGTCGGTGATTGTTGATCTTTTATGATTGGTTTGCGTATAATTATCAAATTGATGTACCCAGTCTTTTGTTGGCAAGTCTTTCATCATCCAATGTTCAATTCCCCAATGATTGGTTACATAGTCCATGACTAATTTCAAATCTTTTTTATGCATTTCTGATGACAGACGAACATAATCTTCATTGGTTCCATAACGAGGGTCAATTTTATAAACATCAGATTGCGCATAAGTATGATAAGAGAAAGCGGGGTCATTATCCTCACAAAGTGGTGTACTCCATATTGCTGTTGCTCCCAGCGATGAAATGTAGTCTAAATTGTTTATAATACCTTGTATGTCTCCTCCATGTCTTCCACCAGGTAAATCACGATTGTATTTTTCGACAGTGTTGTCGTTACTGTCATTGTCCGGATTTCCATTAGCAAAACGATCGGGCATTAATAAATATAACATATCAGAGGCATCAAAACTTTTGCGTTGAGCAGAGTTTTCACGTCTTTTTTTGATGGAATATTTTTGAGTAAATAGTTCTTTGTTGTTGCTTTTAAAGCTAAAAACTAAATCGGTAGAAAGTGTTTTTTGTGTGTCAATAGTCACAAAAATATAGTTGGGATTTTCTGTTCTTTTGACATTGATTATTTTGGTTTCATTTGAAACGGTGACTTGATATTTAGCTATGTCTTTGCCATAAAACATAATCTGTAAATTTGGATTATGCATTCCCGCATACCAAAATGGAGGTTCGATTTTATCGATTTGAGCATTTATGGATAGGGACATAAAAAAAAGGAATAGGGTTATTTTTTTTATAAAAGCTTTGTTTTTTGACTGCGTGTAACCAAATTTATTCATATTTAAGGATATTTTGAACATTATTGAAATTATTTTATGGTAGATGGTTAGAAAAGTAGGATTACTAAAGAAGTATTAGTTTAAATTAAACAATCCCAATAAAATTGGGATTGTTTGTAGGCAAATTAGCCTTTTCTAAGAGAAAGAATTATCTACAAGTTCTTTACAATTAAATTGTTATAGAGTAGGGGAAACAACAACTGGTTTGCCATTTACGATTATTGTCAATTCCTTTGTTCCATCTACTGAAAAAGTGGTTTGATTGTGATTGATAGCCACTTTTAGAATTTGATTTCTGAAATTTATTTTAAAGGAGTACCCTTTCCATTCTTTTGGAATTTTTGGAGAAAAGTGCAGCGTGTCATTTTTTACTCGCATTCCGCCAAATCCTTCTACGATACTCATCCAGGTACCGGCCATTGATGTAATATGACACCCTTCTTCTACTTCTTTGTTGTAATCATCTAGATCTAGTCGCGATGTTCTTAAGTAGAATGTATATGCCATTTCCATTTTGTCAAGGGAAGCCGCTTGAATGGAATGAACACAAGGCGAAAGAGAGCTTTCATGTACTGTGAACGATTCGTAAAACTCAAAATTACGTTTCAGTTCCTCTTTAGAGAAATGCTCTTCAAAGAAATAGAAACATTGTAATACATCGGCTTGTTTGATATAAGGAGAACGTAATACTCTGTCCCAAGACCATTTTTGATTGATAGGGCGTTGTGATTTGTCTAAGTCTTTTACAGGAACAAGATCTTTATCTAAAAAGCAATCTTGTTGCAAGTAGATTCCTAGTTCTTCTGATTTTGGGAAATACATATTTCCTGCTACTTTCTTCCATTCTTGCAATTCAGCATCAGATAATTTTACTTTCTCAATAATACGTTTATGATCTGATGGGTATTCTAAAGAAACTTTCTGAATTTGTTCTTGCGCATAATCAATACACCATTTAGCAATATAATTGGTGTAGAAATTATTGTTGATGTTGTTTTCATATTCATTAGGACCTGTAACTCCTAGAATAACATATTGATTTTTGTCTTTGGAGAAATTTGCTCTTTGATGCCAAAAACGAGCGATACCTATTAATACCTCTAATCCTTTTTCTGGGATGTAAGAATAATCGCCAGTAAAACGGTAGTAATTGAAGATTGCAAAAGCGATAGCCCCATTTCTATGTATTTCCTCATGCGTGATTTCCCATTCATTATGGCACTCTTCACCATTCATGGTAACCATCGGGTATAATGCTGCGCCATCTTTGAATCCAAGGTTTTTCTCGGCATTCTCAATTGCTTTATCCAGTTGATTGTAACGGTACGTCAATAAGTTTCGAGCTACTTGTTGGTCTTTGGTCGCCATATAAAATGGAATACAATACGCTTCAGTATCCCAATAGGTTGATCCTCCGTATTTTTCTCCAGTAAATCCTTTTGGACCGATGTTTAATCGGCTGTCTTTACCTAAATAAGTTTGGTTCAATTGGAAAATATTAAATCGGATACCTTGTTGCGCTTTCACATCACCATCAATAGTAATATCTGACATTTCCCAAATTTTTGCCCAAGCATCAATTTGATCTTGTAACAATTGATCGTACCCTTTTGTTAAAGCAAGTTGGATTGCTTTTTCGGCTGCTGTAAAAGTATTTGTATGATTTAAAGAAACGGTATATCCCCCTATTTTTTGAATAGATGATTTTTTGCCTTGAGCGACAATAACAGCATAACTACTTTGAATTTTGTCTGTACCTGTTTCAAAGTTGCTAGGTGAAATATTTAAGTTTCGACCATTTTCTAAGATGCTGTTTTGCATAAAAGTGGTCACTTTGAAATGTGTTTTGAAGGTTTGTGCTGTAACAAAAGCTTCGTTGCCTACATGTTTTACTTCAAGTGGCTCCCAGAATTTTTCATCCCAGTTGGCGTCCTCATTTGTTACACCTGCATCGATGTACGGTTTGTAAACTATTTTTGCGTCTTTATTTAATGGCGTAATTTCATAATTTATGATACCTACTTCGTCCAAATCCAGTGAAAGTAAGCGATGTACGTTTACGGCGATTTCAGTACCATTTTTTAGCTTGGCTTCAAATGAACGGTTGTACCATCCTTCTTTCATATTCAATTCACGACGAAAATGGTTTACTTCAACACAGGTGTTTAAATCTAAATTCTCGCCATTGATTTCAATATCAATTCCAATCCAGTTGGGTGCATTCAATACTTTCGCAAAATATTCAGGGTAGCCATTTTTCCACCAACCCACTTTAGTTTTATCTGGATAATAAATCCCAGCAATATAACTTCCTTGAAAAGTAGGGCCAGTATAATTTTCTTCAAAATTAGCACGTTGTCCCATAGCACCATTTCCAATACTAAAAAGGCTTTCTGATGATTTTACGCTTTCTGAATCAAATCCTTCTTCAATGATGGACCAATTGTCTGGTTTTATATAATCTTGGTTCATTTTTTTAATTTTATTTAAATACTGAAAATTAGCTTTCCAATAATTTCAATTCTTTATTTATTAATCAATTTTTCGATGAAAGCAAATTCAATATGAGTGAAATCCTCAAAAATATACTTAGCTTCATGAAGTGTTTTTTCTTCGCCAATTCCTATGCTTGTCATTTTACCAATATTGGCTGCTTGAACACCAGCAACAGAGTCTTCAAAAACAATAGCATCTTCCGGTTTTGATCCTAATAATTTTGCTGCTATCAAGAAAACTTCTGGATCAGGTTTGGCATTGGTAACATCATTCCCGTCAACAATAGCATCAAAATAATGTATGATTCCTGTTTTTTCAAGAATAGGTCTTGCATTCTTACTTGCTGATCCTAATGCTATGGGTTGGTTTTTATCTTTTAAAAACTGTAGAATAGGCATTACTCCGGGTAAGATTTCACTTTGATCCATATCAACAAGATAGGTGAGATATTCTTCATTTTTTTGAATCAACCATTTGTTTTTATCTTCTTGTGACGCTTCAACTTTTCCTAATTCTAATATAATATCAAGAGAACGTACACGACTTACTCCTTTTAATAGTTCATTGTGTTCTAGTGTGAAATCAATATTTAATTCTTGTGCAATTTTTTGCCATGCTAAATAATGGTACTTCGCGGTATCTACTATAACTCCGTCAAGGTCGAATATGAATGCTTTTTTATTCATTGATTGTAATTTTGGATTCGTCATTAATAATAAGAGCAATAATTCCGGCAAGAATCATGGAAGCTCCACCAATTAATAATGCGTATATGGGTTCATTGTTAAAAATTTGGGATACTAAAAATCCTAGAATGGATGCAGCAACTAGTTGCGGAATTACGATAAAGAAGTTAAAAACTCCCATGTAATACCCCATTTTGGCAGAAGGTAAAGAGCCAGATAACATAGCATAGGGTATTGATAAAATACTTGCCCATGCAATTCCAACTCCTATCATTGGAAGCCATTCCATAGTAAATGTGGTAGGTTCTTTTATGAAATAGATAGATATAAGACCAATTCCACCGCAAACTAATGCAGCAAAGTGGGTGAATTTTCTACTCGTGTATTTTGCTAATAAGGGCAATAAAAAAGAAGCGATTGCGGCAATTAAATTGTAGTTAGCAAACATTTCTCCCACTTGATTTGCTCCTGTATTGTAGGCAACTGATGTGGTATCAGTCGTTCCGTAAATATGTTGTGTTACGGCAAGAGTGGTGTAAATCCACATGGAGAAAAGGGCAAACCAAGAAAAGAATTGTACCCAAGCCAACTGTTTCATGATTTTTGGCATAAACTGGAAATCATTCATAATGGTAACAAAACCATTTTTGGTGTTATTGGTTTTTTGCATTAATCCTGAAGCAACCATTGCGAGACCACCTAAGCCAATAAGCCCAAGAGATAAAACGTATAAATCTTTCTTTAAATCAAAATGATAAATTACAAATGAAAATAGGATACTTACAATTAAAAATAGAGTTCCCTTAGTTAAATGAGATTTTCCGTTGGAGGTAAACCATTCTGCTGAATGATCTTCTTTTACAAACGTGATTTCTTTGTGTTTTTCAAAAGCGGCTAATTCTTCTGGAGAATATTCTTTGGACGTAATTACAGTCCATAGAACAGTAACTATAAATATAATACCACCAAAATAAAAGGAATATTTTACAGAGTCTGGAATAATACCTAAAGGAGCAGTGTTTTGAACACCCAAATGAGTAAAAATTAAAGGCAATTTTGACGCAAAATAGGCACCAATTCCAATGAAGAAACTTTGCATAGCAAACCCCATGGTACGTTGCTTTTCAGGAAGATTATCTCCTACAAATGCACGGAATGGCTCCATAGAGACATTGATCGAAGCGTCCATAATCCAAAGCATTCCTGCCGCAATCCATAACACTGGAGAGTTTGGCATAACAAATAGAGCTGCCGAAGCTAAAATTGCTCCTGCTAAAAAATAAGGTTTTCTTCGTCCTAATTTGGTCCAAGTTCGATCAGAGAAATAACCAATAATTGGTTGAATAATTAATCCAGTTAAAGGAGCAGCAACCCATAAAATAGGGATGTCATCAATGTTTGCACCTAAAGTCTGAAATATTCTACTAACATTAGAGTTTTGCAATGCAAATCCCATTTGTATTCCTAGAAATCCAAAACTCATGTTCCAAATTTGCCAGAAACTTAACTTACGCTTTTCCATTATCGTAATTTATATTAATAATACGATAAGCGCGATGCTTATCAAAACTTGTTCTTATTTTCGAAGTAAAAGTAAAAGCTTTGAGGTGGGTGTAAATATAAAATTTTTTTCCAAACTTCTATTTTTAACTTTTAAAAAATAGGAAAATATTTTACTACAAGGTTGTAGTAATGAATTATATAGAATTAAAAAGCTAATTTGTGGATTCTCTCTCTATAAGATGTGTTTCTATCACTTCAGTTTTATAATTTTCCTCTTCGTCTTCTTCTAATTCCAATCGGTCAATAAGCATTTTTGCCGCTTTATTGCCCATTTTTATTCCATTTTGACTTACAGTTGTAATAGTTGGCGTAGAATATTTTGAAATAATCCCATCCGTAAAAGCAATTACTGCAAAATCTTCAGGAACGCTTAAGCCAATTTTACTGGCTGTCTTTATACAAGTTACGGCAAAAAGTTCATTTACGGCGAAAACTGCATCAATGGCCTTGTCTTCCAATAATTTTCCAATAATGATTTCGCATGTATCAATATCTTCAATTTTGATAATTAGGTTTTCGTCGAAAGGGATGTTATTGTCTAATAATGCTTTGGTATACCCATCGGTCCTTAGTTTACCTACACTTACATAATCTACGGTGGTGACTAATGCTATTTTTCTCTTGCCTTTATCTATTAAACTTTGAACGGCTTCGTAAGCTGCAGATTTGTCATCAATAATAACTTTGTCACAAAGAATATCGTTAGTGACACGATCAAACATAACTACGGGCATCCCTTGATTAATGACTTCGGTAATATGATTGAAGTCTCCTTTTAATTGGGTTTCTTTAGAAAGAGACATGATAAATCCATCGATACTTCCGTTTGCTAGCAGTTCCATGTTAAGTACTTCTTTGTCAAAAGAGTCGTCAGAGAGACATATAATTACACTATATCCATATTCATTGGCTACTTGTTCAATTCCGTTGATGACTGTCGAAAAGAAATGATGGACTATTTCTGGTATAATAATTCCTATGGCTTTCGTTTTTCGATTTTTTAAGCTTAGGGCAATATTGTTTGGTTTGTAATTATAAAACTTAGCAAAAGCTTGCACTTTTAATCGAGTTTCTTCACCAATTTCTAAACTATTTCTAAGCGATTTTGAAACGGTGGAAATAGAAACATCAAGTTCTTTTGCAATTTGTTTGAGTGTTACTTTCCTTTTCATAATTGTAAAGTGAATAATTATTTTAATATTCGTAATAAAGACAATGTTTGTTTTTATTTATGGCAATTTAACCCTTATAAAATTAAATAATGTAGAAACTTTTCAACACTATCACGTTTTCGTAAGCCAATATGAAAGGGGCTTCGTTGGGCACATCAAATTTTACATAAATTTAACGCTCGAAGTAAGAGTAAATCTCAAAATAAACAAATTAATTTAAACAAAAAGTATGAAAACAATTTATAAAAAGTTGTTATTTTTAGTACTGCTATTGCCTTTTAGTATTCTTGCTCAGAATACTCTTGAAGGGACTGTTCTTGATAAAATATCGGGACAGCCAATTCCTGGGGTAAATGTAAATGTACAAGGCGCAGTAACTGGCGTTTCAACAGATTTTGATGGAAATTTTAAAATATCAAATGTAAAGAAGGGTGATCAAATCGTTTTTTCTTTTATCGGATATAAAAGTACAGTTATAAATTATACAGCTCAAAAATCTGTAACAGTTTCTTTAGAAGAAGATCAAAATCAATTAAAAGAAGTTGTAATCCAAGTAGGTTACGGTACTGTTAAGAAAAAAGATGCAACTGGAGCCGTAACTGTTTTATCAGCAAAAGATTTTAACAAGGGGCCTGTAACTTCTGCAGATCAAATGATTCAAGGAAAAGTAGCTGGTTTACAAATTATTAATGGTGGTGGTTCACCTGGAGTTGACCCGGTTATTAGAATTAGAAGTGGGTCTTCACTTTCAGCAAGTAATGATCCATTATATGTAATTGATGGTGTGCCAGTTGCAAATGGTGGTGTAGAGGGTGGTAGAAATCCATTATCTACTATTAATCAAAATAATATTGAATCTATTTCAGTATTAAAAGATGCTTCTGCTACTGCAATTTATGGATCACGTGCTTCTAATGGTGTAATCATTATTACTACTAAAAAAGGAAAAGCAGGAGAATTGCAAGTTTCTTATAATGGTAATCTTCAGGTTTCTGAAATTACTAAAAAAGTAGATGCATTATCAAGTACTCAATTTAAAGAGTTTGTTGCAGCAAATGGAAATGCAGCTCAACAAGCACTTGTAGGTACTGCTAATACAGATTGGCAAGATGAAATTTATAGAACAGCAATTGGAACGGATCATAATGTTGCCTTAAGTGGTGGTGTTGATAATGTAGTGTACAGAGCTTCTGTAGGATATGCTAATTTGAATGGAATTTTAAAAAGAGATAATATGCAAAGAACTTCTCTTGGGGCTAATGTTACAGGAAATTTCTTTGATAAACATTTGAAAATTGAAATAAATAATAATACATCTGTTATAAAAAGTAATTACAGTACTACAGGTGCTGTTGGTGGAGCGGTTAGCTTTGATCCTTCACAACCAGTTAGAAATGCTGATGGTACTTATTTTCAATGGCAAACTTCTCCTACTGAAATCAATCAATTAGCGGGAGTTAATCCACTTTCTCAAATCGAACAACAAAACAACTATGGTAGTTTCTATAGAAGTATTGGAAACGTTCAGTTGGATTATAAGTTGCATTTTTTTCCAGACTTAAAAGCCGTAGCTAATTTTGGATATGATCAAATGACTGGAACTGGATATGGTAATACAGCGGCAGATTACCGTAATGGGTTTTCAGGTTCAGGATATAACAATATGTATAAAAATTTAGAGTCTCGTGATAATAAATTAATGGACTTGTACTTGAACTACAATAAGAAGGTTGAGTCTATTGATACACAATTTGATGTGACAGGGGGATATACGTACCAAGATTTTAAAGAATCAAAAAACAAGTCTTCTTATAATTTTGAAAGAGGAGTGACTAATAATGAGTTGTTTACGCCAACACGTATCAACTTGCAATCGTTTTTTGCAAGAACAAACATTACCATTGCAGATAAATATTTATTGACAATGTCTTTGAGACGAGATGGTACATCTAGATTTACAGAGAATTACCGTTGGTCAAACTTCCCAGCAGTTGCTGTGGGATGGAAATTAAACGAAGAGAACTTCTTGAAAGATGTGGAAGCTATTTCTAGTCTTAAATTAAGAGGAGGTTGGGGTATAACGGGACAACAAAATATTGGTAAATCGTATCCTTCAATTCCGTTGTATTTAGCGTCTAATAATGCTGCTCAATATCAAATAGGGGATACTTTTTATACTACTTATAGACCAGAGCCGTACAATAGCAATTTGAAATGGGAACAAACAACAACAGTAAACGTTGGTCTTGATTTTGGATTGTTCAATAATAGAATAACAGGTAGTGCTGATGCTTATCAAAGAATTACTAAAGATCTCTTATTGTTTACTTACAATCCGGCTTTCTTTGGTTTCTCAAATCAAGACAACTATAATATTGGGACAATCGACAACAAGGGAATTGAGTTAGCTGCTGAAGTTATTCCAGTGAGAAATGATAATTTTCAATGGACTATTGGTGGGAATGTAACTTTTCAAGATTCTAAAATCACTAAATTAACTACGACTCAAGACAACACTCCTGGTATAACTGATGTGGGGTCAATTGACGGAGGTACAGGAAACTACATTCAAAGTCATCAAGTTGGTTATGCGCCAAATTCATTCTTTGTTTATGAGCAAGCGTATGGAGCCGATGGTAAACCACTTGAAGGCGTTTTTATCGATAGAAATAAAGATGGTATCGTTAATGAAAGTGATAAATACCGTTTTCATAAACCAGCAGCTGATGTCTTTTATGCTTTTAATACAAGTGTAACTTATAAAAACTGGGATATGGGAATGAACTGGAGAGGTTCATGGGGTAATTATAATTATAACAACGTAGATTCTAATAAAGGGGTTTATAATAATGTTTTAACGAGAAATACCGATTTAAATAACGGAGTTGCTAACCTTTTAGAAACCGGTTTTACTAAATCAAATGATTTTCAATTGCATTCAGATTATTACATCCAAAATGCTTCATTTATCAGATTGGATAATGTGAGTGTTGGATATACTTTTAATCAAAAAGAAAATGCTACATCATTAGTTAAATTAACATTATCTGCACAAAACATTTTAACAATCACTAAGTATGATGGTTTAGATCCAGAGATTTCTGGAGGTATTGATAAAAATTTATATCCTAGACCAATCACATTTACGTTAGGTTTAAACGTTAATTTCTAATACAAATAATAAGAAAAATGAAAAATATATATAAACAACTATTGGGTATTTCTTTGTTACTGTTGGTCCTTACATTTCCATCATGTACCAATGATTTAATCCAATCTCCAGACAACGGAGATTCGGTTTCTGGTGATGAGTTTTTCAGCACGCCGGAATCGTATAAGCAAAATTTGGCCAAACTATATGCAGGTTTTGCCACTTCAGGGCAGCAAGGTCCTGCAGGAAAACCTGATATTTCAGGAATCGACGAGGGAACAAGTCAATACATTAGAGGGTATTGGATGATGCAGGAATTAACAACTGATGAGGCAGTTATAGGATGGAATGATGGAACTATTAAAGATTTTCATTCACAATCATGGACATCTTCGGATAGTTTTATTAACGCTACTTTTGCTCGTTTCTCTTTTCAAATTGTGAACTGTAACGAATTTTTGCGCCAAACTACTGATGAGAAATTGGCAGCTAGAGGTGTGGATGCAACTTTAAAAAGCGAGATTGCTACTTACAGAGCTGAAGCCCGTTTTTTGAGAGCAATGACGTATTGGCATTTGATTGATACATTTGGTGCTGGGTCATTAGTTACCGAAGATTCTCCAACTAATTTTTACTATCCAGATTATGCTACTAGAGCAGAATTATACAAATTTGTTGACGAAGAATTAACTGCAATAGCAGGGCAATTAAAAGCGCCAAAAACAAATGAGAAGTATCGTGTAGATCAAGCTGCTGATTGGATGTTACAGGCTAAATTGTATATGAATGCAAAAGTATATATTGGTGTAGATCATTATGCTGAAGCAGTGCCGTTAATTACTAAAATAAATGGATCAGCATATAGTCTACATGCAAATTACAACCAATTGTTTTTTGCTGATAATGATAAAAATGGAGCTCAAAACGAATTCATTTTTGCCATTGCATTTGATGGTATTCATACCCAAACGTATGGGGGAACAACTTTCTTAACTCACGCTGCAGTAGGCGGTTCAATGAATGCTGCACAATTTGGTATTAACGGTGGTTGGGCAGGAATAAGAACTACAGCTGCTTTTGTAGATAAATTTGACGCAAATACGGCTGATACACGTGGACAATTTTATACAGACGGTCAAACTAAAGAAATAAAAGATTTAGGAACTTTTACGGATGGATATGCAATTCAAAAATTTAGAAATGTTGATGTCAACGGAGTACAAGGTTCTGATAAATCTGGAGATTTTTCAGATTCAGATTTTCCTATTTTCCGTTTAGCAGATGCATATTTAATGTATGCTGAATGCGCCGTTAGAGGTGCAGCAGGTGCTAATATGGTTACTGCAACAACATACGTTAACGCTTTACGTACAAGAGCAAAAGGAGCAACAATTTCTGAAGGTGATTTAAACCTGAATTTTATTCTTGATGAAAGAGCAAGAGAATTGCACTGGGAAGGACATAGACGAACGGATTTAATTCGCTTTGGTAAATTTACTGGTGGAGCTTATTTATGGCCTTTTAAAGGTGGAGCCGCTAGTGGATCTCCAACACAATCGTATAGAAATTTATTCCCGATTCCTGCAACTGCATTGGCATCAAATCAAAAGTTACAACAAAATCCTGGATACTAATAATTTAAAAAATATATAAAATGAAAAATATAACTAGATCAATAATTGCTTTATTTGCGGTAGTTGCTTTGTCATGTAGCGTTGAAGACGTTCAAGATAGACCAGTTATCGAAGGTGTTGATTCACCTGTTTTAACAGCTCCAACAGACGGGGTGGCTTACATATTGACTCCAGAAAATGCAGCTGCACAAGCGGAACGTTTTACTTGGAAATCAGCTAATTTTGGAGGAGATGTTCAAGTGAACTATGTAGTCGAAATGGACACTAAGGGGAATGAATTTAAAACTCCTAAAGAAATAGGGAGTGCTTTGCCTTCTGATAATCAAGTTTCGGTATCAGTAGAATCAATGAACGGTGCTGCATTGGCACTTAATGCTACTCCATTTTCTCCTTCTGAAATGGAAGTTAGAATTAAAGCAACTGTAGGAACAACAAATATGTTTTCTAATGTAATTGGAATTGTTGTAACTCCTTATACTACCGAAAGCCCTAAATTATGGGTTCCAGGAGGATATGCAGAAGCTTCTGGTTACGCTAAAGATTGGGATCCTGCTTCATCTCCTAAATTAGCTGCTTCGGGTTATGGAAAGGTTGATTTTGAAGGGTACATTAATTTTAATGATGCTAATGCTGAATATAAATTTACTAGCGCTCCTGCATGGTCACAACCAGGAGAATATGCTGCTGGAGCTACACCAGGAACATTATTGTTATCTGGACCTGATAATCTTAAAATTCCTGCTGCAGGATTTTATAAAATGGAAGTTGATACTGAAAAATTAACTTACAAAGCCACTAAACAAGTTTGGGGAATTGTAGGTAATGCTACACCAGGAGGTTGGGATGCTGATACGCCAATGACTTATGATAAAGTTACAAAAAAATGGACTTTGATAGCTACTTTAACTACTCAATCAGCTCCAGATAATGGAATGAAATTTAGAGCTAATAACAATTGGGATTATAACTTTGGTGATACTGGAGCCGATGGAACTCTTGAAGGTGGAGGTACAAATATTGGAACTACTGCTGGGACTTATTTGATTACTTTAGATTTAAGTAACCCTAGAGCTTATACTTATACTATGGTTAAACAATAATATTTTTTAATATTTGAAAAGGCTATCTTTACGGTAGCCTTTTCTATTAAAACCAAAAAACCATGAAGAAATTTTTACTTTTATTATTACTTTTTTTAATCTCCTCATTAAGTTTTGCGCAATTTACTAGTAACCCATCACCTGCAATCGCAAATGGAATCGTTACTCTTAATTTTAATAAAACAGGAACTACTTTAGCTACTTATTCAGGGACAATCTATGCGCATATTGGATTGACGGTGAATGGAACAAGATGGCAAAACGTGAAAGGTACTTGGGGAAATAATACTACACAACCCAAATTAATTTTGGTTTCTGGAACTACTTATAAATTAGATTTAACACCTGATTTATATACCTATTTCGGTGTTCCAACGACAAGCTCTATTACTGAGATATGTGTGGTTTTAAGGAATGATGCTGGAAATATGCAAACCGCTGATACTTTTTTTAATGTGGGAGCCTTTCAAGCGACATTGACCTCTCCAACTGAAAATAGCTCAACAATAATTTCATCAGGTAGCAATTTTACTATCAGCGCATCTAATACTGGCGGAAATGCAAGTTATAATTTGAAATCAAACGGTTCAAGTATTAATACAAATGGTGCAACTGCAAATTATACTTACAGCCATACTAATATAACTGCAAACCAGAATTATGTATTGGAAATTACGCAAGGAGCCACTTCAGTTTTAAAAAAGTTTTCGGTTATTGTAAATCCAGGAGCAGCATCTGTGGCAATGCCTTCGGGATTATTAGATGGAATTAATTATAATTCAACGGATCCTACAAAAGCGACATTAGTTTTAGATGCTCCATTGAAGGATTTTATATATGTTGCGGGGACCTTTAACGATTGGCAACCTAATTCTAATTATGCAATGAAAAAGGATCCAGTATCAGGAAAATTCTGGTTGGAATTGACCGGATTAGTTTCTGGAACGAATTATAGTTACCAATATTGGGTGGGTGAAACAACCCCAATTGCCAATTCTCCAGCATTAGTAAAAACAGCTGATCCTTATTCGACATTAGTTCTTTCTCCTTATGACGATCCTTATATTCCTTCTTCAACTTATCCTAATCTTCCTGCTTATCCAGTAGGCCAGGAGAGAGAGGTAACTGTTTTACAAACGGGTCAAGCTCCCTATGCATGGAGTACGGCAACTACAAATTTTGTAAAGCCAGAGAAAGAAAAATTAGTTGTTTATGAAGTTTTAGTAAGGGATTTTGATACAAATAGAAATTTTCAAGATTTGATTAATAAAATTGATTATTTCAAGAATTTAAAAATAAATGCAATTGAATTATTACCCGTAATGGAATTTGAAGGTAATGAGAGTTGGGGTTACAATACCTCTTTTCACATGGCTTTGGATAAGTTTTACGGACCTTCAAATAAATTAAAAGAATTTATTGATTTGTGTCATCAAAACGGAATTGCTGTTATTCTTGATGTAGCTTTAAATCATGCTTTTGGAAGAAATCCAATGGTAAGGATGTGGATGAATGATCCAGATGGGGATGGCTTTGGAAGCGCAACTGCCGAAAATCCTTATTTTAATACAGTAGCTAAACACAGTTATAGTGTTGGTGAGGATTTTAATCATACTTCTTTATTGACAAAAAATTATGTAAAAAGAGTGGTGAAGCAATGGATTGAAGAGTACAAAATTGATGGTTTTCGTTGGGATTTAACCAAAGGGTTTACGCAAAATTGTACTGCAAATGATGAGTCTTGCACAAATGCGTATCAAGCGGACAGAGTTGCGATTTTGAAAGATTATGCGGATTATTCGTGGAGTTTGGATCCAACACATTATACTATTTTTGAACACTTAGGAACAGATACTGAGGAAAAGGAATGGGCAAATTATAGAATTACTGAATCACCTAGTAAAGGGATAATGATGTGGGGAAAGATGACTGATCCTTACAATCAATTGACTATGGGATACAATTCTAATAATGATATTTCTAGAATGAACAGTACGGCTCATGGATTTACTAAAAATAGATTGATGGGTTATGCTGAAAGTCACGATGAAGAACGATTGATGTATAAAAACATACAATATGGGGCTAATCTAAATGGTTATAATGTAAAAACACCAAGTACTGCTCTTACTAGAATGTCAGCTTTAGGTGCGGTTACATTATTAGTTCCAGGACCAAAGATGATTTGGCATTTCGGAGAATTGGGTTGGGATTTGTCCATTTTTTCTTGTAACAATGGAACAGTAAACACTTCTTCTGATGCAACGGCTGGAGATTGTAAACTAGATATTAAACCACAACCACAATGGGTTAATAATTGGTTAGGGGATGCTGGCAGAGGTAAAATCTATACAGATTGGGCTAAAATGATTGCTTTAAAAATAAATGAACCCGTTTTCGTAGGTACTGCAACTATGGCTAGTGGGACTTCGCTGACTCCAAATATTAAGATTACCAACAGTGCTTTGGCATCGACTCAACTTAAAGATGTGTTAATTTTGGCTAATTTTGACCTGTCAGCTCAAAATGTAGCAACGGGCTTTCCATATACTGGAACTTGGTATAACTTGATGGATAATACTTCTATTAATGTTACAAACGTTAGCGCTACAATTAATATTCCAGCTGGAGAATTTAGAATATACGGAAATAAAGTGGCTGCTTTGGCAATTGCTAATTTCGAACATAAGGATAATTCAATTTATTTGTATCCTAATCCAGTCGAAAATTACTTTACACTCAACAGTGATGTAACTAAAGTAGAAATTTTTTCTATTACAGGACAATTGATGAAGAGTTTCAAAACGAATAAAAATGCTACTTTTCAATATGGGGTAAGCGATTTAGGTCAGGGAATATATGTTGTGAAAGCGTATACCGAAGAGAATCAAGTGAAAGTTATGAAGTTTATTAAGAAATAATTAAGTTGTTTTGGTTTGTTTGAAAAGCTGTTCTGAAAAGACAGCTTTTCTTATTTATAAAAAAAGCGACTTCATGAATGAAGTCGCTTTTTGCTATAATAAAAATTATAAAATTAAATTTTGCCGTTTTTTATTTCATCCACAATTTCAGGATTTAATAATGTAGAGGTATCCCCAAAATTAGAATAATCTCCTTCGGCTATTTTACGAAGAATCCTTCTCATAATTTTTCCTGAACGTGTTTTGGGTAGACCAGAAACAAATTGTATTTTATCTAACTTGGCAATTGGACCAATTTGATTTGAGATTTGTTGGTTGATTTCTTTCATCAAATTTTCTCTGTCGCGAGATTCCCCTGATTCTTTTAGAATAACATAACCATATAATGCATTTCCTTTTATGTCGTGTGGGAAACCTACAATAGCGGACTCAGCAACTGCTGGGTGCTCATTGATGGCGTCTTCAATAGGAGCTGTTCCTAAGTTATGACCAGATACAATAACTACATCATCTACACGACCCGTAATTCGGTAATACCCTACTTCATCACGTAAAGCACCATCCCCAGTAAAATATTTGCCTGGAAAGGCTGAAAAATAAGTTTCTTTATAGCGTTGATGATCGCCCCAGATCGTTCTGGCAATTCCTGGCCAAGGAAATTTAATACATAAAGATCCTACTACTTGATTGTCTTCAATTTCATTTCTTTTTTCATCCATTAATACCGGTTGAATTCCGGGTAATGGTAACGTGGCATAAGTTGGTTTTGTTGGGGTAACAAATGGGATTGGTGAAATCATGATTCCTCCCGTTTCTGTTTGCCACCAAGTATCTACCACGGGACATCTTTTATCTCCTACATGATCATTATACCAGTGCCAAGCTTCTTCATTGATTGGTTCTCCAACTGAGCCAATTACTTTTAAAGATTTAAGTGGGAATCGTTGTACATAATCTAAGCTTTCTTTTGCCAAAGCACGAATTGCGGTAGGAGCTGTGTAAAATTGATTTACTTGATGTTTTTCGATAATTTCCCAAAAACGACTAAAGTCAGGATAGGATGGTACGCCTTCAAATATAACTGTAGTTGCGCCATTTAGTAATGGTCCGTATAGAATGTAAGAGTGTCCGGTTATCCAACCAATATCTGCGGTACACCAAAAAACATCGTTCTCTTCATAATTAAATACATTTTTGAATGTGTAAGCAGTATAGACCATATAACCTGCGGTAGTATGTACCATTCCTTTTGGTCTTCCAGTTGAGCCAGAAGTATAAAGAATGAATAAAGGATCTTCGGCATCCATTATTTCAGCAGTATTGTTATCTGATGCTTGATCTAAAAGGGGTTGCAACCATTGGTCGCGACCTTCTTTCATTTTTATATCCGTTTTGGTTCTTTTTACCACTAACACTTTTTCGACACAAGTAGTGTTTATTAAAGCCTCGTCAATAATCCCCTTTAAGTCAATTGTTTTGTTACCACGATATCCACCATCTGACGTAATTACCATTTTGCAATCACTGTCATTTATTCTAGTTGTTACAGCTGAAGCCGAAAACCCTGCGAAAACAACAGAATGAATGGCTCCAATTCTAGCACAAGCCAGAGTGGTAATAGCTAGTTCAGGAATCATGGGTAAATAAATACACACGCGATCCCCTTTTTGAATGCCTTGATCTCTCAACACATTTGCCATTTTACAAACACGTTGATGCAATTCAGTATAAGAAATATGTAATGCTTCTTCTTTTGGATCATTAGGTTCAAAAATGATAGCCGTTTTATCACCTTTTTTTGCAAGATGTCTGTCGATACAGTTTTTAGTAATGTTTACTTTTGCATCTTCAAACCATTTTATTTCGGCTTCAGCCATATTAAAATCGACAACTTTACTCCATTCTTGGTACCAAGTGAAGTTTTCTGATGCGATTTTGTCCCAGAATTTTTTAGGTTCACGAACTGATTTTTTATATTCTTTAAAGTATTCTTCTAGGTTATTTATTTTGTAACGACTCATTTTTGTAATTTTTAATATAGTTAGTGTTATTTTTTATTATAAATGCCAATCTCATATTTTATTAAAATAGCATCGATTTCCTCAACTATAGCCTCGTCGTCTATAGTAGATGGAATTTGGAAAGAATCACCGTCTGCAATACTACGCATTAATTTTCTTAAAATTTTCCCCGAACGTGTTTTGGGTAATCGTTCTACAATCACTACGTTTCTTAATGATGCTACTGCTCCAATTTGTTTTCGGACTAATTTTATAATTTCCTGCTCTAATTGAAAATGTTCAATATCTTCATTTAACTTTGTAACTACAAGAGCTAGAGGTATTTGTCCTTTTAGTGCGTCGTTTATTCCTATTACTGCACACTCAGCAACGGATTGATGGGATGAAACAATTTCTTCCATTTCAGAAGTGGATAGGCGATGCCCTGCTACATTTATAACATCATCGACTCTTCCAGTGATAAAAATGTAACCATCATTATCTTTGTAACCACCATCTCCAGAGAAGTAATATCCAGGAAATTGGGTTAAATAACCCACTTTAAATCTAGGGTTGTCATTCCATAAATCAAGTAAGGTTCCAGGAGGTAAGGGTAATTGTATAACTACATATCCTTGTTCATTTGGGCCAACTTCTATTCCTTCCTCATTAAATATTTTAATGTCATACCCGCACACTGCTTTACCTACCGAACCCGGTTTAACTGGTAATTGTTCTATTCCCATCATGTTAGCTATCATAGGCCAACCCGATTCTGTTTGCCACCAATGATCAATCGCGGGAACAGATATGTGTTTTGAATACCATTCTAAAGTAGCAATATCACAACGTTCACCAGCTAAAAATTGTGTTTTTAAAGAACTTAAATCGTATTTTTTTATAAAATCGCCATTAGGATCTTCTTTTTTGATAGCTCGAATTGCAGTAGGAGCGGTAAACATGGCATTCACTTTGTGCTCTGCAATAATTCTCCAAAAAGTGCTTGCATCTGGCGTTTTTATAGGCTTTCCTTCGAAAATGACAGTAGCATTTCTATTGATTAAGGGGCCATAAACAATAAAACTGTGACCCACAACCCAACCCACATCTGAGGCCGCCCAAAACACTTCATCTTTTTTTGCATTATAAATGTATTGCATTGAAAATTGCAGTGCTACAGCATAACCACCAGTATCTCTTACCACTCCTTTCGGTTTTCCCGTTGTTCCAGATGTGTATAAAATATATAAGGGGTGTAAAGTATTTACAGGAATACAAGGGGTCTCTTCTGAGCCATACACTAAGGCATCATAATCAACATCGTATTTTTTAAACGGAACTTTAGCGCCTAATTTTCGATTGAATACAATTACTTTTTTAGGTCTATGTGATGCTAATTCAATTGCTTCGTCTACTAATGGTTTGTAGGTTATGAGACGGTCGATTTCAATTCCTGAAGAAGCAGTAATAATTAGTCTAGGTTTACAATCATCAATTCTAATTGCCAATTCGTGCGGAGCAAATCCGCCGAAAACAACCGAATGTGTTACTCCAATTCTGGCACATGCTAGCATTGCAAAAGCGGCCTGAGGAATCATAGGCATATAAATTATAGCCGTGTCTCCTTTTTTTAATCCTAATGATTGCATGCCTCCAGCAAGTTTGGCAACTTCTGTTTTGACTTCTTCAAAAGTATATTTTTTGACTGTTTGAGTTACAGGAGAGTCATAAATTATTGCCGTTTGATCTCCATAGCCATCCTGTATGTGTTTGTCTAATGCCAAATAACAAATGTTCAGTTCCCCATCTTTATACCAAAGCGGGTAGCCCTTTTCATCTTTTGATAAAATTATTTGTGGTTTATTGTACCACTCAATAGTATCTGCTTGTGCTGCCCAAAATTCTTCGGGCCGCTTAATGCTTTTATTATAAAAATCGTTGTAATTCATGATTTGGTTACTTCTAAATTATTGCAATAAATCGTGTACTTGTTCTACTAATTTTTTTAATGAAAAGGGCTTGACTACATATAAATTAGCACCTAATGAGAGGCCTTTTTCTATGTCTTTTTCTTTGTTTTTTGCAGAAAGGAATATCACTTTGCAATTTTGTAATCGATCATCTTTTTTTATTTGTTCTAATGTGGCAAAACCGTCAACCAGTGGCATCATTACATCGAGAATGATTATGTCTGGTAGTTGGTTTTGTAAAATGTCTAAGGCTTCTTGACCGTCACGTGCTATGAAAACTTCAAAATTATTTTTTTTGAAAGTATACTCCAAAGACATAACAATATTAGGTTCGTCATCTACAATTAAAATTTTCTTCATGGCAGTGTAGTTTCAGTAGTATTGTAATTAGGTAATGTGAAAATAAAAGTGGCCCCATCGGCATTTGTCTTTTTGGCCCAAATTTTCCCTTTGTGATGTTCAATTATTTGTTTGCAAATGGCTAGGCCTAAACCACTTCCAATGGGTTTTTTGACATTTTGGTTTCTAGATTGATAGAATTTATCAAAAATAGCTTCAAAATCTTCTTCTTTAATTCCTTTGCCATTATTGTGAATTTGGACTTCAATAACATCTTTATTTTCGACTATAGTAATGGTAATTTCCCCTTCTTTTTCAGGGCAAAATTTTATAGCATTCGATAATAAATTGTGAATTACTTGAACAATCCGTTCTTCATCATAAAAGGCTTTTATTTCTTTTTGAGCTTGATGAAATTCTACCTCAATATTCTTATTTTTTATCAATTGTTTTACCGATTCTATAGTATTTTTTATTGTTTTAGAAATGTTGTTTTTTGATAAATACAGTTTTTGTTTCCCAGTTTCAAATTTCTCTAAATCCAGAATTTTATCGATTAAACGATTCAATCGATCGGACTCGGAAATAATATTTTGCAAAAATCGTTTTTTCAATTCTTCTGGAATGTCTTCGTCATCATGAAGGATTTCACTTGCAGCTCGAATGGCTGTAATTGGTGTTCTTAATTCATGTGTGACTGTGTCAAGAAATTCATCTTTTTGAATGTCTTTATTTATTAATTCTTGATTGGCATTTTTTAACTGCTGGGATATTTTTTTTAATTCATTCGAAGTATCCGTTAGTTTTTTATTGATGATAATATTTTCTTTTGACTCTTCTAGAATTCGAAGTACTTCTGGCAAACTGATTTTGTCTTCTTTAATTACACTTGATATTAAAATTTTGGCGGAAGCCGTACCAATATGACCCGTTAATAAGTTTTCAGCAAATTTTATAAATCGAGCATCGGCTGTTGTAATGTTTTTATCGATATTGTATTTTAAATTAAAAATAGTAAGTGCACGTTTGGTTCTTTCTTCACCCAGGAAACGTTGCAACACTTTTTGAATGTCTGATATGTATGCCGTTCCTTTCCATACAAAAGCATTCTCATGATTGGTGATGTATTTGTCAATATCGACAAACATTTCGGCATAATTGCGTTCTCTGTAATTTCCTTTAAAACTTACAGAAATGGCAGCATAGCTCATTAAGTTGAATAATAAACTCCAAAAAACTGCATGCGGAATGGGGTCTAAATAATTTAATCCAAAAAGCTGGAATGGTCTCAGTAGTCCAATGCCCCAAGGTCCTTCTTGAATAAATAAGCTGGTCGATTTTGTAATTCCAATAGCATATGGAGCAAGAAGTGTATAACAACAAATAGTGAAACCAAGTATAATTCCAGTTACAGCACCATTTTTAGAACCTCTTTTCCAGAATAGAGCACCAAAAAAAGAAGGGGCTAATTGTGCAATAATCACAAAAGATACTAATCCAATAGATACCAATGTATAATCCAGAATAAAAATTTTATAGATAGCATATGCCAAAAGGATAAGTAAAAAAATACCTATTTTTCTACTGTTTAGGATTCGTTTACTGTTTTTTTCTTGTAAAGAATTTTCTAAGGAACCTATGAATCCATAAGGAATTAAAAGATTGTTGCTAAGCATAGTAGCTAAGGCGATAGATGAAACAACAATCATTGATATTGCCGCCGAAAACCCACCAAGAAATACTAATACGGTAAGCGTACTATTATTGAAAAATTGAGGGATTAATAAGGAATACGTATCTGAATTTAATCCTTGTCCTTCAAATAAAATATTTCCTCCCCAAGCAATTGGGAATACAAAAATATTGAAAAGTAATAAGTACAATGGAAATAACCAAATCGCTGTTCGAATATGAGTTTCTTTATTGTTTTCAATAATTGCGGTATGAAACTGTCGAGGTAATAGAAAAATAGCAAACATGGATAATACACAAAGAAAAAACCAATTAATGCTTTCACTCAACCCGCCGATAGAATTTTTTTTCTCAAAATTTTCAAGAATAGCTGCTTTAGTGTAAATGTCCTCAAAACCATCATAAACAAAATAGGTTACGTAAATCCCGATGATTAAAAAGAAAACTAATTTTAAAATAGATTCTATTGCTACTGCCGTTACTATTCCACGTCTTTTTTCGGAGGCATCTACATAGCGCGTCCCATAATAAGAAGCAAATAATGCCAAAGCAAGACAAACATAGGTAGTGGTATCATTGAAAATATTAGAATTTGATTGTGTTTTAGTGACAATATGAAAAGTATCTGAAATCGATTTTAGTTGTAAAGCGATATAGGGAACAATCCCAAAAATGCAAATCAAGGTAACTAATGCTCCTAGAAATCTACTATTCCCATAACGAAGGGAAATAAAATCGGCAATACTGGATATTTTATTCACTCTTGAAATTCGGATAATTCTCTTGAGGATAATCATCCAAGTGGGTATAATTATGATTGGACCTACATAAATTGGTAAATAACTTAATCCTGAATTTGCAGCAAGACCTATACTGCCATAATAAGTCCAAGCAGTACAATAGACAGCTAGTGAAAAGGAATAGATGTAGGGATTGTTTGTCCATTTAGAATGGCTTCTTTTTTCTGCCCAATAGGCAATATAAAAGAGTATGGACACATAAAGTGCTAAAATAAATAAAAGACCTATACTACTCATAATATTTTTTTATGATTAGAAAGGTTATAGCAATTGAAAAAAGCCAAGCCGAAAAAATATAGATATACACGATTGGAAAGCCAAAAAGGGGTTTTGAACTGTCAAATAAAAGTAAAAGAGGAATGTTCAATACTAATAACATTAGTATTGAAAGGATAACCAACTTTTGTTCGTGTCTTTTTTTCATATTAAAGAACTTTTTGCTCTACAACAGAATTAGTGTATCACCATCTTTATGCCTTGTTTAATATATGAATCAAGGGATTTTAATGGAAATTAAAATAAGCAATCTCTACATGTAAATGTAGAGACTGCGTATTAAAAAAATGGTTTGGTTGTTATTTTTTTTCGTCGTAGTCACCCATTAAAGCATAATAGCCAAATGTGCCTAACCCTAAAACTATTAATGGTGTAAGTATGAAAAGGATAATAATTCCAAATACTAAATCGTCTTGTTTACCTGACATAAATTTGGGCAACCCAAAAGTGAAGATGCAAAAATAAGCAGCGGCTAATGCTAAGGCAATCCAAACTAATCCTAAAACTCTTTTTATTTGATTCATAGCTTTTTTTTTAAATGTGAGTGTTTTTTGTGTCTTTGTTTTTAATGTAAACCATACCTACTACAAAGCATACAGAGGCAATGATAATTGGATACCAAAGTCCTTCTAAATAAAACTCAGCATCGCCAGCGTTTTTGCCGTTAATAACTAAGTAAGTGGATATAGCCGGAAGTAATCCTCCAAAAATTCCATTTCCTACATGATATGGTAATGACATAGAGGTATATCTAATTTTTGCAGGGAACATTTCTACTAAGAATGCAGCAATTGGTCCATAAACCATGGTGACAAATATAACCTGTACAAATATTAAGAATATCAATACCCACTTGTCATCCCAATTGATGTTGATTGTTGTTTTTGTCTCTATCTTAGGTTTTCCATCAATTATCATTGCTTTACCGTTCTCTAAAGATACGGTTTTTATTTCCAGCAAAGTGGTGCCATCAGAATACTCTTTATTAGTTGTATAAATAGAATCCATGGTTTGTTTTTTGTTCTCTTTCAGTTCAGAAACTATTTTTGTGCTAGCAACTAATTCTGTTTTATTTTTCACATTTGTTGTTTCAAACATTTGTTTATAAATAGGTCTGTATAGTAAAATAGCCAAAAGCATTCCTCCCATCATAATGTATTTTCGGCCTATTTTATCACTTAGCCAACCAAATACAATAAAAAATGGAGTTCCTAATATCAATGCAATTCCTAATAAAGTATCTACTTGAGAAGAGTCGATTGACATTACCGTTTTCATGAAACTCATGGCGTAGAATTGTCCGGTGTACCAAATAACCCCTTGACCCATAGTAGCTCCAAATAAAGCTAATAAAACAAATTTTAAATTGTAACGATTTCCAAAACTTTCTTTTAATGGATTTGTACTTGTTTTTCCTTCTGATTTTGCTTTTGCAAAAACGGGAGACTCATCCATGTTTTTTCTAATTAGATAAGAAACCCCTACCATGATTATAGAAACCCAGAATGGAACTCTCCATCCCCATTCGTCAAATTGTTCAGGAGTAAGGACGTTTCTTGTAGCTAAAATCACCATTAAAGAAATAAATAAACCAACTGTTGCTGTGGTTTGAATCCATGAAGTCCAATACCCTCTTTGGCCTACAGGTGCATGTTCGGCTACATATGTCGCAGCTCCACCATATTCTCCACCAAGTGCAAGACCTTGAAGCATTCTTAATATTAAGACTAAAACTGGTGCCATGAATCCTATTGTTTCATAACTAGGGATACAACCTATAAGAAATGTTGCTCCACCCATTAGTAATAAAGTAACCATGAAAGTGTATTTTCTTCCAATTAAATCCCCTAATCTTCCAAAGAAAAGTGCTCCAAATGGGCGCACTACAAAACCAACTGCAAATGTTGCTAATGTTGCTAAGAAGGCTGCGGTTGGGTTATCGGCTGGGAAAAATTTAGTTGAAATGACAACGGCTAAACTTCCAAAAATATAGAAGTCATACCATTCTATCATTGTTCCCATTGAGGATGCGGAAATTACTTTCCAAATTCCTTTTGTTGATTTAGTACTCATAAATTATTGGTTTTTTTGGTTTGTTAATTATAGATAAATCATTGCTTGAAGCGTGATTGTGTTTACAGCTTTGTCTGTTGCGTATTTTAAAGATTGGTATTCTAGTGTTAATTTAGAATTATGGCCACTAAAAAAAGCATTAGCACCAATGCCTATTTGAGTAGCATTATCATTTAAAGCGTCAATTTGTCTTTCGTCAATTGATAAATAAGGCTGAAAACGTGTTTTTGATTTTCCTGGAAGCACATATCCTAGGTGTGCGTGAATCATTGATCCCGTTTCGTAAGTTGTACCAAGTCTATAATTTTTTCCGTAATCTGTATTTTGATATAAAGCGTAAGCGGTAACTGCAGCGCCATTTTTTCCAACAGGTACATCGTAAAATGCGTCTAAGCCAAAAATAGTTACATTTTCACCACTTAGATTTCCGCTAAGGTCTGCAATCACAGATCCATTTGGATGAGAAAAGAATCCTGCTCCAATGTTGAATACTTTTTTAGTCCCTAGATAAGTTCCTACTTTGTATGGTAAAAAGTTACTCTCTGAATCTAAAAATCCGTATTCAAAATAACCTGCATAAGTTCTTCCTGCTTCTTTGGATCCAAGTAATCGAGCACCGGTATAAGTTGCTGCACCTCCATTTGTAGGTACTGTTGTTGCTTGTAAGTTATTTGTTGCGGCGCCATTTACTGCAACGCGATATTGAAATTTACCTAATCCCCCTTTTGCAAATATCCCTATATGTCTAGCAAACTGGTCGGATAGCCCTAGGGTAGCCCATGCTTGACGCTGATTATCTAAGGTCATTATGTTTAAAGTACTTTGGTTGTTTAATCGAGAAATTCCATTCCAGTAATGCAAACCTGCTCCAATCGCATTGTTTTTGCCAAGGCTATATTGCGTCCAAACATCATGTAAGAATAGCTGAGAGCTTTCTCCTTTTCCAGTAGGAGTTATGTTAGAAGCGTTAAGACTGTTTAGGCCAAAATGTGTTACGATTAAAAAATCTTTGTTTATTTGTGCATACATTAAAACACGAGCTCTTCTTACGCTGAAATCTAAATCAGCTTGTTTATTCCCGTTTCCGTCCAATGGGCGGTCAGAATTGTATTGTCCCCATATTTGTGCCCAAGAGATTATCCTAAGGTACTTTGAGCCCTCTTCGTTTAAGTTGAATTTCATTCCGGCTCCGTAATCGGGAGATCCTTGCGAATATCCTTTTAAACTGATTAACAGTATAACTGTAATCAAATATATTTTTTTCATAATTAATTAGGTTTGGTTGGTAAGGTGGTTGGTTATAACGGTGCCAAATTCTAATTTTTTGTTAATAAAAAAAATTATGATATATATACTTGTTAAGTACTATAGTTAATCTTTAAAACGTTCCCACTTGATAAGCATAAATTTGTCTCCTAACTCGGTTATTATCATACCGGCTCCAGATAATAATTCCTTTTTTTTAATGTATTCTACTAGTTCTAAATGATTAAATATCTTATAAGTAGGATGGTAATTAGCATGGGATGGTTTTTTAATGTTAAAACTTTTTACCCAATTACTTACAGTTACATGTGAAACCCCAATAATACGCTCGATTTCTCTATAACTCAGTCCTTCTAAATACAATTGTAATGCCTTTGTAACATAATAATCATCTATCTTTTTGCCCATTTTAGCTACAGTGAAAAAGTAATTGCATTTTTTGCATAAATACCTTTGTTTACTGTTGATTACGCCACTTTTTATAATTTGATTGCCTTGACATTTTGGACAGGTTAAAATCTCCATGTATATAAATTTTGCATAAATATATTAAATTAGCAAGTATTATTTTCTGAATTTATCATTAATAATAAAAAATAAATGCGAACCTTTCATTTTTGTCAGCAAATAGAAGGATTATTAGCAAAAAAAAGGAATTTATTAGAGTGTGGGTTAATTATGGAATTAGTTTAGGTCAGATAAATAAATGGAGGCTTGTAGATATTTAAGACGCTTTTTGCAAGAAGTAAAAAGAGGAAGGGTATTTAAATAGATTTAAAAACAAAAAACCCAAACATTGCTGTTTGGGTTTTGTGGTACCTCCAGGGATCGAACCAGGGACACATGGATTTTCAGTCCATTGCTCTACCATCTGAGCTAAGGTACCGTGCTTATTGCGGGTGCAAATATAGAATGATTTTTAGTATATCCAAAACATTTTTTTAAAAAAATCAATTCGTACCTTCGCCAAACAAAGATTTAAATTATGATTTTAACCATTGACGTAGGGAATACGAGAATAAAAGGTGCTGTTTTTGAGGGTAATACTGCTTTGGAGTATTTTGTTTTTGATGCTATTGAACTTGAAAAAAGTATTAAAAATATTTTAAATACTTATAAAAAAGTGACCCATTTAGTGGTTGCGTCTGTTGGAAATGTTAAAAAAGAGGCTTTTTTGATATTTGAAAAACAGATTTGCATCCATTTTGTTTCTCATACGGATTCTTTTCCTTTTGTCAATGCATACGAAACGCCTCAAACGTTGGGAATTGATAGGATGGTGCTTGCTTCGGGAGCGACTTTGCAGTTTTCTAAGCAAAATCGGTTGGTTATCGACGCAGGAACTTGTGTAACTTATGATTTTATTGATCAGGATGATAATTATAGAGGTGGTGCAATAACGCCAGGATTGCGATTGCGATATGAAGCCTTACATAATTATACTTCCAAATTACCGTTGCTAGAATTGGAAAGGCCTAAAGATTTTATTGGAAACTCAACTTCTCAGTCGATTCATTCAGGGGTAGTAAACGGACTGGTCTATGAGATTGACGGTTTTATCGATGAATATAAAGGACTAAGTCTAAATTTTATAATAATTTTAACGGGTGGAGACACAGAATTTTTGGCTAAACGATTAAAAAATACCATATTTGCCAATTCAAATTTTCTTTTAGAAAGTTTGAATCAAACATTTCAATATAAAATCAAAAATGATTAAAAAAATTATAATAAGCGCTTGTTTGCTTTTATCACTAGTTTCCTTTGCTCAAGAAGGTACTTCATCGCCTTATTCTTTTTATGGAATTGGAGATGTAAGATTTAGAGGGACGGCAGAAAGTCGTTCTATGGGTGGCGTATCGGTTGAACAAGACAGTATTCATATCAATTTAGAGAATCCTGCTAGTTTTGCTAATTTAAAGCTGACTACTTTTGCTCTTGGCGGGACTTATGCAACAAATAAATTAAAATCGGATTCAAAATCTGAAAGTGCAAAACGTACTACGTTGGATTATTTAGCCGTTGGATTGCCTTTAGGCAAAGTAGGTGTTGGATTTGGTTTAATTCCTTATTCATCTGTTGGTTATAAAATAGAGTCGCTTTCAGCAGATGTTAATGCTAATAATAGAAGATATAGCGGTACTGGGGGATTAAATAAAGCTTTTTTAGGGGTTGGATATAAAGTGACTTCTGGTTTTAGTTTGGGAGCAGATGTAAATTATAATTTTGGTAAAATTTCTACAAGTAGCTTAGAATTTATCACAGGTGTTCCAGTTGGAACTCGTGAACTGAATACAGCTGATTTGTCTGGAGTGAATTTTAATATTGGTGCGATGTATCAAACTAATTTAACAAAAAAACTTACTTTGTTTACTAGTTTGAATTATTCATTAGAAAGTTCACTGAATTCTAAAAACACGAGAAATATCTCTACGGTAATTTACAATTCAGGATTTGATGTGGCGGTTGTAGATGTTTTAGATCAGCAAAACAGTAAAGTCACAATGAAGTTCCCAAGTAAAATATCTTTAAGTGCAGGAATTGGAGAGTCAAAAAAATGGCTTATTGGAGGTAAAATAGCGTATCAAAAAAATCCAGGAGAGGCTAATGATTATAATGCTTCAAGTAATGTAGGGTATGGAAAATATGGAAGTGTAAGTTTAGGAGGGTATTTTATTCCAAACTACAATTCATTTTCTAGTTATCCAAAAAGAATAGTGTATAGAGGAGGTATTAGATACGAAAAAACAGGTCTAGTTGTTAATGGTGAATCTATAAATGATATGGGAGTAACGGCAGGACTTGGTTTTCCAATAACAGGAGTTTTCTCTAATGTAAACCTTGGGGTTGAACTAGGTAAAAAGGGGACTACTACTGCAGGTTTAGTTCAAGAAAATTATTTGAAATTTAGTTTAGGTTTTTCATTGAATGACAAATGGTTTGTTAAGTCTAAATTTAATTAATTACTACAAGCACACCTTTTTTATAAACTCAGCTAACTTGTTACGTTTATTAAATGACTTTACTAAAAAAATATAGCATGTTTCCAGTAGTCACAGTTTTAGCTGTGACTCTGTTTTTTGGTTGTGAAAGTAATTTTAAAGAAGTTCAAAAAATAAATTTTACTGAATTCACTCCAAGTAGCGATGCTGACAATGTGAATTTAAAATATACAGATTCAGGTCTTATAAAATTGATTTTAATAAGTCCTAAAATGTTAGATTTTGGAAGTGTTAATTTTCCTTTTACTGAATTTCCAAAAGGGGTGGATGTTACTTTATTTGATAACAAAGCTAAAAAAACCCGGATAACATCTAAGTATGCGGTTTCATATAGTCTCACGGGTATAATTGATTTGCAAGGAAAAGTTAAGATTGCTTCTCAAGAAGGGCAAACGTTAGAGACGGAGCAATTGTACTACGATCAGAAAAACGAGTGGTTTTTTACTGAAAAAAAGTTTAAATTTACAGATGTTAAAGGGTCTTCTAATGGACAAGGAATTGACTTTAGTAAAGATTTTAAAGTTATAAACTCACAAAGAATTACCGGCGAATTCGATTCAGCCGAATAAATTTCAAATTATAATATTATGGGTTACTTAAAATACACGCCTTACATTTATCTTATTTTTGCATTGTACTTTATGTATGAAGGGATTGTAAAGTGGAATGATACTGAAACTGGACCTTGGTTAAGTTTTATGATAGCCGGACTGGCTATTTTTATGTTTTTCTTCAGGAGGAAATTCGCAAAAAAATTGGGAGACCGTAATAATAAATTATAATCCATGGAAATTAGTATTATAATAATATGCTTAATACTATGTGCCTTTTTTTCTGGGATGGAAATAGCATTCATTTCTTCCAATAAGATTTATCTGGAAATAGAAAAAAAGCAAAATAATTTCCTTTCAAAAATCCTTACTAAACTTACTGAAAAACCTTCTAAGTTTATTGCTGCCATGCTTATTGGTAATAATATTGCATTAGTAGTGTATGGTTTTTTCATGGGGGATTTGTTAATGCGTTGGGTAGATTCTTTTAAATTTCATTTTTCAGATTTATCAAATTTATTTTTGCAAACCCTATTATCAACCTTAATTGTTTTGATAACGGCTGAATTTATGCCAAAGGTTTTCTTTCAGATTTATGCTAATGTGCTTATAAAATTCTTTGCAATACCTGCTTATTTTTTTTATCAGTTATTCTATTTCATTTCTACTTTTTTCATTTGGGTTTCTGATTTTATTCTAAAAAAATTCTTTAGAACTGATGGTGATCAAGTGCAGCTTTATTTTAGTAAAGTGGAGTTAGGGAACTACATCACGGAACAAATGAGTACGGTGGAGGATAATGATGAAGTCGATTCAGAGATTCAAATGTTTCAAAATGCATTGGAGTTTTCAGGTGTAAAAGCTAGAGATGTAATGAGTCCTAGAACGGAGATTGTTGCAATAGATTTGTTTGACTCTATAGAAGAGCTCAAAGAGTTGTTTATAGAAACAGGTTATTCTAAAATTGTGGTTTATGAGAATTCCCTCGATGAAATTGTGGGTTATGTTCATTCATTTGATTTATTCAAAAAACCTAAAAGTATCAAATCAGTAGTCATTTCAGTCGAATTTGTTCCAGAGACAATATATATAAAGGATGTCATGAATTTGCTTACTAAAAAAAGAAAAAGTGTTGCTGTTGTGCTAGATGAATATGGAGGGACATCAGGTATTATCACGATAGAAGATATTGTGGAAGAACTTTTTGGTGAAATTGAAGATGAGCACGATTCGGATGAGGAATTAATCGAAAAAGAACTTGGAGATGATAGCTACCTTTTTTCAGCACGATTTGATGTAGAGTATTTAAACCAAACTTACAAATTGAACATTCCTGAAAGTGATTCTTATGGAACTTTAGGCGGTTTTATTGTTGATTTCACAAAAGAAATTCCTCTAAAAGGAGAGGTAATTACCATTGGAAACTATCATTTTGTGATAGAAGAAGCTACAAATAAGAAAATTGAATTGGTTAATATGACCGTAAAAGAGTGATTTGTTTTGTAAAAATATTTTTTTTGTAAAATAAAACGCTACTAGTATAATTATTAATTAGATAATTGTATTTTCGCAAACTGAATATAAAATTAACAACAATAAAAATGGCAGTTTTATCAAAAATTAGACAACGTTCCGCTTTAATGATTGCAGTTATCGCATTGGCTTTATTTGCATTTATCATAGGTGATTTATTTAAAAGTGGTAGTTTCAACAGTACATCAAAAGATGTAGGAAGTATCAATGGAAAAGATATTTCATTTGAAGATTTTAGAATTAAAGTAAGTAATGTTGAAAAAAGTGGTCAAGGTATCACTTCTACAGCAGCAGCTAATAAAGTATGGGATCAAGAAGTTTCTGTTGCTTTATTGACATCTGAATTTGATAAATTAGGATTAAGAGTAGGAGAAAAACACTTATTAGAAGTTTTAAAAGCAGATCCAAATATTGGTAAAAACCCAATGTTTTTAAATGCTGCAGGTATGTTTGATTTGGCTAAATTTAAAGAATATTTCAAATCAAATCCTTCTCAAGCACAATATTTAAAAGACAGAGAGAAAGATGCAGAACTGAATGCGAAGTATCAAATTTATAATACATTGATTAAATCAGCTATCTACACAACTGAAAGTGAAGGGAAATTGAGATATGAAATGGAAGCTAATAAAGTGAATTTTGCTTTTGTAGCTGGTTTATATTCAACTATCAAAGACAGTGATGTTAAAGTTACTGATGCTGATATTGTGGAATACATGAAGAAAAACGAGAAAAAATTTAAGGCTGATGAGTCTCGTGAAGTAGAATATGTTTTAATTGAAGATAAAGCTTCGAAAGAAGATGAGGCTGAAGTTAAGTCTAAAATCAATGCATTATTGTCAGGAAGTGTGGTTTATAACCAAGCTACTGGTAAAAACGATACATTATCAGGATTCAAATCGGCTAAAAACACTATTGAGTTTGTGAATTCAAATTCAGATGTTCCTTATGATTCTACTTATATTGCTAAAAAAGATTTGCCAGCTATTGATGCAGATCAATTGTATAACCTTGCTCCGGGAGAAGTATATGGTCCTTATGTTTTTGGAAAGTACTATTGTATTTCAAAATCAATGGGTAAAAAATTAGGTGTAAATGCAAAAGCGAGTCACATTTTAATTAGCTATGAAGGGACACAAGTTCCTAATCAAAAAGAGAAAAGAACGAAAGAAGAAGCAAAAGCGAAAGCAGAAGCAATCTTAGCACAAGTAAATGCTAATCCAGATAGTTTCTTGATGTTGGCTTTTACAAATTCTGATGATTCATCAGCACAACAAGGTGGTGATTTAGGATATTTTGGTCCAAACCAAATGGTAAAACCATTCAATGACTTTGTTTTCAATAATGGTATTGGTAAAGTAGGTTTGGTTGAAACTCCTTTTGGATTTCATATTATCAAAATTACAGATAAGCAAGACGGAATCCGTTTAGCGACTGTAGCTCAAAAAATTGAAGCGTCAGAAGCTACTTCTGATAAAGTATTTACACAAGCGACCAAATTTGAAATGGATGCTACTGATAAGGGGTTTACAAAAGTTGCTAAAGATATGGCTCTAACAGTTGCAGCTCCTGTTACTGTAAGCGTGATGGATGAAAATTTTGGACCTTTAGGAAATCAAAGAGCTATTGTAAGATGGGCTTTTGAAGATGGTACTAAAGTTGGTGCAGTAAAACGTTTTGAAGTACCTAATTTAGGTCATGTTATTGCAACGGTTAAAAATATTGACAATTCAGGATTAGTTCCAGTTATTCAAGCAAGATCTTATGTTGAGTCTATTCTTAAAAATAAGAAAAAAGCGGAGTTGATAAAAGCGAAGATGACAGGAAGTTCACTTGAAGCTATTGCAAAAGCAGCTGGTTCAACTGTTCAACAAGCTTCTGATGTTACATTGCAAAACCCAGTTTTAACTGGTGGAGTTGGTCAAGAGCCTAAGGTTGTTGGTACTGCATTTGCTTTAGCAGCAAATAAATTATCGGCTCCTATAGAAGGAAATACAGGAGTTTATGTTGTGAAAAATATAAGTACTGTTAAAGCGCCAGTTTTAAAAGATCATGCTACGTATGTTGCACAAATGAAAGCACAATCTGCAGGAGATGTAAACAGAGTTTTACCTGCTTTGAAAGATAATGCTGAAATTAAAGACAATAGAAAGCAATTCAATTACTAATAAATAGTTAGTTATTATTTCATAAAAAAAACTCGATACTAAGTATCGAGTTTTTTTATGCATTGAATTAAAGAGTTTTTATTTTGATATAATTAATAGTTATTTCAATATCATTTCGTCGTAAGTAAGGATCGTATTGAATCCTTTAGAATTAAAATACGTTTTTGGGTTCACCTCTGAAACAACCATTACAAAATCTCCGCCCCAAGCTCCTAGGCTTTTTACTTGTCCGTTGAAATCAGAAAATAAGCTTTCCTTTACAGTACTTGTTTCTAAAACATAACTCATTTCAGCTTCATGTTTTTCTAATGCGTGTCCAAAAGAGGTAACTGCTTTAGCTTGTAAAACTTCAGTTGTTAGTTTATTAATCGTAATTATACTTTTTTCTATATCCACCGTTTTGTTATTTTGATAATTGGCAATAGCCGTTTTGCTATTTTGTTTTTTATTGAGATAAATAAAATAAATGGTATCCGTAAAATCAGGTCGGAATTTTATATTTTCAACTTTAGGTTTTCCTTTTTGTAGCTGATATGTAATAGGACTGTCATTTTGTGCGCAGGCGATGTCGTAGCCACTACCTCCAAAACTTGTTTTAAGCAGTTCAAAAGCGTCAATTTGTAGCCATTGGGCAATGTTGTTAATAAGAGTAGAAGAGGTTCCTAATCCCCATTTTTTTGGAAAACTCAGTTCAGTAGTAATTTGATACCCTTTAGATGTATTTATAAATGCAGGTTGCATTTTATATGCTTCATTTAGTATGGTAATTAAAGTACTTTTTACAGATGGTGTTGCAGCAATTATAGGATTTATAATTTCCGAAAAAGGAATGGTGTCTTGAAACCAGATTGTTCCATCTTCGTTGTAGCTTTTCCAGGAAAATTCTTGATTTTCTCCTTCTTCAACATTTAGATTCTGGCCAAATTTTGTAGGTAATGCAAATGCTTTTGCACCATCTAAAACAAGGTATTCTCCCGTTATCAATAATTTTCCGTTGCTGTAAAATGTTTTCTTCATTTATGCTGAATTTAGTTCAGTGTTTTTTTATAGCCCCGATAGCAGCGATATCCTTTACTTGATTTTTTTAATCAATTAAAGATTAAGCGTATAGCGGGAATAGCTCCTGAAAATTATTTTCGTAATGTTTCTATATAATCAACCACTGCGCTGTGTGAAATGGCGTGGTGTTTAAAATGCTTTCTAATAGTGATTCGTTCATTTTCATTAGCATCAAATTGATTTAAAATATTATTTAAATGCATTTTCATATGACCATCTTGTATGCCTGTTGTAGTCAAGGAGCGCAAGGCGGCAAAGTTTTGTGCCAATCCAGCAACGGCTACAAACTGCATTAGTTCTTGTGCTGAAGGGTTTTCCAGCATTTCTAATGATAGTTTGACTAATGGATGAAGTGAAGTTAGTCCGCCTACAGTTCCTAATGCAAGTGGGACTTCTAGCCAAAAAGTAAAAATACCGTTCTCCACTTTAGCATGAGATAAACTGGAATATTGACCAGATTTTGCTGCATAAGCATGTATTCCCGCTTCCACAGCTCTAAAATCGTTTCCTGTTGCCAGTACAACGGCATCAATTCCGTTCATGATTCCTTTATTATGGGTAACAGCACGATAGGGTTCTACTTCGGCAATTTGAACCGCTTGTACAAATCGTTCTGCAAAAGCTTGAGGGTTTTCTATATGTTTTTCTTCTAGATCTTCAATTGGGCATGAAACTTCGGCACGAACGATACAGTTGGGTACGTAGTTAGAAAGGATACTCATGATCACCTGAATGTCTTTCTCTGTTTCTGTAAACAATTCGTAGGTTATAGCTTCTTCTTTTAAGGTTTTAGCAAATTGCTCTAAACAAGAATTGATGAAGTTGGCTCCCATACTGTCTTTTGTGTCAAAAGTCGCGTGAAGTTGAAAGTAATTATCAAGTAAATTAGTTTTGTCATTTAGTTGAATGTCAAGAATTCCACCACCTCTTTTTTGCATGTTTTTGGTGATGGTTTCGGTATCTGAGAAAAATTTAGATTTCACTTGCGCAAAAAACAAGGTTAATTTAGATTCGTCTCCTTTATAGATAAAGTGAACTTGTCCATTCTTTTCATTATTAATAATAGTTGCTTTGAAGCCGCCACGAGTGGACCAAAATTTAGCTGATTTTGATGCTGCAGCAACTACCGAACTTTCTTCAATTGCCATTGGGATGGTGCTGTATTTTCCGTTGATTAAGAAATTAGGGGCAACTCCAAGTGGGATATAAAAATTGGTTATGGTGTTTTCTATGAATTCATCATGTAATTTCTGTATTTTTTCATCCGTATTCCAATAATTTTTCAGCAATTCGATTGCTTCTGACGGAGTTGAAAAGTATTCTTTGGCAATCCAGTTTATTTTTTCTTGTTTGGATAATTTAGAAAATCCTGCAACGGCGTTATTCATTCTCAATAGATTATAATATAATTAGCTACAAAGATACGTTTTTAGCCCTTTTGTTACTCATTAAATTATCTGCATTAAAGTTGTGTTTTGGACTTTATTTTTAACATTTAACATATCATATGTGAGATAATTGTAAAATTTTCACTAAAATTGGACTCTTTTTTACATATAAAGCAATAGTATGAAATCTAAACAATTTTCGATCTTATTTTTATTTTTGTGTTTCACTGTTTTTGGACAACAAAAAATAAATGTTACTGAAATTTATAACGGAACTTTTCGTGCCAAAGGAATGGACGAATTGCAATCTATGAAAAATTCAAATCAATATACCGTTTTGAATTTGGATCACGCAAACAGAAGCATGCAAATTGATTTGTATGATTTTGCTAGCTTGAAAAAAACAGCAACTTTAATTGATACTAAAGATCACGCAGATTTGCCAATGATCGACAGTTATACTTTTGATGCTTCGGAAAAAATGATTTTGTTAGCCTGTAACACGAATCAAATTTTTCGTCATTCTTTTACAGCGGATTATTATTTATATAATACGACTAACAAAGAATTGACTAAGTTGTTTGATTTTCAAATTCAAGAGCCATCATTCTCTCCTGATGGTAATAAAATAGCTTATGCAAAAGACAACAATCTTTTTGTCTATGAATTGGCAACAAAGAAAACGACTCAAATTACTACCGATGGTAAGAAAAACGCCATTATAAATGGAATTACGGACTGGGTTTATGAGGAAGAATTTGCTTTTGTAAAAGCATTTGACTGGAGTAAAGACAGTAAAAAACTAGCTTATATCCGTTTTGATGAAAGTGAAGTTCCTGAATTCTCGATGTCCATCTTTGGAAAAGAGTTGTATCCTACTATTGAAACGTTCAAATATCCAAAACCAGGTGAAAAAAATTCAGTAGTGTCGTTACATGTATATGATGCTACTTTAAATGCAACTAAAGAAATCAATCTAGGAAAATACAATGATTTTTATATTGCTCGCATGCAATGGACAAATGATGCTAATGTATTATCGGCTCAGGTTTTAAATCGTCACCAAGATAATTTAGATTTATTATTTGTTGATGGAACAACGGGAACGACTAAAGTGGTTTTGAATGAAAAAGACAAAGCATACGTTGATGTTACTGATAATCTAACTTTCTTGAAAGATAATAGCTTTATTTGGACTAGTGAAAAAGATGGCTTCAACCATATTTATGTTTATGATAAAAATGGAAAGTTGAAAAACCAAGTGACCAAAGGGAATTGGGAAGTAACGTCCTATTACGGTTTTGATGAAAAAACAAGTACCCTTTTTTATCAATCTACAGAGAATGGTTCAATCAATAGATCAGTGTACAGTATTGCATTGAGTGGAAAAAATAAAAAAGTTTTATCTAATGAAGTTGGGACAAATGACGCGACACTAAGTCCGAATTTTCAATATTATATCAATACATTTTCTAGTACAACGCAACCTACTAGATATACGCTAAATGACGCCAAGTCAGGAAAACAATTGCAGGTTATTGAAGATAATGCAGCATTGGCTTCAAGCCTGAAAAAATATGATGTACCTACCAAAGAGTTTTTTGTTTTAAAAACAGCTAAGGGGCATGAGCTAAATTCTTGGATAATGAAACCAAAAGATTTTGATGCTACTAAAAAATATCCTGTTTTTATGTATCAATATTCAGGTCCAGGATCTCAACAAGTAGCAAATCAATGGAATAGTGCTAATGATTATTGGTTTATGATGTTGACACAGCAAGGGTACATTGTTGCTTGTGTAGACGGTAGAGGAACTGGTTTTAAAGGAGCCGATTTTAAAAAAGTAACTCAATTGCAATTAGGGAAATATGAAGTAGAAGATCAAATTGATGCTGCTCAAGTAATAGGGAATTACAATTATGTAGATAAATCTAGAATTGGAATATTTGGATGGTCTTATGGTGGATTTATGGCTTCTAACTGTCTTTTTAAAGGAAATGATACTTTTAAAATGGCAATTGCAGTTGCTCCAGTAACAAACTGGAGATTCTATGATAGTATCTACACCGAAAGATATTTGCAAACACCACAAGAAAATGCAAATGGATACGATGATAATTCACCAATTAATTATGTGGATAGACTAAAAGGGAAGTTTCTTTTAATTCACGGAAGCGGAGATGATAATGTACACGTTCAAAATTCTATGCAAATGATGGAAGCTTTAATTCAAGCCAACAAACAATTTGATTCACAAATTTATCCAGATAAAAACCACGGGATTTACGGTGGAATGACTAGAATACAGTTATTCAATAAAATGACTAATTTTATCAAAGAAAATCTATAATCTGTAAATGAATACGATAAGTCCAACTTTAGAAGAGATTCAAAACTTTGAAGGCAAGTACCCAAAACAATTGTGGTATTTGTTTATGGTAGAGATGTGGGAACGGTTTTGTTTTTATGGAATGCGGGGAGTTTTGACCTTCTTTATGGTCGATCAACTTTTCTTAAAAGACGATGCTGCCAATTTACAATATGGAGCCATTCAGGCTTTTGTATATGCGTTTACTTTTATTGGGGGTATTTTTGCCGATAAAATTTTAGGATTTAGAAAGTCTTTGTTCTTTGGAGGTATTATTATGATTTTAGGGAATTTACTAATTGCTTATTCTCCTCAAGAATTGTTTTATTATGGGATCGCTTTTTCGATAATTGGCACTGGTTTTTTTAAACCAAATATTTCTTCCATGGTGGGAGAGTTGTATCACGAGAGTGATCATCGTAGAGATGCTGGTTATGGAATGTTCTATGCGGGTATTAATATAGGAGGTCTTTTAGGAGGTGCATTATGTATTTATTTAGGTAAATATTATTCTTGGAGACTGTGTTTTTTATCTGCTGCGGTAGTAATGATTCTGGGTCTTTTTACCTTTTTATTTACTAAAAAACATCTTGGTCCCATTGGAAATTCTCCTTTATTACTTTTGGATGCATCCAAAAGGAAAATGCAAGAAATTGCTGTATATATTGGTTCGTTAGTATGCATACCCTTCATATTTATAATGGTAAAAAACACGGATTATACAGACTACTTTATGTATACCATTGGTGTTATTGCTCTTTTATACTTTGCTTTTGAAGTTATTAATTTAAAGCAAATTACCCTACAAAAAAAGCTTTTAGCTGCTTTCCTATTTGTGTTTTTCTATTTTTTGTTTAATGCAATTTTTGAACAAAGTGGCGGTTCTCTTTCTCTTTTTGCAAAAGATAATCTTAATGACAGCTTGTTATTCTTTAAGATTGACCCAAATGTGGTTAATAATAGTTCGAATTCATTATTTGTAATTATATTTAGCCCTTTAGTAGGGCTGTTATGGTTGTGGTTAGCCAAAAAGAAAATAGAACCTAATACGGTAATTAAGTTTGGAATCGGGTTTTTGTTTCTAGGATTGTCATTCTATATCTTTTATTACACTCGCTTTTTTGCTGATGTAAACGGGATCACATCATTGAACGTATTTACATTTGCTTACTTAATCACAACATTAGGAGAACTATGCTTAGGACCGATAGGAATGTCAATAATTACAAAACTTTCTCCTAAACGACTTTTTGGAATGATGATGGGATTGTGGTTTTTGGCTAGTGCTTTTGGGCAGTTTGCAGCGGGTAAATTAGGTGCGGAAATGTCTAGAGGAAATAATGGAGCAACTTTAGTAACAAAGCTTCAGTCCTATACCGAAGGATATTATGAATTGGCCATATATTCTATTATAGCAGGAGTCATCTTAATTTTCTCGGCTCCAATTATTAAAAAATTAATGCAAGAAGTTAAATAAAAAAAATAGTAATCTAAAAATAAATTATGTCAAACACCACTACAGTAGATCATTCTAAATCGACCTTATTCGGACATCCAATTGGGTTGTTTATATTGTTTTTCACCGAAATGTGGGAGCGTTTTTCCTATTATGGAATGAGAGCTTTGCTGGTTTTGTATATGACAACAGAAACATTGGGAGATGCAAGAGGACCAGGTTTAGGATGGACTAGTCAAGAAGCGTTGGCTTTATACGGTTGGTACACAATGTTAGTCTATGTGATGTCTATTCCAGGAGGAATGATTGCTGATAAATTATTGGGACAAAAGAAAGCCGTTTTATTAGGTGCAGTAATCCTTTGTATAGGACATGGTGTTTTGGTACTAACAGATACATGGGCTTTTTATACAGGGTTAGGTTTGGTGATCTTAGGAGTTGGGTTGTTAAAACCTAATATATCTACTATGGTAGGTGGGTTATATGCTCAAGGAGATATAAGAAGAGATAAAGGATTTAGTATTTTCTATATTGGGATTAATACAGGTTCACTACTAGCTACTATGGTAATTGGATTTGTTGTTGCTCAATGGGGATGGCATGCTGGTTTTGGATTAGCAGGAATTGCGATGGTATTGGGATTAGTTGTTTACTTATGGGGTCAAAAATACTTAACGCATGTGGGAAATCTTGAGGTTCAAGAGACTGCTGTAGTTGACGAAAGTTCATATGGTTTACTTTTTAAAAATTTATTGAAATCAAAAACACAATTGTTTATTACAGGAATTCTTACTGTAGTTTCTGTTTTTGGATGGTATAGTTTAGGTTGGGGGTTTGGATTGTTGTTTGTTTTTTTAACAGTAATCGCTGCTTTAATGATGATGATTTACAAAGAATTAGATTCGCAAAAAGATAAAGATCGTTTTTTAGTTTTACTTCTTTCTTTTATTATGGTGATTATTTTCTGGGGTGCTTATGAGCAAGCTGGAGGATTAATGAACTTATATGCTGATTCAAAAACAGATAGAATGCTTTTAGGAATGCAGGTTCCTACGGTTATGTTCCAAAGTTTAAATGCAGGGTTTATCATTATATTTGCAGCAATTGTAGCATCTTATTGGGCTAAACGTAAATTAAAAGGAAAAGAAGCTTCTTCAATTTTCAAAATGGCAATTGGTATTGTAATCATGGGATTTGGATTTTTATTCATGGTTTTTGCTACCATGGAATTTGAAAAAGTAGGTTCGTCAAGTATGTTATGGTTGGTTATGGCTTATTTATTTCATACCATCGGGGAATTATGTATTTCTCCAGTGGCTTTATCATTTATAACCAAACTATCGCCTGTTAAATATGCTTCATTAATGATGGGTGTCTATTTTGCAGCGACTGGGCTAGGAAATAAAGTGGCTGGTATCATTGGTGAATCAGCAAGTGAATTAGGAGAATACGCTGTGTTTTTAGGAATCTTAGTTTTTACTATTATAATTGGTGCGTTGTTTTTAATGTTATTAAAACCATTAAAACGATTAACTCATGGGGCAGAGGATAACGAAAAATAATTTATAATTTAAACACCTAAATAAAACGAACACCATGAGTCAAAATACTAAAGATGAGTTTTTCGAAAATAATGTTTTAGGACATCCGGCAGGGCTGTTTGTGTTATTTTTTACTGAAATGTGGGAGCGTTTTTCTTATTATGGAATGCGTGCTTTATTGGTTTTGTTTTTAACTACATCTCTTATTAAAGGAGGATGGGCTTGGAGTGTTGAAGATGCTTTGGGTTTATACGGTACCTATACAATGTCTGTTTATTTTACGCCTGTTATTGGAGGTTTTTTAGCTGATAAATATTTAGGGTATAGATGGGCAGTTATTTTAGGTGCGTTGGCAATGACTTTGGGTCATGCTTCTATGGCAGTCGAGACACCTTTATTTTTATATATTGGTATTGGATGTCTAATTATAGGTAATGGTTTATTTAAACCAAATATGACTTCTATAATCTCAAATGCTTATGATGGGCACGAAGAAAAAAAAGATGGTGCTTTCTCTTTATATTATATGGGAGTTAATGCTGGTGCTTTTTTAGGAATCATGCTTTGTGGTTATATAGGAGAAAAAATATCTTGGAGTTGGGGATTTGGTTTAGCGGGTATATTTATGTTTTTCGGAATGTTGCAATTCTATTTTACCCAAAATATTTTTGGCGATATTGGTTTAAAACCAACAGCTGCTTCTAAACAAGAATCAAAAGATAAAGCAGCGAAAGAGAATACAACACCAAAAGTCATTCGAGACAGAATTATTGCTGTAATCATTTTTTCTATTTTTACTGTTTTCTTTTGGGCAGCATTTGAACAAGCTGGAGGGTCAATGACCATTTTTGCTGAAAAATTTACCCAAAGAGAATTATTTGGAAGCAATGCTTCCATTTTTAAAATTGCGGATACCTTATTGACGATTATACCGTTATTGATTATAACTTATGTATTGATTAAATTGTTTTCTAAAACGTTTAAGAAATACTCTACGGGAAATCTTATACTTTCTTTAAGTTTTGTAATCATTTGGGGAATCGTACTTTGGAAAGTAATGAGAGAATATAATTCGCCAGAAACAGAAGTGCCAGCCACTTGGTTCGGAATTTTAAACTCCTTATTTATTGTTGTTTTTGCCCCTATTTTTTCTAAATGGTGGGAAAGTAAATACAATCTTTCTGGACCGATGAAATTTGGTTTAGGACTTACTTTACTAGGGTTAGGATTCGGTTTTTTAGCATATGGAAGTATGGGTATTGATACTGATTCTGTTGTTAGGGTAAGTATGTTTTGGTTAATAGCAGCGTATTTGTTTCATACATTAGGTGAATTATGTATTTCTCCTGTAGGATTGTCTTATGTTAGTAAGTTGGTTCCTGCAAGTTGGATTGGAATTATGTTTGGAGTTTACTACTTGTTTATTGGTATGGGAAATAAATTAGCAGGTTCCATGGGAGGTATGATTGAAACCATTACAGCGCAATATAGCTTAACTACTTTTTTCCTTATTTTTACAATTGTTCCTGTAGGAGCAGGGTTATTGATGGTGCTATTGTCTCCATTAATGAAAAAATTAATGCACGGAGTAAAGTAGGCGACATTTTGTGGTATTATTTTTGCTTAAATTTGTAGAAAATAAATCAGTTATGAAAAATATATATTTAATTGCAGTATTCTTTATAGGAATTGTTGCTACACAAGCACAAGATTTGAAATGGCATACAGATGTTAAAGAAGCTATTGCTATTGGAAATAAAGAACACAAACCTTTACTATTGTTTTTTACGGGTAGTGATTGGTGTGGATGGTGTATCCGTTTGCAAAAAGAAGTTTTGTTAACTCCTGAATTTGCAAAATGGGCCAAAGAAAACGTTGTTTTAGTTGAATTAGATTATCCAAGAAGAACACCTCAGACTCCCGAAATAAAGAAACAAAATAATGATTTACAACAAGCTTTTGCTATTCAAGGATTTCCTACTATTCATTTTGCTAACGGTATTGACAAAGATGGTAAAGTGAACTTTGAAGGTTTAGGAAGTACTGGATATGTTCCTGGAGGCCCTACTGCTTGGCTTGCAGTAGCAGATGGAATCATTAAAAAAAAATAAGTTCAATTTAGTTTAAAAAATCCCTTTTCGGCAGTAGCGTGGAAAGGGATTTTTTGCTTTAAGCAACTTTCTTTCCAGTTATTTTGAATTTTTTTATAGTTTGATCCATCTGCCACTATAATTTTTGGTTTTAGAATGGCTAACATTCGATCTATATTGATTTTTGGTGATTGAATAAGAATAACTATATCAGGTCTTATGTCTTTTGGGTACAATCCTAAACTGTCTAGTATTAGAATTTTATTTCTGTGAAAATAAGCTAGGTTTTTTAGCTTTTCATTGTTTTTTACATCACTAAAGTTACCTACTAAGTAAGACTTAAGTATAGTGTTGTTTTTGGGTTTTATTTTAGTGTCATTTGTAAATAGTGTTGCCTTTTCTCCATGGCGTTCTACAATTATTGTTTTTCTTTTTTGGTTAAAAACAATCCATTCGTTTTGATTTTGAACGTCCCATTTTGTTTTTATATATGAAACTTGAAAAGCAATGATTGAAATTAGTACAAGGATTAATTTGTTGAAATTTGGTTTTTTGAACCAAATAATACTTGCAATTATTAGAAGGTAAGAACTTAATAAGAAATAAAAATTAAGTGGAATGTCATGAATTACAAATTCTTCAAATGAAGCGATGGTGGTGATTATTTTATTTAAATAATAGATACTCCATTCTAATGGTTTTACTAATAATAAAGGAACATAATCAAAAGCAGCCAATATCATGACCAAAACCCCTACTACCATGATGAAACTCAATAAGGGCATAATTATTAGATTTGTTATAAAAAATAAGCCAGGAAATTGATGAAAGTAATAGATGCTCAAAGGCAAGGTTCCAATTTGTGCAGCAAATGAAACGGTAAGTGCTCCCCAAATATATTTATGTAACTTTTGCTTTGGCAACCATAAGGAGGCTAATAGGGGTTGAAACCAGATAATAAAAAACAACGCGACATAACTCAGTTGAAAACCGACATCAAATAAAAAGGAAGGTTGAAAAAGAAGTATCAGTAATATAGAAACTAGTAAAGTATGATAGATATTAACGGATCTTCTTAAATGATATCCAATGGCTACAAAGGAAAACATGGTTACAGATCGTACAATCGATGGGGACAAACCTGCAATTAGGGCAAAAATCCATAAGCATGTTATGATAATTACTAATTTTAATAAAGCACCTTTTTTTGTATTTGGAATTGGTTTAAGGATAAAAGTTAGGAATAGCAAAATAAAACCAACATGAAGTCCTGATACCGACAAAATATGGATTGCGCCTGCATATTGGTATTCTTGTATAATTTGGGGTGAGATGTCTTGTCTCTGCCCCATTATTAAGGCAATAGCTACACTGAGTTCTTTTTTGTGGAAATTATTTTTTTCTAAATTGTGAATTATGCTATTTCTCAATTTGGATATGTAGTACCAAATGTCTTTTTTAAAAACAGAGCCAATAGTTATGGCTTCGGTATCAGCATAAAGTTGGGCATAAATCTGTTTTTGCTCTAAATAGTTACCGTAATCAAACTGATTGGGATTGTCAGGATTTTTGTTTCGAATTAAAACGCCTTTAATTTGAAGGCAAGATCCCGTTTCAAATGTGTGGTTCAAACTGTCTTTAGGTAGGTTTACTATTATTTTACCCGAGTTTTTTTCGGAGCCTATTTGATTTATTATTGCAATGTAACGGTCGTTAAAATTGGTTTTTTTTAATTGCTCTCGGATGATAAGTGTTATCAGTTGTGGCTTTTCAAAAGCAGAAACGTTATGAATATAATTGTTTTTTTGATACGAATCGGTATGGACTGTCTGAGTAATTGTTCCTAAGCATACTACGAATAAGTAAGTGCATATTCCGAAATAAATCGTTCTTTTATGAGTGAAGTAGCTAACAATAAAAAGGGAAAAGGAAAGAAAGAGCAATCCAAGAAGATAATTTATATCTGGTTTGGCATAAAATGCAACTAGTATTCCTAGAATAAATCCAAAAGTAATTCGGGCCAAAGGGAATTGCAGTACTTTCATAGTTCTAAAGTACAGCTTTTTAACAAGAAATAAATTATTTTTTTTTATTCTAAAATTCGATTGATCTGAGCAAATGTTTTTTGGTAGTAAGGTTGTTTTGTTGAAGAGATAATTACTCCTTTGGAAGTAGAGGCATGAACAAATTTCACTTCGTCATCAGTCACTTCTGTAATGATTCCCACATGATTAATTTGGGATCTGTTGTTGGTTCTAAAAAATATTAAATCTCCTTTATGTGCTTTGTCAGTGTTTTTTCCTAAATCGGTTCCTGTTTTAGATTGCTCAAAAGAAGTTCGAGGGAGTGTAATATTATAGTGTTCAAAAGTAGCAAACACTAATCCAGAACAATCAAAACCAGATCTGGTTGTTCCTGCAGTTTTGTATTTCACACCAATATTATCTGTTGCTGATTCTACTATATTGTCAATAAGTTGGTTCATTTTTCTAGTCGACAAACTGTTGTTGTCTTTGCCTTTCGTTGTTACAATTTTCGAAGAAGTTTTACATGAAGTAAATAAAACAATCAGGAGAAGAAAGCAGAGTACTTGTTTCAAAATTAGTTTTTTAAGGTTAAGTTTATAAAATGGCTTTTAAATCCTTAATGATTAACCCAGCGGTTTTTTCACTAGCTCCAATTCCACCTAATTTTTTTTCTAACGAGTCATATTTTTCCAAAAGTTGTTTTCGGTAATTGTTTTCTAGAATTTTTGTCAATTCTTTTTTAATATTTTTAGTTGTAAAGTTTTCTTGAATCAATTCAGTTACCACTTCTTCATCCATTATTAGGTTGACTAGCGAAATGTATTTTAGTGTAATAATGCGCTTAGCAATCTGGTATGAAGTCCAACTTCCTTTGTAGCATACTACTTCGGGAACTTTAAATAACGCAGTTTCTAGTGTTGCTGTTCCTGAAGTGACTAATGCTGCTGTGGCATTCTTCAATAAATCATAGGTTTTATTCGAGATGAATTTTATGTTTTCATTCTGTATGAATTGCTTGTAAAAAGAATAATCTTGACTGGGTGCGCCTGCAATTACAAATTGGTAATCTGGAAAATCATCAACAATGCTTAACATTCCCGAAAGCATTTTAGTAATTTCTTGTTTACGGCTACCTGGCAGTAATGCTATTATTGGTTTTTCACTCAATTGATTCTCCCTTTTAAAAACTGCAGAGTCTATAGCTGGGTGATTATGAATGGCGTCAATTAATGGATGTCCCACATAAGTGACTTTATAATTGTATTTTTCGTAGAATGGTTTTACAAAAGGCAATACCACATACATATGATCAATTGTTTTTTTTATGGTTTCGACTCTGCCTGGTCTAGATGCCCAAACTTGCGGACTTATATAGTAAAAGGTGTTGTATCCTGCTGGTTTTGCCCACTTTGCAATTCGGAGATTAAATCCTGAATTGTCAATAAATATTAAAGCATCTGGTTTGTAATCTTGAATATCTTGTTTACAAAGCTTAATGAATTCTAAGATAGAAGAGAGGTTTTTTATAATCTCTGCAAAGCCCATAAAAGAACGTTCTTTGTAATGAGAAACTAATTCGGCTCCGGCTTGTTGCATTAAATCACCACCCCAACATCTTATTTGAGCGCTAGTATCTTGTTTGAATAGTTCTTTTATCAAATTCGATCCATGCAAATCTCCTGATGCTTCTCCGGCTAGAATGTAGTATTTCATTTTTATGATTTGAGTTTAATAAAAACTTCAGTATTCAAAATTAGGTATAGAATAGGGATCAATCAAATAAATTGTTTCTTATTTTATAGGAACACGGTAATTATTGTTAAAATAATAACAGACAAAACGACACCTCTAGCCATCACCTCTTTGTTTGATTTTAATAAAATAGCAAATAGGATTAAGTCCAAAATGGAACCGAGTGTAACAAGTTTACCCAAAGAGCCTTGCGATTTCATAATTTGTACACCCGAAATAAAATTATATTGAGTTGCAGAAACAATAAATAAGTAACAACCAAGAAAGGAAGCTAAAAGGCCAAGTAGGAACCCAATAAATAAGTCTGTTTTATTCATTCCAATTCCAGGTGTTAAGTTCTTGTGTTGCATGGTGAGCAGTTAAGTCAAATTGTACCGGAACTACTGAGATATATCCGTTTCCTAACGCCCATTCATCAGTATCTTCACCTTTGTCTTGGTTCACAAATTCTCCAGCAAGCCAGTAATAATCTCTTCCTTGCGGTGTTTGTCTTTTGTCGAATTTTTCAACCCAAAGTGCTTTTGCTTGACGGCAAATTTTTATCCCTTTGATGTTTTCTTTTTTTAATTTGGGAAAATTTACATTCAATACAACGTCTTTTGGCAATCCTTTTTCTAAAACCTCTGTTGTTATTTTTTTTACAAATGGTTTAATAGTTTCGAAATCAGCATTCCAATCATAATCTAAGAGTGAGAACCCAATGGCTGGAATGCCTTCAATTCCTGCTTCGACAGCAGCACTCATTGTACCTGAATAAATAACATTTATGGATGAATTTGACCCGTGATTAATTCCAGAAACACACAAATCAGGCTTTCTTTTTAATATTTCATTTACAGCTAACTTCACACAATCCACTGGAGTACCAGAGCAGCTATATTCCGTAATTCGATCTTTGTCCTTTGAAATTTTATTTAGATATAATGTATTGTTGATTGTAATAGCATGTCCCATTGCACTTTGTGGCTTGTCAGGTGCGACAATTACAACTTCGCCAATTTCTGACATAACGTCAATTAATGCTCGGATACCTGGTGCCGAAACACCATCGTCATTTGTAATTAAAATTAAGGGTTTAACTTGAGTCATGATTTTATATTTTTAGTCTTCAAAATGGAATGAAAATTGGGGTCTATTTTATCAAACAAAGTAAAACAAAAAATAGTGATTGGCGAAGATATAAAGAGAAAACAAAAATCATTTTTTATATCTTTAACAAAAAATTATGGCGTGTCTATTATTGTTGGCACAGTTTTTACCGTAACTTAGTTTAAAAATTTTGGATGAATACTATTCTTAACTTTATGAAAAGAAATTATAAAATACTCCTTGCAATTGTTTTCCTTTCGGCTACATTATTTGCTTTTAAAATTAAATCTTCTAACGAGAATGATCCTGATAAAGATAAATTACTTTTAGAATTATTAACTTTTGTTATTGAAAAAGGACACTATAACCCTGCGGCAATTGATGATACATTCTCAAAAGGAATCTATAAAGATTATATTCAAGCTTTAGATCCCTCAAAACGATTTTTTCTTCAATCAGACATCGATGAATTTTCAAAGTATGAAACTGAATTAGATGATGAATTGATCAATAAGGATTTAACGTTCTTTAATTTGACGTATGATCGCTTGATGAAGCGAATGGAGGAAAGTAAAAAATTATACAAAGATATTCTTGCAGTGCCATTTGATTATTCAGTTGATGAAAGCTTTAACACGGATTATGTAAAAGCACCTTATGCTAAAAATAATGCTGAATTAAAGGATAGATGGCGCAAACAAATTAAATTATCTACACTATCTTCTTTGACAGACCGTCTTAGAATTCAAGAGAATAAAAGTAAAGGAATTACGGCATCAGCTGATTCTGATAGTTTAGTTGGCTTAAAATCTGGAGATAAAATTGACGATGATTTTTATAAAAAAAACAATACATCTGCTGATACAGGTAAGGTGAAAACGGTTGCTGAATTAGAAAAAGAAACTCGTGAAAGTGCTAAGAAATCACTTGATGAATATTTTGGTTTCATGAATGATTTGGATAGGAATGATTGGTTCTCTGTTTATGTTAATTCAATTACGGCTCGTTTTGATCCACATACTAATTATTTTGCTCCAGAAGAAAAAGAGCGTTTTGATGTTAGTATTAGTGGGAAGTTAGAAGGCATAGGTGCTCGTTTACAAAAGAAAAACGACTTTACAGAGATTTCTGAGTTAATTTCTGGTGGTCCAGCATGGAGAGGCAAACAATTAGAATCAGGAGATTTAGTAATGAAAGTAGCACAGGGAAATGCGGAGCCAGTAGATGTGGTAGGAATGCGTCTTGATGATGTTGTAAAAAAAATAAAAGGGCCAAAGGGAACTGAAGTTCGTCTTACCGTAAAAAAAGTGGATGGAACAATTAAAGTTATTTCTATAATTAGAGATATTGTAGAAATTGAGGAGACATACGCCAAGTCAAGTGTTGTAGAGAAAAACGGATTGAAATATGGTGTAATCTATTTGCCTAAGTTTTATATCGATTTTGAAAATAAAGACGGTAGAGATGCAGGTAAAGATATCGCTCTTGAAGTAGAACGACTTAAAAAAGCAGGAGTTAGCGGAATCGTTTTGGATGTACGTGATGATGGTGGTGGATCTTTATCAACGGTTGTTGATATTGCTGGATTATTCATTGAGCAAGGTCCAATTGTACAAATTAAATCTGCTGGAAGAAAAAAAGAGGTTTTATTCGATAGAGATAGTAAAATAGAATGGGACGGTCCTTTAGTGATAATGGTCAATAGTTTTTCAGCTTCAGCTTCAGAAATTTTAGCGGCAGCTATTCAAGACTACAAAAGAGGAATTATTATTGGTAGTAAACAGACCTACGGTAAAGGAACAGTACAAAATGTGATTGATTTAAATCAGTTTGTACGTAATAGTTCAGTAGGAGATTTAGGTGCGTTAAAAACAACTACTCAAAAATTTTATAGAATTAATGGAGGTTCAACTCAGTTGGACGGCGTGAGTAGTGACGTTGTAATGCCAGATCGATATGCTTATTTAAAAATGGGTGAACGCGATGTTGATAATGCAATGCCATGGGATAAAATAGATCCAGCTACTTATACTGTTTGGAATAAAACAGAGAACTTTAATAAGGCTATTTTAAATAGTAAGACAAGAATTGAGAAAAACCCTCAGTTTAAATTAATTGAAGAAAATGCAAAATGGATTGATAGCAGAAGTGAAGATAACACCTATAGTTTGAATATAGATAAGTTTAAAATTGCTCAAAATGATATAGAGGAGAAGTCTAAAAAATACAGACCTATTTCGCAATATAAAAATACATTGCACTTTTCTTCGTTACCTTATGAAGTAGCTCAAATGGATAAAGACAGTATTTTGAAAGAGAAAAGAGATCGTTGGCATGAAGGATTATCTAAAGATATTTATGTAGAAGAAGCTTTGAATGTTTTGGATGATTTGCAATCTAAGCCTATTGTGAAGAAAAATATGTCAGAAAAATTAAAAAAAGAAAAACTGGCTAAATCCTAAAAAAAACTTTCATTTATATAGATCGGGGTCCAACTTTAAACATAAAGTTGGACCCTTTTTTAATATGTTTCAATACTTATTATTTATTCTTATGTTTATAGAAATTATTTAAGAACATGGGAAAACACATTTTTAAAGCAGTACTATTTATTTTAATTGGTGGTTTTGTTTCTTGTAAGATGGATAATAAAGAGGTAGATTCATTTTCTTTAGAACAAGTAAATAGCCCAAAAGAGATGGTTACTACTGCTTCAACGGAAAAGTTAACTAGTAGAACTGTTCTCGATTACTTACCTACATCTACAACTCACCAAGTCATTAAGCATTCTTATTTCACACTTTCATATAATGAAGAAGCGGAGCAGGCTGAATGGTTGGCCTATCAGTTAAAGAAGGATTATGTGAAGAATAACAATTTTAAACGACCTTTCTTTATAGTTGATCCAAAAGTTAGAACAGGTTCTGCAGATTGGAGAAATTATAAGAAAAGTGGATATGACAAAGGGCATCTTTGTCCAGCAGGAGATATGGAGTTTGAAGAAAATGCGTATAATGATACTTTTTTCACTTCGAATATTTCTCCTCAAGACCATGAATTCAATGCGGGAATTTGGAATAGATTAGAGCAAAAAGTACGCTATTGGGCATCACGATATGACGGTGTTTATGTGGTTACAGGAGGAATTCTTAATAAAACTAGCAAGACTATTGGAACCCAAAAAGTAGTTGTTCCAGAATATTTTTATAAAATAATTTTAGATGATTCCAATGGTAATTGTAAAATGATTGCTTTTTTAATTCCTAATAAAGGAAGTGATAAGCCATTATATACTTATGTAGTTTCAGTTGATAGTATTGAAAACTTAACGGGCATAGATTTTTTCCCTAAACTTGATGATGAATTAGAATCAAGTCTAGAAAAACGAACTGATTATAAATCGTGGATTTTCAATTAACTGTACACTATATTTTACCATTCATTGACTTTGTTTGCATCCATCTTTAAAAAGATAAAAAGCAAAATAGTGAATCCCCAAAGACCAGAGCCTCCATATGAAAAGAAAGGTAAAGGCACCCCAATTGTTGGGAAAATGCCAATAACCATGGCGATGTTGACAAAGAAATGTATAAATAGAATTCCTGCTACACAATAACCATAAACTCTACTGAATTTCGTTTTTTGTCTTTCAGCAAGATAAATTACTCTTAGAAATAAACTCACGAATAGCGCAATTACTACTAGAGAGCCTGCAAAGCCCCATTCTTCTCCTACAGTGGTAAATATGTAATCAGTATGTTGTTCTGGTACAAAACCACCTTTTGTTTGCGTTCCTTCTAGAAAACCCTTTCCTAACCATCCTCCAGAGCCTATAGCAATTTCTGATTGATTCGTATTATATCCAATTCCCTTTAAGTCGACAGTTTTTCCCAATAAAATGTTGAAACGATCGCGGTGATGCTGTTTGAATACATTTTGAAACACATAATTTACGGATAAAACAAAGCCAGAAATGACTGAAAAAAGAATTGCACTTAAGACTATGTTTCTATCGCCAAGCCTTGATTTAAAATGAACGATTAAAATAACTAATAATGCTAATAGAATAACATATTGAGGTTCTAAGACAAGCGTTAATACAAATAAAAGGATAGTAACAAAACCAGTCCATACGTACCATGATGGAAGTCCTTCACGATATAAAACAATTATAAAAATACTATAAATAAGGGCACTTCCCGGATCGGGCTGTGGTAATATTAGAAGTACTGGAAGAAAAACAATTGCAAGTGCTTGTATTTGCCTGTTTACATCTTTTAGATTAATTTGTGAATCACTTAAATATTTTGCAATCGCTAGTGAAGTAGCTGCTTTCGCAAATTCAGAAGGTTGGATAGTGAAACTTCCGATGGCATACCAGCATCTTTGTCCTGCTATTGTTTTTCCAAAAAGGAAAAGCCCTGCCAAAGTAAGTAAAGCAAATCCAAAAATAATACTGGCATATTTTTCATAAAATTTACCGTCAATGGCGAGTATTATGAATATTAAAGGAATCGTTAGTAAGATAAAAACAAGCTGTTTTTGGTAAGTATCTTCAATAGAGGATAGAGATGATGAATAGATGTTTAACCAACCCATTATCACTAATACGCTATAAATGATGACACATGTCCAGTCAAGATTTTTCTTTATACTTTGGTTTTTCATTTGAAACGAATCGCTTATTAATTTTGATTTGTTGAGTCTATCTGAACAGTTGAATTTGTCGTTACCTTTAATTTAGATATTGAATCTTTAGGTGTTGTTTCAATGGCACTAGCTTCTTTCATTCCACCTAGTTTTGCATAGCGGTCTTTTAAGCTTCTTTCTAGTATTCTCTTTTCTAAATCGGTTCTTGTTATTTTTTTTCTTAGGTACTTTTCAATCATTAAACTCGCAATGGGACCTGCAATCGTAGCTCCGTACCCACCATTTTCGACAAGGATCGCAATTGCAATCTTAGGGTTGTCTTTTGGTGCAAAGGCAACAAAAATAGAGTGATCTTCTAGTTTTACTCTTTTCCCATCAATTTTGGCATAATTTTCAGCTGTTCCTGTTTTACCACAAATGTCAATACCAGGTACATTAAGTCCTCTTGCAGTTCCTAAATTGTATACGTCAAACAAGCCACTTATCATTGGTTTGAAATATTTTTTGTCAATGGTGGTCTGATGTTTTACTTTGAATTTAGGATCTATATTTGTTCCTTTTATTTTTTTTATAATGTGAGGCGTATAGTAGTATCCTTCGTTTGCTACGGTAGCCATCATATTAGCTAATTGTATTGGTGTCATTAAAACTTCCCCTTGTCCAATAGAGTTTGAAATAATCGTTGTACTTCTCCATCCACCATTAGGGTAAATTTTCTTATATGTTTTAGAATCGGGAACATTTCCTCTTTTTCCAGTAGGTAAGTCGTATCCCATAAAATCACCCAATCCAAAACTTTTCACGTGATCGCTCCATACATCAACTGCATAGGCTGGTTTTACAAATTTGTTTATGGTACGCATATACACATTTGCAAAATAAGTATTACAAGAGTTATAGATTCCATTATGTAAATTATGAGGGCCAAAACCATGACATTTCATAAAACGACCTCGTGCATAACTAAAACCATGATGGCACATAAAAGAAGTTTGTTCATCAATAACACCTTCTTGCAGTCCAATCAATCCAGTCAGGATTTTAAATGGTGATCCTGGAGGATATTCCGCTAGTAATCCTCTATCATATAGCGGTTTTGCTATCGAGTCTCTATATAGTAAGGTGTAATTTTTAGAACGTTGTCTACCAACTAAAATAGAAGGGTCATAAGATGGAGCAGTTACTAGTGCTAATATTTCACCTGTACTAGGTTCAATAGCTACAATTCCACCTCTTTTATTTATCATTAGCTGTTCTCCATATCTTTGAAGTTCAGCGTCTAAAGTTAAATTGATATCTTCTCCTTGAACGGCAATCGTATCGTATTTTCCGTCTTTGTAAGAGCCTATTTCACGATTGTATTTGTCTTTTTGAAAGTATTTCACCCCTTTAATTCCGCGCAAAATGTTTTCATAGCTTTCTTCTACTCCTTGTTTTCCTATTAAGTCACCGCTGTTATAATATGGGTTTTTTGCTATTAATTTGTCATTAACCTGTGTGATAAAACCAAAAACATTTGCTCCAAAATCGACTTCATAGTCGCGTAGAGAACGTTTTTGAAAATAGAAACCTTCAAATTTTCGTATTTTCTCTTGAAAAGCAGCAAATTCACTTTTGTTTAACTGAGGTAAGAAAACAGAAGGCAAGCGTGGGCTGTAAATTTTAGCTTTTGCAATTTTTTTAATATAATCTTCTTTGGTGATATTTAGTAGTTGACAGAACTCTAAAGTATCGATATTCTTTAATTCTCTAGGAATTACCATGATATCGTATGACGCTTGATTTGCTACTAATAGTTTTCCATTTCTGTCGTAGATATAACCTCTTTCAGGGTAATCGTATTTTATCTTAATCGCATTATTATCGGATTTTAATTTGAAGGTATCATTGATAACTTGCAAATAAAAGATCCGAATCACTAGCAATGATGCTGCAACAATAATTAAAGAAGGCAGCAATAATTTTCTCATCGTTTGTTAGGCTTAATAATGTAAATGATAATAATACAACTAATTATGGTAAAAACTGCACTCAAAAGAGTTCGGATTAGTATGTCCAAAAAGAAACTGACTTGAAAAGCTTCTAATAAGAACATTGTTATGTGATGAATAATAACAGAAAGGAATATAAACGAAAACCTTTCGGGTGTTAAAACATCATTGATTTTTATGGTCTGGTATTCATAACTCACTCCAAATGAAAATTTAAAAATGGACGGTCTCATGTATGCTAGGACTAAACAAGCAGTTGCGTGAACTCCGCCTGAATTTAGAAAAAGATCCATTGTCAAACCCAATAAAAAACTAGCAAAAAGTAAGCCAGATTTGTTCCCGTTCACGGGGTATAATATTATAAATAAGATATACGGAAGTGGAATTATAAACCCCAGAAAATTCATATTGTTAAATATAATTATTTGGATGGCTAATAATAAAATAAACCGAGAAACATTGACTAACAAAGTGCTATTCATTTTTCGTTGTTTTTTCTAGGTTATTAAGTTCATCTCTATCTTTACTTTTTATGATATAAACATGGCCTAAATTAGTCATGTCGTTAAAAAGTTTAATATCTAAAGTATAATAATTGGTTTGATTATCAATGTAAATTTTGTTAATTGTACCAATGTTAATGTTTTCTGGAAAGATTACTGATTGTCCACCAGTTACGATAGTGTCTCCTTTTCTTACAGATGCAAGCCTAGGAACGTCTATCAATTGAACGTAACCTGTACTTTTTCCATTCCAAACTAAAGATCCAAAATGATTTGATTTTTTAATTTTAGCATTGATTTGAGACTTTACATTCAAAATGCTTATAACTGTAGAATAGCTTGGAGAAGTATTATCAATTATCCCCACTATTCCAAGGTTGTTAACGACTCCCATATCTGATTTAACTCCTTGAAGAGAGCCAGAGTTTAAGGTCAGGAAATTTTCATGAACGTTATAGGAATTGTGGATTACTTTCGATACAATGATATCTTCAGGCAAGGTTGTTTTTTGGTTTTCAAAATTTTTGATGGCAGAAGAGTCTACAGTTTTAAATAATAGACTTTTTAGTCTAGCATTCTCAATTGCTAATGCATCATTTTGTGTTCTCAAATTGAAATATTCACTTACGTCATTGATTTTCTCATAAACACCCCCGCTTAAAAAATTAGCGGAACTTATTATTTTGCTTTTGTGATAAGAATGAGATTGTATCGTTAACGAAAACGAAATGCATAATAACAGCAAAAACAGTATTCTATTACTGTTTTTAAATATAAAATTAAATATTTGCTGCATTTCTAAGTTTGTTATTTTGTTTCAAGATGTAATTTCATTAAACTTTAAAAATTATTTTCAGAGTTTAATGAAATTGTGCATCTAAGAAAGGTCTTATTTAATTAAGATACTTTTAAATTTTGTAATGTTTTTAAGTGCCATTCCTGTTCCACGAACTACTGCTCTTAAAGGGTCTTCTGCAATATAAACAGGTAAGTCTGTTTTTTGAGAAATTCTTTTATCTAGACCTCTTAACATTGATCCACCACCAGCAAGGTATATACCTGTGTTGTAAATGTCGGCAGCTAATTCTGGAGGGGTTTGTGATAGAGTTTCCATTACAGCGTCTTCAATTCTTTGAATTGATTTGTCTAATGCTTTTGCTATCTCTCTATAGGAAACTTCTACTTGTTTTGGTTTACCAGTAAGTAAATCTCTTCCTTGAACAGACATGTCTTCTGGAGGAGTTTCTAAATCTTCTATAGCAGCACCAATTTGGATTTTTATTTTCTCAGCAGTACTTTCTCCAACAAAGAGGTTGTGTTGTGTACGCATATAATATACGATGTCATTTGTGAAAACATCACCAGCAATTTTTACTGATTTGTCACACACGATTCCGCCTAACGCAATTACAGCAATTTCAGTAGTTCCACCACCTATATCTACAATCATGTTTCCTTTTGGTTGCATAATGTCGATTCCAATACCGATTGCCGCAGCCATAGGTTCATGGATTAGGTACACTTCTTTACCATTTACTCTTTCACAAGATTCCTTAACGGCTCTCATCTCCACTTCGGTAATTCCTGATGGAATACAAACCACCATCCTAAGCGCAGGAGTAAACATTCTTTTTTTCAATGCTGGTATGCTTTTTATAAACATACTAATCATTTTTTCTGAAGCATCAAAGTCGGCAATTACACCATCTTTCAAAGGCCTTATTGTCTTAATGTTTTCATGTGTTTTACCCTGCATCAAGTTGGCTTCTTTACCAACAGCAATTATTTTACCAGAAATTCTATCTCTGGCAACAATTGATGGGCTGTCTATTACAACTTTATCATTGTGTATGATTAAAGTGTTTGCGGTTCCAAGGTCTATCGCGATATCCTCGGTCATGAAATCAAAAAATCCCATAAGTTTTTCAGGGGTTTAAAAGTTAAAAATTAGGAGCATACAAAGTTAGACAAATTAATGTTTAAAATGACGTGTTCCAGTAAATACCATTGCAACTTTATTTTCATTACAATAGTTGATGCTTAATTCGTCTTTTATCGATCCTCCAGGTTGAATTACGGCTGTTATACCCGCTTTTTTTGCAATTTCCACACAGTCTGGGAATGGAAAAAAAGCATCGCTTGCCATTGAAGCGCCGTGTAAATCAAATCCAAATGTTTTTGCTTTTTCAATTGCTTGTAACAAAGCGTCTACTCTTGAGGTTTGTCCTGTTCCAGAAGAAATAAGTGTTCCGTTTTTAGCAAAAACGATCGTGTTAGATTTAGTATTTTTACAAACTTTAGATGCAAAAATTAAATCCTGAATTTCTTGTTCAGTAGGACTTGTTAGGGTAACGGTTTTTAAATCGTCTTTATTGTCTGTGATATTATTTCTTTCTTGAATAAGCAATCCGTTTAAACAAGTTCTCACTTGTTTTGCTGGTAAAGCGACTTCATTTTGAACTAATATAATTCTGTTTTTCTTTTCTTGTAAAATGCTAATTGCATCTGCATCATATTCAGGTGCGATAACAACTTCGCAAAATAATTTATTAATTTCGGTAGCAGTTGCTACATCAATTTTTGTATTTGCAATTAATACTCCACCAAAAGCGGATGTTGGGTCACAAGCCAGTGCTGCGTTGTACGCTTCGCTAATTGTATTTCTAGATGCTAATCCACATGCATTATTGTGTTTTAATATTGCAAAAGTAGGACCGTCAGTTTTGAATTCATTAATTAAATTTACTGCAGCATCAACGTCAAGTAAATTATTGTATGATAATTCTTTACCGTGTATTTTATTGAACATGGCGTCAAAATCACCAAAGAAATATCCTTTTTGATGAGGGTTTTCACCGTATCTTAAAACTTGACCATTAGAAATACTTTCTTTATAAATAGTTTCGTCAGTATTGAAATAATTAAATATTGCAGTATCGTAGTGTGAAGAAACGTGAAATGCTTTTGTTGCTAATAATTTTCTATCGGCAAGAGTAGTTGCTCCATTTTGTTTTGTAATTAAATCTAAAAGAGAACTATATTCATCTACAGAAGCTACAATGACAGTATCGTTAAAGTTTTTTGCAGCAGCACGAATTAAAGAGATTCCACCAATATCGATTTTTTCAATAATGTCAGATTCACTTGCTCCAGAGGCTACTGTTTTTTCAAAAGGGTATAAATCAACAATTACTAAGTCAATTTGCGGAATATTAAATTCTTCCATTTGTTGCACGTCACTTGGATTGTCTTGACGATTTAAAATTCCACCAAAAACTTTTGGATGCAATGTTTTTACTCTTCCACCTAGAATTGAAGGGTATGATGTAACATCTTCAACTGGGATAACGGGGATTCCTAAGTTTTTTATAAAATCTTCAGTTCCTCCTGTTGAATAAAGTGTAACATTTTGACTATTTAGTAGTCTTACAATTGGTTCAAGGCCTTCTTTTGAAAAGACTGAAATTAACGCAGATTGAATTGTTTTTGTTGTGTTCATGTGTAGTTATAATTATAAAGTGCAAAAATAGTTTTTTAATGTGAAAATTGGACTATTTGAAAAAGAGATAATTTAGAAATTATACTGTTATTTTTATAAATGATGAAATAATGATGCTGAATTACAATGAATATTTATTTCATTAGGTTTTTGAATTTAATTTATAGAATTTTACTTTAATAGAAAATGTATTTTTATGCTAGTTTATCTACGATTATTGAAAGAGAGTTTTGGTTTTGCAATAAATGCATTAACAAACAATAAGTTAAGAACACTTCTTTCTTTGCTTGGTGTTACTATCGGGATTTTATCCATAATTGCAGTTCTGGCTGCAGTTGATTCTTTAGATAGAAAAATAACAAAGGATTTAAGTAGTTTAGATAAAAACACTATTTATTTAATGCGTTTTTCTTTTGGGCCCTCTGATATACCGCAATGGAAAAGAGAGCAGTTTCCCAATGTTAAATTTGATGAATATACATATTTGAAAGAGTCATTGAATAATACAGACCAAGTAGGGTATCAATTATTTGTAAAGCGCGAATCTATAAAATATGAATCTAAACTAGTGAGCGATGTAAATGTTGTTCCTGTATCTAGTGAGTTTATCGATATTCAAGGTCTTGAGTTTGAAGATGGTCGTTTTTATAATGAATCAGAGTCTAATTCTGGGACAGCTGTTATCGTTTTAGGCTATGAAATTGCTCAGGGACTTTTCGAAAATTCTAATGCAATTGGAAAAAACATTCGTTTATACGGACAAAGATTTACTGTTATTGGAGTTTTAAAGAAACAAGGAGCAGGATTGTTTGGGGATAGTAATGATACATCTGTCTTTTTACCCGTTAATTTTTTAAGGCGTTTATATGGAGATAACAATGATGCAATGACTCCAGTTATTTTGTTAAAGCCTAATAAAGGGGTTGATATGGATGCTTATAAAGCGGAAGTGAGTTATAAATTAAGAAGTATGAGGGGATTGAAAGCAGGTGAAATTGATAATTTTTTCATCAATGTGTTATCTGGTTTTACCGATCTTATTGATGGCATTATTGGGCAGATGAATGTTGTGGGCTGGATAATAAGTGGTTTTTCATTACTTGTTGGTGGTTTTGGAATCGCTAATATTATGTTTGTTTCTGTAAAAGAGCGAACAAATTTAATTGGAATTCAAAAGTCTTTAGGTGCTAAAAATAGATTTATCTTGTTTCAATTTTTATTTGAGGCAGTTATATTGTCTGTTATTGGTGGTGTAATTGGTTTGATTTTAGTGTGGATTATTTCTGTTATTTTGACGAAAGTATTAGACTTTGAATTTGTTCTAAGTATGGGAAATATTATGTTAGGGACAGGATTGGCTGCCTTAATAGGATTGATTTCCGGAATTCTTCCTGCTATTACAGCGTCAAAATTAGATCCTGTTGAAGCGATTCGAACTGGGATGTAGACTTAGGTTTTCAATAATAATAATAATAATATAATTAATAAAAACAAAAAAATCCCATCTGCACAGATGGGATTTTTTGTTTTAGAAGTTTTAAAACTATCTTATAGTATTGTTTTGAATTAAATCAATGTACAAGTTAATCTTGTCTTTCAATTCTTTTCTAGCTGTTATAAAGTCTAGGAAACCATGTTCAAGAAGAAATTCAGCCGTTTGAAAACCTTCTGGTAAATCTTTACCAGTTGTGTCTCTTACAACACGTGGTCCTGCAAATCCAATTAAAGCTCCAGGTTCAGAGATGTTAATGTCTCCTAGCATAGCATAAGAAGCGGTTGTCCCTCCTGTAGTTGGGTCCGTACATAATGAGATATAAGGAAGTTTAGCGTCTGCCAGTTGTGCTAGTTTAACAGAAGTTTTTGCTAATTGCATTAAGGAATAAGCAGCTTCCATCATTCTTGCTCCACCCGATTTTGATATCATAATAAATGGAAGTTTATTTTTTATAGCATGATCAATCCCTCTTGAAATTTTTTCTCCAACTACTGCACCCATAGATCCGCCAATAAAAGCAAAATCCATACAGCAAATAACAACATCTTTTCCTTTTGATTTACCAACTCCAGTACGCACTGCATCTTTAAGTTTGGTTTTTTCCATAACATCTTTTAATCGATCTGCATATTTTTTTGTATCAACAAAATGCAAAGGATCTTTGGAAGTTAAGTTTTTATCTAATTCAACAAACTCATTGTTGTCAAACAAGATTTCGAAATAGGTAGCGCTACCAATTCTAACATGAAAACCATCCTCAGGACTAACAAACAAGTTGCGTTCTAGCTCATCGGCATCAATAATTTTTCCTGTTGGAGATTTGTACCAAAGTCCTTTTGGGACATCCATTTTGTCTTCGGTAGCAGTAGTAATTCCTTTTTCTTTTCTTTTAAACCAAGCCATTTCTTAAGTGTTCAGTGTTCAGTAATCAAGTAATCAGTCAAGTCAATGTTTGTAGTCAGTTTTAGTACTCAGTAACCTATTACTGAATACTAAAAACTGAGTACGGAATACTTTTTATAGCGTATTAACATTGTTTAAGTCAGCAAATGCTTGTTCTAATCTTGCATTGAACGTCATTTCGCTTTCACGCATCCATTTTCTTGGATCGTAGTATTTTTTATTTGGTACATCAGAACCTTCTGGGTTTCCAATTTGGGTTTTTAAATAATCAATATTTTTAACCATATAATCACGAATACCTTCTGTAAATGCAAATTGCAAATCAGTATCGATATTCATTTTTATTACACCGTAGCTAATTCCTTCTCTTATTTCTTCTAAAGTAGAACCTGAACCTCCGTGGAAAACAAAATCAACTGGGTTGTTTCCAGTGTTGAATTTCTTTTGAACGAAATCTTGAGAATTTTTTAAGATTTTTGGAGTCAATTTTACGTTACCTGGTTTGTAAACACCATGTACATTTCCAAAAGCTGCCGCAATTGTAAACTTAGGACTTACTTTTGATAATTCTTCGTAAGCATAAGCAACTTCTTCTGGTTGAGTATATAGTTTTGAGCTATCAACATCTGAGTTGTCAACACCATCTTCTTCACCACCTGTAATTCCAAGTTCGATTTCTAGTGTCATTCCCATTTTGCTCATTCTCTCTAGGTATCCTTTGCAAATTTCGATGTTTTCTTCGATAGGCTCTTCAGATAAATCGATCATATGAGAACTGAATAAAGGCTTTCCAGTTGTAGCAAAATGTTTTTCAGATGCATCTAATAATCCGTCAATCCAAGGTAATAATTTCTTAGCACAGTGATCCGTATGTAAAATTACTGTTGCTCCATAAGCTTCAGCTAAGGTATGAATGTGTAATGCTCCAGCAATTCCACCAGCGATAGCTGCTTTTTCACCTGCATTTGAAAGTCCTTTTCCAGCATTAAATTGAGCTCCTCCGTTTGAAAACTGGATGATTACTGGAGCATTTAATTTTGCTGCAGTCTCAAGAACGCCATTTATTGTGTTTGAACCAGTAACATTTACTGCAGGTAGAGCAAAGCCTTTTTCTTTTGCATAATTGAAAATTTCTTGAACTTGATCTCCTGTAGCTACGCCCGGTTTGATGTTATGTGCCATTGTAATTTTTTTTAGTTGTTTTTTTAGTTTTTAGTTTAAGACTGCAAAAATAAGAATTAATTAGCATTAGAAGGGGTAATTTATTCCAAAATTTAAAACAGAGTGTCCAAAATTGTACTCACGAAACCATTTTTTGCCAGTTTCATTAGCTGGATTGTAGGTTTTAAAACCGAAATCAAATCGAATTACGAAGAAGCTTAAATCATATCTTAATCCAAATCCAGATCCTAATGCAAGATCTTTCAGACTTTTAAAACCTTTGAAAACTGATTTATCGTCAGTCACATTATCATATACATTCCAAATATTTCCAGCATCAGCAAATAAGGCTCCTTTAAAATCGCCTAATATTTTAAATCTAAATTCGCTACTAAATGCAATTTTCATGTTTGCCTCATTAAAGTCATTAGTAGCTCCACTTCTTCCTGGTCCTAAACTGTAGGGTTGCCATGCTCTGTTGTCATTAGAGCCTCCTGAAAAATAACTTCTTGAAAAAGGAACATTATCTGAATTTCCAAACGGGATTGCTATACCGAAAAAGGTTCTTACAGCAAATACTTTTTCTTTGCTTAAATCCCAATGTTTGATATAGTCAAATTCTGTTTTTATATATTCTGAATATTCTAAATTGAAAAGTTCAAAATTATTATTTTCGTTTTTAGGTTGATTTGCTGCTTTTGAAATAAGTGATAAAAGAGAACCTGCTGATTCGATTTTTGTTTTGAAAAGATAGAAAGTATTGTCTTGTAAGTCTGTTTTAGTCGTTTTACTAAAGGTGAAGCTTGTTGCTAATATAAAATCATTTTCGGTTAGTCTCACTCTTCTTTCTTCAATGCTTTTTACCGATTTAAAGGCATCATCTGACGGTGTTAATGCGGTACCCTCATTTAATACATTCTTTATAAATCCAGAAGTTCCCGATTCGATAATTAAATCGCCATTATCAACATAAGATGCTTCTGTATTATAAATTTTACCAATTTCATTTAATGCATTGTAGGAGGAACCATATACATTGAAATAGTTTTCTGGATTTAGATTTCGAACAAACTGTACATTGAATAGATCAAAACGGGCAGTGTTGTTTTTTTTAGGTGTCCAATTATAAGAAAATGAACCTGTGAAATTTTCTTTATCTAATCCAATATTTGTTTGTCTGGCAAATCCTACGGCCATAAGTGTTGAAGGAATCATGCTCTTTGGGATGATTTTTTCAGTAGAGAATGGCATGAAAATTCTTGGAAAATTTAATTTTAAATCTACTCCATATTCTGATACATTAAAGAGTTGATTGTTTGGGTTTGCAAGGTCTTTTGATGATCCTATATTTCCACGACCTGAAATTTCAAGAGTTTCGGCACCATTAAATACATTACGTATTGATAGTGAAGGGCTGAACGAGATACCTATATCTTGAATGTTGGAATGTGTTACATCCACTGATGCGCCAAAACTATATTTTTTTCGAGGAGTCAAATATATTTTAGCTATCAAGGAACTGTATGTTGTGTCTCTTTTATCTACTTCATATTGAATGCTAGGGTAATTGAAAATTTTAAGATTATTTAAATAACGTGTAGTTAAAACCGTTTTGTTGTCAGCAAAAAGAGATCCTTTTGTTATGAAAATTGCATCCGTAATTGCATGTGGTTTGTATCTTAGTTTTTTATGACTGTATAAATTGAAGTTTTTGTAAGTGGTGCTATCCGTGATTTTTTGATTATTATTGTTAGGTGCGTAATCAGTGTATATATTAACATCACTAATGGTATACATTTTAAAAGGCTCCGTTTTTGTTGAGTCGTTTTCTTGATAAGAATAGTTGTTAATAATTAAATTAACGTTAGCCTGGTTTACTTTTTTAATGGTATCTATATCAAAAGTCACATAGGTAGGTTGGAAATAATAAACCCCATTATTTCTAAAGTGAGTTGTAATGCGATTTTTTTCATTTTCAAAATCGATTGTTTTATACTGTTTGCCTGATTTTATTATCGTGTTGGATTTAGCAGTTTCGTATAAGGAGTCTAAAGCAGGAGTAGATATAGATGTCTTTAAGGAATCTAATAAGTAGGGTGATCCTGTAGTAATGTTGTATTCTATTTTTCCTCTTTTTGGCTTTATAGAGTCTAATTTGGATAATGCTTTTACATTAAAAAAACCATTGTTAAAATAATAATATTTTAAACGCAATACTGATTTATCAGTTTTAGATTGATCAATTATGACAGGCGGTTCACCTGTTTTTTTTAAAAAATCATGAATACCATGATACCAGAATGATTTACCAAGTCTGTCCACCTGTTTCGCGGATAGCCATTTAGATTTTCGTTCGTATTTTCCTGGGTTATTTGTAAATTTAGCTTGATATGTTGAATCAGGGTTTAAATTCGCTAAATTGTATAGATTCAATCGCAAACGAAATCCTAATAATGTACTGTTTGGTTTTTGATATAGTTGTGTAAATACATTTTCTTCCTTGATGGATTTCCCGTTTACTATGATTTGATTTTTAGTAAGGAGCTTTTTTCCATCAGGAACTCTTTTTTCAGCATTACAAGCGCATATAAATATTGCAATTAGAATAAATGCTGTTATTTTTGTAGAGATTTTTTTCAAGTGTTCTAAAATATTTAATTCAAAAGTACATATTTTTATGGTTAGTAAAAACCAAATAAAACTTATAACTAGTTTACAGCAAAAAAAGTATAGAATAGTAAATCAATTATTTTTTGCCGAAGGGGTAAAAGTGATTCAGGAATTGTTGCAATCTGATTTTGAACTAGACCATTTGTATACTACTCAAAATGATTTTGAGGATGTTTTGATAAACAAGAAAACGTTAATTCATGAAAATGATTTAAAAAAAATTAGTGCTTTATCAACAGCTAACAGCTGTTTGGCTGTTTTTAAAATGCCTGCAGAAAAAGATATTGTTGAATCAGGTTTGATTATAGCCTTGGATAGTATTCGGGATCCTGGAAACCTGGGGACCATTTTGAGATTGTGTGATTGGTTCGGAATTAATCAAATAGTGTGTTCAAAGGAAACGGTGGATATTTATAATCCCAAAGTAGTGCAAGCTACAATGGGGTCGATAACGAGAGTAAATGTAAGGTATATTGATTTAAATGACTTTCTCTCTCAGACAAAATTGCCTGTTTTTGGTACTTTTATGGATGGAGCTAATATTTATAAAGAATCCTTGCCTCAAGAAGGAATCATCGTAATGGGGAATGAAGCTAACGGTATCTCTGATGAACTTGAAGAAATAATCCAAAAAAGACTCTCTATTCCTCGTTTTGGAGATCTTAGAAAAACGGAAAGTTTAAATGTTGCAACAGCGACTGCAATTATTTTAAGCGAATTTAGAAGATAATTAGTTTTTTTTGGAATCACTTAATAGTATTTCAATTAATGAAAAGAAAAATTAATTAATACGGCTCTGCTTTTTATGGATTGAATATTTCCTGTCCAAGGACTGTTAGGATCATTATCGCGAATCAACTCGTCATTTATACCAAATGAACCTCGAATGGAAGGAGAGAATATGAAATATTCCGAAAATATATCAATACCAAATCCTATTTCGTAGCTCGTGGTCCAAGGTTTTACTCTAAATCTTTGTTCTTTATTATCGTCTATTGATTTCGAATTACTTGATAAATTCAAAGTGGAAGCTACTCCACCTACTAAATAGGGGCGCACATTTCCAGTTCTCAATGAAGAGAATTTTAATAATAGTGGGAAATGAATGTAAGTGCTGTTTACTTCTCTTAGTGCGTCTAGTTTTGTTGTGAAGTCAGGATAATATAAATCTCTCTTTGTGTAATATAATCCAGGTTCAAATCGTAAGTTTATATACTCCTGTAACTTTAGATCTCCTATTATCCCTACATTAAACCCTGTTGTTCTTTTTACAAGAATGTCAGGGCCTACGGTTTTATAGTCTATTTTGAAGTCAAATGAATTAAACCCTAAATAATATCCATAGTATACTCGTGCTTTTTGAAAATTCTCCAAATTTATTATTGGGTCTTTTCCAAACATGCTTTTTTTAAACTGAGAGTTGCCCTTAATAGATAAAGCAAGTAAAATTAAGAGAGCAATTTTTTTCATATAGATGCTAAATAACAATCAATATTATTTTTTAGAAGCGGAATAAATTGTAGCTACTCCAAAAGTTTGTGGCATAGCTACTACATCTATAAACCCAACTTTTCTTAAAATATTGTTCAAAGCCTCTCCATATGGAAATGCCGCTGCTGATTCAGATAAATAACCATAGGCAACATCATCTTTTGAAAATAACTTTCCAATAAGTGGTAGTATGTTTTTACTATAAAAATTGTAGCCTTGTTTGTAAGGAGTTTTATCTGGAACTGATGTTTCTAAAATAACAAAAACACCATTAGGTTTTAATACTCTTAGGATTTCAACAAGTCCTTTTTCAAGAGTTTCAAAATTTCTAACGCCAAAAGCGACTGTTATTGCATCAAAAAAGTTGTCGTCAAAGGGCATTTTTTCTGAATCTCCTAATACCATTTCAATTGTATTAGAAAGTTTTTTATCGGCTATTTTTTTTACGCCAACTTCTAGCATTCCAGCAGAAATATCTAGTCCTATTATTTTTGTTGCTTTTGTTTGAGCCATTAAAATAGCTAAGTCTCCTGTTCCTGTTGCAATGTCTAAAATTACATTTGGATTTGCCTTAGATACTATATCTAAAACTTTTTTACGCCATTTAACATCTATTCCAAAGGAAATAACACGATTCAAATTATCGTAATTACCAGAGATTGTATCAAACATTTTTGCAACTTGTTCTTTTTTGCCTAGAGAAGAGTCTTTATATGGAGTTATGTTTTTTGACATTTTTTATTTTTTTACAAATATAATACAATCTATTTTGAACTGTAATTGACTATTCTAAAATATATAAAAGTTTTAGGACAGTTTTTTGTTTCGTTTTGCCGCAATCATGAGAATCCATTATTAATAAAAAAAACGAAATATCACTAAAAGTGGGTATTGTGGCGTCCATTAATATTGCCGAATTTTACAAAATAAAAGTATGATATTATTCAATGATTAAAAGGGAATTAATGATCCAAATCAAGTGGTTACTTCTTGCGCTAGTAATTTCACTTGTTCTTGTGAGCTGTTTTGATGGTGCTGTTTTAAAAAACAGTAATGTATTTTTAGCGCAACATACGTTCTTAGGATTAAATTTGTTTTTGGAAATTTTAATTTTCTTTGTCTTTAGTACCTTCGTGGTATTTGGTATTAAAGGCTTTTTTGAGATGTATTCTCAGAAAACAGCAAATGTTATCACCTTCATTTCTGGAGTGTTGTTGACATTTGTGATTTTTTTATTATGTTATCAAATTATGTTTCAAGAGTAAATCATTTTTTCCCAATCATTGAGTTTAATAAAAACACCCCAGTAAAATGGGGTGTTTTTATTTATTTTCTAATGTAAGTTTGATAAGTAAAATCAAAAAGATGCTTTTCGTCTTTTTGTTGAAACTCAGAATTTATTATCTCCCATTGTTCCTTGTTTATTATTGGGAAAAAGGCATCGGCTTCAAAAGTATGGTGAACCAATGTCAGTTCTATTTTATCTGAAAAGGGAATTCCTAAATCATATATTTCTCCTCCTCCAATTATATACGTGTTCTCCTCTTTTGGGCAAATTTCAATTGCTTTTTCCATGCTGTTAACTACAATACATCCCTCTGGGGCATAGTTTTCTTGACGGGTTATTACAACATGTGTTCTGTTAGGAAGTGGCTTTGGGAAGCTTTCAAATGTTTTTCTTCCCATAATGATATGATGTCCCGAAGTAAGGTTTTTAAATCTTTTGAAATCATTAGGTAAATGCCAAACTAATTCATTGTTTTTTCCAAGGGCATTATTTTCAGCGGCTGCCGCAATCATTATAATCATTTTCTATTGTGCTAGTTTAGAGGGTTCTTCGGTTATTTGTGATTGTAATTCTTCTATTTTTTTTTGCTGTAAAGCAACAAGACGATCTATTTGGTCTCGTTCCCAGTTCTTATTCATAAAGCGATCGGTAATGTATACTTTAATAAAGTGTAAAAGAAATAAGAAAAACCAAATCGTAATTATCCAGATATACCAGTTTGAATTAATTCCAAAATTTAAAATTTTAGTAGAAACGAATAGAAATAAACTAGCTAAAAACAAAACAACAAAATGAAAATACAGCCTTTTTTTTTGTTTTAATCTTTTCCTGGCATATTCATATAATTCATGTTGTTCCCTTTCCATAAGTTGAATTTTAGTTTATAAAGATAAAATTTTAAATTTAAAGTCACTATTCAGCTAAGGTAATATTTATTAAGAAAACGTTTTCTCTTTTTTTTTATGTAATTTAACATTTGAATGATTAGAAAATTGTTTATAATTTAACATTCTTTAGACTATACTCTTAAAAGTTCGTGCCGATTGTTAAAAGTTCAAATGAATTTGTTTTCTTTGTCGCATAATATTAAAAATGAAATAGTTATGTCTGTTAAGAAACAATTTATAAAAACGAAACCAGTTTGTAAAGTTACTTTTTCTGTAGAAGCAAAAGAGGCAAGTAATGCTTCAGTTATTGGAGATTTTAACAATTGGTGTCCAGAAGAAGGTGCATTAAGTAAGTTGAAAAATGGTACTTTTAAAGGAGTCTTTAATGTGGATAAAGGTGCTTCTTATGAGTTTAAATATGTAATTGACGGTGTTTTCGTTAATGATGATGAAGCTGATTCTTTCAAATGGAATGAATTTGCTGGAGCTGAAAATAGTGTTTTAGAGGTGTAGGCTTCTAAAACATTTTTTTTATACAGCAACACTTCCTTTTATTAGAGCGTGTGGTTCGTAGCCTTCTAATGTAAAATCATCATAACCAAATTGGAAGATGTCTTTTATAGCAGGGTTTAAAATCATTTTTGGTAATTGTTTTGGTTCGCGAGACAATTGTAGTTCTAATTGTTCAAAATGATTGTTGTAAATGTGCGCGTCTCCAAAAGTATGGATAAATTCTCCAGCTTCTAAATCGCAAACTTGAGCAATCATCATGGTAAGCAATGCATAGGAAGCTATGTTAAAAGGAACTCCTAGAAATATATCTGCACTTCTTTGATACAATTGGCAAGAAAGTTTGCCGTTTGATACATAAAATTGAAAAAATGCATGGCAGGGAGGAAGTGCGGCCTTATTGTTGGCTACATTTTCGTCAAATGTTTTTGAAGTATCTGGTAGAACAGATGGATTCCATGCTGAAACGATCATTCTTCGGCTATTTGGATTGGTCTTTAGTTCAGTAATTAGATCTTTTATTTGATCTATTTCTTCACTATTCCAATTGCGCCATTGATGCCCATAAACAGGGCCTAAATTACCATTTTCATCAGCCCAAGCATCCCAAATTTTAACACCGTTGTCTTGTAAATATTTTATATTGGTATCTCCTTTTAAGAACCAAAGTAGTTCATAAATGATTGATTTTAAATGTAGCTTTTTTGTAGTAACCATGGGGAACCCTTCACTTAAATCAAAACGCATTTGGTGACCAAATACACTTTTTGTACCAGTTCCAGTTCGGTCTCCTTTTTGACAACCGTTTTCCATTACGTGTTGTACTAAATCTAAATATTGCTTCATTTTTTTATACTTTGTGCTGAAGTTTATTTGCTTTAAATATATAGCCTATTGCTTATCTTAATTACGATTCTCTTTTTGAAATTTCGTCTCTAATTTTTGCTGCTTTTTCATAATCTTCTTGAGCAACAGCTTGTTCTAGTAGTTCACTTAATTCTTGTAGACTGTGTTTAATATAGGCTCTGTTTGATTGACTGCTTTCTTCTTCTTGTCCAAAAGTTTCAGGATTTGAAAGAATGTCATCAATTTCTTGCGAATCTTTGTCAGCTTCTTGTGGGTTTGCTTTTAAGTATATACCCGCCTTGTCAAGAATATTTTTATAAGTATAAATGGGCGCATTAAAACGCAATGCTAAAGCAATAGCATCGGATGTTCTTGCATCAATTATTTCTTCTATTTTGTCTCTTTCGCAAATAATACTCGAATAAAAAACGCCGTCAACTAGTTTGTGTATGATAACTTGTTTCACCACGATATCAAATCTCTCAGCAAAATTTTTAAACAAATCGTGTGTTAATGGACGTGGTGGTTTGATTTCTTTTTCTAGTGCAATTGCTATTGATTGCGCTTCGAAAGCTCCTATTACGATAGGTAACTTTCTCTCACCATCAACTTCATTCAAAATTAAAGCATATGCTCCATTTTGTGTTTGGCTGTATGAAATTCCTTTGATGGATAATTTTACTAAGCTCATAATTGCTGAAATGAATAGTACAAAGTACTTATTTAGAGATTGGGAATTGTTGTTAAATTCAGTGCAATTTTAATAAAAAAAAAGGACACAAAAAAACTGCCTGTTTACAAAGATACAATTATCTTGTTTCAGGCAGCTTATTTATTTAACAATATAGTATTATTAAGAGTGTTGTAATTTGAATGCTTTTAGTTTTTCTATCAATCTGGGTACGATGTCAAATGCGTCTCCTACAACTCCATAATCAGCAACTTTAAAGAAAGGTGCATCTGGGTCGCTATTGATAACAACTTTTACTTTTGAAGAGCTAATTCCTGCAATATGCTGTATAGCTCCAGAAATTCCAATTGCTATATACAGGTTCGTTGCAACTGGTTTACCTGTTTGCCCTACGTGTTCACTGTGAGGTCTCCAACCTAAATCAGAAACTGGTTTTGAACATGCTGTAGCGGCTCCTAGAACTGATGCTAATTCTTCAATCATTCCCCAATTTTCAGGTCCTTTTAATCCGCGACCTGCAGATACTACAATGTCTGCATCTGCAATAGATACTTTTCCAGATACTTTTTCTACTGATTCTACTTTTACACCAAAATCATTTTCTCCAATTGTTGGGTTGAAATCTTCTTCAGTTAATGTGGAAGCATTTTCAAAAATCCCGTAGGAGTTTTTAGCAAGTCCTAATACTTTTACATCCGTTGTGATTTCTGTTGTGTTGAATGCTTTGTTTGAAAAAGCATTTCTTTTTACTTGAAATGGAGCAGTGCTTACTGGAAGTCCAACTACATTTGAAGCATAACCAGCTTCTAAAGCTACTGCTACAAGTGAAGATAAGTAAATGCTGTCAGTTGTTGAAGATAGTAGAACTACTTTAGCATTTTCTTTTTGTGCTGCTTGTTTAATAACATCAGCGTAAGCTTTGGCTGTAAAACCACTCAACTTATCATTGCTAACTTTTAATACTTTGTCCACTCCGTATTTTGCTAATTCTGAAACGTCTCCTGCGTTAACAGTGACAGCTGTCACAGTTGTTCCTAATGTTTCAGCTACTTTTTTTGCATAAGAAGCCAATTCAAAAGCTACTTTTTTGAATTTTCCTTCTGCTGATTCTGCATATATTAATATTGACATGATTTTTTATTTTAAATGTTGAATTATAAATTTTAAATGTATTTGAGAATGTTAATTCACAATTTAAAATTCATAATTTAAAATTATATTACTTTTGCTTCGTTATGTAATAAGTCGATTAACTCATCTAAATTATCTGCAGAAATTAATTTTACTGCTGATTTAGCTGCTGGTTTTTCAAACTTTACTGCCTTTGTGTTTATTGGAGCATCAACAGGTTCTACAACTGCTAAAGCTTTTGATCTCGCGGTCATAATTCCTCTCATGTTTGGAATGCGTAAGTCTTTTTCTTCAACTAATCCTTTTTGACCACCAATAATTAATGGTAAACTAGTTGAGACAGTTTCTTTACCTCCATCAATTTCACGAACTGCTTTTACATTTGTACCATCAACTGTAATATCTGTACATGAATTAAAGAAGTTATAGCCTAAAATTCCTGCAATCATTCCAGGAACCATTCCTCCATTATAATCTAGTGATTCTTTTCCTGCTATAACTAAGTCATAACCTCCAGTTTTGATTACTTCGGCTAGTTGTTTAGCAACAAAAAAACCATCAGTTGGATTGGCGTTGATTCGAATTGCTTCGTTTGCACCAATAGCTAACGCTTTTCTTAACGTAGGCTCCGTCTCTGGACCTCCAACATTGACAACAGTTACTGTAGCTCCTTGTTTTTCTTGGAACCAAATAGCTCTAGTTAAACCAAATTCATCATTTGGATTGATTACATATTGTACGCCATTGGTGTCAAATTCTGAGTCGCCATTGACGAAATTAATTTTCGAAGTAGTATCAGGAACATGGCTGATGCAAACTAATATTTTCATGGTTGTATGTTTTATTTTCTTAATTTCTGTTACAAATTTAAAATAATAATTCGAATAATATACTATGCATGCATAATATTTTCAATTAACTATTACGATTTCGGAACTAGGAAATGAAATGAGTATATATTTGGGTTCTTTATTAATCAGGATGATATAACAAATTACTGAAAATAACATATCATTATTTTGTTGTAATTTTGCATTAAATGATTTTAAATATTTATTTTTGCTTTTCGAAAATTACACTGATACAATATCAAATATGAGAACGATACAATTTAGAGAGGCCATTTGCGAAGCAATGAGCGAAGAAATGCGTCATGATGAGTCTATTTACTTAATGGGTGAAGAAGTTGCTGAATATAATGGTGCTTATAAGGCATCTAAAGGAATGTTAGCCGAATTTGGAGAGAAAAGAGTTATTGATACTCCTATTGCAGAGCTTGGTTTTACAGGGATTGCAGTGGGTTCGGCAATGAATGGTTGTAGACCAATTGTAGAATACATGACTTTCAATTTTTGTTTAGTTGGTATAGATCAAATTATTAATAATGCTGCCAAAATGCGTCAAATGACAGGTGGACAATTCAATGTTCCTATCGTTTTTCGTGGTCCTACAGCTTCTGCTGGACAATTAGGAGCAACACACTCGCAAGCTTTAGAAAATTGGTTTGCTAATACTCCTGGTCTTAAAGTAGTAGTTCCATCTACTGTTTATGATGCAAAAGGATTATTAAAAGCGGCGATTCGTGATAATGACCCAGTTATTTTCATGGAGTCAGAGCAAATGTATGGTGACAAAGGCGAGGTTCCTGAAGGAGAATATACGATTCCACTAGGAGTTGCTGATATTAAACGTGCAGGGACTGATGTAACTATCGTTTCTTTTGGTAAGATTATTAAAGAAGCACATATAGCTGCTGAAGAATTAGCTAAAGAAGGAATTTCTTGTGAAATCGTAGATTTAAGAACGGTTCGTCCGTTAGATTATGAAACAGTTTTAACTTCGGTACGAAAAACAAATAGATTAGTTGTACTTGAAGAAGCTTGGCCTTTTGCAAGTGTTGCTTCTGAGATTACTTATGTAGTTCAAGAACGTGCTTTTGATTTTCTTGATGCACCAATTCAAAGAATTACTACTGCAGATACTCCAGCACCATATTCTCCAGTTTTGTTGAAGGAATGGTTGCCAAACGCTGATAATGTAATTAAAGCGGTTAAAAAAGTGATGTATAAAAAATAATACGTTTACAAATACTATAAAGGCTTCATCATGCGTTAGTGTGATGAAGTTTTTTTTTTAAAGTTGAATTATGAAGAAGAATATACTATTGTTTTTGTTGTTGTTAACAAATGTCATAATAGGGCAAACTAAAGTTAGTGGGATTGTTGTTGATAAATCAAATCAACCAGTTCCTTTTGCAAATGTAATTTTTAAGGATTCTAATACTGGTGTTTTGTCAAATGAAGACGGGCGTTTCTATATCGAGTCTGTTAAAAACTACACCGCCTTAATTGTTACTTCGGTTGGATATTCGGATAAAGAAATTTCGTTGCCAAAATTAATTAACTATGATTTTAAAGTACAAATAAACGAAGCCGAAAGTTTAAAAGAGGTTGTTATTTTTACTGGAAAAACTTCAAAAAAAAACAATCCTGCTCTTGATATTCTTCGAAAAATTTGGGAGAGAAAACGTAAAAATGGTCTTTCTCAATTTGATCAATATCAAATGGAGAAATATGAAAAAGTAGAATTTGACATGAACACAATTGATAGTGCGTTTATGAAGAATAAACTTTTCAAAGGAATGGAGTTTATTTTTAATCACATAGATACTTCAAACGTTACAGGGAAAACGTATCTGCCCATTTTTATAAATGAGTCCTTATATGATGTTTATGGAAATAATAAAATTAATAAGGTTAAAGAGAAAATAAAAGCAAATAAAAACTCTGGATTTAGTAACAACCAACAAATTTTATCATTTGTAAAAGATTTGTATTCTGATTATGATATTTACAATAATCACCTTACTTTTTTTGATAAAAGTTTTACCAGTCCATTGTCTAAAACGGGGATAGATACCTATAATTATATCCTAAGAGATAGCGCGTATATTGATAAAAAATGGTGCTATAATATTTTATTTTATCCGAGACGGAAAAACGAATTGACTTTCAAGGGGGACTTTTGGGTTAGTGATACCACATTTGCAATTAAAAAAATTAATATGGCAGTGACAAAAAGTGCCAATATTAACTGGGTGAAAGATATTTATATCGAACAAGAATTTGAAGTGCAAAACGACTCTATTTTTCTCTTAACTCGAGATTATATGATGTCGGATTTTGCCTTGAATAAAAAAGACGAATCAAAGGGGGTCTATGGTAAGCGAACTACATTGTATCAAAATCATAAATTTAATATAGAAAAACCTACTGCTTTTTATAAAGATGAGGTAAATTATATTGATAATGAAGTTTACAATAAATCAGATGAATTCTGGGAAGAAAACAGGTTTGAAAATCTGAATAAAGATGAAAAAGGGGTTTATAAAATGCTGGATACCTTGCAAACCGTCAAGAAGTTTAAGCAAATTTATAGTTTAGTTCAGGTACTTGGGAGCGGTTATATACCCATAGGTCATTTTGATTATGGTCCAATTTTTTCTTCTTTTGGTTACAATGAAGTAGAAGGAGTGCGTTTGAGAGCAGGAGGAAGGACTTATTTTGGGCCTAATGATGCTTGGAGATTACAAGGGTATACTGCTTATGGTTTTGATGACAATAAATTCAAGTATGGCCTGTCTGGGAAATGGATGGTGGATAAGAAAAAGAGAATCATAATTTCTGGGGGTAATAGAAGAGATATTGAACAAATTGGAGCAAGTTTAACCACAACAAATGATGTTTTGGGTAGAAGTTTTGCTTCGTCATCTGTTTTTTCATCAGGAAGTAATGGTAAATTGACTAATATAAACCTGACAAATGTGGGTGTCGAAATGGAACCCATTAAAAATCTTACGTTCCAAGCTGGTTTTTCATATAGAACATTAGAGTCTGCATCTCCTACTTTTAGTTTGGATTATTTTACAGATGCAACAAATACATCTATTAAAAGTGATGTAAAACAATCCGAAGTTAATTTTCAGGTTGAATATACACCTAATAGGAAAACAATTGGTTATGGAGTAGAACGTTCTAATGTTGATAGTCCATTTAGTCGTTTTTATGTCAATTACAGTCATGGTTTTAAAGGTTTGTTGAATAGTGATTTTAAGTACGAAAAAATTCAATTGTATTATAAGCAACCTATAATTATAGGACCACTAGGTCGTTCAAATGTGATTATGGAAGTGGGTAAAACTTTTGGTACTATTCCACTTGGTTTGATGAGTGTGATTCCAGGAAATCAAACTTATTTTACAATTGAAAATACGTTTAGCAATCTTAATTTTTATGAGTTTGTAACAGATCAATATGCTACATTACAATGGGAACATAACTTTGGAGGACGAATTTTCTCTAGAATTCCATTTATGAGAAAACTCAACTGGAGAGAAATAATAGGGGCAAAAGGTGTTTATGGAACCATTTCAGATGCCAATAGAGCCATTAACGCTTCGGGTTTAAATTATGTAGCTCCAGAAAATGTGTATTGGGAATATAGTGCTGGAATCGGTAATATCTTCAAAGTATTTAGAATCGATTTTGCTTGGAGAGGAAGTTATTTAAATACACCAGATACACAGCGTTTTTCAGTGAAAGGATCTTTTGGTTTCTATTTTTAATTTATGCTGAACTTGTTTCAGTATCTGGAGCTATATCCAGCTATTCGTTTCAATCTTTTCTTTTTTAAAGAAAAAAAGAAAAGGATTTTCACTGCTATCTGGGCTAAAAAAATAGAGTTCAAAGGCGATGGTAATATTCTTTTTAATTGTAACATTATTATTTAAAGAAAACACTTTTGTCCTTTCTCGTTGATAAATTGTAAAGCTTTTGTCTCATTGTGTTTTAAGATAAATAATTCTTGTAATAAATGTGTTTTTACCTTACTTTTGCTCACGCATAGATATAGAATTTAAGACAATATAATAAAATGACTGCAGACAAAATAACAACTTTCGATGTGTTAATCGAAATCCCAAGAGGAAGTAGAAATAAATACGAGTATGATTTCGAAATAAAAAGAATGCGTTTTGATAGAATGTTATTCTCTTCAATGATGTATCCAGCTGATTATGGTTTCATTCCTGAAACTTTAGCTTTAGATGGAGATCCACTTGATGTATTGGTTTTAGTAAATGAACCCACTTTTCCAGGATGTGTAATGGAAGTAAAGCCAATTGGTGTTTTCCACATGGCAGATGATAAAGGACCAGATGAAAAAGTAATTTGCGTACCAGTTTCAGATCCAATTTGGAATTCATTAAATGACTTGTCTGATATGAATCCACACTTACTAAAAGAAATTGAACATTTCTTTCAAGTATACAAAGATCTTGAAAATAAAACAGTTGATGTTGGTGGATGGGGAGATGTAGGTGAAGCGTATGACATCATAAAAAAATGTACAGATCGTTTTAATCAAATCGAAAACAAACCAGAGGGATTATTTAGTATTAAATAATTTTATCCTATAAATTTTACAAAAAAAGCAATATTCTATAAAGAGTATTGCTTTTTTTATTTAAATTCGTTTCCTATACTATTGATTATTAACCAAAAACCAAAACGAATTTATGAATACAATTATGATTTACTTGCCAATAGTAATGGCATTTGTTGGACTTCTGTTTATGTGGGTTAAAAGAGCTTGGGTGTTAAAACAAGATCCTGGAGATGGAAAAATGAAAGAGATTTCAGATCACATCTACGAAGGAGCATTAGCATTTCTTAAAGCAGAATATAGGTTATTAACATTTTTCGTAATAGGAGCAAGTATTGCATTGGCAGGGGTTTCTTATTTCGTGCCGACTACAAATATATTAATCGTGGTAGCTTTTGTTTTTGGAGCGTTTTTTTCTGCCCTCGCGGGGAATATGGGAATGAAAATAGCAACTAAAACAAATGTAAGAACAACACAAGCTGCTCGTACCAGTTTGCCACAAGCTTTAAAAGTTTCTTTTGGTGGTGGGACTGTAATGGGATTAGGTGTAGCGGGGTTGGCCGTTTTAGGGTTAACTTCTTTCTTTATTTTCTTTTTTCATTACTTCATGAATGGGGTTTGGACTTCTAATGAAGACATGACAATTGTTCTAGAGACATTGGCAGGGTTCTCACTTGGTGCTGAATCTATCGCTTTGTTTGCTCGTGTAGGAGGTGGTATTTATACTAAAGCAGCCGATGTTGGCGCTGATTTAGTAGGTAAAGTAGAAGCAGGTATTCCTGAAGATGATCCTCGTAATCCAGCAACTATTGCTGATAATGTGGGCGATAATGTGGGTGATGTAGCAGGTATGGGGGCCGATTTATTTGGTTCTTACGTAGCTACCGTTTTAGCGGCTATGGTACTAGGTAATTATGTTATCAAAGATATGGGTGGGAAGATCGAGGATGTCTTTGGAGGAATCGGTCCTATATTATTACCAATGGCTATTGCTGGATTTGGGATATTATTTTCTATCATAGGAACGATGTTAGTTAAAATTACGGATGAAAATGCTAAAGAACCACAAGTTCAAAAAGCGTTAAACATTGGAAATTGGGTTTCCATTGGTTTAACAACTATAGCTTGTTATTTTTTAGTTCAATATATGCTACCTGCAACAATGAAAATGGAATTTTTTGGAGAAGGAATACAAGATATTTCGTCAATGAGAGTATTCTACGCTACCATTGTAGGTCTAGTAGTTGGTGCAACTATTTCATCAGTAACGGAGTATTATACAGGATTGGGAACAAAACCAGTAATGGCAATTGTACAAAAATCAAGTACTGGAGCTGGAACTAATGTAATTGCTGGTTTAGCAACTGGAATGATTTCTACTTTTCCAACTGTTTTGTTATTTGCCGCTGCAATTTGGTCTTCTTATGCTTTTGCAGGTTTTTATGGTGTGGCATTAGCCGCTTCAGCTATGATGGCAACTACAGCAATGCAATTAGCAATTGATGCTTTCGGACCTATTTCTGACAATGCAGGTGGAATTGCAGAAATGAGTGAATTACCAAAAGAAGTTCGTACAAGAACTGATATTCTTGATTCTGTTGGAAATACTACCGCAGCTACAGGGAAAGGGTTTGCAATCGCTTCGGCAGCTTTAACTTCACTGGCTTTATTTGCTGCTTACGTAACTTTTACAGGGATTGATGGAATTAATATTTTTAAAGCACCTGTTTTAGCCATGCTATTTGTGGGTGGAATGATACCTGTTGTTTTCTCTGCATTAGCGATGAATTCAGTAGGGAAAGCTGCTATGGATATGGTATACGAAGTGCGTCGTCAGTTTAAAGAGATTCCGGGAATTATGGAAGGAACTGGTAAACCTGAATATGCAAAATGTGTTGATATTTCTACAAAAGCTGCATTACGTGAAATGATGTTGCCAGGAATATTGACAATTGGTTTTCCGATTGCAATTGTAATACTTGGTAAAATAGTTTATGGAGATAATAACCAATTGATTGCGGAGATGCTTGGAGGTTATATGGCTGGAGTAACTGTTTCTGGTGTACTTTGGGCTGTTTTTCAAAATAATGCAGGTGGCGCTTGGGATAACGCTAAGAAGTCTTTTGAGGCAGGAGTTATGATTAATGGAGAAATGACGTATAAAGGATCTGAAGCGCATAAAGCTGCAGTCACTGGAGATACTGTTGGAGATCCATTTAAAGATACATCAGGACCATCAATGAACATTTTAATTAAACTTACTTGTCTAATAGGATTAGTAATGGCGCCGATTTTAGGTAATGGCAGTCATACTATTTCTGACACTAAGGCTTCTTGTTGTATGACAACTGGGGCATGTACTTCAATGTCTAAAGAAGAATGTATTGCTAAAGGATGTACTAATCCATCTTGTGAACACATGATGTCAGGAAATAAAATGATGCATGAAGAAGTATCTAAACAAATAATGATCGAAAAATCAAGCGTAAACGGAACAGTTGTAGGAACAGTGACTACAACTGTTAATGGAAAAGTTGATACTCAAGTTTTTGAAGGGACTGACACTGAAGTTCAAGCGAAAATTGATGCTTTGAAATAAGTACTCTTATTAATTAAATAAAAAATGCCTTGCAATTGCAGGGCATTTTTTATTTAATAATTTCATCTAATTTTAGCTGTCTTTTTTATTGGGGGAAACCGAAAATTAGAACTAAAATAATCCGTTTATTTCAGTATCTATACGGTGTATGATTCCTCCTAAATCTTCTGGATTATCTACAAAATTGATGTTATCAACATCTATAATAAGTAATTTTCCTCTATCATAAGTATGAATCCATGCTTCATAGCGTTCGTTCAAACGACTCAAATAATCAATAGAAATTGTAGATTCGTACTCACGACCCCGTTTATGTATTTGGCCCACTAAGTTAGGAATGGAACTTCTTAAATAAATCAATAAATCGGGTGCTTTAACTGTTGATTCCATTAATTCAAAGAGAGAACTGTAATTCTGGAAATCACGATTTGTCATCAATCCCATAGAATAAAGATTGGGAGCAAAGATGTGAGCATCTTCATAAATGGTTCTATCTTGAATTATTTTTTTACCACTTTCACGAATTTGCATTACTTGACGAAAACGACTATTCAAGAAATAAATTTGTAAATTAAACGACCAACGTTCCATTTGATGATAGAAATCATCCAAGTAAGGATTGTCGACAACATCTTCAAAATGGGGTTCCCACTTAAAATGTTTTGCTAATAAACGTGTTAAAGTTGTTTTTCCTGATCCAATGTTTCCTGCTACTGCTATGTGCATTATGGTATTGTGATTTTATAATTTGTAATTCCCTCTGATGTAAAAATAGATAAAATTTGGTCTTTGTAGCTGAAATTTTTAAAGGTTTTTTCTAAAATTTCAATTTCATATTTTTCATTTTTGTCAATATCTTCAATACTAAGGATTGAATTCTTAGAAATGAGGTATTGATTTTCGGTGATGATTTTTATTTGATCAAAATCAATGGTTTTTATCTTTGTAGTTATTTTGCCAAAACGGTCACATGAATACCAATTATTTTTTTTATCGACCCAATAAAATGTTGTAAGATTGGATTGGTAGTATTTTATACTTTCAGGAAACGAAGTTGAGATAGATTTATATTCGTTTTTTAAATAATCATATAAACCTATTTGCTGATTCAAACTATTGTACATCCACAATTGGTTTTGGGAAGCTATTCCTACTGCATTTGCAACTATTGGAGTTGGGTTTTCTGAAAAGTTTATTTTTTGAATTTCATTCAATTGATTGTCTAAAATGATAACTGAATTGAAGTTTTCGTAGAATAAAATAATTTTCAAAGGATTTTGAATGTCCACTTTTGTGATTTTGCCTAAAGCAATATTTTTATAGTCTAACGATTCACCGTCTTTAGTTTTGGTGAACACATTATTTTTAATGGTGTAATGAAAACCAAATTGGTCATAACCTATAAATTCATCAGCATCGATTGCAATGTAATTTAACTTTGAAGCAAATAGCATTTTGTTCTGTCCAAAAACAGTAGCGATCGAGCTAAAAAAAAATAATACAATCAAGTTTTTCATAATGCAGGCAAATTACAAAAAAAGCATTATACTATTTTTTTTATTTTATAAGAATATAACTGGTGCAAAATGAAAAACCCAGCTTAAGAGCTGGGTTTTTTGTATAACTGAATTTAAATTAATTACAATCCAAAAGCCGTTTTAACTTGGTCAACAAAGTCTAATTTTTCCCATGTGAACAACTCAACTTCAACAGTTTTTGTTAATCCTCCTGGAGCAGAAAAAGTTTTCGTTACCGTTTCAGGTGTACGTCCCATATGTCCGTAAGCAGCTGTTTCACTGTAGATAGGGTTTCTTAATTTTAAGCGTTGTTCAATAAAGTAAGGACGCATATCAAAGATTGCTTCTACTTTTTTAGCAATTTCACCGTCAGTCAAGTTCAATTTTGATGTTCCGTAGGTCTCAATAAAGATTCCCATAGGTTTAGCAACACCAATAGCGTACGATACTTGTACTAAAATTTCACTAGCAACACCAGCAGCAACCAAGTTTTTAGCGATATGACGAGTTGCATAAGCAGCACTTCTATCTACTTTACTAGGGTCTTTACCTGAGAATGCACCTCCACCATGAGCACCTTTTCCACCGTAAGTATCCACAATGATTTTTCTACCAGTCAAACCAGTATCTCCATGAGGTCCACCTATTACAAATTTACCTGTTGGGTTAATGTGATAGTGAATCGCATCGTTAAATAAATGAGCGCTTTTTGGGTTTTTTGCAATGATTCTAGGAATCAAGATTTCCACAATGTCTTTCTTGATTTTAGCAAGCATAATCGCTTCTTCGTCAAAATCATCATGTTGAGTTGATATAACAATCGCGTCAATACGAGTTGGGATGTTATCATCACTATATTCAAGTGTTACTTGAGATTTAGCGTCAGGACGTAAATAAGTGATTGCTGTATTTTCACGTCTTAATAGCGCTAATTCTTGTAATAATTTATGAGATAAATCAAGTGCCAATGGCATATAATTCTCTGTTTCGTTTGTAGCGTAACCAAACATCATTCCTTGATCTCCAGCACCTTGCTCTTCAGGGCTTGAACGGTCAACACCTTGATTAATATCTGCAGATTGTTCGTGAATTGCCGAAAGAATACCACAAGAATTGGCTTCAAACATATACTCGCTTTTTGTGTAACCAATTTTTCGAATTACATCACGAGCAATTTGTTGTACATCTAGATAGGTATTAGATTTTACTTCACCTGCTAAAATTACTTGACCAGTAGTCACTAAAGTTTCACAAGCTACTTTTGAATCAGCGTCAAATGCTAAAAAGTTATCAATTAATGCGTCTGAAATTTGATCTGCAATTTTGTCTGGATGTCCTTCGCTCACAGATTCTGACGTAAATAAATAAGCCATAATAATTTTTATTTTAAAATTAAGCGAGGAAAAATAATTGCAAATATCGAGCTAAAGGAGAGTTTCTGCTTTAGCATTTTTTCTACTGAAAAATTTTCAGTATTCATAATGAATTCGTTTCATTATGAAGAGGTTGCAATCAGTTCAAATTTTTCCTCTTGTATTTGGGTGCAAATGTATGAAACCATTTTGAATTGCAAATTAAACTTAACTATTTTTTAAATTAAAAATCAAATTAAATAGTACAACTGGTTTGAGGTCGTGATTTTTAAAAAAGTAACAGGAGTGCCAGTTTAAAACGAAAAAGTAATTGATTTCATAACATTATCAGTGTTATTTGTTAATAGTATCTCTGTTTTTCATTTTAAAGATGAAAATATCGTTAAATAGTTGTGAATTATTTGGAAGATACAGAATTAAATAAGATATTTGTTTCAGTAAAAAATACCAAAGATGAATTTTAATATTTGTAAACAATTTGTAGTCCTATCGAAGAAATTCGGGAGCTAGTTATTGCTTTAAATTATATATAATATAATATAGCAAAAGCCTCCCAAGACAATTGGGAGGCTTTTTTAATTTATACAAATAGTACGATTCATAAAAATAAATAAATGAAAATATTTTCAAATAAAAAGATTCAGATAGTTGTCGCAATGTTTTGCGATAAGGTCTGTTGATTCCAAAAGTATAAGTTTTATATAACTTGAATCCTTTTGGTATTTTGTCCAAAAGGATTTTTTTTATTCTGGTATCTAAATTTTTTTAAAATAATAAAGAGAAAACAAACTAACTTAAATATAATTATCATGAGTACAACTAACAAATTTTCAAGAACATTGGGGTTTCTAAGGAATTTAAGAGGCAAAAAAAATACGGACAACGGACTAGTTGTTGATGAATTAGTGAATCCAAGATTGGGAATGGAAATACCAGACTCAAAAAAATCTAAAAAAGCAGTCAATTCATTACAACTTTTAATGTATTCAAAAGAAAATGATACACTTTTCATTTAATTGGAAGTTGTTCAACATCCCTTTTGTACGCGAGTAATTTCTGAATAGTTATATTCAGCGATGCCTTGCGTTTTTTTGTTAAATATATTTTTAGCTAAAAATCAGAATGTTTAAAATTTGTTTGTTTAAAAAATTAGTAGTTAATTTGCATCATTAAGTTCACAAACGTATTGAAATGTTATAAAGAAAGGACGAGGGATTAGACCCGATGAAGCCTTAGCAACCCTTTGAGAAATCGAAGAAGGTGCTGCATTCTACCACTCCCAAAAGTGGAAAGATAACAACAAGAAATTCTCTAGTAATTCCCTAGTTTTTTCTTTCTAATATTTCCAAATACAAATCAAAATCAATAAAAGATTTGACATTGGAAAATAAACCAACACATATTACCTTACAAAATTTCACCACCCATAATGGTGCATTATACGCTAGCCTCAACTTAAGTTATCAAGTTTTTGGTGCTCCGCTGCATACAGCTCCCATTATTTTAATAAACCATGCCTTGACCGGAAATTCACAAGTTATTGGTGAATCAGGTTGGTGGAATGATATCGTGGGTGTCGATAAAACAATTGATACTAGAAAATATACTATTGTCTCTTTTGATGTACCAGGTAACGGATTCAATTCGGCTACCATAGAGAATTACAGAGATTTTATCGCCAGAGATATTGCTAGGATTTTCATCGAAGGACTTCGGTTTTTGAAAATTGATAGTTTATTTGCTCTCATTGGCGGTTCTGTGGGTGGTGGAATTGCTTGGGAAATTTTAGCTTTGGAACCTAAATTGGCACAAAACTTTATTCCTATTGCTACTGATTGGAAAGCGACAGACTGGTTGATTGCTAATTGTTATTTGCAAGAGCAAATCCTTAATAATTCTAAAAAACCAATTGAAGACGCGCGTATTCACGCCATGTTGTGCTACCGAACACCTGAATCTTTCAAAGAAAAATTTAATAGGGATATCAATGTGCAACTCGAAACATTTCAAGTAGAAAGTTGGTTGAATTACCACGGAGAAAAACTAGAAAAAAGGTTTCAACTATCTGCTTATAAAATGATGAATCAATTGTTGAAAACGATTGATATTACTCGGAATCATGAGTCTTTAGAATCGATTATTTCAAAAGTAGATGCCAATATATACATTGTAGGAATCAATTCGGATTTGTTTTTTACAGCAAAAGAAAATCGAGAAACCTATAATGAAATTAAAAAATTTAAAAATAATGTATTCTATAGTGAGATTGACTCACAACACGGGCACGATGCCTTCTTGATGGAATACGAACAATTAGACAATTTATTAGAAGTTGTTTTTAAAAATAAAAAGCAGATGAAAATAGTAAAATTTGGTGGAAAATCTTTGGCTAACGGCGAAGGAATCAATACAGTTTTGGATATTATTGAAAGTAAAGTAAAGCAAGAAGAAAAAATTGCTGTTGTAGTTTCGGCACGTGGCAAAGCAACAGATGAGCTTGATGATATTTTAACCATCGCTGCCAAAAACGGAAACTATAAGCCTTTACTAGAAAGTTTTAAAACCTATCAAAAAGACGGTTTTGACGCAGTAGATTTCTCGGCTGAATTTGATAAACTAGACAAACTATTTGAAGGGGTAAGTTTAATTGGCGATTATAGCCCTAAAATCAAAGACCAAGTTTTAGCGCAAGGTGAAGTGCTTTCGGCAAAATTACTTGTGTTTTTATTGAATCAAAAAAACATTTCTGCAAAGCTGGCTGATACAAGAGAGTTGATTGTAACCGACTCTAATTTTGGTGATGCACAACCATTAGACGCTCTTTCTAAAAAGAATATTATCCAAGTTTTTAAAGAAAATAAAGATTTCGTTCTAGTACTTACTGGTTTTATTGGTTCTAATGGGAAACAAGAAACAACCACTTTGGGTAGAAACGGAAGTAATTATACTGCTTCATTAATCGCTAATTATATTAATGCCGAGGAATTACAAAATTTCACGCATGTTGATGGGATTTATACTGCTAATCCAGAATTGGTTTTAGACGCAAAGAAGATTGAATCGTTGTCGTATAACGAAGCGAATGAAATGGCTAATTTTGGCGCGAACATTTTACATGCGAAAACAATTATTCCGTTATTAGAAAAAAATATTCCACTTCGAATTCTGAATACGTTTAATCATGAAAATAAAGGAACGTTAATTACTTCTAACTCTAATGCTGCAGGAATTAAAACATTGTCTGTTTTAGAAAATGTGTCTTTGGTAAATTTAGAAGGAAGAGGATTACTAGGAAAAACGGGTGTTGATGCGCGTATTTTTAGAGTGATGGGTGATAATGATATTAGTGTAAGTATTATTTCGCAAGGTTCTTCTGAAAGAGGAATTGGTCTTGTGGTTGCTGCTGATAAAGCGACAAAAGCCATGATCGAATTAGAAAAAGAATTCGAAAATGATTTTTATTCTAAGGATGTCAATAAAATCACGGTGACTGATAATGTATCGGTTATTTCGATTATTGGTCAGGATCTAAGTACGTTTCACAAGCCTTATACGGCTTTGATAAAAAATAAAATTGTTCCTATTTTATTCAACAATACTGTTACAGGTAAGAATGTCAGTTTAGTGGTTAAAAAATCAGAACTAAACAAAGCATTGAACGTAATTCATGGAGAGATTTTTGGAGTGGCCAAGAAAATCAATATTGCCATTTTTGGTCATGGATTAGTAGGGGGAACTTTGATAAATCAAATTTTAGAATCGGCCAAAGCCATCGAAAAAAGAAAAGACGTTAAGCTAAATGTGTTTGCTATTGCTAATTCTAGAAATGTCCTTTTGAATAAAAATGGAGTTTCGGCTAACTGGAAAAATGAAATTCAAACTAACGGTGCTTCATATACGATTGATGATGTAATTGCTTACGCAAATGAGCACCATCTAGAGAATTTGATTGCCGTTGATAATACAGCTAGTGCAACGTTTGTAGAGAACTATATTCCGCTTGCCGAAAATAGTTTTGATTTAATCTCTTCCAATAAAGTGGCCAATACCTTGAGTTATGGTTTTTATAAAGAACTGAGAAAAGTATTGGCTGATAATCAAAAGAATTATTTGTATGAAACCAATGTTGGTGCAGGTTTACCGTTAATTGACACGATAAAATTATTGCATCTTTCGGGTGAAAATATTACTAAAATAAAAGGAGTTTTCTCAGGAACATTGAGTTATTTATTCAATAATTTCTCGGCTAAGGATGTTCCTTTTAGCGAAATATTGAAAGAGGCTATTGATAATGGATATACTGAACCAGACCCAAGAGAGGATTTGTGTGGGAATGACGTAGGAAGGAAATTGTTGATTTTGGCAAGAGAATTGGACTTACAAAATGAATTTGAAGAAATTGATATTCAGAATTTAATTCCAGAGCATTTACGTGAAGGAAGTGCCGCTGATTTCTTGACTAAACTGAAAGAATTTGATCCTATTTACGATAAAATAAAAAGCGATCAAAAACCAAATCACGTTTTGAGATACATTGGAGAATTATCAGGAGATTTGCAACATGACAAAGGGATTTTGGAAGTAAAATTAGTTTCCGTACCTTCGGATACCGCTTTGGGAGGCTTGAAAGGTTCTGATTCTTTCTTCGAAATTTATACAGAATCCTACGGAGATCGACCAATTGTAATTCAAGGAGCAGGAGCCGGTTCAGCAGTTACTGCTAGAGGAGTTTTTGGAGATATATTAAGACTATCGGATAAAGGGTAATGATTTAAGATTGTAGAGTAACTATTTTTGATTTCAGATTTAAAAAAATAATAAAATCCGCGTTTGCAAATCCGTTTCATCCGCGTTCAAATAAATGCATAACTATGAAAATCACATTAAATAGAGTAAATGACAATTTCCATTTCGAATTAAAAAACGAACGTGGGCATATTGTAAACGTAGATAGCCGTCCAGAATTTGGTGGCGATGATCAAGGACCAAGTCCGATGGAATTAGTATTAATGGGAGTTGCAGGATGTAGCGCCATCGATATGATTTCGATTCTAAAAAAACAAAGACAAGAAATTACTTCTTTCAAAGCTGAGGTTGAGGGAGAGCGCGTGCAAGTAGGAGAAGCAAAACCTTTTAAAGATATTCACTTGGTTTTTTACTTAGAAGGAAACATAAAAGAAGATAAAGCAGCCAAGGCAGCACAATTGTCTTTCGATAAATATTGTTCCGTTTCTAAGACATTAGAACCTACAGCAACAATTCACTATAAAGTGGTATTGAATGATATCGAATTAGCTAAAATTTAAAAATAAAAATTATTCGTTTATAGATGGAGTGTTGTAATACTAGTTTCCAGCAACTTTAAACTTTAAACTTTAAACAAAAGATAATGAGCGAACAAGAATACGGTTTTGAAACACAAGCCATACGTAACCAATTAGAAAGAACACAATATTTAGAACATTCAGTTCCTTTGTACTTAACATCAAGTTTTGTATTTGAAGATGCCGAAGACATGCGTGCTTCTTTTGCTGAAGAGAAAGATAGAAATATTTATAGCCGTTACAGCAATCCCAATACTAACGAATTCATAAACAAAGTTTGTAAAATGGAAGGTGCTGAAGCGGGATTTGCTTTTGCATCTGGTATGGCAGCGGTTTATTCTACTTTTGCAGCTTTGTTGCAATCAGGGGATCATATTGTGTCTTCTAGTAGTGTTTTTGGAGCGACACATTCATTGTTTGTAAATTATTTTCCAAAGTGGAATATTGAAACAACGTATTTTGATATCAATAAACCTGAAACAATTGAGAGTTGTATAAACCCTAATACGAAGATTCTTTTTGCTGAATCACCAACTAATCCCGCAGTTGATATTATAGATTTGGAACTGTTAGGGGCTATTGCTAAAAAGCACAATTTGATTTTGATTATTGATAACTGTTTTGCAACTCCATATATTCAGCAACCTATAAAATGGGGAGCACATTTAGTAGTGCATTCTGCAACTAAATTAATGGACGGACAAGGTAGAGTTTTAGGTGGAGTAACAGTTGGTGATGCCGAATTGATTCAAAAAATCTATTTATTTTCACGACTTACCGGTCCTTCGTTATCACCATTTAATGCTTGGGTATTATCAAAAAGTTTAGAAACATTGGCGATTCGTTTAGATAGACATTGCGAAAACGCATTGAAAGTAGCAGAGTTTTTAGAACAGCATCCTAATATAAATAGAGTAAAATATCCATTTTTAAAATCGCATCCACAATATGAAATTGCTCAAAAACAGATGAAGTTGGGTGGAAACATTGTGGCTTTTGAAATAAAAGGCGGACTAGAAGCAGGACGAGCGTTTTTGGATAAAATAAAACTATGTTCGCTTTCGCCAAATTTAGGAGATACAAGAACAATCGTGACGCATCCGGCATCAACAACGCATACCAAATTATCTGTTGAGGAAAGATTAGCAGTAAGTATTACTGATGGATTAGTGCGTGTTTCAGTAGGATTAGAAACCGTAGCCGATGTTATTGCCGATTTAGAGCAAGCACTTTCGTAACGATTATTGAATGTAGAGTAACGATTTTTGATTTCAGATTTTCTGTAAATCAAAAATCGTTTTTTTTATGTGATTTGTATTAAAAATAACATATTTTTGTTTTTATTCAAGTGTTAACTGATTATTTAAATCAAAAATCGCTATTCTTCACTAAAGAATCAAAACTCTTTAACATGCTTTCAAAGAAAACAAAATACGGAATTAAAGCTTTGACTTTTTTGGCCCGCCAAGAAGATCAAACTCCTGTTGCTATTGCTGATATTGCAAAAAGTGAAAACATTTCGATAAAATTTTTAGAAAGTATTTTGTTGCTTTTGCGTCATTCAGGTTTTTTGGGTGCCAAAAAAGGAAAAGGGGGCGGTTATTATTTAATCAAAGATCCGAAAGAGATCAATATGGCTAAAGTGTACCGTATTCTCGAAGGGCCAATCGCTTTATTGCCTTGTGCTAGTCATAATTTTTATGAAAAATGTGATGACTGTACTGATGAAGCTGCTTGTGCAGTGCGTAAATTAATGACAGAAGTGAGGGATAATACACTGAAGATACTCGAAAACAATTCCTTGGCTGACATTGCTTTTTAAGTAATATACAATCAAAAAAAGACCATTTCATTGTGTTCAAGCAATGAAATGGTCTTTTTTTACTCTTTTATTTTATTAAACTCTCGCTTAATCTAAAAAACTAGTTTGTATCCAACGAAGAATAACATTATTGCTATAGCATTTCTAAGGAATAAATCGGGTACTTTCCCACTCAGCATACTTCCTATATAAATTCCAGGAAGAGAACCTATTAACAATTGACCTAATAATCCAAGATCTAAATTACCCATTGTTGCATGTCCTAAACCTGCTACAAGCGTTAAAGGGACTGCGTGCGCAATCTCGGTACCAACCAATTTAGGTGTTGCTAAAATTGGGTATAGAAAAAATAAAGTGACTGTCCCTAGTGCTCCAGCACCTATTGAAGTCAGGGTTACTGTTGCCCCTAGCAATACACCAATGGCAACGGTTAGTGCATTTTGAGTTTTACTTTCACTGTGAAACTTGTCACCAGAATGTTTTTGAGAAAAAACTAAAAGTTTCTTTTTAAACAAAACGGCTATAGAGGTTAATAGTAATGCCCAACCTAAGCTGTATTTGATTACTGCATTTAGTGCTGTAATGTCTGTTTTTATGCTATGTAGTATCCATAGAGTTAGTAATGCCGCGGGAACACTACCTAGAGAAAGCCAACCTGTAATTGTCCAATTGATATTTTTTTTCTTATGGTGAACATAAACCCCACCCATTTTAGTAAAAGCAGCATATAATAAATCAGTCCCTACAGCTGTTGTTGGAGGGATACCAAACCATAATAAAATGGGCGTCATCAAAGAACCGCCTCCTACACCTGTCAGTCCAACAATGAAACCGACGGTTAAACCTGCAACTACTAATCCTATTTGAAAATCCATAAAAAATATTTTGGACAAAAATAACAACTATTTTATAATTATCCTATAGGCAAGATAGACTAATGAGAAAAATATTTGTACCAAATTAAAATTAAGCACAAAAAAGGAAAAAAATATTTTGTTATTTAGAAATAAGTACTACTTTTGCATAGTAATCTACTAAACCGATAGGGTAATAGATTTTTTAATTAAAAAAAGTGAAATGAGTGCATCAATAGTACATACGCTAATAGAAAAAACAAAAGACTTCTCGATTGAGGAAACTTTTAGCTTTTTGGCTAATGAATATAAAGATAAGGTGGTTTTTTCAACTTCTTTTGGGCAAGAAGACCAAGTTATAACCGCTTTAATTGCAAATAGCGATGTAGCTATTAATATCTTTACTTTAGATACTGGGCGTTTGTTTCAAGAAACTTACGATGTTTTTCATAAAACATTAAAGAAATATAAAAAACACATTGAAGTTTATTTTCCTGAAGCGTCAGATGTTCAAAATCTTTTAAATGCAAAAGGACCAAATAGCTTCTACGAGTCGGTTGAAAATAGAAAAGAGTGCTGTTTCATTCGAAAAGTAGCGCCATTAACTAAAGCTTTAAAAGGAAATTCAGTTTGGATAACTGGTTTAAGAGCGGAACAATCTGAAAACAGAAATGATTTGCAATTTTTTGAATATGACGCCAATTTCAATATTATAAAATTTAATCCTTTGTTAAAATGGACTTTAGAAGAAGTTCAAAAATATATAGACGATAATAATGTACCACAAAATGCATTACACAAAAAAGGTTTTGTAAGCATCGGTTGTGCGCCTTGTACAAGAGCAATTGCAGAAGGAGAAGACATAAGAGCCGGAAGATGGTGGTGGGAATCAAGTCACAAAGAGTGTGGTTTACATCAGAAGTAATTATAAATTATAAATTGTGAATTATAAATTATAAATGATTGTTGAGATCTTTAAATTTTTCAATCATTTAATCTTAAAATAATAAAAATGAGTTCAATATTAAAAACAAACGCATTAGAAAGCGAAGCAATATACATTTTCAGAGAAGTTATTTCTCAATTTGATAAGCCGGTATTGCTTTTTTCTGGAGGAAAAGATTCAATCACACTGGTAAGATTAGCACAAAAAGCATTCTTTCCCGCCAAAATTCCTTTTCCACTATTGCACGTAGATACAGGACATAATTTTCCTGAAACTATTGAATTTAGAGATCGATTGGTTAAAGAATTAGGATTGGAATTAATCGTTCGTAATGTGCAAGATGCTATCGATGAAGGAAAAGTAGTAGAAGAAACTGGTAAATATTCGAGTAGAAACAGTCTGCAAACAACAACTTTACTTGATGCAATTGACGAATTTAAGTTTGATGCTTGTATTGGTGGTGCGCGTAGAGATGAAGAAAAAGCAAGAGCTAAAGAACGTATTTTTTCTGTTCGTGATGATTTTGGTCAATGGGATGAAAAAAACCAACGTCCTGAATTGTTTGATTTATTGAATGGCAAAATTGAAAATGGACAAAACGTACGTGTTTTTCCTATTTCAAACTGGACAGAATTAGATGTATGGAGCTATATAGAGCAAGAACAAATCGAGATACCATCAATTTACTTCTCACACAAACGTAAAGTTTTCTTGAGAGACGGAATGATTTGGTCACACTCTCCATACGTATACCAAGAAGAAAACGAAGAAATTGAAGAACGTATTGTTCGTTTTAGAACAGTTGGCGATATGAGCTGTACTGCAGCAGTTGATTCGTATGCAGCAACAATATCAGAAGTAGTAGGTGAAATCAGATTGTCTACTATTTCTGAACGAGGAGCTAGAATTGATGACAAACGTTCAGAGGCAGCGATGGAGAAAAGAAAACAACAAGGATACTTTTAGGATTATTTTAAATGTTGAATTTTAAATGTTGAATGAAAAGACACTCATTTTAAAATTCAAGTAACGATTACCATTTAAAATTCAAAATTTATAATTTAAAATAATAGAAACTGATGGAAGTTTTAAAAATAGCAACAGCAGGAAGTGTAGATGACGGAAAGAGTACATTAATCGGGAGGTTATTATATGATACGCAATCCTTAACTACAGATAAATTAGAAGCAATAGAAAAAAGCAGCAAGCAAAAAGGATATGATTATTTAGATTTTTCTTTGGCTACTGATGGTCTAGTTGCTGAGAGAGAACAAGGGATTACGATTGATGTGGCGCATATTTATTTTTCTACAGCTAAAAAAAGTTACATCATTGCAGATACGCCAGGTCACGTAGAATATACACGTAACATGGTTACTGGAGCTTCAACTTCACAAGTTTCAATCATTTTGATTGATGCTCGTAAAGGAGTGATTGAGCAAACCTACCGTCACTTTTTTATCAATAATTTATTGAGAGTAAAAGAAGTAATTGTTGCTGTTAATAAAATGGACTTAGTTGATTATTCGGAAGAAGTATACAATAAAATTAAAGCCGACTTTCAAGCATTAAATGCTAAAAGTACTTTTAAAGAGCAAAACGTAAGTTATATTCCGTTGAGCGCTTTAACAGGAGATAATGTGGTGGAATCATTAGGCGGAATGCCTTGGTATGAAGGGCAAACTATTCTAGAACACCTGGAAGCTTTAGAGCCAGCAGATGTGTATGAAAAAGGAAAAGCACGTTTCCCAGTTCAAACAGTTATCAGACCAAAAACCGAAGAGTACCACGATTTTAGAGGTTATGCTGGTAAGCTTTATGGTAACAATATCAAAGTTGGAGATGCAGTAACGGTTTTACCTTCTTTAACAGAATCTAAAGTGTCAAACATTCACTTTTTTGACAAACAATTTGACGAAGCTTCAGTAGGTTCTTCAATTACAATCGAATTAGAAAATGATATCAATGTAACTAGAGGAGATATGATTGTAAAATCATCTGAATTGCCTAAAGTAGAAAAAGATATTAATACAACAGTTTGTTGGATGGACAGTAAAAAACTAGTTCCGGGAGCCAAATATTTTGTACAGCACAACACGAACCGAGTTTTAGCTAAAATTGACAGCGTGAAAAATGTAATTGCAACTGATTTTTCAGGAACCACAGCAGCGTCTCAATTAGCGATTAACGAAATAGGAGAAGTAAACATCAAGTTAAGCAAAGCAATATATTTTGATGCTTACAATGATAACAAATCAAATGGTGCTTTTATCTTAATTGATGCAGCAACAAATACAACTGCGGGAGTTGGATTTATCCGTTAGTTTTTGGCTTTAGCCAATAAAAAAATCCAGATTTAAGAATTACAGTACTTAGCTAATAAGCCAACACAGATGGAAAGTTTTAGAACCGAAATAGAGAATCCGATTGTTCAAAAAGAAATAATCGATTTAGAAAGAAAAATTGCATTATTCAAAGACGGTAAAATTGATGACGAACGTTTTCGTAGTCTTCGTTTAGCACGTGGTGTTTACGGTCAACGTCAAGAAGGGGTGCAAATGATTCGTATCAAATTACCTTATGGTAAAGTGAGCAGCGAACAGTTGGAGCGTATTACAAAGGTTTCAGATGAATATTCTACTGGACGTTTGCATATTACAACCCGTCAAGATATTCAAATTCACTATGTGAGTTTAGATAGAACTCCGGAACTTTGGGCACAATTGGCAATAGACGATATTACACTTCGTGAGGCTTGTGGTAATACAGTGAGAAATATTACGGCTAGTGAATTAGCGGGAGTAGATGTTGACGAACCGTTTGATGTTTCGCCTTATGCACACGCCATGTTTCAGTTTTTCTTGAGAAATCCTGTTTGTCAAGAGATGGGGCGTAAATTCAAAATGTCATTTTCGTCTTCTGATAAAGATACAGCACTAAGTTACCTACATGATTTGGGTTTTATTCCAAAAATTGTTAATGGTGAGCGCGGATTCAAAGTAATGTTAGGTGGTGGATTAGGTTCTCAACCAAGCCACGCTGAACTATTATCAGAATTTATTCCTGTAAACCAAATTATCCCAACAACAGAAGGGGTTTTAAGAGTTTTTGATCGTTATGGCGAAAGAGCCAAACGTTTAAAAGCACGTATGAAATTCTTAATCAAAGATTTGGGGCGTGACGAATTTTTGAGATTGGTAGACGAAGAGAAAAAAGCATTGTCTTACCAAACAGTTGAAATTGACACCACTGATTTTGATGGTGCTATTCCAGCCACTTTATTAGAAGTGCCAAAAGTTACTATTGAAGATACAGCTGCATTTGAAGCGTGGAAAAAATCTAACGTTATTGCCCAAAAACAATCGGGATATGTAGCTATTGGAATCAAGGTACTTTTAGGAGATTTTTATACGGATAAAGCGAGAATTTTAGCCAATTTAATTAAAAATTACGGAGCTAATGAACTGCGTTTTTCACTAAGACAAAACATTGTTCTTCGAAATATAAAAGAAGAAAACTTAGGGTTCTTCTACCAAGAATTAGCCAAATTAGATTTTGTAGCTTTAGGCTATGACACTATTGGTGATATTACAGCTTGTCCTGGGACTGATACTTGTAATTTAGGTATTGCAAGCAGTACAGGAATTGCCGAAGAATTAGAAAGAGTGTTGAAATTAGAATTCCCTCAATATAAAGACAACAGAGAAATTACTATAAAAATTAGTGGTTGTATGAATGCTTGTGGGCAACACAACATGTCGCAAATTGGTTTTCAAGGAATGTCTATCAACTCTGGTAAACTAGTGGCGCCAGCGTTGCAAGTGTTACTTGGAGGTGGGATTTTAGGTGATGGAAAAGGTCGTTTTTCGGATAAAGTAATTAAGATTCCAAGTCGTAGAGGACCTGATGCATTGCGTTATATCTTAAATGATTTCGAAGCAAATGCAAACGGATTGTCGTTTTTAGATTATTACGATGCAAAAGGGGAAAAATATTTTTATGAGTTCCTTAAACCATTAGCAGATGTTACCAATCTAACAGACGAAGATTTTATCGACTGGGGAAATGCAGATAATTATGTAAAAGCGGTTGGAGTAGGAGAATGTGCTGGAGTTGTAATTGACTTAGTAGCTACTTTAATCTTGGAAGCCAAAGATAAATTGACTTTCGCTCAAGAAGCTTTTGAAGACAAAAAATGGGCTGATGCGATTTACTTGGCATATGCAGGATTTGTAAATGGAGCAAAAGCATTGTTATTGGCTGAAAACCAAAAAACAAATCACCATGCAGGAATCATCAATTTGTTTGATACTGTTTTTGTTGAAACAAACAAAATTATTTTAGATTCTAGTTTTAAAGACTTGGTGTATCAAATCAATCAAAATGAACCATCTGAAGTGTTTGCACAAAAATACATTCAAGAAGCAATTGCTTTTTTTGAAAATATTGAAACATACAGAGCCAAAGATTTAGCAAATGCATAATACCATAAAACCCATAGTAACTTTAGTAGGTGCAGGTCCGGGAGATCCAGATTTGTTGACCATAAAAGGTGCGAAAGCATTGGCTGAAGCTAATGTGGTTTTATACGATGCTTTGGCTAATGAAGAATTATTAAGTTATGCTCCAAAGAGGGCTTTAAAAATATTTGTCGGAAAAAGGAAAGGATGTCACGCTTACACACAAGACCAAATCAACCAACTAATTGTAGATAATGCCTTGACTTATGGTCATGTCGTTCGTCTTAAAGGAGGAGATCCTTTCATTTTCGGCAGAGGAAGTGAAGAAATAGAGTATGTAGAAAGCTTTGGAATTCCTACATTTGTTGTTCCTGGAATTTCATCGGCTATCGCAGTTCCAGCATATCAAGGTATTTCGTTGACAAAAAGAGGAGTTTCGGAGAGTTTTTGGGTAATAACAGGAACGACTTCGGCTCGACAATTATCAACTGATGTGGCCTTGGCAGCTCAATCTTCAGCTACTGTAGTAGTACTGATGGGAATGAGCAAATTAGAAGAAATTGTTGCTATTTTCCAAAAAGAATCCAAAGGTGAAACACCTGTAGCGATCATTCAAAACGGTACGACTCCAGAGGAAAAAATAGGAATTGGAACAATAAATACGATTCAAAAAATTGTTGTTGAACAAAAGTTAAGTTCTCCAGCCATTATTGTAATCGGAGCGGTAGTAGGTGATAGTAAGAAAAGGAAAGGGTTTTACAAAGAGTTAAAATCCAATCATAACAAACTATTAGTTTATGGAAAGGAATGAATTATATCCCGTGTTTTTGAAGCTGCACAATATGAAAGTATTGATCGTGGGAGGAGGAAATGTAGGATTAGAAAAATTAAGTTTTTTGCTGAAATCAAGTCCGAATGCTAATGTTGAGGTGGTAGCACCACGATTTTTACCTGAATTGGTAACATTGGCAGATAAGCACGAAACGGTTACATTGACCGATAAGAAGTTCAAGAAAAAAATGCTCAAAAAACGGCATATGGTTATTGCTTGTACGGATGATCTTGAAGTGAATAGAAGGATTTACAATTTGTCTAGAGAAAGGTATCTCATTTGCAATATTGCCGATACGCCTGATTTATGTGATTATTACTTGGGTGGAATTGTAACCAAAGGAAATGTGAAAATTGCTATTTCAACCAATGGAAAATCACCAACAACAGCCAAAAGATTACGAGAATTTTTTGAAGAGGTTATTCCAGAAGACATCAATAAAATGGTCGAAAATCTAAACGAATATCGCAAAACCTTAAAAGGAGATTTCGAAGAGAAAGTTCAGAAGATGAATGAAATTACAGAATCGTTAAAGAATAAAGAATAGAACCGAGATAATACAGTCAACATTAAAGAACAAAGAATCCTAATGATATTTATCATTTATTTTTGAGATATTCATTCGTTCCTTTGTGAAAAGAATAATAAGTAAGAACAAGTATAACAAAAGAAACTCTACCCAGTCTCCCCCTCCTTGGGAAGGGGGCTGGGGGGAGGAATAAAAGTATTGAACATGATTGAAACAGATATCCTTATAATAGGAGCCGGTCCAACTGGTTTATTTGCCGTTTTTGAAGCAGGATTATTAAAATTAAAATGCCATATATTAGATGCTTTACCACAACCAGGTGGTCAATTATCAGAATTATATCCTAAAAAACCTATTTATGATATTCCAGGATTTCCTGATGTATTAGCAGGAGATTTAGTAGATAATCTAATGGAGCAAATCAAGCAATTCGAACCTGGGTTTACTCTTGGTGAACGTGCTGAAACAATTGAAAAACAAGAAGACGGAAGTTTTATTGTAACTTCAAATGAAGGAACTGAGTTTCATGCAAAAGTAATTGCAATTGCAGGTGGTTTAGGAAGTTTCGAACCTAGAAAGCCGCTTATTGATGGAATTGATTTCTATGAAAATAAAGGGATTAAATATTTTATAAAAGATCCTGAAGAGTTTAGAAACAAAAGAGTAGTAATTGCTGGTGGAGGAGATTCAGCATTGGACTGGAGTATTTTCCTTTCTAATGTGGCTTCTGAGGTGACATTGATTCACCGTCGTAACGAATTTCGTGGTGCATTAGATTCTGTTGAAAAAGTACAAGAATTAAAAGATGCCGGAAAAATTCGTATGATTACCCCTGCTGAGGTCGTAGGAATAAACGGAGCAGAACATATTGAATCAATTGACATTGATGAAAATGGAGCGCATCGTAAAATTGAAACAGATTTCTTTATTCCTCTTTTTGGTCTTACACCAAAATTAGGTCCTATAGGACATTGGGGATTAGAAATTGAAAAAAATGCAATCAAAGTAAACAATGCTTTAGATTATCAAACTAATATTCCGGGTATTTTTGCCATTGGAGATGTGAATACCTATCCAGGTAAATTAAAATTAATTCTTTGTGGTTTCCATGAAGCAACATTAATGTGCCAGGCAGCGTACCAAATTATCAATCCAGGGAAACGATATGTGTTGAAATATACTACAGTTTCTGGTGTTGACGGTTTTGACGGAACTCGTAAAGAGGCGCCAAAAGCAGTGGTAAAAGCTATAGTATAACAATTTATCACATTCAAGTTAAAAAATATAGCGCTAATACTTGCAAGTATTAGCGCTATGTCTTTACTTTGCACTGTTCCTATATTTATTGAAAGTTATCACGAAAGGCGGAGGGAAAGACCCGATGAAACCTTAGCAACCCTTTATCTTTAAAGAAGGTGCTACATTCTACTTTATGCTGAACTTGTTTCAGCATCCAAGATAGATAACACAAGAATACTTTTATAGTATTTCTCAAACCTTTTCTTGACAACATATCGATATTTTTTTAGAGCGAATGATTGGTGCTTTTTTACCATCATCCTTCCTGCTTTCCGTTTCAATCTTTTATCCTGAATTTAGTTCAGGATCCTGAACTAAATTCAGGATAAAAAGGATTTTCACTGCAATCAGGGCTAAAAAGAAACAATAGTGAACTTTTGTAATTAATAATCAAAAGTATAAATCACAACAAATCATTGTGGTTTACAAGAAATAAAAAGTTATGTCAAGTATTCAAGAAGCCATTAAAAAAAACATACTCATCCTCGATGGAGCGATGGGAACCATGTTGCAGCGCTACAATTTCTCCGAAGAAGATTTTCGTGGAGAGCGTTTCAAAGATTTTCCACATTCCTTAAAAGGAAACAACGATTTATTGTCACTTACACAACCACAAGCCATAAAAGCGGTTCACGCAGCTTATTTTGAGGCTGGAGCTGATATTGTTGAAACCAATACCTTCTCAGGAACGACTATCGGTATGGCCGATTATCATCTGGAAGATATTGTATATGAGTTGAACTATGAATCGGCAAAATTAGCCCGTGAAGTAGCCGATGAATGGACAGCTAAAAATCCAGACAAACCTCGTTTTGTAGCGGGTTCAATAGGACCAACAAACCGTACTGCCAGTATGTCACCAGATGTAAACGATCCAGGATATAGAGCCGTAACTTTTGATGATTTGCGCATTGCGTACAAGCAACAAGTGGAAGCATTAATTGACGGAGGAAGTGATTTATTGCTCGTTGAAACTATTTTCGATACCTTAAATGCGAAAGCAGCGCTTTTTGCTATTGAAGAAGTAAAAGACGAACGCAATATCGATATTCCCATCATGGTTTCAGGAACGATTACCGATGCTTCAGGAAGAACACTTTCGGGGCAAACAGTAGAGGCTTTCTTGGTTTCAGTTTCTCATATTCCATTATTGAGTGTAGGTTTCAATTGTGCCCTTGGTGCCGATTTGTTGAAACCATACTTGCAGACTTTATCACAAAATACTTCTTTCAATGTATCAGCGCATCCTAATGCAGGATTACCAAATGCCTTTGGAGAATACGATGAAACACCACAAGAGATGCAAGCGCAAATTAAAACCTATTTAGACGATAATTTAGTAAACATTATAGGCGGTTGTTGCGGAACAACGCCAGAACACATCAAGTTAATTGCTGATATCGCCAAGGATTATAAACCAAGAGTATCTTCGGCAACAATGTAAACGGGGATAGAGACGCAATTTATCGCGTCTAAAACTGCTACATTATAAGTAAATAGCTTTTCCTGCAAGGTTTTTTTAACCTTGTAGGTATAAATTGAGAAAGTGAATCGAGAAATAAACCTACAAGGTTAAAAAAACCTTGCAGGATTGTAGGACGAGAGAATTCGTTTCTCGTAATGATAGGGGCATTGCCCGCGTGAGGGATAGCAGTGAAAAGCCCACAGACAAATGAAGCGAAAGCGGAATTAGTCGAGGACTTGTAACGAATAGCCCGACCCTTGTGGTCACGCCCAAAATAAGAAGAATTAAAAAGTTAAACCTACATGGTTTTAGAAACCTTGCAGGACAAATAAAAATAAAAAATGGCACAAGAAACTAGAAAAAACCTTGTATTATCGGGATTAGAGCCTTTAATCATTACGCCTGATAGCGTATTTGTGAATATTGGAGAACGTACCAATGTAACAGGTTCTAGAAAATTCCTTCGATTAATCAAAGAAGAAAAATACGAAGAAGCACTAAGTATTGCTAAGGAACAAGTAGAAGGTGGTGCGCAAATCATCGATATTAATATGGATGAAGGAATGCTGGATGGTGAATATGCCATGACAAAATTCCTAAATTTAATTGCTGCCGAACCCGATATTTCTCGTGTGCCTATTATGATTGATAGCTCAAAATGGGATATTATCGAAGCAGGTCTAAAAGTAGTACAAGGAAAAAGTGTGGTAAATTCTATTTCTTTGAAAGAAGGAGAAGAGCAATTTATTCACCATGCAAAACTAATTAAGCGCTATGGTGCTGCAGCAATTATCATGGCTTTTGATGAAACAGGGCAAGCGGATAATTACGAACGCCGAGTTGAAATTTGCCAACGTTCCTATGATATTTTGGTGAATAAAGTGGGTTTTCCGGCTCAGGATATTATTTTTGATTTAAATATATTTCCAGTTGCAACTGGAATGGAAGAACACCGCTTGAATGCGTTGGACTTCTTTAGAGGGACTAAATGGGTTCGCGAAAATTTACCGCATGCACACATTAGTGGAGGGGTAAGTAATGTGTCGTTTTCTTTTAGAGGAAATGATACTGTTCGTGAAGCGATGCACTCCGTTTTCTTGTATCATGCCATTCAAAATGGAATGACGATGGGTATTGTAAATCCAGAAATGCTTTCAATTTATGATGAGATTCCAAAAGATTTATTAGAACATGTTGAAGATGTAATTTTGAATAGACGTGATGATGCTACAGAGCGTTTATTGGATTTTGCCGAGAATGTAAAAGGAGATGTAAAAAGTAATGAAAAGGCTGTTCAAGAATGGCGTTCAGGAACTGTTCAAGAAAGAATTACACACTCACTTGTAAAAGGGGTGGATCAATTTATAGAGGAAGATGTTGAAGAAGCTCGATTAGCAGCTACAAAACCAATTGAAGTTATCGAAATCAATTTGATGGCGGGAATGAATGTGGTGGGAGATTTATTTGGTTCTGGTAAAATGTTTTTACCACAAGTAGTTAAATCAGCTCGTGTGATGAAAAAAGCAGTGGCTTATCTATTGCCTTTTATTGAAGCCGAGAAAGATGGTGTTTCCAGTTTTGCAGGCCGTATTTTAATGGCAACTGTAAAAGGAGACGTACATGATATTGGAAAAAATATTGTTTCAGTGGTGCTTGCTTGTAATAACTATGAGATTATTGATCTTGGTGTAATGGTGGCTCCCGAAAAAATTATCGCGGCGGCTATTGAACACAATGTAGATATTATTGGACTAAGCGGATTGATTACGCCTTCACTTGATGAAATGGTTTATTTGGCTAAAGAATTAGACAAAAGAAATATAAAAATACCAGTAATGATTGGGGGAGCAACAACTTCACGAGCGCATACTGCTGTAAAAATTGCACCTCAATATAGAGAAACTGTAATTCACGTCAATGACGCTTCTAGAGCTGTAACGGTGGCTGGAAATTTATTGAATAGTGAAAAGAAAATATACGCAAGTGATATACGAGCGGAGTACGATGCATTTAGAGAAACGTTTTTGAATCGTTCACGAGACAAAAATTTCTTGACTATTGAGCAAGCCCGTAAAAATAAATTGCAATTGGATTGGGATAATTTTACGCCTGTGAAACCAAATATAATAGGCGAGCAAGTGATCGAAGTTGATTTAGAAATTCTAGTTCCATATATCGACTGGACGCCGTTTTTTAGAACATGGGAATTGTTTGGTAAATATCCAGCGATTTTGACCGACAATGTTGTGGGTGAGCAAGCCACTTCGGTTTTTGCGGATGCACAAGAAATGTTAGCCATTATTTTGAAAGAAAAGAAATTGACTGCTAAAGGAATCTACGGAATTTTCCCTGCAAATCAAATCAACGATGATGATATTGAATTGACAGACGAAAACGGAAAACCATTTCAAACGTTCTTGACGTTGCGCCAACAATCTCAAAAAACAAAAGGAGCACCAAATATCGCTTTAGCTGATTTTATTGCTCCAAAAGACAATGGGAAGGTAGATTATATGGGTGCTTTTTGTGTGACTACCGGTTTTGGTGTTGATGAATGGGCTGCAGAATTTGAAAAAGATTTAGACGATTATAATTCGATTATGGTGAAAGCATTAGCAGACCGTTTTGCAGAAGCTTTTGCCGAATACCTACACGAAAAAATACGTAAAGAAGTTTGGGGATACGCATCAGATGAGAACATGAGTACCGAAGCGATGATTGCCGAAGATTACAAAGGGATTCGTCCTGCACCAGGTTATCCTGCTTGTCCTGACCATTTAGAAAAACCTACAATTTGGAAATTGCTAAATGTAGAAAAAGAAATAGGAGTGACTTTAACAGAGAGTATGGCGATGTGGCCAGCATCTTCCGTTTCAGGATATTATTTTGGAAATCCAGAAAGTAAGTATTTCGGACTTGGAAAAATAAAAGAAGACCAAGTTATTGATTATGCTAAACGTAGAAGTATTTCTACCGATATGGCAATGAAATGGTTGAATCCTAATATCGCAGATTAAAAAACTTGTTTAAAGTTTAATGTTTCAAGTTACTCAAGAGAACTTTAAACATTAAACTTTAAACCTGAAACAAAAAATAAAATGAAAGTAACTGAACATATAGAAAATGCCAAAGGAGAAACATTATTCTCTTTCGAAATCATTCCACCTCAAAAAGGAAAAGGGATTCAAGAATTATACGATAATATTGATCCGTTAATGGAGTTTAAGCCCCCATTTATAGATGTAACGACTTCTCGTGAAGAGTATATTTATGTGGATAAAGGCAATGGTTTATTAGATAAAAAACTAACGAGAATGCGTCCAGGAACTTTGGGTATTTGTGCTTCGATTAAGCATAAATATACTGTTGATACAGTACCACACGTACTTTGTGGAGGTTTTACTAAAGAGGAAACAGAGTATTTATTGGTGGATTGTCATTATTTAGGAATTAATAATGTAATGGCATTACGTGGCGATGCAATGAAAGACGAACAGTCTTTTGTTCCAAAAGCTGGTGGAAATAATTATGCTGTTGACTTAGTATCTCAAATTCATCAATTGAATGAAGGGAAGTACTTACATGACGTAATGCATGTTGATAACAAAGCTGATTTTTGTATCGGTGTTGCAGGTTATCCAGAGAAGCATTTGGAATCTCCTTCTTTAATTTCTGATTTAAAAAGACTGAAAGAAAAGGTTGATGCAGGAGCAGATTATGTGGTTACACAAATGTTTTTTGACAATTCAAAATATTTTGAATTTGTTGCTAAAGCAAGAGAAATGGGAATCACCGTACCTATTATTCCAGGAATTAAACCTATTGCAGTGCAAAGACATTTACAAATTTTACCTCAAATTTTCCGTATCGATTTACCCGAAGATTTAATTCATGCAATTGATCAGTGTAAAAATAATACGGAGATTAAACAAGTGGGAATAGAATGGGCAATTCAACAATCATTGGAATTAAAAGCGGCGGGTGTTCCTGTATTGCATTATTATTCTATGGGAAAATCAGAAAATATTAGACAAATAGCCTCTAAGGTTTTTTAATTATAAAATAAAATCGATGTTGTTCTACTAGTCCTGACAGGTTTTATATACCTGTCGGGACTTTTTTTTTAATTTAAATTAACTAAGCAAATGAACCCAATACTCCAACAAGACTTAAATGAAGTTAAAAATATTCTTGAAAAAGTAAAGCAACAAGGAATTGATTTTTTAAACTCAATTGATACCGTACCTACTTCAAATAAAAATAAGATAACAACAGATCGAAATCTTAATGATGTTGGGTTAGGTTCTTTGTCAACTTTGGAAGAATTTAATGAACGGTTAGCACCATTGATGGTTTCACAAACGGGCCCGAGGTATTGGGGATTTGTAACCGGAGGAGCAACTCCAGCTTCTATTGTTGGGGATTGGTTGGCTACCATTTATGATCAAAATACACAAGCTACTAATGCACAAGGAGGTGTTTCTGCGTTGATAGAAATAGAAACAATTAATCTGTTGTTGCAGTTATTAGATTTACCGAAAAATTATCTTGGAGGATTTGTAACCGGCGCGACTATGTCTAATTTCACTTGTTTAGCAGTAGCGAGACAATGGATTGGTAGTCAATTAGGAAAAGATTTTGCTAAAAACGGAATTTCGGAACCCATTCATGTTCTGTCTGCAACACCGCATTCTTCTTCTGTAAAATGTTTGGCGATGTTAGGAATGGGTAGTCAAAATTTCACTAAGATAAAAACAATTGAAGGAAATCGTGAAGCGATTGATATTGCCGATTTAGAAAAAAATATTGAAAGCTTAAATGGGAAATCTTTTATTTTAATCTCTAGTGCAGGAACCGTAAATACAGCTGATTTTGATGATTTCAATGCTATTACTAAACTGAAAAGTAAATACAATTTCTGGTGGCATATCGACGCAGCTTTTGGAGGTTTTGCTGCTTGTTCGCCTAGATACAGTCATTTGGTTAGTGGTTGGGAAAATGCGGATAGCATTACAGTGGATTGTCATAAATGGTTGAATGTACCTTATGAAAGTGCTTTTTATTTGGTAAAGGAAAAACATAAAAATCTTCAAATTGAATCTTTTCAAAATTCTAATGCACCCTATTTAGGGAATCCTCTTGATAATTTTAGTTACCTCAATTTTTTACCTGAAAATTCTCGACGTTTAAAAGCTTTGCCAGTTTGGTTTTCATTATTGGCATATGGAAAACAAGGCTATCAAGATATAATAGAAAATAGCGTTGCGATGGCATTGCGGTTTGATGCTTTTATTAGTGAAAACGAAAACTTTGAATTATTAGCACCAACGCGTTTGAATAACGTTTGTTTTACTTTGGCGGGAGACCATAACCAAGAAAAAGTAAATCAATTTTTGACACATCTAAATGAAAAAGGAAAAGTATTTATGACACCAACAGTTTATCAAAACCGAAAAGGGCTTCGGGCTTCTTTTGTAAATTGGAGAACTAATGAAAATGATATCCAAATTGTGATGAACGAAATGAAGGAAAGTCTGTTGTCAATTTAAGAATTAAAGTGGTCAAATGAGAAGTTATTCTGGAGCTTGCTTACGAGTTTTTAAATTCTTATATTTGATTATCAGCTCTTAATGATTTTAGTATGAGATATTTTAATTATTCCCTTCTTGCAGTTGCGATACTAATTATTTCTTGTAAAAATAATGATGTTGCGCAAGAACAAGGTGACCCAAGGTTAGTTGTGCCTTTCACTCAACAAACAAATACGGGGCTTCAAAGCCAGTCAACATTAGTTGCGACCCAAAATCATAACTTGTTTCATGAAAATAATAATGGAATAGCAAGTTCAGTTGCAGCAGGAATTAATCCAGCACATGGACAACCCAATCACCGTTGTGATATTGCTGTTGGAGCACCATTGAATTCGTCAGTAAATGAAAGTATTGCGGTACAACCTACAAATGGACAATCTACTCCAATGGGGCCCACACAAAATAGTCCAGCCAAAACGGTCACTGCAAAAGGGATGAATCCACCACATGGAGAGAAAAATCATCGTTGCGATATTGCTGTTGGTGCTCCGTTAAATTCGTCTTCAACAACCGCAAAAGCAACAAACTCAACTCAATCTTCACAAGAATATACAGTTCAGCAACCAGTGCCCACTTTATTGTCAACTGCTACCGCCGATACGGAAACACCTCCAGGTATAAATCCTGCACACGGAAAAGAGGGACATCGTTGTGATGTAGCGGTTGGAGATCCTTTGCCAAAATCATAAATCATATTTAGTATCTTTAAAAAAGCTCGTTTAAAATAATTTTAAGCGAGCTTTTTTTTATCTGGTAACTTGATTCCTTTTGCTAACTTATTTTGTAATCTCTCTAAAAATAGCTTCTAGATTTTATTCTATTTATAGCACTTAAACTGAATAGTCTTGTTTGTAATTTTTTACTGCAATAATCAGAAAAGTGTGAAAATGGGATTGCGGTTAGTTTAATGATGATTATAAAAGCAATCATTTGATTAGTACAAAATTTAGAGTTTTATAGTTATATTTATAAATCAATAATTTAAAAGTCTAATAGATGAGATTCAATCTTTATTTTCTTTTGTTTTTTGTATTTATTTTTAATGTTGGATTTTCACAACAAAGTGGTTTGACAATTCCTCTTTGGGAAAATGGAGCTCCTGGTTTTGAAAACCGTAAAAACGAACCAGAACAGGCTAAAGACTGGTGGGTAAGAAACATTCATAATCCATCTATAACAGCTTATTTACCTAAGAAACCTAATGGAATGGCTGTTCTTATTTGTCCTGGAGGAGGTCATGAAAATTTAGTATTCAATTCAGAGGGGAAAGATGCTGCTGAGTATTTAAATAGTTTGGGTGTTACTGCTTTTGTTTTAAAATATCGTTTAGCAAGAGAGAAAGATTCACCGTACAAACTAGAAATTCATGTGAAGCAAGATGTGGAAAGAGCCATGAGATTAATAAGAAGTAAGGCTGATGACTTCAAAATTGATTCAAATCGTATTGGTGTCATGGGGTTTTCGGCAGGAGGAGAAGTAGTAGCATTGGTCGCATACACTTCAAATAATGGTATTGAAAATTCCTCTGATTTGATTGACAAACAAGATGCACAACCTAATTTTCAAATATTAATTTATCCTGGCCCTTTGTTTATACCAAAAGAAATAAAACCAGATGCGCCTATCGCTTTTTTATTGGCAGCAAATGATGACCTGTGTTGCTCCTCTCCTATAGTTGACTTACTTAATAAATACCGTCAAGCAAATGTATCCGTAGAAATGCATTTGTATTCAAAAGGATCACATGCTTTCAATATGGGAAAAAGGGCTACGACTAATGCTTTGAAAACATGGCCACAAAGATTAACAGATTGGTTTGAAGAAAATAATTATTTTGCGGAGTATTGATGTTTCTTTCCAGCAAGACCATTAATCAATAATTTTTTGATATGATAAACTTTCCAATCATAATGGGGATTACCTCTGGAGCTGCTTTTCTACTGGGATTTTTACTTATTGCGCGTCCTCAGAAAAGTAATTTAATTGCAAATAAATATTTGGGATTGTTTATTATGACGCTCGGATTAGCAATGCTTGAAATACCTATGTCTTATCAAAAAATCTATCTAAGACATCCTAATGTATTTGAATTAATTGGCTTGGTCAGGTTTCTAACTGCTCCTTTCCTTTATATTAGTATTTTATACTTTACTTCATTACAGAAAAAAATTGACAAGAAAAATGTATGGCATTTTTTACCCTTTTTGATTTTTTTGCTTTTCAGATTCCCGTTTTTTATTACAGGTAAAAATATTGAATTCAGTTATGTTTTTGGCAAAATTATATTTTTTATTCTGCAAACAGCATTACCGCTCCAAGCAATAATTTATTGGTATTTATCTTTTAGCAAATTGCAAAAACACATAAAATACATACGTCAATTTTCATCGTCAACGGAGAAAAGTGATCTTTCTTGGCTCAAATATTTTTTATTGGTTTTGATGCTAATTGTAATTGTTTGGTTCAATCTTATTTTTTTCGACTTAAAAAGTTTAATTAAGCTTACGCCTTTACTCTATTTTGTAGCTGTATTTTTGTTAGCTTATTTTTCTTTACAGCAAAAAGAAGTTTTTGATTTTAATAAAAACGATTTAAATGAACTTTCGACAATTAGAGAGTATAAAAAAGATAATCCTAAAAGAGTTTCAGAAAAACGATTGAATGAATTAAATGAAAAATTGCGGATACTTATGAATTTTGAAAAAGTGTACTTAGAGAATGATTTAAGTTTACCAAAATTAGCCAACAGTATGAATGCTAGTTGTAATGAAACTTCATTTGTGATTAACGAATTATACGGAGATAACTTTTATAATTTTATAAATAAATACCGAATAGAAGAGGCGAAAATTTTGTTGTTGTCTGAAAAATACAAGCTACTAAATGTTTTAGGGATTGCTTATGAATCGGGATTTAATTCCAAAACCACTTTTAATACTACTTTTAAAAAGTATGTGGGGATTTCTCCAACGGCATTTGTGAAAGCAAATTTAGTTTTAGAAAAAAAGTAGTTTAAATAGGTTCGAACGGGTACATCGGAACAGTTGATATTTGATTAATAACCAAATTTGTGGACTATTAATTCAAATATAAAACGATATGTTAGAACAATCAACTTCATTATCAAAAAAAATTAGCACTTCTTTAACCCTTGGTATAGTGTTTTCGGCTTTAGTCTTAATGTTGGGTAACGGCGGGAATATTTCTTGGTTTCCTCCAATAATAGTTTTTTCCTTAGTTGGGATTTCTTTATTGGTTACGCTACTATTTCCGTTTATATGGCATTATTTAGAACAAAAGCAAAAAGTGGAATCGGATAAGATATATGGTTTTACGTATAGTACTATCCGATATTGTCTTGCTTTTAATATTGCCAGTTTTGGGTGGAAAAAATTTTACGGACTTCAATTTATAGTTCCTACTGAAATTGCAAGTTTACCTATCAATAAGCTATCAGGTGAATGGCTGACTTGGTTTTATTTTGGACATTCACAGACTTTTGGAATTATAGTAGCAGTGATCCAAATTGGGAGTGGTTATTTATTATTGTTTCGAAGAACTGTATTGCTTGGATCCATAATTTTATTTGCACTACTAGCTAATTTGACTTTAATTAATGTTTTTTATCAAATGAATGTAGGTGCATTATTGCAATCTGTAGTGTTAACGATTGGTGTTTTGTTCTTGATTTCGTTAGATTATAAGAGTCTAGTTGACTTTTTTCTAAAAACAAAATCCAATTTACCCTCGTTAAGTTTTAATAGTGTTTTTGTAAAAAATATAGTTCGGCTGTCGGCAATTGTGTTATCATTGTTGTTTACAATCTATTTGAAATCATTGATAAATTAAAAAAAAGCTCGTTTAAAATAATTTTAAACGAGCTTTTTTTATCGGGTAACTTGATTCCTAATACTAACTTATTTTGTAATCTCTCTAAATATAGCTTCTAGATTTTTATTTTTCTGATTCAATTGTAATGTTTTTAAACCATTTGCTGTAGCAAAATCAAAAACTATAGGGCGCATGTCTTTGTCCGTTTTAAAAGTCAGTTCCCAAATCATGTCATGAGTATTTTTATAAGAAGATATGTTTTCGATTTTAGCAATCACTTGTTCTTCGATTTTATAATCAAATTCTACTTCGATTACTTGTTCCTTATCTTCAGAAATTAAGTTGTCCAGTTTTTTGTCGGTTACAATCTTACCATTATTGATGATAATGACACGATCACAAAGTGCTTCCACTTCTTGCATAATATGTGTAGAAAGGAAAACCGTTTTATCTTTCCCTACGTTTTTAATCACATTACGAATTTCGATTAATTGATTCGGATCTAAACCTGTTGTAGGTTCATCAAGAATTAAAACATCAGGATTGTGTAATAAAGCATTGGCAAGGCCAACACGTTGACGGAATCCTTTGGATAACTGTCCTATTTTTTTATGACTTTCAGTGCTTAAACCAGTTAGTTGAATTACTTCTTCGATTCGGGATTTAGCAACTTTATAGACTTCGGCATTAAAGGCAAGATATTCTCTAACATACAAATCCAAGTATAAGGGATTGTGTTCTGGTAAATAACCTATAGAAAGCTGCACTGCTTTTTGATTTGAGTTTACATAGTTCCCATTCACTTGCGCAGTACCTTCATCGGCATTGATATAGGTCGTCAATATTTTCATTAAAGTTGATTTTCCAGCACCATTAGGACCAAGAAAACCTACAATTTCTCCTTTGTTAATAGAAAATGAAACGTTGTCAAGTGCTTTTTGGGCACCATAACTTTTAGAGATATTATTTACTGCTATTGACATGATGAATTATTTGTAGCAAAAGTAAAAAGAAAAAGATTGATTTATTGTTTTTATTAGACAATATCAAAAAGGGATTACTACTTAATCTTTAATTATTGGTATTTGAGAAATAGAATGATATATTTATAAAAAATTATAAAAAGCAAATCTAAAAATGGAAGAAAGTAAGAGTTTGTTTAAAACCTATAGTGGTATTATATGGTTATTATGTGGTATAACTGCAGGAAGTATATTAGGTTTGGTTTTTGGGAAAGATGTAGAAGTGATTAAGCCACTTGGCGATATATTTCTAAATTTACTTTTTACGGCTATTATTCCTTTGATTTTCTTTACGATAGCGTCGTCAATTGCCAGTTTAGAAAAATCAGAAAAATTAGGAAAGTTATTTGTAGTCGTTATTGGAGTATTTTTAAGTACGGTATTGGTATCGGCTATAATTATGATAATAGGTGTTTTGCTTTTTCCAATTCATCAAGATATTATCATTTCCAAAATTCCATTGGAGAGTATGCAAACCACTAGTCCTGGATCACAAATCACTCAATTACTGACTGCCAATGATTTTTATGAATTGCTTTCTAGAAAAAGCATGTTGGCTTTAATCATTTTCTCCTTTTTAATAGGATTTGCCAGTTTACGTTCGGGAGAGAAAGGAGAAAGTTTTAGAGGGTTCCTAAATTCAGGAAACGAGGTAATGAAACAATTACTACACTTGATTATGAAAACGGCACCGGTAGGTTTGGGTGCTTATTTTGCGTATCAAGTAGGTATTTTTGGACCGCAGTTATTTGGAGCCTATGCTAAGCCATTAGGACTTTATTATGCAGTATGTGGATTCTACTTTGTGGTGTTCTTTAGTTTGTATGCTTTCCTTGCAGGAGGAAATAACGGATTGAAAGTGTTTTGGAGTAATAATATTGCACCTTCCTTAACAGCTTTGGGAACTTGCAGTAGTATTGCAACAATTCCAGCAAATCTGGAGGCAACAGAGAAAATGAATGTTCCTTCACATATCCGTAATATTGCAATTCCATTAGGAGCTCCTTTGCATAAAGATGGATCAAGTATGTCATCTATTATAAAAATTGCTGTAATTTTTGCCATGTTCGGTAAAGATTTTACAGATCCCAATACCTTACTTTTAGCATTAGGGATTACGGTTATCGTTTCGGTAGTTGAAGGAGGAATTCCTAATGGTGGATATATTGGGGAGATTCTAGCAATCACTATTTATGGTTTTCCAATGGAACAAGCTTTACCTGCAGCCATGATTGTAGGAACATTAGTTGATCCCATGGCTACTTTGCTAAATGCGAATGGAGATGTAGTCTCGGCGATGTTAATCACGCGTATTTCAGAAGGAAAAGAATGGCTTTCAGTAAAATTAGCTCGCTAAACTGATTTATTAGTCATAAATTTAACCCAAAGCACTTTTCAAATATTTAAAAAGCAATGGATTAAAACCTATTTTTTTAAGTATTTGGTAATCAAAAGTCGCTTTCACAAAGAATTCGTTTTTTGTTAGATAAAATCATATTTTTTTATGTGTTTGTATTGAATATGTTTATACATTTGCATTGATAACATTGAAAAAAAACATCAAAATGTCAACTAATAACCGTTTTTATTTTAGCAACACTTATTTCTTCTTTTATAGGAAGTAAGGATTGTGCTATGGTTATTTGAAATAAAAGAAACAAATAAAAATAATATACAATCCTGATGAAAATCAGGATTTTTTTTTGGAATAAATGGGAACAAAAATTGCAATTCAAGGGATACTAGGTTCTTTTCACCATCAAGTGGCACAAGAATATTTTGAGCAAAATATAGCAGTAGACGAGTGTCTGTCATTTGAAGAATTAGTGGACAGTCTATTGTCAGGAAAATCGGAGCAGGCAGTTATGGCCATTGAAAATTCAATCGCGGGGCCTATTATTCCTAATTATGCGTTGATTGATAAGAATAATTTGCACATCATTGGAGAACATTATTTAAGTATTCATCAAAATTTGATGGCGCTTAAGGGACAAAAATTGGAAGATATTGTTGAAGTACATTCTCATCCAATGGCATTATTACAGTGTATGGATTTTTTAAAAAAATATCCTAATATAAAATTAGTTGAAGATAAAGATACAGCCGAAACAGCTCGTAGAATTCAGGAGAAACAATTAAAAGGAATCGCTGCAATTGCCAGTAAAACGGCTTCAATTATGTATGATTTAGAAATTCTGGCACCAGAAATTCAAACGATTAAAAATAACATGACTCGTTTTGTTATAATTAAAAAAGAGAATGCATTTGTAGCAAAGGAAGATATTAACAGAGCGTCTTTGAAATTTGAATTGGATCATAAAAGAGGGAGTTTAGCAGCTGTACTTAATGTAATGAGTGATTGCAAAATGAATTTGACCAAAATTCAATCCTTGCCAAAAATTGAAACACCTTGGAAATATTCCTTTTTTGTGGATGTAACTTTTGAAAAATATGCAGATTACGAAAAAGCAAAATCGTTATTAGAAATAATGGCAGAGTATTTTAAAGTTTTGGGCGAATATAAAAATACAAAGCCATAATTAGTCAAAAGTTATAAACTCATCAAGGTCAAAAGAATTTAAAAAACAGTAATGATTACAACAGCAAAAAGATTAGATATCATTGAAGAATACTATTTCTCCTCTAAATTGAGAGAAGTAAGACAATTGGCATCCGAAGGGAATCCAATAATAAATATGGGAATTGGAAGTCCGGATTTGCAACCTTCACAAGAAGTTATTGATGCAGTGGTTCTTGCCGTGAAAGAGGAAAATGCTCATGGTTATCAAAGTTATCAAGGATTACCGGAATTGAGAAATGGAATGGTTGATTTTTATAAAAACAACTATAATGTGGATTTGAATCCCAATACTGAAGTTTTGCCTTTGATGGGTTCTAAGGAAGGTATTATGCATATTTCATTGGCTTTCTTAAATGAAGGAGATCAAGTATTAATACCAAATCCAGGATATCCTACTTATACTTCAGTAACTAATTTAGTGGGTGCTGTTCCCGTTTATTATGATTTAAAAGAAAGTACAAATTGGGAACCTGATTTTGACGCTTTAGAAAAATTAGATTTATCTAAAGTTAAAATTATGTGGATTGGTTATCCACATATGCCAACAGGGGCGAGAGGAAGTTTGGAGTTATTTGAAAAGTTAGTGGCTTTCGCCAAAAAACATACTATTTTATTAATCAATGACAATCCATATAGTTTTGTTTTGAATGATAAGCCAATGAGTTTGTTACAAGTGGAAGGCGCGAAGGACGTAGCATTAGAGCTAAATTCTTTAAGTAAAACGTTCAATATGGCAGGATGGAGAGTAGGAATGGTTCTGGGGAATGCAGCTTGTATTGATGCTGTTTTGAAAGTAAAAAGCAACATGGACAGCGGTATGTTTTTTGGAATTCAAAAAGGGGCTATAGCTGCTTTAAAAAGTGATAAAGCGTGGTTTGATTCGATGAATGAAATTTACAAGAAACGTCGTGTTTTGACAGAACAATTAGCGGAGAAATTAAACTGTAAAGTATATAAGGAAGGTGTTGGATTGTTTGTTTGGGCCAAATTGCCAGAAGGAATAACTTCAGCTGAAAAATTTATAGACCAAATCTTACATGAGAAACATCTCTTTATAGCACCAGGAACAATTTTTGGAAGTAACGGAGAAGGATATATTCGTTTTGCATTATGTGTAGGGGAAGAAAAAGTACAGGAAGCAATTGATAGATTTAATTAAATGAAAGTTTATATAATAGGAATAGGATTAATAGGAGGATCGATGGCGTTAGACATTAAAACCTTAGATCCATCAGCCACTATTTATGGTATCGATCATAACGAAAGTCATGTGAAACAAGCATTGGATTTAGGGGTTATTGATGAAGCCGCCCAATTCGAAGATCTATCGAATGCTGATTTTGTAATTGTATCGGTTCCAGTGGATGTCGCTTTAACGCTATTGCCTAAGGTATTGGATGCTGTAGGAGAAAATTCTATTGTTTTTGAAGTGGGTTCTACCAAAGCGCCTATTTGTGAAGCGGTAGCTAACCATCCTAAAAGAAGAAATTTTATTGCAACACATCCTATTGCAGGAACAGAATTTTCAGGTCCATCAGCAGCAATACATGATTTGTTTAATGGTAAGACAAATATAATTTGTGAAGTAGAACGTACGGCTTTTAAATTGCAAGAGAAAGCATTAGATCTTTTTAAAGCAATGGGAATGAGAATACGTTATATGGATCCAAAATCACATGACAAACATATTGCTTATGTGTCGCATTTGTCTCACATTAGTGCTTTTATGCTTGGAAAAACAGTAATAAACAAAGAAAAAGACGAGCAGGATATATTTGATATGGCGGGTTCTGGTTTTGAAAGTACAGTGCGTTTGGCAAAAAGTTCGCCTGCTATGTGGACCCCAATTTTCAAACAAAATAAGTTGGAAGTGGTGGAAGCTTTAGAAGGATATATAGCCAACTTGACTCAATTTAAAGATTTATTGGTAAAGGATGAATACAATGCCATTTTTGATGAAATGGAAAGTGTAAATAAAATAAAAGAAATATTGAATGGAATGAATGTAAAAAAATAATTTTTGCAAAGATTAAATAAAGAAGAACAACACAAAAAAAAATAATAAAATAAATAATTAGAAAAGATGGAAAACAAGAAAGAAATGAGAAATTGGTTGAATGAATTTAATTTAACTCATCCATTTGTAATTGCAGGACCTTGTAGTGCTGAAACTGAAGATCAAGTATTAAAAATTGCTCATGAATTGAAAGATTCAGATGTAAGTGTTTTTAGAGCAGGTATATGGAAACCAAGAACACGTCCAGGAGGATTTGAAGGTGTGGGAGAAATTGGTTTGAAATGGTTGCAAAAAGCAAAAGCAGAGACAGGTTTATTGATGGGAACTGAAGTAGCAACAGCGGCACACTGTAAATTAGCTTTGGAGCATGATATTGATGTTTTGTGGGTAGGTGCTCGTACAACTGCAAACCCGTTTGCAGTTCAAGAAATTGCTGATACATTGAAAGGAACGGATAAAATTGTATTGATCAAAAACCCAGTGAATCCAGATATGGCTTTGTGGTTAGGTGGTGTAGAGCGTTTATATGCTGCTGGAATTAAAAATCTTGGAGTAATTCACAGAGGATTTTCTACTTACGAAAAAACAAAATACAGAAACATTCCAGAATGGCAAATTGCTATTGAATTACAAAATAAATTCCCTGATTTACCATTAATCATTGATCCATCTCATATCACTGGAAACCGTGATATGATTCTTGAAGTAACTCAAGAGGCATTAGATTTAAACTATGATGGAATGATCATTGAAACACATATTGATCCAGATAATGCATGGAGTGATGCTGCACAACAAGTAACGCCAGATGCTTTGAAACAAATTTTCAAAGATTTGAGAGTAAGAAAAGTAAGTGGAGACACGGATGAATATGCTAATAAAATGACAAAATTAAGAGCAAACATTGATGTTCTTGATGCTAATTTATTAGAGTTATTAGGAAAAAGAATGAAAGTGGCTGACGAAATTGGTCAAGTGAAAAAAGACTCAAATGTGGCTGTTTTACAAAACACACGTTGGAACGAAATTCTTGGAAAAATGATTCTTGAAGGGGAGAAAAAAGGACTTTCAGAAGAATTTATTCTTAGAATGTTCAAAGCAATTCACCAAGAAAGTATTGGTCATCAAGACAAAGTACTTAATGCATAATTAAAATTAGGATTTTATAATAGTAATCTCCACAGCTTTTAAATTAAAGTTGTGGGGATTTTTTTATTTGTAGACACTATTAAAAACTTTAAACTTTAAACTTTAAACTTGAAACAAAATTTTACCTTTGCAACATGACAGGACTCGTATATAAATCTACAGGAAGTTGGTACACTGTAAAATCAGAACAAGGTGATTTTATAGAATGCCGTATGAAAGGGAAATTCCGTATCAAAGGAATTAAAAGCACTAATCCAATTGCTGTGGGTGATGTTGTGGATTATGAACTCGAAGAATCATCGGATACGGTTACTGGAACAATTCATAATATTCATGAAAGAAAGAATTATATTGTACGTAAATCAGTCAACTTATCCCATCAGATGCATATTATTGCGTCAAATATTGATCGTGTTTTTTTATTGGTTACGGTAAATAATCCTCCAACGACTTTTAATTTTATTGATCGTTTTCTAGTAACTGCAGAAGCATATGGGATTGAAACTATTTTGGTTTTTAATAAGATAGACACTCTTGACGAACCAACACTTGACGAACAGTTGTATATGCAACATGTGTATCAAGAAGTAGGTTATAAATGCCTTAGAGTTTCATCTACCGAAATGAAAGGAATCGATGCCTTGAAAGAAATGATGATTGGTAAAGTAAGTATGTTCTCGGGACATTCGGGTGTTGGGAAATCAACGTTGGTGAATGCTATGGAACCGTCTTTGCACTTAAAAACTAAAACAATTTCAGACGCCAGTAAACAAGGGCAACATACAACTACATTTGCAGAAATGTATGATTTATCTTTTGGCGCAAGCATTATAGACACTCCAGGAATTAAAGGTTTTGGAATGGTAGATATGGAAAAAGCCGAGATTAGTGGTTATTTCCCTGAATTTTTCAAATTAAAAGATCAGTGTAAATTTAATAATTGTTTGCATAAAGACGAACCAAAATGTGCTGTAAAAGAAGCCTTAGAAAAAGATGAAATTGCATGGTCGAGATACAATAGTTACCTTAAAATTTTAGAAGGAGATGACGAGCATTATCGTACCGATATTTACAATGAAGATCGAATGGAAAGCGATGAATCGAGAAAATAATTTACAAGTAACCATTTATAATTCACCATTAATTTGAAAGTAGTCCTTCAAAGAGTTTCTTCCGCCTCTGTTACAGTAGATCATAAAGTAATAGCCGATATCCAAAAAGGGCTGTTGATTTTGGTAGGTATTGAGGATGCCGATGTGCAAGAGGATTTAACTTGGTTAGTAGGTAAGATTACAAAAATCAGAATTTTTGATGATGAAAACCACGTCATGAATCACTCGATTCAAGATATTAAAGGCGAAGTAATTGTCGTGAGTCAATTTACACTGCATGCCGCAACTAAAAAAGGCAATCGCCCTTCTTATATTAAAGCAGCAAAACCAGAAGTTGCTATTCCGCTATATGAAAGCTTTATTGAAAAATTAGAGTTGGAGCTAGGAAAGAAAATCCAAACCGGAATCTTTGGAGCCGACATGAAAGTGAGTCTTTTAAATGACGGACCAGTTACCATAATCATAGATAGTAAAAATAGAGAGTAGAACTTGTTTATTGTCAGAATTATTCTATTTTTGATAGCCACGAATACTTAAAATTCCCAAAACATAAAGTAAAAATTCCCTTAGAGGGTTTTGTTACACTATGTAGTCCTTCTTATTTGGTAATTATTCAAACTCTCAAAACCTACTATGAAAATAAAAATGCTATTGGTATCCCTAGTTGTTTTTACAACTTTTACCGTACAATCCCAAAAAAATGATTATTCGGCATTACTTATTGCTGATAGTTTAAAAGAAAATGCCAATGCTGTTGTTCGTTTGAATCAAATAGATATTGTTATCGCTTCCCAACGAGATATGACTATCAATTCAACTAGAGTAATTACGGTTTTAAATGAGAAAGGGCTGTCGGAGATTGATGCTGTAGAGAATTACGATAAAAAAACAACTGTCAAAGATATTCAGGCAACCATTTATGATGCAGCAGGCAAAGAAATAAAAAAAATAAAAAGGAAAGATTTTAAAGATAACAGTGCTGCAGGTGGAAGCACTTTATTCTCTGATAGCCGTTATATTTATTTAGATTATACACCTACACAATATCCTTTTACAGTTGTTTATGAAAGTAAACTGGAAACGTCTACTACAGCCTTTATTCCGCAATGGTACCCTATTTCCAATTTTTTTGTAAGTGTAGAGAAAAGTGTTTTGAATGTGACTTATCCAGATAATCTGGGTTTTAAAAAAATGGAATTTAATTTTGCGAATTTCAACATTCAAAAAACGATAGACACTTCAACTCAATTGTCTTATACAGCCATAAATATTCCAGTGCAAAAGCAAGAAGATTACAGCCCGTCCTATAGTTCTCTTTTTCCAAAAGTCATGATGGGTTTGGAACTTTTTCATTTAGAAGATGTTGATGGAAGAGCCAAGACTTGGAAAGAATTCGGAAAATGGTATTATGACGATATTTTATCAGGAACAACTAGTCTACCTGAAGGTACAAAAGAAAAGATGAAAACATTAATAGGAGATGAAACAGATCCAATAAAGAAAGCACAATTGATTTATGATTATGTTCAAAAAAAATCTAGGTATGTTAGTATTCAAGTAGGAATTGGAGGTTGGAAACCAATGTTTGCCAATGATGTTGATCGTTTAGGATATGGAGACTGTAAGGCTTTGACTAATTATACAAAAGCACTTTTAGAAACAGTTGGCGTGCCGTCCTATAATACCGTTTTATATGGAGATAGTCATAAGAAAGATATTGAATCACAATTTGTGTCTATGCAAGGAAATCATATGATTTTAGCCATCCCAAATGGAGATGATTATACTTGGCTCGAATGTACAAGTCAAGATGCCCCTTTTGGGTTTCAAGGAACTTTTACTGACGATAGAGATGTTCTAGTTATAAAACCAGATGGAGGTCAAATTGTACATACTCAAAAATACATCGATAAATACAATAGCCAAATCAGTTCAGGAAATTATTCTTTGGCTGCTAATGGTGATTTGGCAGGTAAAATTGAAATAGTATCCAAAGGGTCGCAATACAGTCAAAAAGAACCAATAGAAAATCTTCAGCCAACAGAAAAAGAACAACATTATAAAGAGTATTGGAATACTATTAACAATTTAAAAATCAACAACTTATCTTTTTTAAATGATAAGTCAAGTGTCAGTTTTGCTGAAAAGGTTGAAATAAGTGCAGCAAACTATGGTAATTTATTGTCAGGTAAAATGATGTTTGCCATAAATGCTTATAACCAATACACTACAAGTATAAAAAGAATAAGAAACAGAAAAAACCCATTTGAAATTCAAAGAGGTTTTGCTGATAGTGACGAAATAACGGTTGCTTTACCAAGTGAGTTTGCCATCGAATTTCTGCCGTCTAATTTTGAATTGAAAAATAAATTTGGGGAATATAAAACAGAATTTATTAAAAAAGATGACAGTACTATAGTATATAAACGCAGTTTATCTATTAAAAAAGGATTGTATTCTAATACAGAATATGATGAATACCGTCTCTTTGTAGAGCAAGTATCAAGAAACGACAACGCCAAAATTATATTAACCAAAATCTAAACCAATGAAATTAAAACTATTTGCTCTTTTATTATTTATGCCTGCTTTTTTTTCAAGTTTATGTGCACAAGAATTCAAGCTAGGTAAAGTTTCTATTGCGGAACTTCAAGAAAAAAATCATCCAAAAGATACTGCTGCAGTTGCTGCAATTTTATACAAAAAAGGAGAAACTAATTTTGAATATACAAATGACGCTGGTTTTACCGTAGTTACTACTGTTGATGTTCGTATTAAAATCTATAAAAAAGAAGGTTATGATTGGGCAAATCAACAGGTAATATTTAGAATGGGAAGCTCTTTTAAAGAAAAAGTCACTTTTTCAGATGCAATTACTTATAATTTGGTTGATGGAAAAATAGAAAAGACAAAACTAAAAAGTGAAGGTGAATTTGAAGAAGTAGTTGATAGATATTGGAGTAAAAAGAAAATTACGATGCCTAATGTAAAAGTAGGTTCAGTAATAGAATACCAATATACTATTAAATCTCCAAACGTAGGTTCCCTTAGAGATTGGTATTTTCAGTCAAGAATACCAGTGAATTATTCTGAATATAAAACTTATATACCAGAATATTATACTTATTCAACCCATTTTAAAGGGTTTGTAACTCCAACAATTACTTCTGACAAAAAAAACAAAGAAATAGTTATGGTTGACAAGGAAATAATTATTGGGCAAGGAACCAAATTTTCGGAAAGAAAGACTTTTTATCAAGAAACGAATACAAACTATGTGGCTAAGAATCTTGCTGCTGTGAATGAAGAGGTTTATGTCAATAATGTCGATAATTATATTAGTAGTGTGTCGTTAGAATTGTCAATGATTAAATCTCCAAACAAACCTTTAGAAATGTTATCTACAGATTGGAAATCGGTTGTAAAGACCATCTATGATTATGAAGATTTTGGCCCTGAATTAAATAAAACAGGCTATTTTGAGGATGATTTAAAGGGTGTTATTGCTGGTTTAACAACTACTGATGAGAAAGTGTCAGCCATTTTTAATTTTTTAAAAACAAAGGTAAAATGGAACGATTATTACGGGTATTCTTGTAATGATGGAGTGAAAAAAGCCTATAAAGATAAAACAGGAAATATAGCTGAAATTAACTTGATGCTTACCGCTATGTTGCGCTATGCGAATTTAACTGCTAACCCAGTTTTAGTAAGTACCCGTTCTAATGGAATTGCTATGTTTCCCAATAGAACTGCTTTCAATTATGTTATAGCTGCTGTTGAAACTCCTACTGGGGTTATATTGCTTGATGCTTCAGATAAATTCTCAACACCAAACGTTTTGCCTTTTAGAGCGTTGAACTGGATTGGCAGGTTGGTTAGAAAAGATGGAACATCAGATGAAGTGAATCTAATGCCTAACTCATTGTCTAATACGACAGTGATGATGAATTATTCTATTGATGCTAATGGACTTATAACAGGAAAACTAAGAAAACAACAAACAGATTATAATGCAATGGTTTTTAGGGACAATGTTAATAGCGTTACTGAAGATGCTTATTTAGAAAAATTAGAGAACAATAACAATAGTATTGAGATAAAGGAATATTCTAGAAATAATGAAGCAAATCTTGGATTGCCAATAATGGAAACCTATGCCTTTTCGGGATCTAATTTGAGTGAGCGTATTGGAGGAAAAATTTATGTAAAACCCTTGTTGTTTTTTACTAATCTAAAAAATCCTTTTAAACAAGAAGTAAGAGAATATCCTATTGATTATGGATTTCCTTTTTTAGAAAAATATACAATAAATATTAATATTCCTGAGGGATATAAAGTAGAACAGCTTCCAGCTCCAACTGTGATTACAATGGAAGATAACCTAGGAAGTTTTAAATTTATGACCACTTCATCTGATAATTCAATTCAGTTAGCAATTACGCATCAAATAAATGAAGCAATCGTTTCTTCAGAATATTATTCCATGCTTAAATCCTATTATCAAGGGATGATTGATAAACAAAGTGAAAAAATAATATTAACAAAAATCTAATTACAAATGCATCTAAAAAAAACTTTCTTGCTTGTTTTATTTGTTTTTCTATTTTCTAAAACAAATGCCCAAAATTTCGAATTAGGAAAAGTATCTATTGAAGAACTACAAGAAAAAGCACATCCAAAAGACAATGATGCTGTTGCTGCGGTATTATTTAAAAAAGGAAAAACTAGTTATGATTATTCCAAAAGTAACGGATTTGTAATGACTACTGAGGTGCAAACACGAATTAAGATTTACAAGAAAGAAGGATATGATTGGGCTAATCAAAAAGTAAGATACTATATAGGCAATAGTTCCAAAGAAAATGTCACCTTTTCAGATGCGATTACCTATAATCTTGTCGATGGAAAAATCGAAAAAACAAAACTGAGTAAAGACGGTGAATTTGATGAGGTTGTAAATCGATATTGGGGCCAAAAAAAAATATCTATGCCCAATGTGCAAGAAGGTTCAGTAATTGAATTTGAATATACTATAAAAACGCCTTATGTAGGCAGTCCAAAAGACTGGAGTTTTCAAGCGAGTATTCCAGTCAATTACTCGGAGTATCGTACTTTTATTCCTGAATATTATACTTTTAATGTTAATTATAAAGGATTTATATTTCCAAAAGTAACAGCTGAAAAAAAGGCAAAAGCAGTTCTTTTTTCTACAATGGAAAGAGATGAAGGTGCTGGATTAATGAAAGGACAAGCCAGTAATTACAGTCAAAGTAAATTATCGTACGAAGAAACGAGAACCACTTATTTAGCTGAAAACTTGCCTGCAATGAAAGAGGAAGCGTATGTTAATAATATTGAAAATTATACGTCTAGTTTAATTCAAGAACTTTCTCTTATTAAATATCCAAATCAACCACTGAAATCGTTATCCACCGATTGGAAAGCAGTGGCCAAAACAATTTATGATTATGATGATTTTGGTTTAGAATTGGAAAAAACGGGTTACTTTGAAAATGATGTAAATGCTGTAATCGCAGGTCTAAATACACCAGAAGAAAAAGTGGCAGCCATTTTTAATTTTGTTAAGGCTAACGTAAAATGGAATAATTATTATGGATATTCTTGTAATGACGGAGTTAAAAAAGCCTACAAAGATAAAACGGGGAATATTGCCGAAATTAACCTAATGTTAACCGCTATGTTGCGTTATGCAGGATTAACTGCTAATCCAGTATTGTTGAGTACACGTTCTAACGGAGTTGCGATCTTTCCAAATAGAACTGCTTTTGATTATGTAATAGCAGCAATAGAAACACCTAGTGGATTAGTTTTACTGGATGCTACCGAAAAATTTTCATTGCCAAATGTGCTTCCTCTAAGAGATTTAAACTGGTTTGGTCGCTTAATTAGAAAAGATGGTACATCAACAGAAGTAAGCCTAACTCCAACAACGCTTTCGAGGGAAACGGTGAATATGAATGCTGTTGTAAGTAAAGAGGGTTTTATATCAGGGAAGTTAAGAAAACAATTTACGGATCAAGAAGCATTATCGTTCCGACAAAAAAATGCAGCAACGAAAGAAGATACTTATTTAGAAGAATTAGAGAGTGATAACAATAGTATTGAAGTCAATGAATATACAAGAGAAAATGATTTAGACTTATCAAAACCTATCGTAGAATCGTATGCATTTAAAGACACTAAGGATTTTGAGAGAATCAATGATAAAATTTATATTACTCCGTCCTTATTTTTAGGAGTCAAAGAGAATCCTTTTAAACAAGAATCAAGAGAATACCCTGTTGATTTTGGTTTTCCTGTTCAAAGTAAATACAATATTACGCTTGAAATTCCGGAAGGATATGTGGTAGAAACCATTCCTACAGGCTTGAATATTGCCGGTGTTGACGGAATAGGAACTTTTAAGTATGTTATTGCCAATACAGGAAATAAAGTGCAAATTATTATGACATCTGAGATTAGTAAAGCTATTGTTGCAGCCGATTATTATCAAGCATTAAAAGAGTTTTTTCAAAAAATACTTGACAAACAAAACGAAAAAATTATTTTAAAAAAAGTATAATTAAATGAAGTATTGCAAAGTTGGAATTGTTTTAGTTGTTTTTCTTCTCTTTTCAAAAAGCAGTGCCCAGAATTTAGAATATGGTAAAGTAACAAAAGAGGAGTTGCAAGAGAAAGTACATCCTCTAGATTCAACTGCAGCAGCTGCAATTATTTTTAAAAGAGCAAGAACATATTTTGTGTATGAACGAGGAAATGGCTTTTATCTATACCATGATTTTAATATTAGATTTAAAGTGTACAAAAAAGAAGGTTTAAAATGGGCCGACTTTAGCGTCATTTATCTCAATAAGAGAGAGGGGTTTGAGGAAGAAATTGTTAAGTTTTCAAATTGTGTTACTTATAATTTAGAAAATGGAGAATTAAAAGAAACACCGCTCAGAATGGAGGGTAATTTGAAAACTAATATTAATAAATATTTGGAATCAGACATTAATTACCATTCCAAACGTAAAAGTGGGTTCCATATTTCAAATCAATTATACTGTGAAATCTAGAAATAATGTGCGGTTTCCCGTATTTAATTTCCAGTATGAAATCCCTGTTAATTATGCAGAATATCAAACGGATATTCCAGAAGTATTCATCTATAAAACACTTTTAACGGGGTATAATAAAGTAGAAGCCACTTCAAAGATTGTAAAAGAAACGGAATCATTTTCTCATAAATACAATCAGCAATCTGATTTTCCGTATAAATATCAATTGGCAAGCTATAAAGCAGAGAATATTCCTGCCTTAAAAGAGGAGGCTTATATTGATAATATAAAAAATTACAGATCTTCCATACAGCATGAATTAGAAACTACTCGGTTTCCGTTTGATGGAGTAGTTGACTATTCAATGACTTGGGATGGAGTAGCTAAGAATATTTTTGATTACAATAGTTTCGGGAGAGAACTCAATAAAGACAATTATTTGGATGCATATGTAAAAGCACTCAATTCCAATGTTACTACTGAAATAGATAAGCTGGAAACCATTTTCAAATTTGTTCAAGCTAAAATGAATTTTGATGGAGATTACAGTATTTTGACAGATAAAGGAGTTAAAAAAGCATATAAGGATGGTACTGGAAATACCGCCGAAATAAATCTCATTTTAATTGCAATGCTTAAAAGTGCTGGAATCAAAACTGATCCAGTATTAATAAGTACAATACAGCATGGAGTTCCAGTTTACCCAAATAGGACCGTTTTTAATTCAGTTATTGCAGCAGCAGAAATTGATGGAAAACAAATTTTAATGGATGCTTCCAATAAATATTCTTCAGTTGGTATTTTGCCATTAGAAGATTTAAACTGGACGGGTCGTTTAATAAAGGAAGAGGGAGATTCCCAAGAGATAAATTTAGTACCAGATAAAAATTCCAATGAAAATGTAAATATTGTAGTTGCTTTAGATGCTCAAGGGAAAATGGTTGGACAAACTAGAATTCGCAAAACAGACTATGTAGCTCAAAGGTTTAGAGAGAGTACCGCTTTATTGACTGATGATAAATATCTTGAAAAATTAGAATCTGATTTAGGTGGAATTCTAATTGATGATTATAAACAAGTTAACGATGATACTAACTCATCTACTGTCATAGAAAGTTTTAAATTCACATCAAACAAACATTGCGAAATCATAGCGGGTAAAATATACATAAATCCTTTGTTGTTTTTTAATAGTACTCAAAATCCATTTGTGTTGGAAAAAAGACAAATGCCTGTTTATTTTGGATATCCAAAAACGGACAAGTATAATATCAACATTGAAATCCCAAAAGGATATAAAGTAGTTTCTGTTCCGCAGCCCATAAAAATTTCAACAGCTAATTCAGTTGGGTCTTATTCAATAAATATAGCATATGACAATGATAAAATACAAATTGTAATTGTAAAAGAAATAAACTTAGCTGTTGTTCCTCCTGATTTATATGATGCTTTAAAAGATTTCTTTCAAAAAATGATGGAGAAGCAGAATGAAAAAATTGTTTTAACAAAAATCTAATAACAGATGTCTTTAAAAAAAATAGTGTTTATTTTTTTATTTATTTTTTCTTTTTCGAAAAGTGACGCCCAGAATTTTGAATACGGTAAGGCCTCTCAAGAGGAATTGCAACAGAAAGTGCATCCACTAGATTCAACAGCAGCTGCCGCAATTATATTTAAGAAAGGTAGGACGTTTTATACTTATAGAAGAAATAATGGATTTATCTTAAATCATGAATATACTTTTAGAATAAAAATTTATAAGAAAGAGGGTTTAAGCTGGGCTACTTTTCAAGTTCCCTATTATGTAGGGTATGAAAAATACAATGATGATGTAGTTAAATTTTCAAATTGTGCAACTTATAATCTGGAAAATGACATTGTAGTTAAAACAAAGCTTAAAGGAGAAGGGGTTTTTAAGAATGAGATAAATAAGAATTGGGCTGAGGCATCAATTTTGTTGCCAAATGTAAAGGTAGGCTCAGTGATAGAGATCAAATATTTGCTTAAATCAGAAAATTTAGTAAAATTTCCTGTTTATAATTTTCAATATGATATTCCGGTAAATTACGCGGAATACGATACGGAAATTCCAGAATATTTTGTATACAAGCCAATTCTTACAGGATATACATCAATAAAATCAGAGGCTAAATATGCGCAAGGAAGTCAAAATTTTGAAGATGAGCATGGACAATCGGGAGGTTTTCGTTATAGCCAAATAAACAGCAAGTATAGTGTTGAAAATATGCCTGCATTGAAAGAAGAGGCTTTTGTTGACAATATTATAAACTATAAAACAGCGTTGTATCATGAGTTGGAAAGTACTCGTTTTCCTAATGAAAAAGTAAAGGACTATTCGATGACTTGGGAAGGAGTGACAAAAACCATTTTTAAAGATAATGATTTTGGAAAGCAACTGGAGGAGCGAGATTTTTTAATGCAAGACATTAAATTGATTCTTAAAGATGTTGAGGAAAAGAATAAACTAAATGTGATTTTTGAATTTGTAAAAAACAAAATGAATTGGAATAACGAATATGGTTATTTTACTAATAGAGGAGTGAAAAAAGCCTATTTGGAAAAAACGGGTAATTGTGCCGAAATCAATTTCATTTTAATAGACATGCTTAAATTAGCAGGAATAAAAGCAAATCCTGTTTTAATAAGCACGGTAGATCACGGAGTTCCTGTTTATCCGAACCGAACAGTTTATAATTATGTAGTTGCTGCAGTTGAAAGGGAGGGAAAACAAGTTTTATTAGACGCTACTCAAAAATACACCACCCAAAATATTTTACCTCTAAATGCTTTAAATTGGAACGGGCGACTGATTAGAGCAGACGGTACGTCGGAAGAAATTATTTTGGCGCCCACTTTTCAATCGAATATCAATTATACCGCTTTAGCAAATATTGATTCCCAAGGAAAAATTTCAGGAAAATTAAGAATTCAAAAAACAAATTATGAGGCATATAGTTTTAGAGAAAAAAACAATGCTATCAACACCGATACCTATCTTGAAAAATTAGAAAATGAATTGGGTGGAGCACGCATTACTGATTACAAAATAGAAAATAGAGAAACAGATTTAATGAATCCTATTACTGAAACATTTACTTTTGTGTCCAACAATCATTATGAAAGAATAGGAGGAAAGTTGTTTATTAATCCGTTATTGTTTTTTGCTTATCAAAAGAATCCTTTTGTTATGGAAAAAAGGCAAATGCCAATCTATTTTGGATTTCCAAAACAAATGCGGTACAATTTGACCTTGGAAATTCCAGAAGGATATGAAGTCGAATCATTACCAACAGCTATAAAATTAACTACTGAGGATAATACGGCCGTTTTTAGTATTCTTTCGGCTAGTTCAGGAGATAAAATTCAAATTTCTATAATTAGGGAAATTAATAAAAGTGTTATTTCTCCAAGTTACTATAACACGATAAAAGATTTTTTTCAAAAAATGATTGTTGCACAAAACGAAAAAATTGTTTTAAAAAAAATATAAAATGGACTTGAAAAATTCGCAATTAGACGTAGACAACTGGATCAAAGAACATGGAGTTCGTTATTTTAATGAACTGACTAATATGGCACAATTAACCGAAGAGGTAGGTGAAGTAGCTCGTATTATTGCCCGTCGTTACGGAGAACAATCAGAAAAAGAAAGCGATAAAAACAAAGACTTAGGGGAAGAATTAGCTGATGTCGTTTTTGTAGTTTTATGTTTGGCAAACCAAACAGGAATTGATTTACAAGCGGCTTTCGATAAGAAAATGGATTTGAAATCGGTTCGTGATAAGGATCGTCATAAAAACAACGATAAACTTAAATAATGTGATTTATAAATTATGAATTATAATTGAGGAGTAGTAAATTGCGCCCGAAAGTTTTTGAGTTCAAAGCTACAGCCACAACTCATAATTCATAACTCATAATTAAAACCATGAATTTACTGTTACAAACTACCCACTCTAATTTACAAGCGCAAATTGCTGTTACCGGATCAAAAAGTGAAACCAATAGACTTTTGTTATTGAAAGCACTTTTTCCTAATATAACATTAGCAAATACATCCAACTCTGACGATAGTGAGGTGATGGAGAAAGCATTGAAAGGAAAGGAAGAAATTGTAGACATTCATCATGCAGGAACAGCAATGCGTTTTCTTACTGCTTTCTTTGCAGTAAACGAAGGACGTGAAGTGGTGTTGACTGGTTCACAACGTATGACAGAGCGTCCTATAAAAGTGTTGGTGGAAGCATTGGAACAATTAGGAGCAAAAATCACTTACGAAAAAGAAGTAGGATATCCACCTATTCGAATCAAAGGACAAAAAATTACCGCTTCAAAAGTAAATATTCCAGCTAACGTAAGTAGCCAATACATTTCGGCTTTAATGTTGGTTGCACCAAAATTAGAAAACGGAATCGAAATAAATTTAGTTGGTGAGATCACATCAGTACCTTATATCAAAATGACTTTGGCTTTGCTAAATGATTTAGACGTAAAAACAAGTTTTGAAGGAAATGTAATTAAAGTTTTTCCAAAAGCAACAGTAGAGCCAAAAGTAATGACAGTAGAATCCGATTGGAGTTCAGCTTCGTACTTTTTCAGTTTGGTGGCCTTGGCCGATACGGCTTCAATATCATTGAGTAGTTACAAGGAAAATAGTTTACAAGGAGATTCCGCTTTGGTTGAAATCTATAAACAAATGGGTGTTATTTCTCGATTCGAAAATAATACGTTAACATTGACAAAAGACACCAACTTTAAACCGGAGACTTTAAACTTAGAGTTAAACAACACACCCGATATTGCACAAACTATCGTGGTTACTTGTCTAGGACTAGGAATTGGTTGTCATTTAACAGGACTGCATACCTTGAAAATTAAAGAAACAGATAGACTGGAAGCGTTACGCATTGAGTTGACAAAACTAGGTGCTACTATTTCGGTGACGAATGATAGTTTGACATTAATCGCATCTACAAATATCTATCATAATATTAAAATCGCCACTTATAATGACCATAGAATGGCAATGGCATTTGCACCATTAGCATTAAAAGTGCCAATAATAATTGAAAATGCCGAAGTAGTTTCTAAATCCTACCCTGATTTCTGGGAAGATATGAAAAAACTAGATTTTATTATTTCCTAAGTTTTTCAATATTTATCAATGTTTATGGCATCTAACCCTTTATGGTTTTAAACTGTAATGTGGTTTGCTTAAAATAAACAGCAAAACACTTGACAACGCCTATCTCACAGTCGTATATTTGCATCCGCTTAGTTATTTGATTTTCAATTAACTTTTTGTCACCCTATGCTCGGTCCTAGGGTTCAACTTAAACAAAAAAATAAAGATGAAATTATCACATTTTCAATTTGATTTACCAAAAGAACTTCTTGCAGAATTTCCCGCAGAGAATAGAGACGAGGCTCGTCTAATGGTTATTGATCGTAAAAAACAAACAATCGAACATAAAATGTTTAAAGACGTTATCGATTATTTTGATGATGGTGATGTTTTGATTTTGAATAATACTAAAGTTTTTCCAGCACGTTTGTACGGAAATAAAGAAAAAACGGGTGCTAGAATTGAAGTTTTCTTATTAAGAGAACTAAATGCAGAACAACGTTTATGGGATGTTTTAGTAGATCCAGCTCGTAAAATCAGAATCGGAAATAAATTATATTTTGGTGATGATGACTCATTAGTTGCTGAAGTAATTGACAATACTACTTCTCGTGGTAGAACATTGCGTTTTCTTTACGATGGTTCTTACGAAGAATTCAGAAAAAAATTAACGGAACTTGGAGAAACTCCAATCCCAAAATACATTTCTAGAGACGTAACTCCTGAAGATGCGGAACGTTACCAAACTATATACGCTAAAGAGGAAGGAGCTGTTGCAGCACCTACTGCAGGATTGCACTTCTCTAAGCATTTATTGAAAAAATTAGAAATTAAAGGAATTAAATTTGCTGAGGTGACACTTCACGTAGGTTTAGGAACTTTTAATCCAGTTGAGGTAGAAGATTTATCTAAACATAAAATGGATTCTGAGGAATTAAAAATTACTCAAGAAGCGTGTGATATTGTAAATGATGCTAAAGCTAAGAAAAAACGTATTTGTACTGTAGGTACTACTTCTATGCGTGCAGTTGAAAGCTCAGTTTCTTCACATGGAACGCTAAATCCTTTTGATGGTTGGACAAATAAATTCGTTTTTCCTCCTCATGATTTTAGTTTAGCAACGTGTATGATTACTAATTTCCATACACCAAAATCTACTTTATTAATGATGGTTTCTGCATTTTGCGGACACGATTTAATGAAAAAAGCATATGAAGAAGCAATCAAAGAAAAATATAAATTCTATTCTTACGGTGATGCCATGTTGATCATCTAATAAGAAATAAAGGTTAATTCACTAAATCTCGTCAGCAATGGCGAGATTTTTTTTTTGGGCGTGCCCCAAGGGTCGGGCTATTCGCTACAATCTTATTTAGTATTTCGCTATCGCTCCATAATAAATAAGGATTTTCACTTCACACGAGCGATAGCGAACTGGCGAAGCAATCCCTCACGCAACAATGCATTTAGAATGAATTAGTCTACTTGATACACTAGTTTTACAGTAATGGTCGCGGTTTTGTTTTTGGAACTCGTATTAAAGGAGCCGCCATAAGAAAAATCTTCTGATGAATTTTGGCCAATAATTTGAAAAACACCCATATCTGATTTTTTTAAATTTCCAAGACTGGCATCTGCATTTTCGGCAATGCTCTTTGCTCTTGTACTAGCGTCTTTCGTTGCTTCAGCAATCATCTTGATTTTTAATTCCGCAAGTTTTGTATAATAATATTCGGGAGCACTAGAGTAAAATTCAACTCCGGAATTAATTAACTCAGTAGATTGTCTTGATATTTCTTCAATTTTATTCACATCCTTAGATTGGATATTTACACTTTGAGTTAAAGTAAAACCAGTAAAAATCTGTTGTCTGGTCGTGCCATTTTCATTATAAGTAGTTTCAAAATCTTTGTTGAAATTCACTGCCGAAAACACCATTTCAGTAGTTTGGATGCCCTTTCCTGTAAGATATGTTTTTATTTTTTCTCTATCATTATCAAGACTGGCGTAAGCGTCTTTCAACGTACTACTTTTTTTAGAAAAAGAACCATTCCAAACAATTAAATCAGACACAAAATCTTTTTTACCTAGTCCTGTAACACTAATAATATCATTATTTTTATTTCGATTCTGAAAAGCATTCGAAAATAAATAGGCAGAAATCACCATTGCAATGGATAGAATAAGGACGTTCAAATTATTTTTAAGCATATTTTTATTTTTAGGCGCTATCAAATATAGTTAAATATTGAACTGGTTTATAAATATTTATAGAAGCTTTTGTGTTTTGGTAATTAGTTATAGGAATATATTAAGAGGGTCCATTTTGTAGCAGAATAAATAAAACCTAATTTTACGACACAAATAAGATACATACCATGACTTTCGAAAATACTAAAGAATTTGCACGAAAATTAGATGCGCAAGATGCCTTAAATAAATACAGAGAAGAGTTTATTTTTCCAAAAGTAAACGGAAAAAATGTAATTTATTTCACTGGGAACTCTTTAGGACTACAACCCAAAAGTGCTAAGGCCTATGTTGATGAAGTTATGGATGATTGGGCAAATCTAGCTGTCGAAGGGCATTTTTATGCCGAGAAACCGTGGTGGGATTATCAAGAACGTTTTGCTGAACCATTAAGCAAAATTGTGGGAGCTTTGCCATCTGAAGTAACGGTTATGAATACGTTGACCGTAAATCTTCATTTATTGATGGTTTCTTTTTACCGTCCTACAAAAACCAGATATAAAATCATTTGTGAAGAAAAAGCTTTTCCTTCAGATCAATATATGTTTCAATCTCAAGTTCATTTTCACGGGTATAAACCAGAGGAAGCTATAGTCGAAATTAAACGTCGAGAAGGAGAACACAATATTCGCATTGAAGATGTATTAGCCAAAATTGATGAAGTAGGAGAGGAGCTGGCTTTGGTTTTAATAGGAGGAGTAAATTATTATACGGGGCAAGTTTTTGACATGAAAACAATAACGGCTGCAGGTCACAAAGTAGGTGCAACTGTAGGTTGGGATTTGGCTCATGCAGCTGGGAATATTAAACTGGAATTACATGATTGGAATGTGGACTTTGCTGCTTGGTGCAGTTATAAATATATGAATTCAGGCCCAGGAAATGCATCGGGTTGTTTTGTGCATGAAAAACACCATAACAATCCAGATTTACCAAGATTTGCAGGTTGGTGGGGACATAATAAGGAAAGACGTTTTAAAATGGAACCTGTTTTTGATCCTGTTCACGGTGCAGATGGTTGGCAAATAAGTAATTTGCCAGTCCTTTCTTTGGCTCCTTATTTAGCTTCTGTCGAAATGTTTGATGAAATAGGGATGGACGCTTTAATTGAGAAAAGAGATAGAATAACTTCTTATTTGGAATTTATTCTACATGAAATAGATAAAGAAGTAGATAGTACTTTCGAAATTATTACTCCAATAAACGTATCTGAAAGAGGATGTCAATTGTCAGTTCTTCTTCATGGTGAAGGACGCACATTGTTTGATTATCTAATGAAAAATGGGGTAATTACGGATTGGAGAGAGCCCAATGTAATTCGTCTAGCGCCGGTTCCTTTGTATTGTTCCTTTGAGGACATGTACAATTTTGGGCAAATTTTGAAAGCTGGAATTCTAAGATAGATTTAGAGTTCTGATAATTTTATAAATTTTGCTCGGAATTATATAAGTTATTATAGGTGGTTAAACCGTTTCTTTGTAATGTATTAATAAATAAAATTAAAAATCATGAAAGCTTTATACATACTAGTATTATCAGTTGTGCTATTTTCTTGTAAAAATCAAGTAAAAATGGATGCTCAAGCAACTAAGGAAGAAACAATCGATTCAATGAAAGTAGCAATAGAGAAACAAAAAGTGATTGATTCGATGCAAGTTGAAATGGCTAAAGTAGAATCTCAAAAAGAAGTTGTTGTCGTAAATCAGCCAGCAACATCTAGTTCTACAACTTCCACTACCACGACTACCACTCAGAAGAAAGGGTGGAGTAGTACTGCCAAAGGCGCTGTTATTGGAGCGGGTGTAGGTGCTGCAACTGGAGCTATTATTAGTAAGAAAAAAGTTCAGGGAGCTATAATTGGTGGTATTGCTGGTGCTGGTGTAGGTGCAGGTACTGGAGCGATTATAGATGGAAGTAAAAAATAAATAAAGTTGTTTATAAAAAAAGTGGTTTAGGTCATATGATCTAAACCACTTTTTTGTGCTGTTTTTTTAAATCTATTTTAAAAATGATTGAGTAGGTGTGTCTTTTCTAGCATATTGGAATCGGTCAATTAATTTAGGTAAGCAATATCCATCTAAGCCATTTAGCGCTACAACATTTCCTTTGTCGATTTGTAACCATCCATCATCATGTCTCAAGTTTTCTTCAAAAAATAAATCCTCAATGGATGCAATGACATGTATAGTGTCATTTTCTTTAATATAATATTCATTTACATATTTGCAATACAATTGAATGGGACTTCCTTTTGCAAAGGGTACTTTTATATTATCCTTGTATTCTTCTTCCAAATTAGTCTTTTCAAATTCTGAAACTCCAGTGTCATAATTGGCAGATGTATGATGCGCATCAGCAATCATCGATTCGGTCACGTGATTTACAGTAAAATAGCCAGTCTCTTTAATGTTTTTATAAGTATCTCTTGGAACTGTTGTAGGTCGAACGATGAATCCAATCAAGGCAGGGTCACTGCCTAGATGAGTAACACTACTAAAAATAGCAATATTTGATTTTCCATAGATAGATTTTGTTGCAATTAAATTAGCCGATTTATATCCAGTACACGAATTAATTAAATTCAATCGTTCTACTCGTCCCATTTTGGATAGATCTAATATTGATAATTGTTTCATTTTAAGTTTTTACACAAAGATACTTTTTGTTTATTATTTTCTATAATAAATTAAACAAATTAATTGTGTTTTTGTGTTTGCTTCCTCTTTATTGAGATAAAATTTCATCTCGTTTAATAGCGAAATCGTTTATATTTGTCAGTATAATTTCTGTAAATATGAAAATAGTCAAAAAAACGTTGCTCTTTGTTGTGTCATTAGTAGTTATTCTTTCCATTGCGATACTTGCCTATGGAATCTATCTAAGGCCAAAATATGATGGAAAAATAGAATTAAAAAATATTCAGAAAGAAACGACCGTCTATTTTGATGACTTTGGCGTACCTCATATTTATGCTTCAAATTCTAAGGATGCGATGGTTGCCCTAGGTTATGTGCATGCTCAAGATAGATTATGGCAAATGGAATTAATGCGACGCATAGCTCCTGGACGCTTGTCTGAGATTTTCGGAAAAGTAGCCTTAAAGAATGATAAATTTTTTGCAGGGCTCGGTATAGAAGAAGCTTCGGAAAAGGCGATTGCTAATTTAGATAAAAATAGCCCAAGTTATCAATTGACTATGGCCTACCTTGATGGAATCAATCAATATCTTGAAGAAGGAAAGACCCCAATTGAGTTTCAGTTGGTGGGAGTTAAAAAGGAAAAGTTTACAATAAAAGACGTTTATAATATTTTTGGCTATATGTCTTTTAGTTTTGCGATGGCTCAAAAAACGGATCCTTTGATGACTGATATCAAGAATAAATATGGAATGAATTATTTGAAAGATTTTGGTCTAGACGATTCGTTTAACACCGTAAAAATTAAAAATGCAAAAGAAAAGCCAGAGGAATATACCGCTATTTCTAAATCTATTACAGCATTATTAGATCAATCTCCTATTCCTCCTTTTATAGGAAGTAACAGTTGGGTTATTGGCGGAAAGAAGACCAAAAGTGGCAAAGTTATTTTTGCAAATGATCCGCATATTGGATTCTCACAGCCAGGAACTTGGTATGAAGCGCATATTGTAACGCCAGAATTTGAATTGTATGGATGTTATCTTGCTGGAACCCCATATCCCTTATTGGGACATAATAGAGATTATACATATGGCTTAACTATGTTTGAAAATGATGATATCGATTTGTATCAAGAAGAAAATAATCCTACCGATGGAAATAAATATAAAACACCAGAAGGGTTTTCGGATTATAAAACTAGAAAAAAAACAATAAAAGTTAAAGACAGCGCAGATGTTGTTTTGAATGTAAAAGTGACTAGACATGGTCCTGTCATGAATGATTTAATTGATGGTCTAGATGTTAAAAAGCCAGTGGCAATGTCGTGGATTTATACACAACAGCCTATTCATATTCTCGATGCCGTATACATGCTTTCTCATGCTAAAAGTAAAGCCGACTTTCAAAAAGGGGTATCGCTAATTGCTGCCCCAGGATTAAATGTAATGTATGGTGATGCAAAAGGGAATGTAGCTTGGTGGGCAACGGGGAAATTATACAAGCACAATCAGGGAGTCGACACTCATTTTATTTTAGATGGTGCTTCAGGTAAAGACGATATAACAGATTATTTAGATTTCTCCAAAAATCCATCAGCAGAAAATCCAGACTGGAATTACGTTTATTCGGCCAATAATCAACCAGAAGCTATAGATGGTTTTTTGTATCCAGGATATTATCTCCCTGAAGATCGAGCCAAAAGAATAACCCATTTATTGGATCCTAAATCCGATTGGGACAAAGAAGCAGTGAGTAAAATGATAACTGATAATACTTCTTCAGTTGCTCCTGAAGTTGTGAGTAACCTAATAGCAAATCTTGACCTAAAATCCCTTTCTAATAATGAGCAAGCTGCGGTTACAGTTTTGAAAACTTGGAAAGGAACGAGTAATTTGAATGATGTTGCACCTACAATTTACAATAAATGGATTTATTTGTATCTAAAAAATACTTTTGAAGACGAACTTGGAGCTACTGGTTTCAAGCAGTTTTTGTCGACACACGTAATGAAACAAATGATTGCGAAGCAGCTTCTCAATGCTACTTCACCATGGTGGGATAACATTTCGACTAAAAACAAAATGGAAAGTAGGGAAGAAATCATATCAAATTCTTTTAAAGAAGCTGTTGCTACTTTAGAGAAACAGCTAGGGAATTCAGTTGCTGATTGGACCTGGAATAAAGTACATGTTGTAGAATATGAGCATCCTTTGGGTAAAATAGCCGCTTTAAGAAAAATATTTAATGTAGGTCCATTTGAAGTTTCAGGTTCAAACGAGGTGATCAACAATCAAATGTTTGATTATTCAAATGAAGAAAAATATACAATTAAGGGAGGTCCGTCAACAAGAAGAATTGTCGATTTTTCGGATATAGAAAATAGTTGGAGTATTTTACCTACAGGTCAGTCTGGAAATCCATTAAGCTCTCATTATAGTGACCAAGCCGAGATGTATAATCAAGGAAAATTCAGGAAAATGAAATTAAATAAAGAGGAAATTGTTAAAACTTCAACAAAATTAATTTTTATGCCAAGTAAAAACTGAGTTTTTTAAACTCCTTAAAATAATAAATCAGTAATTTTGCCTAACTTTTTATAAAAAATAATGCAAACTCCAAAAAGAATAGCAGTAGTCGGGTCTGGCTTAGTCGGATCTTTATTAGCTATCTACTTACGCAAAGCAGGTCATATTGTTCATATTTATGATAGAAGTCCTGATATTAGACAAATACAATTTTCTGGACGTTCTATAAATTTAGCAATGTCTAATCGAGGTTGGAAAGCCTTAGATGGAGTTGGTGTCGGTCAAGCAGTACGAGAGATTGCAATCCCAATGGATAAGCGTGCTATTCATTTAGTTGATAAACTTAATTTTCAAAATTACGGACAAGAGGGAGAAGCTATTTATTCTATTTCTAGAGGAATTTTGAATAGAAAGATGATTGATCTTGCTGAAGAGGCTGGCGCAGTGTTTTTCTTTGATCAAAAAATTTGGGATGTAACTTTGAAAGAAGCTACGTTACATATTGGAGAAACGGAAAGAGGAATTTGGGAAGAAAAAAAATACGATATGGTTTTTGGTGCCGATGGTGCTTTTTCAAGAATTCGTCATCGCATGCAACGTCAAAGTATGTTTAATTACTCACAAGAGTTTTTAAATATGGGGTATAAAGAATTAAATATTCCTGCAAATCCCGATGGGACTCATAAATTAGATAAGAATTCATTTCATATTTGGCCTCGTGGGGAGTATATGTTAATTGCTTTGCCTAATCTTGACGGGAGCTTTACGTGTACTTTGTTTATGCCTTTTGAGGGAGAAAACTCTTTTGATTCTTTAAAAGAACAAAAAGATGTGGAATTCTTTTTTGAGAAAAACTTCCCAGATTCAATTGAAGTAATTCCAAAGTTGGCTGAAGATTTTTTCAAGAATCCAACAAGTACGTTGGTAACTATGAAATGTTTTCCTTGGACGTATCAAGATAAAGTGGCTTTGATAGGAGACGCTTGCCATGCAATTGTTCCTTTTTATGGGCAAGGCATGAATGCGGGTTTTGAAGATATTTCAGTATTGTATGAAATGATTCAAAAATATGGAGACGATTGGGAGACTATTTTTTCTGAATACCAAGATTCTCGTAAACCGAATGCAGACGCTATCGCTGAGCTTTCTTACCGCAATTTCATGGAAATGAGTTCTAAAACGGCTGATGATAATTTTCTTTTACAAAAGAAAATAGAAAAGTTGTTTTCAGATAAACACCCTGACAAATGGATTCCTTTATATAGTAGAGTAACTTTTAGTGACCGTCCATACACGGAGGCATTAGCTATTGGGGATTTACAAAATGAAATTATGCAAAAAGTGTTGAAAACCGAGAATATTGAAAAAATCTGGGATAGTAAACTAATTGAAGACAAGATATTAGAATTACTTAAGTAAAGTTTCTAAAACAGAATAGACTGTAAATTAAAATTCCTGCTTATTTTTATAAATATAAGCAGGAATTTTTTTTATTCTTCTCGATGTACTTTAGTAAAGTCAAATGCAGGTTTGCAAATGGCAATGTACTCACATTCTTCCTCAAATGGATTGGAATACTGGACACGGGTGTTTTTTTCTATGTGAATAGATTGACCAACTGCTAGGATTACAGTTTCGTTGTCAATAATAAATTGTTTTTTTCCTCTTATTATATAGGTGTATTCGTCAAATTCAGGAGTTTGAAATGGTTCGCTCCATTTAGGAGGGGCAATCATATGAGCAATGGATAGCTCTTGATTGCTCGTGGAAGCTAGGCCGTGATGTTCTTCAATTAATTTTCCGTCAGTTGTTGGGACTACAAATGGAGCGTTTTGAATGAAATATTTTTTCATCTTGTGTTTTATAAAACAACCCTTTCCAATTTTTAAAATGAGAAAGGGTTATTGATTAATTGTAAAATTTTATTTTATGATCAAATCCAGTTTTATTTCTTCATAATTTTCGAAAGAACGCCAAAAAAACCTCTAATGAAAGTGGCGCTAGTTAGGACTTTTAAAACCGACTTACCTACTACTTCAGTAGTGCTAGGTCCAGATTTAGTTTTTGTTTCTACCGTTTTTTGTTCTTCTTTTTCTTTCTCTTGTTCTACAGCTATTTTTTCTGCTGCTAAAATTTTGTCGTTAAGTATTTCGTAAGCACTTTCGCGATCAATAAGCTCACTATATTTTTTAACTAGTTTTGATTTGCTGTTGATTTCCTGAATTTCACTTTCAGTAAGGACGTCCATTCTACTCATTGGGGCTCTAAGCATTGTTGCTACTAGTGGAGTAGGGATTCCTTTTTCGTTCAATGCAGTTACAAGTGCTTCTCCAATTCCCAAACTAGTTAAAACTTCACTTGTGTTGTAGTAATCGGAACTAGGGTAGTTATCAGCAGTTTGTTTTATGGATTGCCTGTCTTTTGCTGTAAAAGCTCTTAAAGCATGTTGTATTTTTAGACCTAGTTGTGCTAATATACCACTTGGAACATCCATTGGATTTTGAGTTATGAAATAAATTCCAATACCTTTTGAACGAATCAATTTTACAATAGTTTCTATTTGTTCTAACAAGGCCTTACTGGCTTCATTAAAAATTAAATGAGCTTCATCAATGAAAATAACCAACTCTGGTCTGTCAGAATCTCCTTTTTCTGGCATCTGTTGGTATATTTCAGCAAGTAAACTCAACATGAAAGTAGAGAATAATTTAGGTTTGTCTTGAATATCTGTTAACCGAAGGATGTTGACATATCCTTTTCCGTTTTCGTCAATTCGCATAAGATCATCAATTTCAAATGATTTTTCACCAAAAAATAGTTCTGCGCCTTGCTGTTCAAGTTCAATTATTTTTCTAAGAATGATTCCAGTAGTGGAGGTTGAAATCTTTCCGTAGCTTTTTGTAATTTCTTCTTTTCCTTCTTCAGTTATATAGTTAATTACCTTTTTAATGTCTTTAAGGTCTAATAAAGGCATTTTGTTATCATCACAGTATTTAAAAATAACGGATACAACTCCTGACTGCGTGTCATTTAAATCTAGTATTCTTGAAAATAATACAGGTCCAAATTCGGAAACGGTTGCTCTTAGTCGCACCCCATTTTGTTCTGATAGCGTAAGCAGCTCAACTGGGAATTTGGATATCTGGTAAGGAATTCCTATTTTAGCATGACGCTCTGTGATAAATGATTTTTCTTCACCCTCTTTAGCAATTCCGCTAAAGTCTCCTTTAATGTCCATCATTAAGATTGGAACACCAAAAGAAGAAAGCTGTTCGGATAAAACTTGAATAGTTTTAGTTTTTCCTGTTCCTGTAGCTCCAGCGATTAAGCCATGTCTATTCAGAGTTTTTAGTGGTATTTTTACATAAGTATTAGCTAAAGCTTGTCCGTCAAGTATAGCGCCACCAAGAATAATGCTTTCACCTTTAGAGGTATACCCTTCGTTTATATATTTTGTAAAGTTATCTGTATTATTCATAATGTTATCTGAAATTAATTATCTGCAATATATTATTATTATTTGAAATTTAATAATTTAAGTGTTTACTGTAATATTATTACTTTTTTGTTGCTAATAATTAAAAAAAGCATTTTTAATCGATTTCAATATTTTGTTGGGTTTTTCTTTGTTTTTGTCACAAAATAATATGTATTTTTTTTTAAAATACCGATTTCGTGGAATCATATTGATAAAAAGGCAAAGAAAAAAATGGGCTAAGTTAATTTTGTTTAAAATTAATTCGAATAAAATTAAAAAAAGTTTTTTTATTTGAACTAAACATATAAATTTGCGGGACTACAAGTTTATTATAACTAAAAATAAATTATTTAAAACTATTAAAATTAAAAAAAATGGCAAACGTTAAAAAAGAAAGCAGTTCAAACGGAGGAGGAATGGTTTCGGGTATCATTATTGTATTATGTGTTTTTGTTGGTGTTTTGATCTGGAAATTTATCATGGGATCTCCAACAAATTTTGAAGGTGGAAACCCAGAAACTGGTCACCCAATAAATACTTTAGGTCAAGTTTACAAAGGAGGATTTATAGTACCAGTATTGTTAGGAATGTTATTAATGGTTATCGTATTTTCAATTGAAAGATTTTTCGTGATTTCTAAAGCTGCTGGAAAAGGTAACTTAGATGCTTTTATGAAAAAAGTACAAGGAAGTATCAAAGAAGGTCATATTGATGACGCTATTGCTTCTTGTGACAAACAACAAGGTTCTGTTGCAAATGCAATTAAATCTGCTTTGGTAAAATACCAAGATGTTAAAAAAGAAGGATTCAACAGCGAAGAAGCTTCTGAAACTATCCATAAAGAAATCGAAGAGGTTACTTCACTTGAAATGCCAATGTTAGAGAAAAATATGACTATTATTTCATCTTTAGTTTCTTTAGGAACACTTGGTGGATTATTAGGAACTGTATCAGGGATGATTAAAGCGTTTGGTGCATTAGCTTCTGCTGGTACTCCGGATCAAGCTGCTCTTGCAACAGGTATCTCTGAAGCACTTATTAATACTGCAACAGGTATCTCTACTTCTATCTTAGCTATTGTTGCTTACAACTTCTTTACTGCAAAAATTGATGATTTAACTTATTCTATTGATGAGGCAGGTACTACAATTGTAAATACTTACAGAAGATTCAGAGGAAGTTTGAAACAATAATAATTTTTGATATAATTGATATCAGAATAAAAAATAAAAAGAATGGCTAAAATAAAAATGAAAAAAAAGTCAACATCGACTGATATGACTGCCATGTGTGATGTTGCGTTCCTTTTGCTTACGTTCTTTATTTTGACAGCTACTGCTAAAATTCCTGAAGCGTTACCAGTTGATACACCTTCATCTACTGTTCAGACTAAAATACCTGAAACTGATTTGGCTACGTTGACTGTTGGTAAAGGAAAAGTGTTTTTTGACCTAAAAGGAAGAGAAGTTCGTGTTAGAACTTTGGAATTAATGGGTGAAAAATACAATGTTACTTTTACTGATGAAGATAAAAAAATGTTTTCTTTAATGGAAGGTTTTGGTGTGCCAATTACTAACTTGAAGCAAATCATTGAAATGAAGTCAGCAGATAGAAGTAAAGCGGGTCAGCCTGGTGTGCCTATGGATTCTCTTGATAATCAATTGAAAGATTGGATTTACAATGCACGTATAGCAAATATAGAGGTGAATGACAAAGAGTTGCAAATTGCTATAAAAGGCGATGCAAAAGAAGAGTATCCAGCTATTAGAAAAGTAATGGATATTTGTCAAGATCAAAAAATCAATAGCTTTAGTTTAGTTACTGGTTTGAGAACAGAAGATTTTTAATTAAAAAAAAGACACTAAAATGGCTGAATTAAATACCGACGGCGGTGGAGGCGGAAAAGGTGGCAAAGTAAGAAGTAAAAAACAAAACTCAAAAGTAGATTTAACTGCTATGGTGGATTTGGCTTTCTTATTAATCACATTCTTTATGCTTACCACTACGTTGTCTAAACCTCAATCGATGAGTTTGGGGTTGCCAGATAAAGATGAAGATCCTACTAAAAATAAAGATATCAAAGTGGATGAAAATCGTACGATGACTCTTTTGTTAGGAGCAGATAATAAACTTATAAGATATGTGGGTTTATTAGCTACACCTGTTGAAGGTGGAGCTCCTAAAGATTTTTCTTATGGTAAAGATGGTATCCGTAAGGAACTAATTGCTAGAAACAGAATGGTATTAGAATATTCTGCTGCTAAGGGGAAACCTAAAGATGGTATTATTGTAATTATCAAACCGAGTAAAAAATCAACCTATAAAAATGTTGTTGATATACTTGATGAAATGGCAATTGTTAAAGTAGGGGATAATGGTTCGTATGCTATTGTTAATGATTTTACGCCTGAAGAAACAAAATTGTTAGAAGGAAAATAAGAGCAATCTTGTTTTCTTAATAACCTAATAATTAAGAAAGATGAAATTAGATATATTAAAAAACCAATGGGTTGATATCGTATTCGAAGGACGTAATAAAACTTACGGTGCTTATGAATTAAGAAAGTCAAATACAAAAACTACTACTAGAGCACTTATCCTTGGTGCGATATTTTTTAGTTTAGCTGTAGCTGCTCCTCTTATCATAGACTTAATCCCTAAAGGTGATGACTCAGAAATGGATAGAGATGTAAAAATCACTACTATAAAGTTACCACCTAAGAAAAAAGAAGAGCCTAAATTGAATGTTCCACCACCTCCACCACCACCACCGAAAGTGGATCAAGTGAAGTTTGTGAAACCAGTTGTTGCAAAAGCAGAAGAAGTGACAGAAGAGCCACCTAAAATTGCTGAAATTAAAGATAAAAAAATTGGTGCTGAAACAGTAAAAGGCGATCCAGATGCAGTTTTAACTGTAGCTCCAGTAGGTCCTGGACCAACTAAGATTGTTGAAGAAGATAACCAAATTTACAACACTGCAGGTATTGAGGTTAAACCGGAATTTCCGGGGGGTATGGATAAATTTTACACTTACGTTGGTAAAAATTATCGTGCACCTGAAGAAGAAGGTCTTAAAGGAAAAGTGTATGTTACTTTTGTAGTAGAAAAAGATGGTTCATTAACTGATATCAAAGTATTAAGAGATATAGGTTACGGAACAGGAAAAGAAGCTATCAGAGTTTTACAAAAATGTCCGAGATGGAATCCAGGTGTTCAAAATGGAAAACCGGTTAGAGTATTATACTCTTTGCCGATTACTATTCAAACAGCGGATTAATGTTGGATAAAATATATAGAAATATTCAGAAGAAATCGCTAAAAGAGCGATTTCTTCTCGTTATAGGGATTTTGTTTTTTCTTCTTTATTTCATCTTAGGATTATTTATTATATTTATGAAGAATTTTCCAATTGTGATGCCAATGAATTATAGAATTGCATTTGGAGCTCTTTTAATAGTATATGCCTTTATAAGGTTTGTGCGAATAATTAATGATAATAAAGATTAAAATGAAAAAGACAGCTAAACTTTCAAGTATTTTTGTTTGTTTGTTTGTATTGGTTTTTTTAGGTTGTAAACAATCTGAAAATTCTAACAAGAATAAAGAAACTATTCTAAAAGGTTCTACTTCTATTCTTGTCGATGAGACTTTAAAACCGATCATTGAAGAACAAATTGAAGTATTTCAAAGTGAATATAATGCTAAAATTACCTTGATTGCGAAATCTGAAAATGAGGTTATAAAATCTTTTTTAAAAGATAGTACAAGAATTGTAGTGTTATCTCGAACATTAAATAAAGAGGAAGAGAAATATTTTGAATCTGTAAAAATTAAACCTAAAACAACTATTATTGGTACAGATGCAATTGCATTTGTTTCAAATAAAAGCAATAATGACACTTTAATTGCGTTGCAAGATGTAGTTTCTTTTATGCAAGGTAAATCTCAACAGAAGATCAAAGGGTTGGTTTTTGATAATCTGAACTCTAGTACCCTTCGTTATTTGAAAGATGTTGCAGGTTTAACTACAAATCCTTCAAAGGGAATTTATTCTTTTAAAACGAATGAAGAAGTCTTGAAGTACGTTTCTGAAAATGAAGGAATGTTAGGTGTAGTTGGTTTAAACTGGTTGTACCGACCTTCATCAACTGTTACTGAGTATTTACAAAAACTTAATGTTTTAAGTGTAAAAGGGCTCAATGAGAAGACATATGTTTCGCCAACTCAAAATAATTTGGCGGAAGGGACTTATCCTTTGGCACGTGATTTGTATATAATAAATTGTCAGGGATACTCTGGATTAGGAATGGGCTTTGCTTCATTTATGGCGGGAGATATTGGGCAACGTATAATTTTAAAGTCTGGGTTATTACCAATTCGTACTCCTGGAAGAAAAATTATAATTACAACTAAATCAAAATAAAGGAAAAATGAAAATGTATATGAATAAATCAAATAAAGTTAAAATGAACAAATTTAAAATTTTAAGTGTTGCCTTTCTGGCTTCAGTTACGGTAAGTCATGCTCAAGATATTGATCAAGCAAAGAAAGAAATTGATGCCGAAAAATACCAAAACGCGAAAACAACTTTAAAATCTATAATTAAATCGGATCCTTCTGAAGGTGAAGCTTTCTTTCTTTTAGGGAATGTTTATCTTTATCAAAACGTTGCTGACTCTGCTAAGATTACATATCAAAACGGATTAGCGGCTAAAGATCATGCTCATTTAAATAATATTGGTCTTGGTCAGATTGACCTTGATAATGGTAATGTAGTTGCTGCAAAAACTAAATTTGCTGCTGCTATTAACGAAAAAAGGAAAAAAGATTTTGCTGAATATGTTTATGTTGCAAGAGCATACATGAATTCGGAAAAACCAGATTATAAAGCGGCACTTGCTACTTTAGAATTAGCGAAAGAAAAGAGTGGTCAAGAACCACAAGTTCTTTTAGCTTTTGGAGATGCATATTATGGAGATAAAAATCAAAATGCAGCTTATTCAGCGTACCGTAATGCTTTTCAAGCTGACAATAGTTTAATTAGAGCAAAAATGCAACTTGGTGTTTTATTAAAAGGGGCTAAGGCTTATACTGAAGCAGTAGCTGCTTATCAAGCTGTTGTAGGTACTAATCCTAATTATGGCCCAGTTTACAGAGAATTAGCTGAAACATATTACTATTGGGGACTTAATGTTCCTGGAAGACAAGAACAATATTTTAAAGAAGCCCTAGGTTATTATGAAAAATACATGGACCTTACTGACTATTCATTAGCTTCTCGTATGCGTCATGCTGATTTCTTGATTCTGACTAAAGATTATAAAGCTTTAGAAGTTGAAGCTAATAAAATGAAAGAATTGGATAAAGTAAATCCTAGAATCTATCGTTATTTAGGATATTCTGCGTATCAAAACGGAAACTATGATTTGGCTATTAAATCATTGGGAGAATTTACTGCTAGTGCTACTAACAGAGTGATTTCACTTGATTATTTATACTTAGGGTTGGCTAATATTAAGAAAGCAATCAGTGCTGATGGTGTTACTGTTGATCAAGCTCTTTTTGAAAAAGGTATAGCAAGTGTAAAAAAAGGTGTTGAGATGGATAATGCTGTAACTAGTGAACTTGGAGAAGTAGGTAAAGGTCTTTACGAGCAAAAATTGTATAAAGAAGCTGCTGCAGTATTAGAAATTGCAACTTCAAACCCTGCATCAAATGGTTATTTATATGACAATTACTATTTAGGAAATGCAATTTATTTTGACAATACTAAACCAGGAATTGTTAAAGATACTATCGCATTGAAAAAGGCTGATATTGCTTTTGGAAATGTTATTACTGCATCACCTGATACTCAAGATGTTTATCTTTCTCGTGCAAGAACAAATAGTTTATTAGAGAATGATGAAGCAATGATTATGTATTACCAACAGTATATTGATATTGTAACTAAAAAAGGGGAAACTGAATTGGCAAAACCATCAGTGAAATCTAAATTAATTGAATGTTATAACTCAATGGCAGCAGGATATGCTAACTTTGATAAAGTTAAAGCTAAAGAGTTTTTCGGAAAAACTTTAGCTATTGATCCTGAAAATGCATACGCTACTCAATCTTTGAAATTACTGAAATAATTAATTTTAGATATAATAATATTTTTAAACCCGATAGTTAACGCTATCGGGTTTTTTATTTTGTGTAACGAGCTCTTTAGTTTTTAGTAATTATACTATTTTACAAAACCATTTTCATATTATAAATTAACTCCTTTTCAAATTAGTTATCTTTGCACTTTAAATTACAAAAATGTTATCAAAAGAAATACAATTAGAAGTAAATAAAGGGGCAATGCTTCCGTTAATGGAGGAGTTTTATACCATTCAAGGAGAAGGTTTTCATACGGGTACCGCGGCGTACTTTGTAAGAATAGGTGGTTGTGATGTGGGATGTCACTGGTGTGACGTGAAAGAGAGTTGGAATGCTGAATTGCATCCTCCAACTGCTGTCGATAGGATAGTTGAAAATGCTAGTAAATATGCAGAAACTGTTGTTGTAACTGGTGGAGAGCCTTTAATGTGGGATATGAGTTTACTAACGGAAAAGTTAAAAGAGAATAATCGAAAAGTTCATATTGAAACTTCGGGTGCATATCCTTTGACAGGAACTTGGGACTGGATTTGTCTTTCACCGAAAAAGAATAAGTTGCCAACTCAAACCGTTTATGATAACGCGCATGAATTGAAAGTTATCATATATAATAAACATGATTTCATTTTTGCAGAAGAACAAGCGGAGTTGGTAAATGGTAACGCAATTTTATTTCTTCAGCCTGAATGGAGTAAAAAAGAAGAAATGACTCCCCTTATTGTTGACTATGTGATGAACAATCCAAAATGGAGAGTTTCATTACAAACACATAAATATTTAAATATTCCTTAATATAAACTAATTATTATGAAAAAAGTACTATTTGCTTTAGCTCTATTTTCTATTTTCCAATTGGGTTTTGCCCAACAAGCTGCTTCGAAAGCAGATGTAATGAAATTAATAAACTTGAGTGGTAGTGATGCTTCCATGAAAGTGGCTAAAGAACAAATTCTAAAAATGATACCTACTGACAAACAAGGTGAGTTTTTAAAAGAATTTGATGCGACATTACCAAGTTTATATGATTCTTTGGCTAATATCTATATTGAAATGTATAGTGAAAAAGACATCAAAGAAATGATTGCATTTTATGAAAGCCCTATTGGGAAAAAGATAAACGGAAACATGGGGGATTTTACAAAGAAAATGATGGGTGCCTCAAAAGAATGGGGAGGAAGTTTACAAGGAATTATGATGAAATATATGAAACAATAGTTAGTCGTTTTATAAAGTTAAAAAGCCAAACAATGATTTTCATTGTTTGGCTTTTTTATTAGTCCCAATTATTTCTTTTCTTTAATTCAGTGATATGTGCTAAGTGGTGATTCCCGTGCCAAGCATAAGTGCCTATTATTTCTCGTAATTGAAAACTAGCGCCATGTTCTGGGTGAATAAATGATCTTTCTAAATCTATATTAGATAAATTCTTCATGATAAAAGCCAGTCTAAAATGCAATCCTTCTAATAGTGATAAGGTAGGTTCAATAGGCATTGTTAAACTGTCATCAAGTGCTGACCACAAATCTTCATGGTAATATTTTATCGTCGGGGTATCTTCTGTCAGTGTCCATTTTATTCGTATGTAACAATTCATATGACTTTCGGCACAATGATGAATCACTTGTCTTATAGTCCAACCCTCTTTGCGATAAGGAGTATCAAGTTGTTCTTCTGTTAAATGTTCTACTTCTCTTTTTAGTCTTTCTGGGAATGTTGCTATTTTGGCTATTTTATTTGATATGTATTCACTTGAATATGATTCAGGGGTGACAAATTTTCCAATAGGATACTTTAATTTTTCTAATTCTATTTCTTCCATCAGTTTTTCGTTATAAAATTAATTTATTAAGTAAGTTTTGCTAGATAATCATAATGCTCTCCTTCAAGGATTAATTCGGACTTTAAATTATTGGCGAAAGCGGCATTTTGTAATGTATTATAATCAATATACATCCAGTTAAATGGTTTTTCCTTTTCACCTTTATAAGCAATGTTAAAAATAACTTCTCCATAGTAGTTATTATTCGATGGAATCCATTTTCCTCCATCTTCGTCGTCATCGAACATGTAAATGATATCCGAACTGTCTAATAGAATTTGACCCCCAGGATTCAAAAGGGCTTTGAGTTGTAATAGGAATTTTGGAATATTAGTAAGTTTGCCACACATTCCAGCTCCATTCATTAGTAGTAAAATAGTGTCAAACTTTTCATTTTCTAAGGTCATAACATCCTGCACGCGCGCGTCTTTTATCCCACGCAATGAACAAGCTTTAATAGCATTTGGTGAAATGTCAATTGCAGTTACTTCTAAGCCACGTTCGTTTTGTAGGTATAAACTGTGACTTCCTGCTCCACAACCCACGTCAAGAATTTTACCGGTGGCAAGTTGTAGTGCGTGTTGTTCCATTTTTGGCATTTCATTATAGGAACGGAATAAGTAAGCTACACTCATCTCATCTTCTTCGGATATAGTTGTTTCTGTTATTAAATCCTCAGGTGAATTATTTGTTTGATAATCAAGGATGGCTTTGCCAAAAAGGTCTTTCATCTTTTTTGTTTAAAATTTCAGGTTTCAGGTTGCAAGTTTGTTACTTTTGTGTTCCCAACTTTAAAATTTAAACTTGAAACATATTTTAAACAATCTTCCTAAAGAAGCCAAAGATAAGCATATTGAAAACAAAAAGTATTTCGATAAGCTTAAAAAGAAAACGCCTAAAAACTTAGATTATGTAATGCAAGACATTCATGATGCAGAGTTCAAGAAAACGGATTGTTTAAAATGTGCTAATTGTTGCAAAACTACAGGCCCTCTTTTTACTTCGGCAGATATTGAGCGTGTGTCAAAATATCTAAAACAAAAACCACAACAGTTTATTGAGCAATATTTGCGTATTGATGAAGATCAGGATTATGTATTGCAAAGTGTTCCTTGTACTTTTTTAGATACGGATAATACTTGTTTTATTTATGATGTACGTCCTAAAGCTTGCAGAGAATTTCCGCATACAGATAGGAAGAAGTTCCAGCAGATAACGGATTTAACATTAAAGAATGTAACGATTTGTCCCGCGGCATTTAATATTGTGGAAGAAATGAAGAAGAAATTGCCTTTGTAAGTTTTGCTTTTTGAAGTCTAATTAGTAAATCAAATATTTTTCTCTCATTTCTTTAAACTTTAACAATCCTTCGTTCCAGCTTGCTCTTATTTCTACTTCAGAAATATTATTTTCTATTTGTGCCTGCAGTTTTTTTGTTCCAGCTAATTTGGTGAAAAAGGAATTAAAGAATTTTGATTTATCGTCTGTGTTTTTATAAGCCTTAATTATCCATTTTAATTCTAGTTGGTTTACTTTGGCAATATCCGATAAATCTTCACCATAACATATTACACCATTGTAAATTGGATTTTGTGCTCCGATATTTGGTTTTGGAATAAAACTAAAATTAGATTTTGGTAGAAATGGGGATCCATAAATTTGGAATTGTTGCTCAGTTCCTCTTCCTACGCTTACATTTGTCCCTTCAAAAAGACATAAACTTGCATATAAATTCACCGCTTGATCATTCGGAAGATTTGGAGAAGGTTTTACAGGTAAACTATATGATAAATTGTGATTGTAATTTGAACAAGGAATAACAGTCAATTTGCATTGAACTCTATTTTTCAACCATTTCTCACCATTTATCATTTGGGCATATTCACCAATGGTCATTCCATGTAATAATGGAACAGGGTGCATTCCTACAAAACTGGTGAATTCTTTCTCTAAAATAGGCCCGTCAACTATTCCGCCATTTGGGTTGGGTCTGTCTAGAATAAGAAGTGGAATATTATTTTCTGCACATGCTTCCATAATATAGTGTAAAGAAGAGATGTAAGTGTAAAAACGAGCACCTACATCTTGCAAATCAAAAACCATAATGTCGATACTGGCTAACTGTTCCGTTTTTGGTTTTTTATTATCACCGTAAAGGGAGATAATTGAAAGCCCAGTTTTAGAATCTTTTCCATCTACTATATGTTGACCAGCATCAGCGGTGCCTCTAAATCCATGTTCGGGAGCAAAAATATTTTGTACATCGATATTCTTAGATAGTAAAAAATCTACTAAGTGAATTTTATTAGATAAAATACCTGATTGATTGGTAACGATGCCAACTTTTTTGTTTTTTAACATAGGTAAATAGAGTTCAAAATTATCTGCACCCGTTTTAATGCTTAATAGGTTGTGCGCTTTATTTTGTAATATATCCATTTTTGGATATACTGCAGTTGCAATAGTATCTTGAGTCCAGTCCCAATTTGAAGTTTTCTTTTTATCTATGGCACTAGAGCACGCACATAAAAGAATAAACGGAATGATTGTAAACGATATTTTTTTTAGAAATAAAAGCATATTTACTGAAGTAGAATAAATTAGTGTCAATTAGTGTAATTCGTGTTTTAGCTGTATTTTTGAATCCAAATCAGAAACTCATCAAATTGAATTTAGAATATTTTATTGCCAAAAGACTCATCACTGCTAAAGATTATAAAAGTAGTATATCTGCCCCAATTATAAAAATTGCAATTTCGGCTATCGCAATTGGTATGATTATGATGATTATTTCTGTGGCGACTGGTATTGGATTACAACAAAAAATTCGAGAAAAGATATCAGCCTTCAATGGTCACATTATTATTTCAAATTTTGATAGCAATCAGTCGGAGGTTACTTTAGTCCCCATTTCTAAAAAGCAAGATTTTTATCCAAATTTCACTTCAGTTCCAGGAGTGAGTCATATTCAAGCTATCGCTAGTAAAGCAGGAATTATTAGAACAGAAACCGCTTTTGAAGGAATTGTATTCAAAGGGGTAGGTCCGGATTATAAATGGGACAACATAAAGGAGTACCTCGTTGCGGGTAAACTGCCTGATTTTTCTAAGAACCTAAATGAGGATGTTGTTATTTCTCAATTTCTGGCTAATAGACTTCATTTAAAAGTAGGGGATGCTTTTAATACGTTCTTCATGAAAGAAGGTCAGAATAAACTACCCAATATTCGTCGATTTAAAATTATAGGAATTTTTAACTCTGGTTTTCAGGAATTCGATGCGACCTATATAATAGGTGATATTCGCCACATGCAACGCATTAATAAGTGGACTGCGGATCAAGTGGGTGCATTTGAGGTCTTTGTTTCTGACTTTGATAATATAAAAACAGTAGGAGATCAAGTGTATCAACAAACAGGCTCCACTCTTGATACCAAAACAATAATTGAAAAGTACAGCTATATATTTGAATGGTTGCAATTATTTGATTTCAATATCATCGTTATATTAGTAGTCATGATAATTGTAGCAACTATTAATATGGTTGTAGCACTTTTGGTTCTAATTCTTGAACGCACGCAAATGATTGGAATCTTAAAAGCACTTGGGGCTAATAATTGGTCGGTTCGCAAAATATTCCTATATAATGCTTCTTATCTTATTCTACGTGGATTGTTTTGGGGGAACTTAATCGGAATCGCAATTTTATTGATTCAGAAGTATTTTGGGATAATCAAACTTAATCCAGAGAATTATTATGTAGACCAAGCTCCTGTTTACCTTAATTTTGGGTATATAGCATTACTAAACCTACTCACAATTAGTGTTTGTTTCTTGGTATTATTAATTCCTTCCTATATAATAACCAAAATCTCTCCTGTAAAAGCCATTCGTTTCGATTAAAATATTGGTTTGTCATTAAATAGAGTAATTATTTCAGGAGCTTTTTCCTGCTATTCACTTCAATCTTACCTGGCGAACACCGCCAGATAAGGATTTTCGTTACTATCAGGGCTAGGGATGTTAGATTAAAAGAGTGCTTTTTGTTTATATATTAGTATATAGTATAGGTAGGTTCTATTTAATAATGATGGAAAATGTATCAGTAATTCCATTTCTATTTAAATCTTCTCTAATTTTTAAAAATAATTAAATTCAAAAACCACATTTTCAACAACTTAAAAACAAAGTTTCGAAAAGGTTAAAAAAAAGGCATTAAAAGTATTGAATAACGGTATAAAGGTGTTATTTTTGCACCCGCAACAACGCAGACGTTCTTTAAAATACTGGCAAGCAAACGGAATTAATTAGGAAATTTATTTTCTAAAAAAGTTTCAAAAAAGCTTGTGAGGTTTAAAAGTAATATCTACTTTTGCACCCGCTTCGAGCGACACGTTAAGTGTTGCTACGAGTGAAAAACAAGATAAGACACGTTCCTAGACATATTGAATTGACAGCCGTTTTAAGAGAGATCTTAAGACAAAAGAATAAAGAGTAATAGAATCGAGAGATTTGAAAAAACCACTAGACCTTCAGTCAAAAATAAATAGAGAATCATTTATGGTTCTTGCATAATATACGATGAAGAGTTTGATCCTGGCTCAGGATGAACGCTAGCGGCAGGCTTAACACATGCAAGTCGAGGGGTATAGTTCTTCGGAATTAGAGACCGGCGCACGGGTGCGTAACGCGTATGCAATCTACCTTTCACAGAGGGATAGCCCAGAGAAATTTGGATTAATACCTCATAGTATAATTGAGTGGCATCATTTAATTATTAAAGATTTATCGGTGAAAGATGAGCATGCGTCCCATTAGCTAGTTGGTATGGTAACGGCATACCAAGGCTACGATGGGTAGGGGTCCTGAGAGGGAGATCCCCCACACTGGTACTGAGACACGGACCAGACTCCTACGGGAGGCAGCAGTGAGGAATATTGGACAATGGGCGCAAGCCTGATCCAGCCATGCCGCGTGCAGGATGACGGTCCTATGGATTGTAAACTGCTTTTATACGAGAAGAAACAACTCTACGTGTAGAGTCTTGACGGTATCGTAAGAATAAGGATCGGCTAACTCCGTGCCAGCAGCCGCGGTAATACGGAGGATCCAAGCGTTATCCGGAATCATTGGGTTTAAAGGGTCCGTAGGCGGTTTAGTAAGTCAGTGGTGAAAGCCCATCGCTCAACGGTGGAACGGCCATTGATACTGCTAGACTTGAATTATTAGGAAGTAACTAGAATATGTAGTGTAGCGGTGAAATGCTTAGAGATTACATGGAATACCAATTGCGAAGGCAGGTTACTACTAATATATTGACGCTGATGGACGAAAGCGTGGGTAGCGAACAGGATTAGATACCCTGGTAGTCCACGCCGTAAACGATGGATACTAGCTGTTGGGAGCAATCTCAGTGGCTAAGCGAAAGTGATAAGTATCCCACCTGGGGAGTACGAACGCAAGTTTGAAACTCAAAGGAATTGACGGGGGCCCGCACAAGCGGTGGAGCATGTGGTTTAATTCGATGATACGCGAGGAACCTTACCAAGGCTTAAATGTAGATTGACCGGTTTGGAAACAGACTTTTCGCAAGACAATTTACAAGGTGCTGCATGGTTGTCGTCAGCTCGTGCCGTGAGGTGTCAGGTTAAGTCCTATAACGAGCGCAACCCCTGTTGTTAGTTGCCAGCGAGTCATGTCGGGAACTCTAACGAGACTGCCAGTGCAAACTGTGAGGAAGGTGGGGATGACGTCAAATCATCACGGCCCTTACGCCTTGGGCTACACACGTGCTACAATGGCCGGTACAGAGAGCAGCCACTGGGCGACCAGGAGCGAATCTACAAAACCGGTCACAGTTCGGATCGGAGTCTGCAACTCGACTCCGTGAAGCTGGAATCGCTAGTAATCGGATATCAGCCATGATCCGGTGAATACGTTCCCGGGCCTTGTACACACCGCCCGTCAAGCCATGGAAGCTGGGGGTGCCTGAAGTCGGTGACCGCAAGGAGCTGCCTAGGGTAAAACTGGTAACTAGGGCTAAGTCGTAACAAGGTAGCCGTACCGGAAGGTGCGGCTGGAACACCTCCTTTCTAGAGCCTTAGTGTTAGTTGATTTATCAACACGCTGGGGAAAGAGACGAAAAGAGAAGTCGGAAACAAAGATTAAGAATTTATTACTCTTGCTGTTAGTTCAAATAATACCATTTAAGAATAAGAGTGTCTCGTAGCTCAGCTGGTTAGAGTACTACACTGATAATGTAGGGGTCGACAGTTCGAGTCTGTCCGAGACAACTATTTACACTTAAATAAAAAAGAAGAAATTCTAGAGTTGAAAAATCACGATATACATCGTAATTCGTAATTCACAATTCATAATTAAAAAAAGATTGGGGGATTAGCTCAGCTGGCTAGAGCGCCTGCCTTGCACGCAGGAGGTCAACGGTTCGACTCCGTTATTCTCCACTATCTGAAGAAGATAGAGAAAAGAAGAAAGAAACAAGATTAGTCTTGTCTCTATTATCTTGACTCTTTACTCTAAAGAAAAAGTTCATTGACATATTGAGATAAGAAAAATATTAAAAAGTAGAAAGCATTTTTCTGTTTTATAGTAATATTAAACAGAAGAAAGAACGGCATTCTTAATTGAATGTTGGTACAATAAGCAAAATAAGGGCGTATGGGGGATGCCTTGGCTCTCAGAGGCGATGAAAGGCGTGATAAGCTGCGAAAAGCTACGGGGACGGGCACACACCGATTGATCCGTAGATACCTGAATGGGGCAACCCACTAGATTGAAGATCTAGTACACCGATAGGTGGGCAAACCCGCTGAACTGAAACATCTAAGTAGGCGGAGGAGAAGAAAACAAAAGTGATTCCGTAAGTAGTGGCGAGCGAACGCGGATTAGCCCAAACCAATGTTGTTACGGCAATGTTGGGGTTGTAGGACCACGATATTCAATGTAAAACGAACTAGAATCTACTGGAAAGTAGAACCAAAGAGGGTGATAGTCCTGTATAGGTAAGTGATATAATTGATAGTGGTATCCTGAGTAGGGCGGGACACGAGAAATCCTGTCTGAATTTGGCGGGACCATCCGCTAAGGCTAAATACTCCTGAGAGACCGATAGTGAACCAGTACCGTGAGGGAAAGGTGAAAAGAACCGTGAATAACGGAGTGAAATAGATCCTGAAACCATACGCTTACAAGCGGTCGGAGCCCTTTCGTGGGGTGACGGCGTGCCTTTTGCATAATGAGCCTACGAGTTAACGTTGCTGGCAAGGATAAGTGGTTAAGCCACGGATCCGTAGCGAAAGCGAGTCTGAATAGGGCGCTTTAGTCAGTAGTGTTAGACGCGAAACCGTGTGATCTACCCATGGACAGGTTGAAGCTGTGGTAACACATAGTGGAGGACCGAACCCGTTGACGTTGAAAAGTCTTGGGATGATCTGTGGGTAGGGGTGAAAGGCCAATCAAACTCGGAAATAGCTCGTACTCCCCGAAATGCATTTAGGTGCAGCGTTAGTTATAAAGTTATATAGAGGTAGAGCTACTGATTGGATGCGGGGGCTTCACCGCCTACCAATTCCTGACAAACTCCGAATGCTATATAATGTTCACTAACAGTGAGGGCTTGGGTGCTAAGGTCCAAGTCCGAGAGGGAAAGAACCCAGACCATCAGCTAAGGTCCCCAAATATATACTAAGTTGAAAGAACGAGGTTTGTCTGCATAGACAGCTAGGATGTTGGCTTGGAAGCAGCCATTCATTTAAAGAGTGCGTAACAGCTCACTAGTCGAGCGGACGAGCATGGATAATAATCGGGCATAAGTATATTACCGAAGCTATGGATTTACAATTTATTGTAAGTGGTAGGGGAGCATTCTCACAGGGTAGAAGGTGTATCGTAAGGTATGCTGGACCGGTGAGAAAAGAAAATGTAGGCATAAGTAACGATAATGCGGGCGAGAAACCCGCACACCGAAAGACTAAGGTTTCCACAGCTATGCTAATCAGCTGTGGGTTAGTCGGGACCTAAGGCGAACCCGAAAGGGACAGTCGATGGACAACGGGTTAATATTCCCGTACTACTGTTAACTGTGATGGGGTGACGGAGTGATGAAAGTGCCGCGAACTGACGGAATAGTTCGTTGAAGTACCTACCTATAAGACCCGCAGGCAAATCCACGGGTTTTGGGGAAATACGATAGTACTCGGCGTCTTCGGACAAAGAGATAGTGCACCTAAGGGCTTCCAAGAAAAACCTCTAAACTTCAGGTTAATAGTACCCGTACCGCAAACCGACACAGGTAGTCGAGATGAGAATTCTAAGGTGCTCGAGAGATTCATGGCTAAGGAATTAGGCAAAATAGACCCGTAACTTCGGGAGAAGGGTCGCCAGCAGCAATGCTGGCCGCAGTGAAGAGGTCCAGGCGACTGTTTATCAAAAACACAGGGCTCTGCAAAATCGTAAGATGAAGTATAGGGCCTGACACCTGCCCGGTGCTGGAAGGTTAAGTGGAGATGTTATGGGTAACCAGAAGCATTGAAATGAAGCCCCAGTAAACGGCGGCCGTAACTATAACGGTCCTAAGGTAGCGAAATTCCTTGTCGGGTAAGTTCCGACCTGCACGAATGGTGTAACGATCTGGACACTGTCTCAGCCATGAGCTCGGTGAAATTGTAGTAACGGTGAAGATGCCGTTTACCCGCAGTGGGACGAAAAGACCCTGTGCACCTTTACTATAGCTTAGTATTGACCTTGGATAAATGATGTGTAGGATAGGTTGGAGACTGTGAAGTGGCGTCGCTAGGCGTTGTGGAGTCATTGTTGAAATACAACCCTTTGTTTATCTGAGGCCTAACCCCGTTTTGCGGGGGACATTGCTTGGTGGGTAGTTTGACTGGGGTGGTCGCCTCCAAAAGAGTAACGGAGGCTTCTAAAGGTTCCCTCAGTACGCTTGGTAACCGTGCGTAGAGTGCAATGGCATAAGGGAGCTTGACTGAGAGACATACAGGTCGATCAGGTACGAAAGTAGAGCATAGTGATCCGGTGGTTCCGCATGGAAGGGCCATCGCTCAAAGGATAAAAGGTACGCCGGGGATAACAGGCTGATCTCCCCCAAGAGCTCATATCGACGGGGGGGTTTGGCACCTCGATGTCGGCTCGTCACATCCTGGGGCTGGAGAAGGTCCCAAGGGTTGGGCTGTTCGCCCATTAAAGTGGCACGCGAGCTGGGTTCAGAACGTCGTGAGACAGTTCGGTCTCTATCTACTGTGGGCGCAAGAAATTTGAGTGGATCTGATTCTAGTACGAGAGGACCGAATTGGACAAACCTCTAGTGTATCTGTTGTCACGCCAGTGGCATGGCAGAGTAGCTACGTTTGGAAGGGATAAGCGCTGAAAGCATATAAGCGCGAAACCCACCACAAGATGAGATTTCTTTTAAGGATCGTGGGAGATGACCACGTTGATAGGCTATAGATGTAAAGGCAGTAATGTCATAGTCGAGTAGTACTAATAATCCGTAAGCTTATGTACACCTTTCCAGCCTCGCAAGAGGCTGGGGAAACTTTCTTTTATCCTGAATTTATTTCAGGAACTACAATATTTTTTTCTTTATCTCAGTATGTTAAGATATTGTTCAATAGATTTTTATCATAAGATAAACAATCATTGAAAAATTGCCCAAAGCAATTATAACTTCTTAAGGTGGTTATTGCGGCGGGGCTCACCTCTTCCCATCCCGAACAGAGTAGTTAAGCCCGCCTGCGCAGATGGTACTGCAGTTATGTGGGAGAGTATGTCGTCGCCTTTCTTTAAAAACCCTATTCATTTATTTGGATAGGGTTTTTTTGTGCGCAAAAAAATCGATTTTTCTTCAAGGAATGGGTATTAGAGAAGAAATAGTAATCCTAATGATTTATGTGTTTTCAGAACAATATATCTAATCCAACCGTAGTTCGGCAGATTTTGCTATGTAAATCACCTTTTTTTCTGAATATAAAAATGTACCAAAGCAGTAATTATTAGATTTTGGTATGGGTAATAGTTTTATTATTTATAGTGACGAAAGCATTTGTTATGTAATGAAGTGGTTTTTGATTGAGATTAAATAAGGGAATATCAACTTAATATATTTTAGTCTGACAATTGACTTTAGTTTAATTTATTCTCTAGTAAATAAGTCAATAGGAACATAAACGAAATTCTCACTGAATTATAACACTAAAGGTTTGGAATGTATTTTTACTGCAAACAATTTACGGGTATTTTTGAATGATTCGATGACAGTATCCGATTTTCGTGGTCAGACTAAAAAAATCAGACCTCTCAAGGGTTCGTTTAATTGTTATTGAAATTTAAATGGAACAGGAGTTGTCTAAAGTGGATTTCTTAATTTCATTTTGCATTCTTTTAAAAGAATATTTTTGGATAAGAGCTACGAGAGTATTGCTTTGTTATGTCAATGAAGCGCGGTTTGGGTAAAGATTGGAACTGATTGCTGACAATTTTAAGGACTTGCTTTGCTTTAGGGAGTTGCTACTGTCTGTTTTTGGTTTTTGATTTAGGGTTGATCAGACTTTAAAAGGGGCTTGGGCGTATCTCATATGGTCATTCTTTTTTTTAGAGAAGCTTTTATGGGATAAAATACGATTGAAAGAGCGTAGTTAGTCTGTCTTGTTAGGACGATAGAAGTGCTATTGGGAAAGGCTATATTTTGCGGAGGTAGTTCAAACTGCTTTATTAAAGCTTCTCTGTCGATAAGGGAGTATTGGATGGATAAAAAAACTTTATTTAAAATACGGGTTTTCAACAACTTAAAAACAAAGTTGCGAAAAGGTTAAAAAAAAGGCATTAAAAGTATTGAATAACGGTATAAAGGTGTTATTTTTGCACCCGCAACAACGCAGACGTTCTTTAAAATACTGGCAAGCAAACGGAATTAATTAGGAAATTTATTTTCTAAAAAAGTTTCAAAAAAGCTTGTGAGGTTTAAAAGTAATATCTACTTTTGCACCCGCTTCGAGCGACACGTTAAGTGTTGCTACGAGTGAAAAACAAGATAAGACACGTTCCTAGACATATTGAATTGACAGCCGTTTTAAGAGAGATCTTAAGACAAAAGAATAAAGAGTAATAGAATCGAGAGATTTGAAAAAACCACTAGACCTTCAGTCAAAAATAAATAGAGAATCATTTATGGTTCTTGCATAATATACGATGAAGAGTTTGATCCTGGCTCAGGATGAACGCTAGCGGCAGGCTTAACACATGCAAGTCGAGGGGTATAGTTCTTCGGAATTAGAGACCGGCGCACGGGTGCGTAACGCGTATGCAATCTACCTTTCACAGAGGGATAGCCCAGAGAAATTTGGATTAATACCTCATAGTATAATTGAGTGGCATCATTTAATTATTAAAGATTTATCGGTGAAAGATGAGCATGCGTCCCATTAGCTAGTTGGTATGGTAACGGCATACCAAGGCTACGATGGGTAGGGGTCCTGAGAGGGAGATCCCCCACACTGGTACTGAGACACGGACCAGACTCCTACGGGAGGCAGCAGTGAGGAATATTGGACAATGGGCGCAAGCCTGATCCAGCCATGCCGCGTGCAGGATGACGGTCCTATGGATTGTAAACTGCTTTTATACGAGAAGAAACAACTCTACGTGTAGAGTCTTGACGGTATCGTAAGAATAAGGATCGGCTAACTCCGTGCCAGCAGCCGCGGTAATACGGAGGATCCAAGCGTTATCCGGAATCATTGGGTTTAAAGGGTCCGTAGGCGGTTTAGTAAGTCAGTGGTGAAAGCCCATCGCTCAACGGTGGAACGGCCATTGATACTGCTAGACTTGAATTATTAGGAAGTAACTAGAATATGTAGTGTAGCGGTGAAATGCTTAGAGATTACATGGAATACCAATTGCGAAGGCAGGTTACTACTAATATATTGACGCTGATGGACGAAAGCGTGGGTAGCGAACAGGATTAGATACCCTGGTAGTCCACGCCGTAAACGATGGATACTAGCTGTTGGGAGCAATCTCAGTGGCTAAGCGAAAGTGATAAGTATCCCACCTGGGGAGTACGAACGCAAGTTTGAAACTCAAAGGAATTGACGGGGGCCCGCACAAGCGGTGGAGCATGTGGTTTAATTCGATGATACGCGAGGAACCTTACCAAGGCTTAAATGTAGATTGACCGGTTTGGAAACAGACTTTTCGCAAGACAATTTACAAGGTGCTGCATGGTTGTCGTCAGCTCGTGCCGTGAGGTGTCAGGTTAAGTCCTATAACGAGCGCAACCCCTGTTGTTAGTTGCCAGCGAGTCATGTCGGGAACTCTAACGAGACTGCCAGTGCAAACTGTGAGGAAGGTGGGGATGACGTCAAATCATCACGGCCCTTACGCCTTGGGCTACACACGTGCTACAATGGCCGGTACAGAGAGCAGCCACTGGGCGACCAGGAGCGAATCTACAAAACCGGTCACAGTTCGGATCGGAGTCTGCAACTCGACTCCGTGAAGCTGGAATCGCTAGTAATCGGATATCAGCCATGATCCGGTGAATACGTTCCCGGGCCTTGTACACACCGCCCGTCAAGCCATGGAAGCTGGGGGTGCCTGAAGTCGGTGACCGCAAGGAGCTGCCTAGGGTAAAACTGGTAACTAGGGCTAAGTCGTAACAAGGTAGCCGTACCGGAAGGTGCGGCTGGAACACCTCCTTTCTAGAGCCTTAGTGTTAGTTGATTAATCAACACGGTAGGGAAAGAGACGAAAAGAGAAAGTGGAAACAAAGATTGAGAATTTATTACTCTTGCTGTTAGTTCAAATAATACCATTTAAGAATAAGAGTGTCTCGTAGCTCAGCTGGTTAGAGTACTACACTGATAATGTAGGGGTCGACAGTTCGAGTCTGTCCGAGACAACTATTAAACTTAAATAGATTCTGAAATAAATTCAGAATAAAAGGAAATTTTAGAAGTATGAGTATGAATTATACATTAATTCAAAATTCACCATTCATAATTTAAAATTTGAAACGGGGGATTAGCTCAGCTGGCTAGAGCGCCTGCCTTGCACGCAGGAGGTCAACGGTTCGACTCCGTTATTCTCCACAAATCAAAAGTTGATACGTTGATTTGTTAAATCGGTTAAACGATTAAACGAAAAAACGATTAAACTAGCGATAAAAGTTCATTGACATATTGAGATAAGAAAAATATAAAAAGTAGAAAGCGTTTTTTACTATTTATAGTAGAAAACAAACAAAAACGGTCTTAATTAAATTTAAGATTGGTACAATAAGCAAAATAAGGGCGTATGGGGGATGCCTTGGCTCTCAGAGGCGATGAAAGGCGTGATAAGCTGCGAAAAGCTACGGGGACGGGCACACACCGATTGATCCGTAGATACCTGAATGGGGCAACCCACTAGATTGAAGATCTAGTACACCGATAGGTGGGCAAACCCGCTGAACTGAAACATCTAAGTAGGCGGAGGAGAAGAAAACAAAAGTGATTCCGTAAGTAGTGGCGAGCGAACGCGGATTAGCCCAAACCAATGTTGTTACGGCAATGTTGGGGTTGTAGGACCACGATATTCAATGTAAAACGAACTAGAATCTACTGGAAAGTAGAACCAAAGAGGGTGATAGTCCTGTATAGGTAAGTGATATAATTGATAGTGGTATCCTGAGTAGGGCGGGACACGAGAAATCCTGTCTGAATTTGGCGGGACCATCCGCTAAGGCTAAATACTCCTGAGAGACCGATAGTGAACCAGTACCGTGAGGGAAAGGTGAAAAGAACCGTGAATAACGGAGTGAAATAGATCCTGAAACCATACGCTTACAAGCGGTCGGAGCCCCTTCGTGGGGTGACGGCGTGCCTTTTGCATAATGAGCCTACGAGTTAACGTTGCTGGCAAGGATAAGTGGTTAAGCCACGGATCCGTAGCGAAAGCGAGTCTGAATAGGGCGCTTTAGTCAGTAGTGTTAGACGCGAAACCGTGTGATCTACCCATGGACAGGTTGAAGCTGTGGTAACACATAGTGGAGGACCGAACCCGTTGACGTTGAAAAGTCTTGGGATGATCTGTGGGTAGGGGTGAAAGGCCAATCAAACTCGGAAATAGCTCGTACTCCCCGAAATGCATTTAGGTGCAGCGTTAGTTATAAAGTTATATAGAGGTAGAGCTACTGATTGGATGCGGGGGCTTCACCGCCTACCAATTCCTGACAAACTCCGAATGCTATATAATGTTCACTAACAGTGAGGGCTTGGGTGCTAAGGTCCAAGTCCGAGAGGGAAAGAACCCAGACCATCAGCTAAGGTCCCCAAATATATACTAAGTTGAAAGAACGAGGTTTGTCTGCATAGACAGCTAGGATGTTGGCTTGGAAGCAGCCATTCATTTAAAGAGTGCGTAACAGCTCACTAGTCGAGCGGACGAGCATGGATAATAATCGGGCATAAGTATATTACCGAAGCTATGGATTTACAATTTATTGTAAGTGGTAGGGGAGCATTCTCACAGGGTAGAAGGTGTATCGTAAGGTATGCTGGACCGGTGAGAAAAGAAAATGTAGGCATAAGTAACGATAATGCGGGCGAGAAACCCGCACACCGAAAGACTAAGGTTTCCACAGCTATGCTAATCAGCTGTGGGTTAGTCGGGACCTAAGGCGAACCCGAAAGGGACAGTCGATGGACAACGGGTTAATATTCCCGTACTACTGTTAACTGTGATGGGGTGACGGAGTGATGAAAGTGCCGCGAACTGACGGAATAGTTCGTTGAAGTACCTACCTATAAGACCCGCAGGCAAATCCACGGGTTTTGGGGAAATACGATAGTACTCGGCGTCTTCGGACAAAGAGATAGTGCACCTAAGGGCTTCCAAGAAAAACCTCTAAACTTCAGGTTAATAGTACCCGTACCGCAAACCGACACAGGTAGTCGAGATGAGAATTCTAAGGTGCTCGAGAGATTCATGGCTAAGGAATTAGGCAAAATAGACCCGTAACTTCGGGAGAAGGGTCGCCAGCAGCAATGCTGGCCGCAGTGAAGAGGTCCAGGCGACTGTTTATCAAAAACACAGGGCTCTGCAAAATCGTAAGATGAAGTATAGGGCCTGACACCTGCCCGGTGCTGGAAGGTTAAGTGGAGATGTTATGGGTAACCAGAAGCATTGAAATGAAGCCCCAGTAAACGGCGGCCGTAACTATAACGGTCCTAAGGTAGCGAAATTCCTTGTCGGGTAAGTTCCGACCTGCACGAATGGTGTAACGATCTGGACACTGTCTCAGCCATGAGCTCGGTGAAATTGTAGTAACGGTGAAGATGCCGTTTACCCGCAGTGGGACGAAAAGACCCTGTGCACCTTTACTATAGCTTAGTATTGACCTTGGATAAATGATGTGTAGGATAGGTTGGAGACTGTGAAGTGGCGTCGCTAGGCGTTGTGGAGTCATTGTTGAAATACAACCCTTTGTTTATCTGAGGCCTAACCCCGTTTTGCGGGGGACATTGCTTGGTGGGTAGTTTGACTGGGGTGGTCGCCTCCAAAAGAGTAACGGAGGCTTCTAAAGGTTCCCTCAGTACGCTTGGTAACCGTGCGTAGAGTGCAATGGCATAAGGGAGCTTGACTGAGAGACATACAGGTCGATCAGGTACGAAAGTAGAGCATAGTGATCCGGTGGTTCCGCATGGAAGGGCCATCGCTCAAAGGATAAAAGGTACGCCGGGGATAACAGGCTGATCTCCCCCAAGAGCTCATATCGACGGGGGGGTTTGGCACCTCGATGTCGGCTCGTCACATCCTGGGGCTGGAGAAGGTCCCAAGGGTTGGGCTGTTCGCCCATTAAAGTGGCACGCGAGCTGGGTTCAGAACGTCGTGAGACAGTTCGGTCTCTATCTACTGTGGGCGCAAGAAATTTGAGTGGATCTGATTCTAGTACGAGAGGACCGAATTGGACAAACCTCTAGTGTATCTGTTGTCACGCCAGTGGCATGGCAGAGTAGCTACGTTTGGAAGGGATAAGCGCTGAAAGCATATAAGCGCGAAACCCACCACAAGATGAGATTTCTTTTAAGGATCGTGGGAGATGACCACGTTGATAGGCTATAGATGTAAAGGCAGTAATGTCATAGTCGAGTAGTACTAATAATCCGTAAGCTTATGTACACCTTTCCAGCCTCGCAAGAGGCTGGGGAAACTTTCTTTTATCCTGAATTTATTTCAGGAACTACAATATTTTTTTCTTTATCTCAGTATGTTAAGATATTGTTCAATAGATTTTTATCATAAGATAAACAATCATTGAAAAATTGCCCAAAGCAATTATAACTTCTTAAGGTGGTTATTGCGGCGGGGCTCACCTCTTCCCATCCCGAACAGAGTAGTTAAGCCCGCCTGCGCAGATGGTACTGCAGTTATGTGGGAGAGTATGTCGTCGCCTTTCTTTAAAAACCCTATTCATTTATTTGGATAGGGTTTTTT